>NZ_JBBOPF010000001.1:2150000-3062500 GCF_038003485.1 Paenibacillus sp. FSL H7-0703 | reverse complement strand
GGTAGTGACGCGGACTGATGGATGTCCGTCTAAGCAGTGAGGCTGATGTGTAGGCAAATCCGCACATCGTTAAGGCTGGGCTGTGATGGGGAGCGAAAATTGTAGTAGCGAAGGTCATGATCTCAGACTGCCAAGAAAAGCCTCTAGCCAGGAGAAGGTGCCCGTACCGCAAACCGACACAGGTAGGCGAGAAGAGAATTCTAAGGCGCGCGGAAGAACTCTCGTTAAGGAACTCGGCAAAATGACCCCGTAACTTCGGGAGAAGGGGTGCCTCGGTAGGGTGAATAGCCCGAGGGGGCCGCAGTGAAAAGGCCCAAGCGACTGTTTAGCAAAAACACAGGTCTGTGCGAAGCCGCAAGGCGAAGTATACGGGCTGACGCCTGCCCGGTGCTGGAAGGTTAAGGGGAGTGGTAAGCCCTTCGGGGCGAAGCTATGAACCGAAGCCCCAGTAAACGGCGGCCGTAACTATAACGGTCCTAAGGTAGCGAAATTCCTTGTCAGGTAAATTCTGACCCGCACGAATGGCGTAACGACTTGGGCGCTGTCTCAACGAGAGATCCGGTGAAATTTTAATACCTGTGAAGATGCAGGTTACCCGCGACAAGACGGAAAGACCCCATGGAGCTTTACTGCAGCTTGATATTGAATTTGGGTACGATCTGTACAGGATAGGTGGGAGCCGTAGAATCTTGAGCGCCAGCTTGAGAGGAGGCATCCTTGGGATACCACCCTGATCGTATCTAGGTTCTAACTTGGTACCGTGATCCGGTGCGAGGACAGTGTCAGGTGGGCAGTTTGACTGGGGCGGTCGCCTCCTAAAGAGTAACGGAGGCGCCCCAAGGTTCCCTCAGAATGGTTGGAAATCATTCGAAGAGTGCAAAGGCAGAAGGGAGCTTGACTGCGAGACCTACAAGTCGAGCAGGGACGAAAGTCGGGCTTAGTGATCCGGTGGTACCGCATGGAAGGGCCATCGCTCAACGGATAAAAGCTACCCTGGGGATAACAGGCTTATCTCCCCCAAGAGTCCACATCGACGGGGAGGTTTGGCACCTCGATGTCGGCTCATCGCATCCTGGGGCTGAAGTAGGTCCCAAGGGTTGGGCTGTTCGCCCATTAAAGCGGTACGCGAGCTGGGTTCAGAACGTCGTGAGACAGTTCGGTCCCTATCTGTCGTGGGCGTAGGAAATTTGAGAGGAGCTGTCCTTAGTACGAGAGGACCGGGATGGACGTACCGCTGGTGTACCAGTTGTTCCGCCAGGAGCACCGCTGGGTAGCTATGTACGGAAGGGATAAGCGCTGAAAGCATCTAAGCGTGAAGCCCCCCTCAAGATGAGATTTCCCAATTAGTAAGACCCCTTGAAGACGACGAGGTAGATAGGTTGGGGGTGGAAGTGCAGTAATGCATGGAGCTGACCAATACTAATCGGTCGAGGGCTTATCCTAAAATAAAACGCAAATGAGTTTCGGATCCAGTTTTCAGGGTGTAACCTTGAAATTGCGCTTGATATTCCAAATCACTTTGGTGAGATACAGAATAACTTGCGGAGTTTTGCTAAGCGAGTCCATTTATATGGAGAGATACCCAAGTGGCTATAAGGGGACCCTCTGCTAAGGGGTTAGACTGCGAAAGTGGTGCGAGGGTTCGAATCCCTCTCTCTCCGCCATTTAGGACAAGCTAGCGAAATATTATGTTATGGCGGTGTAGCTCAGCTGGCTAGAGCGTACGGTTCATACCCGTGAGGTCGGGGGTTCGATCCCCTCCGCCGCTACCATACATACCCAGGAGGCTTAGCTCAGCTGGGAGAGCATCTGCCTTACAAGCAGAGGGTCGGGGGTTCGATCCCCTCAGCCTCCACCATTGTGCCGGTGTAGCTCAACTGGTAGAGCAACTGACTTGTAATCAGTAGGTTGGGGGTTCAAGTCCTCTCGCCGGCACCATTTTTGAATTTTGAAAAATCTAGGGAACTGTGGTGTAGAGGCCTAACATGCCTGCCTGTCACGCAGGAGATCGCGGGTTCGAATCCCGTCAGTTCCGCCATTTTTCAATTCAATAGTTTTTCCGTACTAAAGTGGGAAGGGGTATCCCTCCGCACTTTATTTTTTTGTTAATGGGTATGGCTCGGTAGCTCAGTCGGTAGAGCAGAGGACTGAAAATCCTCGTGTCGGCGGTTCGATTCCGTCCCGAGCCACCTTTATATGGAGGATTAGCGAAGTGGCCAAACGCATCAGACTGTAAATCTGCTCCCTTACGGGTTCGGTGGTTCGAATCCATCATCCTCCACCAGTTTTACGAGCCATTAGCTCAGTTGGTAGAGCACCTGACTTTTAATCAGGGTGTCGAAGGTTCGAGTCCTTCATGGCTCATCAGAAGTCATCAACCTATAGTTGATGGCTTTTTTTGTGTTGTTTTAAGTTATGTTTTTATATAGCTTTTTTATTTTACGGTATCGACAGGTTATAATGAGTTCATTATGTTCGCTTAGTGCTTATTCTATATTCTAAAAAAAGTGAAGTGGTGATCGCGTGACTCTGAATACAGAATGGATTCAGCAACAGCTTCAGAATATTATTCAAGCGCCTTTTACCATAGTGCCCTGGTGCCCGGAAATGATGGCAGAGGGAGAGACAGCCGATTCAGTTATACCGGATAGATCGTTTGTCCATGACAACAAGCTATATTTTCCGTTTCGTGCGTCGGCAGGTGAACTGGCTGCCTTTGTGGTAGAGGCCAGATATTTGACGGATCGAGAACGGAAACTGGTAGAAGCGCTATTGGGGAACATGGAGCAGGTCTGGCAGAACGGTCCACAATTGTCGGATAACCCAGTTTATAGCGAGGAAGAGCGGATGAATCGTTTTGGACAATGGCTCATACAGCAGGCTGCCAATCTAAACAGGGAAGAAGAGGTTCCTGATGAATTGCAGCTTCGTGATTCGCTATCAGCGTGTATGGTTCCGATTTTACTGAATGGCGAGGGAACACAGGAGGGGGCTATTACCTATACGCAGCTCCATCGATTGTTCGCGAGCTATTTTGGAGGGGAAGTGCTGCTTACTCCATTGGACGAACAGTCTTGGCTGATTATGGCTAAAAAGGAGCTTTTATTAGGAGCGGACGATGAACGGGATAAAGACACTGAATCCAGGGATGCAGATTTTACGGAATCGCTGGAGGAGGTTCTTACAGCTTTTAGCTTGGGCCTATATGAGCTTATTGCGAATGAGTGGGTGGGTGTATTCCATTTGGCGGTTTCTAAGCCTTCGATCCCTTTGCAAAGTCTTCCCCAAGAGCTGAATTTGTTATGGGAGACGATACATCTGGGCAAGATTTTTCATGTAACAGAGCACATCCACTTTTCATGGGAGCTTCATTTAGAAAGGCTATTAAGCCGCATTCCCAAGGAACAACGTGTACTATTTTTAGAACAGGTAATGAAATCATCTGTCATACTGGAAGACTCAGAAACGATGGCTACATTAGATATCTTTTTTCAATTGGATTGTAATGTGAGTGAGACAGCTAAGCGTCTGTATGTGCATCGAAATACGTTAATTTACCGTTTAGACAAGATCAAACAGGAGACCGGATTGGACGTGCGGACGTTTAATGATGCGGTTTTGGTCAAGCTCTATCTCCTATTGTACAAAGTGACAAAAAGGAAATAGCATTTTTGTGCAGTTTGCGAATAGCCACGCTACGTGGACTAGGGTAAGATACAAGTAAGAAATGTATTCGATTTCATAACTTGATCTTAGGGAGGCAAAAGCTATGGCTGGTGTACGCTTAGAGCATATTTTCAAAAAATATCCGGGTGCAGATAAAGCTACGGTTGTTGATGTCAATTTGGACATTCGAGATAAAGAATTCCTCGTATTGGTTGGTCCCTCCGGTTGCGGGAAGTCTACTACACTTCGTATGATTGCTGGTCTGGAGGAAATTTCAGATGGTAAATTGTACATTGGGGATCGTGTTGTGAATGACGTGGCTCCAAAGGACCGCGATATCGCGATGGTATTCCAATCCTACGCCCTGTATCCGCACATGAGCGTGTACCAGAACATGGCGTTCGGTCTGAAACTGCGCAAAGTGAAGAAAGAAGAAATCGACAAGAAAGTACGCGAAGCTGCCAAAATCCTCGATATCGAGCACTTGCTGGAACGTAAACCTAAGGCGCTGTCCGGTGGTCAACGCCAACGTGTCGCTCTGGGCCGTGCGATCGTCCGCGATCCTCAAGTCTTCCTGATGGATGAGCCGCTCTCCAACTTGGATGCTAAACTTCGTGGTCAAATGCGTGCTGAAATCACTAAACTGGTTAAACGCCTTGAAACCACTTGTATCTATGTAACACATGACCAGATTGAAGCCATGACGATGGGTGATCGGATTGTAGTTATGAAGGATGGTATTATCCAACAAGCTGCTTCCCCAGATGAACTGTACAACCGTCCAGTGAATCTGTTCGTTGCTGGTTTTATCGGCTCTCCTACGATGAACTTTATCACAGGTAAGCTGGTTGAAAAAGAAGGTGCATTGCATTTTACTGCGCCAGGTCTAGATCTGTTCGTACCAGAAGGTAAAGGACAGATTTTAAAAGCGAAGGGCTATATCGGCAAAGAAGTGATCTTGGGTATCCGTCCTGAGGACATTCATGAAGAGCCTGTATTCTTAGAGGCTTCTCCGAATACGATCTTTACATCCACTGTGGATGTAACGGAAAATCTCGGTCATGAAATGCTGTTGTACTTGAGCGGTGCCGGAAATGATACGATTATTGCCCGTGTAGACGGACGTTCCAATACTCGTGATGGTGTTAAAGCGAAGTTGGCTGTTGATATGAACAAGGTTCATATTTTTGATAAGGAATCGGAATTGAGTATTCTGGTTGGCGAATAAAATTTGCCTCTGGAAGAGAGTCGCAGTTTTCCCCAAGCGGAGAACTGCGACTCTTTTTGTATATCGCATACGGCTACTAGCTTCGGCATTGCATTCATTGGAAAATTCCGATACGATGGGTACAATGGTACAGGTCTAGATGCAGGCAAGGTTCGTTGGCAAGGGTCCTAGATGGGATCAATCCAGCTGTCGGAATAGAGTTAGCCTGGAACCATAGTGTTAAATCAAGTGGAGTGTGGATTGATGCAGTGCAGCATAGACTGGCGTTGGGCTGTATGGTTAATAGGGTAAAGCTACATAAATCAAATGACGTATAGAATCCGGTGTTGCAGATGAAGGGGAGAATACAATGGCTAAACAGGTAAAGGTATCCGAGCTTGTACAGCAGTTTCAAATGGAAGTTATTTCCGGTGAAAAAGGTCTGCGAAGACTGATCACAGTGGACGATTTGAATCGCCCAGGTCTGGAGATGGCCGGGTATTTTGAATATCATACACAGGAGCGGGTACAGCTTCTGGGAAGGTCTGAGTTGGCTTTTCTGGGGATGCTGCCACCTGAGGAGCGACGGGATCGGATGGAGCGTCTGTGTACAGAGCTGACTCCATGCATTATCATCACACGTGGTCTGGAGGTACCGGCTGAGTTAGTGGAGGCGAGCGCAGAACGAGATATTCCTGTACTGCGTACTAATATGGCGACGACGATTTTATCAAGCCGCATCACAGGCTTTCTCGAAAGAAAGCTGGCTCCTACGGCGACTATTCATGGTGTACTGTGTGACGTGTATGGCGTGGGAATGCTTATCACAGGAAGTAGTGGAATTGGTAAAAGTGAAACAGCACTGGAACTGGTTAAACGTGGACATCGCTTGGTAGCAGATGATGCGGTAGAAATTCGGCAAACGTCCGATTTTCAGCTGCATGGTACAGCACCTGAGCTGATCCGTCACCTGTTGGAAATTCGTGGCGTGGGCATTATTAATGTGATGACGCTGTTTGGTGCTGGTGCAGTTCGTAACAACAAACGGATTACATTGGTTGTCCGTCTGGAGGCATGGCAGCAGGACAAGCAGTATGACCGTCTTGGTCTTGATGAGGAAACGACACGCATTATTGATACAGATGTTCCACTGGTTACGATCCCAGTTCGTCCGGGCCGAAACTTGGCTGTTATTATCGAGGTGGCGGCGATGAACTATCGTTTGAAACAAATGGGCGTTAATGCTGCCCTGCAATTTACAAACAAGCTGACTGCTACGATTTCTGAAGATATGGAAGAGATGGATTAAGGTTGATTTGTTCGTTTGCAAGGAAGAACGAGGAGTGAGAGAAACATATGTCAACGGCAACATTACTGCTGAATCCGATCGCTTTTTCAATCGGGGCAATCAAGGTCCACTGGTATGGACTTATTTTGGGGCTGGCGGCGCTTGTGGGTCTATATCTTGCCATCCGTGAAGGAAAAAGATTCGGTATTCCGCAGGACTTTTTTATGGATATGCTGCTTCTGGGTGTTCCATCAGCAATTATTGGAGCGCGTATTTATTATGTAGCCTTCAAATGGGAAGACTACCGAGATAATCTATGGGATGTTTTCAAAATTTGGAATGGCGGTATTGCGATATACGGTGCCTTGATCGGGGCCATTATATGTGCGGTCATTTATTTCCGGTATAAAGGGTATAATTTCTGGCGTATCGCTGATATTTGCGCACCAGGTCTACTAATCGGTCAAGCGATTGGACGCTGGGGTAATTTTGTCAATCAGGAAGCCTACGGTGGACCGACGGAAGAGACTTTTTTGCGAAATCAACTGCATCTGCCGGACTTCATTGTGAATCAGATGAACGTTAACGGGGTGTTCCATCACCCTACATTTTTATATGAATCACTGTGGAGTATTGTAGGTGTGATTTTGCTGCTCGTCATTCGTCGTATGAAATTTGTACGTGCAGGCGAAATGTTTGCTTTTTACTTCATTTGGTACTCGATTGGTCGTTTTTTCATCGAGCGTGTACGGACGGACAGTTTGGCTTTTCAGGGACCGGATTGGCTGGCTTCCTTTGTGAATGCTTTGTGGTCTCCTATGGTGTGGTTAGGGTTTGAACCAGGGCATCTGGACCCGAGTTACGGTAATGTACGGATCTCGCAATTGCTGCCTATTTTCATTGTGGTAGCTGCCGTGATTTTCATTTTGGTTCGTCGCCGGAAGGGCACATCTGTTGCTCGGTATAGCGATCCGATTATCTCCAGTAAAGCGGGGATTGATCAGGTACCTGACGTGACGCCAGAACAGGTATCCCGTCCAGGACAGGACGTGGTTCCTCCAACAGCTACGGCGGATAAGCTACCTAAGGAAGACACGGACGAGGACAAGAAGGAGCATCTATGATAAATACGATTTTGTTTGATTTAGACGGCACCATCATGGATACGAATGAGTTGATTATCAGCACATTTCTACACATTTTGAATCATCCGGATGCTGATCCGCTGACGCGGGAGCATATTATTCCTCATATGGGTGGAACGCTGGACGATCAACTCCGTACTTTTTCGGGATTAACGGATGTATCTGGGTTAGTTAAGGACTACCGTGCTTATAATCAGATTCATCATGATCAAATGGTGAAGCCATTTCCATATGTCATTGAGGTTATTCAGGAGTTGCGTGCGAGAGGAATTAAGCTAGGGGTTGTGACCACTAAAATACGACCATCCACGATACGTGTACTTAATCTGTTCAATCTGACTTCCTCTATGGACTATATTGTGACGGTGGACGATGTAGAGCATCCTAAGCCACACGCTGAGCCAGTCCTTAAGGCCTTAGCAGGCTTGAATGCTGAAGCAAAGCATACATTGATGGTCGGAGACAGTTCTTTTGATATTTTGTCAGCTCAGGCAGCAGGTGTGAAATCGGCTGGTGTAGCTTGGTCGCTCAAGGGCGAGGAAACTCTACGCGGATATGGGCCTGACTACATGTTGCATGATATGCGGGATTTGCTGAAGCTGGAGCTTCAAGGTGTCAATGTATCGTGAGAAAGGTGAACCGCTATCCTGTAGAAGGTCCCAATGCGTTGTGGCAGATTTATCGGACGGTGAGCCGCTGGAAAGGCATTAAGAACTTTATTTTTATACAGATTGCCCGGTATTGTCCTGTGCTTTCTCTGAAAAACGTCATTTACCGCAGAATGCTGGGGATGAAGGTGGGGCAACATGCGGCCTTTGGCCTGATGGTGATGGTGGATGTTTTTTTTCCAGAGTATATTACGATAGGGAACAATTCGGTCATTGGATATAACACGACGATACTGGCTCACGAATACCTCATTGAGGAGTATCGTATCGGTAAAGTGGTGATTGGTGATCATGTGCTGATCGGCGCCAACACAACCATTCTGCCGGGTGTCACCATTGGTGACGGAGCTATCGTAGCGGCTGGAGCGGTCGTGCATAAAGACGTGCCCGCAGGTGCATTTGTGGGTGGCAATCCGTTGCGTGATTTAAGACGCTCTGGTGTGGATGAGTAGTAAATAGCACAATAAGGAAGGCCCCTTATGTATTAAGGGGTCTTTCTTGTGTTGTTTTTCTGTATAATAAGTGGGGTAATGCATGTTGATTATGTTTAAAAATTGATAAAAGACATATTTGCAAGGCGATATGGGAGCGTGTTGATTTGGTCAAAAAAGAACGTATACCAGAGCTTGATATTTACCGGGGAATATTAATTGCAGCCGTTGTTACCATTCATGCGACTTCAATGGCTTTAATTGATGCGCGTCATTCTCTATTGTTTTATCCTTTTTTATTTTTAAATGTGTTTAGTAGCTTTGCAGTGCCAGTATTTATTTTTGTGAGCGGGTTTGTTTTATTTTACAATTATGTCGATAGGCCGCTTCGTGGTAAGAATATGCTTGTGTTTTTCCGAAAAAGACTGATGTTTATTGTGTTACCGTACGTTTTGTTTTCTCTTGTGTATTATTTGACCTTGGTAACACGCGGGTTGATGCCGCTCAGTGATCTTCCGCTCGTGCTGTTAACGGGAAAGGCGTACACACATTTGTATTATGTCATCATCATCATCCAATTTTATTTGGTCTTCCCGCTGTTGTTGTGGGGAGTGCAGCGCTTATGTCATTGGATATCGAGTCCACGGAGAGCAGCCTGTATCATTTTGGCAGTAGGGTTAGTCATTCAATGGGGGTTTGTATTGCTGAACAAATACGTTTGGCAAGAGGAAAGAGGAAGTCTTGCGATTACGTATATCAGTTATTTTGCCTTGGGCGCAGCTGTAGCGATTGGATATGAAGGGTTTAAAAAGTGGCTTTTTCCAGTGTCAGGTACAGTAATTAGACGTGGTCAGTTGATCAGTTGGTGGGGGTTGTGGGCGGCTTGGCTACTCGTGGGTATAGCTTATGTACAAATATGGTTTGTAGCATATCGCAAAGGCATCTATGCAGACTCACTGATCTATGAACTACTCCGTAATGCACATGCCCTCGTATCTGCATTAGTGTTGTTTCAGTGCTCGGTTTTATTATATCGTCATACTAATGATAGGCTGCGAATGTTAATCAGTTGGTTGGGGGCATGTTCTTTCGGTATTTATTTACTTCACCCGGCGTTACTGCGGGTGTATCGCAAGTTAGATTTGCATGGAACACCGATAGAATATATCTTCTCCGTTGCCGGTGGATGGTTGTTGGCGCTGTTTGGCTCATGGCTGATTGTGACGTTGTGTTTTCGATATGTTCCATTTGCATGGATCGGTTTGGGCACGGTTCCGAAGTTTCCTTTCCGGAGTAAAGATGAACAGGTGAATAGCTAAATATTTTGATTTGGACTGTTAGCTTAAAGCTGGCAGTCTTTTTTTAGAGTATAGAGTTTTTAAATTTTCAGTGGAGCTGAACAACTCTATATGCACAAAAAAAATTAACGTAGGCGTGGTCTTGCTCCGTGAAAATACGTTGATAGATGTTTTTCATATAGGATTCATGTATTTTGCATTGGATAAAATATAGAGAGGGGCAGCAGCTTGGCGAATCTGTAAAAAAGGGCTGCGTCGTTCGGTTGACGTTCACAAGTAGAGCATGATAATATATCGAATATACTTTAGTTTGTTAGCACTTTACCATGATAAAGATATTGTGAAATCATGAGGTGATAGAGATGTCTAAGCCAAAAGGATTCGAGATCCCTGTAGGGGTTCGAGATTATCTTCCGCGTGCAGTGTCGAAGCTGCGGGCCATTGAACTGAATGTACTCGAATGCATGGAGCGTTGGGGTTACCGCCAGATTATGACGCCTACGATGGAATACTACGATACGGTGGGAGTGGCTAGTTCTACTTCCGATCGGAAGCTGTTTAAATTACTCAATAACCGGGGGACCACGTTGGTGCTGCGATCGGATATGACCGCTCCAATTGCACGGGTGGTATCTTCGTTGCTAAAGGAAGAGGAAGTACCTCTCCGACTTTCCTATCACGCAAATGTATTTCGGGCGATTGAGGAAGAAGCAGGAAGAGAAGCGGAGTTTTTTCAGACGGGTGTGGAGCTGGTGGGTGATGATTCGCCTGAGGCTGATGCAGAAGTTGTAGCATTGGCAATTGCATCATTACAGGCAGCAGGGGTGACCTCTTTTAAAATTGCCATGGGGCATGTAGGATTCCTGAACGGCTTATTTGAGGAAATCATTCCCGGCCGTCAGGCTGAACAACAAGCGCTAAAGGAACTGTTGCTCAGTCGTGATGTAGTGGGCTACCGAACAGCGATTGGAGCTTTGGGCTTGGCTCCCGAACATCGGGATAAACTTGAGGCTATTCTGCGGCTGCGCGGTGGAAAAGAAATTTGTGACCAGGCTACCCGTCTTAGTGTGGAGCAGCAGACGATTCAATCCATTGCACATTTGTGCGAGGTATGGGAAGTGCTGGAGGCTTACGGCGTATCTGAGCATGTGTTAATCGACCTTACCATGATCGGGGATTTTTCATATTATACAGGAATGACTTTTGAGGGCTATGCGGCGGAGATTGGGTTCCCGGTATGCAACGGAGGCCGCTATGACAATCTGCTTCAGCAGTTTGGTCGATCCGTACCTGCAACAGGATTTGCATTGAAAACGAACCGGATCGTCGATGGTGTGGATGGTATTCAAATGGAGGCGAAGCTTCCTGTACTTATCCGCTATGACGAACAGGGACGCCAAGAGGCGTTGTCCGTAGCGGCAGAGCTACGCGCAACAGGCCTTACTGTGGTAACAGGGCTCACGGACGGACCGGAAGATCGACGTCGTGAGCAGCGGGGCCTGTACGCAGAGGTATACAGCTATACAGCTGAAGGAAGACAGCCAGTACAAAGGAGGGAATTGCCGTGACGGAAACATTGAAGGTAGCCATGCCAAAGGGACGGATTTATAAGCAGGCTTCTGAGCTATTTCGCCGAGCGGGGGTTCCCATTCCGCTGGATGTGGACGAGACGCGCAAGCTGGTCATCCCACTGCCCGAGCTGGGCATGGAATTTATTATGGCGAAGCCCGTTGATGTTCCTACGTATGTGGAGTACGGGGCGGCGGACATTGGCATTGTGGGCAAGGATGTTTTGCTGGAAGAAAACAAGGATGTGTATGAACTGCTGGATCTCGGGATTGCCCGTTGTCGGATGTCGGTGATTGCTTTACCAGATTGGCAGCCAGGTATTCGTCAGCGGGTCGCTACAAAATATCCGAATGTGGCTTCCCAGTATTTTCGGGAGCAAGGCCAGCAGGTGGAGGTTATTAAGCTGAATGGCTCCATTGAGCTGGCGCCGTTAATTGGTCTGGCAGACCGCATTGTTGATATGGTAGAAACGGGGCAGACCTTGCGGGAGAATGGATTGGTCGAGCAAATCAGCATACTGGATATTACCAGTCGTCTGATTGCCAATCGGGTCAGCTACCGGATGAAAAACAGCTCGATTCAGGCATTGTGTGATCGATTGCATCAGGTGATTCCAAGTGCGGTGGCACCCCAGGAGTAAATGAACTAAAGGAATAAGCCAATGGTTAATGGGCATTCTGCAAGCTGCAAGTAAGGGGGAATGGACAAATGAAGATCGTATCAGCCCGTGATTTCAGTCTCCAACGGGAGGTGGATTACGGCACACCTGAGCAAAATGAGGCTGTGCGTACCATTATTCAGTCGGTACGCCAAGAAGGGGATGAGGCTGTCCTGCGGTATACGCAATCGTTTGATGGTGTATCGCTGATAGCAGAGCAACTTCGTGTGACGGAGGAAGAATTGAAGGCGGCATATGAAAAGGTAGAGCCTTCTTTTTTACAGGCGATTCGAGAGGCGGCGGATAATATCCGTGCTTTTCACATGAAGCAAAAACGTAATTCGTGGATGGATTTACAGCCGGATGGTAGCTTGCTCGGCCAAATTATCCGACCGTTGAAACGTGTAGGCGTGTATGTTCCGGGCGGTAAAGCAGCCTATCCATCCTCGGTGCTGATGAATGTTATTCCCGCTCAGGTGGCTGGTGTACCGGAGATTGTCATGGTGACACCCCCGGCGACAGGCGGCAAGGCAGGGATAGATCCATATACACTGGTAGCTGCGGCAGAGGCTGGTGTAACGGAAATATATAGGGTTGGCGGAGCGCAGGCGATTGCTTCTCTCGCTTACGGAACACATAGCATTGAACCAGTCGATAAAATTTGCGGTCCTGGCAACATTTATGTAGCACTGGCGAAACGCGAGGTTTACGGCGCGGTGGATATCGACAGTATAGCGGGACCAAGTGAAATTGTTGTGTTGGCTGACGATACAGCAAATGCCTCTTATGTGGCAGCTGACCTGCTTTCACAGGCAGAACATGACGAAATGGCCTCAGCCATACTGGTTACGCCTTCGCAACGCTTGGCCGAAGAAGTATCGGCTGAAGTACAGCGCCAATTGGCGGAGCTGCCGCGCAGAGATATTGCTGCTGCATCGGTGGAGGCATACGGGGCTATCATTGTCGTCGACACTTTGGAAGAGGGCATCCATATTGTAAACCGACTGGCACCGGAACATTTGGAAATTATGACAGAGCAGCCGATAGAGCATGTGGGTCTGATTGAAAACGCGGGAGCTATTTTCCTGGGAGCATACAGCTCGGAGCCAGTAGGCGATTATTTTGCTGGACCTAACCATATTATCCCGACGAATGGAACGGCGCGGTTTTCTTCGCCAGTGGATATTGATGATTTTATCAAGAAGTCGAGTATGATCTATTACAGCAAGGAAGCACTGCTGCGCAATGGAGAGACGATTATGCAGCTTGCCCGCCATGAAGGACTGGAAGGACACGCACGGGCGATACAAGTTCGATTGGACAATGAAAAGAAGGCGGTGGATGGCGATGGGGAACGAAAATAAAGTAACAGGACGTACAGGCAGCGTCAGCCGAAAGACGAACGAAACAGATATTCAGCTATCTTTTGCAGTAGACGGCACAGGGCAAGCCGAGATTGAAACGGATGTTCCTTTTCTGAATCACATGCTGGATTTGTTCACCAAGCACGGACACTTTGACCTGAATGTACAGGCCAGAGGGGATGTTGATATCGACGATCATCATACCGTAGAGGATATTGGTATTTGTCTGGGGCAAACCTTGCTGGAAGCGTTGGGTGATAAAAAAGGAATCAAGCGCTATGCCAGCGTCTTTGTACCGATGGATGAGGCGCTCGCGCAGGTTGTCATTGATCTGAGTAACCGCCCTCACTTTGAGTATCGTGCCGAGTATCCGTCACAGCAGGTAGGGAGCTTTTCGACGGAGCTGGTGCATGAATTTCTGTGGAAATTTGCGTTGGAGGCTCGCATGACGCTACACATCATCGTTCACTACGGGCAAAATACCCACCATATGATTGAGGCGGTGTTCAAAGCGCTGGGACGTGCACTGGATGAAGCGACATCCATTGATCCGCGGGTGACGGGAGTGCCTTCAACGAAGGGAGTGCTGTAATCCATGTCCATTGCCATTGTGGATTACGGCAGAGGCAATCTGCATAGTGTGAGCAAGGCCGTTGAACGTCTTGGCTATGAGGCTGTAGTAACGGGAGATGCCCAAGTGATTCGTTCCTCCAGCGGTGTGATTTTGCCAGGTGTAGGGGCATTCGGGGACGCTATGGAGCATTTGCGTTCCAGCGGATTGGATCGGGTAATTCAGGAGGTTGCTAGCGCTGGACAACCACTGCTCGGTGTTTGTCTAGGAATGCAACTATTGTTCACTCGTGGTGAAGAATACGGCAGTCACGAAGGGCTTAATATTTTACCAGGCGAGGTCGTTCGATTTGCTCCTGATCTGGGGGTTAAAGTGCCGCATATGGGCTGGAATCGTCTGTGTATGACTCAGCCGGATCACCCGTTGTTACAGGGCTTGGAGGAAGGACATGTGTATTTTGTACATTCCTATCATGCGAAGCCGGAGGTCGAAAGTGACCTGCTGGCGGTGACCGATTATGGTGGGCCCGTAACAGCTATCGTAGGCAGAGGCCATGTATATGGCATGCAGTTCCACCCAGAGAAAAGCGGGGAAATGGGGATGCGACTGCTTCGTCAGTTTTTGGAACTAGCGGAAGCGGAAAAGCGAGCGTAACGATTCATGGGTCTGCAGTTGGTGGCAACTTTGGTCGTTGATGGATGTAATGGCATATAGATGTTGAATAGCTCACAAGGGGGTCATACTTTGTTCACGATATACCCGGCGATTGATATTCGCGATGGCAAATGTGTACGACTAGTACAAGGAGATTATAACCAGGAGACGATATACAACGAAAACCCGGTGGAGGTTGCCCAAGAATGGGAGCGTTTGGGCGGCTCCTACATTCACTTGGTTGATTTGGACGGTGCTAAAGCAGGTCAACCGGTGAACGATGAGCTCATTGGGCGCATCGCTTCTGCGGTGCAAGTGCCTGTACAAGTGGGTGGCGGCTTGCGTACACGTGAACATGTAGAGCGACTGTTGTCGCTGGGCGTGAGCCGTGTGATCTTGGGTACGGCAGCGATTGAGGACCGTGCTTTTACGGAAGCAGTATTGGGTACCTACGGTGATCGGATCGCCATTGGTCTGGATGCACGGAATGGCTATGTGGCCACCCGCGGATGGCTTGAAACCTCGGAGGTTCGAGCGGACGAATTGGCTGCTGAGTTGGCCTCCAAGGGAGCGGAAACGTTCATTTTTACAGACATTTCCCGCGACGGAATGATGCAAGGTCCGAATGTGGAGGCGATCGTAGCGCTTGCGAAAAGCAGTGGACGAACCGTGATCGCTTCCGGCGGTGTCAGCAAGATGGACGATCTAATCACGCTGAGCACCTATGCGAAAGAGGGTGTAGGCGGTGCTATTGTTGGTAAGGCATTGTATACGGGCAGCATTGATTTACAGGTCGCCGTACAAGCTGTAGCAAAGGCATAGGGGGAGTAGGCATGCTGGCTAAACGTATTATTCCCTGCTTGGATGTAAAGGATGGCAGGGTGGTTAAGGGCGTTAATTTTGTGAACTTACGCGATGCAGGCGATCCGGTGGAATTGGCGGCACTTTATGATCGGGAAGGGGCGGACGAAATCGTATTTCTGGATATTTCTGCTTCAGTTGAAGGGCGTGCCACCATGGAAGAAGTAGTTCGTCAGACAGCCGGGGAAATCGCCATTCCTTTCACCGTAGGTGGCGGGATATCTCATGTCGATGATATGAAACGAATTTTGCGTGCCGGAGCTGATAAAATTGGCGTAAATACGGCAGCTGTCCGTAACCCTCAGCTGATTGCGGAGGGTGCGCGCAGCTTTGGCTCACAATGTATCGTTGTTGCCATTGATGCCAAGTACAACGAAGCGTGGGGCGAGTGGGAAGTGTATACGCACGGAGGCCGCACGCCATCTGGTATCCGAGCCTTAGCCTGGGCCAAGGAAGCTGAACAGTTGGGAGCCGGTGAGATTCTGCTGACCAGCATGAATGCGGACGGAACCAAGGACGGCTTTGACCTGCCGCTGACTTCCGCGGTATCGGATACCGTCGGGATTCCAGTTATCGCTTCTGGCGGAGCAGGCAAACAGGAGCATTTCTATGACGTGTTTACGGCGGGCAAAGCGGATGCTGGATTAGCAGCAACGATTTTTCACTATAAAGAAATAGGAATCCCTGAGCTAAAACGGGATTTGAAGCGCAGAGGAGTGGAGATACGATGAGCAACGAATTGAACCAACAGCTATCTCTGGAGCAGATACTGGATAATGTACGCTGGAATGAGGCAGGACTTGTCTCGGCGATTGTGCAGGATGATGCTACGCTTCAGGTGCTTACGCTGGCCTACATGAACCGCGAGTCGCTGAAACTATCTTTGGAGTCGGGAGAGACCTGGTTCTGGTCACGTTCCAGACAGGAGCTGTGGCACAAGGGGGCTACTTCGGGGAATACGCAAAAAATCACCTCCATCCAGCTGGATTGTGACGGTGATGCTTTGTTGGTACGTGTCATTCCGAGCGGTCCTGCCTGTCATACAGGAGCAACGAGCTGCTTTTTCCGTGATATTTCCGCGCCAGGAACGGCTGTAGCACCTGTTGCAGGGAATGCAGGAGACCACATGTTGGTAAATCAAACCGATCATATTTCCAGTGCTTCAGCAGACCGCTTTGAGGTGCTTGCCCAGCTGGAGGCGATTATTAAGGAGCGCGAAGAGACACGTCCTGAAGGTGCCTATACGACTTATCTTTTTGATAAAGGTGTAGACAAAATCTTGAAAAAGGTTGGCGAAGAAGCATCCGAGACAATCATTGCCGCCAAAAATAAAG
Source organism: Paenibacillus sp. FSL H7-0703 (assembly GCF_038003485.1). NCBI lineage: Bacteria > Bacillati > Bacillota > Bacilli > Caryophanales > Paenibacillaceae > Paenibacillus > Paenibacillus sp. FSL H7-0703. Next base: position 3,045,786 of record NZ_JBBOPF010000001.1, on the reverse strand, counting down.
ATAATGACGAACTGCGCCTGGAGGTCAGCGATTTGATTTATCATCTACTGGTGCTGTTGCAGGAGCGCAAGCTACCGCTCGATGACGTGCTGGCTGAGCTGAATCGCCGTCATGAACGTCCTCGTCGTGATTAGTACGGTTTGTTGTAGTGTTGAAAGGGGGAGGGCCGCATGAAAATTGACTATCATACGCATCACGCCCGCTGCGGGCATGCCATAGGGAGTCTGGAAGAGTATGTACAGCAGGGAATTCGGCTAGGGCTGGATCAGCTCGGCTTGTCCGATCACATGCCACTACTGCATGTAAAACCGGCTGACTATTACCCAGAAATGGCAATGCCTATGGAGGAGCTTCCCCGATACGTGGAAGAATGTTTGGAACTGAAGGAACGTTTTAAAGGGCAAATTGATATTCGTGTTGGCTTGGAAGGCGACTACATCGAGGGCTGGGAACGAGAAATCGAAGACATCATCACCGCGTATCCCTGGGATTATGTGATTGGTTCCGTCCACTTTCTCGGTGAATGGGATGTCACGGACTTCCGTCAGGTACACCATTGGGAAGGCAAAAATGTGCTTGAGGTGTACCGCACGTATTATGATGCGGTTTCCAAGGCGGCAGCTACCGGTTTGTATGACATCATGGGTCATTTGGATGTCATTAAGCGCTTCGGCTATCATCCGAGGCCGGAGGAAATGGAGGAGCTGCGTGAACTGGAGCGTGCCGCAATTTCAGCCGTTGCCCGTAGCGGTCGGGCGATGGAACTGAATGCATCAGGGCTTTCGAAGCCCTGTGCCGAGATGTTCCCTAGCCGCCACATGCTGGAAGAAGCTTTTTCGCTAAGCATCCCGCTGACCGTAGGATCGGATGCTCATGATCCGGCGAAGCTGTCCGAGCACTTGGAGAAGGCACGCGCTCTTCTATATGAAGTCGGCTATCGCGAGCTTGCCGTATTTCAGCATCGCGAGCGCTCGCTGGTGCCGCTGACGCTTTAATTATTACGTTTATTGGGTCTAAGTATCATTTCCAGTGGTTAGCCGAACGCTCCCTATTTATACAGGGAAAAAGCGCTCGGCTATTTAGCGTATTGTTATATACATATCTATAGGTATACAAGAGTGTATCCGATTTTTGGAATGAGGCAGGATCGACTGTCAAGTCGTTTTGAAGTTGTGGTATACTGAAGGGTATGAACATGCCAGTTACTTTTAAAGGAGGTGCCTTGGTTATTTATGAAAGGGAAACATCTGCGAGTATCGGAACCTAGCCCTAAAATTATTGCTTTGCGTTTCGACGCATCTTTCTTTTTTGAGAAAGCTGTGCGCTCGCTTGATCGCAATCATTATGACAAGGCATTGAAATATTTTCGCAAAGCCGTTGAATATGAACCGGATAATCCGGTGAATCATTGCAATATGGCGGGTATATTATCAGAGATGGGGGATTATGCAGGTTCGAATGAGATCCTGTCCTCTGTTCTGAGTGACGTAGACTCGTCGATGACAGAGTGTTATTTCTATATGGCGAATAATTACGCTAATATGGAGCAGTTTGAAGAAGCGGAGAAAGCATTGGTCACGTACCTGGAGGAGGACGAAGAAGGCCAGTTTCTTGATGAAGCGGAGGAAATGATGGAGCTGCTCTATTATGAGCTGGACCGTCCAACGAAGCTGAACCGCATTAAGGCCCGGCAGGGAGTAGTAGAGCATGATCAGGCTCGTGTCCTGCTGGAGGAGGGGAAATTTGCTCAGGCAGCCCAGTTGCTCAAGCAAATTTCAGAGGAACAACCGGATATGTTCGCTGCGCGGAATAATCTGGCGCTGGCGTATTACTACATGGGATTGTTCCAAAATGCTAAGGCTACCATTATTCAAGTGCTGGAAGATGAGCCGGGTAATTTACACGCATTGTGCAACTTGGCGATCTTTTATCAGCACGAGGGCGGCGGCCCGGAATTGGATCGTCTGGTGCAGACTTTGGCGGTTACTATACCGTTTCAGGAGGAGCAGGTATTCAAGCTGGCGACCACTATGGGGATTCTCGGACGCCATGAGGAGGCCTACAGACATTTCCGCAGGTTGCTTCATGGCGATGGAGAGAACAATGCGGATGCTTCTTTGTACCATTATACGGCGGTAGCTGCCAGCAATACCGGAAGATATGCGGAAGCTCGGCGGTTGTGGAGTCATTTGCAAAAGCAGGATGCTTCCTCGGAAGTTCCGCGGTTTTTCCTGTCCCGACTGGAGGAACTCCAGCAGGAGGGGACACCGCTGCAAGTGCTCAGCTATCATTATCATCTCCCGTTTGAGGAGCAATTCCGCATGTGGGAGAAGTTTGGTGCTGATCAGGTGCCTGACAGTATGAAGAAGGACCCGCTAATCCGGTCATCCTTCTTCTGGGCCTTGCGCCACGGGGACCGGGCGACTCAGCTTCAGGTCATTCAGGCGTTAAGCTTGATCGGTGATGATGAGGTGCGTCAGGCACTGGAGTCCTTCGTAGAAGACCCGGACCAGGAGGATGAGCTGAAACGCCGTGCCTTGCAAGTATTGCAAGAGCTAGCGGAGCAGGGTGAGCAGAAAATGTACCCGGAAACGGAACATTCTGATCAGTTGGAGGTTGAGAACGATCCGCATACAATTGAAGGTGATGTATCTGCTTCCCCGGTCGATCCACAATGGCAGGCAGTGCTGGATAAGGTACTGACCGTCATGAGCAAGCCATCAGATCCGGCCATGCAGCACGATTTGAGATCGCTTTGGCTGGAGTATTTGGATCGGCTTGCCCCGGAAGTTCCGATGGTTCAGCATACTGAGGGATGGGCAGCGGCGCTGGAGTATTTGACAGCTAAAATGCATCATCATTCAGTCACCTATCAGGAAGTAGCCGATCGTTATGGTATTTCCGTATCGACCGTAAGCCGCTATGCACGCCAGATTGACAGCGTGTGTGGTATCAAACAGAAGCTGAAGCAGCCGCTCTCCACGTTTAAAAAGCAGGTCTGAGACCTGCTCCAAACATCACTTAAAGGAGGCAACAAACGTATGTATAAATCCATAATTATTGGTACAGGTCCTGCAGGCTACACAGCCGCTATTTATTTGGCACGCGCTAACATGAATCCGCTAATCATTGAAGGGATGCAGCCCGGTGGGCAGCTTACTACAACGACCGAAATTGAAAATTTCCCGGGTTTTGAGCAAGGTATCCTCGGGCCTGAACTGATGGATAATATGCGCAAGCAGGCTGAACGTTTTGGCGCTGAATTTACTTCCGGTTGGGTTGAGGAAGTGGATTTCAGCAAACGTCCTTTTAAAGTGAAGGTAGAGGGTAAAGGCATCATTGAGGCGGAGTCGGTCATTATTGCTACAGGTGCGTCCGCCAAATATCTAGGCATTCCGGGTGAGCAAGACAATGTAGGTCGCGGAGTCAGCACGTGCGCAACTTGCGATGGCTTCTTTTTCCGCGGGAAAAAGATTGTCGTGGTTGGTGGTGGCGATTCAGCCATGGAGGAAGCGAGCTTCTTGACCCGTTTTGCTTCCAGCGTAACCTTGGTCCATCGTCGCGATGAGTTGCGGGCATCCAAAATTATGCAAGATCGTGCGCGTGAGAACGAAAAAGTACATTGGGCATTAAACCGGACTCCTCTGGAAGTTGTGACGGGAGAAGCTGGCTTAAAGGGTTTGAAGGTACACAATAATGAAACCAATCAGGATGAGCTGATTGAGGTAGATGGCGTGTTCGTAGCCATCGGGCACACACCGAACACAGGTTTCCTGAACGGACAAATCCATACCGATGAACACGGCTATATTGTAGTGAAGCCAGGCACAACAGAAACGAACATCCCCGGAGTTTTTGCCTGTGGGGACGTACAGGATAACCGTTACCGTCAAGCTATCACGGCTGCGGGAACAGGCTGTATGGCGGCTATGGACTGCGAGAAGTATCTCGAAGGCAGTGCTGTTCACGACTGGAGCGAAACACTGGATCAGTAAAAGCGTGTCTATAGTACACAAAAAGGCTAACGGGAGAGCGAAGGAAACCTCTGTTATGCCGCATCTTTTGTTCAGGAGGAGAAAGCCTGCTGCATTTTTGCACAGGCTTTCTCCTTTTTATGGGTGCGTGAGGTTAAAAGTTCCGCTAATCGTACACTTTTCAACAAGGAAGTGTCCTTGACCGTAACGGGGGCTTCAATTATAGTTGGAACGTAGGATTACTATTATGAAGTAGGAATTGTAAGCATATATTTCATACCAGGTTTTTAAGTAAACATAAAGGTGGCTTGGAACATGTCTGAAAGTATCTATGTAGGTGTCGATTTGGGCGGTACCGCGATTAAAGTCGGCATTTGTAATGAAAACGGACAGCTTTTGCACACATATGAGGGACCAACCGAAACCGATAAGGGTGTAGACGTTGTCATCGGTAATATCGAAAAATATGTGCGGCATATTGTTGAGCAATCTCCTTATGAGTGGGATCAACTAAAGGGTGTCGGTGCAGGCGTTGCAGGTTTTACGAATGTTCGTGATGGTATTATTGTCCTCGCTCCTAATATTGGCTTTCGTGACGTACCGATCCGTGCGCTCCTAGAGAACCGGATTGGCAAGCCTGTGAAAATAGACAACGATGCGAATGTTGCTGCGCTGGGTGAGGCTTGGGCTGGTGCAGGCAAAGGCATCGAAAACTGCGTATGCTATACCCTGGGAACAGGCGTAGGTGGCGGTATTATTATAAACGGTAAAATATACCAAGGTTCTTCGGGCATGGCCGGAGAAATTGGCCATATCAGTGTCGTACCTGATCTGGAGGCTATTCAGTGTGGATGCGGCAAAATGGGTTGCTTGGAAACTGTATCCTCCGCAACAGGCATCATTCGTATGGCCAAGGACGCTGTGGAACGTGGCGACCGGACCTCTCTGGCGCTGGAAGATCAAATTGCTGCCAAGGAAGTATTTGATGCTGCTAAAGCTGGAGATGAAGTCGCGCTGCGTATCGTGAACCGGGCTGCCTTTTATTTGGGGAAATCCATGGCAGCGGTTGCCGCTGTGCTTAATCCAGAGTTGTTTATTATAGGCGGCGGTGTTTCTAAAGCAGGCGACTTTTTATTTGAAGAGATGCGTCGCGTATACGCCAAGCTGGCACCTGAACCGCTTCAAAAGGGTGTATATATCGTACCAGCGGTGTTAGGCAATGACGCAGGTATTGTAGGGGCTGCAGGGTTGCTGCTACGTTCCTGATCCACAGGTTATTGATAATACGGGTACTGGCATAGAGCGAAGAAGCAAAAGGAGAGGGAAGTCCATATGACAGACAACCTAAAAAATGCTGCGCCGTGGGCAACGCTCATTATTATTACGGGGATGTCAGGTGCAGGGAAGACCATTGCGGTTCAGAGCCTGGAAGACTTGGGCTTCTTCTGCGTTGATAATTTGCCCCCTGTGCTGATTCCTAAATTTGCCGAGTTGATTGAGCAGTCTAACGGTAAAATAGGCAAGGTGGCACTCGTAATTGATTTACGCGGACGAGAATTTTTCACTGCCTTGTCGGAATCGTTGAATTATATTAAAGATCATTTTACGATTCATTGTGAAATTTTATTCTTGAATGCGAATGACGGCGTTCTCGTACAGCGGTACAAGGAAAGCCGTCGACGTCATCCGTTGGCTCCAGACGGCATGCCTTTGGATGGGATTCGGTTGGAGCGCAAGATGTTGGAAGAACTAAAAAGCTCAGCTACACAGGTTATTGATACAAGTGTGATGAAGCCTGCAACCTTAAAGGCGAGGATTATTTCACGATTTTCTCATCTGGAGAGCAGTATGCTTTCCGTGAACATTACTTCTTTTGGCTTCAAGTATGGTATTCCCATTGATGCCGATCTTATATTCGATGTGCGCTTCCTGCCTAATCCCCACTATGTGGACCAACTACGTCCCCACACGGGACAGGATAGCGATGTATATGATTATGTCATGAAATGGCCCGAGACTCAGGCATTCTTGACCAAGTTGCTGGATATGTTACACTTTTTGATTCCGCAATATCGCAAAGAAGGCAAAAGCCAGGTCATTATCGGCATTGGCTGTACTGGCGGTAAGCATCGTTCTGTTGCAATATCGGAGTATTTAGGAAAAATGCTGGGTGCCAGCGAGACAGAATCTGTTTCTGTTTCGCATCGGGATGCTGATCGGGACCGGCATTAATGAGGTGAAATCATGAAAGAGACCGGATCACAACGGGAGCGCCCACGTATTGTTGTTATGGGCGGCGGAACCGGCTTGTCCGTCATGCTGCGGGGCTTAAAGCAAAAGCCGCTAGATATTACGGCTATTGTTACAGTCGCTGACGATGGCGGAAGCTCCGGGATTTTGCGCAGTGAGCTGCAAATGCCCCCTCCAGGGGATATTCGCAATGTGCTGACTGCCTTGGCTGACGTAGAACCAGTGATGTCAGATATGCTGAAATACCGTTTCGGTGCGGGATCAGGATTGTCAGGCCATAGTCTGGGTAATCTGATTTTAGCAGCGATGACCGATATATCGGGAGATTTTGTAACGGCGGTGCGTGAGCTTAGCCGTGTATTTGCTGTCCGGGGACGTGTGCTGCCGGCAGCCGAGGAAGGCGTTGTGCTAAGCGCCGAGATGGAGGATGGCACGGTGATTACCGGGGAGTCCAAGATCCCGGAAGCGGGCGGACGAATCAAACGCGTCTTTCTTGAACCGACTCACGTGGAGCCGTTGCCTGAGGCTGTAGAGGCCATTAATGAAGCTGATGCCATTTTGATTGGCCCCGGCAGTCTATATACCAGCATATTACCGAATTTGCTTGTACCTAAACTCGCTGAAGCTGTAGTAAAATCAGACGCTATCAAAATATTTGTCTGTAACGTTATGACCCAGCCTGGCGAAACCGATGGTTATACGGTAGGGGATCACCTGCAAGCTATTTTTGAGCATGTAGGGCATCATCTCTTCGACTATGTCATTGTAAATAATGGAGAAATTCCACCCCAAGTTCAGGAAATGTATGCTGAGCAGGGAGCCAAGCCAGTTCAAGTAGACATGGGCGAGCTGACCGACCGGGGATATAAAGTGGTGGCAGATACATTAGTTCTGTTCCGCACGTATTTACGGCATGATGCCGACAAATTGAGCCAGCATATTTACCAATTGGTACAAAACTGGATATTAAGAAGGAGGTGAGTCCCTTGTCCTTTGCGGCACAAACGAAAAAAGAGCTTACGATGATTGAAAGCCAGTCCTGCTGTGAGAAAGCGGAACTATCTGCGCTCATACGTATGCTCGGATCCGTACAACTGTCGAATAAAAGGGTGATATTGGACGTGTCTACAGAAAATGCCGCGATTGCAAGGCGGATTTACTCCTTGATCAAGAAGCATTTTCAACTTCATATCGAACTGCTTGTACGGAAAAAAATGCGCTTGAAAAAAAATAATGTGTACATTGTCCGTATTCCCAATGGTGTGCAGCAACTGCTAAAGGATCTTTATATCGTCACAGAAGGTTTCTTATTCACTGACGGGATTAATCGGGATATCGTTCGGAAAAACTGTTGTAAGAGGGCTTATTTGCGGGGCGCCTTTATGGCAGGTGGCTCTGTCAACAATCCTGAAGGATCGTCTTACCACCTTGAAATTTCTTCGATGTATGAGGAGCATTGTCAGGCCCTCGTTGATCTTGCGAATGAATTTCATCTAAATGCTCGCTGTATTGAGCGAAAAAAAGGTTTTATTCTCTACATCAAGGAAGGCGAGAAGATCATTGAGCTGCTTAGCATCATTGGGGCGCATCAAGCCTTGTTCAAATTTGAAGATGTACGCATTATGCGCGATATGCGCAATTCCGTAAATCGCATTGTCAATTGTGAAACGGCTAATTTGAATAAGACGATCGGAGCTGCTGTCCGGCAAATTGAGAATATTAAGTTGCTGGAGAGGGAAGTTGGTTTGGAGACCTTGCCGGATAAACTGCGTGAAGTGGCAGAAATTCGGCTCGCTCATCCCGATTTGAATTTGAAAGAAGTCGGGGAAATGCTTAAAGGGGTCGTGAGTAAATCGGGTGTAAATCATCGGCTTCGCAAAATTGATGAGATGGCTGACAAAATTAGAGGCGAAAATGGCCTGATTCCGTAAAAAGAGTGTCCATGGGGCTTTTAGCCCCGGTTTTTTTAGTTTTTTTTCTAGTGTCTGTCCCGGGTTAATGTTATAATGTGATAAATAAAATGGAGTAAGTAGTGTCCAGATTTATTTGATGAGGGGGTAAGCTGACATGTCAAAACATCCGGTAGTCGTACGCTTGAAAACAGGACTGCACGCCAGACCTGCTGCGTTGTTCGTACAGGAAGCGAATAAATATTCATCTGAGATTTTTGTGGAAAAAGAAGACAAAAAGGTTAATGCCAAGAGCATCATGGGTATTATGAGTCTTGCCATCAGTACAGGTACTGAAATCAATATAAGTGCTGAAGGTGCGGACGCCGAACAGGCTGTAAACGCTTTAGTAAGTCTGGTTAGTAAGGTAGAGCTGGAAAATCAATAAACAAAGATTTGCTTTGTAATATGGTGTATGCTCTTAGTGAAAAGCCCCCTTTGGGGCTTTTTTTTGTATCCAGAAAAAAGTCTTCGAACGCTCCTCCGTTAACTGTTCTATGTGTGGATTTGTTGAATATAGAGACTGTATTAAGTTCAAGTTATAAATAATTAAAATTTCCATGGTCATGCTCTGTTTCGGAAATATGGATGCTTGGCTGCAACCTTTTTCCGTCATTTCCGTCTGGAAGGTACAAACATTTACAAGAAAGAGGTTGAATTCAATGAGACTTTGGACAAAAACAGTAGCCACGGCAGTTCTCGCAGGAGCATTAATGGCAGGGGGAGTAGCAGGAGGATTATGGACAGGGGCAGATCGTGCCTATGCTGCGTCAACAGCTTCGACGGTAAACGGAGTAATTAATGTGACTGGAAGCGGGGAAGTATTGGCGAAGCCCGATATTGCTTATCTCTCTATCGGTGTACAATCGGAAGGGAATACGGCAGCCGCTGCTCAAAAAGCCAATGCTACAAAATTGAACAAGGTTACACAACTGCTGAAAGAAAAGTGGAGCATCAAGGCAGGTGACATTCAGACCAGCCAATTTTATGTACAGCCTAACTATACCTATAACGAAAAAGAAGGGCAGAAGCTCAAAGGCTACACTGCCAACCATACACTTTCCGTCAAATACCGCGATTTGGATAAAATCGGTCAGTTGTTGGATGAGGCGACCAAGTCCGGAGCCAATAACGTAGATAATATACGTTTTTCCGTGGAAGATCCTTCGACTTATGAAGAAGAAGCCATTACTAAGGCATTGGGAAGCGCACAATCTAAAGCCAGTGCTGTAGCTAAAGCAGCCAAACGCGGGTTAGGTGCTCTTGTGAATGTGACGGTAGATGGCGGAGAAGCACAAGTCTTTACACAACGTGAAAATGCCATGTCAAAATCGCTCTTGGATGTAGCAGGTGGCGGGACAGAGATACAATCGGGGCAAGTAACAGTGAAAGTTCAGGTATCGGCTCAATACGAAATGAACTAATACAGATCATCAAACGAAGCCACAAGCGGCCTGCATCATGTGCAGGTTGGCTTGCTGGCTCTTTTTGTATACCGAAACCTTTTTGTAATGAGTCTGTCATAGCTAAGGGTTATTAGGTGTACATATTGAAATCGGAGAGTGTACAGATTGTAAACTACATACAATAGGGTATAGATATAATAAGAAAAGTGGTTATCACACATAGACAATACAGATCATATAACAGGAGGAATACTTAATATGAGTAAGCGTACGAAAAAATGGGGTTCAGCACTGCTGGCAGCAGGGATTTTAGCAGGAGTCGCAGCTGTTCCCGTTTCCTATATCCAGGCAGCATCGACCAAACAGCAGCAAGCGGCAACACAGCAACCAGGAATCGCCATCCAATGGAATGGTAAAACGTTACCCGCTAAAGGTGTTCAAGTGAACGGGAGTACAATGGTTCCGGTGGCCGCACTGCGTGACAGCTTGGGGATTCCAGTAAGCTATGATGCGAAAACAACGACATATACCGTAGGTAGTGGTTACAATAAACTTTACATTATGGCTTCTTCCTCGGATGCCTACGTCAACGTCAATGGAATCAATACACGTAGCATGGATGCCAAACAGATCGCTGGGAAGCTATACATTCCTATGAGTCTGCTGAAAGACTATCTAGGCATAGATGCTCAATGGAACGCAGCTCAGAAAACAGTAACGCTTAGTAAAAGCCAGCTAAATCCGATCACAATTGCGTCTCAAACACTTCCAGCATCGAGTAATGCGAAGGTGTCCTACAAGATTAAGTATCCGCAAATCAGCGGCAGCCAACTGAATCCTGAGGCTCAACAGGCCATTAACAATGTGCTTAAAAAGCATGCAGAGGGTATATTGGCAGCAGGTAAAAAGATGATGGCTGAGGGAGAGGCTACAACAGAAAGACCGTATGAGTTCGGAAATGATTTTGCGATTGCCTATAACAAAAATGGTATTCTGAGTGTGATTATGCAGGATTACTCGTATACGGGTGGCGCACATGGCATGACGGCACGTAAAGGATATACGTTCTCGCTCGCTGATGGTAAACTGCTGCAATTGTCTGACGTTTTGAAGGCAAATCCGAACTACAAAAAGTTCCTCAATGCTGATTTGAAGAAAAAAGTCGATGCGATTCAGGCTGGCGAAGGATTCGGCAAATTTAAAGAGCTGGCGGCAGATCAGAATTTTTATGTGACGAGCAGTGGAGTAACAATTGTGTTTGATTTGTATGATTATGCGCCATACGCGTATGGAATTCCGGAGTTTACCTACTCGTTCGGTAAAGTGCTGCCTCAAGGCGGAAAGCCTTTTGCGGGACAGAATGAATAGTAGAAATAAACAAGTTCAATTGTCTATAACCTAAAAAAACAACAAAGCAAAAAAGCTGCCTACCGGATAAGAACATCCGGAGCAGCTTTTTTCATTTACCAGCTATCGAGAGGTGAATTTCTTCTCTTATACACCTTCTGGAGAGGAGCTAGTTAGCACTTTATCAATAATACCGTATTCCTTGGCATCATCAGCGGACATGAAGTAGTCACGGTCTGTGTCTTTTTCAATGCGCTCCAGTGGTTGGCCTGTGCGATCTGCGAGAATGCGGTTCAGTTTATCACGCATTTTCAGAATGCGGCGTGCGCGGATTTCAATATCCGTTGCCTGGCCTTGTGCACCGCCCAGTGGTTGGTGAATCATAATTTCACTGTTTGGCAAAGCGAAACGTTTACCTTTGGCGCCTGCATTCAGCAAGAACGCGCCCATGGAAGCCGCCATACCTACGCAAATCGTAGATACGTCAGGTTTAATGTATTGCATCGTATCGAAAATGGCCATACCAGCTGTAATGGAACCGCCAGGACTGTTAATATACAAGTGAATATCTTTTTCAGGATCTTCGGCAGCCAAAAACAGCATTTGCGCAATAATAGAGTTGGCTACAACGTCATTGACGTCCGAGCCTAACAAAATAATGCGATCCTTCAACAGTCTGGAATAAATGTCATAGGCGCGTTCGCCGCGGTTACTTTGTTCTACTACCATAGGAACATAGCTCACGTCAAAAAACCTCCCTTAAATATCGTTAGTGGATTTGGTGGACATGCCGATTACACGTCCCTTATTTATAAACTGTTACCGTATTAACCACATGATAAACAATTTCAAACAAAAAGTCAAAGAAAGTCAAACTAATGATTAAAAAAAAGAGCCCTCAGCGCTCTTATGGGTTAAAACATTATGTAGAAGCATTTATGCGTTCATTTAAAATGGCGCGCCCGCGAGGAATCGAACCTCGATCTCAGGCTCCGGAGGCCTACGTCATATCCGTTGGACCACGGGCGCATAGTTCAATCAATGCAAACAACTAACTAATTAAACAGCTAATTGGAAACAAAGATGATTATATGATATACAGCAGTGAATTGCAAGCTTTTATTAAATGCGCATATTCAGGCAAATGGTTGAGAAATATAGGTTCAGATAGACTTGCATGTGGAGCAAATATTGGTTAAGATATACGTGGGACTTAAAAAGTTATCCCGGGACGTTTTAAGACCAGTTAGAGATAGAGCATTAGAGACAGAACTTAGAAGTGTGCGGGAGTGGAAAGCATGCGAAAGATATTAGAAATACAGAAGCAGCTTCTGCCCGACCTCATGGATGTTTTGAAAAAAAGGTACACGATCCTGCATCAGATTATGCTGTCCGATGTTGTTGGACGCAGAACACTGGCAGCTTCACTGAACATGACTGAGCGCGTGTTGCGCGCCGAAACCGATCTTCTTAAAGCTCAAGGGCTAATTGAGATTGAGAGTGTAGGCATGAAGGTGAGCAAAGCAGGACTGGATCTGCTGGAACAGCTGGAGCCGATTGCGAACAACTTGTTCGGCCTGTCCCAATTGGAGGACCAGATTCGTCAAGCCTATGGTTTGAGGAAGGTGGTTGTCGTTCCAGGGGATTCGGATGCTTCTCCGTTAACAAAGCAGGAGCTGGGGCGCGCTGGAGCAAAAGCGTTGCTGAGTGTTATGGACGACGAGGATGTGGTCGCTGTAACAGGTGGCACGACGATTGCCGACGTGGCGGAACAACTGGCACTACCTTCTAATGGCCCACTTAAGGGTGGGTGGTTTGTACCGGCACGCGGGGGTTTGGGAGAAAGCATGGAAATGCAGGCCAACACAATTGCTTCCACAATGGCTCGCAAGGTAGGCGCTCAATACCGTCTGCTCCATGTACCGGATTTGCTCAGCAATCATGCTTACAACTCCTTGCTTGAAGATACGAACATTCAGGATATATTGAACCTGATTCGCGAGAGTCGTATCATCATTCACGGGATAGGCAACGCCATAGCGATGGCACATAGACGTAAACTTGATCCCGAAACCTTTGCCCAGATCAGCAGTGAGGGGGCCGTTGCCGAATCGTTTGGTTATTACTTTAACGAAGATGGCGTCGTTGTTCACAGAATGCTGACGCTTGGACTCCGATTGGAGGACATCAGGCGAACCGATACCGTTCTAGGTGTAGCTGGAGGCAAGAGCAAGGCGGCCGCTATTCATGCGGTACTGCGTTTCGGGCAAGAGGACATTCTAGTCACCGACGAAGGCGCTGCTGTTGAGATTGTAAGTCGTTATTTAAATGATTAATATTGGATTTATGAATAGTGTTGTCTTGACGGGCTTTCGGGTCTGTCTTGAATATATAAAACTAAACTAAACGAACTTTGGGAGGAACTCACTCATGACAGTTAAAGTTGGTATTAACGGTTTCGGACGTATTGGACGCCTTGCTTTCCGCCGGATTCAAAATGTGGAAGGTATTGAAGTAGTAGCAATCAATGACTTGACAGATTCCAAAATGTTGGCACATTTGTTGAAATATGATACAACACAAGGTAATTTCCAAGGACAAGTAGAAGTACATGATGGCTTCTTCAAAGTAAACGGTAAAGAAGTTAAAGTTTTGGCTAACCGCAACCCTGAAGAACTGCCTTGGGGAGACCTGGGTGTAGACATCGTTCTGGAATGTACAGGTTTCTTCACAACTAAAGAAGCTGCTGAGAAACATTTGAAAGGCGGCGCTAAAAAAGTTGTTATCTCCGCTCCAGCTACTGGTGACATGAAAACTGTCGTTTACAACGTAAACCATGAAATTCTGGATGGAACTGAAACTGTAATCTCTGGTGCTTCTTGCACAACGAACTGCCTGGCTCCTATGGCTAAAACACTGCAAGATAAATTTGGTATCGTTGAAGGCTTGATGACTACAATTCATGCTTACACTGGCGACCAAAACACTTTGGATGCTCCACATGCTAAAGGTGACTTCCGTCGTGCTCGTGCAGCAGCTGAAAACATCATCCCTAACACAACTGGTGCTGCTAAAGCAATCGGTTTGGTTATCCCTGAGTTGAAAGGTAAATTGGATGGCGCGGCTCAACGTGTTCCAGTACCTACAGGTTCCCTGACTGAGCTGGTAACAGTTCTGGAGAAAAACGTAACTGCTGAAGAAATCAACGCTGCGATGAAAGAAGCTTCCGATCCTGAAACTTATGGATACACTGAAGATCAAATCGTTTCTTCCGACATCAAAGGTCTTACTTTCGGTTCTTTGTTTGATGCAACTCAAACTAAAGTTCTGACTGTTGGCGACAAACAACTGGTGAAAACTGTAGCTTGGTATGACAATGAAATGTCTTACACTGCACAATTGATCCGCACGTTGGAATACTTCGCAAAACTGGCTAAATAAGAACAGTCTTATTGAGCAACAACATAGAGCGGAAACAGGTTATTGTTTCCGCTCTTTATATATCAAATGTGCCTTGAATTCCTGATTCGTAAAATTATAAGGGTGCGGAGGAATATGGAGATGAACAAAAAGAGCGTACGTGATATAGAACTGAATGGAAAACGGGTGTTTGTTCGTGTAGATTTTAACGTTCCGGTTGAGGACGGTAAAATTACGGATGACAAGCGTATTCGTGAAACCTTGCCAACCATTAACTACTTGATTGAAAAAGGTGCAAAAGTTATTTTGGCGAGTCACTTTGGACGTCCAAAAGGTCAGGTTGTTGAATCCATGCGTCTGACTCCTGTTGGCGTACGTTTGTCTGAGCTGCTGAAAAAGCCAGTAGTTAAAGTGGACGAATCGGTAGGCGAAGCTGTTAAAGCGAAAGTGGCTGAACTGCAAAACGGCGACGTGCTGTTGCTTGAAAATGTACGTTTTTATGCAGGAGAAGAAAAGAATGATCCTGAATTGGCGAAGCAATTTGCTGAATTGGCCGACGTTTTCGTGAATGACGCATTTGGTGCAGCACACCGTGCTCATGCTTCCACAGAAGGTATCGCGCATCTTCTTCCGGCTGTTTCCGGCCTGCTGATGGAGAAAGAATTGTCTGTAATCGGTAAAGCTCTATCAAACCCAGATCGTCCTTTTACAGCCATTATCGGCGGTTCCAAAGTAAAAGACAAAATCGACGTGATTGACAACCTGCTGAACATTGCAGATAACGTAATCATTGGCGGCGGTTTGGCTTATACATTTTTTAAAGCTCAAGGTCATGAAGTGGGTCAATCCCTACTGGATGAATCCAAACTGGACGTAGCTCTTGGATTTATTGAAAAAGCGAAGAAGCTCGGCAAAAAATTCTACCTTCCGGTGGATATTGTCATTTCTGACGATTTCAGCGCTACGGCGAATACTAACATTGTGGACATCGATGGTATTCCTGCAGATTGGGAAGGCGTGGATATCGGACCGAAAACACGTAAAATCTATGCAGATGTTATCAAAAACTCCAAATTGGTTGTTTGGAATGGACCAATGGGTGTATTTGAAATCGAACCTTTCGCTGGTGGTACTCGTGAAGTAGCGGAAGCTTGCGCAACAACTGAAGCATACACCATCATTGGTGGCGGTGATTCAGCGGCTGCGGCTGAAAAATTCCACTTGGCTGACAAAATGGATCATATCTCCACTGGCGGCGGCGCATCTCTGGAATTTATGGAAGGCAAAGCACTTCCGGGTGTTGTTGCACTGAACGATAAATAATCAAACGCACTATGCGTGAATAAAGCTTTAGGGCACCTAATAGTTAGGAGTTGAAACCATTGAGAACACCGATTATCGCGGGTAACTGGAAGATGTTTAAAACCGTACCAGAAGCTAAAACTTTCATCGAAGAGATCAAAGGCAAAGCAGAGGTTGCAGGAGTGGAAAGCGTGATTTGCGCACCATTTACGAATCTTCCTGCTCTGGTTGAAGCAGTAAAAGGCACGTCTATTAAAATTGGCGCACAAAACCTGCACTTTGCAGAAGATGGCGCATTTACAGGTGAAATTAGCGGTGGAATGCTGAAAGATCTGGGCGTAGACTACGTTGTGATCGGACACTCCGAACGTCGTGAATATTTTAATGAAACAGACGAAACGGTGAACAAAAAGGTTCATGCAGCATTCCGTCATGACCTGACTCCAATCGTATGTGTAGGCGAAAAGCTGGAAGATCGTGAAGCTGGACAAACCAAAGAGGTTGTAAAAGTGCAAACTGTAGCAGCTTTTGCTGGTTTGGCTAAGGATCAGGCAGCACAAGTAGTTGTTGCTTATGAGCCAATCTGGGCCATCGGAACAGGCAAATCTTCCACTTCGCAGGATGCGAATGAAGTGATTTCCTATATCCGTAGTCTGATTAAAGAGCTGTATGATGAAAATACAGCAAATGCTGTACGTATTCAGTATGGTGGCAGTGTAAAACCTGAAAATGTTACTGAGTACCTGGGTCAAAGCGATATCGACGGCGCGCTCGTGGGCGGTGCCAGTCTTCAACCGGCGTCGTACATCGCGCTTGTTGAGGGGGCGAAGTAAGATGACAGCACCAAAACCGGTAGCTTTAATTATTATGGACGGGTTCGGATTGCGTGACACCGTAGAAGGTAATGCGGTTGCGCAGGCCAACAAACCGAATTACGACCGGTATTTACAACAGTATCCTCATACAACGCTGACGGCTTCTGGCGAAGCAGTGGGTCTGCCTGAAGGACAAATGGGTAACTCCGAAGTAGGTCACTTGAACATCGGCGCAGGCCGAATTGTATATCAAGACTTGACTCGTATTTCGAAGTCCATCCGTGAAGGTGAATTCTACGACAATGAAACACTGGTTAAAGCAGTGCAACATGCCAAGAAGAACAACACGAAACTTCACCTGTACGGACTTCTGTCCGACGGCGGCGTGCATAGCCATATCAGCCATCTGTTCGCTATGCTGGATTTGGCGAAAAAAGAAGGCTTAACAGAAGTGTACATTCATGCTTTCATGGATGGACGCGACGTTATGCCTGACAGCGGCGTAGGCTTCATGCAGGAGCTGATCGCTAAAATTCAAGAAGTGGGCGTAGGCAAAATTGCGACTGTACAAGGACGCTATTATGCTATGGACCGCGACAAACGTTGGGAACGTGTAGAGAAATCCTACCGTGCAATCGTGTACGGAGAAGGCCCTCAATACACAGACCCAATGGAAGCATTAAAAGAATCGTATGAAAAATCAGTGTTCGACGAATTTGTGGAGCCAACGGTTATTGTGAAGGCTGACGGCAGTCCTGTAGGGCTGGTCGAAAGCAATGACTCTGTTATCTTCCTCAATTTCCGTCCTGACCGTGCGATTCAACTGTCTCAGGTATTTACAAACGCGGACTTCCGTGGTTTTGACCGTGGTCCGAAATGGCCTAAAGATCTGCACTTTGTTTGCCTGACGTTGTTCAGCGAAACGGTTGAAGGCTTTGTAGCTTACGAACCGAAAAACCTGGATAACACGTTTGGTGAAGTGTTGGTTCAAAACAACAAAAAGCAATTGCGTATTGCTGAGACTGAAAAATATCCGCACGTTACTTTCTTTTTCAGTGGCGGACGCGATGTGGAGCTTCCTGGCGAAACTCGTATTTTGATCAACTCGCCTAAAGTGGCTACATATGACTTGCAGCCGGAAATGAGTGCGTATGAAGTAGCGGATGCTGCTGTTAAGGAAATCGAAGCCGACAAGCATGATGCGATTATCCTGAACTTTGCCAATCCGGATATGGTTGGACACTCCGGTATGCTGGAGCCAACGATTAAGGCGGTAGAGACGACGGATGAATGTGTTGGACGTGTTGTAGATGCGGTTAAAGCCAAAGGCGGCGTGGTTATTATCATTGCTGACCATGGTAACGCGGATATGGAAATTGATGAGCAGGGACGTCCGTTCACAGCTCACACAACTAATCCGGTTCCGTTCATTTTGACTGACGAAAATATCGTTTTGCGTGAGCATGGAATACTGGCTGACGTAGCTCCAACGCTTCTCGATTTGATGCAACTTCCGCAACCTGCGGAAATGACAGGAAAATCTATGATTGCATCCCGCAAGTAAGCTTGATTTAATAAGTATAGGCTTGACCAATAAATCATGATTCACAAAGGAGATTAAGTACAAATGACTATTATTTCTGACGTGTACGCTCGCGAAGTCCTCGACTCCCGTGGTAACCCTACGGTTGAAGTTGAAGTATATCTGGAATCCGGTGCTATCGGTAGTGCTATCGTTCCTTCCGGTGCCTCCACAGGCGCTCACGAAGCTGTAGAGCTTCGTGATAACGACAAATCCCGTTACCTGGGTAAAGGCGTTCTGCAAGCTGTTAAAAACGTGAACGAAATTATTGCTCCTGAAGTAATCGGCTTGGATGCTGTGAACCAAGTAGAAATCGACACGTTGATGATCAAATTGGATGGTACACATAACAAAGGTAAATTGGGTGCAAACGCAATTCTGGCTGTATCCATGGCTGTAGCTCGCGCTGCTGCTGAAGCTCTGGGCTTGCCACTGTACACTTACCTGGGCGGATTCAATGCTAAACAATTGCCAGTACCAATGATGAACATCGTTAACGGTGGCGCTCATGCCGACAATAACGTTGACGTACAAGAGTTCATGGTTCTGCCTGTAGGCGCTCCTACATTTAAAGAAGCTCTGCGTGTAGGCGCAGAAATCTTCCACAACCTGAAATCCGTACTGAACTCCAAAGGTTTGAACACAGCTGTTGGTGATGAAGGTGGTTTTGCTCCTAACTTCAAATCTAACGAAGAAGCTCTGTCCACTATTATCGAAGCGATCGAAAAAGCTGGTTACAAACCAGGTGTTGACGTATTCCTCGGTATGGACGTTGCTTCCACTGAGTTCTTCAAAGATGGAAAATACACTTTGGAAGGCGAAGGAAAATCCTTCACTTCTGCTGAGTTCGTTGACCTGCTTGCTTCTTGGGTTGATAAATACCCAATCATCACTATTGAAGATGGTTGCTCCGAAGATGACTGGGAAGGTTGGAAATTGCTCACTGAAAAATTGGGCAACAAAATCCAATTGGTTGGTGACGACCTGTTCGTAACAAACACAGAGCGTCTGGCTAAAGGTATCGATGAAAACATCGGTAACTCCATCCTGATCAAAGTAAACCAAATCGGTACGCTGACTGAAACATTCGATGCTATCGAATTGGCTAAACGTGCAGGATACACAGCTGTTATCTCTCACCGTTCCGGTGAATCCGAAGACAGCACAATCGCTGATATCGCTGTTGCAACAAATGCAGGCCAAATTAAAACAGGTGCTCCTTCCCGTACTGACCGTATTGCGAAGTACAACCAATTGCTCCGCATTGAGGATCAACTGGGTGAACTGGCTCAATACCACGGCCTGAAATCTTTCTACAACCTGAAAAAATAATATTGCGCAAAAATGCTGATGGCGTCTCTTGACTCATGGTTTATGATCATGAAGTCTGAACGCTCAAAGCTTTTTCGCATGAATAAAACAGGCCTACTCGCCACCGCGAGCAGGTCTGTTTTTTGTTATTATGGATGTGTATGAGAATTTATAACTTTGAAAGGCTTAATGGCTGAGTGACTTGCTATAGCTGTTGTTATCTACTGGAAGCTGTGGTAGAATAAAAATAGTGTTTTGCGTTAATTTCCGGCTATTTATAACATGATATGTACATGTTTTCATAAAAGAGGCTGTGTTGTTTTGCAAAACAGATGTATAAGCTCAGGAGGTGGGATTTTTCATGGAAATCTTTTTGAAAGTGCTGCTCGTTGTGTTCTCGATTGCTGTTATTGCGGTTGTTTTACTGCAAAAGGGGAAAAGCGCAGGTTTGTCCGGTGCCATCTCTGGCGGTGCTGAGCATCTGTTCGGCAAGACAAAAGCTCGCGGTATGGATTTGATTTTACAACGCGCAACTGCTGTTTTGGGTGCGGGTTTCATGATCGTTTCTGTTTTAGTTGCATTTTTCGCAAAATAAGATAAATATGTACCTTAAGCCTTCGTTTCGCGGGAAACGGGGGCTTTTTTTAGATTTTGGACAGGCAGGGATGCCGTCGATTAAATTCGTGTATACTAGGGTATGAGTATATTAAGAGCCTTGTATCAGGAACAGGGAACAAGGACATGCGGATTTATTACTGAAAATTAAAGGTCACCCGAGGTGGACAATATTATGATAACAGAGCAACAACTACTCGATTTTATGCGCGAGACCGCATACAAACCCATGACTTACCAGGAGCTGGAGCAGCACTTTGATATTAAGGATGCGGAAGATTTCCGTGAATTTCTTAAGCTTTTGAATGCTTTGGAGGAAGAGGGGAAAATTCTGCTGACCCGCACAAATCGTTATGGTGTGCCGGAACGAATGGATTTGCAGCGTGGGCGTTTGCAGGCTCATGCCAAGGGATTTGCTTTTTTGATTCCAGAGGACCGGGAGCACCCGGATGTATATATTCATGCTAACGACTTAAAGAGTGCGATGAATGGAGATACGGTACTGGTAAGAGTGACGTCGAAGGGACCTGCGGGTGGCCGATTAGAAGGCGAAGTTGTGCGGATCGTGAAGCGCGCAGTGCTTCAAGTAGTAGGCGTGTTTCAGAGCCACGAAGCATACGGTTTCGTTTTGCCGGATGATAAGCGTATTAACCGGGATATTTTCATTCCAAAAACAAGCTTCAATGGAGCTGTAAACGGTCAAAAGGTCGTTGTGCGTATTGTGAGCTATCCAGAAGGACGAGCAGCAGCGGAAGGTGAAGTGTTGGAGGTTTTGGGTCATAAGGATGATCCGGGCGTCGACATTTTGTCAGTTATTCGTAAGCATCAGCTTCCGGAAGCTTTTCCAGATGAAGTGACAGAGGAAGCGGAGAATGCTCCCGACGCGATTACGGAAGAAGAGATTGTACGTCAGGGACGGCGCGATCTGCGTGATAAGATCATTGTTACCATTGATGGTGAGGATGCCAAAGACCTGGATGATGCTGTCAATGTAGAGCGCTTGCCGAACGGAAACTACCGTCTGGGCGTTCATATTGCCGACGTAGGGTATTATGTGCGTGAGAACTCCAAGCTGGATCAGGAGGCATATAACCGCGGTTGTAGCGTGTATTTGGTTGACCGTGTCATTCCTATGCTTCCACATCGACTTTCGAACGGAATATGTTCTTTGAATCCACAGGTGGATCGACTGACTTTATCCTGTGAGATGGAATTCAATGAGCATATGAAGGTTGTAAAGCATGATATTTTCACCAGTGTGATTAAAACGAAGGAACGGATGACGTACACTAACGTTCGCAAAATCCTCGAAGAGGAAGATGCTGAACTGATGGAACGGTACAAGGATCTCATTGATGTATTCAGCACGATGAAGGAATTGGCATTGAAGCTGCGTGCTAATCGAATGCGCCGAGGTGCGGTTGATTTTGACTTTGATGAAGCCAAAGTGATTGTGGATAATGAAGGCAAAGCTGTCGATATTGTAAAGAGAGATCGCACGATAGCTGAACAAATTATTGAAGAGTTTATGTTGGCGGCCAATGAAACGGTAGCCGAACATTTCCATTGGCTCAAAGTACCTTTCTTGTACCGGATTCATGAGGACCCAGATCCAGAGAAGCTGCAAAACTTTATGGCTTTCGCAGCTAATTTTGGGCATCAGATCAAAGGTAGAGGAAATTCCATTCATCCGCGTGCTCTGCAAACGTTGCTGGAAGACATTCAGGGTACGAAGGAGCAAACCGTGCTTAGCACGATGATGCTGCGTTCGATGAAGCAGGCAAAGTATGATGCGGAGTCGACAGGACATTTTGGATTGGCAGCGGAGTATTACTCTCATTTTACATCGCCGATCCGTCGTTACCCTGACTTGGTGATTCACCGTGTCATTCGTGAGGTATTGGAGAATGGCGGGGCTTTAACAGCCGAGCGTCAGGAATATTTGACTGCACGTATGCCTGATATTGCGCAGCAATCTTCCGAGCGTGAACGTGTAGCTGTGGATGCAGAGCGTGATACAGAGCAGATGAAAAAGGCTGAATACATGCTGGACAAGGTCGGCGAGGAATTCGAGGGGATCATCAGCAGTGTAACCAGCTTTGGGATGTTCATTGAGCTGGACAATACAGTGGAGGGCCTGACGCGTCTGAGTGCGCTTACGGACGACTATTATCACTTTGACGAGCAGCATATGGCGTTGATTGGCGAACGCACCTCCAAGGTGTTCCGCATTGGGGATGAGGTTAAAGTTCGCGTCGCGCGTGTGAATATGGAAGATTACACAATTGACTTTGAACTTGTCGATATGAAGCAACGGCAACGCCGTGAACGGACTGGCGGTACAGGACAGGGTGGAGACTTTGCGCGTGGCGAGAGCCGTGGTAAAGGCAAAGGCCGAGAAGGGCGTGACCGCAAGGGCGGCAAGGACAAGACTGGCAAAGAGCGTAAAGGCGGTCGTGATGTTACCGGGAAGCCAAAAGAAGCTGGCGCTGGTAACGGAGGGATTAGCACCGCAGGTCGTTCAGGGCGCGGCGGCGGAAGCGGTGCTGGGGCTGGCTCAGCTAGCAGCTTCGGCTTTGGCAGTGGTAAGGGCGGGTATAACTCGCCAACATCCGGGGCAAGCAAGCGACGGAAGAAGACGTCTGCCAGCGGTATTTTCATCGGCGGAGCAGCTACACCAGGTAGTGATGCCAGACCAAACGGTGAAGGCGCAGCACGTCGCAAGCGGAAGAATAAGGGCGGAAGTGTCGGCAATAGCACCGCGGGCTTTGTGCGGAAAAAGAAGAAGTAGGTAGCTAGAGCTTACTTACTTTGAAGGCTGGAGCTTCCATTGCAGTGAATGAAGCTGACTTGAAGCATAAGTTATACGGGCGGTTTCTGTCTGCTGTATTGGATGGAAGCCGCTTTGTTTTAAGTGTGATGTAAGTGTAAGTTAGCTTGACCTTTCTTGCTTTTACCATCTGAAATTTGTTACAATATATTTCTAGGCGGCTCTTTGTAGCCAGATTTTGATGCCTAGATTTCAAGAGTGAATTACGTTATTCATAAGGAGTGGTATTCATGGGTAAGAAGGCAGACGGGAAAGTGCTCGCCCAGAACAAAAAAGCTTCCCATGACTATTTTATTGAGGACACCTACGAGGCGGGCATGGTATTAACGGGAACGGAAATTAAGTCTCTACGGAATGGTCGCTCCAATATAAGTGATGCATTTGCTACGATCCGTAATGGCGAAATTCATATTCACAATATGCATATCAGTCCCTTTGAGCAAGGCAATCGTAATAATCCTACTGATCCGACGCGTACGCGTAAGTTGCTATTGCATAAAGAGCAGATTCGCAAGCTTATCGGTTTGTCCAAGCAGGAAGGCTACACGATTGTACCGCTCAAGATTTACGTTCGCAACGGTTATGCCAAGCTTTTGCTCGGATTGGGCAGAGGTAAAAAGCAGTATGATAAACGTGATGCTGCGGCTAAACGCGATGCACAACGTGATATCCAACGCGCTTTGCGTGAGAAGCAGAAAATTGCAAGATAAGTTGCTGTATTATTGGGTATGGTACAAATTACGTGGAGAAGTTACTTGTTCCTGTAATGGTGCTATTTTATAAGGCTTAAATAGCTTCATTTCGTTTCGTAATGACCTGTAATATGGTATACTAACGAAGTAGTCAGTTTTAAAGCTTTTAACTTTGTTCGAGTGTTGAATCCTAGGATTCAGCTTTTGATATTATGCATGCTTATGCTCCGGTATTTCCGGTTTTATCCGTGGAGCCCTTTTATAATAAGGGGGCGTTTATGGATTCGACGGGGATAGTTCGAGCATGGGTAGCGGGTAGTGGGGACGCGTCCGCTTCATCAACGCTAAAGCCTATTAAACGGCAAACAACAAAACAACTACGCTTTCGCAGCCTAAGAAACTGTGTGCGTGCTTCTACCCAGCATCGTCCATGTGACTGGGATAGGGGCTAACAAATAGTGGAATACGCTGTCTCATCTCCGCCTGCGGTGAGCTGAAGAAGATAATCAGGCTGACCCGAAGGGAATCCGGTGACAGGGAGTTTCTAGGGTGACATCAAAACTGTCACTACACCCGTAGAAGCTTATGTGTCGTTATCTTCGGACAGGGGTTCGACTCCCCTCGCCTCCATTGCTATCTTTAAAAAAGACACCATTAAGGTGTCTTTTTTTGTATGCAAATCTATTATTCTGGTGAAACAAATTACTATAATATTAGATTTGGAGTGAGGATAATGACCTTAATGACTACTGAAAAGGAAAAACAATTTCAGATTGCGGATTACAAGAATTTAATTGAAAAACTAATCAAGAGGGGATCTTTGTTTACTTTATTCAAATTTCAAACTGAAATGATACGAGAGATAACTGCTGATGATCCAGACTTCACACAAAATAGAATTGTTGATTTTCTAAGAATATTAAAGGAGGTAACTGATGATTGCTTAACATGCACAAAATGCCATCAACCATATAATTTTAGGATCTGCACTGGGCTAAGTTATAAAAAAGATAATGCAATTGAGCTAACTTGTAATGGGTGTGGTGATTGTTTTACGCATTCGGAGAAGAGAAGTCATGTAACATATTTTAATTTCGAGGCTTGGAGAGAAGTAGACAATTTAAGGAAAAGGTCTAGAGGATTCACGATAAGTTATCGACTTAGTTATTCACCTAAGAAGGCACTTCTTTATATATACGATAATAAAGAGATGCGTCCTGAATTATGGGTTAATGGCTACCAAATCTTTGAAGCGGAAGAAGTGAAGAGTTACTGGAACTACTCAAAAGGGTTAATAAAACAATGGAAAAAGGATGAGGAACTACAATCAGCGTGTATTCAAATTGAGAATGCAAAGATCTACACACTGGATGAAGTTTCAAAGGGTGATTAAATTAGGTTGGAGTTGGCGAAAGAAGTAGTTGTTTTTGACAGGAATCTAGTTTGGTGATTGGAGAGTTTCAAGTGAGGTGCTGTTTTTACACAAGGTTTCGTTCTCTCGCTTTACATTAAGGTACTTAAAGCCATCAACCAGTGTCTGGTTGGTGGCTTTTTATTATGGCTTTAATAATTGAGATGAAGAGGTTTTACAATTGATTTTTTACTACAGGCGTACATAGAAATATCAATGCCAATTCAGGAGGAACACATTGATTTTGGTACCACTTATAGTTAGGTCTTGATAGTTGTTTTCCATCCACTGTCTGGAAACCAGTCATTAATCCAGCGATTTCACGTTGGACCGATTTCTTCAGAAGACCCAAAATGAACTGTCACTGCATATAACCCTTCCGTGATGAGTACTCCTGTAAATCGGATGTGTTATCAAAATCAGAATCTACAGTTATTACTGCGTACGATATTTTGTCCTTCGGTAGTATCTTGGGTGAATGGTCAGGAAATACAGACATCCTCTCTTTTGCGTGTGGATATAGCTCATGTTAAGGAAAATAAGGCTTCACCGATAATAGGAGCCTTTCAAAGTAATAATATCTATTTTCTTTTAGGTGGAAGATGGTTTTGGGGTTTCATATATTCATTCGTTAGCTATATTAATTCAAAATAACAGATCGGATGGAGCTTTCTGTAAACAAAATCACTAATCTATCCGATACATACATAAGAATGTTTTGCTGTTAAAAATAACCTCTTAAACTTGAAATCTGAATTGTATAGTAGCTACGAACACATGTAAATACAAGGTAGATGGCGAACGCGCCTTGTGCTGCTAGAAAGGAGATATGAAAGAATTTGGAAGTACTGCAAAACGGAATAGGGTATGAAAGTCTACACTTATACGGTCCTTTTCAACCTCAGCATATGGAACAATTGCGAATTACCAGGGCCGTTAACGATCATGCATACCTGTATGTGAGCGGCATGCTGTCGGAAGAACAGGGAGCCGCGTGTGTTGGACAGGACATGGAGCAAGAGCCGATTGTTATACGTCAGCTAGATGAGCAAGGACAGTCGAACAGAAGATTGTTTCACGGGCTGGTTACACGCATGTCAGTACACTGCATAAGGGGAGTATATACCTTCGAACTGGAGGCAGCCTCGCATTCCTATCAAATGGATATCAAGACGAAAAGGCGCTCCTATCAGGATATTCATCGTACCTATGATGATCTGGTCACTACAATGGTTCGGAAGTACATGTATGGAGATGCCATTGATACCGTAACCAACTATGCCCAGTTAGGTGCTTTTGTTTTACAATATGAAGAAACCGATTGGGCCTTTTTAAAGCGTCTTGTCTCTCGCTTTGGTTCGGTACTTGTGCCGGAGGTCACGGCTGCATCACCTAAGGTTTTCTTTGGAATGCCAGAAGGCAAGCAGTACAAGGTGGAACGAGATGTATTTTACAGGGTACGAAAAACGTTTCATGAGTTAGATACAGGAAAACCAGGGGAACGTGCTGGCGCTTATGTCACCTACACGATTGAAAATCTGCAATACTATGCGCTGGGTGATTTGATTACGTTACCCATCGGACAAGGCAAAGAGCTGGTCGTTGTGAGGGCAGTTACAGAGTTAAAGGACGGTCTACTCCAAACTCGTTATGATCTCCAAACCGAACAAGATATTCACTATGCTCGGTATGAAAATGATCAAGCTATCGGGATTTCACTCACGGGAACGGTGTTGAAAGTACAACAGGATTTCGTACAACTTCAACTGGAAATTGATCCGAAGCAAGACCCAGCTAAAGCCTGCTGGTTTCCCGTAGCCACCCGTTATGTAGCGGAAGAGCATAGCGGCTGGTACGACATGCCTGAAGTTGGGGAACAAGTGGAGCTGTATTCACCTACACACTGTGAACAGGAAGCCTATGTGACCGATTCCTTGCGACAGCATCGCCACGCCAATGGACAGCTAGATGTGAAGGTATGGAAACACGTACAAGGTAGCGGCATAGAAATGTCTGAGCAAGAGCTGATCCTGTCCACTTCCGATGGGTTTTCGATTACACTACATGAGGATACGGGCATTACCGTCAACAGTCCGGGGAATGTACAGATTCAGGGTAGTCATGTAAAGCTGGATGCAGGTCAGGAACTATCACTGGAAGCTGGGACCGCACTATATTTAAAAGGTGGAGCCAGCAGTATGGTGCTGGATGGTGAGACGGACACCAAAGCCCCAGTGATTTATCAGGAAGGTACGGTGAAGGCTCCTGTTTTCGTAGCTGACCTCCCTCCTGTACCTGAGCCTCCATTGATGAGTATTAAAGCGTATGAAGCGGCTCAAACTGCAGCAACAGCCAAAGCCCCATCCAGCAACACTCCTACCGCGAAAGTCACAAGTCCGGCAGCCCTTCAACAGGCTAAAGCCTTGATGGGTACGGTGTCTAAGCTTTTAGGCTCCATTCCGGTGATGGGAAAAGTGACTGGTGCTGTTATAGGAGCACTAAGTGGACCTGCGGCGGGTGTCATTCTGAAAGCAACTGCAGCGATTCCTGTTCGAAGTAAAGGAACACCTACGGTTGGGGGAGGCGGTAAGGGGAGTCCTCATCCGCTGAAGTATTTGGCCAGCTTGGCGTTACAAGGACTCATTAGCCAGTACGAGCACGAGCAAGCCAGAGATGCCTATTATAAAAAGTGGATACTGGGGAAGGTATATACGAATGCACGTGGATTCGGTTTACCCACTTCATTGGAGGATATGGTTCCTTATATACGGAAGCTTGCAAATGAACTGGGGGGAGCATACCAACAGATTCCTGCGGATTTGAGACAACGCTGGAAGGCGAAGTCCGAAAATCACATGGAGGAGCAAAAGGAAAAGGAGAAAGTTAAAAAAACCTACAACTTTGATGAGTATCATAAACAAGAAATATGGGGTGTGAAAATACTTAGTAAAGAGGGGGTCTCGGGTCAGGAAGCAGCCGCAGCTAGCATTGCCTATAGAGATGAACAAATCAGAATAAACAGCGAATCAGATCACGTGGATATTAACCAAAAACAATTAGAAGCGGCTTTTGAAGGCTATGATTATTTAACGGGAAGAAAGATAAGCATATTAGAAGCTATTCCTATTATCAGTACTGGTTTAATTATGAATTTTCACGGGCTTAGAAATGCCAATAGGAATATAGGGATAACCTCTAAACCATTTAACATCTCAAAAGTAAAAAAACCGATAATGGGGAAGGTTACGCCTCCAAAGCCAATTGAACCACCCAAAATTGAGGTAACGGGTGTAGTAGATAGTAAGGCTGAAGTTTCTTATGGAACACAGATTGGTAGAAGTGGCAATAAAAAAGTGTTACAACCTAATGTAAAGTACACAACTCCAGAAGGCTATACTTATGAAACAAATAAATTTGGTCGTATTGATAGCGTCGAGGCTGATTTACAACTTGGCACAGGACCAAGAAATAAGTACGCTCAAAGCAAAGTGGGGGGAGAAGATAGAATCCGAGGTGATTATCCACAGAGAGATGATGGTGGTCATTTAATCGGTAGTCAATTTAAAGGTTCTGGAGACATTGATAACTTAGTGCCAATGAATTCTCAAATTAATCAAGCTGGTGGGAAATGGCACACAATGGAACAAGAATGGGCAGCAGCATTAGGGCGGAAAGAAAGCGTAAAAATAAAAATAAAACCCCAATATATTGATGATTCTGCTAGACCTGATAGTATCATAGTGGAGTACTCAATTGATGGTGGTAGAACTCAAAAAGTCACAATAAAAAATCAAAACGGAGGTTGAGAAGGCTATGGAGAAACAAATGGATCAGTTATATCCTCAAATTGCAGAGCATGTTTTAGATATGATACCTGAAGACAAATGGCATGAGATTTATTTGTATGCTGAAATATTAGGTGACTCTAGTAATGTATACTTTTATTTTAATACGTCTGAGAACGGAGATTTTATATACTCTCATGATATCCCCGAAAAATATGGTGTGAGTGAGAAAATTTATGATGACTTGCTATTAGGGTTACAATCCAAATTTGAAAAGCTAAGAAAAATATTTATTGATAATGATCAAGAGGCGTGGACAAATTTAACCTTAGTACTGAAGTATCCTGGTAAATTAAATATTCAATATAATTATGAAGATATAATAGCTTCAAAAGTAACGCCAACTCAACGACAAATGATCTTTGAATATCAACATTTAGGATTATTACCTATAAGTGAGAGAAACAGACAGTTTTTAGAGGGATATTTAAATAATCAAGATAAGTATCAGTAGAGCCAAACCCACTTTGACATAATATGTCATTGTGGGTTTTTATAATGTACTCGGCTTTCCTATAACCTGGCGATGAAAGAGCGCTACATGCTGGGCAGGAGGGGATATAAATAGGATGAAGTAGAATAAATAAAGCGAATCCTCCTTCTAAACCTAAAAAAGGGAGACCATAATGAAGCCTATAATGATAACTAAAGGATGGAATAAACACGATCTTTGGAAGGGATGTATACTTTCATCTATTGCGCACGCAATTATGGTGGCCCATTATCCTGAACTGTCCTATGAACATTCTTGGGATAGAATGAACTATAGTGTTATTGACGGAACAGGTGGGAGAGCAACAATTACATTCAGTGAAAAGCATTGTGTTGCAGCATTCCGAAATGACAATGTTACTCGTTCTGATGTTACAGCTGCTATTGATTTTTTTGAAGGAGCACCCGATGAAGTCTTGGAGCTAGCGAGAAACGAAATTTTGGAGTATCTGCTGGAGGAATTGCTGAAATCCCTGACACATGATATTCGAGTGATGATCGGGATGCTGGACGTGAAGTGCAGCATCCGCAGTTGCGGTGCATCGGGAGACGAAGCAGGTGCATATGACAGTAGAACTGCGGGATGTGGAGCGGGCATTGTACCGAAAAACTGTGATTGCAGAGTTTTAAAGCTTGCACATTGATATAAAGAATTTTGTGAAGGGCCGACAATTATTTTGACAACTCAATTCATGCTGTGAGAGTATGAATACAAGGAAGTTGTTGACGGCTCTTCATAAAATTTTCTTTAATTTTTAGTTACACAGCTTTATTTTAGAAAGGATAAATAAACCATGAATGCTGACTTGTATAAGCGGCTCTTTAAAGCGATTTTTTCAGAAGATGTTGCCTCATTAAAAAAAATTGCCGATCTTATTATTTCAAGCGAAAGAGAAAAAAAACACAAAGTGCTAGCTGACTCACTTGAAAAAATAAAGTATACAGAGAAGCCTAAATCCAAGAATCCGATCACACAATACAACAAGGAGAAAAATACTGCAAGCGGTATGGGAGCATTACCTACTAGTAAACGCAATGACATACAACTAGTATCTTATATACCTAGAGAGCAACTAAAGCATCATATGATTTTAAGCGACGAGATTGAAAGTAGATTATTGACTATTGAAAAGGAATATGCTGCGAAAGAGCGTTTAGCCAAATTCAATCTTGTTCCAAAAAAGAAAGTTTTACTTTACGGTGATCCTGGCTGTGGAAAAACATTGGCTGCTGAAAGGTTAGCTTGGAATTTGGGATTGCCTTTATTGAAGGTACGATTTGATTCTTTACTATCTTCTTATTTTGGAGAGTCTGCTTCCAATTTAAGAGCTGTTTTCGATCATAGTAAAAATGAACCTGTCGTACTTTTGCTTGATGAATGTGATTTTATTGCTAAGTCTAGGACAACTGGTCAAGATGTGGGTGAGGTTCCACGCATCGTTAATATGTTACTAACATTACTAGATGAATACAGTTCTCCAGGTTTAGTAGTTGCTACTACAAATTTAAAGGTATCACTTGATGAGGCCTTATTCAGAAGATTCGACGATATTATTGAAATTATTAAACCTTCAGCTGGTGAAATACAAAAATTGCTCAAAACTACCTTTTCTGCTATGAATGTAAGTAGAGATATTGAATGGGAATCTATCTCTAGGCGTCTTGAAGGCCACTCTGCTGCTAATGTTGTGTCTATTGCACAAAATGCTGCTAAAAGCTGTATTCTTGAAGGTTCAAAAGTTATAAACGAAGCACATATACAAGGAGTAATTAAAGATATCTCCATGAAATATTAATAAGGTGAGGTTATAACGATGGCAAGCGATTTTACACATCTTCCTTTATCTATAGTATTAAATGGTAAACCTGCATTAAGAGGCAGAGGGCCTAAAGATCCAAGAACGTTGGAAAATAGGCAAAACCGAAAAGGCCATGGGAATTATATCAAAAACCAAGCAGCTCAGTTATCCAAGTTTTGGAAAGATAAACAAGAAGAACGGATTAAAGAACAATTACCAGAGATTAAAGCTGGTATTCCATTACTTCTTGAAATCGATCCTAATAAGGATATCAGTTTTCTAAAAGGATTAGGATTTGAAGTTGTTTCAGAACTTGAAGAAGGTTATGTTATCGTTTCGAACGGAGATTTTGAATTTGCTACATTATACAGTAAAACTGAAGATTTTATAAATGAGGTTTCAAATAGATGTAATACACCTGCTCGCGTTTATGCTTTTCATGGAGATGAATCCAGATTGAAGAGGATATTTGGTGGCAACTTAATGAACATATGGCCTACGATACTTGAAGATCAAAATTACGAATTAGATGTTAGTATCAGTTGCTCTGGAAACATTTTTAGTTTGGAGCAACCCCCTTCTCAACCCGAAGATATGAGTGAAGAGGAATTTAAACAAAGTAGACGATATCAAAATTGGCAAAACAAATACTTTCAAGCTTATGATTTATGGGATGAACTTAAATTAGAGCGTGAAGGACAATTTGAGGAGATTATTTCTCACTACAATGGTAAATTCATAAGTTCTTATGTTGATGGTGAGCCAACTTTTTTAGAATTTTGCGATAGTTTTTCGGTCAGAGTTCTAGTAAGTGGGAAATGCTTAAAAGACTTGGCGTATAACTTCTCCCCAATATTCTCTATTGAGTACGTAAGAGACCTCTGCATAGGTGAATCATCGGAAGTTGTCTTAGAAGATTTGTCCATGGATGTCACAATTGATCCTCCAGATGATGATGCTCCAATTGTTGCTGTCATTGACAGTGGAATTCAAGAAGGCCACAAATATATTGAACCAGCATTACTCAGCGATGACTCAAGATGTTATGTTAAAGGAACTACATCAGTTTTAGATGAAGTTACGCAAGGAGGCCATGGCACCAGAGTTGCTGGAGCAATTCTTTATCCATCTGAAATACCCCAATCTGGGACGTACAAACTTCCTTGTTTTATCAGGAATGCACGTGTCTTAGATGAAAATAATGAGCATTCAATTCAAAGTAGTATTTTTCCTCCACTATTTATTAGAGCTATTGTTGAAGAGTTCTCAAAAAAAGCGGAGAGAAAGACTAAAATATTTAATCATTCTATTGCTGAATTAAGCTCTTGTGAAATAAAGCATATGTCTCCTTGGGCTACTGAAATTGATTTGCAAAGTTATGAGAATGATATTTTATTTGTTCAAGCAGTAGGTAATTTACACCAAAAAACAATCGAGAATTTTCATAAGGAAAAGATTCCTTATCCTAACTACTTATTTGACGAAAAGTCACGAGTTGCAAATCCCGCACAAAGCATGCAGGCACTGACTGTTGGATCAATCTCGCATTCAAATTATGAAACAGACGATACCAAGGTAATTGGTGGAATAGACGAACCCTCGGCATTTTCGAGAGCAGGGTCAGGTATATGGAATTCTGTTAAGCCAGATGTAGTCGAATACGGAGGAACATGGGTCATAAATAAAGCAGGCGAAGAGGTAAGCCTTACTACGCCTGCAGATGTTTGCACAGATCTTCTTCGTGTCTCTCCTGATGGAAAGGCTTATGCTAAGGATGGGATAGGGACCTCCTTTGCTACGCCTAAGGTTACGTTTATTGCAGCAGAAATTCAAAAACTTTATCCGGATGCTCCAGCTTTACTTTACAGAGCTCTCATTGCACAATCTGCTAAATGGCCTGAGCATATACACAAAAAATTTCCAGACACTAAAGATATAGTTAGACATATTGGATATGGTCTTCCCGATGTTGTTAAGGCGACGCAGAATGATGAGTACCGTGTCACTTTAATAACCGAAGAACCTTTATATCTACAAGAAGGCCAGTCTCATATATTCAAAGTTCCTATTCCAGAAGAGTTGTATTCTGTAGGGGAAGATTTTGATGTGAAAATTGAGATTACTTTATCGTATGTTGCAAAACCTAGAAATACTAGAAGAACGATTGGTAGATACCTTTCTACTTGGCTGGACTGGAGATGCAGCAAAATTGGAGAAAGTGTTGAATCGTTTGCAGAAAGGATTCTGGAAACTGGTGCGGCCGTTGATGATGACGGAAATTTTAATTGGGTTATAGGTGAGCAAAGCAATCACGGGCAGGCTAAAGATTTTTCGAGGTCTCATAGTACACTCCAAAAAGATTGGACAGTAGTCAAGTCTAACCAATTGACAGATAGCTTTTGTGTGGCTGTCCGCGGACATAAAGGTTGGGATGCCAATATACCTGCGAAATATTCTTTGGTCGTCAGCTTTGAGGCTGTCAATCAGGATATTGCGATCTATGAAATGATTCGCAGTCTTGTTGAGGTTGAAGTGGATAATGTGGAACAAGAGATTGAATTAGAAGGGTAGTTATATAATAATTCTAATTAAGGGGGATAATATTTCTGTTCTTTTGCTTTTAAAGCTCTAGTATTTTCTCTGGGTAATTTGTTGTTCTAATACTTGATTCTTCTTGAAGTAATGCTCCACCGCCCTGAAGCATGGGGATTTGGTCGTTACGCTAAAGATGGTCGTCCTATTAAGGGAATCACGTATTTCAGATTGGCAAATTGGCAGGTGTCCTAAGCTGCATCCCCAAACATCCTGAACATCACAACACGTCGAATTGTGGATTTACCGTGCCACGGTTCGCCTCCATTTGAGTAAGACAAGAAAGCCATCAGCCAGTGATTCTGGTTGGTGGCTTTTTATTATGGCTCTAGTAATTGATTTGAAGAGGTTTCACACAACTTATAGCTTAAAGGTATCTCTAAGTGTTCTGGCTGCTTTTTCTTTCACCTTTGAAAGCAACTCAAGCGTTCATCTTCTTTTCTTTTGGAAAAAGTATTGACATGGATAGAAAAATATTATATCTTTATATCAAGATAAATAAATTAAAGATAAAAACAATCAGAAAATTTCGCATAGGGAGGTATATACATGCTTACAATTTTAGAAAGAATTAATCAGCTTGCAAAAAAAGCAAAAGAAGTTGGGTTAACTGAAATTGAAAAAATGGAACAAACGGATCTTCGCAAAGAATACCTTCAAATCTTTCGGGGTTCTGTACAAAGCATTCTCTTGAATGCTACGGTTTATGATCCGAATGGAGATGATGTTACTCCTGAAAAACTTAGAAAAGAACAGGCCCAAATCGCTAAACAATGAATTTAATTTTATCCAATATCTCTAATTTAATAATCTTTAAATAAATATAGTGTGGAGGGTGATTTTTATGTTGGCAAGTGGATTGTTACTGATACGTTTGGTGGTTGGATTGTTATTGGTGGGGCACGGAGCACAGAAGCTTTTTGGCTGGTTTGGTGGCTATGGTCCAAAAGGTACGGGCGGTTGGATGGAATCGATTGGCATTAAGCCCGGAGTGTTCATGGCAGTGTCTGCGGGGTTGATGGAATTGCTGGGAGGAGCTCTATTTGCTTTAGGACTACTCACTCCACTGGCCGCATTGTTGATTACGGTGACTATGCTTGGAGCAATTTTCAAAGTACATGGCCAAAACGGGATCTGGGCAACAGCTAATGGCTATGAATATCCGCTAGTTCTTATTGCAGTCGTAATTGGTATTGCGTTGACAGGAGCAGGTTCATATTCCATCGATGCATTACTTAGATAAAACATGATGTTTAGGTCATAGTAAATCGTCAACGACAAAAAACAAAGGTTCCTACGATTAAAGGAGGGTTTCATATGTCACTGCAAACTACAGGTATTCATCATATTACAGCTTTTGCCGGTAATCCGCAGGAAAATGTCGACTTCTATGCCGGCGTCCTGGGACTTCGGTTAGTGAAGAAAACAATCAACTTCGATGCTCCTGAGGTTTACCACTTGTACTTTGGCAACGAGGCAGGAAGTCCTGGAACAATCATTACTTTTTTTCCTGCACCAGGAACTCCTAAAGGACGAATCGGAGGTGGCCAGGTGGGCATAACCTCGTATGTGGTACCCCCAGGTTCACTTGATTTTTGGCAGCATCGTTTGCAAAGCTTTGATATTCAAGTTACGAAAACGAGCCGTTTTTCTGAACAATATCTTCAATTTGAGGATAATGAGGGCTTACGCCTTGAGCTTGTCGAACGTGAGGAAGGAGCGAACAGTACTTGGTCTTACGGTGGTATTTCGGCTGATAAAGCAATTAAGGGGTTTGGAGGCGCCGTGCTATTTAGCGTCAACCCACAGAGAACGATGGATGCATTGGAGAGCATACTCGGATTTACGAAAATCGCTGAAGACGCCGAATATGCCCGTTATCAGTCCGTAGGAGAAATCGGCAACATCGTGGATGTTCCGCTCGCCAAAATGGGTTTAGGCTTTGGTGGAGCAGGCACGGTACATCACATTGCATGGCGTGCAAAAGATTTCGAACAACATGAAGAATGGAGAAGCGCAGTCCAGCATTATGGCTATCAGCCGACTCCAATCATAGACCGCCAATATTTTAATGCGATATATTTCAGAGAAGCGGGCGGCATACTATTTGAAATTGCTACAGATCCACCGGGATTTGCTAATAATGAACCTGCTGAATCTTTGGGGCAGAAATTAATGCTGCCAGAGTGGTATGAACCGCAGCGGGCTCAAATTGAGGCGAATCTGCATCCTATTGAAGTGAGAACATTAACTGGAAAACAACAGTAAACGAAACGGCTACTGTTTCGCCCTCAGAGGAAACAGGATTAAACCCACTTTGACAAAATTGGTCATAGTGGGTTTTCATTTTTTCGAGTGCTCCAGATGAACCTCCCCCCAATCATACATACTGCGCAATATGGGGACGAAATTTGCCCCGTGAGTTGTTAGCGAGTATTCAACACGGGGAGGGATTTCTTTGAATACTTCCCGATGCACAAACCCGTCTTCTTCTAATTCTCTTAGCTGCTTGGTTAACATCGCTTGTGTGATATCAGGAAAGGCGCGTTTAATTTCACCGAATCTTCTGGTACCACGGGACAGAAACCATAAAATCACTATTTTCCATTTGCCGCCAATGATTTTCTGAACCTTTGTTAAGGGGCAATCTGTAAAATGATTCAGATTTTCACTCATTTATTCCATCTCCTCATCGTTTGTATCCCAGAAAGTCCTATGAAATCAATTAGTATGATTTTTGATAGTATATACTATAAATATGCCTACTTGTTGTTTCGATACCATTGGCTTAACATTACATTAGCATCAAGGCTTTGACAAGCCATATGAAAATATTCTGGGGGCGAAGAAGATGAACATTAATATTCTATAGGGTCACCCTTATGCTAAGAGCTTTAACAAAGCGATTTTGGAGCAGGTGATCGCTCATCTAAACGTACGAGGGGCGAATGTTAAGGTAAAAGATTTAATCCAAATGTCATTTAATCCGACGGTAGGCTTAAAGGATTTAGAGGCTAAGGTCACTAACGTATTGCCAGAGGAGATAGTAAAAGAACAGGAGGATTTATTGTGGGCAGATGCCTTGATTATTATTTCACCGGTATGGTGGGGCGGATTTCCCGCTGTTATTAAAGGATATATAGATAGAGTGTTCACAACAGGACTCATACGCTCTTCTGATGGTGTATATGGGCTTGAGGGCAAGAGAGCCTACTCGATTTTTACAACAGGATCTTCAGAAGACTATATTCGTATATCACGTCAGAAAGATATGCTCTACGCGGCGAACGATAATTTGTTTGGGTTCGCTAAGTTTTCGGATGCTGAGATTAAGCTTCTTTACTCGGTGCCGCGTGTAACCTCGGAGGAACGAAAAGCAATGCTGCTGGATGTCAATCGATTTGTCGATCGTATTTTTGATATGAGACCGGGAGAGGGAGGCAGTACGAGGGATAGCCTTTCTCTTCAAGCTTTGGAGCATGATTTGGCTAGCCATTAAGATTATGTAAACTGAAGGATGTTACTTTGGACAAATGAAGAACACCCTTATGGGTGTTTTTTCGTTAGATTTCCCGGTGTTACCCGTGTAATATTTTGCTTGATAGCCTTAATTTTCTCCTCAGTAAAGACTCCTGAATCCAGCAGGTCTAGAATAGAGAGCACGCCGCCGCGAGAACCCCAGCTGCCTTCTTCAATGACCTGGAAGGATACCCACCAAGTCGGGGATGGTTCCGGTACACCAAGTACTTTAGTCAAACTGCCAAGAATGTTTTCAAGCACTTTTTTGCGAACGTCGTTAGGCCAGTCACCATCCATCACTAGAACATTGACAGTAATTACATCACGTTCTGGCTGATCCGACAGCAATTGCCCGCCAATTGCCATGTAATCTATTGGACGTTCGGTGAAATGGACCTGAAACCCTTCTCTTGCTGGCGGACAATATTGACCTACCTCTGGAACGAGAACTGCATCCGTCAAACCTTCTGCCAAAAGACGACGCTGTTCAAGCGTTATGCGGCCTACTGGATAATTTACACTGATCATGGTCATGGTCTGATATCTCCTTATTGAGGTTTAACCAAGCGATGTCTTGGACTTCTTTATGATATCTGTATCCAAGGCTTCATCTTGGCAAGCTCATTGGTATTTGTTGATATCGTTAATATAAAACGATGATAAACCCCTGTCAACATTAATTATTATAATAATATATATTTAAATAATATATAGAGAGATGTGAAGCTAGTTTAAATGGGCTATAATTATGTCTAGTCTAATGAAAGCATGACATACTACGGAGATTTGCTAGAGGTAACAGGAGGCACAATATATAATGGCGAGACAGTCAGGAAAAACCAATACAATGTTTGCGGTATTAGGCATTCTGAGTCTGGGTCCTCATACCGGTTATGATATAAAGCAACATATGGAGCAAAGCACTAGTTACTTTTGGAATGAGAACTATGGTCAGATCTATCCCAGCCTGGCAGAGCTACTGGATCGAAAAGATATTGCAGTCGAGGTTATTCGACAGAAAGGAAAGCCTGACAAGAAACTCTACAGCATTACCGATCAGGGAAGGCAGACGTTGTCAGACTGGCTTTCTCAGCCCATGGAGCATGTGGTGATGCTTAAAAAAAATGAGCTGCTGTTGAGGGTGTTTTTTGGCGGGAATTCTTCGCCTGAAACGATTATAAAGCACATACAGGAGTATAAAGAAAAGCTAGTGGAAAGCTTGCATATTTTTGAAGAACTTGAACGTTGGCTTATCAACGTAGAGCATAAAGACCATAATCACAAATATTGGATGATCACAATGAGCTATGGTAAAAGTCAGTTTAGCAGTTTAATTAGCTGGTGCGATGATAGCATTAAAATATTGAGTTCTTAGCAGTTGGTAAAACTCATATGTAATGAATAATCAGAAAGCATGCTGGACTATCAGAGGAATAGTAAACTAGTAACGACAATTCTTGTCGTTATCTCCGGACATGGCGACTCCTCCTCCATAAAGCTGCTTGCCAAGTTGGGCTCGCACCTTTATGGAGGAGTTTTTTTATCCCGTAAGGAGGATGCAATACACACGATTTTGTACGCTGTAAATGAGTAACTATTATTCCACCAGCTTTTCAGACTTCACCAGCATTTCTCGTAACACGTGAGCGACTCGACTTTTCCGGTTCTCTGCTTTCTTTTTTATCAAGTGTAATGATTTTTTGTATGCATGAGTATGGCTTTGATCGTAGAACTGTTTGGCTGCAATGTGTAGTGTTCTTCTTAATAACAGTGCTGATGAGCGTGTTAACTTAGAGCGGAATCCCCTGCGCAATACCCGCAACGTATTTTTGTAGGCCTCAAAATCCTCCGATGGAGGGATCAGAGCAAATAGATTTAACGAGGAGTCATTGAATCCGTAGGTTTCATACATGATTCTCAAATTTTCCGTATTTAAAACGTTACCTCTAAGATAGGTTGGATGTTCCTGATGATATCCGACCACCTCTTTGATGCAATAAAAAGGAATCTTCAAGCGATGTAGTCTATAGCCAAGGTCCCAGTCTTCGAGTCCATACAGCACAAACCGTTCATTGAAACCTCCAATACGAATCAAGTGGCTGCGTCTGATGGCTACACAACGAGTAACCAGCAGCATCCAGGGGGCTACGTCTGTTGAGGCAAATTGTTTCTGCGTATTGGGAGGAACCCTTGTGGGGCTAACTACTTTAGACAACGCACCCGTTTGGTGAAGGATGTCTTCTGGGGTTATGATCGGAGTAATTTCGTTCGCTGCTTCATAGTCAGCATTCCATAAGTTGGACTGCGTAAGTATGTTGCGACATTGTTCTTTTTCTTCAGGAGAAAAGTCAGGGTAATAATGGGTAAAGGCGTCGTCCCACGAGTGAGGAATGCCTGAAAGCACGGACTTGGGATATTTACGGTGATAACGGCTCACGATCCTAATGAATTCCGGTAATACTACAAAGTCAGCGTCGCAGAAGATGATGTACAGCCCTTTTGCACGGCGCAGTCCCAAATTTCGAACCGCAGATCGACCGCGTTGTTCCTGATGTGACACATAGATAAGAGGATAGGATGCTTTGAAGCCTTCGACCATTTCTTTCGTTCCGTCTGTAGAACCGTCATCAGCTACAATGACTTCGAATAGTTGCTTTGGATAGGTTTGTGTCTCAAATGAAGCGAGTGTGAGCAACAATTGCTGTGCTCGATTATAGGTTGGAATGATGACGCTGTAGCGGATAGCCAATATGATCTCCCCCCCACCATTTTTATTAGAAAACGTTTGAACAAGATAAATAATAACAATGTATTCAAGGATTTTAGCCTGGTCTAGTCAAACATCCCTCAAGGTTCGAAACAGGCTTGGTCTTATTACCGATGTTATTAAGGTGGGGGGGGCTGTATTTTCTGCTCTTTTGTAGATACGTTCCGTGGTGTTATGTATGTGTAATCATGGTATTATGCATAGAGATGTAAAGTAAAAGCGAGGACGCTTCCTATTCGGTTGAAAGTCCACTCAGCATACAGAAACAAACACGAGATGAAATGGGCAAGTTATGGTAAACTATATGGAGTTATAGAAGACCTGAAAGAGGAGTACTATATGACACAATTTGTCTATAAGCAAATTATTGACGATCTCAAGATGAAAATCTTTGCGGGAAAGTTTGCAGATATGAGATTGCCAGATGAACGTAGTCTTAGTGAGACTTACCAGGTTAGTCGTAGTTCAATTAAACGTGCTCTGACTAAAATGGAGAATGTCGGAATTATTTTCAAAAAACAAGGTTCCGGGACATTTATTAATCCATTATACATAAGAAATGAATCTATCTTTAACTACGAAGGCTCTAATCTAGGGGTCACTGATAATTTTCAAATGCATGGTAAAAAGCCAAAAATCAAAGTACTGAGTTTTGAGGTCATTCCGCCAACAGAAGAGTTACAACGCGATTTGTTCTTGGAGACTCATGATTTTGTTTACAAAATTGTTCGCTTACGTCTGTTTGATGATGATCCTTTTATGATTGAAACGGGCTATATCCCCATTAAAATTGTCCAGAATTTAAATCAGACAATTATCGAGGGGTCCATTTTTAATTATTTGGAAGACTCACGGAACTTGGCCGTCACCAAATCTTTTTTATCCATTTTTGCAGAACCGTCTCAAGAGAATGATCAAAAGCTGCTACATTTAAATGAAAATGAGCCTGTAGGTATTATGGAAGGTGTGTTCTTTTTAGATAACGGTACGCCATTTGAGTTTTCTCATATGCGATTTCATTAC
Organism: Paenibacillus sp. FSL H7-0703; assembly: GCF_038003485.1. Taxonomy (NCBI): domain Bacteria; kingdom Bacillati; phylum Bacillota; class Bacilli; order Caryophanales; family Paenibacillaceae; genus Paenibacillus; species Paenibacillus sp. FSL H7-0703. The sequence goes on along the minus strand of NZ_JBBOPF010000001.1, from coordinate 3,004,845 downwards.
AAATATTTAAAATTTAATACCTTTGTATCGGTTCACTAATGATAAGACTGGAGAATTCTCCGGTCTTTTTTTTATGGTTTTGAAAAAAGTATTGAAGCCTGCGATTGCCTCGTTTATTAAAAATTTTATTGGTTTATACTTCTATATATTTTAATGTAAGAGCTTTTTTACTGTCTTTTTAATTTATATTTCATAGTATGTTCAAAATTTCACAAAATTGGACCGTATCACTTGTGAAAAAGGTTGAATTTAATCAGTGTAGCGTTATGATGTACATGTAGATGAAATTTCCGGAAATAAATTACAAACAAAACTACTTAGGGAGTGGACACCATGTCGTTATCACCCGTGTTAGCAGATTATTCATCTAAAACATATTTAGAAAAACTTGATGCATATTGGCGTGCAACGAACTACATTTCGGTAGGTCAGCTGTATTTAAAAGATAATCCTTTGTTGAGAGAGCCTTTAAAAGATTCAGATGTGAAGGTTAAGCCTATTGGACACTGGGGCACAATTCCAGGACAAAACTTTATTTATGCACATCTAAATCGTGTTATTAATAAATATGATTTGAGCATGCTTTACATTGAAGGTCCTGGTCACGGCGGCCAGGTTATGGTTTCAAATTCTTATCTGGATGGAAGCTACACTGAAATCTATCCGCAAATTACACAAGATATCTCAGGTATGAAGAAATTGTTCAAACAATTCTCTTTCCCTGGCGGTATTGCTTCACATGCTGCTCCTGAAACACCTGGATCTATCCATGAAGGTGGAGAATTAGGTTACTCCCTTTCTCATGGTGTAGGTGCCATTCTGGATAATCCTGATCTGATTTCGGCTGTTGTTATTGGTGATGGTGAAGCTGAAACGGGCCCATTAGCCGCTTCGTGGTTTTCTAACCGATTTATCAACCCCATCACAGATGGTGCAGTGCTACCAATCTTGCACTTGAATGGCTTTAAGATTAGTAACCCAACGATTATGTCTCGTCAATCAAAAGAAGAATTGACCTCATACTTTAAAGGTTTGGGTTGGGAGCCGTTCTTTGTTGAAGGTGAAAATCCGGATCACATGCATCCAGAAATGGCGAAAGTGTTGGATACGGCTATCGAGAAGATTGAAGCTATTCAAAAGAATGCGCGTGAAAATAATGACCTTACTCGTCCGGCTTGGCCGATGATTGTATTCCGTTCACCTAAAGGCTGGACAGGTCCGAAGGAATGGGACAACGTGCCGAATGAAAATTCATTCCGTGCCCATCAGGTTCCAATTCCGGTTGATCAAAAAAATATGCAGCACGCACCTGCTTTGTTAGAATGGCTGAATAGCTATAGACCAGAGGAATTGTTCGACGAAAACGGTCGTTTAAACCCTGAGCTTGCTGAAATTCTGCCTACAGGCGATAAACGTATGGGAATGAACCCTGCTGCGAATGCGGGTAACCTCATTAAAGACTTGAAATTACCGGATTTCCGTAACTATGCGCTGGATAATTCCGTACCTGGTAAAGTGATTGCGCAGGATATGTCGGTTTTAGGGAAATACGTTAAAGATGTGGTTCTTTTAAATGAAGAAAATCGTAATTTCAGAATCTTCGGACCAGATGAAACGATGTCTAATCGCTTGGCTCCTGTTTTTGAAGTAACCAAACGCCAATGGATGGACCAAATTATTGAACCTAATGATGAATTTTTATCATCCTATGGCCGTGTAATTGATTCTCAATTATCCGAACACCAAGCTGAAGGATTGCTGGAAGGTTATGTATTAACAGGTCGCCATGGTTTCTTTGCAAGTTACGAAGCCTTCCTGCGTGTGGTTGACTCGATGATCACCCAGCACTTTAAGTGGCTGCGTAAAGCAACGGATCAAGGATGGCGTGCAGATATCCCATCATTGAATGTCGTAGCAACTTCAACGGTGTTCCAACAGGATCATAATGGGTATACACACCAAGATCCAGGTTTGTTAGGTCATTTGGCTGATAAAAAACCAGAATTTATTCGGGAGTATCTGCCAGCTGATGCCAACTCATTGTTGGCTGTTTTCGACACCATTTTAAACGACCGTCAAAAGATCAATTTGATTGTTTCGTCTAAACACCCACGTCCACAATGGTTTACTGCTGATGAAGCGAAAGAATTGGTGGATAAAGGGTTGAAGATCATTGACTGGGCAAGTACAGATCAAGGTGGAGAACCTGACCTTGTCATTGCTTCTGCTGGTACAGAGCCAACGATTGAAAGTTTAGCTGCGATTTCCATTTTGCATGAAAAACTGCCTGACTTGAAAATTCGGTACATCAATGTGGTAGATTTGCTGAAACTGAGAAGTCAAAAACTAGACCCGCGTGGATTATCCGACGCCGAATTTGATCATTTTTTCACAAAAGACAAGCCCGTTGTTTTCGCTTTCCATGGTTACGAAGGTCTGATCAAAGATCTGTTCTTTGATCGTCACAATCATAACTTGCATGTACATGGTTACCGTGAGAATGGCGATATTACGACACCATTTGATATGCGTGTATTAAATCAAATGGATCGTTTTGACTTAGTGAAGGAAGCCGTTCTTAACTTACCTGACGCTGGGAAGTACACCAACATTGTGGATGAAATGGATGCTACGATTAAGAAACATCATCAATTCATTCGCGAAGAGGGTATTGACCTACCAGAGGTAGAGAACTGGGTATGGAATGGCTTGAAATAAAAATACAGACACTTCAACTTTGTGTTGGACAACCAAGCAATTCAGCATGAAGTGGATTATATGATTTGGTAGTGGTATACAAGTGCCTGACCCCTTGACTTCAAGTATGATTTCAATGGGGATCAGGCGCTTTTTGATTTAGCACACAGAGAACTTGGTAGGGAAGTTACGAGCTAGTGGGTATATACATATATAGGAACGGAATGTATTGGATTGCTATATTCTACTGGAGCTTTGAAGAGGTGTTATGTTATATGAGAATAGTAAAGGAGGCTGTAATATGAACCAACAAATTCCGGAGAAGGTATTGAATGATGGGACTAAAGTGCCCGTCATTGGATTTGGGACTGCTGGATTGAAGGGTGCAGACGGAGTGAGGGCGATTACCAGCGCGATTGATGCAGGTTACCGTCTGATCGACACAGCGTTCAACTATGAAAATGAGGGTGCTGTTGGGAAAGCGGTCCAGCAGAGCTCTGTGCCCAGAGAAGAATTGTTGGTTTGCTCCAAACTACCGGGTCGTCGACATGCTTATCAAGAAGCCATTGTAACCATCGAAGAGTCATTATTTAGAGGAGGCCTGGACTATTATGATCTTTATCTGATCCATTGGCCGAATCCCCAAATTGACCGATATGTTGAAGCCTGGCAGGCGTTAATTGAGGCGAAGAAAAGGGGCTATATTCGTTCCATCGGGGTCTGCAATTTTCTGCCCGAGCATAATGAACGTTTAATTCGGGAAACAGGTGTCGCGCCGAGCATCAATCAAGTTGAATTGCATCCATTGTTTAATCAGGAGCACCAGCGTGCGAAAGATGCTGAACAGGGCATCGTGACCGAATCGTGGAGCCCCTTGGGTCGCGGTCACAGCATGCTGGAGAATGAAGAGATTGCGAAAATTGCTGCTGCTCATGATAAAACGACTACACAAGCGATTTTACGTTGGCATATCCAACTTGGAGCAATCCCGATCCCTAAGGCCTCTTCTTTAAAACACCAAACGGAGAATCTGGATATTTTTGATTTTGAGTTGTCTCCAGAGGAAATGAACGTGATTTCGGCATTTAGCAGTGAGGATGGACGGATATGGGGGCAGGACCCCAAGTCCTATGAAGAACTATAATCAGGAACAATAAATAGAAGGGTTCAAAAATCTGTCGCGGGTTTTTGGACCCTTTGCTTTTATAATAAAAGGAACACACATCTGAAAGTGATCAGTGGGCCAGTATATAGAGCTATGATGAACATTTTTTACCGGATTTGATGTATGATATGGTGGAATGTAGTTCTTTCGAAGGAGGTCATCATGGGGATTTTGTCGAGGTTTAGGGATATTATGAAAATGAATATTAACGCCTTAGTGGATAAGGTGGGAGACCCGGAGAAAACCATTGACGATTATATGCGGAATTTGAACAGTGATCTAGGCAAGGTGAAAGCGGAGACGGCTTCAGTATTGGCTGATGAGAGAAGGACGAAAAGAGCACTGGATGAATGCAAAGCCGAGATCAAAAAGCTCCAGCATTATGCCAGTAAGTCCGTGGAAGCCGGTAATGATGATGAAGCTCGAAAGTTCCTGGAGAGAAAGGTAACGCAGGCGGAGAAACTGGAACAATTACAAACGTCCTATGACTTAGCTTCAGTAAACGCCGTGAATATGAAACAAATGCAGGATAAATTGCTGTCTGATATAGGGCAGTTGGAAATGCGGCGTGCTGAACTTAAAGGGAAGCTGGCGGTTGCCAAAGCACAGCAAGCCTTGAACTCTATGGGCAGCAAGAATTCTGCTTTTGAGGTCATGGAAGAGCAGGTGAACAGAGCGTATGATGAAGCGATGGCTATAGCCGAGCTTCGGGCAGGAACGAAGGACGACCTGGATGCTTTATAAGGAATCATAATAGTATCTACATGAAGAGGTGAGCAGATGCCGGTTATCGAATACAAATGCCCCAACTGCGGCAGCGGCATGGTCTTTGACGGTGAGACAGGGATGTTATCCTGTCATAGTTGCGGAAGAGAGGACAATATCGAATCTATTCCTGATCCTCTGATAAATCGTATTTTTTCAGAAGATGAGGCCCATGAGTATCATTGTAATAACTGCGGAGCAGTGATTATGACCGAAGTGGAGACGAGTGCAACGGTGTGCAGCTTTTGTGGTTCTGCCGTGGTTCTTGGAGACCGACTGACCGGGAAGCTGGCTCCGGCGCAGGTTATTCCTTTTTCGATCAGTAAGGAAGAGGCCATAGATGCTTTCAAAAAATGGTGTAAGAACGGCCGTCTGACGCCGAATCGGTTCATGATAGCAGACCGAATCAAGGGAATAACCGGGATGTATGTGCCCTTCTGGTTATATGAATTACATAATAAAATTGAGGTTCAAGGTGAAGGTACCCAAGTGAGAACCTATACGAGCGGAGACTACGAATATACGGAAACGAAGCATTTTGATGTATATCGCAAAATCCGTTTGAATTATGTAAAGGTTCCGATTGATGCTGCGGAGAAAATGAACGACGAGCTGATGGATAAATTGGAGCCTTTTCCATACGATCAGCTAAAACCCTTTAAAACGCCATATCTAGCGGGTTATATTGCGGAGAAGTACAGTTATAACGAAGAAGAGCTTTTCCCGCGAGTTAAAGAAAAAGTGAAGGAATATATTGATGCTTATATTCATTCTACGGTGTCAGAGTATACGTCCGTGAGTTATACGGAAAAGCAAATTGATACTATATTAAAACAAGCGGATTATGTTCTGCTCCCGGTATGGGTCATACACTATGACTACAATCAATTGGAGCATACGTTTGCTATGAACGGACAGACGGGCAAGGTAGTCGGTAAGCCTCCGATTAGCAAGTTCAAAGTGACGGCTTGGTTTGCAGGCATTTTCGGCATTACTCTCTTCTCATTAAGGTTAATCACTTGGCTGATGATGGGAGGGGAATTCTATTGAAAAAGCATAGAGCCATTATAGCCGTCTTGTTATTCTTTGCTGTTTTTCTGGCAGTTCCTATGGAAATGAAGGGCGAACCAGCAACGACAGAAATGAAGCCATTGATTTATGATGAAGCGGGTCTGCTCAATCAAGAAGAGTATGATGTGTTGAACGCTATGGCTAATCAATACGGAGCGGAAAGAGAAACGGACATTATTATTTATACTACTCTCAATCCCGACAATATGGATGTTATGAAAATGACGCAGGACTTTTATGATGACCATGGCCCTGGGTATGACAGATCTCATGGGAACGCGGTCATTTTAACGATGGATATGAGAAATAGAGAGGTATACTTGGCCGGATTTTATAAGGCAGAACGGTATCTGGATGATGACAGGCTTACTAAAATACGCCATGAGATTAGCCCGGATCTGACCAACGGCAACTATGGGCTGGCATTTCAAAAGTATATTCTAAGCGCGCACAAATATTTGGCCATCCGTCCAGGGGTGAATCCAGACAGTATATTTTTTAAAGGATGGCTTCATTTGGCGGTGGCGCTGGGATTGGCAGCGTTGATCGTGGGTAAGATGGTTTCCAATTCTGGCGGTCGGGTTACGGTAAATCGGCAGACCTACGAGGATGCGAACGCCTCAGGAGTTCTGGAGCATCGAGATCAGTATCTTCACACAACGACAACAAAACGGAAGATTGAAAAGAGCAGCAGTAGCAGCAGCTCAGGCGGTGGTGGCGGAACTACCAGCGGCGGTCATTCGCATAGCGGCAGCAGAGGATCATTTTAACTGAGAATTTTGCAAAATCCTGAACGGAAAGGATGGATACAGTATGGGATTCTTCAGAAATCAATTTGCAAATGTTGTAGAGTGGGAAGAATTTAGAGATGATATGATTTTCTGGAAGTGGAGTAATCATGAAATTAAAAAAGGCAGTAAATTAATCATCCGCTCCGGTCAAGACGCGATTTTTGTAAATAACGGCAAAATAGAGGGTATTTTTGAGAATGAAGGGTCATATAACATGGACTCTGACATTATTCCATTTCTATCCACCTTAAAAGGGTTTAAATTTGGTTTTAACAGTGGCATGAGGGTAGAGGTCTTATTCGTTAATACGAAGGAGTTTACGGTCAAATGGGGGACGCAGAATCCAGTGCTGATCCCGACCCCCCAGCTGCCAGGCGGTATGCCGATCCGTGCCAATGGCACATTTAATTTTAAAGTGAACGATTATGTTACGCTCATCGATAAAATTGCTGGAGTGAAGGACAGTTATCTCGTTGAGGATGTGAAAATACGCATTACTTCAGTATTGGATCAGTTATTGATGAAGTGGATCAGCAGAGAAGGAAAGGACATGTTCAATCTGCAGGCGAATGCCTCTGACATTTCAAAAGGTATTCAAGAAGATCTGGATATGCAAGTGATGGACAATGGTATGACGATTACTGGCTTTCATGTGATGAGCTTCAATTATCCTCAAGAAATCCAAGATATGATCACGAAGACAGCTTCTCATGAAATGATCGGTAATCTGCAAAAGTACCAGCAAGTGACGATGACGGACGGGATTGCATCGGGTAATGTAAAAGGCGGTGGTGCTGCCTCAGATATGGCGAGTATGATGATGGGGATGAATATAGCAAATGAAATGATGAGAAATTTGAACCCGAACCCAAAGCCTTCGGCTGAGACTCAGCCTACACCTGCTGCCCCCTCTCCATCTGGAGACGGTAATAAGCCCAATTTTTGTCCGAATTGCGGTACAAAAAACGAAGGAGCTAACTTCTGTCCGAATTGTGGACAAAAATTGAACGGATAACATAGCTACGGCCAAACTTCTTTATTTCAGAAAAGTCCCGACTAGGCCAAGTAATCTTGTAAGCCAAAAAGCAGTTATCGCAGAGTATCTTCTGTGATGGCTGCTTTTTTATGTAGTTCGTTCAAGTATTTTCTTCATAAATCCGATTTATTGGATTGAAAAAAGTACTCAGGATAAGGTACTATAGCTATATAGTATGTATTTATATTAACTAATTAGTTATTACATTAATAAACTATAGGTATAGGAGCAACGAAGATGACCAAATTCCAAGATCAAATCATTGCACGTTACAAGTTTGATGATGCAGAGAACGTCGGCAAAGATAGCTCAGGGCAAGGTAACGATGGGGTTGCTTCAGGCACAGTAACACCTACGATTTCCCATGCTACCGGTAGAGCAGCTTTGACGCTTGAGGGAGGCCCCAACGGTACATCGTATATCCAGCTTCCTTCCGATCTATTCAAAGATGTAAGCGATAACACCGGTGTGACGGTTACTGCTTGGGTCAACTTCGGCAGATTCACAGATATGTGGGAACGTGTCTTTGACTTTGGTAAAGCCCATACAGGGCCCTATATGTTTATGACACGGAATCTGCGCGGAACCCTTTTCACCGAGGCGGATTTGTCCGTAGACCCGGGAAGAGGTTTTGTCAGGGATGAGTGGATGCATATAGCCTTGTCCGTAATCGGTACAGAAGGCGGCACATTAAGCAGTGCGGGTCCGGTGGTATATGTCAATGGTGAGGTAGTAGCGGATGGTTCCATCAGTCAAACTTCCAGCGGCAACTATGCCAAGCTGCGTAAATGGTTCGAAACGTTTACAGACTCGTCCAACTACAGCAACAATTTTATCGGTCGCTCCCAGCATGCAGCGGATGTAGACTTTGCCGGCTCCGTTTCAGACTTTCGAATTTATAAAGCAGGCCTGACGGCGGATGAAGTCATTGAGGTCATGTGCGATTCGTTGACAGATGAAGAAATCGTGAAGCTTGCCAGAGATAAATATTTGTCCTTTCCGACGACGATTGTAACCAAGGACATAACTCTGCCAACCGTTCTGATGGGCGGAAGAGTAGAAGTAACCTGGAAATCCAGCCAGCCTGGTATACTCTCTGACAATGGCCAGATTCAGGCGATTACCTCCGCACAAGGGGTTACCGTCACAGCTTTATTGACGAAGGGCTTAAGCCAGATTGAAGAGAGCTTTGAGGTATCCGTTCTTCCTGAACAGCTACCTCCGTACACGCTGACCATTCATGGGAATAAGGAAGTTGTGGATGTCAGCGAGGTGATGTACGGCTTGTTCTATGAAGATATCAATAACGCAGCAGATGGCGGGATTTATGCAGAACTCGTTCAGAATCGCTCCTTTGAATCTTTCGAGTTCGATACGTATTCCCATGCTTCCGGTGAATGCGGCTGCTCTACCGGACGGAACCGCAACCCGTTGTTCGCTTGGTCTGGTGATACGGATAAGATGACTCCACAGCATAGCGGTGGATTAAATGAGTTTTTAGGCGCAAAAGACAAAGAAGTGAACTCTTATTATGTGACGGTATCGGATGGTGCAACGATTCGGAACAAGGGCTTTTCCGATTCTAACCAGAATTGTGCCATGTCCATCCAAGAGGGTGCCAAATATGAGTTTACCATCTGGGCGAAGGCCGATTCAGCGGGCACAATCACACTGCAACTGCAAGACTCAAATGAAAAGGCTATTAGTGATTCGGTTACGATACAGGTGGAAGGCGACAACACGTGGAAGAAGTACGGCATCGATTCCAAGCTTGTACTGACAGGCTCAGCTACGGTTCTCGGGCAGCTGGCGCTTACATTTAAAGGGGACATTTCGGTTGATATGGTTTCTTTATTCCCACAAGATGTATGGGGCGCAGGAGAGGAAGAGCAATCCCCATCGGCACATGCTAACTTCCAGGGTAATCCTAACTACCGACTGAGAAAAGATTTGGTGAACGCACTGGTTGGCATGCATCCGAAGTTCTTGCGGTTTCCGGGTGGTTGTATTTCCGAGGGTTCATTTATATGGGAAAACGTATACGATTGGAAGGAATCGATTGGGGATATCGAGCTGCGCAAGGAAAACTTTAATGTATGGGGCTATATGATGACCATGGGTCTTGGTTATATGGAATATTTCCAGTTGGCAGAAGACCTGAATGCAGCTCCGCTTCCGGTTATGGCCTGCGGCGTGCTCTGCCAAGCCCGCTCCGATTACGCTCATCCGGCTGGAGGCGCATTAAGAGAATACTATATCAAGAACTTTACGGATCTGATCGACTTTGCGATCAGTGTGGATTTTGAACATAATGAATGGGCTGCTATGCGCAAAAAAATGGGCCATGAAGCACCGTTCGATCTGCGTTATTTGGGTGTAGGTAACGAGAACTGGGGCACAGAGTTTTTTGCCAACTTTGAAGTGTTCAAGACATCGATTGATGAGTACATGGAGAAAAACTATCCGGGTTATGAGCTACACATCATCTCCACGGTTGGCGCTCAAGCAGACGACGATGCATATCAGCAGGGCTGGAAGTTCTTAAGCGGTAATATGACCGGTTCGGCTAAGGTTGCTTTTGCAGATGGTGACCAGGTGACGGAAGAAACGGTAACCTGGTATGAGAAGCAAAAGGACTATATGGATACCATTGCAGACGAGCACTACTATCGTTCTAACGAGTACCTGCTGAATAACGTGGACCGCTATAACTACTACTACAGAGCTTATAACGTGGACGGCAGTATAAATTGGAAAGCAACATCAAAGGTTTTTGTCGGAGAGTACGCCTCAACGGATAAAAATACATTGGCAGGCGCTGTAGCAGAGGCAGCGGTGATGACGGGCTTCGAAAATAATGCCGATGTCGTTCGGTTGGCTGCCTATGCACCGCTGTTTAACAAGGTGCTGACAGATGGAACCTACAGATGGACGCCAGACTGCATCTGGTTCGATGACGAAACGGTGTGGTTTACGCCGAACTACTATGTACAGCAAATGTATGCTAAATATTTGGGGAATAAAGTATTGAGCACTTCTTTCTCTACTTACAAAAACGGCAAGCCAACGGATCTCATTCCTCAGGGGGGAATTGAAATCGCGACAGGCAACGCCGAGGTTATGATTAAGCGTGTGACTGTTACTTCCAACCAGGACGGTAGTGTGCTGCTGGATCAAGACTTTACCCAGGAATTGAATTCGGCCTGGCAGGTCATTCCCGGTTCCGTGGGCTCTACGGTGGAGGAAGGCAAGGGGCTTGTCCTCAAAGCTCAGGATAGCGGTCTGAATGGTTTGTACATCTTGAACGACAGCTGGAGCAATTACAAGGTAGAGGTGGTCGCTTCCCGCATTTCCGGCACGGACGGCTTTTATGTGGGTGCGGGTCTCACCGATATTTCTGCGGAGAAAAAGGACGTCGTTGAATACGCGATCGGCTATGGCGGCAAGGCTACCGGCGTGAAGGTTTACAAGCAGGGCATAGAAGGCTACACATTGGGTGACTACTCTTCCAGTACAGCGGCAGGTAACTTGAGAGCAGCTAGCTATGAAGAGTTGGCTGACAACACGGACTACACCATAACAGTGAACTACGGCGGTGAAACGGGCAGTAATCTGATTTGCTTATACACCGACGGCGAGACAACCAGCAAGGTGCTGGACTACAAACTGGAGGCTTACAACAGAGACGTGTTCAACTCGGTAACCCAAGATGCTGAGCATGTATACGTGAAGCTGGTGAATGCCGACAACGTGGATAAGGTAATACAGCTGAATCTACAAGATTTGAGTGTTGAGTCCATCGCTAAGCTGGTTACACTAACCGGCGATTCCTCGCTTGTTCATGTACCTAACGTGAACAAGAAGAATGATGAGAAGGTAGTGCCTACCGAAGAGCAGATCACCCTTCAGACGGATTCTGTCTTCTTAGACTTACCGGCCAACTCGGTAAATGTGCTGGTGCTGGATCTTAAACCTTTTCTCGCTTAAAAACAAAAAGGGGTGTCCCAAGTAGCCGTTTTATGGCTTTTGGAACACCTCTTTTTTTCTATGAATAGAGTCGGAATGTTGAGTTGATTTCCCCGAGGGGCATTACTTCGTGCTTCTGTTTACCAATTCACGCGGGTTGGTGCCATCGTCTATCGTTAGCGGGGTAGGGGCTCCCGTAGCGATTCGCTCCCAAGGCACCATTTTAAAGTTCTGATTTAACTTTTTGCCGTTTTGAAGATTTTCGTCATCTTGTGCAACGAAGATACCATGTGGGAAATTCTTTCCTAATCCGTAGCCAAGAACATCAATACCGTCTGTGACAGATGTGCCATCAACGGTAGGGCTCGCGCTAATCGTAAAGTTGCTTATATATGCATTGTCGCCTTGTCGTTCATAGATCGCATAGCTGCTGTTTCCTTGACTGGAGGCCATGAGATACCCCTTGCCATCTTTACCGTAATACAATGTAAGTCCTTCTATGTCATCGTGAAGTCTGCGCCCATCTGCAATATCCACACGTCGCAGCGGCTCGGTTGAACCGTCTGGCTCCGCACTATACTTCCAAATAGCGTAATCCTCTTCAGCGATGTAGATCGTACCATATTCATCATCAGCAACCATGCCTTCGGATTGCGTATTCAGCTTGAACTGGCGGACAAGCTTACCTGCAATTTTGCCGCTTCCGTCGTCAGTCAGCTCATATTGCTCAAATTCACCCTCTTTGCCCAACACGAGCGCGTAAAATTTATCTGTCTTGAGGCTATGGTACAAGCTGAATCCGTACACTTCTTTCATAGATGCTTTAATGGGTTTGCCAACCACGTTGGTCAGCTTTCCTGATGCACCGTCAATGGAAAAGATATCGATCGTGTTGTTGGTTCGATTGGTTGCCCCTGCAATATCAATTTTTTTGCCGCCCAATGTGAAACCGTAACGAAGATCCACGTTATTCATTTTTCCGACCTTCATGTTTTGCAGTTGCTTGCCTTCCAGATCATAGACTAAAATCCCGCCGCCTTTATTGGTTGCTAAAATTCTACTTTTCTCTGGATCGGCCGGGTTGAGCCAGATTGCAGGGTCGTCGGCTGCGTCTTCTCCATCCTCCACAGCTTCTGTTTCAGCAGAAGGGATCACTTTATAGGTAGGGACTGCGTCCTTTGGATCTGCATATTTGCTGTTCTCTGCTTCAAGCGCTGTAAGAAGTTTTGTAGGAAGATATACATTTCCATTCATCATCTTAATTTCCCGGTCCGCTTTTCCGCTTAGTCCAGCTAGACGATATTGCTTCTCACCCACTGTAAAGGTCCCGACAATGCCATTTTTCAGCTTGACCAAAACAGACTGGTCATCACTGTCCCATGTAATTGTCGCCCCCATTTTATCTGCCTGTGTTCGTAGTGATGCATACCCGGATGGCTGAATGTCTGCCGCATGGGTCAGTTCTGGTGATACCAGAATCCCTGTTAAAATGGCTAATAATACGAGTTTAGTTGACTTCATATGTATGCCCCTTTTCCGAAGTAAAAATGATATAACCGACTCAGTATAAAGCGAGAATATCAAAAGGATACAATGAAAATGTAAAGAGAATGTAAAGGAGGTGTAAGCATTCAATGGACTGGTTTCCAGTATTGTTGTCTGTAATTCTTTGGAGACATTCCGAATTTTTCTTTAAAGCATTTGGAGAAATAGCTTGCTTGGGAGAATCCCGTTTCCTCCGTAATTTGTTGGACAGACCAGTCGGTTTGTAGCAAAAGACTGCGCCCTTGATCCAGTCGATAATCCATTAAATACTCAAGCGGTGTGCGCTGGAAGGCGACCTTCATACATCTGGCGAGATAGTTCTGATGTACGTGAAAATGGGTCTCCAAATCTTTATTGGTGATTGTATTTTTGTAATTCTGTTTTAGGTATATTTCGATTTGTTCCGCCAACTTAGAGGAGCTGTCTTTATTATTCTGGTCATACTCCAAACTCTGGAAAACACTCGCAAACGTCTGTTGGGCCTCCCATAGTGCCAGTTTTCTAGGTTTTAAAGTAGAGGCTAGTAAATAGTCTAATTTCGAAAATAGCTCATGTGGATTCACCACTTTTTGAATTTTGGGCAAATGAATGGTCGTATGTTCTGAATGAAAATGCAGCTCGGGAATGGGAGTGCTGGGTATAATAGGATTGGGCGAGGATTGTGCGCACCACATGCTATTGGTTTGAAAATGGAACCAGTAAAAGGAGGTTTGTTCTGTACATGCCTCAATGGGAAAATGATGTTTATCCGGTTCAAGAATGAGAGCGTAATTTTTAGTTACCTTCCACACTTCGTCCTCTTCACCAATGTGCAGCAATCCTTCTTTAATGATTATTACGTCAAAATAACCCAGATTATACCTATTCGGGTGCCAATCCCCTTTTTGATATGTAGTAAAATTCCCCTCAATGAAATAAGGCAGCGGAGGGACAAGGAATGATAGAAAGTCTGTTTTGCTCATGGAAGCCAGCTCCTTTGTGTGTGAAATCGTATAAGTTTTAGTTAAAGATCGCGATTTTTTTTATAAATTCAGGTTGATAAAATAAGGACTGTAGCAAGGGGAGCTCAGGTTAGCTTGTACGATATTATCATTACTTTATCCTTATTTTCTCAAAAATGAAAGCGTTCTATTTCCAGGAAGGGATGTTTATCCAATGAAAACGGCAAAGCCAGTTAAGCATGTCATCGTTGACGATTTATTTTGGAAAAAGTATAAGCAGGTTGTGGCGGAAGAGGTTATTCCTTACCAATGGAAAGCATTAAATGATGAATTACCAGATACAGAACCCAGTCATGCGATTGAAAACTTTAGGATTGCAGCCGGGGAATCCAGTGGGGAGTATTATGGAACCGTTTTCCAGGACAGTGACCTTGCCAAATGGTTGGAGACGGTTGCCTTTAGCTTAAGGGATCATCCGAATCCTGCGCTTGAAGAACGGGCTGATGAAGTGATTGAATTGTTGGGAAGAGCTCAAGCTGAGGATGGGTATCTAAATACGTACTATCTGCTTAAGGAACCCTATAATCGCTGGACCAATTTAAGAGACAATCATGAGCTGTATTGTGCAGGGCATTTTATAGAAGCGGCTGTTGCTTATTATGAAACGACGGGCAAAACGAAGTTTCTTCACATTATGGAGAAATACGTAGACCTGATTCAGCAGGTTTTTGGTACGGAAGAAGGTAAACGGAAAGGCTACCCGGGACATGAAGAAATTGAGTTGGCCTTGATCAAATTATACGACGTAACTGCAAAGGATCAATATCTCAAATTAGCGCAATATTTTATTGAACAGCGGGGACAGCATCCTATTTACTTTGCAGAGGAACAAGAAAAGAGAAAACATATTCAAACAGAGCCCACCTGGAATGATGATAACAACATTAATTTTGGCTTAGGCTTCGAATACCAGCAAGCACACCAACCTGTGCGGGAACAGAAAGAGGCAGTCGGCCATGCGGTAAGAGCGGTGTATCTGTATATTGCGATGGCGGACTTGGCTGCGAAAACAGGAGATGCTTCCCTGTTAAGAGCCTGTGAAACGCTGTGGGATGATGTAACGAATCATAAAATGTACATCACCGCAGGCATCGGTTCTACTGTAAACGCGGAAGCGTTCACTTGCCATCACGATCTTCCCAATGACAGCATGTACTGTGAGACCTGCGCCTCTGTAGGGCTGGCCTTTTGGGCCAATCGTATGCTGCGCTTAGCGCCAGACCGGAAATATGCCGATGTTCTGGAGCGTGCGCTATACAACGGAACGATTAGTGGGATGGATCTGGATGGGAAACGGTTTTTCTACGTGAATCCGCTGGAGGTTAATCCTTTTCAAAAATCCAGAAAAGATCAAGAGCATGTAAAAACAGAACGTCAAAAATGGTTTTTCTGCGCCTGTTGTCCGCCCAATTTGGCACGAATGATTGCATCAGTTGAGGACAATATGTACACCCAAACGGATGATACGTTGTATACGCATCTGTACATTGCCAGCAAGGTGAACATGACTTTATCTGGTCAAGAGGTTGAAATTACACAAACTCATCATTATCCATGGGATGCCGATCTAACCTTTTCGATCCACGTAACAGAGCCGACTTCCTTCAAATGGGCACTACGGATTCCTGGGTGGTGCAAGCAGGCAGAGGTGAAGGTGAATGGGGAAACCATATCATTAGACCGTCTGGAAAAAGGCTATATCGAGATTCAGCGTACTTGGAAGGACGGAGATATGGTAACTCTGCATTTGGCTATGCCGGTTGAGCGCATTCGGAGCAATCCGCTGGTCTCCATGAACCAGCAGCAAATTGCTCTCCAACGCGGACCAGTCGTGTTTTGCCTGGAAGAAGTGGATAATGGAGCGAATTTGGCAGGATTAAGATTGACAAAGGATAGCCTCATTACGGAAGAGTTCAGCGAAAACCTGCTGGGTGGCATTGTAAAGCTGACCATAGAGGGATACCGGGTAAAAAATTCGAATGCATTATATAGCTCGGAGCCTCCTGAATTTGTTCCTCAACAAATTACCGCCATTCCTTACTACGCCTGGTGCAATCGGGCTAAAGGGGAAATGCGTGTATGGGTTTATGAATCATAATTCATTCGCATGGGGAGAGGAAAGATCATGAGTACGAGAATTGTGAGTACGGAACCACCGGAAAAGGCAGCCAGTACCGTTCCTTTTCATCGTAAAATCAGCTATTCATTAACGGATACAGCAGGCAATCTACTATACTGTGTTATTTCCAGTTATCTATTATATTTTTATACAGATGTATTCGGACTTTCTATCGGGATTGCCGGGACATTACTATTTATCACCCGTTTTATCGATGCCATTGATGCCCCGATTTGGGGCATCCTGATTGACCGAACCAAGTCAAAATACGGCCAGAGCAGACCCTATTTTCTATGGTTAGCGATCCCGTTCGCTGTGTTTATGGTCCTTACGTTTACGACACCCAATTGGAGTGAGTCAGGCAAAATTGCATATGCCGCCATGACGTACATCATAGCCGGCATCCTGTACACAGGGATCAGTACGCCGATTACATCTATTTTGCCTAATCTGAGCACCAACTCTAATGAACGCGTAGTCTTGAACTCCTTCCGCATGGTCGGGGGGAACGTAGGTTTCTTCATTGCCACGACGTTTACGTTACCTTTGGTCGCTTTCTTTGGACAGGGGAATGATCAAAAAGGATTTTCCTTAACGCTCGTTTTATTTGGAATCATGGCGATTATTATGTTTTTCATAGCGTTTGCCGATTTGCGCGAAAATGCAGCAGTGAAAACGAAATCTGTTCCCATTGCTAAAAGCTTTACAGCCATCAAACGAAACTGGCCCTGGATGCTCGTTGTAGCTGCCAACTTGTGTTACTGGATCGGCTTGAATATTCGTTCAGCAACTTTAATCTTTTATCTGCAATACAATCTGGACAGTAAGGACTTAGTGCCTTTAATCAATGGACTGACCTCCTTGCAGTTGATCTCGATGGTTCTGATTCCGTTTTTCGCCAGAAAATTAAGTAAAAATGCGATTATGATTATCGGATTGATATTAGCTGCGCTGGGTCAAGTCGTGATTTTAATGGGCAGTACAGACTTAGCCCTTATTATTATCGGCTGGATTATTGGTGCGTTAGGATCAGGCTTTGCATGTTCTATGCCGTTTGCGATGTTGTCAGATACAGTCGATTATGGGGAATGGAAAAATGGTATTCGGGCAAGTGGTTTCCTGACCTCCATTGGAAGCGCATTCTGTATTAAAGCGGGTAGCGGAATTGGCGGATTATTGCCAGCATGGATCATGGGCAGTACCGGTTACATCGCTGGGAAAGTCCAAACTCCTACGGCATTGTCTGGCATTCAGTTCAGCTTTATCTGGCTGCCGTTTATCATCTTCTTGATCGGAATCATTCCTATGTTTTTTTATAAAAAATTCGAAAAGAATGAAGCTTCTATTCAACAAGATTTAATTGCGAGAAGATCATAGACATTCTTTTAACAAGGTTTTAATGACATATTAAGGCATTATAATGCTGCTCCAAAACCTGTTCACTGAGCTGAGCAGGTTTTTCTGTTATTTTCTATTCAAATGTGAGCAAGACCATTGACAGGATTTTCTTTTGGAGTAATACTTCTATGTAGAGAAAAGTGTACAGAATCAAGAACTAGACACATCTAGCCTTGCAACTTTATACATTTTTTCGCCATGAAGGCTCTTCTGTTGAAGGGTTTTTTTCAATTTGAGAAAAAGAATGTGATGATATGAGTCAACTGAGTGTAAGGATGAGAACACATGGCTTTCTGAATAAGCATTTTTCAGGAGAGCCTATTGATTATCGACAAATTATCGCGCTGTTTATCCCGCTTCTGATTGATCAGGCTTTTATCGTGGGTCTTAATTTGGTGAACACGGCAATGATTAGCTCGTCGGGGATGGCGGCAGTCAGTGCTGTAAATATGATCGATTCT
Source organism: Paenibacillus sp. FSL H7-0703 (assembly GCF_038003485.1). Lineage (NCBI taxonomy): Bacteria > Bacillati > Bacillota > Bacilli > Caryophanales > Paenibacillaceae > Paenibacillus > Paenibacillus sp. FSL H7-0703. The sequence continues at coordinate 2,986,830 of NZ_JBBOPF010000001.1, read as the reverse complement.
TTGAATATTTTTCTGATTAATGTGTTTGTCGCAGTGTCTACCGGGGGAACGGTTGTCGTGGCACAGTATAAGGGGAGCGGTAACGACCTCATGGTCTCTAAAGCCGCATCCGGCACCATTTCCTCCGTTTCCTTGTTGGCCTTATGTATCAGTTTGTTTATGATCCTGTTGTACAATCCGATTTTAAGTGTTCTGTTTGGTTCCGCCTCGCCTGATGTATTAGTTAACGGTAAGGTATATCTGCTGGGAAGCTGTATGTCTTTTGTGGGGATTGCAATCGTTGAGGCAGTGTGTGGGGCGCTGAGGGGAATTGGGAAGACGAGGGCATCGCTGGCTCTTTCGCTCATCATGAACCTCTCGTACGTGCTCCTCAATGTGGTATTCATTAATGTATTAGATATGGGTGTGCTGGGCATGACGATTGCCGTCAATGTGTCCAGATATGCAGGAGCAGTGTGCGCGCTGATTTATTTGGTCAGGGTAGATGATGACTTGCGTGTGCAGCTTAGAGATATGCTTTATTTTAATCTGGCTATGCTTAAAAAGATTCTGTTTATCGGGCTTCCCTTTGCAGCGGAACAGATGTTTTTCAATGGGGGCAAAATTTTAACCCAAATTTTCATTGTGAGTCTGGGGACCAATGCATTGGCGACGAATGCCATTTGCTCCTCCCTAGCTAACGTGTTCCAAATCCCTGCGAATGCTTTGGCTCTTACGATTGTAACCGTGGTCGGTCAATGTATGGGACGTCGAAATGTCGAGGATGCCCGGAAGTTTACCAAATCGTTTATTTGGCTGTCGTCTTGTTCGTTTATTGTAATGGGGCTCATACTGATGCCTTTGTTTGAGCCGATGGTGGGGCTGTTTCATCCGCCTGCTGAAATCGTAGATGACATATTTGTTGTCATACTGATTAATACGTTGGCCCAGATTCCGCTCTGGTCCATCGCCTTTATTACACCCTCTGCACTAAGGGCAGCAGGTGATTCGAAATTTACGTCCCTCACCTCAATGCTGTCCATGTGGTTGTGCCGGGTGGTGCTCGGGTATATTTTGGGCATTGTGTTCAACCTGGGGATTGTTGGTGTCTGGCTGGCCATGGATATTGAATGGGGCGTGCGGGGACTCGTTTTCCTTTGGCGCTTCCGCGGCAACAAATGGGTCCAGCATCGTTTGATCGACTGAATAGGTCCACTACTATAAAATTGACTTCTGGATGAAGGCATTTTACGGTAGTGGATTTTTTTTCTATTCCTATACTTCGTTCAGACTCCTTACTCTATCCTGATCCCTATATTGCCTAGCTGCGCTCCCTGCTGCATACGGTGGAAGGCTTGCGTTGTGTCTTGTAGAGGAAATACGCTATCTATAATCGGATGGAGTGCATGGCGCTCCATGAACTGAAGCATAGCTGCGAATTCCTCTCCACTGCCCATAGAGGTGCCGATGATGCTGATTTGAGGGAAAAATATAGACCGCAACGGAATCTCTACTCGATCTCCTGAGCTTGCACCAAATGTAACGATCCGACCGTTCGGCTTGAGGATATCCAAATATTTATCGAACGTAGCAGGACCGATACTGTCAAGGACCAGATCCACGGTGTCTCCGTTCATACTTTCTTTCCATTCGCTATGGCTGTCGAATGCATGATTAGCGCCATGAGCGAGGGCAGCCTGCCTTTTTGCTTCGCTGCGTGACGTGACGGTGACCCGCGCGCCTGCCGCTAAAGCCATACGCATGGCATACGTGGCTACACCACCGCCAATACCGGGAATGAGGACGTGCTCACCCTCCTGCAATTGGCCTCTTGTGAAGAGCGCGCGATAAGCGGTCAAAGCAGACAAAGGCAGCACCCCTGCTTCTTCCCATGAAAGGTATGCTGGCTTGCTGACCGCATTTTGGACGGGGATGATAACCGATTCAGCGAATGTCCCGTCTGAAGGTCCGCCCAGAATGGCTGGAACCAAGGGAACATGATGCGTATTCTCCCATCCGATACATGGATTGATAATTACATCGGTGCCTACCAGCGAGGTTGGGCCACCAACACCCACAGCCTCAATCACGCCTGCTCCATCCGAACCCAGAATGAGTGGAGCATCGTGGGCTGTTCGATCCGCCATGAGGAACAGATCCCGATGGTTTAAGCCTGCAGCTTTAAGTCTTACCTTCACTTCGTTGTGCCCCGGCTGTCTGTCCGTGATGTCTGTATACATCAGGCCCTCAGGGCCGCTTTTGCTGGCATGGATTACGGCTTTCATTTTAAAACCTCCCGTGGTTCGAATTTAGATGCAATTGCATGTATATTGAATTGTACAGAGCGGCAAGCGTCCGGTAAAATGAACAAAATCGAATGTGAGTATCATAAATGATCATACTCAAGCAGGTGACATATACATGGAAAGCAGTGATTTGAAAATTTTTCAGGCTGTCGCTCGCGAGGGCAGTATCACGAAGGCTGCGCAAGTTTTGAATTATGTACAGTCCAATGTGACCTCGCGGATTCAGCAGCTTGAGGCACAACTGAACGTACCGCTATTTCGTCGATCTAATCGGGGAATGACGTTAACGCCGGCAGGAGAGAACCTGCTGAAATACACGGATACCATACTGACCTTGCTGGACGAGGCTGTAAAGTCCACTCAATATTCAGACCATCCTGCGGGACCTTTGCGACTGGGATCGATTGAGACGGCGGCGGTTACGCATCTGACTTCTTTATTGACGGAGTATCACGCTCAATATCCTGATGTCCATCTATCGCTTATGACAGGCAGCACCCATGATCTCGTACAAAAGGTATTGAATTACGAATTAGATGGAGCGTTCGTCTATGGCCCCGTCGATGATCCGCATATAGAGTATGTTGCAGCTTTTGAAGAGGAATTGGTGCTCATCTCGCAACCAGGGAAAAAGGACATGAACGAGCTGCTTGCCAAGCCTATGCTGTTTTTCGACGTAGGGTGCACGCATCGTACAAGAGCGGAAAGCTTTCTGAGCGAAGCGGGTGTGGATGCATATCAGGTTATGGAGTTCGGAACGTTGGAAGTCATTTTGGGTGGTGTAGCCTCTGGTCTGGGGGTGTCCATGTTGCCACAATCGTCGATTGCAAAGGCAGAGGAGGCGGGAAGTATTGCTTCTCATCGTTTACCTGAAAAATATCGCAAATTAGAGGTGTGGTTTGTTCATCGGCGGGATTCGATTTACTCCAGTGCACTGTCAGGCTTGCTCCGCTGGATGAAAAAGGATGTTATACTTAACTGGGATTAAATTGACATCAGGGGTGTATCATTTGGAAGAACAAGATGTAACGAACAATCCATCTACAGTAGCTCCGGGACCATATGCGACGAATGGCAACTACCATCGACGAGAACCGGATAAGATGGCGGTATTATCAGAAACATACGGAGCCTCTATCTTCTTCAGAAGATGGGCGGCTTGGATGATTGACTTCATTCTTATCGTCTTCGGGTATGGAGGGCTGGTTTATTTTACAGCGAAAAAAGTATCTGAAGTAGGAACTCCAAATATGGGCTTGGTAGTGATGCTCTTCCTGATGGGCTCCTTCTGCTATTATTTATTGCTGGAAGGACTTACAGGCTATACGCTGGGTAAGTTTGTACTTCGCATTCAGGTCGTAAATGGAGAAGGGAAACCGCCGGGCATGGTTAAATCCTTGATCCGTACCCTTATACATTTGGTGGATACGAATCCGCTGCTTTTCTTCGGGCTGCCCGCTGGTATATGTGTGCTGGTGACACCTCGGAAACAACGGATTGGAGATATGGCTGCGAATACATATGTGGTTAAGGTACGGGATTTGGGGACAGTGAGCAGAAAAAAAACCGGAATTTTGTCCGGGGTAATCATCCTGATGACGATCATTTCGGTCATCTTCGCTGTATCCCTTATTTCTTCGCTCATCACACAAATGGTGAAGCCCGAGGTTTTTGTTAGTAAGGATGATCAGTTTGCGGTTACGGCTCCGTGGAATTGGTCACGAGATAACATGATTAATGAGGAAGCGGATATTTCCATTAAAAATGAATTGACCGAAAGATATTTGATTGTATTGTCAGAACCGAAAAGCGATTTTGACAGCAGTATGACTCTTCAAGAATATAAAGGGATCATTGAGGATCATTTGGTGTCAGGAATTATGGCCCCTGAGTTGGGGAACCCTTCCGACATCGAGGTAAATGGATACCCTGCCATCGAATTTACCCTGAAAGGGGAAGTGGAAGGTACTCCAATTATGTATAACGTGACCACGATTGAAACACCTTCACATTATCATCAGGTACTTGCCTGGACCTACGCTTCGCGATACAGCAGGGCACAGCAAGAGCTACGCAAGATTAGGGACAGTTTCCGTGAAATGAACATGCTGTGAAGTGAACATGAAGCAATAACGATGATTCGAAGTTATAAGGCGGTAAGCGGAACAAGCAGACAGCTTATAGGAGCGTCTGCTTGTTGTTTTATAGGCTTATTTTAAAAAATGAACAATTAAAACGGAGTACGCGGAATAGTAGATTTATATAGATAATTTGATCATACAATAGAATGTCTGATTATCCGCAATCCGGCCACTTTCGCCACCTTACCTTGTGGATGGGCTGTGAATTGAATCGTAACTTCATTCTTGTGGCCCGTCACAGATAGAGGAAGCTCATAAGCAAATGTCTCGAATTTATTCATTTCCTCAGACGCCAGCTTGCCTTCCCCTAAAATCTGACCATCCGCAGTGATGTCAAAGTCACCATGGGGACGGCTCAAGTCCTTCAAATAAGTGACCGCCAATTGGACAGGCTCATCCGGAAGCACCTTCATGACAAAAGAGAACCAGCCCCCAGGCCATGTATCGCGATATTTGCGGTTATAGATGGACCCCAAACCTACATGCTCTCCAGTAAAGGCATGATCCCGTTCTGGCTGCATTTCGGCAGGCTGCACAACGTCCACTGTAAGTCGTTCCAGCTCTAGCTGATACGCTAACGCGGTACGATATTCTGCCTCTGTTGCTACCCAGTCCTCCTGGGAAAAGAGATCCCAATAGACGGTATATGAACGATCATACATCTGATAAAACGGACGAAGCTTCAAGTCTCCGATATAGCCTAAGTCGGTCATATGGAATGTATTAGGCTCGTTCCCGTCAGCAATTAGCTTCGTTGTCAATGAGTCGGCCGCTCCGATCAGAACAGACGCAAGCAGACGTTCCTCGTTGGATTCCGGTGTGACAGGGCCAAGGTCCCCAGCCAGCACTAGCGGGCCATACATAAAAGCAATTCGGCGTGGATTATCCGGCATTTCCTCGACTCTCACGGTCATAGGAATGTCATACTCGATCGTATCCCCATTGTTCCATTCCCGTTCAATTACAACGTAGCTGGTAGGACAAGCCTCTGTGACGTACTCTTCCCCATTGATTTTAATCATCATCCCTTGCTCCGCCCAATGCGGGCATCTTAGCTTGATCGCGAAGGATTTGGGCTCCTCGCTGATGACGCGTAGCGTTCCCCGTCCATTTTGCGGAAAGAGAGTGTCTTGTTTGAGCTGTACGTCCATCTCGTCCCATGTCACGGTAGAAGGGACATATTGATTGACATAGATCGTTTCTGGCGTGTGAAAATAAATCGCAGTGCCGTACATGGAGTGACTTTCCATACCGGACCCGACACAGCATGTGAAATCCTCATATTGAGAATTAAAGGACTTGTGTCCTCCCATTTCCAGCGATACAAAATAGCACACACGTCCATCTACAGGCTGCTGTGAAGCCAGGATATGATTGAACATCGCTCGTTCATAGTAGTCGGCATAGGCTGCATAGGCATCCCACTCGAACATATGTCTTGTTAATTTCAGCATATTGTAGGTGTTACAAGTTTCACAGGTACCTTCGCCCAAGCGCTCATTCAGCTTCCCGGGTTCACCAAAATGTTCATTATAACTATTGCCGCCGATCACGTAGGAATGCTTGTGAACAACCCGATCCCAGAAAAAGCGAGACAGGTCCGCATATTGCGGTTTGCCCGTCATTTCATATTGCCGTGCAGCGCCAATGATTTTGGGGATTTGCGTATTGGCATGTCGCCCTGCCAACGTATCTTGGCTATCCGCGAGATCATTTAGCACCTCTCCGTGATAAAAGCGTTCCGCCAGGCTCAGAAAGCGTTCTTCTCCCGAATGTTCCGCCAAATCCGTTAGAACTTCATTCATACCGCCAAACTCGCAATGCAGCACCTGCTGCACCTGATCATCGTCCAGCCCTTGAAGTACATCCTCCAGCCAGTTGCCGAGTTTGATTTCTATAGACAGGGCCTTGGGATGATGCGCCAGCAGATGTGCATCACGCAAGCCCGCAAAAAGTTTGTGCATGGTATATAGTGGCACCCAACCGCCGTTCAGATCAAAGCCCTGGGAGCGGATATCTCCGGCTTTTACTTCCTCAAAAATCTCTTTCCCACGTGGAATGCCCGAAATGTATCCGTTTCCATGACTGTCTTGGCATATTTCCAGTTCGTCGACTACATAGTTCACGCGTTCCAACAGTCTTTCGTCGCCTGTGGAGGCAAACATCAGTGCACAGCCGGACAGGTAGTGACCGAGTGTATGTCCGCTGATGCCACGCGCTTCCCAGCCTTCATAGTGAGCCGCTTTGGGCTCCAGTCCCGCATATTCACGAAAGCGTGATAGTAAACGGTCGGGTTCCAAACTCAGCAGGTAGGCCGTATTCAGTTCCATCGCATGTAAAAGTGGGCCGGAATCAATTCTTACTTTATGCAAGTCAAAAGCTTTAGCTTTCAAAATCATCGCTCCTTAGCTAAGATGAAAGTGTATATTTCTCCACTACATTAGCATTGCAATCGCGGTATGTCAGTAGCTTAACCATACAATGGGTGGACAAATCCGAACATGAATTTAAAGAGGCGATAACATGACCTATCTAAAAGTAAATGTAGATGCTCCGATCCAACTGATCTCGGCAGGCGAGTTTGTTAACGAGGTGCCCTGGAAACATATGAGTCGTTCCATTGAGAATTTTGAGCTGATCCTGGGCGTCCATGAGACGGTATATATACGGGAGGAACGGGAAGATTTTGAAGTAGGCGAGGGAGATATTCTATTGCTGTACCCCGGTCGTACGCATAAAGGATACCGGGAATCGTTGCCGGGCGTGAAATTTTATTGGTTTCATTTCGATGTTCCCACGACCCCGAATGTATTATCTAATGAGGAAATGAAGCAGGAAACAAGTGTCATGGATGGGCTTTTGCAGCGACATGGTGTGATGCGTGATATCTATTTACCGCAATGTGTACAGGCAGACAACGGAGATCGGATTCATATTATCGTCAATCAGATTTTGCATGTAGCCAACTCACATTATCTTACGTATCACAGTGCAAATTATTTGTTCACCTCGCTGCTGATCGAGATATCTGAACTGGCGCTCAGCCGCTTGCTTTCCAATCCTGTCAGTTCACAGGGGAATGTGAGTTTTAACAAAATTATTGAGTGGACCCGTATTCATGCTGAAGAACCGCTGACCGTGACGGATTTAGCTCGAAAATTCAATTACAACAAGGATTATATCTCTCGTTTGTTCAAGCAAAATACAGGCATGCGTCCCCTGGAGTTCATTCATAGTATTCGTATTAACAAAGCCAAAGAGTTGATTTCCCGTACAGATATGAGCATTAAACAGGTTGCCGAAGAGGCAGGATATAGCGATGAGAAGTATTTTATGCGTTTGTTCAAAAAGAGAGCCCATATGACTCCTTCCCAATACCGGAATGCCTATCACAAAACATTTATGAACAATGTCTAGTGCATTTCCGCTTGGATCGTAAATGCAGAGCTGGATGTATCCACCATTCACTTGCAGCGAAGATCGATGATTTGACCGAGGACTGACCAACCTGTCACCAGAGAAATAGCTTGTCAGACTGTAATTTGGTAATCTGATATAAGAGATCAAATGAGAGCAAGCAATACATAATACTTCATGAAAAAGGGGCGAGCGAGATGCTACAACCACCATTAAAGGATGAACTGACTCGAATACTGGAAGGGCATTCACTGGATGAAGATTTAAAAGAAGAGATTCATCAGGAAGCTCAAGCTGCTATACAATTTCATGTGGAGCATGAGGAAAATTATGAACAGGTTGGCAATAGTCGGATCGCCGGCTATCCAGATCTGCCACCCACAATAGAGTGGCCTTGTAATTCAGACGGGGAATATTATACATTTATTGCTCAAATTAATTTGGGCGAGCTGCCTTTTTCACCATTTGAGGGATTGCCTCATCAGGGCATACTTTACTTTTTTCTTGGGCTGGATGAGCCCGCCTATGATATTGACCATAAAATTTTTTATTATAACGGTGACAGCAGCGTTTTGCAGAAAACATTACCGCCCGCTGGGCGCGTAGAGGTGTTGGCGGAGCAACGGGGTTTCACCGCGTATGCAATTTCTTTTCATCCGATCCTGACGCTACCATCGGAGGGTGAGCTAGGAGATATTCTTGTAGATCAGTACGAAGAGCTGTATGAGCTTCTATATGAACATAGCGACACGGTGTGGGGGCAGCATCAATCTTTTGCCGGGAATACCCGGCGGGATGCTTATCTACGCCGAAACGGGCTGGAGGGTCTTCTGTTTAACTGGCATAAGAGTGAGAGTCAAATCCATAAGGAAGTCGAGCAAGCTATGCATAGGGGAAATACCGATTATGCGGAGCATTTACGGTCCGAAGTGCTGCCTCAGCTGCAAGAATATCAGACGAATCGGGAAAAGCACGATCAGGCTTCGGAAAATTGGCATGTTCTGCTCTCGGTATCTTCTTTGGACGAGGTCGGCATGTGCTGGTGGGACGCGGGGTATTTGGAGTTTTTTATAGATCAAAGGGACTTGAAGAACCTTGATTTCACGCGAACGTATGTCAATCTTGCTACGAGCTAGCCCGGTGCGGCAGACTCATGCTGATTTAGGGCAAATGATGGGGGTTAGAGCAGGGTGTTTTTTTGATTGATAAAAGCAGTGAATTGAGCATGTGGCACAGTAGGTTTGTTTTGCCCGAGTGTCGGAAATCGAACGATCAATAATAGGTGGTCCTATATAGGGCCGCCTTTTTTCGACGTAAATGAACGATTGTACTCCGTTATTAGTCTTAATAGATGAGACCACAACAAGGGAGGTGCACGTATATGAATGATCGAGAGCTGTTTGAACTATATAAGGAGCAGATCTATTATTTTTGTTATTATCTAATGCAAAATCAAGCAGATGCAGAAGATGTTTGCCAGGAAGTGTTTGTCAAAGCACTTTTGGCCGACAGGTCCAAAGTACAAGATCTCAAATCATGGATTTTACGAATTGCTTCTAATGAGTGCAGCAATGTGCTTAGAAGGCGGAAAACTGGACTGATGAAGGAAATACGAACTTTTTTATTGTCACGCCCTCATTCATTTAATCCGGTGGAAGAGAGCTTATACCATCAAGAAACGAAGACAGAGTTACACAAGCTATATAACAAGCTTCCAGATAAAATTCGTATGGTCGTGGTCCTTCGTTATGTAAACGAATTGACTATGCCGGAGATCTCTAGAGTTATGAATATACCCGAAGGAACAGCTAAATCTAGATTAAATCGGGGGCTTAAACTGCTAAAAAAAATGGTGATACCCCAAGTAAAGGAGATGAGTAGCAGTGAGTCGGTATTTTGAAAAAGAACAGAACATTCCCCAACCTGAATATGATGCAATGTGGGTAAATATAGAACAGGAAGCAACCAAACGAAAAGCAACTCTGCAACAGTCACAGGAAGCACCTATGCATAGAGCAAAAATTGTTCCAGCAAGTATCGTATTCTCATGTTTTCTGCTCGTTGCCATCCCTGTATTCGCTAGTGTGACCATCAATTGGGATAGAATAGGCGGACGTAGTGTAACCAATGCGCTAAATAACGGTATTGGCCAGCGGTATGATCTAAAAGCATCCAATGCAGGCATTACGATGAATTTGAATGGTGTTGTAACGGATGGCGAAAAAATGAAAATGCTTATCTCTCTGGATCCAGGAACCGATCCAACCAGTTATATTGGGTTTGCTATAGAGAAAACTACGGTAACTAGCAATTCTGATACCAAGGAACGAGCACACGGATATTTAAATTACGATCCTAAAAGCCAGAAACTCCTTGGCATTTATGAAACAGTGGATATTTTAAAAGATCGTAAAAAAGATTACACACTGGAGGCACAGAATCTCATTTTTTATCGTAATCAGGATATTCCTTTAAAGACGAATCATCAAGCCGGGGATACCCTCGTTACCGGGACCAAGCAGTATCCTAACATTTATATAGAATCCGTTCGACAAACCAACAATAAGACTGTTATCCGCTATAGAGTTGCTGCAGCTCCATCCGATTTAGGACGTGGGAACCCGCATTTGGTAATGAAAGTGGGCGACAAAGAGATAGACGCAATCCCAACCATTTTACCTAGCGACAGCCCAGACTTGCATATTGAGCAGGTATTCAACATGACTGCACAAGATTGGAAAAAGGCAAACCTTCATTTTTGTTACATTGAGGAAGCAAAAAGAATTGAAGGTACTTGGAAGTTCGAATTTGAAGCGGATGGAAAAAAAGCAAGTGAAGCGATTTATTCCAAGAAGCTGCATAGCAGCGCTGAATTCCAAGAAAGTACAGGCGCTACCTTAGACCAACTAATTGTTACCCCCTTGGATATTGAAATTCTAGTAACAGAGCGTGATTCACTTAAAAAAGGAAATGTTCATTATAAAACAGCTCAGTTGGTTATAGGTGATAAAAAAATTAACGGAGGATGGAATCTTAAAGGGGCTGGTCCTGAAAATTATCAACACTTATATCAATTTGAATCCCCAGAGTGGTATAAGGACTGGTCTGATGTTCCAATGAAACTTATATTGAAAGATGCCGTCATCCAGAAACGTGATACGTCTAAAAATTGGATCGCTCTTCATAAACCTAAAGAAGAAAAACAGTTCGCTGAGCTTAATGTGGACGGTTATCAAATTGATTTCACATACTATACAGAGGGAAAAGATTTGATTGTCGAATCGAAATCTGGTTCCCCTGGCTTCAAAGGTGTCAACCAAACAACGATGCGAATTAACGGCAAAGAAGTAGTGCCTGAGATCATTGCGAAGGGTATGGTATCCACAGGAGTTAATGTTGACCGTTACAAAGACATTGAATTAGACGGAAAATTAGAACTAAATCCTGGCATATACAAGTACAGCGATCCTGGACGTGACATTGAAGTTATTTTGAAATAGATATGGCCCGCGCTGCCTATTCTGCAAATACGTAAATACGTAAATACAAAAGCCCTTCCAGCTTTAGCTTCTCATGAGGGAAGCAGCGGAAGGGCTTTTGTTATATATACTTGTCTATGCAGGGAGTATATTTATATCCGCTGCACGGTAAATTCGAATTCCAGCTTTTGATCGGCTGTAATTTGGTATTCTTCATGTACCGGGGCTCCCCAGCTATCGTCGCCGCCTACGCCCATTTGCTTGCCAGCTACGGTGACAACGGTGTAGTACACGTTGGGCAGCTCATACAGATGGTAGGCATTTTCCAGCTCAAAGGCTGTATACGGAGAAATATTGCATTCCACCGGTGCGGTAGCAGGTGCAGTAATGCGTATACCTCGCTGAGAATCGTCGGTAATATCGACACGGCGCACGCCTGTACGATTGCCGGATTCCTGCGGTACGACATACCCGGATACGTTATCCGCAGCTTCGTTGCGGAATACGCCTAGTCTTGCGCCAAAGGCACGGTCGATGTAATTCTCTTCCGGTCCCATCGCGTACCAGTCCAGATGGCGATAGTCCGCTGGAACCTTGAACGAAAGGGCAAAGATCGGCAGGTTAGGCAATCCTGAGACGCCTTCATAAGTCGATTTTACGTTCAGACTGCCATCCGCCAAGACGGTGTAGGCTACCGTTACCTGTGCGTCTGCATGAATGCTCAGCGTGTAGCGGAATGTAACGGTTACACGGTCTGTTTGTTCTTCCGTAACCTCGATGCCCACGCATTTACGTGTCAGACTTGCAGCGAACCAGCCACCGGCTTCAAAGCCTAGTGCGGTTCCCCGATCATTGTCTGTGGTCGCCCGCCAGAACAATGGAGCAGGAGGCATGGCGATCATCTCACGTCCGGCGTAGCGAAGTGAAGTCAGGCTGCCTGCTCCTTTGGAGAACATCATACTGAAATCTGCACCGTGAACACCAATGTTAACATCGCCATGCACCACTCGTAAGGCACCGACCGTAGGGATCTTCAGTGGATTTGGATCTTCCACGATGAAAATATGTTGTCCGAAGGCCACTTCGTGTCCAGCCTCAGCCCAAAGCGTCGCTTCCTTCAAAACCAGAGCGGTGTGAATAACATACTCACCAGGCTTTCCATCCGTATTAGGGAACGTTAGTGGAATATAGGCTTCGGTCTGAGCCGCTACATCTACATGAATGGCATTACGTGCGATTTCTTGGCCTTCATGCAGCAGGCTATATACTAACTCATAGTCGCCTGTTCCCTCGAACAGGTTTTCATTGCGCAGGGTTACACCGCTGCGATCCGGGGTGAGCTTCAGATTTTGATACAGGAATTTGACCTCCTGCATCTTCGGTGAAACCTTCCGGTCTGCATAGACAATTCCGTCCGTACAGAAGCCATAGTCTGTGGCACGGTCGTCAAAGTCGCCGCCAATCGCGAGGTACTCGCGTCCGTAGCGATCTTTTTTCATAACAGCCTGATCAATATAATCCCAAATAAAACCGCCCTGATACAGCTCGTATTTGTTCTCCAGCTCTGTATACTTGTGCATGCCGCCTACGGAATTACCCATCGCATGCATGTATTCGCAACTGATATACGGCTTTTGCGGATTGTCGTTCAGATATTGCTCGATATCTGCGGGTTTGGCGTACATCCGGCTCTCCATATCGCTGGTATCATCGTACGTACGGTTGTGAAACACGCCTTCGTAGTGCACTAAACGGCTCGGGTCGGTGGCTCGGAAATAGTTGGCGACATTGCGCAGCACTTCACCTGCATACGACTCATTGCCGCAGGACCAGATTAGAATGGACGCATGGTTTTTGTCCCGTTCCAGCATGGAAATGGCGCGATCCATGACGATATCCTGCCACTCAGGCAGATTGGCGGGAATATTCCACGATGGCTCGACGGCACCGAGTTTTTGCCAGGAACCGTGTGTTTCCAAGTTCATTTCATCAATTACATAGACCCCGTACTCATCGCATAGCTCATACCACAGAGTCTGGTTTGGATAATGAGAGGTACGAACAGCGTTCATATTGTTCTGCTTGAGCGTTCGGATATCCCACAGCATATCTTCACGGGAAATCGCACGTCCGGTGCGAGCGTTAAATTCATGGCGGTTCACACCTTTAAAGACGATACGTTTGCCGTTCAAATGCATGACCTTGTTGATCAGCTCAAATTTACGGAAGCCAATTTTTTGTGGAATGACTTCCACGAGCGATCCACTGGCATCATAAATTTGAATGAACAACGTGTATAAATAGGGTTTCTCGGCGCTCCAGCGCTGCACTTGCTCCAAGATTGCTGACAGCGAAGCTGTGCCATCAGTAAAGTCGGCTTTCAAAGAAGCTACAACATGGCCGGTAGCATCTTTCACATCGACAGTTGCATAGGCCGTTGCCGGCTTTTCCAAGGTCAATTTCAGCTCCAGAAGGCCCTGCGTGTAGGAAGCATCCAGATCCGCTTTAGCATGCAAGTCACGTACGTGAACCGTAGGGATGGTATAGAGATATACGTCTCTGAAAATACCGGAAAAACGCCAAAAGTCCTGATCCTCCAGTCACGCTCCCGTACTTCTTTGATATACCTCTACTGCCAGCTTGTTTTCGCCTGCTTGCAGGAACGGTGTCAGTTCAAAATCAGACGGTGTAAAGCTGTCCTCGCTGTAACCGACAAATTGTCCGTTCAGCCATACATAGAAAGCCGACTCGACGCCTTGGAAAGAAATGAACACAGGCTGCGCGCCCGAAGCCATATTTTCCGGCAAAACAAAGCTTTTGATATAGCTCCCGACCGGGTTGTGGTCCTCCGGAATATGGGGTGGGCGAACGTCCGAATGTCCGTCCCACGGATACATCGTATTCACGTACTGCATTTGGCCAAAGCCTTGCGTCTGAATGTGACCCGGCACCTGAATTTCGCTCCAGCCGCCATACTCAAAGCCAAGGGCATAGAACTCTACCGGACGGCTGGCTGGATTCGTTGCATAGTTAAACTTCCAGCTCCCATTCAGGCTATGACGCCAAGCCATATCAGCTTGCTGCTCCGCTTCTTGAAGCGTAGCGTAATATTTGTGATCGGAATAGGCGGGCAACCGATGTACAGCAAATTTGGTTACGTCGGTCAGCCAGTCCAGACTAGGGGTATGGATGGTCAAGGCGAACACTCCTTATTTTTAAAATGAAATGAAGAACGTACACAGAAATCTGTTATTTTACCGAACCCACCATGCCCGCTACAAAGTGTTTCTGCATCAGGAAGAATACCAGTGCAGTCGGCAGTGTGGACAGAACAATGGCGATCATGATGACACCGTAATCCGGTGCATAGCTGGAGCCAAGGTTCGAGATCAACAGCGGAATCGTTTGATTCTCCGGCGTTTGCAGCACTATCAGAGGCCAGAGGTAGTTGTTCCAGCTGGACATGAATGTGATGATCGCGGCAGCGGCATAGGTTGTTTTCATCGTAGGCATATACACCCGGAAGAACAGACCCAGCTCGGATAATCCATCCATACGGCCTGCTTCCAGTAGATCCTTTGGAAACATCTTGGTGCTTTGACGGAAAAAGAAGATCAGGAACGCCGTAGTTACGGTCGGAATGACGACAGAAGAGAGTGTATCAATACCGATCCACGGTATGACATTAGAAATGCTGCCGAACATCCGGTAGAGCGGGATCATGATCGCCGCAAACGGAATCATCATAGACATCAGCAGGATATTGAAGACAACGTCTTTCGCTTTACTTCTGTAAATTTCAAAGCCATAACCGGCCAGTGATGCGATTAGCATAGCCAGCAGCGTAGTTGAGATAGAGACTTTTGCAGAGTTACTTAGTGCGGTAACGATGTCTACTTTTTCGAGCAGATTGTGCATGTTATCCATCAGATGGGAGCCAGGCAGAAGCTTGCCTTTGGTCACATCGACTGACAGGTTCGTGGAGCTGGATAGCATCCAGAGGAACGGGAAAATCGAAACGAACGACACAATGATCAGAAAGGCGTACGTAAATGCTCTTTTTGTTTTCATCATTTTTTCTCACCTGCCACTTTGAACTGGATAATCGACAAGATAATGATCATAATGACGATGGAATAAGATACGGTCGCCGCATAACCAAAGTCGGATGAATATTTGAAGGACAAATTGTAAATATATTGCGAAATTGAAGATGTCGCGTTCCCTGGCCCACCCTTGGTAATATTCATAATTTCATCGAAGAGTTGAAGTGTACCAATTGTTGATGTAATCGAAGTGAACAGGATAATCGGCTTAAGCAGTGGAACCGTAATGCTGAAAAACTGTCGGATCGGGGAAGCTCCGTCAATACGGGCCGCTTCGTAAATGGAACTGTCAATGTTCTGAAGACCGGACAGGTAAAAGATCATATTGTAACCAGTCCAGCGCCATGTGATCGCGATAATAATCGTAACCTTGGCCCAGAAAGGATCTGTAATCCATTGGATGGGCGTGCCAATCACGTGCAGATTCAGCAATAAGGAGTTTACCAGACCGTCGGACGAGAACAGGTACTTGAAGACAACCGAGTATGCTACAAGGGATGTGATACACGGCAAGAAGATGGCTGTGCGGAAAAAGCCCTTGAATTTCAGGTTTTTATCATTCAACAATACCGAAATGAACAGAGCCAGAATGACCATCAAAGGTACTTGGAAAATCAAATAGATAAACGTATTCTTCACGGCGGTTATAAACATTTTATCGGTGAACAGTCGCTTGTAGTTATCAATGCCGTTAAAGCTCAGATTAGACCCTGTACCTGTCTTAAAGGACAAGATAAGCGCCTGAATCATCGGATAGAAATAAAAAGCGGCGATCATGATCACTGCGATGGATATGAACAACCATCCTGTCATACCTGCTTTGAGACGTGTTGTAGTTATTTTGGGCGCGGCTGTCTTCATACCATGTCAACTCCCTGTGCAGCAATAAAACCTTGAACTCGCAAGCCCAAGGTTTTAAGTGCTTATCGTTTTATTGTTTAGCCTTGGCTAGATGGACTGTCTTATTTAAGCTGTGCTTCCGCCTGTCCTTGAGCATCTTTCAGAACTGCGTCTACATCTTTTCCGTTCAGATAGTTTTGAATTTCAACGGTCATGATATCCTCAATGGCATACGTGTGCAGGCCATAATTGACTTTTGGAACTTGTTTAGTCCATTCTGCAAATTTCTTGTAGACTTTGTCGCCACCGAAGTACGGATCTTCCACGTCATAAGCTTTACCGCTGGAAGCTGCGTTCAATGAACCAACAATTCCAATTTTGCTCAGCATATCTTGATACAGTTCTTGATCTGTTCCGAATGTCTCTTTCAGGAAATCAGCAGCGGTATCTTGACCGTCCGAGTTAAGGACATACCAGGAGCTGCCGCCGAGGCTGGAAGCATTCACGGATTCAGGTATATTTTTCAGCTTAGGGAAAGGAACAACGGCCCATTTACCCGATTGTGAAGCTTCAGCTTTGATCGAAGGTGTAATCCAGTTACCTGTAGGTACGGAAGCAACTGCACCGCTGTTGAATGCGGCCAAGAACTGACTCCAGTCGGCATTCATTTTAACAATATTGGCGTCGAACAAGGATTTGTACGTCAAGAGCGCTTCTTTCAGAGCTGGATTACCAGCCAGGTTTGGTGTTTTACCGTCTTCTTTCAGGTACCATGAACCTGCAGTTTGGATCATACCACGGATCAGACCGAGGTCATTCGGATCTTGAGTCAGCATTTCTTTGCCTGTTTTTTGTTTTACGGCTTTACCGATTTCAATGAATTTGTCCCAATCAATGTTGGTCAGGTCCGCTACTTTGTAGCCGGCTTGTTCCAGATAATCCGTTCTTACATACAGTCCCATAACACCGGAGTCGAATGGAACACCGTATTGCTTGCCATTGTAGCTAGTCGGTCCGATTTTATAATCAGCAAAGTCGGATGCTTTGATCGTGCTGCTCATATCATGGAAAGAATCGGGATAGGCTTGCAGGAAGTTCTGTGCCCGATAATCCTCAATCAGAACCACGTTCGGCAATCCTTTGGTAGATCCGGAGTTAAGGCCGGCATTCATTTTTTGTACGATATCGTTTTGAGCATATTCAACAATGTTTACGGTTACATCTGGATGTTTGGCAACGTAGCGATCTTTTGCCAGCTTCAGGGCTGCGATATTAAAGTTCGGGTCCCAAGCCCAGACGGTGATTTCTTTTTTGCCTGAATCTGTGGTAGTAGCTGCTTTCTCGGAATTGCTGGAGCATGCGGATAGCAAGATCAAGCTTGCAATCAGCAGAAGGAAAGTCATTTTTTTCATTTTGTTCAACCCCTACTCTTTTTTATATGTTGCTTGCTAGTTCTAAACCTCTTGAATGAAAGCGGTTACCTTATTTATAAATCTAGTGTACCATCCATACTTTGTCGGCGTTAGGAATATCTTTATACGGATTGGTCTTATTATTATGATTTATCAAAAAAGGTATCGCTTACATTTGTATTTTGTTTTGGTTTAGGTACTTTTTTTAGGTTGAATTAAAGTTGTTCACGAAGCGCCACTGCGCGGCCGGATGGTGCTTCCCATCGCTGTTGTATCCAGATTTCTTTATTCAAATTATATAAGGTTGAAATCCGGATACAAAGGCGACCGCTACGCTTGTACAGCACCATTCCGCCCACTCCGTTCTTGTTCCACCTTCTTTGTTTAGTTCAGTCTATATTTTTTATGGGGTAGGAGGGGCGGGTTTTACGATCAATGGCAGGGTCATTCTGACTTTGGTGCCCTCGCCTTTTTTACTGGAGATGGTCACGCCGTATTCTTCTCCATATAAAAGGGTAATGCGGTTGTGCACATTCTGGATGCCGATGCCTGTGAACAGTTGGCGCTTGCTCTTGGGATTCGGCAGTCCGTCCTGCGCCGTATGCCCGTTCAATTCCATACCGTCTCCATCATCGACCACCTCACAGATCAATGTATCCTCCGTTTTGGACACCAATATATAGATGTGGCCTACATTTTTTTCATTAAACGCATGGAAAAAAGAGTTTTCGATAAAAGGCTGAATGATGAGCTTGGGCACATGGTACTCCAGACAATCGGGTGATACAAAATAATTCACTTGTACCCGCTGCCCGTAGCGTACATGGTTAATGAACACATAATTTTGCATGTTGGCCATTTCCTGCTCGATGGTGATCGTTTCACTCACATTGCTGATTGTATTTTGCAGTAAGGAAATGAGTGCATTGATCGTCTCGGCGGCTGTTTCCTTGTTTCCTTTGAGCACCAGCATTTTGATCGAAGCCAGTGTATTGTACAGAAAATGCGGATTGATCTGCCGTTGTAGTGCAGCAAGCTCTGCGTTCCGTTGACCCTTTTGCGTCTCTAAAAGCTTACGGATATAGTCATTTAGTTCATCCAGCATGTAGTTGTAAGCATGACTTAATTGTCTAACCTCATAGCTGCCCGTTACCGGGATATAATTATCAAAATTCTTCTCGCGTATGGTCGACATTTGCTTCACCAGTCGAGTCAGCGAACGAATCAGTCGACGGGATATCAGAAAAACGATCACCAAAGCAATCAGTACGATGGCAATGCAGATCCATACAACGGATTTAACGTCAATAATTTGCCCAATCGCAGCTTGTCTGTCAATCATGTTCACCAGATAAAAATCAAATGAAGGGATATAGTTGGAAAGGAGGATACTCTCCTTATTCATCACATCCGCATTAATGTAGTTAAGTCCCTGTTCGTTGATTTTTGTGGCATAGCCTAGCAGCTCACTAGAGCGTTGTCCGATCAGATCCTGGCGGTTGCTTGATACAATTAATCCCGACTTGTCCAAAATAAGCACATCATTGCCGTTGCTCGTGAAATTGTTGTAGAAACGGCGAAATTCAGGCTCTCGGATAGCGATGTAGATCATGCCGTACAGGGTGCCGCTGGTCCGCTCCATAAATGGTTTGGAGGCGATGATGTAGGGTGTTGGCTTTTGCGCGGTACTATTCATTTGTTGTTGAAATAATTCAGTATCCAATTGATACATAAGCTGTGCCGGTCGTGCTACACTTCGGGCTGTAATAGCACTGCTTTTAAGCTCTTCCGCAGTTACAGGCCAATAGGACGAGTCGGAGTAAAAGCTCCGGCCGTTCAGACCTGTTACAGCGACACCGACATCATAGGCATCCACGTTCGATTTAATTTGCTTCATTTGCTGTGCCATTCCGAAGTAAATCCTCGCCGAGTTAATCGAGTCAGATTGACCGCCAGTCAGATAGTTCTTGACCGTTCCATTTTCCGAAGCATGGGTTACAGCATTCACGATAGAATCATTGAAGGATTCAAAGCTGGATTGAATCTGGCTGAGTACCTTGGCATTTGTAATACTGAATGTCTCCGCAAAAAGTCGTTCAGACATCCGAATCGTCACCAAAGAGGTCAGCAAGGACACCGCAGTGATGCTGACCACCATAACAATAAAGATTTTGAAGAACAGACCTTGATATTTGATCTTATGGATATATCTTTTCATATGCAATCTCTTTTCTGCTGGCAGATGTGGCTTACTCTCTAATAGAGATGCTCCCGGCGGTACTGACTGGGCGAGTAACCCTTCACTTTTTTGAACACTTTGGTAAAATAGCTGGGGTCCGAATAGCCTACCGTGCTGCTAATATCCGAAATGGACATCATCCCCGACCGTAGTAACTCTGCGGCTTTTTCAACCCGAATTTTGTTGAGATACTCGCTAAAACCTTCTGTATGGTGTGCCGTAAAATAACTGGACAAGTAGGAAGGGTTAAAGTGAAAATATTGCCCAAGTGTCGTCAAATTGAGCGTTTCAGCATGATGCTCCTCAATATACTCCAGCAGTTTTTTCATGCTTGCGCTACTTCCTTGCTGTGTTTTAGCCATGATCTGTCTGTTCGCTTCCTCCAAAAAAGTCTCCAGAAGGCGCACGGCTTCATGTACATGAGGGGCATCATTAATTGTTTTGAAATAGGAATATTTCGCCGCATCTAACTCCTTCATATCATACCCCTGATTCCCGAGCAAAATCGTAATGTTGAACACGATATTTCCGAGAAGCGATTTGAATTCAAAAGCGGTAGAGGTATAGTTGCCGGACATGGCGGCTACATAGGATCTCAAATCCTGAAAAGCTGTATCAAAATGCTCACGCTTCATCTCTTCTGTAAATTGTTTTAAGTTGAACGAGCTGTTCACCTGTACAGGCGGAGGGAGTTCGTCTTCTATTAGCAGCGCTATTCCTGGAAAATAAAAGCGGTAACTCAGCAGTTTTGGCAGTTCATTCTGATAGACGTCACTAATCTGATTGAAGTCATCAAATAAATGGCTAACTGCCCAGCCTGTCTGTGGATCGACCCGCTTTGTCTCCTGAGCAACTTCCCTAACCGCAGCCATCCAGGCGTCTACTTCCCGTGGATCAAGATTGGCTAAAAACACAGCCGCATAGACATCGGACGGCAGTTGTCGCAGTACGATGTGCGCACAGGCAGAGGACACTTGATCTGATAGCTTGGAAAATAGGTCCGAGGCAGAGATAGAGCGTCCTTTATTCTGCGGTGCTGACTGTTCCACGCCTATGAGCGCAAAACGGCTATAAGGAAATGCTTGCTTCAGCAACTCAGCGTCATAGTCCATGCTATACCCGGAGATCAGCTTTTCGATCACATGATCTATCGTAATTTGACTATTCCCGGCATCTGCTTGATATTGAATGGATGGAATTTTGCGAGCGGTTCTCTGGAGCACCTGGAGCAGCTCATCCGTGTCTAGCTTGGGCTTTAAAATATAGTCAGCAACCCCTTGCTGAAAGGTGGATCGCACGTAATTAAACTCGCCGTAACTGCTAAGTACAATGACTTCGATATCTGGATAGTTCTGTCTGACTATGCGCGTCAGCTCCTCGCCATCCATGATCGGCATTACGATATCTGTAATGACTATATGAGGGCGCAAGGTTTCAATTAGCTCCAATGCTTCTTTCCCGTTAGAAGCTTCACCTACAATTCGAAATCCATACTGTTCCCACGACAAGTGGTGTTTGATCCCTTGCCGTACCAATATCTCATCATCCACAATCAAAATGTTGCATAGCTCATTCATGGCAGCACTCTCCGTAATTATACCTATTCGAGGATTTTGCAAAAATCCTGATTCAAAAAAAACCTCCATCACGTGGACGTCATATCATCTGAGGCACATATTTGACAACGCTTCCAACTTAGCTTAAATCTAAAGCATTTAATCTTTACATGCTAACATAAACCACGCGGGGATTCCAAAAAAAATTTAGTCCAAATGGCATATAAAACAACAAAAAAGGCAGCCGAGAAAATCTCGACAGCCTAAACAACCGGGATTACCTTATACAGTACCCCATGTCCGATCTCCTGCCAAATATTTTTCAGTCAAAATAGACAGCAGTTGAATACCAACCTCATTGTGTCCTCCCTCAGGAAGGATCAGGTCAGCGTATTTCTTGGAAGGCTCAATAAATGCCTCATGCATCGGCTTAACCGTAGTCAAATAGTGATCGTGGATCGAATGGATGGTGCGGCCGCGTTCCTCAATATCGCGAAGAACCCGACGGAGAATACGCACATCAGGGTCAGTATCCACAAATACTTTGATGTCAAGCAGGCTACGGAGTTTTTCGTCTGACAGTACGTGCAGACCTTCCAACATAACGATATGATTTGGCAGAAGCTCTACCGTCTCGTCCGTGGAGCGGGCATGAACTGTAAAGTCATACACTGGCGCTTGTGTCGCTTGTCCTTTTTTCAGACAGTGGAGATGCTCAATAAGCAATTCGTTGTCAAAGGCAAACGGATGATCATAATTGACCAAAGCACGTTCATCATAGCTCAGATGTGAATGGTCTTTATAATAGTTATCCTGAGATATGAAAGTCACTTTATTAGATCCCAGACGCTCAACGACGGCGCGTGCTACCGTCGATTTACCGGAACCTGTACCGCCGGCAATACCAATAATAAGCATGGCGTTTCACTTACCCTTCCCTAAATGTATCCCGATACAACTCAAGTATTGTAGCACAATGCACACTTTTTTTCATCACTGTTGAACTTTGTATTTCTTCCATTTCCGTATCTTGGCTCTGAATGTTTTAAACGGTGCCACCGAGTTGATGTGAATCCATCTTGCCATGGGCCATTTCGGATTAGTCCCTGTCCAGTCGTGAACGCCCTGAGTGAAGAGCTCTTCATGACTAAGTGTGTCGATCCAATCCAGCCACTTTTGCTCAGCCAACTTGAACATATCGCGTAATTCACGTAAAGATTGGTGGGAATAGGTCTTGTAAAATGATTGATATAGTTCGCCTAGTCTATTCCATTTATAATTGGGGGCGGGCATGATGACGGTTTTTCCTTCCCGTTCGTCCCTGTCCCATGCCATGACAAGATGAAGCCATCCGAGCTGGTAGGCGATCATTTCTGCGGGTGTTTTATCTACTTCGGGGATACGAATATCCTTTTGGCTCTCGTCGATCTCCTGGAACTCACCGTCAAATCGTAAGTAGGAGGCATGAATGGCTTCTTTTAATTCCAATTTGGAAGCGTATTCGTAGCTGGACATCTCATCGCTCCTTTAAATGATATGGATGATACTCACCCCTTTATATGTACCATTCCCAATATGACAACCGTATGTCTTATTCAAAAATAAAAAAATATTGTTTTTTGTGATTTTATGAAATAGCATTTAGCGTGTTCATGAAACAGGATGCAAAATTAATAGAGAAATTAAGACAAAAGATAAGTAATTAGACATATTTTAATATTTATTTAAGTGTCTATAATTATTGGAGTATAGCGCTTAGGGCCCTCATTGGTGTTGGAATATTATTCCCTTCATCAGTACGTTATATACCGTTGGGCATGTCATGTCCGATAAACGGTGCAACCTTTGCTTTAGTATTCATGAATCTAATCGAGAAGGAGACTGTTATATGAAGTCGAGTTTGTTAAAAAAATGTGCAAGTGTAATGTTAAGCAGTACGTTGGTACTGTCTTTATCCTTACCGTTGCTAGGTCATGCACATGCGGATGGGAATTTACAGATAAGTGATGATTTTGAACAAGGGGAAGCTCAAGGCTGGACCGCAGGATCGGGGAACTGGTCTGTGGTCAAGGATGGGAATGGATCTACATATCAACAATCTAGTCGAAGCGAAAGCCATTCCGTTAAAGGTAATGCCTCATGGACGAACTATAGCGTGCAAGCAGATGTATACGTAAATGATTTTAATGGCTCCAATCGAGTCTACGTTGCAGGTAGATACACAGATTCCAACAACTTCTATGCAGCATCGTTGTATAACAAGAAAGACGGAGCTCTTGAGATTCGAAAAAAAGTCAAAGGCTCTATGAAGACACTGGCTACGAATAAAAAATACAAACTGGACACGAATACATGGTACAGAGTCAAGCTGGAACTATCCGGTTCGGAAATCAAAATGTATGTCAATGATCAACTGGAGCTGTCCGCAACAGACACCAGCCTCACTGCTGGAGCCATTGGTTTGGTAACCTCCAAAGCAGCTGCCCAATTCGATAATGTGATGGTATCCGGTGCTTCTTCTGAGGTAGATCCAGGAACACCGCCTGTGAATCCGACACCAGGTACAGAACAACCGACTCCTGGGGTTGACCCTGATGTAACCTCCAAAAATAACTATAATTTGACTGGATTTTCGTATGGTAACACTGGTGGTGGCAATATTGCGGATACCGATGCCAACTACAAAAAGGTATACAATGCTGTAGATCTCAACGAAGCACTGAAGAAAGGCAGCAAAGTCAAAGTGATTGAGATTATGAACGATCTTGATCTCGGTTGGAATGAAATTCCTAGTGCTGCCAAAGTAATGCCTTTTAGTGCCAACAACCCTGTACAGACGCATCCTGTTCTGAAAAAGACAGGTGTGAGCAAAGTCTATATCGAAAATATGAATGGGGTTACGATTTTCTCTGCCAATGGTGCGAAAATCAAACATGCTGGCTTTGTCATCAAAAGAAGCTCTAATTTGATTTTCCGTAACCTCGAATTTGATGAGCTTTGGGAGTGGGATGAAGCAACCAAAGGGAACTATGATAAGAATGACTGGGATTATGTTACCATCGAAGGTACAAGTTCCAAGGTATGGATCGACCACTGTACATTTAACAAAGCCTATGATGGTTTGGTAGATGTGAAAAAAGGTAGTAACGGAGTTACGATTTCCTGGTCTTTGTTCAAAGGAGATGACCGCAGCTCCAACAGCTGGGTAACCCAACAAGTCAACGCGATGGAAGCAGACAAGTCTTCCTATCCTATGTACGCGTATCTGAGAAGCAGTGCAGTAGGCATGAGTAAAGAAGATATCATTGATATTGCAGCAGGACAAAAGAAGGCTCATCTAATCGGTGCTACGGAAATGGCTTCCGACAATGCAGACCTGG
Organism: Paenibacillus sp. FSL H7-0703; assembly: GCF_038003485.1. Taxonomy (NCBI): domain Bacteria; kingdom Bacillati; phylum Bacillota; class Bacilli; order Caryophanales; family Paenibacillaceae; genus Paenibacillus; species Paenibacillus sp. FSL H7-0703. The sequence goes on along the minus strand of NZ_JBBOPF010000001.1, from coordinate 2,961,975 downwards.
AGGTGACGCTGCATCATAATTACTACCTGGATATTCAGGATCGCATGCCGCGTTTGCGTGGTGGTAATGCTCATGCATATAACATCGTTATGGACGATGCCGGATTGGCCAGAGCCAAAAAAAGAATTACTTCTGACATGGCTAAAGCAATTGCCGCAAAAGGATACCATTTTGATGTTGTGGGTAATGGTGCAATTTCAACAGAAAACGGCGCGGTATTGCTAGAAAAGTCTTATTTAATTGATGTGTTTTCTCCAGTGCGTAATAATCAAAAAGATCCTAACAAAGCGGATTACACAGGTAAAATCAAGGCCGAAGACGTTATCCTTTCGGATAACGGTAGCGTATTCAGAGGAGGCAGTGACGAGGCGAATAGCCCGTTAGCCCCTTATCCTGCGAAGGCCAAGAGCTTCTCTTGGAATGGGTTCACAACGTTGCCATACAGCTATACAGCCGAAGACCCTGCTAACCTGGTTGCTCAATTGCAGGCCAAGGATGGAGCGGGTGCAGGCAAGCTGAACTGGTCGAGTGAAAACTGGCTCAAAACGGTGTACAATACGTCCGTTACGAAAAATGCAATAGTGGAAGAAGATTCCGAATAGGTAGGCCATATAAAAAAGCAGCCAGGACAGATATGCTCTGTTTCTGGCTGCTTTTTTGATTACCCACGTTAAGGTTGTGTTCGGTACGAACTTAACCGATAACGACAAACGAGGACACGCCAGCAGGTACGGTTCTAACCCGGAATAGCGTTCCATCGTCTCTAAAGGTACGCAGAATAAAAGCCTGGTTCGTAGGTGTACGGACTCTGCTGAATCGGGCAGTACCAAAACCATCGAAGCCTGCAGCTTGCACAAAGCTTCCATCTAGACGCCGGAGTATAGCAAAAAATCCGGTTGTGTTAAAAGGAACACCGTTTGTGTTAGCCCAGATGACCGTAAATCGGCGCAGGGTTTGTGTTGGACTCACATTGCGATATCTCGTAACAGGAACCTTCCTGCCCGTAGATTTCAATGTTTGTGGAGGACGAATGGCCACTTCAAATCAACTCCTTTGTTGTGATGAGATAGTAAATGCACACAAAGGAGTTTTGGACTGTGTTATAAACTACGACTTCTTAAAAATAGGTATATATCGAACTCAAAATGGCATTCCATGTACATTATCGTTCGATTTGGGTCCTTATCATGCCCAATCGCGTCGTAGCGTAAAGAGGTCTTTTAACGCGTCTGTAGACAGCTCAGTAATCCAGCCCTCGGTACTGGTTATGATTTGGTCGCTAAGCTGCTGCTTGCTCTCCAGCATTTCATCAATGCGTTCCTCAAGCGTGCCCAGCGAGATAAATTTGTGCACCTGTACATCCTTCGTTTGCCCCATCCGGTAGGCGCGGTCTGTGGCCTGATTTTCAACAGCTGGGTTCCACCAGCGATCAAAGTGAAAGACGTGGTTGGCGGCCGTCAGATTCAGGCCCACCCCCCCGGCTTTGAGCGACAAAATAAACACAGATGGCTGCTCGGCAGGAGGGAGCGTGTGAGATTGGAATTGATCAATCATTCGGTCACGCGCAGTTTTGGATGTGCTGCCGTTCAGATAGAGCACGGGCTCTTGCAGCTCCTGAGCGAGTACCCGTTGGAGCATCTGACCCATACCAATATACTGTGTAAAAATAAGGCAGCGCTCGCCCTCCTCCCGCAGTTCCTTGACCATAGCCAGAATGCGCTCCAGCTTGGATGAACGGCTAATGACCGCTTCAAGATCGGACTGACTATAACCGGAAGCCGCTGCATCCGGGAGCGCCTCCTTGGTTAAGAGGGCTGGGTGGTCGCAAAGCTGCTTCAACTGGGTCAGGGCGGATAAAATGGCTCCTTTCCGCTCAATCCCTTCCAGCTTCTGCATCCGTTCCATCAACTCTTTGACAATCTGGTCATAGAGCGCGCCCTGCTCAGAGGTCAGATGAATGTACGTTTTCATCTCATTCTTGTCAGGCAAATCAAGCTGTATAGCTGGGTCCTTCTTCTTGCGTCGCAGCATGAAGGGCTGAACCAGCTTTTGCAAATCTAACGTGCGCTGCTCGTTATGTTCCTTCTCAATAGCATTCATAAAGCGATTGCTAAAGGCGCGTGAGCTGCCCAGATAACCTGGATTGATAAAATCATAAATGGACCATAGCTCGGACAACCGATTTTCAATAGGTGTCCCAGTCAACGCAATCCGATGACGTGCAGGAAAGCTGCGCACGGCTGTGGATTGCTTGGTTTGCGCATTTTTAATGTTTTGCGCTTCATCCAGGCAGACTGAATCCCAGGTCATGCTTTGTAGCAGCTCTTGATCCAGGGTTGCCGTAGCGAAGGAGGTCAGGATGACATCGGCCTGCTCGACTTCTTCGCGGAACAAGTCTCCCTGCTCCCGCTTGCTTCCATAGTGCAGCATCACCTTCAGCGAAGGGGCGAAGCGGCTGAGTTCCTTCTGCCAGTTGCCCAGCACCGAAGTCGGGCAAATCAGCAGCGAACTGGAGCGGACGCCTGTCTCGGCGGCAATATCCTGTAGGTGCAGTAAATAAGCAATAAACTGCACTGTTTTACCGAGTCCCATGTCATCGGCCAGACAGGCACCCAGTCCAAAACGCCGTAAAAAGGCAAGCCATGCATACCCGTCCCGCTGATACGTTCGCAGCTCGGCTTGCAGCCCATCCGGCACGTCCAATGCAGGCCATTCCGACTGTCGTCCGAGCTGGCTGATCAGCTTCAGCAGATGGGCATTCAGCTCGACTTCCAGTCGGAAGCGTGCCGCATCCTCCGGCTGCTCGCCCGAGGCGTCGCCTTCAGGCTCGTCGGCGTTGCCGAGCAGGTGTAGCTGCAGGATGTCCTGGAAGGACAATCCCTGAGCGCTGTCGATCCCGGCCATGGCCCGGCGGATCTGTGCCAGCAGCGCGGGGTCGAGCGCGATCCATTGCCCGCGGAAGCGCACCAAGCGCTCGTTGCGAGCGACGAGCTCAGCGAATTCCGACTCGCTCAGATCGGCATCACCGATGGCAACACGCCAATCGAACTGGACAATCGAGTCCAGTCCGAACAGCGAGCTGCCCTTCGTGCGCTCTCCCGCCCCTTCGCCTGGGCGTACCTTGGCCCGCAACTTCGGCTTCTTGCGGGTAGCTGCCTCCCACCAAGCCGGGAGCAGCACCTGCCAACCGCTTTCCAGCAGAAGCTGGCTGTCGGTCGTCAGAAATTGCCACGCTGCTTCGTCGGAGAGTGGGTGATTCAGCACGTCATCGCGGCTTCCGGCACGCTGCCCGGCAGGCAAAATCGAGGTCAAGCGTTCTAGCCACCCCGCTGAGCGCTCACGGACATGTGCTGTCCAGGCATCGGGCCATGAGCCGGATGCGTACCCATCATCGGCGAGCTGTACAGACACCAGCAACGCCGGGTCCTGCTTGTCCTGCAACACAAGCTTGAGCTGCCAGGACGGCTCGTCGTCCTCCAGCTCTGGCTCCAGCAGTTGCAGAAGCGGCCGAAATGGCGCGGTATCGGCTTTCCAGCCGATGGCGATGAGCCAGGCCTGCGCGTCTAGACCCGCCGCGGCCGGGCGGTTGGGGGCGAAGAGAATCGGATATTCTCTTCGCAAATCGGCGGCTTCCGCTTCGGTGCCGTACCAGCGCTGAAATACGGCAGCCGAGAACGCCGCTATCAGCCCATCCTGCTCGCCCTTCTCCAAGCTGCCTAGCAAAGCAAGCTCTGCCGGTTGGATGTTTTCCAGTGCTTCCGCATCCCACTTCCATTGCAGCTTCCCTGCCTGGAATGCCGTGAAGCTGGGGACATATGCTTTCGCTTCAATACAGTGAGCAAGTAAAGGGATCAGCCGAAGCCACGGGGCATGGGCCTCGTCCCAGATCCATTCGATGTGCTTCAGCAGTTCCTGCTCTGCCAGAAAAGGAATCACTTGCTCCGAGGGCAGCAGGATAATATCCGTGTCTTGAACATGTTGAATCTCCAGCTCGGTGCCATAAAACGAAGCCTCATGCCAAGCAAACAAACGCTGCTTCAGAATTTGGCCGGAAATGCTATAGTTCATGGAGGAGTCGCCATAGATCAGCGCGTCTCCATAGGTAGTTAATTGGATATGCACGGTAATCGTTTCGGTATATTGACTCATGATAACAATTTCCCTTTCCGCAATTCCTCCTGTAGCGCCCGCAGGCGGCTATGACGGCTGGTGAAGGTCGTGAAGAACAGCTCCCAGCGTGATTCTTGCTTCATTTTCTTGTACAGCTTGAACAGTCGCTTTAACAGCTTGACTGCTGCTTTATAGCTGGCCCTGTTTTTTTCCAAAACATAGCGTTCTACCGCCTGATGGTAAAAGGGGAGTAGTAACTCAGGCGCATTCTTTTCAATGGGCTGCAACACACTCACCCGAAAACTCAAAGGTTCACTGCGTATGCTTAGCTGATAGTCGATCCATGACCGCCATTTTTCGTGGGCAAGCAGCGCCTCTTCATACATTCCCCCGGCAAATGGGAGCATACCCACCAGCGTGTCCCACATGTCCTGCTCTGCCTCTGGAAGGTGCTGCAAAACCACATCCCAATCATGCATATAATCCTGTAAATGGTCATCCCGATGACTGTGAAGCAGGGGACCGATATGCCGCAGTCCGTCCTTGAGACGTGCCCAATCCTCGGCTTTGCGCAACGCCTGTAAGAACAAAAGCAATTGGTTGGAAGAGATTTTTAGTGGAAAAGCTCGTTCCGCTTCCTGAAGAAGTACCCAGGCTTCATTATCCTGCGATTGGTAAATATGCATCCAGCTACGAGCCAACATCCATGGAAGCCGTGCTAAAGTTGTGCCGAGATCCTCCTCAGCCGCCTGTAAATGCTGTAATTCCTCCGTATATATGCTGGAGTCCTGTCTTTCGGGGTGCATCCAGTTCAGCCAAAACTGATAATACGTGTCTGAAAAATAAGTACCATTACGCGATTCTGTCAGCATTTTTCGGCGCAAATAGGCTAAGGTTTCTGCGATACGGGCTTCTTGCATCGGTTCATCGGTCAGCCCCAGCGGGCTTTCAAAATCACGCTCGATAGCTTCTTTAAGCTCATCGGCGGCGATTTGCGTGTAATACCCCATATAGGTATGAGAGGGATAGCCCGGCATGGGAGACTGAGGCACCAGCTTTTCCAGCACACGTAGATGAGCATGCAGTCCGTATAGCTGTTGCATGCCGGGTGAAAGCGGCGGCTTCACAGCATAGATCGAGGCTAAAGCGCTTTGGACAAATTGAGAATTTTGTGTGTTTACATGGTTAAGGGCGATACACTGATCGAACAGATCATGCCACTCTGAAATGGGCATGTCCGGTATTTGGCTTGCAGTTTGACTGAGAGTATTTCGTGTTGTTTCCTTGTGATCAGGTGAAAAATTCGACCGGGAAGGAAGTGTGGTACGCGTATCAGCTTTTGCCGCCAATCGAGTGAATCCCGCCGAATGTGCGTTCACTAAAGCATGTACGGAACGTTCCTGTTCATTCGCGTAATTCAGTAGTACGGCGATCATATGCTTGCAGTTGGTGTGGACAGGGCATGTACATCTGCTGGCAGCAAAAGCGCTCAAGTGGAGATCCACCTCGTATAGCTCGCTTCCATCCACGACAGCTGCAATATGGTCGGCATCAGGCATTGCGAATTCTTTTACCTTTCCTTGCTTAAAATATTGGAAACCTCGTTTGATCGTCACGTCATTAAAATGGTCAGCCACGTTCTGAACAAGCTGTTGCCACTGTATATCATCCATAAGATAGGTTGGTTTCATATGCAATAGTCTCCTAAGAGAGAATAGTTGATCTGATATTGATCTAATAGTAGCTTAACTCTTCCATTATATCAGTTCACGAATATAAATTGAGTGGAGGGAGAGTTGGAAAATTTCGAAGAATATTCGCCGGGTAAAAGTGAAAGAACCTTACACTATAGCGTAAGGTGGGGTGAATCATCGGGAAGAGAGGCATTCTCATTCTTTCTCATCGGGATTGCCTTTTCGATGCAAGACCATAGAGATAACCAGAAGCACGGAGGGTACTGCCGCGGCTATAATTATTCCAAAATAACCTGATATTTTATCAAAATTGCCTATCTCAATAAAGTTTTGGGGATACATGCTCAGGGAAAATATTAAAATTAACGGGAGATAACAGATGTATCTGTTCCACTTTTGGGTGAGTTGGCTGATCCCGGCTACCATATAGAAATAATAATTTGCGGCGGTCATAAAAATTTTGATCGTCCACAAAATGATAAATAATATTTCAAACCGTTCCAGGAACGAGCCGGGGAATTCAATTTGCTGTGCAAAAGAAACGACCGGCCATTGCAATCGGGAAACTTCTTCAACCGACATACAGCCAACGACCATCGTTACCATCAAGAGATACAAACCCATTGCAATTGAGTAGCCGATCCACCCTGCCTTCCATGCTTTTTGTGGATTGACCATCACATTAGTCAATATAAGGATGGATTCAAAACCTATTGTCGAGAAAGGTATAACCTTAAGAGATTCGAAGATCGGATGCCATCCTTTATGGAAAACAGGGCGCAAATTATCAAGATTAAAATGATTGATATTGAGGATGATCAACAATAAAAAAACAATAAAGGTTAAAGGAAAAAAAAGCTCGACCAATCGAACCATTGCATGGAGACCGCCCCAGGTCAAATACCCAATAAGCAGAAGAAACGGCAAGAGAATCATGCTTAATGGCGTTCTTTCCAATGCAAGGCCTTTGAGGAATTCCGCCATCATTCTGCATACAAGAGAGCAGATCATCGTGCAGTGTACAATAAATGCAATATTGATGAGAAGACCGATAAATTTACCTGCGATCACAGGATTGAGCTCATAGAACGTCTTCCCTGGAAATCTCTGGCACAATTTAACGTTGATAAAAACGACGCCTACCCCAAGCAGACTTGCCAGCAAGAGTCCCTGCCACACGTCGGGCGTTTGAGTCTTCTCCGCGATGGTTCTTGGTAAACTGACAATTCCCACAGCATACACGGTCGAAGTGACTGTAAGTAAGGCTTGAAGGGTAGAGATTTTTTCCTGTTTCATGGAAGGTATGTTGGACATTACGCTCCCTCTCCTTTTGTATAAGCACCTGTTCGGTCAATCTGTACTTCAGCCTGAACGTCGATCGGTATTTGACTGAATGTATCTTGCCAATTTTCCTTTACCCGATCCCAGTAAGCGGGATAATTCACTTTTACCTTTGTGCCGAAACCGACTACATCTGATCTCATTTTTTTTTGAAGCGTGTTTAACGATTGGGATACTGTCTGTTTGATTTCTTCTTGCGCCGCTTCTTTAGCGGTTCGAATGAACGGTTCCTTCAAGAGATCGGCATAAATATCTAAGTTTTCATTTAATTTAATGTTTGTTTTAATACGAACCGTAAAGGAAAGATCCTGTCCGTTGAGGTGGGGGATAAGTTTGCTGTGGGCATCCTCAACTTCAAAGACCATGGATTGTTCCGACTTCGGGTCCTCTGTTTTAATAATTGAACCCCGCGTTTTTCCCAGCATCCAGTTGATCCCGATGACTTCCTCTTCATCTAGCCAATTAGCCAATTTCTTCGTTTTGCCGCTGACCAAGGCTGCGCCTGAGAAGTGGTTGCCCTCATTGGTTTCTAGGCATTGAATGACGAAGTCAGCTCTTTGTGAAATATGGGTGGAAATTTCTCCTAATGTTATTTTATGAGGTATTTTGGAGTTGAAATCGCTATTTTTAGCCAATGCTTCAAGGTCAATGGAAGGTATCTCTTTATGTTTGCCGATCTTATTGAGCGCTTCTTTCGCACTGCCCTTTACGATCATAACAAGTGATTTTCGACTCGGTTTATAGGAACGGGTAAACGTATCCAACAATTGGTCGATTCTTGTTTTTTGTAAAGCTTGGTCACTAATCAAAATTAAGCGAATAAAACTATATAAGGGAGCACGGGACACTAGCTTTGCCTGTTCCCTGGAAGCAGTCTGAATGGAATTTTTGTTAAAGGTTGTTACGTTGCTATACATATTTTTTTTGGATTTCTGCGCTATTAAATGCTGGTAGGTAAGTTCCAGCATATCCTGCTGATCCGTATCAATGGCGACGCCCTGGATGATACTCAAGTTATCGATTTCTCTGCTGTCCCAACAACCGGTGAGGAGAGCACATGCGATCCATACGGCAACGCATTTTTGTACCCATAGGATTCGACGAGACAGATAGATGAAAGCGATCATAGGCTTACTTCCTTTTCCTATTAGATTGTGTTTCGTCCTGTGTCTTTAGCATCATAGGACGCTTTTTGAGGTATTTAAAAGGAGCCCGAATTAAAGTATCTTGTTGATCTCTTAGCCGAATTGGGGCTAGAGGTGACATGTAAGAAACTCCAAAACTTTTGATCTGGACCATGTGCACACCCAAAAAAATAAAGGATAAAATCACGCCATACAGCCCATAAATCCCTGCAATCATCATAATGGGGAAACGAAGAAGGCGAATTCCAATACTTCCGCTGTACTGCGGGCTTGCAAAGGATGCAATTGCGGTGAGACCCACGATAATAATCAGGAAAGCACTTACGACCGCGGCCTCAACAGCTGCTTGTCCAATAACAAGACCGCCTACAATACCGATGACCTGTCCTATCCCTTTGGGTAGCCGCAGACTGGCCTCGCGCAATATTTCCAATGCCACTTCCATAATTAGAGCTTCCACAAAAACGGGAAAAGGAATTCCTTCCCTTGAGGCAGCGATAGACATCACCAGCTCAGGCGGGATTAATCCAGGATGGAAAGAAATAAGTGCAACGTACAGCGAAGGCAGGAATGTTGCAATGAACAGAGCCGTTAAACGAAGCATACGAAAAAATGTTCCTAATGGAAATCGCTCGTAATAATCCTCTGGGGATTGGGCCAGCATCCAGAAGGTCATGGGAGCGATCAAAACAAAAGGCGTGCCATCAAGCATAATGACAACTCTTCCAGACATTAAAGCAGCTATAGCTTTATCCGAGCGTTCAGAGGCTTGAATCTGAGGGAACGGAGACCACGAATGTTCCTCGATCCATTGCTCAATAATCCCGGTATCGGAAGCATCGTCCACATCAATCGTTTCGACTCTTCGCTTCACTTCCTGAACCAGCTCCGGATTTGCGATATCCGATATGTACAAGATCGCTAATTTTCGGGAAGATCTTCTTCCTATAGTTATTTTATCTATTTTAAAACTGATATCTTTGATGTGCCGCCTTACCATTGCCAGGTTGCTTTCCAAATCTTCGATAAAACCTTCCCTCGGTCCCCTCACCAAAATCTCGGTGCTTGGTTCCTTGACACTTCGCTGAGGAAACTTGCCTGTAGAAGCAAAGAAGGCTTCATCGGTTCCTTCGATCAGCAGACAAGTATTTCCCGATAATACTTCAATTACGCACGCCTCAAGGTCTGTTCCTTCTTTCATATCGATCGTAAAAGCCGTCTGCTGTACCAGTTCTTCCTTCAGTTTTTGCGGATTAACTTGGGAGTGGTTTTCACGGATTCCAGTCAAAATGAGCGGCTTAACGATTTGTTCGTTAATCATACTTGTATCCGCGATGCCAGAGAGATAGACCATAGCTACATGAACTCCCGTTTGCCCCACATCCATCTTTTTGAAGACGACATCAGGAAGATGACCCAGGGTCTTTTTTAGATGGTCCAATTTCTCCTCGAGTGATCTTGCCATGACTCGTCCTCCTTCAAAAGCTTAAATCACGATATACATGTAATATGTGTAAAATGGTGATAAATATTCATGGAATGGTAATCTAACGTGTTCGACGATGGAGGAGCTGAAGACGCGAGAGACAGAGGGAGTTTTTTTGAGTATATGTAAACAAAAACGAACACCAGTGGTGTCCGTCGTTGGTCATACATATGAGGCGAGGGTGCTCTATCCCCGTGATAACGCCATATAAACTACTCCGAGTGGAGGTTACTTTTTGAACTCGTAGAAATGTGCCTCCAATATGCTCAGAGAAAGCTCGGCAGTAGTGGCTACCACGATATCCGCACCTTGCATTTGCGAAGGTGTTCCTACACCGACCGCAAACATCCCGGCACCCTTGATCGCCTGTATGCCAGCCTGTGCGTCCTCTATACCGATACAGTCGGCAGGCTGAACGCCCAGATTTGCGGCTCCGGTGAGGAAAATTTCCGGGTCAGGTTTGCCATGCCGAATGGCGGTAACATCCACCACACTGTCAAAATAGTACGCTAGCTCCAGTCGCTCCAAGATAAACGCTGCATTTTTGCTTGCAGAGGCCAGAGCGATGCCGATTCGGGCTTCACGAAGTTCTGTCAGAAGCGCTTTAATCCCTGGAAGAATGTCCGAGGGAGTTACAGCTGAGATGAGCCGCTGATACTCCGTATTTTTCCGTGTGGCTAGTTCTTGCTTGCCTTCTTCTGAAAACGAATTGGACAGGTTACCGCGCGCCAGTATTTTGTCGAGCGATTCCGTACGGCTGATTCCTTTTAACTGTTCATTAAATTCCCGATCAAAAGGGATGTTCAACGCTGCCGCCAAGCTGCCCCATGCCTGAAAATGATATTCGGCGGTATCTGTAATGACTCCGTCCAGATCAAAAATGACTGCCTTCATTTGGTTTCCCCCTGTCTGCCCGATTTATGAAACGCTGTTCGTCATTAACGGCTGCCCACTGGTAATGTGCGTTGGCTGTCCATACAGCTCTAGCGTCAGCGGTTCTCCATCCAACAGGGTAATGATCACTTCATTTTCCTGTACGAGAATACTTAGCAAGCGACCGCGATAGTTGATTTTAAACGTATATTTGGTCCAGTCTTGAGGCAAGAAGGGGGAGAAGCTTAATGTTTCATTATAGGTTCTCATCCCGGCAAATCCCTGTACAATCGCCAGCCAGCTTCCCGTCATGGAAGTGATATGAAGGCCGTCTTCGGTATCGTTATTATAGTTATCCAGATCCAGACGTGCCGTCCGCTTATACATCTCGACTGCTTTTTCTTCCATTTTGAGTTCGGCAGCCAGCACGGCGTGAATGGACGGGGACAGACTGGATTCATGAACAGTCATGGGCTCGTAAAATGCAAAATTGCGTGCTTTTTCTTCCAGCGTGAACTGGTCTCCAAAGAAATACAGCCCTTGCAGCACATCTGCCTGCTTAATGAAGCAGGAACGCAGGATTTTATCCCATGACCATTTCTGATTTAGTGGAAGGTTGCTGGGATCAAGGGCGGATACAGGCTGCAAATCCTTATCCATAAAGGTATCGTGCTGTACGAAGACTTCCCGCTCCTCATCATAGGGATAATACATGTGAGTGACGATATCCTGCCAATGTGCAAGCTCATCAGCCGTAACTGCCAGGCGCTGCGCTTTCTCAGTCGAAATTTGAGGCAAGACCGATAATGTATATTTCAAAACCCATGCAGCCAGCGTGTTGGTATACCAGTTGTTATTGACGTTATTTTCGTATTCGTTCGGCCCGGTAACCCCGTGGATCATATACTGCTGCTGGCTTTTGGAAAAATGAACCCGGTCGGCCCAGAAGCGGCTAATTTCGACCAGTACATCTACGCCGTAGTCATGCAGATAGGTCAAGTCCCCCGTATAATTGGTGTAATTGTAAATGGCATACGCAATGGCCCCGTTACGGTGGATTTCCTCAAAGGTAATCTCCCATTCGTTATGGCACTCCACACCTGTAAAAGTAACCATAGGGTATAGTGCACCCCGTAGCCCTTGCTGGGCTGCGTTATGCTTGGCACCCTCTAGTTGTTGGTGACGGTACAGCAGCAGATTTCGGGTTACATCCGGGTCTGCAAGCGCCAGGTACATAGGTACGGCATATGCTTCTGTGTCCCAATAGGTGGCACCGCCATATTTTTCACCTGTAAAGCCCTTGGGACCAATATTTAGACGGGCATCTTCGCCGTAGTACGTAGAGAACAGCTGAAAAATATTAAAGCGTATTCCCTGCTGGGCCTCTGTATCTCCCTCGATTTCTACATCTGCTTTGTCCCAACGTCGAGCCCAAGCTGCGACATGCTCCTGCTTGAGGGAGGTGTAGCCTTTGTTCACAGCCTCCACAGCGATGCGTTCAGCTTGTGGAATCAGTGCATCCTTTTCCATATCCCGTGAGGTGGTAACCGCCACAATTTTTTGCAGCTGGATACTGTCGCCCGGAGCGACGCTGTATTGATAGTGGCGTGCAGCATACAAAAAGCTCTCTTCCGTCGTCTGCAGATCCTGTCCCTCGGTCACAATACCCATGGTAGCGTTTACGGTAAAGCGCGGAATACCGAAGGGATTATCTATAGTTGTTGTGGACAGGCTGATGAATTGTTCTTGAACCTCTCGGGCCTCCTCCAACCAAAAAACCTCGTCATAGTTCGTGTCTTCATTCTTCGTATTGCCGTCCAAATAAGGGATAAGCTCTATGGTTAGAGGCTGCTCGCTTATATTCGTTGCTTGGTAATCAATCAGGCATAGCTCACGAGTGGTGATGCTCAGAAAACGCTCCGTAGTGATACGAACCTGATCGTTCACGGTGCAGGTGCGTCGCAGGATACCCTGTTTCATGTCCAACTCCTGCACAAAATCGCTGATGTGTGCCGTAAATAAGTCCACTTCCTCTTGGTTTACGATCAGACGGATGCCGATGAAGTTCATGGCATTGATGACCTTACCAAAATATTCAGGATAGCCGTTTTTCCACCAGCCGACCTTTGTTTTGTCGGGGAACCATACACCGGAGATATACGTTCCCTGATGATGATCACCTGAATAAGCTTCTTCAAAATTGCCGCGCATGCCCATATAACCGTTGCCTATGGACGTTATGCTTTCCTGTAATCGCATGTGTGTGCTATGTAGAGTGTGTGTTGTCAGCTTCCAGCTATCTACGTCAAATAATCGGTTGTAAACCATGATTGCGTACCCCTCTCGGAAAATGAGATCGTTGTTTTAACGAAACCAGTATATGAGCGAGTTCAGTATATAGTGCAACCGTTTGCCCTGTCAACGCAAAAAAAACTGATTTTATGGGTTTCCACAAAATCAGTTCTTGTTCATTCCGCTAAGAATCATAGTAATTGGCTGGATTTGCGCTCCACGATTCGGTGGGGAACAATGATGTGCTTGGTCAATTCCTTGGGGTCCTCGATTTTTTCAATCAGGCTTTTGGCTGCCTGATAACCTAGAGTGAAGATATCAATATCCACGGAAGTCAGAGGGGGATTCATCAGCTCAGCTAGCATTAGATTATTGAAGCTCACCATGGATAACTGCTCTGGCATGGACACGCCTAGCTGAGAAAGCATTTTCTGTACTGCCATGGCTACAAGGTCGTCGCTAACGATCATCGCGGTAGGCGGCGGGGTGGCCTGCAATAATGTGCGCATGTCCTCCAGATTAAATGGCTCCCTGACCACGTATTCCTTGGGTAAAGGCAAGCCTGCCTCTCGCAACGCATCCTGGTAGCCTCGGAGTCTTTCAATATTCACGATGTGTTCATGATCACCGCCAACATAAGCAATGTGCTGATGATTCAGCCCAGTCAAATAAGTGACCACATCCTTGGCAGCCTGGTAGTTATCGTTATCTACATGAGTAGTTTCACTGACAAATTGCTGAGGCTTACCGATTACGGTGTAAGGTATTTTTTCTTTATGAAGGTACTCCACAATGCTATCTTTTTGCTTGGAGTACAGAACAATATAGCCGTCAACACGCCCGGTCCGGGTCATCAGCTTCACGCGGGATAGCAATTCATCGCTCGTTTTTCCTGTGACAATGGACAGTGTATAGTTGTGCTCATTTACCCATTCGCTGATCCCGCGAAGGCTTTCCGGAAAGAACGGATTTTGAAAGATTGCCACATCCGATTCAGGCATAATGATGCCAATTGACTGTGTGACACGGTTAGCCAGACTCTGAGCTGAATAGTTGGGTTCATAGCCAAGCGCCTTCATTTCTTTACGGACACGTGCCTTGGTCGCTTCGCTGATTTTGGGGCTGTCTTGAATGACACGGGATACGGTGGAAGTAGCAACATTAGCACGTTTTGCGACATCTTTGATGGTTACTGCCATCGTCTTCGTCTCCTTTTGCTATCTCAAGCAGGAAATATTATGTTCTATCATACGATATTGCTCGAAAATCAACAAATTAGCGGCTTTTTCGAGTATTTCTATGATCATTAGCCAAGATATTTACAATTAGGGTATTGCCAATAGAAAGCGATATCATTATAATAATTGTGCAACCGATTGCATAATGTTTATAGGGTACAAACAACGCTGTACATACTATAAGGGATGGGGATTGAAGGAGCATGAAAAAACTTCTATCATTTGATTTTTGGCAAAAGCTCGGGAAAGCACTGCTAGTGGTTGTTGCTGTTATGCCGGCAGCCGGGATTATGATTTCGCTTGGTAAAGTAGTGGCGATGTTGGCTGGTGATATCCATTTCTGGTTGACCGTCGGCGGGGTTATGGAGAATTTGGGTTGGGGTATTATCAATAATTTACACATACTGTTTGCCGTGGCGATTGGTGGTTCCTGGGCTAAGGAACGAGCGGGCGGGGCTTTTGCGGCATTAATTGCCTTTGTTCTCATCAATGTTTCAACAGGGACGATTTTGGGCGTATCGTCGAAGATGTTAACCCAGGAGGGAGCAACCACCCATACACTCTTCGGTGCATCGATTCCGGTCAGTGGTTATTTTACCTCTGTCTTAGGAGCACCTGCACTTAACATGGGCGTGTTTGTCGGTATCATCTCCGGATTCGTCGGAGCGGTGGTATTTAACAAGTATTATAATTACCGCAAGCTGCCGGACGCTTTAGCCTTTTTTAACGGTAAACGTTTTGTTCCTTTTGTCGTGATTTTATGGTCTGTCATCGTAAGTTTGATCATGTCTGCCATCTGGCCATTTGTCCAAGGGGGAATTAATCAGTTCGGCATTTGGTTGGCGACTTCGGGAGAATCGGCTCCTTTTGTAGCGCCATTTGTCTATGGTACACTGGAAAGACTGCTGATTCCTTTTGGACTTCATCATATGCTGACCGTTCCTATTAACTATACTCAACTTGGAGGCGTTTACACGACGCTTACAGGTTCCGGGGCAGGAAGTGTCGTTGCCGGGCAAGACCCGCTGTGGCTGGCTTGGGCAAGTGACCTGAGTGCGCTTCGTGGTACCGATCCGACAGCCTACAATAGCTTGTTGGAAGGCGTGACGCCTGCCCGCTTCAAGGTAGGACAAATGATTGGTGGAGCAGGTATCCTTATGGGACTAGCGGTGGCTATGTATCGCCGTGTAGACAAAGACAAACGCAGCAAGTACAAGTCGATGATCTTTTCGGCAGCCGCAGCTGTCTTTTTAACAGGGGTAACGGAGCCACTGGAATTCATGTTTATGTTCGTGGCGCCTGTGCTGTATGTGGTTTATGCTATTCTTACCGGTATTGCGTTCGGAATGGCCGATATCATACATTTGCGTTTACATTCATTTGGTATGATTGAACTGCTGACTCGAATGCCGTTGTCTATAAATGCGGGGTTGGTGCAGGATATTATTAACTTCGTGCTGACTTGTGTGGTGTTTGCGGTAGCAACCTACTTTATCGCTTATTTTATGATCGGTAAATTCCAAATGGCTACGCCGGGAAGACTGGGGAACTATACGGATGAGGAGCCCCAAGGGACTTCCGAGGCAGGGAGTACGAAGACAGAGGGTGTGGCAGCTACTTCCACTCAAAATCAACTGGCTACGGATATCATAAAGACACTTGGGGGTGAGCAGAACATTGTCGAGGTGGACGCTTGCATGACCCGTCTGCGTGTAACGGTGAAGGATACAGATGCCGTTGGGGACGAAAAAACGTGGAAAGCGCTGGGTGCCTTGGGCTTGATAAAAGTAGATAATGGGGTGCAGGCGGTTTACGGACCGAAGGCTGATGTGCTTAAATCAGATATACAAGACATACTCAACAGGTGATTACTTTGAAGTTGTTAACCTTAAATGCACATGCTTGGATGGAAGAAAACCAGCACGATAAGCTAAAGCAACTGGCTGCTTTTATTGATGAACAGCAGTTTGATGTCATTGCTTTACAGGAAGTGAACCAGTCCATGGAAGAGGCTCCTTTGTCAGCGGACGATTTGGGCACTTACCATAGCGCAGATCCTGAAGTTGTCATTAAGCGTGATAACTATGCTTATGTGCTGAACGGGCTATTGTCTGATAGCTATCATTGGACGTGGGCTCCCGCGCATGTTGGTTTTGCCAAATACGACGAGGGGTTGGCGATTCTGTCGAAAACACCGATTACAGCTACGGTGAACGAATATGTTTCCTCGCTACAGGATTATGACAACTACCGCTCACGTAAAATTGTCGGTATTCAAACTGTGGTGGACGGAGTGCAGGCCTGGTTTGTAAGTGGACATTTTAACTGGTGGAATGATGAAGAATCCTTCCGTGGACTATGGGATCGTACAACCAAAGTGCTAAATTCTTTTGCTCCGACTCCTGTGTTCATGATGGGTGATTTCAACAACGCGGCTGAAGTGCGCGGAGAAGGATATGACTATGTACTGCAATCCGGCTGGTCGGACACCTATCCGAATGCAGCAGTACGTGATGATGGCCACACGGTGATTAAAGCTATTGCTGGCTGGGAAAGTAATGCGGAGCCGCTCCGCATTGACTTTATCTTCTCCAATAAGGCTGCACAGGTACAATCCTCAACCGTTGTACTGAACGGGAAAACTGGACCAGTTGTATCGGATCATTTTGGGGTTGCAGTTGAGTTGGAGCTGTGATGAAAAAGGAGGCCATTTGCTTATGCAATTGGCCTTTTTCTTATAGATTTCGACTTGAAACGAATGACATATTGAATAATCATAGCAATCAACACCAAAATCAAATTGTAGTAAAAGGGAGTGTTGATGCTAAATCGTTCCATGAGTGCCCCTGCGATGATCGGAGACACAATGGCCCCCAATTCGGACAAAGATACGACGTTGCCGATAAATGAGCTTCTATTTTCCTCAGGAATAACGTCCCCTAGTTGTGAGTAAAAGGAATCCAGATAGCTGGCTCCTCCTATACCTCCGAGGAACATCCCTAAGTATACGATCCACGGTTCTGTGAACCAAAGAAATAAGATGATTTCCACCATGATCAACAATAGACCGATGATACAAAGCATCAAGCGATCCTTAAGTAGATCAGATAGTTTGCCAATAAAGGGGGCTGATATGAAGGTCGATATGCCGATAATTGTAAAAGCTAAGCTAATTTCTGCGGGGCTCCAATGGAGTTTGTGGGTTGCATATACAGAGAAGTACGTTAAAAATATAGCGAATGCACTCATTTCAAGGAAATGAACGGTGGAATAGAGCAGTAGCTGTTTCGTTAGCATGGTTTTTCCTTTGGAGTTTAGAGGGGGCGCATGCTGTTCTTGTGGCTTTAAGGGAGAACTGAGGAAGGTCATTCTTGAAACGGCAACGAAGGATATACATGAGAAAATAGCAACGAAATAAAACGGAATGGATAAAGAAAAATAAAAAACAATGGCTCCACTCATAAGAGGCCCTAAAATCATACCGGCACCTTCACTGCTGCTGATATATCCATTGAGCGTACCTCGATTCTCTGCGGTGCTCATATGGTTGATCGTGACTCTTACAAAGACGGTTAGCCCTATAGCTACCAAGCCCTGGAGGAGTCTCAGTATGGATAAAATGATGAAGCTTGTTGCAATTGGAAACAGGAGCATACAAGCGATTTCAGCAATAAGCAAGCTCAACCCCAAGCGTTTTGCGCCAATCTTTTCATAAATTCGTCCTGCCAAGCCTCCACCAAGAAATCTACCTACATAAAATAGAGAAAATAAAATGCTCATGCCGGGTACGGATATCCTGAATTGCTCTACATAAATAGCAAAGAGTGGAAGGATCATACTCCCACTCATGTTAGCAATAAGGCTAATAACGATCATACAGGCGATATTACGATTTAAATATAAGTGTCTCACCATAACCTCGAAACCTCTCTTTGATCTTGCATCATGGGAACCGTTATTCGGATTGCAGCTTATTACGGATGAACGGCTTCAGATCGAGTTAGCGGGTTCCCATATAGGGTACGCAAGCGAGTTCCTCGCGGTGCCTAAATCCCAACGTAATGATGGAGGTATGAAGCAGCGGATGGGGGAAATCTTGATTAGAGCGTGGTGTTGCCTTTAAGCTGGAAAGCCGCCCCCGGGTGGTGGCCAAGCTCCATAAATCCGGCGCAGCAGTACGATTTCACCCAAATGATATGAATTGTGGGAAGCGATATTCCGCAGCAGTCCTGCTTTCGTTTCACCTGGGAAATGAGCTAGTGAATCATCCAGTTGCGCGGTTTCGGCAATCTGTACAGCCTGATCTACGCCCTGTAAAAATTCGTTAATGACAGCCTGCCATGCCTCTTCGCTTTGCGGTCCAGTCTCTTCGGGCCAGCTCTCCATGACATTGCTCGGAAGCTGGGGCTTCCGTCCTTCCAAATGCTCCAGCATGAATTGCTGCCAGTAAATCATATGCTTCAGCAGTTGATAAATGCTGTAAGGCATTTCTGCATTTTTCTTCCCTGCCAGCTCGACGTCGATGTCTGGTAAAGCCCGAGCTACTCGAATATGTCCACGTTCCCCGACCAGTGATTTAACCAGTGCTTGACCGAATAATTGGTTTGCATCCGACATGTATCATCATCCCTTCTATGGAGAACTTGTTTCTAGCTTATTCTCATTTTACGATTATACAATTATATTTTATAAAATGGAAATGAATGCATGATTTAAAGTAAAGGGTAGAAATCTTTTTAATAAAGTAGTTGATAATTGTTCTCAATTAAATTACAATAATATTGTTTCAATAGAAACAATAAAAAATGGCTGTATATGTTGTTTAATATATGCGGAAATGTTAAGGGGAGCTTTCTGTATGTATATATTGTTTCTCTAGAAACAATTAGGTGGTGGAAATAAAGATTTTAGATAGGGGTGTGAACATGGATTACGAAGTGATTGTAGTAGGCGGCGGACCTGTTGGAATGTGGTTAGCTGCTGAGTTGGCATTAGCAAGCGTAAGGGTATGTGTAATTGAACGTTTAGAGGAGCCTAGTGGCCAGTCGCGTGCGCTTACGCTACATCCACGGACGCTTGAGATGTTTGATATGCGTGGGTTGAAGGAGCGGTTTATGAAGCGCGGCAGACCTATACGTACGGGTCACTTTTCAATGCTGAATACCCGCTTGGATTTTTCTGTGCTTGATAGTTCTTCTAATTATACGTTGTTTATTCCACAGGTGATTACAGAGCAAGTGATCGAGGAGCATGCCCTCAAGCTGGGAGTTGTCGTCCATCGTGGAATGGAAGTGGTATCTGTGCGAGAGCACGAGCAGGGCGTAGAGGTGGTGAGTGTATGCACATCTGGACCACAAGCCAATGTATCGGTGATGACTGCTGCTTATGTCGTAGGAGCGGATGGGGCTGGGAGTATCGTGCGTAAACAAGCCGGGATTGCTTTTCCGGGCACGGATACGACTCTGACCGCTGTATTGGCGGATGTAGAGTTAGCCAATCCGCCTGAAAGTGGCGTACATTCCGAATATAGTGAACGAGGTGGGGTGATGATTGCCCCCGTGTATCCAGATATTTATCGGGTTATTTTGACTACACCGCGAATGATGGAGATTCCGAAGGACATACCTGTGACGCTGGAAGAAGTGCAGACAGGACTGTATGATCTGCTCGGTACAGATCTTGGCGTATCCAATCCTCGCTGGTTATCTCGATTCGGGAATGCAACGCGGCAGGCGCAGACCTATCGTAAAGGGAGAATCCTGCTAGCAGGTGATGCTGCGCATATCCACTTCCCAGCAGGTGGACAGGGAATGAATGTTGGCTTGCAAGAGGCGGCAAATCTGGGATGGAAGCTGGCCGGAGTGATTCGTGGCTGGGCTCCAGACACGCTGCTGAGTAGCTATCATGACGAACGTTATCCGGTTAATACGCAGTTCTTACGGAATACCGAGGTTCAGACCCGCTTATTGGACTTTACGCCTGCTGTATTGGCACACCGCCAATTACATGAGGAATGGTTCCGCCATCCGGAAATTAATCAATCTATGGCAGAGCAGATTAGTGCACTGGATGTATGTTATCCGGCGGCTGGCAATATACCGCAGCATCCACTGAACGGGAAACGGTTTGCTGATTTTGAATTGCATTTGCCTGACGGAATGACATCGTATGCTTACGATCTTCTTCATGAAGGCCGCTTTGTACTTCTCCATCTTGCACAGGATAATGAGGTATCGAATGAGTTTCGCCATAGCTCACTTTCACATATTTCATATGTGGAGGCCGTAGCCGAAGAATTGCCAGTGGGATGGAGAGATGTGCATACGGTTCTCATCCGTCCGGATGGGTATATCGCTTGGGCCATTTCTATGAAACAAACGGATATATTGAGTGTGATTAAGGACGGCATTGCCACATTGGTATAAAGGGGAAAGGGTATGTTCATAACATGACCATATTGTTTCTTGCGAAACAAATATGGGCTATAATAAAAGGAGGAGTATGCCAAAGGAGTGACTACTTGTTCGTATGGAAAAGGCGACATCGGTTCAGCATGTCTATGATTTGCTTATTAAGATGAATCATCAGTGGGAGCAGCATCAGCAGAGAGAGAGCATGACCTTTCTCGAAGAAATCCGCGAGCATTTTGATGGAATGACTTCGCTCAATATGACGGATGTGCACGTTATGGATTGTATCGGGCGGCATGAGCCGATCAATGTTACAACCTTAGCGCAACGAATGGAGCTGAGCAAAGGTACCGTTTCGAAAGTGAGCACCAAGCTGCTCAAGGAAGGCTGGATTCGCAGAACCCAGCTGAACGACAACAAAAAAGAAATTTATTTTCGGCTAACCCCGTTGGGAAAAAAACTCTTTCTTGTACATGAGCGGCTGCATGCTGAGGTACAGCAGCAGTTATTTCAATTTTTAAATCGTTACAGCTCGGAAGAACTGAATGTCTTGAAACGTCTGCTGTCCGATGGTGTAGATCTCTTGGAAGCTATGGAGTGGCAGGGAAAGAGTCTGGACTAGAGGGATATCTAATCATCAACGATGTGCACCTGTTAATCTCCAAGTAATAGATACATGGGGATATGCAGGTGCTTTTCTTTTAGTGTAATAGCCGTTTTGCTTCCATATAGAGCACCTGTACGAACTTTTTCGTATTAATGCGGGCTTGGGACAGTGAAGGCTCCACATTGTTTTGCAGCTCCAGCATTTTTTTGCGGATTTCTGTAAAATCAAAAAATTTGGATGCATAATTTTCAAATTTAGGATGGGTATAGTCGGTCAATCCGAGCGATACTATATGGCTTAGCGTCTGGAAAATAGCACGGCGGACACGTTGCTCCGATGCTTTGATTTCCTTACTCAGCTCTACTGCTGAGGCTGAAGCCCCTAACCGTTTGGACGCTACATTAGCAAATATATCCTTCAACGGCGGGAACAGATAGGGAGATAGATTGCCTGTTTCCTCCTCATACTGGTCCAGAAATTCCAGCATGTCCAGTAAATCCATACTCCCGGCTTCGCCGATCATCCCCATTTCGGAGAGCAGAAACTGCCCGGAAGTTACGATGTTTCGGGTCGGTTCAATTGTTGCCGTTGGGTTATTCGTTGTGAACATCGACAACCCTTGAAGCGTGCGCTGAATATCCGTAATCGACTGCTGCATGCGCAGACGCTCAGCCACCTTATGAATAACTGCAATAATCTCCAGTCGATTCAAAGGCTTGGCCACATAATATTCAATACCGAGCGAGTATGCCTCGCCGATCATGTTTTTGGATTCGATGCGAGAAATCATAATGATTTTGCCGCTGAATTGATCGCCGAGTGCACGCACGGTCTGAATGCCGTCACGAAGCGGCATCAGCAAGTCAATCAGCAATACATCAATCCGGTTCAGCTCCAGGAGGCCGCTATTCACGTAGGTACCATCCTCTGCTTCCCCGATGACTTCTCCTAGACCTTCGTCTTCAATAATGTCTGCCAGCATAGAACGAATTCCCTGATCGTCATCCACAATATAAAAACGCATCCGGGCTATCTTCCTTTCTCCGTCAGTTTCCGTAAAGGCAATGTAATTCTAAAAGTGGTCTGTAATCTATCTGTATTCTCTTCTTCATCCTGTTGCAGTTCAATCGTTCCTCCAAGGCTCTCCGCGACCTCACGTACATAAAACAATCCCATACCGGTCGACGGCTGTCCTTCCTCATCATACTTGGTCGTATACCCTGGTGTGAAGACCATTTCCCGTTTCCGTTGAGGAATACCCGGACCGTTGTCGGTAACACTAAAGGAAGCTATATCCTCTTTTCCCGGTAGACAGCGAATGGAAACGTCAATCCTTCCGTTGTCCTTCATTGCTTCAACCGCATTGGCTGTCAGGTTATTAATAAGTGTCAAAACGGTATAAACATGCAGCTTGGGTAACAATGGATCGACATCAAGGGTAAAACGAATAGACTTGTCCAACGATTGCGCGTATTTGCTGTTCGTTCGGATGATTAGCTCCCCAAGCTCTTGAGAAGCCATGTAATGCACTCCGCTTTCGGCATCAATCAGCTTGGACAAACCAGCAAAAATCCGCTGGCTGTCTTTTTTGATCTCGTGAACCTGTCCGGAAATACGAAGTGCCTGTCTGGCGTAATGTTCTCTATCCTTCAGAGATTCATCCTGTTGCAGCTCACGGTACAGCTCGTAGCTTTCACGAGTGATTTGTTCTGCATGTGACAGTGTTTTGCCTAACTGGACCGACTCTTCATACAAGTCCGATACAAGGAGTAAAATTCGTTCCGTTTGCTGCCTTTGTGCCTCTTCATGCTGGACCGATTGATTTAACCGAATCATATTATAAAACCCAAGTACGAAGAAGCTACGGATCATAGCCATGAAAGCTACTTTGCTGATCTTAATGATGTCCCAGAAATCGCCGTCAATGCTCCACCGGACGCTAAGTTCCGACACACTTGCGGCAACCTCAATCCCTACAGAGAGGATGCCCACGCGGAGTGCGCGGTAAGGCTCAGCATTAATGTTAAGGAGCTGGAAGAGCAGACCGTAGACCATGTAATAAAAAAAGGTAGGGCCGTGCAGTGTCAGCAACTCTTCGAAGGGAAGGCCGGGCTGAGTGTAATGATTGAGTAAGATGCGAAAGGCGACTACCGCTATCCCTGCAAGCACTCCCGATAATGCAGGCGGAATATGACGAATAGATAACAGAAAGAAAAAAAATACAGGTGTACCAAAGCTGAGACGGAATGTATTAGCGAACGGGTGAATATTCAGCTCACCTGCGAGCGGTACAAATACAAGCATGAGCAGGAAAAGGAGCGTATTCAACTTCATCCATATTCACCTCCTGGGTATTCAGTCAGAAAGGCAATGTGAGCTAAATTCACAGGCTTGCCGTTAAAGTTTGTGAATTTATAGAAAAAAATAAATGCAGCTGTAGATAATTGTCGTTTTTTATAGATCGGATTGTAGTATAAATAACATCATTTGAATATTAAGAACAGCATACTGCAAAAATATACAAATCAGCCAGGGGGGACACGAAGTGAAAAAGATTAATTTGACGATGCAAATCTTTATCGGTCTGGCTTTAGGTATTATTATTGGTGCCTTATTTTACGGCAATTCAGGGGTGGAAGTCTACTTAAAGCCAATCGGCGATATTTTCATCCGCTTGATCAAGATGATTGTCGTGCCTATTGTGATCTCAACACTCATTATCGGCGTTGCCGGCGTGGGCGACATGAAAAAATTGGGTAAACTCGGCGGGAAGTCTATTCTGTACTTTGAGATTGTAACGACAATCGCCATCCTTTTCGGACTGCTTGTTGCCAATCTGGTTCGACCTGGTGACGGCGTGGACATGTCCCACCTGGCCAAGAGTGATATCCATTCCTATGTAGAGACTGCAGAGAAGTCAGGCCATAGCTTTATAGATACGATTGTGCATATTGTTCCTACCAATGTTATTCACGCCCTGGGCGAGGGAGATATGCTGGCTATTATATTCTTCTCCGTACTGTTTGGATTAGGGGTAGCGGCGATTGGTGACAAAGGCAAGCCTGTGCTGAATTTCTTTGAAGGCGTAGCCGATGCCATGTTCTGGGTAACCAATCAGGTCATGCGCCTGGCTCCGTTCGGTGTATTTGCACTGATTGGAACGACAGTAGCCAAGTTTGGATTGGCCTCGTTATGGCCATTATTGAAGCTTGTTTTGTCGGTGTACGGCTCCATGATACTGTTTATTGTGATTGTTTTTGGAATAATCGCCAAGCTTTGTGGTACCCGACTCTGGACTATGGTTAAAATTTTGAAAAGTGAGCTGTTGCTTGCATATTCGACGGCCAGTTCGGAAAGTGTTTTGCCTAAGATCATGGAGAAGATGGAGAAGTTCGGATGTCCTAAAGGAATTACGTCCTTTGTCATTCCGATCGGGTATTCTTTTAATCTGGACGGTTCCACCCTGTATCAGGCACTGGCTGCGATTTTCATTGCCCAAATGTACGGAATTAACCTGCCAATCACGACACAGATCACGCTGGTGCTCGTTTTGATTATTTCATCCAAGGGTATTGCAGGGGTGCCGGGTGCTTCCTTTGTCGTTTTGCTCGCTACACTTGGAGCAGTGAATCTCCCGCTGGAGGGTTTGGCTTTTATCGCTGGTATTGATCGCATTCTGGATATGGCGCGTACGGTAGTCAATGTATTAGGCAACTCGCTTGCCGCTGTGGTCATGTCCAAATGGGAAGGCCAATATGATAAAGAAAAGGGCGAAGAATACGTCGCTTCAATTAAATAAGATGCAATGAACGGAATAGTTAACAGAAAGAGCACCTTTGCGAAGTAATGCGAAGGTGTTCTTTTCGTTTCCAAACTTGTTAAGACCCTTCCTTTTTCGACATTTTTCGATGTTTTTTGTATGAAAATATAGGTATATGGACATAAAAATGATTCTTATTACCTTTGCTATTTTAGATTTATTTATAATGATTCTTAATAAAATTCCGATATTAAACTATATCGTTTTATATATTGGCTTAGAAGGGAAGAGCATATATGTTTCTTAAAAAAAATGAGACCCACTCACTTGCTCCTTTAGTAGAAGAAAGCCGCAAACTTTCACAAAGAATACAGCAGAAGGATTATTCTGCCGCAATACAAGTTTCATCCAAATCTTCCGAGGTTCAAGAAATCGCAAACAATGTAAACCAAGCGCTTGAGTCCATGAAAAAGGATGCTCAACATGTTGACATCCGTCTGAAGCTTGTTACCAAGGCTATAGAGATTGGCTTATGGGACATGGAGGTGGTTGCGGGTGATCCCGTCAATCCAAGTAATACGTTCACATGGTCAGAAGAATTTCGTGCTATGCTGGGGTATCAGAGCGAAAAGGACTTCCCCAATGTATTAAACAGCTGGGCATCCCGGCTGCACCCCGAAGATCATGACAGAGCATTGACCGAATTGTCGGATCATTTGCTGGATTTTACGGGCAAGACGCCTTATGACGTACAGTATCGTTTGAAGCTGAAGCATGGAGAATACCGCTGGTTCCGGGCTACCGGAACGACGATCCGCGATCAGCAGGGAGTGCCGCTTCGGATTGCGGGCGCTCTATTGGATGTGCACGACCAGAAGATTAAGTCCGAGGAGCTTCAGGCTCTAGTTACAAGATATGATCTCATCAATCGTGTTTTGGTGGAGGCTCCATATGACGTCATTCTGGCTGATGGAGATATCGAGAACCCGGATAATATATTTTGGTGGTCCCAGCAATTCCGCCACACCTTGGGCTTTAAGGATGAGCAGGACTTCCCGAGTGTACTAAGCAGTTGGAGCTCGCGTATACATCCTGACGATGCCGAGCATGCGTTTAAGGCTGTAGTTGACCATTTAAATGACTATTCAGATCGTACGCCATATGACATGGTATGTCGCTTGCAAAGTAAAAATGGCGAATATCGCTGGTATCAAAACAGTGGAAGAAGCATACGCGATAGCAAGGGAGTGCCTATTCGTATTGCGGGTACTATTCGTGATATTACTGTCGAAAAGGAAAAGCAGGCTGTTGCGGATGAGCTGACGCTCAAAATCCAGCATCTCTCCGATTCCATTACGGAAATGGTGAACGGCGTTAACTCGGTTAGTAACCAGGCGCAGGAGCTGGCTACGGCTCAGGAGCAATCGACAGAGGCAGCGAATCAAGCCAAAGTCAGTGCAGAAGAGACCCAAAACATTTCCAACTTCATTAAAGAGATTGCGAATCAAACGAATCTGCTGGGTCTGAATGCTGCTATTGAGGCATCGCGTGCGGGCGAGCAGGGGCGGGGGTTTGCGGTAGTTGCAGATGAAGTGAGAAAACTCGCCATACACAGTGCTGATGCGACCGGAAATATCGAGACTAGTCTGGACGAAATGAAGACACTCATCGAGCGGATTTTGCACAATATTGGTAATATGTCTACGCTGACACAAACACAAGCCGCGCTAACGCAACAAGTGAATGCATCTACAGACGAGATCAACAGCATGTCCAAAGCTTTGTTGGATTTTGCAAGAACGATGTAAGGCTTCATGTAGAAATGAGGCCGGGCCTTAGGCTCGGCCTCTTTACTGTTTTTGGAAGATGAACTATACTTTTCGAGGATCGATCTAAAAATCACCTCATAGTAACTTTATGTGGAAAAGAGGAATATACTTGAGCTTACTTAGTTCAATATTGGTCGGAATTGTAGCTCTGGAGCATGTGTACATTCTAATATTGGAAATGTTTCTGTGGACGACTCCGCGGGCGATGCGTACGTTCGGCACCTCGAAGGAGCTGGCGGAAGCAAGCAAATCCTTGGCTGCAAATCAGGGGCTGTACAACGGCTTTTTGGCAGCCGGATTGGTGTGGGGCTTGTTCTATCCGGATACTATATTCGGGCGGCAAATCCAATTATTCTTTGTCATTTGTGTGGTAGTGGCTGCGTTGTATGGTGCATTAACTGCCAATAAGTCTATTTTATTAAAGCAAGGCCTGCCTGCCATCTTGGCACTAATCAGTTTGTGGATACTCTGAAGACACCCTTAACGGGTGTCTTTTTTCTAGATTCGATCACATAATGTCTGGAATGCTAATGACAAGGGGAATAAACAGTTTTTGACCGATTGTAAATCCGACTATTCCGATTTATAATAAATTTATTACATACTAAGAGGACACGGGGGCTAGAGCGATGCGTCGTAATTTGACTGGTGTATTGGTATTTATTGTATTGATGTTGGTTGTAAGTGCATGCTCCGGCGGGAATTCTGGATCTACGTCTGAGACGAATGGGAATACACCCGGTACAGCTACCACAACAGCTGATAACGGACAGCCTAAAGATGGCGGCAGCCTGATCATTGGTGTACAAGCTGATCCGGTGGTGCTGAATCCGAATTATGCGGGTGATCGGGTAAGTCTGACGATAGATCAGGCGATATTCGCACCATTGTTTCAAGTGAACAATGGTAAAAAGACATTTTATTTGGCAGACAGTCTGACTCCTTCAGCAGACAAGCTGACTTATACACTAAAACTGAAAAAAAATCTGACTTGGCATGATGGCGAGAAGCTGACAGCTGACGATATTGTTTTCACCATTAACAAAATTTTGGACGAGAAGCAGCACAGCTTTTTGAGAAGTAATTTTATGGTTAATGGCAAACCGGTTCAGGCGAGCAAGGTTGATGATACAACGGTGGATTTCAAGCTTCCTCAGCCAGCTCCTGCTTTTGAGGCAGCACTGGTACAGGTATCCCCGATTCCGAAGCACATTTTCGAGAATGAAGCGGATATTGAGAAGAGTACAAAAAACAACGCTCCGATTGGATCTGGCCCTTTCAAATTTAAAGAGTACAAAACCGGTGAGTACGTTACACTCGAACGGTTTGATAACTATGTTGGCGGAAAGCCGCATCTGGATTCAGTAACATACCGGATTGTTAAAGATTCAAATGCTGCGAATTTGGCCCTTCAAAATGGTGAGATCAATGTAAACTATCTCGATCCGCAAAATGTAGAGACCATTAAAGCAACAGATAAGTTTGACATTTTCCCTTACAGCGAAGGTCGCTTGGCTTATCTGATGTTTAATGAAAACAGTGATACAAAGCAGTTGAACAAAAAAGAAGTACGGCAGGCGCTTTCTTATGCATTGAATCAGGATGAATTGATTCAAGTATCCTATGGCTCCAAGGATTATGCAGATACTGCGAAATCTGCTCTGACACAGGATGTACTGTATCACACGAACGACGTTGCATTTTTCAATAATGATGTGAACAAGGCAAAAGAGCTGCTGAAATCGGCTGGAGCTGAAGGACTGAAGCTGCGCATTATCATACCGGGCGGCAACAAGGTTCAGGAAGCACAAGCGCTGTATATTCAGCAGAAGTTAAAGGACATAGGCGTTCAACTGGACGTGAACAGCATGGATTCCTCGGCATGGTCGCAAAAATTCGTCGATACGAATGCCAAGGACTTCGATCTGGCGATCAGCGGCTATATCATGGGGTATGATCCTGACGCGTATCGTATTT
Organism: Paenibacillus sp. FSL H7-0703; assembly: GCF_038003485.1. Taxonomy (NCBI): domain Bacteria; kingdom Bacillati; phylum Bacillota; class Bacilli; order Caryophanales; family Paenibacillaceae; genus Paenibacillus; species Paenibacillus sp. FSL H7-0703. The sequence continues at coordinate 2,933,213 of NZ_JBBOPF010000001.1, read as the reverse complement.
TGTATAGCACCGGATCATCTTCCAACTATTCGCATTATTCAAATAAAGAAGTAGATAAGCTGCTGGAAGAGGGCGCGGGTGAGTCGGATACGACTAAACGTGGAGCAATTTATAAAAAGGTACAAGAGCTGCTGGCTGAGGATGCTGTCATCTACCCGATTGCTTACACCAAGACTATTGTAGCCTTCGACAAGCAGTATGGTGGTATTGATCAGGCTGTGTTGAAGCCGGTCGTGATTTTCGAGGATTTGTCCAAAATTTATCACAAATAAGGCAGGGTTTTCAAAAATAAGCTGGGATTCACCAGCTTATTTTTTTCGAAAACAGCAAGGGGGAGGGAAACGTATGAGACAACTCATCGCCAGAAGGTTGCTGCAAGTTATACCGATGCTATTTTTTGTGTCCATCGTCTGCTTCGGCTTGATCAAGCTGGCTCCAGGTGATCCGGTTCTCTCTTTTGTTACACCGAATATGCATCTGGAAGACATTGAACGAATGAGGCATAGCTTGGGGCTGGACCAGCCTGCTTATGTGCAGTACATATTATGGCTTAAAAAGAGCCTGACGGGTGATCTCGGCTACTCGCTAATTAATCACCAGCCTGTGCTGGATCAGATTCTCGATCGTCTGCCGGCTACAGCCGGGTTGATGGGCGCATCCATCATATTGGCTGTGCTGATTGCAATTCCGCTCGGTTTGACGGCTGCGGCTAATCGGAATCGCTGGATCGACAAGCTCATTAATCTGATGTCGTACATCGGGATTTCTGTTCCGCTGTTTTGGCTCGGTATTTTACTTATTTATTTGTTTGCGATTTATCTGCATTGGCTTCCGAGTACAGGGATGCGTACCATCGGTACGGACTCGGTGCTGGATGTGATCAAGCATGGAATTTTACCATGTTTTGTACTGGCCTTCGGGTTTCTGTCTGTGTATGTGAGGTACATCCGTTCCAGCACGATTACGCAACTCAAAGAAGAGTATGTGCAGATTCAATACGCGTTCGGGTCTGGAAAAAGACTGGTTTTGTTTCGACATGTGCTCAAGCATGTGCTGTTGCCCATTATTACGCTGCTCGGTATGTCGGTTGCCGACCTGGTGGCTGGAGCCATTGTGACGGAGACGGTATTTTCCTGGCCGGGCATTGGCTCGCTAGGCATGACGGCAGTGAAAGGGATGGATTATCCCGTCATCATGGGGATTACTTTATTTTCCGCTCTGCTACTGATTTTGGGTAATCTGCTTGCGGATATCTTGTACAGCATTGCGGACCCGAGAATTAAATCAACGAGGTGAATTCATGAATCGGAGCAAATGGCGCAATATTGGGATCGAGCTGATGACGAGCAAAATGGGCGCCGTCGCCCTCGTACTATTGATCGTATTCTCACTGGGGGCGACTTTCGCATTTTTATCGCCGCAGGACCCGAATAAGTTGAATGTGCTGGAGCGCCTCCAATCACCGGGAGCGGCACACTGGTTTGGGACGGATGATTATGGGCGGGACTATTTTACAAGAGCACTGTACGGCGGACGTGTATCATTGCTGGTAGGCTTCGCGTCCATGATTATTGCGACCAGTATCGGTGCAGTGGTAGGGATTGTGAGCGGGTATTTTGGAGGATGGATCGACAATCTGCTTATGCGGGTTTTGGAGCTGATCATGTCGATTCCGTCTTTCTTGGTTATTTTGCTGCTGAGTGTGTTTTTGAAGCCGGGCGTCGGCAATATCATTGTCATTATCGCCCTGCTCATGTGGATGAACATTGCCCGGGTGGTCCGTGCAGAGACAATGACGTTGCGCGAACGGGAGTATGTACTATACGCCAAAGCTTCGGGACAAAGCACGTTGGGTATTATTATGAAGCACATCGTACCGAATCTGACTCCAGTAATTATCGTAGGGGCGACGAACAATATCGCTTCAGCGATTATGATGGAATCGTCACTGAGCTTCCTCGGCTTTGGTGTTCAGCTGCCGAACGCTACGTGGGGCAGTATGCTGAATAATGCCCAAGGATATATTGCACAGGCTCCATATATGGCATTATTCCCGGGTCTACTTATTTTACTGACTGTGTTGAGCTTTAATGTTTTGGGAGATGTACTGCGTGTAGGCTTTGAACCCAAATTAGTAAAACGATGATTCATAGCACAGATCCATTACAAATGGCTCCAGAAGCGACAGGAAGGAGCGAAAACACAATGACAGAACATCTACTGTCCGTCGAACAGCTGGAGGTCTCCTTTTTCACTCGTGAAGGGGAAAATCAGGCAGTTCGAGGGGTTAGTTTTCATATTGATGCTGGAGAAACGGTAGGAATCGTAGGAGAATCCGGGAGCGGAAAAAGTGTTACAGCGAAAGCGATCATGTCGATGATCGCCCCGCCGGGCAAGCGGCTGAACGGCGATATCCGTTATCGGGGACAAAGTCTGACTGCTCTGACGGAAAAGCAATGGCGCAAAATACGCGGAAACCAGATTGCAATGGTTTTTCAGGACCCGATGACCTCGCTGAATCCGGTCAAAAAGGTTGGCTATCACCTGGTCGAGGTGATTCGCAGACATCGAGGACTGAGCAAGGAGGCGGCTACGCAAGCAGCTGTAGAACTGCTGCGACAAGTAGGCATTACCGAGCCGGAGCGCCGAATGAACCAATACCCGCATCAATTCAGCGGCGGGATGCGCCAGCGGGTGATGATTGCCATGGCGCTCTCGTGCAGCCCGGAGCTGCTGATTGCAGATGAGCCGACTACAGCGCTGGACGTGACGATTCAGGCGCAAATCTTGGAATTGCTCAAGACGCTAAAGCAGCAATCAGACATGTCGATTGCTCTGATCACTCATGATCTGGGCGTCGTCGCTCAGGTGTGTAGTCGTGTCATCGTCATGTACGGCGGCATGGTGATGGAGGAGGGACGCGTGGGCGATATCTTTTATCGTCCGGGCCACCCGTATACGCAGGGTCTGCTGCGTTCTGTGCCCCAGCGCACGAACGGCTTCCGCGAGCGGCTGGTGCCGATTGAGGGCACGCCGCCGGACCTGCTGAATCCGCCATCGGGCTGTCCGTTCATGGAACGGTGCCCGCACGCGTTTGCTCGCTGTGTGGAGCGGCCACCGATGGTGGAGCTACGCCCGGATCAGCGAGCAGCCTGCTGGTTGAACGAGCCGGACGCAGTGCCTGCCGGAGTCTGCGAGACGCCGAAAGCGGGCCACGCGGAAGGAGGGAATGACGGTGAGTGAAATAAACGATGTATTGGGTGAGCAACAGCCCTTGGTGGAGGTACACCAGCTTAAGAAGCATTTTGTGACCGCAAAGGATTTGTTAGGGCGTAGCTCTGAGGTGCTCAAGGCGGTGGATGGCGTGAGCTTCCAAATCAAGCGTGGCGAGACGTTCGGACTGGTCGGTGAGTCAGGTAGTGGGAAATCAACGGTTGGACGCTGTCTGACGCGGTTATACGATTATACAGAAGGTACGGTACGCTTTGACGGTCAGGATATTTCCAAGCTGAACGATAAACAGCTCAAGCCGCTGCGTCGGCGTATTCAGAGCATTTTTCAGGACCCGTATTCCTCTCTTAATCCGGGTATGAACGTGCTTGACCTGATCGGTGAGCCGATGGATATTCACAGACTGCATCAGGGCAGTGAGCGTAAGGATGCTGTAGTGGCTTTGCTTGAGAAGGTAGGGCTGAAGCGGGAGCATCTGTATCGCTACTCGCACGAGTTCAGTGGTGGGCAGCGCCAGCGGATTTCCATCGCTCGTGCTCTGTCCGTGAACCCCGAGTTCATCGTCTGTGACGAGCCGATTTCGGCACTCGATGTGTCCATCCAGGCGCAGGTCATTAACACGCTGGAGGATCTCCAGCAGGAGTTCGGGCTGACGTATCTGTTCATCGCCCATGACTTGTCGATGGTGCGACATATTTCAGACCGAATCGGTGTGATGTACCATGGGCGACTGGTAGAAGTAGCCGATGCAGATGAACTGTATGAGCAGCCCGCTCACCCCTACACGCAGGCGCTGCTGTCCTCCATCCCTGTGCCTGATCCGAGAGCAGTCGGAGAGCGTGAGAGACTGGGGGGAGGCTTGGCCCAACCAGACGGTTCATTAGTATGGGACAAGGAAAACAACAGTGCAACCGAGCTGAAAGAAATCAGTCCCGGCCATTATGTAGCGTACCCGGTTAACCGTTAGGGTTAAGATCGGTTGTACGATGTGCATGACCAAAGGAGGCAAAAAACGATGACTGAATCGACGACGAAAAGAGTACGTATTTCCCAATGGGACGCGCTCTTGCTGGAATCATTACGCTCTTTAGGCTGGTCCCAAGAGGAATTAATCCGTCGGGTGCAGCAAAATGAGCTGCCAACGGACGGACCATCCGATTTTGATTATACAGAGCTTGCCACCGGGCTGGCGTCCCAAGAGCCGGAGGTGTTTGTCAGCGCAGTAACGGATGGATATCAGATCAAGTACAATACGATCCGGGGCATTCGTTCGTGGATTGCCGTTGCGTTCGGGCGGGAGCCTGAGCTGTCACTAGAGGAAGGAAGCGAAGCCGTTACATCCGAACTGACGAAGGCTGAGTATGATCGGCTGGAGAGAGTGCTGTCGTTAGGATGGTTCATCCAGGAAGTACGTCCCGCGGCGGGCGAGACTTCAGGATTATACCGAATCGTGCCTGCTTCACAGACGAATTAAATCATGGGGTGGAGTAACACCATTCACCAGAAATGGAAACGAGCTGACCGTGAAGGCCAGCTCGTTTTTTAATGCAATCCTTCTTCATCTTTTTTATTCAGCATAACCAGACTATTGTGAATGATCCGTGTCATGCAGTAAAAGAAGGCCATTCTGGTGGTTTGCATAATGGCTCCCAACAACATGGACATCGATTCCATATCGGAAAAGTGTCGGATAAGAATCCGATTAATAACTCCTTCACCAAACCAGACAAAATATAGCGGAACAATCATCTTTTGAATATAACGGGCTTTGCCCTCCAATTCGGGGTGGAGCGCAAAGTACCTGTAAATATGGGTGAATGTATTAGAGAATCCCCACAAGTTAATAAAAGGAATCATGCGAGCAATGGCTCCCACGGTACGAATCGGATAATCGGAATGCTTTTGCCGGATGGCTTTATGTACTTGAACTAGCCAGATCAGATAGGTTACAAAACACAAGTAGTACAGCACAAAGCTAAAAACTGTAAATTTTTGCTCCAGCTCGTATAGATGATCATAATAAAAATCATTTGCGTAGATATACACTAATGTAAAAATAAGGATGATAAATTCGCCTATAGTGCCCACTGCTAGTAAGGCTTGATGTACGCTGCCAGCTGTCTTGGATGGGAATGCTTTGGAATCTGGATCATTCAAGATGTACTTCCTCCCAGTCTAGTTGCTTCAAATACACGATAGCATCCTCCAGTGTTTCTACGGGGATAATGCGTAACTTGAGTCCATGCTCCTTTTGAACTCGGGCAGCCTCTGCTTCGTTGCCTTCCTCACCGTACCATTCATAATCTGCCGGTACGAAGAATAGATCGACCTTTGCCGCCTCGGCTCCCAGCAGCTTTTGCTCCAGCCCACCGACCGATCCGACATCTCCGTATTCTTCCATTGTGCCAGAGCCTGCGATTTTGTGACGTCCGCCATCTGAAAAGTCGATATTATTGGCTTCCTCATACAGTCCGATACCTGTCATCAGACCCAAGGAATTTCCCGAAAGATCCTGCAAATGAGTCAATAGCTCCGCATAGCGAGCATCCTCCAATTTGTTAAGATTCGAGAAAGTCGCCGTAGCCCCAGCTGTGTCGCTGTCTACGCTTAATTCCGTCGCTGCATGTACGGCTTGCATGGCAGAATATTTTAGCGTGTCCGTCTCTGTAAGATCCTTCAAATAAGAGTCCACTTCATCAGGGGCAAGAGGTTCAAATTTAATTGCTCCCCCAGATACATTTTCACTGGAATATACATTCCAACGCTCCAGGAGATTGTTAGCAATACCCGTTTGCACAGACGCAAAAAACACGCTTCCCTGAACGCCAAGATCTTTGACCGGATGCATTTCTCCTTGCAAAATATACTGCGCAGGCATAGGCCTTGTTCCAATAAAGGCAGCGATAGCGGGGATCAGCAGCAGCGCGAAGATGAGTATACGTTCTTTGTTTATGCCAAATATCTTTTTGAGGAGATATGGATTACGGCTTGGCACCTCATTCACAACCTTTCCAACTGTTCTCATACGGATATCATCGGTTGAAATGATTAGAAAGGTTACATTTTTCACCATAAATGACCGATAAGAGTATAGTAGTATACATATTTTTTACGCTCTGCCAGATCATCAGACGCTCATTTTTTATGCTATATTTTATACATAAGGAAAATTTGAGAGTTGAGGTGCAGCATGACATCAATGACTATTGTCGAATCATCCGTCAAACCAGGATTAATGGCTTTTCAGGCAAGCACTGAAGATCAGGCTGAGGTTCAGGAGTTAATTTTAAAGACGGCCAGATGGCTGCACAGCAAAGGCTCCACACAATGGGGACGCTTACTAAAAGGAAAAGATGATCACAACCTGGGCGGCGCTATTGCACGCGGAGAAGTGGTTGTTTTTCGAGCATCAGAGGATCATAGCCTGGCAGGCGCAGTGATCTTGCAGCAGCAGCCCAGTGCATGGGACCGTAAGTTGTGGGGACTAGACGAAACGGATTCTGAAGGAGGAACCTCAGTATATCTGCATCGTTTGGTTGTGGATCGCGATAGCACCGGGAAGGGGCGAGGCCGTGAGCTGATGCAATGGATTGAACAAGGCATCCACTTCACAGGCAAGGATCGAATCCGTTTAGACTGTATTGCGGGGAATGACAAGCTTAGTGAGTTTTACAGACAATGCGGTTATACGTATATAGGCGAAACGAACGGCTATAATATTTTTGAAAAGATGCTAATAAAGTCATAGAAAACTGAATCATACTGAAGGAATACGAAAGAAGGAAGCAGGTGATCTGCGTTCTTCTTTTTTTGTTGTGCAGCCCTTTACTTTCCCTTGGTCGCTGTCATATCAGAGCCCCCAAAAGAAAAAAATTATATAAAAATGAAAATGGGGATATCGCGCCTCCCCCTCCTACATATGATGATAGGGAAAGTTTTGTAAGCGCTTCAAAAGAAGGATGACATACAACCATGCGAAGCTACAGGAGGCGGTTAAGGTGGACAATTACATGAGCTGGATAAAGATTGGATTTTTCCTCAGCGTTCTGCTTTTACTTGCAGCGGCATGCAGTACCTCTCCCAAAATAGAGGAGACAGAAGGGCAAAAAGTGCGACTTACAATGCAGGCTTGGGGTAATCCTGCGGAGGTGAAGGTGTATCAGCGGGCGCTGGATGCATTTGAAAAGGAAAACCCAAATATCGAGGTTAAGCTGGTGCCTGTACCTGGAGACCAATATGAGCAAAAGCTGTTGACACAGCTTCAGGGAAGTCGCGGACCGGATGTGTTTTATTCGTATGAATCGACGATTGCGCGTTTGATCGGGGCGAAGCAGGTACAGCCTTTGGGTGAGTTTTTAAAAAGTGATGCGAGTGATGTGAAGGCTGAGGATTTTCCGGAAGGTTTGTGGGGACCGGCAAAGCGTGACGGGGAAATTTATGGGGTCACTCCCGACTCAAATCCGATGGTCATGTATTACAACAAAAAGGTATTTAAGGAAGCAGGCGTGAAGACGCCGCAAGAATACTATGACGAAGGCAAGTGGAATTGGGACGCCTTTGAAGAGGTTACATCCAAGCTGAAGGCAGCCGGAAAGCAGGGTTATATTGCGGAAAACTGGTGGGCTCACTGGTATTCATGGGTGTGGTCGAATGGCGGTCAGATCTTTGATGAACAAGGCAAATATGTGCTGGACCACAATGAAAAGGGCAAGGAAGCCTTCGGTTTTATGTACGATATGGTGAAAAAGGGAAATGCGGTATATCTCGGCTCGCTTCCCAAAGGGCAAGGGGCTGACGCGATGTTCATGTCCAATCAAGTCGGTATGCTGGCGGCGGGAAGATGGCTGGAACCCTTGTTTAGCCAAAATAAAAGCCTCGACTTCGATTATATCTACTGGCCATCCAATACTGGTAAGAATGAGCCCGTTGCCATTCCGGTTGCCTATGTAGCTGTAAACAAAAATAGTCCGCATGTGCAAGAGGCCATGAAGTTGGCAGCATTCTACGTCTCTGTGAAGGGGCAGGAGGCCCGGCTGGTTGAAGGTGGGAATGCCATGGGTACGCTTGCTGCCGCAGATGAGAGCATTATGAAAAAGGCGACAATTGAGCATTCAAGCTATTTGACCGAAGGACGTAACATAGGGCATGCTCATGGATCTGCACTGGCCTATGATGCTCAGGTGCCAGGGCTGAACTCGGATATCACGGAAACCATCGATCTGATGTTCCTGGGCAAGCAGGATGCTGCGGCAACCATTGAAAAGTTGAATCAGATCATATCCAAGGCGGTCAAGTAGGCACGGGATGGGCCGTGACCGGGGAGGAAGGTGACAAGATGCAGAAAAAGCATCAAGCGCTGTGGGGCTATCTATTCATTGGCCCCCAGTTTTTGGGTCTATTATGTTTTTCGCTGTTGCCGTTGCTATATGCGCTTTACTTAAGCTTTGTAAACTGGGATGGATTTGGCGTACCCTTGTTTGTCGGCTTGGACAATTTCAAGGGCCAATTATCTGATCCTGATTTTTGGAAGGCACTCATCAATACGATGTACTATATGGTGTTGGTCATCCCGGCGGGGATTATATTGGCTCTGCTCGTAGCCATCGTGCTCAACAAAGTGAAGGGCAAGGAAATTTATCGCTTGTTCTTTTTCATGCCTGTCGTAACCAGTTCGGTATCGGTTGGTGTCATCTGGATGTGGATACTGAACGGCGAATTTGGCATTTTAAATCATCTGCTGCGAGCGATTGGGATTACAGGCCCGATGTGGCTTACCGATACGCAGTGGGTGATTCCGTCGATTGCGCTTTTGAGCATATGGCTGGGACTGGGATATAATATGGTCATTTTTCTGGCAGGACTCCAGGGTATCTCCAAAAGCTATTACGAGGCAGCCGAAATTGACGGGGCCAGCAAGTTCCAGCAGCTAAGGTATATTACATTGCCGCTGTTGTCACCAACGACCTTTTTTGTGACCATCATGATGGTCATCAGTTCTTTTCAGGTGTTCGATCAGGCGTTTGTCATGACGAATGGAGGGCCAGCCAAAGCAAGTTATACGCTGGTGTACCACATTTATGATCAGGCGTTCATTGACTTCACGATGGGAGAAAGTGCTGCGGCAGCAATGATTTTGTTCGTGATCATTCTCGTATTTACACTGCTGCAATTTAAAATGCAAAAGAGGTGGGTGCACTATGGAGATTAGTTCCAGAGGCAGGGTATTCCTGCGCCATGTGCTGCTCGCTGTCGGCTCTTTAGTCATGTTTTTTCCATTCCTGTGGACTGTTCTCAGTTCCCTGAAGGATATATCTCAAATTTTCGTTGTCCCGCCTCAATGGATTCCCGATCCGTTCGTATGGAGCAACTATCCGGCATCGCTGGAGGCGATGCCCTTCGTGCAGGCGTATATGAATAGCTTTTACATTACGGTGATCATCGTGACAGCGACACTGATTAGCGCGTCTATGGCGGCGTATGCTTTTGCTAAAATCCGATTTCCGGGCTCGAATATACTGTTTATCTTGTTCCTCGCTACGATGATGGTGCCTAAGCAGGTGACGATGATTCCGTTATATTTGGTGATGGACCGCATCGGGTGGCTGGATACGCATTGGTCGCTGATCGTGCCTGGAGCCTTGTTTAATGCATTCGCGGTGTTTCTGCTTCGCCAGTTCGTCATGGGGATCCCACGCGATCTGGAGGAAGCGGCAGTAATGGATGGGGCGGGCTACATTCGTATTTACTGGAGCGTCATTTTGCCACTCATTCGTCCGGCATTGGCGGCGATCGGGATTTTCACCTTTTTGGGTGCCTGGAACAGCTTTCTTGATCCGCTTATCTATCTCAATACACCGGAGAAATTCACGGTTCCGCTTTTACTTAACAATTTCAAAGGGTTATATACCGCCGATTGGTCACTGATGATGGCGGGTACCACCATTTCTGTCGTCCCGGTGCTAATCGTCTACATCATTGCCCAAAAGCAAATTATTGAAGGTATCACCTTGACGGGAATTAAGGGGTAGGGGCATTTCTCTACTCCTTTTTGTATTTTTTTCGGTACTGTAGTGGGGTGTGCCCGGTAAGGTGCTTGAATACACGACCAAAGTGAGCGATGCTGTCAAAACCCGTTTTTTCAGCAATGGAAGTCACTTTCCAGTTTGTTTCTCTCAAATACGCCCGAGCCTGCTGGACCCGCACATCCTGAAGATATTCTACTAAGGTAAAACCTGTTGTCTGCTTGAAAATACGGCATAAATACGTGCTGCTAATATAAAAATGCTCAGCCAGCTGATCTAGCGACAGGCTCTCGTCATAATGAGCATGCAGGTATGCGATGACCGAGTACACGCGCTGCTGCTTTTCGCTACGTTCCGGTGCAATGGTATCGGCAGTGGCCGATTGTATGCGCCGGATGCGGATAAGGAGCTGGAGTAGCAAGCTTTGGAGATATAGCTGGCGGTAGGTATGTTCTTGGTGGTATTCATCAAGCATTTGCCGGAATAGGTGCTCCAGCTCGCATTGTTCTTCCGCGGAGGGGCGAAGCAGAAAGCTTTTCTCTGGCAGAAGAAGCTGGTTCTGATCGCTGGAGGGAGAGACGGTCATTGACGAGGCTGCAAATTCTTCATCAAAGTTAATCAAAATCCGTTCATGGCTACCGCTACCCTTGTTACTCGTACGGTGAAAATCATGCTTGCTAATCCAAATCAAATCGCCCTTCTGGAGCGCATATACCCGCTGATTAATGTAGTAGTAGCGCTCTCCTGCCAGCAAATAATAGATTTCGTGCGCTTGGTGGACATGGTCGGCGGACATGCTGAATGGCACCTTCCGCAACGCTTGCTCGATGGCAAAACGGGGTGTAGCGATCATATCGATAGTCTCCTTTAATGAAAGAATGCATATGGATAATATATGTATACTTTATGGGAAAAATCATAATAAAAGCGAAGATTTTGCTCTTTCTTATACTATAAAATAAAAGCAATTCATGTAAAGGGTGTGAACCAATTGGCTAAAATCAAATATGCACTTGTGGGTACCGGAGGAAGAGCCGAATTTTTTTACGGTGAAGTTGTTACCGTTTTCAAAGATACCTCGGAGCTGATCGCGTTCTGTGACGTCAATCAGACGAGAATGGATTATGCCAATCGGCTGTTGCAGGAGAAATACGAGCATGAGCCGATTCCGACCTATAAAGCTCACGAGTTTGATCGGATGATCGCGGAGACGAAGCCGGATATCGTCATTGTCACGACCATTGACCGGGTGCATCATCGGTATATTATCCGGGCGATGGAGCTGGGCTGTGATGTCATTTCCGAGAAGCCGATGACGGTGGATGAAGATAAATGCCAAGACATTTTGGATGCCATAGACCGCACGGGACGGAAGCTGCGCGTCACCTTTAATTACCGCTATGCGCCGCATAATACGAAAATCCGTGAGCTGATCATGGACGGAACGATCGGAGAGGTGCTGTCAGTCAATTTCGAATGGCTGCTGAATACACAGCATGGCGCGGATTATTTCCGTCGGTGGCACCGGGACAAGCGCAATAGCGGCGGTCTGCTGGTGCATAAATCGACGCATCATTTTGATTTGATGAACTTCTGGCTTGGCTCGAAACCGGAGACGGTGTATGCGATGGGGGATCTGAAATTTTACGGACGAGAAAATGCGGAGCAGCGTGGCGTGACGGAGTTTTATCAACGGGCTTACGGCAGCAAGGCAGCGGAAAATGACCCCTTTGCGCTACACCTGGACCGTAACGAGCATCTAAAAAGCATGTATCTGGATGCTGAGCATGAGGATGGCTATGTGCGGGATCAAAGCGTATTTGGCGACAATATCAGCATTGAAGATACGCTGAGTGTCATGGTGAAGTATCAGAACAAGACGGTGATGAACTATTCGCTGAATGCTTACATGCCTTGGGAGGGCTTTATCATCGTATTTAACGGCACGAAGGGACGGATGGAGGTTCGGGTATCCGAGCAATCCTATGTTAATTCTGGTGGCAGCAAGGCAGATGAGGGTGCGTTAAAAGAGAAGACCATCACCATCTATCCTCACTTTGCAGCACCTTATGAAGTCGAGGTAGAAGAAGGCGTGGGTGGTCATGGCGGAGGAGATCCAGTTATGCTGCGTGATATTTTTGATAAGCCGGCAGAGGATCGGTTTCATCGTGCGGCCTCACATATCGACGGTGCATGGTCCATTTTAACAGGCATCGCCGCCAACCGTTCTATGCGTACAGGTCAGCCAGTGAAGGTGGAGGAACTGGTGCGCTTGTAATGAGCAGTAAATTTAATACCGAAAAGCCCCCTCTAACTAGATGAATAGAGGGGGCTTTTGGGTTGTATTTATATATAGAGTGCACCTTACATCTTACGGCACTTTATTTTATTATTTATCGGCAGTCAGTTCCCGGGTTCCCAGTTGTTGTACAGGGCGATGGTTATCGGGGAAAATGGCAGCAAACTGGTTGATTTGGTCTGCGGACATTTCAATAGGCTGTTCCAGCACTGTCCAATGTACATGTTCTGTGCATGGCGGGGTAGTCAGCGATCCGTTGTAGCGAACGGAGTGCAGGTCTTTTGGCAGCAGCGCAGCGAGATTTATTTCTTCATCTAGAGCCGCCGCTTCTTGGGAATTATCCTTTGGTAGTTTGGACCAAATGCGGTTGAAAGCCTTGTTTTCTTTGCCGCTTTGGATAAGAACCCCTAAGACAGCTGTGCTTCCGTTGTCGCTTTGATGGACAAAATGAAGCTCCATTTCAGCATTTTTACCATCTATTTGGTGTTCGCTCGGGTGATGAAAATGAAACTGCTTTAAAGTGAATTTAGTACCGTCCAGCATGATGCTATTGCTGGCATCGGCAACATTGATTTGCACAGTGTGTCCATTATTCAAAATGGATGATTTCGTATTAGTGTAATGAACTTGCAGCGGTTGCTGCGTTTGCGATGCTTCCAAATGGGTATGCTCTATATTGACAGGAGATTGTTCGTGGCCGTTACCACAAGCAACAAAATCTTTTTCCAGCTCTCCCCAATGTTCCGGTCCCTGATCTCCTTCATAGGACCAGTGTGGGACTTTCTGAACGACTGCATGAGCGTTAGTAGCTGATGAGGATGAAGTGCTGGTGGTACTAGAAATGGCGGGCTGTGAATTGCATCCTGTTATCGACACAACCAAGATAATGGCAAATATGCTGAACAGGCAACCTTTCCAGTTTTTTTTCATGTTTCTTTATCCTTCTTCCAAATAGAGTATGTGAAACTTTTTACATTGTAAATTATTGTACAAAGTTCCTACAAGGGTCCAAGGGCTTAGAAAGAAGCGTTTTTGGATTAAATAGTTTTAAGTTAGATTTATATTTGTCCTTTTCGGGCAAAAATTACTATAATAATGGAGTGTGTATTACAAAATAATTCCATATCTATTTAAAGGAGAGATCTACATGAAAGCAGCAATTGTTACAAAAGACAAGAAAGTCAGTGTAGAAGAGAAACCTTTACGCTCCCTGAAGCATGGAGAAGCGTTAGTCCAAGTCGAATACTGTGGAGTTTGCCACACAGATTTACATGTGAAAAATGCAGATTTCGGTGATGTCACAGGCAGAGTTCTGGGGCATGAAGGTATTGGAAAAGTCATTGAATTAGGCGAAGGAGTAACCAGTCTTAAGATTGGTGACCGCGTAAGTATTGCCTGGATGTTCGAAAGCTGCGGTCACTGCGAATATTGCCTAACCGGGCGGGAAACGCTGTGTCGTGAAGTTAAAAATGCCGGATATACGGTAGACGGTGCAATGGCAGAGCAATGTATTGTCACAGCTGACTACGCGGTCAAAGTACCAGATAGTCTTGATCCTGCCGCTGCAAGTAGTGTAACTTGCGCAGGGGTAACAACATATAAAGCAGTTAAAGTAAGTGACATCAAACCAGGACAATGGATCGGTATCTTCGGCATTGGCGGCTTGGGTAACCTGGCTGTGCAATACGCCAAAAATGTATTCAATGCTAAAGTTGTAGCCTTTGACATTAGTGATGAAAAACTAGAACTGGCCAAACAAATTGGTGCTGACTATATCGTTAACAGCATGAAAGAAGATCCGGTCGCCCGAGCTAAGGAGTTAACAAACGGTGCTGGTCTGGATGCAACCGTGGTTACCGCTGTTGCCAAAACACCTTTCAACCAGGCCATCGACGTTGTAAAGGCTGGCGCGCGTGTTGTAGCTGTAGGTCTTCCAACTGATAAGATGGATCTGGACATTCCACGTCTGGTTCTGGACGGCATTCAAGTTATTGGCTCCTTGGTCGGCACCCGCCAAGACCTTAAAGAAGCGTTCCAGTTCGCTGCAGAAGGTAAAGTCGTCCCTCTTGTACAAAAACGTCCGCTCGAAGACATTAATGAGATCTTCGAGGAGATGGAGCAGGGCAAAATCCAAGGACGCATGGTCATTGATTTCACAAATTAAAATGATGTCCAATTCGTAACCCTTGGAATTCGGAGAGAGAGAAAGCGCCTGCTGATGTATGCAGGCGCTCTTTATGTTTTACAGCTTATTCAGAATGTTATCTTCCAAAACCGCCGATTTATCCCCATATTCTTTGATGATATGTCTTTCTCCCCATGCACAGAGAGAATCTAAAATGCTTTTCAGACTACATCCATATTCACTAAGCTCGTACTCCACTTTGGGTGGAACCTGATTATAGCTAATCCGATTGACAATGCCGTCTTCCTCTAATTCACGAAGCTGCTGGGTCAGCATTTTTTGTGTTATGGAAGGCATAATTCGTTTTAATTCGCTTGTCCGCATCTTTCCATGTGTCAAATGACACAGAATCACGCATTTCCATTTCCCCCCGATCACCTCTAAAGTCGCCTCAACAGAGATATTGTATTTTTTCTTCCCCAATGCAGATCCCCCCATGTGTATCGCTTTCTGTTATACATACCTTAACAGCCTGTTTTGATCAAAAAGGACTTTATTTAGGGTACTTTTTAGTACCTATATCACTAAAAAGTACGTACTGTTCATATTTGCTTGAATAACTCATAATAACATCTGCTGGTTGAAGATTTCTATAGATAGGAGTGAAAAACATGTCGTCAGAATCAAAACGAAGTATCTGGCCATTACTGGCTTTAGCCGTAAGCGCCTTTGCAATTGGAACAACCGAGTTCATCAGCGTGGGACTGCTTCCCCTGATCGCTGAAGACTTGCACATATCTGTAACGATGTCTGCACTAACTGTAACGCTATATGCATTAGGAGTTACCATCGGGGCACCTGTCTTGACCTCATTAACGTCAAGTGTTCCCCGTAAAACGTTGCTGCTGTGGATCATGATTATATTTATTGCAGGCAACAGCCTCGCTGCGGTCTCTAGCGGAATTGCCTTGCTGCTGATTGCACGTGTGATCTCGGCGTTCGCTCATGGGGTGTTCATGTCCATCGGTTCCACCATCGCGGCCGATCTTGTGCCGGATGATCGGCGAGCGAGTGCGATTTCCATTATGTTCTCCGGGTTGACCGTAGCCACGGTTACAGGCGTACCTTTGGGTACCTACATTGGGCAGCAATGGGGTTGGCGGGCAGCATTTATGGCGATTGTGGTCGTCGGTGTAGTGGCACTCATCGCCAATCTGGTTCTGCTGCCATCTACGCTGCGCAAAGGGAACAAGACTCCTTTCCGCGAGCAGGTCAAACTGGTTACCAATGGTCGCTTGCTACTCGCATTTATCATTACAGCTTTGGGGTATGGAGGCACATTTGTGGTATTTACTTATTTATCTCCATTACTTCACGACATAACCGGATTTCAGCAAAGTACAGTAACGTTAATACTTTTGCTATATGGAATTGCGATTGCCATCGGGAATGTTATTGGCGGAAAAGCAGCAAACCGCAAGCCGCTTTCAGCTTTGTTTTACATGTTTCTGATTCAAGCAGTGATCCTGTTTCTCCTGTTGTTCACGGCACCTTTTAAAACGGCAGGACTGATTACGATCTTCTTTATGGGATTGCTTGCGTTTATGAACGTGCCCGGGCTACAGGTATATGTCGTCATGTTAGCCGAACGGTTTGCACCCAAAGCTGTTGATGTTGCCTCTGCTGTTAATATTGCAGCTTTCAACGCAGGGATAGCAATCGGAGCTTATGTAGGCGGGATTGTAACGGATTCACTCGGTCTCATTCATACGGCCTGGATCGGGAGCATTATGGTTTTCGTTGCGGTTTTGCTCACAGGCTGGAGTCGTATGCTCGAAAAAAGGGATACAACCCCCATTACAGGTTAAAGCTTTTAAAAAATAGAGAGGAAGATTCAAAATGACACAAAACTTACAAAGCACAACATTGTTAAACAACGGAGTTCGCATGCCTTGGTTTGGCATCGGGGTATTTAAAGTGGAAGAAGGTTCGGAGCTGGTCGATGCTATAAAGACTGCTGTAAAGCATGGCTACCGCAGTATAGATACAGCTGCAATCTATGCGAACGAAAGCAGTGTAGGGCAGGCTATTCAGGAAGCCCTTCAGGAAAATAATCTGTCCAGAGAAGAACTGTTCGTCACGTCCAAAGTATGGAATGCAGATTTAGGCTATGAAGAGACACGGGCAGCTTATGAAGCCAGTCTGGACAAGCTGGGTCTGGACTATCTGGATCTATATCTGATTCATTGGCCAGTTCAAGGAAAGTATAAAGAAGCTTGGAGAGCGTTGGAATCCTTGTATAAAGAAGGACGGATTAAGGCAATTGGAGTCAGCAACTTCCAGATTCATCATTTGGAAGATCTCATGAAGGATGCCGAAATTAAGCCAATGATCAATCAGGTGGAATTCCATCCACAATTAACGCAAGCCGAGCTGTTGCAATTCTGTCAAAAGAACGACATTCAAATGGAAGCTTGGTCTCCGTTAATGCAAGGCCAATTGCTCGATCATCCGGTACTGCAAGACATAGCGACCAAGTACGGCAAATCGGTGGCGCAAGTGATTTTACGCTGGGATGTGCAGCAGGGAGTTGTCACCATTCCCAAGTCTACCAAGGCGCATCGGATCGTCGAAAATGCCGACATTTTTGACTTCGAACTGACGCGCGAGGATATGGATCGAATTCAGGCGTTAAATGCCGATCTTCGAGTAGGTCCAGATCCGGATAACTTTGATTTTTAAAATTACGTTCATCATGAGACGCCGTTTCCTTCTTCACTGAAGGGACGGCGTTTTGTGCATGATGGGTCTGGAGCTACAGCAATCCAATCCCGCCATATGGTATTATAGGGTTATGTGAAAAGAGACGTTTTGGAAGCTTGTGAATACGAAAAATCTCCGGGGGACTTCATGAATAAGACGATTGCAGATATAGCCCAAATGGCTGGCGTATCCAAGAGCACGGTATCGCGTTTTTTGAACGGCGGGTCTGTCAGCGTGGATACGAAACGTAAAATTGAAAAAGTGGTTAAAGCCACGGGCTATGTGCCCAATGCCTTTGCCCAGAGTCTTAAGGCGAAGCGGACCAACATCATCGGCACCGTTGTGCCGCGTCTGGATTCTTTTGCGACATCTCATACGCTGATGGGGATTGATGAGGAGCTGCGTTCTCAGCATTATCAGATGCTGATCTCTAATACGAGCCAGGATGTACAGCGTGAAATCGAAGCCATTTATGAGCTGGGAAGACAAAAGATTTCGGGTATCATTTTGCTGGCTGCTCAAATTACAGACGACCATCTGGCCGCGATTCGTGACATTGGTATTCCGGTGTTGCTGGTGGGCCAGCAGCACGAGCAGCTTCATAGCCTTATCCATGATGACTATCGTGCAGGATATGATATCGGCACGTACGTTTTGTCACAGGGACATCGCGAAATTGCCTACGTTGGTGTTACAGAAAAGGATGTTGCCGTCGGTGTGCAGCGCAAGGAGGGCTTTAGGCAGGCTGTTCGCGATGCATTGCCTGCCGAGTCTCATACGGACGATGCGATGCGAGCAGCAGGGTATGATATCAGATACTATGAGACCGGATTTAAAATGTCCGATGCACGGATTGCTGCATCCGCCATTTTGGACCATTTCAAGCCATCGTTAATGGTGTGTGCTACGGATAATATCGCGCTGGGCGTAATCAATGCGGCTTATTCCAGAGGGATTGTTATCCCGTCGGATTTGTCGGTAACTGGCTTTGGGGGATACGATATTACGGAGGTCATTCACCCTGCGCTGACAACCGTCCAATATCCGTATATGGAGGCTGGACGTGTAGCAGCGCAAAATATTATGCGGCTGGTAGAACATAAATCGGTAGAAAAAGTGACGGTCATGAATTATTCCCTGATCGAAAGAGAAAGCGTTGACAAACGCTGAACAAGTGGATTATAATTTCTTCGAAACCGGTTCCATAGCATTCGGGCATAAATGGAATCGGTTGCAAATCCATGGATGAGTATATTTTTTTAATCGTATGGGAACCGGTTCCGATAGAATATTTTTTTCATTGAGTTGGAACCGGTTCCTGAAGCGAAGTTTTAATAAAAATGAGGTACACCTATGAAAATGACAAGAGAACAAAAGTATCGAATGATCGAGCAGGCAGAGCCCGGTGAAATAGCCAGCTTGGAGGAGAAAGTGGAGCAATGTCACTGGCGGCAGGCATTTCATATCCAGCCACCGACAGGTTTGCTCAATGACCCCAATGGCTTTTCATATTACCAAGGTGAATACCACTTATTTTATCAGTGGTTTCCGCTCGGAACGGATCATGGGATGAAATATTGGTATCACCTGAAATCCAAAGATTTGGTCACATGGAATAGTGCGGGCATTGGCATCGCACCTGGGGATTATTTTGATTCACATGGGGCTTACTCGGGCAGCGCACTGGAGCATGAGGGCAAATTATATATGCTGTATACGGGAAATGCACGAGATGAAGACTGGATCAGACATCCTTATCAATGCATGGCTGTTATGGATGAGAGCGGTCACATTACCAAATGGGAGCATCCTGTTATTGCCAATGTGCCAGAAGGCTATACAGACCATTTTCGTGATCCCAAGCTATGGAAAGACGGCGATAGCTTTTACTGTGTGATTGGTGCCCAGAGAACGAATTTAACAGGCTGCGCGGTCCTCTACCGATCAACCGACCTTCGTACGTGGGAGTTTGAGGGAGAATTGTGCACAGGCCTGGAGTCGTTTGGCTACATGTGGGAATGTCCAGATTATTTTGAACTGAACGAAGCGGGGGTCTTGATCTTTTCTCCTCAGGGCTTGGAGCCTTCTGGGGATGAAAATCACAATATTTATCAATCGGGCTACGTAATCGGCAAGCCGTTGGATACCGGAACAAGAAGACTGGAGCACGGTGCATTCCACGAGCTTGATAGAGGCTTTGACTTCTATGCGCCACAGACGATGATTGACCCACAGGGGCGGCGTATTATGGTGGCATGGATGGGCCTGCCGGATATCGACTATCCCACAGATCCGAACGGATGGGCTCATTGTCTGACATTACCAAGGGAGCTTACGCTTCATGAGGGCAAACTCTTGCAGCGGCCGATCCCTGAGCTGACTACGTTACGCAGAAATCGTGAGGATCGGGTAGCTGACACGTTATTCTCAGAGAGCAAAACCTATGAAGGATTTACAGGTACGGCCTATGAGCTGATCTGTGAGGTAGATCTTTTAAGCGCTAAGACGTTTGGTATTGAGTTCCGTGCGAGTGAGACTGAGAAAACGGTGATTAAATATGATGCCATCAGTCGCAAACTAGTATTGGATCGTTCGCAATCAGGTGTGCCTGTAGCCATTTCGTATGGTGAGGTACGGCAGTGTTCATGGGATAAAGATCATATCAAACTACATTTGTTTGTAGATACGTCTTCAGTTGAGATTTTCGTCAATGATGGGGAAGAGGTGTTCACCAGTCGTATTTTTCCGCATCCAGAGAGTGACGAAATACGCTTTTTTGCCGACAAGGGAGAGGCTCTCTTCCAGGCGGTAAAATGGGATTTTACATGAGTAGGCTAAAACATCAAGTGGTTCGTTAATCATCAAACAAACGGAATCAACGAGAGGATGAACATCATGGCGGAAAACAGAGAAATAGCTAAAGAAGTGATCCAGGCAATCGGTGGGCAAGAAAATATTGCATCTTTTGCTCATTGTGCGACGCGCTTGCGGATTATGGTGCATGACAAGGAGAAGATTGATCAGAAAAAAGTTGAGGAGATCGACAAGGTCAAGGGTGCTTTCTTCAATTCCGGGCAATATCAGATTATTTTTGGTACAGGTACGGTAAATCGAATTTTTGAAGAGGTCGAAAAGCTTGGCGTGACCGGTTCATCTAAAGAAGAGGTGAAGAGTCAGGCGAAAAAGGAAGGCAACGTCTTCCAACGCTCCATTCGTACCTTTGGCGATGTGTTTGTACCCATTATTCCTGTGCTGGTTGCTACGGGGCTGTTCATGGGGCTACGTGGTTTGCTCACTCAGCCGCAAATTCTCGCTCTACTCGGCATGACGCCACAGGACATTTCACCCAATTTTCTATTATACACACAAGTATTAACGGATACGGCCTTTGCTTTTCTACCCGCGTTAGTCGCATGGTCAGCCTTTAGAGTATTCGGCGGTAGTCCGGTGCTGGGTATCGTTCTCGGTCTGATGCTGGTAAACCCGGCCTTGCCCAACGCTTATAGTGTTGCGGACGGCTCAGCCCATCCGTTGACGATGTTCGGGTTCATTCCTGTAGTGGGCTATCAAGGCTCGGTATTGCCAGCTTTCTTCGTGGGCTTGATCGGAGCCAAGCTGGAGCGGGCGCTGCGCAAACGGGTGCCTGAAGCGCTAGATCTGATTCTCACACCGTTTTTAACACTGTTGATCATGATCACTTTGGGATTATTTGCCATTGGTCCGATTTTCCATTCACTCGAAGAATGGGTGCTGCACGGAACAACGTTTGTGCTGGATTTACCTTTCGGTATTGCAGGGATTGTCATCGGTTTCTTGCATCAGATTATCGTTGTTACAGGTGTGCATCATATATTTAATTTCTTGGAGATTCAACTGCTTGAAAAGAACGGCGTAAATGCCTTTAACGCCATCATTACCTGCGCTATGGCTGCTCAAGGTGCTGCCTGTCTGGCGGTTGGGCTGAAAACGAAGAATAGCAAGTTGAAAGCGTTGGCACTTCCTTCCTCGTTGTCTGCTTTTCTGGGGATTACGGAGCCGGCTATTTTCGGGGTCAACCTGAGATATATGAAGCCTTTTGTCATGGGACTCATCGGTGGGGCAGTTGGCGGTTTTATCGCTTCGGTCTTCCATTTGGCGGCTACAGGCATGGCAGTTACGGTCATTCCGGGCACGTTGCTCTACATGAATCATCAGCTTCCGCTTTATATTTTGGCGAACTTGGCTGCTATGGTTGTAGCTTTTGTCCTGACCTGGATGTTTGGCTACAACGATAAAATGTTGGAAGAGGTCAAAACAGCGGGTTCTTCTAATTAATATCACCCAAGTAATGCGAATACACGCAGATTTATACGCGTAATTATAAATATGATGGTCGTTCTATATGGAACGCTCTTGGTCCCTAATCAAAAAGGACTGCTAGAGCAGGGTTCCAAGTGGAGCGACCATTTTTCCATTAAGCATGGATGGTTATTCGCAATTTAGGCCTTTTATTGCAATGCAGTAGTGCTGCATCATCTAATTATTGATATAAGATTGTACCCAATTTTTATTCTTCATCTCCTGTTTGATAATTTTATAAGTTAAACAGATGACCCCTATATGCTTGGCCAACAACTGATAGTTTGGGTATTTGCTTATGTGTGGAATTGAATGTATTGTATCATCAGAATCTCGAATATTCAAAAAAATGTAACATTAATGTAAAAATTTCAAAAGATATATATTCAAGGGAGGGTGATTGTGCTATTATACAATAGTTGTTAAAATTTAGCATTGGGAGACAGTTATTTGTGAAAAAATTTCTTGTAACTATGCTAGTTGTTATGTTGGTAGCAATCGGGCTGAATCCTTCAAGTTCTTATGCAGATTCATCCTCATCTGCTAAAGACTCTTCTAACCAGTCCCTATTCCCGCCGTATTCTTCAATTGTTAATTCTGATACGCTCTTGAGCGGTTTGACGCTTGAAGAGTATAATGAAGCTATAACAAATGCAGTACCACTAGAGTCAGTAATTGTAAAAAGCGAAAGCGATAAAACTCAATCAATCGAGAAGATTTCTCCCATGGCCCTGACATCTTGGGCATTTGACCACCTTGCTAAGCACGATGGATATTGGACTGATAAGTTTTATGTTGATTATGCAATAACTATGCCTATAAATGTGGTGCAGTGGGGAGATGATAGTTCTTGGTCACAACCCGATGTAGGTTATACACTTGTGAATAAAGATTATTTGGGCAAGGTTCACTTGGTTTCCGGAAGATATACAGGCACAAATACAAAGTTTGAAATCAAAGCACCAGGACCTGGGACATATCAAATATTAGTAAATAATTTAAATGACTACACTATTTCTGGAAATGGATTCATTGGCTATTAATTTTTTTAACTAGATTACTTTTAGAAGGGAGGAGTGAGAGTGAACAAGCGATTCAGAACGGTTGTTATTGTCTTAAGTCTAACTGTCGTTGTCGGAGGGGCGGTTGCCGTCATCAAAAGTCAGACTTTTGCAGACAGTAGTACGCTTCAAACCAAAACTAACAATGAGCCTGACTGGCTAACGCCTGAAAAAAAGAAGGAAATAAATGAAAAAGTGTTTTCTTCACCAGCGGAAATTTTACACTCAAAACATGGGGATTTTCTCCCTGTCGAAGTTCCGAATGAGTATCCAAGTGATGAAGTTGCAAATCGGGATAATCAAGAGCAGATAACAGCTGAGACAAAGCAAGTTATCGTGAATAATTTTGTTTACGAAAAAAAAGATGGGAAAAACTGATTTTTCCTGGAACGCTCATAAAAATGAGCGTTCTTTTTTATTTAGAGTATATTCCCAAACTCAAGCCAACCAGATCGTGATTAAATTGCATGATATTAGACGTTCAATATTGTTAAAGAGCATTTTGCCCGACGGCTCCTTGTAGGAAAACGAGTCGCAACCACATTGTATCTAGTCGTGAATGACTAAGTGAGCGTTCTCTTTCTGAAGATGCACCAAGATCGTGTTTTTATTGTCTTCCCACAACTTTATTTCACTAATAATTAGTCTTTATTTATAGCTTGAAGACACACCTATACGATTGAGGAACGTTCATCCAGAAATTCGGACGGCGAGCAGCCTGTCAACCGTTTGAAGATCCGATGAAAATAGGAAACATCACTATATCCCACATACTCCGAAATTTCACGAATCGTTAGCCGGGACTCGGTCAGCATGTAGATGGCGGTTTTAATACGTTGCGTATGTACATGCTCGCTGATCGTTTGGCGTGTTACCTCACGCAGCAGCGTCGCGGCATAATTGGGGGTTTTACGGATGGCGTCGCCAAGCTCCTCCTTGGTTACCTTTTCCCGGTAGTGGTTCTGGATATACTGTTTCATATGTTCCACATGTCGCTCTCGATCGCAAGAAATGGCGCCTTTGTCCCATTCCTGATTCATATATATCATTGCCTCGGTCAGCAGACAGTCAGCCATCATGGTGTAGTAGCTTGGGTGTTCAGTCCATTGATAGTACATCGATTTAATCCGTTCACGCAGCATATCGTAGCATCCAGGTTTGATCAACAACGGCTTGTCAGTATTCAATATGGGAAGTGTGCTGTTCGTACATGTTTTGCGGCAATGTATCACATACTTGGTATGAAAGAGCGTAGGAATGCTCTTGCCATAGTAATCCAGATGACCGGGTAAAAGCAGTGTTTCACCCTTACCGAGAATGAATTTGCAATCGTTCACCCAATATACACATTTGCCAAAGGTGACCAAAATGAACAGTAAGTCATCGTTGTCGCTATTTGCACCAGCCTTTTCATACCAGTCCACACCGTTATCCTGCCGTATATCCATCAATGTAATCACGAAACTCACTCCCCGATGTCTTCAACTTTCGTTATACTGTAGTACATTCATCATACTATAGTTCATAGTCTTGGTGCACGGGTACAGGTAGAATAGAGCTATATAAGTTTAATGTAGATAGAGAAGCAAAGTGGAATAGAAAACCATACAGTAAAGACATTCAGGAGGATGACATTACTATGCTTAAAACGAAAATTATTTGTACTATGGGACCTGCCTGTGACTCCATTCATTTGTTAAAAGAAATGATCCAGGCTGGTATGACTGTAGCCCGCTTGAATATGGCTCACGGTGAGCTGGAAGATCACGTTAAACGTATCGAAAATGTGCGTCAGGCTGCGAAGGAAATGAATACCTTTATACCTGTCATGATGGATATTAAAGGACCGGAAATACGGATTGGCAAGCTGAGAGAGGCATCTTGTCTGCTGAAACCAGGTAGCCAGCTCATTCTGACCACAGAAGAGATTCTAGGGGACGAGCATCGTATTTCAGTGAATTACCCGGATATGCCGAAGGACATCAAACCAGGCGACCGCATTCTCATTGACGACGGTTTGGTTGATCTGACTGTAACCTCCATCGAAGGTACGGAAATGATTTGTAATATTGTAAGCGGCGGTATTTTGAAGCCGAGAAAAGGTGTAAACCTGCCAGGGATTCATACGACCCTTCCAGGCGTGACGGAGCGAGATGTGAGGCACATCCAATTTGGGGTGGAGCAGCGTGTTGAGCTTATTGCGGCTTCTTTTGTGCGTAAAGGCGACGATATCCGTGAAATCCGTGAGATTTTGAAGGGACATCATGCTGAGCATGTACAAATCTATTCCAAAATTGAAAATGCTGAAGGCATGGAAAACCTGGATGATATTATCGAAGCTTCCGATGGCATTATGGTAGCCCGTGGCGATCTGGGTGTCGAAGTGCCGATTCAAGATGTGCCTGTGATGCAAAAAGAAATGATCGACAAGTGTAATCTGGTCGGCAAGCCCGTTATCGTAGCTACCCACATGCTGGAATCCATGCAGGTGAACCCGCGTCCGACGAGAGCCGAAGTTAGTGACGTGTTTAATGCCGTTATGCAAGGAGCCGATGTTGTTATGCTGTCGGGCGAATCAGCTGCGGGTAAATATCCTGTCGAGTCTGTACGGACCATGGCCGCTGTAGCTGCCAGAGCAGAATCGCAATTCGATTATCAGGAGCAGTTCGATAAGCGCAGAGCACGTCAAAGCACCAACATTACCGAAGTGATTAGTCAGGGTGCGGTGAGTTCGTCCCTGGAGCTGGATGCGAAAGCAATTATTACATCGACTGCCAGCGGATTCACGGCACGTATGGTATCCAAATATCGTCCGAAGGCACCTATTATTGCGGTTACTCCGAATAATACGGTATTCGCTAAAATCTGCCTGTTGTCCGGCGTATTCCCGATCAAGGGGGATAAAGTAGCAACAACGGATGAAATGTTCGAATCCTCCATCCGTAACGCGCTGAATGCAGGATATATCCATAAAGGCGATACTGTAGTCCTGTCAGCAGGTGTTCCTGTCGCCGAGGCGGGCACCACTAACTTGATCCGAGTATATCAAGTGTAATTTACAACAAAATATAGACAAGCCAAAAGGCGCTGGCCCCCAGGGGTTCAGCGCCTTTTTCACATTCTGTCATGTCACTAACTTACAGCCCGAACACACTTTTAGCAACGACCTGTGTCAATTCTGCCTTATGGGCTTGGTATTGCTCAGGCGTAATGCTCTTATTGGCCAGTCGTTGATCCAACTGCTCCGTTAACTGAGCTACCTGTAAATCAACAACAGCCTGTGCGTCCTTTTTATTGGTTTGTGCAATATCTGCCAAGGTTTGACCGTTATATAACGCTTCATACAATTGCTCATCCGAGGATGCGCCCAGTGTTTCCAAAAGCTTATCATCCTTGGAAGCTTCATTATCCTGTACCTGAGGGGCTCTCTCTGGAGCCAGTGTAGCAGCATTAGCCCGACTTCCCCAAGTAGAAGACTGCCCAATAGATAACGCCAGCAACAGTGTACAGATGACCAACATTCGTTTTCGATTCATAAGTGTAAATCTCCTTTGTGTTTCATTCAATTTCTGACAGGGTGGAGCCTTATATGGATATCCAACGGGAGTAATGTTTATGCCTTTAGCCGATCCGGCTTATGTAGTTACCAGATTCTAATATACATCATACACACCCAATCTTAGCGCCAGCTTAATACTCGTTTAAAATAAACTAAAAGAGGAGGATGTAAACAGGTAAAGCCAAAAAAAATTCACGGATGCGAATAATGGATAGGTTTACCCTTTGGATTCTGCCCTTTTCTTTGACCACATTGTTCGTATCCCATGAATACAGAGCAACAGGAAGGGGAACAACAACCCGATGGATAGTGCATAAGGAACCCACGTCTTTGTATCATAGGTTTGTTGATAAGGGACATTGGGATATACGATGATGGACATGACGACTAAAATCATTCCGAGAGAAAGCACCAATTGTCGGTCTTCTTTCAAACGGAAGATTTGGGCTATTGCTGTCACCGTGGTGTGCATATACAGCGTAATTCTAAAGAAGAGCGAAATAAACCACATAGTAGCCATAATTGCTTCGATGCGCTGTAGAAAATTGCCGATGCTAATTTTTTTGGCTAACGCATAGCTAGGATATATATTTCTTGCCGTTAATTCAGGACCTAATACCAAAATTGCCAATGCAACCACCACGACCAACATCAATCCGCCAATCAGGCTGCCTAGGAAAAAGGCTTTACGAGTTTGATCGGAACGATTTATAGAATCCGGGAAGATCATGAGAAAAATAATATGAGGTATAAACACAGTGCTACAAAAGGACAGGGCAGCAGGCCAAATAGGTCCAACTCCCGCCTCCAATACAGGCTGAACATTTTCCAGCTTAATATTGGACACCACTAAACCTACAAAAGAAATATAAAGCAGAGTAAATAACGGAAATAGCAGTTCAGCCGAACGGACCAGCACTTCGAGACCCAGTCGAGCAGCCAATACTACAATAAGCGCAAAGAGAATATTTACCGCTAGAATCGGTGTTTCCGGTATCATTTGAGTAGTCATAAAATTCCCTATATAAAATAAAACGGGTGCAGGGGCATTGATGAATAGTGTGATGAAAAACAGAAGACCGGCGGCTTTGCCTAACCATTTTCCGAGCAGGGTTTCCATAATCCCAATCAGGGTCATATCTGGATACAGAGATGCAATCTTGCTGTACATATACAAGATAAGGAGCCCTGCCCCGACTCCAACGAGCGCGGCAATCCACGCATCTTGTTTGGCTACCGATGCCATGCCTGAAGGGATGATGAGGATTGCACTCCCGACCGTAAATAAAGTTGTTAATATCATAATTTGGCGTGCTGAAATTTTAATCTGTCCGGGCACCAATGTTCACCTCATCTTATCTGATTAGACCGATATGGGTCAGGAAATCGCTAAATGGCCTATATACGGCTGTTATCCAATCCAGGGGAGTAGGAATAAGCCAGTGTAATGCCTTGGCGCAGCTGATTCCGACCGCAACAAAGAGAAGGATGGAAAATAACCAAAGTTCTTTTTTTAATCCCTTTTTCCACATGTAGGGGACCTCGACCAAGCTGATTGCAGCAGCGATCAGTAATATACCCAAAACGTTCACCATATGAGACAGCATCTTGGAAAACACCTTCTTTTGTAGGGTAAGGGATTTTACTCCTTAATATCATTCAAAAATGAGCTACCAATCGTACCTAAGCGCCGAATCTTGAAATCCACCTTGATATGTACAGGTAATTCTGTAAAGTATTCATAATCCCAATTTTTTTTAATGGATTTCCAGGTTCTCGGGTCAGCGCGGTGAATGGCTTCACCAAATCCGAAAATGTCAGCTTTGTACGATCTTTGGGCCTTTCTGACGACCGATTTCATAATATATTCTATCTTTTCCTCACTTTTCTTCTCGAGGTCATAAATCGTGCTTACTTTGGTCAGGTCCAGGTCATAACATTCAACTTCTCCCACGTTGGCCTCAACCTGCATTTTAATATTGATCTGAGGCTCCCCCCTATAAACGCTCCCTTTTATAGCAGTTTGGGTTCGAATGATTTCCGAGACGACTTTGCCGCCTCCTGGACAAGCCACAAAGCCGACAGAGCTCTGCACTTTGCCGAGGATGAAGTTGTAGCCTCTACTTTCAGTTTCATTTAACCAACCGATTAATCGGTCTTTTCTAAATACAGCAAGTCCGGAATACTGTAATCGGGCGGATGGGGCGATCTCTTGCACATTGCCGCTGGTTTCTCCCATTTCTTTATTGCCAACGATCCGGAGTCCTGTCAAGACAGGCTGCATTCCTTCACTGGTGAGTGCTGATACCAATTCATCCAAAGTTACTGTCGTAGTGGGCGACCAATTTTTCTGTGATGTTTCCAGAGAGGAGAAAAGGTCATTTGCGGGAATCGGATCTAAAGGTGTCATAATTTTTAATGTATCCTCCGCACTAGTGCCCTTGGACACTACAATATAAAAATCGGTTCGGAACTGATGATATCGAGAGAGTAAATCTAAAGCTTTCGCCATTCCTTCGGTAGCCATCGACTCACCGATTACACATATACGCAGATGAGAAAAATACATTCTCCGGGGGCTAATCGTTGTTATTTTTCGGATCGCTTCAGATATGGTATCCGCTTCTTCTGTATACAAGGTGGCTGGAGCACCGCCGCCTGCTCCTTTTTTGGCCGATGCTTTTCCAGGGTCCACCACTTGGAGAGAGACCCGGAACTGATCTCCTTGTTTATCAATCCCCATACCAACGGCGATGGCGAGCTCATTCAACTCCCTGCGATTCCAACAGCCCGTCAGAAGTAAAACGAGTGCAAGAATCAGGAACAGAATCGCTTTCTTCCGCTTCATGATTATCCACTCCTTTCCGACGGTTTCTCTTTTCTTCTATTCCCTTGATTTTCGGGGCGGAGTGCTGTTTCGACGTTTGACATTCTTCTGATCGACTAACCGGGGACGTGAAATCATCATCCAGTGAGGGAGTCGAAATATGGTATCTTTGGTGTCCGTTGGTATTAGAGGTGCAAAAGGAGTCATATAGGGGACGCCGAACGAACGAAGGCTGCACATATGCAGGATCAGGGCAATGCCTCCAACGATAATCCCGAACAGCCCAAATGAGGCAGCAAGTCCCATCAAGGGGAACCGCAGCATACGAAAAGCGATGGACATATTATAGGCAGGAAGTACAAAGCTGGAAATCGCGGTAATCGATACGACAATAACCATCGCAGCCGATATGATGCCCGCCTCGACGGCAGCTTGTCCGATGACGAGTGTACCCACGATAGAGACGGCTGCCCCGATGTACTTCGGCATACGAACGCCAGCTTCCCGCAATATTTCAAAAGTCAGTTCCATCATGAGTGCTTCAATAAAGGCAGGGAAGGGAACAGCCTCCCGCTGTGCCGCTAGACCGATCAACAGTGAGGTCGGCAGCATTTCCTGATGAAACGTAGTGATGGCAACATATAAGGACGGACCGAGCAGGGAGATAAAAACTCCGGTGTAACGAAGAACCCGGATGAAGCTGCTAATGTCTGCACGCTGATAATAATCCTCCGCGGCATGCAGGAAGGAAACAAACAGCGCAGGCACGACAAGCACAAACGGGGTTCCATCCACCAGGATCGCGATTTTTCCTTCCAACAGCTCGGCGGCGATCACGTCCGGGCGTTCGGAGTTGTATACTGTCGGAAAAGGCGTAAAAGTTTCGTCTTGGATTAATTCCTCGATATACCCGCTTTCGAGAATGCTGTCCACATCAATGCGATTCAATCGCTCATGCACTTCCTCGACCAATTTTGGGTTCACGATCCCCTTGATATACATGACAGCGACTTCGGTCTGGGTAACACGACCGATTTGTTGGGTTTCCAGCCACAAATTCGGATCTTTAATCTTACGCCGAATTAAGGCCGTATTCGTGCGCAGCGTCTCAGAAAATCCTTCCCGCGGCCCACGGACGACATTTTCCGAGGCAGGCTCGGTGACCCCGCGATCCTTCCATCCACGTGCGCTGGCTACTATTCCCTGTGTTTCACCGTCAATCAAAATGACAGCATCCCCGGACAACAGCGCATTATATAAGGTTTCAAAGTCGATAATCTCCCGGATGCTTCCGATGGTTAGGGCATAATCTTTTAATACTTGCATGACACTAGAGGAGTTCTGGAGCCTGCACTCTACGTCTCTGGACAAGCTACTATCCAGCATCATCGATTCCATAATGAAGTCGGAGACTATATTTTTGTCCGCCAAACCGTCCGTATAGAGGATTGCAATGAGCTGGCCACCATCCTTGCCGATACGAATTTCTCTTATGATGATGTCAGTGCTGTTACCGAGTGCTTGCCTGATTTGCTGAAGATTGCTTCCGATATTCGCGCTGAGCTGCTCTCCTGAATGCTCAGACTTACTTACGCTGTGCTGGACTGGCGGCTTTTTAATTTTGTTAGGGGGGGTTCTTTTCCGAAAACGCATGAACGTTCTCCCTCTCTTTGAGGATACTTTTTAATCCAGTATGGACGCCGGGGGCTCTAGATAAACTTACTGCTGAAATTTCGATGGGGGAGAGGCGGATATGAAAAAAACCTCCTTCACAAAAGTGAAAGAGGTTTTAGACACAACCATTACAATTTAGGGTTTTTTCCATACTTATTGTCACTAGGCTGACTGTCTTGGCAGAAGAATACAATCAAAATAATTGACCCTACGAGAGGGATCAGACTGATTAGAATCCACCATCCGCTTCTACCTGTGTCATGCAGTCTACGGGCCATAACGGCCAAGGATGGCAACAGGACAGCAAGAGAATAAATCAAAGTCAATACCGGTGATAAGCCTACAAGACTATCGATCAGGCTGACTACAAAGCTAGCGATTGCACTAAATAGTACAAACATCCAATACTCTGTACGTCTGGCTCTACCTTGAAACCCTACATAGTTTTTTAATGCATTTAAATACCATTGCATATATTTTTCACCTCCTTATAAAATCTAAAAGTTGCTTTACAGTATCCGTAAAGTTGTCCTTGTAGGTATATCGGCAGGAAACATATAGAATTTTACTTGTAAAATTATAACTTTAAACTAGAAATTTACGCAATACATTTATTAATGTTAATAATTCGATGAATAATTTATAAAAACATAAAATTACATATTGAATTTTCCATATTATTTGAATAATATAGAGGTACGGTTAACCGCCAGGTCTGAATCGTCCTTCTTAACCGAAGGTGATTTTGTTTTTCAAATCAATTGAAAGCGCTTTAATTAAAAACGGGAGGGATGAGCAACTTTAATTTTGAGGCTGAAGAAGTTAATACAAACATAATCCTGACCGCTTTCTCAATATTGTTTTATGTTATCAGGGATGTTCAAAATGAGAGGAGATTGATTTATGAAGCAAACATTCGTTCGTAAAATAACGGCAGCTTCACTGGCAGGCGCGCTGTTGTTGCCTGCTTCTTTGGTAGGCGCCGAGCAAACACTCAATTCAGATACAGATGGAATTCAAAATGTAGGGCAAACTTCCCTTCAAGCTCAAGACCTAGAAAACTTTTCAATTCAAAGTAAAAAGGCTGTCTCTTTCAAGGAGACTTCCGTACATGATCCATCCATTCTGAAAGTGAAAGACACATTTTACATTTTTGGCTCACATCTGGCGGCTGCCAAGTCCAAAGACCTCATGAATTGGGATACGATTGCTACAGGAGTGGCGAATGGTAATGCATTGATTCCTAATGTCAAAGAAGAATTAAAGGAAGCACTGGATTGGGCGCAGACAGACACGCTGTGGGCAGCAGATGTCATTCAACTGGCAGATGGCAAGTTCTATATGTATTATAACGCTTGCAAGGGTGACTCTCCGCGTTCAGCAATGGGCCTAGCAGTTGCTGATAAAATTGAAGGGCCTTATAAGAATAAAGGAATTTTTCTAAAATCCGGCATGTGGGACCAACCGAGTGAGGATGGGACGATCTATGACGCAACCAAGCATCCTAATGCCGTGGACCCGGACACCTTTTATGATAAGAACGGCAAGCTTTGGATGGTATATGGCTCCTACTCAGGAGGCATCTTCATTATGCAGATGGATGAAAAAACAGGGAAGCCGCTCCCTGGCCAAGGCTACGGGAAAAAGCTGACAGGCGGTAACCATGCTCGTATGGAAGGGCCGTACATACAATACAGTCCGCAAACGGACTACTATTACTTGTTCCTGTCCTATGGTGGATTGTCAGCGGATGGCGGATACAACTTGCGGGTGGCTCGGTCCAAAACACCGGATGGCCCTTTCTACGATGCTGAAGGCAATGATATGATCAAGGTCAAGGCAAATCCTGATAAACCACTTTTTGATGACGCTTCCATTGAACCATACGGTGTCAAACTGATAGGTAATTACCTGATTCCAAGAGAAATTGGTGATCCGGGTACTGGACTAGGTGCAGGTTATGTGTCGCCCGGACACAACTCGGCTTATTATGATCCTAAGACGAAAAAGCATTTTGTCATTTTCCATTCCCGTTTCCCGGGGAGAGGCGAACAGTATGAAGTGCGGGTACATGAAATGTTCATGAACGCTGACGGTTGGCCTGTGGTTGCTCCTTATCGTTATTCGGGAGATGAGGATTCACTGAAAAAGCTGTCAGAAAAGGATGTCCTCGGTCAATATTCGTATGTAAATCACGGGAAGGAAATTTCGGCAAATATTAAGCAAGCCGTTAACGTCAGTCTGGGTAGCGGCGGCAAACTGTCTGGTGGAGTGAACGGTACTTGGAAGTTGGGGGCAGGCAATCAGCTGGAAATTACAGCAGAGGGCACGAAGTACAAAGGTGTATTCCTGCGGCACCATGATCCAGACACAGGTGCCAAGACGCTTGCTTTTACCGCGTTGTCCTCCAAGGGTGTTGCGGTATGGGGTTCGCTAAAGCCTGATCTGAAGGCCAGCAAGATTGTAGCTGCTGTGCAGAAGGATCTGAGCCTGGGCGATACGAGCAATGTTCTTTATAATCTGACGCTACCTACTCAAGCAGCACAAGATACCACTATTTCATGGGAGTCCACCCACCCGGAGAATATTTCTGTGACAGGTGAAGTATACCGTCCAGAAGCCGGTTCTCAGCCTGTAACAGTTACATTGACGGCGACCATCAAAAAGGACAAAGCCACAGCTAAGAAAAACTTTACAGCCATTGTTCCCGGGCAGGCCCGAGGTCCTCAGCTCGCACGCTATTCGTGGAGTGAGGATCAAGGAACTTCGGTTGTCGACAGCACATACAATCAATTCGATGGTAAGACCTATGGTGGGGCTGCATGGGATAAAGACGGGAAGCTTGGTGGTGCGCTTGTCCTCAACGGTAAGGATGGTTACGTGCAACTGCCAAATACAGTAACAGATGCGAAGGATTTTACCTTTTCCGCTTGGGTGAACTGGAAGGGCGGTGCAGCTTGGCAACGGATTTTTGACTTCGGCAACGGCCAAGCCCGGCATATGTTTCTTACTCCTTCCCAAGGAAGCGGTGTACTCCAGTTTACAATCCATGAGGGTACGGACCAAAGCTTGCTTTCCAAATCATCATTACCTCTAAACCAGTGGACGCATGTAGCGGTTACACTGGAAGGGAATACAGGAAAGCTGTATGTAAATGGTGAGGAAGTAGCTGTTAATGACAGCATTACCTTCAATCCCGATGAGTTGCTGACGAGCGAGGCTTATCTCGGCAAAAGCCGTTTTGCCGCCGATGCTTACTTCAATGGCAGCCTGGATGAAGTTCAATTGTATAACAAAGCGCTGACAGCAGAGGAAATTAAAGCACTGGCAGAATTGTAGTTCAAAATAAGCAAATAAACGCAGGAGATGGGCTTTTATTAAGAAGTTCGTCTCCTGCGCAATGTTTTGTATATTTATTTCTTGATTGCTGGTATAATAGGGAGCAACTGCGGATATAATGTTTTAAGTAGGCGTTAATGACTCGCTCTCGCCGAATGAACACAGCTTTGAAGCAGCAATAGAGAACATAAGCACTCTGCATAAATTAAATTCACCAGTGCTTGCGTTTTCAATACACTTATGGTAATATGAGTATATTGAGATTGTGACCTGAGATTCGCATATTGTAGAGGGCTATTGTTTTAGGTTGAAATAACCTTGTGCAATATGTGAATTTTTATTTGTAAAAAATAAAGGTCATATAAATACATTTTGGAGGTAATTCCATGCAAACAGGTACAGTTAAATGGTTTAACGCAGAAAAAGGTTTCGGTTTCATCGAGGTTGAAGGTGGAAGCGACGTATTCGTACATTTCTCCGCAATCCAAGGCGAAGGTTTCAAATCTTTGGACGAAGGCCAACGCGTAGAATTCAACGTAGTTGAAGGAAACCGTGGACCACAAGCTGAGAACGTTGTAAAACTGTAATTTAAAATTACAGCCTATTTCAGATGCCCCGAACATAGCGTTTGGGGCATTTGTTTTTATCTGTTCACAAGACCGTTTTTGAACTGATTACATCTTATCGCTTTATAAATCATGAAGAAAGAGGGATGTTTATGTACAATTCACGGAAAAAGCCAATGGATGAGATTCCTGAGGAAATTACAACTGTCTGGAATTGCGCCAGCGATACATGTAACGGCTGGATGCGGGATAACTTCGCTTTTTCTGTCGAGCCGACATGCCCCATTTGCGGTTCTGCCATGGTGAAGGGCGAGAAAAAGCTGGCTGTTTTAAATAATACGAGCTTCAATCATACCAAACAATCCTAAGCGGATTAATGTTTGTAGTGAAAGATGCCCCATAGCCATTAACGGCGCTGAGGCGTCTTTTTGTTTTTTATAAATATAAATTATACATAAGAATGAACAGGCTTTCAATTATGGTGTGGAGGATGGGGCTAGTATGCTCAGTAAGATAGAATTAAATTCAGGTAGCGCTTCGTAAAATACACCGTGGCCGCTACGTTCGAAAGGAATAAGCTTTGATCCGGCAATTCCTTTTTGAGTTTGGACAGCCAGGGGGAAAGGACAGACCCGATCCAGCTTGCCGTGTAGAATCCAAGTAGGCACGTGTATACATGGCAAATCAGGGCGCAAATCAGAGTCACGTAGTGAATACAAAGTACAAGCCATGCTATGAACTGAAGATGCAAAGCCCTGATCACGTAACCAGTCGCGTAAGCTCTGGCTGACGGGATTGGCAAACAACATTTCGCCAAAAGAAGTTACCAGTTGTGGACGATCTGTATAGGCTTGTTTAATGAGTTTATCTACCTCTGTGACAGGAGTACCATAAGGAAAGTCGCTGGTTGGGGTGAATCGAGGCGTAGCTGCTCCGATCAAGATCAACTGATTGACGCCAAATCCCCGGTGCCTGCTCATGTAGCGTGTAGCCACAGCTCCCCCCATGGAAAAACCGATCAGCCGTACCTGGTTTAACTGAAGTGCCTGCATCACAGCCAGCAGATCGTCCGCCAATCGATCATAATTGTATCCATGCCATGGTCGATCAGACTTGCCGAACCCCCTAAGATCAACCTGAATACAGCGATACCCGTAAGCAGGCAACAAGGCGACCTGGTATTCGTACATTCGGTGATCCAGCGGCCAGCCGTGCACCATCAGAACAGGGATGCCTTCTCCAATATCCTCGACATACAGCTTCACGCCGCGTTCCACCTCAATATAATATCCCATCGTGTTCACCTCTCTAGAAATCACGTCATTTCATTCTCTCTCACATATATGTAGCCAGGGCTTAGCTCATTCGAAAAAGGGATGAGTCTGTCACGATATAAGCATATAATATGTCAAAAGATGTATGTCATCCTGTATAGGGATAGGATATAATTATGGAATGAAACAGCATCGGGAGAGTGGAACAATGACACCATCAAAAACATTAAAATGGATTACAGGCGGATTGGAGCTGTTTTTAGCTATTCCCGTTTTGGGCGGGCTGCTCGTCGTAAATTCCGCGTATACTATATTGTTCTTTATGCTGATTTTCCACATTGTTACGTTGGTGCTATCGGTGACGAATAGAGAGTCTTATTATGGATCTATTTTAGGGATCGTGACCTCGGTTATTGGATGGATTCCGATTGTGGGCTGGTTGATGCATTTGCTCTCAGGCATATTTTTGATGATTACCGCAGCTCAGCAGCCGCGTGATCAGTATCGTAATCGCAATCCTTATGATGATCATCGCTACTAGGGGATGTGTGGCGATGCAAAGATGAAAGATCCTGTTGAACAGGGTCTTTTTTTATTTATGAAATCTCCCCATGATTATGGTGTTGTAGTATTTACCATCTGAAAGAACCCTATCGTTTTTTAATAACCCTTCGATTTGAAATCCATGTTTTTTATAGAGCTCAACGGCTTTATCATTCGTTTCCAAAACTTGTAGAGTTATTTTCTTGATGCCATTGGAGTCAGCCCAAGAAATAGATTTTTTTAAAAGATTCGTCCCGATCCCATAACCCCAAAAATCCTTTAGTACGCATACGCCAAATTCAACTTTATGAGAGAATCTGCTCAGAACATGGCCCTCACATCTTGAAAATCCGACGATATTATCATGAACTACAGCAACTAAAAATAGGTTTCTGTTATTCTCTGTATCCGTTTCGATGAGCTGTTTAAAACCGGGTGTACTTATAAACGCTTCTCCCTTTTCTCTGTCTAAATTTTCAGTTTCTCCATCAATCAGCAAGCGGATTTCAGACAAATTCTTCGCATCTTGAATTATGGCTGATCTGATCGTATAGCGCATTCCTTGCACATCAAATTCCTGTTTATTTATTTTCATTACATTCTCCTTATTATGATTTAGAGTGAAAAATGACCTCTGGATCATGTTAGTCTACCACATATTATCTTGTTTACATGACAAATAAGCCTGTCTCCTTCTGTTGTATCGCAGCAGGGGACAGGCCTATTAATTTCTCTATCCGTACAGGGAAGCCGGATGGAGATTTATTATACATGGGTGGATGTGTCAGATTAACAAATGGTTTTTATGAATACGACTTATCGAGCTACAGCTTTTGGAAAACGGAAGTTGTGGCTATTTCTGCTTAGCAGAGGCTTTAGCTGCATTGGTTTTAGCAGGAGCCTTGGCTGCATCTCCTTGAGCAGGAGCTTTACCTGCATCCGCTTTACCGCCATCTACTGGTGGTTTGGATGGTTTCACGCCATTCACCATATCTGTCATCATTTGCTTCAGATTAGAGACACGTTGGTTATATTCGGTTGCCGTAATCTTGCCGTTTTGTTTTTCCGTAGCCAGTTTTGCTTTCATATCTGAAACCATTACATCAATAACGGAATTTACGCTCACGCCCTGTGCTTTGGCGATCGTAGCAAGGGATTTACCTGCTTTCAGCTGTGTATCCAACTGAGTGGAGGATAATTTCAATAATTTCAGGATAGCTTTGTTCTCAGCATAGTTACCTCCTGCGATTTTAGGGCCATTAGCATCGCCGGGATTCCCCTTAGGTGCCTGTGCTTTGTCTGCGATGGGAGCCTTCTCAGGTGTAGTTGAAGCAGCATGGGCTGCGCTTGTGGAGTACAGTGCCCCGCCTCCTAAAAATGCCAAGGCCATCGTTCCAGCCAAAATTGCTTTCTTGGTGCTCTTCATCTTCATTTTCCACCTTTCATTTATGGTTTGTTTGGTACGTGATACATCATAAGGGATCAACTTGAATGCTATCTGAGCGCAAGCTGAGCATTTACTGAATGAAATTTGGGTGGCATGACTAAAATTTCAGCTAAAATAAACTTGTATTACGTGTATTAAGTGATATAATACACTTCAGGCACGGAAGATTCAGCCGATTAGGGGGAAACACCCATGGAAGAGCAACGGGTTGGCTCGCTCCGATTTTTAATTGACTTTAGCCAGCCATTATATGAACAAATATTAAATCAAGTACGAAGCTCCATTGCTAAAGGGGAGATCGAAATGGGAAGCAAAATGCCATCTGTTCGTGATTTGGCGCAGGAATTACGCATGAATCCGAATACCGTGATGCGGGCATATCAGGAGCTGGAGCGGGACGGATTGACTGAGAAGCGGCGCGGGTTAGGCACTTATGTTACTTCGTCCAGTGAACGGATTGCCAGCTTTCGGGAACAATTGGCTATAACGTATATAGATCAGTTTCTCGGACAGATGAGTAGCCTGGGGTTATCGTGGGAAGATGTACAGCAATATATACGAAGCAAACAGGACGGAAATGACAAGGAAGGAGGCGATAAGGCATGACGGAGTCTGTTGTGGTTGCGAATCATCTGGTGAAGCAATACGGCAGTAAAAAAGCACTAGATCAATTAGATGTCATCATTCCGGCAGGACGTATTGTAGGCGTGCTTGGACCCAATGGCTGTGGGAAGTCCAGCTTCTTTCGAGCAATCACCGGATTGATTCAGCCAGATGGGGGCGAGCTTCAGGTGTTGGGCCGACAGCCTGGTTGGGAAACCAACCGGGATATATCCTATCTTCCTGACCGAGCACGCTGGTACCCCAATCATACAGTTCAGCAGACGCTGGAATGGGGGAAGTCTTTTTTGCCTGGTTTCAATATAAAAGACGCGTATAAACTTGCTGATCATATGGACGTGGAGCTGGAACTTAAAATGACTGGGCTGAGTCGCGGCCAGGAGGCACGTGTGCTACTGATTTTATGTCTGGCACGTGAGGTTCCACTCATGATCCTGGATGAACCGTTTGCGGGTATTGATGTTCTCTCTAGAGAGGCGATTGTAGCCGGGATTATTGATTATTTGGAGGGGCGGCAGCAGTCGATACTCATTAGCACGCATGATATTCAGGAAGTGGAAGGCTTGTTTGACTACACGGTCATGATGGACCGCGGACGGATCATATGGTCTGGTGATTCGGATGATCTGCGTGCAGAGCATGGCTCGCTGAATCAGGTGTTCCGCAATTTGTACAAAAAGGAGTGGAAGGCGTGAATTCATCAGGGCTGTTCAAAGATTTGATACGCCATGAATTTCGAAATAAAGGAAGCTGGAGAAAGCAGGGCCGCAATCGACTACCGAGATCGTGGAGACTCGTATATTTCTCATTATTTCTAATTGCGGCGTTCGCTATTTCCTTGTACTTCGCACTTCACAACCAGCTCGAATTGACAAGGCTGTGGTATGTCACCCTGGGCTTGCCGTACATGATCATTTTCATGGGTGTGGGAAGTTTGAGAAGAGAATGGGAAAATGACACCTACGGATGGTGGCTGACCCTTCCCTATCCGCGCATATGGCTGATTAGCGCCAAATGGATTGCGGCTATTTTACAAACCATGGTCGTAATATTGCTTCTGTTTGTGGTGGGTTCTCTGTACGCGTTGTTCATCTCATCAACCATACAGCCTTATACGTTTGCGGATGCAGCGTCTTTTATTGTAGCCGGATTGAACTGGTTTGTGATGATTATCGCCTTCACGCCGTTGGTTATTGCGCTGGGTCTATTGACGGCCAGTACCAAATACAGCACCTTGCGGCCGCTTAACCCGATACTGTGGATTCTTTTGATGGGTGGCGGGAGTGTCTTTTATTGGTCGGGCGATCAGGGGCTTTATGAGCAGTTTGACCATGCTCAAACAGGACAATGGTTTCCATTTACCTGGCATTTCCCGATTGCGGTGTTGATGAGTTGGGTTGCTGCATATGTATTAATCCGCTTGAGCGCGTATCTGCTGGAGAAAAAACTGTCGATTTAGGCTAGCGTATCTACAGGATCTATAAGGAAGGAGTTACTACACCATGACGACGATATTTATATATGTATTGATGGCTGTTTTGGTGGGGCTGATGATCTGGTTAAGGACCAAGAGACGAAGGGGACCGGTAAAAGGAAATGGAATCCGGATTCTGCTCCCCTTGTTTATCGCATTCCCGCTTATGATGATGTCTGTGTACCAATTAATGCATATTCCCGGTCAAACGTACGCCCTTCCCGCCTTTTGGGAACTGCTGGTTGCCGGGCTATTAGGGGCTCTGTTTGGCTATGTTATCTTGCTGCATACAGCGTATGAAAGACGGGATGACGGTCTTATTTATCCCAAGCCGAACCAATATTTTAAATATATTATTATCGCTATTATCTTGATTCGCGTCGTTTTGACCCAGTATCTCAGTAGTTTGGGTA
The DNA here is from genome assembly GCF_038003485.1 of Paenibacillus sp. FSL H7-0703. Classification (NCBI taxonomy): domain Bacteria; kingdom Bacillati; phylum Bacillota; class Bacilli; order Caryophanales; family Paenibacillaceae; genus Paenibacillus; species Paenibacillus sp. FSL H7-0703. Next base: position 2,892,637 of record NZ_JBBOPF010000001.1, on the reverse strand, counting down.
CGACCGAAATTAGCATGCTGGCGATTACGATGGCACTGGTGTATATCTCAATCTGGCGAATCGGGAGCTTTATCAAGTTTCGGAGGACGTTATCCGTATAACAATAGCAATGGGGTTAACACAGCGGCTTACTATTCAAAAAGCGTTCATTCGCTTGCCGATAGGAGCCGCTTTTTTTGAGTTTTGGCATTAGCAAGTTATCACACATTGTTATTGCTCCCCATATCCTTTATTCTAAGGCTTGTGGCTTGCATTGTAGCAGTACAATTATAAATTTTTGAAAGGAGGGTTATTGAGGTTTCAAAAGATTTAAATGGGGTTTAAAGTTAGATAGGCGGGGAAAAGTTGCTTCTTGCGATTAGGTGTAACTATATTAGTTACATAAAAGGAAATTGTTTTCCACATTTTATTTTACATGTTGAGAGGGGTTCACATTCATGAAAAAACATACGGTTACTGCTGCACTCGCTGGTTTGCTTGTTCTGTCTTCTGCTGTACCGGCTTTAGCAGCCGAGGTAAAACCTACTACGGGTATTCAGGTTTGGGTAGATGGCAAGAAGGAGACTTACAAAATTGCGCCTATCGTGAGAAATAAGCAGGTCTTAATTCCCTTGAGACAATTGGCCTCCAGTTTGGGAATTCCGATGGATGCCAAGCATATTACGTTCAATACGGCGCGACAAAGCACGACCATCCGATATGATCAGGCGACAGTTGTACTGGTGTCTGGCAGTCCGGAAGCGCAAATCAACGGGATTAAGGTACCGCTATCCACCTCGACCCTATTGACCAAGCAGGGGGTAACCTATGTACCGGTTGATGTCGTCAAAGAAGCATGGGGCAAGCAAGTGATTTGGGACCCGGCCAGCCAAACGGTACAAATCGGGGTGAGTAATAAGGATAAGGTCATTGAAATCGTGAAAAGTTTTGAAACCGGAGACACGAAAGTGGCCGAGACTTGGATCAGCAAGGATCAGTACATTCGGCACAATCTGAGCTTTGCTAGCGGAAGAGATGCGTTGCTGCAAGAGATTAGCCAGGCGAAGGGAGCCAATGTACAGGTTGAAATCCAACGTGTAATTCAGGATGGTAATTATGTAGCAGTTCATTATAAAGAGTCCATTGCAGGGAAAACGAGCATTGTTTTTGATATTTTCCGCTTCGATAGCAATGGTAAAATTGTTGAGCATTGGGACAACATGCAGGACTCGGCTCCAGCCAATCCAAGCGGACACACCATGATTGATGGAACAACACAGATCACGGATCTCAACCAAACTGAGACGAACAAAACACTGATCCGCAAGTTTGTGGATGATGTCCTGGTTGGCAAAAATCGTGCTGCATTGGAAAGCTACTATAACGGTGACCATTACATTCAACATAATCCTCTTTTTGGTGACGGTGTATCCAATTTGAAACAAGCATTTTCCGCAGCGGGAAGCCAAGGAGCTTCTTTTGGATATGATCAGGTTCACATGGTCATTGGAGAAGGCAACTTTGTGCTGGTTGTGAGTGAATTGACATCGTCTAAGGGAACTTCAGCCGCTGTCTATGATCTGTTCCGGGTAGAGAACGGCAAGGTAGCGGAACATTGGGACGTAGTTCAGGAGGTTCCAGCTAAAACAGAGTGGAAAAATACAAACGGCAAGTTTTAAGAAAGTGCATTTGTGGTATGGCGTGATTGGCATGCTTTCCTAATCGTCCTCTTCCTGATAAAATGATGCAAACTTATAACAGGAGGTTGGACGATGGAAGGCTTGAAGCAACGTGTGGGCTGCCTGCATGCACATCACTCGAACATAGCCTATGTGGAACGAGCTTTTGCTTCTTATGAGGTGGAGCTGATACATTTTGTGGACCCTGGGCTTATGCGCCGGATCTCGTCAGACCCGCATTTTTCTGCGGACGATGCCAGTTGCAAGGTAGAAGAGCAACTGAGATGGATTGCTCAAAGCGATATAGACGTTATTTTGATAACGTGCACGAATTATATTGTTTTGGCAGAAAAGGCTCAATTGACCATGCTTACACCAGTAATTGCGCTTGATGAGCCCTTTTTTCATGAGATATGCGATGATTTGCGGCCACGGACCTTGGTATTCACGAATCCGGCTACTGTAGAGGGAACGATGAAGCGTCTTTATCATACGGCTGCTCTGTTAGGCAAACCGGATATCTCTTCTTGGATAGAGGTTAAGGTGGTGGAGGACGCTTTTGAACTGATTATGCAGGGACGTGAAGACGAGTATAAGGAATTGCTGGTTCGTTCGCTGTATGAGCTAAGGGAGGCTGATCCAAGCAGAGGGCTGGCTGTAGCACAGTTATCTATGGTTGATGCTGCGTTACAGGTGGAGTTGGAGACGGGGCAAACGATTGGTAATCCCTTACGGTCGTTGTCGAATTCAATTGAGGATTTGTTAAGTTAAATAAGTATAACCAAAAGAACTTCCACCCCGTGTTTTGGGCCTGTGGAAGTTCTTTTTTTTGGGAGGAGGCTGGCGAGCAGGTTACTTCTGCGTTGTTCATCACAGATTCTGTTGATCTTGGGTGATGAATGCTGCGCCTGCCGATTCTCTTTGGACAAGCGTAACGTATAAACGTTCATGCTCCACGTCTTCCCCAGCAATGATTTTGAGAACTTGTTCGGCAGCTACAGCGCCCCATTTACGCTTGGAATAGTCAATCGTTGTCAGACGGGGCTGAATATATTGCGCCAGCTCGATATTATCAAAGCCGACGATATGAATATCCTTGCCAATCGTCAGCTCTGACTGAGCCATTCGATTGTAAAAGCCCACTGCCATTTCATCATTGAGACAAAATACGGCTACAGGTTCCGAATCCGGGCTAACTTGTTGCTGCAAAATGATCTCAGCCGCCTGTTCACCACCCGATTTCTCAAAATCGCCGTCAATTTCGATCATTTCAGCCACGCCGCTACGCTCAATGGTCTGCTTGACCGCCTGCATCCGTTGCCATGAATCGTAAGAACCTTCTGGTCCGGTAACCACATATAGCTTACGGTGTCCCAATTCCAATAAATGTTCGATTGCGAGAGCGGCGCCCGCTTTGTTATCCAGCAGCACCTGGTTAATGTTAGGATGATTCAGTTCACGGTCCAACACGACAATTTTATGTCCTCGCTCGGCGTAGTTCAGTAGCTCCTGACTATCAAACGTCTGATCCAGCACAATGGCGCCGTCGATCATGCGTTCCGGCAACATTCGGTGAGACTGCTTACCGCTGCATACGATGAGATCATAGCCCTTGCGGTTCAAAATTTCCTTGATGCCATACAGTAAATCTCCATAAACGTCTCCACGGAAATCAGTCAGGAAAACGCCAATAATTTTGGTCTGCCTTTTCTTGAGATTACGTGCGGCGGCATTGGGCACATAGTTAAGCTCTTTGGCAATGGCTAAAATACGTGCGCAAGTTTCTTCTGTTACCTTATCGCTACCATTCAAGGCATATGAAACGGTAGATATGGAAACGCCCGCCTGTTTGGCGATATCTTTAATGCTGACCACATCGTCACCTCCTTGTCGTCCGTCTTATAATTGCTATTGTATATTTATTATTAACCACATATCTATTCCAAATGTCTTAGTCCTACACATAAGCAGCAAAGGGCGATCCCGCAAGATCGCCATCCCTTTGTTGCCTATACCAGATTTAGCATTAAAAACGCTTTATAAAATAATCTCCAGACGGTGTACACCGTCATGTTCTGCCAAGGCTTGCTCGAGAATCTCGCGTTTGATGCGCAAGGCACCGGAGCGGTAGCGATTATCATCGGCTGGCACGCTTTCCAGTGGTATTCCGTTCAATACTGTACGGCCTTGCTCACCGCCAGTATGCTCTTGCAGCATGCGGTAGACGAAGGTAATTGGTTTTCCCGCAAAGGAAAATTCAAATTCCAATCCGTCGAGATGATCCGGCAGCACGGGGTCTAGGATCAGATCTTCGCCCGACTGACGAACACCAAGGACATTCGATATAAGCTGATTCATATAGATTCCTGGACCGCTGGAATAGATTCTCCAGCCGCCTTTGACGGGTACGGCTCCTTCACGCAGTTCACCAAACCGTTCCTGTGCTTCATAGCGGGTATTAAATTTACCGTCCGAGCTACTGAAATAGGCGTTGCTTTGACGCCATTCGGCATTCGGTACGGACGCACGGATGCCGACCGGATTGATGAGCTTCAAGCTGTGCCAAGCGTCATCCTTGCGTCCCAACTTGGCCATCGCTTCCGCAAAGCGGATATGGGCATGCACATATTGCAGCCCGACCTCACGTCCAAAGTTAGCCGCTTGCTCTGCACGCTTGAAGTGCGAGCTCACACCGCCATCATACTGTGCAGGGCGGTTCATCAGACGCACGCCATCCGGGCAGAGGAACTGCTCACGGATGAGTTGCTCATGAGCCAATGCTTGCTCAGGCGTGAGCAGCTGGCTGATCATGCTGCGTGTCATCGGCAGCAGCCGATAATGGATTCCTGTCTCGGTGTCAGACGGATGGAGCATCAGCTTAGGTTGGCCGGGCTCTTCCATATACACGAAGCCCGGAATAATTCCGCTCTCCAGCATGTAGCGGTTAAAGTCTTTACGGATGCCATTGGCCATCTGATGTAGATCTTGTGCGATGTTGTCGGCTTCGCTTACTACATCTACGGGGACCTGCTCCAAAGCAGCAGCAAAGTTACTAATAACTTGGTAGGTGAGTGCAACCGTCCAGCTGCTCGCCATGTATTGCTTCAGCTGTGCATTGGCTGGCTGGAGGGTATCATCCCAATCGCCGTCGCCATAGGCCGACAAATACGTATCATGCAGGAAATTCTCCCGAATATATTCGATTTCCTTCAGGGCATGTTCCATGAGAGTCGCCGTCTGCTTGGTATAATCGAAAGTATGCCGATGGGTGTAAGGTACATTTTCTTCCAGAATACTGTAATCACGGGTTGCGGTCAAATAATCGCCCAGTACCTTGAGCGGCCAGACGATAATATCCCCATGGCTTTCTTCTTGCTGCACTTGAGTGTAGTTGTCAAACATAAACCATTGCGGCCAGTTTCCGCTGTCCTCGTACTGATGGCTGAATACAGTCAGCAGAATGGAACGAACCTCATCGAACTTTTGCATAGCTGAGAAATATTCCACAGGCCCCTGACACACATCACGTGTTCCCCAGGCTGCACCGCCGTATTGCTCCAGACCGTGAGGCACAGAGTAGTGAACGAGCATATTGTGGGTGTACCACCAAGCCACTGCGTTCACACGGAATAGCTCACTCGTTTCATGTTGACCCAGCGACAGATGGAAACCGTTCATAAGCTCGGCAAAATATGCCCGATAGCGCTCGAGCTCATCTTCAAAGGAAGCGTGACGCTCTTTGTGCGCTGATTCTTGACCAGCTGAAAGCCCATTCAGCCAACCCTGCACGGTGCAGGTCCATTCGCTGCTGTCACCCAGCTCCAGCACAACCAGTGACGCATCAGGAGAAGCTTTCCCCTGTAGCAGTGCGTGAGCGTCGCTCACATGCTGTAATGGAGCGCCCTCTATGTGCATTCGGTACAGCAGGTCTGGATAGGCTTCGGCACTCAGGGAAGCAGAGTCTGCCCGGAAGAGTAGGGCGTCACCTTCACGTTCCATATGAAACGGGAGCTCATATTCGTTCACATGCATAGACATTTGCTGAGTGATGAGGAACGGATAGGTTTTGCCACTCGCCGCACGCATGTGAAGCCGCACTTCTGGGCTATCGACATTCGTATGGTTTGTAATCATGAATGTATCGTCAGCCGTTTTGTAATACCAGCGCACATAATTGAAGCCAATCTCGAACAGGGAAGGCATCGTGAGCAGGCGGTATTTCCCTTGGATTCCGACATAAATACGTTGACCGGATGTCTTGGGAATATTGAGCGCATTACGCGCGTTGGTAATCATTTTATTGAAATTTGTATTGCCGATTACGAGTTGGGAATTGAACACCCCGTACATATAGGAGGTGGTTGTAATGGTTTCTTCCTTGCCTCCTGCGTAATGCCCACCCATTAAAATGTGCCCATGGGGACGCTCTACACGAAGCTCTTTGGATTTGAGTACAACATGCTCATAGTTGTCCGTGAAAAAGGAAAGTAGTTCATCGCCATCCCGTTCTTCTTCCTGCCGTTTGGGGAAAAGTTGATCCACTTCGGCATCGGTCAAGTCCAGTGTACGCAGTGGCTCACCGATGGTTTGAGCTGGAGCCACACGCCCTGCCTGAAGATCACTTGCCGCGTGTGCCGGTATACTGGTCTCGGAAGTGTCCGCTAGAACGGCAGCTACTTCGTCACGTGCCTTTGTCACCAGCTCCTGATACTCCAGCTTTGTCACTGCGGCTGGATGATTGGGCTGGAACAGACCGTAAAAAGTAAAGCGAGCTTCCCCAGCCAGTTTCACCCGCTCAGATTGCAACGCGGTATAGGCGAATTCGTATTGGTACACTTCATTGGCGAGCGAATCGCGACGGAGTGCTTCCGGCTCATTCGTTTCTTTGTACGAAAGTCCAAAGAACTGAAATCCGTCAGTCGAGTAACCAACAGTGCGGGTTAACGAGCCTTGTTGAATGTATGGGAATGCCTGACTTTGAGGCTGGTTTTGACGTGAGCAAACGGTATAGCCTCTTTGTTCATCATGGTAGACGGTGTGGTCAATATATTGAGACAAATAAGCTTCATTACTGCGCACAGCGGCGGTATCGGCAATGCCGATATCCTGACCGTACACGACATCTGCTTCCACGTCATCGCCCTGTAGGGTTACATCCCAGAACCATACTCCCAGGCGGCTTAGCGTGAAGGTCACCTGATAGCCTACACCAGCGGTGAAACCTTCCCAAATAATTTGCTGATCCGTTTGTCGGATTACTCCTGGTGAGCGAACTCCAAGCAGGGGGGTGATACTTACACCGGACGGACGGTACAATCTCAAGTACAGATTGTTCAAGGAACCGTCGACTGAATTGGTCAACAGTTGGTTGATCATCGTTGAGCCGTGGGCGATCTTATACACATCACCACTGCTCAAGAAGGTAAAAGACAGGTCGCCGGCCCGCAGCAAAATATTTTGATCCAGACTTGTATTCATTATAGGGAACGCCTCACTTTCCTGTTTATTTCACTAACCGAAAACGGCTTTCACTAGTATCTCGGCTGTTAGGTCCTGTAAAGACGGCAAATTCACCGCTGTCACTGCTGAAGCTCAAATCTGCATGATGATAACGCAGCTGAGGCTCGGTCAATACAAATTTCACTTCCCGGCTTTCGCCTGGGGTAAGAAGGACTTTGCAGAAATCTTTCAGTTCTTTCATTGGGCGAACCGTATCACCGCTGATATCACGAATATAGAACTGGACAGTTTCCTCGATTGGACGCGTTCCTGTGTTCGTTACCTGCACTTTAACCGTCAGTTCCTGACCGGGAGTAAGAGTGTCGCCGGAAAGCTGTACGCTGTCATAGGCTACATTGGTGTAGCTCAGTCCATAGCCGAACGGGAATAAAGGTTCGTTCGGTACGTCTAGGTATTGGGAGACGTAACGTTCTTTTGTATTCGGGTCTAGCTGCGGGCGTCCTGTATTAAAATGATTGTAGTACACGGGCACCTGTCCGACCGATTGCGGGAATGACATGGTCAGGCGACCCGTAGGTTCGGCATCACCGTACAACAAATCGGCAATCGCCGCGCCGCCTTCGCCACCAGGGAACCAGGCTTCCAGTACAGCGTCTACTTCTTCAATAACACCGTGCAAATCCAACGGACGACCATTAAATAGTACGGCTACCATAGGCTTGTTCAGCGTCTTCAGGCGCTTCACCAGTTCCAACTGGGCTTGTGGCAAGCGAATATTGGAACGGCTGCCTGCTTCACCACTCATATCCGAGCGCTCTCCAAGCGCCAACACGATAACCTCTGCTTGGCTGGCAGCTTGCAGAGCTTCTGTATATTGCTCCTCAGTCATATCGTCGATAGAGCAACCTGCCGCAACCGTGAGCAACGAGGAGGATATTTTCGATTGGAACCCGTCAACAACGCGAATAGCTTCCTCTTGCGAACCACTCCACGACCAAGAGCCCAGGATATCACCGCTCTCTGCAAAAGGTCCGATCAACGCAATAGGTTGATTGCGATTCAATGGAAGAACGGAATTATTTTTGAGCAACACGCAAGATTTAATAGCTAATTCTTTGGCAACTGTGCGATGAGCGTCGCAGAACACAACTTCACGTTCACGCTCAGGGTCTGCGCCGCGTAGCGGATTTTCGAACAAGCCCAGCTTTTGCTTGAGCTTCAATATACGTATCACTGCTTCATCAATGAGCGCTTCATCCAGCTGTCCGCTGCGAACCAGCTCAGGCAGATGCCCGTTATAGCAGGAGGTCATCATTTCGATATCTACGCCAGCCAGCAGTGCTTTCTTCGCGGCCTCGCGCTCATCCTCGGCGATGCCGTGAGGGATAAGCTCCTTGATGGCGGCCCAATCCGAGATGAGTACACCATCAAAGCCCCATTCATCACGAAGCAAATCACGCATCAGGCGCTTATTGCCCGTTGCGGCTACGCCTTCTACGGTATTGAAGGATGTCATCACCATTTCACAGCCTTCATCTAAAGCAGCTTTGTAGGAGGGGAGATAATACTCTCGCAGCTGCCATGCGGATACATCTACAGTATTGTAATCCCGTCCGCCTTCGCCAGCTCCATATGCGGCAAAATGCTTCACGCATGCGGCCACCCGGTCGGTATCGTTCGTCAGATCTTTACCCTGAAACCCCCGCACAAACGCACGAGCAAATTCGCTGTTGAGGTAAGGGTCTTCCCCTGTAGATTCCATCACACGGCCCCAGCGCGGGTCACGCACCAAATCGACCATAGGGGCGAATGTGACGTGAACACCGGATACAGCCGCTTCTCGGGCGGCAATGGTAGCGCTCTCTTCTGCCAGCTGCATATCCCATGAGCAACCAATAGCCAGCGGTATAGGGAAAATCGTTTTGAAGCCGTGTACAATATCTGCCATAATTAAAAGCGGAATACCCAGACGGTTTTTACTCAAATGAGCCTGCTGAACACGAATCGCTTCTTTAGCCCCTGCGAGGCCAAGCACGGAACCGACGTTATGGACATTTTCTTCTGTGATGCCGAGAGAAGCCATAGGACCGGTAATTTGACTATCTGTTCCCGCTTCTTCAAAGAAGGCACCTACAAGCTGTAGCAGTTGATCGACTTTTTCTTCAAGCGTCATGTTTTCTAAATAGGAATTCAGGTGTTGTTCCATCATAATCCTCCATAAGCTGTATTGTTGGTGGACAGCTCTCTTTTTCAGATTCATGAGATTTTTTGGATAAAGATGATTCAAAAAAGTGCTGAACAGGCTAATAGCTAGTATAGAAGCATAATATTCTGTCGTATTATTAATCGAAACGTTTCTATTGTTGAACTCAGTTGGATTATATACGCTTTCAAATGGAGAGTCAAATCCAATTCAGCGGGTTTTTATAGGCTAAATAGCGTAATAAAGATGATAAAAACGAAAAAAAGTCAGGATTCCGAGCAAATAAAAAATAATATTGCTATTGAATACGGTTTCAATTTGTTCTATAATGACTATCGAAACGTTTCTATTGACGGGTATGGTCCTTGTGCTTTGAACATAAGTGTTATAGCGGTATGCTTTAATCGCTATGTATTTACATGCATCAGGATTTTGCAAAATTCGATTCCAGTCGCTCCAAAGTGCAATATATAGATGAACTAGACCATTTCGTTTTATATATTGTTCAATGAAAGTCGCTAATTGTATTTTTGCAAAATCCTCGTATTTGAATCCGTTATCATATTGCATGATCGGTAAACCGATCATCTCGGGAGGAATTCGTATGATGAAAAGAACGTTGGGGATCATTTTGGCAAGTACCTTATTACTGGGGGGCGCGCTGGCAGGCTGCTCGTCCAAGGATGATTCGTCTGGCAAAGATGCGAACGGCAAGACGACCATCACCATGTGGGGCATGGGAGCAGAAGGAAAACTTCTTCCTGAAATTGTAAAAGATTTTGAGAAAGAAAATCCAGATATTCACGTTGATGTACAGGCATTGCCTTGGGATAACGCTCACGATAAGCTGCTGACAGCAGTTGCTTCAAAATCCGGTCCGGACGTGGTTCAGTTAGGTACATCATGGGTTCCCGAACTTGCGTCTGCGGGTGCATTGACGGATATTACCCCTTATATCAGCAAGTATCCTGAACTGGAATCGAAGAATTTCTTCGAGGGTGCTGTAGGTACGACAAAATTTGAAGGGAAACCAGTCGGTGTGCCTTGGTACACTGAAACGAGAGTTTTGTTCTATCGTTCTGACCTACTGAAACAAGTCGGATATAATGAAGCACCTAAAACGTGGGAAGAGCTTTCCGATGCTGCTCAAAAGCTGGCGGCTCGGGGCAAAGGCAAATATGGCATCTCCTTTAGTGCAAAGGAGCAGTCTATGGGCTTTATGTTTGCTCTCCAGAACGGTTCCAAGCTGGTTGACGAGCAGGGCAATCCGCTGTTCAATCAACCACCGTTTGTGGATGCTGTGAAGTATGTGAATACCTTTTTCCAAAATGGCTCTAACGCAGTGGATATTGGAATTGATTCCGTTCAAGGTTTGCAAGGCGAGGGTATCGTTCCAATGTTTATCAGCGGTCCTTTCATGATTAAAGAAATCAAGAGCAAGGCACCAGAATTGGAAGGTAAGTGGAATATAGCGGAGCTTCCTGGCAAAGTAAACAACCTGTCCGTTTTGGGTGGAGCTAACCTTTCAATTATGAAATTCAGCAAGCACCCAGAGGAGTCGGCCAAATTCCTGGCTTACATGAGCAAACCAGAAACACAGCTGAAATGGATGGATCTGTCCAGTAACTTGCCTGCAACTACTAAATCGTGGGAAGATGCCAAACTGAAGAGTGATCCGATGCTTCGGACGATTCGCAAACAGTTGGATCATTCCGCAGCATTGCCGCAACTGGCCGCATGGGAAGAGGTTTCTCAACAATTCATCAAGAGCTTCGAACGTATTTACCGCGGTCATGCCGATGTACAGAAGGAAATGGATGACTTTAATCAACAGGCTGCAAGTATAATGAAAAAATAATGATCCATATCCGTCATTGTCAAAGGGAGTGAAGGCATGAAAGGAAGCTCGCAGAAGCTTGCGCCATACTTGTTTATCGGTCCCTCCATCATCCTGTTAACGCTGTTTTCGTTGTTGCCGATACTACTGGCGCTCGTGATCAGCTTCACGGATATGGATCTGTCCGGACTCGTTAATTATGAAAGTATTCGCTTTATAGGATTGGAAAATTACACGAACGTGCTTTTGGACCCTTCCTTTATAAAGTCCCTTGGTAATACCCTGTTCTTCGTCATCATCGGTGTTCCGTTGGTGCTGATATTTTCGCTTAGCATCGCGATTCTGATTAACATGGGGAAATCACGTGCTTTCAAAGTATTCCGCGTCGTGTTCTATCTGCCGTCCGTAACGAATGTGGTTGCGGTCGCAGTGGTTTGGAGCTATCTGTATAATCCGACGCTTGGATTATTCAACTACGTACTTGGTCTGATGAATTTAGGTCCCGTCCCATGGCTGACCGATCCAACAGTAGCGAAAATTTCGCTGATTGTGTTAGCGGTTTGGCGGGGCATCGGCTTAAACATGATTATTTTTATTGCGGCTATTAAAGGGATTCCGGGCTCTTATTATGAAGCGGCACAGCTTGACGGGGCCAATACATGGCAGCAAATTCGTTATATTACGCTTCCGCAGCTTCGTTACGCTATTTTCTTCGTGTCCATCACGACGATGATCGGCTGGCTGCAATTTTTCGAGGAACCTTTTGTCATGACCAAAGGGAAACCGCTGGACGGCACGCTGACAGCATCCTTGTTCATTTACAATAACGGCTTCCAATTTAGTAAATTCGGGTATGCCGCGGCGGGATCGTTCATTCTGTTCTTCGCGATCATCGCGGTAACGCTGATTCAGTTCCGTTTGCAAAATAAAGCGGAGTCCTGATAGAGAGAGGTGATGAACGTGAAAACAGCTGTTCAGCAAGCCCGCGCCAATACGCGCAGTGGTGAAAAAACATTTCAATGGTTCGTGGCGATTCTCCTGACCGTAGGAGGTCTGTTGATGGTGCTGCCTTTTGCGTGGATGATTCTATCCTCCTTTAAGACAGAGGGGGAGGTAACCAAAATTCCTCCGACCATCTGGCCGCAGCATTTTACACTGGATAATTTTAAATTACTATTCGATAGCATGGCTTTTGGAACCTATCTGACGAATACGCTGATTATTGTTTTAGCTTCCTTCTTCGGATTATTCCTCAATGCCATGGCGGGTTATGGTTTTGCCAAATTCCAATTTAAAGGCAAAGGGTTTCTGTTCTATCTGGTACTGGCAACGATGATGATTCCAGGCCAAGTGACGATGATTCCCGTCTATTTGATCCTGAACCAGATGGGGTTGACCAATTCCATGCTAGGGATTGTCCTTCCTGGATTGGTAGGTGCGTTCGCGATCTTCCTGTTCCGGCAGTTCATGTCCGATATCCCGGAAGAACTGCTGGAGGCGACACGTCTCGATGGAGCAGGGGAGTTCCGTACTTTTCTGCAAATCGTATTGCCTATCTCGACACCAATTCTGGCAGTACAGGCCATTTTAACCTTTATCGGTGGATGGAATAGCTTCCTGTGGCCGCTCATTATTGCGAACGATGAGAAGCTGTACACCTTGTCCGTCGGGTTGTCACTGCTCAAGGGGCAGAACGAAAGTCAATTTGCCCTTCAAATGGCAGGCTCGACCTTCATGGTCGTTCCGATCATGATTATCTTCATTGTTTTCCAAAAGTATATTATCGAGAACTATACGATTTCGGGGATTAAGTAATAGTGTAGTGTGAATACGAATCATAGTCACAAGAACGAACAGCGGAGCTTCTCTTTGGGAGAGGGGCTCCGCTGTTTTTACTTTACATAGATATATTTATATATGAGTTAGACAATATTGATGGGACAATGTGCGAAGTTTTCTTTTCAGTCTGTAGATTCGAGTCGTTGTAGCCGTAACCGAAATATTATATTTGATAGCGAGCAGGGGCACAGCCAGTTGTCGACAAAAGTAGTCTTCATAGAGTGTATATTCAATGTTGGAAAGCTGCATTAGAATATTAACGATAACCGTATCCACATCTCCCAATCTACGATTTTCCCACTCCTCCTCTACCGAATTTGAAAAACTACAGATTTTCTCACATTCAAGCGTAGTTTCATGCTTTTTTTGTGTATAGTAGCACCTAAATGATTTATATATAAGATTTTTAGCCGTAAGGTATAGCCAACCCTTTACATTGGGGTGATGTTTGAGCTTGACCAATTGCTGTCTTGCCGCTACAAAAGTATCTTGTGTACATTCTTCTGCCATAAATTTAAAGCAAGACTGATTCTTGATTAAATGCATACAGAAACGATATACCTCACTCAGATAAAGTTCACAAATTTTTCTGTAAAAGCATCTGGAACTACCTCTGCACTGATCCTCTTTGCAACAGTCGATAACCATCGTAGTCGGCATTTGTTCAAGCCCCCTTTGGACGGATAAAAAAATAAATGATTTTTGTATGTACCAATCATATACATTAATTCCAATTTTCAAGAATGACATAAATCATATTTAATCTCGTAAATGTGGAATTACTAGAACAGTTAAAAGATATTTTAAGGTGATTTTGATTCTGATACGGAATTAGTTAATAAGGGGAGAAGGGGCATCAGGTGAAAGGGGGAAAAGGATGAAAGAATCCATAGTATATAAACGTTTGGCAGCAACATTTAGACCTTATCTGAAGACGGTCACTATCATTTTGATATGTCTCATCCTATCAGCGGGCTTGAATATATTATTGCCTTTAACAAGCAAGATTATTGTGGACCAAGGTCTTCTGAAAGGGAATATGCAGGTTGTAATCCTGTACACATCTGCTGCGTTTTTAATCGTTTGCTTGGACAAGCTGTTGAATGTGTGTAAAGAAACCTTTCGGGCAGGCTTAAGCGCACAGGTTACCTTTTCATTATTTGAAAAGGCGTATCTACATCTGACAAGAGTACGAATGAGCTATTTTAACCGAACCAATGAAACGGAGCTACTGAACCAAATTGGCACGGATGTAGGCAATGTATCGAGGATCACAGATAGTGGAGTATTTTTTGTCATTATGCAGGCGTTCAGCATGATTGGTGGTATATGTGGTTTGCTGCTCATTAACTGGAAAATGACTGTAATCGTGCTGTGCTTTTTACCCATCAAATATGTTGTGGTGAAGTATTTTGTGAAGCGTAGAAAAAAACTGGTGGGGGGGTTAATTGAAGGCAGTAGTGATTTTGCTCAGTGGTTTGGGGAATCTGTCGGGGGCATGAAGGAGCAGCGAATGTTTGGTCTTATTCCACATAAGCATCAGCAGTTCTCATCCAAGCAGCGTCGAATTGTAGAATCAGAACGAAAATTATCACTTCTGGACGCATGGAATATCGCTTCGGAATCTATTTTAATTCAGCTTCTAATGATGCTTTTGTACGTTGTGGGTGCTAATCTTATCTTTCGTTTACAGCTCACTGTAGGGGGTATTTTTGCCTTTGTTTCTTACAGTGCTTATGTTACCACTCCTGTTTTCGCTATTTTAAACATTGGCTACATGCTGGCTGAAGTCGTTCCCTCCGCCATTCGATATTATCAGTTCTTGGATTGGGCAGAGGAAGAAACATCTAATTCAGTCACTCCAGCGTCTATACTAACTGAGCCGCCATTCGAAGATCACATTGCATTTCATAATGTTTCTTTTTCCTATACCAAGGATGAACCCGTACTGCCCCACGTGAGCTTTAGGATTGCCCGAGGGGAAAAAGTAGCTATCATTGGAGCAAATGGGGTAGGGAAGTCTACGTTGCTGGATCTGATTATGAGATTCAGCCAGCCTGATCAAGGGATAATCACTTATGACGGCATTGACATCCAAAGCTATGAAATAGATGAGTATCGAAGTCAAATAGCTTTGGTCAGTCAGCAGGTGTATTTATTTGATACTACTATTTTTGGCAATATCCGCATAGGCACAGAAGTCACTAATGATGCAATAGAGGCCATTATCGCGGAGGTTGGTCTGGAAGAATTGGTTCAGAACTCGGCAGATGACTTCCCTATAGGCTCGAATGGCTCCAGATTGTCGGGTGGGCAAAGACAGAAAATTGCTATGGCCCGGGCATTGATCAGGGAAGCACCATTGTTTATTCTCGACGAGGTGACCTCCAATCTAGACACAGCAGCTAGGCTAAATGTTCAGCAATTGTTGAAGACCCGGTTGCGTGAAAAGACCGTAATCATCGTTACACATCGCAGTGAGATATTGGCGCATGTCGATAGAGTTATTTTGTTGGAGAACGGCGAACCAGCCCAAATAGGATCACACTCCCATTTTATGACCTGTCATGCAGAATACAGAGGATGGGTATTAGGGGAAGAAGAGGTCTCCATAAAATGATGAAAAAAACAAACGCTTTCATAGTGTGATTTAACACCATGTACGGAATTAGTATAGGTGAACACCTTTTTAAATCATATCATGAATGGGAGGAGTAGTTTAACATGCGTAAGCTTGTGAAAAGAAGCACGAATGTAGGCGACACGATTGAGGCATTTGGCTGTGGTTGTTCCTGTTATTGTCCTTGCTCCTGTTATTGCGCAGGCAGTTTGACTCGAAGTTCCAATACTCAGCGTGAAAGTGACGGTTCTTATCGCAGAGATAACGGAACTGGAATTGGTAATTATTAAGCTTGTATCTGTATGGAGGAGCCTGGGCATTCCAGGCTTCTGTCCACATCAAAACAGAGTAGGTGTGAATCATGAACATGTGCCAACCCTTTATATACACATTTCAGACGAGACTCCACCAATATGTATATGATGTAAATACCAATTTAATTTTGCGGATTAAAGAGGAGGCTTACCATTTCCTGAATTCGCATTCCAGCTTCGACCTGGATCAGATGGAGGCTGCACCGGAATTGCAGCAGTATATCCGTGACTTGTTGGATTACGGATTTTTATCTTCACAGCGTCCGCAGATTATGAATCATCCCAAGACAAAGCACCTGGAGCATATGCTTCAGCATCAGCTGAAGACCCTCACCTTGCAGGTAACTCAAAATTGCAATCTTAGATGCTCTTACTGCGTTTATTCAGGAGGATATGACAATCGAGGTCATACCAGTCTGATGATGGATTTTGAGACAGCGCGCAAGTGTATTGATTTTGTCATTGATAGGTCAGTAGACAGTGACCGTTTGGATTTTGGTTTTTATGGGGGAGAGCCGCTTATTAATTTTCCGTTAGTCAAGAAGTGTGTGGAATATATCAAGGAACAAGTAGCGTATAGAGATGTAGGCTTTCATTTGACGACCAATGGTACGCTGCTTAATGACGATATTCTGGACTTTCTGGATGAACATCATTTTGTGCTTACGATCAGTCTGGACGGAGATCAAGAGAATCATGACAGAAACAGACGATTTGCTGTTAACGGGCGAGGCTCCTTCGATACGATTATTGCCAATGTGGATAAAATTAAGAGAAATTACCCGGACCTCTTTGAATGGATTAATTTTAATGTGGTGCTGGATACCCGTAATGATTTTGGTTGTATCAATGATTTTTATACAAATTATGAAACCTTCGAAAGTCTGTACAGTGTAAGGTCGTCCTACATTAACGATGCTTATGTGAAGGATGAAATTTTGTACAGAAATGAATTTATTGAGCAGAGAGGCTATGAGGTAGTTAAAATGATGCTTTCCAAGTTTGGAAGAGTAGATGAAAATCATGTCTCCAAGCTGATTAAGGACTATTATATTCAGATGTATTTCCGAATGTTTCATTATAGAAAGCCTTCTGCGGGAATGCCGATAGAAGCACATCATGGTGGACCCTGTGTGCCTGGTGTACAGCGATTGTTTGCGGATGTGCATGGAAATCTGTATCCATGTGAACGGGTCAGTGAGCAGTCGGAGGTGGTGCAGATTGGAAAAGTGGATACAGGCTTTGAAGTGGATAAAATCAGCCAGATTTTGAATGTAGGGACAATCACGGAGGATGTATGTAAAAACTGTTGGAATTTCCGTTTTTGTACGCTGTGTGTTGCTGTAGCAGATGATTTGCATACCTTGTCCAAAGAAAAGAAGCTGAGTCATTGTTCGGCAGTCAAAAATGATATTAGGCATACCTTACTTGATTATTGCATGATGAATGAGCTGGGCTATGATTTCTCCGAGGATACGATTCTCGATTTTGAAAAAGCATGAGGGGTGTCTCCATGACCAATAAATTAATCATTTTTCCGTTTGATTATGAAACGATAGCCCTGGTTAGGAACTTGAATCTATTAGGAAGTTATGAGGAAGTTGTACTTATTTCTTTTCAAGGGTCGGGTATGATCGGGAAAGATGCCTGTGTAACGGACAAGGGGGAAGTGACAGGCTTCATAGTGAAGCCGGAGTCTTGTTTGGAGCAAGAAATGGAGCGTTGTGATGCTATATTACTGGTGAAATCCAATTTCAAGCTGGATGTAGCTGAGGTGTATCTTCCCGTGATCAAGAAGGCAGGACAACTTGGCAAAAAAGTCATGTGTAATTTCACCTTGCCAGACTCATGTATGGAATTCATCGAACCCTGTGAGGAGCAAGATGACAAGCTGATTTTAAAAAATACATTTGATGTACGCACGAAAGATATTTTACCGCCTGACCCGGGCTCTGTTATTCATGATTTTTTTACACCGGTTCTGTTTGTATTAGGGCTGAACGAGCGAACGCATAAGCTTAATTTGCAGCTTAACCTTCGGCAGAAGCTTGAAGCACAAGGATATCGGGTGTCGCAAATCACATCTAATGGATGCGGGGAGCTGATTGGTGCACATTCTTTTCCACAGTTTATGTTTGAAAGCGGTATGACGGAAACCCAGAAGATTATCATGTTTAATCGGTATTTGAAAAAAATAGAGCAGAGCGAAAAGCCTGATCTAATACTCGTGGGCATTCCAGGTGGGATTGTTCCCTTTAACAATACGTTCACGAATTATTTTGGAGTAACCTCATTTTTGGTATCCCGCGCTGTTAGACCGGATGGCCTGATCTGTTGTCTTCACTATGATGAATACAATATAAAATATTTAGAGCATGTGAAACAGTACATGGAAAACCGTTTTTCCTCTTCATTATTAGGATATGCCATATGTAACAATGTATTCGACAGTTATTCTTCTTCCACGGTCAATATGCAATATGCATCTGTTGATCATCGTTTCGTGGAAGAGAAAAAGCAGGAGTTTTCCAATTATTCCGTGCCTGTACTCCATCTGTCCAACGATGAAGATATGAATAGGCTGACGAAGGATATTTTACATTATTTTTCGGTTGATCATCACGTAGTTCAGTTGTAATGGAGGGAAGAACATGAACTTTACTCAGGATGTAACGGGAACAGGAATGAAACTGGAAAATATATTTTGGAAGCTTTTTAAAATAAAAGCGGGTGAGATAAATAAAGAGGCTACATTACTGGGTCCTGATATGGGGTTGTTCCCCAGAGATCTGGTATATCTATTATTTGAAGTGGAAAAAAGCTTTGCTATCCTAATTCCGGAAGAGCGTATAGTGGGAGGGGGGTTGCTTACATATAACAGCTTGTATGAGACGATAAAGGACTGCTTAACAGTGGAAAAGGAATGAAGGATTTGTGAAAATGATGATAAAACATACAAAAACATACAAAAAAATCCGATATACCTCTAGAATCACTTATTTCAGGATTTTGGAAAAATCCTCATTTAGAAGAGAATTGGAGGTTTTAGGATGAATGTATCATTATCATCTCACCAATCGCCGTTCCGCACCGCAGATAACAACCGACTTGAACTACGGCATCCCCTTTCCGCTCAGGCTGAAAGGAAGAGTATAGGCAAGCCGCAAAACAAGGTTATTCAACAATTGACAGAGCAAAAGCAAAGTTTGATGGAGAGGCGTTCGGACTATTTAAGTAATGCTCTCAAGCGTGGTCTCGGTCCGGAAGCTGTAAAAGCTGAAATGGAAGAGATAGATAAGCAGATTCAGCAAATTGACGAGAACATTCAAAAGCAGTCACTGGAAGAGCAAAAAAAGGCTTTAGGCATGGATGAGGAAAGTGAAAAAGAAGCTCAGAAAGGCAAAAAGGAAGAATATACGCCTAAGACTGCTGAGGAGCAGCAGCAAAGATTGATCACCTATACAATGCATAGTGTTGTATCTGCAAACAATGAGTTGAAGAGTGCTAAAATAGCCAAAACGGCACAAATCACATTGGGAAGCGAGGCTAAGGGGTGGGAAAACGCTAACCCTGCAAAATCAGCGGCTTTGCGTGAAAAGGCAGAAGGACTTAATGGAAAGATCATGGAAATCGCTGCGAATATTAATGAGCGTATCAGCGAAGCAGTGAATAACGAACCGATGATTACAGATCGGGTTGAACCTAAGGATGAGCAGGAGGCGAATGCAGAGGCAGGCAGGGTGTGGACTGAACAAGAGCTCAATGCCTATCTGGACTCGGCTAAAGACGGGGCGAAGACTGCAGGCACGAAGGTAAATATTGCAGTCTGATCCGGCTATCATGTGCATGGTTCGCTAAATTAGGAGGGTGCTTTCAGACGAACGCTATCGTTTGCAGAGGCACCCTCCACTTACTCTAATGGAACGGAACAGAGCCGTGAGATTCATTTCACAATCCGAAGAGACAGGGGGAGAAAAAATGAATGGCAAGATCCATGTAGCCATTATTGACGACGGGGTTAATGCTGGCTTTTTAAACACCCAATTATTATATAACGTCGAAATAGCTCATGGAGACGTAGAAGATGGACGCACCTTAAATCACGGTACCTTATGTGCAGCTATTGTACAAACGTATTTTCCAGATGCGATCATTAGCAGTGTAAAAATAATGAACCATAGAAAAGGAAATGCAACTCAGCTTTGTGCTGCGCTAGATTGGTGTGTAAAGCATGGTGTACAGGTAGCCAATATCAGCTTGGGAAGTATAAATTATCGAGATCGATGCATGATGCGGGAAGCTGTAAATGATGCAGCTATGGCAGGATTAATTATGGTATGTGCTGCACAAAACGGAGGACTTCTTACTTATCCGGCCTCCTTTGCCAATGTGATTGGAGTGCGTTGCGATCGTAGCGGCATACTCACATCAGGGCAATATACATATGATGCTGAGAGGGCCTTCTCAAGCGGTATCGATTTTACTGCTTTTGCCAAGCATGAGCTGATAGGTGCAGCTGGAGAGGTTGTACAATGCCCCAACAGCAATAGCTATGCTACTCCATTGATTACAGCACAGATATGTAAAGTTTTGCAGCAGTCCAAGCCTGTTCCTTCCATAGAACAGCTAAAACATATTTTACATAAGTATAGTTATCTTCGGATACAGGATACCATAATCCCCGTAATGCGTTACGGACATCCGGATTGGATCCGGCGCGCCTATGTGTTTAAGGAGAATTGTACAATTGGCTCGAAAGCACCCTATTATTTTCAGACCCAATGTGAAGCTCAACTCCCTGGCGACAAAGTTGCTGCAATCTTCGAACAAGCCATCCTGCGGGAGCGGGAACAACAGAAAACAGCGCTCGAAGGTGGACAATCGGTATACGACCTTACAGATACGATTGTCTTGCTAGGGGACATGGAACCAGTCAGTTTGCAGGAAGTGGAGCAATTGGCTTCACGTTATGGAAAACATGTCGTCTGTATCTTTAAAAATCAACGATACATCCCCACGCTGAATTTTTCATCTTGCTATTTGCGGTGGTGGCAGCAAGAGGAGTGTTTCTCTAAGAGGCAGGAGCAGACTATCGCAATAGAGGATTCTCGCATTCCGCTTATTTGTATTTATTATGACAAGGACATTGACATTATTTATTTTTTGCATGAGTTGAGAGGGGAATTTGCCCGGGATGGATACCAAAGCTGGATCGCGGTGGACCAGTCCGCGGCAGTGTTGCATGATATGGAGTATACGCTCCCTTCGGATGCAAGCAATGGATTACAGGAACTGTTATATAATGCGGGTACAATGGCATATAACGCTTATACGGATATTGCTATTTTGTGTGTAGAGGCTACGAATATTACGCATTGCACCAAAGAACGAGTTTTATTAGACGTTGATATTGAGCTTTCTATCCTGGTGAAAGCGGAAACTGAACGTATTTATATATCTATACGGACAGAGCAGGGCTATTTGAAAGAATGGGTCCTCTCGAATTTAAACGTGGGCGATATAGGTGGTATTTATACATATTTAGAACAACTGTTGGTAGACTGATATTCACTATTTAAAACAGACTGCAAGATATGGCAGTAGGCACTATTTTGAACGCACCTGTAATCCGTTAATACTATTTAGCAAAGGGTTATTCACTCAATAAGTTTGTTTATAAAATGAAACACTTAGAAATACGTAACCAATTGCTTATCGTTTATTCTAAACATTAATAAATACATTAAGTATTTAATAATAATATTGACTATAATAAATATGGTGTGTTATATTAAAACCGTAAATAAAACGGCTTCTTAGTCTTAGTGGTACAACGGATTTTATTTTCGCATTCAGAGAGGATGGTTTAGGTGGCAGCAGCTGTAAAAGCAAAGATGATTGTAGACAAATCTTTTCGTATTGCTGAAGTCGATAAACGCATTTATGGCTCTTTTGTAGAGCATCTCGGGCGTGCCGTATATGGTGGCATTTACGAGCCTACTCATTCAACTAGTGATGAAAGCGGTTTCCGAAATGATGTTAAAGAGTTGGTAAAACAGCTTGATGTTCCTATTATACGCTATCCGGGAGGCAATTTTGTATCCGGTTACAATTGGGAGGACGGTGTCGGCCCTGTTGCGTCCAGACCTAGACAGTTGGAGCTGGCGTGGAGAACGGTCGAGCCGAATGAAGTGGGTACGAATGAATTTTTCAAGTGGGCCAAGGATGTAGGTTCCGAAGTCATGATGGCGGTTAATCTGGGTACGCGCGGAATTGATGCTGCCCGTAATCTGGTGGAATATTGCAACCACACAGGCGGCTCTTACTGGAGTGATCTACGTCGTAGTCACGGTGTAGAGCAACCACATAAGATTAAAACCTGGTGTCTTGGTAACGAGATGGATGGCCCATGGCAGATTGGTCACAAGACAGCAGAAGAATATGGCCGTCTGGCTGTTGAATCTGCAAAAGCCATGAAGCTGATTGATCCTGACATTGAGCTTGTATCCTGTGGCAGCTCCAGTTCCACAATGCCGACGTTCCCGGAATGGGAAGCAACCACGCTGGATCATACCTATGAGGTAGCGGACTATATTTCCTTGCACCAATACTACGGCAATCATGACAATGATACGGCTAATTATCTGGCACGCTCTATGGATATGGATCATTTTATTCATACGGTCATTTCGACTTGTGACTATATCAAAGCAAAGAAACGCAGCAAGAAAAAAATGATGCTTAGCTTTGACGAATGGAACGTATGGTACCACTCCAATGATGCGGACAAAAAAATTGATCCGTGGTCTGTGGCACCGCCGCAGCTTGAGGATATCTATAACTTTGAGGATGCATTGTTGGTAGGCAGCATGTTGATTACGTTCCTGCGCCACGCGGATCGTGTGAAAATGGCTTGCCTCGCCCAACTGGTCAACGTTATTGCGCCGATCATGACCGAGAATAACGGAAAGGCGTGGAAGCAAACAATTTTCTATCCATATTTGCATGCTTCCCGTTATGGTCGTGGGATATCGCTGATGCCTGTCGTGGATTCGGAAAAATACGATTCCAAGGACTTCACAGACATTCCTTATCTGGACAGCGCTGTAGTTTATGATGAAGAGGGAGACGCACTGACTGTCTTTGCAGTGAACCGTCATTTGTCTGAATCGCTGGAGCTGACAGTAGATGTACGCAGTTTTGAAGGCTACCGCATTGTCGAGCATACTGTATTGGAGCATGATGATCTTAAAGCGACCAACAGTCCAGCTGGTGAAAAAGTTACGCCTCACAACGGCGGCAACGCCAAGCTTGAAGACGGAATTGTAAAAGCTCATTTGGGCAAAGCATCGTGGAACGTTATCCGTCTCGCTAAGTCTCATTAATTCTCTTCTGTAAAAGGTACAGCTTCGACTGTATCTAAATAAGCTCGCATTCTCTCTTGTAAGAGTATTACAAGAGCGGCAATGCGAGCTTTTTGCGTAAAATGAGCCATTTGTCCCTCCATAGATATAGGTTTCTAAGAGAAAGGTAGATTTTAAATAAATATTATGTTTATTACTAAATTTAACTAGACAAAGATGATCCTTATTCACTAAGTGCTCGTACTCCGTACATTTTTATGAAGTTAATTAGACCCAGTGCCAGACTTTCCAGGTGAAAAAAGACCCTATTATATCGTTGTCAACGTATTGATATCTGAAATGCAGGGTGTGCAATCCGACTTAAATCCACGTTATACTTTAAAAGACAGTCTATTTAAATCTAAATGGTGGTTGTAGTATTTCGAGAAAGGAATGATCTGTATGAGTCAAACAGACGAATATCGTTTTCAAGTGAACTTGGGCGGTATGATTGATATTTTGGCCAATCATTTATATAGCAGTCCACGAGTGTTTATACGTGAGGTCCTACAAAATGCAACAGATGCGATCACGGCTCGCAAGGAGCTGCGGAAGGTTGCTGCTGAAAGTAATGTATTACAAGAAGACAAGACCCTTGAAGATACAGCTTCTGAGAGTAACGACTATGAAGGTAAAGTCATCGTGGAGTTATCTGGTTCTGGAGAGCATCAGGTATTGATGATTCAGGATAACGGCATTGGATTGTCAGAAGAAGACATTCACCGTTTTTTGTCGATCATCGGTCAGTCTTCCAAGAAGGGAGCCGATTTGCTGGCTTCTGAGACTTCGTTTATCGGACGCTTTGGGATTGGGTTGCTATCCTGCTTTATGGTGAGCGATGAAATTGTAGTGCTGACCCGCTCGGTGAAGGAGGGCACCTCCATGGAATGGAGAGGGAAGCCGGATGGGACGTATACGATTCGTCGATTGGAAACCGAGCTGCCTGTAGGGACGCAAATTTATTTGCGCTGCAAGCCGGGAAGTGAGTTTTATTATGAGCCAGCGCATGTAGAGGAGTCTTTATTCTATTATGGGGCGTTGCTGCCGTATCCGGTCATGCTGTCTGTAGATGGGGAGACCAAGCGCGTCAATCTTCCGTCGACGAGCTGGATGCAGGACTCAGAACAATTACGGAGTCGCCGTAGTGAGGTACTGGATTTAGGCTATCGCCTGATGGGCGAGCGCTTCAGTGATTTTATACCGTTGCGGACGGCATCAGGCAGAACAGGCGGGATTGCATTCATTTTGCCTCGCAGTGTTAATCTGAACAGCAAGCGGCTGCATCGGGTGTACTTGAAGCATATGCTGGTGTCGGACAAGGCGGAAAATGTTTTGCCGGAATGGGCATTCTTCATTAAAAGCCTGATTTGGACAGATGAATTGCAACCAACGGCATCACGTGAGTATTTTTATGAAAATGAGCAGCTTGACGATGTTCGTTCTGAACTGGGGACCTGTATTCGGGAAGAACTGCTACGCATGGCGCAGTATGAGCCAGACCGCTTGCAGCACTGGATTCGTTTGCATGAGCTGTCCATGAAGGCGCTCGCCGTGGAGGATGATGAATTTTTGCGGATAATGTACCGTTGGTTTTCCTTCGAAAGTACATTTGGGCGGCGTGAGCTGAAAGAACTGATCCAAGAGGCGGACGGACGTCCACTGCATTACACATCGACAGTAGATGAGTATCGTCAGATTACGCATGTGGCGGCGGCGCAATCCATGTTGGTGATCAATGGCGGCTATATTTATGATTCAGACATTTTGGAAAGGCTGCATTGGATTGACCCTAACCTGCAAACAGAGCGTCTTAGCCCTGAGGAAGTATCTCTTTCATTTACCGGGCTAACGCAGGAAGAACGCGAGAGTTATTACGGTGTGCTACGTGTCATGGATGCAGCTTTGCAGCCGATGCGTTGCCGCGCTGAGTTGAAGCGTTTTGAGCCTGCGAGTTTGCCAGTGTTGTATACCATTTCTCAGGATGCACTGACCTTGCGCTCCATGGAAAACACGGTTGAGGAGACAACCTCACTTTTTTCCAATGTGCTTGATAGTCTGAAAGCAGGAGTCCAGCAAAATTCGGGCTATTCCACCTTATACTTTAATCTGAACAACCCGGT
Source organism: Paenibacillus sp. FSL H7-0703 (assembly GCF_038003485.1). NCBI lineage: Bacteria > Bacillati > Bacillota > Bacilli > Caryophanales > Paenibacillaceae > Paenibacillus > Paenibacillus sp. FSL H7-0703. Next base: position 2,867,183 of record NZ_JBBOPF010000001.1, on the reverse strand, counting down.
GGTGGCACGGATTCTTGAAGCTACCGATACGCAGATGGTCACGGCAGCTACAGAAATGATGTATGTGAATGCGCTTATGATGGGGCACTACCCGATGAACCGCAGTGAGTTGGGACTGATGAATCGGAGTGTACTGCATTTTATCAATTGGGGATTAGGGAATGGACAAAATGCGTAATTGCGTAATTTTAGGGGGAGCCAAATGGAAGATACGATATATGAATTGATGGAGCAGGCGCAGGATCTGCCCGGGGGTGCAGCAAAGCTGGCGATTCTGGAAGAAGCTGTCCGCTTGGCAGACACATCCGGGTTGAAGGAACTTGCTTATGAAATCCGGGGAGAGATTGTGGACTGCGCTATTTTTAATGGATATCCATTGAAGTCGCTGATTGCTTTTTCGTGGCAGTTGGGCCAATTTGATCAAAATCCAGAGGAATACGACGCAGATGAGCTGTTGTGGAATTATAAATGGATACTCGGGAAGGTGTGCAGCTTTTCCAATATATCAAAGACTCAAATAGAAGATCTGGCGGAGGATATGCGCAGACGTTATGCCGAATATGGGTACAATGAGCGTCCATATTACTATTATAAGTTCCGCATCGCGATGGACATGGGTGAACTGGATGAAGCACGGCGATATCTGGATACCTTCCGCTTGGTCGAGCGGGACAGTATGAGTGATTGTGAGGCCTGCGAGCAGAGCCAGATGGTGCGGTTCTATTATTTGACCGGAGAAGACGAGCAGGCGCTTGCCGTGGCAAAACCGATTTTGTCGGGTCGCATGAAATGTGCAGAAGTACCGCATGTGACGCTCTCGCAGGTGCTGTTGCCGCTTTATCGTCAAGGCGAGGTTGATCAGGCAAAGGACAATCATCGCAAAGGCTACCGCCTAATTCGGGATGATCGCGACTTCCTGAAAACGATAGCGGAGCATATCGAATATTTGGCGATTGCCGATCCAATTCAAGGAATCGAAGTGGTAGAGCGTCATCTACATATGGCACTGGACTATGAGAGCGGGCTGGAGCAGATGTATTTTTACGCGACGATGGTGAGTCTACTGCAAAAGTTGGATACTTCGGGAGAAAAACGGTTGATCCAGTTGCCGGCTTCCTTGGAATGGGGTAAAGAGGAACGCACTTTGACAGAAATCATTGCGTATTTTAGGCCACTGGCAGAGTCAGCGGCGGCTGATTTTGATCGACGGAACGGGAATACGTTTTATTCCGATTGGATCGGGAAAATTGTTCAAACGGCATAGAAGAAGTGGTAGCTGTGACGAATACTTTATACAGCCCAAACAATGAGCAGGTATAATGTTCCTGTGAAATGACAGGAGGGGTTATGTTGTGACTGTAACCGAAAAGGTGATTAATTTCGCACATCGCGGAGCTTCAGGTGTATGTCCCGAGAATACGATGGCGGCATTCCGCCACGCCTTGGAACTGGGAGCAACAGGTATAGAGACGGATGTGCAGCGTACCCAAGATGGGCATCTGGTGCTGATTCACGATGAGTCGCTGAAGCGTACGACAGGTTGCTCACTGGATGTAAAGGATATTACGCTAGAAGAATTAAATAAACTGGATGCGGGCAGCTGGTTTGATGAGAAATTCCGAGGTGAGCGGGTCCCGATGCTGGATGAGCTACTGGAACTAGCCCAGTCCTCGAATACAATTATTAATTTAGAGTTGAAAAATAGCATTTATCTCTATCCGGGAATGGAGGAAGAGGTCATTGCTGCCGTGAAGCGTTTTGGGTTGGAACAGCGGGTAATCATATCCAGCTTCAATCACGAATCGCTGGCGCTCTGTGCGCAGCTTGCTCCTGAAATCAAGACGGGGGCGCTGTATATCGAAATTATGGTTCGTCCATCGGAGTATGCCACCCAATTCGGGGTTACAGCACTTCATGCCTACAAACAAGTTGTTACACCAGAGGCTGTATCAGAGGCTTTGGCATTAGGCGTCGTCTACCACCCATGGACGGTGAATGAGCCAGAAGAAATGAAGCGTCTGCTGGAGGCCGGGGTGAACGGCATCATCACGGACTACCCTGATCGGTTGGCGCACTTATTGGCTGTTCGCTCTCTCTAAGTCGAAGATACATCGGAACTGTGACTAAGGTCTGCAAGGATATGACTGTGGCTATTTATTGAAGCAAAAAAGACTCTCCTGTACGCACTCGTTTTTACGAGGCGAGGGAGAGTCTTTTTTGCCCTAAGCCGAAGAGCGTATCATCCACGATGACCTTGATTCCTTTCTACTTGATGCCGAGCCGCATCCGATAGCTGAACAGGATATCTAGTGTTCTGCCCTGAAAATGATTCTCTACCAGCTTCACGAAGCGGGCTATATCGTCGTCAAGCGCTCGATTGCCAAGTTTGAAGAGACTTTGAATACCCCCTTGGCTGAGAGCGAGCCCTGTATAGCGAGCTGCGTCACACTGCTCACGGTTATGGAAGACAATCTCCCGGGTATATCGGAATTGTCCGCTGCGGTGCAGATTAGCTAAATGCTGATCCTTGCTCCATTTATGAGCTTGTTGCTCTACTGGGGCTTCCTGTTCCAAAAGGGTATCCGCTTTGGTGATAAGCTCTGTATAAGCTTGCTCTATCTGCCATTGCAGCACCGGAGGCCAGTCACAGTCAAAGGCCGCGAACACGCCGCCCTGAGCCAAGACCCTGCCCGCTTCCTGAAGCGTGCTCTCGGGATCCATCCAGTGAAAGGATTGAGAGCAGGTAATGACGTCTACAGTTCCGTCTTCAAAGGGCAGGTTGTTGGAGAACCCGCTTTTGAAGGAAATGGTTCCTGCCATTGTCGTTCCTGCTGTCTCCAGCTTGTGCTGCGCCTTTCCTCTCATATCTGGGTTAGGTTCGATACCGACGATTTGCTGAGCGGCGTTTTCCCATATGAAGGTTGAAAGTCCTGTACCGCAGCCAAGATCGGCAACTAGCTCTACGTCTCGCTCCAGATAGCGACTGATAATTTCCACGACGAGTGACGGCGCTTCCGGGCGGTGCTGATCGTAGTTGTCGGCAAAACCGTTGAAACGATCCACATTACTTTGCAGATTTCCCTCAGGGATCATAGGTCCTTTTCCTCCTAAGTTTCGACTGAGCGGCCGTGTAGATTCAAATGCTGCTGTACTCCTATATTGTACAAGTTTACATGTTCATCCATCTACTCTCGTGATTTCACAGCACCCGTCGGATTTCGGAGGGAGGAAATTCCCCTATTTTATCATTGAAGCAAGTGCCCACTCGCGCATCATGGAGTCAAGCATCGGACGCAAATCTTCGCGTTGCATACCCATGTGGAGCACGGCTTCCAGATATCCAGCTTTATCTCCAATATCATAACGTGTGCCTTCCAGCTCTAATGCGAGCAGTTGGTTCTGCAATGCTACTTGATGAAGGGCATCTGTCAATTGGTATTCACCGCCCGCTCCAGTGGACAGGTTTTCCAATATAGAGAAAATGGAAGGCTCCAACACATACCGACCAATGACTGCCTGCCGCGAGGGGGCCTCTGACGGAGAAGGTTTTTCAACAAGCCCACCGACTTCGTGAATGAGACCGTTCTGGTGAGTGGAGTCAATAATGCCGTATTTACTTACATCCTGTTCTTCCACTGTGCGCACGCCGACCACTTGCTTTCCAGTCGCTTCGTAAACATCCATCATTTGACGAATCGCCGGGGTGGAGGAATTCATAATATCATCGCCCAGCAACACGGCGAAGGGCTCATCGCCAATGAACTGACGAGCGCAGCTGACCGCATGTCCCAGGCCGAGGGGTTCTTTTTGACGGATATAGTGAATGACTGCTTTGCCCCCGATGCTTTGAACTTCACGTAGGAGATCATATTTACCTTTGCTCTCCAGTACCTGCTCCAACTCCACAGACTTGTCAAAATGATCCTCGATGGCTTTTTTATTACGCCCCGTTACGATAATGATGCTCTCAATTCCGGACTTGATGGCTTCTTCTACGATATATTGAATAGCTGGCTTGTCTACGATTGGAAGCATTTCTTTCGGTAAAGCTTTCGTAGCTGGTAGAAAACGGGTTCCTAATCCGGCGGCTGGAATAACAGCTTTTGTAATTTTTCTCATAGAAACTCACTTTCCTTTCGGGATGGGGAACCGAATACCCAGTATCGGCTCCCGATATAATTGATGATCATTCCGGCTGCGGTGGCGATCAGCTTGCCTAAAGCAAGTGGCAACTCGGTTCCAGTGTGAAGCACCTGCAGTAATAAGGAGGTTACCCCTAATACGATGAGGTTGATGACGATAAATTTAGGTAATTGACGCTTATTAGTGTCGTTTGATAGTTGTTTGTTGAATGTCCATTTGCTGTTCAAAATATAACTGTTGGCTGTGCCGCAGCTGTACGAAATGATCTGCGCTACAATGACCGACACTCCGACCCAAGCCAGCAGCATAAAAATGATATAATCTACACCTGTATTTACCAGACCTACGATGCCAAATCGGATCATAGGAAGCAGCTGGGCCATGCGACTTTTCATGGGTTAGGCTCCATGACCGGATTTGGGTCCGGTATATACCGCACTGGTGCCGCGCACTGTGCGTCCTGCCGAAATCAGGCTATCACGTGCTCCTTGCATGTACAGGGATTCACGGGGTTCAGGGACTTTCATAGCATGTGTCGGACCGTTTTCGTATTGTCCACCCAGATGCTCACGGACAATGTAAAGCGGACGTGCTTTGGTTTCGTCATAAATCCGTCCAACATATTCACCCATAATACCGAGAATGATCAGGATCACCCCGTCGAAGATCAGGCTGATGCTAATCATAGACGACCAGCCCTTCATTACATAGGAGTCGGTGAAAAAGTTGAGAAACAGTACGTACATCAGATACAGGAAGCCGGACATGGATAGAAGTGCACCGATATACCCTGCCAGCTTAAGCGGTTTAATCGAAAAGGATGTGATCCCGTCCAGACTGAGCTTGATCATTCGTTTCAACGGATACTTGGTTTCGCCTGCGAGCCGCTCGTCGCGCTCATATTCTACAGCAGTTTGTTTGAACCCGATCCAGCTGACCAGTCCACGAACGAATCGGTTATTTTCCGGCAGCCGTTTCAATTCTTCTATGACCTTGCGATCCATTAGGCGGAAGTCCCCGGTGTCGACTGGGATATTAATATCCGTTGATGCTTTGAGTACACGATAGAAGAGGCTGGCAGACCATTTCTTGAAGCGAGTTTCGCCATTGCGTTTGAGCCGTTTGGCGTAGACCACTTCATAGCCTTCCTTCCACTTGTTAGCCATCTCAACAATCAGTTCCGGCGGGTCCTGGAGGTCGGCGTCAATGACGACGACCGCCTCCCCCACCGCATAATCCATCCCGGCGGTAATCGCTAGCTGATGACCAAAATTGCGAGAGAAATCAATCAATACAATGGTGTCATCTCTGAGACTGAATTCCTTGATCAATTGGACGCTGCGGTCCGAACTTCCATCATTTACGAAGATCAGCTCGTAGGGCTCACCCATTGAGCCCATGACTTGTTTCAGCCTCCGGTAAGTTTCCGTAATAACGGCTTCCTCGTTGTACATCGGAATAACTATGGAATAACGGATGGGTTCACTCATTCGTAGTTCCTCCTCATTTATAATGTGATTTCGTATAAAGTACCGCTTCCGCCACGTTCGTCTCCGCCAGGTTCACCTTGACCATCCTGAGCGTTCGCATTGTTGTTTGTGGTGTCGCTTCCTCCGTCGGTTGCTTTAACGTCTGTACTTGTTTCGCCTGTTGTTGTTTTCCATTCATCTGTAGGGATCACTTTGCCGTGTTCTTTGATCCATGCAGTGACTTCAGAGTTACCGCCGTCCGGTCCGCCGCCTCCACCAGAAATCATGAAGTACTTCACTTGGCCGCTTTCGACTAGCGCCTTGATTTTATCGACGGTATAGACTGGATCGGAAGATACAAAACCATTCATAATAATTACTTTTTGTCCGGCCTCGACCAGGTAAGGAGCAGCCGTTGAATAATTACTTGCTGCGAAAAGGTAGGTTTCACCTGTGTTATTTTTTTGCAAATAGCTCAACGTTTTTTGATCTAAACTTTGGCTACCGTTGGGTCCCCCCATTCCTCTGGAACGGGTAGAAGATTTTTGTTCCGTGTCTGTACTTGTTTGTGTGCTTGAAGTATTTCCATCAGGACTGGAATTCTCTACATTATTGGTCTGGTTATTCGTTTGAGTTCCTTCGGCTTGTTGTCCATTAGCGCTCTGGCCTCTAGTGCGATCATTGCCACCCGGCATTCCGCCACCACCGCCGCCAAATTGAGTCGGTCCGGCTTGTGGAATCATGCTGTTCCCCCCGTAGACGATCGGTGTCAATGCCCAGTACACAGGGCCGATAAACATAGCGAGTACACTTGCAATAATGGCGAATCTTGTGAACTTCTCAGATTTCATTCGTGCTACTACCAGTAGCGCCGTGCCGATGATCCCTAGGATCAATACCGCGATGGACCAGCCGCTACCAATGGTATCGTTGTAATTTTGCAAAACAAACCAGCTAAATACCGAGGTTGCCAATACTGCTGCGGGTAACAGCCAGGAGAGCCAGTTGGAACGCTCACAGTACTGCTTCCACAATTCTACGAATCCTGCTCCAAAGAGCGCTGCAATTGGTGGCGCGAGCATAATCAGGTAATAATGATGGAAGAATCCAGCTACGCTGAAAAATGCAGCTACGGGAATCAACCAGGCCAACCAGAAGATGACCTCTTTGTGCTTTTGTGTGATATTACGACGTCGAATGCTTGCGAGCAGACCGATGGAAGCAATCAATGCGAATGGAAGCAGCCAGCTGGCTTGACCTGACAGGGAAGATTGGAACAACCGCAAAGGTCCTTTTTCGCCAGTGCCGAACATGCCACCACCGGAATTTCCTCCCGGTCCACCGCCAGGACCACCCTGGCCACCTTGCCCGTCTCCAGGACCACCTTGCCCGTTGCTGCCAAATTCACCCGGTGGCATTTGACCACCTGCACCGAATCCGCCTGCTGCCATGTTGTTGGCACTAGAGTCACCCGTAGTGGTAGTACTGTCCGATGATGTAGTCGTCTGAGCCTGATCCGTGCTCGTATTGCCGCTATTCGTTGTAGCGTTATTGTTCCGATCCATGCGTTCTCCGCCACGATTGCCACCTGTACCCTGATCTCCTGTCAGACGGGACAGGCCGTTATAACCAAAGGCCAAATTCAGTACAGAATTGGTACCGCTACTTCCCATATAAGGGCGTTCATCTGCCGGAGTGGAGTCCACTACGACTGCCCAGGAGAGCGATACGATCAGGAGGACACCTGCTGACCCTACTAGTGTTACTGCTTTTCGCTTCCAGTTAAACTTGGAAGCCAGCAGATAGAACAAACCCAGTGCGGGAACGATCATATAGGCTTGTAGCATTTTTTCGTTAAAGGCGATGCCTACGACTGCGAAAGCAGCAAGGATCAGCCCGGTTTTGTTATTTCTAATGCCTCTGAACAATAGCCATGTTGCGAGCAACAGTGTGAAGACCAACATAGCGTCGATGTTATTCGTGCGGCTAACCGCTACGGCTATCGGTGTCGTTGCCATGGCGAAGGCGGCCAACCGTGCAGCCAGTGTACCGAAGCTTGGTTTGACAAGCAGGTAAACGAGCAAGACCGATCCGACCTGAGCCAGCGCTTGTGGCAGGATAACGCTCCAACCGTGAAGACCGAATATATAGGCGCTCAGCGTCTGAATCCAGAACACCACAGGTGGTTTGTCTACCGTTACCGATCCGGCAGAATCAAGTGAGGCGAAAAAGAAGTTGTGAAAGCTTTGTAGCATGCTTGCTACGGCCGTCGTGTAGTAGGTGTTTACATATTTGTCTTGCCAGATGTTGTATCCATTCAAAAATGCGGATATCAGCATAATGATGATCAGGGGGATGTCCGCCCTGGTCTTAAACCATTTCTTAATCATGTTTATTCCACTCCCTGTGAAAATTCTTTGTATTTATTCCGTTGTTCTAGCCGCTATCTTCAGGACTGCGGAATGACCAGTCGCTTCTGATCTTGGCCCGGTGAACTACCGGCTTGCTATTATCATGTCATACGTACCTTAATGGGTTCTGAGCGCTCCCTGAACGTTAGCTGAAAGCTGAGCAGAGGTGCTTTTTTTGCGACAGGATTCAGGTATATTAGATACAGGTAGAAAATGAACCGACTTTTTATGAGAAAAATGCGGCAACATGAAAGGGAAGATTAAATAATGAATCCAATACACGGAGTTAAAATTATGCTGGCAGATGATGAGCCTCATATTTTGCAATTTTTAGAGCTTGGACTGATTAATGAAGGATACGAAGTCAGAACCGCCGAGAACGGGAGTGAAGCGCTCGATTTGGCAAGAGAGTTTCGTCCGCATGTAGCGGTGCTGGATGTGATGATGCCGGAAATGAACGGTTTTGAGGTGTGCCAAAGTCTCAAGGAGACGGAGGATAACATCGCGGTTATTATGCTGACCGCCAAGGATGATGTAGACGATCGGGTAAAGGGTTTGAAAATCGGCGCGGATGATTATGTCGTGAAGCCCTTCAGTTTTAATGAGTTGCTGGCTCGCATTGAAGCGCGCTTGCGCAATCAGTTCCCCGATCTGCTGGGCGAAGTGGTTCACGGACCCTTTCAAGTGGATGATCGACGGAAGGAAATTCGTTATCAGAGTCAGGTGCTGGAGCTGTCGCCTACCGAATATGAACTATTGAAGTTTCTGGTGCTAAACCACGGGATTGTGCTGAGTAAAAGTCGTATACTGGACCGGGTATGGGGGTACGATTTTGGGGGCGAGGATAATATTGTTGAAGTGTACATCCGCTCCTTACGTGAAAAACTCAAAGACAAGGAGCACCGGGTCATTCGTACGCTGCGCGGTGTGGGATACCGGGTGGATCTGCTATGAAGGCGGGAGGGAAAAGTCGGAGAACATATGCGCTCCGTTCTCTCCGGTCCCAGCTTTTAGCCAGAACGTTACTCATTTTGGCTTTGCTGCTCGTATTGATTGGTTTTCTACAATATTTTCTGATGAAAGATTTTCTGTATCGCAGTCGGGCAGAAGCTATGGATACGCAGCTGAATTCAATTCCTGCCGATTTATTGATTAAGGATTCACAGGAGCAGAGTGAGGTAACTGCTCCCCGAGAACAAACCAATCGGAGGAATAATCGACCGGGGCCGTTTTTGTTCTGGCCAGATATGTCGCTCGCTTCTATAGATATAGATGGCACCTTCCAGAGCTTGTCCAACGAAAACGGGCTTAAGCCGCCACGTCTCACCACTGAGCAATATCATGCTATGCAGCAGAGCAAACGTATGCGTCACGGCTATCAATTAATCACGGATGCTCAGGGGAAAGAGCAACTGGTTGTATTCCGTCCGCTCGGTCCACCTGACCGTTCGTCCGGTTTACTTCAAATGGGCGTATCCACGAATTCTATGCAAGAGCAGTTGATTAACCAACTCCGCACCTTTATTTTATTGTCACTGATTGCGCTTGCGATTGGGTTGGCGCTTATGCTTCCTGTGCTGCGACGCACGTTGGTCCCCCTCTCCAGGATGGTCGAGGCAGTCAAACGTATTGATGCGGGCAATCTGGCCGAGCGCTTTGACGCAGAGCAGGGGCAGTATGAGGTGGATCGTTTGGCAGTTTCATTTAACGGGATGCTGGAACGGTTGGAGCATTCGTTTGCTGCTGAACGGGAATTGCAGATGCAGATGAGACGATTTATTGCGGATGCTTCCCATGAACTGCGCACCCCGCTCACATCTATTCACGGTTTCTTGGAAGTGCTGCTTCGTGGAGCAGCATCTAATCCGAAGCAGCTTCAATCGGCACTAGAAAGTATGTACGGTGAATCCAAGCGGATGAATAAACTGGTCTCTGATTTACTATTGTTGGCTAAGCTGGACCGAACACCGGAGTTGAAACTGGAGGACATACCACTAGATGCGTTGCTGTTGGAAATGAAACCGCAGCTCCTTATGCTGGCAGGTACACGTAAGGTAGTTTTTGATATGACGGCAGGTATACGGGTGTTGGCAGAGGGGGATAAAATCAAGCAGGTAGTGCTCAACCTGTTTCACAATGCTGTTCAGCATACTGATATGGAAAGAGGTGTGATCCAGGTAAACCTGTCTGCAGGTAAGAAGTTGGTGGATATCCAAATTCGTGATAACGGACCAGGCATGAGTAAAGAACAGCTGGAGCGGATATTTGAACGTTTTTATCGTGGAGATGAATCGCGTACACGTAGCTCAGGCGGGGCGGGCCTTGGTCTGGCCATTACACAGTCTATCGTGGAAGCACACGGTGGGAACATTACGGCCGAAAGCACACCGGGAACGGGAAGTGTATTCAAAGTAACGCTACCTTTAGCGGGAACAGTATAGTTTTTAAGATTATGGCGTAACATAAAAATAGCCCCCCGAACCGCAGCTTTGGTTATAACACGGCTCGGGAGGCTTTTCTATTGTTAGTTAATCAGCGAAGCTTTTTGTAAAAGCACGTGAAGAACCTTGGCGGATGCCTCACGGGTTGTAGGTGCATTCGGCTGGAAGTAGGAGGAGCCTTTAATCGCTTCTCCGTTGATAATACCTGCTGCACTTACTTTTTCAATACTGTCCTTGGCATAGCCTGCAAAGGATGAAGCATCATGGTACGGTGTGCGTGCAGGGCCATCGGCTGTAGCTTTGATTTGAAGCAGGTCTACAGCTTTACCCAGCACGACAGCAATTTCTTGACGACTGATATTAGCGTTCGGATCAAACTTGTCGCTGCTGCGACCCGTAATCAAACCAGCTTCATAAGCGGCTGCTACATCGCCGGAGTACCAGCTACCTGCCGGGATATCACTGAATGGTGCAGCGGTACCTGGTGTCAGGCCGAGTGCTCGGGTTACCAGGGCTGCAAATTCTGCACGCGTCACGTTCTTCTTCGGTGAGAAAGTCGTGTCAGTCGTGCCGTTAATCAGCAACTTGTTCGCCAGTGATTGAATTTCCGATTGGGCATACGACGATGAAATATCTTCAAAGCTAACGGGACGTGTCGCCGCTGCATACGTCGAGAAGCCCGGACGGCTTACCTTGACGACGGTAGATCCATCAGCCTGCTTAGTGAAGACGGATGGAACGGGATAGACATTTTCATTTGCCGTATAGAGTACACCGGCTGTATTGGAATCAACTTGACCAGGTACGGTAAAGGATCTGCTAATAAACTGTCCTGGAGCAACTTTGAGCGATTGACTCTTGCCACCAGTGACAACATTAGCTTCAAACCCTACCGGGGTGCCGATCACATTGGAGCCTTTCAGCTTACTTGTAAAAGTGCTGCTCGCCTCTGTCTGGCTGCTGATTACCACTTCAATGCCTGCACCAGCAGGAACATTTTTCAGAGCGGATACTGGCAAAGCCATAGAAGAGCCTGTATTGCTTACAATCAAGCTGCTTCCTGCTGAAGCCTTGCCCAACGTTACCAGTTGTGTGGAAGTGAGCGATGCCTTCGTCGTTTGGCCTGCTTGGCTAGTGGCCGACAGTACAATAGCTGTCGGGCTGGAACCTGCTGCTGTCACGGCAGCCTGCAAATCTGCATCGGTTATTGTCAGCGACTGTATATTATTGTTCAATGCAATGGCTGTAGTGATAGTTTTAACAGCCTGTCCTTGTTTCACAACGCTTTGAAGTGAAGGTGCAGATGTAGGGACGGGAGTGGATGTGTTCGTTGTAGCAGAAGGTGTAGTATTGCTTCTGCCGCCACCTCCACCACCTCCGCCTCCACCACTACCGCTGGATGCGGCGCTATTATCCACACGAATAGCTTTAGTGGCGGTGAACAGTTTAGGACCATCGGTATTGCGTTCGACTTCACCCTTTTCATTCAGTTCCGGAGAACTGACTTCCAGCTTGTACACGCCATCTTTCAAGTGTTGAATAACGGGCTGACCGTTAGCATCCAGCACAGGCTTGCCATTGTCATCTAATTCGACGTAACTTCCGTCAATACCCTTAAAGGAATATGCGCCTTGTTTGAGGCGAGCGTTAGGTCCTTGTTCTTTGGAAGTCGTTATTCCATCAATCAGACCGATCAATTTATCATCTACGCCGTATACATAAAGCGCGATCTGGTTGGTTTTATCTGTGGTCAGGCGAAAAGCCAAATCTGTTGAGCGCTGAGCACCTGTCCGACTTGGGTAAATAATCGGGTTGGTGACACTCAAGTCCTGCAAACCGAAGCCAGTTGTAGGATTTTCTTTGCCTACATGAACGACGAACGGCAGATGAAGGGTTGGCAGTCCGGCGCTTTTCAGAATAACTTCCCCTTCATATACACCTGTGGCTGCACCCGAATTTGGTTGTACAGACAGGAAGAACGGTTGCGATTTACCTGGTTCTGCCGAGATTGCTCCATTCGCGCCCACACCTTGCAACTGAACGGCAATGTTGCTCACGTCAGGTGTAGCAATCGGTTGAGTTGGATCAGAAGTTACATTATCATGTAAAACGGTGCTCGCTTCATATTGCACAGTGTTAGCCGACAAGTTTTTGAGTTGAAGCTGAATCTGCTTCGCATCACTACCAGGTCGTAACACCCCGAAGCTGGCGGAAGGATTATTATTCACAACCTCCTGCCGATTAAAGTTTTTGTCGAGAATCGTAATCTTTTCGACGGTTTCCAACAGGGCTGGCGTCTGAATCGCATTAGCGATGTTTACAAGGCCTGCACCTTGGGAATACACATCATATTGGATTTTATCCTCATCAAAGAGTGTAATCGAAGTGTTGGCGAGCGCAGCGCGGATATCAAACGGTGTCCAGTTCGGATGCTGCTGCTTCAGCAGTACAGCAAGTCCAGCCACATGTGGAGACGCCATACTTGTACCGTTGCTACGTTTGTAAGCCTGCTCATACGATGCATCTGGATAGAACTTGGCGAAAGCAGGGTAGGTTGATAAAATGCCAACACCTGGTGCGCTCACGTCTGGTTTGATACTGAGCAGTTCATCTCCGTTCGGTCCGCGGGAGCTGAAATCGGCCATGGTATTACCTGCATTATCTGTGCGAATATAGTCTGCTCCAAAGGAAACTGAGAACTTTTCTCCAGCGTTGTCTACGATTTGTTTAGCCAGTGCACGGCCTTCCTTACCTTTCATGTCAAAGGTTGGAATAAAGTCAAAGCTGTCACCCAAATTGGAATTAACGTAGTCATCGCGACCTGAAATACTTTCCCCTAAATCAGCTTTGGTGATGTCGCCCGCTTTCGTATTCCCATTAAAAACGATAACAGCCTTCGCACCGTTTTTTTTCGCATTTGCGATTTTATCCACGAATGCCAAGTTGCCGCGTGAAACGAGGACGATTTTTCCTGCTACGTCTTTCCCTTCAAAATCATCAGGTTGTCCCAGATTTGCATATACGAGCTCATAAGGGGCAGTTCCTAAAATGGAGGCAAAGTCTTCTCTGCCTGTCTCCCAGCCCATCAAATTAAAATCATAATGTGCATAAGCATCATTAGTTACGGTCTTTTTCAATTCACCGTTAGCCTCCCAATAGGTGTCACGGGTGACCGAAGCTGTACCCGAGAAGCTTTTGCTCGGGGAAGTGGCTGCACCAACGGAAATCGCCAGCTGTGATGTTGCGGGAGAACCCATGGAATAAAAATAGGGGCCTTCCTGTGCCGCATTACCATTCGCTATGACCGCGACTACGCCGGAAAGTACAGCATTATTAATAGCAATGGAGTCGGGGGAGTTCGGGTCCTTTTCGGAATCCGAGCCCAGCGACAGGTTAATGACGTTCATACCATCTTTGACAGCGCGTTCAATGCCATCAATGACCTGTGCGGAGGAACCGGAGGAGCGTCCCGTCTTGGTATTGCGTCCAAGCACTTTATACACGTATAAGTCCGATTTATAGGCAATACCCTTTTGTACAATATCCGAGGATTTATTTGCGGCTTTACCGGCAATCGTGCCGGAGACGTGAGTACCATGTGTCGTTCCGCTAAAACCTGTGCCGTATGGGTCATTTTCTTTTTCAAGGAACGGTTCCTCGTAAGGGTCGTTGTCCTGTTCAAAAGAGTCATATCCGCCTTTATAGGCTTCTTTCAAATCCGGATGCTCATAATCGATACCGGTATCAATAACCCCGACCTTGATTCCCTCGCCATTCAATCCTTTGGCCCAGGCTTCAGGAACACCAATCTGGTCCAGCGGTGCGTTATCATAAGTGGCTTCACTGGCTGTAAGTGTTGGCGGATCCTGTACGGGGATGGAATAATACGTTTTGTTTTCATGAATGGATTTTACGCCTGGCAGTTTAGCCAGTTCTGGAATCTTATTGGCTGGCAGTGTGACCTCCAAGCCGTTAAGCACCGTGTTGTACTGGTAATTCACTTGGAGAGAAATACCATGCTCAGCGGCTTGGTCCACGAACGTAGTTTGCTCGGTGGCAATCGCGGATTCCGCTTTTTGTTCAGATTGAGCTGTGAAAGCTTGGACGCCTGAACGTGCTGCATATTTGTCCACGGCTAAGGGCTCACCATCAAGCTGTACGATGACTCTGACCTGGCGGGAAGAGTCTGTGCTTAGCTCTGGTGAAATGAAGGCCGGAGCCGCCTCAATAGTCAATGCTTGCTGAGCTTCCAAAAATGAGTTGATTTGCAGATCTGCGGTAGCAGCAGAACTGACAGACGGCAGAGACAAGCTTACCGTCAAGGCAAGTGCGAGTGATACGACAGGTATTTTTTTCAAAATGATCGGCTTTTTCAAAGATTTCCCTCTTTTCAATCAAAATATGATATGTCTACATACTAGGATTTGAAGCCACTGCCGTTGTTCTCACGCCTCCCTTAATATCTAAAATAATAGAATTGACCACTGGTGACTAACTTGCCAGTTTTGAGGCATATCTTACCATATTGGTGGGATATATTACTATATGTTTTTTATATTTTTAGAAAAAATAAGGGTAACATTACATGTAGATTCCATGGAAATGTTATGAATTTACTAGATTATTTTTGAAAACAATCAAAGGGGAATGGGAGAATGCGAGATTTAATGATATAATCTGCATTGGAATTGTTGAGGTTTCACAATCATGTAAAATGCCTAAGGCAAAGGAGTCGATTATGTTGGCAAAAACGTTGATTTTCGGGCATAAAAATCCGGATACGGATACCATTTGCTCAGCTATTGCTTATGCAGACTTAAAAACCAAACTGGGCGCGGACGTAGAGCCGGTTCGTCTAGGCGAGGTGAACGGGGAAACGCAGTATGCACTGGATTATTTCAAAGTGAGCGCACCACGTTTGGTTGAGCAGGTTGCTGCTGAAACGGACAACGTCATTCTGGTCGATCATAATGAACGCCAGCAAAGCGCCGCTGATATTGACAAGGTACGTGTAACTGAAGTCATCGACCATCACCGGATCGCTAACTTTGAAACAAGCCAGCCGTTATACTTCCGAGCTGAGCCAGTGGGTTGCACAGCCACCATTTTGAACAAGCTCTACAAGGAAAATGGTATAGCGATTCCGAAAGAAATCGCAGGTCTAATGTTGTCCGCGATTATTTCCGATTCCCTGTTGTTTAAATCCCCAACCTGCACGGATCAAGACGTAGCTGCTGCTCGTGAACTGGCTGAAATTGCTGGTGTAGATGCAGATCGTTACGGTTTTGACTTGCTTAAAGCGGGAGCTGATTTGAGTGGTCATACCATTGAACAGTTAGTAAGTCTGGATGCCAAAGAATTTCAGATGAATGGTCGCAAAGTGGAAATTGCTCAAGTGAACGCAGTAGACGTCAACGATGTGCTATCGCGTCAAGCTGACCTAGAAGCTGCATTATCCCAAACCATTGAGGCCAAAAATCTCGATCTGTTCCTGTTCGTTGTAACAGACATTGTGAACAGTGATTCCATTGGTATTGCCCTGGGAAGCCAAGCACAAGCGGTTGAGAAAGCCTATAATGTTCAGTTGGACGACAATAAGGCTGTTCTAAAAGGCGTTGTATCGCGCAAATCGCAAATTGTGCCTGTATTGACTGACGCTTTTAACAGTTTGTAATGATAAATAATAAGCCTCCTGAACCCGACTGTATGATGGCAGTGGGAGCAGGGGGCTTATTTTTATTTCTTCAGTTCTGCCAGGACGTCCCCGATGCGGAATTCAAATGCCAATTTCAACTGATCGCTCATCAGGTGCCAGGCGTTTTCAGCTACAGCGAGATCGCCGCTATGGGTAAAGGCATGTGCGGCACCCATGTATTTTTTATACTTCACAGGGACATCTGCTTTAATCAGCCGTTTGGCATACAACTCGGCTTCGTCAGCCAAGGAGTCCAACTCCGCGGTTATGATCAGAGCAGGAGGGAGATTATGTAGTGATTCTGCAAAAATGGGGGAAACTAACGGATTTCGCGCCTCATCTGGTGAGTTCAGATAACTTTCATTAAAGATTTTTGCTACTCGTGGTGGAATCCCCTTCTCGAATTGGGGCTTCAATTTGGGATTTGTAGCAATATCCAGTGGTGGGTAATCCAGTACCTGATATACAATCGGAAATTCCTTGCGCTCTCGGGCCATAAGACACAGCGCTGCCGCTAGATTGCCACCCGCACTGTGTCCCCCAACCGCAATGCGTTGAGGATCTACGTTAAGAACATCAGGATGCTCGTACAACCATTGGGTCACATCATAGCTTTCCTGTAGCGGGATAGGGAATTTATGTTCCGGGGCCAAGCGATAATCGACATTAACGACGACGCAATTCGCACGTTCAGCAATGACCGGACACCAGGGATCATCCATTTCGGCGCTACCCATTACAAAGCCGCTGCCATGGAAATTTACAAATACAGGGAGTGGATCAGCAGACCGGTGAGAAGGTTCATATACAATCACCATGGAGTCACCAACAGAGGTGGGGATGATCCTTTCTTTCCGATGTACTTTGGGAGAATGCGAAGGTTTGAAATCGGACGCAGCTACCATTCTGCCATCCGATATGCGGGCAAGTTTGACGAACAGTTTTTGTCTCAGTCTTCGCACCATTTTTCTCTCTCCTCTCTGGAGTCGGTTAGACGCGAACCTTTAACATCTTCAAACGCAGAACGTACACGTGACAAATAGGTTTGGAACTGACAGATTTCCGACTCACTAAAGTCTGACATCAAACGTGACGCCAGCCCTACGAAAAAGGGATCCATCTGTTGAATTTTACTTCTTCCTTTATCGTTCAGGGACACAAACACTCCCCGCTTGTCATTGGGATCGTCATATTTATTAATGAATCCCTCTTGTTCGAGAGAAATAACCATAGAACTGATTGCTGCCCGGCTTACACCCATCTTATCAGCCAAAGCAGAAGGAGATGACATTTCATCTCTTTGCGCTGAAAGTACACAAAGCGCGATATATTGCCCGTAGGAGAGACCAAATTCACGTGAACGTTTTTCCATATTCTTACGTATTTCATACGTTATGGAAAATAAATCTACCAAAACACCAATCGGTTTATTGCCACCTGGAAAGAGATTATAGGCCAGTTGACGAATTTCGGAGTCCAAAAAAAAGAACATGCGATCCACCTCGATGTAGTTAATTAGTTAACTGTAATTTAATTAACCACTGGTTGCAATGATTTATACAAACTTTGTTCCGCATTTTTTTAAAATATATCTGTAAAACGTCATATCCAGGGACCGATACACTGATCGAGGCCCTGATTCACAAAGGCTTGTATGGAGGGCTGACGCAGGGTACGTCCTTCTTGCCACCGCCACTCACTATATTGAACCTTGGCGGTATACATGGGTTGCACCCAAAACGCATCTTGATGCCGATCCGGTTTATTGCTAAAGGGTCGTTCCGATATGGTATGTGGCAGCAGGCGCTCGGTAAGCTGACGCCAATCTCCCCGAGTCAGCTTACCCGTACCCACATGCCCGATATAGCGCAGCATTCCTTGTTTATCATATTGGCCCAGCAACACAGCGTTGATAATGCCTCCGTTCAGGGTATAGCCACCGATAACGGCAATGATATCGCCATAATTTTTGACCTTGAGCCATCGTCCGTCCTTTCCGCCCAATGTGTACGGACTATCCAGCTTTTTACACACAATGCCTTCCATTCCTTGGCTGCACATGACCTGAAATAGAGCTTGTCCATCAGGATGAGCGGGAGCCAGTTGAATCCGTTCATTCGGTATGATGATCTGATGCAGCAGTTCAAGCCTTTCCTGTAATGGTTTAAGATGAACCCACTCCCCGTTCAGATAAACAATATCAAACAACATGTAAGTAGCGGGTACAGCTTTATAGGCTGACTGAATTCGATCCGTCCGACGAATCAGATCCCGTCGCATAATTTCATGGAACGATGGCTTACCGTCGGCACCGAGTGCGATCATTTCCCCGTCCAATATGACCGAATCAGCCTTACAGTAGGAGGGGAAGAGAGCAAGCTCCGGGTATAAAAGCGTTCGTTCGTGCTGTTTGCGGTTGAACAGACGCGTGCTGCCCTGGTCGTGATACGTCAAAATTCTCGTACCGTCCCATTTTATTTCGTAACGCCAAAGGCCTGTTGCATCTACAGGTACTTTTTCGCTCAGTTCCGGTTCAAACGGGATGACAGGTTTTAATTCCGTACGCAACGCAGCACCTCCCTTGCCTTCATTGGAATAAATATAGTGTCGACGATAGATCCTATTTTATGTATGTGATGTTTCGCTGATTCCTAAATAGGGGAATGATAAGGATATCTTGCGTCGGCATGAAGTGATTACAGTAAATTCGTAGCATGGAGTTGTAACGGGATGTTCTTCAGTCAGAAAGGAGATTGGTTTCATGAGACAAATTCGCGAGGAGGACCATGCAGTAGTCATGGTGGATGATGGACAGGTAGTTGCAGAAGTAGGCTATAAATCCATAGATGACCACTCATTGGTCATTGACCATACATTTGTATCCGAGCAGTTACGGGGTCAAAAAATCGGTAAGGAGCTTATCGACCGAGTGGTTGATATGGCAAGGAATGAGCATAAAAAGGTTATTCCTGCTTGCTCGTACGCGCTTGCTCTGTTCAAGCGCCATCAGGAATACAGTGACGTATGGCAGCAATGAATATGGATCATCAAGGCTGCTTAATTGCATAACCGATACAACACCGGAGCGGGTAATCAGACCTTCCCGGTGTTTTTTGTGTGCATAAAGCTTGTAAAATCAATGCATTCTACCGTTGATATAGGGAAGTAAAGGGCTATTCTCAAATGTTGAAGCATATTTTCTGACAGATGGCTATGAAATTGTTCATACTGTTGTCACTTCACAGGCTGTCCATGAGTTCTATATAATATATTATGGTTATGACTACAACAGTAACGAAAACCTGAATTTAACGAAGGAGACGCTCATGATGAATAAAGCGAGTGAGGACAAGCAGTACGTTCCAACGAGCAATCGTAATTTTACAGCCTTGATTATCACCGTTTCCATTATAGCCAACGTGATTATTTTGCTGCTGTTCTTTTCGCCGATCGGATACCAGGGTAGTGTGAGTTTTGATCTCACTATTTTCCCAAGGCTGAATGCGATTTTTAACAGCTTCACATTTATTTTTCTGGTGGCTGCACTGGTTGCTATTTTCAAAAAGAACATTAAGCTTCATAAGACCTTTGTTTTACTGGCCTTCGCCAGCACCGTTTTATTTTTATTTTCCTATCTGACCTTTCACTACATTTCGCCGGAAACTGCAAAATATGGTGGGGTGGGTATCCTTCGGCCGATTTACTTTACGCTGTTGATTTCGCATAGCATACTGGCTGCGATTATTGTACCGCTGGCCCTGTTCACGGTTGTATGGGGATGGACGATGCAGGTAGCAAAACATCGTAAGATTGCACGCTGGACGATGCCGATTTGGCTATATGTGAGCTTGACCGGGGTACTGGTGTACGTTTTCATGGCCCCATACTATTAATAGATTAAACCCTTTGCGGGTTGATTTAGGGAAATGGCGTCTCTGCTGAAGAGACGTCTTTTTTGTATCCAATAAAAGAAAAATTATTCCTTCTAAATTTATTTTATTGAAAAAACGTTCCTTCTTTAGCGGCATTTCTGCTATAATTTGCCTTAATCAACTAAGAACAAGGGGGTCACCATGTGACAAAGAAAGCGAAAGGCAGGTTACGGTTGCTTGTATCTATGCTAGCGCTGGTTGTACTGCTGAGCAGCTGCGGTGGTGGAGGATCAAAGTCGGAAAAGGTTGACGGAGGGAAAGTAACACTGCAATTTTGGACCATTGCACTACAACCTACATTTACCCCGTATTTCAATCGGGTGATTGCCGATTATGAGCAGAAGAACCCCAATGTCAAAATTGACTGGAAGGATTACCCTTATGACGCAGTAACCAATAAGCTGTTGACAAGTATCGCTAGCAACAGCAGTCCAGATGTAGTCAATCTCAATACAGAATTTGCTAGCCAAATGGGCTCCAAGGGTGCTGTTGTTGATATGAATGAGCATTTGTCGCCCGAGGAAAAGGCTGCTTATTTCGAGGGTATTTATAATTCTACAGTTATTAACGGTAAAGCTTATGCGCTACCCTGGTATACCGGTACAGAAGTGCTTTACATGAATACAAAGCTGGTCAAAGCTGCCGGATTGGACCCTGCCCATCCGCCCAAAACCCGGGAGGAATTGTCTGAATGGGGCCGTCAGATTAATAGAAAAATTGGCAAGGCAGGCTATGCTCAGCAGCTTGTATCCAAGCTTTTCGCTGTGGACGGCATTCCTATCCTAAATAAAGAAAAGACAGCAGCGGCGTTCAACACACCAGAAGCAGTCACTATGATTGATAATCTAAAAAAACAGATGGAAGATGGCATTGTACTCAAGGAAGACGCTGAATTCTCACAACAAGTGAAATATTATGCCGGCGAGCAGGTTGCTTTCGAGCTGGCAGGCCCGACGTTCATCAATTTTATCAAAACGGCAGCGCCGGATGTTTATAAGAACACAATTGCTGTCCCTGTCCCAACCGGCAAAGCCGATGTGCGGCTCTCCAACTCCATGGACCTGGTCGTACCTGCTAAGTCTGCACATGTGGACGAAGCAGTGAAATTTGCTGTTTTCTTGACAAACGCAGAGAGTCAAACAGCTTTTTCTAAAGCGGCGAATACACTACCTTCCACGAAAGACTCCATTAAAGATCCATATTTTACTCAGTCTGACAAATCATTAGAAGCACAAGCCAAGGTAGTATCCGCGCAAAGCTTGGATAAGGCGACAGATTATATGGTCGGTGTGCCTAATGCCAAAGATGTGAACAGTGCCATTGCGCGAGCTTTACAAAATATGGTATTGAACGGCACGGATACGAAGCAGACGCTTACTGCTCTGGAGCAGGAAGTGAACGATATTTTAAAGCAATAGGTTTGACAGGGGAGTAAGTGAATACTCCCCTGTTCATTTATCAAAATCAGGTGGTGATGCAGCATGATCAAATGGTTGAGGTCGGAGTCCTTTACGGCCTGGGCCTTTATGACGCCGGGACTGTTATTGCTTGCCGTCTTTGTATTTTGGCCTATTATTTACAGCATTCCGCTGGCATTGACGGACTACTCTGTCATATCAGACACCCATTTTGTCGGCTTGGATAATTTTGAAGCGGCGTTTAAGGACCGTAACTTTCTTATTTCGATTTGGAACTCATTGTTGTACGTGCTCATTGTCCCCTTTCTTCAAATTTTCTCCATCCTGATGGCTGTGCTTGTGAATAGCCGTATCCCGGGAATTAAAATATTTCGTACGACCTACTACATCCCTGTTGTGACTTCGATGGTAGCGGTAGCCTTAATTTGGAGCTGGCTGTTGGGCAAAAACAGCATAGTGAACTACTTGCTCATGCAGGTCGGCTTGATTAGCAAAGACATACACTGGTTATCGGACAGCAACTTGGCTTTGTATGTACTAATGTTCATCACAATGTGGAAGGGACTCGGGTATTATATGATGCTCTATCTGGCTGGATTACAAAATATTCCCCAAGATCTGTACGAAGCCGCTAGAGTCGACGGAGCAAGCCGATGGCGTCTGATTGTCCATATTACTCTTCCGCTGCTGAGACCCTACGTTCTGTTCTGTACCCTTATATCGCTCATGTCAGCTATTCGCGTATTTGATGAAGTGTATGTACTAACCAAGGGTGGGCCGGGAACGGCCACGTTGACATCCAGCTTGTATATTTTTCAAAAGGGCATGGAGCAGTTTAATTTTGGATATGCTTCCGCGCTTGGCTTAATTGTCGGTGCAATGATTGCCGTACTTAGTATTATCGTATTCCGATTCAATAGGAAAGGCGGTGTCAATCCCTATTGATGAATCTAAAGGATGACAAAATGCTACGCTCATCTCTTCCTAAAAAGGAAAGCAGCCGCATCATGCGCAGTCTTGCTCGAATACTGAGAATGACGGTCATCTACGTGCTTCTAGTGCTACTCGCCCTCTTTTTAATGGGACCGTTCCTATGGCTGCTCAGCGTATCCCTCATGCCAGGCCGCAACATTTTTTCAACGCCACCCGCTATTTTTCCGACCTTTATTGATTTCGACAACTACGTTCAGGTGTGGCAGTTCATGAATTTTCCAAAGTATATGCTGAATACGGTCATCATTACGGTGTTGGGCGTTGTGCTCAATGTGGTGCTCGCCAGTCTGACAGGATATCCCTTGGCTGTATTTCGTTTTAAGGGTAAAAATCTGGTGTTTACGCTGCTGATTGCCACGATGATTATTCCTTCCTACACCGCATTTATTGTGCATTATCTGACCATTCAAGGGCTTCATCTAGGCAATACCTATTTAGGTGTGGTGTTGCCTGGGGCAGTCTCCGTTTTCAACATTTTTCTAATGCGACAGACGTTTATTCATATTCCTACCGATGTGCGTGATTCCGGTAAAATGGACGGCGCTTCTGAGTTCCGAATTTGGTGGCAGCTGGTGCTTCCGCTGGTCAAGCCAGCGCTGGCTGTAATCTCTCTATTGGAGGCGATGTCGTTCTGGAACAGCTTTCTGTGGCCTATCGTTATTTTGAACGATACGGAGCTATATCCGCTGGCAGCTGCGCTCACGTATCTCAACGGTCAATTTGCCTATAACTTCGGCTGGATTGCTGCAGGCACAATGATTTCGGTACTGCCGATCATTATATTGTTCCTGTTTACGCAGCGCTACTATATGGAAGGTCTGGCGGGAGCGGTAAAAGGATAAGCCAGTAGTCACGGCTACGAAGAGCCTGTGAAGGGAAGGAGACGATTGCGATGAAATTGTCCAAAGGAATGGGGCCTCATTCAGGTGAAGGGCTATCACGGCAGGAGATACAATATTATTTTCGTGATGTGTATGACAGCGGGGAAAGGCTGGTTATCTCCGAACCGCGACTGATCTGTGAACTGTCCTCTCGCTTTGCAATGAATCAGGAGTATGAAGGTGTGCTGGACCCTGAGGGACCGATCAAGCTCATTGTACCTCCAGGACCGGGTGTACCGACTGAAACACGGGGAAGCGTACAGTTGGTGCTCGAATATGACGGAACGCTTGCTGCAGACGGATATCGGTTGGACATTCAGAAGGACGGGCGGATTGAAATCCACGCTTCCAATAAAAGAGGGCTCAAATACGGTATGGATGCCCTGCATCTCCTGATTCAGGTGGAACAGGAGCGATGTACTCTGCCGGTGATGTCTATTCGGGATGAGCCTTCCTTTCCGGTCAGAGGAATTATTGAAGGCTTCTATGGGAAACCGTGGAGTTTCGCGGATCGGCTGGATGCCGTTCGTTTTATGGCTGCGCATCGGATGAACACGTTCATGTATGCCCCCAAGGATGATCCATATCATCGTGAGCTATGGAGAGAGCCGTACCCAGAGGATACGTTTGCCCAGATTTGCGAATTGAAGGAAGCCTGCGAACGGCATGAGATTGATTTTCATTACTGTATCAGTCCAGGGAACGACCTGAGCTTTGGCAGCGATGAAGATTTCCTCAAATTGACGGAAAAGCTGGCGGCCGTGATTGCGATTGGCGTACGTAATTTTTCTGTATTAATGGATGACATTGACTACGTACTCAAAGGGGAAAATCGACATTTGCTGGGCCGATCGGGTCACGCTCATGTCTTTTTGACGAACAAGGTTCACACATGGCTGGCTGAACGGCTGCCTGAGTTTACACTGACAGTCTGTCCTTCGGAATATTGGTCGTATTGGGATACCGAATACAAAAAGGATTTCCGTGAGCGGCTGCATCCGGAGATTAAGGTGTTCTGGACGGGGTACTTTGTTTTTGCCCCACAGATTAGTCGAGAGCACGCCGCTGATAATCATGCATTCTTCGGACATGAGCTGTGGCTGTGGGATAACATCCCAGTGAATGATTGTGACCATGATCGGTTATTCCTTGATCCGCTGCGCGGACGGTATTCCGGGCTAGCGGACTGCGGACATACCGGTATGGTGGCCAACCCGATGAATCAGTGGGAATGCTCCAAAGTGACGCTCATCACGATGTCCCACTACATGTGGAACAGTGAACGGTATATGCCTGAGCTATCTTGGGAATGGGCTGCGCAGGAGTTAGTGGGAGAGCGTGCGGATGAACTGATGTTTTTCTGTCGTCAAAATAGGAACAGCCGACTAGGCGGCAACACGTATGAGGACGTGGACCTTGCTTTGAAAATGCGCGATATCCCTGCGCTGGATATGTACTTTGAGCGGCTGCTTCAGGCGGTGAGCGTCCTGCGGAATGTGCCTGCCGATGATCTAGCCGCAGGGTTCGTGTCCCAGGCTGCACCGTGGCTGGAACGTGCCGAGCTGGATGCGGGCCTGTGGCAGGTGTTGCGTCAAGCTGCGCTCAGCAGCGAGCGACAGGACGATGCACAGTCGGGGGAGAGCAGCACGTCGAGCGAAGCAGTTGAAGGCCCAGAGGCGTTGCCTCTGACGGACGAAATCGCAGGAGAACTGCGACGCGGTATCACTGCTTGCTTAGAAGCGGAGGCTCGGCTGGGTAGCAATCCGGCGATCCGAGCTGCCGCGCAGTGGGGTTATGTGGATCAGGATGAACAAGGCAAATATCGGCTGATCTTGTAAGTGTCTGCGATGGATTAAGAAACCAAGGCAGCATAGCTGCCCTGAAAATAATCATTTGCCGTTAGGATAACGGTAATTTTCAGGAGAGGTGGAATGTACGGTGAAGTCAAACACCCGATTACTTTTTATACCGCTGGATGAGCGGCCCTGTAATTATCAATTTCCTTATTTACTGGCACAAGGCACAGACTTGGAAATGGAGCGGCCCCCATTAGAATGGATGGGACAAAAGAAAACCCCTGGCGATACGACCAGACTATGGGCATGGCTCGAAGAACGCGCAGCGACTGCTGATGGAGCCATTGTTGCGATGGATACGTTGCTGTACGGAGGAATCGTACCTTCTCGACTACACGGTATGTCGAGCGAGCAGGTCAGAGATAGAGTGAATCGGCTTCGCAAGCTAAAGCAGCTATATCCGCAACTGACTCTGTATGCATTTCAACTGATTATGCGTTGTCCGCAATACTCTTTGGCTGATGAAGAACCGGATTACTATGCCGATTGGGGTCGTGAGATATTCAGAAAGGGCTTCATTGAACATCGTCAGGAGCTGGGGATCGCTACCACAGAAGAGTTGCTCGAATTAGCTGATATTAATGAGCGTTTGCCAATGGAAATACTGGATGATTATCTGGGGCGTCGCCATGTGAATTTGGAGGCCAATGAAGTTGCACTAGATCTCGTAGCAGAAGGTGTCATTGATTTTATGATCATCCCACAGGATGATTCGGCTCCCTACGGCTATACCGCCAAGGATCAGCAGCGGCTAAGAAGTCGTATTTCTGAGCTTGGGCTGGATTTGAATGTATACATGTACCCGGGGGCAGATGAAGTGGGTTGTACGTTGCTGGCTCGTTGGGTTAACAAGATGAATAATGTAGTCCCACTGGTGTATCCCCGATTGTCTGCTTTGCAGGGGGCATTCGTAGTTCCGCTTTTTGAAGATCGCTATTTTTACGAAACCTTAAAATATCAGATTATGGCGGCAGGTGGGCTGATAGCTTCCTCTGCAACGGAGGCTGATTTGATTTTGTTGGCTAACACACCCGGTGACACGATGGCAGAGGCTTCATCCCAGCAGCGTGCAATGACCGGATATGATGTACATCGGAATGTAGTAGAGCTGGTTGAGTACGGTTCTTATATGCTGCAATATGCAGGTCAAAATGTTGCAGTTGCTGATGTGGGCTACGCCAACGGCGCAGATCTCAAGCTACTTAGACTGTTGAAGCAAAAAGGACTGCTTTTTAAGCTGGCAGGTTATGCAGGCTGGAATACCAGTTCTAACACGCTGGGCACCGTCATTGCCCAGTCTATGCTGTATACCCACTATGGCTCTACGGAGGAACATTTGGATTTTCTGTCGCTGCGCTACGCCGAGGATGCCTGTTATTGCGCTGTGGTACGTACGGCTATGAATAATGGGATTGTGGAGCAGATGGGTTTTACCAAGTTTATGCTCGATGGACCGAGAGGCTCGGTAGCTGCGGTTATTCGCGGACGGCTGGAGCACGCACTCAATGAATATGTGAACGGGCCAGAAGGCTGCGTGGAAATTACAGATTGCTACATGCCGTGGAACCGCACCTTTGAAGTCGGATTAACCGTACGGCATCATGCCGAGAAGAGAGGGTGATTCCTATGGGAATGGAAGGTGTGTTATCCAAAGTTCAGCACGGACTGATCGTATCCTGTCAGGCGCTACCAGGCGAACCGTTGCATGGAGCAGATTCTATGGTCAAAATGGCGCTTGCCGCACAGCAGGGTGGAGCTGTAGCGATTCGTGCCAATGGCGCATCGGATGTACGTGCGATTAAACAGGCGATTTCTCTACCAGTCATTGGCTTGATTAAGCGGGATTATGATGATTCTGATATTTACATTACGCCTACCCTTCGTGAAATGGAGGAACTGGTGGAGGCAGGCGCGGATATCATTGCGCTGGATGCCACATTACGACCGCGCCCAGCGGGATGCAAGCTGAAGAGGCTCATAGATTATGCCCATGAGCAGGGAGTTACTTCCATGGCAGACATTTCGACACTGGAGGAGGCGCTTCATGCGGCCTCTCTTGGCGCAGACTGCGTATCCACCACGTTATCCGGGTATACACCGTACTCTACTCGGATTGAGGGTCCTGATCTGGAGCTGGTTCGGAGAGCGTCAGAACTGGTTCCCGTTCCTTTAATTGCAGAGGGCAAAATCTATGATCCGGCGCAGGTTGAGGAAGCATTCCGAATGGGAGCACATGCAGTGGTCGTAGGCTCGGCGATTACCAGACCCCAAATGATTACGCAGCGGTTTGCCGATGCCGCAAGGAAGGCAGTGAAATGCATCTATGGAGATGAACGACCGAATTAACACGTATTATCCTTCATTAACGAAATCGGAGCAGAAAGTCGCCTTGTGCGTACTGGAGCATCCCGCAGACATCATATATTTCTCCGTGACAGAGCTGGCGGATTTTGCAGGTACAGGCGAAACGACCGTCATGCGCTTTTGCCGGAAGATTGGTTTCAAAGGTTATCAGGATTTCCGACTTTCCCTAGCGCAAAACCAGACTTATCGTAAAACTGATATAGGCGAGGAGAACATCGACCCAGATGACGAACAAGATATTACGCGTACGGTGTATCACAACATGCTCGATATTTTGCATTCCAGTATGGGGCTGCTGGACCATTCAGAGCTTGGTCGTGCGATTGCGTGTCTCGATCAAGCGGGCTATGTTCAATTTTTCGGTGTAGGCGCTTCGGGAATTTCTGCGCAGGATGCTAAAAACCGTTTCTTACGGATCGGGCGTCGCGCCGAGGCTGTGGCAGACGGACATATTCAGTCGATGATGGCGGTGTCCATGAACCCGGGTGATGTGGCTATCGGCATTAGTGTTTCAGGAAGTACGCTGGATACGAACGATATGCTGCATAAAGCCAAGCAAAACGGTGCAACTGTTATCGCAATTACGAATTATGCCAAATCACCCATTACCTCCATTGCGGATATCGTGTTGCTGACCGCAGGCAAGGAAGCTCCAATAGAAGGTGGTTCAATCGGCGCTAAAATCTCACAACTATTCGTGATTGACCTCATCTGCGAAGGGCTTGCTCGCAAGCATACGAATCACACCAAACAGATGAAGGAAAAAACAGCGAGGGCCGTTATTGAACGAAGCTATTGAGATTTTTCAGTTGTGAATTGAAAACTTGTGCTCCGACAGTTCAATGACTTGTGTTTGTGGTGCTTATGAATGGCTAATTCAAGTATTGCTATTATATAGAAGGTTTGTACAAAGAGCTAGTAAGCTTTTATGTAGGGCAACAAGGAGGTTGGTGTGGTGGTAGCTGCTGTGAACAGAGTCATTGGAATCGACATTGGGGGCACATCGGTGAAGGCCGCCATAGTGGCACGGGACGGATCGGTGCTTGATGAAATCCGGCTGGATACGGACGCTTCCCGTGGACGTGAATGGGTGTTGTCGCAGGTGTCAGAATCTGTGCTCGGACTATTGCGTTCTTTTGGGGATACCAGCATCGGTGCCTATATAGATATAGGCGCTCTAGGCATTGCTACTGCTGGCAGAGTAAATGTGGAGAGCGGCGTAGTTGTGTATGCCACAGATAACCTACCTGGCTGGCAAGGTACATCCTTAGTAACTTGGGCTAAAGAAAAACTGGCTTTACGAGCGGTTGCTGATAATGATGCGAACGCCGCTTTACTTGGAGAAGCGTGGCAGGGAGCGGGGAAAGGCAAGCGACGCTTGGTGATGCTCACGTTGGGAACAGGTGTCGGAGGTGCATATATGGAAAATGGCCTCTTGTGCAGAGGGGCTCATTGGAGCGGCGGTGATTGGGGGCACAGTATTCTATACCACGGAGGACACCCCTGTAATTGCGGAAAAAAAGGGTGCGCCGAGCAATATGTATCGGGGAGCGCCCTGTTACGTCGAGGTAGGGAACACGTCGGTAAATTGTACCGCTCGGGAAACGAGATTGTGAAAGAGGCCGTTCACGGTAACCAGGAGGCAATCCAGGTGCTGGATGATTACACCGCAGATTTAGCTGTACTTCTAGCTAACATCTCGGTGACTCTTGATCCTGAGGGGATCATTGTAGGCGGAGGAGTAGCGGACACGGGAGAGGTCTGGTGGCCCATGCTGGAGAAGCATCTGCACCAATTTGGAGTTCAAACGGAAGTAAGTCGGGCATTGTTGGGCAATCGCGCTGGAATCATCGGCGCTGCACGGCTTGCCTTCGAAATGACCGAGTCCTAGTACAAGAATGAAAGGGGAACGAACCATGACGCAAAAACGGCTTGATACCGACATTGTTGTGATTGGCGGAGGTCTGGGGGGGACATCGGCAGCTCTTGCGGCGGCGAAGGCTGGCATGAGAGTCATCGTGACAGAGGAGACGGACTGGTTAGGGGGGCAGTTAACTTCACAGGCGGTTCCTCCAGATGAGCATCGATGGATCGAACAATTTGGTTGCACAGCAACATACCGTGAGTTCCGTAATCGTGTACGTGAATATTACCGTCAGAACTATCCGTTAACCGAAGAAGCTCGAAATAATCCCATTCTCAACCCTGGGAACGGTTGGGTAAGCCGTCTGGCCCATGAACCACGGGTAGCTCTGCGGGTGCTTGACGATATGCTCGCTCCCTATTTGAATACGGGGCGCGTTCATGTATACTATCACACCGTGCCTATTGCTGTTCAGACGGATGGGGACTGTATTACTTCTGTAACTGTCCGTACCTCGAATAGCGCTGATCATAAGTGTGGATTTAGAGTGCTGCACGGAACGTTTTATCTGGATGCGACAGAGTGTGGTGATCTCCTTCCAATGGCGGGCGTGGAGCATACGAGTGGAGCGGAGTCGCGGGCTGCTACGGGTGAACCTCATGCACTGGAGTGTGCTAACCCTTTTGATATGCAATCTATCACACATGTGGCTGCCGTAGACTATATTCCCCGGGAAAGCTTCATTATAGAGCGGCCGCAACAATATGATTTCTGGAGAGATTATATTCCTTCCTTTTCCCGTTTTCCGATTTTGAGCTGGTTTGCTACAGACGCGGATGATACCAGTAAACTAAAACAGTTCACATTGTTTCCTAACGATCAGGGCATTGTATCCTTATGGGATTATCGTCGTATTGTAGATCCCTCGATATGGAGCGAACCGCTAAATGATGGTGAGGTAACTCTTTTAAACTGGGCGCAAAATGATTATTACCTAGGGCCATTGATCGGTGTTACCGCTCAAGAGCAGGCAAAACATCGAGAAGGAGCGCGTGAGTTGACTCGTTCATTAATATATTGGCTTCAAACCGAAGCGCCCCGATTAGATGGAGGGTTCGGCTATCCGGGAATTCGACCACGGGGTGATATTCTCGGCACTTCTGACGGTCTGGCTAAAACGGCTTATATTCGCGAGTCACGCCGAATTCAGGCCAATTATATGATATCTGAGTTTGATGTAAGTCGTGAGCTTCGGGGAGAAGAGGGTCCTAAGCGATATACAGACAGTGTAGGTGTAGGTAGCTATCATTTGGATCTTCATCCAACTACGGTATCTCAGCGAACATTCTACATCCCTAACTATCCCTATGAAATTCCATTGGGCTCACTTATTCCGGTGAGGGTGCGCAATTTACTTCCTGCCTGCAAAAATATAGGGATGACCCAAATAGCCAATGGCTGCTATCGATTGCATCCTACAGAATGGAATATAGGAGAATCAGCGGGAAGCCTAGCGGCTTACTGTGTCTCCAACGAAGTATATCCCATTGAAGTGAGCCGATCAGCAGAGCATCTTGGATGTTTTCAAAATGTTCTTCTTCGCCAAGGTGTGGAACTGCACTGGCCTGCAGAGGTATTTGAGCCAGAGGAAGTTATCAGCTAATGAAGGGGCAACTAGCCCCTCGACTGATTTTAAATGAGCTGAAAGATGAGTGGATTTATTCTAAAATAAAAAAAACAAAAAAAAGTGCTTGCTAAGTTGCTGAGGTTTATGATATATTATTTGAGCTGACAACAAAACAGCAGTTTCAAAAGCGAAAAGCTTGGGTGAAATGATCTTCAAAAAAAGAAAAAAAATAACCCTTGCATTTTTGAAACAAACATGATATGATCTTATAGCTGCTGAAAAACGCAGCGAAAGAGAAAAGTTTGATCTTTGAAAACTGAACAACGAGTGAGTAAAATGATTTTGCTTGCAAAATCAAACAAGAGATATTTTTATCTCGTCAGTTTCAACATGAGCTTATCGCTCTTTCTATAAACCAACTTCGGTTGGTCTTTAATGGAGAGTTTGATCCTGGCTCAGGACGAACGCTGGCGGCGTGCCTAATACATGCAAGTCGAGCGGGGTTATGTAGAAGCTTGCTTCTACATAACCTAGCGGCGGACGGGTGAGTAACACGTAGGCAACCTGCCCACAAGACAGGGATAACTACCGGAAACGGTAGCTAATACCCGATACATCCTTTTCCTGCATGGGAGAAGGAGGAAAGACGGAGCAATCTGTCACTTGTGGATGGGCCTGCGGCGCATTAGCTAGTTGGTGGGGTAAAGGCCTACCAAGGCGACGATGCGTAGCCGACCTGAGAGGGTGATCGGCCACACTGGGACTGAGACACGGCCCAGACTCCTACGGGAGGCAGCAGTAGGGAATCTTCCGCAATGGGCGAAAGCCTGACGGAGCAACGCCGCGTGAGTGATGAAGGTTTTCGGATCGTAAAGCTCTGTTGCCAGGGAAGAACGTCTTGTAGAGTAACTGCTACAAGAGTGACGGTACCTGAGAAGAAAGCCCCGGCTAACTACGTGCCAGCAGCCGCGGTAATACGTAGGGGGCAAGCGTTGTCCGGAATTATTGGGCGTAAAGCGCGCGCAGGCGGCTCTTTAAGTCTGGTGTTTAATCCCGAGGCTCAACTTCGGGTCGCACTGGAAACTGGGGAGCTTGAGTGCAGAAGAGGAGAGTGGAATTCCACGTGTAGCGGTGAAATGCGTAGAGATGTGGAGGAACACCAGTGGCGAAGGCGACTCTCTGGGCTGTAACTGACGCTGAGGCGCGAAAGCGTGGGGAGCAAACAGGATTAGATACCCTGGTAGTCCACGCCGTAAACGATGAATGCTAGGTGTTAGGGGTTTCGATACCCTTGGTGCCGAAGTTAACACATTAAGCATTCCGCCTGGGGAGTACGGTCGCAAGACTGAAACTCAAAGGAATTGACGGGGACCCGCACAAGCAGTGGAGTATGTGGTTTAATTCGAAGCAACGCGAAGAACCTTACCAGGTCTTGACATCCCTCTGACCGGTCTAGAGATAGACCTTTCCTTCGGGACAGAGGAGACAGGTGGTGCATGGTTGTCGTCAGCTCGTGTCGTGAGATGTTGGGTTAAGTCCCGCAACGAGCGCAACCCTTATGCTTAGTTGCCAGCAGGTCAAGCTGGGCACTCTAAGCAGACTGCCGGTGACAAACCGGAGGAAGGTGGGGATGACGTCAAATCATCATGCCCCTTATGACCTGGGCTACACACGTACTACAATGGCCGGTACAACGGGAAGCGAAATCGCGAGGTGGAGCCAATCCTAGAAAAGCCGGTCTCAGTTCGGATTGTAGGCTGCAACTCGCCTACATGAAGTCGGAATTGCTAGTAATCGCGGATCAGCATGCCGCGGTGAATACGTTCCCGGGTCTTGTACACACCGCCCGTCACACCACGAGAGTTTACAACACCCGAAGTCGGTGGGGTAACCCGCAAGGGAGCCAGCCGCCGAAGGTGGGGTAGATGATTGGGGTGAAGTCGTAACAAGGTAGCCGTATCGGAAGGTGCGGCTGGATCACCTCCTTTCTATGGAGAATCGTTTCCTGCAACGGAAACATTCAAATATGAAGCGTATGCTTCAAAAACTACTCACTCGTTGCTCAGTTTTGAGAGCTCAAACTCTCAAAAAGGCTGGTTTTTTACAGCTTTGCACCTTGAAAACTGGATACCGAAACGAAATTGCGTTTTAGAATATTCCTTTAAGCTGATCTTGTGTAAACAAGTGAAATAAAGGTAGCTGCCTTGAATTTCATTCACACGTAAGTGTTGAACCGAAATTCAAAGCAAATCGTATTTACCATGTAAATACTAGGTTAAGCTACAAAGAGCACACGGAGGATGCCTAGGCGCCAGGAGCCGACGAAGGACGTGGCGAACAACGATAAGGCCTCGGGGAGCTGTAAGCAAGCTTTGATCCGGGGATGTCCGAATGGGGAAACCCGGCTGTCTTCATCGACAGTCACTTTCTGCTGAATACATAGGCAGAATAGAGGCAGACCAGGGGAACTGAAACATCTAAGTACCCTGAGGAAGAGAAAACAATAGTGATTCCGTCAGTAGCGGCGAGCGAACGCGGATTAGCCCAAACCAAGGAGCTTGCTCCTTGGGGTTGTGGGACGTCTCACATGGAGTTACAAAGGAACCGGTTAGATGAAGAGGCCTGGAAAGGCCCGCCAGAGAAGGTAAAAGCCCTGTAGTTCAAAACTTGTTCCCTCCGAGACGGATCCCGAGTAGTGCGGGGCACGTGAAACCCCGTATGAATCCGGCAGGACCATCTGCCAAGGCTAAATACTCCCTGGCGACCGATAGTGAAGCAGTACCGTGAGGGAAAGGTGAAAAGCACCCCGGAAGGGGAGTGAAATAGATCCTGAAACCGTGTGCTTACAAGAAGTCAGAGCCCGATCTATGGGTGATGGCGTGCCTTTTGTAGAATGAACCGGCGAGTTACGTTCCCGTGCAAGGTTAAGGTGAAGAGCTGAAGCCGCAGCGAAAGCGAGTCTGAATAGGGCGACTTGAGTACGTGGACGTAGACCCGAAACCGGGTGATCTACCCCTGTCCAGGGTGAAGGTGCGGTAACACGCACTGGAGGCCCGAACCCACGCATGTTGAAAAATGCGGGGATGAGGTGGGGGTAGCGGAGAAATTCCAATCGAACC
Organism: Paenibacillus sp. FSL H7-0703; assembly: GCF_038003485.1. Taxonomy (NCBI): domain Bacteria; kingdom Bacillati; phylum Bacillota; class Bacilli; order Caryophanales; family Paenibacillaceae; genus Paenibacillus; species Paenibacillus sp. FSL H7-0703. The sequence goes on along the minus strand of NZ_JBBOPF010000001.1, from coordinate 2,832,970 downwards.
CGGAGATAGCTGGTTCTCCCCGAAATAGCTTTAGGGCTAGCCTCGGAAAAAAGAATCGTGGAGGTAGAGCACTGATTGGGTGCGGGGCCCGCAAGGGTTACCAAGCTCAGTCAAACTCCGAATGCCATAGATTTAGTTCCGGGAGTCAGACAGTGAGTGCTAAGATCCATTGTCGAAAGGGAAACAGCCCAGACCATCAGCTAAGGTCCCCAAGTGTGTGTTAAGTGGGAAAGGATGTGGAGTTGCACAGACAACCAGGATGTTGGCTTAGAAGCAGCCACCATTGAAAGAGTGCGTAATAGCTCACTGGTCGAGTGACTCTGCGCCGAAAATGTAACGGGGCTAAACACACCACCGAAGCTATGGCTTGATGCTTGCATCAGGGGTAGGGGAGCGTTGAATGCGGGTTGAAGGTGTACCGTAAGGAGCGCTGGACTGCATTCAAGTGAGAATGCCGGTATGAGTAACGAAAAGATCTGTGAGAATCAGATCCGCCGAAAGCCTAAGGGTTCCTGAGGAAGGTTCGTCCGCTCAGGGTAAGTCGGGACCTAAGGCGAGGCCGATAGGCGTAGTCGAAGGACAACAGGTCGAAATTCCTGTACCACCGTAATCCGTTATGAGCGATGGGGTGACGCAGTAGGGTAGTGACGCGGACTGATGGATGTCCGTCTAAGCAGTGAGGCTGGTGTGTAGGCAAATCCGCACATCGTAAGGCTGGGCTGTGATGGGGAGCGAAAATTGTAGTAGCGAAGGTCATGATCTCAGACTGCCAAGAAAAGCCTCTAGCCAGGAGAAGGTGCCCGTACCGCAAACCGACACAGGTAGGCGAGAAGAGAATTCTAAGGCGCGCGGAAGAACTCTCGTTAAGGAACTCGGCAAAATGACCCCGTAACTTCGGGAGAAGGGGTGCCTCGGTAGGGTGAATAGCCCGAGGGGGCCGCAGTGAAAAGGCCCAAGCGACTGTTTAGCAAAAACACAGGTCTGTGCGAAGCCGCAAGGCGAAGTATACGGGCTGACGCCTGCCCGGTGCTGGAAGGTTAAGGGGAGTGGTAAGCCCTTCGGGGCGAAGCTATGAACCGAAGCCCCAGTAAACGGCGGCCGTAACTATAACGGTCCTAAGGTAGCGAAATTCCTTGTCAGGTAAATTCTGACCCGCACGAATGGCGTAACGACTTGGGCGCTGTCTCAACGAGAGATCCGGTGAAATTTTAATACCTGTGAAGATGCAGGTTACCCGCGACAAGACGGAAAGACCCCATGGAGCTTTACTGCAGCTTGATATTGAATTTGGGTACGATCTGTACAGGATAGGTGGGAGCCGTTGAATCTTGAGCGCCAGCTTGAGAGGAGGCATCCTTGGGATACCACCCTGATCGTATCTAGGTTCTAACTTGGTACCGTGATCCGGTGCGAGGACAGTGTCAGGTGGGCAGTTTGACTGGGGCGGTCGCCTCCTAAAGAGTAACGGAGGCGCCCCAAGGTTCCCTCAGAATGGTTGGAAATCATTCGAAGAGTGCAAAGGCAGAAGGGAGCTTGACTGCGAGACCTACAAGTCGAGCAGGGACGAAAGTCGGGCTTAGTGATCCGGTGGTACCGCATGGAAGGGCCATCGCTCAACGGATAAAAGCTACCCTGGGGATAACAGGCTTATCTCCCCCAAGAGTCCACATCGACGGGGAGGTTTGGCACCTCGATGTCGGCTCATCGCATCCTGGGGCTGAAGTAGGTCCCAAGGGTTGGGCTGTTCGCCCATTAAAGCGGTACGCGAGCTGGGTTCAGAACGTCGTGAGACAGTTCGGTCCCTATCTGTCGTGGGCGTAGGAAATTTGAGAGGAGCTGTCCTTAGTACGAGAGGACCGGGATGGACGTACCGCTGGTGTACCAGTTGTTCCGCCAGGAGCACCGCTGGGTAGCTATGTACGGAAGGGATAAGCGCTGAAAGCATCTAAGCGTGAAGCCCCCCTCAAGATGAGATTTCCCAGTATGTAAGACCCCTTGAAGACGACGAGGTAGATAGGTTGGGGGTGGAAGTGCAGTAATGCATGGAGCTGACCAATACTAATCGGTCGAGGGCTTATCCTAAGAATAAAACGCAAATGAGTTTCGGATCCAGTTTTCAGGGTGTAACCTTGAAGGTATGTAGAAATACATACAACAAGCGCATGGCTATTCATTCGCACGATAAGTGATGAACCGAATAACCATACGGAAGAATTTACGATGTAAATTCATGTTTGGTGGCGATAGCGGAGGGGTTCCACACGTACCCATCCCGAACACGACCGTTAAGCCCTCCAGCGCCGATGGTACTTGGACCGCAGGGTCCTGGGAGAGTAGGACGTCGCCAAGCGATATCCTTCAAAGGATAATGAAGTTTTGCATGTTAGGGCCTTTAGCTCAGCTGGTTAGAGCGCACCCCTGATAAGGGTGAGGTCGGTGGTTCGAGTCCACTAAGGCCCACCACTTCCAGAATAACAAAAAGATTGGGGCCATAGCTCAGCTGGGAGAGCGCCTGCCTTGCACGCAGGAGGTCAGCGGTTCGATCCCGCTTGGCTCCACCAATATTCCCTGATAGCTCAGTTGGTAGAGCACTCGACTGTTAATCGAGTTGTCACAGGTTCGAGTCCTGTTCGGGGAGCCATGTTTTGAATATTTCTGAATTTTATATATAAGGTGGCGGCGTAGCTCAGCTGGCTAGAGCGTACGGTTCATACCCGTGAGGTCGGGGGTTCGATCCCCTCTGCCGCTACTCGGAGAGATACCCAAGTGGCTATAAGGGGACCCTCTGCTAAGGGGTTAGACTGCGAAAGTGGTGCGAGGGTTCGAATCCCTCTCTCTCCGCCATAAATTTATTGAAACCAGAACTTATTTTGCAAGGCCCGTTGGTCAAGGGGTTAAGACACCTCCCTTTCACGGAGGTAACAGGGGTTCGAATCCCCTACGGGTCATATTATGGAGGCTTAGCTCAGCTGGGAGAGCATCTGCCTTACAAGCAGAGGGTCGGGGGTTCGATCCCCTCAGCCTCCACCATAAGAAAATTTGAGAAATGCCTTTTAATGTCGCGGGGTGGAGCAGTTCGGTAGCTCGTCGGGCTCATAACCCGAAGGTCGTAGGTTCAAATCCTACCCCCGCAATTAATTTCCTGTTGGAAATGCCTCTGGAACTGTGGTGTAGAGGCCTAACATGCCTGCCTGTCACGCAGGAGATCGCGGGTTCGAATCCCGTCAGTTCCGCCATTTTAACTTCATATATAATTGGCATATATAGTGCGGATTATATGATGTAGTAATAAAATAAAACATGGCTCGGTAGCTCAGTCGGTAGAGCAGAGGACTGAAAATCCTCGTGTCGGCGGTTCGATTCCGTCCCGAGCCACCTTTCAAGTGGGAATTGAGTAATGTGCCGGTGTAGCTCAACTGGTAGAGCAACTGACTTGTAATCAGTAGGTTGGGGGTTCAAGTCCTCTCGCCGGCACCATTTTGGAGGATTAGCGAAGTGGCCAAACGCATCAGACTGTAAATCTGCTCCCTTACGGGTTCGGTGGTTCGAATCCATCATCCTCCACCAGTCTTTTCATAATCATATGGCGGTCGTGGCGAAGTGGTTAACGCACCGGACTGTGACTCCGGCATTCGTGGGTTCAAGCCCCATCGGCCGCCCTTTATTCTTAATTTATTGGGGATTAGCCAAGCGGTAAGGCAACGGACTTTGACTCCGTCATGCATAGGTTCAAATCCTATATCCCCAGCCATTAAGAGCCATTAGCTCAGTTGGTAGAGCACCTGACTTTTAATCAGGGTGTCGAAGGTTCGAGTCCTTCATGGCTCACCATTTATAATTATTTTGCGGTCGTGGCGGAATTGGCAGACGCGCACGGTTCAGGTCCGTGTGGGCTAACCCCCCGTGGAGGTTCGAGTCCTCTCGACCGCACCATATTTTGCGGACGTGGCTCAGCGGTAGAGCATCGCCTTGCCAAGGCGAGGGTCGCGGGTTCGATTCCCGTCGTCCGCTCCATTATCCATACGGCGCCATAGCCAAGTGGTAAGGCAAAGCTCTGCAAAAGCTTCATTCCCCAGTTCAAATCTGGGTGGCGCCTTGACTACTCATTATGGAATTTAATATGCGCCCTTAGCTCAGCTGGATAGAGCGTTTGACTACGAATCAAAAGGCCGGGAGTTCGAATCTCTCAGGGCGCGCCATTTCTTAAAAAAATGTATAATGTCGGGATGTAGCTCAGCTTGGTAGAGCACCTGGTTTGGGACCAGGGGGTCGCATGTTCAAATCGTGTCATCCCGATACTGATTTGCGGGTGTAGTTCAATGGTAGAACTCCAGCCTTCCAAGCTGGTAGCGTGGGTTCGATTCCCATCACCCGCTTTTTGCTATAGCGGATTCTTGTTGCCTCAGTGGTGACACCTTATAAATAAAGAGAGCCTGTCTGGGGACAGAGCTCTCTCTTTTTTTTGTATTTATCCTCATGTAATCCACAATGTGTTGATTATCCATAATCTTCGGTATCGGTGTATATCGTTCTGATCATACACCTGGCATACACCGATAACCGATCTAGTGGACAGTTTTTACACGGGAATGGTCAGCTGGATGGAGGTTCCCTTGTCTGGAGCAGAGGTTATGCTCATAAATCCCCCTACCCCTCTAGCTCGTTCTTCCATACTGAACAATCCAACTCCCTCTCCTTGGGACTTTCCAGAGAATCCAATGCCCTCATCCCGAATGGTCACTTGTATCATTTCATTTTGATCCTCAACGTCGACATATGCCACTGCTACATCTGCGTATTTGGCTACATTCGTTAATGCCTCCTGTACAATCCGATAAATTGCAATTTCCTTGCGAATATCAACCCGTTTACGTAGAGTGCATTGAAAATGCACCTCAATCCCGTAATGAGAACAGAAGTTTTCAATATAGGTTCTTATGGCTGGGACGACACCCAGATCATCCAGAACTGAGGGACGAAGTTCCCACGCTAGACCACGAACATCTTTGATGATGTCGGTCACCTGCGAACGAAGATTCTCCAGAGTAGCACTAGGTTGTTCGGCAAGTTGGCTATCCAATTGGATAATAAGTGAAAACAAGCTTTGTCCTATCCCATCATGCAGCTCTCTTGAAAAGCGTTTACGTTCTTCTTCCTGTATTTGCATGACTTGCGTCATCATAGATTGGAGTTCTGCTTCTACTTTCTTCAGTTTAGTGACCTCATTGCGGATCGCTAAGTACTGATAGGGTTTACCTTCCTCGTCCATAAACGGAACGATCGTAGTATTCACCCAATAGTAGCTGTTATCTTTAGCACGATTACGTATTTCTCCTTGCCATACCTTACCTGAACGGATCGTAGTCCACAGGCTTTTCATGAAGGCAGAGGTATGATAGCCTGAATTAATAAGACGATGATCCTGACCGATCAGCTCTTCACGACTGTATTGCGAAATCTCACAGAACTTGTCGTTTACGTACTGAATAATACCTCGATGATCGGTCAAAGCAACGATGGAAGACGTATCTAGAGCAAATTTCAGATTGGATAATTGGTGGAGTGAGTTACGCAGCGCATGAAGAAAAGGGGATTCTGGTATATAAATTTCCAGATCATTCAGCAGTTTATCGGTTGATTCACCAAAGGCATGCTGCAGTAAAGGATTAGAAGGTTCATTCATAATGGAGCAGCCCCTTTTTTAGTGCGAATTTGACTAGCTCAGGTCGTGTTTTCAAGTTAAGCTTCTCCATAAGATTGCTTTTATGGGACTCTACGGTTTTGACACTAATCACCAGGTGCTCGGCAATTTCCTTGTTGGCATATCCTTTGGCTACCCAGGATAGAATCTCTTTTTCCCGCTCAGACAAGGATTCATAGGGTCCGGCTATGCCTTCCTGTTTGATTTTGTCCAGATATTCACTCATCAGTCGTTTGGTTGCATTCGGGTACAAATAGGCACTACCTTCGGCCACAGACTGGATGGCAGCGAGTAACTCCTCGTGAGGTGCGCTTTTTAAAATATATCCGGATGCTCCAGCCTGAATGGCTCGGAACAGATATTCTTCATCGTCATGCATCGTTAAAATAAGGACTTCTGTATCGGGCAACTGTTTTTTTAATTCAGTGGTTGCCGTGAGACCATCTTTGCCAGGTGGCATGCTAAAATCCATGAGTACGACATTAGGTTGTAGCTCTACTGCCTTGCGGATCGCCTCATCCCCGTCTGCTGCATCTCCTACGACCTTAATACCATTTTTGCCGTCCAATAGGGCCATGAGGCCAGAACGTACGACAACATGATCATCCACTACTAGTATACGAATCAATTTGTCATCCCCTCGAACGGTAAAAAAACCGTGCGTTTTGTCATAATCATAGCAAATTTTAGGGATTTCAATCAACAAAGATAGTTAGGGACAGCCATATCAAGTATTTTATGAGTTTTATTATCTACAGTACCATTGTTGATCTATGGAGTGAGAGGGTAAGCACATAGTTGGCTAAGGCGTTGAGCGACTTGAGTGGCCTCGGCCACATCAGACTCTGTGAACGTCCTCACATCACGATTACCAAGAAGCAGCACACCGTTAGGCAGATCCCCTGTGCTGGAAAAGGGAATAGCAACAGCAGAGTGAAGCTGCTCGGCCAGCATTAGTGCACACTCCTGACGCAGACGTATACTACCTGATAGTAAAGCACTTACAGTCACGGTACGTCCCAAGCGAACAGCCATCCCGGCAATACCATGACCAATCTTAAAAGAAATAAGGCGATAGCGATTGCTTCGGTTGCCGGAGGCGTAATACCAATGCAGCTTACCACCCGACTTGGACATAAATGCAAGGGCAGTGAGATCACTATAAATAGTATCTCTCAACTGGTTCAGTTCTTTTCGCATTTCATCCGTTATTTGTAGCATAGAAGACACATCCTTTTTCATAACCAAACTATATCTCTAATTCATTGTAGTTCTGACAGTTACAAAAGTAGATCAGGGAACCCCCTGATCTATAGGCGCAGGAAACACTGACTTTTCATCAGGTCGGGTAAGGAGTAGGGAAAAGGCCGATAAATGGGGCGTTAGCTTACCTCGGAAGTGATATTTATCACAGTAAATCAGGGAGTAGGAAGGTATAAAATCAGGTGTTCTCCCGATAACAACCCAGGCATTAAAACATTATGATATAGATATCAGGTAAACACGAGGAGGACGCTAACATGCAAGCCACTTGTATGGAACGGTTTGGGGACGAAGCGGAACGCACGGGAATTCAGATTTATTTGACAGAAGAACATTTTGATCTGCTAAAAGATATTATGTCCTGGAAGAAGGTAAAGGCAGGCGTTATGCTTTTCCGAGAAGGCGATGATGCAGAGCAGCTTTATTATATACATTCAGGTCATGTTAAACTTCGTAAATCGACAGAAGATGGTAAAGAACTGATTCTGACCATTCAGCATCAAGGCGACTTAATTGGGGAATTTAGCGGGATAGATGGAGAAGAGTATAGTTGCACTGCGGAAACAGCCGATGTGTGTGAGTTAGGCGTCGTGCTTGTTAAGGATCTGGAGTCGCTCTTGTCCAAAAATGGGGAAATGGCACTTCAGTTCATCCAGTGGATGGCGATGAAGCAACGCATTATGCAATCGCGTTTTCGGGACTTACTGTTGTATGGTAAAACTGGAGCGTTAGCATCTACATTGATCCGTGCTAGCAATACATGTGGCGTGGCTGTGAAGGATGGCATTTTACTAAATATGAAGCTAAGTCACTCCGAATTAGGTGAGATGATTGGAGCGACGCGCGAGAGTGTGAACCGGATGCTGAGCGCGCTGAAAGAACAGGGAACCTTAGATACAAGGGATGGAAAGATTGTCATTCACGATCTCAAGGTATTACGTGGCATGTGCTGCTGTCCTTCGTACGGCCAATGTGCCCATGAAATTTGTCGCCTCTAATATATGAATACCATTAGGCGGGGTCCAAGAGACTTCGCCTTGCTGCATGTCTTCTAACAATCTAGCACATGGGGTAACGAACAACATAGATTACAAAAAAACTAATCAACGTCGTATAGCGGCTAATTACCAATAATATATTTATATTAAATGGAACTGAACACATGACATTTTATGAACTAGCTGTTTTGAAGTAACAGTGGAGCTAATAATGGTTGACTAAAAGGTGGAAGGGATTTTAAGTTTAAAAAAAAGGTATTATTTACAAGTTGCTTTCTATTGCTGAAAATGATATATTATTTGAGCTGACAACAAAACAGCAGTTTCAAAAGCGAAAAGCTTGGGTGAAATGATCTTCAAAAAAGAAAAAAATAACCCTTGCATTTTTGAAACAAACATGATATGATCTTATAGCTGCTGAAAAACGCAGCGAAAGAGAAATGTTTGATCTTTGAAAACTGAACAACGAGTGAGTAAAATGATTTTGCTTGCAAAATCAAACAAGAGATATTTTTATCTCGTCAGTTTCAACATGAGCTTATCGCTCTTTCTATAAACCAACTTCGGTTGGTCTTTAATGGAGAGTTTGATCCTGGCTCAGGACGAACGCTGGCGGCGTGCCTAATACATGCAAGTCGAGCGGGGTTATGTAGAAGCTTGCTTCTACATAACCTAGCGGCGGACGGGTGAGTAACACGTAGGCAACCTGCCCACAAGACAGGGATAACTACCGGAAACGGTAGCTAATACCCGATACATCCTTTTCCTGCATGGGAGAAGGAGGAAAGACGGAGCAATCTGTCACTTGTGGATGGGCCTGCGGCGCATTAGCTAGTTGGTGGGGTAAAGGCCTACCAAGGCGACGATGCGTAGCCGACCTGAGAGGGTGATCGGCCACACTGGGACTGAGACACGGCCCAGACTCCTACGGGAGGCAGCAGTAGGGAATCTTCCGCAATGGGCGAAAGCCTGACGGAGCAACGCCGCGTGAGTGATGAAGGTTTTCGGATCGTAAAGCTCTGTTGCCAGGGAAGAACGTCTTGTAGAGTAACTGCTACAAGAGTGACGGTACCTGAGAAGAAAGCCCCGGCTAACTACGTGCCAGCAGCCGCGGTAATACGTAGGGGGCAAGCGTTGTCCGGAATTATTGGGCGTAAAGCGCGCGCAGGCGGCTCTTTAAGTCTGGTGTTTAATCCCGAGGCTCAACTTCGGGTCGCACTGGAAACTGGGGAGCTTGAGTGCAGAAGAGGAGAGTGGAATTCCACGTGTAGCGGTGAAATGCGTAGAGATGTGGAGGAACACCAGTGGCGAAGGCGACTCTCTGGGCTGTAACTGACGCTGAGGCGCGAAAGCGTGGGGAGCAAACAGGATTAGATACCCTGGTAGTCCACGCCGTAAACGATGAATGCTAGGTGTTAGGGGTTTCGATACCCTTGGTGCCGAAGTTAACACATTAAGCATTCCGCCTGGGGAGTACGGTCGCAAGACTGAAACTCAAAGGAATTGACGGGGACCCGCACAAGCAGTGGAGTATGTGGTTTAATTCGAAGCAACGCGAAGAACCTTACCAGGTCTTGACATCCCTCTGACCGGTCTAGAGATAGACCTTTCCTTCGGGACAGAGGAGACAGGTGGTGCATGGTTGTCGTCAGCTCGTGTCGTGAGATGTTGGGTTAAGTCCCGCAACGAGCGCAACCCTTATGCTTAGTTGCCAGCAGGTCAAGCTGGGCACTCTAAGCAGACTGCCGGTGACAAACCGGAGGAAGGTGGGGATGACGTCAAATCATCATGCCCCTTATGACCTGGGCTACACACGTACTACAATGGCCGGTACAACGGGAAGCGAAATCGCGAGGTGGAGCCAATCCTAGAAAAGCCGGTCTCAGTTCGGATTGTAGGCTGCAACTCGCCTACATGAAGTCGGAATTGCTAGTAATCGCGGATCAGCATGCCGCGGTGAATACGTTCCCGGGTCTTGTACACACCGCCCGTCACACCACGAGAGTTTACAACACCCGAAGTCGGTGGGGTAACCCGCAAGGGAGCCAGCCGCCGAAGGTGGGGTAGATGATTGGGGTGAAGTCGTAACAAGGTAGCCGTATCGGAAGGTGCGGCTGGATCACCTCCTTTCTATGGAGAATCGTTTCCTGCAACGGAAACATTCAAATATGAAGCATTAGCTTCAAAAACTACTCACTCGTTGCTCAGTTTTGAGAGCTCAAACTCTCAGAAAAAGCTGGTTGTTTACAGCTTTGCACCTTGAAAACTGGATACCGAAACGAAATTGCGTTTTAGAATATTCCTTTAAGCTGATCTTGTGTAAACAAGTGAAATAAAGGTAGCTGCCTTGAATTTCATTCACACGTAAGTGTTGAACCGAAATTCAAAGCAAATCGTATTTACGATGTAAATACTAGGTTAAGCTACAAAGAGCACACGGAGGATGCCTAGGCGCCAGGAGCCGACGAAGGACGTGGCGAACAACGATAAGGCCTCGGGGAGCTGTAAGCAAGCTTTGATCCGGGGATGTCCGAATGGGGAAACCCGGCTGTCTTCATCGACAGTCACTTTCTGCTGAATACATAGGCAGAATAGAGGCAGACCAGGGGAACTGAAACATCTAAGTACCCTGAGGAAGAGAAAACAATAGTGATTCCGTCAGTAGCGGCGAGCGAACGCGGATTAGCCCAAACCAAGGAGCTTGCTCCTTGGGGTTGTGGGACGTCTCACATGGAGTTACAAAGGAACCGGTTAGATGAAGAGGCCTGGAAAGGCCCGCCAGAGAAGGTAAAAGCCCTGTAGTTCAAAACTTGTTCCCTCCGAGACGGATCCCGAGTAGTGCGGGGCACGTGAAACCCCGTATGAATCCGGCAGGACCATCTGCCAAGGCTAAATACTCCCTGGCGACCGATAGTGAAGCAGTACCGTGAGGGAAAGGTGAAAAGCACCCCGGAAGGGGAGTGAAATAGATCCTGAAACCGTGTGCTTACAAGAAGTCAGAGCCCGATCTATGGGTGATGGCGTGCCTTTTGTAGAATGAACCGGCGAGTTACGTTCCCGTGCAAGGTTAAGGTGAAGAGCTGAAGCCGCAGCGAAAGCGAGTCTGAATAGGGCGACTTGAGTACGTGGACGTAGACCCGAAACCGGGTGATCTACCCCTGTCCAGGGTGAAGGTGCGGTAACACGCACTGGAGGCCCGAACCCACGCATGTTGAAAAATGCGGGGATGAGGTGGGGGTAGCGGAGAAATTCCAATCGAACCCGGAGATAGCTGGTTCTCCCCGAAATAGCTTTAGGGCTAGCCTCGGAAAAAAGAATCGTGGAGGTAGAGCACTGATTGGGTGCGGGGCCCGCAAGGGTTACCAAGCTCAGTCAAACTCCGAATGCCATAGATTTAGTTCCGGGAGTCAGACAGTGAGTGCTAAGATCCATTGTCGAAAGGGAAACAGCCCAGACCATCAGCTAAGGTCCCCAAGTGTGTGTTAAGTGGGAAAGGATGTGGAGTTGCACAGACAACCAGGATGTTGGCTTAGAAGCAGCCACCATTGAAAGAGTGCGTAATAGCTCACTGGTCGAGTGACTCTGCGCCGAAAATGTAACGGGGCTAAACACACCACCGAAGCTATGGCTTGATGCTTGCATCAGGGGTAGGGGAGCGTTGAATGCGGGTTGAAGGTGTACCGTAAGGAGCGCTGGACTGCATTCAAGTGAGAATGCCGGTATGAGTAACGAAAAGATCTGTGAGAATCAGATCCGCCGAAAGCCTAAGGGTTCCTGAGGAAGGTTCGTCCGCTCAGGGTAAGTCGGGACCTAAGGCGAGGCCGATAGGCGTAGTCGAAGGACAACAGGTCGAAATTCCTGTACCACCGTAATCCGTTATGAGCGATGGGGTGACGCAGTAGGGTAGTGACGCGGACTGATGGATGTCCGTCTAAGCAGTGAGGCTGGTGTGTAGGCAAATCCGCACATCGTAAGGCTGGGCTGTGATGGGGAGCGAAAATTGTAGTAGCGAAGGTCATGATCTCAGACTGCCAAGAAAAGCCTCTAGCCAGGAGAAGGTGCCCGTACCGCAAACCGACACAGGTAGGCGAGAAGAGAATTCTAAGGCGCGCGGAAGAACTCTCGTTAAGGAACTCGGCAAAATGACCCCGTAACTTCGGGAGAAGGGGTGCCTCGGTAGGGTGAATAGCCCGAGGGGGCCGCAGTGAAAAGGCCCAAGCGACTGTTTAGCAAAAACACAGGTCTGTGCGAAGCCGCAAGGCGAAGTATACGGGCTGACGCCTGCCCGGTGCTGGAAGGTTAAGGGGAGTGGTAAGCCCTTCGGGGCGAAGCTATGAACCGAAGCCCCAGTAAACGGCGGCCGTAACTATAACGGTCCTAAGGTAGCGAAATTCCTTGTCAGGTAAATTCTGACCCGCACGAATGGCGTAACGACTTGGGCGCTGTCTCAACGAGAGATCCGGTGAAATTTTAATACCTGTGAAGATGCAGGTTACCCGCGACAAGACGGAAAGACCCCATGGAGCTTTACTGCAGCTTGATATTGAATTTGGGTACGATCTGTACAGGATAGGTGGGAGCCGTTGAATCTTGAGCGCCAGCTTGAGAGGAGGCATCCTTGGGATACCACCCTGATCGTATCTAGGTTCTAACTTGGTACCGTGATCCGGTGCGAGGACAGTGTCAGGTGGGCAGTTTGACTGGGGCGGTCGCCTCCTAAAGAGTAACGGAGGCGCCCCAAGGTTCCCTCAGAATGGTTGGAAATCATTCGAAGAGTGCAAAGGCAGAAGGGAGCTTGACTGCGAGACCTACAAGTCGAGCAGGGACGAAAGTCGGGCTTAGTGATCCGGTGGTACCGCATGGAAGGGCCATCGCTCAACGGATAAAAGCTACCCTGGGGATAACAGGCTTATCTCCCCCAAGAGTCCACATCGACGGGGAGGTTTGGCACCTCGATGTCGGCTCATCGCATCCTGGGGCTGAAGTAGGTCCCAAGGGTTGGGCTGTTCGCCCATTAAAGCGGTACGCGAGCTGGGTTCAGAACGTCGTGAGACAGTTCGGTCCCTATCTGTCGTGGGCGTAGGAAATTTGAGAGGAGCTGTCCTTAGTACGAGAGGACCGGGATGGACGTACCGCTGGTGTACCAGTTGTTCCGCCAGGAGCACCGCTGGGTAGCTATGTACGGAAGGGATAAGCGCTGAAAGCATCTAAGCGTGAAGCCCCCCTCAAGATGAGATTTCCCAGTATGTAAGACCCCTTGAAGACGACGAGGTAGATAGGTTGGGGGTGGAAGTGCAGTAATGCATGGAGCTGACCAATACTAATCGGTCGAGGGCTTATCCTAAGAATAAAACGCAAATGAGTTTCGGATCCAGTTTTCAGGGTGTAACCTTGAAGGTATGTAGAAATACATACAACAAGCGCATGGCTATTCATTCGCACGATAAGTGATGAACCGAATAACCATACGGAAGAATTTACGATGTAAATTCATGTTTGGTGGCGATAGCGGAGGGGTTCCACACGTACCCATCCCGAACACGACCGTTAAGCCCTCCAGCGCCGATGGTACTTGGACCGCAGGGTCCTGGAAGAGTAGGACGTCGCCAAGCAAGATAAAAGAGCACAGCCTTAACGGGCTGTGCTCTTTTTCCTATAACCGATTCATTTATCATTCACATGAAAGATCTTTCTCATGGATTCGGTCAAAAGTTTTATGATATCCTGGTTGTCCTTTGTATAGTGGTGCTTAGTCAGCATTTTTAACTGAGGACAGTATTAACTGGGGAAGTTAATCTATTTCAACCTGTTCTGTCTGAAGGACACTCAAGGCTTGAAGTTTACGGGTAATTTCTTTTTGCCACTTGGTATCTCCGACTTGTACGGCAAGATTGAGAAGGTCCAAATAATCATCAATATGCAGGGAGGTTTTACTGAAAGTTTCTTTCACTGCGGTCCTGCCTCCTTTAAAGTCTATGTGTATTTATCATTTAATAATGATAATCATTATCAAAATATGATCTTATTCATATTATGCCTGTGTTCTAGATAAATTGCAAGTTATGATATGAATGAATTTTGAAGCACGCAAATGAGGGCTTGAAAAAACAAACCCTTCTCCTTAAGTTCACGCATTGTTCACGTCTTTTCTATGGAACATAATGAAAAGAACAAGCGGGCATTGAGTGTCCACCAATAAGGAGGGCAAATTGCGCAATGCTTCAACAAGAGGAGGAAAAGGACCATGAGCAGAACAAAAATGAAAGCGTTTGCCGTTGTGATGGTGAGCGCCTTGGCATTGACGCTGGCAGCTTGTAATAACGGACAAAGCGCAAGTCCGGGAAATTCAGGAGAACCGAGCAGAAGCACCGAAACGAAAGATGTTACGATTACCTTTCAGAACATTAATCCTGATCCGAGCACCCCTTCGTACAAAATGATTAAGCAAATTGTAGGTCAATACGAGCAGGATCATCCTCATGTCAAAATTGAATTGGATTCGCTAAATACAGATCAACAAAAGCTTAAGCTGAAGACACAGGCAGCGGCGAAGGAAGTACCTGATATCACGATTGTAAACCCAGCTGCACAGATGAAGCCATTCGTAGATGCCGGGCTGCTGGCTCCATTAAACGATGTGGCTGATAAAGAGGGGTTAAAAGATACATTTCAGAATGGACTTCTTAATTACTATAGTTTCGACGATAAGCTCTACGCTTTTCCGGATGGCAACAATATAGAAGTGGTGTTTTACAATAAGGAACTGTTCAAGCAGGCGGGAATCCAGAAGTTGCCGACCACCTTTGACGAGCTGATTACGACGGTCAAAACGCTGAAGGCGAAGGGTATTACTCCGATTGCCATTGGGGAAAAGGATTCATGGACGGGGTCTCTCCTTTTTATGAACATTTTGTTGCGTACGAATGAAGGACCGAATTTTCTCAATGATGTACTGGACGGCAAAAAGACGTTTAACGACCCGGCTTTTGTGGAAGCGGTGGATGCATTTCAGGAATTGGTGCAGGCAGGAGCTTTCCCGGATGGAGCTACATCTATTGACTACAATGCAGGCGGTAATATTTTTAAAACAGGAAAAGCCGCGATGTATATCATGGGTACATGGGAAACGGGGTCAATTGATGCTTCTTCGGTAGCGGGTAAGGTAGGAGCGTTTCAATTCCCTACGGTGAATGGCAAGGGTGATGTGAATGAGTATGTAATTGCGCCGGGCAGCGCATTTGCAGTATCTGCGAACAGTGAACATTTACAGGAAACGAAGGATTTTCTGCACTATTTTATTAAGGAGATGCCCAAAATTCAGTTTGATCTAAAAAATGCGATTGGCAGCGGTCAGAAAATGAAAGGTGATCTGAAGGAAGCGGGCTACTCCGAGTTAGCGATTAGTCTTAATGAGCTGTTCAAGAATGTAAAAGGGGGCGATCTCGCTTTTGATAATACGATGAATCCGGCTATTGCGCAGGCGCATCTGAGTAGCATTCAAAACCTGTTCGTGCAAAAGGAAGACTCTGCACAAGTTGCCAAGGAACATCAGAACACTTTTGAAGCGAATAAATAAGTGAGGATTTTGCAAAAATCCAATAAGCGACTCCCAATGAACAATATATAGATCGAAATGGCCTAGTTCGTCTAGATATTGCACTTTGGAGCAACTGGAATCGAATTTTACAAAATCCTGAAGTAGCAGGCACTAGGGAGGGGGCGAAATGCTCCTTCCCTGATTGGAAATCATGTAGGTTGTGCATCCTCAGAAGATGTTCAGAATCAACATAAAGGAGATTAGAGCATGAATGTACTGAAGGTGCCAGCACGTACCATTGCCGTTTTCGTGCTACCCTGCCTGTTGTTGTATACCTGTATGGTATTTGTTCCGATTCTGGTGTCGGTGTATTGTGGATTGCTGGATTGGAACGGTATTGCCGAGGCAAAGTTCGTGGGGCTGGCTAATTTTGAGCGGATTTTTACAGCAGATTCAGTATTCTGGCCATCCGTGAAACGGACTATGATGTTTGCTGTGTTTTCCATGCTGGAGATTCCGTTCTGTCTGCTGCTGGCGATCTTGCTTAATCGTTATGTGCGTAAGGCCAATACGCTGGTTACGATGTATTTTCTGCCGGTTATTCTGTCGGTGGTCATTATCGGGCAGCTGTGGAAGACGATCTATAATCCGGCCTCGATGGGTGGAATGCTGAACGGTATTTTGATGGCGATTGGGCTGGAAAGCTGGACACGCTCATGGCTGACGGAACCGCAGATAGCGATGTACGCCCTCTATTTTGTATCGTTGTGGCAGTATTTTGGCTATCATTTGCTTATCCAGTTTACCGGGGTACAAAATATACCGAATGAGTTGTACGAAGCAGCCAAAATTGATGGAGCTGAAGGATTCAAAGCAGACCGCTATATTACGCTGCCGCTCATTGTACCTATTTTCAAGATATCAATTGTATTAGCATTTATCGGCTCCCTGCAATCGTTTGATTTGATCTGGGTGATGACGGGTGGAGGACCAGCCCATGCGACGGATACAGTATCTACGTATATGTACAATATGTCCTTTTTATCGATGAAATACGGATATGGCAGCGCATTGGCTTCAATTCTCGTAGTGATTTGCTTGTCATTTACAATTGTGATAAATTTTGTTTTCAAACGAATCGAAAATAAGGTAAGCTAAAGGAGATGGAACTGTTGAATGCCTTGAAAAAAACGGGAGTCTTTACCTTATTGGCAATCTTAATTGTTACGCAGCTGTATCCACTCTTTTGGCTGCTGACCTATTCGTTGAAGACGAATGAAGAGATATTGAGCTCAAGTTTCTTTGCACTCCCTCAAGTGCCCCAGTGGCACAACTATCAGGAAGCCTATGAATCAGGGAGCTACTTGCGTTATTTAGGAAACAGTGTACTGGTGACCGGGGTTACGATGATCTTCGTCATTTTATTAAGCTCAATGTCTGCTTATGCGATTACACGTTTTCGTTGGCGCTTTGGGGTTGTTGTGCTGACTTTGTTTCTGATCGGGATGATGATCCCGATGCAAGCTACACTGCTGCCGCTGATGGTGATGTTTAAAAACGTCCATATTCTGAATACGTATTTCTCACTGATTTTACCCTACATTGCTTTTCAGACACCGATTGCGGTCTTCATCCTATCCGGCTTTATGCGGTCCATTCCCCACGAAATTGAAGAATCCGCTTACATTGACGGAGCAAGCATTTATCGTATTTTCCGCAGTGTAATCTTACCCATCTCGATTCCGCCTATCATGACGGTATGTATTTTAACTTTCATTAACATCTGGAATGAATACATTATGGCTGCCACCTTTATCTCGTCCGAGAAGCTCAAAACTCTCCCTTTCGGCGTATATACGTTCGTCAGCCAGTATTCTGTGAACTACGGTAATATTGGTGCTTTTCTAGTCATGGGTGCCTTACCGGTCATTATTATTTATTTTGTTCTGTCCGAAAATATCACCAAGGGCATGGTTGCGGGAGCGGTTAAAGGATAGGCGGCCGAAGCGAAAGGAGCGCACGGAGGTATGATGCGCCGTTTTCAATCCATTCAATACCGCTTGTTTGTTCTGTTCCTATTGAGCATGTCCGGCATTGTGCTGGCGGTCAGTCTATTATTTTACAACCGTACTACGGTGCAGTTCCATGATAAGGTCAGCGAGCTGGCGCGTAAAAATGTATCCCAGACGGCAGGCCTGTTCGAATTGCTACTCGGCAGCTATAACAGTCTCTCCAAATCGATCAGCAACAATATGGATTTGGTTCGTCTGTTGACGACGGATAGTAGTGATTTACCTGCTGTCAATTACATCAACGAACGTACGATTACGAATATTCTGGGCGCTATCTATTATTCGCGTGAGGATCTGATTGGCATCCATGTCATCACAGACACAGGCAAGGTATATAACTATGGAAATTATATGAATGTCATTGATACTCATTACGAACATACGGAATGGTATAAGGAAATTCGAAAGTCGGCGGGCAAAATTGCATGGCTGGGCGTGTATCCTCACTCTGTCATTGATCAGGTGGAAACCAGACCCGTGTTTGCGTTTGGGCGGCAGCTCTATGATCTGGATGAACACAAGCCGATTGGTATTGTCCTGTTTGAGGCTGAGCCGCGTTCTGTTTTGTCCGCTCTCCACAATTTGCGGTTAGGCACCAATAGTCAGGTATATTTGTTGGGTCATGAAAACCGAATTGTGTCGGCCACTTCCTCTGATCCGCCACCGGATTTGCAAAATCTAGAGCAGCAGGTACCGGAGGAGGATGTTATTGTAAATCGAAGTAATGAAAGAGTTGTAATCGCTTCCAAGTTGCCGTTTGCCGACTGGTCTGTGATTAGTGTGACACCTAGTGAGGATCTGAACGTGGAGCTGGTGCAAAATCAAAGGTACTTATTTATCGTGGCACCTATACTTATTATTGTGTCGGCGTTAATTGCATCTATCGTCTCCAGGGGCATCTCCCTTCCACTCAAGCGAGTCATTCGGGAAATGAAGCGGGTAGAGACAGGAAATTTCCGTCATACGGTAAACACCAAATCCTATGAAGAAATCAATCAACTAGCTACCTCTTTTAACCATATGGTAAGACGGATTGCAGAGCTAATCGAGCTGGTGCGTATATCATCGGTCAGTGAAAAAAATGCGGAGCTGCACGCGCTACAGACGCAGGTCAATCCACATTTTCTGTATAATACGCTGGATATGATCTATTGGATGCTGGATGAAAAGGGACAAGATCAGCTCGGAGAGGTGGTTCTCTCCTTATCCCATATGTTCCGTTACAGCAGCCATTGGGAAGAGGGGACCGATGTAAGCCTTCGTGAAGAAGTGGAGCAGGTTGGCCACTATCTTACCATTATCCAAGCCCGGCTGGAGGGCAGGGTATCCGTAGACATCAATATTGAAGAACGATGGATGGATATCCGCTTGCCGAAAATGACCTTACAGCCATTGATTGAAAATGCGGTGAAGCACGGATTGGAGCCTCTTCATGCGGATACAGGTGGCAAGTTGCTCGTCAGAGCGGAGGAATATGGCGGTGTATTGAGCCTGCACATCATCGACAACGGTGCAGGGATGGAGTACGAACGATGGGAGGTGGTCCAGGTCGCTTTGGCAGAACCCGGCAAACAGGCGGGCAGCGGGCAGGCGGGAGGCATCGGCCTGCAAAACCTAAATTTACGGCTACGGCACATGTTCGGAGAAGAGTACGGCCTACGGATCTCTAGCGCACCTGGGGCCGGAACAACAGTCACTGTAAGTGTGCCTCTGCCACAGAAGGAGGAGAAACATGAATATTCTGATAGCTGACGATGAAAATATGATTCGGCAGGGGATTCGGCGTACCATTGGCCAAGCTCTACCAACCTGCGGCATTCATCTCGCTGCTTCCACCGAGGAGGCAGCAGGCATTCTGGCGGAGCATCCTGTAGATATTGTATTAACTGATATCCTGATGCCCGGTATGGATGGTCTGGAATTCATGCGTATTTCTAAGCGAAAGCATCCTCATCTGCAGTGGGTTGTCATTTCGGCCCATTCCGACTTCCATTATGCACAAAGAGCAGTAAAACTGGGTGCCAAAGACTACCTGTTAAAGCCGATTGGTAAAAGAAAGCTGCTGGAATGCATTGAAATACTGGCAGCCGAAGCGCTTGTGGCCTCGCAGCAGGCGAACGAGGGTAGGCTTCTCAAATCCAATATGGTTTATTTGCGTGAAGCCGTTTTCCAACGCTATGCCCTTGGACTGGACACGGGCAAGCTGGATATACAGCCTTTTGTCGAAAATTATCCAGAATTCCATCTCTTCATGGTTCGCATGGAACCTGATCACAAGCAGACGCATCTGGAGCATTTTATGATTGAAAATGTACTGTCCGAGCTCATTGAGGCAGGAGGCAGCGGCTTTGTCGTCAGTCTAGACCGCCATAGTCTCCTGGGCATTGCAAGGCTAAGGGATGAGGCAGAGGCCGCACGGCTAGAGACGTTGCTCGAATCCCATCTGAAGCGTTATGTGAAGGTGCCCCTACAAATTACACGTTCGGGTGTTCATCACAATTTTGCCTCCATACCTGAAGAGGTGGCGCGACTAAGACGTACACCAGAGGAGATTGCAGCCGCAGCAGCGGATACAGGAGAATGTTTACGCAAAGGCATGCATACGGTAGATGTGGCATTGCAATACATTCGGGCTCACTTCACAGAGGAGCTGTCGCTGGAGAAGGTGGCTTCAATCGTATTTTTGAATCCGGTGTATTTCAGCCAGTTATTCAAGCAAAAGACGGGACAAGGCTACAAGGATTACGTCATTTGCCTGCGTATGGAGGAGGCGAAGCGTCTGCTCAGTGATCCTCATCTGCGGCTGGCTGATATTTCGGAGCGGATCGGCTATCAGGATATGCGGCATTTTACACAGGTATTCCGGCGCAAATGTGGAATGACTCCAACCGAGTATCGGCATCAAGGAGTCAAGTAAGGCGGTATCAATGACCGAATGAAGGAAGTTCATCTAGCATCAGACTGTTTCAGGAGTAGAGCGGTAGAGCATCTACTCGGGAACAGTCTTTTTCGTGTCTCCAGCTTGTAACAGTTCAACAAACTTGCGAGCTGCATTGGATAAATAACGATCTTTGCGCCATACGACGGCAGGCTGTGTGAAGGGGAATGGCTCCTTAATGGAGAGTGTGCGAAATCTGTCCCCGTATTCTTGTCCCAAGCCAGCGTCTGGAATAATGGTAATTCCCATGCCTGTGGAAACGAGCGAGAGAATGGTCGATATTTCTGGACAGTCTAGTACGACGCGCGGAATAAGATGGTGTTCCTGAAATTTGCGGATGACGGTTTCGTATAGTCCGTGTCCTTCTGTTCGGCGTCCCAACAAGAGGTCATAGCTGGCAGCTTCCTGTAATGTAATTTCCCCACTGGGATGGCGATCTGCCCATTCACACGGAAGAACCGCAACAAAAGAAACGCCCTCCAGTTCAATCGTATGGTACGATTTGTCATCTACCGGAAGCAGCAGCAGGGCCAGATCAACTTTATTTTGGTGTAACAGCTCTTCCAGATGATGTGTGTCTCCGTGTCCTATTTTAACGTATACCTCTGGATAAACCTGATGAAAGCGACTGAGTTGTTCAGTAATCAGAGACATACAGGCGGATGACGTGCCTATAGCAAGTGTGCCGGTTACTTTGTTTTCAAACTCCCCAATTTCTCTACAGGTGTCCTCCATTTCAGCCAATAATCGTTTGGCGCGTGTATACAGTGTATACCCGGCCTCGGTAACTTCCCACTTCTTTCCTTCACGGTAAATCAGCTTTACACCAAGCTCGTCCTCCATATTTTTGAGTTGTTGACTCAGTGGAGGCTGGGCCATGTTGAGCGTTCTAGCGGCCTTGGTGATTTGCCCTTCCTCCACGATGACGCAAAAGTAATACAGATGCTTCAAGTCCATTGGGGATTCCTCCTCATTTCTAAACAACGCTTCGATTTGAATACTTTTAAAGTATGCATTACATATATTATATATATTTTTCGTGTGCAGGGAACGGGCGTATAATTTTTGACAGTAATGCATGGGTGAACATAAAACGATGGGATGGAAGGAGGGGACATATGAAGAAAATCATTGTAGGAATTTCGGGAGCGACAGGGTCGATTTTTGGTATCCGTATATTACAACAATTACGAGAGGCTGGAGTCCAAAGCCATCTGGTGCTATCCCCGTGGGCTATTGCGAACATCCCCTATGAGACAGGCTACACGGTGAAGGAAGTGGAGGCGATGGCGGATGCGGTCTACTCGTATAAGGATCAGGCTGCGCGTATATCCAGCGGCTCCTTTCGAGTAGACGGCATGGTCGTCGCTCCTTGCAGCATGAAGACCCTTGCCTCCATTCGTATTGGTATGGCGGACAACCTGCTTACCCGATCAGCGGATGTGATACTGAAGGAGCGAAAGAAGCTGCTGCTCATGACCAGAGAAACACCATTAAGCAGTATCCATCTGGAAAATATGCTGGAGCTGTCACGTATGGGCGTGATGATCCTGCCGCCGATGCCTGCCTTTTATAATCATCCTGCAAGTATCGAGGAATTGGTGGATCATATTGTTTTTCGTGCATTGGATCAGTTCGGTATTGTCACAACCGCAGCCAAACGCTGGGATGGAATGAAGCAGAATGACTCCAGACTGCACCAGAATTGAGAAATCGAAAGATGAAGGAGAATGAATGATGGCCTATAAAGACTTTCGCGATTTTCTACACACCTTGGAAAAGGAGGGACAATTACTCACGATCAGCGATGAGGTAAAGCCGGAGCCGGACCTCGCAGCAGCTAACAGAGCATTAAACAATCTTGGAGATAAGACACCTGCTCTCTTTTTCAACAACATCTATGGATATACGGATGCTCGTATTGCAATGAATGTGATGGGCTCCTGGCCCAATCATGCCCTCATGATGGGAATGCCCAAAAACACGCCGCTCAAGGAGCAGTTTTTTGAATTTGCCAGACGCTATGAACAATTTCCGGTGCCCGTGAAGCGGGAAGAAACCGCACCCTTTCATGAAGTCGAGATTACAGAGGATATTAATTTGTTTGATATTTTGCCGTTGTTTCGTTTGAATCAGGGGGACGGAGGGTTTTATCTGGATAAAGCAATTCTAGTTTCACGCGATCTGGATGACCCGGACACCTACGGTAAGCAAAATGTCGGCTTGTACCGGATGCAGGTGAAAGGCAAGAACCGTTTGGGCATTCAGCCTGTACCACAGCATGATATTGCGATCCATATCCGTCAGGCTGAGGAGCGCGGCGAAAATCTGAAGGTGGCTATTGCCCTCGGATGTGAGCCTGTGATTACAACGGCTGCTTCTACGCCGTTGCTGTACGATCAATCCGAATATGAGATGGCGGGCGCCATTCAGGGTGAGCCTTATCGTGTGGTCAAAGCGAAGGAGGCAGATCTGGATCTGCCTTGGGGAGCCGAGGTCATTTTGGAAGGCGAAGTGTTAGCAGGTGAACGTGAGTATGAAGGTCCATTCGGTGAATTCACAGGTCACTATTCCGGCGGCCGCGCGATGCCAGTCATTCAGATTAATCGTGTATATCACCGCAAACAGCCTATCTTTGAGCATCTGTACATCGGGATGCCTTGGACGGAAACGGATTATATGATCGGTGTGAATACAAGTGTACCGTTGTTTCAGCAGCTTAAGGATGCTTTTCCTAATGAAATCGTGGCTGTTAATGCCATGTATACGCATGGGCTGGTCGCTATTATTTCCACGAAAACCCGGTATGGCGGCTTTGCAAAGGCTGTGGGAATGCGTGCGTTAACGACTCCGCATGGATTGGGGTATTGCAAGCTCGTGATTGTGGTGGATGAGGAGGTCGATCCGTTCAATCTGCCGCAGGTCATGTGGGCTTTATCTACCAAGCTTCATCCAAAGCATGATGCTGTCATTGTTCCTGGCTTGTCTATTTTACCGCTTGACCCCGGCTCTGATCCGGCAGGTATGACGCACAAAATGATATTGGATGCGACGACACCTGTAGCACCGGATATTAGAGGACATTACTCGCAGTCGCTCGATTCCCCGTTGGGTGTAGCGGAATGGGAGAAAAAGTTGAGCCAAATGCTTCGCTGAATATTTTTAAAAATAAAGAAAGATTAAAGGAGTGCTGACAGATGCATATTTGTCCCCGTTGTGAATCTAATCGTTCAGAAGTTGTTACCCGCTCGCCAGTTAAAGGCGCCTGGGAGGTTTTGTTGTGCCCTGTATGCCTGTTCACATGGCGGACCTCAGAACCGGATAGCATTACTGATCCAGCAAAGTATAAATCGGCATTCAAGGTAAACCCCCAAGATATTCCGAATGCTGCTCATGTTCCTCCTATTCCAGAGCGGGTATAGGGTCGTTCGTAAGTAGCCGTAAATTATGGTACTTTGAAGTTATAGGCCAAAAGTAAAGGGGAATATACTTCATGCAGACACCAAGGATCGGTAAGGAACTGTTTACGCTGTTGGACGGTAAGGAGCTGAAGGACAAGCAGCATGAAGCAATGATGCTGCTGACGGTCACGGAAGATCAGTGGCCGCACATAGCGATGATTAGTGTGGGCGAGGTTGTAGCGCTGGACGAGGGGAATTTGCGTCTGGCACTATGGCCGGGTACGACCACGACAGGCAACATGATCCGTACTGGGAAGGCGACGCTTGCGGTGTTCACCGGGGGGAAGGCGCATTATGTGCGGTTGTCGCTGGAACATCTGCCTGCTTTGCCCGGAGCCAAGCATGTACGTGAGCGATTTGCGGCTCATGTTTTTGCAGCCAGAGAAGATTCGGCCCAATATGCGGATATCTTGACAGGTGTCACGGTCCGTCTCAAGGAACCGGAATCGGTGATCCATCGTTGGAAGGAAACGGTGGCTGAGCTGTTAATGTAATGCCATCTGATTATGACAAATAATCTATGTATTTACCAAGTTTACCGTTAAATTAAATGCGGGGAATAAGCGCTTACAAGGGATCGCGCTGAGCTTGTTGGAACAGGAAATTAGAGCGCGAGGGGAAGCCTGTTTCTTTTGAAGGAAAAATAGGAGGGATGAATATGTCTCGTTTTGACAAGGTAGATCAGCTATTGAAACATTTCGTAGCAAATGGACCGGCAGGTTGCGGTTGTGCCATTGCCCAGAATGGTCAAGTGTTGTATGAAGGGTATCATGGATATGCTGATCTGGAAGCCCGAAAACCAATCACTGAGGATACAGTGTATCGCTTGTTTTCCATGACAAAGGTTGTTGTCTGTGCGGCTGCACTTATGCTGTACGAACGTGGGCAATTTTTGTTGAATGAGCCTTTGTATGAATATTTCCCCGAATATCGTAATGCGCATGTATTCAAAACCGCTCCTAACGGATACACCTACGTGGATAAGGCGGAGAATCCCATTTTAATTAAGCATATATTCAATATGAGTGTGGGTCTTCCCTATGCTTCCGAGTCTTCAGAAACAGGAAAAGCTATGCAGAAGGCCATTGCAGGATTAAAGGAAAAGCAGGGGAAATATGACCTGCGCACAGAAATTAAAGCGCTTTCTGAAGTTCCACTTGCGTTTGAGCCGGGAACACGCTGGTTATACGGATATGGACATGATTTTGTTGCAGGTCTTATTGAAGTGATTTCAGGTAAATCAGTAGGACAATTTTTAAAGGATGAAATCTTTGATCCACTTGGAATGAACAATACAGGTTACCGTTATCGTGGAGATATTGAATCGCGGATGGCCTCCATGTATCAACGGACAGACGCCGGAAAACTTGAGAAAATAGAGGGTTTCTTGGATGAATATCATCAGCCAGATGCTATATATGAAGGCGGAGGCGCAGGTTTATATTCGACAGTCAAAGATTACCTCACATTTTCACAAATGATGTCAAATGGCGGCACGGTAAACGGTGTGAACTTATTGGGTAGAAAAACCATTGATTTAATGCGTACAAATCATCTGAATACAGCTCAACTATCGGATTTCACCAATTCATACCATACAGGTTATGGCTATGGACTTGGTGTGCGCACGTTAATGGATAAAGCGGCTGGGCATGCAAACAGCTCGATTGGAGAATTTGGCTGGACGGGAATGGCAGGCACCTGGGTTTCTATAGATCCGAGCGAACAGTTCTCCGTCGTTTATATGCATCAGCTCGATCCCAATATGGAAGAGTACCATCATTTGAGAGTTCGCGCAGCAGCTTATAGCTGTTTGTAAATGCGAGCTTGTGGATCTGTTGGGGGGAACTCTTCACTATGGCTCTGAAGCTACACAAATTGTAATGTCTAATCTTTCTCAGAAAATGATCTAGTTAATAAGGACCAAATTTCCTTCGAAGCCTAAACTATTCTTTTCCATATGACGACATAAAACGTAGGTGTAAGGATTTTGCGAAATCCTTAATTTAAGTTTTGAAATGGGAGGGAATTAGATTTTGAAGAATAGATGGTCCGGTTTTCTGGCGTTGGTCATCCTGATTTCAAGTTTTACATCATATGCAGGATTTGCATCTGCTGCGGATGCGGTGCTTTCCAAGATTGTCCTTTCCTCTAACGAGGTAACTTTGCAGCAGGGAGATACGGCTGCGTTGACGGCTACTGCTGTTTTTAGCGATGGGACAACCTCGAATGTAACCGTAAGCACGGATTGGAAAAGTGATAATACAGCTATTGCTACTGTGTATAATGGTACAGTTTCGGCCAAGGCTGAAGGAGAAGCCACCGTGGTTGCGACCTATAAAGAGAAGGTGCAATCGGTTCAGGTACATGTAACGAAAAAGGTTAAGGCGCTGACATCCAGTGTACAAAGCCTGAACTTGCGTTCAAGCGGTACAGGACAGGTTGATTTGACAGCGACATACAGTGATAATACAACAGCTCAGGTTTCGGGTGATGCTACCTGGACCTCCGATAATCAAAAGGTAGCCACAGTAGTTAACGGATTGGTTACTGCTCAGGGAGCAGGTACAGCCAATATTAAGGCCGTATATGGTCAACAGACCGTAACCATTGCTGTGCAGGTGGAGCAGGTTAAACGTCTTGATGTCAGTTCATCAGAGGTTTCTCTTTTGTTGAAGGATACTGAGAAGGTTAAGCTTTCAGCGACGTTCCCGGATGGATCAGTACAGGACGTGACAGAGTCCGCCGAGTGGAGCTCCAGTAATGCAGCTGTGGCGGATGTACTGAAAGGCACTATTACCGGCTATAGCGCGGGAAAGGCGACAATTACAGGTAAATATGGCACGATGTCCGCTACGATTTCGGTGGATGTCGATCAAACGAATAAGCTGAAAGCCAGTGAATCCAATATTTTTCTCCGTCTGGATGAATCTAAGAAAGTACAAGTTTCTGCCGTTTATCCGGATGGGACGGTAACGGATATCACAGATAAAGCTACTTGGACATCAAGCGATGATAAAATTGCGACTGTGAATAAGGGAACGATTATGGCGATTGGAGCGGGTTCGGCTACGGTGACCGCTAAGTATGGAGATAAGACCGTTTCGATCAAGACAGATGTCGAAACCTCCAGATATCTGGATTTGAGTGAGGACAAGCTGAGCCTGAATGCCAAGGAATCCAAAAAGCTCAAGCTGACCGCAACGTATGTAACAGGTACGGAAGAAGATATCACAAGTAAGGCAGAGTGGAAGTCCAGCAATGAAGACATCGCTTTTGTCAGTGCGGGAGAAGTCACGGGTTATAAAACAGGTGAGGCTACGATCACCGCTTCTTATGGTGGCAAAACAGTTACAGCTACGGTATCCGTAAATGTACCCGGTGATCTGTCTCTGTCCTCCAAAACGGCAACGATTGATATTGATGAGGACTATACTGCAACTTTGACGGCTACTTATGCGGATGGACGTAAAGAAGATGTAACACAGGATGCAGAATGGACTTCAAGCGCAGAAGATATTGCCTCTGTGTCCAAAGGAACGATTACGGGTAAATCCGCTGGTAAAGCGGTTATTACAGCGACCTATAATGGCAAAAAACTGACGATTAACGTGCAAGTAGGCCTTGTAGACCGTCTGGAAACAGACTCGCGTGTAATTGCGCTTGGTGCTCAGGAAACGAAGCAACTGAAAGTAACAGGAGTTAAGAGTGGCGGTACAAAAACAGATGTAACTAAGGACGCCACCTGGACAACTAGCAATGTAAAAGTGGTTGAGGTTAGCGAAGGTTTGATCAAAGCGAATGGTAGCGGTAAGGCAACTGTGACTGCTTCATATGGCAAGCAAAACATTACGTTTACGGTAGAAGTGGACGTAGCGCAAAAGATTGAAGCGGATGCAATCGCGCTATCGCTCAAATCTGGAGATCAAAAAACCATCGCGATTGTGGTTAAATCGAGTGATGGTAAAGAAAAGGACGTTACGGCCCAAGCTGAATGGAAAACGTCTAATTATAAGGTAGCCACTGTTAAAAAGGGTCAGGTTACCGCAGTCAGCTACGGTAAAACTAACATTCAGGCGAAATTTGGCGGGAAGGTAATCAGCGTACCTGTGGATGTTGATACGCTTAAATACCTGCAAACAGACGAAGTCGCATTGAATTTGAAGGCAGGACAGCTGGCTAAGGTTACGGCTACAGCCACGTATAAGGATGAGTCGGAGAAGGATGTCTCCAAACCGGCTGTCTGGTCCTCGTCCAGAATTATTGTTGCGACCGTCAAAGACGGTAACATTAAGGCACAGGGCAAGGGCAAAGCTGTAATTACTGTGAAATATGCAGGTAAAATGACGAAGGTACAGGTAAGCGTTCAGTAAAACAAGAGAGCAAGCATACGTCCAAGGACGATAGGCTTGCTCTTTTTATTTTAAGGAGGCTACCGCTTATAAATTATGACTTATCTTTCTTGGTCGGTGTGTTGCGTGTAAGTGATTCGGTCAAACGCTTGCCAGTCGGCGTCTGGGCCAACCCGCCTTTGGCGGTCTCGCGGTGCTTCGACGGCATCGCACTGCCGACTTCAAGCATGACGTCAATGACTTCGTCAGACGGAATAGCGCTGCGCACACCCGCCAAAGCCATGTCCGCTGCGGCAAGCGCAGTCACGGCTCCCAGCCCGTTGCGCACGATGCACGGAATCTCCACGAGTCCGGCGACGGGGTCGCAAATCAGGCCGAGCGTGTTCTTAAGAGCGAGGCCCACGGCGTGAACAGCCTGTTCAGGCGTACCACCGCGCAGCTCGACCATAGCGCCAGCGGCCATCCCGATAGCTGAGCCAATCTCAGCCTGACAGCCTCCTTCCGCGCCAGAAATGAAGGAGTTGTTGGCGATCACGTAGCCAATGGCCCCAGCGGCGAACAGGCCGTTCACCATATGCTCATCATCCCAGCCGAACCGCTCCTGCGCACTGATGAACACACCTGGGATAACCCCACATGAGCCTGCGGTAGGCGTGGCGACAATGCGACCCATGGATGCATTAACCTCCGACACGGAGAGGGCATAAGCCATGGCGAGCGCGGAGGCATCACCGGAGCAGGTTTCCCCTGCCCGCAGATACTCGGCTAGGCGCTTGCCGTCACCGCCCGTCAATCCACTGCGGGATACGGTGTCTTGTGTCTGACCGCGATGAACGGCTTCCTTCATGACTTCATAATAATCAGACATTTGGCGAAAGATTTCTTCCTCCGTTGTATTCGTTTCCTGTACCTGCTCTTGAATCATCAAGCGGCCAATCGTGGTGGATTCTTCAGCGCATAAAGCGCTGATCTCATGCAGATGGCTAAACCGCATCGGATTCAGCTCCTTTTTTCAAATTAATCATCTTAATTTCATACATATGAGGTAAAGAACGCAGTTCCGCAATCAGTTCAGCTGGAGCAGGACTGTCCGTTTCAATGGCGGTGAGTGCTTCACCATCCCGGCCCTTGCGATCTACGTGCATATAGGCAATGTTAATGTGGGCCGCGCCCAGAGCTGAAGTTATCGCGCCCAATGTACCGGGCTTATCCGAGTGGAGAAGCACCAGCGTAGGCAGCTCCCCGGTCAGATTGACCCGGAATTCGTTCAGTTGCTGGACATGGATGCTGCCGCCGCCGATGGAGGAGCCCAACAGTGTACGCTGATCCTCGCCCTTCCACAGCTCGAAACGGACAGTGTTCGGATGAGGCGCGGGGAGTCCGCTGACGGCGAATTCCACGGCCATCCCGGCTTGTTCGGCCCATTGCTCGGCATCGGGAATCCGGTGATCGTCCGTATCGTAATTAAGCAGTCCTGCGATGAGCGCCAGATCTGTACCGTGTCCTTTATACGTATCGGCAAAGGAGCCGTATAATGTCATGCGGGCACGGTCAGGCTGCGCTCCGAGCCAGTGCCGGGCAACGCGTGCGAGTCGCACCGCACCTGCGGTGTGTGAACTGGAAGGTCCGGTCATGGCCGGGCCGATAATAGAAAATACATCTTTGAAACGCATGGTGTGACCCCCTGTATGTTCTAATACCATACTATATGGTATTTCCGCGTCTTTGCGCGGTTATGACGGTTCCTAATGCTGACGCACAATGTGAGCACAAAAAAGGACAGGATAAGGAAGTTTCCCTTATCTCTGTCCTCGTTACCTGAGAGTTTCGTGCGGTGTTCTTACCGCCTTACCCCTTGGGTGGCTTGCGCTCTCTCCAGAGTTGCGTCAGATGACGATACATGGACCTGAGAGATTATCCGCCAGCCGGGTGCTGGCGTCTTGCTCCTTCGGTGCCGCCAGAGTGTAGGCTCCCTGGACAGACTCTCCCGTCATCTTCATTCGCGTATACCGTTCTACATGTCTTCCTTAGGGTAATGTATGCCGTGCTCGGTGTCAATCACAGGGTTCAATTTTTACATAAACAGGTGCGTTTCCAATAAAAAAGATTAAAATTTACATAATTATGGATGAAATCAGGAAGGAATTAGAAGATTGGCGGCTAATCTGATAAAGGACAAGTACATTTATGGAAAACATAGGAGGGATATTGACGTATGGTAAAAGGCTTGCGGTTCACAGGTTCACGCTTAAAAGGGATGCTGCATCTAGCAGCAATCGTATCACTGCTGATCGGGATCTTCGTTCCATTCGGTCAGGTCAAGGCAGAGGGAGCATTGACAGTAGCCGAAGCACTTCAGGGCCAAAGCAGTGGAGGTACGGTGACGGTGGAAGGCTACATCGTCGGACATGCTACCGGATCGAAAACGGCTAACTTTTCTTCTCCGTTCGCGAATGATTTTAACGTACTGATTGCCGATCAGGCAAATGAACGTAATACGTCTAATCTATTGGATGTACAGCTGACTTCAGCGTACAGAGGGCAATTTGGGCTGTCAGGCCATCCTGAGCTGATCGGCAGCAAAATTCGTGTGACGGGTACACTCGGCGCCTACAATAATTTTGGTGGAGTGAAAAGTCCAAGCGATGTTGAACTGGTGAGCGGAAGCGAGCCGGGGGAACCAGGTGAACCTAAACCTGGCAACCCGGGTCAACCCGGTACTACATTGCCGGATGGAAAAGGCAAAAAGGTGCTGTTCGATAATACGCACGCACAGACCGCTGGAGCAGCAGATTGGGTCATTGAAGGCGCCTTCTCCGACTTTGCCAATGGACTGCGTAATGTAGGCTTTACGGTAGACCAATTGAATCGTCCCATTCCTTTTACTTATGGAGAGCAGGCCATAACATATGACAAACTGCGCCAATATGATGTGTTCATTATTGGTGAAGCGAATGTTGCCTTTAAGGCATCCGAGCAGGCTGCTCTGCTGCAATACGTGAATAACGGGGGGAGCGTCTTCTTCATCTCCGATCATTATAATGCGGACCGTAACAAAAACCGTTGGGATTCCTCCGAAGTTATGAATGGCTACCGTCGTGGAGCCTATACTAATCCGGCCAAAGGCATGACTGCAGAAGAAGCAGCATCACCGGCGATGCAAGGATTAACAAGCTCCGATTGGCTGGCGACCAACTTTGGTGTTCGTTTCCGTTATAATGCGCTTGGTGACGTGAATGCTACTGACATTGTAGCCGCAGATCAATCTTTCGGTATTACCAAGGGTGTGCGCTCGATTGCAATGCATGCAGGATCTACGCTGGCTATTATTGATCCAACCAAGGCTAAAGGCATTGCTTATATCCCTTCAGGCACGAAAAAATGGGGGAATGCTGTAGACCAGGGAGTTTATAACGGCGGGGGCCGTGCAGAAGGGCCTTATGCCGCTATCTCCAAGGTAGGTCAAGGCAAGGCAGCGTTCATCGGTGATTCTTCCCCTGTAGAAGATGCTACACCGAAATATGTGCGTGAGGAAAACGGACAGTCGAAGAAGACATATGATGGTTTCGAGGAAGTGGATGATTCCACCTTTCTGGTGCAAACGGTCCAATGGCTTGCATGGAAGCAGGACTACACGAAATTGTCTGATGTGGCAGGTTTGACTCTGGATCAACCAACGAAGCTTCTGCCATTCGAGGAGCCTGCGGCTTCCACGGAACCGCAGGCTGAGCCTTGGTCTGCTCCAGCAGCAGGCTACAAATGGTATGATCCTAGAACGTTCAAGTCTGGCTCCTATGGAGCGGCTTCGTAATTATCGTGAGGAGCTCAATGTGAGCTGGTGCTAGTTAGTCGTTTGATCCCTGTAGAGGGATCAGGCGACTTTTTTTGTGATGAAAATTAACCTGTGGTTGGTTATTTCATTACATTTTGTGCCAGAAAGGCCGCGCTACTGCTGGATCATTGATTTTTTAAATGATGTTGATAGCATAATCTTAATTGATATATCCATATACTGGTGATAGGATGTATTCAAATTATTCCGACAAAAACGGTATGTAATGTTCATGAGAGGTTTTAAACATCAAACATGGTGAGAATAAGCGGGACAAGACCATGGAGAATGGAGGAAGCGCGCATTGAATACCGAACCCGTGTTGGAAATTAAAGGATTATCCGTCTCTTTTCGCATCAAGGATCAATATCACCCCGCAGTCGACCATCTGGATCTGACGGTCAACCCCAATGAAGTGCTGGCTGTAGTCGGAGAATCTGGCTGTGGCAAAAGCGCACTGGCGCTTTCTATCCCGCAACTGCATGACATGGAACGCACACGTGTAGAGGGAGAGGTCCTTTTTAAAGGCACGGACCTGAACCGTCTTTCTTCAGGGCAAATGAATAAAATCCGCGGAGCGGGCATTGGCATGATTTTTCAGGATCCGCTGACAGCACTCAACCCGTTGATGAGCATTGGCAAGCAGATTGAGGAAAATCTTGATTATCATACGTCACTATCTATGAAGCAAAAAAGGGAACGTGTGCTGGAGCTGCTGGAAAGTGTAGATATACCGAATCCTGTACGTGTGTATGATCAGTATCCGCATGAACTGTCAGGAGGGATGCGGCAGCGTGTGATGATCGCGATTGCCATAGCTTGCCGACCTTCTCTTATTATTGCAGATGAGCCGACGACTGCGCTCGATGTAACGATCCAATCGCAAATTCTCGACTTGCTCAAACAGCTTCAACAGGAGACTGAGAGCGGAATTATCCTGATTACGCACGATCTTGGTGTTGTGGCAGAAGTAGCCGACCGCGTGGTGGTCATGTATGCCGGAGAAATCGTGGAGAGCGCTGATGTTTTTGAATTATTCAGGCATCCACAGCATCCGTATACGCGTTCTTTGCTTGCTTCTATGCCGGGATCGCATACCAAGGGGGAATCACTGCATGTCATCGGCGGTATTGTTCCCTCATTACAAGATATCCCCCG
This sequence comes from Paenibacillus sp. FSL H7-0703, assembly GCF_038003485.1. Lineage (NCBI taxonomy): Bacteria > Bacillati > Bacillota > Bacilli > Caryophanales > Paenibacillaceae > Paenibacillus > Paenibacillus sp. FSL H7-0703. The sequence continues at coordinate 2,799,658 of NZ_JBBOPF010000001.1, read as the reverse complement.
CAATAGCTGCCGCTTTGCTCCGCGTATTCCTTGGATTCAGGAGAGAGTGCATGAAGACCATCCCCAACTAAATGAAATTTCCCCTGGACATTGGGTCCGTTGTACATGTTATCAGCATTTTCATTTTGAAGACGAGGCAAAGGGGGAGGCTGCTCATGGCACTACTGGAGTTAAATGATCTGAGGGTTCACTATCCGGTGCGCGGTGGTTTCTTCCAGCGTGTTATCGATCAGGTGAAAGCAGTGGATGGCGTGTCGATCAGCATTGAGGCAGGCCAGACATACGGGCTGGTGGGAGAATCCGGTTGTGGAAAAACGACGACAGGCAGGACGATCATCGGTCTAAATAAGCTGACGAGCGGACAGATTCTGTTTAAAGGAAAGGACCTTGCAGCTCTGAGCCGTAACAATCGCCATCCACTGCGTAGAGATATTCAGATGATTTTTCAGGACCCATACTCTTCGCTCAACCCGCGTAAGCGCGTATTAGATGTCATTGCTGAACCGCTGCGAAATTTTGAAAGGCTGAGCAGTGAGGAAGAACGAAGGAAAGTACAGACGTTGCTGGAAAAGGTCGGCTTGAATGCCGATGCAGCCTACAAATATCCGCATGAATTTTCCGGGGGGCAGCGGCAACGGATCGGGATCGCGCGTGCGCTTACATTAAACCCCAAGCTGATCATTGCAGATGAGCCGGTGTCGGCGCTGGACGTTTCCGTGCAGGCACAGGTGCTTAATTTTATGAAGGATGTGCAGCGGGAGTTTAATTTAACGTATTTGTTCATTAGTCATGACCTAGGTATTATCCGCCATATGTGTGACCAAATCGGTATTATGTACCGGGGACGTCTAGTGGAGCAGGGGAGCGAGCAAGACATTTATGAGCGTCCACAGCATCTGTATACCCAGCGCCTCATTGCAACCATTCCCAATATCGATCCTACAAAACGACTGGAAAATGCCCAAAAAAGGCGAATGCTTTTATCCTCCTACAAAACAGAGCTGCCCAAACATCTAGACGTGAGTGGAAAGCCGTTTGCACTAAAATCAGTAAGTCCATCCCATCAAGTCGCGCTACCATAAGGGGGTACGGAATATGTGGAAATTTACACTGCGTCGGCTGCTGGTTATGATCCCTCAACTTTTTGCACTGAGCGTGCTTATATTTTTCCTAGCTAAGGCTATGCCGGGGGATGCCCTGACAGGACTTATTACCTCGACACCCAATCTGAATCCGGCCGCACTGGAAGAACAGCGACAAAGACTGGGACTGAATGACCCGGTGTGGGTGCAGTATGGGAACTGGCTCGTCCAGCTTGCTCACGGGGATCTGGGCAAATCTTATGTACATAAAATTAGCGTTACCGATCTGATTGGCAGCCGTCTGGGGAACACGTTCTTTCTGGGCGTAGTAATTCTGGTTCTAACGTATCTGATCGCCATTCCGCTCGGCGTACTTAGCGGTCGTTATCAGCATAGTCTGCTGGACAAAACCGTAGTGGGCTATACCTATCTCAGCTTTGCGACACCTCTATTTATACTCGCGTTGTTGCTGCTGTACGTATTCGGATTCAGGCTCGGCTGGTTTCCAACCAGCGGCAGTGTGGATGTAGGCGTGGAGCCGGGGACATGGTCATATTACGTGAACAAGTCGTATCATCTCATTTTACCTGCGGTTACAGGCGCATTGCTCAGTACAACGGCTACGATTCAGTATTTGCGCAATGAGGTCATTGACACAAGACTGAAGGATTTTGTGAAAACAGCGCGTTCCAAAGGGGTACCCGAAGGTAAAATTTATTCCCGCCATATTTTCAAAAACTCTCTATTGCCGATTGCTGCCTTTTTGGGCTATGACCTGACGGGAGTAATTGCAGGCAATATTTTTCTTGAATCTATTTTCGGTTATCCGGGGTTGGGCCAATTATTTCTCCAGTCCATCACTCAACGGGATTTTTCAGTCGTGAACGCGCTGGTCATGATCTCTGGCTTCTTGGCGCTATTAGGAACTCTTTTATCTGATGTCATCCTAAGCAAAGTCGATCCCCGCATTCGAATTGAATAGCGAACAAGTCTAGAGAAAGGGAGGGATTATGGTGTCTATACAGGCGGAGGAGGTCTTCACGCCGGAAATCATTCGTAAATCACCATCCAGTTGGTCTGTACTACGTCGTGAGCTGGTGCGTGACAAAATGTCCTTGGTTTCCATTGGCTTTGTAATTCTGTTCTTGATCTTTATATATGCCTCTGTCCTGTTTGTAAATCAGGATGTAGTCACGACGGTCGATTTGGGCGCGATCCGTGAAGCTCCAGGCTCAGTGCATTGGCTGGGGACAGATCGAGCGGGCAGGGATATTTTCGGTCAGCTGGTCATTGGAGCCCGCAATTCCTTCACCATCGGCTTTACGATTACATTGTTATCCGCGGCTATTGGCTTAACGTTAGGTTTGCTGGCTGGTTTTTATGGGGGACTGGTCGATAACATCATCATGCGAATCATTGATTTTATTCTGGTGCTTCCGTTTTTGATGCTGGTCATCGTATTTGTCAGCATTGTACCCAAAAGCGGCATAGGGTCCTTTATTTTCATTATGACTGCCTTTTTATGGATTGGGAAAGCACGTCTGATTCGAGCCAAGGTGTTGTCGGAGCGCGAACTGGATTATGTGCAGGCTTCCAAAACCCTTGGCACACCCAATTGGAAAATCATCTGGTTTGGCGTGCTGCCCAATCTTAGCTCGGTCGTGATCGTCAACCTGACCCTCAGCCTCGCGGGAAATATCGGGATTGAGACCGGGCTTTCTTATCTCGGCTTTGGCTTACCGGAATCTACTCCAAGCTTGGGTACACTGGTGAGTTATGCCAATGACCCGGATGTTTTGCAGAATAGCTGGTGGATGTGGTTGCCTGCATCACTGCTTATTTTGGTGTTAATGCTGGCGATTAACTTTATTGGTCAGGCGCTCAAACGCGCCACGGATGCCAGACAACGATTGGGTTAACCGAAGTTCAAGGATAAGGACAATAACAAGGAGGAATTTACAATGGTTAAACGCTGGAAAAAAGGGATTCTGCCTGTTCTATCTGCAATTTTGGTGCTTTCACTGGCCGCATGCAGCGGTTCGCCTTCCGCTTCAAATGGAGGGAAATCGTCTGACGGTACAGGCGGCTCAGGGTCCGACAGCAAGCAGGTGAATGCGACAGCGCTGGCGAAGGCGATCAAGAACGATAAGGCGCCGATTAAGGGTGGCATCATCAATTATGCACTCGTGTCTGATACCCCTTTTGAAGGTATTCTGAATCCTGTATTTTATGATGGCAATCCTGATTTTGAAGTCTTCCAGTTTTTCTACCCTTCTATGTTTTCGATTGACTCCAATCTAAATATTGACGATAAAGGGGCGGCGACGATTTCCTTTTCCCCAGACAATAAGGCTGTGACTGTCAAAATTGATCCCAAGCTGAACTGGACGGATGGTAATCCCGTAACGGCAGAGGACTATGCTTTTTCCTATGAAGTGATTGGTCATAAAGACTACGAAGGTCCGCGTTATGATAGCTTTATGACCAACATTGTGGGCATGGAGGATTATCACGCGGGTAAGGCCAAAACCATTTCTGGCATCAAGGTGCTGAATGAGAAAGAGGTTACCATTCATTTCAAGGAACCTAATCCTTCGGTGAAATCGGGACTGTGGTCTACACCACTGGAGAAAAAGGTATTTCAGAATATTCCCGTGAAAGATATGGCCGGATCTGATCCTGTTCGTAAAAATCCGATTGGCTATGGGCCATTCAAAATTAAATCTATGGTCACAGGTGAATCTGTGGAATTCGTCAAAAATGAAGATTATTTCCGCGGTGCGCCCAAGTTAGATGGCCTTCATCTGAAGGTGGTGAACCCGAATGTCATTACCGAGGCGCTGAAAAGTGGAGAAGTCGACTGGGCCAGCTATCCAACCACCCGTTACAATGAGGCCAGCAATCCGAAAAATGTACAGTTTCTCGGTCAGGAGGAATTATCTTATAGCTATGTAGGCTTTAAGATGGGCAAATTCGATCAGGCCAAGAGTCTAAATATCATGGACCCGAACGCCAAGCTGGCGAACAAGTCATTGCGTCAGGCCCTTGGCTATGCGCTGAATAATGAGCAGGTCGGCAAGCAGCTCTATCATGGGCTTCGGACTCCTGCGACATCCCTGATCCCGCCTGCCTTTAAGGGATATCATGATGTGAATGCGAAGGGCATTGCGTATGATCCAGACAAGGCGAAAAAGCTGCTGGACGAGGCAGGATATGTGGATACCAATGGAGATGGATACCGTGAGGACCCTAAGGGCAAGGAACTGGTACTCCATTATGCAGCAATGAGCGGGGATGCGACAGCCGAATCGCTGGCGAAGTTTTATTTGCAAAATTGGAAGGATGTCGGACTTCATGTCGAGCTGGTGGACGGTCGTCTGCTTGAGTTCAATTCTTTCTATGACCGTGTGCAAAAGGATGACCCCGGCATTGATATTTTTGGCGGCGCATGGAGTACAGGTACAGATGTAAACCCTAGTGGGCTGTATGGACGCGGAGCCAGCTTTAACTACTCGCGCTTTACCAGTGAAGAGAATGATAAGCTGTTGCAGGAAGGGGTGTCTGTGAAAGCCTTTGACGACAATTATCGTAAAGATATATACAATCAGTGGCAGGCGTATATGAGCGAGGAGGCACCCATCGTACCTACGTTATTCCGTTACTCGTTAGAGGCAGTGAATAATCGGGTAGCCAATTACGATATTACTCGTGGCAAGGAGTATGATGCAGACACGTTTGCGAATATTACGTTGACTGCGGAAAAAGCCGAAGTAGCCCAATAATCTAAAAAGCGCAATAACCTGAAGAAGAAGCGCGAACCGGATGGATCCGATTTTGCGCTTCTTTTGACCTTTTCATGCAATCATTCTGGGGATTCTCGAAGGGAGAGAAGGAAGACGGAAATACGTCAGCTTCAATACTTCATTGCCGTATGCGAGGAACTACATTTTACGAAAGCTTCGGAAAAGATCGGAATCTCCCAACCCACGCTTAGCTTGCAAATTAAGGCGTTGGAAGAGGAATTGGGCATGACGCTTTTTGACCGTGCAGGCAAGAAAATTAAAATGACAGATGCCGGGAAATTGTTGCTGCAACACAGTGCACATGCGCTCAAGGATTTACAGCAAGCAAAGGCTTCCATTGAGGAGTTGCGTACCGAGCAACGCGGGAGTTTGCGGATTGGTATTGCATTATCGGAGCTGGAGGAACCATTGCAAGAAATGCTTATCCATTTTCATCAGTCATTTCCTAGAGTCAGCCTGCACATCCATCCATCATTTGATGTAACAGAACAGCTGCTGGATAACCGAATGGATGTTGGCATTACGCTGCATTCGGGTACGGATGAAAGGCTTGTCCAGCTTCCTCTTCGTACGGAGAACTACTGTCTTGTTGTTCCGGTAGAGCATGTGTTTTCCAACCGTTCTTCCATTACGCTGGACGAATTGAGGCATGTATCGTGGGCGATGCAGCCAGAGTGTCATCCCGGCAGGAAGCTGATTGAGAAGTGCTTCCGGGATCGCGGGTATCCCTTTGCAACCGTCTTGGAGACAAATTCCATACCTTCAATCCTGCGCTGGGTGCAGGAGGGACTTGCCGTAACCCTACAGACGGAGTCCCTTGCGGCAGAATTGGATCGCTCACAATTTTGCACTGTACCTATTTTGTGCGGCGTGCTCCAGGGTCAGCTAGAGTTGATTTATCGGTCTGGCCGTTATCAGGGAGAAGCATTGAAGCGATTAATTGAAAAGATACAAGCTGTACTAACAGTGCGTTCCAACTAGTGGCAACGCTGATGAGTATCACGAACTTTAATGTGTACGAACTTCCAGCCTGCGTGCAATCAGTGACATACTGTAATTGACAGCAAAGTACAGGAAAGCTGCGAACAGCAGGGCTGGAATGACAAAGGATTGATTTTGCCCACCGACAATCTGAATGTTATGCGTCAGCTCCGGCAAACTGATAATGACAGCCAGTGAGGTATCCTTGAATAGGGAAATGAACTGGCTGACAATCGGGGGCACCATGCGACGAAGCGCTTGGGGCAGAATGATATGCCATAAGGTTTGAGAGTAGCTTAGACCGGAGGAACGTGCGGCTTCCACCTGTCCTTTATGGACCGAATTCAGACCGCTGCGCACAATCTCGGCGATCATGGCTCCCTCGAAGATCGACAGGCCTGTAATGGCTGCCCACTTGAGGGAAATCGACAATCCGATGGATGGTAAAACCATACCGATGAAGAAAATAATGAGCAATAATGGAAGATTGCGAATGAGATCAATGATAAAGGCTGCAACCTGTGAAATGACAGGTAAGCGAGTATAGCGCAGGATGCCGAATAAGATACCGAGAACGAAGCTGAACACGATAGAATAAATAGCAACCTCCAGCGTGAGCAGGAAGCCCTCCAGTATAAAACGCACATTAGGCCATACAAACAATCCACCGAAATCCATACGGGCTTCCCTCCTTAGGATGTTTTGGACAGACGCCGTTCCATATATAGTACAAGAAAGCTAAGCGGAACCGTCAAGATAAGATACAACAGCGCCGTGATGGCGTAGACTGTGATGGGCAGGAAGGTATCCGAGTTAATGAGGTCCGAGTAATACATTAGGTCCAGTCCGGCCACAATAGCCAGCACGGAAGAGTTTTTGACCAGGTTAATGAATTGGTTGCCGATCGCAGGCAGTACAATTTTGATGGCTTGCGGTAAAATAATGCTGATCATCGTCTGGTTGTAACTCAACCCGGAGGACCTTGCCGCTTCAAATTGCCCCTTGGGCACAGATTGAATGCCGGCACGTATGGCTTCAGCAATAAAGGAGGCTGTGTATACGGTCAATCCAAGCGTTCCAGATACGAATCCGTCCAAAGGGATGCCCAAAGTGGGAAGCCCGAGATAAAAAAACAGTACGACGATCAGCAATGGGATATTGCGGATGACCTCTACATAGACGGTACCGATCCAGTTCAGCCATTTAAAAGGCGCAATTCGGAGGATGGCAATAATAGCCCCCAGAATAAAGCTTCCAACCAAGGCAATGACACTAGCTTGAACGGTATGAAGCAAGCCTTCTCTGAAACGGTCGCTATGATCAAAAAGTACGTTGATATCAAAAGTAAGCATCTGCGAATTTACCTCCTTATCCAGACCTAAGAAAGGAAGGAGCTCGCAATCGCGGCTCCTTCACAAGAATACTATTCGGGTTTAACCCCAAGCCATTGCTCGTGGAGCTTATCGTATTCACCGTTGCTTTTCAGTTCCTTGAGCGTATCATTAATGGCTTGCAGCAGTTCGGGTTGTCCCTTCTTCACTGCAATGCCGTAAGGTTCCTCTGTGAAGTTCCCGCCTACAAGAGTATAATTCGGGTCTTGCTGCTGCATGCCGAGCAGAATAGAGTTATCCGTAGTCAAGGCTTCTCCTTTACCTGCTTTGAGGGCGTTGAAAGCATCCTGATAGTTTTCGAATTCCAATATCGTTGCTTCAGGTGCTTTTTCACGGATATTTTTGGCGGAGGTAGAGCCTTTCACGGCGAGCACCTTGGTTTTTGGGGTCAGAGACTCCAGCCCGGTGATGGGGCTCCCCTTTTTCACGAGCAGAGATTGCCCGGCGTTAAAATAAACGTCGCTGAAATCAACCTGCTTTTTACGTTCATCCGAAATGGTCATCGTCGCGATAATGGCGTCAATGTCCCCATTTTGCAATAAGGTGATTCGTGTTTTGGACGTGACCTCTTTTAGTTCAAGTTTGGTTTCATCGCCAAAAATATGTTTGGCTACAGCCTTAGCGATGTCGATATCAAAGCCTTCTACTTTTCCGCTAGCCGGGTCTTTCAGTCCGAACAGCTTGGTATCGTATTTCACACCAACGACCAGTTTGCCACGCTGTTTGATCGCTTCCAGCCCGTTGGCTGCTGCCGGCTCATTCCCCGACGTTGCCGCTCCTTCTTTGCCTCCACAGCCTGCCAAGACGAGCAGACAAGATAAAGCTACCAGCACCAAAGTACTCCATTGAAATCTTTTTCTCATCAGAACATTCCCCTTTCGATTTACGCTACATTGGTAGTCTGTTTAATGATGAATCAGACGGCTCAGGAACAGGCGAGCCCGTTCTTCACCCGGATTCTGAAAAAATTCGGCAGGTTGGCTGTCTTCCAAAATCTGTCCTTTGTCCATAAAAATCACGCGGTCTGCTACTTCACGTGCAAAGCCCATTTCATGAGTGACAATGACCATTGTGATGCCCTGATGGGCGAGCGAGCGCATAACATCCAGTACCTCTCCGATCGTTTCGGGATCAAGTGCTGAAGTAGGCTCGTCGAACAACATAATTTTTGGATTCATCGCGAGCCCACGGGCGATCGCGACCCGCTGCTGCTGTCCACCGGACAATTGGGCGGGGTAGCTTTGTGCCTTTTCTTCGATTCCGACGCGCTTTAGATAGGTGATGGCTGTTTGAGTAGCTTCTTCTTTCGAGATGCCCAGTACCTTCATAGGTGCCAGTACAATGTTTTCAATCACCTTTTTGTGTGGATACAGATTGAAATGTTGGAACACCATCCCGATGTTGCGGCGGAAGGCATTAATATCAATCTTTTTGTCATGTACAGGGACCTCGTTAACGATCAGCTCCCCATCCGATATCGTTTCCAGACGATTGATGCAGCGAAGCAGGGTGCTTTTACCCGAGCCGGAGGGACCGATGATTACGACGACCTCGCCCTCCTTAATTTGAAGATTGATGTCTTTGAGTACATGGAAGTGACCGTAATGCTTGTTGACATTGCGAAACTGGATCAGAGAGCTCACCCCTTTTAGGCTTGGATACATAGCTTAGTAGACGGATTGACATGATCAAGCTCTATTAGAATTTCAAAATTTCTCTCATGATACTATAAGCTTACAATAAAAAACAAGATTTTATGTCATAAAACTTTACGTGTATTATATTTTGGTATGTCCTTTTGCTTGTTAACTGCTATTTATATGATAAAATTAAATGAATATTCACAATTTAATGTTATTTAATTTTACATGGAATAATAGCGTTCGACATGCCAAGGGAGAAACGTGACAAAAGCAACGCTATGTTTTACAGTAGGGAAGAAGGAATTTAGGGTAAAGGAAGGTTAGACAATGACGAAAGCTATTTCACCGCTAGTAACGGCATTGGGCATGGAGCCCCATCCAGAAGGCGGCTGGTACAAAGAGATGTGGAAGGCCCATTTCCAAATTCCGAAGCCTGTACTGCCGGATGTGTATTCCGGTCCGCGCTTTGCAGCTTCGTCTACGTATTTCTTGCTACATCCGGGCGAGTTCTCCGAGTGGCATGTGGTCCATTCTGATGAGCTGTGGTTATATCATAGCGGAAGCCCTGTAGAGTTGAAATTGGGTGGAAGCGGAGAAGAGCCTGGTGAAGAAACTGTGATTATCGTCGGTGCGGATGTGGAGGCAGGACAGCATCCACAAGCACTCGTCCCAGGAGCAGTATGGCAAACGGCACGTCCGCTTGGGGATGAGCCCGTGCTGGTAACCTGTGTGGTTGCACCAGGATTCCACTTTGATGATTTCAAGCTGATTGCCAAGAATCCAACTGAATCATGATGTGAGCATTGGCGGGTGTATTTCTGTAATGAACAGGAATGGCCCGCCTGATTTATTTTTACTCATAGAAATAGGTACTTTAAAATGGCTTTAGGTGCTTAGTTTGGCCTGAACAATGAGACGATGGGTGGGGTTGACGAGAGGGTCACATGTAATCAGCGTGAGCAGCTTTTGTTTTTTGAAGCTTTTTAGAACAGACACGTCCGTAGGATCAACCACCTTCAGGCTATAAACGCTATATACATATTGGTTACCCCGAGTGTTGACAACAATCTTATCCCCAATCTTCAATTCATTTAGACGATTAAATAAACGTCCAGAGGTACGGGCTCGATGAGCAGCAATGGCGGCATTCCCCACTTGTCCTAGCGTCCCCGTTTCCGGCATATGTACAGCCGCGTGTCTCATATTTATCCTCGTTGCGCCTTCCAATACAGGGAGCTTTAAAGCAATACGACTTATACTAATAGTGGCTATGGGAGTTTGTTCATTAGCGCTTGCCATGGGAGCAGGAGGTGGGGAAGTATTTTGTCGTGCTTCACTAACCGGAACTTTCGTAAGACGAGTGGACAAGCGAGCATAGCTGTCTGTAAGACTGGCGGTTCTAAGCGCATCGCTTTTTCCTGATGGTAGCTCGGCTGCTTTTAATAGCTTGCTTTGTTCCTGATCCTCATTCCATTCCGTCGCTTTAGGAAACAAAATAAAAAGTAAGCCTAACACAATAAATACGTAGGAAAGTTTACGCAGACGCAGCAATCTCGCCTCCCCTAAGCAAAGTACGGATTATACATACTTTTTAAAAAAATGCCCCATTCCCGGCTCATTCCAATCGGGAATGGAATGAGCCGGGAGATCAGGGCAGGTGATCGGTTTTATTTTTTGTTTGTCCGTCTAAATTTCATAAATACGCCCCATATAACCATCGCTATGCCTGTCAAATAGAACGGAACGGGGCTGCTTTCACCTGTTTGGGGTAATTGATGTACCGCAGGTGTATCCTCCGGCTCTTCAGGTTCTTTCCCCGGAACCTTGAGACGGATCTTAGGTTCGGGATCGTCTTTCGAATCCACCGGAGGAGGATCTTGATGAGGCATGACGGCTGGCAGTTCCGGCTTCAGCGGTATAGGCGCAGGTTCCTCCTGCGGAGAGACTATGTCCTCCGGAGACTTTGGCAATGACGGAGGGACGATTATAGACGGAATATTGGGTATTTCCGGATCTTTGTCATGTTTTTTACCTGAGCCTCCAGACGGGGGGGAGGGGTTTGGATGAGTAGGCGTTCCTGGTCCTGAGGGATTCGTGGGGTCTGTTGGAGTTCCCGGGTCTACAGGTGGTTCAGGGTCGTTTTTCTTTTCTTTACGATTGGTGATCACAACCCTCTTTACGCCAGAGCTTTGTCGCAGTGTTGCGTCTATTTTGATCTCGAGCTTGCCCTCGGTAATTTTATAGCCCTCCGGTGCTGCCAATTCTTCCAAGATGTAGTCGTCATGAAGCAAGGAAGAAAAGATGATTTTGCCTTCCTGATTGGTGGTCTGAATGAGAGGGGCTCTTTTTTGACCTTTATCATAGAGCGCAAACTGTGCGCCAGGCAGTACCTTGTCAGGCATATCCTGATCTACCTTGGTCAGCTCAAGACTTTCGGTCACACCCCCGCCAGAACCGGAGCCGGAAGACGTTCGTACGATGATTTCCTGGCTGGTTTCCCGCAGTTCTGTCGTCAAGCGATCCCCCTCAAAGGCAACCTTATTACTCACCTTGGCTTTGTCTTCAGCATGAATGAACGATTGGTATTCAAGTATAAAAGCAGTGGAAATATCCTTAGCAAAAGTAAGTTCAAAAGTTTGCTGGCCTTGAGCATCTGTCTTGATATACAGCTTGTAATCTTGATTTCTAATCAACTCGGTGCCCTTGGTGGTATTTCCGTTGGCAGCGATGATTGTAGAGTACAAATGAAAGGAATCCTCAATTAAGATTTGATTGCTGCTAGGCTGATCTATAATTTTAGCGTTGGATACATGGGACTGTCCTTCATTGATGCGGATGCTCCAGTCAATCTTATTTCCATTTTGTGTACCGACTTTAGATACATATTCTCCGCCATGAGGTACCGTGACTTGCGCTGTCCATTCGGAGACAGTTTTTTGTCCATCTAGTAGAAGGGCTTGATTATGGATTTCCTTTTCAATCAGTTCTCCTTCCAATGAAGTTTGAAAGGTAATCCAGTAGGGAGTCTGTATCTTATTTTTGAACTGGATACGCAATTCATTACCATTTTGCTCGGAGGGAGGAATAATGGTGTATTGATCTGCTGGGATTTCAGCCCCTTTTTGTACGCCATCCCACCATCCCAGCAAGGTCATATCGTATACTTTTACGGAGGCGGGCAGTAACTTCTGACCTTGCAACAAGGGGTCTCTCACTTCCGCGTGATTCAGGATCTTGCGATTGTAGTTAGCTTTAATGTCCCAGGTAATGAGCTTGGAGGTCGCATTATAGCTTCCTTGCTTGGCACCGTTTCGTTGTGTCATAAAGTCCGGCCAGATCGGGCACTCCACTTCTTGCGATGATCTTTCTCCGTCTTCAAACTGGTATTCTATATGGGATTTATTACGAAACTCGGGCTTCGTTGTATCTGTTTTCCAATCATTATTATAGGTAGTTGAATACTTGATTGTATAAGCCTTCTGAATGGCTTTATGAAAAATGAGCGTAAATCCTTGTTTATAGTCCTGTGATAGCGGAATCAGCTCATAATCCGTGGGTGCACGTAGCTCCGTTGTTCCGTCAACACTTTGAATTTTCAGGGTGTCCGGTAACAAGGCCAAGCCCCCGTTTGGAAACACATCCTGAATGACAATATTTTTCATGATGTACAAGTCTGTATTGATGGTAATCACCCAAGGTATGATTTTGGTGTTGTAATTGGGTGTGTCATACATTTTAGTCATAACTCCGCTTATGATTTCCGTCGATACGATCTTCTGGGTTCCATCTGAGGTTATGATGTTTGTAACTTTTTCATTTTCATAGACACGGCCTCTGGCTTGAGTCTGGTATCGGATGGTATAGGCTGAATCTACGTCGAAGTTGAATTGAAGTTTGAAGCCGTTGCGGTCCGGATAATCAACTGGGATGACAGTATACGCCCACGATGGGAGTTCCTCCAGTGTGTTTCTCTTAAATACTTTCAAAGAACCGGGCAGCAATTCTTGAGTTTTATTGAAATGATCAATTAAAAGAGCTTTGGCTTCGGGAATTTTTGTCTCGCTGAAGTTATATCTTATGGCCCACGAGAGTGTTTGTGTGGCATGATCATATTTTTCAACCTTTTTGGACAAAAATTCACCACGTTCCACCTGAACAGTAGCGGTAGCAACAACGTTCTCTATCGTATCTCCTGAAAGCGTTGCTGTGTTGGAGAAACGAGTTTCATCGCCAATAATACGCGTGGAATATTGAATCTGATAGGCCGTGTTAATGCTATCGTCTTGAAAACGAATCACAAACCCTGTCCCGGCTTGATCTGCTTCAATGGCATATTCACTTGCATTCACTAGGTCTCGAACAACGGTCGAGCCGTCGATATTGACTTGTAGATGATAGAGCCGAATAGAGTCTCTTCTGAGTTCCAGCCCTGAAGGAATTGGATCGGTGATGAGGGCATGCTTTACGGTGTTTAGCTGTTTGTTCACATCAATGATCCAGTCGATCTGATTGGTGCCAGCTATTTTCCCTTGTTTGCTTAGGGTTGGCCCTGACTGGGGTTTTACATTCACGATGACCGTTTGTACCCCGCCTTTGATCGGAATCGCAATGATGATCTCTGTACTGCCTTTCACCGTTTCTTTCGTAAACTCGGTTTTGATTTGCAGTTTGCCGCTGACATTGGAATGATTCTCTACATATTGGTTAAAGGTCATGATCACCTTGCCCTGACGATCTACTGTGAAGTATCCCACGGTTCCGTCGGTAGTGACTAACGGAGATGAGATATCAGTGTAGATGACAAACTGTTCTGGTAAATGAAAGGTGAAGCTGTCCCCTGACTTATAGGTATTGTCAGGAAGCTCCCATGCATAGCCTAGTTGGATGGCTGATCCGATGTCGAATTGGCTGTCTGGACTATATACCGCATCAATGACACGCCCTGCTTCGTCGGTCAGGCTCAACTTCGTTAATATGCTCTGCGGAGCTGCATCATGTTGAGACTTTGAACTGGTTGCTCCTTGAACGAAGGGAACCGTGTTTGAAGGAATCTCCCTAGGAGGTTCAAGGTTTGGGACAACATATACAGCATCCGTAACGGTATGGTTAGGATCGGATACAGCACTCTGCGGCAGTTCTGGGACTGGAGCATCTGCGTAAGCCAGCGTTGCGCTGAAAAAGCTTTGGACAATGAGCAATAAGGCAATGATCATTACATTTATTTTTGTTCTCATGCTCCAAGTGATTCTCCTATTCATCGTAATATGGCAATGCTTCGGCGGTTATGTTTTTTCCTTCCCTCCTCCTAGTTCGAAATTAGTATATTCAGCATGCTAGGCTGACATGACTATCCCAATAGAAAAAAAGCCCTGATCATAGCGATCAGGGCTTTCTTCGAGAGAGGTAAAGCAATTTGTGATGGATCTATGTAAAAAAGACATAATAAAAAGCTCGTTCATCTGGTAGCTGGCTGCCATCTGGAAAGGAAGGCCCTATAGTTTTGCGTCACTGCCTTTCGACAGTTTTGCCATTAACTTGAATAGCTTGTGCGTCTATCATCTATCAAACTGATTTCATGTAACCTCTCATTTACAACTTGGAACGGTTCCCCCATTTTTTGCGGAAGGAATGAGGTGTTTCTCCTACATGCTCCTTGAATAGGTTAATAAAATGGCTCGTATTGGGAATCCCTACGTACCTTGCGATATCCACAATGGACATGTCACTGGTTTTAAGCCAGCTTTGAGCGGCTGTGATACGGACATTAATGAGATAATCAATCGGAGAGAAACCGATCTGCTTTTTGAAATTTTTAGCCAGATTAAACTTGTTTAATTCAAACATATCTGCCAGCGAGTCCAGTGTTATTCGCTCACAGTAGGACTGATCCAAATATTGCTGTACCCGACGTACTTCGCTCAGGGTTTCAGCATTCACACACGGATGATCATAGGGATGTTGCAAAATGCACGTTAGTATTTCACCAATGAGCCTGGACGTTAGTAGCTCAGCGGAAAGACTTCTGTCAGACTGCCCACAAATCAGAGCATGGAGCTTATCCAATATAATATGCGGATTATGCATGGAAATGACCGGTTTATTATGCTTGGCAAATTGTTCGTAAAAATTTTCAATCAGATTGCCATACAGGTACAGGCTGATAAACTCCCAGGATTCATGACCGGAGGTGCTGTATTGAACATATTCCTCGCAATTAATAAAGAACAAATCTTGAGGTTTTAAGATATATTTCTTGCCCCGGTACAGTAATTCTCCCTTACCAGACAACGTAAAGACAAGCAAAAAAGAGGAAAGTTCTTTCCTTTCCATCGTAAAAGCAGAAGTTTTTTGGAAGTAGCCTAATTCCTGGATATATAAAAGGGATTGCTTGGCAAAAGCGGAGGGAGTGCGTACAATTACGACCGGATCGCCATTCCAGAGGCCCACGTTGTTTTTTTGGTCTGTTGTCATATTCAATTCCTTTACAAAAAAGCAATTTTATCTAGCATATCTTGGTTTGAATTACCAATATATAATGGCTGATTAAACATGATTCCCTATTTATAAAAGTTTATTTTATCACATCAAATATGTCTATATAGCAAAATATGTGTTTGAATTTTATGGGAGTAACACTTTTTATGGATATTTAACCTGGTAATCCATATGAAAAAGTCGAATGCTGTTGAAAGAATCTGGGGTTATCATGGATTCAAATCCTTTCTGAGGTCCAATACCAAAAGGGTACTGAAAAAAGGTATCTTATGCCCATTCAACTTTCTTGTTCACTTCTCCTTTCGGTTTAAAAAAATTGGGACTTGGTTCTGATAAAATGGTTCGTAAGGCTTATTATTGAAAATAAGAGTTTGGGCCCAGTGCTGTGATTTTGTTCACAAACATGAATGTAAAAAAGAGAGATATATGCATAAAAAATTACGCAAAAAGTGCCCTTGCGCGTTTCATCAAAAGTGCTTTCAACTTTGGAAATGACACGGGCAATGATATGATGGGTAATACAGGTATAGTGCTTTACTTACTCGACAGTCAGTTTGGAGGATTACAGGATGGGAAAACCAAAAAACACGAAAACCGCAGCGGCTTGGTCGCTTGTTATTCTAGGGGCAGGCTTTGCAGCCACATTGCCCTTCCAGCAATATGGTTGGGCTCGTTTGTTAGCCGGAGCTTTTGAGGCAGGACTTGTAGGGGGACTGGCAGACTGGTTCGCTGTCACTGCTTTGTTCCGTCATCCGCTAGGCATTCCGATACCACATACCGCGCTGCTTCCTAAAAATAGGGACAAGCTCACAAATGCATTGGTAAGTACGGTGGAAAATAACCTGCTAAACAAAGACAGCATTGCGTCTAAAATTGCAGATATCCGTTTGGCCGATTTGGTGCTGGGCGGTGTGGAAAAAGGATTGCGCACGCCGGAGGCGGCGGCATCCATAGATGTTCTTGCCAAGCGGCTCGTCCAGTCGCTCCCGCTCGCGGAATTGGCTCCGGTCATCGTGGCAGAGCTCAAGCGGCAGGTGGCTGACTTTGACGCCGGACCGCTGCTGGAGGCGCTTGCTCGTCAGACCAGCGAGAAGGGCTACGATCGCCGCGCACTGGATTACACGCTGGAGCAAGCCGAGTCCTGGCTTTTGCGACCCGAAACGGGTTATACGCTGGGCACCTTAGGGATGCAGGCTGTTAGCGGTTTGCAGGTGAGCGGGCTGATGCAGTTTGCTTTGAACGCATTCCTCGGCTATCTGAACGAAGAGCGTATGGGTGAAATGATTCGTCATTTCCTGCTGGATCAGGTAGCAGAATTGCAAAGGGAAGAGCACCCGCGCCGTCAGGCTGTGCTGGATGGTCTGAGGACACAGGTGACCCGATTGGCGACGAAAGATACGGTTCAGGAAGGGTTGAACGGCTGGAAGGATAGCCTTGTTGAAGCCTGGGAAGGCGATGCGTCAGTGCTGGGCAAAATGGAAGAACTGCGTATACGCTTATTGGACTACATGGAAGACGGAAGCTATGTGCAGACCTATATTTTACCGCTATTGAATCGGATGCTGACTGATTTAAGAGGGAATACCGAGCTGCTGGACAAGATCAATGTGCGAATTGTGGAAGGTATTACTGGACTGGTGGAAGCCAACCATAGTCGAATTGGTAACTTGGTACGCGAAAATGTAGACAAAATGGATAACAAATCCCTGATTGCACTGATGGAGGACAAACTGGGACAGGATTTGCAGTGGATACGTATTAACGGCGCAGTTACAGGCTTCCTGATCGGCATTGTGCTGACAGGTATCCGTATGCTAATCCAATAGACCAGAAAAAGCTACAGATAGGGTTGTGGAAGCATGAGGCTTTGGCATGAACATTTAATCGACAAGTTACCCCGTCCGCAACTGCTGGGGCAACATCGTGAGTGCTGTGCCCTGCGCGGGAACGGGTGGGGCAAGCCACACGCCACCGTGAATTATGTGTTCGATTATCACCCCATGCTGCTGGTGCGCTATCATAGGCTCATTATGGACGAAATGAAAAGCAGAGGGTACAATGTTGATCCCCTGTGGGAACAGCCGTTGTATCGCGGTAAGCAGTGTGAGCCTTGGGAGGCGGAGCTGGGTGAGGAACTGGCAGGTGCGGGTGCATATGTGGAGCATGACGATGAGTATATGAAGGAGTGCCTGGACAACCTGGCTTCCAAGGGTATTTTAATAGAGATTGATGTGACCTAAAAAAGACGGGCTGCGGTATGTTCATCATTCAGATGAAGTGCCGCAGCCCGTCTTTTTTGATGCTTCAGTGTTTGGGGGAGAGACTCGAGATATTAGATTACAGAATCCAGCGGGTGACCTTTTCCAGTGGTTGTCTGGATTTTTCCCGCTTGGGTTCATGAGCGCGATAACCAAAGGCAGCAATGACTGAAATATCGAGCAGCCCGTTCTTCAGAAGTCCTTCTTCCTCCAAAATGGCATGCACCTGATCGTAGTTAAAGCCCTCAATTGGACAGGAATCAATACCGATCTGAGCCGCTGCTGTCATCATATTGCCTAAGGCAATGTAGGTTTGCTTGGAAGCCCAGTCAAATAACGTACGTTCGTTTTCCAGCAGACGTTGACTTTCACCCTGGAAAATCTTATAGCGGCCTGGCAGTGAGGCAAAGTCCTCCTCAGACATACCTTTAACCTCTTTATACATATACTCCACGTAAGGAGAATCATAACGAACATCCTTGCGCGCCAAAATCAGGACGACGTGGCTAGCCGCAGGAATCTGCTTTTGACCGCCGCTGGAAACTGCAGCCAGCTTTTCTCTCAATGCCTGATTTTGTACAACTACAAACTGCCATGGTTCAAAACCGACGGAGCTTGGAGAAAGTCGTCCGGTTTCGAGAATGAACTGAAAATCCTCTTCCGGTATGATGCGATTGGGATCGAATTCTTTCGTGGCGTGCCTGAACAGAAAGGCGTCCAGAATTTCCTGCTTTTTAGCTGATGTATTAGACATAAAATGTACTCCTTTGGGTATGGGTTTAGTTGGTACTCTATGGGTTTTCTGCTACTATAATGAGAGCTGATATCGAATATATAGTTATCATATAGAAAGTTTTTGCAGGGAACAAGTACGCACATATTTGTTCCTTGTCATACGTCTGGGGCTATTGGTTTACACATTCTACAGAAAGAAGGGGTATACATGGCACAGGAGATGGAACATGCAGTTAGCGTTAATTTTGGATGTCCGGTAGCGAAAACCGTCGGGGTTATAGGTGGCAAATGGAAGGGAGTCATCTTGTATCATTTGACTACAGGACCGCGGCGCTATAACGAAATTCGACGGACCTTGCCTAATATTACACAGCGGATGCTAACCTTGCAGTTGCGCGAATTGGAGAGAGATGGCATTGTGCACCGTGAAATTTATAATGAGAACCCACCGCGTGTGGAATACTCGCTTACCCCGTTAGGAGATACGTTAAGGCCGTTGCTGGATTTTATGAGAGACTGGGGGATCTTCTATGGAGAACAGGGTTGCGAGCCTGTGACGACAACTTCCAAATCAGGCAAGCACTTTTGTTAAAGGGGATGAAGAAAGCCCGCCAAATGATTTCATAGAAGACGCCTAAGAAATCATTAGCGGGCGGAATAAGGTCAGGTACACTTATTTAAACTCGATGGCTTCGTTCATCTGTGCCCAGGCTGTTTCTCCAATGATACCCAAGCGCCAGATAGCGATTCCTTTGAGGTCATAACGTTTGGCTAAACCGATCTTGGCGTTAACGGTGCTGTCTTTTTCGCTACCCATCGAAATCCCCAAAATGAGCTTGTCCCGCGAGGTTTCCTTCAAGGCCAGTTGTATGGCTTCATCCACTTTATCCAAAGGCTCAGGCGTAGCCTTTTGTCCGTAATCATAGGCCATGATGATCAGATCGTCCGCCAGATTGCCCAGCGTTTTGTAGTCATAGCCAGAGTAAGAGCTGTTCAGCGGATGCAGAACGACGGTGAGCTTGAGTCCAGCCTGATGCGCTTTGGCCGATAGCTTTTTAATAAAGGCGTTGTAGTCTGAACGCGCTTTAGCTTTATCGCCGCTCCAGCCCAATCCTTCCAGGTCTAGCGTAATGCCTTTAAATTGTTTGTCGGTGGCGGTGCTGACGATTTGGGAAATGGTCTGTTCTTGAAGCTGCGCATTTTCCAAAATCTTGGTCAGCTCGTGATTGCCATCTCCAGAATAGACCATCAGGTAAGGGGAAGTCCCCTGGCTGTCTGCCTCCTGCACAATGGACTCCGGTGTTACGGTTCCAGCGGCTTGAGGCCATTTGTATTCCTTGCCGTTTGTCGTAAATTGTCCGTTCGTATCAATTCGACTCCAGCCGAAGGCAACTGCGTTAAAATCCGGTATTTTGGATTTTTGGTCAAAGGAAGACAGCGCATAAAAGCCTACTGTATACATCGCTTCACGTGGCGATGTAATGGAGACCGTCCGTGTTCCCTGATTCCAGTTCACCGTGGCTCCAAACTGCTGCCCGAAAAAGCCCAGCGGAATCATGGTGCTGCCGCGCACGGTTTGCGGAGCGGCTGTTAGTTGAACCGTTTGTCCGTCCACTGTGGCATTGCGGCTACCCATCTTTAGAACCACCTGCTTCGTAGCAGAGCCTTGCGCTTTGGTAGCGATGATGCTTTGGCTAGCTTGATCCCATTTCACTGTAATGCCGAGAGCCTCAGAAATAGCGCGAAAGGGAACCATGGTCGTGCCGTTCATCATGGCAGGTTGTACGGGGAATGGTAACGGATATCCGTCCAGCATAATGCTGACCTTACCGGTCTCTGCTTGTGCCAAAGGGCTGTAGAAGCCCGCTGCGGTACTCAGAAAAATAGCACTAGATAACAGAGCCTTATTTACGATTTTCATCCTATGATCTCCTATGCTCAATAGATTGCAATGCTATCATGTTAGAATCGTGAGGGTTCTATCATTTTACCAAAAAAATGATAGAAAGGTGAATGTGAAATAATAGGATGAGATGAATCTAAGTATGTATTTAAGCTGAATATTAATCGTTTTCTTTCATACTAAAAAAAGCTGACCCCTTTAACTAGGTGTCAGCTTTTTCTTTTTAAAACGATCTTAACCTTATACGTAACCCAGATTACTTGCGGCGCTTGAGTGCAATGCCGATAGCTGCGGCACCAAGAACGACTGCAATGATCGATAGGACCAGTGCTGTCGTTTGTGCAGCAGAGCTGGCTGAAGCAGAAGCGGCAGGTGTAGCTTCTACAGCATTGTTCGAAGCAGGTGCGGGGCTGCTGCTATCTTTAGCCGCATCTGTGCTCGTATGGCCTGCTGCCGTGCCCGCCGAATCGTGTCCGCTGTCTGCGGCAGGAGTTGCGGACGTGGCATCCGCCGTGATTTCAGTAATGGAATGTGGATTTTTACTTCCTTCGTCACCTGTCCATTCCACGATACTTCCGTCACTGTAATATTGGAAGGCGTCCCAGGGTGCTGTGGTATTTTGGTCTGCATTTTGCGCTACAAAGCTGAAACGCTGATACTGACCCGCTTGAATGCCGTCTTTTTCAGTCGTCCAGGTCACGGTGGTTACTTTGCCAGTGCTGTCTTTTTCGGTGGCTACTTTCCAATCCGGTACAGGCTCGTATTGTTTGAAAACGACCTCTTTCGGAATTTTCAAGGCGACTTTGGTGGTTGGAATGTTTTTTTCCACGGGTACTTTCAATGTGTACGTTTCCCACGCATTAGGTTGTGAAACAGAAGGCTTGACTGTCACGTGTGCACTGGCCATACCTGCAAAAAGTAAGGCACCAGCTGCAATTATACTCACAGAGGCCGCAAACCTGGAAAATCTGGATTTTGCTGTTTGAATCGTTGTATTCATATTCAATTCGCTCCTTTTAAACATAAAATAATTATTTTTTACCGCCTACATGCAGGGTGAATTCAGCATCAACCGCATCGAGTGATGCCGTCAGAGCATGTACTTTTACCGCCCATGTTCCTTCGGAGGTCATCAATTCCTGACTGCGGGATGGTTGTTGCTGCTTCACGGGTAGAACAAACTCCTGTTGATCTTGGTCAGGGTCTGCTGGAGTGAGCGTTAATGTGACCTGCTGGATTCCCGAAACGGCAGCACCTTTGCTATCCTGAACGGATACCTTGAATTCATTGCTGCCCACAGCATTGGGGCTGACTGCCAGCGTAACGTTGTATCCGCCCGTAGTGCGAGTCTCCTCAAACGGTACAGCAGGTGCCTGGCCGGGTGACAGGTGAGTGAGCACCGCAGTCAACAGCATCACGAGCAGGCCGACGGACACCTCGGCACGCAATCCCCGGGCGGCTTGCTTGCTGGGCGCCGCTTGCCTTGCGCTGCGGAACTGGCTGGCCGCAAAGGCCAGCATGACTAGCAGCAGCGCTGCCTTGCCGAGCAGAACGAGTCCATAGGACGTGTTCAGCAGCATGGAGGGAGCCGGAATGTACAGCACGGCTCCATATATACCGGTGGCAAGTAGCGCTGCCACCATAGCAATGCCCCAGCCGGCAAAGCGGCGCAGGGCGGCTTGCCGCAGAGTTGCTCGCTCGGATACGGGCAACTCCGCTCCGGCAACAGGCAGGCACACGACCATGACGGCAAGTGAGCCGATCCAAAAAGCTGCTGCCGCGAGATGGACAAAGTCCGCCGCAATGGCCGGAGCTGGATGGGTAGCCGCTGCCGGATGACCGACAAAGGCTTTGGAAAGCATGAGGCATAGCGTTAGGAGGGCTGAGCTGTAGCCCCAAAGACGGCGCTGGCGATCCGAAATGCTGTAATCCAGCGCGTAAATTAGCGTTACGCTTAGGAGCAGCACGAGAATCATCTGGATAAACCAAATTTGCCCGGCTCCAGTAAACTGGAGAGCTTCTCCCAGAATCGGGAGTGAGAAGCCCTCTCTGATAGAAACCCCGGCATCCCATGAAGCCTGAAGTGGCAGGCTGATCAGAATGGCGGCAGACGTTATGCCGTAGCCGCTCCATAGCAGCTTAGTCCAGCGGGGCAATGTGTCAAAGGGCCGCTGATTTTGCTGATGCTGTTCACTTCGATTCTTGTCTTGGCTTATGCTCGGTAAGATGAACAGCCGGAAACAAATCGCTCCAAAAAGCAGCGATAGTCCTATGTAAAGAAACCAACGGACAGCAATTAAGTCGATTCGTGATGTCCCTGAGCTTTCAGATGCCATAGCTTGATGAGTAGGCGCATTGAAACCGCTACCTACTTGAAATGGAATGACTCCATTAACCGGATGTCCGTCTGCGGATAAAGCTCTCCAATTGACGGAGTAAATTCCATTTTTCATCCCTGGAATCAATTGGATTTCCATGGTGGCTTTATGATTCGGGTTGAGCTGTGCTTTTCCTGTGTCGACCCGCTTGCCTGTTTCGTCGGTCACTTTGATCGACATGAAAGCAGATTGCAAATCTTCATTGAAGGTGATGGTCACCTGAGAAGGCGACTTGTCCAAAACCTGATTTTCGGTCGGACTGGATTCAATGACAAATGCATGAGCCCACGAAGAGTGAGGAAACAGGATTAGAAGGGGGAGACACAGCAATAAAAGACAAGCCACACGGGCTGGTCTGGACAGGTACAACATGCCTGTGAAGTCACCTTCTCTCGATTACTTGAAGCGAGGATATCCCCATTTGTAACATTTTATACGGACAAACCCATTCCTATCTTAATCATAGTGCATATAGCGTGAATAGATGGAGCGAATTATGACATTTATATGAAATTTGAAATAATAAGCACTATACAAAATGCCAATCATATGAAAACCCCTAGCGTGGTTGAATTCAGGACGATTTCAACCACGCTAGGGGCAAAGAGGAAGAGCCAATGAAGGAATTAGAGCCCTGTTTCCATGAAATCCGTGAAAGCAGGTTGCTTATGTTGAATATAATGGATAAAAGTAGCCGTTAGTTTGGGATCGAATTGGCTACCCGAGCAAGCACGTAGTTCTTCAATGGCCTCCTCGAACGTTTTGGTGGGTTGATAGGGGCGCTCAGTTGTCATCGCATCAAAAGAGTCGATGATCGTCAGCATCCGACATAGACGTGGAATTTGCTCGCCCTTAAAGCCAAACGGATAGCCTCCTCCGTCATAACGTTCATGATGCAGCTCCACAAAAGGAACCAAATCTATGAATCGTTCGTTGGCTTCGACAATTCGTTTGCCCCACATGACATGCGCTTGCACCATCTGCCATTCCTCACCGGACAGCTTCTCTTTTTTATTGAGGATATTCCAGGGAATCTCCAGTTTACCAATGTCATGAATGAGGGCACCTAGTATGAAACGCCGCTTATCCTCTGGTCCGAGCTGAAGCACATCGCTCATGTCTGCTGCATATCTGAATACCCGTTTGGAATGCTTGAAAGTGTTAATATCCTTGTACAAGAACAAATTAAGCTGCTGTTCAAGATCCCGAATATCCTGCCCCAGATCGACCTCGCGCTCCACCTCATTTAAACTTCCATGCGTATGAACGATGTTTTTTCCCTGTTTCTTGGCGTAGTACAGGGCTTTATCCGCCAGATCGACCAGCTGTGATTTGTCGTAGATGTCAATGCGACTTTGTGCAATGCCTGCGGAGAAGGACAGACAGCCGTGTGGAAAAATTTCAACACCCTCATAACGAGAATCATTTAATCCTTTTCGAATAGCATTGACTGTTTCATATGCTTGTTCAGCGGTATGACCGGGCATCAGCAGAGTGAATTCTTCTCCACCATAGCGGGATACGGTGATGTGGGTGCCGGAGGTTTCTTTTTTAAGAAACTCACCGAGAAATCCCAGTAGCTGATCGCCTTTGAGATGACCGAAATGATCATTGTATTTTTTGAAATCATCTATATCAATCAGAGCCAGACTGAGAGGAGTATTCTCCGATCTGGATATATTTAATTCAGCTTCAAGTGTATTTTCAAAGTAGCTGTGATTGTATAGCCCTGTTCTGCGATCCATGTTCGCCTTTTCTTCGATTTCCCGATACAGCGTGAACATTTGCTTGAATGCGTGAGACAGGAGCATACTTAGCCCAAGGAACAGCAAAAGTCCTAAAATGCCATTGTCATAAATCAGTGTAGTCAATACCAAAGACAGAATGAGTGTACATAAGTATACGAGCAGGGATTCAGCCAAAAAAGCCTGTTTAAGCTCATTGAAGGACCCTTTGTATGCGATATAAAAGTAGATGCCCAGTGTGATGGTGTTCACCGCGAAGTAGCAAATCAACGCCAGCAGGTAGGAAGCGAAATGATCTTGGTTTAAAGCCCCCTGCGTTCCGCCGCTTAGTTCAAATACTGTTGAAGACAGGAAAATGGAAAGGGCGTAAATGGAAAAATTGGCGGTATGCTTCCACCAGGACAGCTCTGTGTGCCGGAACATGGCAATGATTACATTTAACAACAAAATCAGAATAGCAATTTCGGTGCCATGCACAAAAATACAAGCCAGATACACGGAGGAATCCATGGACTGTTTGTTACTGGCAGGTGGTAGCTGGAATGTAAAATGCTCCAGAATTAGAACGGCTCCCAATAGGGAATAGATCGTGACCCACTCTGTTGTCGTATAGTGCAAAAAGGACCATTGGTTCGTATACAAGAGGACGATCATGCCTACCATACATATGCAAAACACGTATATTCCCGTCGCGGTAACCCGTTCTTGCAGCTTTTTTATTATACTCATCATTTCTTCTCCTGCCTTGTCGTATCTTGATGTCAAAGCTACCAGGGGTGAATGGGATAATTTACAATTTTGTAATCGAAAATTTCACATGAAAAAACAGGCCGGAATCCAGCCTGTTTTGTTGAGCCTGTGCTTCCTTTTTTTCTTATCGGTGACTAGCCTCCGATTTTGTAACCGGAAGTCAAAGCAATTATGACAGAAGCCACGATAATAGCATTGATAATCACACGGGAGTATTTCAAGTTTTTCATAGGGTTCCCTCCCTTCCTTGGAATAAGGTGCGCACTAGGCGTGGTGGGGATTGGTTTCTTGCTGCTTATCCTTAGTTCTCTTCACGACCATAATGCTTTGGATAAACAGGAACATCCCGAAGTTCATGACAACATCTCCAATACTAATTACCTGCGTGCGGGGATAGGGCTTGGAGAGAGGAATAATGTCACCAAGCAATGATAGACGCGTGCTCGCATCCATCATGTAATGTTTCGAGATGATACTTCCGGATTTAAGCATATCTGTATAATAGGGACCCAGCACCTCCGAAGCGCTCAACGAGACCGGCATCCTGCCGCCATTCACCGCCATAACGATAAAATTCATCAATACGCCGATTATAATAAGCTTGAATCCCTTATGATGTCTGTTCAACCAGAGAAATATCAATCCAACCACGTAGACTCCCATAAATAGATACCCGTTAATGGCTGCCAGCCAAGCCCACTTTTCCTGGGCATAAAAAATAATGAATTGTACCAGCAGCAGCACAGGGAACATCCAGCCGGCTATAAGGCGAATTTGACTGAAACGGATCAGACCTTGCCGCCAGCCTCCTCTGAACAGACCTACAATGAGACCCAGTAGCACTCCATCATAGACCATTATCATTCTCCAGATTCCACAAATTTTTGTTTTGGTTACCGTATAATTCGACCTGAAATTGGTAAATTCCTGCCTGATATATAGCAGTTTTGAAAAAAAATTGCGGATTAGCGTGTAATTATTCGAAGCCAGACGAAATGAGTGATATCATGATGTATTGAAGTAATTATTTATATTTTGTGAAAAGGATGATTATTATTATGAACCGGTTATCCAATACTGTTATGGTTGCCGCAGATATGACCAAATCGCGAATATTATGGATCGCCTTTGTCCTGGGTGCATTGAGTGCTTTCGGGCCGTTGTCCATAGATATGTATTTGCCGTCGCTGCCTACATTAGCCGACAATTTGCATACGACCACTTCGCTGGCGCAGCTTAGTTTGACCGCCTGTCTGTTAGGACTGGCCGTTGGCCAGATCGTTGCTGGTCCGCTTAGCGACGTAAGGGGTCGCAGAGGACCGTTGGTGATCTCGCTCATTCTGTACGCTGCTGCTTCGCTGTTATGCGTGTTTGCGCCGAATATCGGTATGCTCATTGCGCTTCGCTTTATTCAAGGGCTTACGGGATCGGCCGGGATCGTGATTTCCAGAGCTGTAGCCCGTGATCTTTACTCGGGCAAAGAGTTGACACGCTTTTTCTCACTGCTCATGCTGGTGAACGGCGTGGCCCCTATTGCTGCACCAGTACTGGGCGGTGTCATATTGAACTTTGTTTCCTGGCGTGGTGTATTCATGGTGCTTTGTGTAGTCGGCGTGGCTATGCTGATTGCCGTCGTATTGGGTTTGCCAGAAACGTTGCCAACTAACCGCCGCGCGTCCGGTGGCTTGAAGCAGACGCTGGGAACACTCGGTCATCTGTTTGCCGATCGACGCTTTATGGGCTATGCCCTCTCACAGGCGCTGATTACAGGAGCGATGTTCGCGTATATCGCTGGCTCACCATTCGTGCTTCAGGATATTTTCGGGGTTTCCCCTCAGACGTATAGCATCATTTTTGCAGTGAATGGTTTGGGGATTGTGCTGTTTTCGCAGTTGACGGGTAGACTCGTGGGTCGCTTCAGCGAACGACAGTTACTCTTGTCGGGTCTGGTAATTGCGGCTGTAGCCGGAATCAGCTTGCTTACTGTAGCCTTTACCGGAGGTCAATTGTTTGCTGTTTTAGTTCCTCTGTTTTTTGTCGTTTCCTGCGTAGGGATTGTAAGTACAACGACGACTTCATTGGCAATGCAGAGTCAGCAGCGCTCCGCAGGCAGTGCGTCCGCCATGCTTGGTTTGTTGCCTCTATTGCTGGGTTCCATCGCTTCACCGCTAGTAGGCTTGGGGAGTGGAACAACCCCCGTACCGATGGCGGTCGTTATAGCTATAGCCGAGGTTAGTGCGCTATTAAGCTTTGTCGTACTTGCCAAGGGAGCACGCGCGAAGGCTTGAAATAAGGCGAACTTGAACTGAAAAACTCCCATGGACTGATACGTGAACCATTTCAGTCCATGGGAGTTTTTTACCGTTTTGCAATCGAGATATCTTCGGCTTCCTTTGCGGGAAGAGGTGTCTGTTTTAAGTACATACGAGATGGTTTGTGAACCAGAATGGAAATAAGCATGCAGATATGAACGGGAAAGAAAGGGTCTATTCCGTTGATGTTTAAACCAAAAATGGATACGAAGAGCAGTAAAGTAAGGGTAAGTTTATACTTTTTTGTCGCAATAAACAGCAGGATCATTATTGTAGGAAGTAATCGAAAGAGCAATTTTCCAAATACAAATCCGACCATATGAGCGGTAGAACCTTCAAGTGGATGTGTGATTGATAGCGTGCGGGAGGCCATATGGATTAACCGAGACTCCCCACCTGTCGGTTGGGCTGAAATAAATACACATCCTGCGATAATGATTACAAGGATTTTAAACCACAACAGGCCTTGGATAAGCCGTAACAAGGGTGTAATCTTTATTTTCATTGACTTTTTAATAAGCTCCTTCGATGTATGATTTGTTATTATTGCTCGTTTGGATATATACAAACCAAGTGGGAATTGTACTTTAATATTATATCAATATATTACCAAAAGAGTAGTCCTGCTAAAGAATGATTATGCGGAGACTATTTTCCTGATGTTGAGATAGAATCGAACGATATTTCGGTTTCCTGCCAATATATAGTGTGAGATGAGAGAAAGGGGGAGATCAGGATTGGACAACGCAAGGAGGCGGGCAAATTTGACAAAGAATGATTTGGTGATTGCTCTTGTTGCGGAGACGCTGGCTGGCAGTCGTAAAGCTTACAGGGAACTGTATGATCAAACAATTCATACAGTCTATAGAACGGTGCATTTTCTGTTGGAAGAGAAAGTCGATGCTGATGATGTGGTGCAGGAAATTTATATTCATGTATATAAATCACTTGAGCAATTTGACGAAAGACGTCCTTTTCAGCCTTGGCTAATGGGAGTCGTTATGCGTCAGATCCGGACTTACCGGAGAAAACAATGGATGAGGCTACGAATCACAAGCAGAGCAAAGAGGCTCGAACTTCATACATCTCATGATTTTTCTGAAGAAATTGTGAACAAGGTATCAAATCATGCGTTGTTATATGCTGTTCAGCAGCTTTCATTCAAGCTTAAACAGGTGATTGTGTTGCACTATTTGCAGGAATATTCCCAAGAGGAAATTTCCAACATTTTAGAGATACCATTAGGCACGGTGAAATCACGAATTCACGCGGCTTTGCAAAAGCTTCGATTGAAAGAGCAGCAGGAACATTTTCTAATCGGAAAGGTGGAGAAGATCCATGAAGCTTGAGCAAGAACTACGTAGGGTGATGCAGCAGGATGATGACCACATATTGGCTCCGGCTGAATTAAAAGAAAACATTATGGGTCAAATTGAACGGCTTGAAAAAGGAGGACCTAAACCTATGAAAAGGTATATTGTGATAACTCTTCTCGTAGTGTTATTACTGATTCCAACAGGTGCTTTTGCTACTTACACTTATTTGGCGGATACAATGTATGGTTCACAGGAAAAGCTAATTGAAATGGGAGGATCGCCAGAGGAATATAATAGAGTAGAATCCAAGTTGCAGCAGGCGCAGGGGCATTTAACGAAAGAGGAGTTCACTGTTTTTATGGGGTTATTGAGAGAACTCGGCGCCTATAATCTGAAAATGACGGATGAAAACGGCGCACTCCACAAGGAGCGCTTAAGCGCAGAGGAACAGCGTGAATACGATCATATATCTGCCAAGCTGGAGCCGTATTATGACAAGTTGAATCAGGGAAAAGTGCTAACCCAAACGGACGATGGTAAAAAAGATGGCGGTGATTCTGCCATTACGGGCACATTAGATGTAAAGGCCCACGCAGGCATCGATTTACAGGTCGAGCTGGACTATGCGAAAAAGGTTCTGACTGAGGATGAATTTGTAAAGTTTCGTGTACTGTTCACGGAGTTTTACAAGTATATCCCACGTATAACTGGCGAGAATGGGGTACTCTATCCAGATCGTTTGTCTGAAAGAGAAAGAGAAGATTACGAGGAACATTTGAAGTTGCTTCAACCTTATTTTGATCAGTTTAATTCGCTTGAGTAGAGACAGTGGCAAAAATTGAGACGAAAAAGTGACATCTTTCTGGAAGGTTGACATACCCCATGGGGGTATATTATGATAAGGATATAACAAATGCATAAATGCATATATACACCACACAGGAGGCTGATGTATGGCTGAGGAGCAACCTGTTTCCCACACTGAAGTCCATGAGAATCACTGTGGAACAGACGGGGAAAAGACAGTTAGAAAAAGTCATCATTCGGCAGAGTTCAAGAACAGCCTCGTATCCCGGTTGAACCGTATTGAAGGTCAGGTTCGCGGAATTAAGGGCTTGATTGAGAAGGATACCTACTGTGACGATGTACTGAACCAGATTGCGGCTGTCCAGTCCGCGCTGAATGGTGTTGGTAAGCTGCTGCTTGAAGGGCATATGAAAAGCTGTGTCATTGAGCGCATGCAGGCAGGAGAGCAGGAAGTGATTGACGAGCTGCTGGTTACGGTCAAAAAGCTAATCCGTTAAGAGTAGTATTCATACACATTATGGGTATTTAAGTACCCCTGAGGAGGAAAAGAAAATGGCACAAGTTACATTGAACGTAGAAGGCATGAGCTGCAATCATTGCGTGAAAGCAGTAGAAGGGGCTTTGGAGAAAG
Source organism: Paenibacillus sp. FSL H7-0703 (assembly GCF_038003485.1). Taxonomy (NCBI): domain Bacteria; kingdom Bacillati; phylum Bacillota; class Bacilli; order Caryophanales; family Paenibacillaceae; genus Paenibacillus; species Paenibacillus sp. FSL H7-0703. Next base: position 2,769,428 of record NZ_JBBOPF010000001.1, on the reverse strand, counting down.
TTGGCGCTATCGGCAAGGTCAGCCTCGAAACGAAACAAGTGAATGTAGAATATGACGAGTCCAAGCTGAACGTTGAAGCTCTGAAAACAGCCATTGAAGACCAAGGCTATGATGTTGTTTAAGCTGAAGATGTTTTATGGGTGAAAGACTTGTTTCGAAGGAGAAGCTTCCATATTAGAAGCTTTTTCTTTTTGGATATGATATACCCCACTGGGGTATAAGAGGAGGGTTACCATGGAAAACCGTGCGACCGACGGTGACAAGCAGACAACGCTTCACATTACGGGGATGTCCTGCGCTGCCTGTGCAAGCCGTATTGAGAAAGGTTTAAATCGAATAGATGGTGTGGCACAGGCTAATGTGAATTTGGCTTTGGAGCAGGCGTCGATATCCTATGATCCCAAGCAGGTGGAGATCCCTGAGTTTCGCGATAAAATTGCTTCTCTTGGGTTTGGAACTGTAAGTGAAGAAGCCAATCTGAATGTGACGGGCATGACTTGTGCGGCCTGTGCAACCCGGATTGAAAAGGGATTGAATCGGATGCCTGGTGTAACAGGTGCCACGGTAAACTTGGCGATGGAAACAGCTCATGTGGAATATGCCGCGGGGAGTATTGCGGTTGGTGATCTGGTGAGCAAGATTGAACAGCTAGGCTACGGAGCGATCCCGCAGAGCGCTGAGGACAATATCGCGGATGTGCGCAGTAAGGATATCCATCGTAAAAAATGGAAGTGGATTGTGTCCGCAGTGCTGTCGTTTCCGTTGTTGTGGGCGATGGTGGCTCATTTTTCCTTTACGTCATGGATTTATGTGCCGGAACTGTTCTTGAATCCATGGTTCCAACTAGTGCTAACAACGCCGATTCAGTTCGTCATTGGTTGGCAGTTTTATATGGGCGCGTACAAAGCGCTTCGCAACGGGAGTTCGAATATGGATGTGTTAGTTGCACTGGGTACGTCTGCGGCTTATTTTTACAGCTTGTACCTTACGCTGCGTCCGTCTGATGTCATGGAGGGGATGGCGGGAATGCCTGTCATGACCATGCCAGAGCTGTATTACGAGACAAGTGCAGTACTAATTACGCTTATTTTAGTGGGTAAATGGTTCGAGGCGGTAGCCAAAGGGCGTTCGTCCGAGGCCATCAAGAGCCTGATGAGTCTACAGGCGACGACGGCACGTGTAGTACGTGATGGACAAGAGCTTGATATACCGATCGAACAGGTACGTGTGAAGGATATCTTTATTGTACGACCCGGCGAGAAAATTCCTGTCGATGGTGTGGTCGTGGACGGACGTTCCGCAGTGGACGAATCCATGTTAAGTGGTGAGAGTCTTCCGGTTGAAAAAGAAGCAGGTTCCGCAGTTACAGGGGCGACGCTTAATAAAAACGGGGTACTACGTATTCAGGCCGAGCGTGTGGGGGGTGATACGGCGTTGTCCCGTATTATTAAGGTCGTGGAAGATGCACAAAACTCTAAGGCCCCGATTCAGCGGATTGCGGATCAGATTTCCGGTATTTTTGTCCCCATTGTTGTTGCTATTGCTGTGTTAGCCTTTATCGTCTGGTTTTTCCTTGTGACGCCGACTGATTTTGCAGGCTCACTGGAGAAAATGATTGCAGTTCTCGTCATAGCTTGTCCTTGTGCGCTCGGCTTGGCTACTCCAACGTCCATTATGGCAGGATCGGGACGTGCCGCTGAATACGGTATTTTGTTCAAGGGCGGCGAGCATTTGGAAATGACCCGTTCAGTCAACGCAGTGGTATTGGATAAGACAGGAACAGTTACGAACGGCAAGCCAGAGCTGACAGATGTTATGGTTGGTGCAAGCGGCTTGGCTGAAAACGATTTGCTGCGGTTGCTCGGTGCAGCAGAAAAAAGCTCGGAGCATCCGCTGGCGGAAGCCATTGTAAAGGGGATTGCAGATCGAGGAATTGAGCTGGTAGGACCGACAGATTTTGAAAATATTCCGGGTTATGGTGTGAAGGCGCATGTGGAAGGTAAGCAGGTATTGGCGGGTACACGCCGATTGATGAGCAGGGAAGGCATCGCAATAGATGACTCAGCCGAGCAGTATATGAATGAGCTGGAAAACGCAGGGAAAACCGCGATGCTGGTCGCTGTGGATGGTTCCTATGCCGGACTGGTGGCTGTAGCGGACACGATTAAAGAAACGTCACGGGAGGCCGTTGCCCGTCTGCGGGCGATGAACATTGAAGTCATCATGATTACGGGTGACAATGAACGGACTGCGCGGGCTGTTGCCGCCGAGGCCGGAATTGAACGAGTGCTGGCGGAGGTGCTACCTGAAGGAAAGGCTGAGGAAGTGAAACGGCTTCAGGAACAAGGCATGATCGTAGCTATGGTTGGGGATGGTATTAACGATGCGCCTGCGCTGGCTACTGCTAATATTGGGATGGCGATGGGCACGGGAACGGATGTGGCCATGGAGGCGGCGGATATTACCCTCATGCGCGGCAACCTGAACAGCATTCCTGACGCGATCGAAATGAGCCGCCGGACGATGACAAACATACGACAAAATCTGTTTTGGGCGCTCGGTTATAACGTGATCGGTATTCCGATTGCCGCTTTGGGCTTTCTTGCTCCATGGTTGGCGGGAGCGGCCATGGCATTTAGCTCTGTTTCGGTCGTGCTGAATGCACTGCGTCTGCAACGGGTGAAGCTGTAAATGGATGTATTAGCAGGATAGCGTGCTGTCGGACTGCTGTTTCGAGATAAAGTTATTATCAGAGTATAGAGCAAGTACGCACAATTGGTTTTCTGCGTGCTTGCTTTTTGTTGCGTTTGTTTTTTTAAACCATACTGTTAACCTTCGTCACGTCAGGTTGCTTATCATTCACGAAAGTTCCATAATATTTGTAGGAGTGCCATGCAAGCATGCAAGAACTTCTTCGTATACTCACAGCTTGAAGTAGATAAAGAGCTTATATTATGGATTAGGAGAGTGAAGCAGTCATGAATGATACGATTTCCTTGTTGATGAATCACCGGTCTGTGCGAAAGTTCAAGTCAGACGCCGTTACCGACGAGCAGCTCGCAGCTATTGTGGCAGCTGGCCAAATGGCATCCTCGTCCAGCAATGTGCAGGCATATACCGTTATTGCCGTTACCGAGCCTTCTTTAAAAACAAAACTGGCCGAGTTGGCAGGAGGGCAGGCTTACGTTGAGCAATGCCCTGCGTTTCTGGTATGGTGCGCAGACCTGTATCGTTTGAAGCAGGTCACGCTCCACCATCAGCCGGGTGAGCCTTCCTATGAAGGGTCCGTCGAAAATTATACGGTTGCGACCATTGATGCCGCGTTAGCTGCACAAAATGCAGCGGTAGCCGCTGAATCACTGGGCCTGGGCATCGTCTACATTGGCGGCATTCGTACTAAAATAGCAGAGGTATCTGAGTTGCTAGGGTTGCCAGAGCTGGTGTATCCAGTGTTCGGTATGTGTATTGGTGTACCAGATCAGGAAACGGGCTTGCGCCCACGTCTTCCGCTGTCCGGTGTTTTGCATATGAACGGCTACGACAAAAATCAGACGATGAAAGCTGTAGAGGTATACGACCACACATCAGCCGAATATTTGAAGGAGCGTACGGGCGGTCAACGCTCTACGCCATGGTCTGAGCAAATGGCCGCGAGACTGACCGAGCCAGCACGTTTACAGTTGAAGCCATTTTTGGAACAGAAGGGTTTCTTGAAGCAATAAAAGCTGAGTAGCGACAAAAAACTCTGCAAAATACAAGAACCTCCTTATTTACGCATGATGAAGTCCCGCGTAAATAAGGAGGTTCTTTGCTTTAGTTGCATGTTGTGGTTGTAAACCTTCCAGTTAGTAAATAGCTCATATTCTTTTCAATCAGATAGTGAGTAAAAGCGTCTCGTATTTTCATGAAATAATTGACGCACGGCAGATTCATCTTGATGGGTCAGCTTGCTATACGCGCGAATGACGTCGGCAGTCATCCGTGGATGTGTCTGTTGTCCGGTAAAAGGCCCCTCGAACGGCCAGGGACCATCTGTCTCTGCCATGATCTGATCAGACGGATACTGTCTTGCCAAACTGCGGATCTCTTCTTCGTACAGGAGATCCGGTGTGAAGGAGACATAATAGCCGTTCCGGGCCATACGTTCGGTTGTGGCGGCAGAGCCTTTAAACCAGTGAAAATGCGCCTGCGTGACGCTGTGACGTTCCAGAAGGTCACAGGCGATGTCTGCGTCCTCATAAACGGCGTGTAGGACAATGGGCTTGTTATGCTTGCTTGCAAACTGGATAAAACGCTCCAGCAGCTCTATGTAGGGAGCGAGGTCAAAAGGTGAACCGCTCTGTGAGGCTTCCAGCCGATTGTAATAGGGCAAGCCGACTTCACCCACGGCGACCATCTGCTGTATATGTTCGTCCATCCAGTCGAATAAGAGGTCAAGCTCAGCTTGCGGTAGAAGAGCCTGTTCGGGATGAAAGCCAAAGGCTGGTCGTACCAGCCCGGGGTAACGATTGGCTAACTGTAGATTGGCTCGGCTGGAGCCCAGATGCATCGACACGGCTATCACGGCTTGGACGCTGCTATCGGCAAGTGAAGCGAGCAATAACTCCTGTTGTTCAGGCGGGTAGCTGTCTACATGAATGTGCGCGTCGATTAATGGAGCGGGCTCAATTGCGGTCAAATCCAAGCCTGGCTTTGTTTGGCTGTTCCATTTCAATGCACATCGAACTTTTACGTCACTCATGTCGATTCAATCCATCTTCCGGGATATTCTTGTGGACGCTCTGAGCATTTTCCATGTTGGCGTCCAGTTTGTACTTTTCCTCGCGCATCCAGCTGATCATGGTCCGCTTCCATTCAATAAAGAGCGGATCGAGGGTGATTTCTTCCCTACGCGGGCGGGGAAAAGGGACATCTACGACATGCACCACCGAAGCAGGTCGCGCCGACAGCACATAGATGCGGTCGGAGAGCAGCAGCGCTTCTTCAATGCTGTGGGTAATAAACAGCACAGAACGGCGGTTTTTTTCCCACATGCGTAATAACCATTGCTGCATGTCTGCACGTGTCAGCGCATCGAGTGCGCTGAACGGCTCATCTAGCAGCATTAATTCCTGCGGGCTGAGTAGTGCTCGTAGAAAGGCTGCGCGCTGTTGCATTCCACCAGACAGCGTATGTGGATACACCTTAGCGAATTTACCAAGTCCAACCTGTTCGAGCCATTGCAAGGCTTCTTTGCGACGCTCGCGTTCACTTGCGTACTGAGGGGGTACTGCTGTATTTTTACGTGGAGCATTTTCCTGCCCCAGCATTACGTTGTCCAGCGTGGTACGCCACGGGAAAAGGGCGGGCTGCTGCGGCATATAGCTGATATGCCCACGTTCACCAGTCATGTCCCGTCCGTGCATACGGATACGTCCCTGCTGTGGTTTGAGTAGCCCGCCGATGATGTGAAACAGCGTGCTTTTGCCGCTGCCTGACGGACCGATGAGGGAAACGAATTCTCCTGGATTGACTGTGAGGGATACATCCTGCAGCACGGGCAGTAAGCTTCGCTTTTCGCGGAAGGCAAGGCTGATCCCGTCCAATTCCAAAGCAGGAGGAGCAGTTGAAGGACTCTGTTGTTCCCCGGCTCGTTGTTCATTAGCCACGTTGTGTGATGATAAGTCAATTGGATGCAGACTCATACGCGCCACGTCCTTTCTTTGCTGTATTTAATTCAAGGAGGAAGCTACTCTCGATCGGGTTTCCAGCGAACCAACCATTTCTCCAGTAGTAAAATAACCACAAACATGAGTAAGCTGAGTGCGACAATAATGCCGATGGCAGCAAAAATGAGGTCCGTGCGATAGGCCGATTTTTGCAGCAGCATATAATACCCAATTCCTTCACTAGCTCCGATCCATTCGGCAATGATCGCGCCCATCACACTGTAGGTAGCAGCAATTTTAACGCCAGAAAAGACTTGCGGCAGGGAATGTGGCAGCTCCAGCTTCATAAAAATAGACATGCGGCTTGCACCCGACATCCGCATATAGTTCATCATCGTACGGTCTGTTCGAGTCAGCCCGTCCATGGCCGCTACAGCCACGGGAAAAAAGCATACTAAGGTAATGACCATGAGCTTGGGCAGCACGCCAAAACCAAACCACACCATGAGCAGCGGACCCAGAGCGATGATCGGAATGTTTTGGCTAAGGATCAAGAGCGGGTATAGAGCAGATTTGAGAAAAGGAATGGTATGAAGAACGATGGCGATCAACAGTCCCGTTGCTGTCCCTATTGCGAATCCCGCAAGTGTCAGACGAATCGTAGCCCATGTATGGGCTCCAAGCAACGCCGATTGCCCCATGCCCTCTTGTACGATTAGAGATGGAGCTGGCAGTAGCCAGGATTCAATATGTAAATAGGAAACCGCCCCCTGCCAGGCCGTTAAAAAGAAGAGGACCGCCACAAGGGGCGGCCATACGCTTTTCCACCAGGATGCGTTCTTGCCTTTCGGATTCATGGGCGATATTTCTCGGTCAGCTTGTTCATGCTGATGCCTTGTGGGTTATGTGCGATTTTGATCTGTGAAATGACGCTGGGACTGCCCGCTTCCGTCAAAGCCTCGTGCATTTCTTTAACCACTTTCAGCAACTCGTCGAGCTCGCCCTCCATGGTCGTATCCAATGGATTCACCTGATGTTTGACGCCGGAGCGCTGAATGACCTCAATCGCCTTATCTACATACGGGTAAGAGTCCTCGTTATTAGGAGTTTTAGGGATTACTTGAATACTGAGCAGTGTGTTAGCCATGAAAATTCACCTGTCCTTTATTGTTTAAGTTATAGGAAAATAAATTGGTTTAAGGCGGGGGAGACCGCTTCGCGTTTCATTTGATCTTACGATCGCTGTTGCCTTGGGATTCTTTGAATTAAATTTTAAAGGTAAGAATCCAACGGCAAAGGCGAACGCTTCGCTTCTCCAGATTCAAATGAACCGCTACGCTGCCAACCGCCTTAAAAGCACCTTAGTTTTTAAGCTAGGTTGTGTAGCATTTTTACACACAAGCGCATCTGTTTTTGCGTTTTAGATACTATGAGACTAAAGAAGAACCAAGTGGAACGAGAACGAAGTGGGCGGAATGGTGCTGTACAAGCGTTAACATTCGCCTTTGTACCCAGATTTCAACTTCTGGATATTCATAAAAGAAATCTGGGTACAACAGCGATGGGAGGCACCATCCGACTGCGTAGTGGCGCTTCGTTCACTTCTCTAGTTCAGTCTTATTTAGTGGTTTAACAAATGATCAACGCTTGGGCAAGAAGTCGTTTGTGAAGGCTTTATCCACTTCCAAAGGCTTGCTGAGCAGCTTGCGTTCGTACATCCAGTCCGAATAGTTTTGCCATACCTCCGCTTTTTGCACACCCCATTGCGCGGCATCGTCCTGATAACGCGGGCTTAGCCATTTTTGGCTGGCAAGTACCAGTTTTTTATCCAGCTCCGGTACAGCTTTGCTTAAGATGTCCGCGGCTTCTTCTGGATGGGCGATAGTGTATTCATAGCCTTGTGCGGTAGCGTCCATGAACGCTTTGACCAGTTCTGGATCATTTTTTATTGTCTGTTCGTTGCTCACAATTACAGGTGTATAGTAATCGAGGCTTTTGGAATAATCTTTTACATACAGCATATCCAATGGCTCACCTCGAAGCTGGGCCTCAATTCCGGTCCATGCGTAGAAAATCCAGGCAAAGTCGATATCTCGCTTCACGGCTGTAAAATAGTCTGCATTGCCCATGTTGACGATCTTCACTTTGCTCACATCGCCTTTGTCTGAATCCATGATGGATTTCATGACCGCTTCTTCTACAGGAGAGCCCCAACCGCCGTATTTTTTACCTTCAAAATCTTTGGGGCTCTTAATTCCGCGATCTACTGGGGCTGCGAAGCCTGAGGTATTATGCTGAATCACCGCAGCGATGGAAACAAGCGGCACGCCTTGCATACGAGCCTGTGTGACGCCTTCTTGGTAGCTGATACCAAAAGGTGCAGCATTAGAGGCAACCATTTGATCGGCTCCGCCTGAACCAGGTTGAATAATTTGGACATTCAAACCCGCTTTTTCGTAAAATCCTTTGTCCTTGGCAACATAGAGTCCCGTATGATTCGTATTGGGTGTCCAGTCGAGCACGACTTTAACATCTTTGAGCTCCTTTGCCGGAGTAGACGTTTGAGTGTTGGTAGCGGGAGCCGCTTCTTGGGATGTGGAGGGACTTCCACCGCAAGCGGTCAGGGTCAGGGCCATGAGCCACAGACTGATCAGTCCCAGGCTTAACATTTTCATGCGCTTCATCGTTGTGTTCTCTCCTTTAATTACCCGTTATCCGTCCAATCAGACAGCTTAGGTTTCCCATTTTCATAAAAATAACATCTGCCGGACGCGATCTTTCCAACAACTTAATCTTCAACAAAAAAGCGCCCCGAGGTTCCGGGACGCTTGCGCTTGTATATACCAAAGTAAGGGATGGTCCTATGTAAAAAAGGCACATCTTGCTTAAGCATTCCTACGCTGGCATTACCCAGATCAGGTTGTAAGGGTCAGTGTCTTGGGACACACTCTCAGCCGGCCGATTCCAGCACCCCTGGCATTGTATGGTTTAATGGGTTCATTTATTCGGGTTTACTACGACGATTATATGCCTTGAATGCGGGTCTGTCCAGCATGGAGGAAGAGAAGACGGTTCATTTGCCGAACGACAGGGTACACTTTTACTGTGAGCTTTGATCTGAAAATGAGTATGCATCAATCCGATCTGATCGGGTCATGTTATTTTCAGAACAGCTGCGCAGGTAGGTTCAGATGGGCTGGTGCCCAATGGCATGGCCGTAGAGAATTCTAATTCGTGAAAAGGAGTTGTTGTACTGTGGGTAAAACGGAAACATTGGATCGTAGCCAACTAGAACAAGCCATTGTGAAGGCTTTGGATAACAACAAATTTTGCTCGTTAGGTACGGTAGAGGGTGGCAAACCGAAAGTACGCTATATGGCCCTTTTTAACGATGGAATGAACATTCATCTGGCGACAGATCGTAAAACGCATAAAGTGGATGAGCTAAAGGATAATCCGAATGCTTATCTGCTGCTGGGTTATGAAGTTGGCGGTACAAAGGAAGTCGTAGAAGTGGAGGCTACTGTCCAGATTACAGCTGATGAGGGGCTCCGCAAACAAGTGTGGAACGATTCCTTGAAGGAATGGTTTTCCGGACCGGATGATCCCGATTATGTCATTCTGGACGTGAATCCGACTCGCATTGAGTATGTGGGTCAGCAAACGGAGCGCCAAGTGTGGAATAAATAATGAGAATATAAATGGATAAACCAGTGAATCTCCGAGTTTTTTAGGAGGTTTGCTGGTTTTTTATTTTTGAGAAAATTAATTATTTTTTCATAAATAATTTAAGTAAATGACTACTCTTTTGCGTGGCGTTGGATTAAAATAGAAATGGTGGGTTCAAGGCTTACATATATGTGCAAAAGTATGTATATGAGTCATACACCTTAATGAGGAGGGGTATATTTTGTTATTTCGTAAAAATTGGTTTAAAGGGTTTACAGCAGCCGTTGTAGCTTGTAGCATGCTGGTGTTTTCAGCCGCTCCAACCTGGGCAGCTAGCAATTCTCGCGATAGCGCTACAGTGAATTTGCGGATCATGGAAACAACGGATATTCATGCATCCCTGATGAACTACGATTACTATTCGGACAAAGAAACCAACGAATATGGCCTGATTAGCACAGCCAGTTTGATCCAACAGGCGCGTAGTGAAACGAGAAACAGCATGCTGTTCGATAACGGTGATTTGCTGCAGGGCAATCCATTAGGCGATTATATGGCCAGAAATAAAACCTTCGAGAAAGAGGGCGGTGTCCATCCGGTCTACAAGATGATGAACTTGATGGGCTATGATGCGGCGACAGTGGGCAACCACGAATTCAACTACGGCCTCGACTTTCTGGAGAAATCGCTCAAGGGAGCCGATTTTCCTTACGTAAATGCGAATGTTTATGTTGATAAGGGAGGGCAAGCTACTAAAAATTATTTTACCCCTTATCGAATTCTTGATAAAACGGTAACGGATGAGAAAGGTGAAGAGCATGCGCTCAGAGTGGGTGTCATCGGCTTGGTCACACCTCAAATTATGCAGTGGGATGAAGCCAATTTAAAGGATAAGGTCGTTACGAAGGATATCGTGGAAACGGCGAAAAAGTTTATTCCTCAAATGAAAACAGAAGGTGCTGACATTATTGTCGTGCTTGCGCATACGGGTTATGAGGATGTGCCACAAACGCCAATGATGGAGAATGCCGTTAAATATTTGAGCCAGGTGGACGGAATTAACGCTATTCTGTTTGGGCATGCTCATAAATCTTTCCCTGGACCTGATTTTAAAGAAATGAGCGGCGTAGATCTGGATAAGGGAACCATTAATGGCGTGCCAGCTGTAGAAGCTTCTTCATGGGGCAAGGAGCTGGGAATTATTGACCTGAGCCTGGAAAAGAAAAAAGATGAGTGGCACGTAACGAATTCTCAGTCTGAAGTGCGTCCGGTTGTGAGTACCACAAACCAGGCTGTGCAGTTTACTCCTGACTACAAACTGACAGATTCGATCAAGGAAGAGCATAAAGGAACGCTGGATTATATTCGTCAACCTGTCGGAACAACGACTGCGCCAATTACCAGCTATTTTGCATTAGTGCAGGACGACCCTTCTATTCAAATTGTGACGAATGCACAGAAATGGTATGTGCAAAACCATCTTAAAGGAACTGAATACGAAAAACTTCCAGTATTGTCGGCAGGCGCTCCATTCAAGGCCGGTGGTCGAAACGGAGCCGAGTATTACACCAATATTCCTGAAGGTACGGTAGCGATTAAAAACGTGTCCGACCTGTATGTGTACCCGAACACGGTTCATGCTGTAGAAGTGACCGGTGCTGAAATTCAGGAATGGCTGGAGTGGTCTGCGGGTCAGTTCAACCGTATTGATCCAAAGCAAACTGAAGAGCAATCGCTGATCAACAAAGATTTCCCAACCTACAATTTTGATGTTATTGACGGTGTGAACTACCAGATTGATGTAACTCAGCCTGCACGATATGATGCCAAGGGAACGATTATTGATTCTTCAGCGCATCGCATCAAGGATCTGCAATACAATGGAAAGGCTATTGATCCTGCGCAGAAATTTATTGTAGCCACCAATAACTATCGTGCTTCCTCATCCAAACTGGCCAACCCAGATGGCAAACGAATTGTGATGGCAGCACCGGATGAAAGTCGTCAAGTCGTTATTGACTATATCCGTACGAACGGAACGATTAATCCATCGGCGGATGGCAACTGGTCTATTGCTCCTTTTGGTCAGGCAAAGGTTACTTTCGAGTCCTCTCCTGATGCCAAAGACGTGCTGGCAGGAAATCAACAAATTTCATTCTTGAGCAGCGCGGCAGACGGCTTTGCCAAATACAGCTTAAAAGCTGGCGCTAAGCCTAGTGCAGCAACGACTCCTGTAAAGGAAGCTGTGGCTCCCGCGAAAGCAACAGCAAAGCCTGCTGTTAAAACGACCAAACCCGCGACTGTTAAACCAGCTAAAACAACGAAGCCAAAGGCGTCCAAATAACTTCGAACTCTAGTTTTCAATCAATATCAGAATGAAGCAGCAAGTCTCTTTAACCAAGAGATTTGCTGTTTTTTTTAATGCCAAAAACAACAGCCCCCGAATTTATCATGAGTGCAAAAAGTTTTCTGTTTTTGTCGAATATATACTTAAGTCCTAAGTAGTCGTTAAGAATAAGCTAGTTTTTTGTAAAAACACGTAGTTATATAGTACTTTTGTTCTAGTTATTTGTGATATAATGGTGAAAAAACCGGAAAATTGTTCCGAGGAGGACCATTATGACATGCAGCAATTGCAGCATCATATTACCTATTAAGGATCAAGGATTTCTCAGAATTAGGCATTCCAGGGTGTCGCTTACTCCAGCATTAGATGGTTTGGGTATGCTATCGGAACAAATGAAGCAGGAACATGAGCGTGAGGGTGGCATAGAGTTTCGCTATGACAGCCGTTCAGAGCTGGAACAGCTGGTTAACGGACTGGCTCGTCTGCCGCAGGAATACTTGAACCATATGCAAATTGTGGTGACCGGCTTGCATCATGTCGAAGGATATGAGGACTGGCTTTTATTTAGTCAATTGCAAGCCAGACTGCAACATCCGGATATCGTGAATATCATTAAGGATCAAAGTTTTTCCAGCCATATGCAACCTATTGTTGACCATAAGTTGGATATTATCGGGTTTGAGTTTTTACTGCGTCCGTCACATGCGGAGAGACCATTTCAGCCTTTCCGACTGTTTGAAATCGCCCGTGAAGCTGGTTTGCATGCTCATCTGGATCGCTCGGCTCGTATTTCCGCTATTGAAAAAAGTGCAACATGCCTTCCGGCGGGAATTAAACGTTTTATTAACTTTCTCCCTTCGACCATTTATAATCCGGCTTATTGCTTGAATCACACCTTTGAGACGATTGATCGGTTATCCATGAATACGAAGGATTTTGTATTTGAGGTCGTAGAAACGGAAGAGATAGACGACCTTAATTTTTTGCATCATATCTTTGATCAATATCGCAATCGAGGAGTTTCGGTAGCCCTGGACGATGTGGGGGCAGGTTATTCTACGACAGAGCTTATGAATTGCCTTCAGCCGGATTATGTTAAAATTGACCGCAGTATAATTGACGGCTGTCATAGTAACATTGATCAGAAGCGGCAAATTATAGGGATTGTAGAATCGGCTTTTCGTTTTGGAGGCCAAGTGTTGGCTGAAGGCGTAGAGCAGATGGAGGATTTTGAATTTTGTTGTGAAGCAGGTGTATCACTGGCTCAGGGTTATTTGTTTGGCAAGCCGGAGCTTGGTCCGCCCTCCAATTTTATGCTTAGTAGCGTAATATAAGTCAGGAACAAATTTAAGTAGACGTAGTTTATAAAAGTTGGAGCTTAAATAAGGCTGTGGCATAAGCAAATTCCATATTCTATTGGACAGAGCTTATATCACCATTAATGTAAAAAAAAACGCGAGTTGCAGAGGTTATCTCACCTTTGCAACTCGCGTTTTTTGGTCATGCTTGCCCACCTGAGCAAGTTCTGGACAACCGAAGCCACCCAGTCTCGAATTTTACTTGGTAAGGAACGTTAAAAGCCTGGAACAGTTTATTGACCGTTTTTATTTTTAAAAGTAAAGATTGACGTCTTGAAGACAATTGGATACAGTGTATTACATAGGAAACAGTGTTTCTTGTGTAATACACTGTATCCATACAGGTAAAAAGTTTAACATTACAGGGAGGACAACCAAAATGAAAGCAGTGCAACTGAAAAATGGTTTTGGCTTTGAAGAGTTAACCTTGACGGAACTTGACATACCGGTGCCAGGACGGCTGGAAGTTCTGATCCGCATAAGGGCAGCGTCTCTGAATTACCGGGATTTGGTAATTATTAACGGAGTAATGCCGATCGGCATTCAATTTCCCTTCATTCCTTTATCGGATGGAGCGGGTGAAATTGTAGCTGTAGGCGAAGGGGTGACAAAATTTCAGATTGGACAAAGGGTAGCGGCAAATTTACAACAGAAATTCATTGGCGGGAGCACGAGAGCGGAGGTCTTAAAGGACAGTCTGGGAGGCCCGCTCAGTGGAGTGGCGTCTGAATATATCGTTCTGCATGAAGAAGGGGTCGTGGCCATTCCGGATCACCTTTCTTGGGAGGAGGCTTCCACCTTGCCGATTGCGGCATTAACCGCATGGAGCATGCTGATGGAATCCGGTGGGCTGCGAGCGGGGGATACGGTGCTCTTGCAAGGAACAGGCGGTGTTTCCATCTTTGGGCTTCAATTCTCTCTGATGGCGGGAGCAAGGGTAATTATCACATCGAGCAGCAATGACAAGCTGGAACGGGCAAAGGATCTCGGCGCATGGCAGACAATCAACTATTCGGAAGTTCCCGAGTGGGATAAGGTGGTTCTGGAGTTGACAGACGGCGGAGTCGACCATGTCCTGGATGTAGGGGGAGCGGCAACAATGGCGCAATCCATCAATGCACTTCGTACCGGAGGGACTGTGAACATGGTCGGCTTCTTATCGGGCTTGACTATTCCTGAGTTCGATGTCACCAGCATTTTGCAGAAGGCTGCGACGATTCGCGGCAGCCAAGTCGGTAACCGGGAACATTTCGAAAATATGAATCGTGCCATTTCCCGCCATCGTTTACATCCTGTCATTGACCGGGTATTCCCGCTCAGCCGAATCGGCGAAGCCTTCGCACTTTTGGCTGAAGGAAAACAGTATTTCGGTAAAATCGTCGTTCAAATATAAATATTATTCACATCACATAGGAGGCAATCTAATGCCCAGTAAACCTGATTTATCTGTCAAAGATTCTCAAGGAAGAAAGAATAAGAAACCGCGTAAATGGGTACGCAGAACCGGATTATCGCTGCTGGCGGTAATCCTTCTGGGAGTGGTTATTTTTATGCTCATCCCTTCCCCTGTCCAGCCTGCAAAATGGTTTGCACCTTCGGCCCCCTCATTTGAACAAGCGGGTCCATGGCAACAAAACAACAAACTCAGCTCCGCAGAGCTTGTTACAGATGCCCCTAAGTTTCCGGAATTTATCACCTTTGACAAGGTAGGAAATTTATATACGGGAGACTCCGACGGGAAAATTTATAAGGTTGCCTTTGATACTAAGGGCAATCCGCAAAAGGCCCAGCTATATGCAGATACCCAAGGAACGCCCAATGGACTTATGTTTGATGCAAGTGGAAATTTGATCGTTACGGATGTTAAGAAGGGGTTGCTGTCGGTAGATCCTTCCGGAAACGTGACGGTGTTGGCCAATCAAGTCGACGGCACACCGATCTATTTGGCCAACGAGCTGGATATTGCCAAAGATGGTACCATTTATTTTTCTGACACCTCCAATTATGGCAGTGTAGTCTTCAAAGAAATCGCCGAGAACAAGCCACATGGACGTTTGCTGAAATATGATCCGGTGACCAAGCAGACGACAGTTCTGTTGGAAGGCCTTTATTTTGCGAACGGGGTTGCCTTGTCTGCGGACGAAGATTTTGTGCTTGTGGCAGAGTCGTATCACTACCAATTGACCCGATACTGGCTCAAAGGGCCGAAGAAGGGGACTTCGGATATTTTTGTGGATAATCTTGCCGGTTTTCCGGATAACATTACGCGTGATGATCAAGGCCATTTCTGGGTCGGTCTCTTCACAACACGTATTCCCTTTGTAGATCAGATGCATGGAAGCCCGTGGCTGGCTGGAATGATGGCCAAATTGCCTCAATCGCTGCTCAGCGGTGCAAGCGCACCTGTGAAGCATGGGCTTGCTGTGGAGCTTAATCCGCAGGGTAAACTCAACGGAAGCTGGCATGATCCTGAAGGCTCGCTTTATGGGGTAACCACGGCTGTAAACCATGACGGATATTTATATATAGGTACAGCTCCTGGAGGCAGCCAGGGTGTTCATCGCGTGCTTTTAACCAAATAAGCTTGGGGAGGGTATAACATGATATTGGATGAGTTGAGATTATCCTGGAAAGCGAAGGAAAGCCTGGCCGGGAAAGTAGCTTTGGTAACAGGCGCAAGCAGCGGCATTGGGGCATCGATTGCAAAAAAACTGGCAAAGCGAGGCGCGTATGTAGCTGTATTGGCACGCCGTCAGGAACGATTGGATGAATTGGTTCGCGACTTGCACCAAGAGGAATTGTACGAGGTCATGGCAATACCTGCCGATATCCAAAAAGCTGAAGACGTACAGCAGGCGGTCCGCGCCATTCTTGAACGCTGGGGACGGCTTGACATTATCGTTGCCAATGCTGGCTTCGGGTATCGAAGCCCACTGGCAGAAGTGGAACTGGAAAGGTGGGAGGAGCTTTACAAGACGAATGTGCACGGTCTTGTTCTGACACTGAAGTACGGACTTCAGCCAATGAGGGAACAGGCCAAGGGGGATGTTGTCATTGTCTCCTCTATTGCAGCGAAGGAAGTGGTTGCCGGAGGAGGACTATACAGCGCTACCAAGTACGGTGTTAGCGCTATAGCCTCTGCATTGCGTTTGGAGACCAGTACGCAAGGAATTCGTGTAACTGCGATTCACCCCGGGGCGGTGGCGACGGAATTTTCGCAGGTGGCCGGATATCCCGAGCAGGAAATTCGGGCGTTTGCTTCGAGCGTTTTGCCGCTGCATCCCGATGATGTTGCAGAAGCTGCCCTTTATGCACTAGAGCAGCCGGAGCATGTCAATATTCCAGAGTTGACCATTATGCCTTCGAGGCAGGTCCAGCGGTTCAAATAGAGCAATATTTATTCTGACACAAACCGGGTATGGTCATCGCCGATGCCGGGTATGGCGGCGATGAGGACTACATGCCTTCGCTTGACCATAACCTGCTCAAATGGATGAGCATGAACCAAAAAGCGCGAGCTACAGGGGGAATAACCCTTGCACTCGCGCTTTTTTATACTAATGACGAAGCGTGACTGTCCAATAAAGTTTAAAACCAGCTTTGGGACAGCTCCATTTACTATAGAGCAGACCATATCCAATGAAAATTTTGGCTCCACGTTCGCTTATCCAGTCATCGTGAGCATAGCTATAGTGTAATGACGTACAGACCTAGCGGCGTAGTTGCACTGCCGGCGACCATGAAGCTGAGATCATAGCTGGATCTGCCGGGAGGGACGCTGATATCAGCCAATCGGCATACCTTGGTATTATCTCGTAGCAGAGGGATACCATATACACGATCATCCACACGTACAGATCCGGCGAACGCGCCCCCACGTGGATTGGCGTAGATTCGTACGATACGTACCTCGTCACTGTCATTAACGATGGGAATGGTCGCGTTGTATATGGTTCCGAATTGTCCGCGATTATCTAGCGCAGGCCCCAGCTCGCTGCGTGCCCCGGTAAATAGCAGATCGGCAGGAGTCTCGCCGTTCAGCTTTTTGGTGGCACACGCCCGATAGTTTGCGCTCTGCCCCACCACGTACTCTGGCATCCGCGCATTCGTTTCGGAAAAGGACCACACCCCTCGTGGATGCGCCTGGGGTGGAGGTACGGGAGGAAGCGCATCCATATGAATCTGGCGCAGATCGGTCTGCGTATCCTTGCTGATCACGGTGCGAATCACATAATCCAGCGTACCGTGGCCTTCAGCAAATTCTACTGTGAGGTCATAGATGAATCCGGCCAGCGATCCTTCGGGCAGCTCAAATTCCTCCAGCAGAGCGGTGCTTTTGCCGAATTTATGACGGTCTGCTGGCTTCAGACGTTCCATCGTACCCGCCAAACAGCTTTTGGCAATAGACTGCCCGACATCTATAATCCAGTTGCCGTCTTCAGGCACAATCTTAAGGGCACGTTCAATATGTCGTACTTCTAGTTTAGCGGCGCTTCTGTTCTCTACGGTGATGCCCAGTTTAACAGCGCTGCCGATTTTGTTATAATGCCAGCCGAAAATGCGATGTTTGACTGTTCGCGTTGTCGTGCGAACCACGTCATGCCACAGGGTGGCTTGCTCGGTAGGTACCGTCACATGGGTAAGCGTCTCCGGATTATCGCTAAGCATCAGGCGGCGTGTTCCCCCCTCAGTGGCTGACTCCACGTCCACATGGATATTGGGCGGGATCACAGCAGTTTCCACAATCAGATCCTTTGGCTCCTTGGGTCGATGGTTCATGTCAATTCCTCCTTTTATTCAAAAATGGCACCGCTTTGGGTACATGTATATGGGCAGTTCATAAATATAGGTAACGCCAGATA
Organism: Paenibacillus sp. FSL H7-0703; assembly: GCF_038003485.1. Lineage (NCBI taxonomy): Bacteria > Bacillati > Bacillota > Bacilli > Caryophanales > Paenibacillaceae > Paenibacillus > Paenibacillus sp. FSL H7-0703. The sequence continues at coordinate 2,751,544 of NZ_JBBOPF010000001.1, read as the reverse complement.
CACTTTTACAACCTGTTTTGCAAAATATTTTTTTAAAATAAACCTCCGTAGGTTATAGCGGCTCTGCTGATGGAAGCAAGCTTACAAGACTCTTGTTCCCCTACACCAACGATTCGCAGACAGGTATTGCGTGTATGTTAAGAGCATAAGCTATTGGATGTACAGAGAAGCTACAGGAGGGGAACATGCCTAGAAAAATATGGTGGAAGGAAGCCGTTGTATATCAGATTTACCCGATCAGTTTTCAGGATTCTGACGGAGACGGTAAAGGGGACTTGCGAGGCATTTTGTCCAGGCTGGATTATTTGTGTGAGCTGGGTATTGATGTAATCTGGATTTGTCCGGTATATAAATCGCCTAATCACGATAACGGATATGATATTAGCGATTATTATGCCATTATGGATGAGTTTGGAACGATGGAGGATTTTGACGAACTGCTTCACCAGGCGCATGAACGAGGCATCAAAATCATGATGGATTTGGTATTAAACCATACATCGGATGAGCATCCATGGTTTACGGAGTCACGCTCGTCCAAGGATAATCCGAAGCGGGACTACTACATATGGCGAACAGGCAAAAATGGCGGATATCCGAACAACTGGGAATCGTATTTTTCCGGTTCAGTGTGGAAATATGACAAGCTTACAGACGAATATTACATGCATCTGTATTCCGAGCATCAGCCAGATCTGAACTGGGAAAATGAAGAGATGGTGGGCGAGCTCTACCGCATGGTGGAATGGTGGCTGAAAAAGGGAGTTGATGGCTTCCGTTTTGACGCCATTGCCCATATTGTCAAAGCCGAAGGGCTGCCGGATGCCGATAATCCTGACAAACGAACCTTGGTACGTGCCTATCAGCTCTTTTCCAATCTAGAACAGGTACATGTACTTCTACGGATGCTGAATGAAAAATTACTGGAGCGTTATCCCTTAATGACAGTTGGCGAAACGTCTGGTTTAGGACCGGAACAGGCACTTGATTATGTGGGGGACCAGCGGCATGAGCTGAATATGGTTTTCCAGTTTGAACACATGTTTATTGATGCCCAAGGGCTGGGGACGGAAAAATGGAAATCCAAGCCGTGGACACTGGTGGAGCTGAAAAAAATAATGAGCAGCTGGCAGACAGTGCTTCATGAGGAAGGATGGAATGCCAATTATCTGAACAATCATGATCAGCCGCGGGCCCTCTCGCGATTTGCGAATGATGGACAATATCGTGTGGAGTCGGCCAAAATGCTGGCAACCTTCACTCATATGCTAGAGGGTACGCCTTATATTTATCAGGGTGAGGAAATTGGGATGACGAATATTGCATTCCCGTCCATTGATGATTATCGTGATGTGGAAACGTTGAATTATTATGAGCAACAACGGAAGATCGGTGAGTCCGAGGAACAGATTATGGCAGAGATCTGGCGAAAAAGTCGGGATAATGCGCGCACTCCCATGCAATGGAATGCTGGACCCTCAGCCGGATTTACCGATGGAGAGCCGTGGATGAAGATTAACGATAACTACACACACATTAATGCAGAGGCAGAAAGAAATAATCCAGACTCAATTTTCCACTATTATCGCAAGTTAATTGCTCTGCGCAAACAACATGAGGTCATAGTCTATGGCGAATACAAGCTACTGTTGCCGCTGGATACGGAACTGTATGTATTCACTCGTATGCTAGGAGAAGAGCGGTTGCTCGTCATTTTGAATTTCTTTGACCGTGATCCGGTGTACCACTGGCCCGAGGAGGACTTTCCTGTCGCTAAGGCGGAGCTGCTGCTGTCCAACTACAAGCCGGTTCAAGGGGAACAACTGCATGCCTTGAAGCTGCGCCCTTATGAAGCCAGGGTGTATAAGCTAACCATGAAATAGGTGTTGCTATCTTTAGAATGATAAAAGGAAGGGAAGGTTCATAGAGAGACCTTCCCTTTCTTGGCGTTTGGCTAAATGGTAACCATTTCAGCCAACTCACGTATTTTGGCGATAATCCGGTCTTCTTGATTTTCCCCCTCATTAGGGATCGATTCAGTCGCGAAGGCAGCCAGTTCAGGATGGTGATGAATCATGACGGCATGGTGTGCCTCCCTGAACATCGGAATATCATTCGCATCATTGCCGAAGGCGATAAATTGACGGGGCTGCACACCAAGCTTCTGAAGCGCGTTCCATTTATGGATATTTTGCGGGCTGATGTCCAGCACTTGTTCATTACGGTGTTGATGGATGACCACGCCGAGTGGCGAAAGCTTGGCAGCCAGCCCATCCATATCGTTATATCCATTACCTTCCTTGGTCGTAAACTAAAAAGCCCGATTCACACTGGCTGCCATGGGCAGTTGTGGATCGGGCTGATAACGTATCGACTCATTAAATTCGATTACTATTTAGTGATAATGTTTCACCTTAAGGTCGTCTAGACTTTTAAACTCATACCCTTGCTTGCGAGCCTCGTCTATGATAGAACCAAGTGCCTCGGCATTGTCCTTGGATACGGAATGGAGCAGAATGACCGCACCAGGGTGAAGCTGACGAATGACTTGACGATAGGCATAGTCCGTTCCTTGCTGAATATTTGTGTCCCAGTCCTTGTAAGCCACAGACCAGAACACGCTCGTATATCCAGCTTCTCGACAGGAAGCCAATGCTTTTTCACTAAAAATGCCGCGAGGCGGCCGGACGTATTTCATTTCTTTTTGCCCGGTTAGCTCTGCCGATGCATTTCGTACCCGATCTAGCTCAGACCGGATCTCTGTCGAAGAAATGGTGCTCATATCAGGATGGCTCCATGAATGGTTTCCGATAATATGACCCTCACTGGCCATGCGTCGCATCAAATCAGGCTGGTCTTTTACAAAATGCCCCGTCACAAAAAAGGCGGCGGGAACCTTTTTGGCCTTCAATACATCCAGCACTTTGGGAGTATACCCATTCTCATAGCCGTTGTCGAAAGTCAGAAATAATTCTTTTTTAGTGGTATCCCCCAGAAAGATGCCACCTTGCCTTTCGATTAGTTGCATAAAGCCTTCTTGTGCGATGGAAGGCAGCTCCCCTCCTTTACTTTTTTTGAACCCAAAATGATAAGGCTGTCCGTCAACAGTCTGAGTAGCCCATGCGGGTTCTGCCGTAACTGTCAACATCCCTATAACTGCAACGCATAGCCACAAGGTAAATATTCGCTTCATCTATCTTCCTCCGCTTCCGTCCCGTTCGGGCAAGGTGTGTATGCTTCGGCATATTTCATACCATTTGCAATATCATGCTGATTTATGCAAGGACTGAACTAACCAAGACTCAAAACACATATTGACATGAATATTAAATCGAAGTAGTATACTTTATAAAACTTACTAGAATACTCGGATTTAATTTGATCATTCATGCCAAAGAAAAGCAATCAGCTTAGAACATCTTACATACTTGTGAGAACGGAAGGAGTTAGGACTCATGATTGAACTTAGGAATGTATCCAAAACCTATGTGAGAAAAGGTCTAAGTATTGAAGCGTTAAAAAATATAAATATCAAAGTGGATAAAGGAGATATTTTCGGATTTATCGGATTCAGTGGCGCTGGGAAAAGTACGCTGATCCGTTTGGTCAATCGTCTGGAGAAAGTAACCAGCGGAGAGGTTCTTGTTGAGGGGGAACAGTTAAATACCTACTCGACCTCTGGGCTGCGGAAGGTAAGAAAGAAGATCGGAATGATTTTTCAGCATTTTAATCTGCTGGAATCGAAAACAGTGTTCGACAACATTGCAATTCCGTTGGTGCTGCTTAAGCGCAACAAACGGGAAATAGAGGGGCGTGTAAAGGAGCTTTTGGCGTTCATAGGATTGTCGGACAAGGCGAATAGCTACCCCAGCGAGCTTTCCGGCGGACAAAAGCAGCGTGTGGGGATTGCACGGGCGCTTGCGAGCAACCCGTCCATTTTGCTCTGTGATGAGGCAACCTCGGCACTTGATCCGCAGACCACACAGTCAATTCTCGACTTGCTTCGTAAAATCAATAAGGAATACAAGATCACCATTTTGATCATCACCCATGAAATGTCGGTGATTCAGCGGATTTGCAACAAGGTAGCCGTAATGGAAAAGGGGGAAATCATCGAGCAGGGCAATGTCCTGGAGGTATTCGGGCAGCCGCAGCACCCGACGACACAGAGCTTTGTACGCACGGTCATTCACGATACGGTACCCGAGAGTGTGCTGCAAACGTTCGAACAGCAAGAATCGCAGCGAATATACAAGCTGGAATTTATAGGGCAGGTTGCTTCTGATCCGGTGGTTCATGAATTGATTCGGCAGCATGATATCCACGTGAACATTTTGTTTGCCAACATGACGGAGATTCAAGAAACGACGATTGGCTATATGACGATTCAACTGCGCGGTGGACAGCATGCCGTTCAGCAGGCTGTTGATTTTCTCAAGAGCAAAGGAGTTCATATTCAGGAGGTAGAGAGTCTATGATGATTACAGGAACTACGATCACCTGGGATCAACTGTGGGAAGCTTTGTATGAATCCGTGCTCATGGTCAGCATATCATTATTCATTGGCGCCCTGATCGGTATCCCTATCGGTATTTTACTCGTCATCACCCGTCCAGGCGGAATTCTGGAGAACAAATGGCTGCACAATATTTTGAATCCAATCATTAACATTGTTCGTTCCTTACCGTTTATTATCTTGCTGATTGCGATCATTCCGTTAACCCGTCTGATTGTGAATACATCCATTGGGACCAGTGCGGCAATTGTCCCCTTGATTATATACATTGCGCCATATATCGGAAGGCTGGTCGAAAACTCGCTGTTGGAGGTAAATCCGGGGATACTGGAGGCAGCAGATGCGATGGGGGCGACCCCGTTTCAGGTCATTCGATACTTTTTGCTTCCTGAGGCATTCAGTTCTCTGATTTTGTCATTAACGACAGCAGCCATTGGTCTGATTGGTGCTACTGCTATGGCTGGTGCGGTCGGCGGAGGCGGAATTGGCGATCTGGCGATCGCATATGGCTATCAACGTTTTGATACGCTGGTTATGCTGATTACCGTCATCATTCTAGTCTTGTTTGTACAAGGTGTTCAGTCCTTGGGGAACCTATTGTCCCGTAAAGCACGCAGGGGTTAAATTAGATGTTTTTCTTTTTTACCTATTGTCTGTTCATAGCTTGTAATTTTATAATCCATGCGTTCCAATACGTTGTTCATATCTGCCATTTTGGCAATGAGCTGCTTACGCTGCTCCATTAGGAGTTCTTTTCTAGCATTTATCGTTTCATCACCCTGCTGGAACAACCTAACGTACTCAATCAAAATTTCAATGGGAAGCCCTACGCCTCGCATGCATTTGATATATTCAACCCATCTGCAGTCTTCTTCCGTGTAATCCCTGATTCCACTTTTATTACGGTTCACACGCGGAATAAGTCCGATGCGTTCATAATAGCGGAGTGTATCCTGAGATAGTTCGAATTTTTTGCTTACTTCTGCGATCAACATGCAGACTTCACCTCCTGATTTCTGATCAAGAAACGCCCTATGTAAATGGATAGGGCGTTCTTGTTGTTTCTTATTTCGAAACTTTCATTTCATCCATATTTACTGAGCGCCAACTACCGGATGAGGAACATATGGCTCTTCCAGCAATGCAATTTCTTCAGGTGTTAACGTAATCGAAAGAGCAGCTACTGCATCTTCGAGATGAGACGTTTTCGTAGCACCGATAATGGGAGCTGTTACCGGTTCTTTCTGTAGCAACCAGGCAAGTGCGATTTGAACGCGGGGAACTCCACGTTTTTCTGCGATGGCCGCAACCTGCTCCACGATCAATCGATCGGTATCTGCAGTCGCATCGTATTTAGATTTCGCAACTTGATCGGTTTCGGAACGATGTGTTGTTTCCTGCGCATCACGCGTCAATCTTCCACCTGCAAGCGGGCTGTATGGAATCACACCGATTTTTTCTTCCTTACAAAGCGGCAGCATCTCTCTCTCCTCTTCACGATATAAGAGATTTAAATGATTCTGCATGGATACAAATCGGGTCCATCCATTCTTTTCAGCGACATGTAACGCCTTCAGAAACTGCCATGCGTACATGGCAGAAGCACCAATATATCTTGCCTTCCCGGCCTTCACAACATCATGTAATGCTTCCATCGTCTCTTCAATAGGGGTATTGTAATCCCAGCGATGGATTTGGTACAGATCCACATAATCTGTCCCCAGTCGCTCAAGGCTCTTATCTATTTCACTCATGATAGCCTTTCGGGAAAGTCCCGCACCATTCGGGCCTTGATGCATACGGAAATGAACCTTTGTCGCGAGGACAATTTCATCTCGATTCGCATAATCCTTTAAAGCTCGTCCAACAATTTCTTCGCTAGTTCCATCTGAATATACATTTGCGGTATCAAAAAAATTAATACCTAGCTCCAGGGCATTTTTTATAATGGGACGACTGCGCTCTTCATCTAGTATCCATGGGTGAATCCACCGTTCTGCAACCCCAAAGCCCATACACCCAAGACAAAGCCGGGATACATCCAAGCCGGTATTTCCAAGTTTCACATAGTCCATTTGATTATACCTCGCTTTCCTAGATATTGTTTTCTTCAAATGTAGTCTACTCCAGCTACTTACACCGGATATTATTACATTTGGAGTTCACTCCAAGTCAAGCAATTTTGCTCCGGAATGATTCGTATAGGTCTAATTGTTCAGAATCGGTTCAGTGGGGTTTCGTATACTTCTCTTAGCATAGTTCCTTGGTTGCATAAATCGTAGAACTAAACATGACTAAAGCCTTTGATATAACAGGATATATGCCAATAAATAGTGTCTAGGAGTTGAAATGTTGAAACTTGTAAATCGAAATAAATGGATTGCATCTGCGATGGTATTGGGTATTGCTTCAGGTTCAATCGTATCTCTGCCTTGGGTGGGCGGCGTCCAGACTGCTTATGCAGCGACAGCAGATACGCAAAGCGAAACTGGATTTGTATCACAAGCTCGCACCTTGGGTTTGATGACAGGCGGTAAGCAGGGCGATTTTATGGCACAAAAAAATTTGACCCGTGCAGAAGCGGCTAAAATTTTGTGCAGTCTGTTCCAGTTGGAAGTTAACAACCAGTCGCAAACTTCTTTTATGGATGTATCGTCCGATGCATGGGGCGCTCCCTATATTGAGGCTGTACGTGCAGCCGGGTATATGACAGGCAACGGGGAACTGTTCCGTCCGGGGGATGCCATTACCAAGGAAGAACTGATCGTATCGCTAGTACGTGCAATGGACTTACAGGATGCCGGCACAGCGAATGCACAGCAAAATGCAGTTCAAGTTGCCCGCTCTTATGGTCTGTTATCAGAGGATGCTTCTACAACGGATTTGAAAAATCCATTGAACCGGGAGAGTGGTGCGGAAGTATTCGTCAGCCTGCTGGATCATCCGGTAGGAGAAGTGAAATCAGAGGGCAATACTGTTCGCATCGGAAATATCCCGTACCAGTTGGAAGGATCTTTGCAAGGTTTGTTTGGTGAAAATAACAAAGCTGTATTAAAAGGGGCAAAATTCGACCTTAACCGTAATTTGCGTACACTCACAGGTGTGAATAAGCTGGAAATTAACGCAGACGGCGGCGTTTTTGACGGTAAAGGTGTATCTTTTGAAGGACGCCTGATCGTCAATGGCTCGGTAACCTTGAAGAACATGTCCTCCACAGGCGTATTGGAAATCAAAGGCTCAGGGACTCAGCCTGTATCGGCCCTTTTGGAAAATACGGCATGGTCTAGTGTGGAGCTGGGCTCCAAGGATGCCAAGCTGACAGCAACCGGGACGACGAAGATCGACAACCTGACGCTGAAAAATGATGCATCGATCGTGACCGAGGGAAATGCCGCGATTAGCCGCGTTTCGTTGCAACAGGGACTGGGCAAGCTGTTGGTTAGCGGCAGTATTGGTTTGCTGGATGCATCACAATATGTGGGCGTTCCTTTTATTACGCTGGCTAAGGGAGCTACAATCAACCGGCTTAACCTACCGGAACAAAAACAGCCGCAGGATGTTATCATTAACTATGATGCGATGAAAGTAGCTGTTAGTCTCGTGAATGGCACGACGAACTCGTCCTCTACTGGATCGGTTGTCACGGAAACAGAGAGCAAAGATAAGAAAAAACACAACAGTGACATTGTCAACGTAGACCGCAGTCAGCTGGAGGCAGAAGTCCATGCAGCCAAAGATCTGCTGGATCGTGCAGGTGAGGGTGGACCGGATCAGGCACTCTACCCGGCTACGGCCAAGGAAAGCCTGTCGGCAGCAATCCACCAGGCTACGCTGGTACTGAACAATACTACAGCTACACAGGCAGAGGTAGATCAAGCGCTCAGCACATTGAAACAGGAAGTTTCTGTGTACACAGATTCAGCCACAGAACCGATGATTGGAACACAGGAATTAGTTAGGCTGATTCAGGTAGCTTCGACTACCCTTGAGCAAAATCGAATGGTTAGCGACGAATTCCCAACTCTTTGGGATGATTCATTAAGTCAAGCAATTCAATTTGGCAATAATGTGTTAGAAGGGAATGCACCCCAAAATATAGTGGAGCGGGAAGTAGTAAGCCTGCGTCGAGTAATTAAAGTATACGAAGCATCGGTAAGACTCAGAGATGCCTATCTGCATTTTCTCGATGTAACGGATCATGTGGAGAATTTGAAAACAGACAAAGCGCGTTACAAGTCCTTAGTGAGAGAAGGATTAAATGTATATGTGAACCCATTAACTACAACGGAGCAGTTGGACGAATGGACACAAAAAATAGAAGGTGCCACAGAATCATTCTTGGCACTGCAAGCAGCGGACTTCTCAGTGCTTAAAAATACTTTACAAGAAGCACAGGTTATCTACGATCAGAGTGGCTCTCAAAATGCCGAACTGGGCAACCTCATTCAGGAATATACAGAGAAGATGCATACGGCTATGACGCAGCAGGACGTATTGACCTTGAACATGGAGCTGAGTCAAAGACTTGCGGAATTCACTGCGCCAGTACCTGCTACAACTCGGGAAAAACTGCAACAGCTGGTTCAAGACATTCATCTAAAACTGCTGTCCAACCCTATTGCTCGTAATTACTTAAATACGGAAATGCTTCCTTTAGAGCAACTAACAGAACAAGCCAACTTTGCACTCATGATGCCGTTTACTCCTGAGGAGCAATTGGTGATCTCTTATAATCAATTAAGTCAGGCTAAAGGGACCTATATTGAAAAATATAACGAGAAAAGGCTACAATTGAGAGCCGAAATCATTGAAATGCAGGCATCGATCAATGGAATTTTGGTGCAAAATTCAGGCTCATTAAGCGCTGAAGCCCAGCAAGCCTTGTCTTCTGCTTCAGAGCATGCCTCCATCTTCTTAGGTTTGCCTAGCTTTGAATTGCAAGACGTGGTTCCTGTATACGAGGAGTTGCAACGGGTACAGAGCCAGTATGCTGCACCAATAGCAGTGGATACCATGTTGTTAAATTTCAACATAAGTATAGCTAATAATGAAGTTCAGACGTTCGGCCGTCATTATACCCAACAAGATAACGAAGAACTTCAAGGGCAAATTAATCAGGCAAACCTTGTGCTTAATACTCCGGATATTACACAGCTTCAGGTAGACCAGGCTAACACAGATTTGATTACAGCACTTTCGAACTACCAATCCAAATGGATCGTAACTGATCTTGATATCAATGAGCTCAAGAACATTGCGAACAATCTGCTTACAGTAAATGGTACAGATCCTACGACGGTCTACTTTCACAGAGTAGTGGATGCATACAATCGTCTGGACCAGTATTACCCTATGCCGGAAATCAAGAAAAATTATATGAATCTGGAAGATGCGATTCAGGAGTATAAAGATTTTGTAGCCAGCCAGCAACAAAGCAGCGGAACAGGAAGTGGCGACAGCAGTGGAGGAACAACACCACCAAGCGACAACAGCGGAACAGGAAGCGGCGACAGCAGTGGAGGAGCAACGCCACCAAGCGATAGCAGCGGAACAGGAAGTGGCGACAGCAGCGGTGGAGCAACGCCGCCAATCGACAACAGCGGAACAGGAAGCGGCGACAGCAGCGGTGGAGCAACGCCGCCAAGCGATAGCAGCGGAACAGGAAGCGGCGACAGCAGCGGTGGAGCAACACCACCAAGCGACAACAGCGGAACAGGAAGCGGCGACAGCAGCGGTGGAGCAACGCCGCCAAGCGATAGCAGCGGAGGCGATTCAGGCTCGATTCCTGGCGGTGGTAATGATGAAGGCATGATTCCTTAATAAGGGAAATGCAGGAAGTACAAGGGTGTATAAAAGGGGACGATTCCACACAGATTTTTGTCTGCGGCGGGCGTCCCTTTTTGCATGGGCAGCGCTTCTAATACAGCTGGTTAGAATAACCGATACTAAAAGATAGACGATATTGAAAAGAGCGGGGGATTTATGAAAAAACAGGGGGTTTTATTTTTTATTATACTTCTGCTTGCGGTTGCGTTGCCGGTGTATCCGTTAGTGTCAGGTGTTTTATCCGGAAACAGTCATTGGAAAGCACACAACGGTGTTATTGATTTGCGTAATTGGGACCCTGAAAAGGAAGGCCCTGTACAGCTGGGAGGGGAGTGGGAATTTTACCCCAATCAGCTTGTGCAACCTTCATCCTTTCATGAAATGCAACAAGATAAGGATTGGGAAAATCATCAGAGTTCTTCTGAGTTGAGGCTGGAAACGAGTTCTTCTGCCAAGATTGTGGATGTGCCTGGTAGATGGAATCAGTGGATGCCTAAGGGACAGGCGACCGGATATGGAACCTATCATATCCGTGTGCTGTTGCCTGAAAAAGCGGAAAATCTGTACGGCATCTATATGCAAAACATTCGCAGCGCCAGTCAAGTATGGATTGACGGAGAAAACGTGGGAGCAAGTGGTATTCCCTCTGTTTCTGCCGACAAGGGCAAGCAGGGCAATGTTCCCTATGTTGGGTTTGCAGCGGTAGATGGACATTCAGCTGATATTACCGTGCATGTGGCTAATTATAGCTATTCCTCTGGTGGGATTATTTATCCACTGTTATTTGGGGATTACGAGAGTATTACGCATAGCCGGGAAGTTGCAATGGCAGAGGACACCGTACTGATAGCAGGATTTTTTATTCCTACCGTATTTTTTATTATGCTATACCTTTTACGTAAAAAGGAGAAGGCATTGCTTTACTTAGGATGTTTTTGTATCTCGGCTTTATTTTATATTCTGACACATGGAGAAAAGCTGCTGGTTTGGGGAATACCGGACTTACCTTATGAATGGATACTGAAAATACAGTCGTTCTCGTCAACGCTGTTCTACTATTTTCTGATCCGCTATGTTCATCTTTCGACGCAGATTGTTATGAATCGGATCGTGCTGCGCCTCTATAATATTACAACCGCACTGATGCTGGGTATGGGACTATTTTTGCCTACATTGGTACTCTCATCCTTTGAAGCGTTTATTCTTCTTTTTGGTGTAGTCAGTGTGGGATATGTATTACTGATCTTGATTCGTGGGCTTCTTCAACGGACGGATGACGCTGCGCTGCTAGTCATTAGTATTATGAGCATTCTTATGATTGTAGTGACTAGTTTTGTGTATATTCTGGGCTGGGGAGATGTGCGTGGGGTGACAGCCTATGAAATGCTCATATTCGTATTGGCTCAAACGCTCCTGCTGGCCAAACGTTTTGTGCATTCGTTTATGGAGGTTGAGAACCTGTCACGACGGTTGCTAACACTGGATGGGTTAAAAGATGAATTTCTGGCAAATACGTCACATGAACTGCGCACTCCTCTGCATGGAGTAATTAATATCGCTCAATCCATGCTAGACCGCTACGGGACACAATTCAATGAGCCGCAAAAGCACAACTTGGCCTTGATTGCGAATATAGGACGCAGACTTTCGTATTTAATTAACGATATTCTGGATTTTTCTAATTTGAAAAATGGCAGATTAGCCTTAAATCGTCGGCCTGTCAATGTACAGGCAGCTGTGAATTCCGTGCTGGAGGTATTGGGTCATACGGTGGGTAAGAAAGAGATTCAATTCGTCAAAGAATGGCCCAATTCGTTGCCCAAGGTAGATGCGGATGAGGATCGGCTGATTCAGATTCTGTACAATTTGTTGGGCAATGCAGTGAAATTTACGGAGGAAGGCGAAATCGTAATCTCTGCCAAAGCGGGGAACCGTGAAATGGAAATCAGTGTGAAGGATACCGGGTCCGGTATTGCCCAGGAGCATCTTTCACATATATTTGAACCTTTTAACCGAGGGGCGAATGCTGAGGATGATGGATACAGTGGAACAGGGCTTGGATTAGGCATAGTCCGTCGTCTGGTGGAGCTGCATGGGGGTCATATCCGGGTAGAATCTAGATTGGGCAAGGGTTCGACCTTTTATTTTACACTGCCCTTAGCGCAGACCGGAACGTTGGCACATGAAGCTCAAAAAGATGTTTCGTCTGCGGTTATATTGCAGCCTGGTGTGACGTCGGGTCAGAATGTGATTCCGCATGAAGAGGATGCACTGGAGCAAGTTCAGACTGTTCCTTACAAAGTGCTTGCTGTAGATGATGATGAGGTTAATCTTCGGGTGCTGGAGGAGCTATTATATACCACAGGTTGTAGCGTGGTGGCGGTGGATCATGCCGAGGAGGCACTTCACATACTGAATGGCCGTTCCCGATTTGACCTAGTCATTACGGATTGGATGATGCCGGAAATGTCCGGTATTGAGCTGTGCCGACGGATACGGGAACGGTATTCCCTGTCCGAGCTACCGGTGTTGCTGCTGACGGCACGCGACCTGCCCGGGGATATCCGCGCAGGTTTTATGGCGGGAGCTAATGATTTTCTACGTAAGCCTGTTGATGCTGAGGAATTAAAGGCGCGTGTGCGCACGCTGTTGAACATGCGTCATTCGGCGGAGGAAGCGGTGCGTTCGGAAATGGCCTTTTTACAGGCACAAATCAAGCCGCACTTTCTGTACAATGCCTTGAATGTCATTGTTTCGACTGTAGCCGTAGACCCGGACAAAGCAGCGGAGCTACTCATGGAGCTGAGTCAGTATTTGCGGGGCAGTTTTGATTTTCAGAACAGGGAAAATACGGTGCCATTATCCAAGGAGTTGGAATTGGTAGAATCGTATGTGGCACTGGAAAAAGCACGATTTGAAGAACGTTTGCAGGTGACTGTAGAGGTAGGAAGGAACATCCGGTCGCTCATCCCGCCATTAAGTATTCAGCCCATCGTGGAAAATGCGATACGGCATGGTGTGATGCAACGGGCAACAGGTGGAACCGTGCGAGTGGTTGTGCAGGAGGATGGAACCGATTTTGTGGTCAGCGTGACCGATGACGGCGTAGGGATTCCGTCCGAGCGACTGGAACAGCTGCTGTCGGAGGATCATGTATCTTCCAGCGTGGGACTGCGTAATATCCATCGCCGTCTTATCCATATGTATGGAGAAGGATTGCGAATTGAAAGTAGTCCTATGCAAGGGACGACGGTAAGCTTCCGTGTGCCGGAAACGATCTCGCCCCGGCATACCGATGAATAAAAAAAGTACAGTACATTTGTCGGAAAAGCTAAAGTCACGTCCGCAATGATACGATATATAAAATATAAGAAATTAAAAATCGTATGGATAAAGCAGATAGCATGTAAATAGAACATCATGATAAATGGTTGCAGCAGGAAGGGAGTACGGACACAAATGAAGGCGATTTTGATTGATGATGAGAGGTCGGCATTAACCTACTTGGAACGGTTGCTGGAGGCGGACGGACGGTTAACGGTAATGGGCAAATATACGTCTGCACAAGCGGGGCTGGATCATCTGGCGGCAGAACGTGCGGATATTGTTTTTATAGATATCGGAATGCCAGAGATGAATGGTCTGGAGGCCGCCGAGTGGATTCAACAGCTGGATTCCCATATTCATATCGTCTTTGTGACCGCGTACTCGGAATATGCTATTGAAGCGTTCGAGCTGCAAGCACTGGATTACTTGTTAAAGCCCGTTCATGCCCGGCGGCTATCCAAAACGTTAGATCGGATTGCAGCCACGCTGGCTGATCCCCGTTCTTCTAGTTTGGGAGCTTCAGCAGAGCAATCCCCCAAGGTACGTTGTTTTCAAAAACTTGAAATTTTGGAGGATGGACAGGAAGCCGTAGGTGCGAAACCATTCAAATGGCGCACATTAAAGTCACAGGAGCTATTTTCCTTCTTATTACACCATGAAGGGGAATGGGTGAGCAAAGAACAACTGCTGGATGCGCTGTGGCCTGAATATCATTTGGACAAGGCTGTTGTTCACCTGCACACGTCCATTTACCAAATCCGCAAGGCGTTGAAAGAACGGATGCAAGATACGAAGCTGGAATATAATCTGGATCGCTACCGCTTGAACCGCAATGGCTGGATTACAGATGTGGAGCTATTCGAGCGGGGAATATCCGAATGGGCTGCATCCGGTAGCGGCGGTAAGCCGCGTATTGAGAGCCTGTTGGCACTATACCGTGGCAACTATCTGGAGGAGCACGATTACCCGTGGGCATATGCAAAAAGGGAGAAGCTGCGCAATATGTATCTGGCATGTGCTTCTGAGCTGGCGAGAGAAGAGCTTCGCTCAGATCGTACCCGGCAGTCTGTTCAGCGCTTACTCAGCCTACAGCAACGGGAGCCGTACTCAGACGATATCTGCAGTCTGCTGCTGACAGCCTATGCCCAACTGGGCGATTATACCGCTGCGCAAAAGCATTATGAAAGCTTCGTCAGAATATTGGAAGATGAGTTGGGTATTGAGCCGCAGCAGGTGACGCACCAGTTGTACGTGCAATTGAAAACACAGACGCTACCTGCGTAAACTGCTGTACTACCTGTCTTCTTTAGTGGCATATTCATATAGCATATCTCTTCACGGTTGAGTCGTAATTGAGAGGTTTTAGGGTGGACGTCAGACAATCTTCTTCAGCTCAGACAGGACAAGGCGGTAACCCCATTTCGATTAATGCTTCGGATGTTGGGGTAGTAAGAACAGATGTTAAAAACAAATAATCGACAATAGAAGCTCATATTCAACGTAAAAAGACCACCGGGAACAAGTTAACTATCTTGTTCCTGGTGGTTTCGCTTTTTTGCCGTTATTCGGCAGGTACTTTCATCAGCATCCGCTTATAGAGGCTTATGCCTTTCTTCTACTGAGCAGGCGCTGCCTTCAGTACAGCGTATCCGTAGGGTGGAAGCTTGGCAAGCAGCCCCTTCTCTCTAACGGACCACTGGCTTTCGCCAAAGGCTAATTTCCATTCTTGCTCAGGAATATCCAGTTCAAAAACGTGATCCTCATCGGAACGGTTGAGCAGCACGAGCAGCACCTCTTCCTCGCTGCGGCGCTCGTAGGCAAGTGAAGTGCCCTCTGGCTGTGCCTCCAAAAAGGTGATGCTTCCCTGATCACGGAGGACCGGGTGCCCCTTACGAAGCGCAATCAGCTCGCGGTAAAAGTCGAACAGCTCGCGGTCCTGTTTGTCGGTGTCCCACTCCATACACTTGCGGCAGCCTGGATCGGCATCTCCATCCAGGCCGATCTCATCGCCGTAATAGATGCAGGGTGCGCCCATGTACGTAAACTGGAACAGGGCGGCCAGTCGCATCAGCCGCTTGTCATCCCCACACAGTGTCAGCAGGCGTGGTGTGTCGTGGCTATCCAGCAGATTGAAGGCAACCTCGGATGCTTGCTGTGGATAGCGGGCCAACTGTCGTCCGATGGCGAAGGCAAAGCTTTGAGCATCGGTCACTTTTTTGACGAAAAAATCATTTACCGCGTAGGTGAACGGATAATTCATCGTTGCATCGAATTGATCCCCCTGAAGCCATTCAGACGATTCATTCCACATTTCACCCAAAATGTACGCATCTGGATTGGCCTGCTTGACCGTAGTGCGGAATTCCCGCCAAAAGGCGTGATCCACTTCGTCTGCCACATCCAACCGCCAACCATCGATACCGATTTCTTCGATCCAATGCTTTGCTACATCCAGCAGGTACTTTTTCACCTCAGGATGTTCGGTGTTCAGCTTGGGCATCATCGGTTCCAGCCCGAATGTATCGTACGTCGGTGTGCCATCCACCACTTCCAAGGGAAAGCTATGTACATGGAACCAGTCCTTGTAAGGTGAGGCTTCGCCTTTTTCCTGCACATCAACGAACGGTTTAAACGTACGCCCTGAATGGTTGAACACCGCATCAAGTAGTACCCGGATTCCTTGGTCGTGGCAGGCATCGACCAGTTTTTTTAATGTCTTTTTGTCCCCGAAATGCGGGTCCACCTCCATATAATCCTCTGTATCATATTTATGATTGGTCGTTGCCTTGAACACAGGAGTCATATATATGGCGTTAATCCCTAGCTCGTTCAGGTGATCCAGGTGATCCAGAATCCCCTGTAGATCACCACCGAAAAAATTGTCTCTTTGTGGCGTTCCGCCCCATGTCTCTGCTCCTTCTGGGCTGATGGAGGGGTCACCGTTCGCAAAACGTTCTGGGAAAATCTGATAAAATACAGCATCCTTCACCCATGCAGGTGGCTTCAGAATATCAATCGGATTCAAAAACGGATATTGGAACAGACTGTCTGCGTTTTGAGGTTCCTGGGTGGTGAAGTCGTCCTCGTTCATCCAAATACGTTCCTCACCGTCTTCTAGCAAAAATCCATATTTCAGCCGACGGTGAGTAGGTTTTACGCTGCATTCATAGTAATCAAACCTGCCATCGGTAGCGAATTTGGACATCGGGACAAGCTGTCGGGTGCGCTCCCAATCGTATTTATCTCCGGTGAGAGCATGAACGGTATTCAGGTCATTTTTCTTCGCACGTAGCCGTAGAAATATCGTTTCATCATTATAACCAAAAGCCCAATTTCGTTTCGGGTGATGGTATATCGCTTCCAGCAGCATCGGGTAGTCCTCCTTTTTTCACGAGCATTCAATTTGAAAATGTGAAGCGTATGTCGTATAAGGTAGTTATTAACCTTTTTAAGTGGGTCATGTACCATAAATGCTATAATGCCCATTACATAAAAGAAAAACGATAAGTAGGTGTCTATTATGAAAACAAATGTGCTATACATCGAAGATGACCAGGATATTGGTGCTTGGACGCATCAGTATTTGGAAGAGCGGAATTACGCTGTAACCTGGCTTCGCAGCGGGGATGGGGCTGTGGAAGCAGCTCGTACGTGCCAACTCGTGATTTTGGATGTGATGTTACCCGGTCTGGATGGATTCACCATGGGGAAGCGGCTCAAGAAAGAGTACCCGGAGCTTCCCATTCTCATGTTGTCTGCCCGTACATCCATTGACGATAAGCTGCAAGGACTGGATTTCGCCGACGATTATGTAACCAAGCCCTTTCACCCGGACGAGCTCATAGCACGTATAGAGATTTTGCTGCGCCGATCGGGAACCGTGCCCGAAGAATCCTTACAACTGGGGCATCTCTCTGTCTTCTCTCCTGATAACCGTATTGTGAACCGTGATACTGGGGAGGAAATTACACTGACAGGCAAGCAATATCACATTTTTGCTTATTTACTGCGGCATTTGGGCCAGATTATGACGAAAGAGCAAATGTATGAAGCGGTGTGGGGGGACCCATATATTGACGGAGACAAAACTTTAATGGTCCACATCCGACACCTGCGTGAAAAGCTGGAGATCGATCCTGCGGCACCCCGCATCATTGAGACGATCCGTGGTGTAGGATATCGGGTGAAAGCATAATGAGCAGGACGCGCAAGGATTGGAGGAGGCTACACCCCAGCTCTAGGCCGGGTCAGGGAGGTCGGTTTCGCAGTTCACTGTTGTTCCGTTATCTAGTCATTATTGTGGTTGCTATGATGCTGTTACCCATTGTGTTGCCTGCTACAGCCTTGATATATAGCGTGTTATTGAATTGGGGGGCGGAGTTCAAGCCTAAAAACGCTTACTATCCCTCTGCTTCTCATACCGAAAATAGCTGGCATCGCGAAGCTGTAGCTTTGAAGGGAGCCACACCAGAGCAAATCTCAGCCCATCTGCGCAAAATACAACAAGATATGTTCCCTAACTCACAAATATTTTGGGTGGATACCGCAGGTAAAACAAGGTTGGAGTTACCGACACAACCTAACATGCCAAAACAATGGAACGCTGCGCAGGCTATAGCTTTTATGAAGCAAGCAAGCTATGAGGGGCCGTTTACGGTAGTGGCCTTTATTGGCGGGGGCAAGAATGATGTGAATCAGGGCTATATGGTGTTAAAAGTGCCCCGTTCGTTCTTTGAACAGCCACCTACAGATAGTAGCATGTTGATGTACTATCTCTTTTTTATCGTATTGATTCTGGGCGCTTTTATATTCGTATCTCTTCTGTTTTTTGGAGGCATTCGGCGTAGACTGTTGCAGCTTCAGGCCGCCATGTCGCAGCGAGGAGAGGATGGCTTGCCTATTCTTGTTACCACTGGACGCCCGGATGAAATCGGCAAGCTGGAAGAAGCATTTAATCAGATGGTTGAGCAGTTGGCAGAAAGTCGGGGACGTGAGCGTCAGGAGGAAGAGCTGCGGAAGAGACTGGTCGCGGATCTGTCACACGATATTCGGACGCCGCTTACGGTCGTGCGTAGCCATCTGTATACACTAGATGGTGAAAATCTGAGTAGCAGAGGGAAACAGTCGATTACACTGATGGAAAACAAGCTAAAAGACCTTGGGAGTCTGATCGATAATCTGCTCACCTATAATCTGCTAGCTAGTGGAAAATACACTATGAATAACACACCGCGTGATATCCTGCGGCTAGTGCGAGAGTGTGTAGCCAGCTGGTATCCGGTGTGGGAAAAGGAGGGCTTTGAAGTGGATATCGACCTGCCCGAGTATAGTATGGTGTGGAATGTCGATGAGCAAGGCTTCCGCCGTCTGCTGGACAATCTTTTTCAAAATGTAGTTCGCCATGCTGCCTCAGGCCGATATATCGGTGTTCAAGTACAGAAAGATAATGGGACAGAGGCATTGGTTATCGTAGATAAAGGGCCCGGTATGGAGCAACAGTCCAGTGAAAAAGGCGCAGGGATTGGTTTGGCGATTACAGAACTGCTGGCTCGCGAAATGAATTTGGAGAGGGAGATTATCAGTTCATCAGCCGGGACCCGAATCCGTTTTTTAAACAAAACTTAAACTCAGAGTTCCCTTGGCTTTAAACTTGGCACGTTACGATAGGTGTCGAGGTGAGGAACTTGAACGAATACATTATTGAAACGAACAGTCTCAGCAAAATATACAAAGGCCGCGCGGCGGTTAATCAGCTGGACCTGAAAATAGCTCAAGGAGATATTTACGGATTTCTGGGTCCAAATGGAGCGGGGAAAACGACAACGATCCGTATGCTGCTTGGACTTATTCGCCCAACTCGAGGAACGATCCGTATATTCGGCAAAGATATTCGCAGACATAAGCTCGATATTTTGCGTAAAGTCGGCTCGTTGGTGGAGTATCCTTCGTATTATGGTCATTTGAACGCAATTGAAAATCTGGAGGCCATTCGCCGTATTTTGAATGTACCCAAGCAAAACATTGCGGAAGTGTTAGAGGTCGTCCGACTGACCAAGCATGCCAAACGTCCAGTCAAAGGCTACTCGCTGGGCATGAAGCAGAGACTGGGTATTGCAGCAGCCCTGCTTGGGAATCCCGAAGTGCTCATTTTGGATGAGCCTACGAATGGTTTGGACCCAGAGGGTATTCAGGAAATGCGCACATTGATTCAGGCGATGCCTAAGGAACGGGGGATCACCGTGCTGGTATCCAGCCATCTGTTGAGCGAGGTAGAGCATATGGCGAATACCGTGGGTATTATCCGTGAAGGAGAGCTGGTCTTTCAAAACACGATTCATAATCTCCGTCAGGAATCCGCAGGCGGGATTCGGATCGTAGTGTCGGAACCGGAAGCAGCCCAATTGATTGCGCGTGAGCAGGGCTACCATTCAGTGAAGGACGGAACGGCGCTGGATTTCGAGAACATGAATGATGCGGCTGTTGCGCTGCTGGTCAGAAGATTGGTCGAAAATACGCATGCCGTATACCGTGTGGAGGAACGCCGCAAATCGCTGGAGGATATGTTCATGCAGGTAGTGGGCAAAGGAGGGGCTTCCTTATGATGCTGCGAGCGCTCACGGCGGATCTGCTCAAAGCACGCAGAAAGGGAATCTGGTTCTTGGTGTTCCTCGGTCCCCTAGGGCTGGTAGCGATGCAGGGACTGAACTTTGGGCTCCGCTATGACTATCTGATTCCGCGATACAAGGGGCATTTATGGGAAGGCTTGATGGATAACATCGCTATTTTTGTCCCCCTTGCGCTGGTATTAGGAGCTACGATGGTCGCTTCCATGCTGGCGAATGTGGAACATTCGTCTAACTCTTGGAAGCAGCTGCTGGCTTTGCCTATTTCCAAATTTAGTGTTTATATGGCCAAGCTGACGCTAGCGATCGGGATGCTGTGCGTGTCCTGTCTACTCCTGACGGTAGGGACGTGGGTGTTGGGAATGATTCTTGGCTTCGGGGGAGAGCCTGCACCCGTAGGGGAACTGCTACGACTCGGGTTTTGGCCCTTGGGCGGCACGCTGCCTATGCTCGTATTATTGTTGTGGTTAACGGTCACGTTCCATAATCAGGCGCTGCCTGTAACACTGGGCATTACGTTAGGCATCGGCAGCTTGTTTGCTTCACAGCTGTCCGAATGGTTTCCGTTGGCATGGCCGCAATTCGCATGGGTTGCACCTCAGGCGTGGATGTTTGCGTCCGTCGGGTGCGGAACGGGCATGCTTCTCAGTCTGCTGACAGCGGCCCATTTTAGCCGAAAGGATGTGGCGTAATGTTCGGAGGATATGTGCGGCTACTTTCTGTTGAACGTATGAAAATGGCCAAATCGCCCGTCTGGCTCCTTGCGCTCGTCAGCCCGGCGATTGCCGTCTTGATTGGCTTGCTTGCGAATCCGGGAGGGAACTGGCTGTTGCTGTTGACTGCCATGCTTACATTACATGCCATGCTGTTCATGCCGATGCTGACCGCCGTATTTGGATCTCTAGTCTGCCGATTCGAGCATGGGGGCGGCGGTTGGAAGCAACTCATGTCATTGCCATTGTCCCGCACCAGTCTGTATGCGGCCAAGTTGACAATTATTATGGTCTTGGTCGGATTGACTCAGCTACTGTTCGGAGGAGCGCTGCTGGGTGTTGGAGCTGTGCAGGACATGAACGGACCAATCCCTTGGGCCGTGATCGCTCAAAGTTTGCTCGCAGGCTGGGTAGCCTGCCTGCCGCTGGCTGCGTTGCAGTTGATGGTGTCCTTCTTGTGGTCCAGCTTTGCCGCACCGCTTGCTTTGAATTTCGTCTTCACCGTGCCCAATATGCTGATCGCCAACTCTCAGACCTATGCTCCGTATTATCCGTGGGTACAACCTTTATTGGCGATGATGCCGAGTGGGGGAGACGACTTCGGGGCGTTCATGGTGCCGACGGATACACTCTTGACGGTGATACTGGGTAGCTTTGTCCTGTTTGCATTGGCTGGCCTGTCGATATTTCGTTATAAAGAGATATAAGACGAAATATAGGAACTAAAAAAGCTCCTTACCCTAAATGAGGGTAAGGAGCTTTTTTACTGTACTCAGGTTCGTGTTCTGAATAAGGTACTGGCTCTATGGGGTTACACTAAGCCTGAAATGGCACGGATATTATTGCTGATAAGGTGGCAAGAGGCGTCGAACTTCGCTTGTTCTTCCGGACTTAGCTCCAGCTCGATGACCTCTTGGATTCCTCTGCTGCCGATAATCGCCGGAACGCCCGTGCAGACATCGGTGTGCCCGTACTCGCCGTCCAATACAGCAGAGACCGCTATAATTTTACCATCATCATTTAAAATGGAACGAGTAATGTACGCCAGCGCATTGGCAATACCAAAATAAGTGGCCCCTTTGCGGGTGAAGATCTCCCAGCCTGCATCCCGAGTTTTACGGGCAATGTCGTCCAGATCGACGTGGCTGAATCGTTCCTTATGCTGACGCAAAATGTGCAAGAGCGGCTTGCCGCCAATCGTGACGTGTGACCAGGCAACGAATTGGGATTCGCCATGCTCGCCAAGCGCATATCCTTGTACGCTACGCGGATCTATGGAAAATACTTCAGAAAGCAACGTCTTGAGTCGGGATGAGTCAATGGAGGTGCCCGTGCCGATCACCTTGTTGCGCGGCAGACCGGATATACTTTGTACCATATACGTTACAATGTCGACAGGATTAGCGGCAATGACGAATATACCGTCGAAGCCACCCTCCATAATCGCGGTTACAATCTCTCTGGTAATAAGCACTGCGTCGTCCAGCACAGATAGGCGGTCTTGACCCGGTTTAGGGTTGGCTCCAGCCGTTATAATCACAACGTCCATATCCGTGCAGTCTGCATACGTGCCGGCACGCACCTTGGTACGTGTGGACGTAAAATCCATACAATGGGACAGATCCAGTGCATGGGCCAAAGCCCGATCATACGTGCGGTCAATCATCATGATCTCATCACAAATGGACTGATTAACCATTGAGTAGGCACAGCTCGAACCGACCATTCCCGCGCCGACAATAGCTACTTTCCTTGCCTTCCCCTTCATCTATGTTGCCTCCTCGTTCCAGCGAACGTTAATATGCTACAAATTATGCCTGAAATACATTTTACGTTACATAACATAACATATTGCTGATCTTTTGAAAATATCCATTTTTTTGCCTCCATTCCGGGAAATTAAAATAAACTGTGAATAGAGGTGTTCTTTAGGATTAATTATAGAGTGAACGTGAATTATCAATACTTTTACTGGAAGATAGAAGAGCATGTTTCAATTTATATTTAAGGTGAATTCTGTGCAAATTATAACATGAACTATGTTGATGGAAGGAATAGTGACGTGAAAATAATGAAAGTATGACATTTATGTGACGTGCTTTAAAGAGTTTCAAGGACATACTTGAACGGAAGTATGCTCTGCAATGTCGTTTCTTGTATATTTACAAATATTCCGTTATGACAAAGGTTCTTAGCAGTCTGCAATATTAGAACATTTTTGCCAAAGGGTTTCCAATGAATTTCGCGAATTCTACATATACAAGCTTATTTCTTTCCATACCATCCGGGGAGGTAATGATTAAATGGAAGAAAGCAAATCGACGACGGAAGCAGCAAAACAGTTGGGAATCGGGGCGAGTACCCTTCGTAAATATGCAGCGGCGCTGGAGGAGCAGGGGTATGTGTTTCAGCGTTCCGCGAATCAATCGAGGATGTTCAGTGCTGAGGATGTTGAGTGCTTGGAGGTGATGCGGAGGGCGTTGCGTGAGCAGCATATGACGATGGAGCAGGCGGTTCAGGTGGTGCTTGAGAGAGTGACCGCTCCCTTTCAAATGGAGGATGAAGAATTCCGCTTGCCACCCATCTCGGATGCTGAGTCACTAACCGCAACCTGGGAAGAAATAATGGCGGCGGCTGAGGGTAGGGAAGAGACTGTCATGCAGGCGCAAGCAGCTGCTACGGTAGAACTGACAGAGTTGCAGGATGAAATGAATGCTCAGGAACTGTCAGAGGAACCCATGCAGCTACAGGCGCAGGAAGAGTTACAGACTTTGGAACCAACCATTGAGTATAGATTGGAGCAAGCACCTGTATCCGTACAAACGCGGGAGTCCGTAGAGCCGCAAGAACTGGCGCAGATGCAGGACATGGTGCAAACCGCTTTGTTGGAAATGAGGAGCCGTTTGGAGGAGCTGGAAGCAGAGCACAGTCGTTTGGTGGAAAAGAATATCAGTCTGTCTAACCAACTGGAGGATCAAAAACGCTGGATGAAAGAAAAGGTTGACGAGGAACGAGACCGGCAGTTAATTACTAATTTGCGTACCTACCAGGGCAGGCAACGCAAATCGCGCGGTTCGTTGTTGTCCTGGCTTGGTCTGACACCGCGCAGACGCAGAGAGGCATAACCAGCATCTTTTTTGATAAAGACCATCAGACCTTCCCGGTTCTGATGGTCTTTTATCGTGGATGGTATAATAACGGAATATAAGAATACGAGAACAAGCCGCATAAGAAACGTTGCTGCGGCATGTAGAGGAAAGGATATAAATATGTTTGCTTGGTTGCGGAACGCATATGAATCATGGCTGGACTATCCGAAACAGCCTGGCGATTTACTGAGCGGACGTTATGATGTTCGTTCGCTTTTAGGCATGGGGAGCTATGGTCTAACCTACCTCTGTCTGGATCGGCACAGCGGACAAGAGGTAGCAGTGAAAATGCCCAGACCGAGCAAACGGGCGAAGGCAGTTCAGCTATTGCAGCGCGAGGCTCATATTATGCGGCAGATGGAACACCCTTATATTCCGAAGCTGCTCGAAATTGTCGAACATTCGAACGGAATAGTTGTGGTTATGGAATACATCTCCGGCATGACGTTGGAGGAGCTTATATTTGAACAGGAGCGTTCCTTTACAGAACAGGAATGCATTGTCTACATTTTGAAGTTAATGGAGCGAGTTCTGCATGTGCATGAACGGGGCTATATCCATCGGGATATCCGCATTCCCAATGTGATTCACCGTGAGGGGAAGCCTTACCTGATCGATTTTGGTCTTGCTCTGGCGGTAGGAGAGCGACAGGAGGATATATTTACCGAATCCATGCTGGAAAAGCGCGCACCCGAGCGACAAGATGTCGCCGTCTACAGCGATTTGTACGATGTCGGACATTTAATGCTTTTTATGCTGTATAGCAGTTACGAGCCTCAGCCGGATCAACCGCCGGCAAGCTGGCAGGAAGAATTGAAGCTGAGTTCACCTGTGCGTCATATGCTGGAGCGTCTTTTTCAGATTCGGCCACGTTATGAGAATAGCCGACAGTTTATGCAAGAGCTGGGGGAAGCATTGCTGCTGCTTGAGGTTAACCCATAACGTCCCTAAAAATAAACAGGCATTCGCCGCAAAAATGGGGGAATGCCCCCCTTACGCATTTGACCAGGTCTACATACAATGATCCTGTAAATGAGCGAAGGGAGTGTTGTAAATGAGTCATATGTGTGGAGTAGGCGGTATGGGTTGCGGCGTAGGAGCATGGACCTCTGTAGGAGCGATTCTGGTTCTGTTTATTTTGCTGGTGATCATCTCTAAAACCCTGTTTCTGTAATTTCGGTCTTGGCCGATTTCCTGTAAAATGCACAGATGTTGCCCTGCATAACGAAGGGCGCACAACAATAAAGCGAAGGCCCTTGAGATAAGAAGGGTCTTCGCTTTATAGGGTTTGAAAGAGCCTGTGGCATGCTTCTTGTGTTACGCTCTATTCCGTCGCTACTTCTTGTTGTTTGGCTAAGAACTGGAGTAATGACGGCGTTTATCCTTGTAATAGTGGTGTCCATTGTGACTATTCTTGTAACCGTCTGAAGAAGAATGGCGTTTACGTTCACGTTCATAATAACGGTCTGAGCTGCTGTATCGCCGCTTATGAGAATGAGAGGTGGAATGTAGCAGGCGGTGCAGTAATTGTTTGAGCATCGTCTAATCCTCCTTCTTACCCTGCCCAACTGACATAGACAGGTTTTTATAAAACGGTAATACGCAGCAGCGTTAGAACAGGTTTCACTAATTTAGGATTGTAGGGACTTGGCCTGAAATTCCGCAATATCCTTGAACTCTTCTTCGAATTTACGTGAAATGCGGATATAAATCGGTAGTAAATCGCGATAAATATCCACGTGTTCTGCTACAGGTTTGTGCTGGTGAGTGGTGCCGATCATACCGGACACAGCATCCAGCGAATCAATCCGTCCCAGTGCGTACAAGCCCAGAATAGCTGCGCCCAGACATGAGCTTTCTAGACTTTCGGGGATAATGACCTCCTGATCGAAAATATCCGCCATGAGCTGTCTCCATAGCTCCGAGCGTGCAAATCCACCAGTGGCGTGAATGACTGACGGTCTGTCGATGACTTCTTCCATGGCGAGCATGACGGTATACAAATTGAACAGCACACCCTCCAGAGCGGCGCGAATCATATGCTCTTTTTTGTGACGCAGGGACAGACCGAAGAAGGAGCCGCGAGCATTCGGGTCCCACAGGGGCGCACGTTCACCGGATAAGTATGGAAGAAAGAGCAGACCATCGGAGCCAGGACGTACCTGTTCCGCAATTTGGGTCAGCACATGATATGGATCAAGTCCCAGTCGCTTGGCCGTTTCCACCTCGGAGGCTGCAAATTCATCCCGGATCCAGCGGAAGACTATACCTCCGTTGTTTACCGGGCCGCCGATGACCCACAGCTTTTCCGTCAAGGCGTAACAGAAAAAGCGCCCTTTGGCATCCGTGAGCGGCTTATCAACTACGGTACGGATGGCTCCGCTGGTGCCGATGGTAACAGCGACAACTCCAGGTTTGATTGCATTCACACCGAGGTTGGACAAGACACCATCGCTGGCCCCGATCACAAAAGGAGTCGTCTTCAGTAGGCCCATGTCATGCGCATAGGTCTCATCCAGCCCTTTGAGCACATGCGTTGTCGGCACCAGCTCGGATAGCTGCTCCTTCGTCACACCTGCAAGGTGCAGCGCTTCCTCGTCCCAGTCTAGCTGCTGCAAATTCATAAGTCCGGTTGCAGAGGCGATCGAGTGATCCACGACATATTGGTGGAATAACCGGGCAAAGATGTACTCCTTAATGGAAATGAATTTATACGTCTGGGTCGCAACATCCGGTAAATCCCGCGTAATCCACATTAGTTTCGTTAGCGGTGACATGGGATGGATGGGCGTTCCGGTGCGTAAATAAATATCATGTCCGTTGTATTCATGTTTGAGCACTTCGGCCCATTTGGCGCTACGGTTATCTGCCCAAGTGATGGAGGCGGTCAGCGGTTTGCCGTTCTTATCCACCGCCAGTACACTGTGCATGGCCGAACTGAAGGAGACGAACAGCACATGCTCGGCTGACACTCCGCTTTGTTTCATGACCTCTTGCACCGTCGTCACGACAGCTTTGAAAATATCTTCGGGGTCCTGTTCTGCCGCATCCGGCTCAGGCGTATGCAGCGGATAGCCCACATGGTGCTGGGCGGCAATATTGCCGTTTTCTTCGAAAAGCACCGCTTTGGTACTGGTCGTACCGATATCGACGCCGATCATATATCGGGTGTCTGTCATATTCAATCTCCCCTTCACTTACCGTTATTAGCTCATTATCGTTAAATTAACACACTCAGCAGCATAATCAAACCGAAAGCGACCAGGGAGAGGATGGTTTCCATAACAGTCCATGATTTTAGAGTCTGCGGAACCGTCATATTGAAAAACTCTTTAATCATCCAAAAACCGGCGTCATTCACATGAGACAAGATCAGCGACCCTGCTCCTGTAGCAAGGACGACCAGTTCGACATTCGCGCCGGGTGTAAGTGCCAGTACAGGTGCGACAATACCGGAGCCTGTCGTCATCGCGACTGTCGCTGATCCAGTGGCTATACGAATGAGCGCAGCGACCAGAAAAGCAAATACAATCACATTCATATGGGCTCCTGTAGCGACCGCTGCAATGGCCTGACCTACACCGCTGTCGATCAATACCGTTTTAAATGCACCGCCGCTCCCGATAATTAAGATAATAGAGGCTGTTGGTGCCAGACATTCACTGGTAAAACGGGACAAATCCTCTTTCTTTAGATCACGTGCATAGCCTAGCGAGAAAAAAGAAAACACGGCCGCAATCAGCAATGCCATAACCTCATCACCAATGAATTTGAAAAATACAGTGAGCGGATGTGTATTGGCCGGGTCTACGATTTCAGCGACTGATCCGCTAAGCATTAGAATAACAGGTAATAAAATGGTGAACAGAGTAATCCAAAAAGGAGGCAGCGACCGTCCCGTCGTATTTCTGAACTGCTCGTCCAGCCTCTCGGAAGGTCTGACCATGATTCTTTTGCCAATCCAAGCACCGAAGACCGGGCCTGCAATAATGGCGGATGGAATGCCCACGATGAGTGCATATCCTATCGTGCGTCCAATATTGGCGTTAAAGGCTTCAATCGCGATCATCGGAGCCGGGTGGGGTGGCAAAAGGCCGTGTACCGTCGATAGTCCTGCCAGCATCGGAATACCGATTTTCAGCAGAGACATATTCATTTTACGGGCAACCGTGAACAGAATGGGAATTAATAAAATAATACCAACCTCAAAAAATACTGGAATACCCACGATAAAGCCTACAATCATCATTGCCCAATGAACGCGTTTTTCACCAAAACGATCCATCAGTGTGGTCGCGATGCGTTCGGCACCGCCGGATTCTGCCATCATTTTACCGAGCATGGTGCCTAAACCGATCACGATGGCGATGGAGCCGAGCGTACTGCCGAGCCCCTTGGTGATGGAGGCAGTAACTTCATGTCCCGGCATCCCGTTAACCAGTCCGAGAAATACCGACGAAAGCAGCAGTGAAACGAAGGGATTCCATTTGAATTTGGCAATCAGCAAAATCAAAAGAATGACGGTAACTAGCGCCCATATGAGCAGGGACGCGTTATGACTCAAGCCGAGTAATGTGTTCATGAAGTAATGCCTCCTTATTCATATAATGTAGCTAAATGTATACTTGTCGACAACTTCAATTAAAAAAGAGCCGCGCCAGCAAGAAACGCATAAAGCGCGGTACATTGGCTTTTTGTCACGCATGTTATGGCTAGGGCGATGTCTTTATGTAGGGAGACAGGACGCTGTCGTTAACCGCGTTGCGGGTATCTCGGTAATGATCCTCAATAAATCCCGATAACTCCTGAGCATTCCCTTGACTTAAAGCGTTTGCAAAGGCTCGATGTTTGTGAATCGTGACTTGTGATTCTTCGATGTTAGACGCAAATCGTTGTTCTGTCGCAGCTAACATGACCGTCAGGATTAGCTGTCTCATACCGTTCCAGGTATGAAGAATACGGGTATGGCCTGCTTCCAGAACCAGAGCCTCATGAAAATTAAAATCCTGAAGAGAAAATTCAACGACATCCCTGTACTTGAGAGCGACTTCCATTTTGTCAATCATCTGATTCAAAACAGTCACCAATGTAGCATTATCACTATGTACATACCTTTGTACAACAAAATGCTCAATCAGCATTCGCACATCGAATAGCTCCTCCATATCACTGGGTGTCATGCCAACGACAACCGCCCCCATGCGCTCCAAACGGATCAGTCCTTCGCTCGAGAGTGCCTTCAAGGCTTCACGCACCGGAGAACGACTGGTACCAAAATCGGAAGCCATCTGATTCTCAGATAGAACAGTGCCTGGCGTCTGAATACCCCGTATAATCTGAAGCCGAAGTTCACAAGCAATCCTTTCCCCAAGCGATGCGCCCTGTAACCAGGTTGTTGGATATTTCATAGGATACTCCTATCTTGGAAATAATTTTGCATACTGGTATACAAGTTATGGAGTATTATATACCCCGTTTGAGATCCTTGTAAACGGTGTCAGTTGACATCGGTTCCATTTCGCTGCTTTTAGCGTTACAATAGAAGCAGAAAAAAGAAGCAGTGAAAAGTGGAACGAACACGGAAAAGAAGGAGACCGTTTAATGATTATCATTAAAACCAAAGAACAAATTGAAAATATGAAAAAAGCTGGAGACATTTTGGCTGCTTGCCACCGGGAAATTGCCAAAATGATCAAGCCAGGCATTACGACACTGGAAATTGACGCCTTTGCGGAATCCTTTATGAAGAAGCATGGCGCAACACCGGAGCAAAAAGGCTATAACGGCTATCAGTTTGCAACTTGTGGCTCACCTAACGATGTGATTTGCCACGGCTTTCCGAATAAGACACCGTTGAAGGACGGGGACATCGTGACGATCGACATGGTTGTGAACCTGAATGGCTGGCTGGCAGATTCCGCTTGGTCGTATGCGGTGGGTAATGTGTCTGAGCAGGCGCAAAAGCTGCTGGATGTTACCAAGGAATCGCTGTATAAAGGGATTGAGCAAGCCGTTATCGGTAACCGGATCGGAGATATTTCCCATGCGATACAAACCTACGCGGAAGCGGAAGGCTTCTCGGTCGTACGCGAATTCATTGGGCATGGCATCGGGGAAGAAATGCATGAGCAACCGCAAGTTCCTCATTATGGACCTCCGCATCGTGGACCACGCTTAAAAGAGGGTATGGTCATTACAATTGAGCCAATGCTCAACACAGGCACATACCGCAGTAAAATTGATGCGGATGGTTGGACCGCACGCACGTTGGACGGCGGCTTGTCTGCTCAATACGAGCATACGCTGGCCATTACAGCAGATGGTCCGATCATTTTGACCCAGCAATAAAAGCAGGCACCCATCGGGAGCATACAGACTAACGGGTTGAATGAGCTAGACATGTTACAGAAAAAGGGGCTGTCCAGAGGACGGTCTCTTTTGCTATAAGCATCCGCTGCATGTCCGTTCCAGTCCCAGGCATGTTCAGGCAGATCGAATGCTGTACACTGCGAAGACAGAGGGACGCAATCGAATAGCTCCTTTTTCTGGAATGCATAATGTAGACCTGATAGACCTAAAAGACCAAAAAGACACGGCTCCTGTTGGGAGAACGTGTCTTTTTGGTCTATACAGCAACAACATGCGAGCATGCATGTTAAAAACCCGTTTGTCAGATGCGAACTTCCGTCTCGTTCGGAACGAACTGACGATATTGGAAATACATACGAAGCCGCCAGTGTAACAAGGTCCCGAAGGCTAGAATGAAAAATAGCCCTGCTGTCTGCGGAATGGTAATGTAATGCTGAATAAATTCATGCAGCAGCAATCGGACGATCAGCAGGCTGATCAGGATAAAAAAGAAGGTACGTGAGCGTTGCACGAAAACCAGCCCTTCTTGCAATTCAAATTTGGTGCTGCGGATCAACGGGTAAGAAAAAATAAACCAGCCGACCAGAAAAGCGCCCAGTGCCCAAAGCCAGGGAACCCGTACTTCTGGCACTACAAACATCATAAAACCGGTGCTCATGCCGAGCGGAGGAATGATGATTTTTTTGGCATTAATCGGGCGATGACCTGTCTTCATACGGATGAAAATAGCCGAAATAGCGATTACGATCATACCGAAGGTTGCGCCATATTGTAGCAATGGGGTGCTAATATGAAACATGGACTGGCCCCCTCTATAAGGAATATAAGCGTTATTGGACAGACTGCAAACCTTTTACATTATACCACATATGCAATGGATATATTTAGTTACAGTCTTTCCTCTGGCAAGCGGATTATACGCCTCTTGGTAGTAACGGGTCCTATAATTAGGTCTCTTTCATACTTATGCGAGTTCCTTTGCTTGTACCTCTCCTTGAGCTGATTTTTTCTCCTGACGCATGATATAACCCATGGCTGCAATAATAAGGATAAAGGCAATCAGTGCGAGAAAAGGAATGGTAATAAAATCGAACCAGTTCAGGTAATCCTGTTCACAGGATACTCTGCCGCAGGAAGTTGAAGTTTGCGCAGCTGCTTTGGCGGCTGCATGGATGCGCTGAATGATAAAATGATAGGCTGAAATCGCGCCTCCAATGATAGCCAACGGCATGACATAACGGCGTATCCCCGAATCCCCTCGAAAATAGGCGATCCCGAGCAGAAGGGTCAGGGGATACATCAGAATGCGCTGAAACCAGCACAGCTTACAAGGCTCATACCCCAAAATCTCGCTGAGATACAGACTGCCCAAAGTTGCCACACAAGCTACAACCCAGGCGGCAAACAAAGCAATATCCGTTTTTTTAAAAGATCCAATCATAGTAACGCTCCTTTTTTAATTCAAATGAGAACAAAATGAACTCACCCGTGTCTTGTCCCATCGGCAGGCATCTGCCGATATGTATGTCTTAATCCGTATTGTACTGTATTTTGAGTGCAGGGTCATACTTAAACATATTGACATCATTCACTATCATTTTTATAATTGCAGTAGTTTGGGAAGTTAATGAGGATTCAAGTTAGATATATATTAAGAAATTAGGAGTGTGCCTAGAATGTCGAGCAGTCCAAAAAATGAAACTCTATCTACTATTAGTGAAAGACACGCGGTAAAGAGCTATGTTAAGGATTTTAAATTGCCAGAGGAAGATTTGGAGGCTATTTTGACTGCAGCGATAGAAGCTCCTTCCGCTTGGAACCTTCAACACTGGAAATTCCTTGTCATCGAAAGCGAAGCGGACAAACAAAAATTGCTACCTATCGCCTACAATCAGGGTCAAGTAGCGGAAAGTTCCGTTACGATTGCCGTATTGGGTGATTTGGAAGCGAACCGCAACACCGTCATTTATGATCAAGCGGTAGAAGCAGGTGCACTGCCAGCGGAAATCCGTGACGCATTGGTAGGTCAAATCAACGGCGCATACCAAAACCCGCAAGTAGCTCGCGATGCAGCCATCCTGAACTCTGCTCTTGCAGCACAAAATATTATGCTGGCTGCTAAATCTTTGGGCTACGACACTTGCGCAATGGGCGGTTTCATTCCAGCACAATTGATCGAACAATTCAATATTCCAGCACGTTACCTGCCAACCCTGCTTATTAGCGTAGGTAAGGCACAAGTGCCAGCGCGTCCATCAGGACGTTTTCCATTGTCTGAAGTTGTTGTAAAAGGCAGCTTCTAAGAAGATTTGTGAATATAAAAGGGTGTTCCTGCAACCGTTCGTGGTTGGGAACACCCTTTTTTACGTTGTGTTAGGCTATTAAAGTTCCTGTTGTCAGCCCTTTGTTTAGTCCGATCGTTTGGACACGAGATAAACCAGCTCCAGCGTCAGGATCGGTAGAAAGACAGAAGCTGGATAGGCCAGATAGCGCGGCTCCCATTGGGGCTTGAACTTATCCTTAAAGCGCCGAAGCCCCTGAAAACCGTAAAAATGTCCCCCATATTGGAAAACAAGTCGAGCCAGCTTTTCCTCGCGTAATGCCTTTTCGCTTTGTCCTACCTGGGACAGCGGTGCCATTCCCAGATTAAATGTCGTATATCCACTCTCCTTGGCCCACTCAATGACCCGTGTGAATAAATAATCCATCGTGCCATTTGGCGTGTCAGGCAAGTGGCGCATCAGGTCAATGGAGACCGTCTGTCCATGATCATAGGCAGGGGCCATCGTAGCGAAAGCGATGACCTTCCCTTCAGAGTCCTTTAGCAACGCAATCGGAGCCAACTGAAGATAAGATTCTTTGAACCAGCCGAGTGAATATCCCTTCTCCTTGCGCCCGTCTAGCCAAATATTCGAAACATGCCGCATCTCTTCAATCAGTGACGCCTCGAGAGGCGGTTGGATGATTTCGAACGAGTAGCCCTCGCGGTCAAAGCGGTTTTTGGCGCTGCGTAGCGCCTGATTGCTTTTGCCCGTCAGTGTGAAGGACTCCAGCGGCACCAGTGCTTCCTCGCCCAGTTTGAAAAAGCGATAGCCGTTCTCGTGATAGATGGACAAATACTCCGGCGAGGCCTGATAAAATACTGCCGTTAACGCATACCGATCTGCGAACCGTTGAAATTCCTGAATGGCTTCACTCACACGTTCTTTTGGACCGAGTGGGTCACCTAATACAATCAGTTTGTCCCGGCTGCGCGCATAGGGAATGACCACCTGTTCATTCTTGGTCCAATACAGATATTTATCACCCAAAAAAAGCATATGAGATACGAGATTACCACCCTGCCGTTCCAAAAATTCTTTTAGCTTATCCAGCTCCTGCTCGTCGGGTAGATTGGCGATGCTACGCTGAGGTCGAAGAAAGAAATATACCGTTAGGAATACCCATGCCAAAATCAGACTAAACACGGCGGTAACTCCGTAATCGCTGCGGTTCATAAAAAAGTCCAGATGGACCTTGGCATGCAAATGGCGCATAAAAGGAGTGTTGGAGCCAGCCCCAATGATAAAGTAAGCCCCGGTTACGAGTAGAGATAATCCACCCCATATTAAAATGTTGTGCCGATTCAGTGGTGCACTGACCCGATAAAACCGCGAACGCGAGATCCATAGCATTAACGCCACAAACAGCAGGAATAAGGCTTCTTCAAAATCTAGACCTTTAGTGAAGGTGAAAATAGCTCCTGTCAGCAGCAGTACTAATGTCAGCCGCAATGCTCTGCGAATACGCAGAGAGATTCCGTGGGACAGGACGACAAGCATAATCCCGATGATGACCGAGATTTCATGCGACAAGCGCATGACGGGCAGGCTGAGCAAATGCTCAGCAAAACGTAGTCGATATAACAGACCGGGCGTAGCTGCCGACAAAAGAAGCACCACGCCGGAGATGAGTACCAGCTTACCGAGCGCCCATACCCCTAGATCGGCCAAAAACCGGAATTGACCAGGCCAGCCCCATACCTTCTGCCAGGCATTAAGGGAGTAATCCCAACCCGTCTCAGCTAGCTGATTCAGGCGCTCGTTACGCGGAATCATTTCCAGCGCGGCTAATACCAAGCCGATGAGCCACGGGATGATGTAATAAAAGACGCGAAAGACCAGCAGCACAGCCAGTGCCCGATCTGAGTTGGCTCCCGCCATTTGCAGCCCGAGCAGGGCAATGATGTCGAATGCCCCGACCCCTCCGGGTGCAAGACTGATCAATCCGGCAATCGCGGCTATCACATAAATGCCGAACACAGCATGGATCGGAAGTTCATGGAGCAAGTGCGAGCCGATCCATGCAAAGGTAAGGCCAGCCAGCAGCCATTCCAGCAGAGAAGCACTAATGGAAGCGGAGATAGTGGACCAGGAAAGCTGTCCTTCTCCCTTGTTGAACCATGTGGAGTACCGTTTGGAGCGCTGCATGATCAGAAATAGCGGCAGGTACAATGCCATTCCCCACAGCGCCCAATGAAGCCAAGGATGAGCATCCAGCACAGGCTGTACCGGATACAGATGGACAATGGCCCCCCAAGCCAGCAAAGATAGTCCGGTAATGACGACCGGCGAAAGAAACACGACGGCAGAGGTGATGACACCTAACGGCACACCGCTTTTTTTATACAGTACGGTGCGAAGTCCCGCTCCTGTAAAGCCTGCAAAACCAAAGACATTATTGAAGGTATTGGAGATCCACGCGTAGCGAAATGTCGTCCCAGGCTTGACCTGAAGCTTGAAATGATGCCTGATTACGTAATCGTAGGCGCTCATAGCCGCCACGGCAGCCAGTGAGAACAAGCCAATTTCGATGAGAAACGTGGCATCCATTCGCCGCAGCTCATGAAACATACGCGCCAGATTAAAGTCATTTAGTTCTCGTCCGGCCTCCCATATAATAAAAGCCAGTACAGCCAACGGTAGCAGAATACGTGTCAATCGCTGCCTGTAGATGGTCATCAAGAACTGTACGATTTTAAAGGATTGGGTCGGTTTGTGATTTGACTTCATAGATTCACCTGCTTGAAAAGAATGAGATATACACGAAATAAAGTAATTAGAAATCATGCCCAATGAACATTACTATACATTATACCTACAATAATCGCTTGAATAACAACAGAAGGGTTACGAAATGGGATTTCCGATTGATTGCTGTAAATAATTCCAATATAATGATGGAAAACCTAGTGAATTGCTTGGCAATGGAGCTGAACTGGACATGAGTATATGGGACCGAAATCTTTTCATACGTCGCCTGGAGTTGATATGGCCTCCAGATGCTGACGAGAGCCAATATCCGTTTAACTTAAAAGCCCTGCACCAGTGGAACGAACTGAAATTCCATCCTTCCGTCACCTATATTATTGGAGAAAATGGCGTAGGTAAATCGACGCTTATGGAGGCAATCGCGGTCGCGTGGGGATTTAATCCAGAGGGCGGTACTAAAAATTTCAATTTTTCTACCCAAGCCACGCATTCCTCGCTACATGAGCATATCCGGCTGGTGAGAGGGATAGAAAAACCGAGGGATGGTTTCTTTTTCCGAGCGGAGAGCTACTATAATGTGGCGACTCATATCGACGAGCTGGATCGCGAAGGTGGAGGCCCACCGATTCGAAACTCCTACGGGGGCAAATCGCTGCATGAGCAGTCGCATGGCGAGTCTTTTTTTGCTGCCTTTGTGCATCGGTTTGGAGGACAAGGATTGTATATTTTGGATGAACCGGAGGCTGCGTTATCACCTTTGCGCCAGATGGCCATGCTTGCACGGATTCACGAGCTGGTGCAGCAGGGCTCACAGTTTATCATTTCTACTCATTCCCCTATTTTGATGGCTTATCCAGATTCCATCTTGTATCATCTGACACATGAAGGGATTGACACCCGAACGCTAGAGGAAACCGATCATTTTATCATTACGAAACAATTTCTGAATAACAGGGAAAAGATGATACAGGAGCTATTCGAAGATCCACAATAAAGTTCGTAGGGACCGCCAGACCGTTCCAGAAATTCATCCTGGTCGTTCGTTATGAGAGGGACAACACTGTCTATTCAGGTTGTTCCTTTTTGCTGTTCTGCCAAAGGAAAGATTCAGGGTTATCGGAAGTATTTTATGATTGTTATTTGTCTCACACTCTATTAATATAATGGAGAGTTTTGCTGAATGGTTGCAAAATAAGATTTTCGTATACGAAATAAAGAACCTGAGGAGGACAAAACGCTACATGTCAGATTCACAACAGTTGAAAATGGGACCGCTGGTCATTTTGATGATTAATATGTTTATTGCCATGCTGGGAATTGGCCTCATTATTCCGATCCTTCCCAAATTTATGAGCTCTTTGGGAGGCAGTGGTGAAACGGGTGGTTATTTGGTTGCCGTGTTTGGCTTAACCCAATTCCTGTTTTCGCCGCTAGCGGGAGAATGGTCCGATAAATACGGACGTAAAAAAATGATTATTATCGGTTTGGTAATCATGACGGCGTCTTCTGTATTGTTTGCGATTGGGGAATCGTTGACCATGCTGTATATCTCACGTTTGCTGGGAGGTGCAGGGGCAGCCTTTATGATTCCTCCGATGATGGCCTATATTGCTGACATTACAACGGTCCACAATCGCGGTAGAGGAATGGGGTTGTTGGGTGCCGCCATGTCTCTTGGCTTTGTGATCGGTCCTGGTGTGGGCGGCTTGCTGGCAGATATCTCGATTCGTACGCCCTTATATGTTTCGGCGGCTGTATCGGGCGTAGCTGCACTGATTTCCTTGATTATGCTGCCCGAAACCTTGTCGCTGGAGAAGCAGTTGAAGTTTCGGAATGTCAAGGTCAAACGGGACAATGTGATTAAACAGTTTGCCCTTTCTTTTCGCAAGCCTTACTTTATGTTGCTGATTATGATATTTACGTTAACCTTTGGACTGACGCATTTTGAAACGATGTTTCCTTTCTTCGTGACGGGCAAGTTTCATTACAATGAGCGTGATATTGCTATCATTATTACGGTAGGAGCACTGGTCGGAACCGTGATTCAAGCTGTGGTCATTAGCCCGATGTTGAATCGTTTTGGCGAAAAAGGCGTCA
This sequence comes from Paenibacillus sp. FSL H7-0703, assembly GCF_038003485.1. Lineage (NCBI taxonomy): Bacteria > Bacillati > Bacillota > Bacilli > Caryophanales > Paenibacillaceae > Paenibacillus > Paenibacillus sp. FSL H7-0703. The sequence continues at coordinate 2,713,894 of NZ_JBBOPF010000001.1, read as the reverse complement.
TTATCGGTTCCTTTCTGTTTTCAGCGATTTCCCTTGTGCTTATGCTGCTCTCCGGCAACTTTTATTATGTACTCGGGGTATCGCTCATCTTCTTTACCGCTACGTCGTTGCTGCGGCCGGCCATTAATACTGCTTTATCCAAAATGGCGGGGGATGAGCAGGGAGTTGCAGCCGGCATGAACAATGCTTATATGAGTATTGGTAATATTCTAGGACCTGCGCTTGCGGGTACATTGTTTGAGGTGCATATCAATTTGCCATACATTTTTGGGGCAGCCATTCTCATTCTTAGTTTGGGTCTGGCTGTAAAATGGAAAAGCAGAGATACGCAGACCACAGCGGTTTAATATTGTATTTTTCGTAAACTTAGTCTCTTTTGGAGTGAACTGTGACGTTCTTGTGAACCACAGATTGCGCCGAAGGAGGCTTTTTTTTGCATACATTGCGAAATGTTAATGAAACAACAGAATCTTGGGTAATAATGCATGATGAGTTTACAACAAGACCAATAGTAGAGCTAAAAGCCAGATCATATGTGAAAAACAGCTAGAAGGAGATGAGAGCCGATGGAAGAGCGGAATGAGCAGTTATTTTATACAGGAACTTATGCGTCTCGTCAGGAAAGAGGAATATATGTATGTGCTTTGCATGTGAACAATGGTGATCTGCGCATGGTTGGAGGTGTGGAAGGAATTGAGAGGCCTTCTTTTCTCGCGCTACACCCGGATGGGACGAAGCTGTATGCTGCCAGTGAAACAGAAGGAGGCGAGCTGTATGCGTATCAGGTAAATGCCCAGACGGGGGAATTACATCCTTTGGATCGAAAAGGGACGGAGGGAGCGCATACTTGCTATGTTTCCGTAACATCCGATGGACGATATGTGCTGGCTTCCAACTATTCAGGCGGCAATGCCGTTGTGTTCCCTGCGAAGGAAGCTGGAGGATTAGGAGACATGTCGGGGCAAGTTCAGCATACCGGCTCAGGTATTCGCCAGGACCGCCAGGATGCGGCACATCCGCATTCGATTATTCCAGATCCTTCAGGACAGTATGCCCTGATATGTGATCTGGGACTGGATCAGATTGTGGTATACCGTTTGACAGAGGATGGAAAACTGGTGACCCATCGTGAGACAGATTTGCCACCTGGTTCTGGACCGCGTCATCTGGTTTTTCATCCTTCGCGTCCATATGCTTTTGTCGCCAATGAGTTGAACAATACAGTTGCTGTGTTTAGTTATAACGAACGTAATGGTGAGCTTACATTGATGCAAAGCCTGTCCACACTGCCAGAAGGCATTATAGATGTAGAAAATACAGCAGCCGATATTCGGATTACGCCCTGTGGACGCTTTTTGTATGTGTCAAACCGCGGCCATGACAGCATCGTGCTATACCATGTCGACCTGGACAGCGGCAAGCTGAAGACGGTGGAATGGGTGGAAACCTTCGGCAGCACACCTCGTAACTTCAACATCTTGTCCGGTTATCTGGTAGTGGCGAATCAGGATGGAAACAACATCTTATCCTTTGCCATCCATAGTGAGGATGGACGGCTGTCCCGAACGGGATATGTGCTCGAGGTTCCTTCACCTGTGTGTATTGAACCTGTACACTAATCGGATAACACGTGGCAAAAGAGTACGATATAAGTGGATGAAAAAATAAAACACGGCGCTTTTTTTCCCATGAAAGGCATGGGCAAAACGCCGTGTTCAGGTTTTGAAGTGGACTAAAAGCTATTTGCTGCTATCCCCAGCTTCTACCGTTACTGTTTTGGTATGATTTTCTGCATGTTTGTAGTACAAACGGAACAGGATGTCCTGATTGTAGTTACCAAATCCGGTACCGAACAGAGTAACTCCTCCAACATGCTGGGCATCATCCAATATGGCAATGCGGAATTTCCATTGCTTCTGATCAATCAGCACTTGGCTTAAAGTCACGTCGGATATCTGCTTGCCATCCATAAAGGTACCCTCGGAGGTAACGCGAAGTCTTTTAAGGAGACCATATTGATTGATAAAATCAGGCCACCATGCAGGTGTGTATTTACCACGGTTATCCCCGAAATCCCCTGGGCTGGTCCATGTACCCAAATTCACATCATTTAGGAAAAAAGTGATATCTGAAGGCCAATTATCATTGGTAAAAGGGGCCTCGGATGATAGTTCCATCGAAATTTCCAGTTCCTCAGCTTTTTGGCTGGACAGTAGGAAATTCGGCACCTTATAATCCATATATCCTTGGCTAAACCACAGAATTTTGGAATTGAAGCGCTCAGGGTCCAAGAACGAACGAGGTTCATCGAATTCACCAATGATCTTTTCGACGGTAGCCAGTCCGCAGGTCGCCTGTATTTCAAAATCTGTAAAGTGTCCGACAGAAATCTCCGTCTGATGGAATTGTCGTACATCCTGCTGGTAGCGTGGCATGGCGATTTCAATTTTGTCTGTAGCCAGTGAGCACACTTTCTGTACCCCGCCTCGTCCAGGCAGCATTTTGGTCGAAATAATGGACGCTCTCTCCAGTTTCTTGACATGCATCGTCATAATCGCACTGCTGAGCCCCAACGCTTCCGCCAGCTCACGTATATTCATAGGCTTCTCCGCAAGCAGAACAATCATGTTTAGCCGAACCTCACTGGCCAGCGCTTCATAAACGGGAAGTGATTTTTCAGAAATGTCCAGTTGCATAGTTCCTCCAATTCTAACGTACATCATAAATTGATGGTAGTTTAACATATATGGATTTTTTTCAATATTCATACATAAAAAACGATATGATTTACATTTATATAAACAATATACCCTTTCCTTGATCACTGGCACAAGCCTAACCCCTCAAAAAGCCAAAAATTGTTCAAAAAACAGGACACCCCATTGAACTCTATCTTTGTTAGTTGGGATGTCCTATGATGGTATGTGATTTGCAGGGTGGATACGGGATAGAGTCCTGTGCCATTGGTGTTTAGGACCGAATATGTTCTTCTGCCAAAGAAGAGTCAGCCGTTTTATCTTTATCTGCTGCGTGTAAATCGTGATGTTGAGAAGCATCTGCCTTGATCAATCCGGGATGACCAACATAAGGGCGATCACTGCGCGAGCGGCCTCGGGTAAGTCGGAAGCCAATCAAGAACAGCACAAGCTGAACAGCCAGTATGTAGGGAGACGCTTCCGGTCCGATCCATTGAAACAGGGCGACAGCGGCGATTACCAAGCACAACAGGCTTGTTGGAAAATGGGATGCCGTCACGTCCAGATCATTTTGCCTGCGAAGGGTCATCAGTCGATATACATACAGTAGGGCGATCAGGCCTGAAACGAATCTCATCCATGCATACCCTTTGAGCCATGAGGCAGATTGTGCAATATCGGGCAGACTAACATCGACATGGCTGGAGGCTATCAGTTCCATAACCAGCCTTGTAACCAACCAGACGATTCCTGCCAGCGCCAACGGACCAGCTGCTGGGCGTAATAGCTTCCACAATGCTGTTCCCCAGCCCGGAGCATGAGATTCCAGCAGAACAAGACGCCGTTCCTCAATGAGTTTGTTCATTTCACGCTCCAGTGATTTGAGAAGCAATTCTCTGCGGAACGTATCACATTCCCGAAGGGATGCTTGAACCTGCTCTTGAAGGTGAGGGGTCAAATAGGGAGTAGCTTTGGCTTCCTGAAGAGCGTGGATGAGTCCGTTCTGGTACTGCCTTTCGCTGTTATTGAACCCGTTCTGGGTAGCGGTTTGGAGACAACCAGCTAATCGTCCATAGATACGCAGCGATTCCTGTAATTCTTCCAGCCGCTGCTGACGCGAATTTCGAAGCTGGGCTGCACTGTGAACATACAGCCATACCAGCAAAGACAACGCCAGCAGGAAGGCAATCAGACCGGGTGAGATATATGCGGCTAACGCCGCGAAGTCCGTCGGGGACACCCGCAATCCCTCCTTCCATTGTTCTTTCTACACTATTGCACAGACCATACAGGCATTTCAAGGGCTTGTATCCCTTTGACCAGGATATATGAAGTATTTTTTGGTAAAATAGACAAGATTACAAGCAGGAGGAGATTCGGCATGGATAAAAATGTAGAAATTGCAACAGAACATCATGAGACATCGAATCGATATCTTGCACGGGTTTAAGCTGGACATAAAACGGATAAATAACAGTAAGTAAATTATAGACAGGAAGAGGGCACAATTATATGAAAGTTATTATTTTCGGAGCAACAGGAACCATTGGTCAAGCGTTAGTAAAGGAAGCAATCAAGCGTAAGTATGAAGTGACGGCGGCGGTGCGCGATCCGCAACGTATGACGGAGCAAAGTGAATATTTGACGGTAGTTCAAGCAGATATTCTAAATCCGAATTCCGTTACGGATGTTGCTAAAGGGCACGATGCTATCATTAGCGCGTACGGTCCCAAGTTTGGAGAAGAGGAAGAACTGCTCGAAGCGACTCGTTCTTTGCTGGAAGGAACCCGGCGTTCCGGCGTGCAGCGCATACTTGTTGTGGGCGGAGCGGGAAGCTTGAAAACAGAAAACGGTGAACGACTCATGGATACCGCCGAGTTTCCAGAGGAAGTGAAGCCACTGGCGGCTGCCCATGCAGATGCACTAGAGCTGTACCGCGTTGCGGATGTAGACTGGACCTATTGTAGTCCTGCCGGAATAATTGAATCGGGAAAACGTACAGGACAGTTCCGTATTGGTTTGGATCATTTGGTGGTTGACGAATTAGGCCATAGCCGTATCTCAGTCGAAGATTATGCGGTAGCCCTGATTGATGAGTTAGTAGAAGGGGAATTTGTCAATTCCCGTTTTACGGTTGGATATTAATAAGCAGGGATAGCCATACGGGAGGCGAAAAGCATGTATATGGTGACCGCCGAAGAAATGCGAGAATTGGATCGCTATACAATTGACAAGCTGGGTATTCCGGCCCTTACCTTGATGGAAAATGCCGGGCGCGCGGTAGCTGACGAGGTGTTGAAGCTATGTGCCGAAAGAAGTGGGAAAAGCCATGGCGACGGCTTCTCAGTAGGCACTGCTGATCTAACACGTGAAAATGATCGTGCTGAAGTGTTGGGGTCGCAGTGGATAGAAGAGATTACACAGACAGGTCCGGGGGATATACCGGGACATGGCGGTGTTATACGGACAGAGACGTGGAATCAAGGACGACATGACTTACGGGAACGAGAACACTGGTATATCCTCATAGGCAAAGGCAACAACGGTGGTGACGGACTGGTGGCAGCCCGTCATCTGACCGATGCAGGGCTGCGCGTCACCGTTGTGTACGTCGAGCCGCCAGACACGCTACGCGGTGAAGCGGCTGCGCAACGCGATATCATCGCGGCTCTGGGTATCCCGGTGATCCTCTATGGCCGGGATACCCTCGACCTGCGCGGTGCCTCCGGCATCGTCGATGCCCTGCTAGGTACGGGCACGCAAGGCCCGCCGCGCGAACCCTACGCCTCGCTGATCCGCGAGGCCAATGCCAGCGGCGTGCCGCTCGTGTCGGTAGACGTGCCTAGCGGCCTCGACGCCGACACAGGTGCGCTGCACGAGCCATGCATTCGTGCGCGCGTCACCGTATGCCTCGCCTACTTGAAGCGTGGGCTCGTCCAATATCCGGGCGCCGGGACCACAGGCGATGTGGTGGTACGCTACATCGGTATTCCACCCGGCCTTGCCCGTGAGTGCGGCGTGCAGCTGCGGCTCTTGACCCGTGACACGCTGCGCGCTGCACTGGACGTGGATGTAAGCCGCAGCCGCGTGCCGGACGGGCACAAGGGCACCTACGGCCATGTTCTCGTCGCGGCCGGAAGCCTGCGCATGAGCGGGGCGGGCTTGCTGGCCGCACGTGCCGCCCTGCGCATCGGCAGCGGCCTTGTCACGTGGGCAGTGCCCGAGGCGTTGTTGCCGCGCGTCATTGGAGCCGCGCCGGAACTGATGCTCGCTGCCGCAGCAGCAGGCGGAGACGGCGAATGGAATGCCGACTCCGCAGACGAGTTGCTACAGCTCGCGCAGGCACGTGATGTGCTGGCCGTCGGCCCCGGCCTCGGTCGCTTTGCAGGGGACACTGGCTGGCTGCGCCGCCTGTGGGAGGAATACGGCGGTCCGCTTGTGCTTGATGCGGACGCCTTGAACATCCTCGCCTCGGCGGGGCCTGAGCTGGAGGCTTGGAAGCCGAGAAGTGCGGCGGTCGTACTAACGCCGCACCCCGGTGAAATGGCTCGTCTGCTGGGCATACCGACAGCAGAGGTGCAGCGTGACCGCATCACCCATGCCCGGGAGTACTCCCGAACACGTGGGGTCACGCTGGTGCTCAAAGGAGCGCGCACTGTCATCGCTTGTCCTGACGGAACAGCCTACGTCAATACCACAGGCCATGCTGGGATGGCGACAGGCGGTGCGGGCGATGTGCTGACAGGCATCATCGCAGGTTTGCTGGCCCAGGGCTTGAATGCTTCGCAGGCAGCAGCCTTTGGCGTGTATTTGCATGGTGCGGCTGGAGAAACAGCCGCACGTCATCGCCAGCATCCTGCCTCTGTGATAGCTGGTGACATTATTGAAGCCCTATAGGCCATAGCAGCAGTGGCAGGAGGAAGGCCAGCATGATCTGTAATCCATATTCACGGTTCAGCCAGTACCTTCCTCCATAATACAGCAGTGTAATCCCTGCACCTGCTATGCCGTTGCTCCATGCAATGCCCGTTCCGGCAGGCGACATCAAAGAACCTAGCAGGAGAAAGACGCTGAATCCTGCAGCGAGGTATAGGGTGAGCTGCTCGGGCTTGCGAAGCCAGGGTAAAAGATCGCGTAGCGCATCAGCGGCAAGAGCGGCAGGAAGGGCAAAACCATAGGCCCACAGCTGCGCGGTCAGTTCACCACTATTGCCTGCTATAGTCAGAGGAATCCCTGTTATTTCCTCTGTCAGATAGCAGTAGATCCATAAGAGACCAAAAACTAATCCTCCACAGGCCAGTTTATTCAGCGCATAACAACCAAGCTCCATCCGCCAAGGCATTTTGGAATTAAATTCATTCCAAGGCTGTCTCATGTTGCGACTCCTCCTCTTATCACACTCGGTATTCACAACCAATCAAGGAATTTATTTTCAATTACAATCCGCTTACCGTTTACGACATTTCAGTTTACGTTAGCTGTGTATCATGTTCCTAAGCAAAATAAAGATTGCGGATAGCCGCGGTACGGAAAGGCGGGGATTGCATGATACAGGCGGTTATTTTTAATCTCGAAAGTACATTGTTAGACCCCGGAGGACGAGGCTTAACCCAGGGAATGCGTGACATTTTCAGATGGAAAGGTATACAGGTAACTGAAGAACAGGTATCTCATGGGCGAGGAATGCCGATCCGGGATCATATTGCGAATGTGCTGGGACTTTCAGAGGTTCGGAAAAAATGGCTGGAGTGCTTTGGTGCGCATCCTGGCAGAGCGGATATTGAGCATATTTATCTTGAGCTTGTCCCTGTTCTCCGCTCCTTGATCCAAGGGGCTGAGCCTGCTATCGGTATAGACAGGGCGCTGCAGGAGTTGCAGGATCGTCGCATTCAGTCAGGCGCCACTGCATCCTGTCCGATGGAAATGCTCAGTCACAAGTTTACGCCTGCACAGTCTCCCTATACGTTGGATTGTATGGTAGCCCCTTGTGAAGTTTCGCAGGGGAGGCCTTATCCGTGGATGATCTATGAAATTGCACATCGCTTGCAGGTATTCCCACTTAGCGATATTGTGAAAGTAGGAGATACAGTAGCCGATATGCAAGAGGGACGGAACGCCGGTGTATGGACGATTGGTGTGTTGAACCATAACGAAAGCGTGACGACCGCAGCTCAAACGACCAGCCATGAAGCGGATGACAGAGTGGCTGAGGAACGGCGCAGACAGAGTGTATATGGTTTGAAAAGGGCAGGAGCCCACATCGTGATGAACTCGGTCGCTGACTTGCCGCGTATTTTGCGTGAAATCGAAATGCTCCAGCATACGGGAGGCTATCCTTCTTATACGAAACAGGTGAAAACAGCCGCGCTACCTCCATCATAAGAACAGGTATGAGTCTGGAGTGCTTGAATACACACTTCTAGGTTATATGTATGCACCTACTCGGATAAAGGTGAACTCTGCTTGGCTTTCAAAACATAAAAATGGAGCACTCGCTACGTTTGCGAATGCTCCATTTTAGTTTACTCCTTTTTGTCTGTTGAACTGAAGAATTTATGCGATCTGAATAACTTGAACACCCCAGGCTAATCCTGCGCCGAAGCCAGCCAGGACGACAATATCACCAGCTTGAATTCGCTGCTGTTCCATAGCTTCCGCGAGCGCAATGGGAATAGAAGCAGCTGACGTATTTCCGTATTTTTCGATATTTATAAAGAACTTATCCAGTGGAATTTTCAACTTAACTGCCGCATGTTCAATGATTCGGATATTGGCCTGATGCGGAATGATCAAAGCAATATCATCTATGCTTAATCTTAATTCCTCCATAACTTTAGTCAGCATAGATTCCAGAATGCGCACCCCAAACTTGAAAACCTCTCGTCCATGCATTGTAATAGGCCCTGTGACGGGGGAGATCAGCATGTCTGCTCCACGTTCTTCCGAGCCAAGCAAGGAAAAAGACGAGAAAGCACCGGGATGAGATTGAAGGACAACAGCACCTGCTCCATCTCCAAATAAAACGGCGGTATTACGGTCCTGCCAATCTACGATTTTGGAGAACTTGTCTGCTCCAATCACCAGGACGTTGTGGTATGCACCCGCCTTCATCATGTCACTGCTGATCGAGAGGGCATATACAAAACCGGAGCAGGCTGCCGATAAGTCGAATGCAGGTGCGCGGCTTCCTAGCTTTTGCTTGACCAACATGGCCGTGGAAGGGAAAGCATAGTCAGGGGTGGACGTTGCCACTACAATAAGATCCACATCTTCCGATGATAATTGAGCACGGTGTAAAGCATGAGTTGCAGCCAGGACGGCAAGATCAGAGGTTTCTGCGGATGCTTCTGCGATATATCGCTGACGGATACCTGTTCGCTGAGTGATCCATTCATCGGATGTATCCAGAGATGCGGCTAATTCCAAATTGGTGAATAGTGATGCCGGTACATAGAATCCTGCACCCGTAATAGTAATGCCGTTGGGCTTGAGAGCTGATTGCATGAACGTTTCCCTCCAATAAAATAATCACACAAAAGACCGTAAAGACCAAAAAAACCAAAAAACGATATGGATAAAAATATAACACAAGCCAATTAAAAAGGAAATATGTAAAAGAGCAGCCCGCTGTGTGAGAATCAATAATCATTATGAGGCTTGCTTATATGGGTATTCAGTGCTAATATTTAGACACAAAAAACCCAAAAACGAATTCATAGAGAATTACACAGGGAGGTTACAACGCTATCGTGTCACTTACTAAACGCCGACTGCAATTTTTGCATACATTAGTGGAACTGTACCAAAAAACAAAACTACCTATTCATTATGAGGCCTTGGCTAAATCATTAGGGGTTAGTAAGTGGACGGCCTATGACATGCTGAAAGAAATTGAAAAGCTCGGGTTTATTACGCGCAGCTATGAGGTGAATACCAAGGTAACCGGACGTTCACAGGTTGTATTTGTACCTACAGATAAAGCTTCGGATTTGTTCAACCAGTCCCGGAATGAATTAGTGGATCTGGTGGATTGGAAAAATACCGTCGAGAATATCTCGGGACTGCTCAAGGATTTGAACAATACAGGTCCCAATGAGGCGGTCCGAAAAATTTGGGCTGAAATTCCTGAAGCCAGTGTCAGAATCAATTTTTGCGCCTATATTATAGGGCTGCTTTTGATGTACTTGAAGAAGCTGGGAGGTAAAAGAGGTCCCTGGATTCAGCGGATTGTCCTTACAGCGCCAAGCAAGGAAATGGGCATGACCATGTTTGTTGGCACTGTGTTGGGTATGGCCTTACAAACGATGAACGATGAACTAGGCCTTGAAATTACGGAGCTGGTTTCCCGTTTTCTGCAATCCATTTCGGATCTTTCTGACGAGGAAAAAGGGTTGCTTTCCGATTTTCTAAGCGAGGCTTTTCATTTTTGAATATAACAGGAATGAGTCATTTGTGAGGAGAGGAAGCTGGCCTCCTTACGTTTAGTTTTTGGGTCTTTTGTGTGTTTGGACGCATGCAGTAAATACATGTAAAGGGGTTGCGTATATGCCGAAGGTAGGATTGGTTTTGGGTGGGGGAGCAGTCAGAGGACTTGCTCATTTGGGGGTACTGAGAGCGTTCGAAAGACACGGGATTCAGGTCGATTGTATCGTCGGTACGAGTATGGGCGGCATTGTTGGCGGACTTTATGCGGCGGGTGTTCCTACGGATGCTCTATTGGATTGTATTAAAAAGACACCTAAATACCGCCTGTTGGATATCGGCATACGCCATCGTGGTTTAATTGGCGGTAACAGCATGAATACGGTGGTGAATGAGCTACTGCAGCAGTATGGACAGCATACGCAGAAGATTGAGGATCTTCTTATCCGTTTTAAAGCTGTTTCTGTCGATTTACTGGAAGGCAAGCAATTCATTTTTGAACAAGGTGATTTGGTGACAGCACTGCGGGCTACGATGGCGTTTCCTGGCTTATTCGCTCCTGTGATGCATGAAGGCAAGATGCTGGTCGACGGAGGGGTATTAAACAATTTGCCTGTAGAAGAGATGAGTCGGGAAGCAGATTGTTTAGTAATTGCTGTTGATGTGGCACGGGGACATGAAAAGAAGCCGCCGCGAAATATGGTGGAAGTTGTATACCGCTCTTACAGCTTGATGACCGCCGAACGAAAGCATAATAGTCTCCGGCTAGCAGACGTTGTTATTCGCCCTGAAGTCGGACATATTGCGGCGTTTGATTTTACAAAATGGCCTGAATGCGTCGAGGCTGGCGAGGAAGCGGCTGAATGGATCATGGATGAACTGAAGCCGCAAATAGCCAATCATGGGCAATCAGCACAGATGCATGTTTAGTATGTAAAGAAAAGAAGTGCCTCTTAGTCGACACGCACGCATAGATCATCTGCCACTGATCCGCTCTAGACACATCTTGTATTCATCTGTTGAAAACGCAAATGACCCGTAAAAGAAACGCTTTTTCAAAGGTTCATCTTACGAGTCACAATTCATCATGCATGGGTAATCCCTTTTTTACTATTCAGCGTTTTTCACCCGGAACTGGTCAGCATGTCGCTGCAGATTGTTTGATAGTGTGGTCAGATTGCGGGCTACTTCGGATAGTTCTTTTACCGCTAGGGCCTGCTTCTGAGCGCTTGCTGATACATCTTCTGTCATTCCGGCAGTCTGCTGTGCCGCGCTGGCTGTGTGATTTAAATGTTGATCTACGCTGTGACGTACCTCTTGCATCTCTGCCGTCAATTGAGCCAGATGTGCAGCTAACTCCTGAACTTCCTGTGAAACCTGGGTGACTTTGTCAACAGACTGTAGACATACAGAAATTTGGGTTTCTTGTTGATTGACGGTCTTTATGTTTTCATCAAATTGATCACCCATTTGCTCAATTTGCTCAACAAAGCTTTTTAAGATTTCGTCGATTTCACGAATCGATATGGCGGATTGTTGGGCAAGTTGTCCCATTTCATGAGCGACCACAGAAAAACCCTTGCCAGCTTCGCCTGCACGTGAGGCTTCAATAGATGCATTAAAGGACAAAATCTGCGTCTGCTTTACGATGCCCTGTACCTGCTGACCGATGTTAGCCGCCTCGCGGGATTTTTCGGTTAACGCGTGTGACATGCGCTGCATCTGCTTGATACGCAAGGCGCTTTCTCGTCCTTTCTCTAATAACAGTTCATGCTCACTAGCTACCTGATTACGAACCTCATTGAGATGATGGGCCGTATCCGTAAATTGTTGCACATGGCTTCCGACTTCATCCAGCGTTTGTCCTAATCGGTCAGATTGTTGAACCGATTCCACTGCTTGATCCGCTTGGTTAATAGAGACATCGGCAATTTGCTGGAGTGTGCGGGACAGTTCCTCAGTTTGGTGGAGTGTCCCCTCCGTTGTCACGACGATATTCTCTGATGCATGCTGGAGTGTGCTAGAACTGCTTTGAATATCCACAATCATATTGGACATGGCTTCCACCATTTTGTTTGTCAATTTGCTGATTTCGCCTAACTGATCATATGTTACTTGCGACGATGTAACCGTAAGGTTGCCGTCGGCTACTTGCTCCAGTGTATTTTTAATAAATCTCACCTGACGCAGTATCCGCCGGGTTACCATCATCATAGCGGCAATTGAGATGATCAGAATGATGGAGATAACAGGAATAACTAATCGGTAGGCCTCGGGCAAGGTATGTTCGTATACTTCAGTCACAGAGGACAGGGATCTATCGATTCCCAAATAACCAATGATGGTTCCATCTGTATCCTTAATGGGAGTAAAGGAGGAAAACATCGTCCCCCACTCAGGGTCCGTTGTAATATCTGTAGTCACTGTTTCCCCTTGTTTCAATTTCTCTTCCGTTTCTTTAAGGGTAAAACTTACAGGAGTTCCGAATGGACTGTAGTCTTTGTCGTCCCATGCGGCTCCATCCACCGTAATTTTCCACTCATTGCCCACACGGTTGTACAGATAGATGTACAGGATTCCAGTTTGCAGCCTGAGCGTATTTAACTCGTTCCGAAGCTGCTTATACTCGCTACTTTGCTCAGATGAATCAGTATTTAAGCTCTTGACTGCAGATTTGTCCAATGACTGAGCCGTGTTCTTTGCCAGCGTTTCATTGTTTAGCTGCATGGTTGATAGAGAAGCATTTTGGATAGATTGATTGGTCGTCCACAGAACAATGACGCCAATCACTATTAAAGGAATGAGCAAGATGAAGTAGAGTTTGGATTGTAATCCCATTCTTTTTTTAACGCTGCTTTTCATAATATGCTCCTTACTATATTTTTTTCACCTTCATATATATCGTGTACAAATAGGAAAATATGAATAGTTATTTAGATGTTTCATGATTTTTTTGCGTATTTGCGTAAATTCTCATGAAAAAAGCCTTAGCCCGGTAAGTACCGAGTTAAGGCTGTATCTTATGACTTACAAATCGTCAAATCCGTTGTCATCTCCGACCTTGCCATAATTGCGTGATTTTGCTTCAAAAAAGTCCGTTTTTGTCGCATTCAGCGCTTCGTCTGAGAATGGTTTAATCCAAGGCATACAGTTAACATCTACGCCTTCGTACGCTTTGTCCATACCAAGCAGTCTCAGGCGCATATTTGCCATGTATTTGATGTAATCGCTCAGCTCGTTCAAGTCGATGCCGCGAACCTCTTTGAGCGTATAATGCGCCCAATTCGTTTCCAACTCCACAGCTCGGTCAATCATACGATAGACATAGTCCGTATTTTCCTTGGTATTCAACTCAGGGAAATCGGACAATAGCTGCTTGAACACTTCGGCGAAGAAGTAGCAATGCTGATTTTCATCACGCTGAATATACGAGATCATTTGGCTGGTTGCCATCATTTTCTGATCACGGGCCAAATTGTAGAAGAAAGCAAATGTGCTGTAAAAGAAAATGCCTTCCAAAATCAAATCGGCTACCATCGCTTGGAAAAAGGTTTGTGGGTTCTGCTCATCGCGGAACTCCTGATAAATATCCGAGATGAATGTGTTACGCTCCAGCAGGACAGGATCGTTTTTCCAGTATTCAAAAATTTCCTTCTGTTCCTGATCTGACACCAAAGAAGACAGAACGTAGGAGTAGGACTGGTTATGCACCACTTCCTGCTGCCCGATAATCGCTGAAATAGCTTCCAGTGACGAGTCGGTAAAATAGCGTTTTACATCCCCGACAAACATCGTTTGCATCGAATCCAACACAGCCAGCAGGCCGATGTTAATTTTGAAGGTGCGCTGTTCTTCGGCATCCAGCACAGGGAACTGGGACGCGTCCTTGGACATCGGAATTTCATCTGGAATCCAGTGGTTCAGCAGTAGCACTTTATACAATTTGTACATATGCGGCATCCGAATATCGTTCCAATTCAAAATACCGGAGCTTTCGCCTTCAATAATACGGGTAGAGCGATTTGGCGCTTCCGTGTTAAAAATTTTCTGTAACTGCATGAGAGCTTCTCTCCTTTAGTTTAGGATGCGCAGCTATCACATTCTTCAATCGTCAGTGCGCGGCTGCGTACATAATAGGTCGATTTCATACCTGATTTCCAGGCATGGATGTGCAGCTCTAAAAATTCAGTTGCTTTAATATCAGGCCGTACATACAGGTTAAAGCTTTGGCCCTGGTCAATATGACGCTGACGTGCAGAAGCCATGTTGATCGAAGCGTGTTGATCCAGCAAGAAAGCCGTCTTGTAGTACCAGATGGTTTTTTCGTTCAAATCCGGTGCAGGGTTAGCAATCTTGTAAGTTGTTTTCTCTTCATAGGAAAGCAGCTCGTACAATGGATCAATGCTGGCGGTAGAGCCTGCAATAATAGACGTGGACCCGTTAGGCGCGATGGCGAACAGCCATGCGTTGCGGACACCATTTTGTTTGACTTCTTCTGCAAGCTCGCTCCACTCGGACGTAGTGACAAATTTGCCTTCACGTGTACCATCCGTATAGCCACGGGAAGTGAAATAGTGCCCAGTAGACCAGTCAGAACCCTCGAATTTGGCATAACGGCCTTTTTCTTTCGCTAGCTCCATGCTGGATTTGACTGCCAGGTAGTTAATTTTTTCATACAAATGATCATTATAGGTTACCGCTTCATCGGATTCCCAACGGATACCTTCCAGTGCGAGTAGATGATGCAGTCCAAATGTACCCAGACCGACAGCGCGATATTGGCTGTTCGTATATTGTGCTTGCAGTACTTCAATGTTGTTGATATCAATAACATTATCCAGCATACGTACCTGAATCGGTACGAGGCGATCCAGCACACCTGCCGGAACCGCACGAGCCAGATGGATGGAGTTCAGGTTGCACACCACAAAGTCGCCAGGAATTTTGGAAATAACGATGCGTGTTTGTCCGTCCTTGGTGACCAATTCTTCTTTTTCTACTACAGTTGCAGATTGGTTTTGCATAATTTCCGTACACAGGTTGGAGGAATACACCATACCATGGGCACGGTTCGGGTTCGCCCGGTTTACCGTATCACGGTAGAACATGTAAGGTGTACCTGTTTCCAGTTGTGACTTCATCAGGCGCTTCATAATGTCGATGGCAGGCACTGTAATACGAGAGAGAATGGGATGCTGCGACGCCTCTTCGTATTTCTCGCGGAAGGTACCTGAACCGAAGGTTTCATCATAAAAATCCTCCAGGCCCAGTGGACGGCCCTTGTCATCTTTCCAGCCCATCACCTTCTTCACTTCATGCGGACAGAACAGATTCCATTCGCCCCGTGCTTCGACCCGCTCCATGAACAGATCGGGCAGACATACGCCGTGGAACACGTCATGGGCACGCATCCGTTCGTCACCGTTGTTCAGCTTCAGGTCAAGGAACGCGAGAATGTCCTTATGGAATACGTCCAGATATACGGCAATTGCACCTTTGCGAGTACCCAATTGGTCTACGCTAACAGCTGTATTGTTCAACTGGCGAATCCACGGAATGACGCCGGAACTTGTATTTTTATGTCCACGGATATCAGAGCCACGCGCCCGTACTTTACCGAGGTACACGCCGATACCGCCACCCATTTTGCTAAGACGGGCTACATCCGTATTGGAGTCGAAAATACCTTCCAACGAGTCGTCTACGGTGTCGATAAAGCAGCTGGAGAGCTGTCCGGCCACCTTTTTTCCGGCATTGGACATGGTTGGTGTAGCTGCTGTCATGTACATGTTGCTCATCGCCCAGTACGCTTCTTTGACCAGCTCCATCCGCTTGTCGGCAGGCTCTTGGTGCATCAGGTACATCGCGATGATCATGTAGCGTTCCTGCGGCAGTTCCATTACGCGTCCGTCAAAATCATTGGCCAAATAGCGCTCAGACAGCGTTAACAACCCGATATAATCGAACAGCAGATCATTTTTCGGCAATATGGAATCGCCCAACTCATCAATCTGCTCCTTGGTATAGTAGTCGAGCAGTTCTTGACGGTAAATTCCTTTTTGGACCAAATCCGTGATCAGTGGATAAAAAGCACCGTAAGGCTCGTCCGCATAGGATTTATAACGGCGGTGAGTGGCCGCTTTTTTATACAAGGAAGTGAGCAAAGCACGTGCAGCGGCAAATTTCCAGTCCGGTTCTTCCTTGCTAACCAGTTCAAGGGCAGCCATCGCAAACGCGTTGCTGATGTCATCCCCCGTGACTTCGTCCCGGCGCAGCTTGCTAGTTACACCGCGAATGAGACGATCTTTATCCAGCTTGTCTAGCCCGCTGAGTACACGGTCGGCATATACGGAAATGCGTATTTCATCAAAAGCCAACTGGCGATTGTTTGGTTTGGTTACGAGTTGTGGCATAGGATTAATTCCTCGCTTTCCTGATTTGGAATCATACTTGGGAATAGGCATGAAAATGATCATGATGAGAAGATAATGGCGAAAAAAGCGATGGTCAGACAGCATTTGGGGGCTGTATGTAATCCAATAACATAGAAATAGCGATGCACCTGCCAATGAAGGGGGAAAAGATGGTTCCCGTACGATTTATCGGCTACATCACTATATTTAGACGTGTTATGAATATTTAACCCAACATATTGTGTGTATAAACTTAAAATTTCAAATAAGTGCAAGGAGTATTATAGCAACATTCGAAGCCATACGTAAAGGAAAAGGAGTGGAAAATCAAAATATGCAGAGAAGTCGCGGGCTGTATTTGAATTGAGGCAGTTTGAACGGTACAATGAATGATAGAGTGTTTCCTACAGAAACAAGCAGCATACATATGAACTTTTTTTATGAAATAGGGTTACTCGCTCTATCGGACTGAGATTTTAGATTTTTAAAGAAGCGACGATTTTAAATTAAAGGAGGAACTTGGCGATGGCTATTGCAGAAGTGACAGTGATCCCGATTGGAACGGGGAGTACAAGCCTGAGCGACTACGTTGCCCAGATGCAAAAAATGTTGAAGACGCAAAAAGGAATTACCTATGAGCTTACCTCTATGAGTACGATTATTGAAGGTTCGTTGGACGATGTGTTCACCGCCATTGCTGCGCTGCACGAAGCGCCATTCCTGTCTGGAGCCAAGCGTGTTTCCACTTCGGTCAAAATTGATGATCGCCGTGACAAGCCTTCCTCCAGTCACCAAAAGCTCCGTTCCGTCGCAGAGAAACTATCTGGCACCGCGACAGGAAATGTTACCGAACTAAATCCAAATCCTAGTTGATAAAGTTGATGTAAGTGATTGATTTTTATGTAACTAAGAGTATAATAGTTTTTGTTGTCAGTTACACTGACCTGCTGGTGTAGCTCAGGGGTAGAGCAACGCACTCGTAATGCGTAGGCCGGGGGTTCAATTCCCTTCACCAGCATAGCTATCAACTCAAGCACAGCGCGGCTTCCAAGCTTTTTGGAGGGCGCGCTTTTTTGTGATTCTGGACAATCTTCTTTGTTTTTAGAAAATATGGAATTTCTATGCGAAGGGTGGCTATGGCATGAAGCATACACCTACGGGTACGAGCAGAATTGGACAGATACTTAAAACAAGAGGGCATGAGTCTAACGCAATTCGGGCATATAGCAGGTATGAATAGGGGAATAGTAAGTGCTATTGTGACAGGGAATAAGTCTATGTCTGTTAACCAGATAGATCGCATTACTGAGGCTATGGGTTTACCAGAAGGCTATTTTTATGATCTATTTATAGAGAACTATATCATCGACACCGCACCGAATATGAGACGAATCGAGCCATTTTTGTTTCGCTGTGCGGAGTTGGACAAGTTGGATGCGATCCGTCGAGTGGTGGGAGCTATCATGGACAATCTACTCTATTCGCCCAAACTATTTGACATTGCAGAGGAATTATTCGCACAGGCACGAAATGCGGCTAATGGTAAAAGCGCATATACTAAATAATGAGACATATTTTATAAATTGTATGGGGTTGTTTGTGCGTTTCAAAGCCCATGCGGTTCCTGAAACCAAAACAGAGTTTTACAATCTCATTGAAAAGGTGTGGTTAAATAATGTTGAAAAAAGTGGTAATGTTGATCGTTGCGAGTAGTTTTTTGTTTACCTTAACTGTACCTATTTTTCTGGACAGCCATAATGAGGGATTTCAAATCTTTGCAACACATGGAGGAGCTTAAAGGTAAGCAAAGCCAATCCCCGCTAACCTTGACTGGTCGGCGAGTGAAGAATTAATGTGTAATTAAAAGCAATGCTGCATTACAAATAATGTATACAAAATAAGCTCTCTGTTATGATTAATTGAATTGGCAGGTTAAGACAAAGTGACCATAAAGATCAGATAAATAGTTGTAAAATGACAAGACATGCTGATTTGTGTGCCAACCTTTGGCAGCATGTCGTGGTAAGTGTGAGACGTGTACTGGAAGCCCTAGTCGCTGTGAACGACCAGTCCGGTCACGTCTTTTTGCTTGGAAAGGCTTTGGCGAATGTCTATACAATCAATTCGTTGTCGTTATGTTCGCTGAGTTGGTGGGCTACAATTTCATTGTTGAATTATCTTTAATCGCAGATAGATATACCCAGCAACCCCCTACACGATATTGCGTGATATCTGTGACCCATTTTTGATTAGGTTTGTGCGCCTTGAAATCCTGTTTTAGCAGGTTTTTCGCCACACGACCTTCCGTAGAAGAAGTATAGTTGCAACGAGACTTCCGGCGATTTTGTGAGCCGATTCCCAAGACCTGCATGAGCAGGAGTACCTTTTTATGGTTCATCTAAGACGTCATGGTCATGCTGCAAAAATAGTTGAATCTCAATGGTTACATATTTGTGTGCTTCATCTTCTGTTTAGTATGTCGTTTTCCCGTTTCAGCTTTACACATACCTATCCTTGTCTATTCTAAAGGGCGTACTTCAATGATATGGAGGTCTTTTACTTTTATGTTAGAACAGAAACAGCTACATTATCGGCTGCCATCTCCTTGTGTCTATTGAGCTATTGTTTCCCTTTAGCTCAATAGTAGATGGTTAATTACCTGTTTATTAACTAAAAGAAAAAAAGGTGATTTATCCAAGCTTGTATCAGTACACTGATATACTTGACTTCTGGTATAGACATGCACATTTCTACTTCTACTGACCACTTCAACCGGTGCGTAAAATCAACATGCTCATGGCTACAGTAGCTGCTAACTATAAGCCCTTCTCTTCTTCTTCCGAATTAGCATGGTCAGGAAAAGGAGGACAGGTAGAGCAATCTGAAAGATAGGCCAGATTTGAATCAAAGCAACATTAAGACCGAACCACAAAAATTCGGTTAACCTTGGGGAGAGAAACGTAAGGCCGTATATGATAATGCTCAGCAACAGTAACGCAGGCTTATATCTAAAAGGGGTTATCGTTTGAAGTCCAATAACGGCACCAAACATAAAACCAGCTGTTTTGACTCCGATTCCAATAAATAGAATCATCGAAAACAGAACATCAGCTCTCTCGAATGTTTTTGGTAGCTGAATAAGTTGTGTAACCTCAAATAAGGGATAGGTGCTTGATGCTGCCCATTTCGGACCTAGAACGAGGATTGTTAGCTCATTCATTACAATAAGGAACACAGCAGTGATCCAGTAAACAATGACGATCGACCGCTGTAATTTACGTTTATCCGTGACAAGCTTGAACAGCACAAGAAAAAGAATCGTCTGACCGAAGGGAAAAGACATGATCTCGGGAATGGCAGCCTTCACTACGGGAGTTAAACCGTTCTCCAATACAGGAAACAAAAACTCAAAGTGAATGAGTCCCGTAAAAGGAGTAAGCAAGAGTAAAGTGCTGTAACCAAAAAAAGCAGAAGAAAAAATATATGACATAGAAGGAACCAGACTCTCGGCCCAAACCATACCACATCGGCACAGGCAATTAATGCTATAAATGTAATAACTTCGGTAGGGGTTCTGTTCAGCAATGTCAATGCGCCGAGCTCACCCATGTCTCTGACATTCCTGGAAGCTTCATAAGCAAAGTAACTGATGAACAGAAGACCACCCAGACTACCAACCCATTTTCCCCAATAATGGCATAGGAGTTCATACAAATCCCGGTGTGGGTCAAGCTTATGCATGTATAAATACATGATTAGCAGGACGAAGCCTGCAAGTGCACCGATCAGCATGGCTAGCCATGCATCCTGCTTGGCTTTAGCTCCCAATAGGAATAATGTTGTACTGCCAACCTGAAACAAGGAGAAGGCGATAGCTAACCCGGATACCCTGGTGACGGTTTCCCTCATACTTTTTGAGTCCTTTCATACAAATTGGTTTAGGTTTGACTTCCGATACCCTTTTGTAGGAGTCCAGGACGCTTAATCCGTGCATCCACTCGAATGTCCAGTTCTATCCTCTTGAATTCCTGTTCCCAGTCTTTTTTCACTGTGTTCCACTCTTTTGGGAACCTCCGGTGAATCCGGTCAGCGAAACCAGTTGCATCTACCCCAAGTTCCTGAAGTTTAGCCCAGCCCTCATTTATCGTACTGGTCACTTCTTTTGCAATCTCTTCTTCCAAATCATGTATGGTCTTCATCTTGGAAATATCCTTAGTGCATGTTGTTTCACTTAAAGTCCCGTTAATTTTCACTCCAACCTGCATAGTGTAATGAGAACTCGTTTTTTGTGGTGTGATCTTCACATTACTTGAGTTTACTAGCAGGGAAGAGTACATTTCCCTACTGGGTTGTTCGTCGCATGGGAACGAAACTTCAGTATTGCTAACCTTTTGAGACAGATAAGATACTCCCAGACTCTCTTTCTTGTTGAGAAATCCTTTAAGCTTTCCGTTTTGGAATATCGCCAATTTAGTCAATGCCAGTTTGAGCGGGGCCGAGGTTTTTTTGAAGACATCTAGACTCTCTGCTTCCTGCTCGTTCTGGTAGTCTCTTTCTCCGATCAACTCGGCGACAGGTACCCCGATGGATTTGGAATCCGAGTTCATGCTTAATACAAAATCATATACCCTGACTTTTGGAAACATCGATAACATATTACTCTCTTTGTCAACTAATTCAGCCATAGCGGCGCCTTGAAGTTTTTCAGGCGGCAACAATTTCTTTATTAGATCGGATGCTAATCCGTCCGTTACAATCATATTGACCATCTCCCTCGCTTCCGTACTACGAAGATAAAAATCGATTAAACGGTCCATTCCCTTCTCAGCCGCTCTTTTGCCGATAAATACAACACGATTATGTGCTACGTAAATTCGTCTTGATGTTTTTAAATTGCTGTACGATAACGCCTGGCTATAGGTTTTGGACTTTACAGAGAATACATGGAATGCTGGTTGAGAAGACCCTCCGGTTCCTCCTCCGGTACCACTTGCAAGGGCGGAGGGAACAATAAGCTGATAGGACACCATCCACTGTCCATCGTCCATCATATCTACTCCTGTAGCTGCAGTTACCCACAGCTCATTCAGTTCGACTCGGTTCCAGCAACCCGGCAAAATGAATAATATGACCAAGACCCAAATAAACCTGCCTAATTGAGACAAATCGATTCCTCCTTACGCCATGGGATCTCGGCCGTGTTCTCCCGCCTGTTCTGCAAATGATTCCTGTTCCGTTGCCTGCTTTACTGGATTGGAATCCCCAATCATTACAGGGCGCTTCTTCATCTTCCACCTAGGTACACGCACAAACAGGTCTTTCATATTGCTCTTATAGAAAGGTGCGAGCGGCATCATATAAGGAACGCCAAACGAATTCACAGATACTAATCGAACGAGGATGGGAACCAAGACTGACAAAACGCCGTATAACCCCAATAAACCTGCCATTAGCATAAGTCCAAATCTGAGCAAACGAACAGACCCAGCCATACTGAATGCAGGTAACACAAAGTTGCAGATGGCTGTGAATGATACCACAATGACCATAGCTGCGGAAACCAATCCTGCCTGAACGGCAGCTTGTCCAAGAACCAAAGCCCCAACGATAGAGATTGCAGGCCCTACGGCACGAGGCATTCGTACTCCTGCTTCACGGATGACTTCGAAGGTGAGCTCCATTATCATTGCCTCAAGTAGGGCTGGCAATGGTGTATTTTCTCTCTGTGCAGCTAAAGTGATGAGCATTGTTGTAGGTAGCATTTCCTGGTGAAACGTAGTTGTTGCAATAAAGAACGCGGGTAAAAGCAATGCCAAGAAAAAGGATGCCATCCGAACGATCCGAAGAAAAGATGCTAGATCATAACGTTGGTAGTAGTCCTCACTGGAAGAGATGAACCGAAAAAAGGTTACGGGAGCAATCAGGGCAAATGGGGTCCCATCAACCAATATCGCTACTTGCCCTTCAAGCAAGCTGCCTGCTACAGTATCCGGCCGCTCGGTGTTAACCATGGTTGGAAAGGGTGTCCATACCCCATCTTGAATAAATTCCTCGATATATCCACTTTCGAGAATACTATCAGTGTTAATGGAATCTAACCGTCTGGAGATTTCCTTAACCACCTCCGGATCTGCAATGCCTCGAATATATGCCACCGATACCTTTGTCTGCGTGTATGATCCGATAATTCGAGAATCAAAGTGGAGTTCAGTTGATTTGATCCTTCTCCGGAGGAGTGCGATATTGGTGGAAATATCCTCGGTAAACCCTTCTTTAGGACCGCGAATTACTGTCTGCGATGTTGGCTCCTCAACAGCTCTTTTAGCCCCGCCGCTGATAGAAGCTGCAAAGGCCTTGGATCTGCCTTCGACGAGGAGAACTGCCTGTCCATAAAGAACGGCATCGATAAGTGATTGCTCATTTTCAAGGCAAGTGATACCCCCAATAGGGATAAGACTCATCAACCAACTTTCAGCATTACGATTAGAGACATCTCCATTTCGAATACCTGCAGTGAGTTCCTCCAACAGTGTCGTTAAAATTTGTTGATCAATCAAACCT
This sequence comes from Paenibacillus sp. FSL H7-0703, assembly GCF_038003485.1. Taxonomy (NCBI): domain Bacteria; kingdom Bacillati; phylum Bacillota; class Bacilli; order Caryophanales; family Paenibacillaceae; genus Paenibacillus; species Paenibacillus sp. FSL H7-0703. The sequence goes on along the minus strand of NZ_JBBOPF010000001.1, from coordinate 2,690,802 downwards.
TGAAGAAAACCTACAGCGAGAACCGGATTGCCCTGTTCATCGTTCAAACAACGAAGGTTGAAATCCGTGCTATGTCCTATTTTCTGCTTCAGTAGGGTCATGTTGTCCTTAAGCGTGATACTCAGCTCTTCGGATAGCTCAGTCGATTTTTCGTCATTAACTGGCTCAAGGCTCGTGCCACTATTAGATCGTGAAGGCTGCTTAAATAGCCATTTTTTTAGCTTGTCAACCATAGCAATACAGTTCCCTTCTAGTTAGCGGTCAATTGTAATATGCTGCTATTCCACGATTTATATGTACTGTTCTTGTAAAAGATGGTTGCAACCCAATCCATTGCAACTATGATTACAATTGTGGAGGCCCCTGTTGCCTAACGACGTATTATAGTCTACAGGCTTATTCATACTGAAATATATTTTAAAATCCGCAGTATTAGAGCAACAGAAGTAATTTAAGATATACGTTTAGAAAAAAGCAAAACATTGCTTTGTCTATCACGGGAGATTTCTTATGGATAAAATCAGAAAAACGTATGTTTTTAGGAACGCTACATTGGTTTTTCGAATTGCATACCGTCCAAGTTCCATAAAATAAGTTTTAGACTGACTCTAGAAATTGAAACAACGACAGCAAAGGACGGAGAAATCAAAGTCCTAGACTGTCGCTGTTTTCATTGAACTCACGCTTCTGTGCTTAGTGCAATCTAGACTGATGTAAATCTTGTTCATCCTAAGCCAACCAGGAGTTTAAAAAAGAGTATTTTCTTCGAGCAGTTGTGTTTCACGTAGATCTCTAGCCTTCCGAACAGAGGGCGAGTAAAAAACGTCACTATGCATATGCTGAATTTTATCCCAGTTGCCAGGATTGGTCGTGTCTGGAGAACGATGCTCCAGAATGGCCTGATATAGGGCCGTTTTTTGTTCCAAATGGGCAACGTGCTGTTTGGCTTCTTCGAGCTTAACGAGCGCCGCTTTCTTATGCTCCATCATGAGTGTGTAGCGTTGCGGAATGGTCGAATCCCCTTCGAGACAGAAATCGACGTACATTTTAATGACTCCAATCGGCATCCCGGATTGCTTGAGACATTTGACGCCATGTAACCAGTTGATCGATTCTTCGTCGAACATCCGAATGTTGTTTTGATTGCGTTGTACGCTTGGTACTAGGCCTTTATCCGTGTAAAAGCGTACAGCGTGCTCGGTGAGTCCCGTTATCTGGGCGGCTTCTTTGACTGTATACATGTGGAATCCTCCTTGGAAAAGTAAATTTTTTTGAAGACGGCTTGACTTCGTGTAACACGAAGGCGATAGGTTTATTGTAATGCAAGTCGACCGTAAGCGGAATCCCACTGAGGTGCCCGATTTCCCAGTTCCGCGGCCGTTTGCTTTACATTTGAACAATGGGAGGAATTACAATGCAAACCGTGACATTAAACAATGGTGTGAAAATGCCGATTATCGGCTTTGGTGTCTACCAAGTTCCAGATGTTGAAGAATGCGAGAACGCCGTATATGAAGCGTTGATGGCTGGTTACCGCCTGATCGACACCGCCGCCGGTTATCTGAATGAGGAAGCGGTCGGTCGTGCGATCAAGCGCAGCGGCGTACCGCGTGAGCAGCTGTTCATCACGACCAAGCTATGGGTTCAGGATGCCGGCTACGAGAGAGCCAAGCTCGCGTTTGCCAAATCCTTGAAGAAGCTGCAACTCGACTATCTCGATCTGTACCTTATTCACCAGCCGTTCGGCGATTACTACGGTGCTTGGCGTGCGATGGAAGACCTGTACCGGGAAGGCAAGATTAAGGCGATCGGTGTCAGCAACTTCCTACCCGACCGCCTTATGGACCTCATCGTTCATAACGAAATCGTGCCCACCGTCAACCAGATCGAAACGCACCCGTTCTACCAGCAGACAGAGAGCGCAGCTTTTATGAAAGAGCAGAGAGTTCAACACCAGTCGTGGGCCCCGTTCGCTGAGGGACTTAACAACATGTTCAGAAACGAAGTGCTGGTCTCGATCGCAGAAAAACACAAAAAGTCCGTCGCTCAGGTCGTATTGCGCTGGCTTGTTCAGCGTGAAGTCGTTGTAATTCCAAAATCGGTGAGAAAAGAGCGGATCGTTGAAAACTTTGACATTTTTGATTTTGAGTTGAGCGCGGGCGATATCGAACAAATTTCGACCCTCGATACGCGGGAAAGTCTTTTCTTATCGTACCGCGACCCGGAAGTCGCCAAGATGATGGGCAACTGGAGATTCGATCTGTAAACCTTGAATCGAACCGTAAACTGATCACGCGTTTATCCTCATCTATAAAGAAAGGACAGGGCGGTCACTCCTGTCCTTTCTTTACTTGGATTGACCCTTGGATTCGCTTTTCTGCTTTATAATGATGTCATCTTTGGCTTAATCATAATAAAACCTCCTATTAGAGCAATTAATTCTAGTCTGCTTATAATAGAGATTTAGACTGATTTATTCAACGAGCGTCTCTGTTAGCGCAATTCTCAGCTTGTGTTCGTGACTATTATTTTCCGGTTTTGTCAGTTGGAAGCTGGGACACACAAATATCTACGCGAAGTGCCGATTCGTAGGCCGGGGGTTCAATTCCCTTCACCAGTATCCTATGAAACTAAAGCACAGCGCGGCTTCCAAGCTTTTGGAGGTCGCCCTTTTTCGTTGGAGCGAGCATTTTTCTAACACTCTTCTAACCTTTAGTCTAGTAAAGTAGGTTCTTCAGTACTAGTGTTCTCTCCTGTAATTGAATCGCCAATGTTTTTTAACACTTTTAAATCTTATTGAAAAGGTGTGGATAAAAATGTTGGAAAAATCGGTACTGCTGCTTATTGTGGCTAGCTTTTTGTTTATGGTTAATGTGCCGGATCAAGCTTTTAACCACCATCATAGCATTCCCCCCTCAAGTTACCATTGGAGGAATTTAAAGCAAAAGCCCTGCTAACCTTATGGTTGGCAGAGCTTTTTCGTTACCGGAACTCCGTATTTGTTTTCGCAGCCCCTATCGTTAGATACGCTTAATTTATTTCATTATATCGTTCGACTGCCTTGCTTAGCTTATAATTGAAATTCTCAGGTGTGCCATCCGTAGTGTTCAGGAACTGGCCGTTCAGGTCAGAATCAGATACAGGTTCCTTATTATTGATACGTTCAATGACTTTCGAAGCAGCCGCTTTTGCCTCAGTGGCTGAATCAACATAGTTCCTGATACTGAAGCTGTTAATCCCTTCTTTTTGAACTCGATTCTTGTCTTTTGAGATGGTCATGAGCGCACTCAGATCTGCGGTCATAATGTCGTATTTGGCTTTAAACTTCGTCATATCAAGCTGCAGCACATTGTCGGCGGTGATACCCTGCTCATCCATTTCAATGGCCGTAGCCTCGGCATCTATCATGAACTTCAAGGCATTATATCTGATCTGCTGGTCTGAATCCTTGAGTTTTTGCAGTTCAGCCAGACGCTGCTCGTTACCCAACTTTTGCATAGCCGTGAAGTATTGTTTGGAGACAGTCTCGTAAGCGAGATTGGCACTTACCAGCTTGGTATGCAGCTGTTTTCCTTTTGCGAAATCATCATCCACGTAACCTTTTGTATCATAGTAAACTTTCATCTCGTCCAGGACGGACAACAGATCATTGATGACCGGTGTCAGTTTGATCACTACGGGGTCTGCGTTCGCAAAAGCAGGTTGGCTTGCGGTATAGCCGTTCGCTTTATCAATAACTTCCCGCTCACTTTCAGCAACGCCGAGCATGATGAAGCTGAAGTTCTTCTCGATTACAGGCTGTGTATCAACTCCGAACTTCTCGAAATAATGAACCAGAACCTCATTGATTCTGCCTGTCATCAAGTTATTCAGCCTCACATACGCATTGTATTTTTCGATTTCTTTGCTCTCGCCGGACGTAACACCTGCAGACGCTTGATCCACGGTGGATGTAATGGCAGAACAAGCGGACAACATTGCACCTAACATGATAATGGCAATAAAGAATGATAGCTTTCTCAAAATAGTGATTCCTCCGACTGAGTAATTTAACGTGCTTTTCTTTTGTAATATGTCTGAATAGGAGAGAGAACAACTGACCTCTTCTGGTCGATTAAATTCCCTCTTCGCCGCATATCAATGTTGATTGTGAACAATCTATTCAATTTTAAAATTATTTGGTGAATAGGTCTTGAGACTTGAGTAGCATAATTTTATAAATTTCTTTGTTGTTGACGATTGTTCTGCCAACTTCCTAAAAGCTTGTATTCCTCTGGTCTCAGTGGTGATTTCCCCATTGGAAATATTCCTGAATATGATGTCCCTTATTTCTTTACTAACCATAATCGTACTCCTCTCCTTCACATAAAAGATGATACCTTTGTTTACCTAGACGAACTCATTCTCAGTACATTTTTACTATATATTGGAATTATCCTGCCCGTTAGCTTAACGTCGCCGTTCAGACTAGTCTGCAACTTTTCAGCAGGCTGCTGTAATATGCCAGTATGAAGGATCTGGGGATAAAGACAGGGAGGCGCACAGAGGACATAAAAATTAGGCTGCTTGCTTTAGAACAAGATAACTATATTTATGGGACGGATAATTCTACACTACGGGACTAGGTTATCATACACTAAATAATGAGACTTATTTTATAAACTGCTTGGGCTTGTTTTTACATTTTCGGGATTATACGGTTCCTGAAACCAAAGCAGCGTTTTTAAATTTTATCGAAAAGGTGTGGATGACCAATGTTGAAAAAAATGGTACTGCTGATCATTGCGGCTAGCTTTTTGTTTATTGTTACTGTGCCGGATCAAGCCTATAACCACCACAATAGTATTCAGCCTTACGTTACCATCGAAGGTGCTTAAACGTAAGCAAAGCAAATCCCCGCAAACCTTAACTGGTCGGCGGGGATTTTTGTTGAACAATCTAAGGAACGGTGTGTTGAAGAATCGTACAGGAAATTTAGGCTTTAACTGGTTCAGGTCTTTTTAATTGAAGAGGAGGAGGTATTAGCCAACCCTTTTCTTTGTTCATTTTTAGAATACGGACTCCCAAAGCAGTCTTAGTTAGATGATATTTCGCAAATAAAGCCCCGATGTCTTCTCTAATAGATTGACCCATAGCTTGGCTGCAAGATGTCAATCCCACAGAGGTATCTAATGCGATTTTAGCTGCAATTTCGGGATCAGTAAACCTTGCACCAACCGGGATATCTTCAAGTTTCACAGGGGGTCTTTCAGGCAAAATAGGAGCTGGGGCAATTCCATTATCAGTAAGCATTGCGTCGCATTCTTGGATTTCCAGTTTAGCTTGATCAATAAGATCATCCAGTATTTTTTTGAGCTCTTTGTCTCCTGCGTGGTTTAAACATGCTTGGTAAAATGAAACGCTGCCTTTCGCTAACGCTGAAAACTGCCACACACTATAAACTTCTCCGTAATGCATGGGCTCGTCTTTTGGATTCCCGCTTAGGATACCCATTATAAAAACCACTCCTTTTTTAATTTTAATGATGTACAAATTTATGATTCCCAGTAGTGAAGATTTAATGTGTGTATAAGAAATAAGTTCTACTGGGCATGCTAAATACATTAAAAAATTGATTGCAAACACAAATTTAAGGAGTGGTTTAGGTATGTTGAAAAAAATGAAGATAATGGTTGTTGTTGCATTAATGATTTCAAGCTTTGGAGCGGCAGTAGCATTTGCTGAAAACAGTCAAAACAATATGGGCACAAACGACAATGGTAGAACACAAATGCTAACTACTAATAATAATAATGATGACGATAATAATAATTGGGGGTGGCTTGGTTTGTTGGGGTTAGTTGGATTGGCAGGTTTAAAACGTCGCGAGCCTGAAAACCACAATAAAAGATAATCGTAAATACAACTCAAAAACAACTTAATAATCCCCGCTAACCATACTTGGCCGGAGGGGATTGTTTTTATTCGAACTATGTCTTTAGACGGAAAATAAAGATTAAGACACCACTTTTGAGCAAGTTTCTCTTTCGCGTTCAAAATATCGGCAACCTTTTGGTTTGACACTACCTATATAAAATCGGATATTTCACCCATAATAAGACAGCCTGTTTTATTCCAAAAGTAAGAGGAGCAGATGAATGTGAAAAACAAATGGTTACTGGCGTTGCCGTTAACCTTGGGCTCGTTTTTAGCATGACTCCGTTAGTAGTCGCGCAAGCGAGGGTAGGCGAGGAGAAGGATTATGCTTGCCAAAGTTCCAAAATGGTGCAACTGAAAGGCGATAGGTATGGATCGATCATACGATATGGACGAGAAGCTATATTGTGCGCCATATCCAATCGTCAAGATCAAAAGGACGTATTGGACCGGTTAGCGGACATCTTGACAGAAGGCATTGTCAAACAGTTTCCTTGAAAAATTTTAAGTGAGCGCTATAGACGCTGCCAAGCAGATTAGCTTTCTATAATCACCCCAAAGGGTGGTATAGAAAGCTTTTTTATCGGTTTAATGAATCGTTAATACAACTATGAATGCAGTTCGGCATGTCGAACCGAAATGCGTTCTCCCGCAAACTCAATTTTATTGACTCTATTTCAACGTACTCGTAATGCGTAGGCCGAGGGTTCAATTCCCTTCACCAGCATTCTATGAAACTCAAGCACAGCGCGGCTACCAAGCTTTTGGAGACCGTGCTTTTTGTTGGAGTGGGTATTATTAAACGATTAATCGAATTAGAGTAAGAGTTTGAAGATTTCACTTTAAGTAAACTTAAAAACCAGGGTAGTTCATGAACAAGAAAATTTATAATAATCCTATTTTATTTCAATAATTTTAAAAAAGAGGAAATTATATTATCGGTTCAACAAGTTCTTTTTAGTAGAACCTTTTTTACCAAGAAGCCGCCTCGCAATGTATTCCAATACATATACTTAGAACATGATTATATGAAGAACTAGTTATCGAGAAAAATAGGGAAGTTCGCTTTTATGTAAAATAATATTTTCTTAATTTAAAACGTAGAATGGAGGGAACTTCTTGTGCCACGAGCTTCAGTTATACTGCCAGTTTATAATACTGTGGCTTTTATTTGGGAAGCAATCCACAGTATTTTAGTTCAAACCTACTCCGATTTTGAATTAATTATTATTGATGATGGCTCAACAGATGGATCTGCTTTTCTATTTCACAGATAACAGATCCTAGAGTGGTTAAAATCTTTCATAGTACCAATCAAGGTTTGGTCGCTACTTTAAACGAGGGATTCAATAGAGCAACTGGTGAATATATCGTTCGTATGGATAGCGATGATATTTCTACGCCAGATCGATTGGATGTGCAAATGTCATTTATGGATCAAAACCCCTTAATTGATGTATGCGGTGCTGCTTTTACTACATCTAGTGGAGGGGCACTTAAGGTGAATCCGGCTAGTCATGAAGAAATTAAAACATGGTTGTTATTTCATTGCTGTATCTGCCATCCTGCTACAATAATACGCAATAGCATGATACATCGGCTAAACATTCAATATGATAGTAGTTATCCTCATGCCGAAGACTACGAACTGGTTGGAACCGATTAGCCTCTCAGGTACAAATAGCGAACCTCCCCATAAACTTATTGTTTTATCGTCAACATAAAGGACAAGTGTCCATTCAGCACAGAGCAATACAAGACGACACCGCTCGGAGAATTCGGCAAAGACAGTTTAGCCAGTTGGGCTTGGAATTATCAGATGAAGAGAATCAGATTATGCTGGATATTCTTGAGTTTAAAATTAATCCCTATGATTATAATTGCTACATTAAAGCAGTAGGATTTGCGAATTGGGTGTTGGATCAAAACTGTAAGTATCAGATTTACAATCAGGAACTATTAAGCATGGCTTTTTCACGGTGTATATCTCATCTTCCATATTAACAAAGATATCAGCAAGCGATCGGAAAGTATCCTAATATCCCGCTGGCATAAGTAAATGGGGTGTTTATATGTTTACCTGAATGCCCGGTCATAGAACGTATTTACACATATATTAAGATGACGACAAATAAAGGAGGGCTAAAGCTATGAGCGGATGTGCAGGTGCAGCTGTTTGCGGTGTATGGACTTCTACAGCGGCCATTTTGGTGCTCTATATTCTCTTGGTTATCATCCTTAAATCGTGTTGGGTTTAATTTTGTGAAAAGAATTGTATGATTATGACCTATCCATCAAGTTCAACGACTTTTTTTCATAATCTGCCCGAATTTAGATTAGATAAAAAGCTCTGCTAAGCTTAGGGCTATCCGTTTATTTAAGCCGAGTTTACGGGCCGCATTTCAAATGTTCTATCCCCCCTGCTATAGAGGGCCGACCCTATTCCAACGCACTCGTAATGCGTAGGCTGGGGAGGGGAATGCAAACAATTTGCCCTTTAGTGAATATAAAAAAAGGACTCTTCGGGCATTTATCCAGATAGAGTCCTTCTTGTTGTTTATTTCGTTGAATACTCGTTAAAGATAAGGGCTTACTTGATTAAAATTTATTGATTTTCCTTCGTGAGAAAAGAGGCTGCTAACAGTGTAGTATTCGTATAGCCACCTGAAACATTTTCATATGAAAAATTAGCGATAGGAACTCCAATAACTGTAGCAACGTCTCCTTCAAAAATTTCTCCACTTGCTCCCGGATAAACTGCCATTACTGTATTATCATTTTCATCACTAATATAAACGATAGCCGTTGTCCCTATAGGAATGTTATCTTCTTCTATATCTATTACATCCCCGCTTATTTTTACAAAGTTGTTTAAGTATAAGTTCAAATTTTTATTTAAGTGTTTTGTTGTTACGGATTTGTCTACTAGATTAATGACTTTGCTTTTATCTGTGGAAGGAAATAAGTCACTGTTTTTAGCAATGAAGTCATAAGAGGTTTGTTCCATAGAAGCTTGATCTTCTGTTAACACGGGTGTTCCATCTTTCAAGAATTCAGCAAATAAATATTCTTTATCTGTGACCTCATTTGTAGAAGCTTGTTGGGCAGTACTTTCATTGCTTGCTGTTTGTTCAGTAGCAAAGGATGTACTTGAAGACCCAGACCTTGTCGTTGTTTCCTTAAAATTGCTTCCACAAGCTGTTAAAGCTACAGAAAGTAGAGCAATAGATAGAACTTTTTTTAACATGACGAATTCTCCTGTGTATCCTCATCGGTTGAGGTAGTTGCTCATTTTATCTTGTTACCTTTATTATCGAATATTAATGTTGAATATATAATACTTTTAAGTTTTAACAACAAGGATATAAACAGTGGCTCAATCTTTTCTAAAGGTATTTTTTTTAGTATACGATATCGGATGCACTGTATTGTTAGAAATTGTATAAATGACTCATTCTATCAAATTAGGCAACGTCGCAAAGACGGGGGCTAATCCCCTTCGATAGTATCTAAAAAACTCAAGCAAAGCGCGGTCTATACGCTTTTGGAGACCGTTTTTTTTGTATAAAAATGGAGAGTGTTATGGTATTTAAAAAAATAAATATTTTATATTTTTGGTTTGTGCTAATATATCTCTATTCAATTACAACTAGAAAAGAGGATATTGTGTGCACCATGACAAGGAATTAAAGCTTGCAGAAACAAATATTGCAAAAGGTATTGCTGTAATACTACTTTTGATCCATCACCTCTTCGCTTTTCCTGATAGATTAAAGTATGACTATGTTTCATTATTTAGTTTATTTCATGAAAGAGGGGAATTTTATTTAGGACATTTTGGTCAAATAGCAATATCTATTTTTTTGTTTCTAAGTGGTTATGGATTATATAAGAGCAATGTTCAAAATCCACATCATTTAATGCAGAAAAGCTTTACAAGATTAAGCAAAATAATGATAAATTACTGGGTTGTTTTTTTGCTTTTTATCCCAGCTGGTCTATACTTCTTTGGAAATTCTGATAGATTTCAACATAATTCAATAATGGATTTTTTGCGGAATTTTATAGCCCTATCCAGTTCATATAATGGTGAGTGGTGGTTTTTATATGATTATATTCTGCTGCTATTAATTTTTCCGGTCACCTTTCAAGCCTTTCAACGTAACGCATGGGTAACTCTACTCATTTCCGGTCTTGTTTTTTATAATTCATATTCACAAGGAAATTATTACAGTATTATGTATTGGCAGTTGCCGTTTATGATAGGGTTGTTCTTTGCTAAATATAATTTGTATTCATGGATGAGTAAGATTTATAATTCCATCATATTTAATAACATACTGTTTGATATTATAATAATTGTAGTGTTATTTCGCTTTCGTACCACGAGTCAACTATTTGAGAAGACAACAATTGATATGATTATTGCCCCTTTATTTATCCTCGTTAGTATTCATTTAATGAATAAATTAAAACTAACCAGACCTTTTGCTTACTTAGGTAAAAATTCAATGAATATTTGGTTAACCCACACTTTTTTTTGTTATTATTATTTTCAGAGTATTGTTTTCTTCCCCAAGGTATCTATCTTGATCTTGTTGTGGCTAACGTTGTTAACGGTACTTACTTCAATTGTAGTTAACAGCATCATTAGTCTCATTAATACCAAAGTGTATACAAAAAATATTGATCTCAATCCAAACAAAGTAGGGGGCCAAGTGTAAAGTCTTACTATCTGTTTGGAAAAGACTACTGAATTGTACTTCACGGTCACTCATTCGAGAGTATTTTATTAAACTTAAGCACAGCTTCCAGGCTTTTTGGAAGCCGTGCTTTTTTTATTGAAACAAACGATTTGCAAACCTTTAGTCTAGAAATAATGTATCGTCCAGTACAGCAATTTGGGCGTGATCTCGAGATTACAGTAAATGTAAAGAAGGACTTCATCAGCATGTTAGCCGACATGAAGCCCTTCATATGTTTATTTAGTTGAATATTCGCTTACTTCAAATGTGAGAATTTTGTTGAAGATTACGTAGTCTTTGCGATTGCTGAATGGACCTTTGTTGTTATTGTGCTTGTCAATGGCAAAGAAAGAAGCACCTCTACCAGCATCTTTAGCGTCATACCAAGCGATGAAGGCATTGAGTTCTTTTTTACTCAGATCGAATTCTTTATCAAATCCATTGTCCATCGTTACAGTAAGAATGGCGCGATCACCAGTTGGTTGGGAGGCCCCATCTGTATCTGACGGATCAGGTGTTGTAGACGGATCCGGTGTAGTAGATGGATCTGGTGTAGTAGATGGATCCGGTGTAGTAGATGGATCAGGCTTTGTAGATGGGTCAGGTGTTGTGGACGGATCGGGTTTTGTAGATGGATCAGGTGTTGTAGATGTACCCGAATCTTGATAAGGTAAAAAACCTTCTGGTACAGAATATTTAAACTCACTTGCTCCGAAATTAGCAGTATATACAACAAAACCATTTAATTGATCGTTTCTTATGTAGGGATATACAGTATCGCCTAATAAAGAAGGAGTGTACTTAGAAATACCTTGTGAAACTCCATTTTTGTAAAAGGTTATTGTGTTATTACTTAGATCTAAAGCAACCGAAATGACATCATTTACTGTATAAACGGCCCCGTAATTATAATTTCCTGTGCCAAAAGATTGGCTCGTAGGACCATGACTGTCTCCATGATAACCAGTGTACCTGATTTGTTTTTTCTTGTCTGAATTTGCGACTCCAATATCGCCGCTTCCTTTATTAAGGGTTACTTCCCAATACCATTTCCCTGAGCTTTTACCTACATTAGCAATATCGGTTTGATTCCACTCAGGAATTGTTTTTGTTAGAGATCCATCGGACCAAGTTACATTTGTAGTCTCAGCTTTTGTAACAGCAGGGAATAATGAAAACACCGAAGCTCCAATGAGAAGGGCTAACACTATTGTTCCTAGTTTTTTGAATATAATATTGTTCATGACTTCCTCCTAAATATATGTAATAACAAGTGAATTATAGAATTAGATTGGGGGAATTGTCCAAACATTAAATGATATATATTCAAATATGAGTATTATTATGGAATTTAATTTTTTCCAGAGGAACGTAGGTCGTCGAAAGTATAAAGGCACTAGTCATTAGATTGGAGGTTTCGAAGAAACATCCGGTTAAACCTCGTAACAAACAATAGATATATGATACATACACAGAAATGTTTAAAGCAGAAGGAGTCTACATGTGGTTCACCGAATGGAATATTTGAGGTGATCGTCGTGAAACGCACATATAAAGTATTGAAGACAGACATGGAGTTGTTTGGAGCTGCTCTGGTCCAGGCACATGTATACGTTGTATTCGTTGATGAGGAATTGCGTGTGACATTTGAGGATTATGGGGGAGTAATAGAGGAGGTTAAGCCAGAATCAGTTAAGATAGCGGGTAAAATTTTTATGCGAGACCAGCTTGAATTTCGAATAGACCTAGTATCAGGAGAGGACCCAGAATAACTAATAACTCCGACGGTCAATAGCCAGTATAGAGAAATATTTCACGTACATAAATAAGGCAACAGAGTTACGAGTCACAATAGCTCAACTTCGGAATTAGATTGTATGAGGCGTAGGATTCGATATTCATAATGACAAGGCATATCCCATATGACTAAGTAAGTGCTTTTTTGCTCACATAGAGGAGGGATATGATTGGATGCATTCGTTTCACGCTCATTAGATGAAATACGATTTTGGTCCAGGATCATGAAGGAGCATTCCTTTTTTCTAGGGTTAGGTTTTAGAGCGGAAGATACTCAACTTAAAACAGAAGCCAATCGGTTCTACGCCATTTTTGAGGATATTGAGAAAAGGTCGCATGAATTTAATACCGAGACAGATCCTTATACAATCAAAGAGTTTAATACGGAAGTTCAGAATGCGGCGACAAATATTTGGGCATTTAAGAGAATGGTATTGGGCCTTATATTACAATGCAAACTTCCTGGGCAAACCAATTTTCCCTTACTGGTAGATCACGTAAGCCGGGAAGCCAATTATTTCAGAAATCGTTTAGGGGAACTCAATTCAGGAAAGCTTGAACCATTACCTGATGCAATTATTGATGAAAATGTATTTTTCTTAAAAATCATGGCTGATCACGCAAAATTTATAGGCCATTTGCTTGATCCATCCGAGCGTAAACTGGTTGAACAAGCTAGGGAGTTTAGTAATGATTTTGATATGCTGATGTTTCAAGCGATTGACCTAAGTCATATGCGGCCACAGTCACAAACCGTTCCACTCCTGAGTCAATTTGTTGATGAAAACCGTGTCTCTGTGAAGTCTTTGCGTGATTTTAAGAAAACAGCGCGCGATTTAATCGACGAGTGCCGAATAAAAAGCATTATCCATCCTTTATTGGCCGATCATGTATTTCGTGAAGCGGAGAGGTTCCTTTTTATTCTCGATATGTTTGATCAATCCTTATCAGGTGTTAAGGTGAATAAGAGAGAAATCATGCACTGAGAGAGCCCAGTAAAAAGAGTACAGTTTCTGTAAAATATCCAGTGGAAATAAAGCTTTAGACTGAACCAAAAAATCAAAACAGCGGCAGACCAAGACTTAAAAAATAAAGTCTTAGACAGCCGCTGTTGCCATCCAACTAACGTGTATGAGTACATAGAAAATCCAATATGTCAGCATTAAGCTTCCTATGGAAATGCTCGCGATCAAAGCCGGGAGGGTCTTGCGATGGGAGAAATGCCGGAGTCCTCATCGATTCCGGGAAAGGACTCAGAAAGGAGAAATGTCCGGCGTTTTTTACGGTTTTATATTGTACCTTCTTAGGATCTGGCACGCCATCCAATATTATACGCGCATGTAAAGAAGGAGTATACTGATCCTTCTCTGCATCCATCATTAAGATAGGTAGATTAACCGCACGCAGGCTACCTTCAGTTCGAAACCAGACCGACGCTGGTGCGAGTAAAACGAGGCATTTTACTCGGTGATTTGGTGTAGCCTCTATAAGCTGAGGTTTCCCGTCCGGGGTCTCGTGAGGAAAAGAAGTCGGCACCCCACCCGCCGCTGCTAATGCCGTGTAACCGCCCATGGAATGTCCGATGAGCGACACAGCATTCTGTATTAATTTGTCCTTGAACAGCATACTATCAAAAAACCAGTCGGTGGACATATTAAGATGTCTAGGTCTATAGATAAGATTCTGGGCTGTTCCTTCCAAACTATTGTCATTACGATTGTTAAATGGATGCTCTGGAATGCCGACAATAAAACCGTTGCGTGCTAAATGCTGCGCCAAAATCCGATACACAAGCGGCGTACTGCCAGTACCGTGAGAGATGATAACCAAAGGGAACCTTCCTTCCGATGGCTCTGCCTCTCTCGCCAACTCTAACTGGTATGGACCCAATCGCTCTATTTGTTCGGGCTCGTCCGCTGGATACATTACCGTCATGGGAAATGTAATGCCTAGGGAGGAATCCTTTATTTCTACTTCTCGCCATCCTGCATAACTATTCTTAAATTCTGCGTTTCTTATCATCCACCATACCTTTCCTTTCTCGAATTAGCACAAAATACGTATGTTTATTCTGTATTAAAGCTTGTCATTATTGCATTTTAAATCCAAATATCATTGACTGCCGTTAATTCTGACTCCGCTCCTCCAGTATTTACTACACCTCTCGGCTCTACTAGCATGATATGGCACTCTTCATGTGCGAAAGGCTTGTGTTCGACTCCCTTAGGCACAATAAACATTTCTCCCTGAGAAACCTGTACCCGTCCATCTCTAAAATCAATGAACATCTCGCCCTCAAGTACAATAAAGACCTCGTCGGTATCTTGATGATCGTGCCATACAAAATCCCCAACTATTTTCACCAATTTAAATTGATAGTCATTCATTTCACCAATAACTTTCGGAGACCAATGATCACTAAATTTAGATAACTTTTCATGCAGTTTGATGGATTGATACTTCATAATACCCTCCTTTTAAACTAGATATCCTCAGACGGATTTATAATCGCCAGTACCTGGTGATCCTCCCACTTTCCGTTGATCTTTACGTTGCTTCGAGAGATGCCTTCTTTGTGAAAGCCAGCCTTCTCAAGCACGCGGATGGATCCTGGATTCCGAGGAGAGGCTTCCCCGAAGATCCGGTGAAACTTTAGCTCATCGAAAGCATAGCGAACCACCTGCTTCACCGCCTCCGTCGTATAACCCTTGCCGTTATATGCTTGGTCTAGGCTGTATCCGATCATACAGCTCTGAAGCGGTCCTCTCACCACAAAAGATAGACCTATGCTGCCTATAATCCGGTCGTCCTCCTTGTGGCATACCACAAAGGAATATTTCCGATCCTCCATCATGTCGGTCTTGCTCTTAATAATCGTCTGGAGCTGGTACTCCTCCGTATAGTACTTCTCTTGGTTGTTTGGCGAAAACTTATCAAAGAACTCCTGATTGCGCTTGTACATTGCTGCCAATTCTGCGGCGTCCGTTTCCTCAGAGAACCGGATGTATACTTGCTGCTCCGACATCTGCACCATCCTTCCAAACTGTAATATTGAAAGAATTATATCACAGGATGAAGATTGGGAAATGATTTGATGAATGGTGTATATCAGGCAGCATTCCTTTGAATGTTAACTAAAAATATATACCATAATTATTGGATTGGATATAATGTTTTCTAAAAAAGGAGGATATATTGTAATGAATAATGCTTACGAAGTGCTTGAGGAGCGTATATCCGAATGGGGAATCTCTAATGAGGAAATTATTGCGGTTTATATCGTTGGGTCCCGGGCAAGAGAGGACAAACCTTTTGATGAGTTTTCTGACTTGGATGTAGTCGTCTTTTCAACGAATCCAGATTACTATCTTCAAAATGATCAATGGTTACTAAACATCGGCAAGGTTTGGACCAGCTTTATGTTTCGAACGGCAAAAGGAGATCCGGAAAAACTCGTTCTCTTTGACCAAGGGGCTGAGGTTGATTTTCTATTCCGTCATACATCCGATCTGGATCATATAATCAAAAATGGACGTATTCCTGAAGGGTTTCAGCGGGGGGTCAGGATGCTGCTCGATAAGACGGGAAATGGAAACCAAATCATCCCTCAAACCACTACGATCACGGTTACTCCTCCGATATCTGAAGGTGCTTATCTACAGGTTGTTAACATGTATTGCTTCGCCTCTCTCTATGTGGCTAAACAAATTTTGCGCAATGATCTGTGGGTAGCTAAGCAAAGAGATATGGACTGTAATTACTGCTGCAAATGATAGAGTGGCATGCAAAAGCTGTACATGGATCGGAATATGATACTTGGCATGCAGGGAAATTCATAAATGAATGGGCTGATCAAGATGTCGTTGCTGATTTGAAAAAATCTTTTGGGGAATATGATCCCAATCATAGTTGGGAAGCACTGGTCGTATCCTTTGAGTTGTTCAAACGATTATCCTCGGAAGTGGCAGCTAAGTATAAATACGCGTATCCGGATGAATTATTTTCCCATATTCAAAACTGGTTAGGGGGACAATATGATAAGCATAGATAAAAAGTCGGACACCCTAATTGTTGTGCTGCATGAGATTTATGGAATTAACCAGCATATACAAAATTTTTGTAGCCTATTATCAGATCAGGGTTATGACGTCATTTGTCCAAATTTACTAGGCAAGGAAACGCCTTATGACTATTCGCAAGAGGAAACTGCCTACACCAATTTTATGGAGAATGTAGGATTTGACCGCGCTTTCTATCATATCGAAAGTTTATTATTAAGTAATCGAGCTCGTTATAAAAAGGTATTTATCGTCGGCTTTAGCATAGGGGCAACGATTGCCTGGCTGTGTAGTAAAGAAAAGTATGTTGATGGAATCGTAGGATACTATGGCTCTCGTATTAGAAATTATTTAGAAATAGCTCCACATGGTCCAATACTGCTTTTTTTCCCACAGGAAGAACCATCATTTAATGTGGATGAGCTCATTTCAACTTTAGACAACCGTAATATCCGGGTACATAAATTCAGTGGACAGCACGGATTCAGTGACCCGTACTCTCCCCGATATAACGTACACTCAGCTCAGCAATCATTTAAAGAAATGGTAAACTTCTTCAAGGAAGGTTGATCAATAAAAGCAGTCGTTTGCTTCCAGCCCACACCTTTTTCATTGCTATTGCCAATTCAAACAGTCTGCTTAACCCGAGGTATCTGATTAACCAGAGTGGTGGCCTCATTACCGTACCCGGGCACTTATTGAGCTACCGTCTGGGAATGACGTTTAAAAGAATGGCTAAAACCAACGGCTTTGCCAGAGGAGTCGTGGAGGCGATTGGCGTGGAACAAAGGGTGAGAGGCGATTCGGGAATCAAGATTTTCCGTGATCAAACGGTCATTCGTTTTACCCAGAGACGAACTGGGCCTGGAGATTCAGGTTCCGTATGGTTGAATGACAGTAACGATCGGTTGAACAACTATGCGGCCGCGGTCCATTTTGCCGGATCTACAGACGGAACGCGTTCTACATCTTTCCCGATTGAACGAGCGATGAGAACGTACGGAACCTTGGTCGCCATCCCGGCTGGAGCTGGAAGATATAAAGCAGGTGTAGCAAAGGGAAAGGCTCCAAAAAACAATTATGCCTATGTCCGTCCAATGACGAGAAAACAACTGGCCTTGTCTCCAATCATAAAATCCAATGCGGAATAAGAGAAGGACTAGAACTATGACGATCTAGTCGACTTCTATCGAAAATATCTCTTTAAAACCTCTTTTACCATCGGCTGTAATACGTATCGCTCGGGTTGTGGGCAGACGCTCGATCCAATTTAATTCGAATAATCTGTCTAGAACAGCACTTCCTAAAGCACCTGCAAGGTGATGGCGTCGTTCACTCCAATCCAGGCATTTATGTGAGAAGGAGCGGCGCTTTTGTCTTGTTTTTTTTAGATCAATCTGAAAGTCAGTGAAGAAAGCCTCTCCTGGTTCCGTGATATGAAGCCCGTCCTGATCCTCGAAAAGAATCCCCTTTTGAATGAAAAAATTCATGAGCTGTACGCCTAATTGACCCGCAACATGATCGTAGCAAGTTCTTGCCAACCGTAGGGCCTCGTTTTCAGAGGCATGTTTGAATGAATGGATAGGGACAGGCGGAGCTATGGATAAAAATGACTCCATCACCCGGGCAACTTCGGGGTCTTGAATGCCATAGTAACGGTGCCGCCCTTGTTTTTCCACAGTAACGACTTGTGCCTCGGTCATTTTTGCCAGATGGAAGCTGGCTGTTTGCGGTTTGATGCCTGCCATATGGGCCAATTCACTTGCCGTGTGGAACCTGCCGTCTAATAAAGCGGTGAGTATAGCTGCACGGGAAGGCTCGCTAACAAGAGAAGCAATCATGGCTACATTTGACTTGGTACTCATGGCACGGTTATCCCCCTTTGTAATCCATACTTCGATGAAGGTTGAAATATTTATATTTTACAATAGGGAGGTAGATCTGAATAGAAGGAGAAGAGATGATGAACCCAATACATCAGATGAATGAGATGAATCATAGCCCAGACGTTAAAACGATTAACCCTAGCATTTTATATTACGGAACCCCTGTGATTTTACTCAACACGCTGAATGAGGATGGAACAACCAATATTAGCCCCATTTCCTCCTCGTGGGCATTAGGAGATTGTGTGGTACTAGGTATTGGAATTGGTGGCAAAGCATTAGAAAATATGGAGCGGCATCCCGAATGTGTAATCAACGTCCCGGGTCCTTCCATGTGGGAAAATGTAGAACGTTTGGCTCCTTATACAGGCAAGAATCCTGTTCCAGCGGAAAAGAAGGAAAATGGATTTATGCACCATAAAGATAAGTATGAGATCAGCGGACTAACTTCGATTGAGTCGAATAGGGTCAAGCCCGCCCGAATCAGGGAATGTCCTATTCAAATTGAAGCCAAGGTGAAGGATGTGAGAATCCCTAACCATTCTCCTTATTTTGCGATCGTCGAAACTCAAGCCATACAGGTGCATGTTCATCAGGATATCATCCTCGGTGAGAACCATATTGATCCGACAAAGTGGAGCCCACTCATCTATAATTTCCGTCATTATTTTGGTCTGGGTGAGCATTTGGGCAAAACCTTCAGATCTGAAACCTGATATTTCAATAAAATTATAATATCCTACCTGAATAATGAGAATTATCTTCCCAAATCGTTCTTTTTGTGCGAGAATGATTGAAAAATCATCCATGAGTACGCATACAGGAAGAGACGATTCATACAGCACGTATAACAAGGGAGGAAATAATCATGTCAGAAGAACGCAAGCTGTCATTCGAAACTTTGGCTGTCCATGCCGGACAACAAATTGATCCTACTACCTTTGCCCGCGCCGTTCCGTTGTATCAAACCACTTCATATGGATTTCGGGATGCGGAGCATGCGGCTGATTTGTTCTCGCTGAAAGAATTCGGCAACATTTATACGCGTCTGATGAATCCGACCACGGATGTATTCGAGCAACGGATCGCCGCGTTGGAAGGCGGGGCTGGCGCGTTGGCAACGGCTTCGGGAGCGGCGGCGATTTCATTCTCCATCCTGAACATTGCGGGAGCTGGGGATGAGATTGTGTCGGCCTCCAGTCTGTATGGCGGTACATATAATCTATTTTCTACGACACTGCCGAAATTGGGCATTAAAGTACATTTTGTCGATTCGGATGATCCAGAGAACTTCCGTAATGCCATTACGGATAAGACGAAGGCATTATTTGCCGAAACGATTGGTAACCCACAGGGCAATGTGCTGGATGTGGAAGCTGTAGCGGCGATTGCGCACGAATATGGTATTCCGCTGATTGTGGATAATACGTTCCCAAGTCCTTACTTGTTGCGTCCTATTGAATACGGAGCAGACATTGTCGTGCATTCTGCAACGAAGTTTATTGGCGGACACGGTACGTCTATTGGTGGGGTGATCGTGGACAGCGGCAAGTTTGACTGGAAAGCGAGTGGTCGTTTCTCTGGACTGACTGAGCCGGACCCGAGCTACCACGGAGTTGTTTACACCGAGGCGGTGGGACCTATCGCATATATTATCAAGGCACGGGTGCAATTGCTGCGGGACTTGGGAGCGGCCATTTCTCCGTTTAATTCATGGCTGCTGCTTCAGGGCTTGGAGACACTTCATCTGCGGTTGGAGAGACATAGTCAAAATGCCTTGAAGGTAGCGCAATATCTCGAAGGCCACAAGGATGTGGAGTGGGTCAGCTACACCGGGCTGCCAAGCCACCCGTCCTACGAATTAGCTCAGAAATACTTGCCAAAGGGACAGGGAGCGATTCTGACCTTCGGTATTAAAGGTGGAAGCCAAGCGGGAAGCAAGCTAATTGCGAATGTAAAGCTATTTTCTCATTTGGCGAATGTGGGTGATTCCAAGTCTTTAATTATTCACCCGGCAAGCACAACACACCAGCAGTTGAATGTGGAAGAACAGGTCGCTGCCGGAGTCAAACCAGAGCTGTTACGCCTATCTGTCGGGACAGAAGCGATAGACGATATTTTGTACGATCTGGAGCAGGCGATCGCGGCCAGCCAGCAGTAGACCCTTCTTAGACTAAGTGTGACAGAGCAATCGTGTAGCATCGCAAGTGATTTTTCGACCCAGATCAGTATTCGTTCAGGGTTGATCAGGCGGGGGGCGACCTCCGTCTTTTTTTGCGTGTTGACATCATACCCCCATAGGTATATATTATACCCCATAGGGTATATAAGGAGGGGAAGAAATGGGTAGGAAAATAGTTATTATTGGCGGGGTAGCAGGTGGAGCTTCTGCTGCTGCGAGATTGCGTAGATGGAATGAGGAAGACGAGATTATTCTGTTTGAACGCGGAGAGCATGTTTCTTTTGCGAACTGTGGCCTTCCCTACTATATTGGCGGGACAATCCATGCGCGGGAGAAGCTGTTTCTCCAGACGCCTCAAGGGATAAGAGACCGTTTTAATATAGATGTAAGGGTACTGAAAGAAGTGTTACAAATAGACCGCGAGCAGAAGCTCGTCCGCTTCCGCGATATGATTACAGGGGAAACGGATGAGCAGCCGTACGATATTGTGATATTGTCGCCAGGAGCCAAACCGATGATACCGGACATTCCCGGATTACATGAAGCTGTGAATGTATTTACATTAAGAAACATTCATGACACGGACGTTATTAAGGCATATGTAGATGAAAGGCATCCCAAGCATGTCACGGTGATCGGGGCCGGATTTATTGGGCTGGAGATGGCCGAGAATCTGCGGGAGCGTGGACTTGCAGTAACCATTATTGACATGGGACAACAATTGCTGAATCCGCTAGACCCTGAAATGGCCAAATGGGTGGAACAACATATGAAGCTGAACGGGGTGGAGGTGCGTTTAGAGGAAGGAGTCACGGCTTTTGATGAGCAGGGTACACAACTTCGTTTGACCTCCGGGGGTGTGCTTCAGACGGACATGGTTATTCTGGCGATCGGTGTTGTTCCTGAAAATGAGTTGGCCAAGCAAAGCGGATTGGAACTTGGTTTTCGCGGCGCCATTCAGGTCAACGCCCAACTGCAAACCAGCGATCCGGCCATTTATGCGGTGGGGGATGCCATCCAGGTCAAAGACCGCAATCATGGGTTTGCAACGATGGTATCACTAGCTTGGGGAGCCAATCGTCAGGGGCGTTTGGTAGCGGATCATATTAACGGTCAAGCAATTTCTTATGATGGGGCGCTTGGAACATCCGTAATTAAGACCTTTGCATTGACTTCAGCTTCTACAGGTAATAATGAAAAAACATTACAGCGGCTGGGCGTTCCTTATCAGGCTGTTCATATTCATCCTGGTTCGCATGCCGGCTATTACCCTGGCGCATCACCCATTGCTATGAAGCTGCTCTTTAATCCTGAGAACGGGATGATCTATGGGGCGCAGGCTGTTGGAGCTGATGGAGCAGACAAAAGGATTGATGTCATTGCGACGGCTATTCGTGGCCATTTGAACGTCCGTGAACTGGCTGATATTGAACTTGCTTATGCACCTCCCTATTCTTCAGCAAAAGACCCTGTGAATATGGCGGGTTACGTGGCTTCGAATATCATGGATGGGCTGGTCCAAACGATACAGTGGCATGAAGTTGATGATTTTCACCGCAATGGTGGTCTTATAATTGATGTAAGGGATGCGGTGGAGCTACAGGCAGGAGCCATTCCAGGTTCTGTTCATATTCCTCTGGCCGAGATTAGAGAGCGGATGGCAGAAATCCCTCGTGATCTGGAGATCGCGGTATCCTGCCAAGTCGGTCTGCGAGGCTATATTGCGGCCAGAATTTTGACTCAATACGGTTATCGGGTGAGGAACGTTGATGGTGGCTATAAGACGTATTCGGTTATGGCTGAACGTGATCATCTCTTAAAATAGTTCATCACCCATCCAATCTGGTTGAGGTGATCCGTTACTTCGCCGTGCAGCGCACCAAAGAAAGTATCTTGTAGCTCCACGGTAACGGTACCTTTTTCTGTTAGTGCGTGGTAAGCTTGCTTAAGCTCGTCCTCACTTTCACAGTCGAGAATGATTTGGACATGCTGCGCTTTCAGCGGTTTACCGTAGGAATCTGAAAAATGGATATGACTGCTACCCAGGTGAAGTTCAGCGTGCAAGAGTCTGCCTTCCTGCTTGTTTAACACTTTGATTTTCCCGCCTAACACCGATTGGTAATAATCAATGGACTGCTGCACATCGTTTACAATGACAAAAGGACTTGCACTTCTCATGGGATCATTTCCTTTCATGTCTTTGGTGTAGGATCGCTACTGTACATTATTTACGTTATCCGCAGGGTTTACCCCTTTTCTGATCAAATTATGGCTTGGTTCACTGTGTGACGTCTGTTACAATAGAATAGGCATATACGAATGGATAGAAAAGAGGTTGAACAGGTGGGCACTTCAGTGATTTGGGAAGCAGTTATATATTGGGTGATCTTGGTGATTTCCGCTCTGTGCGTGATCGCAGTATCTGGTACTCGGAAGACAGCAAGCACGATTATTTTAGCGCCCGTTGTTTTGTTCTGTACCATATTTATGATGCAGGGATCAGTGTTTACTGCCATGAATCACCCGACGATGGGGTCTAATGTCGGTTTGGGTATGGCATTTCTGACAACATGGGTGGTCAGCGGAATATTGTTTGCTGTAGCGCTTGTAATTGCTTTTATTAAATATAACAAGAAGAACAAGGCGTAATTTTAGCCTTAACCTCAGAGGGATAAAGGCTTTCGGTGATGTGCCGAAAGCCTTTTTTTGTATTTTTTAACGATGGAGGATGACTCTGCTTATCTGCGTCTTCTCATAAGCAATACAACGATCAGCACGACGATGATCACGATCAATAGGAATTTCATATTCAATAACCTCCTTGGTCTGTCTCATATTTGGTATTAACCACTTTGAGTTAGTATGTACCGATGGATCTCAAGCAAGTATCTATTGTCGAGGGCTTGGGGAAAATTAGAATGTGGGACTAAAAAGAGGTTTACAGGCTTAGCTGGAAAGTGTATACATAAAGTAAGGAGGCGATTGCCATGAGTGATCGTGCATTTCATTTGTTCTATATTATTTTCTTAACGGTTCTGGCACTTGGAAGTGTTGGTGGAATCGCCTGGTGGTTACGCTCTATTGGTCGTCAGGAGAAGGAAAAAAACTAAATTCAACATGGGCATACAAGCCCGAATGCATCTTCCAGTAGGAGGGTGCATTTTTATATGTTATAATGGGAACATATGTTCTTTGTAGGAGGGAAGACGATGTTGCCAGATTTGGAACGAAAGCTGCTACGTATTTTGTATAATTATTTCGCCCAGCATCGCCACATGCCCACAATGGCGGAATTGACCGTAAAAACAGGCAAGCGAGACGCTGAAATTACAGTCGCCTTGCGACATATGGAACAGGAGCGTTACATCACTTGGGAAAACAATTCAGGTACCCAGCATGTTGTTTTACTGGAAGGGTGGGAACGTCCCTCGACCCAAAGGCGCACCCAAGCGGAAACAAGACGTTCCACTACGCAAACGATGCCGCCCGATGGTACAGAATATTGGACGAATTATTAGAAGGTATATAAAACTGGAAAATTAATGAGTTTTTAAGGTGCATATCATTTAGTTTTAAGAAAGCGAGACTATAATGACCCTATTAACCCCTTTTTGATCAAGCTATAGGCCCTGCCGATGTATCGGCAGGGCCACTTTTTTGTTCATAGATATGCTTTCCGTATATGAAAAATCCCCCGGGGATCATCCGGAGGATGGTGCAGTTTGCATATACTGCACGGCCTGCTCAAACTTCATCGTTTGATGGCATAATATATATTCAACCCCTGCTACCTTGCATTATATGGTCAGCATGTTCATAAGGGGCAGTGTGATTCCACTGTTCATTTTCCAAACGACAAAAGCCCTACCTCTCTTTCGTCCTTGCGGCTCCGATGACCGCGCCAGTGTGAATGTGAAAATCTTCGGCAAAAGCTCAAAATTCTACATTAGGGTTATACATAAAATTTGGAGAAGCTCCATACGGTGATTAGGAGTAATAGCTTGTTGCGTGGAATCTTATGGGGTTAATACATATTCTAATAGTATAGCTAGAATGATTATAAAACACAAGTCATTTTTTGCTTTTTGATGATAGACTGGAAAAAATGTTGTCTAAAATGTCCTTCCCTCGCGAGTTTCTTAATTAAGAATAAGATGATTTTCCATCTATAAATTGCAGATTAAAAGCCGTCCTCGTATTTATGTAAAATGCTCGAGCAAGAAGGTAAACTTTTGATGGATGGACTCCGATATTGAATACACAAGATATTTTAGAGTGTACGGATGAAAAGAGGGGTAGCAATTTGCCGACCTATAAGCGTTTTATTCAGCATGTTATCCTGAACTATATTATAGGTTCGTTTATCGCTGTATTGTTGGTAGGTATGATTTTTGTATTTTCCACGTTAAATGTAGCCCACTATGAAATTCTGGGTCTTGTAAAAATTATTGCATTTTCCAGCGTCATTATGATTGCTTGTGAAACCATAGTGTTTCGAATGCATTTGAGACCCGTTCATCGTTTTTTTTACGGCAATCAGGAAACACTCAAGGATGTAGAAGCGGTGTATATCCGGGTTCATCATCTGCCTAATTTGTCAGTTTTACGTATTGTTGGACCGCATTTGTTAGGCTTCTCTATCCCGGCAGCCGTCATTGCCTTATGGATGATACATACTGGACAACTTACCTTTCCCTTGTATTATGTAGGAATCGCCTGTATAGGAGCTTGTCTGGTTGCTTCGATGCACGCACTGGTTGAATTTTTCCTGACAATGAGAGCAATCAAACCGCTTCTGGAGGAAATTCGTGATCGAACCTACCAGCAATATGGATTAAACCTGTCTCTGCGAGGACGAGTCCTGCTATCGCTTCGGCATAAATTTCAGTTAAGTGCGACGCTCATTGGTGCTTTTCCTTTATTTTTATTTTGTTTAGCTACACAGATTCGCCTGGAACGTTTGGAGGCGACGGATTCTAGCTCCTATTGGGCTTGGGCGGGTACGATTTTAATTTTTGGTGTAGCCTTTGCTTATCTGGGCGGCAGGTTGCTGACCCGTGAGATCGAACAACCGATCCACCATCTGCTGGAAAAAATGAATGAAGTGAAGGAAGGCCGCCTGAACAGTAATGCCAGCGATTTGTATTCGGACGAATTTGCGGAGCTGGTCGAAGGATTTAACATGATGATCGAGGGCCTGAAGGAACGGGAAGAAAAGAACGGTCAGCTATTGGACAGTTACTTCGCCACCTTGGCGGCAGCACTGGATGCGCGAGATGCCTATACAGCAGGACATTCTTTGCGTGTAGCTGAATACTCCGTACTCATTGGGCGCAAGGGAGGTTTGAATGAGACGGACCTCGACTTGCTGCGCAAAACAGCCTTGCTGCATGATATCGGTAAAATCGGCGTAGCTGACGCTGTGCTGCTCAAGGACGGCAAGCTGACGGACGAGGAGTTTGATCAGATTAAAATGCACCCGGTTATGGGAGAGAGCATTCTCCGGCAAGTTGAGCCGGCTTATGCTATGGCCCCTTATTTGCCCGGCGTGCGCTCGCACCATGAGCGTTATGATGGCAAGGGATACCCTGACCAGCTCGCAGGGGAAGATATCCCCTTATTCGGGCGAATCATTGCTGTAGCGGATGCTTATGATGCGATGACGTCTGATCGTCCCTATCGGCAAGGTATGAAGGAAGAGAAGGCGGTTATGATATTGGAAGAGGGAAAGGGAACCCAATGGGACCCTTATTTTGCCGAATTATTTGTCAAAGAGTGGCGCCGGAACAAAGGCATCACAAGCTGACTCTATAGGTATCAGTACTAGGGCGAGCCATTGAGGTTCGCTTTTTTTATATACGGATATAAGATCTTTTGACATGTCGAAAGATGGGGCTTCATGTTATGATGTACAAGAAAGGCAAACGCGGTTAACATAGGCCTGGCATCCAATTTTTTGCGCTATGGGAGTGTGAGTCCATGCAATTTTCAATGATGTTTTTAATGAATTTGGGGATGCTGATTGCCGTTGCCTATGTGGCGAACGTGATTTATAAATATGGTTTGAGTCGTACCTCTTCGCGGTTCAAATATGTCAGCTCGGTGCTGCTAGTGATATTTGGCGGATGGGTCAGCTCTTGCTTTGGTTTTAACTTTAGTGAAACAGTTATTTTTGATCTGCGTTTCGTACCGCTGATTATCGCGGCGTTGGTGTATCCTCGCTCTTATACGCTTATTATTATTGGGGTCGCAATCGGACTTACGAGATTTACCTTCGGCCTGCATATGGCGGCGTGGGTCGGCTTTTTGAATATGAGCATTCTGGGTGTCCTGTGCGCTGGATTGAATTACTGGATGCGCCGTTCCACCTGGCGTTTGATTATCAAGGCATCGGTAACCATTTTAGCGGTTAATATCGTAAATACGTTAAATATTGCCTGTCTAGGCGTCATTCCCTGGCGCTATTATGTAGCGGAGGTTGTTCCTCTTACACTGCCAATCGGCATCGTCCTCAGTTTTTTATTTGCTCTGATTTTACGGGACTTTCAGATGGAGCAACAGCGCAATCATCAGATTAAGCAGGCGAATGAGTTGTTATCTGAGCAGCGAGATGAGTTGCAGAAGGCAAAGGTCATTCTAGAGGAACGTGCCAAGCAACTGATGATGGCTTCCCAATATAAATCAGATTTTATGGCAACGATGTCGCATGAGTTACGTACACCTCTTAACAGCATCATTAATCTGGCGCAAATTATCAACGAGCAGGGAAAAGAGCTGGATGAGGACGAGCTAGACCAGTACAGTGATCTAATTTATGCCTCCGGGCATGATTTGCTCCAATTGATCAACGATATTCTGGACCTATCCAAGGTCGAGGCTGGGCACATGGAAATCGTAAGTGAGCCAGTCAGTGTGCGTGAGATTGCGCAGGTGATGATGATGCATTTTGAAGTCACAGCGAAGGATAAAAATCTGGAATTCAGCTTGAAGGAGCATGAGCCTATACCGAATGAAATCAGGTCTGATTCCAAACGCGTACAGCAAATTTTGCGTAATCTGTTGTCCAATGCCTTTAAGTTCACTCATGAAGGACGTGTATTGCTGGAAATCAGCACACAACATCTGGATCGAAAGGGACAAGAGGGAGATTGGGTTGTATTTGCTGTAAAAGATACGGGCATCGGCATTTCCAAGCTTCAGCAGCATGTTATTTTTGAGGCATTCCAGCAGGCGAACGGTTCCATTAATCGTAAATATGGAGGAACTGGGTTGGGATTGTCCATCAGCCGTGATTTTTCCCGCTTGTTGGGCGGGTTTATCCGTCTGGAGAGTGAGGAGGGCAAGGGAAGTACATTTTCCCTGTACCTACCGATGTGTCCGTCCAAAAGCAAGGAGGCGGACGAACAGCCGTTTAAATTAACCTAATCGCAATTGTAGGAGCAGGAGCGCTATGGCACAAAGGAGAGGTCTATCATGGAACGCAAAGCGGTCGTTGTGGGTGCAACAGGGCTTGTCGGGGGTTATGTTGTACGAGAGCTGCTGGTGCAAAAGGAATACAACCACGTCATGGTTATGGGCAGACGTCCATTGGACATCAAGCATCCCAAGCTGGAGCAGGCGCTCATCGATTGGGAACAGCCGCAGAAAGCGGCGTTCGCCTTCGAAGGAGTGGATGATGTTTTTTGCTGCCTTGGGACAACGATGAAAAAGGCGGGCTCCAAGGAGCAGTTCCGTCAGGTGGATCTGGACTACCCGGTGCTGACAGCCCAGTTGGGCAAAGAAGCTGGAGCGGTACAGATGCTTGCGGTCTCTGCGATGGGTGCCGATCCAGACTCACGCGTGTTTTATAATCGTATCAAGGGTGAGGCTGAAGAGGCGCTTGCTGCTGTCGGATTGCCTGCGCTGCATTTGTTCCGTCCGTCGCTGATTTTGGGCGCGAGACCTGAACGACGTTTGGGCGAAGCCGCTGCCGCTGTTGTCATGAAGGCACTGGACGGCCTGATGACGGGCAAGCTCGCTTCCTACCGCGCTATCCCGGCCTCGGTCATCGCACGAGCCATGGTACGAATTGCCCTCGCGCAGGCGAGCGGCGTACATATTTATCCGAGCGACATCATTCGAGTCATCGGAGGAGAACTAACATCCGATGATGAGAAACCCGGTACAGGAGCAGCTCCTGATGAGAACGTATAAAACCACGGCTAGGGTTTAAAATGACAATAACGCTGCTGCTGCCCGATGATTCGGACAACAGCGGCGTTATTTGTGTTTTATTGGCGGTTTGTATGTTGCGACACATCTATCGTAATCTCTAATTCATCAATATAATGACGTGTCCAGTTGCCATTAGCATCGAGTAGGGCACTGCCTCCTGGTTGTGTTGGCAAGATATAAGGCTTGAAGATGATCTTCTGGGGAGTGTCCACAAAAGGAGTAAAAAGGGTGATCATTTTGCTGTTACGTTCTTTGGTAAGGGGAACTCCAGAGCCGCTTAGGAGTTGGAGTTCTCTTCCCTGCTCGTCGAATACAGCATAATCAAGCATATCCAATTCCTTTTTGGTGTACTGGATCGTTTGTCCGTTTTTGATGTCATTGTACTCTCGCTCCACGGTGTAATCATCCGGCATATGTGCAATATCGGTCAGCATTTTGAATGACGTTGTGATCTTGGTCGTGATGGGTGTGATTTCTACCTTTTCTGCCATAAATGCAAGATACGGATTAGACTTACTCATTTGCAGCTGAAGTATCTTGTTATTTATTTTAGTTTTGTGAACCGTGGCTTGTATGCGAAACGGCTCGGCTACACCTTTTAACTTTGCATATATCTCTAGCTCAAACTGATCTGGTAAGGCGGGTTTACCACTGGCAGGGTCACGCATATACGCAATCAGCATAGAATTACTATCTTTGCCTGGGCGGCCATACATGAAATTAAAGGCGCCGTTATTGCTATTGACCGATGTCCCATTGATGAACAGGTCCACTTTCTCCAGAATGTCCTCTTCGGGCTGTCCTTGCGTTTGGATCGCCGGATATAGGGTTTGATGTTGTGAATCTCCGCCGCTCTTTTCCAACGCCACGACCAAGCGTGTCCCGTCAAATATGATTTGTGGTACCTTTAATGTAATACCGCTATGGGTAACACTGAGATTCGAGGAAGTTGCCAATCCTTTCTGATCAGCGGTTTGCAGCCCGAGATCCCCAGCAAGCTTGAACACGCTATCTACAAGGGGGACCTGCTTTAATGATTCTGCCATTGTAGGCGAAACAAAGGCGCTACCGATGATCATAACGCTAATGACAGCCGCAGAAGCAGCGGCAATTGCGGTTCCCCGGAGAAATTTTTTGCCCGGTCGATGTAAGGAAGGAGACTTGGATAACGGCCCCCCATCCGATTCCATTTGTGTGTAAAATGCATCTAAGCGTTCTCTTACCAAATCGGGAATCATTACCGTGTCTGCGTCCAAGTTTACTTTTTCTGATTGTAATTTCCGATCCAGCTCTTGATTCTGTTTCTCAATCTCTGAAGGGCTCATTGAAAGGTCACCTTCCTTTCTCCACGATTTTGTAGCAGGTCCATTAATATTCTGCGAGCACGGTGCAATCGTGTTTTGACGGCCCCCTCTGATACATCCAGTACCTCTGATATTTCTCTGATCGGCATATCGCGCAAATAGTGCAGGGAAATTACGGTTCGCATGGATTCCTCCAAGTGGTCGATGGCCTCGCGCAGTTCGATTTTTTCATATCCGCCCGAGGTGGAGGGTTCCTTTATAAATTCCGCCACGGGTAAGATCCGTTTTTGCTTGCGGATAATGAGATGGCACTCATTAATGAGGATACGAAGCAGCCATGTTTTAAAATAACGAGGTTCACGCAGCTCACCCAGAGACTGGTATGCCTTGAGCATCGCTTCTTGCATCGCGTCCGCGCAATCTTCATTGCTGCGAAGAATGGAACGCGCCATGCCATACATATCGGATTCCATATGTTTCATCAAGGCGACGAATGCCTTGCGGTCTCCCTGCCTTGCTTGGTGTAAGTTTGTTTCGAGATTCAAAGGATGGTGCCCCTTTCCCGTCTATACTAGCTATGTTCATTGTACCTGTATCTGGATTTATAAAATTTATTTTGTAGCTGGTTATAGGAGTTAGATGATACATAGGTGCTAAAGGTTACAGCGGAAATAAAAAAATATAGCACCGTCGCAATGGGGTGTCTTAAAAGAAACCCTGTGCGTTATTCCGTCGCACGGAATAGTGGCTTTGGACTGCACATGCTATAATACGGTGAACCAGTATCAGGAAGGAGAATCCAACCCATATGAAAAAAACAATTGCTACTGAAAAAGCACCCGGTGCTATCGGCCCTTATAGCCAAGCGGTAGAGGCAGGCGGGTTTATTTACACTTCGGGACAGCTTGGACTGAATCCGACAACAGGTGAGTTTGGTAAGGATGTACAGGAGCAGGCACGCCTGTCCTTGAGCAATGTACAAGCCATTCTGGAAGAGGCAGGCAGCAACATGAACCAGGTTGTGAAAGCGACTGTATTCCTGAAGGACATGAACGATTTTGTCAGCGTCAATGAGGTGTACAGTTCTTTCTTTGAACAACCCTACCCAGCACGCAGTGCGGTGGAGGTAGCTCGTCTGCCTAAGGATGCACTGGTAGAGATTGAAGTCATTGCATTGAAGGGCGAATAGTCTGAAAGATCCGTTCATAAAATAAAAAGTTTGCATGGCAAACGGGTGTCCCTGTTAAATAGAGACACCCGTTTGCTCAAATTTAATGTGTTTTGTTTGGAATCTGAACGATTTGTTGACATGATTCTTCGTATGTATGAAAAAAGGTCGGATTACATTTTCAATATGAAGAAAACAAATGCAGATCACTCGACAAGCAAGCTTATAGATTTGATTAAAGTCTATACCTAATCATATTGGATAAAATGAATAAACAAAGCAAGCGAGCTTGGGCTAGATGATTCAGACCCAAACTCGCTTGTTCTTGCTAGAGATCATATTCGTTTTCTTTAATCCCGGTCTCGATTACGGGCAAAGAATAGCCATAGCGCGTACACCAGAATGATTGCCGCCAAGATCAATGCGGCTAGCCGTGCATTTTCATTGTTGGGATGCTCGACGGCGATGGCGACATAGGCCCATACAAATACGAGAGGATAAATGCTGTCGCGATAAGGGAAGCTGACCATGATCGCCAATGCGGTGCCTATGAGCAGGATAATAATCGCCCATGTCGTATCGCTGAGTCCCCAGCCACTCCATTCATTCTTTTCCAGTGCCACTGCAATGTTGATAATAGTAGCAATGGATACCCAACCGAGATTGAGGCTGAACGGTAGCTTGACGAACCACATTTCTCCAAGGGTTGGCTGCGGCGTGCGGGTACGTACATACACGACGCTCAGGGAAAGTAAGTATAGAATAATGACGATGACACACAGCTCTACGTATACATACTGCCAGAGGAAAATCCAGATGATATTGAAGAGACAGCTTAGAATAAAAAAAATACCGATGGACTGAACGCTTGTCTTGGATTGCCCTGTAGGTGTAGCTTGGTACACGACAAAGCAGGCGAGCAGTACGTAGATGACCGACCAGATGGAAAAAGCATAACCCGCTGGTGTGATCAAGGTAGGGTACATGTTGGATACAGCAGCAGTGCTTCTGCCGCCGATAGGAAGTGTAGAAGCCAGAATGTTAACGAGAACGACAGCGATAAATGCAATAATATTCCACCATTTATACGGATGACTTCGTGACATAGGGATATCTCCTCCTCAACGAATGATGATCCAAAATGACCGACTGGTCACAACTTCTATTATGAATATACCCACTTTGCTTTCGAATATGTCCTAACGGAAAAAGTTTCTTGATCCCAGTATAATCATAAAAAGTTGTATGTATATGCAGTCATATGTAGTACAATGGTGAAAATTTTAAGCACTATATAAGCTGAAATTCCTCAGATTCGACTTATATAGAAGTAAGGAGATAAGTAGAATGAATGGCTTGGAGAAAGTAGGGAAATTTGTAGGAGGAACCTTTTCCATCTGGGTACTTTTATTTGCATGCTTGGGATTTTTCTTTCCTGCGGCGTTTACAGGGTTGAAAGGATACATACAGTTATTTCTGGGCATGGTCATGTTTGGGATGGGATTAACTTTATCTGCGGCTGACTTTCGTGAAGTATTCCGGCGCCCAGTGGATGTGGCTATTGGTGTGGTCGGGCATTATCTGATTATGCCGTTTCTGGCCTTTGGATTGGCATTAGTATTGCAGCTGCCACCGGATATTGCGGTAGGTGTCATTTTGGTAGGCTGTTGTCCGAGTGGAACTGCCTCCAACGTAATGACGCTCTTATCCAAAGGCGACGTGGCATTGGGCGTATCGATTGCTTCGGTGTCAACGCTGATTGCTCCACTGGCTACTCCGGCGATGATTAACCTGCTTGCTGGACGTTGGATGAATATTGATGCGAAGTCGCTGATCATGGATATTCTCATCGTAGTTATTGTCCCCATAGTGCTGGGTGTTATCGTTAAGTCGCTATTTCGCAAACAGGCAGAAGCCAGTGTTCAGGCGCTGCCGCTCATATCAACACTGGCGATTGTACTCATCGTGGCTATTGTGGTTGCAGGCAGCAAAGGCAAGATTTTGGAGACAGGTCCGATTATTTTTGGTGTGGTTATTTTGCATAATGGTATCGGGTTCCTGCTTGGATATTGGTTTGCCAAGCTATTCGGTATGAATCTTTCCAAGCGTAAAGCTGTTACGCTGGAAACGGGAATGCAGAATTCCGGACTGGGCGCTGCGCTTGCAGCAGCTCACTTTAACCCGATTGCTGCTGTACCAAGTGCGATTTTTAGCGTGTGGCATAATATTTCCGGCTCGTTGCTCGCGACCTGGTTTTCCCGCCGGGAGGAGAAGAACAGCACAGCCGGGAACCATTAAAAGCTTTGTCAGTGGCTTGTGATAAGTAGCTGCGGTTCAGCTTCTTCGAACAGTTTAGAGAAGGTCAGAAAGGATAGATTTGACTTTGTAGTTGCGGATCTTTATACTGTGGTTATTACAACCACTGTATTTAAGTAAGCAACAGGAGTTTAAGTTCGTTATGGAAGGAAAACTGCATCGAATTCGTATTCGGCTTCATGCTCAACAGCCTTATATTATCTGATCTGATTTAAACTGAAGGAGAGAGAACGAATGAACCCAAAATATAAGTCTCTATTTGAAACTTTTACCCTGCCATCCGGTGTTACGTTGAAGAACCGTATTACCATGGCACCTATGACTAACTTTGCTTCTCACGAAAATGGTGAAGTCAGTGACCAGGAGCTGGCATACTACCGTGAACGTTCCGGTGGTGTAGGCGCGGTTATTACCGCTTGTGTGTATGTAACTCCAGATGGCAAAGGCTTTGTCAATGAGTTCGGTGCGGACAAGGATGAAATGATTCCGAGCCTGCGTCGTCTAGCGGATACGATTCATCAGGAGGGCGCAAAAGCGATCCTGCAAATTTATCATGGTGGCCGCCTGTGTCCACCAGATCAAATTCCAGATGGACAGCCGATCAGTGCAAGCGCAGTAGCCGAGGAAAAAGAAGGTGCGCCTGTGCCGCGTGAAATGACCTCCGATGATATCCACCGCGTCATCCGTGCCTATGGCGAAGCAACTCGCCGAGCGATTGAAGCAGGCTATGATGGTGTGGAGCTTCACGGAGCGAACGGTTACCTGGTCCAGCAGTTCTTCTCCCCGCACTCCAATCTTCGTACCGATGAATGGGGAGGAAGTCTTGAAAAACGATTGACCTTTCCGCTGGCGGTTGTTCACGAAGTGAAGAAAGTGATCGCAGAACATGCAAAGCGGCCATTCATCTTTGGATACCGCTTGTCTCCTGAGGAAGGACACACACCAGGCATTACGCTGGAGGATACGATGGTGCTTGTAGACCGTCTGGCGGATCAAGGGCTGGATTACCTGCACATTTCCGTAAATCATTTCTTCGGTGGTTCATTCCGTGACCGCAGTGACGAACGGTCACGTACGGTTCTCATCCATGAGAAGGTAGGTAACCGTGTGCCGATTATGGGAGTCGGGTCGCTGAATACACCGGACGAAGCGCTTGCAGCACTGGAGACAGGTGTACCGCTTGTATCGCTGGGACGTCCGCTTTTGATGGAGCCACAATGGGTTCAGAAGGTACAAAACGGCACAGAAGATACCATTCGCACGACATTATCCAAGCAAGCCCAGCAGGAGCTAGTCATTCCTGACTACTTGTGGGGTGCGTTGACGACCCTTCCAGGCTGGATGCCTGTTACGGACTAAATTTTGAATGATGGAGATACCCTAGGCTGCTCTCATGCACCTGGGGTATTTTCCTGTCTTGTGACCGTGAACAATAATATAGGAATAACTGAGAAAGAAGGAAAATGACAATGTTACATAAAGCTAATGGCGCCATTTTGATAAAGTCCACCCATTTGGGGCTACAGATTCGATTGTTACAAGTAAGTGATGCAGAACGTTTATTAGAGATCAGACGTGAAAATTTTGATTTTTTCAAACCGTTCGAGCCAGAACGACCTGAAATTTACTTTACGCTGGAAGAACAGGCGCGTCTGATTTCTAACGGTTTGGAAGCGGCACAAGCCGGACAGGGATATACGTTTGGACTTTTTTTGCCGGAAAATGATAAGCTGATCGGCAGAATGGAGCTGTCGGGTATCGCTAGAGGCCCCTTTCAAAACGCCAGTCTGGGTTACTTTGTAGATCCTGCATACCACGGACAAGGCTATGCCACTTCCGCAGTGAAGGATATTGTACGCTACGCCTTAAATGAGTTGGAATTACACCGTATTCAAGCTGGAGTGATGCCAAGAAATACGCCTTCCAATCGAGTGATGGAAAAGGCAGGATTTCGCCGCGAAGGGCTGGCTCTCAACTATTTGAAGATTAATGGTGTGTGGGAAGATCACGTGTTGTATGCGGTCACGGCTGAGGATTTGCAGAATGGCGTTTTCTGAATTCGCCGGGCGTGACCCCCTCCAGTTTTTTGAACACCTTGCCAAAATATTTTTCATCCTGATACCCGACCATACCGGCAATATGATGAAGGCGTAGCTTGTCATTCAGCAGCAATAGTTTTGCCTTGCTCATCCTGATCTGACACAAATAGTCTGACAGATTAACCCCGTACTCCTGCTTGAATTTACGTGAAATATATTCCCGACTGAGATAAAAGCGGCTCGCCATATCCTGTAGAGAAATGTCCTCGTCATAGTGTGCATCCAGATAGCGGGCAATATCACGGATGGTCGGGTTGTTTGGGCTATGGTTTGGTGTAAGTGCCTGACCGGCTGCTAGCAGTCGGTTTTCAACCTGTCTTTGCCATAAGGGCAGGGAAAGCATGCCACGGTTGTCGACCGGCAATGCATGAATGGAGCCAGACTCATCTGCCAGTTCCTCGCCATCGGTATCTCCGGGTCTGTCATTCAGCCAACGGGCCAGCATCCAGTCCAACTCCTGATTCCAACTGGCTAGCTGCTCTGCTGTCACCGAAGGCAGCTCGGCTACGGCTGCTATCCAGTGGCCTACCGCTATCGACACACGATTGGCATTACAGCTGAGCGCACTAAGCCGTAGCTCTTCTTCCATCTCAGGCAACTGGGGAAGACGAATGTTCTGCCGTGTCTGGGAACTCTGGTGCATCCAGTCGGCGGTTTGCAACACATCCCGTTTCCACAACGCTTGCCGTGCCTCTTGGTAGGCAGTGGCTGCCGCTATGGGAAAAGCGCCAAAAGAGCCATAAGAGCCAACCCCGATGTGCATGTAACACCGCAAAGCCGTTTTGATCCCTGTGTGAATATCCTGCAAGAGCAGCGGCCAACGAGATGGCTCGCCCCAATATAGCAGAATAATTTCGTCCATACGCTCCAGATGACGGAATGCAATTCCGGTTTGAGAAGTTCCAAGAAATTCGTTGCAGATGTTAATCAGGGAAAAGCTCAAAAGCGCACGACGCGTTTTATATTTGTCCAGTATATCGGCATCCAGCTGCGTGGTACTCATCACAGCTGCATTACATATCTGAATAGCTGCGGGAAGACGTAACTCCTCACGTAAGGGTGTAATGGAAAGAGGGGTACTCGCTATACCGGAAACGATCTCAGTCAGGAGCTTGTCAGCATAGTGCGGCCTCATCCGGTTGACCTCCATGGCCTGCATCGTCTGCCTGTTCCGGTCTTGCTCCGCTGTCCGCCAGGCTTGAGTGGCTTTATTTAGAGCCTCGTTAATCTCCACTGGATCTACGGGCTTAAGAATATAGTCCATGCCTCCCCGGCGGATGACCTGTCGAACCAAGTCAAAATCATCATAACCACTGACCACCACAACTCGGGTTGCTGGGGAATTCACTTGAATCCACTCCATCAGTGCTACTCCATCCTTGCCGGGCATCCGCATATCCGTAAGTACAACGGGTGGGGAAAGGGCGGTAATGACCTCAATCGCCTGATCGCCCGACTCAGCTTCAAGTACCTCGCTCACACCGCACGCTTCCCAATGTACGAGCATCCGAATGGCATGGCGTACATGCTTCTCATCATCCACAATCAGGACTTTCATTGACAGATCACTCTCCCTTAATATGAATTTCTGCAGGGGCTTCAGTGCGAATTTCGAGTGTATAACGGACACCATGAGGCAGGATGTTGTCTACGCACAGGGTGTTGGAACCATCCTCCGAGTGAAGCTGAATACGCAATAGAACATTACGAAGGCCAATGGAATCCTGCTCGCTAGTGTCCGGCTCTTCGTAGGCTTTCAGCTGACGTTTTAACATATGCTGGAGCTGCTCCAATTCGGCCTGTGGAATGGAAGTTCCGTTGTTTTCCACGGTTATTTTCACAATGCCTTCCCGGATTCGTCTGCCTGTAATGCGAATTTCACCGGGCCCCAGCCGGGGATCGGCACCGTGTTTAAAGTAGTTTTCCACCAACGGTTGGAGAATCATTTTAGGCACCCGATCATTCAGGACCTCATCCTCCCACTGGTAAGTAACCTCTAATTGCTCACCGAAGCGTTCCTTTTGTAAATCAAGATATTGTTTTACATGTTCGGCTTCTTCCTTAAGTGTAACGACCGTATGGTCCCTCATATTATAGCGCAGCATTTTGGCAAGGGAAGAGAGCAACGAATAAATTCGCGGTACCTCATGCTGTAGAGCCAGGGTTCCAATAGACTGTAGCGTATTATATAAAAAGTGAGGATTAATCTGTGCCTGAAGCGCTTTCAATTGATGTGTCTTGTTAGCCAGCTCCAGCTTGTATTCCTGTAAAATGAGGTTATTGATGGTATCCATCATCTGTCTGAAACGGCGCGACAGTACTCCGATTTCATCGTTACTCATGGCCCGAATGTCTACATCCAGTTGACCGGACTGAATCTGGTTTATGTAGCGAGTCAGTCGCTTAATAGGTGCCGTGATTTTTATCGAAATCCATAACGTGGCAACAATGGCAAGTAGCAATGCTGCGCCTGTAATGACCGCATTGATCTGAGTCAGGCGGGTAGCCCGTAAATACAGCGTACGATGTGGAATTTTCTTGACGAGCGTCCAGCCTGACAGGTTGGCATCCAGCTTGCCGTACACGTGCAGTGCCGTATCATCCTCAATCACTCCGTGCTCGCCTTCTTTAGAAATTCGATTAAGCAGGTCAGATTCCTTCCAGTGCGTTCCAATCGCTGCTTCTTTTCCGCTATATATGATTGTTCCGTTCCGATCGATCAAAAACAGCTCTTCTGTATCCGCATCATACAATTGACGGCAAATACTGCGCAGCGGCTCCAGATCAACATCTATAGCCAGTACCCCAAGTGTCTCTGAGGCAGGAATGTTCCGAATCGCCCGATGAAGTGTAAATACCTGCTGCTTTGTGCTGTGCTCCGCATAGGAAACCGCCGAAAAGCCGTACAAATGCTTCATGTGCGAAGGCTGTATGAATAGTCCAGAAGGGCCGTAATGAATAGAACCAGTAAAGGGCTCCAGTCGGAATTCCCGTAGCGGGACTGTACTGGTAATCAACGTGGATTGCCCAGCCTCAAAAGAATGCAAATACACTTGGTCAATGCCTGCCGAAGCATTCATCATCGTTTGCAGTGTGGTGTAAATTTCAGCGACGGCCCGGTAATCATCTGGAATTTTGGCCAGATTACGCAGAAAATGGGGGTCATTATAGACTCCGATGGACGCACGATTCAGTCCCTGTAAATAGTTATCCAGATTCGTAATTCCCTGAAAAATAAGCCGTTCATTTTCTTGTGTGGCCTGCTCCCGCAAGGATTGCTTGGTGAGAACGAAGGTCATAGTCATCGACAGCAGTAGCGGCAGAGTGACCGCAATGAGCAAAAACCAGATCAGGCGGGAACGAATACTGTGAAATTTCATGCAGTGAGCTCCTTTCACAATTCAAGGCGAGCCAGAGGTCAATATTTTCCCCCCTAATGGTTCACGATCCTACGTGTTCTCCAGAGCGCTTATTCGACATAATGAACATGTGAATCGCATATCCGTACGGCCCAAGCATCATGCTGCTGAAAGAAAGCCGTAAGGGAGCGTTCCAGACACCAACAGACAACAAAAGGGGGGGATCGGATTGAATCGCGCCAAGTCGTCGCAATGGCTCCAGCAATGCATTTTTGTAGGGCCGTCGACGTTATTTTTCGTTATCATTATTGTAATCCCTTTTATGCTCGGAATGTACTATTCTTTTACAGAGTGGAATGGGGTAGCCAATGAGGCAAAGTGGGTCGGGCTGGATAATTTCAGTCACATTTTATGGAATGATGACAAATTTGGGACAGCGTTCTGGTTTACGGTCCGTTTTACGGTGGTAGGAGTGGTGGCTGCGAATATTTTTGGCTTTCTGCTGGCGTATTTTCTAACCAAACCGCTGAAAACAAAAAATGTACTCAGGACCATCTTTTTTATGCCTAATGTGATCGGAGGTCTGTTGCTGGGTTTTATCTGGCAGTTTATTTTCGTCAAGGGATTTGCAGCAATCGGAGAGAGCACGAACTTGTCCTTCTTCAACCTGTCCTGGTTGGGAGATGAGATCACGGCCTTCTGGGGAATTGTAATCGTGTTTATCTGGCAAACTGCCGGGTATTTGATGGTTATTTATATCTCTTCCCTGACCAATGTGCCCCGCGATATGCTGGAAGCAGCCGAAATTGACGGAGCAAGCCGGATGCAAATTTTGCGGTCGATTATACTTCCTTTGATCATGCCTGCCGTTACGGTATGTCTTTTCCTGGCGATATCATGGTCATTCAAAATGTTCGATCTCAATTTGTCACTGACCAAGGGCGGTCCCTTCGGGTCCACAGAGTCGGTTGCACTCAATATTTACAATGAAGCGTTTGTGAATAATCGTTATGGGCTGGGAACAGCTAAAGCACTCATTTTCTTTATCATTGTTGCTCTGGTTACGAGCCTTCAGGTACGACTGACGAAAAGTCGGGAGGTGGAAGCGTAAATGGAAACAAGCAAGCGCTACCGCTTTGGAACATGGGCGACCGAGATGGTGATGATCCTCGTCGCATTGTTATTCCTCGTCCCGTTTTACTTTTTATTCGTGAATTCGGTCAAAAGCTTTGGTGACCTGCTCACCGATTCTGCGGCCTGGCCACAAACCTTTGTATGGAGCAACTACGCTAGAGCGTGGAGCATCACGCGTTTTCCCGAAGCTTTATGGAATTCACTTGTAGTTACGGTAGTTAGTAATCTACTGCTCGTACTGATCAGCTCAATGGCTGCTTACCGAATGGTCCGGCGTCCGACGCGTTATAATCGAGTGTTGTTCAGCCTGTTCGTAGCTGCCATGGTCATTCCTTTTCAATCGGTGATGATTCCTTTGGTCAAGGTTGTAAGTACACTGGATTTAATGAACAGTATAAGTGGTCTGGTAATCTGTTATCTGGGATTTGGAGCCCCTATGTCGATCTTTCTCTTTCATGGATTCGTCAAAGGTGTGCCAGTCGAGGTGGAAGAAGCAGCTACGGTGGACGGATGTACGCCTTACGGAGTGTTTTTCCGAATTGTGTATCCGTTGATGCTGCCGATGATGGTAACTGTTATTATTTTAAATACGCTCTGGATTTGGAATGATTATCTCCTGCCTTCTCTGGTACTGCAAAAGGCTGAACTGCGCACGATTCCGATTGCGACCTATGCCTTTTTTGGACAATACACGAAGCAGTGGGATTTGGCTTTGCCTGCTCTGGTGCTGGGCATCTTGCCAGTCATTGTATTCTTTCTGGCCATGCAAAAATATATTATACAAGGTATTATGGCTGGTTCGGTCAAAGGTTGAGTGTGGCGATGAGCTGAAAATGTACACGGTGTGCCACTCCGCAAACGGAGGACACTTTGAAATTTAGAATAGAAAGGAACATAAAAATGAAAACGCATACTTTTAAAAAGAAAGTTCAAGCACTGATCTTGCTTCTCGCGGCCTTTGCCCTGGTTTTGGCAGGTTGTAACAGCAGTGGAGGACAAAACGCAGGCAAAGAGGAAGTGAAGGAAAAAACAATTCACATTTTTCAGTTTAAGGTAGAGATTGCAGAAGCGCTGAATCGCATGAAAGCGGAATACGAAGCGTCTCATCCAGGGATCAAGCTCGATATTCAGACCGTGGGCGGGGGCAGTGACTATGGAGCGGCGTTAAAGGCGAAGTTCGCCTCCGGGGAGCAGCCGGATATTTTTAACGTAGGAGGTTACCGCGAGCTGGATACGTGGCTGGAATATTTGGAGGACCTGTCTGACCAGCCTTGGGTTGGCGATGTGGTCGATGTCGCCAAAGAACCGATGACCAAAGACGGCAAGCTGTATGGCCAGCCGATGAATCTGGAGGGGTACGGCTTTATTTATAACAAGGATTTGTTCAAGAAGGCGGGGATTACGGAGACCCCTAAAACATTGTCCGAACTGGAGGGAGCTGCGCAAAAGCTCCAAGCCGCAGGGATTACTCCATTTTCTAATGGATATCAGGAGTTTTGGGTGCTGGGCAATCATTTGCTGAACGTGGCATTTGCCAATCAGCCGGACCCTTCGGCCTTCGTCAAAGGACTAAATGATGGAACAGCAAAGATTCCGGGCAACGCTGTATTCGCGGAGTGGGTTAAGCTGTTCGATCTGACAATGAAGTATGGCAATTCGAAGCCGCTCACGACCGATTACAACACGCAGGTAACGAACTTCGCCACTGGAAAGGCTGCCATGATGCAGCAAGGGAACTGGACTCAGGTCCAAATTGACGGTATTAATCCGAAGCTGAATCTGGGTATTTTGCCTATGCCGATTGGTGAAGACGCAACAGCCGGAGATAAGCTGTTTGTAGGTGTCGCTAACAACTGGGTAGTTAATAAAAATTCGACTGTCAAACCCGAGGCGAAGGAGTTCTTAAACTGGATGGTGACATCCGAGCAGGGTAAAAAGTATATCACCAAGGAATTCAAGTTTATTCCAGCGTTCAAGAGCATCGAAGGGGCAGAGGCTGATATGGGCCAACTGGGTGCGGAAGTGGTGAAATACAGTAAGGAAAACAAACTGTTGGGCTGGTTCTTTAGCCGCTATCCTGAAGGAGCACAGCAAGAATTTGGAAGTCAGATGCAAGCTTATGTGGCAGGTAAATCGGATGCCGGGAAGCTATTCGAGGATTTCCAAAGAACATGGGATAATTTGAAGACCAAATAATGAACAAAAGCACGCGATAAAGCCTTCATATTTCAGGGAGATTGTATGATCCTGAAATATGAAGGCTTTTCTGTAAACAAAATTATAAATGGTAATGGAGCAGAGCGATATCGCCACGGCATTCTATTTCTTTGAGCTTAAATGTACTTGGTAGCGTTCCTTCTGGAAATAACGGTATTCCTTGTCCAAGCACCTTGGGAATGATCGCAATGATAGCCTTCTCCAGCAGTCCAGCTTGTAAGAAGGCCTGAACTAACTGGCCTCCACCGACTAGCCATACCGCACCTTTCGATTGTTCTTGTAGACGTGGAACCAGTTCAGTCAGAGCTTCGTCCGTAAATGTAACATGTGGCGCTTGCTGTTGTTCCGTTAATGCTCGTGTGAGCACATAGCATGGCTTGCCAGCATAAGGGAAATCATCTGAGAGCTTCAACACTTCCTCGTACGTCAGCCTGCCCATCAGCACTGTACCTACGGTGTCGTAAAAGTCGGCATATCCATTGTCCCCGCCATCCCCTTTAACATCATACAGCCAGTCCACCGAACCGTCCGGCAAAGCTATATACCCGTCGAGACTCATGGCAATATACAGCACAACTGCGTTTGATTTCAAATCTTCCATAGTTCATTCACTCCTTTCTATTTCCTAATGTTACAATGTATTTATGACATAGTATGTCGTAGTTAAAACGGTCATTTAAAATTAATTTTGGATTCGAGGGGTACCTTATGAACGAACGCAGAATTGCTCTTATGAGGATACTGGATTCCCGAAAAAAATATACGGCGCGTGAGCTGGCTGAACGTTTTGGTGTCTCTGTCAGGACAATACAAAGAGATCTCGACTATTTGCAGCAGACCGGGTTACCCCTTTATACCGAAATGGGTCCTCATGGCGGGTATCGGGCACTCCCCAATCGGCTTCTTCCTCCCCTTCATCTTGCTCGCGACGAGGCTCTGGGTCTTTTCCTCATGCTGCAACTGTTGGAGAACATTCCAGATATCCCTTTTGGCTCGGTTCGTGGACATGTATCCGAGCACTATTATGCCGAGCTTCCACAGGATGTGCAGGACAGTATTGATCAATTAAAGGAGTACATTTCTTTTCGTATGCTACCCACTCACGCAGAGTCACCCTACACCTCAATCATTTTGGAGGCTGCGCTGAATAAGCGCCGGGTGAACATGCATTACCGCTCCGCTTCCGGTGAAAAGTGGACTGAAGTATATCCGATTGGACTGTATTTTGATCACGGATATTGGTACATGCCAGCGCATAGCAGAGACCGCATCATTCTGTACCGTTCAGATCGGGTGATTACAATAACGATGCTGGACGAAACCTTGGACAGCCTTCCCACACTTCAGGAATGGTTGGCTTCGGAGGATTCCCGTACAGGAATTCCGTCTAAAATAAAATTTACCGCATTGGGTGCCAGGCTGGCCGGATCAGATGCCCTCTTCCAAAATGTTTCCCATCAGGAAGGGAAGGGTCAGGAATGGCAGGGATATATTCCGGTCGAAGAGTTTAGATATGTGTCCCGACTTTTGCTAAAATACGGGCCAGAGGCTGAGGTCATATATCCGAAAGAACTGCGGATGAGGGTCAAGGAATTGCTGCAAGACAGCCTGAACCCTTATCTGAAGGATGCAAAAGCAGATGATGAAGAAAAAGACAATTAATCCTGTAAATTGATTCTCTTATTTATAGTTAACCACATGAATATTTAAGGTTATTAACTTATGACTTTCCATTTATTTTTGTGATAAAGTTTTGAAAAGAGCCCGTTTTCGTATATGATGAAGAGTAATAATTCAAAAGGCTGGACGGGAGACAGATATGAATCAACCGCTTTATGGAATATGG
Organism: Paenibacillus sp. FSL H7-0703; assembly: GCF_038003485.1. Taxonomy (NCBI): domain Bacteria; kingdom Bacillati; phylum Bacillota; class Bacilli; order Caryophanales; family Paenibacillaceae; genus Paenibacillus; species Paenibacillus sp. FSL H7-0703. The sequence continues at coordinate 2,646,561 of NZ_JBBOPF010000001.1, read as the reverse complement.
CTCGGAGATGTGTTTTTTTGCTTTTCTGGTGAGACGTCGGAACCACGTATCGATGCGTGGAGCAGTGTAATCCGCAGGCTGACGCTAAAGGGAGACCTTCGGCCGTTTCGGCAGGCTGCGTTGCGTCTTGCTGAGGTACGGATACCGAACACTGCTCGTGTGGAAACCGCGGGCAGAGGTGGCAAAAGACGTTCCATGCTGGGGCGTACATTGGAGGGTTTGGCGCTGGAACCGCGCGAGACGATGGCACTGCTGACCCGCATGGACGAGAAGGGCTGTGCGGCATCGGGCATTACGCTGGGCGAGGAAATGCAATATTGGCAAAAAGCCGCTTATTTTGCGCTAGAGCTGATGCAACGGGGCGAAATTGCGCCATCGCTTACAGAGGCGCGTCCATCGGGACCGCGTCGTCGTGGTCCGGAAGCGGCTGTCGGGGTGTGGATTCCTCGACTGTGTCAAGAGGAGGACATACGCCGCTTTCATGAGCTGGCTGCTGCGATGCCAGCTGTTTGTATGGCGGCTCCGGCCGTTTTTGCGGGTAAGGAGCCTGAAACACGCGAGGATGCAGCCGGAATCGTGCTGTACTCCTTCTTGTGTGCGGTCATCCATGCGGAAACGACCGCGGTGCTGGCAGCATCAGACCGTGAGCTGGGTCGATATCGCGCAGAGTATCGGCGCGGAGGATCGCCGCTGGCGGAGCTGTGGTGGAACAGTCTGCTGACAGGTTCCCGCCCGGTGGCGATTCAGGGAACGCCCGCGGAGATGGAGGAGCTGGTGCTTCAAGCGTCCTCTCTTGAGGGAAGCGCAATGCCTGTCACGGAACGGGAAGACAAGGAGCCGATAGAAGGGCAACTGCGGTTGTGCCTTCGTTTGGAGCCTTCCCTGGAAGAGAGTGTCAAGGATTGGCGCATTACCTTTTGGGCAGAAAGCGATGCTGAGCCGGGGTTGCGACTGCCTGCTCTGGCACTGTGGGCGCATCCTGAACGTGATCTGGTTCGAGGCGGAATTGTATATCGTCAAGTGCAGATGCAACTGCTAATGAGGCTCGGACAGGCAGCTGAAGCGGCACCTTTATTGCAAGAAGCGTTGAACCGCCCTTATCCCGAAGGGCTGACACTGGAGCCAGAGTTGTTCTTCCGCTTCCTGACGGAAGCCGTTCCCGCATTACAAAAGAACGGTATCACCGTGCAAATGCCTTCACGCTGGAGCCGGGAGGGCCGAAGACGTGCAGGTTTGCGGCTCAAAATGCGTTCGACAGAGCAGGGTGCCAAGCCAGATGGTGTGATTGCCGATACATCGTCTGTCGGCATTAACCGCATGATTTCGTTTGATGCCGAGGCTGTGCTGGGTGATACGACTTTGACGATGGAGGAGCTGGAAAGCATCGTCGCGGCCAATTTGCCGTATGTACGTCTCGGAGGGGAATGGATCGAGGTCGATCCTAAGGAAATTCGTCAGGTGCTGCGCTTTATCAAGCGCGGGGAAAACGGTGAGATGAGCTTGTCCGAATGGATGCATCTGGCTGCAGAAAATGAAAGTGCAGGCGAGGCCTCGTGGAAAGGCTTGTCCATCTTTGGCGCGGAATCCGCCGGATTGCTTGCGTCTTTGGCTGAGGGCGGCGTACTCCGTTCGGTAGAGCCGCGGCCTGTGCCGGAGACGCTGCATGGCGCATTACGGCCCTATCAAGAGCGAGGCTTTCAATGGTTGGCCGCGATGCGCGGATTGGGCTTTGGCGTCTGCCTTGCGGACGACATGGGGCTTGGTAAAACGATTCAGGTCATCACCTGCCTGCTCGACGGTGGCATCGGCGCAGATGATCAACGTCCGGCGTTGATCATCTGTCCGACGTCCTTGCTCGGCAACTGGCAGCGCGAGTTGAAGCGTTTTTCACCGGATTTGTCACTGTATATTCACCATGGCAACCAGCGACTCCATGGCGAGCTGTTTCAGGAAAGTGTACGTGAGTATGATATCGTCCTCACTACCTATCATTTGGCGGGCCGGGACGGCAGCGATTTATCTGCGGTATACTGGTCCTCTATCGTGTTGGATGAGGCGCAATATATAAAAAATGCACGAACAAAGCAAGCACAAAGCGTCATGAAGCTGTCTGCTCCACACCGGATTGCCATGACAGGTACTCCGGTAGAAAATCGGCTGAGCGAGCTGTGGTCTATTTTTCAATTTCTGAATCCAGGTTACCTCGGTACGGCTTCTTCATTCCGCCAGCGTTACAGTCTGGCAGGAGAGGAGCGGGGGTCCGCGTTGCGTGAGCTTCATCGCCTCGTCTCCCCGTTCATGCTGCGTCGTCTCAAAAGCGACCCAGATATACGCAAGGATTTGCCAGAGAAGCTGGAGTTGAAATCCTACTGTGTACTGACACCAGAGCAGGCCGGATTGTATCGGGGCGTGGTGGATCAATTATTGGGAACACTGGATGGGCAGATCGGTATGGCTCGCAAAGGGCTTGTTCTATCTTCGCTGACCAAGTTGAAGCAGATTTGTGACCATCCGGGTCTGATCATTCCGGGCCGGGCTGATAGTGGTAAAACTGAAAACTCGGGCAAAATGGAGCGACTGCTGGAATTGGTAGAGACGATTCGCGAGAACGGCGAATCGGCGCTGATATTCACCCAATATGTGTCGATGGGAGAATTGCTGGTCTCTCGTTTGGCCAAAATCTTCGGGGAAGAGCCGTATTTTCTGCATGGAGGACTGGCGAAAACCAGACGTGATGAAATTGTTCACAACTTCCAGCAGGGAGAAGGACCGAATATATTCGTACTTTCCCTGCGTGCAGGTGGCGTGGGCCTGAACCTGACACGCGCCAGCCATGTCATTCACTATGACCGCTGGTGGAATCCTGCAGTGGAAAACCAGGCGACGGACCGCGTATTCCGTATTGGTCAAAGCCGCAATGTACAAGTGCACAAGCTGATTTGCCAAGGTACACTGGAGGAGCGGATCGACGAGCTGATCGAGAGCAAAAAGGCACTTTCCGAGCAGGTTGTCGGCTCCGGTGAACATTGGCTCACCGAAATGTCTGATGATGAATTGCGCGGTCTGATTGCGCTGCAAAATGATGTATGGATTGAGTGAGCAGAGAAAGGATGAAGGCGATGACGAGGCCGCGAGTGAAGCTAAAAGTAACTGACGGTCAATGGATAGCGGAATTAGACGGATTGGGGTTGGAAGGCGAATCAACGGGTGTACCTTCCACACATGCTGTCCAATGGACTGGCCCAGCGCCTGTACTTAACCCCGAACAGCGGAAGGCATGGCTGGAGCAGCTAAAAGCAGATCCTTTGGATATCTACCATTTTTTGCAAGGGAAAACCTGTCTATCGCTGGATGAGATCGTTCAGCTAGCAGCTGAGACAGCCACTTCCAGCATGGAGGATGGCGTGGGTGTAGTCGACGAGGTGAAGAAAGCTCTTCAAGCCGGTCTGGAAAGCGAGCCGCAGACCTGTCTGGAACTAATCGGAATGACGCGGGAAGAGCTGCTGGAGTTCGTATTTAGTGCTTGGGCCGGAGAGTTATCCCATGTGCAGGGGACATCCCCTGCGCTTGAGTCTACCTCACGGCAGGAAGGCGGACGCAGCGGATCGGCAGCGATTAGCGAATGGATTGCAGAGTCTGCGGCAGAAGGAGCATTGCATCGTCCCGGTGCGGGCTTTCATGCGATTGAGATTCGTCTGCCGCAGAAGCTTGCTCCTAAGAAGGAAGCGGATATTACGGCTTTGCTGCCGGGTTTACCCCGTGCGGAAGAGGCATTGAAACTCATACGTGAACGGGTAGCCGAGCGGGCCCGAGCTGCAATCCCGCAAAAACGTCATACTCCGTAACAATTCGGGTATATACTTCCTTTTTCGAGTCTATTCGCCTTCATCGAACGGGATAATGGCTTCGAAGAGTGCTAAAAGTTCAGTTACAATGGGGAAACGGAAAAGTGACGGCAAGTCATGCATCAATTGCAATATTGGAGGAGATACCAGCATGAAACGACATATACAACAGACGCGAGCATCTAAGCGCTGGACCAAAGCACTCATTCCAGGGCTGATCCTGCCAGGGCTATTACTGGCAGCCTGCCAGCAGGGAGGATCAGGTGGACAGGAAAGCGAGCCGTTGAAGTCATCTACAGCGGTACAGGAGAATGTACAGCCTTCCGCCCAGCCGGATACGGGCAATGGCAGCACTAGCGCTGGACAAGCCTCTGCAGGTACAGAAAGTGGACAAGCCGACCCTGTGATGGCGTTGCGGAGCCAGAGTGCGCTGCAAGCCACGGTTAAGCAAGAGGATGGAACCGCGATCGTCACTAATGCGACTTCGGATACAGTCGTTGTGAACAAAAAGCGCAGCTTGCCTGTAGGCTATGTCCCCGATGACCTGGTGGAGCCGCAGGTGCCATTTTCCTTCGAGGGACCGCATGAAAAGCGGCATTTGCGTAAGGAAGCGGCAGAGGCACTGGAGAAGCTGTTCGACGGTGCGGAAAAAGACGGCATTGAGCTGCGTGCGGTATCGGGATACCGTTCCTATAAGCGTCAGGTATCTATTTTCAACAACAATGTAAAGACAAAGGGGCAGGAATATGCCTCTAAAGTTAGCGCTGTACCGGGTACGAGTGAGCATCAGACAGGATTGTCCATTGATGTATCCAGCCCAAGCGTAGGTAATGTGCTGGAGCAATCCTTCGGAGCTTCCAAGGAAGGCGAATGGCTGGAAAAACATGCACCGGAATACGGATTTATTATTCGTTATATGAAGGGTAAGGAAGATGTAACCGGCTATGTGTACGAGCCTTGGCATATCCGTTATGTGGGAATAGACATTGCGGAGGATGTAGCCAAGCAGGGGATGACGCTGGAGGAATATTTCGACGAGAACAATATCAAGCTGTAGCAGTGAAAACCAAGCCGTAATCCTAGGGATTGCGGCTTTTTGTCGTGTTTTTCTTCCAAATTGAACCTTTTCAAGGTAGAATCTCGTATAGTGAACGACGACATAAGCGCTTTGATTTGTTGCAAACCTCATGACAGAAGCGTACAGGAAGGGAAGGGAATCATCATTTATTATTCATTAACGTATCGCGAATGGTCGGAAGACACTCAAAAGGAACTGCGCAGCCTGACACGGGAATCCGTATCGGGGGATGAGCTGTTTCTACGCAAGCTTGTAGACGCTACGCGTCTCCATGACAAACTATGGTCGCATATCTCGAATGAAAGTGAGGAACATACGGATCATTCCGTCTATGTGACTGAATTTACAGGGGAACGTGCAAAGCCTTACGGTGCGTCCATCAAAGACCTCGTGCTTGCCAGTGAGGGAGGTTACACTTCCACATACAGTGCAATGTACTGGATATGGCATGAACCTGCATTCCGTAGTATGGATCAGCGGGAAGGTTCGGTATTTACTTTGGAGTTGGCCCAACGGCTATTAGATCACTATACAGTACTGGGTGGCAAAACATATGAATTTATATATTCGGTATTGGACCCTCAGCTGAAAAAGGTACATCTGTTTGTGAAGGAGGTCGATCTGTGATGGAGCATTCTTGGGAAAAGATGAAATCCAAGCCCGGCTCTCGTACACGGATGGCGGCTTTTGCCCTGATGTTGGCTGTCCCAGCTGCTCTGACGGGGTGCGGTGACGACGAGTATTATGACTGCGATGAGCTTCCTGTATCGGAACAAACGGCGTGTCGGGATTCAGGCAGCAGCGGGTATTACTATGGCGGATCGACTTATTATAGTGGAGGCTCCTCATACCATAGCAGTCGTTCATCTTCCAGCTCATACCGCAAAAGCTCATCCTCATCTTCCAGCTCACACAGCGGTTTTGGCAGCAGCGGCTCACGCAGCGGCTTTTTCTCTGGGGGTTAAGATGAGCATGCGTACGATTCGGCAATTGCCTTATGAACATGATGAGCTTTTTAAGGGTGAAATCAGCCGTATCATCCCGTATCACCGCATGTATGGCAAATCCTATTGCGTGCCGGCCTTAACGGTATATCGGGAAAGCGAGCTGGCAGAGCTTCAGGTTGCTTCTGAGGCGGTACATCGTATTTATCGCAAGGTTCAGCAATTCGTTCAGCGCTATATGCCTGATGAATACCTGGTGGAACGGTTGGGGATTCATCCGGGCTTGCTGCGTGCTGCACGTATGGAGGCCGAGCCGGATGGGATAACCCGCCAGGACTGGATTGTGGGGGAAGCGGGTATCAAGTGCATTGAGAATAACACCGATACCCCAACCGGGATTCCCGAGGTGGCTTATCTCGAAGGAAAGCTGCTGGAGGTGCTGAGTAGGGATGGAATGTCGGAAGATGACAATGCACTACATGGGCCCTCATCTGGAATGGACGAGGCGATTCAGTCTGCCTTGACGGAGCTTATTCATTTTTATAGTCGCAAGGGATTAGGGACAAAGGTGTATTTTGCTTGCTATGACTGGCACATCGAGGATCAGACCAACACCAAATATATTATGCATTTATGTGAACAAGCCGGATTCGAAGTCGTTTATGCTCCTTTGGAAGAACTGGAGATTATCCCGAATGAAGGATTGTATCACCGGGGAGAGCAGATCCACATTCTCTATCGCCTGTATCCGCTGGAATATCTAATTGATGACCGGGAAGAGAATACGGGGCTTGAGGTGGGGCAGGCGCTAATGGATATGGTGGCAGACGGGAAAATAGGATTAATCAACCCGCCACAGCATATCATTACCCAGAGCAAAGGGTTCACCGCAACCGTGTGGTCACTGTATGAGCGAAATGAGCAGACACCAGAGTTCTGCGGTTTTCGCTTGTTTGACGATCGCGAGCTGGAGGTGATACGAACCTACCTGCTGCCTACGTATTTTGAACCCTCGGTGTTTATGCAAAATAAAGAGCCTTATGTGGCCAAAGGTATATGGGGTCGGGAGGGTAAAGGGACGCACTTGATTGAACATCCTCAATCCGAGGAGATGCTGAAAGTCGCTTTGGGAGAGGTTGAACCTGCGCAGACTGACAACCCTGATCTGCTTCACCAAGCTGATACTTCACGAACGCCTGAGCAGGAGGAAGCCGCACATATTGCCGCTTATTACGAGGGACAGCCTAAGATTTATCAGCGGCTGTGGCCGATGCAGAGTGCAGAGGTACAGACCGAGGAAGGGCTATTCCACGGCTATGTGCTGACAGGTATATTCGTGATCGGGGGGCGTTTTGCGGGTGTCCTGCCGCGAATCGGTGAAAAGGTAACAGGTGATATGGCCTACTATTGCGCCGCCGCCGTTGCCACCGCACCTCCTAATCCGCACGTTATATAAGCTGAATTAAAAAAATGTAAAATATTCGAACTTATCTGTTCATTTACAAGTGAGGATTTGGCAAAATCCTGAAGTATCATAAGGAGGAAGAAAATTGGACTCTTATATCAGTTTGGGCAACGCATTGGGCAATGTAGGTATCGGCCTGCTTATCCTGTTTGCCATCTTAATCGTAGGTTATTATGTGTTCAGCTTGCTGACACGTTATAACGATAATCAAGAAATCGCACGCGGCAATGAGGCGGCAGGCATCTATATGGGTGCAAAGCTGCTAGGTCTGTGTATCATCGTGGGGATGGTGTCGTACAGCAGTCATTCATGGCTAGATATGCTGACCTGGTCGGCTGTGGGCATTGTAGTGCTGTGTCTGGTCTATGTGATTTTTGATCTGGTGACGCCGCGTACCAAGGTGTGCGAGGAAATTGCCAAAGGCAATGTGGCTCTGGCACAGCTGCTGCGCTCGATCATCGTCGGGGTGTCTTTTGTGGTAGGTACATTTTTGATGTAGTCGATATAGAGAAGGAATACCAAGGATCTGCAATACCGGACAACGGAGCTGCAGATCCTTTTTTTATGGAACATTGCATTCACTGCCCGGCATCAGACTGTTGAATTGAAGGTTGCAACGATCACTTCCTGTGGGGACTATTCTATAAAGCAACGGGTGATACTGCATAGCAAAAGGAATTTGCTACAGAGTTCAAACCAAATAGAAGAGAAGGGAATTCTGAACATATGAGTACCTCCACCTCCCCAACCAAACAAATTCGGATGGGTATCATTGGCCTGGGTCTTATCGCTGAATATCACATAAGATCACTGCACAGCATCTCGGGGGTATCTATTGTGGCCGTTAGTGATGTGAATCCCAATCGCCTTCAAGCCATCGGAGAACAATTGCAACTGCCTGCTTCCAAGCGGTACGCCCATTATGAAGCATTAATCCGTGACCCAGAGGTAGATGCGATTCTGTCGCTGACACCCAATGATGTGCATTTTGACATTATTCGTATTGCGCTGGAAGAACACAAAGCTGTACTGGCAGAAAAACCATTGACTCTCACATGGGAGGAAGCGGATCAGTTGAAAAAGCTATATACAGCGAATCCGGTGCCTTTACTGGTTCACTATAAGCATCGCTACGGCGCGGCCTTCCAATATACAAAGCAACTGCTGGATGAGCAAAAGCTGGGCAAAATCTATAACATTCAATTTCGTTATCTAATGGATGCATTTGCGCCGTATCGTCAGCATCCGTATACATGGCGTCACAATTTAGCCAAGGCTGGTTCTGGAGTAGTGGGGGATACAGCATCCCATATCATTGATCTGGCCCGTTTTCTGGTGGGTGAATTTAAAAGTGTCGCAGCGCTGCTACATACCATTACACCCGAGCGGTTCGATCCGATCACGGGTCTGCCTGTAAAAGTGGATGTGGAAGATCTCGCTGCCTTTCATGGCATCGTAGGCGACAATACCGTGGGAACCTTTATCACTCATAAAAATGCCATCGGCATACGGCACGATATCGAAGTCGATATCTATGGAGAACTTGGCACACTGCACGCCAGCCTCAATAACCCGGAAAGTATCCGCATCGTGCTGCGTGACCTGGAACACCCGGGTGCCGAATACGAGAGTTGGGCTGTCCCTGTAATCTATAATCATACGGCTTATGAAGATTTTGTTGAGCTGGCAAGGGGAAAGTCTGTGGATCGTGCTCCCATATTCGAGGACGGCTACAAAAATCAGTGGGTACTTGAGAAAATACTGCAATCCTGGAAAGAGAATGGACGTTTAGTAGAAATGTAGGAGATGTAAGGGGAGTCGCTGAAATTCCAGCAATGACAAAGAGTATAAACATGCTGTGACCCGCAAGAGGGTTCCTTGGAAAGAGCAGCCATCTTGCGGTTTAGCAATTCAATATCTGTAAAGACATCTTTTTCATCATTTTTGCATCGCCACGCTTATATCACTTCAAATCAATCCTGCCTCAATCTTTTCAATAATGGTCAGCAAGAAGGATTCAGCTAAGCTGTTTTTCAAAATGGCTTGCTTGGCTTCCTCCAGTGTAAACCAACGTGCTTGATCTACCTCCGTACTAAGAACATCTAACTGATCGTCATTCACAATGGATACAAAATTCAGCATCAGTGTATTGCTTCGTTCAAAATACTCGCTGCGCATATATTGATACTCATCGACTTGTAATCCTACTTCTTCCTTAACTTCACGCACCAATGTCTGCTCGGCGGATTCACCCTTGTTCACATAACCTGCCAATAAAATGAAGCCTTGAATATTGTACTGCTGTATGAGCAGCACCTTATCTCTCTGACTATTCAATACAGCGGTACTGATCGCAGTGCTGAATATCGGGAAACGAAAGACCTGGCATGTATGACAAAAGGGGATAGGGCCTTCGCCTTCACACTCCTTCACCATCAATTTTGTTCCGCATTCATAGCAATATTTCATGTAAGCTCCACCCTTGTATCCCATTTTTAAAATTGTAAATGTTGCTTTTAATGCTGTGTTTGTACTGCAATACTCATCATCTTAATTCTACGATCATTGTTCTGTCTACGGACGCTTTATTTCTTCTCTTGGTCTTTATCCCTTTTCTTGCTGCGTTCTTGCCCGTCTAGCCCCGATCAGCCGCCAGCCTGTTAACAATGCCGCCACAAGACAGATGGACGCGGACGTCATAAAGACTACATGCATGCCTGACAGAAAAATTTCTGGATGACCCGAGACCAAGCCGGTGACCCGATAACCAGCCTCTTTACTCATAATATAAAAGAGGATGGATGTGGCCAAAGTAATCCCCACAACCATACCGACGTTGCGAACCAGCGAATTGACACTCCCGGCTGAGCCGAGCTGTGTGCGGGGTACTGTAGACATAATCAGCGAGTTGTTCGGCGATTGAAATAAACCACTGCCAATGCCCAGCATGGCAATCCACAGACCCACGAGCGGGATAGAGCTGCCTGCATGCAATTGGGCCAATCCAATTTGGGCAATAACCATAACGACCAGCCCGGCGAATGTAAGCAGTTCAGATCCGATTTTATCGGAAAGCGCACCGCTGAGAGGGGCCACAATAACCATCGAGATGGGGAGCAGCATCAGCAGGAACCCGGCATGAAAAGGCGACAAGTTCAGCATATTCTGCGCATAAAAGGGCGAAATGATGTTAAAGCAAAAGTTAGCGACGAACACCAGAAAAGCACACAAAATACTGAGCGAAAATAACGGATTTTTGAATAGCGCGAGCTGTAAGAGCGGCCCAGGACGACGAAGTTCCAACCTAATGAACATGGCAAAAGCAACTACAGCCACCACCAGCGAAGCAACGATGCGTTTGTCGCCATACCCGACCTGCTGTCCCAGCAACAATCCGACGAACAAAGTGAGAATAAAAATAGCAAATACCAAGCTACCGGGAACGTCAATTTTATCTTTCACCTTGATCAAATCCTTCGGCAGAAGCTTCCAGCCAAGAAAGACAGCGACCAGCCCTACCGGTACATTGACCCAGAAAATGTACTGCCAGCCCAGCGACGAGACAATAATACCGCCCAAGCTTGGCCCGGCGATACTGCCCAGAGAAACGAAGGTTCCAATGAGGCCAAGTGCTTTGCCCCGTTCATTGGACGGGAAGATATCTGTCACGATCCCCTGGCTGTTCGCCATGGTCATGGACGCCCCAAATGCTTGAATAATGCGGGAAATCAGCAGCATAGAGAGCGAAGAGCTAAGACCGCACATTAGGGAGCCAAGAATGAATACGATTGTGCCGATTTTGAATATTTTGATTTTACCGACGATATCTCCAAGCTTGCCAAAAAATAAGATAGCGGTACATATCGCCATTAAATAGGCGGTTGTCACCCATTCAATCTGTGCCACGGGTAAATGTAGCGTGCGAGACAACACAGGAAGAGCGATATTGACGATGCTTCCATCCAATGTGGACATAAATGTAAACAGATTCAAAACAATTAAAATTAGCCAACGTTTCTTCTGGACTTCGATATTCTCTTGATAGGTTGTAGCAGCTGTAGCAGTTGAACTCATCATTACACCTCGTTATCGTTAACAATTTCTATTTAGTTGCACGCGCAACTAAATGAACGGTTCTAGTGTACAGCAAATTAGTTGCGTGCGCAACAATATTGTTGTAAACTTTGCTTTGGTCCCAACTGGGGATTTGTCATTTTCAAGCCAATGAGGTGTATTTGATGAGAAAAAAACCGATTGGAAAGCTAATTTCCCACTTGTACCGTCGAAATCAAAAAATACTGTCCAAAAAACTGGCCCCTTACGGAATCGGCAGTGGAGGACAACACAGCTTTTTAAAGCTCATTTTGCAGCGGCCAGGCATTACACAAGAGCAGTTGACGAATGAACTTAAATTTGACAAGGCAACCACGGCACGCTCTGTAAAACAATTGGAGGAATCAGGCTATATTGAACGGAAAACGGACCCAAATGACCGCCGTTCCTATCTTGTATCTCCCACGGCCAAGGCGTTAGAGTTTGCCCCTGTCTTACAAGGAATACTGGATGAGCTCAATGTCAGCCTTGTCCATAAACTATCCGAAGAGGAAGAGGATCTTCTTATCGACTTACTGCAAAAGATTAGTATAGACCCTGACGAATAAACAAATAAATAAGGAGTTAGCCAGAGGATCGTGGCAGGTAAAAGAAAAAGCAGCCCTCATAGAGGATACTCTGTGAGGGCTGCTTGATACCACGTCATTCAGTCCAAGCCAATTCCTTTGAACGCATTCGTGACTAATTGTCGCACATAGGAATCGTCTAATGGATAACCGGTTACCAGCAATCGATAAAAAACCGGCCCATAAATGAGATCAATACATAATTCAATATCGAGATTTTCCTTCAATTCTCCGCGCTCTATTCCGCGCTCAATAAGAAGCCTGGCCTCAAGTCGCCGAGGGTGGAAATATCGGGTCCGGTATGCCTCTGACAATCCTGAATCAAGTTGCCCTTCGCCTATTAACTCCGTAATGATTTTACCCTCTCGGCTTATTAAGAACCGCATTAAATTCGTGGCATGAATGAGAATGTCATCTAATACACAACCCGTGTCGGGCACGGGCAATCTTGCTATGGTGGCTGACAGGAAGCCATCCATTACTACTGCAGCTTTGTTGGGCCACCATTTATAAATGGTGGCTTTGCTAACTTTCGCTCGCTCAGCGATTTTTTCTACCGTCACCGCCCCAAAGCCTTGCTCCAACAGTAGATCATAGGAAGCGTTAAGGATAGATTTTTGCGTCTCGACATTACGTGGACGTCCTCTTTTGCTCTGCACTGGAATGCTCACCTTCTTAACAGATATAAGTAAACGCGTAAAATAAACTATACGTTCAGTATATCAAATATCATGTGAAATAAAAAAAGTTGATTTTGCCTATTTACAAAACGAAACGTTCAGTATATTATTTGATTATCGAATTAATGAACTATACGTTTAGTATTTAAATTAATGAGGAGGATTATCATGCAAAGAGAACAACAAGCCTTAGAAAGTAACCGTATCTCAAATTGGATGATGTTTTTGTTGGCAGCCGCATGCGGCCTTATTGTTGCCAACCTGTACTATGCTCAAACCCTTGTAGGACCTATTCACGTTGCTATGGGTCTTTCTTCTACAGCAGCGGGCTTCATTGTCACCTTGACTCAAATCGGTTATGTGGTGGGATTGCTATTTATCGTACCGCTCAGCGACATTATTGAAAATCGACGGCTCATGGTCATATCGTTAATCATTACAGTCTGTGCCTTGGTTGTTGCCGCTTTTGCCACCAATGCCCCGTTGTTCCTGACCGCATCCTTATTCATTGGAATTGGATCTGTGGTAGCCCAAATACTGGTGCCGTACGCCACCTATTTAGCATCCGAAGAGCAGCGCGGCCGCGTTGTTGGGAATGTCATGAGTGGACTCTTACTAGGCATTATGTTCGCACGGCCAGTAGCAAGCTTTATCACCAGCATCTGGGGATGGCAAGCCGTATTTATTTTGTCAGCCATTGTCTTGACGCTGTTGACGATTCTGCTCTCCCGAGCTCTTCCAGAGCGCAAGCCTGTGCCTACGGTATCTTACAGTAAATTAATTTTCTCGCTAGGCACTCTTTTAAAACAAACGCCTGCACTGCGCCGCCGTGCCCTGTATCAAGCCTGCCTATTTGGTGCCTTCAGCCTATTTTGGACTGTTGTTCCTCTACGTTTGGCGGATGATTTCGGAATGTCTCAACAAGGGATTGCATTGTTTGCTTTAGTAGGCGTAGGCGGTGCAGTAGCTGCTCCGATTGCCGGGAGATTGGCTGATAAAGGTTGGAGCAAAGGTTTAACCGGGTTAGCTATGATCATTGCAGCCTTGTCTTTTTTGCTCATCTATCTTTTTCAAAGTCATTCGACGGTTGCGCTCGTACTTCTCTTTATTTCAGCGATTACACTGGATATGGCTGTATCGGGAAACCTTGTACTTGGACAGCGTGTGATTTACTCCTTGGGAAGTGAGGCGAGGGGGCGTCTGAACGGATTATTCATGTCTATTTTTTTCATAGGCGGAGCGATTGGATCATCATTAGGCGGTTGGTCGTATGCGTTAGGAGGTTGGAATTTTAGTTCTCTGATTGGAGTCGTCCTGCCTGTGCTGGCTTTGCTGTACTTTTTCACTGAGAAAGAAACGAGTGGAGACGTGCGAAAGAAACAAACCACCTGATAGAGGTCAGCTTTAAGCTATGCCGTACGCAAAAACATAATGATTAAAATGGCTGTTCCCAAGAGAAAACAAAGGGGCGAGTAGAGCACAGTGTCCCACTTTGCAAAAACAGTTCCTTTTTTTCTCTTGAAAAACCCTACCCATTTGAAATCTCCTATAGAACGTAAAATAAATACGCACGACAACAAGCCTGCACCGTAGGAATGAAAGGTACTGAAAATCAGGAATTGTGTAACTCCACCTAGTTCTAGGACGAACCAAGCGGCTAAAGCTAGTAGAATAGCTACAATTGATGTCCCTATCTTGGAGGGCTCAAAGAGCAAAGCCGTTCCTGTGCTTGGGATCGCTGCCTTTGCACCTTTTTGTCCGCCAAATACCCAATATAGATGCATGCCGCTCAGTACCCATAGAATTCCGCCTACTGCCCATGTAAGTAACTCCAACATGTGGCATCCTCCTTAATTGAATTCATTCGAAATCCACTCTGTCCAAATCATGTGAATATGCTGTTGAATGGCTTCGTCACTTAATGTCTCTTGCTTGTGACGCTCATACCAGCCTAAGTAGTAATGGTACAACATCCATGATCTCTGAAAGGCTTTCTCTGGCTGCATTCCCTTCTGTATTAGAAGCTCTTTCATAAACTCCATTCTCATCTGTTCAACTTCATTGAGCAGGGAACGGTAACTATCATCCTTCAATGACAGTTTTCGCAGATAAAACAGAAAATCTCCTCGTCTCGTTTTCCCGAACATCTGGGTTAACAACTCTCTGATCCGCTCATCTGCGGCAGCATGGATGATGGACGCTGCAATAATCTGTTGTGTCGTCTGTTCCTTCCATGTCTCCACAATCTGTCTAATGTAGCTGCTGCGATTGTTAAAATACCAATAAAAACTGCTCTTACTGCACCCTAGAGAAACGGCCATTTTCTCAACAACAAGTTGATCTATTCCACCCTGTTCAAAACATTCGATTCCTTTCTGAATCCATTGTTCTTCTGTGACAATAATTTTAGGCATCTCTCCTTCCCCCTTTCTGTACGGTATCGTCTAGATAAGTATATATTATAGTGTTTCTAGAGCTGTGTAAATATGGGCACATGAGCTCCCTTAGCTAGCTGATGCATAGGAGGCATGAAATTACATAAACGCCCACTTGAAATACCTGCGAATTTGATCTATAATGCTGTAGCATATAGTGATATTCAAGGCATTGACCAAAGACATGATTTCCTTGAAGGGCCGTTCAGAGAGAAAAGACGAGGCTGAGAGCTTTTCCGGCAACCGCATGTGAAGTTACCCCTTTGTAGCCGTGACGTTGAACATGTAGCTGTGTAATCTGGCAGTAACATCAGTAAGCGCCTACCGCTTTATCCCCGTTAACGGATACCAATGGAGGGTCACGCATGTCGTGCATGAGCATGTTCCGATGAACATAAATGTACGCACAGGAGCGGGCCGAACTAGGGTGGAACCACGAGCTGAACGCACTCGTCCCTTGAGGGAGAGAGGCGTTTTTTTTGCGTTCAATTTTGATATAGAACACAATTTGAAATGGAGGCTTTAATCGTGAGTATTCAAGTGAAATTGCCAGATGGAGCCGTACGCGAGTACGAGCAGGGCGTAACGATCGCCGACGTGGCGGGTTCGATCAGCTCCGGGCTGAAAAAGAACGCCGTAGCAGGTAAAGTGAACGGGAAGGCTGTAGATCTGAACACCGTTTTGGATCAGAACGTTGACCTTGAAATCATTACGCTGGACGGTGCAGACGGTCTGGAAATTTATCGCCACAGTACAGCGCATTTGCTCGCTCAGGCGCTCAAACGCATTTACGGTGAGAAAAACGTGAAACTGGGTATCGGTCCGGTCATCGACAGCGGCTTCTACTATGACATTGATATCGAAAACCCATTGTCCGTTGACGACTTGGCCAAGATCGAGAAGGAAATGACGAAGATCGCACAGGAAAATCTGCCGATTACACGTCGTGTGGTCAGCCGTGAGGAAGCCACTCGTATTTTTGGAGAGTTGGAAGATCCACTGAAGCTGGAACTGATTCGTGATTTGCCGGAAGAAGCGGAAATTACGATCTATGATCAAGGCGAATTTTTTGACCTGTGTCGTGGCCCGCATTTGCCATCTACTGGCCGTATCAAAGCATTTAAACTGTTGAGTGTAGCGGGTGCATACTGGAGAGGCGATTCCAACAACAAGATGCTGCAACGTATCTACGGAACAGCATTCCCGAAAAAAGCACAACTGGATGAGCACCTGCATTTGCTGGAAGAAGCGAAAAAACGCGACCATCGCAAGCTGGGTAAAGAGCTGGAACTGTTCATGTTCTCCGAAGAAGCACCAGGCATGCCGTTCTATCTGCCTAAAGGTATGGTTGTCCGCACTGCATTGGAAGATTACTCCCGTGACATTCAACGTCTGCATGGCTATGAGGAAGTACGTACACCGCTGATGATGAACAACCGTCTGTGGGAACAATCGGGACACTATGAGCATTACAAGGAAAACATGTACTTCTCCGAAGTGGATGAAACTACATTTGCTCTGAAACCGATGAACTGCCCAGGGCATATGCTTGTGTTTAAAAATGAGCTTCACTCTTACCGCGATCTGCCAATTCGTATAGCCGAATTTGGACAAGTGCATCGCCATGAGCTGTCCGGCGCGTTGAACGGTATGATGCGTGTTCGTACATTCTGTCAGGATGATGCGCATATTTTCGTCACACCAGGTCAGATTGAACAAGAAATTACAGACGTAATTAAGCTGATTAACGAAATGTATAGTGTGTTTGGCTTTGACTTCACAGTGGAATTGTCCACACGTCCAGATGACTTTATGGGCGAGCCAGCACTGTGGGATCAAGCGGAACAAGCTCTGCAAAACGTGCTGGATCACCTGGGCATCAACTACCGTATTAATGCGGGAGATGGAGCATTCTACGGTCCGAAAATTGACTTCCACATTCTCGATGCGCTCAAACGCAGCTGGCAGTGCGGAACGATCCAATTGGACTTCCAAATGCCTGAAAAATTCGACCTGACTTATGTGGGCGAGGACAACCAGAAGCACCGTCCAGTCGTTATTCACCGTGCCATCTATGGTTCGATTGACCGCTTCATGGGCATCCTGACTGAGCATTTTACAGGTGCATTCCCATTGTGGTTGGCTCCTGTTCATGCGAAGCTGTTGCCAGTATCCGAGAACTATATCGAGACTGCCAATGAGATACAGGATGCGTTGCTGAAAGCAGGTCTGCGCGTCGAAGTGGATACTCGCAATGAGAAGCTTGGTTATAAAATCCGCGAGGCGCAATTGGAGAAGGTTCCATATATGTTCGTTATCGGGGAAAATGAAAAAACAACCGGTACTGTAGCGGTTCGTAAACGCGGCGAAGGCGATCTGGGATCACTCAGCATTGCGGATATCGTTGAGAAAATCAGCACAGAGATTCGCGAGAAACAGTAATATTTGATCAGAAAATGTGTAAAAGAGCCATCAGAACCATGATGAACGTGGTTTTGATGGCTCTTTTTTGTACCCAATACATAAGAATCCAGCGTAAGAATGAACCATAGTTGTTGCAGCCTCGACTGAATTCTTAAGTTATCTTTAGCAGGTTTGTGGCCGTGAAGTGGCGTGATCTGCAGGGAGGGAGAGTGTCTTCAAGGACGTCTCTTCGGATTGTTTCGCCGGGGATTCTTCCGCATCCTGTTCCTCGCTAAGCGATAAAATTTCGCCGCGCAACTTCAGCATTTTCTGATCCAACTCGTAGGTTGCACGTGCGGCTTCGGTCAATCCATTAACGACATGTTCAGGCACTTTCTTATCGAACTTATAGTACAAAATATGCTCCATACTAGCCCAGAAATCCATAGCCAATGTGCGCAATTGAATTTCAACCTTGATCCAGCGTGTGCCTTCAAACAGGATCAGCGGAATTTCCACAATGACATGCAGGCTCTGGTAGCCGTTGGGCTTAGGATGGGCTATATAGTCCTTGACCTCCAGAATACGAATGTCTTCCCGTGTGTGAAGATGATCCATCAGACGGTAAATATCTTTCACAAAAGCGCATACCACGCGCATTCCCGCGATATCATGAATTTCACGCAATATATTGTCCAAGGTCACTTCATGCCCTTTGCGCCGAACCTTTTCCACGATGCTGTGGGGCTCTTTGATCCGGGTTTTAATATGCTCAATCGGGCTAAAACCGTCTAACAGCTTCCATTCCGTCTGAATCAGCTTAATTTTATTCTTTAATTCCTCCAGAGCCAGCTGATAAAGGACGGGAATCTTTCTCCACTCCTCTAGTTGCTTGGCGTCGACACTGTTTTGATCCAGCTGTAGCTGAAATTCCTGCAAGGGTAATGGGACAGCATTCAGGTGCTTCCAATCCGGTTCATTCACAGAGCATTCTCCTAAATGAGGCTTATGATGTCCTCGATCTTTTTCGTAAAAATGCATTATCGTATACATTGTACACTATGTCAAAACCTACAGGCAAAGGAGAGACGTTCAAAGAAAAAAGAAATACGACAAGAATTATAGTGGTAAAACCGAGTAATCCGATGTATAATTACAAAAATGCTGATTTGGAGCATTTAATTCTTTAAAAAAACACAAATGTAGAGTATCCATCATTAGATTAAAAATATAAATTACAGAAAAGAGGAAAAGAAAAATGGCAAAAGTAGAAAGTTTTCAATTAGATCACACGATTGTAAAGGCTCCTTATGTAAGAGCAGCGGGAGTAGAGCATGACGAAAAAGGAAGCACAGTACAAAAGTATGACTTGAGATTTTTGCAACCCAATGAAGATGCACTTCCGACGGCAGCTGTACATACGCTGGAGCACTTATTAGCAACGTACCTGAGAGATGAAATCAAAGGAATTATTGATATCTCTCCTATGGGATGCAGAACGGGGTTCTACTTGATTTTGTGGAATGAACACGAGCCAGAGGAAATTGCACTCGCTTTGGAAAAAACTTTGAAAAGAATTCTGGAAACGACAGAGGTTCCGGCTGTTACTGCTTTGGAATGTGGGAACTACAAGGACCACTCTCTTTTTTCCGCGCAGGAATATGTGAAGATTGTATTGGAAGCTGGTATTAGCCGCGATCCTTTCGAAAGAGTACTTTAAAATCTATGATTTCGATTGACCTATCTCATCAGACAGCGGTAGTGACAGGCGGCAAGTCAGGCATAGGCAAGGGAATTGTAGAGCTTTTCATTCAAAGCGGAGCTAAAGTGATTTCTGCTGATATTTCTTATGAAGAGCCGTATAGAGTGGTCAATCCACAGTTGGTTGAAACGCAATTGGACATATCCAAACCGGATGATATCGAAAGATGGTGCGATCTACTAATCAGCGAGGCGGGAGTTCCTGATATATTGGTGAACTGTGCTGGTACTTCTACGATGGATTATGTCATTGATAGTGAGTTAGCTGATTGGGAGAAAGTATTTTCGATCAATTCAACTGGGCTGTATGTAGCGTCCAAACGGTTTGCCAAGGAAATGGTGGATGCGCGCAAACCAGGACGAATTATCCAAATTGCTTCGCAGGCTGGAAAAAATGGATATCGGGCCATGGGCGGATACTGTGCTTCCAAACATGCGGTTCTTGGCTTGACCAAGGTGATGGCCATTGAGCTTGCTCCGCATCAAATTTTGGTGAATGCGGTTTGTCCAGGTATCGTAGAAACGCCGATGAAACATCGTGAACGGATTGAAGGGGGCGTCATTCGCGGAATGACCGCTCAAGAAATATACGAAGAAGATTGTTCACAGGTACCTTTGGGGAGAACGGCCGAGGTGGAGGATGTCGCCAATGTGGTGCTGTTTCTGGCCAGTCCGCTCTCAGCATATATGACAGGACAAGCGATTAATGTTACAGGTGGAATGACGATGCACTAGCATACATGATCTGGGGGAAAACAACATGAAGAAATCGTTCGTTTTACTATTAGGGATTAGTTTATTATTGGTTGCCGCAGGATGCGGTAATAAAAGTTCAGACAGCAATGGCTCCAGCGCCGCTTCCGGTTCGGAAACGCAAAAAGTAGTCATCGGCTCCATGGGCTCTGACGCCCAGATCTGGAAGCATATTGCCCAGTCTCAGGCCGCCAAGGATGCCAAGCTGGACATTGAAGTGAAAGAAATTAACGGCGGAATCGAAACGAACAATGCGACCAAAGAAGGCGAAGTAGACGTGAATGCATTCCAATCGTGGGCGTACCTGGTTAGCTATAACAAAGAGAGCAAAGCTGATTTGAAGGCTATAGCCACAACCTACCTGGAACCCATGGGGATTTATTCGCAAAAATTCAAAAGCATCGATGAAGTGACCGACGGGGCTCTGGTAGCTTTGGCAGATAACCCAGCCAATACGGCAAGAGGTTTAAAGTTATTGGAAGCATCCGGTTTGATTAAGCTTAAGGCTGACTTTAATGATGCCTTGGGTACAGTCAATGATATTACTAGCAATCCTAAAAACCTGAAATTTGAACTCATTGATGACAAAACAGGACCACGAGTGATTCAAGATGTAGGCTTGGTGCTAATTGGGAATACGATTGCTTTAGAAGGGGGCCTGAATGTACTGAAAGATTCCTTGTTCCATGAGGAGATCAGTCAGGCAACCAAAAATAATATTAACGTTCTGGTTACTTCATCTGATAAGGCGAATGACAAAGGGCTGCAAAAGTTAGCGGATCTCTATCATAACGAGGATACTCAAAAATACATTAAAGATGAATTTGGCGGCACCAAAGTAGAGGTTAAAGAGCCGGTTTCTTATTTGGAAGGACAAACTACAACAAAATAAACTTATGAGATCAGCCAGTTTTTCTGGCTGATCTTTTTTGTTCGTAAGAGCCCCGTACCGGTAGTCGGGTAGAAGTCATCTCTGCTCTTGGACTCCACGCCGAATATGTGACAAACGTTGAGTTGATGTCTCCCATCTTCCACATGAGCCAGTGATTGTATTTTTAGTAGTCGACTTGAGTTTGAGTATGGGTTTCGGTTCGATAATGTTTGGGGGAGAGTCCCTTTACCTTTTTAAAAATTTTTGAGAAGAGTAAAGGGTCGTTATAGCCGACTGAACGGGAAATATCACCGATCGAAAGTTCAGCGTTTCCCATCATTTCACATGCTCTGTTGATCCTATAGCGAACCAAATAATCCTGAATACTTGTGTTCACTTGTTGTTTGAATAACGAACATAAATAGCTTCGATTGAGTCCGATAAAATTTGCAATGTGCTCAATGGTAATTTTCTGAGCATAATTCATTTCGATAAAATCCTTCACTTTTTCCACGTAAATTTCCGACCGGCTTTCCTTTTGTTCGGGAGGTGTTACCGGACCGAATTCTATAAGCTCCGATATCATTAAGCAAAGCAGACCGGTCAGTCTGGTTTCCCGAGCTTTATGGCATTCACTTGATTCGTTCATTCGCTGCAAATACTGATGAATCAAATGGTCTCCTTCAAAGTTGAGGATTGGACGCGTCATCGTTAGACCTGCTTGCTTGAGGAGTGTTTCTGCCAGTGCCCCGTCAAATCCAAACCAGCAATAAGACCAAGGATTCACTACATCGGCTTGATAATAAGTAATGACCTGGGGGCAGATTAGAAACCACTGTCCTTTCCGCAAGCGATAACTGAACCCACCGACCTCGAAGGTACCTTCTCCGTCCAAAATATAATGAAGCAGATAGTGATCTCTTATCGCAGGTCCAAAAAAGTGACTCGGTATGCATTCCTCTATGCCA
This sequence comes from Paenibacillus sp. FSL H7-0703, assembly GCF_038003485.1. NCBI lineage: Bacteria > Bacillati > Bacillota > Bacilli > Caryophanales > Paenibacillaceae > Paenibacillus > Paenibacillus sp. FSL H7-0703. Next base: position 2,624,679 of record NZ_JBBOPF010000001.1, on the reverse strand, counting down.
AACTGAGTTAGATACAATTCAGAATGCTGTTTACTACGCGGCAAATATTCTATCACGCTAAATCTCCTTATGTAAATTATCAAGCATTATAACATAAATAGTGAGCACCATGCCATGTACTTCATATCTAAAGTTAATATATCATTTCTATAGAACCTATTGCGAATATTATGAGGAGATTATCAAGCTTTACACCATGTGAACTTAGTTGATGGCTGCTACAAAAAGGTTCTTCTATGTACCTTTTTAGGTGCGGATTTCCGAGAGGTATGATCTAGAGGAAGGGGTTATTTTTCCATGGGTATCATTGTTCAAGAGCAAACGGGGCTGTTTCATTTGCAGTCGTCGGACATGAGTTATATTATTCAGATTGTAGATGGATTTCCTGTACATGTATATTGGGGAGGCAGGCTGAAGCACCGTGAACCCATGGCCGATCTATTGCTTCACACTCCTGCAATGGTTGGATTGGATCGGTTGCCGCAAGAATATCCGCAGTATGGGAGCGGGGACTTCCGTAACCCGGCGTATCAAGTAGAGCTTGAGGATGGAACTCGTATCACGGAGTTAAAGTATAATGGCTACCGAATCACTAAGGGAAAGCCATCATTAACCGGGCTTCCGGCCGTATATACCGAAAATGAAGGCGAAGCGGATACGTTGGAACTGGAGTTACAAGATGACTTTTCAGGCCTTAAAGTTGTTCTTCTTTATACCGTCTTCACGGATCGAAACGTAATCGCTCGTTCGGCTCGTTTGAGTAATGCGGGAGCCAAGAATCTTCGGCTTCTCCGTGCTCTAAGTGCCAGTGTCGATTTTTCAGGTAAAAGCGATTTAGAGTTCATGTATCTTTCGGGAGCATGGGCTCGGGAGGGGAATATTACCCGCAAACCGATTCTTCAAGGTGAAACCCGAATTGATAGTAAAAGGGGCATGAGCAGCCATCAACTCAACCCTTTTGCTGCATTGGTCACTCGGGGAACAACGGAAAGCTATGGTGAGGTATTCGGCTTTAGCCTCGTGTACAGCGGGGGCTTTGAGGCGGGAGCAGAAATAGATTCATTCGGCTCTACACGGTTTAGCATCGGCGTGAACTCCTTTGATTTTTCGTGGTTACTGAGCCCAGGGGAGAGCTTCCAAACGCCAGAAGCCGTTATGGTTTACTCCGGTCAAGGACTGGGAGATATGTCGCGGACGTATCATCGCTTGTATCGGACTCGACTTTGCCGAGGGAAATACCGGGATGAAGAACGCCCTATTCTGGTCAATAACTGGGAAGCTACCTATTTTGACTTCAATGCAGATAAGTTGGTATCGATAGCGAAGGAGGGGGCAGAGCTAGGCATCGAACTTTTTGTCTTAGATGACGGTTGGTTCGGAAAACGGGATTCCGACAATTCGTCTCTCGGCGATTGGTACGAGGATCGTCGGAAGCTGCCAGACGGACTCGCGGATGTCGCGAACCGTATCAATCGGCTGGGCCTTAAGTTCGGGCTCTGGTTTGAGCCAGAGATGATCTCTCCAGACAGCGAGTTGTACCGGGAGCATCCAGATTGGTGCCTTCACGTTCCAGGACGGCGACGCAGTGAAGCCAGATGGCAGTTGGTGCTGGACTATACTCGCAAGGAAGTACGCGATTACATCTACGATTCGCTGGCTGCCATTTTCTCCAGCGCCCCAGTTTCTTACGTGAAATGGGATATGAATCGCTGCCTGACGGAAATCGGTTCCGCAGCTCTGCCGCCGGAGCGCCAATCTGAGACTGCCCATCGCTATGTTCTTGGATTGTATGAGCTGCTGGAGCGCGTCACCACCGAATTTCCGCATATTCTTTTCGAGAGCTGTTCAAGTGGCGGAGGACGTTTTGACCCAGGCATGCTTTACTACATGCCTCAAGTCTGGACTAGTGATAATACCGATGCGGTGGAACGCCTGAAGATTCAATATGGAACTAGCCTTGTCTATCCTGTAAGCGCCACCGGAGCGCATGTGTCAGCAGTTCCGAACCATCAAGTTGGACGCATAACACCCCTTGATTTTCGAGGTGATGTGGCCATGTCCGGAAATTTTGGATATGAGCTTGATCTCACGAAATTCACCGATGAGGAAAAAGAGACGGTCAAACGCCAAATCGCAGTATATAAGCAGATACGTGGCTTAGTTCAGAAAGGTGACTTGTATCGTCTAAAGAGCCCGTTTGAAGATAACGAATCGGCTTGGATGTTTGTTTCTGAAGACCAAGAGGATGCCATCGTCTACTATTTCCAAGTGATGGCTGTTCCGAACGCGCCTTGGCGAGCCCTGCGCCTTGACGGACTAAATCCAGAGCTCGAATATGAAGTTAAGTCAGGAAATAGCGGGCAAAAGTCTATCCATGGGGGGGATCGGCTTATGAAGTTGGGCCTCCCTCTTCTCTACAGACAAAAAGACTATGAAAGTGGATGGTTCAGGCTTCGGGCAATAAAGCCCGGTAAGGCTTAAAGGACAGTACAACTGCCGAAAGAGAAAAAATCGATTGAGTTATGCCCCTTTTTGTATGAAAAGGGGCATTTTGCGTGCAGCAGCAGTACTGATCGAGGAGGGGGAAGCCATGTTTTTTATACGAATGATGAATGACATGAAACTGAGAAAGAAGATGACGCTTACATTCATTTCGGTAGCTGTTCTTCCCTTGCTGTTATGTGGCCTGTTTCTGACGGGGAAGCTTCGAGAGTCCGTCATTAAGGACGCCTTTATGCAAGTGTCCAACAATGTCGAGCGGGTCCGAAATCGTACAGAAGAACTGATCAAAGTGCCGCTGGACATCTCGTATCGGCTAACCAATGACAATTGGATGAAAATGGTAGCCAGCCAAAAGTATGACAGCTACATCGAAGTCATTCAGGCCTACCGGGAGTATACAGGTATTCGTGACTACCTCCAATTGTACAAAGAGATATCCGGCATCCGTGTCTATGTCCCTAATCCTGGAGCACTTAATAATTGGGAATTTATCCAGCCGGACGAAAGAATCACAACCGCAGATTGGTACAAGGAGGCCATCGCGCAGAAAGGATTGGCCGGCTGGAATTTAATCAAGGATGAGAGGGACGATGCTGATTATCTCAGCTTGATTCGTTCATTTTCAGTGGATTCACCAGGGCGAAAAGGGATTCTGGTCATAAATGTTAACCAGCGCCAATTAAATTCAATCCTGAATCAGGAATCGTTCCCTACCTTAATCGTGGATAACCGGAATCAGATTGTCGCGTCCAATGAAGCAGAGTTGTTTGGGAAGAATCTTTCTGAAATTCATGCCGACGAAAATATACTTTTCCAACAGGAAGGAAGTTACAACACACTCATTAACGGAAAAGCATCGAAAGTGGTGATCGCAAATCTAACTCCACAGAACAGCTGGAATGGACTTCGCATTATTTCCATTTTTTCCGTTTCTGAGATTACCCGAGATGCTAATCAAGTGATATGGCTTGGCGGAATCGCGATCACAGCCAGCCTGATATTTGCAGCCTTGCTTATCTATGCTTCTGCTTCGCTATTATCCAGAAGGCTTCTTCGCTTGAGCAAGCATATGACCCAAGTAGGGGCGGGCTCATGGGAAACCTATCTCCATATCGATGGGAAAGATGAAGTGGGGCTATTATCGAGGGAATTTAACGCGCTCGTCAGTAGCGTGAACGATTTGGTTCAGGAGGTTCAAGAGACGAATCGCCAGAAAAGTCTCGTGGAGCAAAGACAAAACGAGATCAAGTTCAAAATGCTGGCAAGCCAGATCAATCCGCATTTTCTCTTCAATTCTTTGGAGTCTATCAGAATGGAGGCCCACATTCGCCAACAGGACGATATCGCTAAAGCAGTCTGGCAGTTGAGCGCGTTGTTGCGCAGCAGTCTGGAGGCTGGTAACGACAAGATTCCACTGCGTAAAGAGCTTGAGCAAGTGTGCTGTTATCTCGATCTTCAAAAGTTTCGGTATGAAGACCGTTTGGAGTATCGCTTAACCGTTGATCCAAATTTGGAGAAAATGTTGGTTCCACCTCTGATTATCCAACCATTGGTGGAAAATTCCATTGTACATGGTCTGGATAATCAAGCAGAAGGAGCTGTCATTGAAGTGAAAGTTAAGGAAATCCCGGAGGGGGTTCGAGTTATGGTATGTGACAACGGCGCTGGTTTCACGGCCGATCGTCTCGCCCTAGTACAAGCAGAGCTTGCTGCATCCGTACATGAACAGGAGGTCCAGCGAATTGGACTACGAAACGTAAATGATCGTTTAGTCTTACTGTATGGGACCTCAAGTGCTTTACATATTGAGAGCGAGCCTGGGAAAGGCACTTGTATTCAGTTTTTCATACCTGGAGGTGAATCCAAATGATTAAGGTAGTCATCGTTGACGATGAGCCGAAGCTTCGTCAAGGGCTTCAAACGCTGATCCCATGGGAAAGCCTCGGATTTATCGTTACAGCTACGGCAGCCAATGGAAAAGAAGCACTGGAAGTCATCGAGGAAAAAGCCCCTGATGTCGTAATCGTCGATATCCGCATGCCGGTTATGGATGGCCTACAGTTGATTGAGCACTTGAGATCCAACGGTCATCATTTGCACTTTATGATCCTCAGTGGATATGCCGACTTTGAGTATGCCAAACAAGCGATCAAATATGGGGTATTCGGCTATCTCGTTAAACCGGTCGACATTGATGAAATGTCGTCCAGTTTAAAACGGATACGCGAGCGGATCGAAGAGGAGCGTCTTCAAGGGGAGTGGCGTAAGAGAGAGGTTATAAATCGGGATTTATACCTGCATAGCCTGCTCGTCCCTCAAGAGAGAACTGAAGATCCGGCCAAGTTGAGAAGTAAGGCAATAGAAGCGGATTTGTTGTGGAGCAACTACGAAGTCGTGGTCGTCTACCCGCGTGTTTCTGAAGTGGACCGTTCTGATGTCGCATACCAGCTTTCGAATGGATTGAAGGCAAAGATCGAGGGGCAGATGATGGGGCTTGTCACAGTAATCCCACCGTATACAGTCCTGTTGCTCAACGCGCCGTTGCGTGGAAGAGAACGGCGTGAAATTCTGCACAATGAGATTCGTAATGCTGCGGATAATGTTAGGTTCGTCGCTGCAACCGGAGGGGCAGTATCTGCTCCTGAAGATATTTGTAAATCTTTTTTAAAGGCCCAGGAAGCGGTAAAACAATCCTTTTTCAGTGAGAAGAACCGACTGCTAGGTCCGTATCCTTTCTTTTCTCCTGCGCTGGATTCCCCCCGCTTGTCTGCTGATAAAGCTGAGGAAACGATGGAGGAATTCATCTTCCGCCTGTATTACAGTCTGGAAGTAGGAAACCAAACCGCAATACTGCCATTATTGAACGAGGCGGCTGCATTTTTTCTCCAACAGGGGCAAGATGAGAAGTCAATCAAAGAGTCGTTCTTTTTTATGTCCAATGCGGTCATTCATAAGCTGACCGCGGGTTTCTGTATCGAGTTGAAAGAGACGGAGGAAGTTTCCCGTTTTTTGAATGGGATATACCAGCATGATCATTTACATGATCTTTTGGAAGAGACCTACCGTTTCCTGCTAGCTTTGGCGAAAGACTCCGAACCTCGTGGAAAGGAGCAGGAATTCAAAAAAATGATCGACTTCATTCACAGTCATTATACAGACAACCTGAAGCTGGAAACGCTGGCTGGACTACTAAACTATAGTACTGCCTATTTAGGCCAGCTATTCAAGAACAAGACTGGGGAGTACTTTAACACCTATCTGGACAGAGTCCGTATCCACAAGGCAAAGGAGTTGCTGGACCAGGGAATGAAAGTTTACGAAGTCGCTGAAAGCGTCGGCTATACAAGTGTTAACTACTTTTATAGCAAGTTCAAAAGGTACGAAGGCTGTTCACCGTCGGAATATAGAAATCCATAATTTGTGGATGATTTTTCCCGAAATCCGTTGTATGGGCTCTGACTCTCCTCTGTTTTATGATGGATTTAAGAGAGGGGATGAAAAAAAATGAAAGCGGTAACAGCAAATTCGGAAAACGTATACAAAAAACCGAAGCGGAATGCTTGGAAGGTATTTAAAAGCCAAAGGTATCTTTATTATATGTCCATTCCGTTTGTGATCTGGGTCTTTATCTTTCAGTATTTGCCGCTATGGGGCTGGACAATGGCATTTCAGAAATACAGACCCGGTTTGAGTTTTTTTGAACAGAAGTGGGTGGGCTTGGAGCATTTTCGTACTTTGTTCCAAGATGATCATTTCTACCAAGTACTGCGGAACACGCTGGCTATGAGCCTTATGGGACTGGTCGCTGGTTTTATTGTACCCGTTGTCTTTGCTCTATTGCTCAACGAGGTCCGCATACAAGTGATAAAACGATTTGTTCAAACCGTATCTTATCTGCCGCACTTTGTTTCATGGGTGGTTGCTGCAGGCATTGTCACCAAAATGCTTTCAGCGGATGGCGGTGTCGTAAACGATATGCTCATGGGTCTAGGCATCATCGATCAGCCAGTCCAGTTTATGGCCCAAGGTAAATTATTTTGGTGGGTTGTAACTTTCGGAGACATCTGGAAGGAAACGGGGTGGAACGCCATTATTTATCTGGCTGCCATCGCCGGTATTGGTCCTGAATTATACGAGGCTGCGCGGGTGGACGGCGCTAGCCGATTACAGCAAATGTGGCATATCACGCTGCCGGGGATCCGGCCGACTATTATCATTCTCCTAATTATGTCTATTGGTCATCTGCTCGGTACAGGATTCGAGAAACAATTTCTGCTGGGCAATCACCTGGTCATTGATTACTCTGAAGTACTTGATTTATATGCGCTTAATTATGGTCTGGCAATGGGACGTTACTCTTTCGGAACGGCCATTAATATTTTTAATTCGGTGATAAGCCTGATCCTATTGTTTGCGGCTAATGGAATCTTTAAGCGCTATACCAACGAGAGCATTATGTAAGGAGGAGAATGGACATGGAGGCTGTCAAAAGCACTACGCCGGTCGGCGGATTAAACAACAAGCTTCAGGCGAAATCACCACAAGACCGAATCCTGGGGATAGTTGTTTATGTTTTCATGATTGTGGTCACCGTTCTGACGATCTACCCGTTCTTAAATGTGCTAGCTATCTCTTTTAACGATTCGGTAGACACCATTAGAGGTGGGATCACCATCTGGCCAAGGCAATTTACTTTGAAGAATTACGACTTGATTTTCACCTATGAGGGGTTAATCACTGGATTCAAAATCTCCTTTCTGCGAACCGTCATTGGCACCGTAGCGGGCTTGGTCAGCGGCTCGATGCTTGCCTATACGCTTGCACGAAGTGATTTTCAAGCTAGAAGGTTCATCTCCATCTTTCTGGCCGTCACCATGTATGTTTCTGGAGGGTTGATTCCAGGTTTTATCCTGATGAAGGAATTGCATTTAATTGATACATTTGCCGTCTATATTTTACCAGGTCTTGTAAGTGCGTTTAATGTCTTCATTATTCGTTCCTTCATTGATGGTCTGCCTTATGCGTTACAGGAATCAGCCAAGCTGGATGGTGCCAACGATTTCACGATCTACTGGCGCGTTATTCTTCCTCTTTGCAAACCGGCATTAGCGACCGTAGCGCTCTTCTTGGCAGTTGGGCAATGGAACTCTTGGTTCGATACTTATCTGTTTAATGGGTCTAACGAATCGTTGACGACTCTGCAATATGAATTGATGAAAATTCTGCAAAGTACGACAACAAGCGCAACCAATTCCCAGGACGCTGCCAATATGGCCGAGCGTATGGCACAGGTATCCCCGGAATCGGTCAAAATGGCAATCACCATCATTGTTACTGTGCCAATTCTTATCGTCTATCCTTTTCTACAAAAATATTTTGTTAAAGGTATGACGCTCGGGGCGGTAAAAAGCTAACACGAGGCAACATTCATTATAATGGGAGGTTTTGCTCCATGAAGCCAAGAAAAAATAGAATGGTCGTATCTTTCGTAATATCACTGACTTTAGTCGCGACCCTTGCAGGGTGCAGCGGTAATAATCCGTCTGAGGCTACCAAGGCCGTAACAACAGGAGACATCACACTTACTTATTTTTCGGAAGACTCCAGCACAAATTGGAATAGCATGAAGGATCAAGTCGGTAAGGTCATCGCTGAAAAAACCGGAGTAACTCTAGATGCTGAATTCGCTGTCGGAGACCCGGTCCAAAAGATTTCGTTGATTGCAGCCACAGGAAACTATCCTGATTTAATCGCTGCTAAGGCGGATGTCGGCAAACTTGTCGATGCTGGCGCAATCATTGATTTGACAGATTTGATCGACAAGCACGCACCGAACATCAAAAAAATGCTGGGAGATAAGCTTGTTCGGACAAAGTACAGTTTGGACGACCCATCGATCTATGTGATTCCGACTTGGTCCGCTGTAGAAGAGAAAAAAATCAAACCCGACGTAGGATTTAAACTCCAGCATCGTGTCGTCAAGGAAGCGGGATACCCCGACATTCGTACGGTACAGGATTTTGAAAAAGTCATTAAGGACTATATCACCAAGCATCCGACGGACGAAAATGGCAATAAAAATATCGGATTGTCCCTTAATGCCGACGATTGGCATATGTACCAGGTAACAAACTCAGGATTCCAAACGACCGGGGGACCAGACGACGGCGAATACTACATTGATCAAAAAACACATCAAGCGACCTATCACTTCCGCCGACCGGAAGAAAAAGAATATTTCCGCTGGTTGAATCACATGAACGCCACTGGATTGCTGGATCCGGAAAGCTTCGTGCAGAAGACCGATCAGTTTAAGGCGAAGGTGGCTTCAGGCCGCGTACTTGGCCTTGCCGATCCAGAATGGGACTATGGCGATGGGCAAAATGCGCTAAAAGCGGAGGGCAAATTCGACCAAACGTACGGTCATTATCCAGTCACCATGAGCAAGGAATATAAGGACACCAACTTTTGGCTTCCTGGCTTTGATGGGGGATATGGAATCTCGATCTCTAGCAAGTGCAAGGACCCGGTACGCGCTATCCAGTTCCTCGACTTTCTGGCATCGGAAGAGGGGCAAATCCTGAATAATTGGGGGATTGAAGGAAAGCATTACACGGTTAAAGACGGCAAACGGACGATTATTCCGGCTGTGCTGGAACGGATGAACAATGACAATGCAGCTTTCCAAAAAGAATCTGGAATCGGTCTATATTGGAACTTGTCGGTCCATTATGGTGATGGCATCAAGGACTCCACCGGCAACTACTTTACTCGTAGTTATCCGGAGATGCTGACAGCAACTTATAACAAGTCGGAGAAGGAAGTCCTAAAGGCCTATAAGATTGATCATTGGAAAGATCTATTCCCAAAAGAAGAAGAATTCCAACCGAGAGCATACGGAGCAGCCTACACGATGTCTCTCCCCAATGACGATCCGGCTGTTATTCTCGGAGCCAAGATGAAGGATATTACATGGAAACGAATTCCGGAAGCTGTCATGACCAAGCCGGAAAACTTCGATAAGGTTTGGGATACCTATATGGCAGAGCTGGAGAAAGCCGGAGTACAAGAAATGGAACAATCCTTTACCAAACATATTCAAAACCGGATTAAGCTATGGTCCACCAATTAATTCGTTTTGCATAAAAGAACGGGGCCGTTTCCACTTTCCAATTGGAGAGGAGACGGTCCTTTTTCATTAAGGTTTGCTATAGACTGCATTCGTTCAAGTTACAAACCAACAGCGGCCGCCTCGGTTATTTTCTGAGGTGGCCGCTGTTCTTTAGCGACAGGCTTCTACGCTGCTTCATAGTGCTGGGTGGAACGGTACGGTGAGTCCCGTAGGAGCGCCTTACTCCGCTTCATTCTTGGAGGAAGTAAATAGGTCTTGAGGAAGCTCATCCCTCGTGATCACGTAATCGCTGTTGAACACTTTTATGAGATGATCCAGGGAATTATATTGTCCGTTGCGGACGAAATCGCCCGTCCATGTGGTGAAAAAGAGCCAATGCGCTGAATATGCTTGAAGCAATTCGGGATCGCCAATTGGACCGTTTTCGGACAGACCAACCAGCTTCTTGTCTTGCACGAGATTCACCAAGCTGTCGTACTTGCCGATACTTGGACCGTAATTAGCCGCCGGGTTGTAGATATCCACACTTACAATATCGACGACATCGTCCCCCGGATACCATTCGGGGCTCTCGGAGTTCCATACCCAGATCAGATTGTTCAGGTGATGGTAGTGTGTTAGACGGTCGTACATGATACGGTACAGCTGCTTTGCGGAGTCTGGCCCTTGGGCGCCCCACCAAAACCATCTGCCTTCCGCCTCGTGCAGTGGTCTCCACAGCACCGGAACGTGAGCGTCTTGAAGGCGTTTCAACTGAGCGGCAATGGCATCAATGTCCCGCTGGATAAGCTGATATTCTTCCGACTCGGGATGATTAAGCGCATATTGAACGTCGAATGTAGTCGCCTCGGTGTAAAATCCGCGGTACCATTCTTTGCCTGGAATGTCATGTAGACCCTTAGGGGCATTCCAGTGCCATACAAACGTGACAATTCCACCTTCTTTGGCCCATTGGATCGCCTTGTCCACCTCAGTTGAAGTGGCACCGTGCTCGACGCGAGAGGGGGAGTAATCCATCATGTCCGTTGATAACATGGCAGGGTACTTTCCGGTGTGGTCTTTAATCCACTGGGCATCCTCCAGAGTGTGCTGACCGGAAAGAATGTTGCTCCCGTAACCCTCGACGAGATAACTCATGAGTGCCTTGGTTTCCATAGTCGCATTCGGGTTTACCGGCTTTTTCTCAATCTGATGCAGTTTCGGGGGGAGCACTGCTGACAGCTTGATGTAGTCGATATGATACTGGCCCAAGTCGACATTGAACTGTATTGTATTGTTTCCCGAATTCAGCATGATTTTACCGCCGGATACCTCGGTATAGCTTGCTGTTGTCGGAAGGGATATTTCGCTTGCCTGACCGTTGACCACCATATGGGTCTTTTTGTCACTATTAGGATTACTGTAACCGATTGCAAGATTGTAAAGACCACTTGAAGCTGCGTTATAGGCAAGGGTTAACGACCCTGTGCCTTTAAAGGCTGCGTAACCGGTACCAGAATAGCCCGTGCTGGCGGTTTCAGTGCTGACCTTACCAGTAATGACTCCGTCTTCGGCTTCAATTTTGATGTTTGTAGCAGGCAAACTGGCGAATTCAACCTTCACGTATTCGATCCCGTAATATCCCCAGCCTCTTGAAAAAGTAACCTCGTTTGTACCGGCATTCAACATGATCTTGCTTACCAACTTCTCGTTTACAACCGCACCTCCCGGAGGGGGAACCAGCGTTATGCTTTCAGCCATTGTACCATTGACCTCGAAGCTGGTATCCTTGGAGCCGGTGTCCGCCGGAATATAGTAACCGAGGCTCAGCTTATATAGACCTGCTGTCGGCACATTCACTTTAAACGTAGCCGTCCCGTCAGACTTGCCCGAATTTGGGTCATAATCATAAAAGAAGGATACATAGCCGTCGCCTTTATAAAGTGTATCGCCTGTATAGGGAGTATCCCGTTTTTCTACGCCGTAACCTTGAATAATTGCATCCTTGGAGCTGACAACTGTAGAAGGAGATTTGCCATTAGTGGATAAATCTTGACTTGCACCCATCGTCGTTTCGTCTTCAACATTGGTGACCAAGTTAGTTGATTCTGCTTTTGCTAAGCTTGAAATTAAATCGAGAGATACCAACAAAAAACATAAGAGAACAAAACTAAGAATACCGAAAAATCTTCTTTTCCACGGATCTGGCATATGACTCACTCCTTGAATTAGATGTTACCGTCTTAATTGTTCTATGGCGCAGATTTAAGAAACCGTTTTCAAAAATAAAAAAATTAAATAATTAACAACTGCTTCCATAATCCCATCTTTATTTGTATGCGTTTTCAATATTTCCTTTTAAGTTTTTTAGTTCATCACCTCGCTTTAATTTCATCATAAATTAGAGGCAAGGCAGGAACCATACAATGAATTTCGGAAGAAATCATCCTTAAATTATGGATTTTTAACTCCGATGGTAAACAAACTTCATATCTTCTGAATTTGTCTGGGCGAAATTTGCTGAACGAATTCTTCCTTAATTGATGAATTCATTTCTAAATTTCCGGAATTCTTTAGGTGTTTTTTTATGATGTTTCTTAAAAGACTGAATGAAGTGATTTACATGATTGAACCCCACTCTGTGGGCTATTTCAGTTATTGTAGAATCTGTTGAAATTAATAACTCGCTGCTTTTCTTGATACGGTACTTAATTAAGTAGTCGTAAGGTGTCATATGAATAGTTCTCTTAAAACTACGAGTGCATTCTGAAATACTTAAATGTGCTATAGCAGCAATTTCTTGCAGTGTTATATTGTCTGAGTAGTTTTGATGGATAAAGCTGAGCATCAATTGAAGTCGCTCCTGTTGCAATTTCATGTATTTAGGTGCTTCCTCAGAAGACAGCGAAATATTAGATATTAAGACTAACCATAATTGTGCCGTTTTGATGGAAACCTCGTATTCCCAGCCCCACTTTTTTTTCATATCAAATTTCTGTTTCATATCCCAAAGCATTTGCAATATTTGAATTTGCCATTCAACATCTCCTTTGATTACGAATGACAATAAGAGAGAGTTTGTATAAGGCAGTACATAATTTTTTTCCATCGCACTATCTGCATAAAAGGCCAACAGCTTCTCAGGGAAATTAAAACTGACATATTGACCGTTATGTGTAAGGTGTGTAGTAACGTGAAGAACACCTTTATTAATTAAAATGGCCTGACCTGTTTCTAATTCATGATCAATCCCGTTAACTTGTATCACTAGCTTTCCTTTGGTAACCAAAGTGATTTGTAGTTCCTCATGCCAATGTAAATCGTTGAACCCTCTACCTTCAGGATTACTTGCATGAATAGTATGGGTGTACATGATGTATGGAAATGAAACATCGGGATATAGAATGGTCTCATGCAATTGTTTTTCCATTTTAGCGAGGTCCCTTCTGATGACGATATTTCTATATAAATTAAAGATATAGTTACACAAATAAAATAAAAGTGGTGATATTATTATACCAGATCTTCGGCTTATCATTACAATCCTGTGCACAGGCGATTGGATAAGACATCTTGGAGGCGTACATGTGAAAATAAATCAATCGTCGTTACCGTTTCATCCGTATATCTTGCTTTTAATCAGCATATTGTCTGTTTCTATCTCATCCATCATGATAAAATCCTCTGATACTCCAACCTCTGTGGCTGGGATGTACAGATTGTATATGTCAGTACTCATAATGCTTCCTTTTGTACCTTGGAAAATGTTCCGTTCCTTAGAAATGAACAAAAAAGATTGGAGTACCGTTTTCATTGCGGGTCTTTTTCTCGGGTTATATTTCTTATTCTGGATGGAATCTTTAGTATATACCTCAGTTTCGAGCTCCATGGTCATTCTATCGTTACAGCCTTTATTTGTAATGATGGGTTCATACTTTATGTTCAGAGAACGAGCAAACATATTGACCCTTCTTTGTTTGATCGCCGCTCTTGTCGGTTCAATCATTATAGCTTGGGGAGACATAGGGATTTCGAGAGAGGCATTAATCGGAGATGGATTATCGTTAGTAGGAACAATTTTGGTTTCAGCATATATGTTGGCAGGACAGAAAGTAAGTCACAAAATAAATGCAAATGTATATAGTGTTATTGTTTTTTTTATTGGTGGCAGCGTCATGCTGGTCTACAATTTGTTGAATCATTATGCCTTGATCGAATATGACTCGTCGGATTGGATTTATTTCTTGTTACTTGCAGTAATCCCAACTATTTTTGGACAATATATTTTTAATCTGTTGTTGAAATCAATGGGTGCAACTACAGTCTCAGTTGGTATTATTGGAGAGCCTGTTCTTGCCATAATTCTCGCCTACTTATTCTTGGGAGAAATAATCTCTGCATTTCAATTCATAGGTGGAATCATGACTTTATTCGGTATGGGGATGTATTTTTGGGCAAAATCTTTAAAGTATACTACGGTTGCAAAATATTAAATTTGAAATTCATTATCGCGAAATTGAATAAAACAATAGATGAGGAGAATGTTTAGATGGCAACGATTGATGATTTTTTGAAACTAGATATTCGAGTTGGAACCATAATTAAAGCTGAATTCTTTGCAGAAGCAAAAGTACCTGCTATTAAACTTGAAATTGATTTTGGACAAGATATCGGAATAAAAGCTTCGAGTGCACAAATTACAAAAAGATATGTGGCTGAAGATATTATAGGGGAACAAATCATAGGTGTAGTCAACTTTCCACCTCGACGGATAGCAGGCTTTAAGTCAGAGGTATTGGTCCTTGGAGGAATTCCTGAAAAGGGGGATGTGGTTCTATTGAAACCGGATATCAAACTACCTAACGGAACACCTATTGGGTGATAGAGCGCTTGTTTAATCATTAAAATATATAACTTCACAACAGGCAAGGCATTGAACTAACGGGATACGATTCTTCAATAGCAAGTTGAAATAGATAGCGGCAGACTAGGACTTTATTTTCACGTCCTAGTCTGCCGCTTTTTCTTTTATTGGTCTGTCTAAAGCTTATTTGATTCATTAAAATCTGCAACAGTTAGGCTGGAAATCACGAGTGTCACCAGTCCAGTAAAAGCACAGTTCTCCAATACCAGCTATACGCCTTATACCTATCTGGCTGGGATGCTGCGTGTCCCCTCTGTCATCGGGGAGGCGCAGAGCGGGCACACCGGCGGCGTGCCCGTGCTAGCCGCACTTGTACGGCGTCCGCTTGTTGTGTCGCGCCGCATCCACGCTTTGCAGGCGCCGTCGGTGCATTTCCACACGGGCACGCTGATGCGTGGCTCCGCCGGAGACCCTGCCACCGACGAGGTCGTCCGTACCGCAGCGCTGCCTGGTCCCGGCCTGCTGCTCACGCGGGTCGCTGTGCCAGACGCTGGCGATCCAGCGCCAGCACGGTTGCTATACCCGGAAGCACCCTTCGGTTGGCCGAAGCTGCCGCGGCGCGTTTCTGGCTTGGAAGCCTCAGGAGTGACTCCATAGGCTTCCAGCAGGAAGCGTGACACGGCGGCAGGCTTGCCATGATTAGAGGCGGGAGAGGTGATGTATAGCGACTCCTTCGCCCGGGTGACGGCCACATAAGCGAGGCGGCGCTCTTCTTCAAGCGCTGCCTCGTTATCCACAGCGGTAGTCGGGGCGGCGCCTGCCCGCCGATCCTCCGGAAGCTCGCTGTGCAGCGCCGAGCTGTGCGGCAGAATGCCTTCGCTGGCTCCGATCCAATATACGCAAGGGAATTCCAGCCCTTTGGCGCGGTGGATCGTCATGAGCCGAACTGCATCGCTGTCTTCTTCTCTGCGCAGCGATTCCATTTGGCGGTGACGCTCGGAAAGCTCGTCCGCAAAGCTGACGAACGCCTCCACGGTGTCAAACCGCTTGGCTGCCGTTTCGAGCTCCTCCAGACTTTCTTGCATCGTTTCCTTATAATGAGTCCACGCGCCCGTATCTCCGCTTTCCAAATATTTGTCATAAAAGACGCGCCGCATTTCTTGAATGGCATAGGCAGGTTTCATTGTAGTGAGACTGCGAATCAGACGAATACGCTCTTTCACCTGCTCACGCTGAAAATCACGTAGTCGATCCCAGCGGCTGAGATGAATCAGCGGGTATTTTTTAGCCTGCTGTTTCTCCTCGCGCATAATCCATTCCATCCCCGCCTCACGGGATACGTACAGCGGCCCGAGGGTGCTCGGAATGGATTCCATACGCCGGGGATTTAGCGACAAGCGCAGGTGATCCATTAAGGGACGAATCAGGGACTGATCATAAAATACAGCCCCTGCTCCGTACTGAATAAATGGGACATCCCGCATAATTAATTGCTCAAAAATAGATCGGCTTCCGCTGGCTGTCCGGTGCAAAATAGCGATATCCCGGTAGCGCAGCCGACCTTCCTCTACCTGCCCGAGTAGATGAGTAACAATATGCCCCGCTTCCTCCTCGGGTCCGGATGGGGTGGCAAACTGCGGCGGCAAGCCTTCACGCCCGGCAGCCGAAAGACGTTTGGAGCGTCGATGGACATTTTTGGCGACAATGTTAGAGCCCAGCCCCAAAATCCGCGCATCGCTGCGATAATTAATATCCAGGGTAATGACCTTTGCATCCTTATAAACCTTGTCAAACTCCAGAATGGATTCCTGGCGTGCCCCATTAAAGGTATAGATCGTCTGATCATCATCCCCGACGACCATCAGATTGCGATGTCGGGCAGCCAATCGCTGCACCATCTCATATTGCAGGGCATTCGTATCCTGAAATTCATCGACCATGATATGTGAAAAACGCCGCTGAAGCGGCTGAAGCACATCCGGGTCACGCAACAGTGCGGAGGCACGCAGCAGAATATCGTCAAAATCCATTTTATTGCGTTCCTGTTTCCACGCTTCATAAGCGAGCATGGCACGTTTGGCATCCGATTCCTCGCGCACGCTTTCCGGCAGCTCGTCCGCGCTGCGGCCTTCCGCTTTCCAGGCGGAGAGGGCAGACAGCAGGCTTTCCGGCTGGAAAGCCTCGCTGAGCCCAAGCTGACGCAGCATCATTTTCATGACGGTATGCTGGGCCTGCGTTTCACCGAACACTTCATCTTGCACGCCACGATGACGCAGCATCGCCAAAGCGAATGAGTGAAACGTGCGTGCCTGAACTGCACGTGCAGCGGCAGGGCGCACACCGGGTAATCCTGCGATGCGCAGTTTCATTTCGGCAGCTGCCTTGCTGGTGAAGGTCACCAGTAGAATGGACGATGCAGGGACATCACGCATCGCCATGAGGTAGCCTGCGCGGGCAGCCAGCACTGTGGTTTTGCCGCAGCCAGCCCCTGCAAGGGTCAGAAGGGGGCCTTTGCCGTGGCGGACGGCCTGAATCTGCGGGCGGTTCAGGTGAATGCCGGCGTTCTCTAAAGCACGAAAATAGGCCGAGTCTTGGTCGGTGTCGGGCACCAGCGTTATACTGGTATCCATGGAAGCACGACGTGCCTGAGGGCTCGACGTTGAATAAGGAACCCCGATGGGTCGGGGGTAAAAAGAAGGATTTGGGTCCATAATCCTGAAACCCCTTTCGTTCTTAAAATCTTCCATTTTCACAAATGGGGGTAGTTTTTGGTATGATAGAGTTCTAGTCAGCTTTAGCTGACGATAAGAACAAGGCGATGGACTAAAATAATGCTGAAATTCATGCGGATCTTGGCGGAGCAACAGAACGTCAATACGTTGACGCTAATGCCTATAGCCTTCAATCAGGCGATATGACCGCATTCCATTATACAGGAGTTCGAGGTTTGCCAACAGAAAAAAACTTTGGGATATACGGACGGTACAGTGAAATCCGGCTGGATATGGGGAGGAAATAACGATGAAGCTGATTCAACGTATAAAGGAAGGCGCTAATCGCGCAACAGAAAAGGCGCAGCATGCTGTCGAGATTAGTAAGATCAATTCACAAATTACAACGATTCAGCAGGAAATGGATGTTCATTTCTTACGAATGGGTCAGATCTTTTACGAAGGCTACCGAGCATCCGACATGTCGGTGGCAGAAACCGAGATGACACAGCTATCCACCGCATGTGATGAGCTTCAGGATGAAATTGACGAGCTGCGCAGTAGAATTGCAGAATTGAAAAACGCTCATTTATGCACCTGTGGAGCGGTTGTGCCTCTGGATGCGAACTTTTGCCCCAAATGCGGACGCAAGCTCAATGAAGGACAGGCTGCTTCCAAACAAGTGGCTGCTGTGCGTGAAGAGGTGCCAACGGACGTCTATTCTTTTGATCTGCGCAAGCCAGAGGTAGTGAAGGATGCTGCACCTGCTTACACGGAGTATGCAGAACATGAAGTAGTCGATCGGCATGAACAGGAACAGGATGAGCGGTATGAAACACACGAACCAGCGGGACTAGACCGCGATTACACAGTGTCTGATTTTACACCGGAAGAAAAAGCGGCATTCGACGCTGAGTGGGAGCGCCGTCGTCAGGAAGAGCTGGAAAAAGAACACCGTCGTCTTGAAGAACTGGCACGTGAGCGTGAGCGTCAGGAAGAGCTGGACGAGCGGATTCGATATTGGAAGGCCAACAACTCCGGGGCTGATAAGCCGGCAACGCCGTCTGCACAAGTACGTGAAAATGTAAAATGCCAAATCTGTACTGCAGAACTACCCAAAGGGTCCAAATGGTGCCCGCGTTGCGGAGCTGAACAGATTTGACGCAGCCGAACAGGCTGCTGCAGGACACAGACATAACGCCGGGCAGCATAGGGGGAACAGAATATATGGAGCGTTTGCTGCATCATCTGCGGAATCTGGGTTTTACGGAAATGGAAGCCAAGGTTATGGTCGAGCTTTCGAGGCAAAATGCGGCTTCCGGCTATGAAGTGGCTAAGCGTCTGGGTGCATCGCGTTCCAACGTGTACGCGGCTTTACAGCGTTTGGCCGGGCAGGGATACCTCAGAACCAGTGCTGGAGAGCCTGTTCGTTACAGCATGCTGCCACCGGGTGAATTGACCCGGATGATCGAAGGACAAATGCAGGAGTCCCTGCGTGCGGTGGAGAAGGAAATGCCACGAACAGAACCAACCAAGCCGACCTTTTATAATGCGGAAGGCGATCGGAAGGTGCTGGAAAGTCTGACACGTGAATTGGAACGGGCAGAGCATGAGATTGTGTTGGATTTGTGGCGCGAGGAAGCCGAACTGCTGCGGACAGAGTTGGAGAAAGCCGAGAGTCGAGGTGTGCGTCTGCTCTGGTCCTGCGATAACGGGGAAAGCATGATGGGACCGTGGTTACCGCTTAGGTCTGGTACAGACGGACAGGAACCAGCAGGACGCAAGTTTTCTTTTGTTATTGATCGGCGTTGGTGCATGCTGGGTATGCGGGGAGAGAATTGCCTGACACAGGCGCTTATTACCGAGCATCCGGTAATGACAGGTCTGCTGCTTAATCATTTTGCTCAGGATCTTATTCTGTATGAGCTGGAGCATGATATGGGCAGAGAGCTGTCGACCCGGTATGGCTGGCGGTATGAAGGCATTATCGGCAAATATATGTCAGCTGGAGAATAGCTAAAGATTACCGGTTAGGAAGTTCCATCAGTGCCCGGCATATAGATGTAATATAGCCCGCCTTATGAGGCACGAATTGATCCGATGTAATCAGGCGGCGAGTTTTTTCTGGGTTCGGCCCTGACGTAATGCCTTGGGCTTCGATAAAGGGAATATGGCCTTCAAAAAGGGCCAGTGCTTGGTCAAGATCTGCTTCGTACAGTCCGGCTACTTCTTCTTGCTGGAGGTGATAAGCTTCCAATGGCTGGTTCGATAGCAGTCCAAACACCGAGCTAACCTCCCGGTCCCAAAAAGAGGTGCCTTGTGCGGTACCTTTGCTTTCATACCGAACGGTCATCAGCGGTGTTAATGAGGTAAAGGGAACATGAATACCCAGTTCTTCCTCCAGCTCACGAGCCGCCTGAGACATATCTTCGCCTGCCGTCAAGTGACCGGCTGCTGTAATATCGTAGCATCCGGGGAAGGTGTCCTTCGTATCCTGACGCTGTTGGAACAGCAAGCGACGGCCTGTCGAAGTGTCTCGTGCTAGCCAGCAGTGAAAGGTATGGTGCCAGTATCCCTTGGCATGTGCGTCTTGTCGCGAGGCTGTGCCAAGAGAGTTGTCTTCATCATCGTAGATATCTAGAAGCTCGCTAGTCATCGTGGTTCCTCCTATAGTAAGCAGAAATTCAAAGGTCTACTTTACAGTATAACGTGTTTTCTGTCCTGACGATATGAAGGCGGGTGTGGAATGTGGAGTGGCATTTGGGGTATGCTGGGAACATAAGGATTTGCAACATCACACAGGTTTATGATTGAAAGGAGCGATTTTACATGGAATGTATAGTACATTTTCGAGTCATGCATCCGGAGGAACCCAAGGAACTTCGTGGGTTAATTATGCTGGAAAGTGGGGGCAAGCCGGGGATTGATCAAATCACGGATATGTTCAAAAATATGGGCTATGATGTCCGCCCAGACAATCCGGACGAATTGATTTTTAAACCAGTCGATGTCAGAGCCAATTATACATATATCCGGGTTATTGAGCTGGATACGGGTGAGGAAGTCTACCAGGAAGATAGGGATTTGCGCGCGATTTTGGAAACTTTGCTGAATAAACGTTAAAGATCAGGAGAACTAATCGATGAAATGAGATAGAGCGATACTGTCGCCATTCATAGGAACGGAGAACAATGATGAGATTGTATATTATCCGACACGCTGACCCCGATTACCCCAATAACACCATCACACCGGAGGGACATTTGGAAGCCCAGGCACTAGCCAAGCGGCTTTCCAGTCACGGACTGGATCGAATTTATGCCTCTCCTTTGGGGAGGGCTTTGGATACGATGCGCTACACCGCCGACTCTCTGGGTATGACTCATGAAGTAGAACACTGGACGCAGGAGCTGGCTCTAAAGCTGGAGGAAACCCCATACGGCCGTCTTTCCCATTGGGATTTGCCTGGTGAAGTGATCCGTTCCGAGTTGCCCCTGCCCACTCATGACTCTTGGCAGGAGATTTCCTATTATCAGGGAACGCAAAGCCCTGAAACCTTCGAGCGGCTGAAGCTTCATTCCGATGAGTTCCTGAAACGGCAAGGCTTTGAGCGGGTGGAGGGCAGGTACCGGATTCTGAAGCACACTGAAGATCAGGTGGCGGTATTTTGTCATGGCGGCTTCGGGCTGACCTGGCTTGCTCATCTGTTGGAGCTGCCATTGCCCTTGGTCTGGTCCGGTTTTTGGATGCCGCCTAGCTCCGTAACCACGATCTTGTTTGATGAGCGCTCCCAAGAATGGGCAGTTCCCCGTTGCATCGGCTTCGGTGATGTTTCCCATCTGTACGCTGAGGGCTTGCCCGTCAGACCCCGTGGCATTATCACCAATTTCAACTAATTGGATTTTTTATACCATGCCAAAACGGCTTAAGACGATACACCGTCTTAAGCCGTTTATTGTAGTCATATAAATGGGTTGAGTCAGCGTGCTTCCACGTACCCTTCCAGCTTGGAAGTGCAATGTGCGCAACGGGTAGCGGCTACAGGAATTTCGGATAGGCAATGAGGACATTCCTTGATCGTTTTTTCCTGAGGAGGTTTTTCTTCCTCTTTGCGTTTCAGCATGTTAATCCCTTTGACCAGCATGAACACACAGAAGGCCACGATCAGGAAGTCCAGCAGGACGTTAATGAACTGACCATAGGCGAGGACCGCAATCCCTGCTTCTTTGGCCTGTGCCAAAGTCATGCGTGTATCGTCAGCATTTAAAGGACCGGCATTTTGTAAAGCTACATACAAGTCTGGAAAATTCATGCCGCCCAGAAGTTTACCAATCGGAGGCATGATAATATCGTTTACCACAGAAGTGACAATCTTGCCAAACGCTCCACCGATGATAACACCGACCGCGAGGTCAATCACGTTACCCCGTACAGCGAATTCTTTAAATTCTTTTATAATACCTTTTCCGCTCATGTGAGTGCTCACCTTCTTTACATAAAATCATTTATCTATAATACATGCTATGCCAATTGAGGGCAATTCCAAATTGATGTATTGCACTTTGTCACAAAATCACATGTTCATTTGTCTTCTATATGTAAACCAATAATGGAGGCGATGTATCGTGAGTTTAAGATTCAATCACAGAGCAGTGAGTCCCAGTACGTTCAAGGCGATGCTGGAGATGGAAAAATATATTTCCGGTCGTTTTACAGACAAAGTATTGTATGAACTACTGAAAATTAGAGTATCCCAAATCAATGGATGTTCCTATTGTCTGGATATGCATGCGAAGGATTTGCTCAAGCTGGGGGATTATGCTGACCACATTTTGCAGCTAGCCTTATGGCGGGAGGTTCCTTTGTTCACGGAAAAAGAACGTGTTATGCTTGAATTAGCTGAAGCGGTCACCCGTATTTCTGAACAAGGGGTACCTACGGATTTGTACAATAGGGTCAGAGAACAGTTTACAGAGGAAGAATACGTAGATTTGATAACCGCAGTTAACGTGATTAACAGTTGGAACCGGATTGCAATTGCAACGGGGATGTATCCGGGCATTCTTTAATGAACAGGGGGCTATGCTTTGTCTGGCAAAGAACATAGAATTGAACAAGAATCGGTGGATTTAAATCTGGAGGAGCTGTATCAAAGATATCGCAAATATTCTTTTGCCATTGCTTATCGCATGCTTGGAACGGTTACAGATGCCGAGGATGTAGTTCAAGACTGCTTTGTCGAGCTGAAGAATAAGCCCCTGGATGATATACACAATCCCAAAGCCTATGTAGCCAAAATGACGATGAATCGGTGTCTAAATCTGTTGAACTCTGCACGCAAGCAAAGAGAGACATATGTAGGACAGTGGCTGCCGGAGCCGTTGGGTGAAAGTGCAGATCTTCCTGCGGATTGGTTAGAGCGTAAAGACATGATATCTTACGCTTTTCTGGTTTTGCTGGAGCAGCTAAAGCCGATAGAGCGGGCTGTTTTTGTGCTGAGGGAAGCTTTTCAATATGATTACAAAGATATTGCGGAATTGCTAGGGAAGACTGAGAGCAACTGTCGTCAGTTGTTCAGTCGCTCCCGTCGTATTCTATCTTCGGGAGAATCTGCCCTTGAGGCTCAGTCCAGTCGCAATGTGAATAACTCTTCCCGAATAAAACTACTAGAACGTTTTACAACCGCCTTTCTTGCCTACGATGTGACTGCTATGCTGGAACTACTGGCTGAACAACCTGTATTCGTGTCAGATGGCGGAGGTAATGTGCATACGGTGATGAGACCGATGGTTGTACGCAAAGGTGTTCTTGCCCTGTTGACTTCTCGTCGGGTATTAACCGTTTTACGAGAAAGAGATGTGTTCCACACCGTCATCAATGGCGAGGTTCAGCTGGCATTTCTGGAAGACGGAAAAGTGAGAGAAACCTTATGTCTCAGACTGACACCGGACGGGGAGCATATTCAGAGTTTTTATTTAATGGTCAACCCAGATAAGTTGGGATACATTCATATAGGACAGAAGAAGCAAACATGCGATAAAAAGTAATCATCGAAACAGCAAAAACCTTGAATCCTGCTAAGGATCAAGGTTTTTTTTGTTGTTTTCACAACTGCCGGGCTTGATGAAGAGCCAGATCGCCTACCCAGGGAAGCTTGAGCCACTTTCCTTGGCCCGCACGAATTAACAAGATAATCCACAAGGCAAGGCTTGCCAGCGTTAGCAGGGAAGCGAGGAAAGGACCGAGTAGCGGAATGAATCCGACCAGCACATGTCCGATCATGAGGGCTACAAAAAGAAGTATGGATTGCAGTGCGTGAAATAATACGAATCGGCTTTTCTTTTCCAGCATGACAAAGGCCAGCGCGCCAATAAAGGCGAACAAATAGCACAGGACAGCTGCTATATTTTCATCCAATCCTGTGGAAGACTTATAGACTGACATGTCAGGCATATCCTCCTTTATAAAAGATTCAAGCTAAGTCTCCGTACTATACAAGCTATGAGGGCAGGATTGAAGGATATGCCCGATCTCGGTAAAAAAATTGGCTCTACACCAAGGATAAGCGGTCAAGCGAATGGATATACTCGAATTTGGTGATAACCTTTTTTTACTTTATTGGTTTGCAAATGACCGATAAAGTGCCACCTTCCGTGGTTGAAAGGTCTCCCATTTGGACTGCGCTTCTGTCGCATCGCCCACAAGCTTCGCAGATTCGATGTTCGACTGCAGGCAGACGAGCTTGCAGACTCATTGAACCACTTCCACCTTACGAATTGCCTGATAGTCTTTCCCGAGAATCCGTTTCGGTTCCCGCCAAACGTTTTAGAAACGTATTTCTCCAGTTTAAGGACAATTCTTCCACTTCGAGAATTTGTTTAATACCCTCGATATGAGCCTTCTCTTGATGCATAATTCGATTGGCAAATGAAACCGTAATTGCTTTCGGATGGCGATGAAGGAGGGATAATCCCTCGGTTTTAGAGACAACTCCCTCTTCCAGAACGCGGAAGTAGAATCCCGTGTAGCCTGTTTGCTGTACCTTCAAGGGCATGTCCGGTACGCCGTACTTGATGGACAACTTGTAGCAAGGCTGTCTCGGCTGGCTAACTTGAACGATAGCTTTGCCAAGCTTAAAGACGTCTCCAATGCAAACGTCGGATTCTAGCAAACCCTTTATCGTTAAATTTTCCCCGAACGAGCCGTAATCGAGCGGTCTCCGCAATTCATTTTCCCAGAACGGATAGTGCTCGTAGGGATAGACGCATACAGCTTTCTCTTTACCCCCGTGATGAACTAGATCGCCCTGCCCATCCCCTTCGAAGTTTAGATAAGATAAATACAAATATTCATCTGTGGCCGACTTGAATATCCCCGTAGAAACGTCCTTCTGATTAAACTGGATCTGCTTGGGCATGCCGACATTAAGTGAAAGGATTTTAATAGATGCCATTCGGATCACTCCACTCCAAATTTTGGTCAACGAGTTTTTCTAGATGCTTCTATATACCGCGTTCCTGCATTCGTTCGCCTGCCTGAAGCGAGATTTCTATGATGACTACGCCTTTTTTACATTTCGTAATTTCTCTTTTGACTCTGTTCGTCCCCGTTTCCATTTTACACTCCTCTATGCGCTATTTGCGAATTTTCGATTAGTCTTCGTTAATGTGATAGAGTCCTTTTTGGGCAACTCATCATTCCGGGAGCGATGTTCTTGTTCGAACATACCCGATCTCGGTAAAAAAATGAATTAGAGAATGTGTATAAAAATACGAAAAAGGCTGAACGAAAAAGATTCGCTCAGCCTTTTAAACGGTTATGCACATGTTTTGCACATGTTGTATACACTTTATCCACCGCATATTAATGTTTATCCACAGAAATAACATGGTTTATACACAAAATGTGCACAATCTGTAGATAATATTACGATGATTCATACTTTGCACACAGTTTGTCCACAAACTATCAACATATTGGGTGTAGTTGTGGATATACTTCCATAATTATCGGTCACCAGTTTTTAAATGGCGGCGTGGGTGTGTGATTTTACCCATTTTATTCTTGTCATCCTCTTTGGGGATAAGTCGTTCATCGGTACGTCCTTCGTGATGATTATCAAAGGCATATTCGGTCATTTTCCACTCGGAAGTACCCAGAACAACATCAGCGGGAAAATGCTGGCCTCTGTGCAAATGCTGCTCATGTCCATCCTCATCAATATAAACACCGTCCACTTCTACCTTTTCACCCGTTAGCGGGAGTAAATCCTTTCCTTTGCGTTCCATTGGTATCCCCTCCGTCTTGGCTTATTCTTCGTTAATTTGTCCGTACGGAAGGTCTTTTATCCACAAGCTGATGCAAAATATCCTCGGCAATCTGGTCTGCGGGATGAGGCTTGCGGAGCAACTCAATCGCCTGCGTCATCTCTTCGGCAAGAGAGGGGGTGGAAATCAGGTCGAGACAATGCTGAATCAGCTCCTCCGTCGTGCGAGCAATACGGGCAGCTCCTTTTTGCTGCAAATACAGAGCATTATTTAGCTCCTGACCGGGTACGGGCTTGAACACAAGAATAGGCAAACCGGATGCAATGCTTTCCGAGAGTGTAATGCCGCCGGGCTTTGTAATCACCAGATTGCTCGCACGCATAAGTGCTGGAACAAAGTCCACGAATCCATAGGTGTAAATGTCCGGGTGGTCTGCATACAGCGCATCCAATTCTGCTTTCAGTTGCTGGTTACGTCCGCAGACGATGAGTAGCCGCAACTGAGGCAGCTGGCTTAATTGCCGACAGATATCCAGTATGCCGGATAGCACACCATAGGCGCCTGCCATAATGAGTAGCGTAGTAGTCTCAGACTGTGGTGATGGAATTACCTGTTCCTGAACAGGAACTTCGTTAGCAGACATGTTATAAAAAGAAGCGTGAATCGGAATACCCGTAGCGATAATACGTTCGATAGGTATTCCCCGCTGGGCGGCTTCCTGCTGGATATCCTCAGTGGCTACATAGTAGCGGTCAATATCGGGATGCAGCCAGCGCCCATGCAGATCGAAATCTGTAACCACGTTGACAATAGGCAAATTCATTCCCATTTTGCGGCGTAACGCCGGGAGCGCGAGCTGAGGGAACGTATGTATCACGAGATCCGGCAACTCCTTTTTCAGTGTGAGCGTAAGTTGACGCATTCCGAATGAATGCAGCACATGGCCAAAGGCCGATTTAGCCTGCATACCGCGCGTGATGTTATAGACCCAGCCGTAAAGCTGAGGAATGGTTTTGAAGCTTTGCATATATACAAATTTGGTCAGACCGTTCAACCAGGGATGAGATTCAGCCATCAGGTCGAGAAGTTGTACCTCGCAGCGTCCGAGTCTTCGCAAACTGTCCATAATCGCCCGAGCGGCCTGCACATGGCCTTCCCCGTAACTGGCGTATAATATTAGAATTTTTGGTGCTGAGACTTCCATGATTGTTTAGCCTCCTATATTCAATAAGCACATTAAAGCTCATTTCAGGAACGTTCTAAGTTGAGGGAGGATACAGCTGGCAAAACGTAGCGCTCCAGCAGTGTTCGCGGATTTTTCCAACGGCTCACCTTGCTATCTGCTGTAAATACTGCGACTGCGTTCGCTTCTGGCACAAGATAAATTTGCTGTCCTCCATGTCCGTGCGCACACGCGTAGTTGATGCCGTGGAGTCGTCCTGTCCACCATTGGAATCCGTAATCTCCGAATTCTGGATACCCTTCAGCCTGTCGCTGTGTCGCTTGATGCAGCCAATCGGCCGGAATCAATTCTTTTCCGTTCCAGCTGCCTTGATGAAGGCAGCAATCGCCGAATTTAGCCATGTCACGCGATGTCAGATATAGCCCGATATGTCCCATAGTGTAGCCCTCTGGATCTTGCGCCCAACCACTTCTCCCAAAACCTAAGGGTTCGAACAGATGCTGGAGAGCGTACGTATAGGCGTCAATCCCACAACAATGGGTCAGCAGCACGGACAACAAGTGCGAATCAACACTGCGATATTGGAATACACCGAGTAGATCCTCCTGTACAGGTAAGCGCAGGGCAAAGGACGGCCAGCTTTTGCTACGATGAAAACGGTGGATAAAAGCTTCTCCGAGCTTTTTGCCTGTCTGCCAATACAAGCCGGATGTCATGGTCAACAGATGGCGAATCGTAATCTGCTCTAGCAGTGTTTCCTTCCGCCTAGGTAAATACTCAGGCAACAGCTTATGTACAGCCGTTTCTGGCCCGGGCATATCACCGCGAGCCATAGCTATGCCGATGAGCGTGGAAGTGAAGCTTTTGGTCGCGGATCGCAAATCGTTCAGAGAGCTTGCTTCATGACCGTTGTAATAGCGTTCCCAGATCAGTTTGCCGTGGCGCAGCAGCAGGAAGCTGTGCATTTTAGGAAACTTGGCTTGAATTTCACGGTCTGCCTGATCAAGTAGGGAGACATTGATGCCCTCCTCTTCACAAGTTCCTATGTTCAGGGCAGACATACGGGCAACAGGTGCAGTGAACAGCGGAGCATAGCGGCTCATCCTTTTCCCTCCTTGTTATGTTTATTTATTTTACCCCAAACACATACACTCCAAAAACCGATAAATAAGGTATACCCCCTGTGCAACAGCTGATTGAGTACCCCAAATGACATGATGCGTAAAAGATAGGTAAAATCAATGTAAATTTACTGGAAAGCTGAAAGCTGTATCTGAATATGTTATAATGGGGTAGTGATTCAGCCAAAAGAAAATCGGTTAATAATAGTGTCAGGTACATGCCTTGTATAAGGTGTTCCCGACCTAAGCTGCAATTAGACATACTACTTCACTGCATAAGGACATCAATACTTTTCGGCATTCTCTTCAACGGAGCACTTATTTTCAACGTTTTGGGAGGGAGTTACATGGCAACGAAAGGTCACAATGAAGTTAAGGAAAGTCTGCGGGAAATGACTCGAATTTTCCGGCCTAAGGATCCCAAAAAATTTGTAAAGGAATATGTGCGAAAATACCGGATTACAGGAGGGTATGAGGAAGA
Source organism: Paenibacillus sp. FSL H7-0703 (assembly GCF_038003485.1). Taxonomy (NCBI): domain Bacteria; kingdom Bacillati; phylum Bacillota; class Bacilli; order Caryophanales; family Paenibacillaceae; genus Paenibacillus; species Paenibacillus sp. FSL H7-0703. The sequence goes on along the minus strand of NZ_JBBOPF010000001.1, from coordinate 2,596,439 downwards.
GTTGACCATGGTGGTGGAAAACGAACTCGGTCGCATAAATTCTTCAGTATCTTAAAGGGTTCGATTACCCGAAAAACTAGAAATACGACTTTTATAAACCGTCTATCCACAGAGGAGACGGTTTTTTTGTGTCCGCCTTGCATACAATGGGATAGGTTTAGTGAATTTGTATGCTCAAAGGAGGCGGATTCCAATAGAGATAGCGATACGAACACCGGAGGAAATCGGCTACATGAGGGAGGCCGGACGTATTTTGGCAGATTGCCATCGTACGCTGGAAAGTCGTATTCTTCCGGGAATTACAACGCTTGAAATCGATGCTTGGGTGGAGCAGTTTTTAAGCAAGCGTGGAGCCACGCCTGAACAAAAGGGCTATAAAGGTTTCCCTTATGCCACCTGCGCTTCGGTCAACGAGGTGGTGTGTCACGGTTTTCCATCGGAGCGAGTGCTTCATGATGGGGATATTGTGACCATCGACATTGTGGTTAACAAGGACGGTTGGCTGGCTGACCGAGGATGGACCTATGCGGTAGGTAACATTAGCCGCCCGGTAGCACGACTGTTGCGGCAGACCCATAAGGCGTTGATACGAGGTATCGAGGCTGCCCGCCCGGGGAGGACGTTGGGGGATATCGGGCATGCTGTGGAAAAAACGGCAGGCTGGCGGCGGTTCGGCAACGTCAAGCCTCTGATCGGGCATGGCATTGGTCGCCAAATGCATGAGCCGCCAGAGGTTCTGCACTACGGTCGTCCCAAAACGGGATTACCGCTGCGCGAAGGGATGGTGATTACCATTGAGCCGGTATTTACCCTCGGAACCGAGGGCGCGGTGCTCTGGGGAGACGATGGCTGGACCATCAGCACAGCAGACGGCAGTTGGGGAGCTCAATACGAGCACACGATTGCGATTACAAAGAACGGTCCTTATATTTTGACCTCGTAAAAGAGAGTTGTGCCATAGGGAGTCAATGTGCGGGTCGTTTGCATAAGGCTCTCTAGGTAAGTTTTTTCAGGATGACACATTCATCGTGCTTGTAGAGATTTTTCGATAAAGCAACAGATAAATCCCCAGCTCGACAGGCGAGGAAACAGCCATCACAATTCCCGCCACTTTGCCATCCAGTCCTGGAAAAAAGCAGATACACAGAATAAGCGCGAGAATCGCAAAGCTTACAGAAAACAGCCTACCAATAAAGATAGGTTTGGTATTGCCGATTAATATCGACCGTCCAATAAAATATTCCACCCAAGGATAAAATGCAACATAGACAGCCAGTATGCGAAGCAGTCCTCTGGTTTCTAGCAACAGTTCTCCTTCCAATCCCAATACATTCCGTAACACAGGATCACTAGCAAATCCGAAGGAGAGTAACAGTAGTAGCAGCGGCGACAGGGTAGACAAAAAGCTCAAAAATATCAGCACTTCCCTGCGCTTGGTCGTATAAAATTGAATCACAATTTGATGCAAAGAGCTGCAAAACCAGACAAATAGATTTAGGATTTGCAGTGCTACAGAAAAGGATGCCACGGCCAAAAGTGGATCAGTTGTATTGTTCAGCGCAGCTTGGATGGAAGGATTCAGGATAACCAGCACCAGCGCCGAATATAGCAAAGGAAGGTAAAAAGGTAGGAGATGCTTCGCATGATGGATGGTTTGCTTCCCGTTGTCAGGAGGCAGCTTTCTTTTGAGAACCCGGCCTTCTAAAAAAGTAACGACCAGCTCTATGAGAATACCTGCAATAAAAATGGCGGCACCGACTCGTCCGTCATTCGTCCAGCCAGCACGGATCAAAAACCAGGAAGCAATTAGCATCACGATAATACGTATGGACGAGCTGAATGTCATCCATGCCGTTCGGTGCTTGTTAATAATAAGTCCCTGATATATGTTACGGACAGCTACCAATATGTATAGTAAAGTAAGAACCTGAAATACGTTCTTGGTGGGTTCGATCAATACTGGGGACACACCAAATACATATTGAAAGACCAGATTGCCTACGGGCGTCAACCCGATACTCCAGCCTATGATCAATACAGCCACCGCCACGAGCGCACATAAAATACCGATAGAATGAACGGACTTGCGATCATAACCGAATTTCGTGGTCATCTGCCGTACAGCGGTTAACGGAGTTTCCAACAGCAGGCACAAGCTGACGGCGACCGCATAGCTGCTTAATGTAAACGAAGGATGTTCCGAACGAGCAAGCACGGCATTGACGATGACATGCGTTAGTGCAGCAATTAATGACGAAATGCCAAGCGGCACATAAAATGAAACAATTTTATTCAAGTCGAATCCTCCAGTAATGAATGAATAGCAATGAATATCCTTATTATAGATCAAGATTTGGATCGTCGATATAATAGAGTGCATAATATTGGAAACTAGGAGTGGAACTTACATGAACATCAGGGAAGCAACGATATCAGATGCCGAGGGCATCGCCAAGGTGCACGTAGATTGCTGGAAGACGACGTACAAAGATATAATGCCTGCCCAGGTTCTGGAACAGATTTCCTATGAGCAAAGAACAGAACTGTGGAATGCGAATCTATCCAGTGAAGACGGTCATCGGGTATATGTTGCTGAAAATGAGAAGGGGGAAATCATCGGATTTGTGAGTGGGGGTCCAGAAAAGTCAGGTGAATATCCCCCGTATGGGGGAGAAATAACGGCTATTTACGTTTTGAGTGAATACCATAGTTTAGGCTTGGGGAAGAGACTATTTTTACGTCTGCTTCAACATTTTAATAGTATGGATATTCACTCTGTAATCGTATGGGTGCTAGCAGATAATCCAGCATGTACTTTTTATGAAAGGCTGGGGGCCAAACTTATAGTAGAACAACATATTATAAGTTTGGGTGGCAAAAACCTGAACATGGTGGCTTACGGTTGGATACTATTCGGATAGAATACGCTTTTGTCCTTCCAAAGCACGAATCGGTGCGATATTTTGCGTAAATTCCAACGTTCCCAGATAGCGGCCCTCTGCATCACGGATAGCAAAATAACGGATGTAGACAAATTTGTCCTTGATTGGAATCCAAAAATCTTCAACATCCTTGCGACCTGCCTTAAAATCTTCCAGCAGCTTCTCAACGACATGCACGCTTTGGGGTGGATGGCAATTCTGTACGGTACGACCAATGACGGCTTTCGTGCGCGCGAAGATTCGTTCTTTACCATGGGAAAAATAGCGAACAACATCGTTTTCATCGATAAAAGTCAGGTCAACGGGTAGATGATTCAAAAGCAGTTCCAATTGTTGTACAGATATAATCCCTGTCTCGAATCTCACGAAGCCTTGCGGTGTTCCAGATGTGTTTTCCGTTTGCTCAAGGGCTTCTGCAGGTTCCTCTGCCCGTTCAGGTATCCATTCACGTTCGGGAGCGGTCAGGCAGAATCCGATTTCCTCGCTTTCTCGGGCTATTTTCAGCCACTCATCCTCTGTCAGCTTACTGAGTGCCATCGGCAGCAAAATATTCTCTTCCTTGAATATCATTTCATTCACTTCGCTTATGATATGGGCAAGTGCCTTCCCAATCTGTTCACGATCTCCATTATATTCGGTGAGTAGACTCTTCGCCTCCTTAATCGCGGCACGAATGCTGTCGTCCACACCCCACATGACTTTGGTTGGGCCAAAAATTCCATAGCGTTCTAGATAAGGAAAGACCAGGTTTTCTTTGCGACTATAGTGCTTGTCGAGATCGAGCAGCAGACTTAAATCTTCCAGTAGCTTGTAGATGATTTTGGGGCTGTCGTCCTTTTGAAATTGGTCCGCGTGCAATGACAACTTGAAGTTGACCAATCGTTCGATCTCTCGATTTTCCAGCTTGAAGGTATGAACGGGATGTCCCGGTTGTTCCTCTGGTCCTGAAGGACGGTGAATATCCTCAATGGAACCCTTGAATATCGATGTATGCACGGAACAAAGACGCTGCACTTCCGATACGGGAATTCCCTCCTCAGTCATCAATGCATGCTCCATAGCCGAAATTTCCGCTACGCTTACTCCGCCAACTGCCTCTGCGAAACGTGCTTTGACTTCCTCCACGCTTTTCCCGGCATGTAATTCTTTTATAATTTCCTTTAGCGTTTGTTGGCGTTCCGTTAATTCCTCTGCTGTATGTTCACGGTTATTAATTAGCTCGCTCATGATTGTTAGCTCCTTTATTTTTGAATGGTAAAACCATGTTGCAAAAACGTGCGTTCCACGGTTTCCATAGCTGATTTTTTCAATGCAATACCTTTGGACAGTGTCATAAAACGACCTGCGGTTTGTAACATACCAGGCTTGGCGATATCGTGAAAACCCAGCTCTACCATGATGTCCTTCACTTCGGGATAACGGTTAACAAGGTTAAATATCGGCTCATCCCAGTGCAGTATCTTATCCATTTGGTCATCCCCTTGATTGAGAACGTTTATCATTTACAGAGTAGCATAGGTTCTGACGAGCTTTTGTGATTGTACGCACAATTTACATTCAGGTGTTGACAGTTGTAATTCATGGTTTATATACTGTGTATAAAGATATATACAGTAATAACACTGATTACTGTAATAATAACTTCGTATGAAGAGAGAACGAGGTCGTCATTACAGGCAGTGCAGAAGGGATCGGGATAAGAAAATGACAATTATCAAGCAGGCATGGAAGATTACCCGGCAGGATTTTCGCAACAATCCATATGTCATGCTGTGGACATTGCTGTTTATTGCGTATTTGGGATTTACCATGAGTTTTGCTGTAAGTGTGCATTGGGATGAACGTGGAAACTTGAGTCCAGTAGCCGATTTTATCATGCTGGTGTTGATTCCGTTTCTCGGATTCATTTATAACCGTCGTGCATTTAAATATCTTCAGGAAGATTCCTATACGCATATGCTAGCCTTTTTCCGCACCTTGCCTATACCGATGAACGCGGTGATTATGAGTCGAATTCAACAAGCGATTTTGGCGTTTATTGTGAATAGTGTAATATTTTTCACTCTCTTGTTTACGTTGTCAGCTACGTTTCGTGTATATGCCAGTACAGGTTTCTTTGTATCGTTTGCACTTACCTGGATAGGCTACGGAATGCTGATTCAAGCCATTTATATTCATTTGGAATTTCTTAAAAAAGGAAAATCCTACTTTTGGATATCCATTGTCATTATGCTCATTTGTGGGATAGTTACGATTATAGTTCGAGTATGTGGGGCCAATCTGGTATTGATAACGGCATTTTATAGTAAGGAATGGCAGCTGTTGTCTCCGGTGATGTGGGGAGCGTTGCTGGCAGGAGTTCTGGGTATGTGGGTGTCCTATAAGGTGACACAGCGTAGGCTTATGAAACGGGACTTGACTTAGCGGTATGTGTACAAAGATAGATAAAAAGGGGGGGAGAAGCAGGTGAATATACCAGTGCAAATTGATGAGAATAGCGCGGAACCGCTGTATGCACAAATTGAAAAGCAACTTCGTTCACTCATCGTAACCGGACAGATTGCAGCGGGGACGCTGCTTCCCTCCATTCGGGAGTTTGCAGGGACGCTCCGCTGCAGCGTCATCACCGTCCGGCGGGTTTATCAGGATTTAGAGAACGAGGGCTTGCTTCGTACCCGGCAGGGGACGGGCACCTTCGTAGCTTTGGTTGAGGACGATAAGCGCTCAGGTTACCGCCTTAAAGCAGTGACCGAGGCGTTGGAAACGGCGATTGACACAGGCATTGCTGTGCAGATGACAGAACAGGAATTGTTGGAGCTTTTCGCAGAAATGGTGAAGAGAAGGTATGAAGTCCAAGTGAAGGAGTGAAGCCCGTGAAAAACGATGTAAACCATCATGTGGAAGTTCCTATGGAGATACAGATAAAAACACCCATTATTGAGATGAGCCAAGTCTATAAAACCCGAGGTAACCGGGAAATTGGACCGATTAATCTAACCATTGAACCGGGATATGTAGTCGCTTTGGCTGGACATAACGGATCGGGCAAAAGTACATTGATTCACCTGCTGACTCAGCTTATCCATCCGGATTCCGGTGAAATTCGTTGGTTCGGTCAAGCGTATCCAGACGGCATGCCGGCAGATACACGACAATGGGTTGGGTATGTGTCAGAGCAGCCAACCCGTGAGGAAGATCGACTCACAGCAGAAGCAGCAGCGGCTTTTCGAGCCTTGTGGTATCCCGGCTGGGATGAAACACGTTTTCAGCGTCTGATGGAACGATTTCAGGTTCCTCAGCATACGAAATTATCGCGCATGTCCAAGGGAGAGCGCCGTAAGTTTGAGCTGGCTGCAGCCTTGGCACCTCACCCTCGTTTGTTGCTGCTGGATGAGCCTTCGTCGGGTTTAGACCCTTTTGCCTGGAAAATCATGCTGGAAGAACTGCGGGATTGTATGGAGAACGGCAAAACGACGGTCATTATTGCTACTCATATTATAGACGAGATTAAGCGTTTGGCGGATTATATTGTTCTGATGCATGATGGCAGGCTGCTCGGCAAGCTGGAAAAAGACCATTTGCTCGAAAATAGCAAAGAAATGTGGTTTGAAGGCACGCCAGAGGAGGCATCGGAGCTTCCGGGAGTGGTAGAGACGGAGAGCGAAGGCGGATTGCAGCGAATTGTAACGTTGGCAGCCGGAGAGACCAGCGCCATATTGGAACAAGCGGGCATTCGCCCTATCCGTGTGCGGCGTTTGGAGCTGGATGATATTTTAATACATTGGTCTGCGGGACAACTATCAGATGATGCGGAGACATACACGCAGAAAAAAGGAGCGGAGTAATCATGAGCATGCTGCAATTGAAAGAGGTCGTGAAGCAATATGGGAACCACACGGCGGTGAACGGAATTTCGCTAAATGTGAACGGCGGGGAGATTTACGGACTACTGGGAGGCAATGGAGCAGGCAAAACGACAACGATGCGCATGGTGCTCGGTCTGATTTACCCTGATGGGGGAAGCATTCAATATGAGGGTAAGCCCTATAGTAAGGAGCTTCAGCGGACGATGGGCTATTTGCCCGAGGAGCGTGGACTATACCCTAAGGTGAAGGTGAGCGAGCAAATTAACTATTTGGGCAGGCTGCGCGGCATGTCGGCCAAGGAGGCGGACAAAAGTCTACGCTACTGGCTGGAGCGTTTTGGAGTGCCGGAATACTACGACAAGCGGATTGAGGAGTTATCCAAGGGGAATCAGCAGAAAATGGGCTTTATTGCCGCTGTAGTGCATCGCCCGACGCTGCTTATTTTGGATGAGGCCTTCAGTGGGCTTGATCCGGTGAACGTTGAATTGCTTAAGGATACGGTGAAAGAGCTGCGGGACGATGGGGCTGCGATTTTATTCTCGACCCACCGCATGGAGCATGTGGAGGAACTGTGCCGCCATATTACGATCTTGCATCGCTCCAATACAGTTGTGCAGGGAAGTGTGCAGGAGATTAAGGGCCGTTACCCACGTGAAAAAGTTCGTCTCATTACTACAGGTGAAGTGAATGGACTGGAGCAGCTGCCCGGCGTGCGCCGTGCAGAGCCTATGGATCGCGGCTGGATGCTGCATATTGAGCAGCCGGATGCGGCGAAGTTGATTTTACAAACGGCGTTGGAGCAAACGGATGTAGAGCATTTTGAGATCAAGGAACCTACGCTGAACGAGATTTTCATTAGAGAGGTGGGGGATTCCCATGAATAGACTGGGTACGGTGATCGGTTTTACGTTTCGTCAGAAGGCGAGAACCAAATCTTTTATCATTACAACGCTGGTACTGGCCTTGCTCATTACGATTGGTATGAATCTGCCGTATTTGATTTCTTTGTTTAAAGGAGATGGGGTAGGAGGTTCGGGCACAACGGCAGCCGAGCATCATCGCTTGGGACTGATTGCTGGGAGCCGGATAGAAGTGGCGAATCAGCTGGAGCAATTCACCAAGGAGCAATCCAACCCGGCAGCCATCTGGGTGCGTTATGACAGCGTACAAACGCCGGCAATGCAGCAAGCCTTGAAAAACGGGGAGCTGCAAGGTTACGTGCAGTTCACGGAGCCTGCCGCCAAGGGAGACGCGTTTCCTAAAGTGGAGTACGTCTCTGTAGAAAAAGAGCCATCTCCTGCTGTAATTACATTGTTGCAGACGGGACTTCAGGAAGCTAAAGTCAAAGCCATTATGGGCGGCAATGCATTGACCAGCGATCAAATTCGTGAAATTAGCACACCTGTATTGGTGGATAGCAGGGAAGTAGACGGTCCGTCTGAGGCAGGGGGAGCCGTGGGGACAGAGAAAAAAGAGACCTCTATGATTAACTATGGTTTGGTCTATGTACTGATGATTTTATTCTTCACCTCCTCCATGATGACGGGGAATATGATTGCTGCAGAGGTGACATCGGAAAAAAGCTCACGTATCATGGAGATTCTCATCACAAGCGTATCGCCGTTGACCCAGATGTTCGGAAAAATTATCGGCATCTTCCTGGTCGGTCTACTGCAAATTGCTGTTTTTGCAGCCGTTGTATGTGCCAACCTTATGCTGCCGCATAATAATGTCATTCTTAGCTCAGCCGGGCTGGATCTGTCGCAACTGAATATCGCGGTGTTGGGCTATGGTCTGGTATTCTACATCCTCGGCTACTTTCTGTACGCAGTATTGTTCGCTGCGGTGGGCTCCATCGTTAGCCGTACCGAGGAGTTGGGACAGGCGATCATGCCGATTACCGTGCTGTCACTAGCAGCCTTTTATATCGGTATCTTCAATATCGCCGCACCTGATACGATTTTCGTAAAGGTTGCCGGGTACATCCCATTTTTCTCGCCGACCGTCATGCTGTTGCGGATTGGTCTGGAGCGGGCAAGCCTGCTGGAAATCTGGCTGTCACTTGGTATTCTGGTCGCCTCTATTTTGTTGTTCGGTTGGCTGGCTGCCAAGATCTACCGTACGGGTGTCTTAATGTATGGCAAACGTCCTTCGTTCAAAGAGCTAAGAAAAGCCATGAAGGCTTATAAGATTTAAATTTTTAGCAATACATTGTGAGTAACCATTATAGTTGAGACAAATGTAATTAATAAATGAGATTTTTTTCAATATATGTTTGAGACAAAGTGGGGGCCTTGATTCATCAGAAGTACCGATGGATCAAGGCTTTTCTACTTTATATGGTGATGATTAATAATTGGTGATGTTTTGAGAGGAGAAGTTAGACTTATCATTAAATAAATCAATAAAGCTTATGACTGAGACAAGATTCCTTTAACAAACAATGAGACACTGTGCTTGTAGAACTCTTCCTCGGTGACGAGTTGGGACTGATATTGCCGGTGAATCAGCTCGCTCATCTGAAATCCGTAGCACATCGAGAGGAAAGTCATGGCGGCAAGACGCTCATCCTGTCTGGCTATAACTTTTTTCTTCTGCAGGCGTTCAAAATATTCAACCAGCAAGGAGTGCAGCTTCACCGGCGGATCGGCCAGCACTCTGTCCAATTCGGGAAGCATTCCTTTGTCACGGATGCCAATCAAAATGATGTCCGCATTTTTATGGAAAAACAAACGGTACTGCTGACTTACATTCAGCAGATCTACTTCCGGATTATCGGTCGCATCCTCTTTTAACAGCTTCTCAAATTGCGGGATATCCGAATGTCTTTCAATGATGGCTTCCAATATGCCTTGCTTGCTTCCAAATTGCCGGAAAATCGTAGATTCATTGACTTTAGCTTCCGTTGCAATGGCTTTGGTGCTTACTCCCCGATAGCCCTTCTTTTTGATGAGTCGTGTCGCGGCTTCAATGATTCTGTCTGAAGTTTGCATTGCATTTCTCCTTTTACATATGTTAAACCTATTCTACTACAAGATTTTGCATATGCAGCAGGGTCGGGGTTCATCATTTTCATAAACGTTTATTTAAGGCAAATCGCTTCTTTTTTCCCAGCGGCTTGGTTCAGTAATCTTGACATGATCAGGCACCAATTGCGTGAGCGAGCCTAATTTATCAAATGTAATCTGGATTCGGTCAGAGGGCAACAGCCATTGTTCGGTCTCGATTGCGCAGCAATCCGGTATCGTCCCCATTCCTATAATCGTGCCCGGGAGCGGCGTGAAAACTTTGAGAATCTCCTCCATCACTTTAGCAGGGTGTACAGAATACTCGGATGTGCTTCCCTTCCAGTGCAGTCTCTCCCCGATCCGTACATCCACATCCAGTGCCAGCGGGTTGCCGATTTCATCCGGCGTAGCCAGAAATGGTCCTATTCCTTTGCTGCGATCAAAATCTTTGCAGCGCGTCGGTCCAGTCAGCGCCAGGAAATCAGGCCACTGCACATCGCGAACAGTACTGTCGTTAAAAATAACATAACCTGCAATGCAGTTCCCCTTCCCTGTAACAAAGGCCAGCTCCGGCTCGATATCCAGGTAGGAAGAGTACGAAGGCCAATGTATCGTATCCCCATCGCCGATTAATGCATTGGTTACACTTGTAATAACTGAAAATTACTTTATTCGGATCTTGCTGGAATTTTTCAGCAATTTTTCGTTTAAGTTCTTCTCTTTCCGGTCCTGTGTATTCTCTTTGCAGCAGATTTACGCCAGCATTTCTCAGATGTCTTGGCGTCAGCCCGAAATCGATAAGCGCAGCCGGATGCGGAACCGGCGGCAGCAATTTTACCGCTGCAATCGGGCAGACTTCATTTTCATTGAATTGATGCGACAGTTCGACAGCATATTGCATCAATTCCTTAGCGGCATCATAACTTGCCGGCAAATAATGAAGATAGCTGTCCATACTTTCAAGACTGTCAACGAATGTTCCCTGCTTTTTCATGATTGCGGCAAAAGACACGACAAATTTCTCGTTAATTACAAGCCCAAACAAAGGTTCCTGAGATGTCTTGGTTTGAAAGGTTACTAGCTTCATGTTGCAGCGCCTCCATCCATGTTGTTTGATGTTGTTCTGTTACTATCATATTGCATAACATAAATGCATGCAAGTGCTTGCTTGCATTTATGTTTTCGATTCTCTATACTAAAGACATAATCAGTGTGCTTTACCCCAAAAACATATACGCAAAGGAGAATTTTCATGAAGTATGGACGTATTATCCAAAAACCTCGCGTTAAATTTTTTGAAGTCGCAAATGGCGTCTTTGCCGGTATTTCGCCGTATCGCGGCATCAGTTGGGCCAATGCCGGGTTCATCAACAAGGGCGGAGGGCTGGTGTATGACACGTTCTTCGATTTGTTCCATGCGCGGGAAATGCGGGAGGCTTTTAAGGAAGTAAGCAACGGCGGCTCTCCCGCATATGTGGTGAATTCGCACTATAACAGTGACCATGCCTGGGGAAACAAAGTGTTTGAAGATGCTTCCATTATTATGCACAAGGAAGCGTCCAGAGAGCGTCTCACCGAAAATATCGCCTGGATGGATAGCGTCATCAGAAGAGGAAAGAATTCTCCGGAATCGACTTCGGGCGAGCGGTTTTTTGCAGCGGAATTTGAAGGATTCGACCTGGAAGGCGTAGAATGGGTGCTCCCGAATATTGAGATAAAGGACGATATCAACATCCGTCTTGGCGATATGGAAGTTATGATTTACAACGTAGCTCCGGCCCACTCTGACAGTGACTTGCTGCTGTGGATGCCAAAAGAAAAGGTGCTGTTCGCCGGCGATGTCGTGTTTAACGGTTGTACGGCATACAGCGAAGAGGGAACCCTCAATTGGGTTAAAGTGCTTGATCGCATTATTGATGAAATTAAACCCGAAATCGTTGTTCCAGGACATGGCGCCATCTGCGGCCTGGACTTCGTGAAGGAGCAAAGAGACTACCTTCTGAACCTGATTAGCGAGTTTAACAAGCATTACAATGACGAAATTGATACCTTGTCCCTGACCAAGCAAATTGATATTTCCCGCTTCCTTCATTGGATTCAGCCAGAACGGTTGTATGTTACAGTGGATATCCTATTGAAAAGCAAACGAGGGTTACCACCCCTTCCAATTTGGAACGAGGTGCCTGCTAAGCTGGAAGACATGAAAGCTTTTTTGGCCGGAAAATATGGCGATCAGATCAAGCCATGGGACCCTATGAGTGTTTGGCAAGAATAGCAAGTTGAAGCTAGCGTACGAAAAACAAAAAACGGCCTTGTCGCAAACGATGCGAACAGCGGCCGTTTTTTTATTATTCCATGGAATTAAAATCGGCGTTTAGAACCGATTATAAAGAAAAATGGAGATGGACTTATGACTAACTTAACTTTCGCAGCTCAAATCTCCAAACAAACCCTTGATGTAGCTGGGTAAACCGGAGATCCATTCCTGGAGTCGACAAAAAACAGCTGTTTTGTTCTTCTTTGTTTTGCCTGGGACATTTCGAAAAATAAATTCATGAGTTGCTCAAGCGCAGTCTGGTAATCCAGATTGCGGACTTCATCGGCAAAGAGGAAAAAGAGTCCTCCGAGTGTCCGGTCATCACTCGATTGACGTCGTTCGTATTCCATCGCTAAATATCGGCTGAATACAATCGTGGTGTGGCTAATCAGCCCATCAAAAGAGCGTCCTTGAAATTCTGTTCCTAGTTTCAAATAACTTTTGGTGACTTTAAAAAAAGTTTCAATACGCCATCGCATGCCGTAAATGCGTACGATTTCTGCGGCATCCAGCGTGACATCTGTACTTAAAATGGCAAGCCATTCCCGTTTGTTATTCCGGCTGCGAACAAAAACAAGCTTACCGGTAGCCCGCAAGCCGTCTGTACAATGAGGGAGCCTTTAATGTCTTTTGCATTCGATGCAAGTAGACTTTGAAACACTTCGCGAAGCGTCATTTGCTTGCCTTGCACCAGATAGCGTTGTTTCATTTCTTTCACCATACCAATCACGGGAAGCCCTTGGGCGGCGAACTCACGAAGGAGTGGAGCTTGCGTAAACCAGCTATCCATAAGCACGTAGTCAGCGGTGAAGCCTGCACGTAACGCTCGTTCCAGCAAGGCTACGACAGCATCCGGCTTCCGAGTAAAGGCCTCCATCCGGCGTTTGTAGCCGTGACTGCGTTTGGAAAGATTCGAAGCCATTTCACACAACCGATTGGTGATTTTGGCGGAAGAGAGCATAACAAAATCAAGTGGAGCAAAGCTAAACCCGTCCGACCAACCTAGGGTTAACATAGTGTAGCCTTTGATAAATTTGCACGTGGAATGGTCAACAAGATAATTCACTAAAAAAATTATTATCCGACTGTTCCCAGGAGGTAATTAATGACGAATCTCTTTATGAAGAATTAGCATCTACGACTTCTTTATATACATTTCCCAAAAAAGACACCGTAAATAATGCTGTAAATAAAAGCGATATGATAAAAATATATGATTACAGAATGGTCGGAGGTACGGGCGGTCTTATTATGATACTATCTTTCAAGCCCCAAAACAGGGGATTTGTCCATCGTCGTTTGAACGCTGGAGGAACTCCTGCACCTTAACCTCAACTGGGGAGGTAGGAGACGTGGAGGTTCCGAAACCGGTTCTCTATGCTGTCGGATTCGGGAAGAGGCCGAAAGAATGATAAAACGCTACTGACTGCTGTTGTCAGTAGCGTTTTTTATAGTACGCTAAGCATGGCGTCATCTCTAGGGTGAGAGTCCCGAACGTAGGCTGAGCTAACGCCTACCGTTACCAAGAGCAAGGGTGTTCAAGGGGGTTCATCGCGAGGTGGAATCTGGAGGAAGCTGGAGGCAAATGCACGAGCCAAGGTACACGAACTGGATTTGAGGCAGGGATCGTAGATGAGTCACTTATGCATAACGAAATCCGAAGTCGCCAAGGGCATCCCTGTAGACTCCAGTGGTTGCGGGCAGAAAAATGGCGCTCTTATCTGGGGAGGCGTGCGAGGACAGGGGCTTGCCGCCCGTTTCTACTCGATCTGGGGTTATATCTAGAATAAATGAGGAGTGTTGTTTTCATCAGAAGTACAGCAGAAGCATTGCAGGTCTTTTGAAACGACGGTTCAACGGTATTTAGTTAAACTAGAAAACCTCAATATGGAGCAACTACATGCAAAACCGCATGAGAAAGAAGGTCGATTGGGCAAATGTATATGCATTTGATACAATTCATGCATTTGCGTAATGTTGACCAAAGTTTGGCCGGAAGCGAAGCCGCATTGGGGATCATGGGAGAAAAAACAGAGAGTGGTAAGGCAAGGCAGTGTCTGAGCTTGGAAGTTTTCCACCCATTCGGATACGGGTCCCGGATTCGCCGCAGTACACACCGCAGCAGCCGAAGAGTAAGGAGCAGTTTATAGAAGGACTTCGTGGTGTAGTGGAACGGATGAAACGTACTGAAATCACCTTGCGTCAGGCACCCGGATTTGAATAAAATCCTTCATCCCGGATTCGATGCATTTAATGCTACAGAGTGGTTTTTACTAGTTAAAATGCAATACAGCATCATCTATTGCAGCTAGGGCGTTTGCAACATTTTTTAGAAAATAACGATGTATAAATTGCCAAGTAGAAGTGGTGTAACGATGTTAAATGTAAAAAAACAGCAGCAAAGTCGCGGCTGGAATGGCGTTGTATCTGCTTTGAATGTTCTATATGTTGGGTTCGCGCAGCTCTGTCATGGCAAAGCCCCGCCCGAAGTGATTCTTCTAAATTCATATTTTTTACAAGAAAGCAATTCTAAAACCACGATAACATTGTCCCGCTGAAAGTCGCTATTTTAAGTTGAAATTAAACATTGAAAAAGATTGTCGCTGGCAAGCTTTTTTTGATGTCTTTTGAGCTAATAAAGATAATATGAAGCCTATACAAGTGGATGTATACTTATGCATTACAGTAATGAGGATATTCTCATTAATTATGATTTTTATGGCTTACATGAGTTGGATAGCGATAATTTTCTCACTAATTATGACACCGCACAACAACTATATAAATATTAAGGAAAGTGTTAAGCACACTATGGAGGCGATTGAATATGATTAATCATTGGATACAAGAACGTATAAGTTATTGAGCACAGGGGTAATTATTTTACTCTTAGCATCAGCCATAAGTAGAGAAGGTTCTGGAATGAAGGATGCTGTTCAAGGAGCAATGGTTGGTGCTGGAGCTATTCTCGCTGTAGTTGATCTATGGCTGGCTGGTAGCAAGAAATAATGAAGGATTAGGTGCTACTCCAAAATGGAGTTGCGCCTTTTTACATAGAATCAAATAATAATTACATTTCCTCATTAAAACCTTGAGAATGCCAGACAATATATCAATCTTCAATTCTACTGATTAGATTGTCCATGAATCTGAGTTCTCTTTAACCCGATCGTTCACCGTTCCTTTGCGCACTCCGAGCTGTTTTGCCTCATAGTATGCATTTGACTTAAGTTCAAGGCATCGCTGTACGACATGTAATTTCGTTTCTAAAGAGGTTGAACTTCATTTAGACAATTGGAAAAACTCCCATCACTGTAGCAGTAGAAGTTTTGTTTGTTCTACTGTCTCCTATGATAGGAGCATATCATCCTTAGTTAGCTGTTTTCTTATTCAATTTTTTAATTGTAATTATTATCAATCTCTAGTGAAATTCTCCAGTATCCCAGCTGGATACCGGCTACCGGCTGATCCGTGTGGGAGGATCTCTTTAATACGTTGAAGATCAGCTTCAGTAAGATTAACATTAACAGCATTAATGTTTTGCTCAAGCCGCGTAACACTGCGTGTACCAGGGATTGGGACGATATTCTCTCCTTGGTTAAGAAGCCAAGCTAGTGCCAATTCTGCTACAGAAATCCCTTTGTTAGAAGCGAGTTCTTTAAGTTGTTCAGTTGCATTTAGGTTGTATATAAAGTTTTCCCCTTGCCAACGCTCATCGAATCGACGCATATCTTCTTCGGGGTACTCGTGGGCTGGTTTAACTGCATCTGTCAGGAAACCTCTACCCAATGGAGCGTAAGGGACCTTGAAAGTAGTTATCCTGAGACCTATGAGCGCCTAAAAGAAGCTATGAAGCAACGAGAAGATCAGGAATTGGCTTTCTATGATGAAGGGATTAAAAGTGGGGTCTTTAATAAGATTGAGGGTAGACTTATCGTTATGCAAGATGAGATTCTAAGTAATGTTTTAGATGTAAAGTACTTGATGGAGAACCAATTGACCGTGTTTCAAGTGCTATTTGACTATTACAATCTAAAGAAATTCCAGTTGTTTAAACCCGATAAAATGAAAATGATAGATGACAATTTGATGATTCCTAGAATTGAGCATATGGCACAAAAAATCTCAAAAAACTTATATTAAACTAATTATTAATGACAGATAACAAGAATATTTCTTCTTAGTAAGTATTTAATAAAAAGCCCGATGAGCACGTATCATCGGGCTTTTTATTAAATACAGAGGGTGACTGCTTAGGTTTCAATCAGAGCGAATATAAATTGCATAACAAGTCAAAAGCTTTTGAATCCTTTCCTGTTAGCGAAATCCGAGCAAATGCGTTAAACCAAAGACTTGATCGGTGTAACCGGCTGTATCCGTATAATGCACCTCGATGGCCAAGTCTGTTTCATGGTGGAGCAAACCGTCGATGACGTGTACGGCATCCCGAGTGTTCGTATTGATGACTTTCGTGTAGAAAGAGGAAAATTGGTCGCTCACGAACCGATAAATCGTAGCTCCTTTTCCCGTCCTGTAATAGGGATTCGCATCTACGTGAAGCGTCGAAACTCCAATCTGGAGGGCATTCCATCAGTGACATTCTTTTACATACAAAAAGAGCAGCCAGTTTAGTTGCTCTTTTTGTATGTAAAATATATTGAGTTTTCATCAATTGAATCTCCTAATAGAGAATATTAATGTCCCATTTCCTTGCAGATTAATCAATTGTGCATAATTTCCCCTTTAGAGGATACTTTCTACTAGAAGATAAGAATATAGTCTTTTCGTCAAAATATTTATTAAAATAGTTGTTCGTTTTTAGATGAATATCAGGCTGATACCATTTAGAAAACCCATTTCGCTGAAACAACAAAGGCATACCCAATTGCTCGGATCGCTTCCCCTTTAAACCATCTCCAATGTTCAGCGAATCAATATATATTCGATCAACAATCCCCTGTAATCTTTTGGGGAAATCTGGCGTGAAGGGCAAAAGAGGAGAAATGGATGCCTGTGTAGCAATTCCTGCTGCATGGACATTTCTAAGAGCCTTTAAGCGCAGGTTGATTCCTGGAGCTAAAGGTGCAGAAAGTCGCTTTACATCTTCTCGGTCTGTTTCAATAGTCATAGAAACTAATAACTCACAATGTTGTTGTAATTCTAAAAGTATATCGAGGTCTCTAACCACCAGAGGACTTCTTGTTTGGATTTGAAGGAAATCTGGTGGAGATTCAATCATCTCCGTTAATATTTTTCTTGTTATCTCAACCTTACGCTCCATGGCTTGGTATGGACAATCTGCATGGTAGATACCCCTTCATTTTAAATATTTATATAAATGAAATTCCGAATGAACAGAAACTCCCTCCACCAGTTCAACTGATAAAGGGAGTTTTAATTAATTTTAGTAAAAGATGTGTGTATTTAGAACGCATCAAGACCCGATATAATCCCAGGATGGCGGACAAAAGACCAATGGGAATGTACTGTACGCCATTCGCCATTAATTAAACGAAAAACTTCAGTAGTATTCCAACATTTTTGAAGTTTTTCTTGTCCATCTTCTCCTGCTACATAATTGTGTAAATTATAACTCAACACAGCCAAATCACCAGCTTCACTGACAGCGAGATCTGGATTGAGATATTCACTCCGAATAATATTAGGATTTTTATAGCGTGACAAAATATGTTCTCTCACCGCTGAATTACCTACAATAAGTTTTTCAGTCACAGGATCGAAGTATGAAATATCATCACTGTAACTATCCAGGTACCCAAAGCAGTCTCCTTGATTCCACCGTTCATTATTAGCGCGTTCTATATTCAATACAGTTTCAGCTAATTCTTTGATATTTACACTCATTTTTTTGCTCCTTTTTTTTAGATGTTGGAAGTGATATGATCATTTTAGGTCATTAAACACAAATGATAAAGGCAAAACCGGGAAAATAAATGATACTTTTCGGACATTCTACATTTTGAGTAAAGGAGGTTTATGTAGTGGTTCGCATATCAAAGCAAAAAATAAATATAGAACGTCTTAAATATCAACCTGTACTACCTTATCCATACGATTTAGAAATTTTTCGAGTCTCTGATCTTAAACAACGGACACCCAAAGAAAGGATGAGTGTAACTTATAGATATGAATTCTATATGCTTATATGTGTTACTCAAGGTGAGTGTATACAATGGGTCGATTTTGAGCCGATTTCCTGTAGCACAGGAACCTTTCTTGCCATATCCCCAGGTCAAGTTCATAATTTCGGACATGATGAGAATTGGGATGGTTGGATTATTTTGTTTCGTTCGGAGTTTCTTATACCTAACACATCAACATTAAATGAGCTTAAACTAGCTTTTGATTTTGGAAGGCTACCAAGCATTCTAAATTTAAATCATAATGAGTTGCGTCGTAGCATCGCTTCTATTGAACGAATGATCGAAGACTTGTTGATTGAAGGGACAGAAGAAGATATTCATATGTTGTTGCGTTACCAACTCTATGCATTTGTGACTTGGCTCAGTATTCTTCATAAATGCAAACGGATGAACGAAACAATAGATTCTCAAACATCGCTGCGTTTTATAAGCTTCCAGAAACTCGTTGAGAAATACTTCGCTAAGTTGAGCCATGTCAGTGAATACGCTACTCGTCTAAACTGTACGGAAAAAACTCTAACTCGAGCAACTATGGCAGCAGTTGGAATAAGTGCAAAAGCTTTCATTTCGGCCCGGATTAATCTTGAAGCAAAACGTCTGCTGATGCATACGGACTATTCTATTAGTGACATTGCGGAAAAGCTTAACTTCAAGGAGGCCACCCACTTTAGTAAATTTTTCAAACGTGAAACAGGTTGTACGCCTGCAGAATTTCGACAGCAGCATCTTTGAAATTATTAACTTACTCGAGTGTCTACTACCTTTCATATTGAATAAAACACTAATTGTAGTTATATATTAATGTTTTCTCGTGTACTTTTTTAAAATATGTTGTTTGAGGAAGTGATTTTATGATCCAGGGATCTTTATTTGATGATGATTATGATCAGGGACGGCCTTTAGCAAATCGGGTACGTCCACAAAATTTAGAAGAATTTGTAGGTCAAAAACATTTGCTTGAACCCGGAAAAGTATTACGTGAAATGATTGAGAATGATCAAGTTTCATCTATGATTTTTTGGGGGCCACCAGGAGTGGGAAAGACGACGTTAGCTAAAATAATCGCCAATCAAACCCAATCTAAATTTATTGATTTTAGCGCTGTGACTAGCGGTATCAAAGATATTCGTAGTGTCATGAAAGAAGCTGAAGGAAACAGGCAATTAGGTGAGAAAACACTTTTATTTATTGATGAAATTCATCGTTTTAACAAAGCACAGCAGGATGCCTTTCTGCCTTATGTGGAAAAGGGAAGCATTATATTGATTGGAGCAACAACCGAAAATCCATCGTTTGAAGTGAATTCAGCCTTGCTTTCTCGTAGTAAAGTGTTTGTGCTTCATCCACTCAATCATGCAGATATTTTAGAGCTATTGCAAAAAGCATTAGCGAACCCAAAAGGGTTTAATAATCAATCAATCGAGATCGAAGACGGTGTTTTATCAGCGATTGCTGAATATTGCGATGGAGATGCCAGAGTAGCTTTAAACACACTAGAGATGGCTGTATTACACGGGAAAAAATCAGATGGAGCCATTGTAGTGAATAAAAATGATTTAGCACAAATGTTAAATCGCAAGTCATTATTATATGACAAAAATGGTGAGGAACATTATAACATCATATCTGCTTTGCATAAGGCGATGAGAAATAGTGATGTTAATGCTGCAATTTACTGGTTATCGCGCATGTTGGAGTCCGGGGAAGATCCATTATTTATTGCTAGAAGATTGGTCAGATTTGCAAGTGAAGACATTGGTTTAGCAGATAACCGAGCTTTGGAGATAGCAGTAGCTGTCTTCCAGGCTTGTCAGTTTATTGGTATGCCAGAGTGCGATGTACATCTAACCCAAGCTGTCATTTATCTCACCTTGGCCCCGAAGTCCAACGCAGCTTATTTGGCCTATAGAGCTGCAAAAAAAGACGCCCTGCATTCCGTAAATGAACCTGTTCCCTTACAGTTACGAAATGCTCCGACTAAATTGATGAAAGAACTGAATTACGGGAAAGGTTATAAATATGCCCATGATACTCAAGAAAAATTAACAATGATGCAGACCATGCCAGATTCTCTCATCGGACGCGTATATTACCACCCCACTATACAAGGATCTGAAATGAAATTTAAACAACGGATGGAAGAAATTTCAGCATGGTATGCAAGCCACAAAGAAACTTAATTGCTTTAATGTATAGATGATCCAATAGAAATCGAGGAAATTCGTCATGACAATAGAAAAAATTATTAAGCATTGCTTATCATACCCAAGTTCATATGAAGATCACCCTTTTGGAGACGGATGGACTGCGATGAGACATCAAGGGAACAAAAAAATTTTCGCCTTGATATACAATCATGATGAGCATCTTTGCGTCAACCTAAAATGCAACCCTGATCATGCTGATTTTTTGCGAAAAGCGTTTGAAGAGGTAAAGCCTGGTTATCACATGAACAAGGAACATTGGAATACAGTAATATTAGATGGTGATCTGCCAGAAGATGAAATTCACGATATGGTGCATCATAGCTTCGAATTGACCAAGCCAAAAAGCTCCAAAAAACATACTAGCTAAAGATAAATTTCTTATTGACAATTAAATTTTGCGGAATTCATTATGTAAAAGTATCCGGTTTCGAGAGGTGTAATATGAAGTTTAATGAATTCTTTGTAGGGCAGCGGTTCGAGACTGATTCTATAAAAGTAACCAAAGAAAAAATTATGGAATTCGCATCTGAATTTGACCCTCAGTACATGCATTTGGATGAGAAGAAAACTCAGGAAGGCATGTTTGGAGGAATTATTGCTTCAGGAATCCAAACATTAGCCCTAACATTTAAACTATGGGTAGAGTGTGGTTCATACGGTGAAGATGTAGTGGCTGGTACTGCTATGGATAATATCCGATTTATAAAACCTGTATACCCTGATGATGAGTTACATGTAGTTGTTGAAGTCATTAATCTAGAAGATAACCGAAAGAATACAGGAATTGTAACTGTGAATTTATCTACTTTTAATCATACGACTCAAAAAAATTTTGAAGGGGATCTTTCTGTAATAATAAAAAAATAACGTATCTTTAAATAAATGAAATTGACGGGATATCTTTCATTCACGTATTCCAAAGCGGGGAGAAAACATAGTAGCTCCTATCGTCAGCGTAAAGGAATGCACAAAAGATAATTGTATCCGTTCAGAGAATAGCTCCTGCAGATGCAGGAGCTGTTTTTGTCTGCACTAAACATTCAGTTGGCTGCATCATTGACACTGACCAGCACCGGGAAAATCCAGTGATTTGCTGTTGTGGGAAGCAAAATTTAAGGAACTCCTTTATGAGAAGATATATCCTTTGATGACATGAAAGAAATTTTAGGTACTACCTTTTACTGGATAGAAAAAGAGCTTAAAAAGTACGAAGATCTAGTTTTAGAACTTCTATTAGAAAAATTGTATTCTAAAGAGATATTAGAAAATATAAAAACGGACGCACATATTAATATAAAATGAAATTAAAATAAGTACTTTAATAATATTATTAGTACTATTTTTTTAATGAATTAATTAAAAATACTGGACTTCAGTACACAACTTTATTGTATGTACACAGAAAAATAATCATAATTGATGCCCGAAGAAAATAAAGTTTTAGA
The DNA here is from genome assembly GCF_038003485.1 of Paenibacillus sp. FSL H7-0703. Taxonomy (NCBI): domain Bacteria; kingdom Bacillati; phylum Bacillota; class Bacilli; order Caryophanales; family Paenibacillaceae; genus Paenibacillus; species Paenibacillus sp. FSL H7-0703. Next base: position 2,574,490 of record NZ_JBBOPF010000001.1, on the reverse strand, counting down.
CTGATCCGACAAATGCAACAGCGGCAGATAAGGACGCGAAAATAAAATCCTAGACTGGCCGCTGTTGTGGTCAACATTCAACTATCGTGTCCTGTTAGCCTAATAACTCTGCAGTTTGTAAGAAAGCGTCCAGCCGCTCCTTTTGAAGAAGATGATGACGGTAATGCATCTCCACCATCGTGAACCATTCGACCGCGTTTAACGCGCCGAAGGCTACGGCCGGATGAGTCGCCTTTCGCTGCAGCCGCTCTGGGTCTATGTTCTGCAGCGACGCCCCAATCTCATGCATGCGGCGCCTTGCTTCCTCCAGCTTGGCGACAAGCTGCTCCTTGCTCTCTGGCTGAGGAGGCGTATATAGCAAGTCGGCCGGTACCTGAATGCGAACCGGTGGGAAGCTCCCTTGCTCAAACACGGCATGGCCGGCCTCCGTCTTCCCGCCGCCCTCCTCGCTGCCGCCACCGAGCGCCATGCACTGCTCCGCAAGAAGGAGCTGCAAGTTCAGCGTGGAATGAGGCAGATGCAGGTACATTTGCCCAAGCGACCATTCGTTCTCGCTTGGCTTGCGACACAGTTCCGCCAGACTATACTTGTCCAGCTCCCGAACATAATGCTTCGAAATCTCGTCGAACCTTACCAAAATATCCTTAATCCCTATGTTCTTGTTCATCAAGATCATCTCCTCGAATACTGAATTACTCTCATCATATGAGAGGACCCAAGAAAAAAGCATATTCGTAGTTTATATCTTTAATACTTTATTTTCCAGTCTAAGACTATATTTTCTAATTACACCGGCCGCCGTCGCTAGCGCGCCAATCGCAAAGCTGGACTTCATTCCGGAAGAGCTGGGGAGCAAGCTGCAGCTGCGCATGCGGGCCACGCGTCGCCAGTCTATAACTTTATTATCTCAGTCTAGTTCTTTATTGTTTAGTCTAAAACATTATTATTCGCTAACAATTGACAATGAAGAAGTAGTACAACTTCTTATTGATTGTATAAATACGCCTTTTTAGAGTTGCGTATATTCTCATAAAATTTTGAAAAATTAGGGTGGACCGAATAAATTCGAGTCAATGAGTTCTCACTAATTATGAAAATGATCGTTGAATTATCATATATTCAACTTGTTGTTTTCTCATTAATTATGACACCACACATGTGAGTAACCATTATAGTTGAGACAAAGGTAATTAATAGATGAGATTTTTTGCATACATGTTTGAGACAGAGTGAGGACCTTGATTCGTCAAAAACACTGATGAATCAAGGTTTTTCTACTTTATATGGTGATGAATAATAAAACAGGCAGGTTAGTTTGACTCCGGAAATAAGAATGGCGAACAAGTGTTCTTTACATATATTATATATGCGTATATAATCAAAACGAAACGGAAACGGAGATCTGGTGTGCTAGATAAAGCAATGTAGATTTTTTTTTAGTATAAGCACATTATAAATAAATCAATTGGAGGAGTCTGTATGCCATATTGTAAAGTCAAGAATGCCAATATATATTACGAGGAAATTGGTAAAGGCAAACCGATTATAATGATCCATGGTTTTACACCAGACCATCGGTTAATGAGTGGGTGTATGGAACCGATATTTGAAGATATCCCCGGTTGGCGTCGTATCTATCTTGATCTACCTGGAATGGGACAAACAAAGGATTACGATCAAATATGTAATTCAGATGATATGCTAGAAGCAGTTATAAATTTTATTGAAACTCTTGTCCCAAACCAAGATTATCTCATAGCAGGCGAATCATACGGTGGTTATATTACAAGAGGAATAATTAATAGACATAAGGATCGTATTGGTGGAGCTGCACTGATTTGTCCATTAATTATTCCTGAACACAAAAGAAGAATACTTCCCGAGCATTTTGTTGTTCATTGTGATCGCGAGTTTATGGACACCTTAAGTGAAGAGCAAATAAGTGATTTTAGCGCAAATCAAGTTGTTCTCAATGAATATAATTGGAAAAGGTATTCTGAAGAGATCGTGGCAGGTTGTAAGATCGCTGACTACGATTTTCTTAGCAAGATTCAAAGAAACTATGGATTTTCCACCAATATAGATGAATTAGTTTTCGATAAACCAACAGTATTTACTCTTGGGCGACAAGATGCAGTTGTTGGTTACATAGATGCTTTTAGAATTTTAGACAATTATCCTAGAGCAACCTTTGCCGTTCTAGATCGAGCAGGCCATAATCTTCAGATTGAACAGGCTCTATTATTTGAGTCACTTATGCGTGAGTGGCTTGAAAGAGTAACAGAGTTTGGATTTTAGTTGTATATGAATCCATTGAACTAACGGGCAGTGTAGTTTAATTCACATGGTTTAAAAGCATAGGGTATTATTGAATAGGTATTAAAAAAAGTACAATTTTCTTCGTATGTTCAAAGGAAGAGTGAATTCATGAGTGATTTAGATAAAATTAAGCTCGTGAGGCCGCCATTTCCCAAGCTACGATGTTTTTCTTCCAACCTATTATGATCTAGGAGAGGATTTCTTTGAAGAAAAACATCGGAAACAAAAAGCTAAGCTTATTATTACTGATTGTTTGAGTAGGCTTCCCACAAATTAGTGAAACGATCTTTAGCCCCTCATTACCTTCTATCGCTGTGACGTTCGGAACTTCAATGAGTAAAGCAGCTGCTGGCAAGACCTACCCTGCAGGTTCATTTATCATAAATATGCACCAGGCAAAACACGGCATTGCAAACATGGTTTTATATGATGGTATTAACGTCTCAGATTATGCTTCCGTAGCTGGCGGGATTGTGCAGGATTTTCCAGTCCTACGAGGATTTGAATGTGATGTGGTTAGAGAAGCTGAAGTGTTTGAGGGCCAAACCTCTCCGGTGACTTCCGTATCGATTCCGGCAACACAAATGCCGAATCATTCTGCCTATGTTTTAATTCGAAACACCAATAACGATGCCATCAAAACCGTTAATGAATTGCTTAAATCCGGCAAAGTGGTCACGATGCTATCAAAAAGCGGAACAGGATATGAAACGGGTGACTTTGCAGTCGCCTATGACGATCTGCACCCGCTGGCCTCAAAATACGATCTTGATGTAACGGCATTAGGCAATAACCAACCCGTTGGCAAAGTTCTTAAACCTTCTACGGTAGCTGCTCTCGGCGAACCGGCTTATGTGCTCAAAAATCTCGGTTTTAAAGTGACCGATGATCAGCAGCATGCCGATGTGCTTGTGAATCATTCGATTCCGATAAACTTGTCGAGAAAGGGAAGCCTTACATTGCTTATGGAAATATGGGGATGGTTAATGTGAAAAGCTGGATTCCTCAATTTGCGTTTGCTGGCCAATTCAATTTTTAATGCCGTCCCTGGCAAATCGTGAGTGAATTTTAATGATATTGAAAACAACCTTATTCCAGTGATCAACTGCGAATAAGGTTGTTTTTTGTGATAAACCAGTTTCGTCCGTTGTGACATTTTGTTTGCAACTTGATCAAACTTTAGCGACATCTGCAGGCTATATTGGACTACAGCGTAACATCAATCCTGAACATGCGGGTTGATGAAAAATGTGAGTTCAGGATTTTCAGGGACGAATGCAAGTTGCTAAGCAGTATTAAACTGATGAGCAGATCCTCAGAGAGTATGAGGAAGAGACAAAGATTAAAAACCGAGCTTTTTCCGTAAACAGCCAGTTGAATGAAAATCAAGTAAATGAAAAGACGGTTGCTAATAAATTGGATGAAAAAGCAGTAGATACAGCAGGTATATCCAATTCAACCTACGACGGTACACAAACCGATATTCCTTCTCGAAGCTCTGTAGAAGAGTCGAAGAGAAGGTGATATCGCGGGAGGTCCGATGTCTGCTCTCGCCTTGACTCCTGCGTTTGTTGCTGGTATGGCCATTGGCCGCTTTGACCTCACCAGATTACGCACAGCTCTCATACTCGCAGGCAGTGGTATCGTTATGCTTGTTATTGGCAAAGCGCTGGCCGCTTTTATACTTCCGAATTGGAATCTTCACTTTGGACAATGGCTGATAAGTGTGCAAGGAGTTGTTCCTGTACAACCGACGGATGAGTACGCAATTTGGCCTCTTAATACGGAGACACCTATGTGGCAGCTCCTTTTGGGAACGGCTCCGCACACCCCCTCGACATTCCAGACGATGCTAGGATTAGGGATTTCATTTCTGGTAATGGGAGTTGCATGCCTCGTATCCAAAAAGGCTTCCGCTGTATTAATGCCTTTCGCAGCAGTCGGACGTGTGGCCCTGACCATGTATGCCTTTCAGTTTGTAGTGGTGTGGATTCTCGATCTGACAAAGATTGGGCATAGTCTGGATGGAGTCCTGTTCGGCGACGTAATGATCGCAGTTGCAACACTGCTGCTGGGGTTATTGATTGCCCAGCGTCCTGTTGGTCCGCTTGAAGGATTGATGCGCCGCTTTGACCGATTGTTCAGCCCTCCCAACCAGTCTCACAAAAGTAAACGGACTGATCAAAAAAGATACCAGATAAGAGCTATAAGATGATTATTGAACAGATTGAAAAGGAGAAACTAATAATAAAAATATTAATACTTAATTTCTCCGGAAGGGTGGGTTCAATTGTGAACCCACCCGTTTTCCATTGAACACAGTTATGGTTCTTTCTGTAAACAAAATCACTCACATCTTGTTAATATTGTATGGGTTTTGACCATTCTAATTAAGCTTGATACAATAGGTTAAACTAAGTGGAGATACTTCAATATAGAATGGTGTGGTCTAAACTTGCAACATGAAAACGAACTTTTGGATGTATGGTTGTCTTTGTCTCACATCCATTCCACTTTAAATGATAAGTTAGAACAAGCTCTGCTACAAAATTATGATTTATCCTTGAAGGAGTTTTACGTTTTGGGTTTTATATCGAATTCCGAGGAAAAAAAATTACGACTGCAGCAACTTCAAGAATTGGTGGGATTAAGTCAAAGTGCGACATCGAGACTCGTAGTGAGAATGGAAGCCAAAAACTGCGGGGCTTTACAAAGACATACATGCGAGGATGATCGGCGAGGGGTGTATACTCGGATTACGGAATTAGGTGAAAATAAATTCCAGCGTGCACTTCAAACCTTTAATCAGGTGTTACAATCAGAACTTCAGAAAGATGGAGTGAAGTCACAATTTCAAAATCTTACGCAAAAGCTGTTTTAGACTTTGATAGAAATGTTATGATTGGAAAGTGAACATTTACATGATTGCGCATGCATGTTTTCATCAGGCTTCCAACCATGTACGTATAGAAACGCCCTTCCAAAACTCCTCCTCATAAGGAGGAGTTTTATCCTCTGGAACCAACGCGAGCCCTCTTTGCTTAAGAAACAGAGGCCGTATTGCGTTTTTCCTTGGCATTGCCAAGGTCGCGACGACTCAGCAGAAATCCGACCAGAGATGCCGTGGATTGCTGGAAAATCATCCCGAGTACAACAGGCAGTGCTACCGGGGCCGGGAAATAGGTGATGGCCAGCACAGCTCCCGCGCTAATATTGCGCATGCCGCCGTTAAAGACAAGCGCCGTACGGTCTGCATTATTCCACCGCATCAGTCCTGATATCAGATAGCCGATTGCATATCCAGTGGAAGCAAGGACGACTATGGATAGGCATACTCCGACAAGCTTGAGATTAAAATCGACCAGATAAGGCGCGATGACAGATCCGTTAATCATTACGACAAGAGCCATAGCCAGCTTGGAGAACGGTCCCAGCCGAGGTCCCCATACCTGCTTGATCTTCCCTTTAGTCCATTCGTTCAACACCATGCCGATTAGCGAAGGAACGACAATCATCCAGAATAGGCTCTGCATCATCGCCCAGGTATCGAGCTGCACATCCGCTCCGATCAGCAGGGACATGATGCCCGGAACGGCAAATGGGGCCAAAATCGTATCAATTAAAATGATCGCCAATGTCAGCGCCGTGTTGCCTTTATAGATGTTGACCCACACGAAGCTGGAAATGCCCGTAGGGATAGCCGCACCAAGAATAAGTCCAGTGATCGTATAAGGATCATTACTGAAAGCCAGATGCCCCAGCATCATGGCAAGAAGCGGCATAGCCAGGTGAAGAATAAACAGACAGGCGATCAGTGGACCAGGATGCTTTATCACATGGACAAAATCCTTAAACCCCATACTGATGCTGCCCGCGAAGGTCATGAATGCAAACAGCCAGGGAGAGAGTTCGGTATATTCTGACAACGGCGTACCGATTAGGACGCCAATTAGAATGCTGATTGGTGTAATTAGCGGCATAGCTGCATTTAGTCTACGATTCAACGTGAGGAGCATACAAAACTTCCTTTTTTAACCTTAAGTATAGACCTTGCACCCCCGATTCGTAAATGATCTGTGACCTTGCGGCAGCCCGATAGAAGCAAATTTGAACACTCCTGATGAACATAGATCAACCCTTCAAATTATTTCGGTATTCCAAAGGAGAGCAGCCCATTATTTTTTTGAATAGCCTGGAAAAGTAGTAAGGGTCCCTAAAACCGAGTTGTATGCTAATTTCTTTAATAGAAGCATTCGTCAAATCCAAAAGCTGACTGGCCCTCTGTATCTTCATTCTTAAATAGTAATCGACAGGAGAGTAGCCGGTGGATTGCTTGAATATCAAGTTCAGATGCTGCTTGGATACCTGAACATGCCGACTAAGCTCCTCAAGCGAAACGGTGGATTCCAATTGTTCACTCATATAGCGTGTTGCTTTATCCACATGACTCTGGTACGTACTGTCTTCCTTGCGAAATGCAACGGATACAACAAAACTCAGCAGATAACGGACAGTTTGCGATACTTGAACTAAATGTATGATGGAGTATGATTTATTCAGTAAAAGGTCGTAACACTGATGAAATAGCTCCAGTAGTTTGACTTCATTACTGGCGGCCATGGAAATATACGTTTTAAAAGGCTCAAATAATGCCATAAAGTCATCCACTTGGTCCCCTTTAAGATGAAACCAGTAAATCGTCCAAGGATCTCCATCGTCAGCCCCATAAGCATGCGGCATGTCCCTGGGAATGTACGCAAAGCTTCGCTCCGTCATGTCAATCATTAGGCCATCCTTTGTTCGTATCCAACCTTTTCCGCTGGCACAGTAGATGAATATATGAGAGTCACATCCGTGCATTCTTTCACGAAAATGATGGCGGGCATGGCTGAAGCAGCCTATATCCGTAATATATAGATTTTTTGTAAGCGGATTCATATTTAATTTATCCAGCATATAGGGTGGAAGGACATATAACTTTTCACCCTCAAATCCATCAGCTTTCTTATTCATAATCTATCCATCTCCCAGCCGTAAGCGGCTCTAATGATGAAATACGTATATAATCCATCATAAACAGTGGATTGTCAATTGTCTGTAATGTCGCTTACTTGTAAGCTCTGAATATAAGGGCGACTATGAGGGAGTGATGGAATTGAGCATTTTCGATGCTAAGGCACGCGTGTGGGAGCAAACTGTGCAGATCCCCACGTATGGAATTGGCAAACCTGACAAAAATCCAATGTTTCTGGAGAAACGTGTCTACCAGGGAAGCTCCGGTCGAGTGTATCCGCATCCGGTAATTGATAAAATTGAGGATGAGAAGAAACTTGAAAATTACCAAATGGTTTTTCTGGAAAATAAATATTTACGCATTGAGATCATGCCGGAACTGGGAGGCCGCATTTATCGTGCGGTCGACAAGACCAACGGTTACGATTTTGTTTATTATAACAGGGTCATCAAACCAGCGCTTGTGGGCTTATTGGGGCCGTGGATATCTGGAGGGATTGAGTTCAACTGGCCGCAGCATCACCGTCCCAACACTTATGGACCCGTTGAATACAAGTTGGAAGAACATGACGACGGAAGCGCAACGGTATGGGTAAGCGAAATTGATCGTATGTTCGGCACGAAAGTAACAGCTGGTTTTACACTACAACCAGATAAAGCATACCTTAAAGTTGAGGCCCAGCTATACAACCGGACTGACGAGCCTCAAACGTTTCTATGGTGGGCCAATCCAGCCGTAGCGGTACATGAGCACACACAATCCGTTTTTCCTCCAGACGTATCAGCCGTGTTCGACCATGGAAAGCGTGATGTATCCCGTTTCCCGATCGCTACAGGCACTTATTATAAAATGGATTATTCTGAAGGTGTAGATATCTCCCGATACAAAAATATCCCTGTCCCCACTTCATATATGGCCTATAAATCGGATTACAATTTCATAGGTGGTTACGACCATATGAAACAAGCCGGGCTTTTGCATGTGGCCAACCATCATATCTCTCCTGGAAAAAAGCAATGGACATGGGGAAATGGCGAATTCGGCCAAGCATGGGACAGGAATCTAACAGACGAAGATGGTCCCTACATCGAGTTGATGACGGGGGTATATACCGATAACCAACCAGATTTCACTTGGCTTCAGCCGTATGAAGAAAAATCGTTCTCGCAGTATTTTATGCCTTACAAACATATTGGTATGGTCAAAAACGCTTCAATTGACGCAGCCGTTAATTTGGAATTAAATCGCAGCGAAGGGACAGCACAGATTGGAGTCTATGTAACTTCATCATTTCGTGAGGCTGTTGTGGAATTAAGCAGTCAACGGAAAGTTTATATCCAAGAAACCTTAGATCTGACGCCTAATAAGGCCTTTATACAGAAGACAGTTATTTTGGCTGAGGATGAGGATTATGAACTATGCTTAATCGTCAAAGACGCGACCGGAAGGGAGTTGATTAGCTACCAGCCGAAGAAAAAGGAAGTTGAACAGATGCCGGCTACCGCTGCCCCCCTGCCAGAACCGGAGGAATTAAGAACGAACGAAGAATTGTATTTAGCAGGACAACATTTGGAGCAATACCGTCATGCTACCTTTGAACCCGAGGCGTACTATCTTGAGGGCCTGAAAAGAGATAAAAATGACAGCCGCATAAATGTGGCATATGGTACGTTGCTTCTTCGTAGAGGGTTGTATTCAGAAAGTGAAGAGTGCTTTCGTAAAGCCATCTCGCGGGTAACCTGGCGTAACTCTAATCCCTATGACGGTGAGGCCTACTACCAGCTTGGCTTGTCGCTAAAACACCAAGAGCGGATGGACGAGGCGTTCGCTGCCTTTTATAAATCGGTATGGAGTGCGGCATGGCAAGACAGCGGGTATTTCTCACTGGCACAGATTGCGACAGAACAAGGGAACTATGAAGAAGCATTGGAGCTCGTGGAGCGTTCAATCATCCGCAATGCTCACAATTACAAAGCACGCAACCTGAAGTCAGCTATTCTTCGTAAGCTCGGCAGCTACGAAGCGGCAATAGCCTTCTCCAAGGAAACGATGAAGCTCGATATCGCCGATTTTGGAGCTTACCGTGAGCAAGCATTATCTTTAGAGGCTCTCGGGTTACGAGATGATGCTAAAACGGTCCTCGAAGAGTTGGGAAAATGGATGCGGGGAGATGTGCATAATTATATAGCGGTAGCATCGGACTACGCGGCGGCGGGACTCTATGAGGATGCAGCATGTGTGCTGGAAGAAGCTCCAGAGCAGGCGAAAACATACCCTATGCTGTATTACGTTCAGGCCTTCTGCTATGCTAAAATCGGCAAGCATGAGCAGGTGAACAATGCTCTCGCTCAGGCCGCAGATGCAGTACCCGACTACTGCTTTCCTAACAGTCTGTTTGAGTTGGATGTGTTACAATTTGCAATTCGAACGAGACCGGGGGACGGAAAGGCGCATTATTACTTAGGTAATTTACTCTATGATAAGAAACGGCATCTGGATGCCATTTCCAGCTGGGAAACTTCTCGTTCCATTGACGATACTTACCCCGTTGTTCACCGTAATCTTGCTCTTGGATATTTTAACAAACAGGGCCAAGTAGAGAAGGCTCGCCATTCGTTAGAGCAGGCCTTTGCGTGCAATACTTCAGACGCGCGTGTTCTTTATGAGCTTGACCAGCTGTATAAGAAGCTGAACATCAGGCCCAACGACAGATTGAACCTAATGGAGAGTTATCCGGGAATCATAAAGCTTCGCGATGATCTGTTTTTGGAATATGTAACCGTTCACAATACGATGAAGCAGCATAAAATAGCGTTGTCCTTGCTGACAGGGCGAATATTTCACCCATGGGAAGGCGGAGAGGGGAAGGTAACTGGACAGTATAGGCTTGCCAAGGTAGAGCTTGCGAAGTCCGACCTGAGGTCTGGGCGGATTGAACAGGCTGTAAAAGGGCTGCGGGAGGCTTTAGTGTATCCAAAGAATCTTGGCGAAGGTAAGCTAGAGGGTTCCCAAGATAACGATATCTATTATTATTTGGGCTGCGCGTATGAGCTATTGAAATTAACAGATGAGGCAAGGCAGGCCTTTTCCACGGCCTCTCAAGGACTGGGGGAACCCATTGATGCCATGTATTATAACGATCAACAGCCAGATATGATATTTTATCAAGGATTGGCCTGGAAGAAACTTGGTTATGCGAAGGAAGGCATGCGTCGATTCAACAAGCTCATTGATTACGCCGAAAGGCACTTGTTCGAACCCGTGAAAATGGATTATTTCGCGGTCTCGTTACCCGACTTTCTCATCTTTGAAGATGACCTGAATATTCGTAATCAGGTTCATTGTACTTATATGAAGGCACTTGGTTTGCTTGGATTAGGGCGACAGGACGAAGCTATCTTGCATTTTGAATCGGTGCTTAAGCTGGAAGCTAATCATCAAGGAGCATTGAACCATATGGACTGGAGCTGGGAGGGGAAATCAAATGAGTAATCTCATGAGAAATGTACCGCGCAAATTGACGATCACCATGTGGGACTTTTCTTGGTATACAATGACGCAGGAAGGTGAGCCCTACAGCGATCTTGAAGCCCGGTTTAAAGAAGCGGTCGAAAGAGGCTACAATACGATCCGAATATGTGCTATGCCATTCATGTTGTTTACAGCGGATGGCAAACGTCCTGGACCCTTGGAGTTTGCTAACCTTGGGGAAGTAGGCCAGCGTACGCGTTGGTATAACTGTCGTGGCGGCGCAGTGCTGGACGGGCATGCTCATTTACTTGAACTGTTTAAACAAGCTAAGGCTCATAACTGTTACATTATGTTATCCTCTTGGGAATATCAGCAGAGTCCCAGCTTTCTGGCTCATGCTGAGCTTAGAGATGAATTAGCTGCAATACCTCCTAAGGAGAGATTTATGGCCATTGCAAAATCAATGGATCAGTTGATTCGTTTCGTCACAGCAGAAGGTTATAGGAACCAGATTATCTATACAGAGCTGCATAACGAAGTGGAATTTGGGCAGTTAAACGCCGTCGGAACGTCTGAAGGCATAGCCGAAACGAATGTACCAGCGCTTATTGAAGCCATGCAGCCCTACGTAGAAGAAGCAGTTGGATATCTCCGCCAATGTCATCCTGATATCATGATGACCGCCAGTTATACGTTAAATGAAGCCTACCCTAAAGCTTACGTCGCGCGCAATATGCAGGTTGCCCATTTTCATCTTTATATTAAAGGGGTACTCAATGAGCTTATGGAAGCGGCAGGGCTTGATGATGAGTTGGCGCCGTTCCCCAATCCATTCGTACAATCCCTATTAAGAGAAGATGCTCCTCCATTTGCAGAGTGGACCCTGCCTCCGGAGCAGAATTGGCGGATGGAAGGCAATCCAGTCGGCATGAGGCTTATTTATTTGCACGACTGGGTAGATCCCGATCAATGGGATTTATTTTTGTACGATCGGTATGGAGACCATAAAATTGCCATGTTACAGAAGGCCGACTCCCGATTGGAAGAGATTCATGAATGGACTCGTCATTCCGGCATTCCAATTGTCATAGGAGAAGGTTATGTAGGCTACACGCCGCTGTATGCCCAATTTGAAGAAGGCCCAGTCGGTAAATTTATCGCTGAATATGTATTGCGAAAAGGAATGGCACTTGGGTTCTGGGGAATGACCCTCTGCTCTAACTGTGCTCCCCATCATCCATTCTGGAATGATATCGCTTGGCAGCGCAAGTGGAATCAATTTATCTTGAATTCAGATTAACGAGTGAGGGGAGTGAACTCCATGAGAACCTATCGGGTTACAGTCAAAGACGATCAAAAGCATATTATTAAAGGACATATCAAACTTGGCGGCACCAATCCAAAAGGAGAGGAAATCGGATTCACCAACTATTTTATGGAGAAGGACGGAGAGCCCTTTTTCGGTATTTGTGGTGAATTCCATTATGCCCGTTATGATGAACGCTATTGGGAAGACGAAATCATTAAAATAAAAATGGGCGGCGTAAACATCATTGCCACTTATATTTTTTGGAACCTACATGAAGAAGTTGAAGGTATTTTTAATTGGAGTGGGAACAAGAATCTTCGTCGTTTCATCGAGTTGTGCGGCAAACATCAGGTATACTCCATTATTCGGATCGGACCCTTCAATCACGGGGAAATTCGAAACGGAGGTATGCCGGATTGGTTATTTGGTCGACCATTTGAGGTTCGCTCTAATGATGAGGGGTATCTGTTCTATACGAGAAGATTATATAACGAGATCGGTGCCCAGGTTAAAGGGCTGCTATATAAGGAAGGGGGGCCGATTATCGGCACCCAAATCGAAAACGAACATCATCATTCATCTGCCCAGTGGGCATGGACTGTAGGAATTAATGATATGTGGTTAAACAGCGGAAGTGACGGTAACTCGCATATGTTAAAACTTAAAGAAATAGCTCTGGAAGCGGGGATTGATACTCCGATCTATACGTGCACAGGATGGGGAGGAGCAACAACTCCTGTCCCTGATATGCTGCCATTATGGGGCGGGTATGCCTATTGGCCATGGATCTACTACGAAGAGGGACGTTTGGAAGGGATGGACGAGCATCCTGCGACACCGGAATACATTTTCCGAGACAAGCATAATAACAAGATTCCAAAGAGCTACAATTTTGAGCCTCAATATGCCCCTGAAGACTATCCGTACGCTTGCTGTGAAATGGGTGGCGGCATGGTTCAGTTTTATAAATATCGGTTCGCCTTTCCCTACCGTAGTGTTCCAGCGATGACTGTCATGAAGGTTGCAGAAGGTTGTAACCTGATAGGATACTACATGTATCATGGGGGTTCCAATCCTCGAGGTCAGGTTAACCCGTTCACAAATGATCTAGCCACCCCTAAAATATCCTATGATTTCAACGCTATGATCGGCGAATTCGGTCAAGTAAGAGAGTCATATCAAAGAACAAAGCTGCAACATTACTTTTTTTCAACGTTCCAAAAGCAATTCTCTCTAACAAAGACTATTCTGCCAGGGGATACGTCCCAGATGGACCCTTATGATGTGGAAACGTTACGATATGCTGTGCGATCCAGTGCCGGATCGGGGTACCTATTTCTAAATAATTTCCAAGACCATGTCGAAAATGACGACCTGTGCGATTTTAATGTGAGCATTGAGCTGCCCGAGGAAACGATTGTAATCCCTAGTCAAGGTGAACTAACGTTAGGACGTGATAGTTTTGCCATATTGCCATTTAACTTCAATTTAGATGGAATGAAGCTCAAATATGCTACGGCACAGCTGATAACAAGGATAGAAGAAGATGGAGAAGTGTATTATTTTTTCTTTGTACCAGAGGGCATGAAAGGAACGTATGCAATGGAGTCAAAAGGCATGATCAGTGCCACAATCGACAAAGGTTCGATAGAGCAATTCGATGGGAACACGATCATTAAGGTTGCTGAAGAGGAGGATAGTCTCATCCATCTGGTATCTGAAAGTGGCAAAAATGTTGCCATCTACACGATGACTGATGAGCGAAGTCTTACATTTTGGAAGGTGAACATGCAAGGCCGCGACAGAGTGATGCTGACAAATGCCAATGTACTTATATCTGAGGGCGATCTAAGGCTGGAATCAACGGGCCAAGAAAGGGTAACCCTGAGTGTATTCCCGGATTTTGACGCCTCATTCACATCTATTTCTGGTGGAGAACTGCTTGAAATAACAGAAAGTGAATTATTCAAAACGTATCGTTTAAAGGCTCCTAAGAAAGAAATCCATTTCAATTTGAAAAGGGTAAATAAAGATAAATTTACTATTGATTTCGAAACAGATGCGTTTCATGGAATCAAGGAGGCTCTGCTGCGTATCGATTATACTGGAGATATCGGTTATGCTTTTATGGATGGCGAACTGATCAACGATAATTTCTGCAACCATACGACCTGGGAAATAGGTTTGAAAGCATTTGAACATCGGCTCATCAAGCAAGGGTTGTACGTATATGTTTCCCCCATTCGAAAGGGTAAGGTTCTCAACAGCAATACGACTATGGCGGGCTGGAACGAGACGACAAAGGAACGTATCGTAGATATCAGTTCGGTTAGCCTTGTACCTGTATATGAAATCAAAATCACCATATAACCCAGAAGGTTATATGGTGATTCTTTTCCAGATTCATTTCACATAAAGTGAGGAGCCAGTGAATACATGAGTCTTTTTTATTTTCTTAATGTGTTTAGTAGATACCAGCTTTTTTTGATGTTTGTTTGATCCCGTTGCTTCCGTTGACTACAGTTTTCCCCCAATCTGTCAGATTGCCATTAGGTCCTGTTACAAGATCAAGGTAGGAAAGGTTGGAACTATTACCATACCAGGACCAGGCTAACCAGCCTACTCCTTTGGATTGGCCATATCTCATGATTTCTGTCTCGTCGACGTCTGCTCCTTGATGGTAACCGCCAAATTCACCAATAATCAGAGGAAGTCCTTGATTCAGAACGTTATCAATATTGGTTCGAACAGTTTGAGCATCTTTACCCGCGAACTCATACATATGGATGGAGAATACCGTATTTTTCAAAGAATCAGCTGCAAATACAGATTTACCAAAGTCATTGATAGACTGAGGATATTGTCCCCATCCGGCACAATCGACGATAAGCGTATTTTTGATACCTGCGTTTCTCAACTTGGGAATCGCTTGCTTGTATCCATCAGCCCAACCACTTCCATTCCAAGAACCATACCATTCGTTCGCAATGTTTACGATAACCCGGTCTTCCTTGCCGATCAGAGCATCCTTTATGCTAATCCAGTAGTTCACAGCTGCATCCAAAGACGCGTAGTCGTCTTTGCCCGTAGCGTCATGAACTTCAAGCACAGCAATCATTTTGTAACTCGTGACGAGAGAGATCATATTTTTCACGGAATTAATGTCATCCTTGGTGTACTGGTTTCCGTTAGAAAGGACAATTCGGACGGTATTAGCGCCTGTCTGGGCAATTGCCGGGATAGCTGTATAAAGATCGTTTTTGTACCATGTGTGAGCATGATTGACGCCTCTCATAACAAATGGCTTGCCTGTAGAATCATACAATTTGGTACCGCTTACATAAAATCCTGAAGCAGCTTGTGCCTTGGAGAAGAATCCCCCCAAACCAATCATGATAAGCACACCGACGAGTCCAGACAATAATGCTTTTCTTAACAATACCTTCATTTTTTTACCTCCCTAAATATATTATTCAACTTCCTGCTATATAGAGATGAAGTAGGTGTGTAAGTATGTATACAGCAGTAAGCTAAACACAACATAAAACGCTTTCATTTTTGGTAATAGTTATTTTTTGTTATTCTATCATTTGTGTTTTTGTTATGCAATTGATTTTTTTTAGCTATTTTTTTGCTTTTGAAATTCAGACACATAGATTACTTATTTATGTGTGATTTTTCTATGATTTTATTGTACTCGTTGCTTATATTAAGGTGTATTCCTTCGATATTTATTTGTAATTTAGTTTTTTAAGATAAAAATAACCTAACTAGTTTTTCTTTAGTGTCCCTAACTTATGTAGATAAACCTAACGTTCTGCTTGGCTGATTATCTTGAACAAAGGTGAGATCTATCGGAAGCAATACCTAAGCTTCACCACGATATTAAATTATAGTATGATATTCTTATGAAAAATTTTACCAGAGTGAATAGGGGCAAGCTGATGAGAAAACCAATCATTGCAGTCGATATGGACGATACCATCTGTCATCTCGTCAAACGAGCCATATACCATAACAATAGTGAATTTCCCACTCATCCGCTTCGGTATGAAGAAATGTTAGATTGGAATACTGATCATCTACGTCATCCCAAAAGCACGCATGATGTATTTTATGGGCGACCGGGTTTATTTGAGGAACTTGAACTGTATGACGAGTATGTTGTAGAAGAGATGGAGAAGCTTTGCAATGCTTTTGATGTCATTATTGTGACAGCGGCAGAACCCAAGACCGTCGTAGAGAAATGGAACTGGCTTCAAAGACATATGCCATTCATTCCATTTGAGAACTTTTTCCCATGTAAACGAAAGAACCTGATTAACTATGATCTCCTGATTGATGATGGTCCTCATAATTTAGTGCCTGCGCTAGAGGAGGGGAAAAAGGTGCTTTGCATTCCTCATCCATGGAATCTGAGAGCAAGAGAGCAATATGAGTTCCCCGTCATGACATCCTGGCAAGGGGCAAAAGAACGAATCGACTCCATTTTAGGGGTTCTGTATAAATAATAGAACCATTCGTAAAACAGCTGGCTCCTTTGGAACTGGCTGTTTTGCTAGAAGGAATAGCACCTATGATTGAAATAAAATGGTACAATTGATATACCTTATCCATGAGGAGGGAACGTGTATGACCATGACTATGGGTCAGATTGTGAATCATCTGACCAAGGGAATAAGCATACCCAACACCACCGTAGATCTGCTGGAACCAGGATTTATAGATACTGAGGTGCACGGAATTGTAACCGCTTTCTCCGCTTCGCAGTATGTGATAGAACAAGCTATTTCTCTAGGTGCAAATTTTATCATTACGCATGAAGGCATCTTTTATAGTCATCAGAGGATGCATGAATGTTTACTACATGATCCTGTTTTTTTGCAAAAATCTCGCCTCATTGCCGATGCAGGTATAGGCATTTATCGGTTTCATGACGCCATACATCGTTATCAACCGGATGGAGTGATGGTTGGGCTTCTTCAGGCGCTTGGCTGGCACAACTACATTGTGAAGCAGCAGCCGACGGCCGCCATTTTGACTATTCCGGTTATGGAAGTTAAGGAGATCGCTGAATATATCAAAGCCAAACTACATATTCGTTATGTACGGGTGGCTGGTGAGGTTTCCATGCCATGTGAACGAGTGGGAATCTCAGTAGGATACAGGGGAGGTGGTGATCTAGCCATTCCATTATTTCTAAATGAAAATGTAGATTTAGTCATTGCCGGTGAAGGCCCAGAATGGGAAACACCAGAATATGTTAAAGATGCTGTCTATCAAGGTCAAAGTAAAGCACTTATCATGCTGGGACATGCTGAAAGTGAAGCACCTGGGATGAAGTATCTCGCAGATGTACTTTCCGCCCAATTTCCAATGCTCCCCGTACACTTTATAGAAGATCGCCCGGTGTTTCAAATATTGTAATGAGAACACGTCTTTTGTGATGGTCATCCAGCACTGCTGTTATATCCGTTCATCCACTTTATGAAATGGAGGCAAGATGATGGGAAGCAGAGTGATTATGCCGTTCAAAACGGACTGGAAGTTTATAGAGGGTAATTACGCAGGTGCTGAGAAAATGGACTACAACGATGAGCATTGGCGACTCCTTCAAGTCCCTCATGATTGGAGCATTGAGAAGTCCTTTGATCCACATATGCTGTATGGTGGCAATCAAGCTTATTTGCCGAGATGGTCTGTCGGATGGTACAGAAAGCATTTTAATGTGAAGCCCTCCTCTCCAAAACAGCGCGTATACATACAATTTGATGGTATTCACAGTAACAGTGAGGTTTGGATCAATGGGCATTTTGTGGGCAAGCGGCCCTATGGATATGTTAGCTTTCAATATGATTTGACTCCATATATTCGGTGGGATGAGGAGAATGTGATTGCTGTCAAAGTGGACAATACGATTCTTTCACCTGACAGATGGTATTCCGGGGCCGGTATTTATCGTAATGTTTGGCTGATTTGTACGGATTATATTCATATAACCGAATGGGGGACTTACATTACCACACCTGAAATTTCGCCAGATGAAGCCAAGGTAACTGCCAGAATCCAGGTCACTAATCATCACGCGCATGCCGTAGAGTGTACGATTATGACTGAAATGCTGGACCCACAGGGACAAATCAAAGGAAAAGTTGAAAACCGAGTCACTCTTTCGAGCTGTGAAACGGGGGAAATAGAGCAAAAAACGCGAGTTTTAGAGCCAGAACTGTGGTCACCGGACAACCCAGTGCTCTACGAAGCCCAGACGACGATCTATTGCGACAATACAGAGGTGGATCGTTATTGTACCCCTTTTGGCATAAGAGAAGTGAAGCTGGACACTCAAAAAGGTTTATTTCTGAATGGGCACAGCTTAAAGCTAAAGGGAGTGTGCATTCACCATGATTTAGGCTGTCTGGGGGCTGCTTACCATGATACAGCCATGAAAAGAAGGCTTCAAAAGCTGAAGGAAATGGGCTGTAACTCGATCCGTTTTGCTCATAACCCGATGGCGCCCGAATTATTAGATTTATGTGATCAGATGGGGTTCTTGGTGGTTGATGAGGCTTTTGACAAATGGAAATCTCTTTTCTATGAGCATTTATATGATGAGTGGTGGGAAAAAGACCTGGAAGCAATGTTGCTCAGAGACAGGAACCATCCCAGTGTTTTCATGTGGAGCGTTGGGAATGAAGTGGAGAATCAAGGTCAGCCATCCATGCTCAAAATGTTGGAGCAGCTCGTGGGTTTCTGCCATGAAAAAGACCCAACCCGACCAGTTATATGTGCGCTTGAGCCGCATAATACACCGATCAGCTTGCGTGAGGGTTCAATTGAGGCCAAAGTGGAGCATACCAAACAGCTGGCACAACGAGTGGATGTTCTAGGGTTAAACTATCAGGAGCAGTGGTATGAGCACTATAGGGCGGCCATGCCGGATACGCTTATCCTTGGAACAGAAACATTCCCATACTATCGGGGTAAGGATAACCGGGTTAAAGGTTATTTGCCTATGAATCCCTGGTTTGATGTCGCTAATCATGATTATGTGATCGGTCAATTTGTTTGGAGTGGAATTGACTATTTGGGAGAAACGAGCTATCCCTCTAAAGGGTGGTCTTCGGGCCTGATTGATACTTGCGGATTCCGCAAACCAGTATCTTATCTCCAACAAAGTTTATGGTCTAATCAGCCTGTTGTGCACATAGCCGTATTTAACGAACATATGAAATCGGAATTTAATCCGACATGGACGATGCACTGGAAATCTCCGGCTATGGATGATCACTGGACATTTCCTGAATACGGTGGAAAATTGATACGGTTGGTTACCTTCACCAATTGTGAGAGCGTGGAATTGATCATGAATGATGAATCATACGGTGAGAGGAAGTTAGTGGACTATCCTAATCATTTAATCCTATGGGAGCTTCCCTATACACCGGGCAAAATCCGGGCTGTGGGTCGTAATGGAAACAAGAAGGTTTGTGAGCATGAATTAACCACTGCCGGGCTTCCTTATGCTTTAAAGTTGGAGGCTGATCGGGTAATTCTACCTGCTGATGGGCATGAGATATCTCATGTGGAAGTAACCGTCATAGACCAAAATGGGATCATTGTACCTAACCAGGATTTTGATGTAGCCTTTAAACTACAGGGTGATGGTCGTATCCTTGGAATAGACAATGGGGATCTCACCAGCGATGAATCCTTCAAGGGGAATGAGAGACGAACACACAGAGGAAGGTGTCTCGTTGTTGTACAATCCGGTTATATGGCTGGTGAGTTGTTGCTTCAAGCGTCAGCAGAGGGAGAGTTGCAGGGAGAAACCAGACTGAAAATAGAACAAGAACGCAAATGATAATTCAAGGCTGATTCAGTCTAGAGCTTGTATGGTTTTTAATATGTTTACAACTGACGGTCAATAACGATCTATGACTATAATTCTCTTTTTGACAAATAGTTTGGATGTGAATAGAATGACTAATTATAATATATCTTATTAAAAGATTAATAAAAAGTGGTGATAAGGAGATAAGTAAATGCCAGTAGAACCATCCATGAATCCTCGGGTAATTCGTAATATTTTGTTCTTATTATTCGCTTTACCAGGTGTAGCTTTTGCTTCCTGGGTGTCTCGAACGCCTATTATACGGGATATTTTGCATGTCTCGACTGCCGAAATGGGAATCATTATTTTTGGATTAGCTGCAGGTTCTTTAGTGGGACTACTCAGTGCAGGCAATATTATTTCTCGTATAGGTGGACGGGCGGTCATTCTGGGAAGTGCGATTTTGATTGTAAGCGGTTTTGTCATTGTAGGGTTGGGAACTGCATTTTCGCTCACGAGCATCGTGTTTGCTGGTTTAGTCATCTTTGGAGGTGGTTATGGGACAGCAGAAGTAGCTCTGAATGTCGAAGGTTCTGCGGTAGAAAATCAATTGCAAAAAACGCTTTTGCCGGCTTTTCACGGTTCATTTAGTATGGGGACACTTGTAGGTGCAGTCATCGGTTCTGGAGCAGCGGCACTACACATACCTGTTGTGGTCCATTTTGGAGCGATGGCTGCCATGATTGCAGTGGTAACTTTCTATTTTTATCGTTTTCTGCCTCACGATACAGGTATAGAGAAAGAAGTTCCTACTCAAAAGGTTGGATCTAATCTCAAGGCGCAGCTTGCTGTATGGAAAGAAAGACGAATTTTATTGATCGGTATCATCGTGTTAGGTATGGCGTTTGCAGAAGGGTCTGCGAATGACTGGCTGCCGCTAACGATGGTGGATGGTTATGGCGTGGATTCTTTAACAGGTTCCTATATGTATGGACTATTTGTGGCAGCGATGACCATTGGACGTTTTACCGGAGGATTCATACTGGATAAATACGGCCGTGTCCCTGTATTGAAAGGAAGTGCTGTCCTGGCTGCTATCGGTATCATTCTAGTGATCTGGGGACAGCATTACCTCATAGCCGGAGTGGGCGTCGTATTATGGGGGCTTGGAGCCTCACTTGGTTTTCCTGTGGGCTTATCTGCTGCCGGAGATGACCCTCGTGGTGCAGCTATCCGGGTTGGAGCCGTAGCCACGATCGGTTACATTGCCTTTTTAGTAGGCCCCCCAGGATTAGGGTTTTTAGGTGAGCATGTTGGACTTCTGCATGCCTTGATCGTAGTGCTTGTTGGCGTTATTGTTGCTGGCTTGATATCCGGTGCAGCCCAACCTATTGGGGTGAAAGAAAAGAAATCAGATTAAAATATAAAGGGGATTGTCGCATGACTATGAAAACGGAAAAACAAAAGATGATGGATGGGGAACTGTATGTAGCTGCTGATCCTCAATTAACGCAAGAAAGAGAGTATGCGAGAAGATGTGTACGTCTTTTTAATCAGACGGCAGAGACGGATCGTGAGTATCGTGAAAAGTTACTTAAGGAGCTTTTCGGATCAACTGGTGAAAATATAGGCATGGAACCCAACATACGCTGTGACTACGGATACAATATCCATGTTGGGGAAAATTTCTACGCCAACTTTGACTGTACCATTTTGGATGTTTGCGAAGTGCGTATTGGAGATAATTGTTTCCTGGCTCCAGGAGTTCATATTTACACAGCGACTCATCCCATAGATCCGTTTGAACGAATCGCTGGCCCAGAGTATGGGAAACCTGTAACGATTGGCAACAATGTATGGATTGGCGGTCGAGCAGTTATTAATCCCGGTGTTACGATAGGTAATAATGTCGTCGTGGCATCAGGAGCAGTAGTGACCAAGGATGTTCCAGATCATGTGGTTGTAGCTGGAAATCCGGCACGAATAATTAAGCAAATTAAAATCTCCTAAACAGCATACAAGTAAATCATTTAATATTTTGTACCGATGATCCTATTAAAAGGGCTCCTTATTTTAATAGGATCATTTAATTTAAAGACTTGAACACTTAGGATCTCTTGAGGACTATACAGAGTAATAAATAATCATATTCATCCGAACCAGTGTTTCTCCTAGATTATAGTAAATGTGTGGGCGGTCTGCTTTAAAGCGGATCGAATCTCCAGCTTTAACCGTGTACATTTCTTCGCTGATTTTTACCACCATCTCACCCTCAAATACCGTAATAAATTCTTCTGTACCTTCACGGTGCGGCGCTGAACTCAGTTCCCCGCCTGCTTCAATCTCTACGGTGTAAACCTCAAAATTTCTACTTCCTTCATAGGGGAAAAACGGATACAACCTATAGTGATTATTTTCTTCAAGCACTTGTACTTTGCTTTTAGGAACGACTACCGCATCTGCAGGTGGTTCATTAATCAGAGCAGTGAAAGAGATTTTCAAGCCGTTCGCAATTTTCCATACGGTTGTAATCGAGGGATTAGATTCTCCCCGCTCAATCTGACCGAGCATCGTTTTACTGATCCCCGTCAGATCAGCTAATTTATCTAAACTTAATTTTCTTTCATTTCTTAGATGTTTCAAATTTTTACTTAAAATCAGATTAATATTCTCCATAATTCTTCGCTCCTATTGTGCTTTATAAAGAACATATTGTACAATCATAAAGTACAAATGTACGTCTCAACGTACATTTCATTCAATTATAACATACGGGAGTTGATTGTTGCATGCCGTTTATTCCGTTCCTTTCTTATGCACTTGTTAGCAGCTTTACGCCAGGTCCCAACAATATTATGTCTTTAGACAGTGCCAGGCGGTTGGGTTTGAAAAAAGCATTCCCATTCTTGCTGGGAGTAACAGCAGGCTGTTTCGCTATTATGCTGTTAGCCTGCTATTTTAATCTTGCTTTGTATCATTTTTTGCCACGAGTTAAGATCTGGATGAATGTCCTCGGCAGTCTGTACATGCTCTATCTGGCGGTGAAAATTGCAAAGAGCAAATCCTCTACGGACGATAATGATCACAATGAGGGATATTCCTTCAAATCAGGACTGCTGCTGCAATTTATCAATTTAAAAATCATTTTGTATGGTATTACGGTCATTTCAACGTTTGTAATGCCTTATGATGTATCATATATAGAGCTTATTACGATTTCATTACTCCTGACCTGTATTGGTTTTGTAGCTGTAGTGAGCTGGGCGATTTTTGGCGCTGTGTTTCAACGTTTCTTGAATAAGCATGAGCGTTCCTTCAATATCATAATGTCCTTATTGCTCCTTTATAGTGCACTATCGATATGGATGTAAATGAGCACCCTATTCATCAAAGAAAAGAAAGGTTCCTGACTATAGGCAGGGGCCTTTTTTCGTGTGAATTGAGCTTATTCTACGAGTCATAACATACAATCGAACAGAATGGATGAGTCTCCTGATCATTTAGCTGTAAAACGGGTATTACCTTAATAGATAAAGCTGTTGACAACTTGTATATACATGACTTAATCTTGTATATACAAGATGTTGAAAGCGTTATATTGTTTTTTACGCTACTTCATTTCGCAAGAAAGGAATGAGCATGAATGGAAGCAATGAACAAGACTTTAATTCCTCAAGATAAAGACTGGTGGCGTAAATCAGTAGTCTATCAGGTTTATCCCAAAAGTTTTAACGATACGACGGGCAAAGGAACCGGTGATATAAGAGGACTGACGCAAAAGCTGGATTATTTAAAAAAACTGGGTGTTGATATTGTCTGGTTGCAGCCTGTATATGTCTCACCACAACGTGATAACGGGTATGATGTAGCCGATTATTGCCAGATTAATCCCGATTATGGAACAATGCAGGATTTTGAAGAATTGAGCGAGGGAATCCGGGCACGTGGGATGTACTTAATGATCGACATCGTGGTTAACCATTCTTCCACAGAACATGCCTGGTTTCAGGAGGCACGGCTTTCTAAGGATAGTGAGTATAGGGACTACTATATCTGGCGTGACCCAGCACCCGATGGTGGACCACCAAACAATTGGGTTTCCAAATTTGGTGGACCTGCTTGGCAATATGACGAGACAACAGGCCAATATTTCCTGACACTATTTGATAAGACTCAGGCGGATCTAAACTGGGAAAATCCCAAAGTCCGTCAGGAAGTTGTCAATCTGCTGGAATTTTGGGCTGAGAAGGGAGTCAGTGGTTTCCGGCTCGATGTCATCAACTTGATCTCCAAAGATCAACAATTCTCGAATGATGATGGGAGCACGGTTCCTGGCGACGGACGTAAATATTATACGGACGGTCCACATGTGCATGAATACATTCATGAGTTACATGAGAAAGTATTTGCCAAACAAAATAGCGTCACTGTGGGTGAGATGTCCTCTACCTCCCTAGAGCACTGCATCCGTTATTCCAATCCAGAGAGAAAAGAATTGTCCATGACCTTTAATTTTCATCATTTGAAGGTGGATTACCCAAATGGACAGAAGTGGGAACTCATGCCATATGATTTTGAAATGCTGAAAAAGCTATTCTCGGATTGGCAAACGGGCATGCAACAGGGTGGCGGCTGGAGTGCATTGTTTTTTAATAATCATGATCAGCCAAGGGCAATCTCTCGCTTTTTGGATGATGGCCAATACCATGGGGAAAGCGCCAAGCTGCTGGCAACCACGCTACATGGTCTTCAAGGTACACCTTATATATTTCAAGGTGAAGAAATTGGGATGGCCAACCCGCAGTGGGCAGACATTGAAGAGTTTCGGGATGTTGAATCTCTGAATATGTATCGTATTTTACAGGAGCAAGGCAAAAGTGCAGAAGAAGCATTGAATATCATTCGAGAGCGGTCTCGTGATAATTCGAGAACACCGATGCAGTGGGATGGCACTCGCAATGCGGGCTTCACTACAGGCACTCCTTGGATTAAAGTAGATGAACGATATCCACAGATTAATGTTCAGGCTCAGTTAGAGGACCCGAACTCTATCTATCACCATTATCGTAAGCTAATTCATCTGCGTAAGACGGTGCAAGTCATTACCGATGGGAATTATCAACGCTTGGACGAAGCTCATCCTCAGGTCTACGCCTATCAACGCAGCAATGAAGAAGAGACTTTGATCGTCATCTCTAATTTTAGCGGACAGGATGCGCAATTCCGTATACCAGATTCATTTTATTCACGATTAAAAAATCAAGCGTTGGATGCGGCTGAGCTCTTAATTGGTAATACCCAGCACGCACCAGAGCTAAAACAAGTGATCTCTTTAACCCCATATGCTTCATATATGTGGATTGTTCGTAGACTTAGTGAATAGTATGGAGACATCTAGTAGCACCCCGGGCACGTTATTTTGATAACCGGGGTTGCTACTTTAAAATAAGCAAACGTTAAGGGAGTGGGCTAAATGGCGATTGAAAGATCACAGGTAGAAGACATTATAAAAGCCGTTGGTGGCAAAGACAACATAGAGGCCTCTACGCATTGCGTAACTCGTCTGCGATTTGCCCTTTATGATGATAAGCTGGTTGATAAAGATGCACTTGAACAAAATGATCTGGTCAAAGGCCAATTTTCTTCACAAGGACAATATCAGGTCGTGATTGGCCCAGGTCTGGTGGATAAAGTATATGACGAAATGATCTCCATTACAGGAGGTAGTCGGGCTTCTAAAGACGATGTCAAAAATGCGGCAAGCAAAAAACAAAATCCTATTCAACGTGCTATCAAGACGCTGGCAGATATTTTTATTCCCATCTTGCCCGCAATCGTGACCGCAGGTTTATTACTTGGAATAAATAATATTTTGACAGGCAAGGGAATTTTCTTCGAAGGTATGGCTCTGGTTCAGGTCTATCCTCAATGGACTGACTTTGCTGCTATCATTAACACCATTGCCAGTACCGCTTTTGCATTTCTACCTGCCTTAATTGGATGGTCAGCCGTTGTCCGGTTTGGCGGCAGTCCTTTACTCGGGATTGTACTGGGTCTGATTCTGGTTCATCCAGATCTATTAAGTGCATACGGTTATGCGGATGCCGTTACCAAAGGAACCGTTCCGGTTTGGAATTTGTTTGGGTGGGAAGTGAACAAGATTGGTTATCAAGGACAGGTTTTACCCGTTTTAGTATCCGCTTACGTGCTCGCGCACATTGAGAAATTCCTAAATAAGAAGATAGCAGATTCATTTAAACTGTTACTTGTAGCACCGATTACATTATTAATAACGGGATTTCTGGCATTTACAGTAATCGGTCCGGTTACTTTTATGATTGGTAATGCTATTACGTCTGGTCTTGTATACGTTTTCGATTTGGCTCCTGCGCTGGGAGGCCTGATTTATGGAGGCTTGTACTCCTTGCTCGTGATTACGGGAATGCACCATACTTTCCTGGCGGTGGACGTGCAATTAATTGGTACGCAGGGTGGAACATTCCTTTGGCCGATGCTGGCGCTGTCCAATATCGCTCAGGGTGCCGGAGCACTGGCAATGATGCTGGTATTGAAGGAGCAAAAGGGAAAAGGATTGGCTCTTACCTCTTCAGTGTCTGCATTTCTGGGTGTAACCGAGCCTGCCATATTCGGGGTGAATATCCGATATAAATATCCGTTTGTATTCGCAATGATCGGTTCCGGTATTGCAGGTATACTGCTCACCGTAAATCATGTGATGGCTTCTTCCATTGGTGTGGGCGGGATTCCAGGCTTCTTGTCTATTTTCCCAAACAACTGGGGTGTATTCTTCATCGGGATGGCGATCGTGTTAATTGTGCCATTTGCTTTAACTTTAATGTATGGCAAGTTGTTAACTAAGCGCCGTCAGGCTGCACCAGCCAATGATTCCGTACAAAAAGACTCGCTTCCGCAAAATACCGCAATAGATGTGCTTGAAGTGAGGACTCCCGTACGAGGACGTGTTGTACCGCTGGAACAAGTTCCTGACCCGGCTTTTGCCGAACGGCAGATGGGGCAAGGTATTGCAGTGGAACCGAAGGATGGCAAGATTCTTGCCCCATTCAGGGGAAAAGTTATTCATATCATGATGAAAAGCAAGCATGCCTTGATTTTGGAGCATTCGACAGGTGTACAGATTCTGGTACATGTGGGGATCAATACGGTGTCACTGAAGGGTGAGGGATTCACCATGCATGTGGAGACCAATCAAACCGTGGAGCAAGGACAACTACTGATGGAATTTGACCGTGATCTGATTCAGAAATCCGGATATCCCGTCATTACACCAGTCATTGTCCCGGATGGTCAGAGTATGATTGAATCGGTTGAAGAACTGCCAGGTGAGGCAGACGATTTGCAGTATACCTTAATGAGAATTCATTTGAATTCTTCATCAGGTCATAGGAATTAATTCAGATTCAATTCGCACAGTCTATTATAGTGAACAGGGAAGTGAAAGAATGCTACAATGAACGTGGTGATGAAAATTGACAAAGAATATATTTTTGCAAATTTATCAGGAGTACTCGGGACAGATCCAGACAGGCGAATTGGCTCCAGGCACGAAAATGCCATCTGAAAATGAACTGGCCCGAGAGTATAACACTTCTCGTGAAACCGTACGTAAAGCACTTCACTTGCTTGCACAAAATGGGTATATCCATAAAATAAAAGCTAAAGGATCTTTTGTTCTGGATATTGGACGGATGGATTTTCCTATAGGAGGACTGGTCAGTTTCAAGGAAATGTCTGAACGAATTGGGCGTACATCACGTACCATTGTACATGAAAATCAGCTAATTCCAGTTCCAGATGACATCGCCAAGCATCTTGAGATTGACAAAGACAAGTATTTGGTCTGGAAAGTTATTCGTGCGCGTGAGATTAAAGGTGAATGCGTCATACTGGATAAAGATTACTTTCGATCAGACATTGTACCTGTGCTTACCGAGGAAATTAGTCGGGGGTCCATCTACGAATATTTGGAGGGAGAGCTCCATCTTCAAATTAGTTATGCCAAAAAGGTCGTTTCCGTAGAAAATGCAGACGAAGAAGATCATAGGCTGATGGACCTTCAGAACTACACTCATGTGGTCGTAGTACGTAACTATGTTTATCTGGAAGACACCACATTGTTCCAGTATACCGAGTCAAGGCATCGGCTAGACAAATTCCAATTTATCGACTTTGCCAGACGTTCCCACGGTGAAGACAAGAGAGCAGATTTTTTAAAATAACGATCAATAAAATAGTTAAGAAACCCCGTCTTTTAAGACGAGGGTTTCTTTTTTACCTTGGATGCAACTGCTGAGCAGCTTGTATACTGGCATTTGAGGGATTTGAATTTGCGTTTTATCCAAAAGCTGTTTATTGAATATTAAAAGGTTATATACTGTTTAGAATACAATTCCATGATCAATGCAATGGGAACGAGGTGTATGTTATTTATGTATAGAGTGGCTATCTGCGATGATGAGCACAAGCAGAGAGAACTTGTTAAAAATATGCTGATTACTTTGTCGATAAAGACCAGTATAGAATTTAAAGTTGAATTATTCGACTCCGGAGAACAGCTGGTATCTCATTATCAAAACCATGAGTCTCCATTCCATATCTTAATATTGGATGTTGAAATGAATGGCATGAACGGAATTCAAACCGCCCAAAAAATAAGGAGTTTAAATCACCTGGATGAACAGATTATTTTTTTAACGAACTACCCTGAATATATGGTGGAAAGTTTTGACGTAGTCACATTTCAGTATTTAATAAAACCGATTGCTCCCCATATCTTTGAGGAAAAAATGATAAAGCTGTGTCAATATTTTCAATCTCTAGATAAAAAATTCGTTATCATCAAGTCAGCTTATGAGGAAGTGCTTTTAAAATATGATGATATCATTAGTATTGAAGTGGTCAAAAGCTTAACCATAAAAAACAAACTGCATTTTGTAACCTCTACTCAAACCTATGATAGCAAAGGGATTCTTTCGGACTATGCTTCAGCATTAAAAGAACACAATTTTCTACAGATTCATCGTTCGATTATTATAAACTTAATTCATGTGAAAAAATTTGCTGGCGGTGATGTTTTGATGTCAAATGATGTGAAGTTACCTATTGGGCGTTCTAAAATAAAAGAAGTTAAAGATTTATATACCAAATTTATGATCATGAAGATGCATTAATATGATGGAATATAACTCCCTGCTTCTTAATCTTTGCGTTGTCCTTGTTATGTGCTTCCAAGTGAATTTTTACTTTAACTCGGTTTTTGATAAGTCCAATCGAAAGCCGAACAGATTCGTATACTTCATTATTTTTGGGTTGCTGGATTCCTTATATTTAAGTGTTTATTTGACTCCTGCGGTATCTTCGATTTTAGCATTACTTGTCATATTTAGTTTAGCGCAATCGTATACAGTGGAAATAAAGACAAAGATCATTTTTTCTATCCTTTATGCTGTATTGATAACCATCGTTAATTTTATATCTCTTTATATTTTATATGCTGTAGGCTCCGTTAAAATTAGCAACTTTAGCCATTTGAGTGGACAAGATCACTTGATATTCTCTAAGGTTATGTTACTCAGCTGCATTATCATGTTTGCTGTCATTCAGATTATACGTCTATTTGCCAAACGCAGAACCTTCCCTTTGCAGCATCGTTACTATATTTTATTTCTAATCGTTCCCATCATAAGTTTATACCAGGTCAATGTTTTATCTGTTTATAGTGAAAAGAATATGTATTATTTTGGTTCTATTATTGGCTTTATTTCCTTAAATGTTTTTATCATATATATTTTTGATAATGTCATTGAAAAATTTCAATTAATGCATGAAAATGCTCAATTACAACATCAGATGGACTACCAAGATGCTAACTACGAAAAAACGGTTCACAGCTTCAAAAATATAAAAAGAATCATTCATGATACACACCAACAGTTTTTGTATATTGAAGAATGTATCAAGAGAAATGAATTGGCTGAGGCGAGTGAACATATTAAGGTTACATTAAATAAAATCGAAGGAGCATATCAAAGAGTGAATACCGGTAATCTGGTTATAGATGCCCTTGTCACGAACAGCCTTAATATTGCTCTGGCCAATGGCATCAAGGTAGATACCCAGCTTAACTTGTATTCACAGAAAGTAAATATTGAACGTTATGACTTATGTGTCGCTCTGGGCAATATGCTGGATAATGCCATAGAAGCATCTAAAAGGGTCAGGATTGCGGATGATAGGTACATTCTTATTAAAATACATTCCAATGAGTCCGCGCTGTTCATTCACATCCTTAATCATGTGGAGAATGAAGTTGCCCATTTGCATAGTCAAAAATCAAACCCGGATGTTCATGGCATTGGCTTAACCAATATATCTAGAATATGTGACAAATACGGTGGGAATATGACCATTGAAACGAAAAATAAAGTATTCGATAATATGGTTTTATTGCCATTTTATAAGGACATTCCTTAGACATCATGTTGTTTAGGGATTGTTTTTTTCGTTTAAGGGTGTTTTTTTATATAGAATCCTCGTTCATTGTATGATCAGGTCAGTAATAAAGCCTGGTGAAGCTATAAGAGGAGGAAATATGGAATGAAGAAAATAATAGCTGTGTTCGTTTCTGCTATGCTTTTTGTACTGCCGATGACGAATACTTTTGCTCAAGGCACTGCTGAACCCATCAAGGAAAAGGCTCGCAGTCTAGCCTCGGAGCTGGTATCCAAATACGGTGCTAGCGGTGTGCAGTATGCCATTATGGACCAAGGAAACATTGTATTATCGGATAGCGTGGGTGTAAAGAATAAAGCAACCAACGAGCCGATCACCAAAGATACGATGTTCGGTATAGGCTCTACAAGCAAAATGTATGTATCTGCTGCAACGATGATGCTGGTCGATGCCCATAAGGTAGATATGGATCAGCCGCTAACAACATACCTTAAGGACTTTAAAATGTCTGATGAAAGATACAAACAAATTACACCCCGTATGCTGTTAAATCATTCGTCAGGTCTTTACGGTGCTCACTATAAAAATAGTATGTTATTTAATGACAATGATACAGAAAATCATGATGAGCTCTTGCTAAGGTTGCAATCAGAAACTTTAAAATCAAACCCTGGCGAATATTCCGTATATACCAATGATGGATTTCAATTGCTTGAAATATTGGTTGAGCGGGTGAGCGGTCTAAGTTACACCGATTTCCTGGCAAAGCATATTAGTACACCTTTAGGTTTGAAATCTACCAAAACACCTCTCGATCAATTTGATAGACAAAAGCTGTCCAAAACTTATTTTCCTGGGATTGAGGGGGCCTTACCGGTTGAAAATGCCAATGTCATCGGGACAGGAGGCTTATACTCCACTGCAGAAGAGGTGGCTATGTTTTCAGAAGTATTAACGGGGAACAGACCCGATATTTTATCTGCACAATCAGCAAAGTCCATGCAAAGTCATGAATATCGAAATGGAGTATGGGTTCCTGAAGAGACAAACAGCTTTAATTATGGGCTTGGTTGGGATGCGGTTCAGTTGGCACCGTTTAGTGATTACGGAATAACTGCGTTATCCAAGGGTGGGGATACTGTTTTGTATCACTCTGTCTTGATCACCATACCAGAGCATCAGCTTTCTATGACTGTGCTTTCATCTGGAGGATCTTCCATCTTAGATAGTATTTTTGCTTCTAACGTTTTATTAGAAGTTTTAAAAGATAAGGGCATCATTAAAGACATCCTACCGGATAAAACATTTGAGCCTCCTGTAAAAGTAGAAATGCCGTCTGATTTACTTGCTTATTCGGGATTATACGGTTCGGTGGGTACAACCATCAATGTAGAGATTAAAAACGGAGAGTTTGAGTTACCAGCTTTTCTGGATGGATTCGTCCCGGCGCAAAAATATGTGTATACAGGCAATGGACAATTCAAAAGCAGTGATGGCAGTGTAGCCATAAGCTTTGACAAACAAAAAAATGGGAATTCGTATATTAAGGCTAACTTCTATTTAAACTTTCCGGGATTAGGTCAAATGGTTATGGTGACTTATGAATATCAAAAGCTAGATGCCAATCCTGTAAATCCTACAGTTAAAAAGGCATGGGAAAACAGAAACGGGAAAAATTATTATGCTTTGGATGAAAAGATATCTTCCATATTTTATCTGGCCCCCTCATTTATAACGAAAAAAATATCCTTTGATCATGATGGATACGCAAGTGGTACTAAAATTGTGGATGAGAATAAAGCAGTAAATGCCGTTGAGATTCCTGTTATGAGTGGAAGAGATGCATTTGATCTGAATTTTTATGCCAAGGATGGTTCGGAGTATTTAACCATAGATGGACAATCCTATATCAGTGAAGATGCTGTTAAACCTATCTTGGGAGGAAAATCAGTGTACACTATACCATCTAATGGCCAAGCCACATGGTATAAAATAGATAAAAACTCAGCCAATAAAACGATGACCGTTGATTTTCCAAAAAGCGGAGGTTTCGCTGTCTATGATGAAAACGGAGCGGTTGTACAATTTTCAACTGCTAGCAATAACAATTCGGTTGTACTGCCCAAAGGTGGCTTGATCGTTTTGGGTGGCAATGCAGGGGATGTATTTAAAATCAATTTGAATTAAGCATGTAGCCGCTTCTGGAAATTCAGGAGCGACCGTTGCAGCGTTGGAAGGTTATAAAGACAACCGCGAATCCTAAGTCGAATTGGCTTTTATATAAGGCCAATTCGACTTTTTCATTCAGCAGATGAGCCTAAATCCGTAATGGATAATTTTATATCGAAGGTTACGGGTATTTTGCTGAATTTATAATCCCAATCCTCCTTTACTTTTTTCCACACCTGCGGTTTCTCAATATGCAAATGGTCACCAAAACCGGCAACATCGACTTTATATTCTGACTGTAATTTGTGCATAAGAGACTTAATCCTGCGAGTCACTTGTTTTTCAAACTCTTTCTCAGCCTCCTTCATGTTTTGTGTCTCAGTCGGGTCCGCTTTATCATCCCAGTTTTCGATTAAACGTCCTTTGGATTCAATTTTTACGTGAAACGAGATATCGTTGCCTTCGGTTACTTTAGTTGTTATTTTGCTTTTTACCGATTTGATTTCGTAAGTGATAGCTTCATTCCGCTTGTCATATGTTTTTACAGCTCCGCCCTTAACATCACCTGTAATCCATCCAATACTCTCCACGTCTTGTTGGTCCAAACTGCCTATCCAGTGACCGGTATCTCCTTTAATAATACCAGCACCTGAAAATTCCAATTCCCCATCGGATTCAGTGATGTTTTGCAATATATAGCTTTTTTTGGAATGCATCATCCCATCCAATTCAGACAAATTGACTCCCCTCATTACCTTGCTGGTTCTGAAATGGTTACGAAGCATATACAGAATATGAATGGATGGGACTTCTTCCTTATATTTGGTGACTAAAGTACTAGCTGCTCGTCCCTTGCTTAAAAAGACCAAACAACTCGGGCGAATATCATTATCACGAAGCGCAAAATCCATCAATTGCTGCATCGTCTGTTCTTTCGCCAAATCGGTGGCAACCACCATGACCTTTAGATGGTGGCCAATAACGGGGCGATCCAAACGGAGAGAGAGTTGGCGGAAGATTTCAAGCAAAGAATCTCCTGTGCCAGTTATGTTGTTATAGTTTGGCTCTTGTCCCCCTCCTCCGCCTTGTTGGTTTGGGCTTCCAGATGATTTTTTGGGGACGATTTGTACGCTGGCCGTAATTTTATTTTTCTTGAAGTAACGGCTGCCTTTCTTCTCCAGATCTTGTTCCAATGGAGTGAGCTCCCCCTTATCCAGAGAAATTCCTGTATATATGCTAAGTTCCTCTACTTCTTTGCTGCTCCAACAACCGACTTGAGTCACCAGAAGAATAAAGGCAAGCAGTACAGATAGGATAGGTCGTCTACACATTTTGCTTCATTCCCTTCTTCCTGATCATGAACACAATGGAGAGAAATACCGGAATCAAAATAAATAATATGATTCCCATATATCCGATCGCATCGCCCAGGCTAAACACTTCCATCATACGAACAGGAGTCATTGTGGAGATAAAGATTAGCGGGATTAAACCGAAAACCGCATAACGATATTTAAAACCAAACACCTGTGAAACACCTAAGGATGCATTGAAGAAAAAACTGCAGGAATTACAAAACATTTGCATCATCCAGATCACTAGCAGTGGAAACTCTAGACGTTCAAAAAGAAATCCGGGGATTTCAAAACTGCGCATCAAATTAATGGTAGGCCAAGTACTTGTCACAGTGGAATCTACCGATAGCCCGCCGATCACCATAACTACGGTCAAAAAGTACAAAATTAAAGGGATACTGATCCCCACTACCATGGCCTTAAATGCTTTCTCGGGGTGCTGCATAAAAGCGACCAGTGTCATGACGACTTCACATCCACTGAAAACAAGGATAGTTGATTTCAGCCCCTTGATGACGGGTAAAACCCCTTCACTCAATACGGGACGAAGATGATCAATTTCAAAAATCCTTAAGCTAAAGAGAAAACAAAAAAGCAGAAAGAAAAGACTGATTGGAAGTACAATCTGGTACAGTCGCACGATGGGATTAATGCCTCCAAAAACTAAATAACTCCCTACCCAGATAAATGGAATCACAATCGCCCAGATGGGTGTGCCTTCGAGCAGAAAAAACATGGTCACTTCAGCTAACACACGTATTTCAAAGCCGGCGATGATTATAAAGTATATAATTAATAGCACGCTTAAGATTCCTCCCGGAACAGTGCCTACAATTCTTCTGGAGTATTGATATATGGTGTTTCCGGGAAACTGTTGACTTAATTTCACCATGACCCAGACGACGAATATGACAATACCTCCACCGATGAGGACAGAAAGCCATGCATCAGGAGTCTGTACTTGTTCAGTTACACCCCTCGGCAGTGTCAAAATTCCTGCGCCCAATACGGTATTGGTCAGGAATACAGCCGCCTGCTTCGTTGTGATCTTGTCATCAGAGCGTCTAAACACAGTGGCTCCTCCTTCGTCTTGGCATCATGGTCTACGTTTGCGTTGCTGCGTTTTCATCATAACAGGTCTTCGTTTCATCAGAGATATAGGAGCCCGGATGTACACATCCTTCCAATCGCTTGGTCGCATGGGAGAAAAGGGAGTTACATACGGTACGCCAAAGCTTTTCAACTTCGTCAGATGGATACAAATCAACAGAAAGAACAATATGGTTCCGAGCATGCCCAGGAGTGCTGCGAAGAGCATTCCAACAAAACGCAAAAGACGCAAGGTAATGCCCGCACTGTATGTCGGTATCGAAAACGAAGAGATGGCAGTAACCGCAACCACAATCACCAGGAAGGGGCTAACAATGCCCGCATTTACAGCAGCGTCGCCGATGACCAAGCCTCCCACAATGCCCATCGCAGGACCAATGGGTTTGGGCAATCGGATACCGGCTTCCCGCAGAATTTCGATCGAAATTTCCAGAATCATGACTTCAATGACGGAAGGAAAAGGGACACCTTGACGGGTCTGAATGATGCTAATGACCAGCTTGGTCGGAATCAAACCGGGATGAAACGAAATAAAAGAGATATACAAAGCAGGACCCATCAGCGCTATGAAAGCTCCAAAAAATCGCAGCAAACGTAAAAGTGAACCTGGAATCCAGCGTTCATAATAATCCTCGGGAGATTGAAGCAGCATACTGAAGGTCACCGGGACAATAAGTGCAAAGGGAGTCCCGTCCAGAAGAATGGCTATTCTTCCTTCCAGTAATGCATTAATGACACGGTCGGGTCGCTCTGTGTTGTGAACCTGCTGGAACGGACTTAAATAATTGTCTTCAATGAGTTGCTCCACATAACCGGATTCAGCCAAAAAATCCATGTCTATTTTTGATATTCTGCGCTTTACTTCTTCAAGAAGATCCGGATTCACAATATCCTTGATGTACGCGACAACCAGATCCTTTTTGATTCGGCTTCCAACCTGGAATTTCTTTATTTCCAGATTTTTATTTAAGCCCTGGCGTCGAAGCATCGAAGTATTTTCACTTAATACTTCCGTAAAACCGATCCTAGGACCCCGAAGTAATGCTTCAGAGGTTGGTTCATTGACGGAGCGAATAGCGCCATTAGGCGAGCCCACTAGTAGTGCTTCCTTCATTCCTTCAATTAATAAGGCGGTATGACCTAAAAGGATGAACTCGTACAGTTCCTCCATACTGGTAACTTCACTAATTTGCGTAAGTGGCATCAAGCTATCTTTTATAAAAGAGGTACTTATACTTTCCTGTTGTTCCTGTTGTTCCTGTTGGTCCTGCTGGCCCTGCTGGCCCTCAAACATCAAGACCTCCAATACCTGATTGCTCATAAGCTTTTCATCCTGCATACCTTCTATGAAGACTAATACGGACCGAGCATGAAATTTCTTCAACATAAACTCACGAAAATGCACATCACTATTTTCGCCTATAGACTCTCGGATCGAATCTAAATCGGAATCGTAATTCCCTGTAATTTTGGAGCTTGGTTCATGCTGTTGATCAGCATCGCCTTCGTTATGTTCGTCGGAAAGCGGACGATCAGAAGAATGTTTGGATTTTGCCCCCTTACTGCCGACAAACGAATAAATCGATGTGTTTATATAATAAATTCCTAAAGGAATAACCAACGCGAGGCCTGCTTGAAAGAGTGTACTCCAGCTTGGAATATAAGAAATAATTTTAGACCACATGATGATCACCTCCATACGATTCAATTCATGTTTCCTTAAGATACAAGTTGTTCCTAAAGTATTCCTTATAAAGGTTGTATTTACTCATTAAACGGTATGTTAACTTGCGGTCTCTTCGTATTTTGGCGGAAAACTCTTTCTATACTAGTGCGTCAGTTGACACCTATATTAGGATTATGTTAA
Source organism: Paenibacillus sp. FSL H7-0703 (assembly GCF_038003485.1). NCBI lineage: Bacteria > Bacillati > Bacillota > Bacilli > Caryophanales > Paenibacillaceae > Paenibacillus > Paenibacillus sp. FSL H7-0703. The sequence goes on along the minus strand of NZ_JBBOPF010000001.1, from coordinate 2,537,554 downwards.
TCTCCAATCAGGAAAACGTTTACTCAATATAACTATTTGAGGGAAATAATATGAAAAAAAATCAAGTGTCCATAAAGGATATTGCCAGGTTGAGCGGAGTTTCTGTAGCTACGGTTTCCCGTGTGATTAACGAGAATGGTCGCTTCTCTGAGGAGACACGGCAGAAGGTTATTGAAGTAATCCAAAAGTACCAATATGAGACTAACAGCATCGCCAAAAGCCTGCGGATGAGTAAATCACAGACGATTGGCGTTTTGGTGCCGGATATTAATAATGAATTTTTTTCAGTCATTGTCCAAAAAGTGGAAAGCTTCTTTTTTAAACAAGGATATTCCACCATTATATGTAATACTGCTAAAGATGCGGAGAAGGAACGAGAATATTTGAAAACTTTGGATGGGAAGATGGTAGATGGTCTGATCTGTATTTCAGGGCAGGAGGAGCTTTCTGCTGAATTGCTTAAACGTCCCATTCCGATTGTATGTATTGACCGTCGACCGAAGATTAATACGAATGTAGCTTTTATTGAGTCCGATCATTATGAGGGTGGATTTCTGGCGACAGAGGAGCTGATTAACAAAGGCTGCAAGGAAATTTTGCTGTTGACCAAGCAAAACAATCTATCCTCTGTTAATGAGCGTCTGCACGGGTATAAAGATGCTCTGCAAAAGCATGGACTGCATCCATCCGAGGATCGCTTGGTTGCAGTTCACAATGATGGGCCTACTTTGGAAAACGCACAGGCTGCTATTAAACATGTCTTGGAAAAAGGACTGCGGTTTGACGGCATTTTTGCCACTAATGACTGGTTGGCTTTGGGCGGATTACTGGCGTTACAGAAATTCGGAGTACAGGTCCCCGGAGAAGTCAAGATAGTGGGTTTTGATAATGATACAATTTCCCAATACTGCAATCCACCATTGACTACAATTGAACAGGATAAAGAAACACTTGCAGATAAAGCCTCCAGTATGCTGCTTCGTATGCTGAGTGGAGACAAGATGGAACAAGAGCAGCATTATTCCATCCCAGTACGGTTGATACAACGCAGTACCACCTAGTTTCGCGGTCAGATATCATCTTGCATTAGCCAAGGGAGAGGTAAGCATAGGTACTGTTTACCTCTCCAGAGTAAGATGGTCGAGCTGTACTCTATCATGCTGTATACTTCCCGTTTAATATCCAACAAAAAATGGTTTGACAACAATATCAGAAAATGATAACTTTAATTATGTTAAATGTAATCGTTTACTCAAAGAGATCAGAATCCATATGATGTGTGAGGAACCAACAAGTGATGGAGTTCGAGCCATGAACTGTTGTTATTTTTTTAATGGGTAAACGTTTTCCTAATTGGTTTATTCAATACCAAAAGCAGAAGAATTAACGGTTGCTTTTTGGAAAATGTTAAACAGATTATGTCGTTTGAGTAATCGTTTACTCTATTTTAGAAGAAGGGTGATTATGAATGAGTATGTTATTATGTCCTTCCATGATGTGCGCTAATTTCAGATCCTTGGAACATGAAGTAAACGCGCTGGAAGAAGCCAATGTGGATATTTATCATATTGATATTATGGATGGTAGATTTGTCCCTAACTTCGGAATGGGGCTTCAGGATTTGGAGTTTATCCGTAAACAAACCCAAAAAACAATGGATGTACATCTGATGATAGACAACCCTTCCGCCTATATTGATTTATTTGCCGATAAGGGTGCAGACATCATTTATTTTCACCCGGAGGCCGATATGCACCCGACGCGCACCATTGACCGAATTGTTGGAAGAGGGGTAAAAGCGGGAATCGCTCTTAATCCGGGGACAGCCATTGCTGCAGTAGAACCTTTACTTGGCATGGTTGACTATGTGTTGGTCATGACCGTAAATCCGGGTTTTGCAGGGCAAAAATATTTACCCTTCGTGAACGACAAGATTAAAGCGCTGCAAGCTTTTAAACGCGAAAAGGGATTGAATTATACAATCGTGGTTGATGGGGCTATCTCCGAAGAGAAGATCAACGAATTGGCACACTACGGGGTTGAAGGATTCGTACTGGGGACATCCACTTTGTTTGGTAAAGAAGAATCTTACAAAACCATCATTAACAGATTAAAAAATATCTAATTCGGGGAGGAATAAAGCCATGAAAATTGCCATCGGTAGCGACCATGTGGCTGTAGAGCTTAAAACGACGATTTCAACTTATCTTAATGAGCTGGGTCATGAGGTCATGGACTATGGACCGCAAACTTCAGAAAGAACCGACTATCCGAAGTATGGAAAGCTCGTTGCAGAGGCTGTGGTCGGAAAGCAGGCTGACGCAGGCATTCTGATTTGCGGCACAGGCGTGGGAATATCCATCTCGGCCAACAAAGTCAAGGGAATTCGGGCTGTAGTATGCAGCGAGCCTTATTCTGCACAGTTGTCCAAGCAGCACAACAATACAAATGTTCTTGCATTCGGTGCACGTGTCGTCGGAAGCGAATTGGCGAAAATGATAGTGAAATCATGGCTGGAGGCTGAGTTTGAAGGAGGACGCCATGGCGACCGCATCAAGATGATATCCGACATCGAGGAACAGCATTTGTGCTGACGAACGACCACTTAAAACATAAATGACTTGGAGGAGATTACATTGGCAAAAAGATTAATCGCAAGCACGAAAACGGATATTTTGAAATTTAGCGCAGCAGATCTAAAAGAATCCATTCTGGCTTCTGAAGGGCGCGTCATTATGGGACAGCATCATGTGATGCTGAATTCCGGCCTGGTCGATGGCGTTACCAATGCGGAGATCCAAGCAGCTTACGGCGCAGATATGGTTATGCTGAATGGCTTTGATATGATCAAGGAAGAATCCAATATCGGATTGTGTGAAATGAAGCATGGCAAGCTGGCTGATAAGCCGTATAGCCTGAAGCAAATCAAGGAATGGGCCGGTGTTCCGCTCGGTATTTATTTTGAGTGTCCAAGCCCGGATGCTCAGGTTGCGGGAGAACAATATGTGGAGGCCAAAGAAGGAAGAATCGCTTCCAGAGAGAACTTCCTGCGTGCCTTAGAGATTGGAGCTGACTTTATCGTATTGGGAGGAAATCCTTCCGCAGGTACAACCTTTGAACGGATCATTGAGGCTACCAAGCTGGCAAAAGAAACACTGGGAGACAAAATCCTGATCTGCGCCGGAAAATGGGAAGACGGAACCATTGAGAAAGTATTGGGTGATCCACTGAGCGAGAGACCTTCCAATGAAATTATAAAGGACTTGATCGATTCTGGTGCTGACGTTATTACGTTGCCTGCACCTGGCTCCAGACATGGTATTACAGTGGAGCACGTCAGACAATGTGTAGAATTTGTCCATTCATATAAACCCGGAACGCTTGCTCTTTCTTTCCTGAACAGCTCAGTTGAAGGGGCAGATGTTCAAACGATTGCCTGGATCGCACTCATGATGAAACAGACGGGCGCGGATATTCATGCCATTGGAGATGGTGGTTATGCAGGAACACCTCTTCCTGAGAACGTATACCAGCTTGCGCTGTCCATTAAAGGACGCAGACATACAATCAAGAGAATGGTAGGAAGAAGCCGGTAACGATTGACCCCGTGTAATTCAGAGACTCTATATTCTTTTCGTACTCCTTGGAGTGCGCGTAGAGTCTTTGAATTACCACCATCAATGTAAACGTTTACTTTCATAGATGCCAAATGAGGATTAAAGGAGCGAGCAGTATGTCCGATGAAAAACTGGCAAAAGACATTTTAGCGTCCGTTGGCGGAGAAGGAAATGTCTCTAGCTTGGTGCATTGTGCCACTCGGTTAAGATTTAAATTAAATAGCAGGGATCAGGCCGACAAGAACCAAACACAAAATATTCCCGGGGTTATTACAGTTGTTGAAAACGGTGGACAATATCAAGTGGTCATTGGAAATACGGTAGGGGACGTATATAAAGACATTTTAAAGATCAGTAGCCTTGGAGATGACGACAAATCGAATGCATCCGCTGCTCCTGAAGGCAACTGGTTCAACAAAACGGTGGACATTATTTCCGGTATTTTTACACCATTTTTGGGGGCACTGGCAGCTTCGGGGATTTTGAAAGGGCTTTTATTAATGCTCGTCTCGTTAGGATGGCTCACCAAAACAGGTGGTGTCTATTCGATCTGGTTCGCTGCCGCAGACAGTATCTTTTATTTCCTGCCGATCGCGATTGCTGTGACCTCTTCGAAGAAATTTGGAGCCAATACCTTTGTTGCGCTTGCGGTAGCAGGGGCTCTGGTGTATCCGAATATTATTACTTTGTATAACGATAAAACGGATATTTCGTTCTTCAATATTCCTGTTGTTCTTATGAGTTATACTTCTTCGGTTATTCCAGTGATTATCGCGGTTTGGTTGCTATCCATTCTGGAGAAATTCCTGAATAGAGTAATTCATGATAGCGTGAAAAATTTTATAACGCCACTTATCTGTCTGATGGTCATTGTTCCCTTGACTCTGATTGCGGTTGGACCAATTGGAATATATGCGAGCTTGGGGCTGGCTAAGGGTTACACTTTCTTATACAATTTGAGTCCGATTGTAGCGGGAGTCATTGTAGGTGCCGGGTGGCAGATGTTAGTTGTTATGGGGCTCCACTGGGCGTTTATTCCTATCATGTACAATAACATTGCGGTATACGGTCATGATACTTTGAAACCATTATTTGCGCCTTCTAACTTTGCACAAGCAGGTGCGGCACTGGGTGTATTCCTTAAAACCAGAAATCCAAAAGTGAGAGCGATTGCAGGGCCTGCAGCGATAACAGGTTTGTTTGGCATCACGGAACCGATCATCTACGGGATTAGTATCCGCTACAAAAAAACGTTCGTATGGGCTATTATCGGGGGCGCTATCGCCGGGGCAATCACAGGTGCGGCGGGTTCCGTGGCAATTGCTCCAGGTATACCGGGCTTGGCATCCCTGCCGATATTCTTCGGCACAGGATTTGCCGGATTCGTAATTGCCATTATCGTAGCTTATATATTCACAGCCATTACCACGTATTTCTTTGGATTTAATGATTCCATGGAAACAGAAATGATTGCAGTCCATGAAGAGAAGAAAGAAGCTGCAACCCCAGCTCATGCGCTAACGAACGAGAATATTTCCAGCCCGCTGACGGGTGCTGTCAAACCGTTATCTGAAATATCTGATGAAGTGTTCTCTACGGGAGCCATGGGTAAAGGCGTTGCTATTGTGCCTGAGGATGGCAAACTGCTCTCTCCATTCAATGGAACTATAGCTAATGCCTTCCGTACAGGCCATGCGATTGGCATTGTATCGGATGGAGGAACGGAGATCCTAGTTCACATTGGTATGGACACCGTCAAGTTGAAAGGACAGCATTTTAAAACACTTATCTCAGAAGGGGATCGGGTTACCAAGGGCCAACTGCTGGTCGAGTTTGATATTGGAGCAATTAAAGCTATGGGCTATGACATAACTACTCCGGTTATTGTAACGAATACAGCCGAATACTCTGAAGTTAAGGTGCTGGGGAACAACCGAGTGCATACGGGAGATTCATTGCTGGAGGTCAAGTTATGAAGACTATCGAAAGACTAAATCAAGTCAATGCACCTTTGGTCATTTATGAGGTAATGAGCGAAGCATTCCGCCCGTATGGGAGGCTGCTGTCTCATTTCAATACCACGGAGCTCATCAAGTATGCAAAAGATACGACCAGCGTACCTGATCAGGGAAATCATTATGTACCTTCGGTCACAGAACTCGAAGACTTCGGTGTAATTCACCAGATTCAAGATCAGGTGTACGGTCAACTTCCAATTCAGGCTGGTTTTTGCGTAGGTCAGAATACGGGTCTGACCGGGTTGGAATATCATCAGGGCAGCGAGGTGGTGATTGCCGCTACAGACTGTATTCATCTTGTCGGTAGAGTACAGGACATTGAAGACAATTCCTATAACAGTGCAAATGTTCAGGTGTTTTTTCAGCCTAAAAACACGGTTGTCGAGATATATTCAACGACACTTCATTATGCTCCCTGTAAAGTTGACAGTGAAGGATACTTGACGATTGTGATCCTTCCGGCAGGAACGAATATGCCACTTGAAGCGGGAGAAGGTAGCCGGGAGAACCCACTGTTGACTAAGAAAAATAAATTTCTTATGGTTCATAGTACACAGATGGAAAAAATCGCGGCTGGCGTCCATCCCGGGCTACGCGGGAAATTGCTGAATATTTCACCCATTTGAGTCAAAGTCATCATTCATAAATTTAACAAAGCGACCAGCTAGCTGGTCCTTTTTTTTTAACTCAATTTCAGCTCCTTACCTTTATCCCTTGAAATAGAATAGGGAAATCCCTAAATATTCTTAATTTGAACTATATTGTGACTGTAATCACATATAGCTCTGTCTGCTGTATTAGAATAGAAGCATAAGCAATATTCATAGGAACGTAGGAGATGTCGTCGGATAGGGAGTATCGTCGAATGAATGGAGGAACCGGTATATGATAAACAGTAAACAGAAACTTGTGGTTATAGGGAACGGGATGGCTGGTATCAATACGGTCGAACAAATTTTAAAATTAACAGATAAGTATGAAATTACGGTCCTGGGAAATGAGCCGCATCCGAACTATAACAGGATCATGCTCTCTTATGTGTTGGAAGGCAGTAAAACGATTGATGATATCATACTGAACGATTTGCAATGGTATGCGGATCAAGGGATTACTTTGTATACAGGAAAAATGGTGAAAAGCATCGACGGTGAGAACAAGAAGATTCACACCGAAGACGGACTGGAAATTGATTACGATGTAGCTTTGGTAGCTACTGGCTCACAATCATTTATTCTGCCTATTCCGGGTAAGGAATTACCGGGTGTCATCGGTTTCCGAGATATCGCCGATTGCTCGGCAATGCTTGAGGCAGCGAAGACCTTTAAAAAGGCAGCTGTCATTGGTGGAGGTCTGTTAGGGCTGGAAGCAGCTAAAGGCTTGGTCAACCTGGGAATGGATGTTACGGTCGTTCATTTAATGGAGGATTTGATGGAACGCCAGCTGGACCGGGAAGCCTCTGCGATGCTGAAAGCAGAACTAGAACGCCAGGGAATCAAGTTTGCTATGCAAATGCAAACTGCGGAAGTGTATGGTCAAGATCGGGTACAAGGGCTGCGGTTTTCAGACGGAAGCGAGCTAGAAGCGGATTTGGTCGTTATGGCCGTCGGGATCAAGCCTAATATTCAGGTGGCTGTGCAAAGTGGTATGGAAACGAACCGTGGTATCATAGTCGATGATTTGATGAGAACCTCCGTACCGGATGTATACGCCGTAGGGGAATGTGTTGAACACCGCGGAATCTGTTATGGTCTGGTAGCTCCGCTGTTTGAGCAGGGAAGTGTCATTGCCAAACATTTGGCAGGCGCGGAAACTGAAGGTTATATGGGATCGGTGGTTTCTACCAAGCTCAAAATTTCAGGGGTGGATGTTTTCTCAGCTGGCGAATTCATAACTCAGCCTGAACATACGGTGATTGTTGCAAAGGATGAGTGGAAGCGCACATACAAAAAAGTGCTGCTTCGTGAAAATAAGATTGTTGGAACTGTACTGTTTGGCGATGTGAGCGAATCTGCTAGTCTTCAAAAATATGTACGTCAGCAAACATTGATGACAGATGAGATATATGGACAGATCATGGGTACTGGATGTAGCAATCACGGGGCGAAAACATTATCCGCTGAAACGATGGCGGATGATGAAATTGTCTGCGGCTGTAACGGTGTGACTAAAAAGGCGATTGTGGATGCAATTAATGATAATGGACTGACAACAGTCGATGAAATTAAGGCATGCACCGGAGCAACGCGTTCCTGTGGAGGATGTAAGCCTGTCGTTGAGCAAATTTTACAATATGTTCTTGGAGACAGCTTCAAGACGTCAGCCAAGCAAGGAATATGTGGTTGCACATCATTGAGTCGGGACGAGATTGTGGAAGCGATCAAAACCAAAGGGCTGACAACAACGCGTGAAGTTATGAATGTACTGGGTTGGCATAATGATGAAGGATGCTCCAAATGCCGCCCGGCGCTGAATTACTATTTGGGAATGATTAACCCGGATACCTATGAAAATGAGGGAGATTCCCGTTTTGTAAATGAGCGATTGCACGCAAACATTCAAAAGGATGGAACGTTTACAGTTGTTCCTAGAATGTACGGCGGTGTAACGACCCCAGAAGATTTGAAGAAGATAGCAGATGTTTCTCTTAAATACAACGTTAAGGTCGTTAAAGTAACAGGAGGACAGCGGTTGGATTTGATCGGTGTCCGTAAAGAGGATCTGCCTAAAGTATGGGAAGAACTCGATATGCCGTCGGGATATGCCTACGCGAAGTCACTTCGTACGGTTAAAACCTGTGTTGGATCGCAATTTTGCCGGTTTGGCACACAGGACTCGATGGGAATGGGAGAAGTGTTGGAACGAAAATTCGAACGACTGGATTTCCCAGCAAAATTCAAATTAGCAGTTAATGGATGTCCACGTAACTGTGCGGAATCATGTACCAAAGATATCGGAATCGTAGGTAATGATGGGGGCTGGGAGATCTTTATCGGTGGTAATGGCGGTATTAAAGCACGGTTGGCTGATTCACTCTGTAAAGTGAAAACCGACGCCGAGTTGATTGATATTGTAGGTAGCGTAATGCAACTCTACCGGGAAACAGGACAATACCTGGAGCGCACGTCGGAGTGGGTGGAACGGATCGGTCTGGAAGAGATTCAGAAGGCTGTCGTTCAGGATACAGATCATCGACAAGCTTTAGTAGAACGCATCGAATTTGCACTACAACAGGTGGAAGACCCGTGGAAAAAGATCATCAATGATGAGGATACACGCAAAAATCTATTTGAGGTTGTCACTCCGTCTATTGTGTAATTGTATCTAAAATGCCTGAGGAAGGGAGCGATCAAGCAAATGATCAAAAATGCCGAATGGCTTGTCGTCGGTCACAGTAAGGATTTTCCGATCAGAATAGGGCGTACCATCCATATCAAAGGTGCTGAAATTGCTGTTTTCCGCACTTCGGAGAATGAGCTTTATGCCGTTGAAAATATCAATCCTCATCCCAAAAGAGGTCCTCTTACAGAGGCGATAGTATCTGGTCATTATATCTATGACCCTTTATATGACTGGAAAATTGATCTGCAGACAGGCATCGTTCAAGAGCCTGATCACGGACAAGTTAAAACTTTCGCCGTTTGTGAAGAGGGAGAAGAAGTTAAAGTATCACTCGAAACGGTTTAGTTCGTCTGATGGAATACAAATAAAAAAGGGCTTGACAGGAACAATTCTGTTGGGCCCTTTTTTCGTCTTGGATCAGGTAATGGTAACGCCTGCACTTGCATAACCTACGATAGTGTTTACGAGGGAAAGTCCCGTAGCTGTTGCAGAGAAGACAAGGAGCAGACGAGTCTGTGCGGTTACCGGTATAGCCAACCCGGTAGTAATACCGCTAGAGATCGTTCCCAAAGCAATAATGCCAGCCAGTGAAGGGGCCAATGTAACGATAGCTCCGGGAACTGCTGTGAAGGTATTATTAGGTGTTGGGGAACTAAACAACTGGGCAGTAATCGTCGCAGTTGAACCCACGAGAGTTAACGCAGCTGTTGTACTGAAGTAACCAGCAATAGATGTAATTACGCCATCCCGTGGTACGGAAAAAGCAAAGTTGATCAGAGGTCCTACAAGTGTACCTGTCAGGTCAATGGCCCCGCCTACAAGGCTAATCCCTGTTGCTGAGCTTCCAAAGCCGATCAAACTGGTGGTTCCTACCACCCCGCCAAGAACGGTTGTCAGGATAGCAGGTCCGCCCGAAGCAAACGGAATGATGGCTCCCGAACCGGTCGCTCCAGTAACACCAGCCGTGCCCGTGGCTCCGGTAGCACCAGCCGCACCCGGCAGCCCATCAGCTCCGGTCGGCCCTGTGACCCCAGCAGGTCCGACCGCGCCAACCGCGCCCGGCAACCCATCAGCCCCGGTCGGTCCTGTGACCCCGGCTGGCCCGATCAATCCATCCGCGCCCGTAGCGCCCGTGGCGCCTGTCACACCCCCGGCAGGTCCCGCAGCACCCGTAGCGCCGACAGGTCCGGCAGGGCCTTCCGGTCCAGCGGCCCCGATAGGCCCGGCGGCGCCAATAGGTCCAGCCGCTCCAACTGGTCCGGCAGGCCCCGCAGGCCCGGGAGGCCCTTGTGGGCCAGGTCCACCTGCTGGTCCAGGCGCACCGCCGGGTCCCGCAGGTCCAGGAGGTCCTTGTGCACCTGGCTCCCCTGACAAGTATGTTTCACCTAATACGTTGCTAACCGTCGTTCCAGCGATTCTGATCGCGCTGATTAAGCTGTCTTTAAGAGCAGGATCGAGGGGTTCCTGTAAAACGATGGACAATAGGACATCCAGTAACTGTTGTAGTGTAGTTCCTACGCTGATTGGGGAGAAAGGCGTGGCTTCTATCGCTACAATAGCAAGTTCCAGCGCTGCCAGTAAGTCTGCCTTAATCCCGCCTCTAGGTCTTAAGCTTTTCGCCAGAGACAACAAACGTCTTAAAATCTGTTGCAAGGAAGATACATTAGCCGCAGAGGGGCTTGCGAATACAAGTGGGATGATCGCAGTCAATTCATTAATAAGCTTGAGAAGCTCTTCTATATTTCTATTTACTCTTGCTGGCTTACAGTCTTCGTCTCTTTTTGAAGCACCACTGAACCTGAACGGTTTTCTGTGTTTCATATTCAAATATCTCCTCCTCACCATTCTTCCTACTGTAGAGGTGACAGGTAGTTCATCGCCCCGCTTCGAAGATATTCATAATATATTTACTGAAGCGAAAAGGGTGAATAAACAAGCAAAAATGATTGTTGAAGGCTTGTACATAAAATATACATAAAAAAATACGGCCCCCGAAAAGCTTGGAGGCCGCGTTGTATTTGCTTATGCTCATCTGATCTATGAAGCTTAAAAAGTCTTATTTAAGAATACGTACCAGCAGTTCAGCCATCTCACCTCTGCTGATAGCCGCTTTTGGCTTGAGTGTTCCATCTGGATAACCGCTGATCCAACCGGAGGATACTGCATTCTGGAATGCTGCGGAGGCCCATGCTGCAATCTGCTGCTCATCCTTGTAGGATTGCAGTGCAGCAGTGCTGGAAATGGATGTCTGATTCTGCATCGCGTGTGACAGGATCACCATCGCCTGTTCACGGGTAAGACTCTCATCAGGTCCGAAAGTTTGAGCGGTTAGCCCTTGAATCCATCCCTGGCGGTGAGCAAAATCCACGGCTGATCCAGCCCAGTGTCCCTGCATATCTGTAAATGAGGTAGAAGGGCTCTCATCTCCAGCAGTTCCCAATGCTCTGGTCAGTATGGCTACAAATTCTGCACGGCTTACAGCGCGATCAGGGCGTATGTTTCCGTCTTTATAGCCTTGTATCCAGCCTTTGTCTGCAAGAGATTGCAGGGACTTCGCTGCCCAATGGCCTTGTACATCCGGCCATACCTGAGCTAGCACTTGTGGATCTGACGAATTGCTTGGGTCATTTTGCACACTGGCATTATTGGTTTGAGTCTTTGCGTCTGTGGCGACGGCAAAGGTACCTAACCCGGTCGTATTCAGACTCACACCCGACAACATCCCTTTTGAATCCATTACAGCAGTCCCTTTTAAAATCTCACGCTCACCATTCTCGTGAATAACAAGAATGGAGAACTGGGGCTCTGTATTGTGTAACTCACTTAAGGATTCGTTATCCAGCGGTAGAATGATCGACGAGGTTCCAGTCACATTGGCTTTGATGTCTGTAACCGGACCCATCAGCGTCAGGCTGGATTGTTGCTCGGCCCAGTCACGGATCTGCTGTGCACGTTGTACATCTGCCTGCTGGAATGACAATGTAACGTCCTGCTGGCCTGAGGCCATGCTGGTTAAGGTGTCACTGGATATCAACAGTGTTCCATATCGGGATATTACCGATGCACCAATCTTATCCCATTTATTCAGTAAAGAATGAGAAAGGATAACACGACTCAGTTGCTTCTCCTGCTCCAAACGAATGTCTGCGTATGCCTTGCCTTCGCGAAGTGCTTGCTGTATCTGCTCATCCAGGAATGCCGGCGAAGGAACAAAGAGGGAGAACTCTTTCCCTTGTTCGGAAAATCCGATCTGTTGTACGAAAGCAGATAGATCCTCATGCTTATCTTTGTTAGATTTACCTGAGCTCGCAATTACCTTGGCAGGGACGGTGACTTCTATAGCTTGCGTCAAAGCATGAGAACCATCGCTTACCCTCATAACATCCAGCATGATAGTTACAACGGAAGGAGTATCTGCTTGAACAATAGTTCCGTCTGTAAGCACGATGTCTGGCTGGCTACTGCTGCTGATGGTCACACGGAAACCATCAGGTACAACAGGCAACCTGAGCAGTGTATCACTTGTTGTAGGAGCTGCTATGCTTGTGATGGAATCCGCAACGCGCTGCGCGGTTAACCCTTGCGGATACACTAGCCCTGACGGAGCGCTCTTCATGCCATTTACGTTCTGCAGCACATAGTAGCTGGCTCCTTCAGGAACAGGTGTAAATGCATATCTTCCCTCTCCCGAAGCGATTCCTTCCGCTATAAGCTCCTGCTGGGCATTGTACAGCTCAAGCCGTGCGCTCGGTAAGGCGCCTGTAACAATCACTGAGGCTACCTCAGTGCCTGCTGCGGCTGTAACAGCACGAGGCAGCACGTTTATACGGCGTTCTGCCGGTTCTGCCGTCCAGCCCCCATTGTCGCTATAAGTATAGTTCAATACGTATACGCCAGGTACATTTGTATCGACATTCCCGCTACCTGAAAGCTCAGGGATCAGGATATTGCCGTATACGCTGTCCAGTACGCTGGCTCCTGGATCAGTGAAGCTATCGCCGGTTTCCAGAACAATTGGATTGCTACCGTTCAATCGTACGTAAGGTGTATTCGGTAATGCCTTCAGCACTGTGATCGTGAATGTTCTTTGTACAGAAGCTGCACCTTTAGAAATAATGGCAATTAATTGTACATTCACATCACCATCTGTATATTTAGGCCGATTCACCTGACCGCTGTTGCTGAGGATATCTGGTTGATCCGAAGACCAGTCGATCTGGGTGTCAAATGCTCCTGTACGAGGCAGAGCGATGGAATCCTTAATCCCTTGCGGATAATCCAGATTCAGTGTATTTGCTGCCAAATTCACTGCTTCATCAGCGCTTACAGGCAGTGCGGGCACGAGCAGGCTAAATGTTTTTCGTAGCTCAACCGCGCCTCGTGATACAACTGCTTCCAGCGTGATAGTCTGATCGCCCTGTACATAGCTTGGGAAGGTTACATGCCCAGTATGATCCAAGAACTGGGGTTGATTCGATGACCATGACACCTGAACACCATTCAGAGCATCTTTTGGCAAATATACGTCTCCCGTTACTGTCGTTATCGGCAGTTCAAGTGCTTTGTATGCTGCGTCTACGGCTTCAGTGTCGCTCATCGGCAGACGGAGTACGTGTGCAGTAAAATTCTTTGTTTTCGTTAAGCCTGCAAGTTGCAGGGTAGCCGTTAGGGTAACATCCGTATCTCCACTGTTATAGGAGGGTCTGGTGAGTGTTCCATCTGCTGCAATGACAAGAGGTTTGGACGAGGACCATTCGATCTGCGCTCCACCATAACCGGATAAAGGGAGAGAAATATTTTCTGTTAGCGCAGACAAATCGCCAAGCGAGAGGATGTCGGCTGCTTGATTCAATGTATCTTGAGCAGTGATCTTCGATACGGTAACCTCAAAAGTTTGGGTATCTGAGGCGCTTCCCTTCGCAATCGTAGCTGTCAGTTTTACTTTTCGGTCACCCAGATCGTAACGCGGGCGTGTGACAGCCCCCTCGTTCGTAATGATGTCAGGAGTATCCGAACTCCAGCTCACCGTCGTATCATTCAATCCAGTGAGTGGCAGTGTCAGCTTTTGGGATACCGAATCAGCTGTATCACCAGATGAGAAGCCTAATGCAAGAGCAGCTTTTGCCTGTGCAACTCTCTCAGCATCGGTAAGTATGTTCACTTTAACCTCTGATGGAGTGCTCTCCCCCTTAGCATTCACAGCCTGAACCGTGTAAAGAGCTTCACCTGGCGGCAATGCTGAAGTGTCTATAAATTGAGTTAAGTTACCTGAATAGAGCGTTACACTATCTCGTATGACTTTGTATGAAGTTGCATAAGGAACAGCATCCCAGCTTAACTCCACTGTATTTCCATTTTTGGTTCCTGTAAAATGACCCGGAGCCTGTGGAACGGGCAATCGCTCCCCATAAGCTGCGAATTCCAAGATGGAAGCCCATTGATTGTTTCTCGCATTTCCTTGATCAATATATAATCGCAAGTATCGTGTAGTTACAGGGGCAATGCTCTTTTCAACATTAGAGCTCCCATTATTCTGGACGGTATCCACAGTCACCCAATTACTTCCGTTGCTGCTTGTTTGCAATCGGAAACTGTAGGGATCACGTTGATCCTGCCACCCGTTATGGACTCCCATACCTGTAACAACGTATCGATCTACGATATACCAATCTCTCAAGTCTACCTGGATCCATTTCTCACCGTTGCTGGCTTGATACCAGCGGCTTGTCGGCCCGATTGACCCATCCACAGCTCTGGAGGGATCATAGGGCTGGCTATAGCCACTGGATGTGGCTGGTTTATTAAGTACCACATTTTCCCAACCGGCGGCATGTGCCTCATTCGTCCCTATGAGCAGGAACGTACCGCCGATGAATGGCAGCAATGGAACCAGCAAGCGATACGGTTTCAAATTGTTGCGTGTGAAGTTATTGCCTTCGAGCACGCCATCACCTCTTCTTCATTAAATAACATACCATTGAACGCATTCATTATGGGCGGGACGGGTATGACCCTTCGGTTGCAATGTAGTAGTTTACATTTGGCAACGGGGAAGCCCCACGCAAGTCGGGTAATGCAAATGTGTTCATTCCATCGCCGCCAAAATTAGTGCCCAGCAGACTAAATAATGCTGAATTCTGAGAAATGCTCAAGATCTGCCCCTCGCATTTTAGCCATCCCTTAGGAGCAAACATGTAAGGATACATCGTAATTTCCCCAAGATAAGGTTCGGGCGATGCTTGAGCCTGCTTGGGACTGATCGCCGTTCCCCCTAACAAAATGACCGCTAACAAACTCAACACAGCGGCTTTCTTCCAAAAATGCTTCTTCATACCTACAACTCCTTTTAGATTCGAATAATGGCCCACGAATTCAACAAATTTGTGACATTAGTCATAGAATGAATAGATATTATCATGGAAATCCACTTTTGGCACTACAGTTCATCTATCAAATTCACCTTTTTATTCCTTTTGTGAGTAAAGAAATTTATTCCATTGCCGATGCATCTTTTTTCTAATCCAGGTAAATCTATATACAAATCATCTGGAAGTGAAGGAGGAAAGAGTGTGTGGCAGGTCATCGGAACTCATATGCCCAAATGGAACGTATGGATGGAAGCTTTCTTTTTGTTCATCATCCCTTTGATTATTTTTCTGACGGTACGACAAATTAGAGCGATGGATGGTCGAGAAAGCAGACGTATGGAACGATTAAAGCTTTTAGAAGAAGAAGACCGTTCGCAGCATACAGATCGTAATCCGTCTGTAAGTGAGGCTGAGAATGTAAAGGAGACCTTTACCGAAGATTATGAAGCCAATGTAGCAAAAATCAGACAAGCCGTCACGGATATGTCAGACGTGAACGAACGATCGATTTTTCTGGAAAAATTGAACGCTGTAGGCACACTTTTTTTTGTGGATGGATTAACGGACAAGGTTGGCATGGATCAGAACATTTTAAAGCCACTGATGGATTGGGGCAGCTCCGGACAAGGCGGGGAGGAGCTTCCGAGAGGAAAAGAGCTTCGGGATATGTTTATTCGTCAGGTCATGCTGGTATCGGAAACAGAGTATACGTTAGAGGTGCAGTTCTCCTTGCAAAAGGTGCTGTTCGGTTCAGTCATACTCATGATTCAGGGCATACCAGGCGCCTTTGTGCTGGGTACACCCAAAGGGAGTACACGAGGGGTGGAAGACCCTATATCGGAATCGGTGCTGCGGGGACCGCGAGTCGGTTTTACCGAGACCCTCAGCGACAATACGGCAATGCTGCGCAGACATGGAGAAAGTACAGAACTGGCCATGTCGTCCTTCAAAGTGGGCAAAAGAGTGGAAAAGCAGCTGATGGTGGTGTATTTCAGAGACATTGCCGACCCGGAGCTTGTAGATGAGGTGAAACGGCGGGTCAAAACCATTGATATGGATGAGGTGTTGGAGTCGGGCTATGTGGAGCAGCTTATTGAGGATAATTTTCTTAGTCCCTTTCTGCAAATTCAAAATACGGAGAGACCGGATCGGGTCATGGCTGCATTGCTGGAGGGACGTGTGGCGATTCTGCTGGATGGTACACCTTTTGCCCTCCTTATGCCTGTGACGTACGGGATGATGCTCCAGTCTCCCGAAGATTACTATGAACGATGGATACCGGGGTCGCTTATTCGATTTCTTCGTTTTATGGCAACTACGATATCTCTGTTCGCCCCAGCGCTCTATATCTCCTTTATCTCGTTTCATCCCGGACTGATTCCAACCAAGCTGGTCATTTCCATTATCAGTGCGAGACAGGGGGTTCCGTTTTCGACGCTGATCGAGGCCTTGATTATGGAAATTTCCATCGAAATTTTACGCGAGGCAGGACTACGGCTGCCCAAACCCATCGGTCCAGCGATGGGCATCGTCGGCGGTCTGATCATTGGACAGGCCGCTGTTGACGCCGGGATTGTAAGTCCGATTCTCGTTATTGTAGTAGCAGTCACGGCGATTTCTTCCTTTGCCTCCCCTGTATACAGCGCAGGAATATCTATGCGTATTCTTCGTTTTGGGGCCATGTTCACGGCGTCTATCTTCGGTTTGTATGGAGTGATCATGTTTTTCCTGATGCTGAGCATTCATATGGCTAAATTACACAGCTTCGGCGTGCCATATCTTAGTTTAACGGCTCCCCGTTCATTGAAGGACTGGAAAGATTACTTTTTGCGAGCACCGTTACAATTTATGAAAAATAGACCCATTCTATTGAAGCATAAAGACCCTAAGCGACAAGGATGAGTTCAACAACACAGGAGGGAGCAAGATGGCCCGTGGGAAAAAAACGGATAAAATTACAACGTTACAGACGACGACAATTGTGCTTTGCTTTATGCTGGCTGCCGGGTTGCTTACCCTTCCCAGAGTAGCCGTTGAAACTGCAAAAACACCGGATGTATGGATGTCTGTCATTTTAGCAGGGGCTGCCACTTTCCTGTTCGGATGGATTATTGTCAAACTAAGTTTGCGGTTCCCAGAAAGCACCTTTTACCAGTATGTTCAGCGGATAACAGGCAAAGCCATCGGCAAAGTGATTGGCATGTTGTTTGTGATCTATTTTATTTGTATAGCCGCATTCGAAATCCGATCTGTGGAGGAAGTAACGTCGTTCTTTTTGCTTGAAGGAACTCCGGCGTGGGCGATTTCAGCACCTTTTATGTGGCTCTCTCTGTATCTGTGCTTGGGAGGGGTAGGTACGTTGGGAAAAATATGCCAAGTTATATTCCCGATTACGGCATCTATCTTTTTGTTAATATGCTTGCTGAGTTTGAATATTTTCGAATTGAATAATTTGCGTCCTGTTTTGTCCGAGGGTGTGATGCCAGTGCTTAAAACGCTCAAGACTACAACCCTGACCTTAACGGGGACAGAGTGCCTGCTGTTTATTCTTTGTCGAATGGAAAAGCCGGAGAAAGCAACCAAGGCAATCGGATTGGCAATTGGGATCTCGGTCGTTTTTTATACAGCTACGCTAATCTTATGCATTGGCGCCTTTTCGGTGGAAGGGGTTATGAGCAGAACCTGGCCCTTTTTAGATTTAGCCCGCAGCTTTGAAGTGGAGTATCTGTTATTGGAACGGTTCGAATCCCTATTGTTGTCCATCTGGATCATGCAAATTTTTGCTACATTCAGTATTGCTTTTTATTGCGCTTCGCTCGGAGTTTCTCAAATTTTGAATAGCTCTTATTCCAAGGTGCTGTTCATTCTGCTCCCATTCATCTATGTCCTGTCCCAATTTCCCAAAAATCTGAATGAGTTATTTTCTTTTGGAACGATCATCGGGAATGGAGCTTTCGTTTTAATTGCTCTGCTTCCACTGCCACTGCTGCTTATTTCTCGCTGGAGGAGGGTGCGGTCATGATGAGGGCCCGGTCAGGATTACTCGGAATGGCTGCGCTCTTGATATGTAGTACACTTTCAGGTTGCTGGAGCAGTTCTCCGGTGGAGGATCTAAATCTGGAGACAGGCATTGCTATGGATATAGCGGAAGAATCTTCACAAGAAGAGCAAATTAATCGGAAAGGAGGAGATTATCCCAAAAAGGAGTTAATTACGGGAACCTTTCAATTTATCATCCCAGAGGAAAGCGGCGGCTCCAACAGCTCCTCCCCACAAGCTAAAAAGTTTTTTAATATTACGGAAACGGGGGATTCCGTTTTTGAAATGCTAAGAGAAATTTCATTGCGGACTAATCGTCCTCCCATTGGGCAACATTTGAAAACCATTATTATCAGCTCTAGTCTGCTTCGCAAGATTCCGTTGTACGAGCTGCTGGACTTTTTTTTGGGGGATAATGACATTCGGCCCAGCGTACAATTGCTGATTAGTACAGACAAGGCGAGCAATGCGCTTCAGGAGAAAATTCCTGGTCAAATTCCTGCCTATATCTTAAAGGATATTTTCCAAAATCGTAAACGGAATGCCCGGTTGATAAAACCCGTGGCTTTGGTTAAAGTGGTTGGGCCCATGAAGGGTAAAAGAAGCTTTATATTGCCCAATGTCATTACGGCGGAGAATGAAATCAAGCTTGCAGGTGCGGGAATCATCAAGGGAAAGACGCAAACATACGCTGGTTTTCTGAATGAATCAGAGGTCGAAGGTCTCATGTGGATCAAAGGTGAGCTGGATGGAGGCGTGTTGAAAAGTAGCGATCCCCAGACCGGTAAAAATATAGCCTATGAGATCAAAGCGGTGAAAAGCAGGATCAAGGCCATCGTTCAGGGGGACGACATTTCCTTCCAAGTAAAAATGTCCTCAGAGGGACGCGTTTCCGAGGTTTTTAACAAGAAAGAAAATTTGCGCAGCAATGATGTGCTCGGACAAGAAGAGAGTATCTTTCAGGAGAAAGTGAATTCATTAGCTGAACAAACCCTAGCTAAAATGCAAAAGCTGAAGGTTGATGTCGGAGGTTTCGGAGAAGTTTTGAGGATTCAGCATCCTAAAGTTTGGCATAAGGTCAAAGAGGATTGGGATACCACTTTTAGTACCATTCCCGTACGGTTTAGCATAGATATTCATATTGAAGATTACGGTTCTTCGATTACGACGGCAGATTAGTTTGTATGTATTTTAGAAAAACCTTCAATACCACGAATCTACGTGGCGTTGAAGGTTTTTTAGGCTATTCAAACAGGGACAGCGTTTCTTCCAGCCACGTAATATAGCTTTCCTCCCGATTAATGGCACGGCTCAGCACCAGATAATGCCCGAATTGATTAGAGCCGGGGGCTTGAAGGTTCTCGTCCAGCTGTTGGAGGGATTTTTTACTTTCGTACAGATACTCTAGCTTCTCTTTACGTTTGGTTATCTGGTCCTCGAACAATCGCTTGTTTTCTTCCTTGGGGATGGCCGCTGAGAAATATAGCATGAGCATAAACTCGTCCTTTTCCGTTTCTGGTAACTCTTTGGGGCTCAGCAGCCATTCAGTCAGTTCTTGGGTTCCTTTGGGGGTAATGCAGTACAGCTTCTTTTCCAGTTTGGCTCCTGTAATGGAGGTGCGATATTCAATAAGATCCTCTTCGGTCAGCCTTTTTAACTCAGGATAAATCTGACTGTGTTTGGCGCTCCAAAATTGTCCGATTTCCTTCTTGAATTGACTCGTAATATCGTAGCCGCTCATTTCCTCTTTATGAACCAGGCCCAAAATGGCGTATTTTAATATGCGTTTCAACGTAGCTCTCCTTGTCAAACGTTATTTGACACTAGTATACCATAGTGCTACAATTTATATGTATTTAAAAACATGTTTAATATTACATGTTTTGAATTGAATGTTTTTGTCTTTGGTCTCCTATTCAATTCATAAAAACTTATAATTTAGGAAAGAAGGATGCAAGATGGACAAGTTTATCGGCAGCCACATGATCTACACTTATGAGAATGGTTGGGAGTACGAAATATATATTAAAAATGAAGATACGATCGATTATCGCATTCATAGTGGTATGGTAGGCGGCCGCTGGGTACGTGATCAGAAGGTCAATCTGGTGAAGCTGGTGGAAAATGTGTATAAAGTATCGTGGACCGAACCGACAGGCACTGACGTGTCTCTGAATTTTATGCCTGAGGAAAAACGTATGCACGGCATTATTTTCTTCCCTAAATGGGTTCATGAGCATCCGGAAATCACTGTGCGCTATCAAAACGATTTTATTCCGCTGATGGAGGAATCGCGTGAAAAGTATGAAACATATCCGAAGTATGTGGTTCCTGAATTTGCAGATATTACATTCATCGAAAATGCGGGTGTGAACAACGAACAATTAATTTCCCAAGCACCTTATGCAGGAATGACAGACGATATTCGTGCAGGTAAATTGCAAGTGTAATCAGCTCTGTGCTGAAAGTGTAAAAGCCTGGCCTGTGATAAACAGTCTCAGGCTTTTTTACGTGAACTGGAGATGGTTTGA
This sequence comes from Paenibacillus sp. FSL H7-0703, assembly GCF_038003485.1. Lineage (NCBI taxonomy): Bacteria > Bacillati > Bacillota > Bacilli > Caryophanales > Paenibacillaceae > Paenibacillus > Paenibacillus sp. FSL H7-0703. The sequence continues at coordinate 2,516,642 of NZ_JBBOPF010000001.1, read as the reverse complement.
AGTGATGGTCTTTATATCATAAAAAAACAACCCCAGATCTCCCCAGGGTCGTCTCTACTAAAAATATAGTTCAGCATTTCGCAAAATGCTTGTTTTGCTGGTCACACGGGTGTGACGTCCTGAATCGCTTCTTCTTTCCAGATCACGTTCTCGCGATAGTTTGATCCCCAATCGTACATTGCTCTCAGTACCGGAATCAGGCTTTCGCCATGCTCTGTCAGTGAATATTCCACATGCGGAGGGACGACAGGATAGACTTTACGTAGAATGAGTTTATCTTCCTCTAGCTCGCGCAATTGGTTGGTCAGCATTTTTTGCGTAATATGGGGGATCAGCTTCTTCAATTCACCAAACCGCTTGGTGCCTTCCATACCGAGATGCCACAAAATAATCAGCTTCCATTTTCCACCGATGACCGCGAGAGTCAATTCCTTATCACAATTAATCAGCTTCAAATCAATCCGGTCTTTTACAGTAGTGATATTCATCGACCTCCTGTCCGTAGTTATTCCAAGTATACTATTTATAGCTACTATACGCAAAAGGATATACATCCATTTTGGAAACTATACATATGGCTTGGGCACTTATAGACCGGACAGGGACACCTGACGATGTGTCCAAGACTGGAAGAGTCCAGAAATCTGCGGTGTTAAGAAGGAGCCACAATAGTGTTAAAGGATTCCGGCTCCAGCTCCAAGCGGTGTGTTGTTTTGCCGAGAGACAGATTCAGCACACGCGATTCCTTGAACGGATTGGCGATGACTACCACCCTTTGCCCGTCTGTATTTTGAAAAGCAACTGCATTTCCAGTCCATGAGCCACGAAGTCCGATGCGTCGGGCACCCGGTAATACAAAATGAGAAAAGTGCTTCATGACGTAATATTCCGGGTTCAGGACAGGTTTTCGATCCGCCGGATCAACGGTGATCATCGAATTTTGCTCCCAGCCCCATGTACTCTTGCCTTTCGGTTCCAAAACCATATTCCAGTAAATATAAGCATTCACGCCATTGGTGAAGTAGTGCTGGTACAGATTATATACATATTTGGCGTAGTCCCATGAGTTTTCTCCGTTCCCGCATTCATTTTCTGTTTGCATGTAACGAAGCTCAGGATAACTGGCAACGGTGCGTTGAATGGCATTTTTGCCTGCCCACTGGTAGCCTACGCCTTTAATATATTTGTAGGCCTCGGGGTCACTCAACACGGTATGGGCATACTCATCGAATCCGGTCGAAGTCTTCTTCATTAATTCCTCCCACGGATCGGGAGCGTTAATGGTCCCCAACCAAATTTCCGTATCCAGTCCGTGTTCCTCAAAAGCAGGGCCCAAATAGTCGCGAATAAATTCACGCAGTTGCTCTCCGGTCCATACACAGGAAGGAAACTTCTGATCGGCAATGACTTCATTTTGAACATGGATCTGATGGATCGTAATACCTGCCTCGTGATAAGCCTGAACAAATTTGACAAAGTACAATGCATACGCTTTCAAAATATCCTTTTCCCAGCGCAGCGTGCCGTAATTGTAGGCTCTGGGTGATTTCATCCATGTCGGCGGGCTCCAGGGTGAAGCGAACAGCTTCAAGTCCGGATTGAGTTGTAACGCTTCCCGAATAAAAGGAATGAGATATTGCTGATCACGCTCAATGGAAAAGTGCTTCATCTCCACGTCGCCGTCTGTTTCATTGTGGCTGTACCACTCCAGCGCGTAGTCACTCGCTCCAATAGGAAGTCGGCAAATCGCAAATTTGTGCTCGCCCTCTGGATGAAAGAGAGAATGAAGCACCCGATCTCGTTCGTCCTTTTCCAAATGATTCAGGGCCACATAACCTAATTCATTAAAACAGCCACCAAAGCCTTCGACAAGCTGATGCGTTTCTCCCGTAAGGGTTAGGTTGGCACTCTCTTGGGTATCGGTCAAATGATGAGCTTGGGAATGCCAAGCTTTAGCTTTGGAAGTGGAAAACCACTGAATGGTTTGATTACTCATGTATTACCCTCCTGTTCAGGCTTTTTGTATCTCTTCTTATTATAGGGTAGGATCATAGGAGAAGAGATGGCCTGAGCCAAGACAAATTTGCCCTAATCCAAGGTGGAATTTGCGGATGAGAAGTTCTGCTGATAAGAAGTGCCAAGAACACATAAAGTACACATGTCTTTGATATGCTGTTGTCCTAGAATGACCGAAAGAGGGAAGTCGATTGAATAAAAGAGTTCTTCTCGTGGAAGATGAAATACGTATTCGTGAAGTTATTGCGGATTATTTTAAACAGAATAATTGGGAAGTCTATGAAGCAGGCAATGGAAAAGATGCACTAATCTGGTTTGATTCGGTGCAGCCGGACCTGATTATACTCGATATTATGATGCCAGAGCTGGATGGTTGGGAGGTGTGCCGTCAGGTACGCAGCCATTCAGGTGTACCGATCATTTTGTTGACAGCCAAATCCGGTGATGATGATAAAATATTGGGCTTTGAGCTGGGAGCGGATGATTACGTTACCAAACCTTTCAGCCCCAAGGTGCTGATCGCCCGTGCAAACGCACTGATGAAGCGAGTGGAGGGACATGTACAGCCGGAGTCGCATATTTTGCGGTTCGGTAGTGCCATTCTCAACACGATGGCTCATCGGCTTGAGGTGGATCAGGCGGAAGTCGAGCTGACGCCCAAGGAGTATGAGCTGCTGCGGCTGCTTATACATAATAAAGGCATAGTTATTTCACGGGATGCGATACTGAACCGAGTGTGGGGCATCGACTTTGAAGGAGATACACGAGTTGTCGATACGCATATCAAAAAGCTGAGAAGTAAGCTAGGCCGTGAATCACGCCATATCCGTACGGTTTTTGGTACTGGCTATAGGTTTGAGGAGGAAGAATGAACAAACGGGGAGTTACCTTTAAGTTGTTCATTATGACGGTTGTGTTTTTCCTGTGTTTTTACGGTATGGTGATTTTAAGTCAATTGCTGTTTTTTGAAAATTTTTATCAGGAACAGAAGATTGGTCGTGTGGAAAGCCGCTTGCAAAGCTTCGGTCAAAGTTATGTCCAGGAGGCTTGGGGATCGGGCAGGGTTTCCCGTGAGGCAGCTCGCTTTATGCTTCAGAATAAAAACCAGCTGGCGATTGTAACGCTGGACGGCAAAGTAAAGCTGGATGATGCGTTTCATATCAATCTAAGAAAAGCGGATGGTAAAATCGTTAAAATATCGCTGTCTCTGTTTATGAGCGAGTACGGAGATGAACTGAGAGCTGCTCGGATTCAGCCCGGTGATACGGTAACGGTTGAAGGTGAGGGATTGGGAACGGACGGCATCTCTACCGCCAATTTAATTTATCCAACCGGCATACAGAAGCTTGGTTTCAAAAATATAGGATCGACTTCGGAAGAGGCAAGCACAGATGGCCGTGTAAGGTTTTCCGGTACGGTGACAGAGATTGTACTGCCGGATCTGAAAACATGGAGTCAGCGACAAGGCTTACTGTTTAGTGCGCTGGAGGAATGGTTCCCTTTATCGCAGGCGCATCTGGAGAAACTTAAGAATTTCGAAGTGTTGGAGGAAGAGTGGACGGAACCTTGGACAGGGGTACGCAATGCAGTCATAGTCCATCCTGTTCGTCAGGACACAGGCGAGATCGACCTTCTGTTTACAGTGACATCGTTGCAGGAAATTAGTGAGACGAATGAAGCTCTGCGCTGGTTTTATCTGTACCTGGGGATCGGGGGATTTGCACTCATTCTGATTTTGTCCCTGTTCTATTCCCGGATGGTGACCCGTCCGCTCATTGCTTTGAATAATACCGCCAAGCGGATGGCTAAGCTCGATTTTACAGCCCATACACCAATCCGGCAGAATGATGAACTGGGTAGCCTGTCCTACAGCATGTATACCCTGTCCCAGAACCTGGACACAGCTTTGCGCGAGCTTCAGGATGCCAATCAGCAATTGGTGGAGGACATGGAACAGAAGCAGAGGATGGAGGCTGTGCAACAAGACTTTTTTGCCAACGCTTCTCATGAACTGAAAACCCCGCTGAGTATCATTAAAGGCTTCGCAGAAGGATTACAAGATGGGGTTAGCGCCGGGAAGCAGGATCATTATATGAAAGTCATTGTAGAGGAAGCGGACAAAATGGAGCGATTGGTCAAAGATATGCTGGACCTCGCCAAATTGGAATCGGGTACCCTCAAGCTTCGCAAGACGACCTTTATCTTGAGTGAGCTGGTGGAGGAGGTCGTGGACAAGTTATTCCATTTGTTGAAGGAGAAAAAGCTGGAAGTGGTCATTATCCCCGCCAATGAGATGCCGATCCATGCCGATGTAGGATGGCTGGAACAGGTGATTATCAACTTTGTTGTCAATGCCATACGACATGCTGAGGAAGGAAGCTCAATCACGATACGTGTCGAAGGTGCTGGGGAAATCAGTTTTTTTTCCATTGAAAATAAAGGTGAGACCATTCCTGACGATCAACTGGAGCAGATATGGGATCGCTTTTACCGAGCCGAGTTGTCCCGAAGCCGCCAGACAGGTGGGACAGGGCTCGGGCTGTCGATCGTCAAACGAATTTTGGATTTGCACGAATTCCGCTATAAGGTGGAGAATACCAAGGACGGCGTCCGTTTTGTTGTTATATTCGGAGGCTAAGCTACGGCAAAGGAGTTAAGAGTATGAAATGGAATTGGTTGCCCTCACTATGCACGATTGCAAACCTGGGGGCAGGGGTCTTATCCCTGTATTTCACGATTCATGAGCAATACATGACCGCTTTTATTCTCGTGGTGGTGGCTGCTTTATGGGATGTATTAGACGGTTTGCTGGCAAGGCTGCTGCATTGCTCCAGTGATTTTGGCAAACAGCTCGATTCGCTGGCGGATGTGGTCTCATTTGGGGTTGCCCCTGCTTTCTTGATCTTGTTATACAAGCTGGGAGATACCCATTGGATAGGACCGCTTGTGGCTGTTTTGTTTGTCATATGCGGTGCGGTAAGATTGGCAAGATTCAACCTAATGGCTTTTAGCAAAGGCTTTGTAGGTATGCCGATTACGGCGGCGGGTGTGATTTTGTCCTTTATGTTTTTATGGAGTGAGCATTTGAAGCCGGGGTTGTTGCTTGCATTAATGGTAGTGCTGTCGTTCCTGATGGTTAGCCGTATTCCCTTTCCGTCCTTCAAAAAATAATCGGTCAGGAGGTGGCTCCCCTATGGAATGGGTCATCAGCATGATTACACAATACGGATATATCGCTATTTTTGCTCTTCTTGCTCTTGGGATTATCGGTCTACCGGTTCCAGATGAAATTATTATGGTGTTTGTCGGCTATTTATCTTCTATTATGGTACTGAATTATTCGGTGTCTATATTAGTCAGCTTCATCGGTGCAATGACAGGGATGATGATCAGCTACACGCTAGGCAAAAAGCTGGGTCAGCCCTTGGTGGATAAGCACGGCAAGTGGGTTGGATTGACACCGAAGCGATTTGCAAGAGTTAAGGGGTGGTTTGCACGCTTTGGGTTGTGGACCATTTTGTTCGGTTATTTTATCCCAGGAGTCAGACATGCGACAAGCTATTTGTCGGGCATTAGTGCGATGCCTGTCCGAAAATATATGCTGGTGGCAAGCGCAGGTTCTCTGATATGGACGCTTATCTTTATCTCCATTGGTTATATTGCAGGGGCGAATATAAACTTTCATTAAGGTGACCCCAAAAGTAATGTAGCATTTTTCACGTATACCACCGATAATATAAATAAAGATACTGTACAACCAGTGAGGGGATATGTATTGAATGTACTAATGAAGTATATTGAGAAGTTACCTAGTTTTCTGCAAATGATCTTGAATATCTCGCTGTTTCTGGTTGGGCTGATTTTAAGCTTCTTACTGCTAAAAGAAACATGGTCCATTTTTTCTTATGTTTTTTTGTACGCAGAGGCCGACAAAAATTACTATGAATTCACGGAAGAGTTGCTAGTGTTCTTCTTGTATTTTGAATTCATAGCATTAATAGTTAAGTACTTTAAAACCAATTTTCATTTTCCATTACGTTATTTTATCTATATTGGGATCACGGCTGTCATCAGGCTCATTATTGTAGATCATGATGATGCTAAAAATACATTCTGGTGGTCCATTGCTATCCTAGTCATGGTAGGTTCTCTATTGATCGCTAACAGTAAATTGTTAAAAAGAGAAAGTTGATGCTCAGGAAGATTGCAAAGTTGACAGTCAAGTGGGAGAGAGGGAATAAAGACGAATGGTAAGAAACTGGATGAATCATGCGGGCGTCAGGCGGGTAGCCGTCCTTGCGATAATCGTTTTGCTGTTGTTTATGTTAAGAAGCATGATGAATATTATGTTGTTAACACTGCTGCTTACGATCTTGATTGGCAGTATATATAACGGAGTGAATAAGCTGGTCAAGCGGTTCGTCAATGTGCCGTCAATGATCGTGCTACTACTGGTGTATGGGTTGCTAATTCTGATTATGGTGTGGGGCGTTTACCGAATGGTGCCGCTAATCGTTGTACAGGTCAAGCAGGTGTATCTCATGATTCAGCAAGCGTATATGTATCCTGATCGTAATCAATGGAACGAAACGATTATCGAATTTATGGACACGCTGAATGTTCAGCGGCTATTTGAGCCTGGCCTGAGTGCAGTGATGAAGGTCAGTCAATTGGGAACACAGCTTCTGGTGTCAATTATTTTGAGCTTGTTCTTCCTGATGGAAAAATCCTATATTACACGTTTTACAGCTACGTTTGTAGATAGCAAGCTGGGTTGGTTTTTCAAGGAAGTGGGTCATTTTGGCCGTATGTTTCTGGGTACGTTCGGGAAGGTATTGGAGGCTCAACTGCTGATTTCACTTATTAATTGTATATTGACCACGATTGCGCTCTGGATTATGGGCTTCCCTAATCTGCTCGGTCTTGCGCTCATTATTTTCGTACTGGGATTGGTTCCGGTGGCAGGTGTGTTTATCTCACTGGCACCGCTCGGCCTGATCGCTTTCAGTGTCGGCGGCATTCAATATGTGGTTTATCTGGTTATATTGATCGTGGTGATTCATGCGATTGAGGCCTATTTCTTAAATCCCAAGCTGATGTCATCCAAAACGAATTTACCGATCTTCTTTACCTTTGTCGTACTTATTTTCTCTGAGCATCTGATTGGAATTTGGGGCTTGATTGTAGGTATTCCGTTGTTTGTCTTCTTCCTTGATCTGATTGGGATAAAACGCAAGCAAGAGAAGGATACTTGATTCCAGCACTACAGATTCCACCCTTGTATAGTGACTATTGATTCATCACGAATGCCTGCGAAGCCGTAGGCATTTTTTTATTGCCCGTTTGTTCATAGGAAGAATTGCTGACGTTCATCATCATGCAGGAAGTGTCCAACGGCATTATCTAATGAATTCTCACCTACTTTTTAATTCTCTTGTTAGCTATAGTACACTGAATATGCAAGATTAGATCAAGTTAAAAGAAATGAGATGATACGGTTGGAACAGAAAATTAAAGTATTGGCTATATCGGGTAGTCTTCGTCAAAAGTCCTCCAATACAGCGCTTATGAAGGCTACTATGGGGCTGGCTTCTGAAAATATGATATTCACAGTCTATGACGGATTGGGGGATCTTCCGCATTTTAACCCTGACTTGGATGTAGATGAGGGGCCAGCTACCGTAAGAGAGCTACGGGAACAATTGAAACAAGTGGATGGAGTGCTGATCTGTACACCGGAATATGGGAATGGTGTGCCGGGTGCTTTGAAAAATGCTTTGGATTGGCTTGTATCTTCAGGTGAGTTTGTAAATAAACCTACAGCGGTCATTAGTGCATCACCGTCTCCTATGGGCGGCCATCTGGCGCATGCCTCGCTGCTGCTCACATTGCAAATGATTAATGCAGAGATTGTGGAGAATGGAAGGGTCATTATTCCGCATATCACCTTGAAGCTAAACCAGGAAGGTGAAATTACAAACGCTGAAACTAGGCAGGAGCTAGAAGCATTACTTCAAGGGCTTGAGCAAGCATGCTCAAGCACAGGAACTCTTTAGATTTTTGAAGTTTAATAAAGGAACTGCAGCGGCAGTCTAAGATTTCATTTTCACCTTCGAAGCTGCCGCTTCCTCTTTAATTGATTTTAAAGTTTGAATTTTAGACGGTGTCCAATAAGCTCTCGTATACCTTTAATCGGGCATATACCGTTTCGAGTATGGGGTAAACAGTATTACTGGTTGCAGCCAATGCAAGCAGTGAACCATGTAGATGACTGGCTTCAATCGGAAGCTTTTTATGCATATCGCGTTGCATGGATGACATCATCTCAGGTCGTAAGGATTCCATCGTTTTCAGTGTATGAGCTTCCATCTCCGAATCAATCGGCATCCCTGCGTTGCGAGCAAGTGTGACAATCTCATGCAGCAGCTTTTCATATATAGCTCGTGACTCTGCCGTGGCAAGTATAGTCCCAACCGAGGCATCCATCAGTGTTGTAATTGCACTCAAGCTGGCAACGAATATATATTTCTGCCAAACTTCACGCTGGATATCGTGGCTTCGTGCCACTGTGAAGCCTGCATGATCAAGATGATTCAGCAGCAGTTGTGTACGCTCTGAGTGCACTCCGTTCCATTCACCGAAGACGATACGGTGGAACGGACTTGTCTGAACAACAGAACCATCATGATCCAGCGTAGTTTCAATATAACAAAGTCCGCCCAGCACTTTTTCAGAACCGAATTGCTTGCGCAAAAAGTCAAAATGTTCGTAACCATTAAGTAACGGAAGAATCATGGTATGATCACCGACATAAGGCTCAAGATCAAATTGCAATTGGGGAAGATGATACGCTTTGACCGAAATGATAATACAGTCGAACGGATCGGCAGCTTCACCATTTGTAATAGCACGGACTGGTGTCTGAAAATCCCCATGAACACTTTTAACAATTAGACCGTCTTCTGCCAACTGAGATTTTTTTGAAGGGCGTACGAGGAAGGTCACGTCTTCTCCTTTTTGAACAAGAAGTCCCCCAAAATAGCCTCCAATCGCCCCTGCACCTACAATCAGAAACCGCATTATAGGGTCCCTGCCTTTACTTTTACATTCCCATATAGTCCTTCTACTACGTTCTCATCTGCCTTAAAAACATGCTCCTCGCTCGGAAAAGAACGATTCTTCACGTCTTCGACATATTGCCCGATGCTGTTGCGAATCAAAGCACCTATATCCGAATAGGTTTTTACGAACTTTTTCTCCCGGTAAGGAGCTGAGTATTGTAACATGTCATGATACACCAAAACCTGGCCATCACAGTATCTCCCCGCACCGATGCCTATGACCGGAATAGATATCTCTCGGGTGATGCTCTTCGCTACTTCCTCTGTCACCAGCTCTAACACGATGGCAAAAGCTCCCGCTTGCTCCAGGGCCCGGGCATCATTTAGAAGGCGCTCAGCGGCCTGTGAGTTTTTACCTTGAATGAAGTATCCGCCGATTTGATGCACAGATTGTGGTGTAAGTCCGATATGCCCCAGTAGTGGGACGCCGGATTGAACAATTCGCTTCACGGTGTCGCAAATTTCCATGCCCCCTTCTAATTTCACGGCATGGGCATGTCCCTCTTGCATGAGCCTGCGCACATTAGTAAGGGCTTCTTCACTACTCCCGTGGTACGTCATAAATGGCATATCCGCGACAATAAAAGTATGTTCCGCACCGCGCACGACAGACCGTGTATGATAGACCATATCATCCATAGTGACGGGCAGTGTGGAGTTATAATTAGATAACACATTACCTACGGAATCACCGACAAGGATGATATCGATCCCGGCTTCCTCAGCCAAACGAGCAGATGGATAGTCATACGCCGTAATCATACTTATAGGTGAACCTTCTTGTTTCATTTTCTTCAATTGTAAAATATTAAGTGCTTTCGAGTTTACCATGGTTGCATTCAAATCCTTTCCTACCTTTATTTTAGATCACAAAAAAAACCTTTCAGCACATGGCTGAAAAGGTCCGAAAGGCAAAAAAAGAGTCAATTTGCGACCGTTCTTTTGTCTCGGTCCTTGCGGATCAGAGCAAAATCCAACGAGTTCACCTCCATAGGCTCACACATCTACATATTGAATTACACTAACTAGAGTACCGTTCGAATGTATCGATACAGCCTCTCACGGAAGTATACCAAAATATAGGGCTGTTGCATAACATTCTCTACTATATGAACAAAACAGGCCCTTTCACTTCCGAATAGGAAGTGAAAGGGCTGTCAGCTGGGCAGATACAGTATGTGAAATATCGCTAAATCTTTAGGACGTGTATGAAGTCATGGACGGTCGATAAATTCATATAGAAAGGATTGACCCTCCCGATAGAATTCTAATTGTAGCATGGGACTATTGTATGTGGAGAGCGTGATATAATAGGGCACAAATCGTTTCATAGATGATGACTCAAGCAGAGGAGTGAAGGCTGGTGTATGAACAAATTGTAGCGTATAGTCTGAGCCAAAAAGAGGCCGTTAAGGATTATCCATTTGGTGCTGATCCCCTGGTACTAAAAGTAGGGGGCAAGATGTTTGCACTTCTAACTGAAAAGGATGACATTTGCCACGTATCCTTGAAATGTGATCCAGTCATTGCGGTAAATCTGCGTGAACAAAACAAGGCGATTAAGCCAGGCTATCATTTGAATAAAAAGCATTGGAATACGATTGAGGTTGATGCTACCTTCCCACTGGAGGATTTGTACAGCATGATCGACCATTCGTATGAGCTGGTCTTCAAGAGCTTAACCAAAGCGCAACGCGAAGCGATTACGATGAGAATACGGGCAACGGATCTGTAAAGGGCTGGTGAAGCCCTTAAGTTGTATCCAAAAATACTTACTAACATTATTATAGTTTCACTTGACAGAAATCACGAATGGATATATTCTTAATTTAAAGATAATTCATTTGAAAATAATATCAAGGAGTGGAACTTAACATGAGCGAACTGGTGAATATTATTCAAGAGAGAAGATCAGCTTCTAAATTTATTCCTGATGTTACTATAGATGCAAAAGAACTAGAAGAAATATTTCAGCTGGTGAAGTTTGCTCCATCGGCTTTTAATTTACAGCATGCGCGTTATATCGTAGTGCAGGATGCTGATACCAAACAAAGATTGCATGATGAGGCAAGTAAGCAGTATAAAATATTAACGGCTTCGGCGACCATTGTAGTGCTGGGGGATACAGAGGCTTATACCAAGGTAGCCGACCTCAACGAAGGATTCCTGAATTTGGGCGTTCTGAGCAAGCAGGAATATGATAGCACAGTAGAATCGGTAACTCAGTTTTATCGCGAGCGGGGACCTGTCTTCCAGAGAGAAGAGGCGATCCGTAATGCCAGTCTGTCGGCTATGCAATTGATGTTGATTGCCAAGGACAAAGGCTGGGATACGTGCCCGATGATCGGTTTTGATCCGGCGAAGGTGCAGGAAGTACTGAATATTCCAGAGCAATTTGTACCGGTAATGATGATTACCTTGGGTAAAGAGGACGAATCGGGTCAGCGGGCACGGGGATACCGCAAGCCGGTTGGACAATTTGTCAGCTACAATGGATTTTGAAATTTGTAAATCATTTGTGTAAATAAATCAACATGTTAATGAAGGAGTGATAAAGATGTCATTGAAAACCGCTGGAATACACCATATCACGTCCTTTGCAGGCGACCCGCAGGGCAACGTTGATTTTTACGCAGGCGTACTTGGTCTGCGATTGATTAAAAAGACGATCAACTTTGATGCTCCAGAAGTATACCATTTGTACTTTGGTAATGAAGAGGGCAGCCCGGGAACGATCATTACCTTTTTTCCAGCTCCGGGTACACGCAAGGGTAAGATTGGAGGTGGACAGGTCGGGATTACGACGTATGTCGTGCCGTCCGGTGCTTTGGAATACTGGGAAAACCGTCTGCACAGCTTGAAGGTATCTTTCACGAAGGCCACTCGTTTTGGCGAGTCATTCATCCAGTTCCGAGACAACGAGGGCTTGCATCTGGAGTTGGTGGAGCGGGAAGCTGGCCCGTTGAACACGTGGACAGCAGGCGGCGTGCCTACGGATAAAGCGATCAAGGGCTTTGGCGGGGCGGTACTGTACAGTGCGGATTCCAAGCATACGCAAGAGGTGTTGGAGAACGTCCTGGGGATGACTCCAATCGGAGAAGACGCAAATGCAGGCTACATCCGCTATCAGACGACAGGTGATTTGGGCAACCTGATCGATATTCCGGTCAAAGATGTCCCGTGGGGGAATGGCGGCGCCGGTACGGTTCACCATATTGCCTGGCGCGCGCAGGATGATACGGAGCATCAGGCGTGGAACGAATGGGTTCATCAGCATGGTTTTGGGACCAGTGGTATTGTAGATCGCCAATACTTCAATGCCGTATACTTCCGCGAGCGGGGCGGTATTTTATTCGAGATCGCAACCGATCCACCCGGATTTACCGTGGATGAGGAATTGAATGAGTTGGGGCACAAGCTGATGCTGCCTGAATGGTATGAGCCTCAGCGCACCCAGATTGAGTCTAACCTGGTCCCCATTGAACCTAGAGTATTAAAACAGGATTAATCTGCTCGATCCAAACAATCATATTTAGAAGCAAAAAGGTCCAATGCGGGAAAATTTCTACCGTGATTGGACCTTTTTGTGCATGTGGAATTGGCTAGATCATGAGCAGTTCGCGAATCTCCAGCTCGGTCAGTGCCGAAAGGGTTTCTTGCCCCGGCTGAATGACCTGGTCGATCATGTTTTTCTTTTTTTGTTGCAGCTCATACATTTTATCCTCTACCGTACCTTGGGCGACGAGACGAATAACCTGTACGACTTTTTTCTGGCCCATTCGGTGTGCGCGGTTGGTAGCCTGCTCCTCTACAGCGGGATTCCACCACAGGTCATACAGAATGACCGTATCTGCGCCGGTGAGATTCAGGCCAGTGCCTCCTGCCTTTAGAGAAATCAGGAACAGCTCGCGTTCTCCTTCGTTGAAGCGACTGCACAGCTCGACTCGTTCCAGAGCGGGAGTCTGCCCATCCAGGTAAAAGTAGGACACCCCTTCTCGAGCAAGCTCACGTCCGATCATTTGAAGCATTGTGGTGAACTGTGAAAAAATGAGCATCCGTTTCCCGGAGCTGAGACATTCCGTAATGATCTCCAACAGCTGTTCAAATTTGGCAGAGCTACCCGTATATCCTTCGATGAACAAGCCAGGATGACAGCAGAGCTGACGAAGTCGAGTCAAACCGGCGAGAATTTTGATCCGATTTTTCTGAAATCCTTCCTCGTTGAGATGCTTCAACGTTTCATGCTGAAGCTTGGCCAAATAGGCTGTGTACAGCTTTTTTTGATCTGGCAGAAGCCGGGATACCTGCACGGATTCGATTTTCTCCGGCAGCTCCTTGAGGACATCGCTCTTAAGACGGCGCAGCAGAAATGGACGAACCCGCTTGGCGATCACATTTCGAGGCATGTTGTGAAACGCTCTTTTCCCGCCGGGAAATAGCGCGGGAAATACAACGTCAAAGATGGACCACAGCTCTTCCAACGTATTTTCTACGGGTGTTCCTGTCAGGGCAAAACGATAACGAGCTTTTACATCCTTAACAGCCTGTGCCGTCTGGGTGGCATGGTTCTTGAAAGCCTGCGCTTCGTCCAGAATGAGCGTATGAAACGATGGCTTGCTGTACACATCTGCATCGCGCCGTAGCAGCGGATAGGACGTAATGACGACGTCATAACTGGCGGCATCCCGTATGATTCGGCCGCGTTCTTCCGGGCTGCCATCTGCGATAGTGACGCGGACGTGTGGAGCAAATTTCTCCAGCTCATTCCGCCAGTTGTACACCAGTGATGCAGGGGACACGATCATGGCTGGAAGCTGCTGGCTGCGAATCTCCGGCAATACTGAGACGAGAAAGGCGATACTTTGCAGCGTTTTACCCAGCCCCATATCATCTGCCAAAATGCCCCCAAAACGGTAATGCGCCAATGTCTTAAGCCATTGAAAGCCGTAAAGCTGATAATCTCTCAAGATTGGGGCAAGCATGTCTGGAACTGGAAAGTCGAGATGGTCTGGGTTGCGTATATTTTCCAGTAGCTGGCGAAAGGTTTTACCCAAAGTCAGATTTTTCCCATGATCGTGAGGATCAATTAAGTACAGTCCTTGCGTGACGGGAACACGAATTTGTGCTGCATCCAGATCACTTTTGCGGATACCTGTTTCATTCATGAACCGAATCAATTCCTTGTACTCTTCTGTTTCGAGCGGCAGCAAGGCACCATTCGGCAGACGGTGATATTTCTGTTTTTCCTCTAACGATTTGAGCAGTTTGCGAATTTCCGGTTCCGGTATGCCCTCCATATCAAATTTAAATTCAAGCCAATCTGTACGTTCATCCCACTCCGCCCGTATCCTTGGGGTAGGCAGAGTATTGTTTATTTTCGCTTTGACTGCACCTGTAGCATAGACATCGAGCAGCTTTTCCAGTTGCGGAACAGTATGGTACAAAAAATCATACTCTGCATCTTCATTTTCCATAAAATATCCGCTGTCTGTTCTGGCGAAGGAGCTATGCTCCATCAGCTCCAAAATCCGCTGCTCCTGTTCCCCATCACGTATCAGAATACGGTCGTTACCAGGAGTTCGTGGATCTGTTTCCAGCGGGTTGATGATGATATCCCCATATTGGAACTCCAGTCCTGCCAGTAGCTTGTCTCTTACCCGGTCCAGATATAGCTTTGCCTTCAATGGCTGCTGTGTGACCCGATCTGAGACGGACCGAGTCATATGAACACGTCCGAGCTTCATTAACCCGGGTACAACCTTGTCCATAAAAGATTCCATCTGCTCTGGCGCAATCTGAACTTTTCGCCTGTGGTGTACTTCTACCATCCGTTTTAGCTCGGACAAACGCCGTAAGGGATCGGCTTTCTGTTTGACAAGCTTGCCATCGGCAATGACGACACCATAGTCTTCCATGATGGTCAAGTCATCTAATCCTTGTATGCTTAGCTGGTAGCCTTCGATTTCGGCCTCATCAAATTCAAATTGCAGCGGAAGCATCAGGTCGGACTGGGGAATACCCTCGCTCATGTTTCCGTGAATTTCAAAGTAGATGCCCTGTGCTGCTGTCAGCAAGGGGAGCAGCTTTTCCCAAGCCGCAGGCGGGATGAGGAGCATTCGCTCGCCGCTCATATGACTACCGGAAGATGAATACGTACCTGAGGTTTCCCGAATCATACGCTCATGGTGGCACACCTGGGATAATTGCTGGAGAATAGCGTCATGTTCAGGACGGAAGCGGTACAACTCAGGCTCGTACGAGAAGCTTTTCGTGAACATGTAGCTATCCCCACGGTCAATACTATCCAGAAACGGACGAATTTTCTGGACGATATATAATCGTTTGGGCCCAGCCTTCATTTCCACACCAAACATATATTTTTGGTAACCGTAGGCAAAAGGCCGGATGATGAACTGAAAATCCAAGACCGCGCGAGTATCCAGCAGGGTTGGTGTGCTGCGAAGCGGTCGCTTGCGGTCAAATAGTTTTAACATACTGTCGGTCAGCTGGAGATCGCCTCGTGTGATGTCAGAGGATCGTGCCGTTCTAGCAGTGTGATCATATGGAGCATCTGTAGATGTGTACATCCCGTCTGAATCCATGCTTCCTGCTGTATCTGGGGTAGTACCGGGATGAAGTCTGGAGGCGTAGGAGCGTACAGACAGACTTTTTCCACGGCGTATATCATGCGCGTTAAGGAGAACAGCAGCGATATGCTTACAATATCGTCCGGTGTTCTGAAATGTGCTACAGGTGCATTCTGCTCGGATACTTCCATTGGATCGGATCATCGCCGCAACAGCATAAAAGCTGCTTCCTTTGACCGTAGCTTCGTATACACCTTCATCATGATCTATTTGTGTAAAGGCCACTCTTTTGGCCCGGTAATAGGCATCCCCGTCGTCATAAGCGGCTTGACTGCATAGTTGTCTGATGGCTCGCCGGGTAAGTTCAAAACTCATGATTCGTAATCCTTTCCTGGGTTATTCCGTTTTCTTACATGATAACAGAACAGACAGGAGGATGAACACTTGGGTGCTTATCTGTGGGTTAGAGAAGTTTTTACAAGCTGCACATAGCAGGATACAATGGAAGTGTTAAAGAAAGGAGACGGATACCTTTGCAAAATGAAGAGAAAAAGACCGATTCCAAATCCGGCTCATCCAAATGGTACCTTGGTAGTGCAGCAGCATTGCTTCTTCTGAAAGGCAAGTCGTTACTTGCCCTTTTAAAATTCAGTAAATTTGGCGGTGCGCTGATATCTATGGCGATAACGATTAGCACATATGCGATCATTTACCCGTGGGGATTTGCGGTTGGATTCGTGTTGCTGTTGTTTGTGCATGAGCTGGGACATGTATGGGCTGCCAAGCGCAAGGGGCTTCCCGTGTCAGCACCGTTATTTATTCCTTTTCTCGGTGCGCTGATCACAATGAAACGGCAACCTTTGGATGCGCAGACAGAGGCTTATGTAGCCATGGGCGGCCCGTTACTGGGGACGGTTGGGGCTATGGCGGTATACGCAGGAGCCTATGCAACAGGCAGTCCCCTGTTGTATGCGCTCTCGTATGTCGGTTTTTTCCTGAACCTGATCAACCTGCTGCCGATTCATCCACTCGACGGAGGACGGATTTCCACGGCAGTGACGCGTTGGCTGTGGCTGGTGGGCTTATTGGGTGGAATTGTAGTCGTAGTATATTTAAAATCCTTTTTATTTTTCTTCATATGGGCGTTCTTTGCCTACGATTTGTACAAAAAATATGTTAAACGCAATAAAGGAGAGGTCAAGATCCAATCCTTTTTGCAAAAGCCGCTGGTGAACGTACAGCATCTGTATGAGCAAGGATATCCACTGCCCGGACCGGAGCACACACGCAGATTATCCTTTAATACCTACTCGGATTTGGAGGGGCAGCAATATGTGACGGTGTATATGGAAAGTTTGGATGTGGAGCAGACACTTAAGCTGCCGCAGCAGTGTCTTGTCCAGCATGTATGGCTGAACGGTGTGGAACATATACCGACGCCGGATGCGTACCAGCTCAGATTGCTGTGTGGGATTGATTACATTCCGTTTGAAAATGATAAATATTACGAAGTGCCCGCATCATCGCGCTGGAAATTTGGCATCAGTTACTTAGCTTTGGCCGTATTCCTAATGGGGATGATGTATGTGGTGCACCAGCATATAGGGGATATTAGGCTGTGATCTGAATAATGAGTGCTTGGTCAAGATTTTAGATCATTAAGGCAACGGTACAGCTTATAGAAAATAGAGACAAAAGAGCGCGACAACCGCGATATTCGGTGTCACGCTCTTTTTTTGGTTGAATAACACGGTGGAGCTTTTGCTATCCGTCCTTATATCTTAATCCTTTGCTCATCAGTAATCGGTTTTAACGTCTGGCGGTATTTAAGTGGGCTGGTGCCTGTCCAGCGCTTGAACTGCCTGCTGAAATGAGCCAGACTGGAATATCCGAGCAGGGAAGCTACCTTGTTGAGTGGCAGATTGGGCTGCTGGATCAGCACCTTAGCCTCATGCAGCTTGGTCTCCGATAGATAGTGACGTGGAGAATAACCGTATACCTTGCGGAACACTTCCTGGGCATAGCCGGGACTGATCCCGAGGGAAGCCGCCACATCTTCAAGACGGAACGCTTGCTCGCCAGATTCATCTTCCCGATAAGGCTTAAACCTTGATTGAATGGCTTCCATGATGGCCTTGGCATATTGAACGGATGAAGGTGCAATTCTGGGCTCCAAACCGGTAGATATCATTTGCGAGAATATCCCGAATAGCTCAAATAAAGCAATTTGCATACGAAAACGGTCTGCTGTCGTATATTCTCCGCTTTCCTGCACCATGCCAATCCAGCTATGGACGACCTTTTGCAGCTTGGTATTCGTTTCAGTACCCGCTGGAAAAAAGAGCTGATTGCTCTTAATCATTTCCTGACGGAACAATGGATCATCGACATTAAAATGAGAACTAAAATAGTACATGCCGTTTGGGGAAACACATTGACTCACATGCTTGAAACCCGGCGGAATAATTAAAATATCACCTTCCCCAACCGAATATACGTTATTTTCCATAATCGTTTCCTGACGACCTTCTAAAATGAGTGCAATTTCAAAACCGATATGAGATTCCTCCGGCATGCACCAATCCGCTTGGACCCGGTGAATATGGGCGCCAAAAAATTTCACATTCCAGTCAATAATGGGCAGCCATTGGCAATCATGAAATAGAGCTGGATCAACATCAGGATTTAATATCATCAGATCACCTTCGATTAGGGCAAATTTTACACCGCTTAGACAATCTCATTGTATCTAACATTTAACTATAATAAAAGAGCGTTTACAAATGCTATAGTATAAGCTTTTATATATAAAAGAAAGCGCTTGCTCTACTATTTATACGGATTATGTTGGCATATCTGTTTCTATTATCGGTACTTTATTTCGTACTAGCCCGTATATGGGATGCACTTAGCGCTCCGATCTTCAGCGTGATCATTGACCGGGCCAATCTAAAGAGCGGCTTGGTTCGTCTATATCTTGCACTTCGAAGCGACTGGAATCGAATTTTACAAAATCCTAACGAACCTAATTGGAGGACGACTTGATGAAAAAGCTACTGTACGGTGTTGCTTATTATGATGAATATATGCCATATGACCGTTTGGACCAGGATATCCAAATGATGAAGGATGCGGGCATCAACGTGGTGCGGATTGCCGAATCCACTTGGAGTACGCATGAACCGCAAAACGGCGTGTTTGATTTTACTTCTGTGGATCGGGTGCTGGACGCCATGCATAAGGCGGGCATTGAAGTCATTGTGGGGACGCCCACCTATGCCGTACCCACATGGTTGGTGAAGGAGCATCCCCATGTATTGGCGACAACGCCTCAAGGTCCGGGCAAATATGGGGCTCGCCAGATTATGGACATTACGAACCCGGTGTACCTGTTCCATGCTGAGCGAATCATACGCAAGCTGATTGGACGGGTGAGTCAGCATCCGGCGGTCATTGGCTTTCAGACGGATAACGAGACCAAGCATTACAACACGAGTGGGCCCAATGTGCAATTGCAATTTGTAAAGTATCTGCGGGAGCGGTTCGAATCGCTGGAGGAGCTAAACCGCAAATTTGGTCTGGACTACTGGAGTAATCGCATCAATAGCTGGGAGGACTTTCCTTCGGTGGTCGGAACGATTAATGGAAGTTTGGGCGCAGCCTTTTCCCAATTCCAGCGCAAGCTTGTGACGGACTTTCTGGCATGGCAGGTCGCGCTGGTGAAGGAATATAAGCGGGAGGACCAATTTGTTACGCAAAACTTTGATTTTGAATGGAGAGGTCATTCCTTTGGTGTTCAGCCAGACGTGGATCACTTTGCGGCATCGCAAGCCTTTGATGTGACTGGGGTGGATATTTACCATCCATCACAGGATGACCTGACTGGCATTGAAATTTCCTTTGGTGGCGATGTGGCGCGTTCGACGAAAAATAACAACTATCTAGTGCTGGAAACGGAAGCGCAGGCCTTTACCCACTGGGTTCCCTATCCGGGGCAATTGCGTCTGCAAGCGTTCAGCCATCTGGCTTCCGGGGCCAATATGGTGGCATACTGGCACTGGCATTCCATCCATAATTCTTTCGAAACCTACTGGAAGGGTCTGCTCAGCCATGATTTTGAGCCGAATCCTGTGTATGAGGAAGCACAGACCATAGGGAAGGATTTTGCAAGATTGTCTCCGCATCTGGTCAACCTGAAAAAGAAAAATAAAACGGCGATTCTGGTCAGCAACGAAGCATTGACGTCGATTGACTGGTTTAAATTTAATATGAGTAGCCCGTTAAATTACAATGACATCGTACGTCGTTTGTATGACGAGTTGTATAAACTGAATATCGGGACGGATATTGTTCATCCAGGTACAGAATCGTTTGACGACTATGATCTCTTGATCGTCCCGGTCCTCTATTCTGCCCCAGACGCACTACTGGAGAAGCTGAACCGATATGTGGAGAAAGGTGGTCATATAGTATACACATTCCGAAGCGGATTTACCGACGAGCATGTGCAGGTGAGAACGTCCCGGCAGCCGGGCGTGATTAGCGAAGCCTGCGGCATTCATTACAGCTTGTTCGTGGAGCCAAAGAAGGTGACGCTTAAGAATAATCCTTTTGAGGTGGCACCAGAGGACAATCAGGTAGATACGTGGATGGAGCTGATTACCCCGACGACCGCCGAAGTATTGGCCTATTACGATCACCCGCATTGGGGAAAATATGCCGCGATTACGCAAAACCGCTATGGTCAGGGAACAGCGACCTACATCGGCTGTGTCGTCAGTCCGGCGGTCATCCGTGAACTATTCAGCTCTGTAGCCAAAAAGGCAGGAGTATGGGGACTGGATCAGGGAGCGTCTTATCCGATCATTGTTAAATCCGGCACGAATGAGCTGGGACGGACAATCCGGTACTATTTTAACTATTCCGAACAAGCAGGCTCGGTGGTATATTCGCATGGAGACGGCAAGGAGCTGATTGGGGAGCATGCGGTTACCCAAGGACAAACGCTTACATTAGAGCCTTGGGGTGTTATAATTATCGAAGAAGCGTAAATGATGAATAGTGAGCCGAAACCGACTCACGAATAATATCATATAGGTATTCCCCGGGAGTATCCGGTACATGAAGCGCCCCTGCGAATTGCGGGGCGTTTTCGCATATGGCTGAATAGAGGAGTGCATCGCTATGACAACCCGAGCAGTCCGCTGGTTCCGGGCGCTGACGGCCCCGTATCGACGCAGCATTCAGCTCAAGCTGATCTTGACGATGATTGTTCTATCTGTGCTGCCGGTCATTGCTGTCACGGTGCTGGCTGCGGAAAAAAGTAGAGCTTCCATGGAAGCTGAAGTAGTAGAGACGAACATGTCCAATATGAAATGGACGGGGATCTATATCAGCGACCAGCTAGATCGTCTGAATCATCTGATTTACAGTATTCAGATCAGCCCTGATCTGAGCGATTATTTGAATGAGCGCGAGCCTGACAATCTTTCAAGCCAATTTAATGCCCAGCGAAAAATGCTGAATACGATGGCGAATGTGTATTATTCGGCCGGAAGTCATGTGATCGGCATCCAGCTTTATTTGAAGCAATCGCAAACCTTGTTTACCTTCAATAGTATGCAAAATGAAATTACGACAGTGAGCGGTATTCCCCCACAGTATGCCGAGATGTGGCAAGCGAATAAGGATTATTCGATTCGTCCAAGCTTTGCTGACCCGGAACGCTTTATTTTGACGCGCAGTATTCGGCGTTTTGAAGACCAGAAGCAGACGGGGGCTATTTCTTTGGATGTATTGTGGTCGCAATTCGATCAGACGCTGGGCTTGCTGGGACGAGGGGATCAGCATCAGGTGCTTATTACAGATGCAGATGGCGGAGTTATGTATCCAGCACAGGCTCGGCAGTCGCCTCCTCCTGCAAGTGTGCTGTCAGCTCTTCGTGACGTTAAGCCGGGTCTCGGGATGATTCAAACTGCTGAACATTATGTGTTCTATAATGATCTGGATGTAGTTGGGCTGAAGCTGGTCAAAATCGTACCCACTTCCTCCATTAACCACAGCGCTTTTTCAACGATGCTGTATGGTATTATCGTAGGCGTGATTTCAATTCTGGTTTCCATCTGCATTGCCGTTTTCATCGCATGGCGGACTGCACGTCCGATTGTTCATTTGGCGCGTTCTGTACAGGAGCTGGATATGATCAAAGGACCGATTGGACAGCCAAGTACACGCCCGGATGAGATTGGGCTGCTGGAAAGAAGTCTGCATGGGATGGCAGGCCGAATTCGCGAGCATATTCAGGCGGAATACAGTATAAATTTGCAAAAAAAGACGGCTGAATTGAAAGCGCTCCAAGCGCAGATTCATCCACATTTTCTGCAAAATACGCTGCAAATGATCGGAAGTATGGTGTTTTCGCAAAAGCCGGAGGACACCTATGAAGTCATTCGGTCGCTGAGTGAGATGTTCCGTTACGTGGTACGGGAACCTCAGGATTTGGCCTCTTTACGCGCAGAGCTCGACCATGTGGGACACTATATGCGCATCCAACAGCGACGATTTCCACAAAGATTGGTGTTTCAGGTGGAGACGGAAGAACAGGCGATGGATATTCGTCTGCCTAAGCTATCGCTTCAGCCATTGTTGGAAAACGCGTTTCAGCACGGTCTTGACCGAAAGGCGGGGGCATGGAGAATGGGGATTCGGGTGGAGATTATGAAAGAAGATGTGTGTATTACGGTTTGCGATAATGGAAACGGCATGGCCCCGGACAAGCTGGAAAAAGTACGGGCAAAGCTGGAAAACGCGTCGGAGGAACCGATCTGGGCGCAGGGTAGTCATATCGGATTGAGCAATGTGTCTTCACGCATACGGATGAATTTTGGAGTGCGCTACGGAGTGACGATAGATAGTGAGCAGGGAGTCGGTACAAGTGTCACTATCCGCATTCCATTTACCTCAGCAGAGGAGGGAAAAGTATGATCAGAGTATTAATTGTGGACGATGAGCCGTGGAACCGCGATATTCTAAAGACATTTGGCACATGGGAAAAACTTGGAATGTTGGTAGTGGGTGAGGCTGAAGACGGAGACGAGGCGTTCAGGCTGGTCGGGGAGTTAGCTCCCCATATTGTGATTACTGATATGCACATGCCGGGTGCGGACGGAGTGGAGCTGCTGCAAGCGCTAAATAACCATTGTCCTGATGTAAAAATCATTGTCGTGAGCGGATATGATGACTTTGCGTATGCCAAACATGCCATCCGTTACAAGGCCGTCGATTATTTGTTAAAGCCAGTCAATCCTGCAGAGCTGAATGCAGTGTTGCTCAAATGCAAAAACGATCTGGAGGTCAAGGCTGCTGAACAGCAGCAAGAAGCGACGGAGCTGGATTATGAGTTTTTTCACAAGCTGACCCGGTATAAGCAACTGCTGCGTCTTTATTTTAATGAGTTGAACCGTGACGGGGTGAATATAACTTGTAGGCAGGTTATGCAGGAGCTGGAGAGTTATGGAGCACCAAGTCCACATATGCTGGGCAGACTGGTGCAGGAGCTTCTTTCCCTGCTAAAAGAGCTCGCAGCGGATAACGGGCTAGATACTTCTACGGCAAAGGCAGGATTCCCACTGTCGCAGGATGCCGTATCCTCTGTAGAACATGCGCTGGAATTCGTATCGTCGTGCTATGTTCAGGAACTGGATCAGCTCATTCGGCAGCGGAAATACAAAAACAAACTGAATTTAGAAGAGGTACGGCGATATATCGACAGTCACTTTGCTGGGCCGATTACACTGGAGCAGTTGGCAAAAAACTTTTTTGTGAGTAAAGAGTATATGAGTAAGGTATTTAAGCAGGAGTATGGTCAAAATGTAACGGACTACATCGTAGAGCGAAGAATGGAAAAGGCGCGGGAATGGCTGGTCAATAAACAGATTTCAATCAAAGCAGTCGCGGAGATGGCAGGATATGAGGATGTGTCTTATTTCTATCGGGTATTTAAAAAGCATTTTGGCATGGCACCCGGTGAAATGAGGAAGGAAGTTTAAAAAAGTCCAATCCAATAAGCTAAGGGTGTCCAATGGCAGAAGTGACCTCTCATTCTATAATGAAAGCGTATACAAAACGAGCAGTACAAAGGAATTTGACCTTTATGAAGTTCGCACAGAGCTGAATAGAGGTTGAAGACCGGCGGCATAGCTGCTTTGAATAACAACTGATTTGCCGATGGGCAACGGTTATTTTCAAAATAGGGGAGGTCATTTTTCATGAAAATGTGGAAATGTGTATTGAGCACGATGCTGGTTGGCACGTTATTGGCCGGGTGTGGAGCGAATTCTTCAGGCAGTGACAGCAGCGGTTCCGGTGGAGACGGCAAAACGGTGAATCTCAAAATGTTTATTGCTCAGCCCCGTTTGAAGGAGCACTACGATAAATACATTAATGCTTTCGTAGCGAAAGAGAAGAAAGATAAAAATATCGACGTTACGGTGCAACTGGAGATGCCGCCTGCTGACAACGCCGCACAAATTTTGAAGACAAGACTCGCATCCAACGATGCGCCGGACGTATTTGCATTGCACGCGGTGAATGAAATTCCTCCGTTTTATAAAGCGGGCTATTTGGAGGATTTGTCCGGTCAGCCTTTTGTTAACAAATTGATGGATAGTGTGAAGCCTTCGGTGACAACCAAAGACGGAAAGGTCGTAGCGGTTCCTTTAGAAACGATCTCGTGGGGCTACTTGTACAATAAAAAGATATTTAAGGATTTGGATTTGCAGCCGCCGGGAACGTTGACCGAAATGAAGGCTGTGGTTGAGAAGCTGAAAGCGAATAATGTAAAACCGTTCCTGTTGTCTTACAAGGAATCCTGGATTCCACAGCTGTTCGTGCCTCTGACAGCAGGTGCGATGATGAACACACAGAACAAAGATTTTATCGAACGGATGAATCAGGACCAAGGCTCCTTTTCCGAAATGAAGAGCATGTTCGATATTATTGATCTGGTGAATAGCAACGGTACGGACAAGGCGCTGGAAATCGGCGGGGATGATGGATCGGCTGCGTTTGCCTCGGGTAAAGCGGCGATGTGGATTCAGGGACCGTGGTTTGCGGAAACGATTTTAAAATCGGATCCGAAGATGGATTTTGGGGTAGCACCGCTTCCGATTAATGACGATCCCAATGCGACATTGATTAATTTGTCCACTTCGACTTCGCTGGCTGTATCCTCCACAAGCAAGAACAAGGAGGTTGCGCTCGATTTTGTTAACTATGTGCTGGATGACAAGGATTCTAGCGCGTTCTATGAAGCATTGAAATTTAACCCGATCTCCAAAGTGCATACGTTTAAAAGCTATCCTTGGGTTAATGACGCTACCGAATATGTGAAAGCAGGCAAGTCGTACCAAGATCCATCTATCCCGCAAGCGGTCAAGGACGAGGCAGGCAAATCGCTACAATCCTACTATGCAGGCCAACTCACGCAGGATGAAGTCATTAAGGCGCTGGATAAGGCATGGAAATCGTATAACAAAGTGAACAAGTAACGGTAACCTATAGAATTACACCAGGAGGGAGAGACTCCATGCCTTTTAAAATCTATAAAAAATACGTCATGCTACTGGCGTTTACGGCTCCGGCGCTGATCTTTTATGCTATCTTCCTGCTCATTCCAACGATCAGCGGCATGTACTACAGCTTTACAGACTGGAACGGCTTGAATCCCAATTACAGCTTTATCGGCTTGGGGAACTTTGTGGAATCGTTGAAGGAAGACCCCGATTTTCTTAATTCCCTTTGGTTTACTCTTAAATACGTATTAGTGATGATTGTGCTGCAAAATGTACTGGCACTGGCATTGGCAGTGTTGATTGAGTCGCGTACACGTACCAAAGGATTTTTCCGGACAATATTTTTCATGCCCAATATGATCAGTACCATTATTAGCGCATTTATGTGGACCTTCGTTTTTTCTTCCGTGCTGCCACAGATCGCCGAAAAGACGGCTATCGCCTTTCTGGGCCAATCGTGGCTGGGCGATCCGAAAGTATCTTTCTTCTCTATCATTATTGTGTCGCTCTGGAATGGTGTCGGCTATATGATGATCATCTATCTGGCTGCGCTTCAAGGTGTACCACAAAGCTTGAAGGAGGCTGCTATTATTGACGGGGCGAACGCATTTCAGACATTGCGAAGCGTAACGATGCCGATGATTACTCATGCGATTACGATCTGTTTCTTCCTGACGCTGAATGGTGCCTTCAAGGTGTATGAGGTCGTATACGGATTGACTGGCGGGGGGCCGGGGCGCAGTACACAGGTGATTACGATGAACATTTATGAGGAGGCCTTCTCCAACAACTTCCGTTATGGTTATGCGAGTGCCAAATCCGTTATTTTGTTCGCGATCGTTCTAATCTTCACCCTGATTCAGCTGCGTGTCATGAAGAAGAGGGAGGTGGAGGCATGAGGCTGAAGAAAGCCAATTCCTTGCTGGTTACGCTGATTCTGTGCGTGGGCGCTGTCGTGTCCTTCTTCCCAATCTACATGGCGGTAATTAACTCGTTTAAAACACAGGGTGAGATGTTTGCATCCTTTACGACGCTGCCGACGAAGCTTCACTTTGAAAATTACAGTCAGGCTTTTCATCAGACTCATTTGCTGAACAGCGCCCTTAATTCCACGATTATTTCTTTTATCGGCATTGGTGGCATTGTGATCTGTTCGGCACTGGCAGGCTACAAGCTGTCTCGTACACAGGGGAAACTGAGCGGTGCGATTTTCTTCCTGTTTGTCGCATCGATGCTGGTACCGTTTCACTCTATTATGATACCGCTTACGCGAATGGCAAAAGATTTGTCCGTTCAAGGCAGTACGTACGGCTTGGCCCTGATCTATATCGGCTTGGGTGTGAATATGGCGATCTTTTTGTATCATGGATTCGTCAAATCCATCCCGCGTGAGCTGGAAGAATCCGCACAAATGGACGGCTGTAATGAGTTTCAAACGTTCTTTCGCATTATATTTCCTTTGCTGCTGCCAATCACAGTTACCATCGCGATTTTGGATTTTCTGTGGATTTGGAATGACTTTTTGCTTCCATTGTTAATGCTGACGGATGTGAACCATTACACCCTGATTCTCTCGACCAATATGCTGTTTGGAGAGTACAACAAGGATTGGTCGCTTATTCTGGCCGCACTCGTGCTGACCTCCATCCCGGTTATCCTGATCTATGCATTCTTTCAGAAATTCATTATGGAGGGCATCGCAGAGGGAGCGGTTAAGGGATAAGGTGGAAAGCCTTCCTATCAACAAGGAAGGCTTTTTCTCTGATTCAGCTTTTTTCGCGCCAACGTTTCAATAAAAAGATAGGAAGGGTTACAAACGAAATTGCAAAGGCTACAATGATCCACCACTGAGGGTCAATGATATACAACACGACTCCGATCAGCAGAACTGTTGTTATTAAGGAAATTCTCACTTTCAACATTGTTCTCTTACTCACCCTAGCTTCTAATTTTGGCAACGTTATGAGGGTGATTGCAGTTAACGCAGCAAAAAATATGGAGGTAAATGAATTATAGATAATATCAGCTCCTTGATCTAATTACCCACCCAGGATTGTTCGGAATTAATGTGATAAAACAGAACCCCCCCGCTGAGGAAGGCTTTTGTTTTGGAACGACGCACATCCAACGTTACTTCGAGAAAATACTTATAATAAAAAATAAAAGCGAAATGATGATCAAAGTTAGATATATACTGGAAATCCGTTTTCCGATTGTAGCTCCAAACTCCTTAGGATTTTTATATCCAATGATTAAACTGGGAATAAAAAAAATACTGGATAGATAAATGGTGTAGTGAAACCTAGTATTATCAACACTGTTAGACCAGGTGGGCAATCCTAAAAAGGAAAGCAACTGGTCTCCCAATATGTAATTGCCAAATTCGAAAGAAACAGCCATGCCAAGAAGAGATAACAGCAGTGAAAGTGATCCCCAGCCTATTTTTTTTCTGTTTTTTCTCAACAATTCAAAGATAATTAGTAAAATTGCAATGGCTTGTATGCTGTATGTCAACATGATTGAAAACATAAAGTACCTCCTTGAACATTAAGATCCAATGATAAGATGTCAATTTCGGAAATGAGTATACCATTTTTTGGAATTTTTTCATATGCTTTTCAATACAGCGATCGTAAGATCAAATGGAACGTGAAGCGTCTCTAGCCATACAATATTTCATCTGAATGTAAAAGGAGATGATTATGTTGGCTACCTTCTCGGCCGCGCTTCAAGTGAAAAAGCGGATGGCCAAGCGAGTCTTAAAAATGTCCGGTGTCCACGGCATTGGCGTAGGATACAGGGACCCTGCCCATCCCAAAAAGGGAGCCGCTGTCATTGTGTATACGGACCGTCTAGCGTCGGCCTCTACTGGACTCCTGTCGGCCACCGCCTTAGGAAAGAAAACGAACGT
The DNA here is from genome assembly GCF_038003485.1 of Paenibacillus sp. FSL H7-0703. Lineage (NCBI taxonomy): Bacteria > Bacillati > Bacillota > Bacilli > Caryophanales > Paenibacillaceae > Paenibacillus > Paenibacillus sp. FSL H7-0703. The sequence goes on along the minus strand of NZ_JBBOPF010000001.1, from coordinate 2,488,435 downwards.
TCCAGTCCGAATTGTAAAAACTGGAAAGATCAGAGCCAATGCCACGGACTACAAAGTGCGCATACGCCCGGTCATCGCCGGCTACAGTGTCGGGACGATTGAAGGCTCTGGTTCAACCGGACTCATCGTTGCCCCAACTGGAGCGCCGGCGACGCGTTATCTTTTTAGCAATAACCATGTCCTCAATCCCTCCAATACAGACAATCGGGAGGCTACAATACAGCCAGGCGGAGCCGATGGGGGGACGGTTACTCAGGATCGTATAGGAAGGCTGTATCGTTACGTACGCTTGAATCCCACCGGTACAAACCTGATTGATGCGGCGCTTTCGCTTCCGACCCGTAACAACCTACTCAATCCGCGTTACGCTACGGTAGGAGCGATTCCAGGTCATGTTACCGCATATCGCATAGGAGAAAGATTGAAGAAGGTTGGGCGTACGACCGGACGGGTCAATGGCACGGTAGAGTCCGTCTATACGGACCTGCAAATCAATTATGGCGGAGAGTTGGGCCTGCTGACCTTCGAAGATCAGACGGTTATTAGAGGTACGACTCCCGTATCACTACCTGGGGATTCTGGCTCTGTATGGCTCAGACAGTCAGATAATTATGCAGCTGCGGTCAACTATGCAGGCACGGCAGATGGTCGCTTATCCATAGCCTTTCCGGTGCAGTGGGCGATGCAGGTATTCAACACACGGGTAGCCCGCCCCAACGGGGCAGGCAGGGTGCTCAGGGTAGATACAGGTTCTTCCCCTCGCTCCTATACTAGGCAACTCACCAGTGAGGAACTGGTTCGCTTAAGACCAAGAACGACACGCATTAGACGAAGCTAAACGTCCTACAGATGGAAAAGCTGCCGCTGATCGTCCCGATAAAGCGGTCGCTTTAAAAGCTTTCGAAGGACTGCTTGCTTCGGAAGCATCATCTCCCCGGATTTCTCCCCTGATTATAGACTTAACTTAAGTAATCCGGGGGTGGAGCTAATATAGGAAGAATCATTCACGATACCAATTATTTATGACGATAATGATTCACGACGCAAATCATTCACGGTACAAATCATTCATAATCTAAAACGTTAACGGCATGAATGAATATATTCTAATCTGCTCCTTCAGCATATGAATGGGCTCCCACATCATGGGCTGTAATGGTGCTGCTTGCCGAGGCCAAGCCCCGGATTTCCTGAGCGGTTAGGGCTCTGTTGTAAATAATCAGTTCATCCACTGCACCGTTCAGGTAGGGATCATCAAACTGGGATTTCCCAATGTAGTTCCGGTCTGTCAGTCCAAGGCTGGAAGGCTTGAGCGTCATGTTCGTGTTACGCGTCGCCTCTACACCGTCCAGATACATCATTCCAGTATTGCCTGACAAAGTCACGGCGACATGCTTCCAACCCCCTGTTGCCAGCTCTGGTGCATTCAACTGTTGTTCCTCTCCGTTCCCCGAGACGGTGATAGCAAAACGCATACCGGTTCCCTCGGCCTTGGGTGTCAAAAACATATACCGATCCGTGCCTGCTCCAAAATCAAACAGGCGTGCCCAGCCGTTATGCGTGTTCACCCGTACCCACGCGGCAATCGTAAAGTCATTTATGCTGCTAACGATACCACCGGGCAGGCTAGCATAGGCGTCTGTACCGTTAAAGTGCAGGGCATTGCCTTTCCGTCCGGCTCCCCACGCGCCTCCACTTACACTGGCCTGCTGTCCATAACCTGACGAATCGGCTGCGGTAGATCCGGCCGTTTCGTCAAATTCATAACGGGCTACAATGTCTCCGACGGGAGACGGGTTGTCTGTACTCGACTGGATACGGATATCATAGTTGGCTGCCGTACCGATATTCAGTCTGACCGTGGTCGCAGAGCTGTTAGCAGCCGTGACTGATCCGGTTTTTGTGCCGTCTACGAGCACGTCATACGTACCTGCCGCGAGTCCGGTCAAGCTCATAACGGTAGTATGAGTCGTGCCTGGGGTCATATTTTTCAGTGTCAGGCGGATATTGTTCTTGGACTTGGACACGTTGGCCAAGCTATATTGGTCCCGATTCAGCTCCACACTCAGCTTTTGGGTGATCAGATGCAGTCGTTGGAATACACCGTCCTTTGGAGTGATCGCGTAGCTGTTATTGCTTTCCGTAACGTCACATCCATAGCCGAACAGGCCGAATATTGGATCTACAGCCACATCCGAGCTTAGGATTTTAATGGCTCCAAACAGCCCCAGGTCGGCTTCCCCGGACATGCCGCGCCATCCGTTAAAGAGGGGACCGCCGTCCAGACCGAGTGCGCCATAATTGCCCTTGCCCGCCTGATATGTCCACGATACCGCCCCGATATTGGCAGGATCAGAGCTGATCTGTCCCGAGTTAATCGCCCCGATGTTCGCCAGCTTGGCGGCATAGGACAGACGCTGATCCACTTCGGGCTTGGACGAATGCCGACGTGTCCAGTCATCCATCGCATAGCCAGCCAGTGAGGTGGTGTACTGGAAGTTCCACCAATTCTCTCCGGTGATGGTGACCGGATCGGCGTAATAGTACCAGACAGGCATATGACCGCGTGCAGCACGCGTTTTGGCGTTGATTTTGCTCATCATGGTCGTGTTGTTGTTCATTTTGGCGAGTGTATATACGGCTTCTTCACCTGTGTTGTCATAGTTATACTCAGAGCCATAAGGATAGGTGGTGTTTTTGAAATTGTTGTACTTGGTAGCCATTTTGGCAATCAGGTCGTTAGCCTCGGTGGTCAAGCCTTCTTCCTGAAGCGCTTTAATAATATCAGGTGTAGTTAGCTCACCCATGAGTCCCGTGTTCCAATTATAAGCAACAGGGCCTTCATACAACGTTTTAAAAATACGATAAGCACGTAGCAAATATGTGTTTTTGCTATTGCGATAGCTGATCAGGTTGGGATACAGCTTGGCAAGTTTATACATGCTAAAAAATGTATTATAAATGTGCGGATAGGCATAGCCCCGGTACGTTGGTGTCGTATTAGGCTGCGGCATCAGGAAATCAGGAACCAGATAATCGGTATGATGGCCTTCCATCAAATTCGTCCAGATGGCCACCTCCAAATAATCATCGACTGCCTTGATTTCAGATGCTACGGGCTTCTGAACGTTTTTCTCCGCCAGAAACTGGCCGTGAGTTAGTCCCCAATCATCACCCCAGCCCCAGTAGCCAGCAAAGCTGTTGCGTTTGGCCTTGTATTGCATCATCCAGTCATCAAAGACCTTGTCCCTCAGGTCGCCCGGCACGTTCCATTGGGTGCTGTTGACCATGAAGGTAGAGTGACGCTGAAGTGCAGCTTCGACTGGCTCGATGGCATAGAACTGGAGAACGGTTTTTTCGCCGTTACCATAGTTTACAGTAATATTGTTATGTCCCAGTCGTCCCAGTGTAAGTTCATATATTTTATGGTTTGTAGGGGCTGTTTCCAGATAGCTGATGGTCGTTTCGGACGGATATTGCGCTGTGACAGAGGTAATGGATTTGCTGGTATGCAGATCGAATTTGGCCTTGAGATTGGTCGGGACAATCATACCCGGAACCACGGTCACATCCACATGTCCCTCACTGTACAGCCTGTCCTTTACAGCCTGCTCGTCCGCTACTTTATAAAATTTAAAGGCATACGTTTTGCTTTCACCAGGAGCCAGCCACAGACTGGTGCTTCCGAGATAACCACGGTTGGTGCTCTTGATGACATTGGAGTGGATATAGAACACATTCAGTCCTTCGGACCAGCCGCCTTGCTCCATAGCCCAAGTGCTGCCGGGATGCTCCTCAGTTCTCCAATGGTCCTGATATTCGAGACCAGCACCCGTTGAGGCATCAGGGATTAGCAGTACATACGGTCCGATGCCGCTAGGTCGTCCGGCGGTAATAAAGGAGCTATTATGGCCTACAAAGGAGTGTGAGAGTACTCTGGTTTCATAAATTTGTTCATTATTGCCGCCGGACCAGTACTCGTTAAACGGAAGCGGCAGTCCCCAATCTCCGATTTCCAACGTTTGATTAGAGGTGTTCGTTACTTTCATTTGCCAGTGCAAATAATCGTTAACCAACGAATAAGTTTCATGTAAAATGAAATTACGTATTCCCTGATTGTTTGATGAATTCTGATAGGCTACCTGGACACTGTTTCCAGAAGAGGTGATCTGGCGCGCATCAGCAGAATTACTTGTCCATGCCCGAGTCCACGCTCCGTTGCCGAGACGATAGGTGAACATCAGTTCACCTAGCCACTGATGATCCGACGTATTCTGTTTAGGTGCGTTGGAACTGTTCATGACATAGTTGGTATTAAAAGTGTCCCCTACCAGCCGTAAGGAAGAGAGATCGCCGTAATCTCCGACAGAGATGGAGAACACTTGATTAGATAGCTGTATTGCCATGCTATCAACCTCCTAACAAAGGTTCGTGAGAGTGCTCACAACGTTAATATATGTGTGAGAAATACTTTTGCTACCCTATGTATGAGAATTGATAGAAAATAGATTCATATAAATGTCCTAGAGGGCTCTCAATCGTGGAGGTAGAGGTATTATGAAAATTAAAATGGAGTTGCCGAAGATTCCTGTCGACTTGCCCGTATTAAATGAAGAAATGTATTCCTTACGATCCAAGGGCGAATATCGTATGGGGTCTGTAGAGGATATGATTTTGGATAATGTGGAAGCGGTTAAGGTTTCATTAGAGAAGATGACTTTTAAAAATGTAACGATCATGGAATCGTCATTACCGGAAAGTGAATGGACAGACGTCATTTTTGATAAATGCGATCTATCGAATGTTAATTTCTCAGGTTCCTTTATCCATCGGGTAGAGTTCAGAAACTGTAAATTGCTTGGAACAGATTTCTCCAGAAGCAGGCTCCAAAACGTTCGCTTTTCGGATTGCTTAGGGGATTATTCGATGTTTCGTTTTGCTAATTTTAAGCAAGTTGGTTTTGAAGATTGTTCTTTAATAAGTGCCGATCTGTATCATTTAACACTACAAAAGACCTTTTTTAACCGTTGCAATCTGGATCAAGCGATGCTATCCGGGTCCAAGCTCAAAGGGATTGATCTGAGCGATTGCGAATTTGATGGGTTGCAGGTGGATATAGAAGATTTGAATGGCTGCATCATTTCACCGCATCAGGCTTCATCATTTGTAGGGCTGTTGGGGCTAGTGATTAAATAAGGGAATTCCTCATTGATTTTTAATATGGTCCCAAGCCTGGCGCAGACGGTTAAACCCTTCAATAATTTGTTGCTCCGTTAAATGGGCAAAGATAAAGCAGGCAGATGGAGGTCCCGGTGTCAGTTGGTAATCGGCGGCATCACGCCATGTGACTCCGTAAAATCGTGCTGTCTGCATCAAATGATGATACTGGGCAGACTCATGCTTCCAGATGGCATAGGCATGTAGTCCACAATCGTTCTGATGCCAGTGAAATAGTTCGCTCAACTGCTGTATTTCACGCTGGAACACGTCGTAGCGTGATCTGTATATTCGAGTCATCCGACGCACATGGCGAACGTAGTCGCCGCGCATCATAAAACGTGCCAGTGCGCGCTGTTCCAAGCGGGCAGGCGGCAGGGGATCGTATAGTCGTTTGGCAGCTGTCAGCGCTTGGGCTAATTCAACGGGCAGGATTGCAAACCCGAGTCGAAGGCTACTGAACATGCTTTTGGAAAAGGAGCCGACATAGATGACACATTCCGCGCAATCCAGTGCTTTTAATGGTTCAATGGGTCGTCCTGCCCAGCGGAATTCACTGTCATAATCGTCCTCAATGATCCACGCTCCTTGGGATGCTGCCCATTGCAAAATGTGTTGACGGCGTGCTAATGGCAACACAGCACCCGTTGGAAACTGACGTCCCGGCGTAACAAACAGCAATTTGGAATCCCAATCCTGTGGGACAATTCCATGTTGATCCATTTCAGCAGCATGTATCTGTCCGCCTGAGGCAGTAACTGCACGATAGATGCCGGAATAACAGGGATTCTCCAATACAATTCGATCTTGTTCATGAATAAGCAACTGACTTAATAACGTGATCACTTCCATGGAACCACTGCATAATACGACTTGATCCGGGGTAGCCGTTATTCCGCGTGTTCTGCCAACATGATGGCAAATCGCTTCGCGCAGCCATTCATCACCGTTCACTGGTGCAGTCGTCGTATCAGCCGAGGGCCTTTGCAGATCTTTTCCAGCGGCAGTCATTGCGCTTTTCCATGCGATCTGTGAATTGCCCTCCAATACAACTTCTCCTGCCTGGAAAGAAATCAAAGGCGGTTTCGCACTGTCTTTATCTGTAGCAGAAGCAGGAGACGACTGTAAGTTTCGTTCCCTTTCGATCTGCATGATTCGTTGTCCCCATGCTGATAGAGCAGGGGCTTTTTGTTTTGCAACAGGTGAATTTTGGTTCTGCTGGTTGATTAGAAATTTGTCGGGCAGCGTCGCTGTCTGTTGCATAACAAAGGTTCCTCTGCCTACTGCCGAGTCTACATATCCTTCTGCCAACAGCATATCGTATGCTTCTTTAACGCTCCCTCGCGAAATTCCATACATCACAGCCAGATCACGAGTGGAAGGCAGACGCATACCACTGGCTAGGGAACCATTGAGGATTCCCTCACGAAGAGCATGATACAATGCCAAATATTTTAAATGATACTTTTGAAGCGCACGCTGATAAGCAATCGTAATATCCATACTCTTCTCCTTCGATTGGACCACTCATTTTCGTTCATATTGGATCTTTTTATGAATCCATTTTCAACATAATCTGAAATGTATCATTGGTCAATAGATGGAAGGAGAGTTCCCTGTGAGAAGAAAAGAATTTACGGTGGCAGAACAAGAGGAAATAGAGCAGTTTCTGAGCGAGGTCAGTTTCGGATTTTTAGGCATGAACAGCGAGGATGGTTTTCCGCGTGTGGTTCCCTTGAATTTCGCTTATGGAAACGGCGTTTTTTATATTCATGGCAGCCGTGCTGGAGAAAAGATGGAACGGATGAAAGAGGATAATCGGGTTACTTTTTCAGCCGCCAAAGAATATGCGCTCATTCCGTCTTATTTTACGGATGAACATATGGCATGTCCTGCGACATCATTTTTTAAAAGTATTACCGTGCGTGGTCATGCGGAGCATGTAGTGGATTTGGAAGAAAAAGCATCGGCCTTTTCCATTTTTATGAGTAAGCTGCAACCGGAAGGCGGGTATGACACGATTGATGCCAGCGATTCTCGGTATGCTTCACGTTTGAAAGGGGTCGCTCTGATCAAAATTGTACCGGAGGAATGGACTGCCAAGTTTAAATTCGGTCAAAATGTCAAAGATCAGGAACGTCAGCAGATTATCGACGGCTTGCAACAACGGGGGCTGGATGATGATCTGACAACAATTGAGATGATGCGCAAATATTGTCCTCATCACTCGGCTTAATAATTCCTGCTCGCTCACCGTCCAATTGGTTAATTATACCTTATAGGGAGATGCCCTTGATTTTCCAAAACGTTCAGTCCTTCTGTATTAGGACTTTTGAAGGACAGGTATATATCATCCTCAAGCCCGTTGTTCTTACTGCAAAGGAACTTTATAATACGATAGATTTGTGGCGTAAGGGGGCAAGACCGTGATGAGAGCAGGAGTCAGAAGTCGGGAGAGTCGACGGTTGTTACTGGAAGCGGGGGCTGAAGAGTTCGCTCAGACGGGGTTTTATCAGACAAAGGTAAGTTCGATCGCGGCACGTGCAGGATTGACGCAGCCGGATTTTTATATTCATTTTGAAAGCAAGGAACAGATGTACGAGGAGCTTGTGGAGAGCTTCCGTACTTTGGTGAATGATACGGTACAAAGCATGAAGATAGGCCCAGACCTAAGCGAGGCTGAAATTTTGAGACGGGGACAAGTGTTTTTGGAAGCTATTTTTCGCGTGTTGTCTAATAATCCGGCGATTACCCGTGTCGGATTTTACCAGGCGGCAGACTCGGTGCGCATTAAGGCAGAAATGGCCGAGCATATCAAAAAGCATCTGCTGGCGGCGCAACGATGGGGCTCCTGCCGTGAGGAACTGGACCCTGAACTGACAGCAGAATGTGTGATCGGCTTGATTGAACGGCTGACGTTAACGAAATTGCTGCCTGGACGTGAAAGTCCGTCTGTGCTTGCCAAGCAGGCACGAAACCTCCTGTATCACGGCATGCTCGGGTCCGAAGAATAACAGGACTATACAATCCCAACCTAGATTTGGGCGGCAGGCGCGGCATTTGTCCCTATCATGAATGATGGCATAAGCATAAGATGCTCTTGTAAACCATGAAGGGAGGAATCACCATGTCTGGAGTAGGCGCTGGTTATGGAGCTTTTACATCTACAGGAGCGATTCTGGTACTTTTCATTCTGCTCGTTATTATTTCCAAAGCATTCGTTATCTAATTCGTAGCTCATGAATCTGATTTCGGGCGATTTGTTGTAATCGACAGAGGGAGGAGGAACTTAAGATGGGTGAAGTAGAAAGAGGTTGCGGTGGTGGCTACAACATGTTTACTTCCACTGGTGTTATTCTGGTACTCTTCATTTTGCTGGTTATCATCACACGTACCATTTTCATCTAAAGCTATATTCATGGGCTTGAGCACCGATGCTCGGGTCTATGACCGTGCAAGCCAATAGGAACCGTCTCTAATAGAGGCGGTTTCTTTTTTATATAAAAGTTTACGTTGACGTTAACGTTATAGAGGCGTAGTATTTATATATAATCTTTTTCATAAGGTGGGTGTCATGGTTACGTATAAAATTGATGAGGTCGCCAAGCAAAGTGGTCTGACGAAGCGAACCATTCGTTATTATGAGGAAATCGGATTATTGCCCTCTCCGCAGCGTAGTGAAGGGAATATGCGCCTATATACGCAGGAGGATGTGGATTTACTAAAAAAAATAGTCAGTGCCAAGGAAGTACTTGGGTTCTCCTTGCAAGAGCTTCAGCGTTACATGTCCGCAGCGGAAATGCTTAAGGGTCAGCGGGAGGAATATCGCGAGCGAACGGAGCATTTGCAACCGAATGAGCGACGGGCCATGTTGGAGGATATGGAAGGTACACTGAACGAACAGTTGGAATTAATGGAGGGAAAAATCAACAGCATCCGTATGCTCCAGACTGAGTTAGAGGAGTTACGGGTTAGGGTGCGTGAACGCAAGGTTCTTCTGGATGAGGAGCTTGATCACGACCCGTCATAACAAGAACATTTACATTCAGATGTGGAGGTAACATCATAATATGAGTTCACAACATGCATTACCTGAAGAGTTAAAAGAACGCTCAGGCTTGCTGTCTCAACCCAAAGCGGTATGGGCGGTTACCTTTGCTTGTGTTATTTCATTTATGGGTCTGGGATTGGTCGATCCGATTCTTCCGGCCATTGCCGATCAGCTTCATGCTACGAAAAGCCAAGTGTCATTGCTGTTCACCAGCTATAATCTGGTAACAGGCGTTGCGATGCTGATTACGGGCGTTGTATCTAGTCGATTGGGTGTCAAATGGACACTACTAACCGGGATTTTGTTTATTATTGTGTTTGCCGGACTGGGCGGCACAGCCAATACAGTTGGCGGAATTGTGGGCTACCGGGCAGGCTGGGGTTTGGGGAACGCTTTGTTTATCGCAACAGCGTTGTCTGCGATTGTAGGTCTGTCCACTTCTGGAACAGCTAAAGCAATTATTTTGTATGAAGCGGCATTGGGCCTGGGGATTTCAGTGGGTCCGCTGCTGGGCGGTGAGTTAGGTTCCATTTCCTGGCGCGGTCCGTTTTTCGGTGTAGCTGGACTGATGGTAGTGGGATTTTTGTTCATTACATTTATGCTGCCTTCGATTCCAAAGCCCAAAAAACGCGGTTCCATTGCCGATCCGTTCAAAGCACTCAGTTATCCGGCTTTGCTCACGCTCGGTATTGTAGCGTTGTTATATAACTTTGGATTTTTTACGTTGATGGCGTATTCTCCATATGTAATGAATCTGGACGAGCATGGTTTAGGTTATGTGTTTTTTGGCTGGGGAATTATGCTGGCCTTTACCTCGGTGTTTGTAGCACCGAAGATTCAAGCACGCTTGAGCGTGGTATCTTCCATTAGTATCATGCTGACGCTGTTTGCCATTGATTTAGGTGTTATGGCGATTGGGACGATAGCTGGTTCACCAACGACTGTCATTGTCGCCGTCATTGCAGCTGGTATTTTTCTGGGAATTAACAATACATTGATTACAACTGCTGTTATGCAGGCTGCTCCAGTGGAGCGCTCGACAGCATCTGCGGCCTACAGCTTCATGCGTTTTTTGGGCGGGGCAATTTCGCCGTGGCTTGCAGGGAAGCTGTCAGAGTGGTACTCAGCAGAAACCCCGTTTTATTTTGGAGCATTGATGGTACTGATTGGTGTAGCTGTGCTGATCGTACGTCGTCGACATATGCAGGATATTCAAGTGGATGCACACTAAGATTGAACTTCTGAGGAGGAAAAGAGTATGAGCGAGTACAAACATATTCTAGTCGCGATTGACGGTTCGGAACACGCTATGAAGGCGCTGGAGACAGCCAAAACGTTGTCTAAGCAGCTTCAGGGGAATCCGCATCTGACTGTATTGCATGTAAACCCGGCTTTATCCATGAATGAGCCCCCGGTTGGGGTTGATGTGGATGAGCGGATCGAAGAGGAAGGTCGTCATATCTTGGAACCTGCATCCGACTATTTGAAGGACGAGGGTATTTCTTACCGTATGCTGGCGGGTCATGGTGATCCGGCGAGTGTCATTTGCGAAAGTGCAAAGCAGGAAAAGACGGATTTGATCATTATGGGAACGCGGGGCAAAGGACTTGTTTCCGAGATGATACTTGGTAGTGTGAGCCATCAGGTGATTCAGCATGCACCTTGTCCGGTGTTGACGGTAAAATAGATGGTAAAAGGAACGTTGAGATCAAGAGAAGGAGGGAAAAGCATGCAGCAGCATTTATTTATTGGTGGAGAATGGAAAGCTACTTCATCGTACACGACGTTGAAATCACCGTATTCCGGGGAAATCATTGCTGAGGTGGCAGAGGCCACGTCAGAGGATGCCAAGGCTGCTATTCAAGCGGCCTCTGATGCACGCTCGGAGATGCGGGCCATGCCAGCGCACCAGCGGTCAGCCATTTTGGAGAAGCTGGCTGACCTGCTGGAAGAGCGGCGTGAGGATGCAGCGCGCATCATTGCACGTGAAGCCTCAAAACCATGGAAGGCTGCGCTGGCGGAGGTTGATCGGACGGTGCAAACCTACAAGTTCGCAGCTGAAGAAGCCAAACGGATTCACGGGGAAACCATTCCGCTGGATGCCGCACCGGGCGGCGAGGGTCGTATGGCCTACACGCTCAAAGAACCAGTAGGGGTAGTCGGAGCTATTACACCATTTAACTTCCCGATGAATTTGGTCGCTCATAAAGTGGGTCCCGCGCTGGCAGCAGGCAATACGGTCGTATTAAAGCCTGCGGAGCAGACGCCGTTGTCGGCTTACCTGATCCCAGAGCTGCTGGAGCAGGCTGGATTGCCTGCGGGCGCTCTTAACGTGATCAGCGGCGATGGTAAAACCATTGGCGACGTACTTGTCACTGATCCGCGCGTCAGCTATATCACTTTTACCGGTAGCCCGGCGGTCGGTACAGAAATTCGCTCCAAGGCTGGCTTGAAGCGGGTCACGCTGGAGCTGGGTTCCAACGCGGCCGTTATTATCGACCGTGATACGGATGTGGACGCGGTCATCGACCGTTGTGTGAGTGGAGCCTTTGCCAATCAGGGGCAGGTATGTATCTCAGTTCAGCGTATTTACGTTGCTGATGAATTGTATGATACCTTTGTATCCCGATTTATAGAAGCAACTCAACGTTTAAAAATTGGAGATCCGCTAGAGCCGGACACGGATGTATCCGCGCTTATTTCAGCCAAGGATGTCGAACGTGTCCGTGAGTGGCTGGAAGAAGCAGTTCAAGCAGGTGCGAGGATCGCTCTGGGTGGCCAAGCTAAGGGAGGTATTTTGGAGCCGACGGTTTTGCTTAATGTGGACCCGACTTCCAAGGTGTCCTGTCGTGAAGTGTTTGCCCCGCTTGTGCTGATTCATTCTGTTAGCTCTATAGATGAAGCCGTAAACCATGTGAATAATTCGATTTATGGCCTGCAGGCGGGAATTTACACGCGTGATATCACGACCGCGCTGGATGCAGCGGACAAGCTTGAGGTTGGCGGCGTGGTAATCAATGACATTCCAAGCTTCCGTGTTGACCATATGCCGTATGGTGGTGTGAAGCAAAGCGGCACTGGACGAGAAGGCGTAAAGTATGCCATGGAAGAAATGCTGGAAACAAAGCTGGTCGTTATTAAACGGTAGTAGTTATATAAAAGCCTATCTGATGGACATAGATAATACGTTTTGCGTATGTCTGCTCATTAGATGGGCTTTTTTTCACCTTCTGCGCGATTGTCAGATGAAAATAAAGTGTTAGACCGTTGGAACTGTTCCGCCGTCAATATTATATTCACTTCCTGTAATTGAAGCGGCCCGGTCGGATACCAGAAAAGCAACAAGCTCAGCGACTTCTTCTGGTAGTCCTGGACGACCAATTGGAATTCCTCCCAACGAATCCATCAGTTGCTTTAATGCACTTTCTCGGTCACCTGTCGTCTCAGCAATCCGATCAATCAAACTTTGTGCTGCCTTCGTTTCGATAAAGCCTGGCGCAACTGTATTAATACGAATGCCTTGAGGTGAAAACTGCTTGGATAACCCTTTGCTGTAAGTAGTTAAAGCTGCTTTGGCTGCAGCATAAGCCAATGTTGCATCATATAGCGGCAAGCGACGTTGAATGGATGAAATATGAATAATAACACCGGAACCCTTTTCCACCATAGCCGGCAGCAGTCCACGGTCTAAACGGACGGCAGCAAACAGATTGGCGTTAAAAGTTTGCTGCCAATGCTCGTCTGTCAAGCTAAGAGCTCCCCCGGATGGGGCTGACGAGCCTCCAACATTGTTGACAAGAATATCTACACCGCCTAGGCGCTCAAGAACACTGTTTACTACTTTATCTACACCTTCAGGCGTACTAATATCGGCTGGAATAAACAGGTCTGGATTTTCTAAATTAACTGGAGTCGTTCGAGCCGTAGTTATTACGGTAGCACCTGCAGCCGTAAGTCTCTTAGCAATAGCCTCTCCCATTCCTTTGGTACCGCCTGTGACCAAGGCTCTTTTGCCTTTAAACTCACTTAAAATGTTTTCTAATTGAAAACTCATGCGAATAATTCCTCCTAAATTTTACAATGTGGTTGAGAAATACCTCTAGGTATCTCCACTCCGAGTTCACTAGTCTTGCGAACCTTACAAACTATCGACAATGACACCCCGGTAACGCCCTCCGCGCAGTCGATGCTTTAGGGCTTTTTGATAGGCTGGACTAAAGTACCAAGCTTGTGCTTCCTCAAAAGTGGGGAATTCCAAGATGGCCAGCCCTTCAATAGCGGGTCCTTCGAGGACTTGGTATGCGCCATACATTGCTAGGGGGTTGACGGAATGTCCCGCCAAACCTGCCGGTGCCAACTCAGAATAGAGTTGGAGTTCAGTTTGATCGGTACTCTGTTCACGTATAAAAACAACATAAGCGGGCATATTCATTTTCCCTTTCTTATTTTTTTAATTCCTTTACGGAAGTGTAATAATCAGTTCTTTAATTTTATTGTTGTTTACTAGAAATTGATGTTTAAGTAGGAGTGGATCGGGAAGATTTGATTTATCAAAGTCTCCGTCTACTTTCGCAATTACGACGATGGTATTATTACTGTCATCCATATCCACGATCTCAAAGGTGACATTCGGCCTCAATATTTCTGCTTCACACCATGATTTTATGGCTTCCATACCTTTGATTTCGCGATGATTATCCAAGATCAACGCATCTTTATCGAAAGCGGAAGTAAGTACTTCAAGCTGGGATTTGTTCGCTGATGTAAAGTAAGTTTCTACTACCGGTGGCAGGGTTCTATGTGGATTCATTTATCCTTCAACCTCCTATGGTGAGTATGTTGTGAGCGATAACTTCAAACTCATCATAGCAGTAATAATATGACTACATGGTGTCATATTATAGAGGATCATTTAAATTTCTTTTCATCGTTTCTAAATGAGACAATATTCTTGTACGTACTTGTTCGGGGCTAACCTCTATAAGGAGGGGACCAAAGGACAGCAGATAACTGTCCAGCCAATTGCCTACAGGAAATTGTGCTGTGACGGTATAAGAGCCGTCTTCCTTCTGAGTAATTGTTTTCTCGGCAAATTCATCGTATACGCGGTAAGCTCCTTGAGCAGAAATGTGAAGAGTTACTTCTATGGTATGAAGCAAGTCGTTCATCTTTGTATCTGTAGATGCTACGACTGTTCTTGGCTCATAACTAATTTCGGTAACTGCAATCTCTTTCATTCGGCTAATCTTAAATACACGATGACTTTCGGTATTTAAACAGTAACCTTCCACATACCAGGATTTATCTTTAAACAAGAGCTTGGCAGGTTCGACGCTACGATAACTCTGTTCCCCGGCGACGTTATAATAGCGGAACTTTATAACACGGTTTGTGATTATTGCGTTGCGTATAAGAGTGAATAGCTGTCTCTGGCTGTTCTGGCTTCCCCATGGCGAAAAATCTACTTCGATCCAGTTTCCCATGTCTTTTTTAAAAAGCCTACTCAACTTGTTTAGCACTTCTTCTACCTGTGGGATGGTAGCTGTAGCTACACTCTGAAGGGCCATTAAGATATCATCTTGTTCCTGCTCGGACAGTAAAGAGGTGTTAAAGACATAACCCTCCATCAATGATATTCCGCCCCCCTTGCCTCTACTGCTGTAGATGGGAATCCCAGCTGCGCTTAAGGTATCTATGTCCCGATAAATCGTTCGTGTGGAAACCTCAAAATGCTCTGCCAATTCATCAGCAGTCACTTTTTTCTTATGGAGTAACATATAAACGATTTCAAAATGTCTGCTTAACGGCATACGCTTCACCTCTCTCGGTAGCATACACCTTATAACATGACATTTTAAAGTCATATTAAGTGATTATTGACATCACACCTTAATGGACATCAACTGGGAGACTTTATTTTCTTTGAACAGCGATAATAACACTGCCTTGGGATCAGATCTTTAAATAATCTTTTTGACAAGTTGAACAAAAAGCACTTGCAAAGTAAAAAGGAATAAACTATACTGAGGCCAATCATTAGTAATTGATCAATCACTAACTTAATTAACAAGCAACGGAGGTGATATTCATGAGCAGGATACCGCTCAAGTTTACTGAACGTATCTTTATCGGAACTATGGATTGAGCATATTCAGTTAATTGAAGGAGTACGAAGTTAAGTAATTGATCAATCACTTATTTTAAAGTAAATGGAGGAGAGAACATGAAGCATCTTATTATTTACGCACACCCATCCGAGGGAAGCTTTAATCATGCAATTTTGACCACAGCAGTCGAGGGGCTGAAGCAAAAAGGACATGATGTGGTTGTTCGTGATCTATATGCAATCAACTTTCAACCTGTGATTAGCAGCAGCGAGGTCATTGGAGGAATCGGAGAAGATGTTGTACGGGAACAGGAATTTTTGCAATGGGCAGAGGTAATCACCCTTATTTATCCGATTTGGTGGACTGGGATGCCAGCTATTATGAAAGGGTATATAGACCGCGTATTCTCTTACGGATTTGCTTATAAATATGTAAATGGAGTGCAGATGGGATTACTCAAGGGAAAGAAAGCTATTATCCTCAATACGCAAGGAAAATCACATGCGGAATATGCCAGCAATGGTATGGATCAAGCCCTTCGCTTGACGTCTGACAAAGGCATATTTGAATATTGCGGACTTGATATCATGTATCATCTATTTTTCGAGTCGGTACCCCAATCTGATGAAAATACGCGTAAGAAGTGGCTTCGCCAGATTGCAGACATGGCCAGCAAAGCCTAATATTTATGTTCAGAGCCAGAGGATTAAGAATTAGGGGAATCGAAGTAGCCAGTGGCTAACCCAAAAGGCATCGCGTGCATCTACAGGCGATGCCTTTTGGGTTGGTCCAATATTGAATGTGTTCCAATCGACACTCGCTCATGGCAAGCGGCAATTGCAACAATAAGGGGTGGATATTAGTTTTTCCGATTTTTCCGATTGGCGCTACGAGATCCACCGGAAGGCCACTGTGATCCACCACCTTGACCATGTTGAGGCCACCACTGTGACCCACCGCCCTGACCGCCACCTTGACCATGTTGAGGCCACCACTGCGACCCACCACCCTGACCGCCGCCTTGACCATGTTGAGGCCACCACTGCGACCCACCACCCTGACCACCGCCTTGACCGTGAGGAGGCCAATGCGATCCACCGCCTTGATGACCGCCCTGACCACTGCTTTGTCCTGGAATAGAAGGCATACTTGGATAAGGGCCTTGTGCCTGACTGATTTGAGTTACATCAATATATGATTGTGTACCATTAGGATATAGCACTAACATTGATTTGTTAGCGGGATCTACGCTTTTTACAAAAGCAACGATCTGTTGACCATTCACAGTAAATATTCCCCATAAATTAACAAAATTGCTCACTTCAGTAGTGGTCGCGAAATGTGGTTGTAACGGCCCCATCGAACGATGAGAAGAATGTTTAGACAAGGTGTGTATCTCTCCTTTAGATTGAATTTTGTGACATCATATGTGCAAACGTACTTGTTGGAATGGG
Source organism: Paenibacillus sp. FSL H7-0703 (assembly GCF_038003485.1). Taxonomy (NCBI): domain Bacteria; kingdom Bacillati; phylum Bacillota; class Bacilli; order Caryophanales; family Paenibacillaceae; genus Paenibacillus; species Paenibacillus sp. FSL H7-0703. The sequence goes on along the minus strand of NZ_JBBOPF010000001.1, from coordinate 2,471,606 downwards.
CAATGTTGCTACAAGATATTTTTTTGGAAAAATTCATTGTCCCAAAAAAGTACAAAAAGGAGCATTTTTGCAACGGTCCCTATTGTTAGCCCGTTAATTAAAAAAGGCAGTCCATCCCTTTTGGACGGCTGCCTTTATTAGAAGTGTGCGGTGGTTTACTATAGAAAAATGAATAAATAAATGAAATGACCTTCTCTAATTAAAGAAGGTCATTTTTTAATTCAGGAACCATTATTAAATGTAGCACAGCCTTCTGCTTATAGGCGTTCTCGCTTGCAAGTCATGCAGTGGTTCTTTATACCTAGTGTGGAATTTTCGCATGGACGTTCATGCGTTTTGTCGGTTAGCTATGATGCTGCGTATCACGGTTCAAAAGTAGCTACACATGATGAAATCTCTGGTGTATATCTATGTAGGGTATCAAGCTGTAGTTAGAGCATTTTTTTGAGCTGGGATATACGGGCTTGGGAAACCTCAAGTATTTTGGCATATTCGTGCTGTGCTGCATTGGGGTGTTTTTGCATTAATTCTTTTAGACTTTCGATCATCTGTTGTGTCGATCGCCGCAGACGTTTGGGCTCTTTAATAGATCGTTGTGAGTTGGATAAAGCTGACTTGGCTGGTCTTAGGATAGGGCTAAAATGTATTCCCTTTTTTAAACTTTCAATACATTCCCCGCAAATAAAGCTGTCTCTAAAATAAGTTAATTGTTCTGTTGAACCACACATTTTACACGTCACCCCAGTATATTTTCGAAAGGCGAGAATACCAGTTTCCTCATCTGCAAAAATCTCAACAGGATCACCCACATTATAATCCATGGAAATTCGCATTTCTTTGGGGATAACGATACGACCTAACGCATCTAGGGGACGTGTCATACCTGTACTTTTCAAATGATAACCTCCTTTTTTTATATCCTTATAATACTAAATAGTTATGATAAAAAAGAATAGGCTTAGAGAAGCAATCGCATATATTTAGTAAACTGTTGAAAAGTATACAAGTAATTACCAAAATATGTTTTATTATTGAGAGAAACGTGTTGAGGAGATTATAAAGAATTTCCGATATATATTCATAAAGATTATTCTAGTTGGCAATTGATTCCCATGTTGTATGAGGTGGCGTTTGGTGTGTACGATTGGACGCAGTATAAGGCAGTGCGGGTATTAACTCGATTAGCACGTGAAGGTCTCTAGACCGACCAGATTGTGGACGATATTATCAGTCATGTCGACGATTTTCGTTATGAGGCACAAATGCCCACGTTCTATTTTCTATCTGGATTAACGGGCCATAAGAAGGTTGCCTCGCTGCTGCAAGGTAGTAGGAATCTTAATTTTGCACTCTTTACTATGAAAACTTATACTTATCGTTAAAGCTGACTTGAAGAGAAAATAAAAGAACGAGGAGGGGAATAACTATGTACTCCATTAAAGAAGTTCAAATGAAGAGCGGATTGCCCGCATCTACTCTTCGTTACTATGAAAAAGAAGGCATATTACCTGATGTGGGTCGGGATGAAGGTGGAAGAAGGGTATATACCGAAAAACAAATCGATTGGATTAGGTTCCTTATGGCTATGAAAGATACAGGGATGACCATTGAAGAAATTAAGGCATACCTTGAGCTAAATGTAAAAGGAGAAGCCACAATCCAAGAGAGAAGAGACTTCCTTGTAGCCCACAAAAAGAAAGTAGAAGAACATGTGGCACAAACGCAGCACAATTTGGAGAAAATTATTCAAAAGATAGCTTTTTATGATCATGTGGTTATGGGGAAAAGCCTTTCTTAGGTATCGTATGATCTGTAAATAGTGGTAAAGTCAAATCGAATATATGGAGCCCCCGGCATATTTGAGAATACGTGCTGGAGGGCTTTTTTTGCATAGATTTCTAAAGATGCAGATTCTAGGTCGTAAGTATGGAAAATGGTTGGCAAATGGGCGGTTCACAACGCGCTTACAGGGTAAAAGTGTAGTACCAAGGTGGGCAAGTGGGGGCGTTGACTCTCACGCCACGTGAGACTGTACACTGTCAAACAAGGGAGGTGAAGCGGAATGGCTTATACGGTGAAGGAAGTATCTAATCTGTCGGGAATCAGCGTACGAACATTGCATTATTATGATGAAATCGGATTGCTGAAACCGCATCATATTGGAAATAATGGATATCGCTATTACGAACAGGAACAACTGTTGAGGCTTCAGCAAATCATGATGTACAGGGAACTGGATTTGCCTTTATCTGAAATTGGAAATGTGCTGGAGCAAACCAAGGAACAAAAGGCCGAGGTTTTGCAGGAGCATCGAGCCAAGGTCGAGGCCAAAGTCTTCCGCTTGCATACTCTCCTACAGACCATCGACGAAACGGTGGCTCATTTGAAAGGGGAACAAGCAATGAAACCAGAGCACATGTACCAAGGATTTAATCCGGAAAAGCAGGAAATGTATGAACGTGATTTGACAGACCGTTATGGTCAAGAGGCTCAGGAAACAATTCAGGAGAGCAAGACGGCGACGAAGAACTGGAGCAAAGAGGATTATTTGGATTCGCAGGCAGAGGCTGACCAGATTCATCGGCGGCTGGCAGAAGCCATGAATAAAGGATTGAAGCATAACAGTGAAGAAGTACAGGCGCTAATCCGCCGTCATCTTCAATGGGTAAGCCGATTCTATACCCCTACAGCAGAAATTTATAGTGGGCTGGGAGACTTGTATGTAGAGCATGAGGATTTCAATAAAATGTATGAAGGCTATCGCCCCGGACTGGCTGAGTATTTGCGAGACGGGATGAAGGTTTTAGCCGAACGGGAATTAAATTAACAAAGGGGTGAACAACAAGCCAATTCCGATGGCCTGCTGTTCACCCTTTTTGTGTGTAAAGCAGCTTACATGCTGCTTTGTGCTGTTCTCATGCCTTGCTGACTGTTGTTTCCGTAATGTTGCATGCCACTGCTTGCGAAATGCTGTCCAGTCGTTCCCATATGTTGCGGAAAGCTGTGATTCATGTGGCTTCCTGTATTAAAGGAGGTTGGTTGCATACTGCGGGAAGCAAAGCTATCGCCAAATCCAGGCTGAGTCATTTGATTGCTGGAACGGATGGAGTTTTCCAACTGACTACACAGTTGAATCACTTGCTGGTATTGCTGCATAGCCTGCTGGTGATGCTGAATTGCAGTTTGGATCATTTGAGCTGCGCTTCGTTCACGTTGCACCAGGCTTTCAAGACTGGATGCATTTTGTTGTTCCTGTTGCAGCAACTGCTGATACATGGCAGTTCCTTGCTGTGTTTGTTGTACCAATTGCTGCATGATTTGTTCACATTGATGAAGTTGTTGTTGTGGAGCCATGTTGTTGTACATGAATCATCAATCTCCTTCGCCGGATAGTTTTGGGTTTCAGACCCTCCTATATTGTGGCGAAGGAAGACGATATATATGCGCTATTTTTGGTTATAGGCTGGCTACCAGAATAGCCGTAAATTCCTCTAGGAATACACGATCTTCGTGATCAAAGCGGCCTTTTAGTGGGCTGTCAATGTCCAGCACTCCAATCAGTTCCCCATTCTTGACAAGCGGAATAACGATTTCACTATTGGAAGCAGCGTCACAGGCAATATGTCCTGGAAACGCATGTACATCATCTATAACAAGCGTTCGTTGTTCTGCTGCTGCGGTACCGCATACGCCACGTCCTAATGGAATCCGTATACATGCAGGTAAGCCCTGGAAAGGACCAAGTACAAGCTCAGTGCCATCATAAAGATAGAAACCGCTCCAATTAATATCTGGAAGGAAATGACCAAGTAGTGCTGAAGCATTTGCCAGATTGGCAATGGTATTGGATTCATCATGAATAAGTGCCCGGAGTTGTCCAAGAACCGATTCGAATTGTTCATGACGTGTGCCTTCGTAAGGAATAGCTTGAAACATGTAGGGTTCACGCTCCTAACATTAAATTTTTACATAAAGTGTTGTATATATCGTAAAAAATAGGTAATTATCCAATTCACTTTTACCATTGGTTAATTAATTCAAGATATAACGATTGTATATATTCAGTCAAGTGGAAAATCACTCTGTAACCTTTTCGTACACTCCGTACTCTAACCTCTGTACAGAATCATTTTGGGAAGGGGAAAGCTATACGTTTTAGCGGGACAAACAATATAGAAAGTAATTCAGTGAGGGTTGCCCTCATCTGTTTCCAGCTTATCCTCTATGGGTAAAAACAGTGTAACATGGTGGCCTAGGCCAGGGAGGAGTTACAATTATGCATGCAGATGTTCAGAACTTGTTTATCCGTATACAGATGCTTTCTTATGCACATCAGAACGATCTCACGGTAAGAGATATTCAACCTGTGTTGGAAGAGCGCGGTTACCGTGTCGGAGAACGTGAAGTCAAGCAGGAGCTTGAAAACCTGACGCAGGAAAACTTTCTGACACCGCATGATGAAATGTTCAGCATTACCGGCGCAGGGATCGATGAATTACAGGAAATTCAGTCGATGCTGGGCGTACTGTACAAGGATGTTGTGAAGAAACCGACTCGCACCACAGTTTAATCTCTTATAATATAGAAGATGCCCTTCTAATTCCTAATCCTAGGAACAGAAGGGCATCTTCTATATATAAGCTTCTCAGCTTTAAATAAGGTTGTGTTTGTTGAAGGTGTATGCTTAAATGTAGCGTATATTTATTGTCATTTTAATGCTGGAAGGATGATTGAACATGTGTGCATATGCATGTAAGGGGCATATACCACCGCTGGAAAGTCCGCGTCTTCGGCTGCGAAGAATGGAAAGCGGGGATGCGGCTACAATGTTCGCTTGCTGGTCTGACCCGGAGGTTCACCGTTATATGAACCTTTCTGGTATGTCAGGACGTGAGGACGCAGAGGATATGATTGAGCTGTTGAATGAGCTGGCGAAGACGGAGGATGCGCTGCGCTGGGGAATAGAGCTGAAGGAGAACGGGAAGTTGATTGGAAGCTGTGGTTTTAATTATTGGCAGACAGTGGGAGCTTATAAGTCTGAGATTGGTTACGAGATAGCCAAGCCTTATTGGCGACAGGGTTACATGACTGAGGCGCTACGCTTGGTGCTGTCATTCGGGTATAACACGATTCGGTTGAATCGGATCGAAGCGCTGGTGGACCCGCGCAATACAGGCTCGCAAGCTCTGCTGTCCTCGATGGGCTGGACACAGGAAGGACTGTTGCGGCAGGTGCAGCATACATCTACAGGCTTTAAGGATATGCTGATGTATTCTTTACTGCACGGAGAATGGCTCAGACTGGAGGCACAACGAAATGCTGTTTCAGTATAACGGCGGTTCATCACCACTGCACAAGCTAGGGCCGTTAAGTAAGCTAATATGGGTGGGATGCTTTAGCCTCCTGTCGATGGTTTGGGATTCGACGCTACGGGAAGCAGTTCTCTTGGCTGTACTGATTGCCGTGGCTGGCTTGGGCGCACGTTTGCCCTTAGAACGCCAGCTTCGGGCTATGTCATTCCTGATTGGGTTAGGCATCCCGTATTTTATACTGTCTATCCTAGCGATTCGAGAAGGACATACCGTGGCTGCATGGGGACCCATTGTGATTACAGCAGAGGGACTGGACATCGCAGGGGCGTTAACGTTGCGGATTTTTGTGTTGTTTTTGGCATCTTATATCTATCTCTCGACGACCGATCCCCGAGATTTTGTGCAGGCATTGAATCTGCGCTTGCGTGTTCCTTATCGGTTTGCGTTCGGTATTTCAGTGGCACTGACGTTTCTCCCCTTATTGGAAGAAGAAGGGCGAACCATTATGGCAGCACGGCGTGTTCGTGGACAGGAGCCACCACGAGGGTGGAGCCATCGGTTATCATGGTGGAGCGGGTATGCGGCTTCCGTGTTGGTGAATGCTGTAAGACGGGTTCAGCAGACGGCGCTGGCTATGGAGGGCAAAGGTTTCGGTGCTTATGCAGAACGGACATATCTTCGTACACTGAACAATGGGCGTTTAGGCAACTTATGTGCTGTGACTGCTGTATTAACTACGGCTGTTTTATGGTGGAGCTTATAAAGTGAAGCCTCTTATTTTTGCTCTTATTGTCAACCTGTGAAATATAATTAGGTTGACAATAAAGCCGCAGATGAATACATTTATACAGTAGCAGCTTGTACAAGAATCAGAGCTGTAATCTTATAGATTAGATAGGGAGAGGAGTCAAGAAATACGTATGAAGGAATCTCGTATGTTTGCAAAGTTTACAACGCTGGATATCGTACTCATGGCGATGCTGGCCACGTTGAACGGCGTCATGACCGTGTATTTGTCGCTCATTAACAAAACATTAAACAGTCTGGGAGGGCCTATCGCTACTTCCTCTATTGTCGGGCTGTACATGATATACGGCTTGTTGGCTTATTATATTATTCGTAAGCCGGGTACGGCGGTTATTGCTTATGCATTTGGCGCGGTGGTGCAATCCTTTATGGGCTCTGCCTATGGAATTGCTTCTATTATCGCGGCGGCTGTCTGCTATATGATTGCGGCTGAGTTGGTATTTGCCTTGTTGCGGTATCGACGCTGGAACGCAGTTTCGCTGATGCTAGTGGGTGGGGCTATGGTTCCGCTGTGGTTTATTGTCGCAGCCAATATGTTTGGCTATATGCATTGGGGCTGGAAGGTGCTGACGATTGCACTGGTCGTTCGTATCCTGAGCGGCATTGTCCTGTGCGGTCTGCTGACGAAAGTGTTGGGTGATGCTTTAAATCGTACGGGACTGTTAAAACGTTTTGAACTGGGACGCGCTTCACGTGCATAGCCGTGGCTATACATGTGGTTATATCTTCAACAATGGGGATCGAGGATATTTCAGTTATGAATAAACATAGCGATTATAACTCTAGCAGTAAAATAGCCGTATCCTTGAAGAATTTTGGCTATCGGTATGATGATCAGGTAGAGCCAGCGTTACATGGTCTGACACTGGACATTGCGGTGGGCGAGCATGTAGCCATTGTCGGAGCCAGCGGAAGTGGAAAGTCTACGCTATGTCAACTGCTTCATGGCGGGTTGTCCCGTTCCGGTGAAGGCGAACGGACGGGGGAGCTGACCGTGTACGGGATGGACCCCGATACCGCCGATTTGGCTACTGTCGCCACCACTGTCGGCGTCGTGCTTCAGGACCCGGATGCCCAACTGGTGCAGGGAATCGTCGAAGACGAGATTGCTTTTGGGCCGGAGAACCTGCGCGTGCCTCCGGCAGAAATAGCGCAGCGCATTGCCGCTGCGCTGGAGGCCGTCGGCCTAGCTCCCGAGCGCGACTCCTTCGTGCGGCGCCTCTCGGGAGGCCAGCGCCAACGCACCGCGATTGCTGCGGTACTGGCGTTGGAAGCGCCGCTGGTCGTGTTCGACGACGCAGCTGCGCAGTTGGACCCGCCGGCTGTACGCGACTTCGCCCTGCTATGTCGGCGGCTCCATACGGCAGGCCGGACGGTGGTTACCGCGTCCGGCCGCATAGACGATGGCGCGCGGGCAGCGCAGCACGTCATCGTCTTGAAGGGCGGGACCGTGCAGCTGCAGGGTCCGCCAGAAACGCTGCTGCGCGAACATGGTGCGCAGCTGGCCGCCTTGGGGCTGCTCCCCTCTCCGGCAGGGAGGGGAGACATGCCGCGTGAGCCGGGGGTGAATCCCGGCTCAGCAGCGGACCGCACTGGGCAGCCGTTGTTGGAGGTGAAGGGGTTGACCTTCACCTATCCCGGCAGCCAGCGGGCAGCGCTAAAGGGCGTGAGCCTAGCTCTTGCGCCCGGTGAACGAGCCGTGCTGCTGGGTGAGAACGGCTCAGGTAAAACCACGCTCGGCAAGTTGCTCATGGGCCTACTCCCTGCACCGAAGGGGTGCATACGGTGGGAGGGGCAGGATATGGCGAAGCTGCCAATTCACCAGCTGGCTGCCGGAATCGGCTATGTGTTCCAGCAGCCAGAGCATCAGTTTGCAGCTGCAACGGTGTGGGAGGAATGCTTGTACAGTGTGCGCGCCAAGCTTGGTTTACGGACCGGGGAGCCGGTTCCCGCCGCATATGTGGAACGGGCGCAGCGCTTACTGGCTTCCGCCAGGCTGGAGCACAGACTGGATGCCTCCCCGTACCTGCTAAGTGGAGGCGAAAAAAGGCTCTTGAGCGTTGCGGCACAGTTCATCTTGCCCAAAAAGCTATACATTTTGGATGAGCCTACCGCAGGAACGGATTACGAAGGAGCGAATATTCTGCTCCGTATGTGCACAGAGCAGTCTGCCGAAGGTGCGGCTTTTCTGGTCATCACCCACGATATGCAGGTAGCTGAAAGCTTTGCCAGCGATGTTCTGTGCATGGAAGAGGGCCATCTCTATAAAATGGAAAATAGTGAGATTAATCATACGATTATAGTTGACAAAAATTAACGATATGTAGACAATAATATATATACATCGTACAAAACAGGCGGCCTATATAGGCCGCCTGTTTACGATTATGCGGGGCGGGTAATAATCCATTCTGGAAAGGCAAACCGCACAGATACAACACAGTTTTTATAAGGGAAGGATTTGTGATTTGCTTGGGAAACGATAAACCCATGAAGCGCGGACTCGTGCTGACAGGTGTTCTATTGGCCACTTTTCTGGCCGCAATTGAAGGAACGGTTATCGGTCCAGCGGGACCGACGATTGTTAGCGAGCTGGGTAGCGTGAAATTGCTCAGTTGGATTTTCACGGCATATTTGCTGACGATGGCTGTGACCACGCCCATTTTCGGCAAGCTTAGCGATTTGTTTGGCCGAAAACCCATTTTTTTAATCGGCTGTTCGTTGTTTGTACTTGGCTCGTTGCTTTGTATGATGGCTGGTAGTATGGAGCAGCTTATTATCTACCGGGCTATACAAGGGATTGGTGCGGGTGGTGTCATTCCCGTTACCTTTACCATCATCGGTGATATATACAAAATGGAGGAACGCGGCAAAGTCCAAGGCATGATCAGCTCCGTATGGGGAATTTCTTCCCTGATCGGGCCTCTCTTGGGCGGTTATGTGGTTACCTATTTTGGCTGGGAGTGGATTTTCGGCTTTAACGTCCCCTTTGGATTGCTGGCTATGTTCTTCATCGCCCGTTACTTGCGTGAACAGGTAAGCAAGCGTACCGCACGTATTGACGTCCCGGGAGCGGTTACCTTTACCATCGGGATGACGGCCCTCTTGCTCGTATTGGCACTGGGTGGGCAGTATATCGGCTGGGCTTCTCCTGAATTGCTGGCCTTGGCTGCCGTAGCCATTTTGTTCCTGATTCTGTTTTTGGTTATTGAAAAACGCGCTCAGGAACCGATGGTGCCACTAAAGCTATTTGGGATACGGGATATTGCTTTTTCCTGTGCCGCAGCCCTGTTAGTCAGCACTCTATTGATCGGACTGACTAGCTATCTTCCACTATGGATTCAAGGTGTACACGGTGGAGATGCCGCTTCATCTGGTCTCGCCTTGGCTCCAATGTCCGTAGGCTGGCTATTTGGCTCCATGATCGGAGGACGCATTTTGCTGACCCTGGGCTCGCGTCGAACCTCTTTGATTGGGCTGACCCTGATTGTATTGGGGGCTTTCGTCATGACCTTGATGGGCCAAACGGCTCCGATCTGGCTGCTGTTCCTGTCTACATTGTTGTATGGACTGGGATTCGGCTTCTCGATAACTGTGTTTACGATTATTGCCCAGTCCTCGGTCGGGTTCCAGTTGCGTGGCGCGTCTACAGCTTTGAATACGTTCCTGCGTACGTTGGGGCAAACGATCGGGGTTGCAGCCTTCGGTTCATGGCTGAACTATCGCATCGCTGCCCAGACAGCCGATGGACAGCTAACTCAGCAAGGGGTTACGCAGGAGGATATTAATGGTCTGCTGGCCCCGCATGCTTCACAGAGTCTAAGTGACAAGGTTGCCGGATTACTTCGTTCTGTACTGGAAAACAGTCTGCATTCCCTGTTCGTTATCATGGTCGTTATTGCGGTTATTAGCTGGTTTGTCGTCCTCGGACTGCGGAACCGTCCGCCGGGTACGGAAGAAGAGGCAGATCAGCGCGTAAAGACACCACAAAGAGAACACGCATAAAAAAATAATATAAATCTTTCATGATAAAGAGACAGTCCGGTGCACCAAATAAGGGTCCGGGCTGTCTCTTTATGCAATGGTCTCTCCTCCTACTGATTCAGCAAAATAGCCACCTCGTATAGGACCGATAAATTCCCCGGTATACAAAAAGGAGATAAAAACCCCCTAGAGTTGCTATATATTCATAGGGTATAGGTAACAAAATGGTAAAAAAGTCTTAAGAAATTGTAACAAAAAATTTGTTTCTGAATTGAGCTGTAGGGTACTAAGGAACCATTTTTTTGAATCCGCTTACAAATTGGGCTTTGTATGATTTATTTTAGAACGAATTTGCATGTGAATGAAGCAACCAACCTAGCAAAATGGGACACGGAAAAAAATCAAGTAGCAAATTTTTCTGAATGTAATGAAAATGAAAAAAATAAGAATTTTCAGAAAATTACTAGGAAAATATGAGGATGAAATTCATAGAGGGACCTGTTTTCTTACCTCACATAATAGGGCTTTTCAGTCTATATCAATCGTTTGACATACCATATAAAATGGCCCTAACAACCAAAAAGTTGGGTTTCAAATCTAGAAGCATAATTAGATTAAGGGAGATGGAGTACTTGAAGTTTAACAAATGGTTCAGTAAAGCAGCCACTGCAACAGTAGCAACTACCTTGCTGTTAGGAGGTGGCGTTCAGGCTTTTGCCGAGGAAAATGATGCATCTGATCTCAAAACAGACAATGCATTTACGCAAATTACGCGTAATGACATGCTGAATATTTTCAAACAGCAAGGCAAAGAGAAATATGAGGTTCCGTCCTTCGATGCGTCTACAATTAAAAATATTCCTTCTGCTATGGGTCGCGACAGCTCAGGCAAGCTGACTGATTTCGATGTTTGGGACTCTTGGCCGTTACAAAATGCCGATGGCACAGTAGCCAATTACAAAGGGTATAATATCGTTTTTGGATTAGCAGGCGATCCTAAAAGAGCAGAGGATACATTTATATATCTGTTCTATCAAAAAGCGGGTAATACCTCGCTGAGCGGCTGGAAAAATGCCGGAAGAGTATTTAAAGACAATGATAAATTACTTGCCAACGATCCGATTCTAAAAAATCAGTCAGAAGAATGGTCCGGTTCTGCTACGTTAACCGCTGATGGACAAGTACGTTTATTCTATACCAGCAGACAGCCCTTTGAGCCGAATAACCAACTATACGGTAAACAGACCTTGACTACGGCTCAAATTAATCTCTCTCAGCCTGATGAGGAGACACTGAAAGTGGATGGTATCGAGGATTTGAAACCGATCTATGATGGTGGTGATGGCAAAACCTATCAAAATGTTCTGCAAAGCGTCGGAGTGGAAATGGATAATCATACCTTTAGAGACCCTCACTATGTCGAGGATCAAGGCCACAAATATATTATATTTGAAGCCAACACAGGGACAGAAACAGGCTATCAGGGCGAAGATTCAATTCAAAACCCAGCTTATTATGGCGGCAATAAGAAATTTTTCACGGAAGAGCAACAAAACCTGCTGCAAAGTCCTAAGAAAAAGGGAGCTGAGCTGGCGAATGGCGCACTGGGTATCGTTGAATTGAATGATGATTATACGTTGAAAAATGTAATGCCTCCTTTGATTGCATCCAATCTGGTAACAGATGAAATTGAACGGGCGAATGTGTTCAAAATGAACGGTTTGTGGTATTTATTTACGAGTACGAGAGGTTCCAAGGTGACTGTAGATGCGATCGGTGACGATGATATTTACATGCTGGGTTATGTTTCTACTTCCTTGACAGGGCCTTATAAACCGCTGAATGGAACCGGTCTCGTTCTTCATCAGGATCTGGATCGTGATGATATTACCTGGACGTATGCCCATTTTGCTATCCCGCAAGGCAAAGGCAATAACGTAGTCGTTTCGAGTTATATGACTAATCGCGGGCTTTTCCCGGATCACAAATCTACTTTCGCACCAAGCTTCCTGCTGAATATTAAAGGCTCGAAAACCTCTGTTGTGAAAAACGGTATTCTGGCGCAAGGGCAAATCACGATTGATCCAACGGATGACAAAAAAGAACCTCCATATAATTATGGAAAGAAATAAGTAGCTTATACAGTATGTCCGAAGGCGGCAGCTTGGTAGCTTACCGATCTGTCGTCCATCGGGCGGTACATAACGATGCAATGAAAGGTAAGGAGGATCGTCATAATGAAAAAAAAAACTCCCAAGAGCATTTGGATACGATCCGTTGTAATTATCACAGGCTTAACTATATTTATAGCTATGGGATGGAGTATGTACCAACAGGATGCAGCCAAACCCCAAAAACCTGCTGCAATTCCCAAAAATCAAGCTAATCAAAGTAAGCATACAACACCAACCTACCGGGCATCCTATCATTTTACCGTTCCGGATAAGTGGAAGAATGATCCTCAACGGCCCATTTATTTTGATGAAAAATATCATTATTACTATTTATATAATCGTGACTATCCCAAAAAGAACGGTACAGAATGGCGACATGCCACATCAACCGACCTGGTACATTGGAAAGATGAAGGGGTGGCGATTCCAAAATATACGAACCCGAATGGAGATCCTTGGTCCGGTTCGGTCGTGATCGATGATAATAATACCGCAGGTTTTGGAAAAGGCACGCTGGTAGCCATTGTGACGCAGCCCTCCGCAGATGGCGGAAAGCAGGAACAATTTTTGTGGTACAGTAAGGACAAAGGCAAGACGTTTACTTCTTACCGCAACAAGCCTGTGATGTCCAACCCCGGTACAAAGGACTTCAGAGATCCCAAAATCATCCGAGATACTCAACGTAATCAATGGGTGATGGTCATGGCAGAGGGAACGAAGATTGGTTTTTATGAGTCTGATAATTTAAAGAATTGGCGGTATACGAGCGGCTTTCAAACGGAAAATATTGGGCTTGTGGAATGTCCTGACCTTTACCGGATGCGTGCGGATGATGGAACCTATCAATGGATTCTAGGTGTGAGCGCCAATAGCAAATCAACAGGCGGACCCAACACGTATGCCTATTGGACGGGAGATTTTAATGGAGAAGCATTTCTCCCTAATCACAGTGAACCTGAGTGGCTGGATTATGGGTTTGACTGGTATGGTGCAGTTACGTTCGAGGAAGGAAAAGACAAAGATAAATATAGTCACCGTTATGCTCTGGCCTGGATGAATAATTGGGATTATGCCAATAACACGCCTACCCTAAAGGAAGGCTTTAATGGAATGGATTCGATTGTTCGCCAAATTCGACTAAAAGTTACGGCAGATGCTGGATATCGTTTGGTTTCACAGCCGGTACCCAATTTGGAGCGATTCCAAACATCCAAAAAATCATTAGGAACGATTAAAGTAGAGGGTGCTCACCGGCTTCCGGTAGCAGGCGATGCCTATCAGTTAGAGGCGGATGTATCTTGGTCCACGATTAAAAATGTAGGATTGAGGCTTCGAGAGTCGACGGATGGCAAGCGTCATGTCGATGTGGGTGTCTCAGTAGACGGTCAATACTCCTACGTAAATAGAGCCAACACCGGGCAGCCGGATCAGAGTGGAAAATATGTGGAGAGCAAGGCGCCTTTTGATACTAATAAGAAAAAGGTTCACCTGAACATTCTCGTCGATAAAACCAGTATTGAAGTGTTTGTCGATGGTGGAGAAGTAGCTTATTCCTCTTTAATATTTCCACGGTTAGAGGATCAGAGAATCACTCTGTTTTCCGATGGCGGTCCAGCAATTTTTAATAATGTAGTAGTCAAACATTTTAGTCGATAGCAGGTACTTATGCTGCTCGTAAGCTTGGGCATATTTCGCTCTATTCAGGTATATGAAAAGTCCACCCATGAATATAAGGGTGGACTTTTCTGTGTAAATCTAAATTTTTGTTTAGCACAGCTATAAGATTGTTCGTTTATTCACAAACGATCAGTTGCTAAAATTACTATTCATTCTATTTGTGATAAGGTGACAAGTTATCAGCGCTACGGCCCAATTTTTTAAGCAAGCCGATGAGTTGATCTCTTTCGGTTTCACTGATTCCGCTAAAGGCACGTTCAATCTGACGTGTATAATCAGGATAAATTTCGTCCATGACACGTTGTCCTTCGTCCGTCAATTCTGCATATATAATCCGACGATCTTGGTCGCACGGGTGACGGTGCAAATAACCGCGGCTTTCCAGCTTGTCAATAACATAAGTGACATTTCCGCTTTGCAGAAGCAGCTTTGCTCCAATTTGTTGGATTGGCTGCGCGCCCTTGTGATATAAAACTTCCATCACGGCGAAGGCCGTTGGGTTGAAGCCCACCGTTTTGATGCCAGCAACCGCATGTTCGTTTACACTTTTGAATGACTTGGCAAACACGCTATACAAATGCATGGATTGCTGTGTCACCAATGTTCGGTAATCTATCATCTTCATTCCGCCTTTATGTATGGATTTGGGCATCCTTTGACCGCTCGGCTCGGATGACCGGGCAACCATACCCTTGTTACTAGCATAAAGGGATTTACGTAGCGAAAACATGCGATTTGTCACAGTAGCTGCTTTTTTAACTATTTAATTTCAAAGCTTTAAAGTAAATTTTTGAAAAATAAAGGTTTTGAATGTAAAAATACTGTTCCGCTTGGTTATATTAAAAATAACATACCTAGCTTGATGAACCCCAATTAACCAAATAGCTACTTCAGAGGAGATGAAACACATGGATACAGGTTCTTTCCGTTTTCAATTTCGTGATCCGCAGCAAGCTGCCCAAGCCTGTGAAACATTAAAGGAAATTGGATACTCCGCCAGCACAAATGGTGACACAGGTCTCAGTGTTCATATTGAGAACCAGGATGTGCTGTCTGCATTGGAAATTTGCCAAGCCTATGAAGGAAGCATGATTGAGGTAGGGACTCTTTTCTCTAAACCGGATGAATATCCCGGTTTGCAAGGAAATATAGGTGTACAACATCCAGGTTATAGCCCGGAAGATTGGATTATCCCGGCACACACGATCAACGAAGACTGGAGCGAAGCTTATAAAAATGGCTCCTCTCAAACGTATACTAATACGATGGAGGAGCACAACGTCAGCTCTGATCAACAACCTGAAGACGAAGTGGATGGATTTTCTGGAAGCATCCATATCTGATTTTGTCCTAAAAGTCATGATTAGAATTTGAGTCTTCACTGCTCAGCTCCTACTAGGATAAAGCTCCTATAAGACCATTAATTATTGTGGCTTTGAAGGAGCTTTTTTTGTGTGAGAAAAACTCAGTTAGAGCTTTCACCAGAATTGAAATTCTGTAGGATATGCAGCAAAGCTGTTAATCTTCATGAACAAATTTTTAATTATATGAAGAACAATGGTTACTATAACGCTTATGATCCGGATCAGCAAATACAAATGGATATTCAAAATGCAGACAAAGCACTTTCTTTGTCTAAATTTTGATAATTAATTAACGCAATAAAAGAATTATTTATTTAGTCCCAAATGAAGTCTCTGGTTTTATGTAGAAAAAGTATCAGCAAACCTTAAACGAGTTTGCTGGTGCTTTTTTATTATATAAATAGTCACACTAATCCTAGAAATCACAAATAACGAAATGAATTGCTGTCCACATGAAATATGGTGAAGAAGGCAAACATAATATCGAAGAACTAGGTCTCAATATCAGGAATAGGGTGATTTTCATTATGGGCAAGTCTTCGGCTGTTAAGCAAAAAGATCAAAAACTAAAATGGTGGCAACTTAGCTTATTAGGCGTTGCAGGTACCATTGGTACAGGATATTTCCTCGGGTCTGGCTTAGCGATCTCCATAGGTGGTCCAGCCGTGCTGATTGCATACTTTTTTGCAGCAGTGGGAACATATGTGGTGTTTGATGCCCTTTCGCGCATGACGGCAGATCATCCTGAACAGGGTTCTTTCCGTTCCTATGCCCAAAAAGCATTTGGAAGTTGGGCAGGATTCGGCAGTGGATGGGTGTATTGGTTCTCAGAATTGCTTATCAATGGGAGCCAACTAACCGCGCTATCTATATTCTCACGCTTTTGGTTTCCTCAGGTACCGATGTGGATATTTGCAGCAGGCTTCGGGATTTTAGGGCTTGTGATTGTTTTTTTTGGCAATAAGGGTTTTGATCGAGTTGAAAATGTACTGGCCATCATAAAGATGGCAGCTATTGTTATGTTTCTGGTCTTGGCCGTTGCTCTTTTGGCAGGCTGGATCGGAGGAGGAAAATATAATCCGAGGTTCCCCATCAGTTACAAAGAATTTTTTCCGACTGGGGGCATAGGATTGTGGTCATCTTTTATTTTTGCCTTTTATGCATACGGAGGTATTGAAGTACTCGGAATTATGTCTAATCGGCTTCAAAAACCGGAGGATGCACCTAAAGCAGGCAAGGTAATGCTGATTACACTGGTTGCAGTGTATGTGCTTTCGATTGGTCTGGCTGTGTCTATGGTGCCATTAAGTGCCTTTAACCCGAAAGAAAGTCCTTTTGTGCTTGCGCTTAGCAGCGATCATTTGGTTTTTGTGCCTCATTTATTTAATGGAGTGCTTATTATTGCAGGGTTCTCCACAATGACAGCATCCCTATACGCAGAGACATCTATGATGCTTACGCTTGCACAGGAAGGAGATGCGCCCACATTATTTTCACGGAAGTGGAAGGGCAAATATCCTCTTTATGCACTTAGTTTGATCTCCGTTGGATTAATCTCAGCCATCGTAATGTCGTTGCTGCTACCGGGAAAAGTATATGAATATATCACTACTGCAGCGGGTTTAATGCTGTTGTATAATTGGTGCTTTATTTTGCTGTCTTCAGGTAAGCTACTGGAATCGAGCAAATCAAACAATATTAAACGTTGGATTGGATTGTTGTTGATAGCTATGGCCGTGGTCGGATCATTTTTTCATAAACTTAGCCGCCCGGGAGTGTATATCAGCTTACTGCTTGTCTTGTTAATTGCAATATGTGACCTCATTGTACAATGGGTTCGCCGAAAGCACGCCAAGGAATCTCATTAACGTTGTCAGTGAGTTAAGCATTAGCGTAAAAAAAGTAATTGAAATGCTTGTACGCCAAAATAAAAGCCAAAACCGATAAGAGATAATCCGGACATCCAAGAAATGGTTTTAAGCAAGCCGGTTTTTAGGAACCGCCGGAAAATACTTGAAGCGGCTGCCATGGTCACATCCCAGAGTAACACGCCTAATACAATCGCTCCGCTATAGATCATTAGCTGTTGTACTGGATATGTATTAGCGACGTTTGCGAGTATGGATCCGTAAATGCCAAGCCAAAAAAGGATGGAGAGGGGATTAAATAATGACATTAGAAAACCGGACATAAATGAGTTACTTAATGTATTACCATTTCCCCTTAATTCGGATTCTGAAATCACACCTGCATTTTTGATGCTTTCAATACCTGTATACACAAGTACGAAAAAACCAAACAGCCATAAAAAAGCTTTGACAAACGGAGCATTAAGAAGGTGAATCATTCCCAAATAAACAAGCAGCATATAGATAATGTCTGCGGTTATTGCACCAAGCCCAATAAACCAGGCGTGCCAAAAACCATTCTTGATGCCTCGATCCAACTGTGCGGCATTAATCGGTCCAATGGGAGCCGAAAGTGACAGACCTAGAAAAATATAACTGATAAATGTATTAATGTCCTTTTTCCTCCTTGAGTATTATTGGATGTTATGTATTTGTCTATTTAAGTTTATTCGGACAAACCCATTTGTAAGACCATATTTTTTGTGCGTATATTGTAGGAGTAGCCTCGTTATTGCCAACCACCTATCAATGAATTAAATCTAAAAAAGGAGCTCTAATTCCGTTCACACGAGGATTAGAGCTTTTATAATGCAGATCATAAGTTCATCAAATAAATGGGCTTGACACTTTTATTGAAAGCGCTTATATTTATCTCGTAAACAATACGTTATATAACGTTATATAAAAAGGAGAGGTAAAAATGAATGTACAACAGACGGTTCAGACGATTTATGAACAAGCAAGTGGAGAGATTTCTGAGGTGTATTTAGTAGCCTGCGGGGGCTCATTAGTCGATATGTATCCCTCAAAATATTTTCTGGACAGTGAAGCAAAGAAGCTGGTAGCAGGGATGTATACGGCGAATGAGTTTGTGCATGCGCTGCCAAAACGATTAGGTAAAAACGCTGTAGTCATCGTTTGTTCCCATGGAGGAAACACGCCGGAGTCGGTTGCGGCTGCTAAATCAGCCAAAGAGAAAGGCGCTTACACCATCGGCTTAACCCACAATAGTGAAGCGACACTGCTCAATTATTCTGATTATTCATTCCTCTACGAGTGGGGAGATGAGAGCGATGTCAAAAATAACCCGATGGCTATTATTTTGGAGCTTGCTGTTGAGCTGCTTCAAATCGCTGAAGGCTATGTGCATTATCAAGCTTTCCAGAACGGCTTGGGAGCAATCAATGGAATTATTAACCGGGCAAAAATACAAGTTGAACCGCGTGCCAGTGTATTCGCTGACAAATATCGCAATGAAGATCTCTTCTATATCCTGACCAGCGGAGCTTCTTATGGACATGCGTACGGATTTGCTATCTGTTCTCTGATGGAAATGCAATGGCTTCATGCGGCTTCAATCCATTCCGGTGAATTTTTCCACGGACCGTTTGAAGTAACGGATAAAGAAACTCCATTTATTCTGATGATCAACGAAGGACGCACACGGGCATTGGATGAGCGGGCACAGACTTTCCTGAATCAATATGCCGAGAAAGTGGAAGTGATTGATGCAAAGGAGCTTGGAATCGGAACCATTGCCGACGAGGTCGTCGAGTTTTTTAACCCGGTTTTATTTTACAGCATTGTATGTGTTTATCGTGAAGCACTCGCAAATGTACGCAATCACCCACTGGAAACTCGTCGTTATATGGGCAAGGTAGCTTACTAAGCGCACTTACCAACAGGAGGAAACCATCATGAAAGTTCTAGGCATTGGCGATAATGTGGTAGATAAATATGTTCATCTGCGCATGATGTATCCTGGCGGCAATGCGCTTAATTTCAGTGTGTTTGCCAAAAAAGCGGGAGTAGATGCAGCCTTTATCGGAGTATTCGGAGACGATAACGAAGCACAGCATGTAGAACACATTCTCCGTGAGCTGGAAATCGACATTTCACGGTGCAGATATCACAGCGGTGAGAACGGCTGTGCACGTGTAACCCTGGAAGAAGGAGACAGAGTATTTCTGGGCAGCAATGAGGGAGGAGTTACACGTCTCCATCCGCTGGAGCTGAGTGAAGATGACAAGGCCTATGTTGGCGGGTTCGACCTTATTCACACCGGCTTGTACAGTCATACAGGGCACTTGCTGCCTGAATTGGAGATGCTGGGAATCCCTCTTTCTTTTGACTTTTCGGATGATTTCATAGATGCACAGGTGGAGAAATATATTGCGTACGCCGATTTCGCTTTCTTCTCTTGTAGCCATATGACGGATGAAGAGACACAGAACTATATCCGCTCCAATCGAAAAAAAGAGGGGCAAATTCTGGTAGCCACACGCGGCGGCGATAGATCTATCGCCTATGATGGTACTAAGTTCTATTATCAAATGCCTGATTCCGTGGACGCTGTGGATACGATGGGGGCAGGAGACTCTTATATAACCGCCTTTTTACTGAGCTTTTTGAAAAATGGCAACATTCAGGACGCTATGGTAGAAGGCTCGAGGGTTGCTGCTCAGAGCTGTCTGGTAGAAGGTTCTTTCGGATACGGCGTCCGCTACTAAAAAAATTATGTTCAAATATCTTCACTTGTAAGAATATGTAACATTTGATACTCTAAGTGGGAGTAATATAACGTTATATGACAAGTGAGGGCACATTATGTTGAATTCGGACCAAGCAGAGCCATTATATATTCAATTACAAAAAGCGGTCAAAACTGCTATTCATAATGGAACATTTACGCAGGGAAGCCGTATACCGACCGAAACTGAGCTAAGCGAGACCTACAATGTAAGTCGAATTACCGTAAGAAAAGCCATTGCCGAATTGGTTCATGAAGGTTATCTGACCAAACGTCAAGGAAAAGGTACCTTTGTCAATGTACCCAAAATTGGGCGGAAGATTGAACATGTCATCAGCTTTACGGCTGCCTGCAAATCCAACGGCTTATCTTCACACAGTGTGGTCACAGAACGTGAAATCATAGAAGCAGATGAGGAAGTTGCACATCAGTTACAGCTGCAACAAGGAGAAAAAGTGTTATATATTCAGCGCAAAAGATACGCTGGTGATCGACCACTAATGCTGGAAAATAATTTTTATCCTTATGACCGATTTTCTTTTCTAATGGAAGAGCAGTTGGAGGGCTCTGTATACGAACTGTTGCGTCATAAATACAGCATTGATCCTAATCAACCAGGAGAGACGATATTACAAATCGCTTTGGCGGATGAATACCAGGCAAAGCTGCTGGAGACGGCCATCGGACAGGCGATGTTCTACATGCACACGATTATTTATGATCAGCATGGAGGCCCCGTTCATGTAGGTAAACAGTACATCATTGGAGATCGTTATCAATTCTCAATATAAATCCGTTGTCTGTTATGCAAATGTATTCAGGTACGGCGCAGCTTCTGCTTCCACTCCATAAGAGGAGCAGAAGCTATATTATAACGTTATATTACGTTATGTAGTGAGGCGGATGAATAATGAGGGGGTGAAATTGTGCAAGGGAAGAATGACACATTAGCGGACAAAGTTTTACTGTCAAATGCTATTTTTAATGGCTTAGAAAATGAAGCCTCGCCGGGGTTTATTGCACTGCGAGGAGAATGTATTGCAGCTGTGGGTCGTCCCGAGGAGGCACAAGCTTGGATAGGAGCGGGAACGGTTGTCTGTGATTTGGGCGATGCTTTTATCATGCCAGGAGTTCATGACAACCATGTATTTTTTACCGGATATATGTCGATGCATCGAGGCGTGGATTTGACTCATGCAGCCTCGATTGAAGAAGCAATGGAATCCATGCTACAAGCGGCAAACAATCTTCCGCCAGGGAAAGATGTAACCGCTTACGGGTGGGGCGAGGAAGGATGGGGCAAGCTGCCTGAGCAAAGCTTGTTGGACGAGCTGTTCCCTGATCGGGCGGTAATTGCCATTAACCTAAATAAAAGCTACTGCTGGATGAACCGACTGGCTCAGGAGAAATATCAATTTTTGCCGGATCAATGCAACGCTGAGGCACGCGCTTTGCTGCTCCAATCTATGATGCAGGATCACAGCCTTGTCAAACAAGAGTTTATGGAGTTTTGCCGTATACTAGCTGCACGAGGAGTTACCTCCATAAAAGATATTGGCTTTGACCGGCATAGCGAGCTGCTGCCGATTCTAGAAGAATTGAAAGAAACAGGAGAACTGCCGCTCCGATTTCATTTCTCGCTTGAACCCGTTGTTGAACCGTTGGATATTGCCACCGGTATGAAGTATAAAGCACTTTATAATGGAGACCTTATTCGTTTCCAAGGATACAAGCTGATGCTTGACGGCGTCGTAGCAGATCATACGGGGGACATGCTGGAACCTTACGCAGATATGCCCGGAGTAACGACTTTGAGTACGGTTGACTACAAAAAGATTGAAGCCTCTGTGCTGGAAGCAGACAGCCAAGGTATCAAATGCTGCCTAACTGCAGAAGGTGATGCTGCGATTCGCCAAGCGGTATCCATAATTGAAAAATGCCGCGAACAACAAGGTAATAACCTTATCAGACATTCGATCAGTGACCTTGAGTATCCTCATCCGGATGATCTGACAAGAATGGGAGAGAACGAAATCTTTGCCGAAGTCTATGCCCAAATACTGCTGCTGAATCCTTCTTACGAAGATGCTTATATGTCTGCTGTAGTAGGAAAAGACAATGAAAACCGCTTTTATAATTATAAATCCATGCTGGAAGCTAACGTGCCGGTCACCATAGGTACTGATCTGCCTTTATTTATCACCAGTGTTCCCGATTCGCTATATGCAGCCTCTCACCGATTATTCCCGGATGGCTCGCCTGCAGGAGGCTGGTATCCTGACCAAGGGATGCCGCCATCCGAAGTTTTAAAGGCATGGACCATTAATGGAGCCAAACATTGTTATATGGAAGAGGTTACAGGTACGCTGGAGGCTGGAAAATATGCTGACATCGCCGTTTTTGATCGCGACCTCCTTAACGCATCCGCTGGTGACATCAGGGACGCCCAAGTGATATTGACCATTATGGGAGGGAAGGTTACGTATAACCATTCTTGGAATGAGGGATAAACATGAACATCAAGAATATGAAGTGGAAATTATCCTTGCCCCATAGCTATACTTTAATATTTTTGATTATTATTACAGTCGCCGCATTGACATGGATTGTGCCCAGCGGACAATTTGAGCGTCATGAAGTGACAGTGAACGGTGTGACCAAAACGGCGATCGTTTCGGGAACCTATCACACTGTACCCAAAACTGGTGAGAACGGTGATTTAAGACAAGGACTCCCCCAAATCCTAAGCGCTCCTATTGAGGGGATTATTAATGCCGCCGATGTGGTCTCTTTTGTCCTTATTGTGGGCGGCTCCTTCGGGATTATACTGCAGACGGGAGCCATTGACCGTGCCCTGACAGCTCTTGCCAGACGGCTGAAGAATAAGGGGATTCTGCTTATTCCAATTGCCATGGTTATATTCAGTCTCGGAGGCTCTACCTTTGGGATGAGCGAAGAAATTATTCCGCTTTATGCGATTTTTATTCCATTAATGTTTGCCCTAGGCTTCGATTCTATGACTGCTATTCTCATTCTATTTCTGGGAACGCAAATTGGCTATGTTGGTTCGACTGTTAATCCATTTTCAGTATTGATCGCCCAGGGAATCGCAGGAGTGGAGGGTAATCCTCAGCTCTGGCTGAGATTTATTGAATGGCTTGTATTTACTATGATATCTATTGCCTTTACGATGTGGTATGCGCACCGGGTTAAGAGAAATCCGGAGAAATCCATTGTTTTTCAGAGTGATATTATAAATCGCGAGCAGTTTATAAAAGAAAATACAGGTGAGGATGTCGTCTTCACGTTTCGGGACAAATTAATTATAGGTGGATTTATTGTAACGCTTGGAGCAATTGTCTGGGGAATTTTGGCCAAAGGCTGGTATATGACTGAAATCGGCGCCCTTTTCTTCGCACTCGGTCTTTTTGTCGGAGTAGTTACTAAAATGAGCCAGAAGGAAATAGCTGAGAATTTTGTAAAAGGGTGTGGAGAATTCATCTACGCTGCAGTGATCATAGGTCTCGCCCGCGGAATTCTGATCATCGCCGAGCAGGGTATGATTATCGATACCGTATTGAATGCACTCGCAAGCATTCTGGAAGGATTGCCAAGTTACTTGTTCACCACCATTATGTTGGTTGCACACAATATTATTACTTTCCTGGTTCCATCTTCTTCAGGGGAAGCTGCACTAACAATGCCTGTACTTGCACCCCTTGGCGATCTTGTAGGTATCAATCGTGAAGCAGTAGTCACAGCGTACCAATTCGGTAACGGGTTAACCAATCTCATTTCACCGACAGGCGGAGTACTGCTAGCGGGATTGGCCATTGCCCGGATCAGCTTTGGACAGTGGCTGAAGGTAATCTTCAAGCTATTCCCCATCCTGTGGTTAGTTGCTGCTATTTTTGCTGCGATTTCGGTTGCGGTGGGTATCTAATAAATCAAGTGAGAGCCCCTGTCTTTTAGAGACAAGGGTTCTTTTTGTGCATAAGTTTACGTGAAAAATGAATAATATGGATAGCATTTTCCTAAGGAGGAAATAAAATTGATGCACGCTGATAATAGATTACTCATTGCTGCTCTAGGCGGTGTTAATGAAATCGGGAAAAACATGTATTTCATCCAATACGATCAGGATATTGTCGTTATCGATTGTGGCTCCAAGTTTCCTGATGAGAACTTGCCTGGTATTGACCTTATTGTGCCCGATGTCACCTATCTGCTGGAAAATCAGGATAAAGTCAGAGCGCTCATTGTGACTCATGGGCATGAGGATCACATTGGAGGTATTCCCTATTTGCTGAAGCAGATTAATATGCCCGTTTTTGGCACAAAGCTCACCATCGAATTAATTAAGATTAAGTTAAGGGAGCACAATCTTTTACGTGATGCTGAGCTTCATCTTATAGATGCAGATTCAACCGTTCAAGCGGGAACGATTCAGGCCTCCTTTTTCACCACGGTCCACAGTATCCCGGATTGCCTGGGTGTCTTTTTTCAGACACCGGAAGGCAATGTGGTCCATACCGGGGATTTCAAATTCGATATGTCTCCCGTAAGCGGACCTTTTCCCGATCTTCATCGAATGGCTGAAATAGGAAAGAAGGGGGTAAAAGTGCTGCTCTCCGAAAGTACAAATGCGGAAAGACCGGGATTTACCCCTTCAGAACGTTTGGTTGGCGGGCATATTCTAGATGCATTTGCCAGAGCCAAGCAGCAGGTATTTATCTCCACGTTCGCTTCTAATGTGAACCGTGTCCAACAAGTCATTGACGCGGCTGTGGAAACAGGTCGCAAACTGGTTTTACTCGGACGCAGTATGATAAATGTGGTTTCGGTGGCCAAGGAGCTGGGCTTCTTGCATATGCCTGAGGAATTGTTGATTGAGCCAGGGGAAACAGAGCGGTTTCCCGCAGAAGAAATTGCAGTTTTATGTACCGGAAGTCAGGGAGAGCCGATGGCCGCATTGTCACGTTTAGCCAATTCCCTGCATCCCAAAATCGAAATTTTGCCTGGTGATACGGTCATCATTGCTGCGGGAGCCATACCAGGGAATGAGCGAAACCTTTCCCAGGTCATTGATAATTTGTATGTGCTGGGTGCACAGGTTATTTATGGATCAGGCAGCTCCACGGGGATGCACGTATCCGGTCATGGCAGTCAGGAAGAATTAAAATTAATGATGACCCTGATGAAACCGGAGTATTTGATTCCCATACACGGTGAATTCAGGATGTTGTATCAGCATCGTCAGCTAGCGGAGTCTGTGGGGATTCCGATGGAGAATGTATTTATCGTCCATAACGGTGACACTGTTCAAATCGAAGAGGGAAGAGCATCCCTGGGGCCCAAAGTATCAGCCGGCAATAGCTTGGTAGACGGGTTGGTAACAGGGGACGTAGGTAATATTGTACTACGAGACCGTAAAAAGCTTTCTTCAGACGGAATGCTGATTATTGTGATGACGTTGAGCAAAAACGAGAAGCAAATGCTCGCAACGCCAGAGGTTATTTCAAGAGGCTTTGTATATGTTAAGGATTCCGAAGAGCTCATGAGTCAGATCCACGACACGATTATGTCCACAGTGAACGAGTTAACAGAAATCGAAATGAGTCAGTGGGGACTGATTAAGCAGATGTTAAAAGATGATGTTGGCCGGTTTATTTACAGTCAGACAAAGAGAAGACCCATGATTTTACCTATCATTATTGAGGTATAGAATAGCGGCAAATGTAAAATTCAATACGCGATTACTCAAAAAAAGACTTAAATCAGCAATACGACTGATTTAAGTCTTTTTACTTCCTGTTTTTCCTAAAAATGAGGTTGTAATGGCGGTTTCTAGCGAAGCGGAGGATTTGAATCTGGAGAAGCGAAGCGTTCGCCTTTGCCACGGGATTCTAACCTTCAAATTTTTTGAAATCCAAAAAGAATCCCGTGGCAACAGCGATCGTAAGATCAAAGCCTACGCGTAGTGACTCCCACTCCTACAGCATCACGTTTAAAGCCGCTTGCGTTCCTGCTGTGTGCCCTGTCGTAAACGCCGCTGTAATATTATAACCACCTGTGTAACCGTGAATATCGAGAATCTCACCGCAGAAGAACAATCCAGGCATCAGCTTGGACTCCATCGTTTTCGGATTAATTTCCTTCAAATTCACACCGCCCCCGGTAACAAATGCTTCCTTCAGAGAGAGCGTACCGTTCACACGGATTGGAAACGCCTTAATGCGATGAGCAAGTTCTTGCCATTGCTGCTTGGGAATATGATCATAGGTCAAGTCCTCACGCAGTTTGGCTTGCTGGAGCAATAATGGAATTAAGCGTTCCGGTAAATAAGGCTTAAGCACATTTTTGATCGCTTTTTTAGCATCGACCGATGCCAATTCTAGCGTTTCACGGTAGACTTCATCGGCATGTTTGTGAGGCTGTAAATCCAGAGTCAACAACACCGTGTTTACCTTATCCTTTTTCATTCCCTTGACGACAAACTGACTGCATCGCAAAGCAGTTGGGCCAGATAGACCGAAATGTGTAAAAATCATATCTCCTTCATGGACGACAACTTTTTTTTGCTTCGCGTTCCATACGGTCAGACTGATATCGCGTAAGGATAGTCCCTGAAGCTCTTTCGTCTGGATGAACGTCTCGCCTGAGGTCAACGGCACCTCTGTTGGGTACAGTTCCGTAATCGTATGCCCTGCTTGTTCTGCCCATGCATAGCCGTCACCTTCCGAGCCTGTATGCGGGACGGATTTGCCGCCAACGGCTACAATGACATTACGGCTATGTAGGATTTCACCGGAACGCAGCCGCACCCCAGCCGTATGACCTTCATTGTAAATAACCTCTTGAACAGGACAGCTTGTCCGAATCTCGACTCCTTGAGAGCGTACCTTGTTGATCAAAGCATCGACAACTGTTTTGGCTTTGTCCGTCACTGGAAACATACGCCCATTGTCTTCTTCCTTTAAGGCTATACCCAGCTGTTCAAAAAAGGCGATGATATCCCGATTGCCGAAAGCCGCCAGTGCACTGTGCAGAAAACGGCCATTGCCGGGAATGTGTCGAATGAGTTCGTCCAGCTCTTTGGCATTCGTGACATTGCAACGACCTCCACCAGAGATCCCCAGCTTTCGTCCGAGTTTATTTCCCTTTTCCACTAAAAGCACCTTGGCGCCCTCACCGCTGGCAGCGGCAGCAGCCATTAATCCAGCTGAGCCGCCTCCGATCACAATAACGTCGTAAGTCATAGACCTCTTCCTTTTCGTCGACAAATTTTCAAAAAATTCAGAATGGTGTAACCGATTTTTCATCATATCGTAATACCGTCGCTTTAGATAGCCTTAGAACGCAGTAAATACGTATATATTTCAATTTTCAGGAATTTATAACACGTAAAAACGATCCATTTATATACATCTGGTATTTAGCAGATTTTGTCGTTCTACACCGGGATTTTAACACATATATTGTAATATATTGTAGCCTGTGCTTTAATTCAACTAACGGCGTCAAGGAAAGATGATGAGGGGGAGAAGTCCTTGTTAATTGCGTTGAAGGAAAGTGTGCTCCAAGTTCTCCTTGCCGTTATATCGGCGGGTTTTTTCTCTATATTAACGGATTATGGGGATAAGAAAAAGGTTTGGGGCGGCAATCTGCTTCCTGGACCTAATCAAGGAATACTGTATCTGTGTTGCTTGCCAGCCATATTGCTATGTACACTCTTTCAATATCAGTCTCCGTATGGTCTACCTTCCAATCTCGGTATTATTCCCCTTGCTGTTGGCATCATGTACGGTAGACGTCGCACTGCCTTCGTGCTCGCCGCTTCCGCACTGATGGGTGTCCTGATTATAGCCCAGTCGACAGAAATGTCCCCGATGTATGTGGGCACGGGTTTTATTCTTTTTCCTTTTATGCTGCTGCATGTCAAGTTTTTTCAAAGAGGAACTTTGTTGGATAAAAAACTCCTAATCTCCGCATATGTTGTGGCTGATATGCTGTTTAAGGCGATATTTCCGCTACTATGGGGCAAACAGGATATTGCGGTATACGTTCCTGACTTACTTACAACGTTCTGGAATATTGGTGCAGGGGTGCTGGCAAGTTTTACGGTCGTGAGTCTGATGCATAATGCCTTTGAGAAGCTGGCGCTGCGGCGTGATGTGACTGAATTTACGAGCAAATACTTAATTGAAGTGGATAAGCTGCGTCAAGTTATGGATTTGATGCCGTTATCTCTTGTTACTCTGGACAGCGAAGAACGAGTTATACATATGAACAAAACGATGCTGGAACTCTACCAGGACTTCGATCCCTACATTACACTGCCTGAGGTAGTAGGCCGTCCATTGACCTCGTTATATGGTTTTAGCTCTTTGCCTGTGGTTAACGAACGAGTTGCAAAGGCGTTGGAAGGAGAGGCGGGTGCTGATTTTATAAATGTTACTCCCAAAGTATTCTTCTCAAGTTTCCTTCCTATTCGTGATAAACATGTAAACCAAACGACAGGCGTCATTATCGCCTTGCAAGATATTACAGAGCTGGAGACGCTGCGCAGTGAGCTAGGCAATTTTGAAAGGCTCAGTCTGGTCGGACAGATGGCAGCGGGCATTACTCATGAAATACGTAATCCGATGGCGGTTGTGCGTGGTTTTTTACAGCTCATGCGTGAGAAAAGTCCAGAATCTCTCAACCATTACTACCGCATTGTGATGGAGGAACTCGATCGGGCGAACGGAATTATTAACGATTTCCTTTCACTGGCCCAGAATCGGATTGTCGAGAAAGAGCAATGTCATCTGCATGATATTATTCGCGAACTGACGCCTTTATTGTGGGCAGATGCGAATCTGAGGGGGCAGACGATTGAGCTAAAGCTGGAGGAACATGTGACGATGCTGCATTTGAACCCTAAGGAAATGAAGCAGTTGCTGCTTAATTTATCACGTAATGCGATGGAAGCTATGGGGGAAAAGGGGGTGCTGACCATTTCGACTCATGAGGAAGGGGATTTCGTGGAACTCGAAGTAAAGGACACAGGTCCGGGAATTCCGCAAAAACAGCTTGAAAAGCTGTTCCAACCTTTTTACACTACCAAAACGAAAGGTACAGGTTTGGGGCTGGCCTTATGTCAAAGTATAGTGGAGCGTCATCACGGTACGATTGCCGTAGACTCGGTGGAGGGAATGGGCACGCAGTTTAAAGTCCGATTGCGCAGAACCGTCCCGACTTACCGGGATCATGCTGAACCTCCTGTCATAAATTCGATACAGAAATAATCGTGCAAATATATAGCCGGATTTTTGCAAATTACGTGAAAAAGATTGTATAATGAAGTTTAGATGTCCATGCCTTTACTACGGCAAAGGATGAAATTAGAAACGTAGTATACATGATTTTTGGAAAAGGAGTGAAAGAATATGTCTATGTCTTTCGATCAATATATGAGAGATTCAGTTCAGCCAATGCGCGATGAACTGACGAATCTTGGGATTCAGGAACTGCGTACTTCTGAAGATGTGGAGGCCAAGCTGCCTAATGCCAAAGGGACAGTGCTGGTTGTTGTGAACTCGGTATGTGGTTGTGCCGCAGGCCAATGCCGTCCGGGTGTGGCTGAAGCGTTGAAGCATGATATTACGCCAGATCATCTGTATTCGGTTTTTGCCGGACAGGACAAGGAAGCAACGGCAAAGGCTCGCGAATTTTTCGCACCTTACCCACCGTCTTCCCCTTCCATCGCGCTGTTGAAAGACGGCGAGCTGGTTCACTTCATCGAGCGTCATCAGGTGGAGGATCGTTCGGCAGATCAGATCGCTGCTGATTTGACCAGTGCATTTGATCGTTTTTGCCGGTAAGACTGCTCAAGCTATGCCCCGCATTTTTCGCCTGCGAAACTTGCCGGGGCTTTTGCATGTTGGCTTGTGAAGGAAATTCCTAAAAAAGAGGTGCTTATCTGATGAGTTTGCAGGAACAGATTATTGCTGAATTGGGAGTACAGCCTACGATTAACGTAGAGGCGGAGGTCCGTAAGCGTGTGGATTTCCTCAAGTCGTATGTAACGAAAACGGGAAGCAAAGGGCTGTTGATCGCCATCAGTGGCGGGATTGACAGTGCCGTAGCAGCCGCTTTGTGCAAGCGGGCTACAGATGAATTGACGCAGGAACAAGGAGACGAATACAAAACGCTGGGTGTATTCCAGCCATACGGCCAACAGGAAGATATCGAGCATAGCTACGCGGTAGCCAAAGCGTTCGACCTGAAATATGCTGGGGAAACGAACATTAAGGAAGCCGTGGACAAGGTTGCCGTGGAAGTAGAGCATACGTTAAAGGATATCGGTCTGGAGCGTTCCATTACTCCGCAAGTGAGAGGGAATGTAAAGGCAAGAACACGTATGGTGGTTCAGTACGCACTCGCGAATGAGCTGAATCTGCTCGTCGTTGGCACAGATCACGCTTCAGAAGCCATCACAGGCTTTTATACCAAATGGGGCGATGGTGCAGTCGATATTACGCCACTTAGTACGCTTAACAAACGTCAGGTGCGCTTGCTAGCCAGCTATCTTGGAGTTCCGCAGGCCATTTTGGACAAAGCGCCTACAGCAGGATTGTGGGAAGGCCAGACGGATGAAAAAGAACTGGGGATCTCCTACGAAGCAAACAGCGACTACCTGGAAGGCAAGGAAATTGACCCGGCGGCACGCGAAAAGCTGGAAAGCTTCTTTACACGTACAGCGCATAAGCGGACAAGCATCCCAGGAGTGTAAGCATTAATCTTATGGAATTGTAAAATCCTGAAGTAAATAAATGCGGCGATCCGCCCGGCGGATCGCCGTTTGTATTGAAGGGGCAATAATTAATTGGCGATCCACTCAATGAAGCGGCGGGTTTCGGTAATCGCCTGATCGAGTGGAAGACTGCCTCCCTGGAATGGATGAACGGTATTAAAGGTATGAGTGCCGCCTTGAATTTGTACCCATTCGATGTCGGGACGAACGGATGTGAGCAGGGCAGAGCCTTCCCGTAGACGTTTGGAATCTTCGGTTCCCTGGATTAGTACAGCTGGGAGCTGGCTGTTGGCAAGTCTGTCTACAATGGCAAAACGCTGGCGATTTTGTTCCAGGTCTTCCAGAATGACTGCATCCAGCGGAAGCTGTTGTCCTGTTCTAGCGTTCTCCACATAGCTGCGCCCCTTGGCGCGCATTTCTTCTTTTTGCGGTAAAGTAAACAAATCAAGATCTGTCACGCCATTCCATGAAATGACGCCAGCAATCTCGCCGGGATGATCTAGAGCATATACAAAGCAGCTTCCCGCGCCTCGGCTATGTCCTAACAGAAACAACGGCAATTCTCTGAACTCATGACGTGCTCTCAGATTGGACAGCAATAGTTCCAAATCCTCTTGTTCGCGGCTATAGGTGTTGCGTGCGAACTTTTCCAGCTCGGTAAAATTCTCTAGATCCTCACCTATGCCATTATGTGAAAAGTTGAAGGTCACAACATGGTTATCCATACTCAATGCTTCTGCTATATAGGGGAACATGCCCCAATCCTTGAATCCTTTGTAGCCGTGAGCGATGATGAGCAGGCTTTTGGCTGTATTTTTAGCGGGAAACCAGGAAGCCCGGATCACCGCATCTGTTCCTGCTTCGGTACCTGCTTCAACAATAATGGTTTCTGACATCCTATCCTTCCTTTCTACGGGAATTTTTTAAATGGGCATATCAGCTGAATTTCAAAACATTCACCTATAGCCTTTCTTATTTTAACATATTTTGGTGCCGCTTTTACGCCTTTGTGACTCGCCAGGGTGTGGACGCACTGTTACAATAGATCCAGTAAAGTAAAAAGGACGGGGAATACCCAAATGATCTACGGAATTGGACATGATGTGCTGGAAATAAGCCGTATGGCTCATATTTTGGCAGGTAAATATGCAGATGCGTTTTTGAATCGGGTGCTGACCCCGGCAGAACGTGAGCTTGCTGTGGAACGCAAGGGTAGACTAACGGAGTTCGTAGCAGGGCGCTTTGCCGCCAAGGAAGCGATAACGAAAGCCTTCGGCTGCGGAATTGGGCAAATCATCGGGTTCGGCGATATGGATATTTTACCGGAACCTGGGGGGAAGCCAGCCGTTTATTTGTCTTCATCCGCGTGGGATAGACTGAGATTGCCGTCTACAGGTGACTCGAATTACAGCATTCACTTGAGTATTACACATCAGCCTAACATTGCCTCTGCTTTTGTGATTGTCGAATATAAGGAGATGTGATGTGATGACTACAAATACATTGGAACAAAAGCGTTATTTCAGCTTTGAACTGTTGAATTGGTATACACGTAACAAGCGCGATTTGCCGTGGCGCCGCCATCGGAATCCTTTTTATATCTGGATCTCGGAAATTATGCTTCAGCAGACACGTGTCGATACGGTCATTCCGTATTTTAATCGCTTTATTGCACGTTTTCCGACGATTGAAGCGCTGGCGGAAGCGCCCGAGGAGGATGTGCTCAAGCTGTGGGAAGGGCTGGGGTATTATTCGCGGGCCCGGAATTTGCAAACGGCGGCGAAACAGGTTGTTGAGCTTCACGGTGGGCAGGTGCCAGATGATACGCAGGCTGTTGCTGCACTGAAAGGAGTAGGTCCGTATACGACGGGGGCGATTATGAGCATTGCCTTTAATCGGCCAGAGCCTGCTGTAGACGGGAATGTGATGCGTGTGCTGTCGCGTTATTTTCTCATTGAAGAAGATATCATGAAGGGCAGCACGCGAGCGCATATGGAAAGTCTGGTCAGGGAGCTGATTCCCGAAGGAAGAGCCTCTGATTTTAATCAGGCGCTGATGGAGCTGGGGGCGCTGGTCTGCACGCCAAAGTCGCCTCACTGTCTGACCTGTCCGGTCATGGAGCATTGCTCGGGCAGGCTGGCAGGCCGCGAGGAGACGCTGCCAGTCAAAACAAAAGCGAAGCCGCCGCGGCTGGAGCCTCGCTCCGTCGCCCTTATCGAGGGTAGCGGTGCCAACGCAGGCCGCCTGCTTGTGCGCCAGCGCCCGGCCAAGGGCCTGTTGGCCCGCATGTGGGAGCTGCCGCATGAGCTTGCCGGGCCGGAGGGCTACAACGGCCCGGTGCCGGATGAGCCCGCCATGGACCATCTGGCGGCTCATTTGCTGGCAGAGGGCGTGCTTGCGCGCCCGATGCGGTTTGTACGTGAGGCGGAGCACACGTTCAGCCACATTCACTGGAACCTGCGTGTGTTCCAGTGTGAAGAGGTCGCCGTCCCTGCCGGGGAGGCGGGAGGACATCCGCTGGCTGCCGAACAGCGGGCCAGCTACAGCACCGAAGCGAAGCCGGGTGCGTTGATTGCGCTGGCTGAGCAGGCGGAGCACGCGCATAATGCGCTGCCAGCGGGGTACCGCTGGATCAGCGAAGCGGATATGGCCACCTTGGCGTTTCCCAAGGTGTTCCTCGATCTGATCACCGAGTATTATGCGAAGCAAAAAGGAGACTGATGTTAATTGAATAGCGCTGTCAGCAAAAAATAAAGTATTAGACTGAGCCTAGAAAATGGAAACAGCGACAACCAAGGACGAGAAAATAAAGTCCTAGACTGTCGCTGTTTCCATTGAACTAACGTTTCCCGTTAGCGTAATGGGTTCATTGTCATTAGCCTCAACCGCTTACCTGTTTGCTCAGACTCCTGGCAACAGCTGGGGCATGATGCTTTTTCCATAATCCAAGACGTACTTATTAGTTTTGTAGTGCACCTTGTTAATTACGAAGTAACCTGTACTAGAATATTGCTCATCACTCGAAAACATCAACGTAAAACGATAAAACAAAAAAGCCGCTAAAATAGCGACTTCAAATGGGACTATGCTCTTGTCCCCCGACAGTTAATCCAGATACAAAATCTCAATCTCGCCCGGAGCGAAGGATTGCTCTGCGTAATTCCCCCCCCAATCACAAAGCGATCTCAAAATGGGTTCAAGTGATTGACCCAGTTCCGTCGTTGAATATTCCACCTTAGGCGGTACCTGATTGTACATCTTTCTGCGAATTAATCCGTCTGTTTCCAGTTCCCGAAGAGTTTGAATCAGCATCTTTTGCGATATATTATGAACGAGTCGCTTAAGCTCTCCCGTCCGTTTAGGTCCTTTTATTAAATAGTACAGAACAAGCCCCTTCCACTTTCCTCCGATAACCTCTAGTGTAACTTCCAGTTCACAGAAAAATGTTTTCATATCAATGCACCATCTCCCGATCTAAGAATATCCCCTTCATGTATCGCTTGATCCTTCAAGGATCACTGAAGGAAAAATTGAACGTTACATGGAGGGGATAATACAATCGCATTTAAGTTGATTTAAAAATCTTTGTCGTTTGAAAATTATTATGTCCTGGTTAAACTTGAGCTACTCCGCCATCTACGAATAATTCAACGCCGTTCATATAACTGCTTTCATTAGAGGCTAGGAACATGACAGCATTGGAGATCTCTTCAACCTGCCCCACTCTGCCGAGCGGAATATCATTTTTTGCCTGTTCCAGGAAATGATCTAGTTCAGAGCCAAATAACTCATCGTACGCCGGCGTTACGATTGTTCCCGGACTAAGGATGTTTATACGAATTTCGGTCCCTCTCATATCAAGAATCCAGCTGCGGACGAGCTGTCTGATCGCTGCCTTGGATGCACCATAGATACTAAACGCTGGCATCCCCGTCGAGCCAGCAGTGGATCCCGTTAGAATAATCGAACCTCTTTTATTTGGAAACAAAGCTAATGCCTTTTGTACTGTAAAGATGGTTCCTTTCACGTTGACATCGAAAGTCTTGTAGTATTGTGCTTCTGTAATTTCTCCTAATGGAAGCAATGACCCTAGTCCGGCATTTGCAAAGAGAATGTCCAAGTGTCCCTTTTCTCGCTTAACTGTTTCGAATAATATATCTAGATCTTCCGATTTAGATATGTCACCTCGGACACCTGTAACATTCTTTCCGATCTGCTTTACTGCTTCATCCAGTTCACGTTGTCTGCGTCCCGTGATAAAAACGTAAGCCCCTTCTTTTACGAACTGTTGTGCCGACGCGAGACCGATGCCGCTTGTACCTCCGGTTACAACTGCTACCTTCCCGTCAAATTTCCCCATTCTATTACACTCCTTTTATAATGATTTATATGGTATAGGATGCTCTGTCTGCTTCATGAACCTCCTATGAACGATAGTATGGGGGGAAAGTTACAAGAAAAACAGTACCCACTTTTTTGTGATATAGTCACCAAAAAGTGATAATTGAGGCGGCACAAGCGTTTGTTTTTACAGCCTAACAGATGGAAGTGAGCTCCATTAAGTTTGAGATTGTATATGTGCTTTTAATTTCTGCCGGACTTATTTGTCCGGTTCTGTTGACCCAACAGGTGTCAATGCCCGACTGAAGACCACCTTTGATATCCGTATTTAATGAATCTCCAATGACAAGCGCATCCTTTCTATTAAATTCTGAAATATGACTTATGACGTAATTGAAAAATTCTTCCTTCGGTTTTTGATAACCAATGCTTTGCGAATCAAAGATATCCTCGAAAAACTTATATAGCCCAGACTGCTTCAAGCGTTTGATTTGCGTGTGAGTGATACCATTCGTGATTACGAACATTCGATGGGTCTTTGATAAGCGATGACAGACATCCATTGCGCCTTCCATAAGCAATTGGTTTCCATCTCCCAACAATTCTCTATACAAACCTTCCCATTCCAAGCCGACCACGATTTCCCCCATTCTCAACATTGTAAAAGAGGGCTCCATTAATTACTCACCACATGATACCACGTATTTGAACTATCCTGCCCGTTAGCTTAATGAAGCAACGTCAGTCTAATACTTTATTTTTCAGTCTAATACTTTATTTTTCAGTCTAGAACTTTATTTTCTTTTGACAATAGCGGCAGTATGGACATGAGGTTGATCCATGCTGCCGCTATTTTTCTGTTTTTGAAATATGCCTAATTTAGTTGCGAACGAAGTGTGTTACTTTGGGGGATTTTTTCGGTATTCGGATGGAGTCACCTTGTTGACCGTTTTGAACATTTTGGAGAATAGGAGTACATCTTTATACCCTACAGACCGAGCAATATCCCCGATTTTAAGGGAAGTATTTCTTAATAGGGAGCACGATTTTTCAATCCTCAAATGCAATAAAAATTCCTGTGGTGACTTATTTAGTTGCTGTTTAAATAAACGATGCAAATACGAACGGTCAATTGAAATGTACTTGGCAATGTCACTTACGGTAATGAAGTGTGAATAGTTTTGTTGAATGAAGAGAAGCGCTTCTTTAATATACCGCTGCTGTCTTACCTCATGGTTGACTTCCTGATTAGGGTAATGTTCAAACATCAGATACAGAAATTCATACAGCTTGGATGCAAGCAGCAGGTCTTTGTTGGATTTCAGTGTAGAAGAAACGACGATACTCTCCATACAGCGGGCAAGGCTGCCCTCTGCTTCAAACCGGAAAATGGGATTGTCCCTATTGATACAGGTCCGGCTTAGATATTCTTTTGCTTGCACCCCATTAAAACCAATCCAGGCATATTCCCATGGGTCGACTTCATCCGCTTCGTAGTAAATTAAAACCTTCGGCTCAATAAAGAAAGCATCGTTTTTCTCCAAATGATAGATTTTATCGTTGACTTTAAAGATCCCTTTTCCTTTTAAAATATAATGCACCATATACCCGCTTCGAATGGCTGGACCATAAGAGTGTTTGCTGATACAGCTTTCTTTGCCACATGTGTATAAATTGAGATCCAGGTTGTTATAGGAATGATTGGAAAAGTGTGAACTCATTTGTTTTCACCCCTTAATTCATCTCTGCATATTATCACACCGTTTCATATAGAGTCTACATTATTCCATATAATTATTTAAATAATTCAATTATTATTAGGATGTAAATGATAAGTAAACAACATAATTTATACTTTTTGGAAATCGTACTATTGGCTCTATAAGGGGGTTGCTATGGCTATACACATCGATAAAGAGAAGCTTTTATTCCATTTACAAGGCAGCAATACGAGTTATGTCATGCAGGTTATACGAGATGGTTATTTAGCCCATCTGTATTGGGGAAAGAAAATTCAGAACTATCGGGGAAGCAATAAAATCATCTTTATGGATAGAGGATTTTCACCCAATCCCGATGGCGAGGATCGAGCCTTTTCACTGGATACTATCCCACAAGAATATCCATCATTTGGAAAAAGTGATTTCAGGATTCCTGCGTATCAGCTTCAATTGGAGAATGGTTCTACCGTGACAGATTTTCGGTATAAAGAACATCGGGTTTACCAAGGCAAACCAAAATTGAAAGGGCTTCCTTCTACTTATGCAGAGGATGCTGGCGAAGTAGAAACCCTGGAAATCGTCCTTGAAGACCCATTAATTGATGTAAAGATTGTACTATCCTATAGCCTATATCAAAAGCGGGATGTCATTACTCGTTCAGTCCGTTTCGATAATGAAGGTCGGCAGCAGCTAAAACTGCTTAGAGCGTTAAGTGCTAGTGTGGATTTTCGTGATGATGAATACGAACTAATTACTTTGTACGGTGCGCATAATAATGAAAAAAATATAGCAAGGCGAAAAATTTTACCCGGAATTCAAGTGGTAGACAGCTGCCGTGGAGCTAGCAGCCCTCAACAGGCACCCTTTATGGCACTTGTAAGAGAAGGGACAGATGAAGAACAGGGTGAAGTGTACGCCTTTAATCTGGTGTACAGCGGGAACTTTACGGCCCAGACTCAGGTAGATTCCTATCGGAACACAAGAGTCACCATGGGGATTAATCCTTTTGATTTTACATGGCTGCTTGAACCGGAGGAATCGTTCCAAACCCCTGAAGTGGTCATGGTATACAGCGAAAATGGCTTGGGCGGCATGTCGAGAATTTATCATGAATTATACAGGAACAGATTATGTCGTGGGCCTTTTCGTGACAAAGAACGGCCGATCCTGATTAATAACTGGGAAGCCACTTACTTTAACTTTGATGCTGACAAGATTGAGCAGTTGGCGAAGGAAGCTCAAAGTGTAGGAGTGGAGCTGTTTGTATTGGATGATGGGTGGTTTGGAAAACGGGATGATGACAATACTTCATTAGGCGATTGGGTGGTGGATCGTCGCAAACTTCCAGATGGATTGCTGGATCTTGCAAACCGCATACGAAATCTGGGTATGGAGTTTGGTTTGTGGTTTGAACCTGAAATGGTATCCATAGACAGCGATTTATACAGAAAGCATCCCGATTGGTGTATCCATGTCCCCGATCGTCCGTATACGTTGGGAAGAAATCAGCTGATGTTGGATTTATCGAGGAAGGAAGTGTGTGAGTACATTATTAAGTCGGTTTCCGATATTTTATCGGACGTTCCGATTACTTATGTAAAATGGGACATGAATCGTCACATGACGGATGTGGGTTCGGCAGCCTTGCCACCTGAGAGACAAAGGGAGACTGCGCATCGTTATATCCTGGGACTCTATAGTGTTATGGAAGAGCTTACATCAAGATTTCCCCATGTCTTATTTGAGAGCTGTTCTAGTGGAGGAGGCCGTTTTGATGCCGGTATGCTCTATTACATGCCTCAGACCTGGACGAGTGACAATACGGATGCCATTTGCCGACTGAAGATTCAATGGGGGACAAGTCTTATCTACCCTCCGATTACTATGGGGGCACACGTCTCCACAGTACCCAACCATCAAGTGGGCAGAATAACTCCCTTGGAGACAAGAGGTTATGTCGCCATGGCCGGTAATTTTGGATATGAGCTGGATCTGACGACATTAACCATTGAGGAAAAAGAAATAGTAAAAAAACAGATAGCTTTATATAAAGAAATGAGATCGCTCATTCAATTTGGGAAGTTTTACAGAATAATTAATCCGTTTGATGAAAATGAAGCCGCATGGAACTTTGTGTCGGAAGATCAAACGGAAATGGCGGCCAGCTATTTCAAGGTTTTATCCCAACCCGCAGCCGCGATTAAAACGTTAAAATTCAAAGGTTTGAATCCAGACTACGTTTATAGAAATGTAGAAACCGGTGAGCTGTTCGGCGGTGATGAATTAATGCATGTCGGCATAACGCTTGCCAGGGTAAAGCAGGACTTTTTAGGCATGTTCTGGAGATTTGTTAAAGAAGACATCTGATTCAGCTAGAGGGGGTTTTACTAGATGGAAGCAAAAGAAAAGCAGTATAAGCAAATTTCTCAAGAAATTTTAAAATATATCGGTGGTGAAGACAACATTATCGGTGTGGCCCATTGTGCCACCAGATTAAGAATTGTACTTGAGGACAATGAAAAAGCGGAATTAAAAAAGATTGAAGATATTGATCTGGTTAAAGGCGTTTTCATAGCGGGGGATCAACTACAGATCATTTTTGGAGCAGGGTTGGTCAATAATATCTATGCCGTATTTTCCAAACTGACCGGAACGGAAGATATGTCATTAAGTGATGTCAAAACGAAGTCCGCACAAAGGCAAAATCCTTTTCAAAAAGCCATTAAATCGCTGTCAGATGTCTTCATTGAGATCATGCCGGGAATTCTTGCCGCCGCATTGTTAATGGGGATAACCGGGCTATTAGGTCAGAAGGGGTTATTCGGTCCTAAATCGATTGTGGAGATGTATCCAATTTTTCAAGGGATCAATCGCTTCGTTCAAATCGTTTCTACGGGTATTTTCACCATCCTGCCGCTGCTTGTTGTTTATTCTGCAACCAAGAGATATGGCGGTCGTCCGATTCTGGGGCTTGTGCTGGGTGCAATTATGCTTCATCCAGCCCTGGCGGATGCCTTTGAGGTAGCTAAAGGGAGTCAAAACCCGGAATCGATCAGTCTTTTCGGCCTTCCCGTACAGTTGGTTGGATTTCAGGGCGGTATTATTATTGCTCTAATGATGGGATATGTGGTAGCCAAGTTGGATCAGTTTTTTAACAAAAAGGTTCCGGACATGATTAAACTATTTTTGGCTCCGTTGCTGACTGTCTTTGTTTCTTCCCTGCTATTGTTTACCATTATCGGCCCTCTTGGGCGAGAGTTGGCTAGTCTGGTCACCGTTTCGCTGCTTTGGATGACGCAAAACCTTGGGATATTCGGTTTTATGTTTTTTGCAGGCATTCAGCAGATCATTGTTATTACAGGCTTACATCATGTTATGGGTGCGGTAGAAGCGCAGCTGTTAACCGATACAGGCAGAAATTTTATCAACCCGTTGGCATCAGTAGCTTTGATGGCTCAAGGGGGCGCCGTTTTGGGGTATATTCTTTTGAAACGCAAAGACACCAAGGTTAAAGAAATGGGTTACTCTGCATTCGGGTCTGTACTTTTTGGAATCTCGGAACCAGCGATCTTTGGGGTCACTTTAAAGTATAAGTTCCCCTTGGTTGCTGGATGCCTCGGAGGAATGATTGCGGGAGCATATGTATATTTAAGCAAGCTGACAGCCATAGGATTCGGAACCACGGCTCTTCCCGGCTTTGCAATTGCCGCGTCAGAGAACCATGGTCATATGAATTATCTTATCGCTCATCTTATTGCCCTGTTATGTGGAGCATTATTTACATTGGCTTACGGTGCTTTCAAGAGCAAGGGGTCAACAGTCTGAACCAAGAGAATATTGATTAGGTTGAAAAACTTAATCAGTTACAATCAAGCTTTTATGAAAACGGTTAAAAGAAGAGAATATTCGTGGAATAGACAAGAGAGCATAGATGAAAAAGTAAAAGGGCCGTCCTCAGTCGTTAAAAATGACAGGGGACGGCTCTGAGTCACATGAATATACTTGTATGTTCGTTAAAGCTAATTGATTCCATCATCGCTTTCAATCAGCCCTTTGCCGATTACATTGGCCGAAACCGGAGGCTTGCCGAGCTCCCGAGACCATATGGACAACTGCCCAATATGGTGGATTTGGTGGGCAATGACATGCCGCATCACCTCACCCCACGCATCAATTACAATCCTGCCGTCCGGGAGGTGATCTTCGAATCTTTTCCGTTCCAGACCATCATGCCAGGCGAGCACGAACGGCTCGACATCGAGTCGAAACTTTGCATCCAGCTCACGGACTTTGTCGAGCGTATCATACAGAGAGAAGTCCTCTTGAAAGTCGGGTTTGCCCTGAATCGTTTGAATCCAGCTCCACTCTACATCAACGATATGAAAGAGTGTCTTTAGAATGCCGCCGACTCCGCCGACGCGTTGTTTCAGTAATTCCTCCTGCGACACCTCTTCACACCAGCGGTACCATTGTTCCCGAATCATCCAGTTGTAACGAAAAAAAGTCTGCATCCATCAACCTCCAGAGCTGTATTTGAGAATCATCTCCACCAGTTTACCATGGAATGCCAAAAGGGCTGTCTCATTCGTAGAAAATCTACTTTTGAGACAGCCCTTTATTATAGGATAGAGATGTTGTTACTGGCTTATTTCTTTGCAGCCGCGTAACGTTTGTTTACTTCATCCCAGTTGATTACATTGTAGAATGCTGCAATGTAGTCTGGGCGTTTGTTTTGATATTTCAGGTAGTAAGCATGCTCCCAAACGTCCAGTCCAAGTACCGGAGTCAGACCTTCAGACAGCGGGCTATCCTGGTTTGGAGTGCTAGTGATCGCCAGTTTGCCGTCTTTGCCGACAACCAACCAAGCCCAACCGCTACCAAAACGTGTTGTAGCTGCTTTAGTGAAGTCTTCTTTAAATTTGTCGTAGCCGCCCAGCTCGTTGCTGATTGCTTCAGCAATAGCACCTGTCGGTTGTCCGCCGCCGTTAGGACCGATAACTTCCCAGAACAGGCTGTGGTTGTGGTGTCCACCACCGTTGTTGCGAACCGCAGTGCGGATGCTTTCAGGAACGCTGTCCAGATTGGAGATCAGATCCTCCAGGCTTTTGCTTTGCAGTTCAGGAGCGCTCTCCAGAGCTGCGTTTAAGTTCGTTACATATGTGTTATGGTGACGATCATGGTGAATTTCTACTGTCAGTGCATCAATGTGCGGTTCCAGTGCGTCTTTTGCGTAAGGAAGTTCTGGTAATTGAAATGCCATAGTAAAATCCCTCCTGGTTATATGGTTGGGTAAGTGTTCCTATGTAATAATACCCTCGATAGTTATATTAAACCGCATTCAGCCTATTTTATCAACATTTTTGTTTGTAAAATAGCAAACTGGGCAATACGGCCTGGTAGCTAGCATGTCCAAAAACCCGATTGGAATACACAATACATAGGTAATAAGAGGTAAATTGTGAACTTTAAAATGTAAACGCTTTATATACAGCGCTTACATGAGAAAAAGGGATGTATTCCATCAAAAAGTATGGTTTAATGGTCAAGGAAGCAGAAATTTCGGCTTTTTTGTCGTCTGCTATAATCTGTCATGTCTATGACATGACGAACTTGAGGGCATACACCCTTTTCCTGTTCTTCATTTCATATATAGCAGATCGTATGCATTTTTATCATAATGCCTTGTGATTAACACCATGATAAGAAATTTAAGGATTTATGTAAAAATGACGGTGCTGTCTCAATTTTTTTATTATGCTTACGAAAAGGGAGATATTACTTATGCACGTTCGTTCCTTTCAATTAAGTGATGTGAACTCAGTAACGGAACTCATGCAAATTGCCTTGTCAGAGGAGTGCTACAAAGAGACGGTGAAAGCATTTGCCCGTCAGCTTTCGTGGGATTCCGGTTTGATCATCGTTGCAGAAGAAGAGGGAGAGATCGTGGGTGCTTTGATCGGCACGATCGATCAGAATGATGGTTGTTACTATCGTATCGCTATTCACCCGGATCGTCGTCGGATGGGAATCGGCAAATCGCTTGTGGAGTCCATGGAGCAGCGTTTTCAGCAACGTAAGGTTAGCCGTATTTGGGTAGCAGGGGACAAGCATAACAGTGCGGCCATGCCTTTGTACGAAGCGATGGGCTATGGAGCAAGCCAGATTTTACAGGCTTTTCAGAAGCTGAGTATTTTGGCTCCTCATTAATCGGGAATCGAAATAAAGAGAATTGAATAACATTAAGTATAATATTTACATTTAGAGCATATCTGAGTAACCGTTGCAATCGGGTACGGGATATGCTTTTCTATTTATAACAGGGTTGAGGAGGTTTAATTATGGACGCTTTGGCTCCTTCGTCAGGCCCGCTTCCCTCGCCGGAAACGTCCAAACAAGCAGGCCGCTCTGGTTACATACGCGATTGGTTAGTCACTCTGCTGATCGCCATGGTCGTCTTGCTGCTTCTGAACCTGTTCGTATTTAACTTGTCCACGGTCAGAGGACATTCGATGCAGCCGACGCTAATGGAAAGCCAGCATTTGTTCGTTAACAAACTGGTTTATAATTTTCATGGTCCGGGCAGGGGGGACATTGTGATTTTAAAAGATCCCGATTCCAAGCTGTCGAGCCCAAGATTTTTAGTGAAGAGAGTCATAGGTATTCCCGGAGATGTAATCCGAGTTGAACATAATCAATTGTATGTGAACGGTGAGCTGCTAAATGAACCTTACACCAACTCTAACGTGGAGGATGGTGATTATGGTCCCTTTACGGTGGAGCCGGAGCACTTTTTTGTCATGGGGGATAATCGCCATATTGCAGCAAGCAAGGATAGCCGCTATTTTGGCAGCATTAAATCTCAAGATTTACTGGGACGTGCAGAATTTATATTTTGGCCGATATCTGAGTGGAAATGGCTATAGAGCAACTATAGTCTGAAATCAATGAGGAACACGTCCAAACCGATCAGGACCATGACGGAGCAGGCGGTTACCGATGAGGAAAGGAAGAGGATGATGAAAGAAGTGATGGTATATACCGACGGTGCTTGTTCGGGAAATCCGGGTCCTGGGGGCTGGGGGATTGTTTTGCTGTATGGGGAGCATCGTAAGGAGCTGTCAGGTGCCGAGAAAATGACGACAAACAACCGTATGGAGATCAAGTCTGTGATTGAAGCGCTAAAGCTGCTCAAGGAGCCTTGCCATGTGAAAGTACACAGTGACTCTGCCTATGTCGTCAATTGCTTTAAACAGGGCTGGATTAAGAATTGGCTTCGTAATGGCTGGCGCAACAGTAAAAATCAGCCAGTGGAGAACAAGGAACTATGGGAAGAACTGTGGGAACTGATGGGTAAGCATGAGGTTGAATATGTGAAGGTTAAAGGGCACAGTGACAACGAACTGAATAATCGCTGTGAT
The DNA here is from genome assembly GCF_038003485.1 of Paenibacillus sp. FSL H7-0703. Lineage (NCBI taxonomy): Bacteria > Bacillati > Bacillota > Bacilli > Caryophanales > Paenibacillaceae > Paenibacillus > Paenibacillus sp. FSL H7-0703. The sequence goes on along the minus strand of NZ_JBBOPF010000001.1, from coordinate 2,427,351 downwards.
TTTCTGGCGACCAGTGCTGTTAAAAATTTACGGTAGCATCTGCTGCTATTTTCTGTTGAAATTTGAGATATGGGTATTTTGCAAATCCTCATATCTGTAATGATAAAAAGTGGAAGAGAGGTGAGTATCGGATGCAACGCGGATTGACTCAGGCGGCTGCCGGAACCGCTTTGACTTGGGCTGCGCTCAAGCAGGAAATTATTGAGGCAGCTCCAGGGCTGGGTATCGACTCCATCGGGTTCGCATCCGCCGACCCCTTTCTGTCTCTGAAAGCTATATTGGAAGATCATCGTGCGAAAGGCTATGAATCCGGCTTTGAGGAGCCAGATATTGATAAGCGGATCTACCCGGAGCTGTATGGCTCACAGCCTGCATCTCTGATTGCTATTGCGGTGGCGTATCCTTCTAAAATGAAGGACCCGCCGAAGTCGGACAAGGGGAAGTACCGTGGTATTTTGGCGCGTTCAGCCTGGGGGAAAGATTATCATCTGGTACTACGCGAAGCGATGGAAAAGCTTGAGGCTTTTATAAGTGAGCGGGTGCCTGATGCCATATTGAAAAACATGGTGGATACCGGAGAACTATCGGATCGAGCCGTTGCGGAACGCGCAGGGATTGGTTTTAGCGGCAAAAATACGATGATGATTTCACCGACGCTGGGATCATGGATTTATCTAGGTGAGCTGTTGACGAACATTCCTTTCCAGCCAGATGAACCGGTAACGGATGGTTGCGGCGAGTGTACCAAATGTTTGGATGCCTGTCCTACGGGCGCGCTTGTGGGTCCTGGACAGCTGAATGCCCAGCGGTGTGTGTCCTTTTTGACGCAAACGAAGGGCTTTCTGGATGAGGAGTTTATGCGGAAGATAGGGAATCGGCTGTACGGATGTGATACCTGCCAAATGGTATGCCCCAAAAATCGGGGTCTCAACTGGGATCACCATCCCGAGCTTACACCCGATCCTGAAATTGTGAAGCCGTTGCTGCTGCCGTTATTGGATTTGAGCAACCGTGAATTTAAAGACCGATTCGGTCAAAGTGCGGCGGCTTGGCGGGGGAAGAAGCCCATTCAACGCAATGCGGTCATTGGACTGGGCAATTTCAAGGATATCAGTGCGGTGCCCAAATTAACGGAGGTTTTATTGGATGATCCGCGTCCCGAGCTGCGAGGCACGGCGGCGTGGGCTTTGAGTCGAATAGGAGGGGGAAACGCTATGACAGCGATCAAGCAAGCATCAGAGAAGGAACAACATGAGCAAGTACGCGAAATGATCGCGCAAGCGCATTCCAAACTGGAGGAACAAGAGCAGGCAGAACAGCATAAGGCGTCTGAATCATCAAAATCAGAAGTAACAGCTGGGGATTCACAGGGCCCAACCACCATTTATTATGATGAGATGGAGACACCTGTGGGCACGTTGACGCTGTGCGCTACAGATCGGGGGCTGTGCCGAATAGACTATGGCGTTTTCCATGCGAAGGAAGCACTGCTTCAGCAATGGGCCCGAACATGGATTGGGGAATATGTCTATGTGCAGGAGCCGGAAAAGCTGCGCGAAGCCGCGGATCAGCTGCGTGAATATTTTGCGGGAGAACGACGGGAATTCAGCATAGCCTATGATTTGAGAGGCACTCCTTTTCAAGAGCAGGTATGGCGTGCATTGCAAAATATTCCGTACGGACAAAGTGTGTCCTACAAAGATATTGCAGAATCGATCGGACGAGCCAAGGCAGTACGTGCTGTGGGTGGAGCCAATAACAAAAATCCGTTACCCATTCTGTTTCCATGTCACCGGGTATCGGGTGCTAACGGAAGTTTGGTCGGTTATGCTGGAGGCTTACCAGTCAAGACGAAGCTGCTGGATTTGGAGAAACAATAAGGACATATGTTTGCAAAAAGTGATTTGCTAGCTGTCCCATGTTTTGCTATGATAGGTTCGTGCAATTCAAGATGTTTCATATAAATATACAGAGGTGACGACTTCGTGGTGTGGAATATTGTCATTCCGATTATTACCCTGATTGCTGGTTTGGTTGGGGGATTTTTCATCGGTGCTTATTATCTTCGTAAACAGCTTGAAAAGATGCAAAACGACCCTGAAACGCTGCAAAAAATGGCCAAACAGATGGGTTACAACCTGAATGGGAAGCAAATGCAAAAAGCCCAGCAGATGATGAAGAACCAACAGTTCTCCAAAAATCAGCCTGGTCCGCGTAAAAATCAGGGCCGTCGGAAATAATGAGCAACGTGAGCACGGATGCCGCATGAGGTTGCTGCATAGAGGAGGATTACTGTGGCTGGCGTAAAAGATTATATTAACCGCAAAGCTGCGGATAACCGGGATAAAATCGAGTACCATGTGGAGCAGATTTTACAACTGATCGGTGAGGACCCCAAGCGTGAAGGGTTGTTGGAAACACCGGCACGCGTTGCGCGCATGTATGAGGAAATATTTGCGGGTTATGAGGTTGATCCCCGGGATGCGCTGGGTGTGACATTTGACGAGAATCACGAGGAGCTTGTGATCGTGAAGGACATTGTTTATTACAGCCAGTGTGAGCACCATATGGCTCCTTTCTTCGGAAAAGTGCATATCGGCTATGTACCCAGCGGCAAAATTGTAGGATTGAGCAAGCTTGCACGTCTGGTAGAGGCAGTGACCCGCCGATTGCAGGTACAGGAGCGTATTACATCACAGATCGCTGATATTTTAAATGAAGCAGTCTCCGCTCACGGGGTTATGGTGGTCGTGGAAGGCGAGCACCTGTGCATGTGTGCAAGAGGTGTCAAAAAGCCTGGTAGCAAAACGGTAACGTCTGCGGTACGTGGTACGTTTCGTGATGATGCAGCGCAGCGCGCAGAATTTCTGTCGCTGCTCAAGGATTGATCGAACATCGCAAGACGTTTATGTGATGAACAAAAAAAGGGTGGTTTACGCATAGGCGTAGCCACCTTTTTTTGTTAACATCAGAAATAGAGACGACGGGATAGCCGCCTTAAAATTACGATAGCCTATGGATAACAGTTATTTTTATAGATAGGGGATAACGTATGGAGAATGTACATAGATCAACAGAAAAAACAACAGCTTTGCCTGAGTTGCAGTGGTTTGAAGCGCCACTCGCGGCCACTCAGGAGGACGTTTTGTCTCCGCTGGCTTGGGAGGAGCTGGCCTGTCGGCAAGTAGGGAAAGGAGCTGCACCCATTTTGCATCTATGGCGGCATCCGTCAGCGCTTGTGATCGGTCACCGGGACCGCAGGCTTCCCTACGCCCCACAGGCGATGGAGCGAGTGCGCAGCGCGGGAACCTCGGTATGCGTACGCCCCTCGGGTGGAGCAGCCGTCATGCTGGACAGGGGGGTGCTGAACCTGTCCTTGATCCTGCCGAATCCACAGCGGGCCATCAGCCTGCATGAGGATTTTCGGCTCATGGCAGCGCTAATTGCCGATGCGCTGGTTCCGTGGTCTGGCGAGGCGCAGACCGGAGAAATCCCCGGGTCCTTCTGTCCCGGGGATTACGATGTCAGCGTCCGAGGCCGCAAGTTTTGCGGCATTGCACAGCGGCGCCAAGCCAAGGCGTATATCATCACAGCTTTCGTGATGATTGAGGGCAGTGGTGTAGAGCGTGCACAGGCGGTACAGGAGTTCTATACAGAGGCAGCCGGAGATACGCCGGCGGGCGTGCAGCAGCAGGATTACCCTGGGGTGAATCCAGCAACGATGGGTAGCCTGGCAGAGCTGGCTGGAGTGCCATCTGTTGAGGCGTACGTGGCATCTCTGCGCCGTGTCGTTGAGAGCCGGACAGCCGTTTTACCTGCCGATGGCTGGCTGGTACAACCGGAAGGATTGACCGAACAAATGGCAGCGCTCAGAGAGCGATACGATTTGCAGGTATAGTTTGTCTTTAGCTTAGAAGCTTAGAAGGGTTGCCATCTCAGCTTGGAGGCTTGATCGTAGCGTGCTTCCACTTCAGGCCAGTTAACGACATGCCACCAGTCTTCGATATATTTGTTGCGTTCGGCCTGATGCTTTAAGTAATATGCGTGTTCCCACACATCAATCGCCAGCAGCGGAATGGACTCCCACTGAGTCAGATTCTGGTGCTTTTCGGCTTGCAAAATTTCAAGCCGTCCCGCGCGCGGACTCCACACCAGTATCGCCCAGCCGCCGCCCTCAACCTTCTCGGCCGCCGAACTGAATTGCTTTTTGAATGCATCGTAGCTGCCAAAATCCTTTTTAATCTGTTCAGCCAGCGGCCCGCTAGGGTTTCCACCGCCTTGTGGACTCATGATCGTCCAAAAAAGAGTATGCAGATAATGGCCTGCACCGTTAAATGCCAGTTCTCGTTCCCAATGCTTTACGAGGTCAAAATCACCTGTTTTTCGGGCTTCTTCCAGTTTCTTTTCCGCTTTGTTCAGGTCATTCACATAGCTCAAATGATGCTTGTCATGGTGAATACGCATCGTTTTCTCATCAATATACGGTTCAAGCGCATTATAGGGGTAAGGGAGCGGCGGTAGCCGATGTCCCCCAATAGGAACCGACCGGCCGATTGAGGTTTTTTCCGTTGCCGAAGGTTGCGCCTGGCTGGACTTGACGCCTTTAGTGGTCCATGCGCCTTCTCCCCTTATGCCTGCCTGCCGTTCTCGAAACGCTTCCTCTGGGTAATTCTCACCCTCTGTAGCTACATGATACAACCTAGCAGCCCTTGCGATGGAGCCAGGTTCCTGAAAGGGGGTTGTCGAGATCAGGAAATATTGGCTTTCATGTGCCGCGTGTAATACAATTCCGGCGGCTTTTGGCTGCTGACGCAATGCATGACTGTGCTCGCTTAGCAGCCCGAGCTGCCGTACATACTCCTGTGACTGACGGTTTGCGGTTTGCAGCAAATCGTCCAGTCGACGATTTAATTCTTGTGAGTCAAGCTGAGAGTTTGAGGCTGACTCTGACAATGGCATCTTTACAGATGATGATGCGTCTAATCCCCTTGACTGTTTTGAATGTTCAGTGAATTCGTGTGTATGTGCTTGTGGAGCAGCCGACATCTGTTTCCATTCCTGATGCCACGCCTGATCTGCCGGATCGAGCGCGCTCCGTTGCTCTTCAAGCAACTCTATGGCGGTGCGTTCTGTCTGTTCGAATACAGTCCGCCAATCATCCAGCAGCCGTACATAAGTAGGCTCCAGTCCCTCGGTAGCGGATTTAATCACTTCCACATGCCAACTTTCCTGCTGCTTCCAATGCCGAATTTCCTCCAGCACACGTAAGGGCAGAAAAGACCCATAAGTACTCAGCATCGTTTTTTTACCTCCCGTATCCTACTATGGCTATCCGGCCGATCTGGCAGATCTGCCCTGGATGCATACGTACCCAGTATATTCGCTGTCTCATCAGGAATATGTCTATGAACTCCCTTAATCCGGTCACATCTGTTACGTAAAACAATAAATACCCATGGAAAACGAAAAAGAAGCCCAGCTACGGCACGGGTTAAGTGTCCATAGACAGGCTTCTTCAAGGGGAAGAATAGAATACAGTTCTTCGAAAAATAATTCTTTACTTCGTAGTCGTTTGTTTGTGGGCATCAGCGATGGTTTTCTTGTCCTCCAGCTCCTGTACACTGCTTAGAAACGTCGATACCCGTCGCAAATATTCACGAGGGTGCTCTCTGAAAATAAGCTCATGTATCCCGTTTTTGACAATCCATACACTGGAAAGCGGGTTGGTTTGATTGGCAGCGAGCTTTTCCGCAATAGGATAAGGAGCTTTTTCATCCTGTGTACCATGCACAAACATGATCGGGAACGGATAGTTTTCCTTTTTAACCTCCTGATATGGAATCTGATGCAAGCTGGTGCCGTTCAAGACTGGAAACAGCAACTCCAGAATTTCCAAAGACGGATGTCTTGGCAGATTAATTTGATTGTGAATGTTATGGTACAGCGTATCCGGCTCCAGCAGGAAGGTGCTGTCCAAAATCATTGCGTCCACATCCTTGGTTTGCAAGCCCGCCTGAAGAGCGGTTCCTGCCCCCATGGAGAAGCCCCATACGATAATCTCCGACGAGCCGCGTTGCTTCGCAAGCTGAATTGCTCCGAGGAGCTGTTGGGATTCTGCTTTGCCTCCGGTTGCGACTGCTTTGCTGTTTTGTGACGCAAATCCATAATCGAACATGACCACATTAAAGTTCAAACTGTGGGCATAATGCGCCAGATCATACATGGGAATCCAGCTTTCTTCGCGGTTAGCCCCATAGCCATGACTGAAAATAATCGTTTTCCGCGATTGATCCGCCGGGATATACCAGCCTTGTACGATGCGGCTACCATCCTTGGCAGGGAAGCTGACTTCCTCATAAGGCATGTTTTTGGCCTGCATCGGATTAGAGTACAGTGGTGCAACGGTGGGATTCGTAAGTACCCATGCGATGTAAGCATGCAAGGCAATAAAACAAAACAACAGAAAAAAGACGACCGACAGCAGCAGAGCAATCACAACGTGCTTGAACCGCAGCAGACGGGGATTAAAGAGTGGGGTGGACGGCTCCTGAACAGCGGTCTGTAGCTGAGCGTTGCGCTGGGATGTCGAAATCATGTAAGAGCCTCCTTATATAAAATTGATCTTCGTTTCATAGAATTTAGGTATAATTCCACTTGAAAATAGTAGTGTAGGTCCGTATAGATACCTATTATCGTATGATGGGGATTATCCAAAGTCAACGCCTGAACCGGAAAAGTAAAAATGATGCAAAGAATTGTCGATGTTTGTTCTCGTTCTGTAATATGGTTGTCACAAAAACATCGGTTTACAGTAGCCGCGACTATTCTATATAATTTATGTAACCATGTTTCATAGTGTGAAACGAATATGGATACAAGAGGAGCGGTTCACGATGGAAGACCGTAAATTAACCGTTCGCGCTGTAGAGCGTGCACTTGATATACTGCTGTGTTTTACCGCAAATTCGGATCTTGGCCTGACGGAGATTGCCTCCAAAATTGGTCTACATAAAAGCACGGTTCATCGGCTGCTGACTACGTTGGAGGATCGGGGCTTTGTCGTTCGGAATGCCGAAACGGAAAAATATCGACTGGGCTTCCGCATTTGGGAGCTATCCACGCATTTGTCCCAAAGTGACGAGCCGGCGGTGCTGTTACAACCTGCAATGGAAGGACTACGTGACCGTCTGGGTGAGACGGTCAGCTTGTACTTACGGGACGGCAGCATGCGTATTCGCATACAAGCCGTGCAGAGCAATCAGGCGATCCGCAGGGTCGCGCCTGTAGGTGCGCGTATGCCGCTGGCTGTAGGGGCCTCCAGCAAGGTGCTGGCGGCCTTTATGCCGCCGCAGGAGCTGGAAGCCCTGCTAAGCGGGGATGAATGGCCGCCCTCAGTAGACCCGGAGGTCTATAAAGCCCAGCTGCAGGACATTCGCGAGAAAGGCTATGCGACCAGCTATGAAGAACGGGAACCAGGGGCTGCTGCTGTGGCAGCGCCAATTGTGAACCGGAAGGGACAGGTCACTGCGGCTTTATCTGTATCTGGCCCGGTCAGTCGACTTGCACCCGAGACGCTACATGACTTTGCTCCGATTTTGATCGAAGCGGCGAAGGAAATGGGGCTTATGCTCCCGTAACAAGAATGAACACAGTTGAAGCAAGCAGAGTGATTTGATGGGGAACGTCTCCTTGGTAAAGGGAACCTAAAAGGGTTGCCAAAGCCATAAATTTGAAGTAGTCTGGTAAGGAAGGCGGGATGTCTGTTATATCCGCCTCATGTGAATAGAAGTATCACAGTTACTGGGGGAGCCTGTAATGCCGGGCTGAGATGGAATCGTGCAAGATTCCGGACCCTTTGCACCTGATCTGGATCATACCAGCGTAGGGAAGTAATCGGCCATTGAAATGTATACGCGGCTGCTGTCTTCAGTGGCGCATTGGAATGGATTATTCCATATGCGTACTGTCTGGATAGCTGCCTCGTTAGATTAGCCGGTTCCCTGGGGAACCGGCTTTTTTGCATAGATCAGCGCCACCCTGGGAATGGTTCCGGATCGGTGTGTCATTTCATCGAAACGGGAGGAATGGACAATGAAGCCGACAGAAGCAGAAGGAACAAAAGGAACAGAATTGAAATCAGCAGAAGTAAGATTGGTAGGAACAAAAGAAGTTGAGGTAGAGAAGACAAACAGGGAGCAAGCCAGTGGGGTAACGCCCTTTCCAGGGAGCCGTAAGGTATATATTCAAGGCTCACGGCCGGACATTGCCGTGCCAGAGCGCGAAATTGCTCTTCATTCTACACATACGCCGCAGGGCACGGAGCATCATGAGCCATTGCGTGTATATGATACAAGCGGTCCCATGACCGACCAAGCCTATCAGGTCGATATCCGTCAGGGCCTGCCTCCATTACGGCGAGCTTGGGCACTGGAACGGGGCGATGTGGAGGCTTACGAGGGACGCGCCGTCAAGCCGGAGGATAATGGACTGAAACCTGGCTCCAAACGGGAGACAGTGGAATTTCCCGGCGTGACCAACCGTCCGCTTCGTGCTTCGCAAGGGCGTACAGTGACGCAAATGCATTATGCACGGCGAGGGATCATTACGCCCGAAATGGAATTTGCGGCGATCCGCGAAGGGGTCGAGCCTGAGTTTGTACGGCAGGAATTGGCGGCTGGACGAGCCATTTTGCCTTCGAATATCAATCACCCGGAAAGCGAGCCAATGGTCATTGGGCGTCATTTTCACGTAAAGATCAATGCGAACATTGGTAATTCTGCGGTTACCTCCTCCATCGAGGAGGAAGTGGAGAAAATGACTTGGGCTGTGCGTTGGGGCTCGGATACGGTTATGGACCTGTCCACAGGCCGTAATATCCATACAACACGTGAATGGATCATTCGGAATTCTCCTGTACCGATTGGGACTGTGCCGCTGTATCAGGCACTTGAAAAGGTGAACGGTGAAGCAGAGGCGCTGACGTGGGAGCTGTATCGCGATACGCTGATTGAGCAGGCGGAGCAGGGAGTGGACTATTTTACAATTCATGCAGGTGTATTGCTGCGGTATATTCCGATGACGGCGAATAGAATGACGGGAATTGTATCCCGGGGCGGGTCAATCATGGCAGCCTGGTGCCTTGCGCACCATCAGGAGAATTTTTTGTATACACATTTTGAAGAAATTTGCGAAATTATGAAAGCCTATGATGTGGCCTTTTCTCTCGGGGATGGTCTACGTCCAGGTAGTATCTATGATGCGAATGATGAAGCACAGTTTGCAGAGCTGGAAACGTTGGGCGAGCTAACGCAAATCGCATGGAAGCATGATGTTCAGGTCATGATTGAAGGGCCGGGACATGTCCCTATGCATAAAATCAAAAAGAATGTGGATTTACAAATGGAGATTTGTAAGGAAGCTCCTTTCTATACCTTGGGACCGCTCACGACGGATATTGCCCCCGGATATGATCATATTACCTCAGCCATCGGGGCGGCGATGATCGGTTGGTTTGGGACGTCCATGCTGTGTTATGTTACGCCTAAGGAGCATTTGGGTCTGCCCAATAAGGATGATGTCCGCGAGGGTGTCATTACCTACAAAATTGCGGCACATGCTGCCGATCTGGCGAAGGGTCATCCACGGGCGCAGCAGCGGGATGATGCTTTGTCCAAGGCACGCTTTGAGTTCCGGTGGCGGGATCAGTTCAATCTGTCGCTTGATCCCGAGCGGGCCTTGTCTTACCATGATGAAACGCTACCGGCAGAGGGCGCCAAGGAAGCACATTTTTGCTCGATGTGTGGTCCCAAATTTTGTAGTATGCGCATCACGCAGGACATTCGCGCCTATGCAGCGGATAAGGGGCTGAACACTCAAGAAGCAGTAGCTGCCGGGATGCGTGAGAAGGCAGAGCAGTATCGGGATGGAGGTCAGTAAGACGAACGTGTGAGTTTAGGAACAAATGAATTAAAAAAGCCGTGGTTCTCTACAGTCGATGTAGGAAACTACGGCTTTTTAGCTTATGTAAAGCGGATCATGCAACCGGATAAACGGCGCCTTATTTTTTACCCATTTTTTCATTTAAAATGTCCTGAAAGCTGAGCTTCTTTTCCGAGCTATCTTCTTTCTTCTGCATACTCACCGCGTTGGCACGTTGGTATTGGTGGTGAAAGGGCATCAGGGTGTGGACGGTTAAGTTCATTGTATTCATGTAGGTCATTCCTCCAATTCCATATTGTCAAATTCAGATTGAGTTGCTTAGAACGTCTGTATAGGACTATTTGTATGTACTTGATGTCGTAATGCTATGTAGGTTGCTTGGTAATGTTTCAATCATTATACCCACATTTTTTCAAAGTAAAACGCTTTTGACATAAAACAGGAAGATGGTCATATGTGTCCAAAATGTCGATTAGGAGGATGGTCGTTTTAGAGGAAAATGTGCCTAGGTCTAAAACAAGGGCTAGAGGCCCGTTTTCTTAGTTTAGTAGTCGGGATTGTGTTTTTTTGTCGAATAACCTTGTAAAAGGAGAATTTTGCGGAATCCAAGTCAGGATTGAGGCAGTCTGGTGGCGAATTAAAGTGTCAAAGTTGTATTGACTTTATGTTTGGTAGTAGATACCATGAACTGGTTGTCAGCGTATTTTGGCAACAAGAGTCAGCCAATCCATCTGGCGATTCATCCTTTGAAATGTTATAGAAAGGATTAGAGCATATATGAAAAAAAGTATTGCAGATATCGCATTTATTATTCTGGGTGCGTTTTTTTTCGCGCTAGCTGTTAATCTGTTTGTGATCCCGAATGAGTTTGGCGAGGGGGGCGTTACAGGGGTTACGATCATTTTGTACTACCTGTTTCAGTGGTCTCCCTCGATCGTCAATCTGGTGATCAATGGCTTGCTGTTGATTGTCGGATATAAATTTTTGGACAAGAGAACGACCCTGTACACTATAATTGCGGTCGCTTTTAACTCGCTGTTTTTACATTTAACGGTCAACTGGCGGATTGATTCGCATGAGCCGACGATTAATGCTGTATTTGCCGGAGTTTTGGTGGGGGTCGGCATTGGCTTAATCGTACGGGTAGGTGGCACTACGGCGGGAACGGTCATTTTAGCCCGGATTGCCAACAAGTATCTGGATTGGAATATCAGCTATGGCTTGCTGTTTTTTGATTTGATTGTCGCATTCTCTTCCTATTTTATTATTGGTCCGGAAAAATTGATGCTAACTATCGTTATTTTGTACGTTGGTACAAAGGTGATGGACTTCATGATCGAAGGACTGAACCCGAAAAAAGCGGTCATGATCATTTCGGAGCACCAAGATAAAATTGCCGAGATGGTTATCACAAAAATGGATCGTGGAGTTACCGTCCTGTCAGGCCACGGATATTACACTAAAAATCCAAAAGAAGTGCTGTATATCGTCATTAGTAAACAAGAGGTGTCAGCGCTTAAAAAGATAGTGAAAGCCATCGACACAGCAGCATTCATTACCATTCATGACGTGCGGGACGTGTTTGGAGAGGGCTTTCTGGATATTTCGAAGTAGCTCGCGTGCGAAGGTAAGGTTATAAGAGAACGTGGCTAGAAGTCGGTCCTGAGGGATCGACTTTTTTTGTTTTATATAAATAAGATGAACTTGAAAAATGAACATCAAAACGGAGTAGGCGGAATGGTGCTGTACAAGCGAAGCGGTCGCTTTTGTCCCCGGATTTCTACCCTGGATTAGGGGCTTATTCAAGAAATCCGGGGGCGGTGGCGATGGGAAGCACCATCCGACTGCGCAGTGGCGCTATAGGTAACTCTTAAGTTCGGTTTATATAAATAAAAAAATACCCCCGATTGCAGCTTTATCTGCAAAACGGGGGTTCTTCACATATGAAGTTCATAAACTTAGCTTTCGATCATCTGACGCAATACGGTTTGTAGAATACCACCGTTGTGGTAGTAGTCGATATCGACGGTGCTGTCTAGACGGGCAATTACCGGGAATTCAAACTTTGTGCCATCCTCGCGTTTAGCCACCACTGTAAGCTCTTGACCTGGCTTCACGTCATTGTCGATGCCAAGAATGTCAAACGTTTCACGACCGTTCAGACCCAGGCTGGACCAGCCATAGCCCTCCTGGAATTGCAGAGGCAGTACACCCATGCCGACCAGGTTACTGCGGTGAATCCGCTCGAAGCTTTCGGCAATGACGGCTTTAACGCCCAGCAAAAGCGTACCTTTGGCCGCCCAGTCACGGGAACTGCCTGTGCCGTATTCCTTACCAGCAATGACGATCAGGTTCTGATCGGCTGCCTTATATTTCATGGATGCATCATAGATGGACATTTCCTCATCCGTTGGCAAGTATTTGGTCACGCCGCCTTCAGTACCTGGAGCCACATTGTTGCGGATACGGATGTTGGCGAATGTACCGCGCATCATGACCTCGTGGTTACCGCGACGGGAGCCGTAGGAGTTGAAGTCCTTGCGTTCCACGCCATGTTCCTTCAAGTACAGTCCTGCCGGGCTGGAAGGGGCAATGTTGCCTGCTGGTGAGATATGGTCCGTTGTGACCGAATCATTCAACAGGGCAAGCACACGGGCATTACGGATTTCCTTGATATCCTGCACGCCATCCTGAAGTTTTTCAAAGAATGGTGGATTTTGAATATAAGTTGATTTTTCATCCCATTCATACAGTTCGCCTTCAGGAACCGGAATGGAGTTCCATTTTTCGTTGGCAGTAAATACATTTTCATATTTACGACGGAACATATCCGGGCTGAGAGACAGGCTGATGGCTTCCTTGATCTCCTCGGAGGTTGGCCAGATATCTTTCAGGTAGACAGGCTGATTGTCCTGATCGTAACCGAGAGGATCATTCACCAAATCAATGTTCACCGTGCCTGCCAGCGCATAAGCGACAACCAGTGGCGGTGAGCCGAGATAGTTGGCTTTGACCTGTGCATGCACACGGCCTTCAAAGTTCCGGTTGCCGGAAATAACTGCGCTAACCGTCAAATCATTGTCTGTGATGGCTTGACTCACTTCGTCAGGAAGTGGGCCGGAGTTACCGATACAGGTTGCGCAGCCGTAGCCTGCTACATGGAAGCCGAGGGCTTCGAGCGGTCCGATTAATCCGGCTTTTTGCAGGTATTCCGTCACGACGAGGGAGCCCGGTGTCAAGCTTGTTTTAACATAGCCTGGCTTTTTGAGCCCACGCTGCACTGCTTTTTTGGCCAGCAAGCCCGCACCGAGCATAACGCTTGGATTGGATGTATTCGTGCAGCTTGTGATAGCCGCAATAACGACTGCTCCTGTACCCAACTCGCTGGTGGAGCCGTCCGGATGGGTCAGCGGAATCTTCTGTGCGATTTTTTCATCGCTCAGTCCATAGCCGCCCTTGTCCACCGGGGTACGGATAATGCCTTCGAACGTTTCTTTCATGCGGCTAAGCTCAACACGGTCCTGCGGACGTTTGGGTCCGGCGAGACTCGGTACAACCGAAGCCAGATCCAGCTCAATGGTATCACTGAACACAGGGTCCGGTGTATCGGATGTGCGGAACATGCCTTGGGCTTTGTAATATTCCTCTACGAGGCTTACTTGCTCATCGGAACGTCCGGTGCTGCGCAGGTAGGCCAGCGTTTCCGCATCGACCGGGAAGAAGCCAATCGTTGCGCCGTATTCCGGTGCCATGTTGGCAACTGTCGCACGGTCAGCCAAACTGATGTTAGCCAGACCAGGCCCGTAAAATTCCACGAATTTGCCGACTACGCCTTTTTTACGCAGCATTTGTGTAACAGTGAGCGCCAGATCGGTGGCGGTGGAGCCTTCCGACAGGCTACCTGTCAGTTTGAAGCCAATCACATCGGGAGTGACAAAATACAGCGGCTGCCCCAGCATACCCGCCTCTGCCTCAATCCCGCCGACACCCCAGCCTACAACACCCAGCCCGTTAATCATCGTGGTATGGGAGTCTGTTCCTACGAGGGAATCTGGAAAGACGACCGTTTCACCGTCAATGGTTTTGGTAGCGGCAACGGAGGCGAGATACTCCAGATTGACCTGATGGACGATACCGGTGGATGGCGGAACGGCCCGGAAGTTGTTGAACGCCGTTTGCGCCCAACGCAGAAAACGGTACCGCTCTTCGTTGCGTTCAAACTCTACATTAATATTGTAATCCAGCGCATCACTGGTACCAAAAGCATCGACCATGACCGAGTGATCGATAACGAGATCGACGGGAACGAGCGGATTGATTTGCTTCGGGTCCCCGCCTGCTTTTTTCACCGTATCACGCATAGCTGCCAAATCGACAACCACCGGGACACCGGTAAAATCCTGTAGCACGATGCGTGCAGGAATGAACGGAATCTCCTTGTTGGTATCCCGATCCTCAGCCCAGCCTGTCAGCTGTTGCACATGTTCTTCCGTAATGGCGCGACCGTCAAACTGTCGAACCGCGGCTTCCAGCAATACTTTAATGGAGAAAGGCAGCTTGGCGATACCGCTTTTTCCTTGTTCCTCCAGTGCCTTAAGACTGTAGTAGCGATAAGGCTTCCCGTTAACTTCCAGACTACGGGCGATGGAGAATTGATCTTTTCCTGACATAAGTATTACCTCCTTGAAGTGGATGCTTGGGGAAAATAGGGATGTCGTTTTTTCGACGTCTTTCACAGTTGGTTTAAATTGGTTGCGTTCTCAATTACATCTTCAGTAGTTTATTGCGTGTTAGAGGTTAAGATGAATGTAATTTGTTTCATTAGATGAAACATGATTTCAAAATGATTGCTTTTGGATTAAGTATACCGTTTTCAGACGGTTCCGTAAAGTTTTTTTGGCCTAAATGATGCGTTGCAGATTGGAAAATAAAACGTTCCGCTCCCTCGCGTTTCGATGTTCATACCAAGCTTTAGAGATTCATACTTATAGATAGAGAGCATTTCAGACCAGAGAGGCAAGAAAGGAAGTTATTCATCATTCCGGTTATCCCCGGAAAAGGATAGCGGGACGAATATGGAGGGATTGGGATGGGGGAGCGGGAATGGAAACAGGCCCTTTTTGCTTACGTGAATCAATATAATCGCAGTGAAGTGAATGGTGTACCGCAGCCGGATGAGTATCTGGAGGTGGGTCAGCGGATGGAACGAGCAGCTCGTGCGGCCAGATTGGAGCAGTGGTACAACGAACGGGATGCTGTTCCCCTACGCAGCGAGACACGCGCCAAGCCGCTACGAATGGTGCAGGATACCCCGGATGAGGCTGTGGTAGATGTACAACTGCATGTCCGACTCTTTTATGAGAAGGGTGGGATGACTCACCGGGAGGATCGGATCGAACGGGAGCGTCTGACGTTCACACGCGAGGGTGAAGCCTGGCAGGTAGCGAGAATTGAGCGCGATCCGGCAGAAAGGAAGCCAGCGGGGGGAGAGGTTCCTTTTGAACAGGCTTCGTTTAATCAAGGAGGAAATCTGCCGCTGCTGAATCGCGGTGTGCTGGGCTTCGGCTCATCAGCACGTCCCAGCCGATATCGCCGCGAAGAAGCAGCGGCCTATGCAGATCAGTGGTGGGATAGCTCCAATCCGGAGTTTGAAGGTTTTGATGTGGATTGCACCAATTATATCTCGCAATGCCTCTTTGCAGGGGGAGCACCGATCCACTATACTGGTAAAAGAGAATCGGGCTGGTGGTATAAAGGACGGGTCGCCGGAAATGAGCTGTGGAGCTACAGTTGGGCAGTTTCCAACAGTCTGGAGCGGTATTTGGGCTCCAGCTCATGGGGGTTGACCGCTGAGCAGGTGAGTCGCCCAGAGCAGCTCATGTTGGGGGACGTCATTTTTTACGATTGGGATGGTGACGGAACCTTCCAGCACAGCACGGTGGTCACGGCCTTTGATGCGGGCGGCATGCCGCTAGTCAATGCACATACGGTAAGCTCCAGACATCGTTATTGGGACTATAAAAATTCGTATGCGTGGACGGACAACACGGTATATCGCTTTTATCACATCGCCGACTATTTTTAAATGAGATGGTGGATAACAGGTACAGTGATGCAAATCAGTCACAATGACGAAAGCAGGAAAGCGGAGGATAGGCATGGCAAATCAAAAATTGACCGTAGGGCTAGTGTACGGAGGCAAATCGGGCGAACATGAGGTTTCGCTGCAAACGGCGTATGCGGTAATGAACGCTTTTAACTATGAGAAATACGAGATTATTCCTTTTTATATTACGAAGGCTGGCGATTGGCGTAGAGGGGCGCTATTAAGCGCTCCTCTGGCTTCTGTAGAGCAATTGAAGCTGGAACGCGCAGAGGGCGGCACCAAGGCGGCATTAGATACATTGTTCGGCAAGCTGTACGGAGAGCAGACGCTGGATGTACTGTTTCCGTTGCTGCACGGCACCTTTGGCGAGGACGGAACGATTCAGGGTCTGTTCGAAATGGCGGATATGCCTTATGTCGGTGCGGGAGTGCTGGCTTCGGCAGCAGGTATGGATAAAGGCGTCATGAAGAAGCTGTTTGAGCATGCAGGATTGCCGCAAGTGAAATACTGTTATTTTAATAGTACACAGTGGGCCCAAACCAGTCATGATCTGGTACGCAACATGGAAACCGAGCTAGGTTATCCTTGCTTTGTCAAACCGGCCAATCTGGGATCAAGTGTCGGTATTTCCAAAGCCAGTAACCGAGAAGAGCTGGAAAAGGCTGTAGATCTGGCTTTGCAATTTGACCTAAAGGTGATTGTCGAGGAGTACGTCGATGCCCGTGAGATTGAGGTCAGTGTACTGGGCAATGATGAGCCGATTGCCTCGGTACCGGGTGAAATTGTATCGTCGAGTGATTATTACGATTACGCTGCCAAATATACGGATGGCCAATCGGAAATGCTTATTCCGGCACCGTTGGATGAGGAAGTGGCAGATCGTATTCGTGAAGCCGCATTGCAAGCATTCCGTGCTCTGGAAGGCTGCGGGATTTCCCGTGCCGATTTCTTCGTCAGACGCTCGGACGGACATATCCTTATTAATGAAGTGAATACGATGCCTGGCTTTACACCGTTCAGTATGTATCCATTGCTGTGGAGAGAAACTGGCGTATCCTATGCAAGTCTGCTGGATCGCATGATTGCTCTTGCATTGGAGCGTTATGAGCGCAGGTCGGCACTGCACTACGAGAACTCATAAACGAAACAAAGGGGAGCTGATCACTCTCCTTTTTGTTCATATATATGGCATATCTTTGAGCACTACACTAAACCCTTAATGATGAAAGGTGGCGGCTACACATGGGATTTCAAACTGAATTTAACTCAGTGTGCAAATTCAAGAGCGAGCAAGAACTTTACGAACTCCTGGAATACGGACGTGGCAAAATGGTTAAATCCGGGCTGCGCGTGTTTCCGACAGGCCAGAAGGTCATCGCTTACAGCGTGGACAACGTGGCAGTAGCCATTGTGCAGATTGTGGGCTGTATCGCCGAAATTAATTTCCAGGGCGATGAAGTGACCGAAGTTGAGATGATCCTCATTCGTAAGCTGAATGAAGAGGAATCAAGAATTCAGACCGCATTGGCGGATGAAATGTTTTTTGGAGCACAGCAGCAATCCTAGCTGTTTTCTTCTTGCGATTTGTGCGATAACACCGAATCAGCAGGTGCTTTTCCGGGTATGATCAGTAGAAAAGGGTTTTAGGTCACAGAACGAAAGCGGCCTTACCATCTACTGCGACTGCTGAAAGGAAGACACCCTATGATCGTAAGGTTCGGTTATGTAGCCATGTCGGTTACCATTCAAAATGCATCCCCCTCTAAAACCATGACATTGAGCAGCTTTAACAAGATTGGAGACCGAGAAGCTGCAATCCGCAAGCTAGAACGGATAGCAGCCGAAAATCTCCATAATACTTTGAGGCTGCTGCGCCATAATCGCGCGAGTGATATCCAGGTCTATCGTTTCTCATCCAAGCTGATTCCGCTAGCGACCCATCAGGATCTGCGGGATTGGGACCCTTTTCAGGCGCTTGCTGCTGACTTTGCAGAGGTTGGGAACTATGTCAAGACGAATAGGATGAGGGTATCGTTTCACCCCGATCATTTTACAGTGTTAAGCACCCCCCGTCCTGAGGTGTTGCAGAGCTCCATTAATGATCTGAAGTACCACAAAGCGATGCTGGAGGCCATGGGACTCGGTGCCGAAGCCAAGAACAACATTCATATTGGTGGTGCTTACGGAGATAAGGTGACCTCAGGCCAGCGTTTTGTAGAGCAGGTTAGTGCGCTGGATCTTTCGTTAAGAAAACGGTTAACGCTGGAAAATGATGATAAAACGTTCAATGCGGTGGAAACGCTGGAGGCTTGCAAATTGACGGGGTTACCGATGGTTCTCGATATTCATCATCAATGGGTGAATAATGAGGGGGAGAAGCCGTGGGAGCTATGGCCGGATATTTTGGATACCTGGAAAGGGGAATTGGCCCAAGCCGGATCTTCTGTGGATCATCCATTGCCGCCCAAAATCCATGCGTCCAGTCCCAAAAGTGAAAAAGATCCTCGGGGCCATGCGGACGGTGTTCTAGTGGAGCCGTTGCTTACCTTTTTGCGCAATATTGCCGGATATACGGATCGGATTGATGTCATGCTTGAAGCCAAACTTAAGGATGAAGCGTTATTCGGGTTGATGAATGAACTGCGCCTTCAGGAAGCTAATGGGGTTAAAGTGCTGGATGGAGCTTCCGTAGAAATTATGCCTTAGAAAGTAGCATTTTGCGGATAAAGCTCCCATTTAGAGAAACTTTATGCAGCTTATTGTGTATACTAGAATGTGTAAACTAGCAAACTTGTACTGAAACAGAGATGGTTAAGAGACTGTGTTGTAGAGCAGCTTCGTAAACCACGTAACAATGATATAGAAAGTAGAGTGAACACGTTGAACGAAAATGAAAACGAAAAGGTTCCCTATATCGTATCAGGAAAAAGCTATACTGCCGTGGCTATTAACGCGGCATCCAAAGCCGGGGAATGGATTAAAAGCAGGCTGGGAACTGTTGAACATTTGAATACCAAACAGTCTCCTACGGATCTAGTGACCGAGGTAGATAAAGGTGCAGAGCAGATGATTCGCAGACTGATTCTGACCCATTTTCCCGATCATGCTATTTTGGGTGAAGAGGGTGTAGAGCCGGGAGCCGAAGCTTCGGCCCGCGCATTAGAGGTTGCCCGTGAAGAGGAATATCTATGGATTATTGATCCAGTAGACGGGACTACCAATTTTGTGCACAGTCTGCCCTTTTACAGTGTATCTATTGCATTGGCCCATCGTGGAGAGGTGATTGTCGGGGTTATCTATGATCCGTCCCGTGATGAAATGTTTGTAGCGGAAAAAGGAAAAGGCGCTTATGTACATGGCAATCGCATGCAAGCATCGAGAGAAGAAACACTGGGAGATAGTCTGGTGTGCATCGGCTTCCCGCCGGATCGTACGTATGCACAACCGCTAAATATGAAAATTACGCAGGTTCTTACACCTCAGGTACGCGGCATTCGGGCGCTGGGCTCGGCAGCATTGCATCTGGCTTATGTAGCATCAGGACGGCTGTCGGCCTATTGCGAAATTGGTTTGAATGCGTGGGATGTGGCAGCGGGCGCTTTGCTGGTACAGGAATCAGGCGGCACCATTACCGATACATTGGGCAGACCTTATGACCTGAGTGTACGGCATATTGCAGCGACGAATACAGCTATTCATTCTCAACTTATTCAAGTGCTGAAAGAAGCAGACGCAACCGGGTTATAATTCTACGTAGAACATCATCATGAAGGAGGAAATCGCGATGAGCCAATCCGAAGAATTGGAACGCCAGCTCAGTGAACTGCTGACGGAAGGCGAAATTCGTGAGAATGAGGCCCAGAAGCGGGAAAGACTCAGTCCTAAATATGAGGTGCGGGTTCAGACTCATATCGATCCCATTGTTGAGGAGACGCGTAAATACCGGAGTATGGCACGGGAACTTGATGACCGATACGACGAATATATGAGCAAGGCGGACAAATCGAAACCAACCGATCAACGCTAAGCAGATACAAATACCTCTTGCCGAATGACCAAGGCATGGGGTATTTTGTATGATATATAGAGTTTTCTCCATTTTGGGCTGGACCGGGCAGGATGAGCGAAGGAGGCGACATTCACTGATTACCTACTTTAAAAGCGCTTACAAAAATGCTGGAATCCATCATAAAATGGTACTGCTGATTACGGTGCTTATGCTGGTTAATTTTGCAGTTGTTGCAGTCATACTTAAGTACGTATTTCATATTTATGATAATCAAATGTACAAAAAAACATCCGAAGTACTCAATATTTCTTCAATCGGCATAGAAAATGAGCTGAAGGATGTGGAAAAAGTTACTTTCAAGGTAACAACGGACGAGCAGCTCCAACGTTATTTGCTGCAATTGGAAAAGGAAACGTCACCTTATAGCAAAATGGTGCTGCGTAAAAAAATAACGAATAGGCTCGTCGCCTTTGCCGGCTCTGAGACCTATGTCTATTCTATGATAGTCATCGACAAAGAGGGACAGGTCATGAGCGCGGGCAACCGCGAAGGTATTCCCCAGGAGCTTCGATCCACCCTGTCGGAGCTGGCAGACGAACATGACGGTTCCAATGCATGGTATGCGGCAGGTCATTCCTCCTTGCTGGCCGCTCGGCAGTTCAAATCCTTTACCGATTCCAATTTTACACTGAATGGGCTCGGAACGCTTGCGATTCGTGTGCGAATTGACCGGATTGTAGCGGATCGTGTGCAGACCTCCGGCCGTGACGGACAACTGATGATTACAGATGGAAGACGGATGATTTATCCCGAAACACCACTTTTGAGTGAGAGTGATATCCAGGCGGAGCTTGGCCGAAAGCAGCCTTACGGGATTGCGACCTACTCAGGAGGAACCTTTTTCGCTGCTCAAATCAAATCCTCTTATACGGGGTGGACGTATTTGCATATGACCCCCTTCGATGATATGTTTCGCAGTATTACGATCATCAAAGAAGTTGTAAGCGCTATTTTTGTTATTATGCTTCTTATCGCATTGGCACTGGGGGCTAGGTTGTCAGGGAGCATTACCAAACCGATCGTTCAACTAATCCAGAACATGCGTAAAATAGAAAAAGGCGATCTCGACCGTTTGGAAGAAGAAGCACTTGGCGCGGTCCCCCTTTCCACACAGGATGAGGTAGGCTTGTTACATCGGACATATAAGAAAATGATTCGTCGCATTCGTGAGCTCATTAATGAGAATGTTGCCAAGCAGCTATTACTGCGGGAAACAGAGCTAAAGGCATTACAGGCACAGATTAATCCACATTTTTTATACAACACGCTGGAATCCGTGAACTGGCTCGCCAAGGCCAATAAGCAGGATCGGATTTCAGAGATGGTGGAAGCACTTGCTTTTCTATTGCGTAGTGCGGTCAGTTTTGAAGAGCAGCTGATTCCGCTTCGAAAAGAACTGGATATTGTAAGGAGCTACGTAACGATCCAAAAAACACGTTTTGATGAACGTCTCGTTTTCCATCTGGATGTCCCGGAAGAACTGATGGATGCACAAATTCCGAAGCTAACGCTTCAGCCCTTGGTGGAGAATGCCATCCATTATGCGTTGGAGCCGCGAATTGAACCCTGTCGGATTGCTATTATTGCGAGAGAAAGCGAGGGGGCTCTATTTCTGCAAGTTGAAGATGACGGACCGGGAATGACGCCTGATTTCTTGGAAAAGCTGCGGAGCGGGCAGGTCATGACTCGTGGGCAGGGCATTGGACTTACGAATATTCAGGAACGGATTAACCTGACATTTGGTACACCTTGGGGGATAGAGCTGCATAGCGAGTCAGGAACAGGAACGTCAATTCATGTCTGTATTCCATATGTGAAAGGGGATCAGGGTCGTGTACAAGGTGCTACTGGTTGATGATGAGCGTATGATTTTGGAAGGCATATCACAGGTGGTTGATTGGGGCAAAGCGGGAACGAGACTAGTTGGTACAGCACGTAATGGGATTGAGGCTTATGATCAGATTCAGGCCAGCCCGCCTGATTTTGTGATCAGCGACATCTCTATGCCTGGACTGGACGGTATCGGACTGGTTGCCAAAACGACGGAGCATTTTCCAGACGTTCGTTTCATTCTGTTGTCTGGTTACAAAGATTTTGATTATGCCTGTCGGGCCATGCAATACGGGGTGAAGCACTACTTGCTGAAGCCATGCAATGAGCGGCAAATTCATGAGGCTCTGACCGAGTTGGGGCAGGAGCGGGAGGAGCAGGAAGAACGCAAGCAGTTTGTAAACCGGATGAAGCTAGATTTTCAGCGTATGCTGCCTCATGTGAAGGAACACTTTTTGAAGGAGTTTATTTCCTATAAAACTTACGGTAGCCGCGATATCGCATTTTATGAGCGGTTATTCGGACTTGAATTGCAAGATAAGCAGGTTCGAATGCTACTGCTGCGGGTGGAGGAATCACATGAGCCGGAGCATTTGTTTGCATTGCAAAATATAGCGGCAGATTTGATGGATGATGTCTTGCTCAGTACGACCATGCAGGGGCAATTGCTCATCGTGCTGGAAAGTGAGGATGACACGTCACGGTTTATGAAACAGATTGAAGCGGTACGTGCGACATTTCATCGCTTTTACAAGCTGGAGGTAACGGTCGCAGTTAGTGAGTCGGATAGTATGCAGCATTCACGGGGGATGTATCGGGAGACACTGCATTGTATGAATCACCGTTTTTACACCGGGGAAGGCAGTCTGATTACGAAGGAGGATTTAGCGGCTGAGGATACCCGGGAGATGGCAGATTTGGAGCTGGACGAGGAGAAGTTCGGTCTGCTGATCAAGGCTGGAAATACGGTGGAGGTTGCACAGGAAGTGGATCGGTTGTTCGGTATTCTGTCCCGTATGAAGCTGGAAATTTCCGTGACCCGCTCCTATGTGCTTCAGCTCTATGCCGCTATGATCCGTATATGCCCCGAAGAAGAGCGTGCGGCGTTTACGAGCCGAATGGTGGTGCTGGCAGAGCAAAAAACGCTGGCATGTCTCAAATCTTTTGTACAGGAAGCTGCCGAACGAATGACCGCAATCTATTATAAAAGTAATGTGTATCGCCAATCTTCCACCGTTGATAAAATGATCACTATTATTGAGCAAAACTACAGAAAATCCGATCTGTCGCTGAACGGAGTGGCAGGTCAAATGCTGTATATGAATTCCGACTACTTAGGAAAAATTTTCAAAAAGGTGACGGGGGAAAACTTTTCACACTACGTCAATCGTTATCGGATCGAACGTGCGGCTGAGCATATTCGAGAGACCGGAGACGTGAAGGTATTTGAACTGGCGGAATGGTTCGGCTTCGGTGGGAACGCGCAATATTTTAGCCAGGTGTTCAAAAAGTGGGCGGGTATGACGCCCTCCGAGTATATTAAATCACATGAACGGGGATGAGCTGATGGCCCCCACTGTTTTTTAAACCTAGGAAACCTGATTTGTGTATTCCAATGTTTCTCTGCTTTTGGGAAAATAACAACAGGAGCTAATGTAAACGCTATCAAAATTGCGAAAATGCGTTGTCACTCGTGATTTGGCTCCTTTCTAGAACAGCGAAAAGGGGAGAGATAGGTGGGCAAAAAGGGATGGTTTCTGATCATGGCTATGCTGCTCGTTTTGACGACGGCATGTAGCGGAGCGGACGGCGGCAGCAATTCGGGCACAAGTGCAGACGGGAAAGTAAAGTTACGTATCGCTTGGTGGGGATCGGATACGCGTCATGAATACACGCAGAAGGTCGTTGATTTGTATAAGCAGAAAAATCCAAATGTAACGATTGATGTGGAATATGCCTCTTTTGATGACTATTGGAAAAAGCTCGCCCCGCAGGCTGCGGCTAATCAGTTGCCTGATATCGTGCAAATGGACATTTCGTACATTAGCCAATATGCGAAAAATGGTCAACTGGAGGATCTCGCGCCTTACTTGAATCAAAAAATTCAGGTCGCTGATGTGACCGAAAATGTACTCAAAACCGGCGTAATTGCCGGAAAGCAATATGGTATTCCAACCGGTGTCAATGTTCTGGGTTTCCAGTATGACCCGGCGTTGCTCAAAAAAGCGGGTATAGACAAAATCCCTGACAACTGGACATGGGATCAGTACAAAGAACTGGCTTTAAAGGCTGGTTCCAATAAAGTATACTTTGACAGCTCGATGGCTGCTGATATTTTCTTCCACTACTATTTGCGTACGCAAGGAAAGACTCTCTACAATGCGGAAGGAACAGGATTGGGGTATGACGATGATAAGCTGTTTGTTGACTTCTTCAGCGGATTGGCTGATCTGATTAAGAAGGGAGCGACCCCGCCTCCTGAAATTATGAACCAGACCAAGGGGATTCTTGAGGAATCCGATATTGTAAAAGGAACAGGCATCGGTATTTGGCAGTGGTCCAATCAGTATGTGGGCTTACAGCAGGTCGTTAACCGCCCAATGGCACTGGCTCCAATGTTTGGGCCGAATATGGAAAAAGGCGTATACATGCAGCCTACGATGTACTGGACGGTTGCTTCCCGTTCACAGGTGAAGGATGAGGCCGCAAAGTTTATTGATTTCTGGATGAATGATGTAGAAGCGAATAAATTGATTAAAGGCGAACGTGGCGTGCCGATTTCCTCCAAAATCAAGGAGGCTGTTGCGCCAGAGTTAAGCGAGCCTACGAAGCAGGTGTTTGAATTTGTAGCTTCCATGGAGCCGAAGGCTTCTCCAATGAGCCCGCCGCCACCAGTCGGATCGCCGGAAGTGATTGCGACTCTGACCGATTATATTGAACAGGTCAATTTCGGACAGATGACGGCTGAAGACGCAGCGGCCAAATTCCGGGCTGATGCGAATACTATCCTTGCGAATAACAAGCAATAATGAGCGCAATGGGACCTTTAGGATATCTGACATCGTTTTAGCATAAGAACGACAAGATCCAAGGAACGTTTCGTTAAGTTAACCGTGCGTATTCCAAAGCATGATTGCGCACGGTTGATTCGACGAACCAACTGCATAAGCACTCTTTGCAGACATCACAATAATATTCATATAACAACGAATTATTAATAACATAAAATTTTTCTATTTCTTTAAATGCAACAGAAGGGAGGCTTGATGAGCTTGCGAAATCATCAGAGCTTGAAAGCCAATATGACCGGATATGCGTTTATCAGCCCGTTTATTGTGGGCTTTCTGGCGTTTACGTTAATTCCAATGTTTATTTCGCTGTATCTGTCCTTTACCACCTACAACCTGTTCACCCCGCCCAAATGGATTGGTCTGGGTAACTTCGAAAAAATGTTCACAGGCGACCCGAAATACTGGAATTCGATCAGGGTCACGTTTACGTATGTGCTGGTCGGTGTACCGTTGCGACTGATTTTCGCGTTGTTTGTGGCTATGATTTTGAATACCAAATCGCGCATGGTTGGCACCTATCGGACGATGTACTATCTGCCGTCGATTATCGGAGGTAGCGTTGCGGTATCCATTATGTGGCGGAACATTTTCAGTAATAACGGCATAGTGAACAGCCTGCTTTCGACCTTAGGGGCGACTCCGGTGAAATGGTTTGGTGATCCGGATGCTTCGCTTACGATGCTGATCACCCTGTCCGTATGGCAATTTGGCTCCTCCATGCTGATTTTTCTGGCAGGTTTAAAGAACATTCCTGTTGAATTGTACGAGGCGTCCAGTGTAGATGGCGCTAAGCCAGTACGAAAATTTTTCAGTATTACGCTGCCGTTGCTTAGCCCCATTATTCTATTTAATCTGATTATGCAGACGATCAGCGCTTTTATGACCTTCGTCCCGGCTTATGTTATTTCTAAGGGTGAAGGAGGCCCGATGGATGGAACGATGTTGCATTCTCTGTATCTGTTCCGGCAGGCGTTTATGTTCAGCAACATGGGATATGCGGCAGCCATGGCCTGGGTCATGCTCATTATGATTGGGATACTGACAGCGATTTTATTTATAACCTCCAGATACTGGGTATTTTATGAAACGGAAAAGGGGCGCTGATACCGATGACATGGAAAACGGTCAAATGGCCAATTTATCACATACTGGTTGCTGCACTGGCGCTCCTGATGCTGTATCCCGTTTTTTGGATGCTGTTCAGCTCGTTTAAAGAAAGTCGGACGATATTCGTCACGGCATCCTCGCTTTTCCCTACTGAATGGATCTGGCAAAACTATGTAACAGGCTGGAAAGGGACAACTGGCTACAACTTTGGCACGTACATTCTGAACTCGCTCACGATCGTGGTGATTTCAACGATTGGAGCTGTGCTTTCCTCCTCATTGATCGCATTTGGCTTTGCACGCTTGAAATTCAAAGGGCGTAACTTGTGGTTTGCTTTGATGATGGTGACACTTATGCTACCAGGGGATGTGGTACTGGTACCGCAATATATTATTTTCACCAAGCTCGGTTGGATCAATACGATCTTACCGTTGGTGGTACCCTCCTTTTTCGGGATGCCGTTCTTCATCTTCCTGATGGTGCAGTTTATACGGACGATTCCAGCAGAGTTGGATGAAGCGGCGACGATTGACGGATGCGGCAAGTTCCGGCTGTATTTCAGAATTATTTTACCCTTACTCAAATCGTCGTTGGCTACAGCGGCAATCTTCTCTTTCTACTGGAAGTGGGAGGATTTGCTTGGTCCGGTACTGTATCTGAATTCGCCGGAGAAATATACCGTATCTATTGCACTCAAGATGTTCCTCGACAGCGAGTCGGCTTCCAACTGGGGAGGAATGTTCGCGATGTCTATCCTAAGCCTGCTTCCAGTTATCGCTGTATTCTTCGCATTCCAGAAGCAAATTGTAGAAGGAATGAGTACGAGTGGTTTGAAGGGGTAAGATCCAAAATCCATAGCGTGAGGATATGAAGCTTACGAGTGGAAATGGAAGGCATCCGGGTTTGTACGATTGAATGGACGGGATTTGAGGGCGATGGCTGAGAGGTGAGTAAATTGTGGAAGTTTGATTTTGGTCCGGGGGAGCCTGCGGATGGCTACAAAGGAGTGCCTCCGGATTGCTTATATACAACTGAACAGGGCTATGGCTTCGAGACTACGGAGCATGTGTACGGTCGAAAAAGACAGAGTGCAGCCAAGGAGGCACGCACGCGGCTACGAAGCAGCTTTTGTATTCCACTGAACGCTGCATTTGTTGCAGATGTGCCAGACGGGATGTATCTCGTCACCGTACTGGTCGGCGATTCGCAGGCGGAAACGCTCACGCGATTCAAGGCTGGTGAAGGCAAGCACATGCTTCCCCCAGTACACACGCTGCCGGGCCAGTTCACCGAAGCACTGTTTGCGGTGCCTGTCCGGGGTGGCAAACTACGCCTCACCGTGTCAGGCACTGCGCCACGGCTCAATGCGCTGGAGATTGCGCCAGCGCCACAGACCCTCCGGCTATTCCTAGCAGGAGATTCCACGGTTACGGATCAGGACGCATTCGGCTATCCGTATACTGGCTGGGGCCAGGCTTTGCCCGCCCTGTTCAAGCATGATGTCTGCGTGGATAATCATGCCGTATCGGGACGAAGCTCCAAAAGCTTCGTGGACGAAGGAATGCTGGATGTCATTTTGGGCGAAATAAAGGCAGGAGATTTCCTGTTCATCCAGTTCGGTCATAATGATCAGAAGCCTGATCCAGAGCGGGCTACAGAGCCTTTTACAACCTTCAAGGAGCATCTTCGCCTCTACATCGACGGCGCAAGAAGCCATGGGGCAACCCCGGTACTGGTCACGCCCGTACATCGTCGCTATTTTAACGAGGATGGTACGCTATCTGACACACATGGTGACTATGTAACAGCGGTTCGTGAGCTGGCGGAAGAAGCGAATGCGCCGCTAATTGATTTGTCTGCCCGCACACAGGAGTTATATGAGCAGCTAGGTCCCGAAGAGAGTAAAGAGCTTTTTATGTGGCTACTGCCTGGTGAATACATGAACTTTTCCAGCGGCTTAGAGGATAACACGCATTTTCATGAGAATGGCGCGGTTCGTATTGCAGACATGGTGGTGGATGCTGTGAAGGAACTGGATTTGCAACCGCTGCGCATGTATTTACGTTGAAGGATGACCTTTTCATGTACGGGCGTCAAGGAGGTAACTCACGTGAAACTTACCAAAGGGGGAGACGTGGAAATGCCTGCATTGATTTTTGATGAAGAACAAGTTAAGCAGGTGATCGACCGGGTCGTAGAACGCACATTTCAAATGCACTACAGCTGGGATTGGCCGGGTGGAGTCGCCTTTTACGGAGTATGCGAAGCGTATGAAGCGACAGGGAACGAAAAGTATTTGACCAAGCTGAAAGAATGGGTTGACGAAAATATCGAGGATGGACTTCCATCTCTCTCGGTGAACGGCGTTTCTGTCGGGCACTGTTTGTTGACGCTTTATCAGGCCACAGGTGAGCAAAAATACCTTGATATTGCCATCGAGATGGCAGAATTTTTGGCCCAAAAAGCGGAGCGGTTTGCCGACGGCATTTTCCAGCATACGGTGAATTCACTTCATGATGTATTTCCGCAGCAAGCATGGGTGGATACGATGTTTATGGCCGGTTATTACTTGCTGCGCATCGGTCATCTGTTGGGCAACAAGGAGTATTGGGAGGATGGGGTTCGTCAATATCACGGGCATGAAGAATTTTTGCAGGACCCGGATACGAATCTGTATTATCACGGATGGGATCATGCGAATCAAAGCCGGATGTCAGGAATATATTGGGCGCGCGGCAATTCATGGGCAGCCCTCACGATGGCAAAAGCGCTGAAATTGGTGGAGGTGCAGCATCCATCTTATATGATCATCGACGGCTCGCTGCGTGACCAGCTCAATGCGCTGGTGCGGCTGCAATCCCCGGAAGGGCTGTGGCATACGGTGCTGAACGATGATACCTCTTATCTGGAAACCTCGGGCTCGGCAGGAATTGCGACTGCCTTGCTTATGCAAGGAAGATTGTTTAACAAATACACCCAAAAGGCGATCGACGGTATTCTTTCCCGCATTAAGGACGACGGCACAGTAACGGGGGTATCCGCTGGAACTGCTGTGATGAACGATATTGACGGCTATCGAAACGTTCCGTACAAACGCCTTCAGGGCTGGGGGCAGGGATTGGCGCTTGCTTTTCTGGCTCAACTGTTGCGTACCAAGGAGAATCCGTACGGCTAGAAGAAGGGGCATAGGGAAACGAAAGTATTCATAGGTCAAAGGAGGTCGATAGCATGGGAGATACTGAACTTTCTCAGGAGCTTTCTCATGAAAAAGTAGCTAATCAGCCGCGAGGCAGCCTATTCTGGGTTATCCCCGATGGGTATATTCCACCGGAAAGCCGGGGAGGGCTGCTCAGTCATGAGAGTATATGCGTGCTGAATTGTGGGAGCCGTGTGGCAAATCTGAGTATAGACATCTATTTTGAAGACCGCGAGCCGTTGGAGGGATTGATGGAGGTGGTAGAAGGAAGACGAACCCGCCATATCCGAACAGCCTCGTTGGAGAAGTCCGGCGAACGGATTCCGGCAGGGATTCCTTACGCAATTACGGTCACTAGCGATGTGCCCATCATCGTACAATATAGCAGATTGGACACGACACAGCCGGAATTGGCGTTAATGAGTGTCATGGCGTACCCTATCTAATGCGACGAAGACTAAGAAATGAAAAAAGAAATCTCCTGGCTGGAATTGCGCAGCTTGGAGATTTCTTTTTTTTAGGCAAATGAGTGTCTATTTTTAGCCCGTTTTTTGTGATTTTGCCGAAGTTGTTTTGATCGGCGTGAAGTTTTTTCGTCCTCCGAAATTGGTACCCAGAACGCCGATGATGATTATCACAGCCCCAATAATGTGATAGTAGGCGAGTTGCTCCTTCAAAATATAAGCACCCGCAATCATGGAAATGAGGGTGGATAAATTACCGATCACACTCATTTTGGAGGCTTCGATCCACTTCAAGGCAAAGCTCGATAACAGCGAGGTGACGAGGGTAGACAGAATGCCCAGATAAACCAGTGCCATCCAATAACCAGGCTTCACCAGTGGAGCGGTATAGGCGCTCATGGAGCCGTCTATGGCATGATATCCCAGTGCCACCACGTTAAAAACGATACATCCCAAAATAGAGGTAACGTAGGTCAATTCCATTGGGTTGTACTTTTGTGTTAAGGGTCGTGCCAGCACATTATAGCCGGATAGGCATATCGCAGAAAGCACGAGCAGAAGAATACCGCCATAGCTACTGGATGCTAGCGGTGCTCCGCTTTTCATCACAAATATAAAAACCACGCCAAAGACAGAGAGCAGTAAGGAAATCTTCTGGACTACCGTTGTACGCTCTTTAATAAAATAGGAAGCTAACAGCAGCGTAAAGATGGGAACGGTTGCTTGGATAATTCCACCTTCCGATGAAGAAGTGCTCATCAGCCCGAAGGCTTGCAGTGGAAAATACACTAATGGCGAGAGCAGCGCCAGTGGTAAAATGCGCAGAATGTCACGCATCTTGATGTTGATCTTGATCCAACCGAGCAACACGGGAATGGTCAAAGCGATAAATGACAGCGCAAAGCGATGGGCAATCACATCCAGCGGGCTTGCCTCTGTGACTGTCAATTTTACAAATAAAAATGAAAATCCAAGTATAGCTGCATAGCTGAGAGCTGCCAGATAGGCGGCTCCATTTCTGGAACGACTGTGCATAATAAACCTCCGTAATCATGACCTTAACCTGTTGTTCTCTCAATATACCCGGATGGCACAACCTGATACAATCCATAAAATCTGCAACTGTACGGGTACAGTTGTGAAATGGAAAAAAGCCGGAACGAAGTCCCAGAGGTCGAATACCCTTCCCTAAGACTACTTCCAGCTCTTATCATAATTCATATTCTATCACTTACTGCTGGGTTTACTTCCCTTGTGACATCGCCCGGAACGAATCGTCCGCCGCTTCCAGCGTAGCATCCACATCTTCGTCGGTATGCGCTGTTGTGAGGAACCAGGCTTCGTACTTGGATGGTGCCAGATGAATACCGCGATCCAGCATGTGACGGAAGAAGGATGCGAATGCTTCGCTATCCGTATCCTGCGCCTGTGCGTAATTCGTGATCGGATGATCACAGAAATGCGTCGAGAAGGCTCCACGAATACGGTTGATCGTCAATGGCACGCCGTAGCGTTCAGCAGAGGACTGAATACCGTCCGTCAGCCTCACGGCCAGACGTTCCATCTCTTCGTACACGCCTTCCCCTTGAAGGACTTCAAGGCAGGCGATGCCTGACGAGATGGACGCCGGGTTGCCCGCCATCGTACCCGCCTGATAAGCCGGGCCGAGTGGGGCAACCTGCTCCATGATGTGCTTGCTGCCGCCGTAGGCACCAATCGGCAGACCACCGCCCATGATTTTGCCCAGCGCGGTCAAATCTGGCTGAATCGCATCATGGTTGTCCAAACCTGCATACGTTTGGGTGGAACCGAAGTGGAATCGGAATGCGGTAATGACCTCGTCATAAATGACGAGTGAGCCGTTCGCACGCGCCATCGAGCAGAGCCCTTCCAGATAGCCTGGCTGCGGCATAACCATGCCGAAATTACCGACAATCGGCTCAACCATGACTGCCGCCACATCGTCGCTCCAACGCTCCAAGGCTTGGCGCAACGCGTCGAGATCATTGAATGGCACGGTAATAACCTCGCTCGCAATGTTGGTCGTAATGCCTGCGCTGTCCGGTATGCCCAGTGTGGAAGGACCGGAGCCTGCGGCTACAAGTACCAGATCCGAGTGACCGTGGTAGCAGCCGGCGAATTTGATGATCTTGTTCCGCCCAGTATAGGCCCGTGCCACACGAATCGTCGTCATAACCGCTTCTGTGCCAGAATTCACAAACCGGACCTTGTCCATGGAGGGAATTGCTTCCTTCAGCATCTTGGCCAGTTTAATTTCCAAGACTGTTGAGGTTCCGTACAATACGCCGTTCGCAGCCGCTTCGCTGATGGCCTTGGTAATATGGGGATGGGCGTGTCCGGTAATAATAGGGCCATAAGCCGCCAAATAGTCGATATATCGATTATCATCCTCATCCCAGAAATGAGCACCTTTAGCGCGTTTCATGAATACTGGAGCGCCGCCGCCCACAGCTTTAAAGGAGCGTGAAGGGCTGTTAACGCCCCCGACAATATGCTCCAGGGCTTCTTTATATAGTGCTTCGGAGTTTTCCCGTTTCATCATCAAAAACTTCCTTTCCGTTCATTAAAATAGGGTATACACACGCCAAAGGGCAGCGTTCACGGCTGCCCCTGCATACATCATTATAGCTCTTTTTGACCTGTCTTTGTTGTTGATTGTGTGGAAGCATCCTCATTACTGGTTTTACTGCCCCCTGTAAAAGAAGCTTTATCCTTCTTGGTAGACGATGCACTGTCTGGCTGTTTCGTTTCGTTCTGATCCTTGTTTTGTTCCTGTGTTTGTGTGGGTGGATTATTAAATATATCCTGCACATACGTTTTCAGTTCTTCCGGATCGCGGACAGTAAGAACTGCCGCGCCGCCCACATTCTCTTCTCCGAGCATCTTCATCGGTGGAACCTGTTCGCTGCCTGCAAAGTTGCTTTGGTACCCCACATTTGCCAGCTTCCACATATCGTTAACACTGAGATTCGTGTCGATGTACGGGTTAACCTGCTCTAAAATATTCGGCAAGTTAGCGATGGAAGTCGTGGTCTGCATTTTCTGGGCTACGGCTTCCAAGAATGCCCGTTGCCGTCCTGATCGGGAGAAGTCGGACATTGCATCGTGGCGGAACCGCACATATTGAAGCGCCGTATTGCCATCTAGATGCTGCATGCCCTTTTTCAAATCAATATCGTACTGATGTTTATCCGCATTACTTGTATAATGCATATCCTTTTCCACTTCAAAATCAATCCCGCCTACGGCATCCACCAGTTTGATAAAGCCCTGGAAATCCGTGTACACATAATATTGCACCGGGATGCCTAACAGGTCGCCAGCCGTCTTCATGGCCGTGTTGGGTCCGTGAGTAATGGCAGTGTTAATTCGATTTTTTCCATAGCCGGGAATATCCACGTACGTATCACGCAAAATAGAGAACAGGTGGATTTTTTTCTTAACGGGGTCCAGTGATACAACCATCATGCTGTCTGATCGGGGGACTTCCCCTTTCTGGATACCGCGCCCATCGACACCCATCAGTAAAATGTTAACCATATCGGTACCTTCCCACTTGGGTGGTTCTGGCGTACGAACCTGATCGACCTGCTTTACATTTTTGAAGGGGGAGTTAGCGCCCTCTTTATGCAGATTATCCAGCTGATTATAAATGGATGTAAAATAGTACACGGCAAAGCCGACAATCGCGACGATTACCACGGCTAGAACCGACCATATCGTCCTTTTGGTTCTGCTTGTCATGGATGCTCTCCCTTTCGCTTTTCAGTTCATTACATTATAATTTCTTTTTGGAGCACAATCAATTTAACTATGGATTTTACAAATCCTGATTGAGAGGTATAACATGCTGGCAATTGATGTGCAGGATCTGCGCAAAACATTTAAGGTTCAAAAAAATCGCGAGGGCTTAAAGGGTGCCTTCCTTGATTTATTCGCCCGCGAATACAACGAGGTAGCCGCGGTCAAAGATATATCTTTCCGTATTCCGCAAGGAGAAATATGCGGTTATATCGGTGAGAACGGCGCCGGAAAGTCCACCACGATTAAGATGCTGACAGGCATTCTCGTGCCGACATCGGGACATCTCAAGGTGGGCGGTTATGTCCCCTATGAGGAACGCGAGAAATTTGTAGGCAACATTGGCGTTGTTTTCGGTCAGCGCAGTCAGCTTTGGTGGGACATCGGTGTGATCGAGTCTTTTCAACTACTGCGGAAAGTATATCAGGTTCCGGCTACGGACTTCAAACGTAGGCTGGATGAGCTGGTAGAGAGGCTGCAATTGCAGGATCTGCTAAGCCGCCCGGTACGCAAGCTTAGTCTCGGGCAAAGGATGCGCTGTGAGCTGGTAGCTGCCTTGCTGCACAATCCGTCTATTGTTTTTCTGGACGAGCCGACCATTGGGCTTGATATTATGGTGAAGTCCGAAATCCGCGAGTTTCTGAAGGACATGAACCGGGATCACGGTACGACTATTTTGCTGACGACCCATGATTTGCAGGATATTGAAGCGCTGTGCTCGCGCGTCATTATGCTGGATGATGGAAATATCATTTATGATGGTGGTCTGGAGGATCTGAAGGCGCGTTGGGGGACAGGTCGAGAAGTACGGTTCCAGTTTGGCACATCGACCCAATTGGAGCAATTACAGGCATGGACTGCTGATATGCCACTGGCTTGGACGATGGATAATGATTTGGCTGCCAAAGTATGGATTCCTCTTCATATTAATGTATCGGATGTGCTCGCTTGCGTAGTCGGTCGCACGGACATTACGGATATCAAAATCATTGAAACCAATACGGATGATATCGTCCGCAGTATCTATCAGTCTGGTTCGGCTGAACGCCAGGGCAATCCGATAGTGGAGGCCAAAGTTCATGCTTAGCGTATACACCGATTTTATTCGTATCCGATTTCTCACGATGCTTGCGTATCGGGTGAACTATTATTCAGGAATCCTTATTTATTGCATGAATATTGGCGTGTATTATTTCACATACAAAGCGATATATGGCGATGCGGGTAGCATTGGAGGCTTTACCGCTGCTCAGATGACGACGTATGTAGCAGTATCGTGGATGGCGAGAGCCTTTTATTTTAACAATCTGGATCGTGAGATATCGACGGATATTCGTGATGGAAGCATCGCTATTCAGATGATCCGACCTTATAATTATGTACTTGTTAAATTTATGCAAGGACTCGGCGAGGGAATGTTCCGTTTTCTGTTGTTTATGATTCCAGGTATGGCGATTGCGATGCTGCTATTTCCGGTGAAGCTTCCCACGGATCCGGTAGCCTGGGTTGGTTTTCTGGTCATGCTGTTTTTTAGCTTTATGATCAATACTCAGATTAATATTATTACGGGATTAACGGCCTTTTTTATCGAAAATAATGAGGGCATGATGCGTATGAAGCGCGTAGTTGTAGATCTGTTTTCTGGGTTGATTTTGCCAATCAGTTTGTTTCCAGGCTGGCTGGCGACGATCGCCCAATGGATGCCGTTTCAGGCGATTACCTATTTGCCGGGTTCTGTATTTACGGGACGTGTAAAAGGCGTTGGCATCTGGAATGTACTGGGTATCCAAATCATTTGGCTGGTCGTTCTGCTCGTGCCGATGATCATCATTTGGCGACTGGCGCGCAGACGTCTGTTCGTGCAGGGAGGGTAAGCCGATGATGTACTATTTGGGTCTCATTAGCGAATATTTGAAAAATTACATGAAGTCACGGCTCACCTATCGGGCTGACTTTTGGGTAGAAGTGATTTCAGACCTGCTGTTTCAGGCCACGAATCTTATTTTTATCCTGGTTATTTTTATGCATACAGACAGTTTGGGAGGCTGGAGTGAAAATGAAGTCGTGTTCGTTTATGGATTTTTCATGGTCCCTTACGGATTATTCAGCTGTTTTGTAAATCTTTGGAACTTTAGCGAACGTTATATTGTGAAAGGTGAGCTCGATCGGGTAATGACTCGTCCTGCATATAATCTGTTCCAGATTTTCCTTGAAAATGTGGACCCACCTGCGCTGGTGGGCTCAGTGATCGGTCTGATTATTATGGGGATCAGCGGGGCACAGATGGACTTGGCTATGGAGTGGTGGTTTGTACCAGCACTCATTGTAATGAGTCTGAGCGCCGTAGCCATTTATACGGGTATTTACACCATACTGACTTCCATTTCGTTCTTTTCGGATGCGCCCACAGGAATTATCCCGCTCATGTACAATATTCAGGGCTACGGACGTTATCCAGTGACGATCTATAACCGAGCCATTCAGGTTGTGCTGACTTGGATACTACCTTTTGCTTTTGTTGGTGTATATCCAGCCTCCCTATTCCTCCACCGAGAGGACATGCGCCATATGGCTCTCTTAACTCCTGTGATGGGAATTGTCTTTCTGACCTTGGGCTTACTGGCATGGAACTGGGGAATTCGCCGCTACAGAGGGGCAGGCTCATAGATCAGATCACATAAGCCCCACACAAGATAGGAGATGATGAGATGTCCACGATATTTACCGTTATTGGGCAAGAGGCACCGGATTTTGAATTGCCTGGGAGTGAAGGAAAGCGTGTCAAGCTGTCTGATTATCGAGGCAATAGGGTGTTGCTGTATTTCTATCCCAAGGATTTGACCTCTAGTTGCTCGACCCAGGCTTGTGATTTTCGGGATAAACATACGGAGTTTGAAGGTTTGAACACGGTGATTCTGGGGATAAGCCCAGATCCACTCAAGCAGCATGACAAGTTTATTGCAAAGTATGGACTCCCTTTTCAGTTGTTATCTGATGAAGAGCATCAGGTCGCTGAGACGTATGGTGTATGGCAGCAAAAACAGATGTACGGCAAGCAGTACATGGGTATTGTTCGGTCTACGTTCCTTGTTGATGAAAATGGCATTTTAGTTCATGAATGGCGTGGTTTAAGAGTGAAAGGGCATATTGATGCTGCGCTGGCATACATTCAGGATATGGCGTAAGTGAAGAACAAAGAAAACCTTTTGAAATCGGATTATGCTTTTTTAAGCATCGGTTTCAAAAGGTTTTTGTTAATTTTTAGATGCGTTTTGTCGATGCTTCCACTTTTGCTTGCAGAGATAAACACCCCATAAAACAAGCGGAATGATCAAGCCGTTGGTATAATGCCAAGTAGACATGGGATAAACAAGAGTTCTTACATAATAAAACACATTTGGGGTTATCAAAATGGTCATGCCAAACACAAGCCCTCCTGCGGGGATGACAAAGGGACGGATATTAGAAATTCGGAATAGCTGAGTTGTTCCGAAAGTAAACGCGTAAAAGAAAATGACTCCCTTGAAAAAAGCGGCCAGTGCCCAGGTTAATGAGACAAGCGACTCAATGCGTGTAATATAATTCAGCTCATTGATTTTTGTTGTAAGTGCAGAAGAAATGTATGGACTGTAGTTGGTCACAAAGGGCCCAATGATAAGGAGGGAGAGCAGTAAAAAGAGGGTAATCAGCACTCCGCCTATGAGAGATGCCAGCAGCATATCTCTTTTAAAGTGGCCTCTTTTGTTTACAAAAGGAAATACCATGAGCATGATAGACATGCCGGCAAAAGGCATTCCCGCGCCTGGAACCATCCCTTTAGCAACAGGAGCCAGCCCGTTTTCCAAAACAGGCCGTACATTAGAAAGCTGAATTTGTGGTAGGAGTGCCAAGATCAGACCACAGAAGATGAGTACATACACAGGTAGCAACATCTCGCTAACCCGACTAAAGGCTTCAATTCCCGCTAGCGCAGTAAGCACCAGTAGTGAAACTTCCATCGCCAGTAGAACGCTCAAAGGGGTTTCTTCAAATAATTGTGTATTCAGAAAATCTCCTACCTCTCTCGCATTAAGGGCGGTACCCATAAAAAAATAAAACAGATACCAGCAGGAAACAATAGATCCGAACACAGATCCCAAAATTTTGCGGATGGCTTCAATAAGCGAAAGATTCGGGTAGAGCTCATGAACGCGAATAAGTACATAAATGATAACTAAGCCCAACGGGATAGATAATATAGAGCTGATCCAGGCATCCTGCTGAGCAATATGTGTAATGATAGTCGGATAGATTAAGAGCATATCCCCGATTAAACTCAGGAACATCAGGACAGTCACTTGCCGAACGCTAATACGTGCTTTTTTTAACATGTGGCTGCCTCCTTTCTAAAAACCAAATATATTTGACACAAAAGCGTTAACAGGGTTATAGATGATTTCAATCAGAACCAGCGGGCTTGGCGTAACCTCTGATTTGGCCGCAAGGACACTAAGCCATGTGCCTAATCCGAGCATAATGATGTACACGAACATATCCTTAAAGCGATGTTTTCGGTACAAGCCTGGCAAATCTTTGGCAGCAATGGCTAGACCGATACAGATAATGACAGTGGTGATCAGCATATGTATGCTCCTTCCATTAAGGGTGAGGGTCAACCAGGTCCCAGGCTATGATTTCCTTTTGTTCTAAACTTGTATACGACAAGCAGCAGCAAAGGAAGGACAATGGAATCAGTCAAATCCCAGTAAATCCAGGCATGGACGATCGTATCCAGATAATAAGTAATGTTGGGTGCCGACACGATAATCAAGCCAAATAGAATCATGAAGCTGGGGCCAAGAAAGCTCCTTACATTGTCCAGTCTTAGCAGTTGAGTCATACCCAGTGTAAAGGCATAGAAGTGTAAAATGGTTTTAACAAAAGTAGTGATAATCCAGGCTGTGCTCATCATGGATTCAACCCTCTGTAAGAAGTTTCCTATGTTAATTTTTTTAGAAAGCGTGTAAGAGGTGTACACGCTGTTTTCGGTTACAAAAGGGCCTAAAACCATGAGAGAAACCAGAAGTAGTACGCTTAACAGAACGCTAGCAGTAAGGCCGGCTAATAAAATTGATTTTTTTAGACCCGGTTTTTTGCTCACATAGGGGAAAATCATGAGTAAAAAAGCTAATTCTCCGAATGGGTAGGAGAGCGCAAATATGCTGCCTTCCATAATCTTAGGAATACCTTGCTCCATAATAGGCTTAAGCTGCTGACTTTCACATTGGGGAAGCAAGCACAGGATTAAAAATAATGTAAAAACCAGGCACAGAGGAAATAACATTTGAGCAGTACGTGCAATAGGCTCCAGCCCCATATATATCCCCCACATAAGCACAAGGATTAAGAGTAAATTGATAACGGGAAGAGGTGTCATCACATAGGTCTGGCTGTTCATAAAATCTCCAACTTCTCTTAAATAAATCGCTGAATTCATCATTAAATGGAACAAATACCATATTGAGATGAGGGCGCCTAGCCACGGACCCAAAATTCGCTGGCAGAGCTGAATAAAGGTAAGTTCAGGGTATAGCTGGTGTACCCGCAGGAGCAGCAGCAGTACAGCTAGTCCTGCGGGGATGCTTAGAAATGAGCTGATCCAGGCATCCTGCTTGGATATGCTAGTAATGAGGGAGGGATACACCAATACGCAGTCTCCGATAATACTCAAAAATACGAGTACGGCTATATTTGTAATGCTGATACGCCCTTTCTCCTCCACACAGCTCACTCCTTCATTTCTTTTTGGAACGATTCAAACAAAGAACCAATTTTTTTGATCGTAGTCTTTGCCTTATATTCAATCTGTAAGTCCATAAATGGATTTTCTTTTTCTTCTTTTAATCTTTTCCAAAGCTCTGGTTTGGACTGGTGGATCAGCTGACCAAAGCCGAAAATGTCTGATTTAAACTCACGACGAACAGTCTCTACGGAATGCTTCATAATTTCAACGATTTTTTCATTGCTTGCGGCCTCAATTTCTTTAATATCAGCCATACTGCTTAATTTCATATGCTTACAATTGACCTCTCGTACAGTGCTGTCGTTGGTAACAGATATGGAGATAACAGGTTCTCCATCGCGAATGATCACTTTTTTTTGGGTTTCGCTGTTCAAGGCTAATAAGGCGATATTCCCCCCTCCCTGACAGTCGACGTGTCCTGTAGTTGATTCCACTGTATTCCGAATGTAATTGAACCCTTTGCTGTCTTGTTCATTGATCCAGCCCAGCAAGCGGTCTTTTTTTAAGACACCGATACCGGAGAACCTCAGTATGGTTCCAGGAGATATGCTTTTGGTGTTATCTATACCTTTTTCATTAGACGATTCTATATCTCCCAAAGCTTCCAAAGCGGGCAGAGTGGACTGGATGTCAGGATTAGCCAAGTCGCTCAGCAGTTGATCCATGGTTACTTTGGTGGCAGGAGCCCATGTTTTGGTTAACGTATCCAATGAAGCGAACATTTTATTGGCCGGTAACTTTTCAAGTGGAGTGGGGATCTTTAACATCGTGGAAGCCTTGTTATCTTTGGCTATCGCAATATAAAAGTCACTTCTAGTAAAAGGCTCTCGCATCAAGGCTTCAATCGCATCAGAAATTCCTCTTCTCGCATACTCTTCACCTAAAATCAGCATACGAATATGAGATAAATAGATGGAGCGCGGGCTTGTATCCGTCATTTTTTGAATAGCCTCATGAATCGTGGGCGCAGTTGCCTGATAAGTAACGACCGGAGAGCCTGCACTTGGTGAGGACTTGGAAGCTACTGCAGAAGGAATGACCACCTGAGCCGTCACCTCATACTGGTCTCCTGCCATATCCACTCCGATCCCAATAGCGATGCCCAACTCGTTTAATTCTGTTCGATCCCAGCATCCACCCAATAGTAAAGCAATCAGCCCCCAGACGATGAGCAAATGTATGGTCTGCTTCATGGTTGATCCCTTCTGGTATTTGGTTTATGGCTAATCCGTCTTTTTTTCGTTTTTTGGCGGATCGTATTTTGGATAGAAATGGATTGAGGCCGTGTCGTCATGCGAGGCCAAGGTAGGCGAAACAGTGTATCTTTCATATCGCTTTCCACATAGGGACCAAACGGGCTCATATAAGATACTCCAAACGATCGCAGACTGGTTAAGTGCAGTAAAAGCACGATTAAACCCATCAATATTCCAAGAAGCCCGAAGGCTGCGGCTAGCATCATTAAGGCGAAGCGTATAATACGAACCGCTATCGACAGGCCGTTTTCTGGAATAACATAGCTGGAGATGGCGGTGATTGACACGATAATGACCATAGCCGCCGAGACAACCCCCGCATCCACGGCTGCTTGCCCAATGACCAGTGTGCCTACAATAGATACAGCCTGTCCGACTGTCCTCGGAATTCTGACTCCTGCTTCACGCAAAATTTCATAAGTAATTTCCATGAGCATCGCCTCGACAAAGGCTGGAAACGGTACGCCTTCCCTTTGTGCTGCGAGACTGACCAATAAGTTTGTAGGAATCATCTCTTGATGAAAGGTAGTTACCGCAATATAAACTGCTGGTGCAAGCAAAGCGATAAAAAAGGAAAAGAAACGCAGCAAACGCAGCAAAGTGCTGATGTCAGCACGTTGGTAATAGTCCTCCGCCGACTGGAAAAATTGAACGAACAATGCGGGTATCAACAGTACAAAGGGGGTCCCGTCCACCAAGATAGCGATTCGGCCCTCCAGTAGGCTGGCAGCGACCGAATCCGGGCGCTCGCTGTTATAAATGGTGGGAAACGGGGTGAAGGTTTCATCCTGAATTTCCTCCTCGATGTAACCCCCTTCCAAAATCCCGTCAATATCAATTCGGTCCAGACGTTCTCTCAGCTCCTGAATAACTCCTTCGTCAGCAATCCCTTTGACATACATCACGGCCACATTGGTATGAGTCACTTGACCGATCTGTCTTGTTTCCATCCAGAGACGCGGATCGCGGATTCGCCTACGAATTAGGGCGGTATTGGTACGCAAATTTTCGGTAAAAGCCTCCATTGGACCCCGTACGACACTTTGGGATTGGGGTTCGCTGACACTGCGATCCTCCCAACCGACCGCATCAATCCATATGCCCTTTGCGTATCCGTCCAGCAAAATGATAATACCGCCAGATAGCATCTGGTTGAATAAGGCATCCATTTCGTCCACACTACCTGAGTTACCTGCAATCAAAACTTGATCCTTTAAATAGTCGAACGGTTCCGCACCCTCTGGTACATGATGCTCGTTTACCCGCATTAATGAACGCAGAACGGAATCATGGAGCAATTGAGTGTTAATCAGACCATCGATATAGAACAAAGCTGCTGGCCATTTTTGCATCCATAATAGCTCTTTAATGATTACATCTCCGCTGTTTCCAAAGGAGCTTTCAATATGGTTTACATTATCCCTCAAGTTAGAGGACACATGAGTAAGTGGACAACTTTTATTCTGATTTGGCATACGTAAAATCCTCCGATATTGGAGTTTGTTGGCTTAGTATGCTCTGAATATATGAATTTATGCCTTGACGATTATAGAGCGATTTTCATAAATTAGATACATAACTAATTAGATTTATGTATAATAAATAAATCCTAAGTATCGGAGTTGATTTAAAATGGTAGATAGGCAATACAGGAAGTTATTTGCCGCAGGTATCATTAACGGAATGGGAGACCGATTCTGTCAGATCGCTTTGTTGGCTTTAATTTATCGGCTTACCGGTTCGGGATTCAGTGTGGGTATCATGCTGGGATTGCGGGTGATTCCTTTTTTAGTCCTGTCACCTGTGGCGGGCGTGCTTATTACCCGCATATCCCGGCGTATGCTTA
Source organism: Paenibacillus sp. FSL H7-0703 (assembly GCF_038003485.1). Classification (NCBI taxonomy): domain Bacteria; kingdom Bacillati; phylum Bacillota; class Bacilli; order Caryophanales; family Paenibacillaceae; genus Paenibacillus; species Paenibacillus sp. FSL H7-0703. The sequence goes on along the minus strand of NZ_JBBOPF010000001.1, from coordinate 2,384,863 downwards.
TGATGACCACGGATCTTTTCAGAGGCTTGGCAGCCCTTGCCTTTTTAAGTGTTCATAGTCCTGAGGACATATGGATCATTTATGGAGTCAGTACCCTGCTAGCCTGCGGAGAAGCTTTGTATGCTCCTGCTCGTAAATCATCCATTCCGCTGCTTGTTCATCCCTCCGAATTATTGAAGGTGAACAGTCTTGAGCAGGTGATGAGCGGGCTGGTGCTGGTCGTTGGTGCTGCTGCCGGAGGCATCATATCTGCTCTCTTTGGACCACAAGCTGCATTTATATTGAACGCAGCAAGTTTTTTTGCCGCAGGTCTGATCGTTCGCAATATTGCATTTCCACCTGTCATGAAGGAGAAAATAAGCAGGGAGGATCATCCAAACCGGAGCAGATCGCGAATGTTGGACTGTATTCGTGCATCCGTTCCTCTCCAAGTTGTTGTTGCATTTGAGTTGCTGGTTCCCATGCTCAATGGCATTGATAATGTTCTGATTAGTGTATATGCAGTGCAGGAATTCAGGCTGGGAGATGCCGGAATCGGATTGTTTTACGCCGCTTTGGGCGCGGGTCTGGTTGCCAGCTATGCAATAGGACATTTATTCAGTGGTTCTTTGTTGAAGGGAGGACTGGTATGCCTTTTGTTGGAGGGGATTTTACTTATGGGATTAAGCGGTATTTATCACGCATGGGCGGCGGTTGCTATTTACTTCTTAATTTCGTTGGCTGGCGGGGTAGGGGCCATTTGTCTGGATACATTATTAATGCGGGAGACCCCATTGTATTTACAGGGTCCATTGTTGGGCATGCTGACGGCGTGGAGCCAAGGTATCATCGGACTGTCTATGTTTGGAGCAGGGGTGGCGATTGAAATGATGGAGCCGCGTATGTTGGGTTTGGTTGGAGGCGCGGGATTTGTGGTGATATCTATCGTGATTTCGATGTATTATGCAAGGATTCGTAGCCGTAAGGCAGCAGGAGTTTGACTACTTCAAGTCATCCTTGTTGCTGGTTTTCACCGATTTTTCGGATTTGCGTAGCGAGCTAAACAGGAAGCTTCTCCACCGGTAAATAATATACAGCAGGATTATGAACCCGACGACTCCCGCAATTCGCAGCGCATACAGCTCTACCAAATGGAAAATGGCATCCCATTGGGGACCAAATAGCTTGCCGATGCTTAGAAAGAGGATGACCCAGAATAAAGCGCCGCTGTAAGCATACAAGGCAAATTTACGGAAAGAAAGAGCAATAATCCCGGCAAAATAACCGGTAAAATGCCTGACACCGGGGATAAAATATCCAAGGAAGATAAGCCAGTATCCATATCGTTGGAACCATTTTTGTGTTTTCTGAAGCTTGTCCGGCGATAACAAAACCCATTTACCGTATTTCTGAATAAAGGGGAGTCCAGCCCATCTTCCAATAAAGTAGGTAATAGTCATGCCGAGGGTTGTTCCCAGAAAAGCTAGTAGCACCAGTTTACCGAAATCCAAGGTACCGGCATAGGAGAGATATCCCGCATAAGCCATTGTGGTTTCCCCGGGAAATGGTAAAGCAATAAACTCAAGCAGCAAGCCGAAAAAAAGGACGCCGTAGCCGTATTCTTCGAACAATTGCGCGATCCACTTCAGCACATCCATCGTTTACACTCCTACGAACAGATTGAGTATTTTAGAATCAATTCATTTTAACAATCTTTTCATGCCCACTCAACTCCGGTTGATTTCTTGACGTCTTGTTTTATCGTTGCGTATAATGAAACGAACAATTGAGGGAGGCACGGTAATGAATAAGCCTAATGAAATCGTTGTAGTTCTTGATTTTGGAGGACAATACAACCAGTTAATCGCAAGAAGAATTCGGGATCTCGGCGTATATAGCGAGCTCCTTCCATACAATACGCCTGCGGAGAAGCTGAGAGAGCTGGCGCCAAAAGGGATTGTTTTCTCAGGCGGACCTTCCAGCGTATATACAGACAATGCTCCTCAGGTGGATCGGGCAATTTATGATCTTGGCATCCCTATCTTTGGTATTTGTTATGGCATGCAGCTGATGGCTCACCAACTGGATGGTAAGGTAGAACGTGCGGGCAAGCGTGAGTATGGCAAAGCAGACGTGCAATTCAATCAGGACGCCCGCTTGGCTAAAGGATTGGATTCTCTTCAAACCGTATGGATGAGCCATGGGGATCACGTTACAGATCTGCCGACTGGCTTTACACTGGATGCAGGAACAGAGAGTGCACCGATTGCCGCGATGAGTAACCTGGAGCGGAATCTGTATGCGGTGCAATTCCATCCAGAGGTACGTCATTCCGTTCAAGGTAACGAGATGATCAGCAACTTCCTTTATGAAGTGTGCGGTTGTGAAGGCAACTGGACCATGGAGTCGTTCATCGAAGATCAGATTCGTGAGATTCGTCAACAGGTAGGCGACAAGAAAGTATTGTGTGCCTTAAGCGGTGGCGTGGATTCTTCCGTTGTAGCGATGCTCATTCACAAAGCGATCGGTGACCAACTGACGTGTATGTTCATTGACCATGGATTGCTGCGCAAAGGTGAGGCCGAAAGTGTAATGGAGACGTTCGTTGGTAAATTTGATATGAAAGTTGTCAAAATTGACGCACGTGAGCGCTTCTTGTCCAAGCTGGCAGGAGTCGATGATCCAGAACAAAAACGTAAAATCATCGGTAACGAGTTTATCTATGTGTTCGAGGAAGAATCTTCTCAATTTGACGATTTTACTTTCCTGGCACAAGGTACGCTGTATACGGATATTGTAGAGAGCGGAACAGCAACGGCACAGACCATTAAATCCCATCATAATGTGGGTGGTTTGCCAGAGAACATGAAGTTCAAGCTGATCGAGCCGTTGAATGCCCTGTTCAAGGACGAAGTGCGTAAAGTCGGCGAAGAATGTGGACTGCCAGCTGAGATTGTATGGCGTCAACCATTCCCAGGTCCGGGTCTTGCCATTCGTGTGCTGGGTGAAGTGACAGAGGACAAGCTAACGATTGTTCGTGAGTCGGATTACATTTTGCGCGAGGAGATTGCTAAAGCCGGTCTGGACCGGGAAATCTGGCAATACTTCACCGCTTTGCCGAATATGAAGAGTGTTGGCGTTATGGGCGATGCTCGTACGTATTCTTACACTGTAGGTATTCGTGCAGTAACCTCCATCGACGGTATGACCGCCGACTGGGCACGTATCCCTTGGGATGTGCTGGAGAAAATTTCGGTACGTATCGTAAACGAAGTGGATAACGTGAATCGCATCGTGTACGATATCACCTCCAAACCACCAGCAACGATTGAGTGGGAATAAACGCGGGAACTCCCGCTCTGTAATCACGAACCTTTTGAGATTCACCAATACAACATCAGGACTCCTCCGCATCGGCCGAAATATCGCTGTGCGGCAGGAGTCTTTTTTACGGATTCAAGGTCGAACATCTGCTCCCAACTCAAAATGAGAGCGGGGAAGAGAGTATTTTATGGGTCAAAATCAAGGAACCCCAGTTATTTTCAACGGATACGAGGTTGAAAAAGAGGAGATATTATTCCATAATAATGTCTCCTTTTTTTATATGACTTTATCAGCTTCAAGCTTTTTTATGTTATCCTCCAATGGTGTCATGTTTTGATACTAATATATTTTATAATATACCTAGAATAAAGTGTTACATATCCCGTTTCATTAAACGCTGTTCTAAGGAGAATAAAGAGATGAAAAAATTATTTTTGTCGTCCTCATTTAAGGATGTTGCACCATGGTTAGTCCATTTCGTCGGTGAAAACTTGGAAGGAAAAAAAGTCACCTTCATCCCAACCGCAAGTATTCCAGAGAAAGTTAAGTTTTATGTGGAATCAGGAAAAAAAGCATTAGAGAGTTTAGGATTAGTCGTGGATGAAATCGAAATAAGCACAGCAACCTGGGATGAAATAGCGAGTAAAATTAGAGGGAATGATTATATTTATATTACCGGAGGCAACACATTTTATTTACTTCAAGAGTTAAAAAGAACTGGGGCTGACAAAATCATTGCTGAAGAAGTTAATGCAGGGAAATTGTATATAGGCGAATCTGCCGGTTCGTTGATTTTATCACCGAATATCGAATATGTTCAACTTATGGACGATGTTCAGGAGGCCCCTGAATTAGATTCCTTTGCTGCACTAGGGGTCATTGAATTCTATCCAGTCCCCCATCATACGAACATTCCGTTTAAAAAAGCGGTGGAGAACATCATTGAGGAATATGGCAGCCAATTAAATTTATATCCAATCAGCAACGCGGAAGTTATTTTGGTTGAAGGTGACAGGATAAAAGTGGAGAACACATGACTCATTAAAAAGGCAGCACATAAAAAGAACCTTTAACTCAACATCTATCGTAGTGTTAAAGGTTCTTTTTTTATAATTCTACCTTACCATACGATCTTTTTCCCAGTTGCAGCTGATTCCTCAATGCGGTCCAGTAGCTGATGCAGCTTTAAGGCATGGTTGAAATCGGGAGCGAGACGGGTGTGTGTCAAAATATCCTCGGCAAAAACATAATGAGCCTTGGCTACATTCAGGGTTACCCCTTGTTTTGGGAAATCTAGGCTTGTATTAGGCTCTCTAGTTATACTTATTTGTTCAAAAGAGCCATTAGGGCCATGACTCTGCGTACTGCTTGGATCGTACACAAGTTTTTCGAGCGTTAGATTCCCAAATTGAACATGCCCAAGCGAAAGATTCTGTGTCAAACGCAAAATGCCCTTTTTCCCCTGAATCTCTATCTCAAACTTAGAATTTACTCCACCTTGAATGTGAACGGATACCGGTACTCCTTTTTCCAACAGCCCGTGAATCAAAATCTGATCGGCTGTATCCTTGGAAATGACTTCACCCGTTTCCTGAATAGTGGCTTCGTGATAACGAGATGATGTGATGGCCGATAGCTCGCGGAATTCGCCAACGATGTATTGCAGCGCGTCTAGGGAATGCCCGCCATTAATCGTGAGCAGATTAGCCCCATTGGCTCTATTCAGCAAATAAGCAGTGTCCTGATTTACTTGTCCTCCTTTGCCGGGAGTAGCTACTTGCATATGACAGGATATAATTTCACCAATCTCTCCGCCCTCTACGAGTTTTTTCATCGTTTGCACTTCAAGATCCTGTCGTGCCTGCAAGCCGACGGTATGATGAATGCCTGCCAATCCCGCCGCCTTGGCCATTTTAGCAGCTTCCGCAGTGTTTGCCCCCAAGGGCCATTCACAAAAAATATGCTTTCTCTCTTGAACTGCCGCCATCACCGCCTCGTAATGATGGGGAACTTTTATGCTCACCACGACCATATCCACATCCTCGGAAGCTGCGAGCTTTTTGGCATCATCAAAAGCCAGTGCCGCGCCTACTTCTTCTGCGCTTTGTCGCGCACTCTCCATACGAGAGGTACCGACGGCAGTGATATCCAGGTTTAAGTGCTTGAGCAAAGCCGGAATATGCGTTTGACTGGCCCATTTATTATTCATCGAACCTCCTACGATACCTACACGAATCTTCTTTTTGATCATGTTGCCATACCTCCTGATTTTTAAAATGAGGGTGGAAAATAGCGTCCAAGGCCAATATAATACATTTAACTCATAAATAATAATGCTTGTTTATGATATAGATATCATTTTATTTGATGGGGGATGAAGAGATGGATATTGAAAATATGCAGGCATTTGTTTCGGTGGCAGAGCTGAGAAGCCTGACAGAAGCAGCTCAAAAGTTGAATCACCTGCAATCGAATATGACGGCCAAAATAAAGAAGCTGGAGGCTCATTACGGCACAGCGTTATTTTACCGAAAGCCCCGTGGTATGGAGCTGACACCTTCAGGAGAAATCCTATATGCTCAGTTCAAGCAAATGCTGTCGCTATGGCAAGACACGGAGATGAAAATGAGACCGCAGGAGGAAAAGCTGCGCATTGGTACGATGCAGTCCATTGTTGCGGGGGAAACAACAAGGGCGCTTACGAAGGTATACGAGCTGTACCCGCAGGCCTCGGTTACATTAAAAACCGGAACCACCACGGAAATGGAGCGATTGATCCTCGACGGCGAGCTCGATATTGCTTTTGTCACAGGGTATCCCACCAACCCGTATATTCATTATCAAAAAATATGCCGTGAAGAGTTGGTGCTGGTGGGAAAAGGCATACATGAAGGTTCAGACCTCAAACAGGTGCTGCAAGGAGCCTCTATTATCATATTGTCGGATGGCTGCCTGTACCTAACGCATTTAAAGAAGATGTATCAGGACATGCAATTGACCCATGGCGAGGTTGTGGAGGTCGGTGTGTTTGATACCATGGTGGAATTTTCCTTGATGGGAATGGGAATCACCCTTATGTCTAAAAGGCTTGCGCGGCAATTCAAAGTAACATCCTATTTGCCCACTCCCCCAACTTTCGGCTACATGGATACATATTTAATATCTCGTCCAAATCACGAAATGACAGCGATTGAACATAAATTTATCGAAATCAACAATACGATCTAATAGAGTAGGGGGAATTGATTTACAGAATCACGGCATATCCGGCAGCAGTGTAGCCAGTAGCGGTTTTGAACCGATGTGCGAGCGCCCATCGACAAAAACGCGTACGTTTTATGGTGCGCTCAAGCATATTGCCGAAGGATTAATTAACCGTTACCCGGACAAGCTGATCGTCTTTTTGCCCCCCCCCCTCACGGATCAAGTGATACGGTTCCTGAGCATCTGCCTAATGCCATCACAGGTCAAGTCTATAGCGCGTATGCACAGGCTGCTCAGGCTATTCGTTTAGCTTGAGCATTTTTTTGTGATTGTAGGATTTGTATATACTTGTCTCAGACTTGTTTATTTTTAGTGAGGGTGTATAATACTTGATATATCAATTGATGGGTCAATCATTAGAAGGAGGGTTTGTCATCGAACATTGCTCTGAAAGAAGCCAGTTGTTTTATCGCATGCATCTTTTGTGTAAAGAAATGAATAACGCTTTTGAAGCACAATTAAAAACCAGTTTTACCAAGGTCGAAATTTTGTATCATATTGATCATCGTCAGGAACTAAGTCAGCTGGAGCTCCAACATCTGCTCGTTCTGGATGGTGCAGCAGTGACCCGACATCTGAGAAGGCTGGAAGAGGAAGGTCTGATTTTACGTAGTAAAAAAGAGCGGGATAAGCGTGTGACCTATATACGTTTGACCGAATTAGGGGTTCAAGAGCTGCAAGTTTTGTCAGAGCAAAGACAAGCCTTTCAGGAAAAGCTGCTATGTAAGTTTACAGATGAGGAAATTGTGGCTTTTACAGATGTGCTACAGCGTATGTCTAGCAATGTAAAGAATATGTAAATATGCGAGGAGGAAATGAATATGAAAGCCATCGTTATAGATCAGTATGGAAGCAAGGATGAATTGAAAGAAAGAGAAGTGGCTACTCCTACACCACAGGCTCACCAGGTTGTAGTCAAAGTGGCGGCTACCTCCATCAATCCAATTGACTGGAAGCTGCGTGAAGGTTACTTAAAACAAATGATGGATTGGGAGTTCCCGATTATTTTAGGCTGGGATGTAGCCGGCACTATTTCGGAAGTAGGCAGCGAGGTCACCGATTGGAAAGTGGGAGATGAAGTGTTTGCACGTCCGGACACCACCCGATTCGGTACTTATGCCGAGTATACCTTGGTGGATGATCATCTGCTGGCACGTAAACCCGCCTCAATTTCTTGGGAGGAAGCCGCTTCTGTACCTTTGGCGGGGTTGACTGCTTGGCAGGCGCTCTTTACACATGGTCAACTGACCAAAGGGGAAAAAGTATTAATCCACGCAGGTGCAGGTGGCGTAGGTATGTTTGCTATCCAGTTTGCCAAACAAGCCGGAGCCTATGTCATTACTACAGCCAGTGAGCGTAATCATGAATTGCTTGCTTCATTGGGAGCCGACCAAATCATTGACTATCGTACAACTCGTTTTGAGGAAGTTTTATCTGATGTGGACGTCGTGTTCGATACGATGGGCGGGGATGTTCAGAAGAACAGCTTTAAGGTAGTGAAAAAGGATACCGGACGGATCATATCCATTGTCAGCAATTTTGACGAAGAGTTGGTGAAGGAGTACAACGTAACAGCCCAAAATATATGGCTGGAGCCCAATGGACAGCAACTACAGGAAATTGCCGATCTGTTGGAGCAAAAGAAAGTAAGATCGGTAGTAGGAGCTACGTTTCCTTTTTCTCAAAAAGGTTTGTATGACGCACACGCTTTAAGCGAAACCCACCACGCTGTTGGTAAAATTGCAATAACCTTCCCATAAGGACGCATACACATATACGGTACGAAAGGAATTGCACGATGAAGATTTTAGAAGATTATTTTCACTACTATAATCTATCGTTTATCTGGAAAATATACCGGACTCAGCGAATGCCTTTGATAAGTACAAAATATCTGATTCCTCTAAATGATAACCCGTCAGCTGCATAATAGCTTGCGGGTTTTCTGTTTTCCGAACAATACATATGTGTTCAATTTGTAACATTCGCTTTTTCTGTTGACAAGCAGTAGGTGAGAGCCTAAAATAACGAATGTAATAATATAGCGCATATGAATGCGAATATTACTTCAAACGAACGACAACAATACGAGTATGCTTTGCGTAGGAGGAATTACGACTCATGGAGCGTTTCTTTAAATTAAAGGAACATGGCACGAACGTCCGCACAGAGATTATTGCGGGGATTACTACTTTTATGACCATGGCTTATATTCTGGTGGTCAACAATACCTTTTTAGGTCCGACTGGAGCAGGTATGCCCAGTGAAGCTGTCTTTTTTGCGACGGCGGTAGGTGCAGGTTTGGTTACCATACTGATGGGGCTATTCGTTAATGTGCCGATCGGCATGGCGCCGGGTATGGGCTTGAATGCTTATTTTATGACTGTAGTCCTGAGTTCCAATGGCATGATTACTTGGCAAGCGGCACTTGGCGCTGTATTTATATCCGGTATCGTCTTTCTGATTTTAACCGTGACACGAGTAAGACAGATGCTGCTTGTTGCAGTTCCGGAAAATTTAAAGACAGCCATTACAGTGGGTATCGGTTTGTTTATTACGATTGTCGGCTTCAAGCTTTGTAATCTGGTTATGGTGAGCATCGTTCCAGGGACAGATGTTGGTCAACCGGTTCCGGGTCATGCTTTTAATTTGATTCTGGGAAGTCTGGTACATCAAAAGGATGCACTGCTGGCGCTAATCGGATTGCTTATTATCGCAGCACTGATGGTCGTTCGGGTCAAAGGTGCATTGCTGATTGGGATCGTAGCTACTACATTAATCGGTATTCCGATGGGAGTAACAAATTTGAGTAGCTTGACAACAGGCAACTGGATTCCTGATTTCAGTAATTTGGCTGTAGGTCAGTTAGACTTGAAAGCAGCTTTGCATATCGGTCTGTTTGATATCATTTTCATTTTCACATTTGTAGAGTTGTTTGATACGTTCGGTACCTTGGTAGGTACGGCTACACGCGCGGGTATAATGAAAGATAAGAAAAAAGGCGAGAAAATTATCGGTAAAGCAATGCTGGTGGATGCAGTTGGGGTAAGTACTGGTGCAGTATTGGGTACAAGTACGATTACAGCATTCGTAGAAAGCTCCGCAGGGGTAGAAGAAGGCGGACGTACCGGACTGACTGCTGTAACGACAGGTGTTCTGTTCTTGTTGGCCCTGTTTATTGCACCGTTGGCTCTGGTTGTGCCTTCTGCCGCTACTGCTCCAGCTCTGATTATCGTTGGGGTCCTAATGATGAGTCAGGTTCGCAATATCGACTGGGATAACTTCCTGTTGGCGTTTCCTGCATTTTTGACCATCGTGCTGATGCCTTTCACAGGTGGAATCGCGAATGGTATCTCTGCTGGTATTCTGTCTTACGTTGTGCTGGCTGTGTTTAGTAACCTGTTTACCAGCAATAAAGTTAAAATTCACTGGCTCATGTGGGTGCTTGCTATTATTGTAGTGATCCGCTTTGCCTTTATGGGCTCCGAATAATCAGTAGATATAGAACACAGAACCTCTTTCCTGTTGCTTAAGGGAAGAGGTTCTTTTTTTTGTAGTTAGACGCAGATAGATACAAAGGAGCTATTATATAGAAGGAAAACGAATAATAATAAAGTATTGTGAAACCTTATCTAATAAATGCTTGCAAAAGGGATATGTATATGGTATATTCTAATTCCGGCCAAGAAATACAATATTGCGAGCGAGTGTTACAAAAAAAGATTTCAAAAAAAATGCTTGCAAAGTTGGTTCGGACATGGTAAGATATAAGAGTTGATGAGGCGACAAACCAAATCGACAAGAAAAGAATGTTTGATCTTTGAAAACTGAACAACGAGTGAGTAAAACGATTTTGTTCGCAAAATCAAACAAGAGATATTTTATCTCGTCAGTTTCAAAATGAGCTTATCGCTCTTTCTATAAACCAACTTTGGTTGGTCTTTAATGGAGAGTTTGATCCTGGCTCAGGACGAACGCTGGCGGCGTGCCTAATACATGCAAGTCGAGCGGGGTTATGTAGAAGCTTGCTTCTACATAACCTAGCGGCGGACGGGTGAGTAACACGTAGGCAACCTGCCCACAAGACAGGGATAACTACCGGAAACGGTAGCTAATACCCGATACATCCTTTTCCTGCATGGGAGAAGGAGGAAAGACGGAGCAATCTGTCACTTGTGGATGGGCCTGCGGCGCATTAGCTAGTTGGTGGGGTAAAGGCCTACCAAGGCGACGATGCGTAGCCGACCTGAGAGGGTGATCGGCCACACTGGGACTGAGACACGGCCCAGACTCCTACGGGAGGCAGCAGTAGGGAATCTTCCGCAATGGGCGAAAGCCTGACGGAGCAACGCCGCGTGAGTGATGAAGGTTTTCGGATCGTAAAGCTCTGTTGCCAGGGAAGAACGTCTTGTAGAGTAACTGCTACAAGAGTGACGGTACCTGAGAAGAAAGCCCCGGCTAACTACGTGCCAGCAGCCGCGGTAATACGTAGGGGGCAAGCGTTGTCCGGAATTATTGGGCGTAAAGCGCGCGCAGGCGGCTCTTTAAGTCTGGTGTTTAATCCCGAGGCTCAACTTCGGGTCGCACTGGAAACTGGGGAGCTTGAGTGCAGAAGAGGAGAGTGGAATTCCACGTGTAGCGGTGAAATGCGTAGAGATGTGGAGGAACACCAGTGGCGAAGGCGACTCTCTGGGCTGTAACTGACGCTGAGGCGCGAAAGCGTGGGGAGCAAACAGGATTAGATACCCTGGTAGTCCACGCCGTAAACGATGAATGCTAGGTGTTAGGGGTTTCGATACCCTTGGTGCCGAAGTTAACACATTAAGCATTCCGCCTGGGGAGTACGGTCGCAAGACTGAAACTCAAAGGAATTGACGGGGACCCGCACAAGCAGTGGAGTATGTGGTTTAATTCGAAGCAACGCGAAGAACCTTACCAGGTCTTGACATCCCTCTGACCGGTCTAGAGATAGACCTTTCCTTCGGGACAGAGGAGACAGGTGGTGCATGGTTGTCGTCAGCTCGTGTCGTGAGATGTTGGGTTAAGTCCCGCAACGAGCGCAACCCTTATGCTTAGTTGCCAGCAGGTCAAGCTGGGCACTCTAAGCAGACTGCCGGTGACAAACCGGAGGAAGGTGGGGATGACGTCAAATCATCATGCCCCTTATGACCTGGGCTACACACGTACTACAATGGCCGGTACAACGGGAAGCGAAATCGCGAGGTGGAGCCAATCCTAGAAAAGCCGGTCTCAGTTCGGATTGTAGGCTGCAACTCGCCTACATGAAGTCGGAATTGCTAGTAATCGCGGATCAGCATGCCGCGGTGAATACGTTCCCGGGTCTTGTACACACCGCCCGTCACACCACGAGAGTTTACAACACCCGAAGTCGGTGGGGTAACCCGCAAGGGAGCCAGCCGCCGAAGGTGGGGTAGATGATTGGGGTGAAGTCGTAACAAGGTAGCCGTATCGGAAGGTGCGGCTGGATCACCTCCTTTCTATGGAGAATCGTTTCCTGCAATGGAAACATTCAAATATGAAGCGTAAGCTTCAAAAACTACTCACTCGTTGCTCAGTTTTGAGAGCTCAAACTCTCAAAAAAAGCTGGTTGTATACAGCTTTGCACCTTGAAAACTGGATACCGAAACGAAATTGCGTTTTAGAATATTCCTTTAAGCTGATCTTGTGTAAACAAGTGAAATAAAGGTAGCAGGTAAGGAGAGATCTTTTGCCTTTGGCAAAAATCATTCTTTATCGAACATCGACATTTTCTTTTTTTGAAAGAAAAGTCTAGGTTAAGCTACAAAGAGCACACGGAGGATGCCTAGGCGCCAGGAGCCGACGAAGGACGTGGCGAACAACGATAAGGCCTCGGGGAGCTGTAAGCAAGCTTTGATCCGGGGATGTCCGAATGGGGAAACCCGGCTGTCTTCATCGACAGTCACTTTCTGCTGAATACATAGGCAGAATAGAGGCAGACCAGGGGAACTGAAACATCTAAGTACCCTGAGGAAGAGAAAACAATAGTGATTCCGTCAGTAGCGGCGAGCGAACGCGGATTAGCCCAAACCAAGGAGCTTGCTCCTTGGGGTTGTGGGACGTCTCACATGGAGTTACAAAGGAACCGGTTAGATGAAGAGGCCTGGAAAGGCCCGCCAGAGAAGGTAAAAGCCCTGTAGTTCAAAACTTGTTCCCTCCGAGACGGATCCCGAGTAGTGCGGGGCACGTGAAACCCCGTATGAATCCGGCAGGACCATCTGCCAAGGCTAAATACTCCCTGGCGACCGATAGTGAAGCAGTACCGTGAGGGAAAGGTGAAAAGCACCCCGGAAGGGGAGTGAAATAGATCCTGAAACCGTGTGCTTACAAGAAGTCAGAGCCCGATCTATGGGTGATGGCGTGCCTTTTGTAGAATGAACCGGCGAGTTACGTTCCCGTGCAAGGTTAAGGTGAAGAGCTGAAGCCGCAGCGAAAGCGAGTCTGAATAGGGCGACTTGAGTACGTGGACGTAGACCCGAAACCGGGTGATCTACCCCTGTCCAGGGTGAAGGTGCGGTAACACGCACTGGAGGCCCGAACCCACGCATGTTGAAAAATGCGGGGATGAGGTGGGGGTAGCGGAGAAATTCCAATCGAACCCGGAGATAGCTGGTTCTCCCCGAAATAGCTTTAGGGCTAGCCTCGGAAAAAAGAATCGTGGAGGTAGAGCACTGATTGGGTGCGGGGCCCGCAAGGGTTACCAAGCTCAGTCAAACTCCGAATGCCATAGATTTAGTTCCGGGAGTCAGACAGTGAGTGCTAAGATCCATTGTCGAAAGGGAAACAGCCCAGACCATCAGCTAAGGTCCCCAAGTGTGTGTTAAGTGGGAAAGGATGTGGAGTTGCACAGACAACCAGGATGTTGGCTTAGAAGCAGCCACCATTGAAAGAGTGCGTAATAGCTCACTGGTCGAGTGACTCTGCGCCGAAAATGTAACGGGGCTAAACACACCACCGAAGCTATGGCTTGATGCTTGCATCAGGGGTAGGGGAGCGTTGAATGCGGGTTGAAGGTGTACCGTAAGGAGCGCTGGACTGCATTCAAGTGAGAATGCCGGTATGAGTAACGAAAAGATCTGTGAGAATCAGATCCGCCGAAAGCCTAAGGGTTCCTGAGGAAGGTTCGTCCGCTCAGGGTAAGTCGGGACCTAAGGCGAGGCCGATAGGCGTAGTCGAAGGACAACAGGTCGAAATTCCTGTACCACCGTAATCCGTTATGAGCGATGGGGTGACGCAGTAGGGTAGTGACGCGGACTGATGGATGTCCGTCTAAGCAGTGAGGCTGATGTGTAGGCAAATCCGCACATCGTTAAGGCTGGGCTGTGATGGGGAGCGAAAATTGTAGTAGCGAAGGTCATGATCTCAGACTGCCAAGAAAAGCCTCTAGCCAGGAGAAGGTGCCCGTACCGCAAACCGACACAGGTAGGCGAGAAGAGAATTCTAAGGCGCGCGGAAGAACTCTCGTTAAGGAACTCGGCAAAATGACCCCGTAACTTCGGGAGAAGGGGTGCCTCGGTAGGGTGAATAGCCCGAGGGGGCCGCAGTGAAAAGGCCCAAGCGACTGTTTAGCAAAAACACAGGTCTGTGCGAAGCCGCAAGGCGAAGTATACGGGCTGACGCCTGCCCGGTGCTGGAAGGTTAAGGGGAGTGGTAAGCCCTTCGGGGCGAAGCTATGAACCGAAGCCCCAGTAAACGGCGGCCGTAACTATAACGGTCCTAAGGTAGCGAAATTCCTTGTCAGGTAAATTCTGACCCGCACGAATGGCGTAACGACTTGGGCGCTGTCTCAACGAGAGATCCGGTGAAATTTTAATACCTGTGAAGATGCAGGTTACCCGCGACAAGACGGAAAGACCCCATGGAGCTTTACTGCAGCTTGATATTGAATTTGGGTACGATCTGTACAGGATAGGTGGGAGCCGTTGAATCTTGAGCGCCAGCTTGAGAGGAGGCATCCTTGGGATACCACCCTGATCGTATCTAGGTTCTAACTTGGTACCGTGATCCGGTGCGAGGACAGTGTCAGGTGGGCAGTTTGACTGGGGCGGTCGCCTCCTAAAGAGTAACGGAGGCGCCCCAAGGTTCCCTCAGAATGGTTGGAAATCATTCGAAGAGTGCAAAGGCAGAAGGGAGCTTGACTGCGAGACCTACAAGTCGAGCAGGGACGAAAGTCGGGCTTAGTGATCCGGTGGTACCGCATGGAAGGGCCATCGCTCAACGGATAAAAGCTACCCTGGGGATAACAGGCTTATCTCCCCCAAGAGTCCACATCGACGGGGAGGTTTGGCACCTCGATGTCGGCTCATCGCATCCTGGGGCTGAAGTAGGTCCCAAGGGTTGGGCTGTTCGCCCATTAAAGCGGTACGCGAGCTGGGTTCAGAACGTCGTGAGACAGTTCGGTCCCTATCTGTCGTGGGCGTAGGAAATTTGAGAGGAGCTGTCCTTAGTACGAGAGGACCGGGATGGACGTACCGCTGGTGTACCAGTTGTTCCGCCAGGAGCACCGCTGGGTAGCTATGTACGGAAGGGATAAGCGCTGAAAGCATCTAAGCGTGAAGCCCCCCTCAAGATGAGATTTCCCAATTAGTAAGACCCCTTGAAGACGACGAGGTAGATAGGTTGGGGGTGGAAGTGCAGTAATGCATGGAGCTGACCAATACTAATCGGTCGAGGGCTTATCCTAAGAATAAAACGCAAATGAGTTTCGGATCCAGTTTTCAGGGTGTAACCTTGAATGTAGAATTTGCACAGCAAATTCATGTTTGGTGGCGATAGCGGAGGGGTTCCACACGTACCCATCCCGAACACGACCGTTAAGCCCTCCAGCGCCGATGGTACTTGGACCGCAGGGTCCTGGGAGAGTAGGACGTCGCCAAGCAACAAGTAAAAGAGACCAAGATCTTCTGAAGATCTTGATCTCTTTTTTGCGTTATAAGGCACTGGGATTTTATTTAAAGTGAGTTTGTTATAAGTTCAACTGGATAAGTGGATATTAACTAATAAATAAGAAGACGGTTTTAAAATAATTTAGTACCAGGTATTAGTATCTGGTGTTATAATATGAATAAGGATTACAAAGGAGAGTGATCAGATTGTTGAATTCAAAAGCTAAGCTTACCGCCTTTGGCACTTATGTACCTGAACGGATTTTGACGAACGCTGACTTGGAGAAGCTTGTGGATACGAGTAACGAGTGGATTGTACAGAGAACGGGTATGCATGAAAGACGCATTGCGGCTGAAGATCAATATGTATCTGATTTATGTATACAAGCTATTACTCGTATGATTAACCTGTATGACGTAAATATAAACGATGTTGAGATGATTATTGTAGCGACGAGTACACCTGATTACTACTTTCCAAGCACGGCTTCACGTATTCAGGCTCATTTTGATATTCCAAACACAGGGTCAATAGATATTAGTGCAGCATGTGCAGGTTTTTCCTATGGACTTCATTTGGCAAATGGCCTTATTACGAGTGGTCTGCATCGTAAGGTGCTGGTAGTGGGAGCCGAAACGTTGTCCAAAATTACAGATTATACGGATCGGACGACGTGTATACTTTTTGGAGATGGTGCAGGGGTTGCACTTGTAGAATATGACGAGGATGAAGGATCATTTTTAACTTCAGATATAGGTACCTATGGGCAAGGGGGAGCACATCTTTACCGTGTGGGATTATCTGATCATTTGGATGGAGAGAAGCTGCAAGACCATGGATTTATTGCTCAAAATGGACGTGAGGTTTATAAATGGGCTGTTCGCTCTGTTCCAACGGGAATGGAACGATTATTGGATAAGGCAAATATGAAGAAGGAGGATCTTGACTGGTTTGTACCTCATAGCGCTAATTTGAGAATGATCGAGTCCATATGTGAAAGAAGTACAGTACCTTTGGAAAAAACGCTGACAAGCGTAGAATTGTATGGTAATACATCGGCGGCATCCATCCCGTTGGCTTTGCAGTGTGGTTTGGATGATGGACGTTTACGGTATGGACAACATGTGTTGTTATATGGATTTGGGGGAGGCCTCACCTATGCGGGTCTGCTATTAAAATGGAGTGTGCCTGATTTGTAAGTTATCCTAACCCATGTAGAAGCAATAGCACTAGTATGTACGATCATGTTAATAAGAGCCGTTGGCATTAGAATTTATCGTAAGTTGGCAGGATGCTATAATTAACACTATGAGAGAAAGGAGCGTAACATGAAGGTATTGGTATTGGCAGAAAAACCGTCCGTGGCCAGAGAGATTGCACGTGTGATGGGTAGCCGCGAGAAGCATAAAAGTTATATAGAAGGACCCCAGTACGTGGTGACGTGGGCACTGGGACATTTGGTCGGCTTAGCAGAGCCAGAGGATTACGATTCTAAGTATGCGACCTGGAATTTGGAGGACTTGCCTATTCTTCCGAAGAGTTCAAAGTTAAAGGTGCTGCGCGAAAGTAATCACCAGTTCAAAGCTGTGCAGCAGCTCATGAAGCGGCAGGACATTGGAGAGCTTATCGTGGCAACAGATGCTGCTCGTGAAGGTGAATTGTTGGCACGCTGGATCATCCAAATGGCAAACTGGAAAAAGCCCTTCCGGCGCTTATGGATCTCCTCGCAGACGGACAAGGCGATTAAGGCAGGTTTCGCAAAGCTATTGCCTGGTCAGCAGTTTGATCGTTTATATGAATCGGCTCGCTGTAGAGCTGAAGCAGACTGGATGATTGGTCTCAATGTAACTCGCGCGTTGACTTGTCGTTATAACGCCCAACTTTCGGCTGGAAGAGTGCAGACACCAACGCTGGGGATGATTATGGAGCGTGAGAAGGAAATTACCGAATTCCGTTCTCAGGAATATGATACTCTGACGGCGGATTTTGGCGATTTTCAGGCAACTTGGCGGGCAGAAAGCGGGGATTCACGCATGTTTGACCGCACTCAAGCAGAGGCTTTGCGCCGAAGACTTGAGGGGGCCAAAGGCACAGTTGCGAGTGTTAAAAAGAGCGAAAAGAACGAGCCTCACCCGCTGGCGTATGATTTAACGGAGCTGCAAAGAGATGCTAACCAGCGCTATGGCTTTTCAGCTAAACAGACGTCTAATCTGCTTCAGCGTCTGTATGAGCAGCATAAGCTGGTGACTTATCCACGTACAGACAGCCGTTATCTGACATCCGATATGGTGGATACACTTAAGGAAAGGCTCAGTAGTGTAGCAGTAGGTCCGTATGCTTCCTTGGCACGTCCGCTATTGCGTAACAACTTACCAATCACAAAGCGAATTGTGGATGACAGTAAAGTCACGGATCATCACGCGATTATTCCTACTGAGCAGACATTATTGCTTAATCAGTTGAGCCCAGAGGAACGTAAGCTGTATGATCTGATTGCACGACGTTTTATCAGTCTATTCTATCCACCTGCACGTTATGATGCTGTAGCCGTATCAGTAACGGTGGAGCAGGAGACGTTTCAGGTAAAAGGCACAACGGTAAAAGATAGCGGATGGCGTGCTGTATATGACGCGAACCATTATGATATGGATGATGAAGAAGCAGAGGATCGGGAAAACAATGGACGAGGCGTTATTTTACCTGAGCTGCAAAAAGGAGATTCCGTCCGGTTACAGCGTTGTCTTGTACGAGCTGGGCGAACGATGCCGCCGAAGCGGTATACAGAAGCTGCCCTGCTCGCTCAGATGGAAAAACATGGACTGGGTACTCCTGCTACCCGTGCCGATCTGATTGAGAAGCTTGTCAGCTCGGATACGATTGAGCGTCAGGGGAACGTGATGCATCCAACCGGGAAAGGTAAACAATTGATTGATCTGGCGGCTCCACAGCTTCGAACGCCCGAATTGACGGCACGTTGGGAAGCGGAGCTAGAACGGATTGCTCGTGGTCAAGGACAACCGGAACCGTTTTTGAATTCTATTCGTGCTATGGCGAAAGAGCTGGTTTCCACTGTGAAAAATAGCAGTGCGGAGTACAAGCCTCATAATTTGACGAATAGTCATTGCCCAGATTGTGGTACAAAGCTATTGGAGAAGAAGGGCAAGAAAGGCAAGTTCCTTGTATGTCCAAGTGCGGATTGCGGTTACCGTCGTTCAGGGGAAAAACGTTTGTCCAATCGACGTTGCCCGCAGTGTCATAAGAAAATGGAAATGAAAGAGGGCAAAGCAGGATTGTATGTAAGATGCCTGCCCTGTGGCATTACCGAGACGTTGGATAAGGACAAGCAACGGGTAAACAAACGGGAACAGCAAAAGCTAGTAAGACAATTTGAAAAGCAGGAATCTTTTGGCTCCAGTTTGGGTGATTTGCTTAAAGCAGCGATGGAACAAAAGCAGGGCAAATAACGGATGACCAAAAGTGCTACAGTCACATAATCAGCAGGTATACGTCGGTATAAAAACGATCACTCCTTGGCATGGTAAGCCGAGGAGGTGAGTATTTATGCCCAAACATAAACCGCTTAAAATCAATAATCAGCAAAATAAATCAAGCATACTGGAGGAGGAAATTGCTGCTCATCCAGAGAAGCAAGCGAAATATCCTCCAAGCTTGAATGGGATTCCCAAACAGCAGTCTTGATGCTGCGTGGGATGGACAACGTGTATAGAACCAAGACGATTGGACGTCAGATGAAGTAGTTACTAATGCTAGACCTGTCTCGCAAAAAAAAGAAGCAGCAGTTACGGTGGTCAACCGTTACTGCTGCTTCTTTTGCATAATAGAATGTTGAATTATTTGATTTGGGATAACTACTTTTAGTATTCATTAAAAAAAGATTGAATTTGGTTAACATCGTGTGTTTGGGTCAAAGCAAGCATGAGCAAAATCCGTGCTTTTTGCGGATTAAGCGAATCGGTCGATACAAAGTTCGATGCCGCGTCTTTTGTTGACGGGG
The DNA here is from genome assembly GCF_038003485.1 of Paenibacillus sp. FSL H7-0703. Classification (NCBI taxonomy): domain Bacteria; kingdom Bacillati; phylum Bacillota; class Bacilli; order Caryophanales; family Paenibacillaceae; genus Paenibacillus; species Paenibacillus sp. FSL H7-0703. Next base: position 2,365,356 of record NZ_JBBOPF010000001.1, on the reverse strand, counting down.
ACACCACTCCACTTCCCACGCGGCTGGAGCGGGCAATGATCACTCCTTTTTTACCTGCGGCCTCTGCGCCTTCTGAGGAGGTCTTGGACAAGGAGCCATTACCGGAACCAGCTACGACAATTCCCTTGGCACCAGCTGCTACGGCTGCATCATACAGATAGCGACCATTGTTTTGATATTCGTATAAAATATCTACTTGTGGCAGTTGAGTCAGGTTAGAGATGTCGAATACAGAAGAAGTCGTATGCTTGTGTGTGGATTTGTTGTAGTAGTACACTTGATCGCCCACAACAGCTCCAAGGTATCCCTGCTCCACAGACTTGAACGTATCAACTGCTGTTGTGTTCGTTTTGGTGATGTATCTTGCTGCACCGATACGGTCGTTCAACAGGACGAGTACACCCTGACCTTTAGAGGCCGAAGCCCCGGCGACTTTCACTGCATTATAAAGGTTGAAGGGACCATCAGCACTGATGGCAGTAGCTGGACGCATAGAGCCAACGACAACTACTGGCTTATCGCTTTTGATAACAAGATTGAGGAAATAAGCTGTTTCTTCTAATGTATCTGTACCATGTGTAATGACAATGCCATCTACATCGTCTCTGGCAAGCAGTTCATTGGTACGTTTGGCAAGTTTTAAGAGGATCTCATTATTAACGTCGGGGCTACCTACATTAACAACTTGCTCACCACTGACATTTGCAATACTTTTCATCTCAGGAACGGCATTGATCAGAGTTTCCACACCCAACGCGCCTGCTTTGTAGCCGGTTGTATCCGTATTGACGGAAGATGATCCTGCGATGGTCCCTCCTGTGGCAAGTATTTTAATATTGGGTAAATGATTGGTTTGAGGATTTTCGGATTTGTCCGACGTTGTAGTGGTAGAAGCAGGTGCAGTTGTGCTGGTTGTAGCTGCTGCCGCAGCCGCAGCGTTGGCGGTAAATCCACCACTCCATAAAGTACTACCGAGAATAAAGCTAGCCAACAGGGGAATCATCGTCATTTTTTTCATGTTAGTCATATAAAGCTCCTCTCCAATCTTAAACCTCAAATATAAATGATAGATTAACTGACAAATATTTTGTCGAATTACGTTGATATCACGAATTATAGGGTGTAAAATTGCTTTTAGTCAACACTTATGTTAGGAAATATGACTTTAGAACTTATTTATTATAAATGTAATCGATTTCAAAAAAGACATTTGCAAAACAAAACAACAAGCAGATATCTCATAAGGAGTCTGCTTGCTGTTATTGTGGAAGCTAAACAACAGATTTTACCCTGTAATCAATTCGCATAAAAGGCTGCAGGGTTAAGTTGATACTTTAGGTTAATAACGCGGCTATACAGCTTAATGCAGATTCGTTGATCAAGGATTGTTGGAATGCTGTTTTGTCGGCAAGCTGGCGCTGGGAGTTCCTTTTCCTCGTTTACGGTTGCGTTCTGCCTTTTTTGCATTTTCTCGCAGCTTTTCAACGTATTCATGGGTGCTTTCCATCGCAGTTCCTCCTTTAAGACGAAATAGATGCACTCGGGGATCGCCCTTATGCCACCTTACTATTTCCGCAAAAGCGCTATCCAAGTCAGAAGAGGCGTTGTTTCTGTAAAAGGGGTGGGGTTATAATGAGGGGGAGAGCGCTATATAAGGCCTAATACCTGAACTTGGTACGGTGTGCAAAAGGAGGAGAGACATTGCAGACAGGCTTGTTGGTATGGCTGCTGTTTATCAATGCAGTAGGCTATCTGGTAATGTCGGAGGATAAAAAGAGAGCACGTAAACATTGCGATCGTGTACCTGAACGGACGTTGTTTTTCCTGGCCCTGATCGGGGGAGCATTAGGCGTTCTAATTGCCATGTACCGTAAACGCCATAAAACACGGCATATGAGCTTCAGACTAGGTATTCCTGCGTTGCTATTCATGAACGCATTGCTGTATGGGTATTTTTTACGGTAAAGGGGAGGAGTTTAGGTTCTCATAGGGAAGTTTAATGATGAGTGAGAAGACTATTCCAGCCATCCGGTGACATGGAATGAACAACCACAGGAATACATATTTCAGGCTTTGAATCAATAAACTGAATGAGGAAGAGGTGCATATTATGATATTTTCAAAAGTATTGCTTGCTTATGATGGTTCGGATGCATCCAACAAGGCTTTGTTAAAGGCGGCTGAATTGGTCAAGGCATCACCGTCCTCGAAGCTTGAGGTGGTAACGGCATTCGATTTTCCTCGGATCTTTATGGGCGAAGGTTTGGCTCCAATTCCGGCTTCAATAAATAAAGAATATTACGATTTGGCCGAACAAACTACGGATGAAGTTAAAAAACGACTTGCTGAGCAGGGTGTAGATGCCAAGGTGGAACTGATTCAAGGTTCTCCAGCCGAAGTCATTTTGGATTATGCCAATGAGAATGGCTTCGATGCGATTGTGATCGGCAGCCGAGGTTTAGGTGGTATCCGTGAATTTGTATTGGGTAGCGTAAGTCACAATGTGGTGCAGCATGCGCGTATTCCTGTGCTGGTCGTAAAATAACTGAATAAAAAAGTAAAAGTCGGTTTACTGCCTGTATAGGGAGTGCCGACTTTTATTTTTTTCAGTGGGATGCGTTGCGGTCGCTGTTATCAGGGGAGGGGAGCGATAGCTAAATATAATACAATAGTCCTGACCTGTGGGTATATAAGGGTACTGATTTCACTAAACACGAACATTCTATTGTATGATTATTCTAATGTTCGTTTTCAAGTTGACATAAGGTGTAGGGAATTGTTAAACTAGGAAGTGTATTGTCGATAAAAAATGAACTTAAGGTGCAATTTAATAAGGTACACATGTTTGAGCCGAAACAAACCACGATCATACTTGTAAAGAATATCGATTGGGATGGAATAGGCACAATGCTAACTCGTATAATGCCGGGGATATGGCCCGGAAGTTTCTACCTGGAAACCTTAAATTTCCGGACTACGGGAGACATTCGGCTGAAGCCGCATTGGATGCGGTGGAAGAGGCTTGCTTTTGGCATGCCTTTAAGAGGCTCTGTCGTTTGTTTTTCGTAGTCCGGTGTCTTGAAAATAACTTTATTTTCGAGTGCCGGATTTTTGGCGCTTATTGATAAACAGGGAGTGAAGGACATGTCAGTGCAGGTCGCTGTCATTATGGGCAGCACATCAGACTGGGACACCATGCAGCATGCATGTGCTGTGCTGGACGAGCTTGAAATCGGATATGAGAAAAAAGTAGTTTCAGCCCATCGTACACCGGATTTAATGTTTCGTTTTGCAGAAGAGGCCGCTGGGCGTGGACTAAAGGTCATTATTGCTGGAGCGGGTGGGGCTGCGCATCTGCCAGGAATGGTGGCTGCGAAGACAGCATTGCCGGTCATTGGTGTGCCTGTTCAGTCGAAGGCTCTGAACGGTCTGGACTCCCTGCTCTCCATTGTGCAGATGCCGGGTGGTATTCCGGTTGCCACTGTGGCAATTGGTAAGGCAGGCGCTACAAATGCAGGGCTGCTGGCAGCACAAATATTAGGCGCTTTTGACGAAAAGATAAGCCAGCGGGTTTTGGCGAGACGCGACCGTATTCGTGATGAGGTGCTGGAAGGCAGTGACTCGCTATGAATGGGGCAAGTGAACCCGCAGGCCGTATCCGACCTCCTGGTACAACGATTGGACTTTTAGGAGGCGGGCAATTAGGAAGAATGCTTGTACTGGCCGGAACCAATCTAGGATATCGCTTTGTGACACTGGACCCTGTACCGGATAGCCCCTGTGGGCAGGTATCTGAACAAATCCGCGCTGCCTATGATGATGAGCATGCGGCCAGAGAGCTGGCTGAGCGGTGCGATGTGATCACGTATGAGTTTGAAAATGTGGACGCAGGTGTGGCTGCACTTTTGGAAAAGGAATCCAGTGTGCCGCAAGGCAGCAGTCTTTTGTACACAACACAGCATCGTCTGAGAGAAAAGCGTTCTATTGAAGCTGCTGGTGTCCCTGTCGCTCCGTATCGTGAAATCAGTAGTCTTGCGGATATGGTTCAAGCGGTAGCTGAACTGGGTGTACCGTGTGTGCTCAAGACAGCAGTCGGTGGTTATGATGGAAAGGGACAAGTGGTCATTCGCCAACCAGAGCAAGCCAGGGCTGCCTACGAACAACTGACAGGAGGCGGTGCGGAACTGGTATTGGAACAGTTCATTCGTTTTCGCTGCGAAATCTCGGTGATTGTAGCTCGCAGCACGAACGGTGAAGCCAAAGCCTTTCCACCTGCCGAAAACATTCACGTGAACAATATTTTGCACACGTCAATTGTGCCTGCACGTGTGCCAGAGCCTGTCCAGGAGGAAGCACGCAAGTTGGCGCTGGCTGTGGCAGAGTCGCTGGGTGCGGTGGGACTGCTCGCTGTGGAGATGTTTGTCACCGAAGACGGACAATTGTACGTTAATGAGTTAGCACCACGACCGCATAACTCCGGTCATTACACGATGGAGGGGTGCGCGACGTCGCAATTCGAGCAGCACATACGTGCGATTTGCGGTTTACCCTTGGGCAGCACGAAGCTGCTGACTTCCGTCGTGATGGTCAATGTGCTAGGTGAGCATTTGGAGGATGTGGTTCGGCGGTTTGCGCAATCGGATGTTGAAGCTGAAAGATTGGATGTTGTACCCAAGCTGCATTTGTATGGAAAAAGTGAAGCCAAGCCAGGCCGAAAGATGGGACATATTAATCTATTGTGCCAGGATGCGGAACAAGCGCTGGAATGGATTGAACAAACCAATATTTGGGGGAATAAATAGTCATGATCGAACGCTATAGCAGACCGGAAATGAGAGCGATTTGGACGGAAGAAAATAAATTTAAAGCGTGGCTGGAAGTAGAGCTGTGTGCCTGTGAAGCTTGGGCGGAATTAGGGGTTATCCCAAAAGAGGATACTGTGGCTCTGCGTAAGAATGCAAGTTTTGATATTGAACGGATCTATGAAATTGAGCAGGAGACAAGACATGATGTCATTGCTTTTACCCGCACGGTGTCCGAAAGTCTTGGAGACGAGCGCAAATGGGTACATTATGGCTTGACCTCCACAGACGTAGTTGATACGGCACTGGGCTACCTGTTAAAGCAGGCGAATGAAATCCTGGAGCGCGATATCTTGAATTTTATTGAAATTTTGAAGGAAAAGGCATTGGCTTACAAGCACACACCGATGATGGGACGTACACACGGAGTACATGCTGAGCCAACAACGTTTGGACTGAAGATGGGATTGTGGTACGAGGAAATGAAGCGCAATCTGGAACGCTTTCGTTTTGCGGCTGACCAAGTACAATACGGTAAAATGTCCGGTGCAGTTGGGACATATGCCAACATTGACCCGGCCGTAGAAGAATTTGTATGCCGCAAGCTGGGCACCAAGCCTGCACCAATTTCTACACAGACGCTTCAGCGCGACCGTCATGCCGAATACATGGCAACATTAGCGTTGATCGCCACATCGTTGGACAAATTTGCTACAGAAGTCCGTGCTCTGCAAAAGAGTGAGTTCCGTGAGGTGGAAGAAGCTTTTGCCAAAGGTCAAAAAGGTTCTTCTGCGATGCCGCATAAACGCAATCCGATCGGCAGTGAAAACATCTCTGGCCTGGCACGCGTGATTCGTGGGCATATGGTATCGGCGTATGAGAACGTAACCCTGTGGCATGAACGCGACATCTCGCATTCTTCTGTGGAACGTATTATCCTGCCAGATGCAACAATGCTGTTGAACTACATGCTGAACCGTTTTGGCAATATCGTAAAAAATCTGACGGTCTTCCCTGAAAATATGAAGCGCAATATGGCACGTACGTATGGTGTACCATTCTCCGGCCGTATTATGACGAAGTTGATCGACAAAGGCTTTAGTCGTGAAAAAGCCTACGATACCGTGCAGCCGCGTGCTATGCAGGCGTGGGAAGAGCAACGCCAATTCCGCGAAATCGTCGAGGCAACTCCGGAAATTACTGCCGTGCTCAGCGCAGACGAAATCGAGGATGCGTTCAACCCAGCCTGGCATCTGAAGAACGTGGATACGATCTTCAAAAAGCTGGGATTAGGGGAGTAGGAGGGAAGGTTGCTGCGTGGTGAGGCCGCTGCGCGAACGGATCATTCCTCCGATTGCTGTTGCCCCTGGATTCCTGTGATTGTATAAGACCAGATATTGGTTGGAATCCAGAGGCAAAGGCAAGCGCTGACGCTTCTCCAGAACGATTCCGTCCGCTCCGCTGCACCCAGCACCAACCTTCGTGTGGGAGCAGAACTAGGGAAGGTGCGGCACATAAGATGCCGCACCTTCCCAAAGGCGATGGAAAAGCGTGTTCCACTGCTTTCTATCGCAGGCCACGTTCTCGTGAGGGCTGCCGAATTTGCGCAGCAAACAGCCCGTTGCCCTCCCGAGAACGCGCAGGCTCAAGAAGCGAAGCCTTGAGCCACCGTATCCGTGCGCAGCGTAGCACATGCGCACAACAGGGCAAAGCCCAATGCTCGCTGCACGGCATGCCGTGCTACGGCCACGGGCCGAATGGTTTGGCGGTATGTAGACGCTGAACCACGGTCGAGCTGTAAGCGGCATAAAACTTGTCGCTTAGAGTCGGGAGCGTTAATACATTGTTAATACGTAAAAACGTCGATCTGTACTAACGTAAAAGCGTTGCTGGATGAAAGCTTGTGCAAACAAGCCTTCATCCAGCGGAACGCGCTCACTCCACCGTAGCTCCAGTAACCCGCCATCCCCTGCTCACTAGCCAACCCTTGCGGGAGTCCCGAGGGCAGCAGCCCTGGGGGTCCTCCCTGAGGGGAGGATTTAGGAGGGGCAAGGTTGATTTAGGAGGGGGAATACTCTTTTGGAAGAGGTGTAATGAAATGTCATTGTCTACTGCCGAAGGTCTGATCCATGCGCCGCTCTTGTATAAAGGCAAGGTGCGTGAACTGTATGATCTCGGAGAGCATTTTCTGATTGTGGTGACAGACCGAATTTCGGCTTTTGATTATGTGTTAGAGCCACCCGTGCCCGAAAAGGGGAATGTGCTGAATAAGCTCAGCGCTTTCTGGTTTGAGCAGACGAAAGACTTGTTGGAAAACCATGTCGTGCACACTGATGTGAACAAGCTCGGGCATGTGATCGACGAACAGAATAAAGAGTTGCTGAAGGACCGGATCATGGTCACGCTGAAGGCTGAACGCATCGATATTGAGTGTGTGGTGCGCGGATATATTACCGGAGGCGGGTGGCGTCAGTATGAGCAGAACGGTGAGGTGAACGGCATTCCATTGCCAGAGGGGCTGCGTAAAAATGAACGCTTTCCCAAGCCTTTATTTACACCAGCTGCAAAAAATGATGTTGGACACGACGAGGACATTTCCCTTCACCAAATGAAAGAACTGGTCGGGGTTGAACTAACAGGTGAGCTTGAGGAAAAGAGTTTGGCGTTGTACGAATTTGCACGTGCTTTCTGCGAGAAGCGGGGGATTATTTTAGCCGATTGCAAGTTTGAGTTTGGTCTTGTTAACGGGAAGGTTATTTTGATTGACGAAATTTTCACTCCGGACTCATCCCGATTCTGGGCACAGGAAAAATATGAGCTGGATGTTGAGATTGACAGCATGGACAAGGAGCCGGTACGAAGTTATTTGGCATCATCCGGTTGGGACAAGAATAGCAAGCCCGATCAGTTGCCGGCTGATGTCGTAAAAGAAACAACTGCAAGATATACGGATATTTGGCGGCGTCTGACGGCACAGTAAATAGTAATCATAATTCAACCAATAGGATTCACTCATTCGGAGGAGGAACTGAAGGAACATGATGAAAGCAACAGTCTATGTCACGATTAAGCAAAGCGTTTTGGACCCGCAAGGGGTTGCGGTGCAAGGCGCACTGCATTCTATGGGTTTCGGAGAAGTGGACAGCGTCAGAATTGGCAAGTATATGGAACTGAATCTGGATACAACAGACCGCGAGAGTGCTGAAAAGCGCGTCATCGAGATGTGTGAAAAGCTATTGGCCAACACGGTCATTGAAGACTACCGCTACGAACTGGAGGGCTAATTCCATGAAATTTGCAGTTCTGGTTTTTCCAGGATCCAACTGTGATATTGACTGCTATAAGGCGATAGAGGACACGGTCGGTGAACCTGTCGATTATGTATGGCATACTGCGACGGATCTGTCGCCTTATGATTGTATGCTTGTTCCTGGCGGCTTCTCTTACGGGGATTATCTACGCTGCGGTGCGATTTCCCGGTTTGCACCGGTGATGAAGGAAGTAGCCAAAGCGGCTGCCGAGGGCAAATATATTTTGGGGATTTGCAACGGTTTCCAAATTCTGACCGAAGCCGGTCTGTTGCCAGGGGCTTTACGCCGTAATCTGTCGATGAAATTCCTATGCCGGGATACGGTGTTGCAGGTTACGAATAACCAAACACCTTTTACTAAAGATTACGCTGCTGGTGAAAAGATCGTCATTCCGATCGCACACGGCGAAGGCAACTATTACTGTGATGATGAGACGCTGGCTCGCTTGCAGGCGAATAACCAGATCGTATTTACGTATAAAGATAATCCAAACGGTTCCATGACGGATATCGCAGGGATTTGTAATGAACAAGGAAACGTGCTGGGCATGATGCCTCACCCTGAACGCGCGGTGGACGCATTGCTCGGAACGGATGACGGCAAACGTATGTTTACATCTATTTTGAACGCATGGAGGGATCGACATGGCACAGCAAGTGTCCGCTAAGGAACCAACGGCAGAGCAGGTTGCCGAGCATAAACTGTACCAGCAGATGGGTGTGTCGGATAGCGAATATGCGTTGATCTGTGAATTCATGGGACGTCAGCCGAATTATACGGAGATTGGTGTATTCAGTGTCATGTGGTCAGAGCATTGTGCTTACAAAAACTCCAAGCCGTTATTGCGTCGTTTTCCAACGAGTGGTCCACGAGTGCTGATGGGACCCGGTGAGGGCGCAGGCATTGTAGATATCGGTGATAACCAAGCGGTTGTATTTAAAATCGAAAGCCACAACCATCCGTCGGCTGTGGAGCCTTTTCAAGGAGCAGCGACTGGGGTAGGCGGTATCATCCGTGATATTTTCTCCATGGGCGCAAGGCCTGTTGCGGTGTTGAACTCTCTGCGTTTTGGCAAGCTGGAGAGCGACCGTGTGAAATATTTGTTCGAGCATGTAGTATCTGGTATTGCGGGCTACGGGAACTGTATCGGTATTCCGACTGTAGGTGGCGAGGTTGTATTTGATGAAAGCTACGAAGGCAACCCACTCGTTAATGCAATGTGTGTCGGACTGATTGACCATGATAAAATCCAGCGAGGTGTTGCTAAAGGGGTCGGTAACCCGGTGTTCTATGTGGGCCCACCGACAGGTCGTGATGGGATTCACGGAGCGACATTCGCATCGGTTGAGCTGACAGAAGAATCTGAAGCGAACCGGACTGCGGTTCAAGTAGGCGATCCTTTTATGGAGAAGCTGGTTATGGAATCATGTCTGGAACTGATCGACAGCGGTATTGTGCTGGGTATTCAGGATATGGGTGCCGCGGGACTTACCTGCTCCAGCGCGGAGATGGCGAGTAAGGCTGGCAACGGTCTGGAACTGTATCTGGATCAGGTACCGCAGCGTGAAGAGGGCATGACACCTTATGAAATGATGCTGTCCGAATCACAGGAACGGATGCTGTTCGTAGTAGAGCCTAAGGATGAAGCACAGGCACTGGAAATTTTCGAGCGCTGGGGCGTTATTTGTGCCAAGGTCGGTAAAGTGACGGATGACGGTCGTTTGCGTTTGTTCCATCACAATGAAGTGGTCGGAGATATGCCAGTGACGGCGCTGGTTGATGAATGCCCGATTTATGACAAGCCTTCCGAAGTCCCCGCTTATTATGAGCAAAATGCTGCCATTGACACACTTCGTTATGCAGAAGTGACGGATTTGAACGGTGCGCTGAAAAAGGTGCTGTCTTCACCAAGTGTAGCTAGTAAGAAATGGGTATACGAGCAATATGACTACATGGTTCGTACGAGTACAGCCGTTCGTCCGGGATCGGATGCAGCTGTAGTGACTGTGCGCGGAACTCGTAAGGGACTTGCCATGACGACAGATTGTAACGGACGTTATGTATACCTTGACCCAGAGGTAGGCGGACGGATTGCAGTCAGTGAAGCAGCGCGTAACATTGTATGTTCTGGCGGCGAGCCGTTGGCGATTACAGATAACCTGAACTTCGGTAACCCTGAAAAGCCGGATATTTTCTGGCAAATGGAAAAAGCCGTAGACGGTATGGCTGAAGCTTGCCGTGTACTGGATACACCTGTTATCGGGGGGAATGTCAGCTTGTACAACGAAAATACCAAAGGCTCCATCTATCCGACGCCTGTTGTCGGTATGGTAGGTTTGGTACATGATACGGATCATATAACAACACAAGGCTTCAAAGCCGAGGGTGATGTGATTTTCTTGGTGGGGGAAACGAAGGCCGAGCTGGGAGGCAGCGAGTTCCAAGCTGTCGTACACGGTGTATCCGAAGGACGCCCGCCTGAGCTAGATTTGAACGTAGAGAAAAAACTGCTGACTGCGGTACTGGGAGCGATTCAGGGCGGATTGGTACAATCTGCGCATGATTTGGCAGAGGGCGGATTGGCTGTAGCGCTTGCGGAATCTGGGATTAGCGGCGGATTGGGAGCACAGGTCAACGTAGAAACGACTTTGCGTCCTGACCATGCTTTGTTTAGCGAAAGCCAATCCCGTATTTTGTTATCTGCATCGCCGGATAAAGCGTCTGCTCTGGAAGCACATCTGCGTGGTTTGGGAGTGCCAGTTACTGTATTAGGAAAAGTTGAAGGATCACAATTGACAGTTGAGGTGAACGGACAACCCGCTTTGAACGAGGCAGTCGCCAGTTTGAAGCAAATCTGGGAGGATGTCATTCCATGTCTGATGAAATAACAGCACGGACGTTGTGGACTGGAGATTATTATAATGAAGGCTCTGGTAAAGAGGGGCTGTTTGATAAATTAAAAGAGGAATGCGGCGTGTTTGGAGTGTATAGGCACTCCGATGCCGCTTCCCTAGCATATTACGGATTGCATGCACTCCAGCATCGCGGGGAGGAAAGTGCAGGCATCTGTGTGAGCAGTGGCGACGAGTTCCATTATCATCGTGGAATGGGGCTTGTAAAAGAAGTATTCAATAAAGATTTGATGGCTTCGCTGACAGGCGATATTGCCATAGGACATGTGCGCTACTCGACAAGTGGAGACAGTAAGCTAACGAATGCACAGCCTTTGGTGTTCAAGTATCGTGATGGCGACCTAGCGGTAGCTACGAACGGGAATATTGTGAATGCTTTGCAAATTCGACATGAGCTGGAGCAGGGCGGGTCTATTTTTCAAACGACCAGCGATACAGAAGTAGTGGCGCATTTGATCGCACGATCATCCAAGGATTTAGTGGAGGCCGCGAAAGATGCATTGAAGCGGATTGTCGGCGGATTTGCTTTTCTCATTATGACCAACGACAAGCTGCTCGTGGCTTCCGACCCCAATGGTCTGCGTCCAATCACGATGGGCAGACTGGGAGATGCTTATCTGTTCGCATCCGAGTCTTGTGCCCTGGAAACGATTGGTGCAGAACTGCTGCGCGATATCGAGCCGGGTGAACTGCTAGTGCTGGATAAAAACGGCTTGCATGAAGATCGGTACACGGAAGATAAGCACCGTAAAGCGTTATGTGCGATGGAGTATATTTATTTTGCTCGTCCTGACAGTGACTTGAATGGTTCTAATCTTCATGCTGCACGCAAAAGAATGGGTAGCCAGATGGCGTTGGAAGCTTTTGTCGATGCGGATCTGGTGACAGGAGTGCCGGATTCCAGCATATCGGCTGCGATTGGTTATGCAGAGCAGACAGGTATTCCTTATGAGCTGGGTATGATTAAAAATAAATACACTGGACGTACCTTCATTCAGCCGAGTCAGGAGCTACGCGAGCAGGGTGTGAAAATGAAGCTGAGCGCTGTACGACGTGTTGTTGAAGGTAAACGGGTCATTATGATCGACGACTCTATCGTCCGGGGCACTACATCCCGTCGAATCGTGAATATGCTGCGTGATGCGGGAGCGTTGGAGGTACATGTACGTATTACCTCGCCGCCTTTCAAAAACCCGTGCTTCTACGGTATTGACACGCCGGATCGCCGGGAACTGATTGCTTCATCCAAAACCGTCGAGGAAATTCGTGAGGAAATTAACGCCGATTCGCTTTACTTTATGAGCGCCGAGGGTTTGATTGCCGCTGTAGGTGGATATAACGAACAAGATTACAAAGGCGGTTTGTGCCTAGCTTGTTTCGATAATGATTACCCAACTCAGGTGGATTTCAAAGGTGAAGAAAAGTTCGGATGTAGTTGTTGAGAAACGGGAACAAAAGAGATACAGGTGGCGCATGGTGCAGGAAAAGCGGTTCTGAGGGGGCCACTCCGCGTGTAGAAGGTTCTTCCGATCGCTGTTGCCGCTGATTCCCGAATTGGAATAACCCCTTAGAGGGTTGGAATTCCAGCGGCAAAGGCGAACGCTTCGCTTCTCCAGAATTCTTCCACCCACTGCGTTTCTCAGGTGTGCAGCATTTTGCAGCAGTGCCTGTACCTCTTTGGTTCCCACCGGGAAGAGGATAGGTAAGGTCGTTAAAAACTCATGGCATAACTATTTCATGCCATGAGTTTTTAACGGAGCGGTGACTCACAAAAAGTCACCCTGCTCTTATAAGGTTGAGCCAGCGAAGCGAAGCTCAACAGCAGGCAAGGCGAAGCTGCCTGCCTCAAAGGGCAAAGAAGTGAGCCACTCGTAGGCACCGTTCACTTCTTTGCCTGGCACGTCCCCGCCTTTGCGAAGCAAACAGCCCGGGACGTGCCCGCCGCCGTGAAGGCGGCCACGCACCAAAGCGTGTCTTTGTGAATTGCGGGAATGACCCGCAATTCACAAAGGACAACACGCGACTCACAGCACGAACCAACCACCAAGCAGCACCCAACCCTACACATCTGACCGATTCTTGAGGGGTCCAGGGGGAGCAGCCCCATGGAATCCTCCCTATTAGGGAGGACTTAGGAGGGTCAATCATTTGAAGGAGTGTTCATGAATGTCCGAAGCATACAAAAACGCAGGGGTAGATATCGCTGCCGGTAATGAAGCAGTAGAACGGATGAAAAAGCACGTTAAACGTACCTTCCGTCCCGAAGTGCTGACGGACTTGGGCGGATTCGGTGCATTGTTCGGCCTGAATAAGGATAAGTACGAGGAGCCTGTACTCGTTTCCGGTACCGATGGTGTCGGCACGAAGCTGAAGCTTGCTTTCGCAATGGATCGTCATGACACCATTGGTATTGACGCGGTTGCGATGTGTGTAAACGACATTGTCGTCGGGGGAGCGGAGCCACTCTTTTTTCTGGATTACCTCGCTTGTGACAAGGTTGTGCCCGAGAAAATTGAAGCTATAGTCGCTGGAATAGCAGAGGGATGCCATCAATCGGGCTGTGCGCTGGTCGGCGGTGAAACCGCAGAAATGCCAGGGATGTATAGCGAGGGTGAATATGATATTGCCGGATTCACGGTAGGGATTGTAGATAAAAGCAAAATTATCAACGGTAGCTCCATTGCTCCCGGAGATACAGTGATCGGTCTGGCCTCCAGTGGAGTTCACAGTAACGGCTTCTCACTGGTGCGCAAGCTGTTATTGGAACAGCAGGGTTATGATTTGCATGAGGAAATCGAAGGCTTAAACGGCAAACTGGGCGATGTACTGCTGGAGCCGACGAAAATTTACGTGAAATCCGTTTTGGCATTGCTGGACAAGGTAAAAGTAAAAGGTATGGCGCATATCACAGGTGGCGGTTTTATTGAAAATATCCCTAGAGTGTTACCGGATCACGTCAATGTGGATATAGAATACGGCACTTGGCCGATTTTGCCAATCTTCCAGCTCATGCAGGAAAAAGGTGCAATCTCCAACAAAGACATGTTCACAACCTTTAATATGGGAATTGGGATGGTAATCGTTGTAGGCGAAGAGCATGCACAGACTGCACTGGAAGTTTTGAAGGAACAGGGCGAAGCCGCATATGTGATCGGAAAAGTAACGGAAGGCAGTTCTATCGTGACCTTTACGGGAGCCGAGGTGTAATGAACGAGTACCGGATTGCTGTTTTTGCATCAGGTGAAGGAACGAATTTTCAGTCATTGGTGGATGCGGCTGCGCGAGGAGAACTGGGGGGCGCCTCGGTAGAATTGCTCATCTGTGACAAGCCTGCGGCTCCTGCCGTAGCTAGAGCCCAGAAAGCTGGAATTGCGTGCCATACTTTCCGACCCAAGGAATATCCTTCTCGAGAAGACTATGAGCGTGAACTGGTGACTTTACTCGAGCAGAAATCGATTGATCTCATCGTGTTAGCTGGCTACATGCGTTTGCTATCCAGCGTCATGGTCGATGCCTACGCAGGAAAAATCATTAATATTCATCCGTCACTACTTCCGGCATTTCCAGGGAAAGATGCTGTTGGACAGGCATTGACCTATGGGGTCAAGGTAAGTGGCGTGACCGTTCATTTTGTGGACGGGGGCATGGATACGGGGGCCATTATTGCCCAGCGTGTCGTGCAAGTTGACGACCATGATACAGCGGAATCCTTATCCGCAGCCATTCAATCCGTGGAACGTCAGCTATATCCAGAGGTAGTTGGAAAATTGGCCCAAGGTAAAATCCAATTAAATGGTCGCAAAGTGATTTCACTTCTCTAAGAATGATTGTAATTTGTCATATCATTGGCATATCAAGGATGCTGTACAGGCATTTTCCGATATTTCTCGGGAAATAAAATGATAAAAGAGAATTTTGCAAAATTCTGAAATAGCTAAAGGAGGAGACAGGGTGAGTATTAAAAGAGCGCTCGTTAGCGTATCGGATAAGCGGGGGATCGTGGAATTTTGCCGCGAGTTGTCCAAATTGGGTGTGGAGATCGTTTCGACAGGGGGAACGAGCAGCTTGTTGTCGAAGGAGGGTATTCCCGTCATCGGCATTTCAGAGGTAACGGGTTTTCCTGAAATTATGGATGGACGTGTTAAAACACTCCACCCTGCGGTACACAGCGGCTTGCTGGCTGTTCGAGATAATGAAGAGCATCAGCGTCAGATGAAAGAACTTGGATTGGGTTATATTGATCTGGTCGTTGTGAATCTGTATCCTTTTGCGGAAACGATCGCCAAACCCGGTGTAACTTATGAGGACGCGATTGAAAATATCGACATCGGCGGTCCAACGATGCTTCGTTCTGCGGCAAAAAATCATGCTTTTGTCAGTGTGGTAGTCGATGCTGATGACTATAGCACAGTGTTGGAGGAAATCCGTAAGGATGGCGATACGGAACTGAATACCCGTAAGCGTTTGGCCGCAAAAGTTTTCCGTCATACGGCGTCATACGACGCTTTGATATCCGATTATTTGTCGAATGTGACAGGCGAGCCGTTGCCTGAGCGATACACTGTAACCTATGAAAAAATTCAGGATTTGCGTTATGGCGAAAATCCGCATCAGCAGGCGGCATTTTACCGTGAGCCATTGGCGGCAAAGGGTACACTGACAACAGCGAAACAACTTCACGGCAAAGAGCTGTCTTACAATAACATCAATGATGCTAATGCGGCTTTGCAAATTGTCAAAGAATTCAGTGAACCTACCGTAGTAGCAGTTAAGCATATGAATCCTTGCGGTGTGGGAATTGGCGGGAGTATTTATGAAGCGTACAGCAAGGCGTATGCAGCTGATCCAACCTCGATTTTTGGTGGGATCGTGGCGGCTAACCGGATTATTGATGGTGATACAGCGAATAAGCTGAGTGAGATCTTTTTGGAAATTGTACTGGCACCGGGCTTTACGAAAGAAGCATTGGAGATTTTAACGAAAAAGAAAAATATTCGTTTGCTTGATCTGGGTGAACTTTCCAGGTCTGAACAGGCAGAGAGCCGTTTCGTCGTGACTTCCATTGAAGGCGGCATGGTAGTTCAGCAAAATGACATTCACGCTGTAGACTCGGATGCACTTACAGTTGTAACGGAGCGGGCACCATCCGCGGAAGAAATGAAACAGCTTTTGTTTAGCTGGAAAGTGGTTAAGCATGTGAAATCCAACGCCATCGTACTGGCGGCAGATAATATGACCATTGGCGTAGGCGCAGGACAAATGAACCGTGTCGGTGCGGCCAAGATTGCTATCGAGCAGGCCGGTGACAAAGCAAAAGGTGCCGTACTGGCATCCGATGCATTTTTCCCGATGGGCGATACGTTGGAGTTGGCAGCTAAAGCAGGCATCACAGCAGTTATTCAGCCGGGCGGCTCCATCAAAGACGAAGAATCCATCAAGGTTGCTAACGAATACGGCATTGCCATGGTCTTTACAGGCGTACGTCATTTCAAGCACTAACTTGTATGAGTTGAGGATGCAGCAGCATTTTCACCTGAACAATCTTAATGGGAGCGGGAGGAAACACCTGAATGGATATTTTGGTTATCGGAGGGGGCGGCCGCGAACATGCAATTGTGTGGGCGCTGAAGAAAAGCCCCAAGGCCGGGCAAATCTATTGCGCACCAGGCAATGCTGGTATCGGACAATTAGCGGAGTGCGTGCCGATTCCGGTGAGTGACTTTGACGCGCTGACAGAACTGGCGGAATCCAAAAAGGTAGGACTTGTCGTGGTTGGTCCCGATGATCCGCTGGCAGATGGTATTGTGGATGCTTTTGAAGCGAAAGGCATTCCAGTATTCGGACCGCGTAAAAATGCAGCGGAAATTGAAGGTAGCAAGATCTTCATGAAGGATTTGCTTCATAAATATCATATTCCGACAGCAACCTATCGCAAGTTTTATACTTACGAGGAAGCACATGCATACTTGAAGGAACAACCGATTCCGGTTGTCATTAAGGCAGACGGACTCGCGGCAGGCAAAGGGGTAACGGTCGCTTACTCGATGGAGGAAGCGGAAAAGGCTCTCTCCGACATAATGGTGACCAAGGTGTTTGGTGAAGCCGGGGCACAGGTCGTGATCGAGGAGTTTCTGGCTGGTCAGGAAATGTCGATTCTCTCCTTTGTCGACGGTGAAACGGTTCGTCCGATGGCCGCGGCCCAAGACCACAAGCCCATTTTTGATGGTGACAAAGGGCCGAATACAGGTGGCATGGGTACGTATTCTCCGTTGCCTCACATAGCCAATTCTATTATTGAGGAAGCAATTGAGACGATCATCAAGCCGACGGCCAAGGCCATGGTTGCTGAAGGGCGCCCGTTCCGAGGTGTATTATTTGCCGGATTGATGATTTCGCCGGATGGCAAGCCAAAGACCATTGAGTTTAATGCACGTTTCGGTGATCCGGAAACTCAAGTGGTTCTGCCTCGTTTAAAATCCGATCTGCTCGATATTTTTCTTGCTGCTATAAATGGCACGCTGGATCAGGTGGAGATCGAGTGGAAGGATGAAGCGGCGGTATGTGTGGTGCTGGCATCTGGAGGTTATCCTGGAGCTTACGCCAAAGGTGTACCTATCCACGGATTGGAACAGGTAGACGAAGCTATCGTGTTCCATGCTGGAACGGGCATCAACGAACAGGGCGAGTGGGTAACGAACGGCGGACGTGTATTAGGTGTGGTCGGCTTGGGACGTGATATTGCCGGGGCACGGAACAAAGCTTACGAACAGGCGGATCGTATTACCTTTGAAGGTAAACAAAACCGTACGGACATTGCGGCAAAAGCCTTGCTGTAGCAGCGATATAAAGGATAAAGAGAACCTCTGTGGAGGTTCTTTTTTTGTTCAAAGGAAATTAAGTTGTAGACTGATAAAATAAAGCGTTTTCTTAGTGCTTATATTACAGCAACAAGGAATTCACCCCAAAAAGGTTGTTTTAGTTCATTCACATGATTAAACTAACGGTTAATAGTAGGTTTAAGTAATCGATGAGACGAAGAGGGGGAAACCGAAATGAAGACGATCAAGTGCATGATGGACCACCTGTACTGGGCGGACGGTCGCATCTTGGACGCGCTCGAGGAGAGTGAGACGAAGAACAAGGACCTTCTGAAGCTGGTTCGGCACGTCGCGGTCGCGGAACGAGTCTGGCTGTCCCGATTGCAGGGCAAGGGCAGCGCGCAATATTCGTTGTGGGAGGAAGCAGAAGACCTGACGGCGATCCGGACGATATTCGAAGAAAACGCCGAGCAATATCGCGTCTATATCGAAGGGCTCGAGGAATCCGAGTTGGACGAGATGATCGACTATGCGAACCAGAGCGGGGTTCCGTTCCGAACGTCCGTCCGGGACATCCTGTCGCAGGTCCTCTTACATGGGCAATATCACCGGGGACAGATCAACCGGTCGCTTCGGATCGAATCGGCAGAGCCTGCCCAAGTCGATTACATCACGTTCGCGAGGCTCTAACAGAGCCTAATAATCACCTTTACTCGGAATGGGATTGGCATTGAACGACGGGTACGAAAGCTCAACAAATTGCTTTTACCATATAAGAGCAACATGCTAATGTATATTAGCAGACGATGGTGTTTTATAAGTGATAAGAACCTACACTGCCTTATTTAGGATCAAAGAGAGCCCATACCCTTATAAATTGGAAAATTAATATGCTTCCAAATACGGTTATGGGCTTATTTACTTTTCATAAGCACTACATTAGACTGCCGGTACTTGTTTAAGCTAACGGGCAGGGGAGTTACAATATGTAGAATTGTAGGATAACCAACTCGATGGAAATATTATGTCATTCAAAAAGAGCATAACGATTCTTTACTGATCGTTCTCAATATGTTATATTAATTGAGGGAGGGAGATTGGAATGGCGAGAAGCAAGGAGTTTGAAGAGAAAGAAGTCTTGGATAAGGCGATGCGGCTCTTTTGGGAGCAGGGATACGAGAAAACGTCCATGACCGAGTTGGTTGAGCATATGGGTATTCATCGAAGAAGCTTGTATGATACTTTTGGAGATAAGCATAATCTGTTCCTGAAAGCGATGGATCGGTTTGACGACAAAATCAGCGCCGTGCTTGCAGGAGCGGTTAAAGGATCCAAGACCGCATCGGAGGCATTACAGTTTATTTTTGGTTTCATGATCGACGGGGATGAGGACTCGCCAGCCGGCTGCTTAATGGTGAATTCGGCCGTAGAATTGGCGGCGCGTGACGTCGAGGTGGACAACAAGTCCACGAAAGCATTCACGACAGCAGAGCAATTGCTCAGGGAGATTATTCTTTGGGGACAACGTGACGGTGAATTCACCTCCACATACAATGCTGAGGAATTGGCGGAATACCTGCATAATGTATGGATTGGGTTAAGGGTAATGGCAAGAACCACGGCTTCCAGAGAAAAGCTTCACCGTATTACTCATATTTCGATGAAGCTCCTGGAAGAATAAGGGTAATTGTGGTAGTCAGTTCAGATGTGAAGTGTCCCTTCTGCTAATCCATGCTCTTTGCGATCGAGTTATCTTACGCCTAATTTAGAATGAACATTCTAAAAACGCCGAAAGAAGCTCTAAAGCATAGTTTACAATGAAGTTTATCAGCGCAGTTAAAACAACAAACAACACAACACATAAAAACAACAGAGTAAGGCACTCAGCATTTTTTTTAACGATTTTGAGAGTGACCGTTCTCGTTAGAAAACAAGTATCGAGTAAAACTCGCTTACCGTAATTACTACGTATCAAAACGCAGACCAAATAGCTTCAAGAAAACAATTTCATAAACAAAATACAATAAAAGGAGCACATGAAAATGAATATTTCTCAACAAGTTGCATTTGTCACTGGCGCGAACCGAGGTTTTGGTCGCCATCTTGCCCTTGAACTTCTATCCAGAGGGGCTAAGGTGTATGCCGGAGCAAGAAATCCGCAGTCCATTGACATTCCCGGTGCAATTCCTGTAAAGCTTGATATTACGAACCCTCAAGAGGTAGCGGCAGCTGCTATGGCCGCTCAAGATGTTACGCTTCTGATCAACAATGCAGGCTCGGCTACAGGAGCTACTTTGCTTGACGGTGATCTCGATCAAATACAGTTGGAATTTAATACGCACTTCTTTGGCACATTATCCATGATTCGCAATTTCGCACCTATTCTTATTAATAATGGTGGGGGATCCATACTGAATATCCTTTCCGCATTATCATGGTTCAGTAGTGGCGGGAGTGAAGGCGCTTATTCGGCTGCAAAGGCGGCTGCGTGGGCAATGACGAACGAGTTGCGCTTAAATCTGTATCCTCAAAATGTAAGAGTAGCTGGCTTGCATGTGGGCTTTATGGATACAGACATGACGTCAGGCGTTAAAGCTCCGAAGTCCAACCCTGCTGATATTGCAAAAATTGCAATTGATGGAATAGAGTCCGATAGCTTTGAAATTCTTGCTGATGAACCGAGCCGTCAACTCCAGCGTGCTCTCGCTGGCGGTGTAGCTGCTATTTACCCACAGCTTAAATGATGAGCAAAACTGTACTAATTACCGGAGCGTCGGGCGGAATTGGAAAAGAGCTGGCGGATCGTTTCGCCAAAGACGGATACGATTTGGTGCTGGTCGCACGCAGCGAGGACAAGCTCGTGGATCTCGCGGGGGGAATATCGGAAGAAGTACCGTGTCCAAACGACATACATCGCCAAAGATGTTGCATTACCTGGCGTGGCAGAGGAAATCTACAGGGAGCTTAAAGAAAAAGGGATCACCGTCGACTTTCTTGTTAATAATGCGGGCTTCGGCTTGTACGGGGAATTCTTGGAGACACAGTTGGAGCAAGAGATGAATATGATCGACATTAATATCAAGGCTCTGACTGTAATGACTAAGGTGTTCTTACCGGATATGGTCAAAAGGCAGCAAGGGGGCGTGCTGAATGTGGCTTCGTTGGTGGCTTTTTTTCCTGGACCACTGATGGCAGTTTACTATGCGACAAAAGCGTACGTACTATCGTTCACTGAGGCTTTGGAGAATGCGCTGCGCGGCACAGGCGTGACTGTGTCCGCACTCTGTCCGGGAGCGACAGCGACTGGCTTTGTCGATCGTGCTGGGCTAGCCACCTCAAATCTGTTTAGAAGCGGCGTCATGGAGGTTGGGTAGGTAGCTGACATAGGATATCGCAAATTCTTGCGGGGCAAGACTTTAATCATAACAGGGGGGCGCAACAAGTTCATGGCGTTCTTGCCGCGGTTGCTGCCTCGCAAGCTCATGACAAATGCGGTCAGATCCGCACAGGCTAAAGTGGAGCGATAATCGAAAGACATTGGAGTTAATAAACTCAATTCAAAGAGGGGGTTTTAAAATGGAAAAACTGTGAAGCAAAACGAAAATTGGCAACCTGGAATTACCTCATCGGTTAGCGATGGCACCAATGACACGTAGTAGAGCGCAAGAGGATGGTACGCCGGGAGAGCTAACTTCCTATTATTATGCTCAAAGAGCATCGATGGGTTTAATTATTACTGAAGGCACACAACCTTCTGATGATGGTCAAGGTTACTTAAGGTCACCGGGCATCTATACGGAAAAGCATATTGAAGGTTGGAAAAAGGTTACGGATGCGGTACATGAAGAAGGTGGATTTATATTTATCCAATTAATGCATGTCGGTCGTGTTTCGCACCCCGACAATACACCACATCATCGTCAACCCGTTGCACCATCTGCGATCGCACCCGGTGTAGAAATGTTTACGGCTAAAGGGATGCAGGAAATACCCGTTCCAAGAGAGTTAAGTGAAGAAAATATCCAGACGACAATTGCAGACTTCCGGAAAGCAGCAGCGGCAGCTATTAAAGCAGGAGCCGACGGCGTTGAAATTCATGGAGCAAATGGTTATCTGATTAATCAATTTATTGGGGAGAATTCTAATATACGATCGGATAAATACGGTGGATCGATAGAGAACCGTGCTCGCTTTGCAATTGAAGTAACGAAAGCAATCGTTGAAGAAATTGGAGCAGAACGAACAGGCTTTCGTATTTCGCCGGGAACACCTCTTAACGGAATTGATGAGGGCGAACACGGTCTTGAAGTTTATCTTCACCTTGTAAAAGAATTAGCTCAATATAATTTAGCTTACCTCCATGTTATGCATTTAGGGAACGAAACACTGCTCCGTGAAATTCGCAACATCTGGCCAAATCCATTATTAGTCAATAGAGCTGGACGGGCTCTAGAAGATCTTAGTGTAGATATTGATAATGGCCTTGCTGATATGGCGCCAGTCGGGGTATGGTCATTAGCTAATCCGGACTTAGTTGAACGTCTTAAAGAAGGCTTTCCTTTGAATGAAGCAGATCGTAAAACATTGTACTCTGGTAACGGAAGCGAGGGTTACACAGATTATCCTACGATGAAAGAACTTCAACTCAACATCAGTAAAGAATAACATGGATATTGCTTTATGATGGCGTACAAGTTAAAGTACGCCATCAATTTTTCCAATAAACGAATGTGGAATTAAGATAAATGAGAAAAGGGAAGATGAAGAATTGAAAGCTGCGCAAATGCAAAAATATTCAAAACAAATCCAATTAGGAATAAACAATATAAAAATACCGGAAATCAATAAACATGAGGTTCTTATCAAAGTAAAAGCTGCAGGTGTAAATCCCTTAGACATTCTTATTTTAAATGGTAGTATTCGCATGATTGCCGATTATGACTTCCCTTTAACTTTAGGAAACGAACTATCCGGCGTTATTGAGGCTGTTGGAAAAGATGTTGTGAAATTCAAGGTTGGAGATCCCGTTTATACGAGGCTGCCAATAAATAAAATCGGAGCTTTTGCTGAGTATGCGGCAGTCCATGAGGATGCGATTTCCGTTATGCCTAAAAATCTTTCTTTTATTGAGGCCGCCGCGGTACCCCTCACGGCTTTGACTGCATATCAAGCCTTGCATGATGTACTTCATGTTCAACCCGATAAAAAACTATTTATTTCTGGAGGAACCGGCGGCTTTGGTACGATGGCTATCCCGATTGCCAAATCGATGGGGTTATATGTGATTACGAGCGGCAGTGAAAGAGGGAGATCACGAACACTGTCCATCGGCGCTGATCAATTCATTAACTATAAAGAGGAAAATTATTTTGATTTGCTATCTAATATCGATTATGTTATCGATACATTGGGGGCAAAAGAAATTAAAACGGAACTTGCTATTCTCAAACCCCAAGGGAAATTGGTATCATTGAAGGCTTTACCCAATTACCGCTTTGCTGCTGAAAATAACTTTCCAATATGGAAAAAGCTATTGTTTGGTTTAGTAGGTGCTCGTTTAGATCGATTAGCAGTTAAACAGGATAAAGAATATCGCTTCTTATTCGTGTCCGCTAATGGCAGGCAATTACAAAAACTGACGAAACTAGTTGAGGATGAAGATATTAAGCCTGCTATAGATTCAGTTTATAATTTTGATGACATTAACATGGCTTTAAATAAAGTTTCTACTGGCCACTCCGAAGGAAAAGTGATAGTAACCTTCTAAGGAGAGGATATATGAATTTTGGAAATACGCTCGAAAGGTGTCTTGGCATAACACCACATTCACGCTTCGTAGCATTTGGCTGATTACGCTAAAGGAGAACGTTAGTTTAATAAAACAGCAGTAGTCTAAGACTGCCGCTGTCTTTTTTGTTGGCGCCAGTCTAATACTTATTTTATGGGATCTGTCGGTTTTTAAAATTCAAAAGCCGCTTGGAGCAGCAAAACTTTATTTTCTTCTGACACTTTTTTCTTTGACAAAAGTATACTTATCCTATAGGATTAAAAATACAAAACTGACTGACTGATCAATCGGGAGGAGGAAACCTATGCAGCCACGGAAGGCGAAGCAGTCCGAGACCGTCTCAAATGACCAACCTGCTGAGCACGCGGGAGAAGAAACAGACCGCAGAACACAGCTTCTTCACATTGCATTGAAGCGGTTCGCCGAGCAGGGTTACCATCAAACGAAGATTTCAGATATCGTGGTAGAGGCGGGAGTAGCCCAAGGCACGTTTTATTGGCATTTTAAAAGCAAAGAGGCACTGGCGCTGGAGATTATCGCTACCGGTCGTGAACAGCTACTGTCAGCGATTGGACAGGGATATCGCCGTGATGCGGGAACGCTGGCTGATATGGTTAAGGCATCGGAGGCGCTGTTTGTTCGGTTATTTGATTTTGCATTGGAGAACCGCTATCTGATGGGTTTGCTACTGATCGGCAGTGGTGTCGATGAACCGGTGCGCCAGAGTATCCGAGAGACAAGGGCCGCGATGGAGCTGGCATTCCGACGCAATATGGAAAGAGCGATCGAGCTGAACATGTTGCCTGCTGAATTGGATGTCGAATTAAGGGCGGCACTACTCATGAGTATGATCGAAGGTGTCATTACACGCTGGCTATTCGGTTCAGAGGGAACATATGACCACATCACGCAGATAACTGCTAAAAGATTGGCAGCAGAGGCGGCTAATTTTGAGTTTTATGGACTATTAGGTCAAAGCTAGAGGGTCAACATCGCATGAATGGGTAGTTGGCAACAAATAATATAGCCAAATCACATATATGAACTCAATCATTTACATCCAGACAGGAGAGAAGGATACATGAAAACACGTAAAAAAGGGTTCTTGGTAACTACACTCATGGCTGTGGCATTGTTCAGCCTTGTGCTGAGCGCTTGCGGTACTAAGCCAGAAGCTTCTAATACTAGCAATGGAGCGGGTAGCAGTAATGTGGCAGCGAGTAACCAGCTCGAAGCAATCAAGAAGGCTGGTGTAATTAAGGTAGGCATGATGGGCACCTATCCGCCGTACAATTTCTTGAACGATAACAAGGAATTGGACGGATTTGATGTGGATATCGCCAAAGAATTGGCGAAGCGGATTGGAGTGAAACCGGAGTTCACGGCACAAGAATTCTCGGGACTGGTTCCAAGTTTGCAAAAGAAAAAATTCGATGCAGTGATTAGCCAAGTGACGATCACAGAGGATCGTAAGAAGGCCATTGACTTCACTGAGCCTTATATCACAAACAATGTAAACATTATCGTAAACAGCAAAACAAATGATATTACCAAGCTAGAGGACTTTAAAGGCAAAACCATTGGTGTCGGCTTGGGAACGAATGATGAATCTTATCTGCGGAATGAAGTACTGCCGAAGGTAGGTGATTTTGAGATTAAAACGTATGATGATGTCATTACTTCCTTAAAGGATCTAAACTCTGGTCGTATTGACGCAACAATCAACAATCTGTATGCTCTCAAGCCTATTATCGATAAAAACGGGTTCAAAATTAAAGCCGTAGGCGAGCCGATTAAATCGGATCAAGCGGGTGTAGCCATTAACCAGAAAACTCCTGAGCTCAAAGAAGCCTTGAACAAGGCTTTGAAGGAAATGAAGGAAGACGGCACTTACAAAACAATTTTCAAAAAATGGTTTGGCGAGGAGCCAAAAGAATAACGTAAGCCTGTTAGAGGCGTCTGGCTCCAGTCTTGGCTTTTATGCTGACATGGGGCCACTCGTCTGAAAGAAGGGAATATAACCGATGCTTGAATTAATGTGGGAGAACGTCCCTTTTTTATTAAAGGGTGCTTATTATACGCTATATATTACGATTGTCTCTATGTTTTTTGGCCTAATCATTGGTTTGGTTGTTGCTGTGGCCCGGTTGAAGGGGAATCGACCCGTTCGATGGCTGGCGCGCATGTATGTATCGATCATTCGGGGGACGCCGGTTTTGGTGCAGATTGCGGTCATTTATTATGGACTGGATGATTATGGAATATCATTCGGATCGCTGACAGCTGCTTGTCTGGCACTTAGCATTAATACAGGGGCGTACTTATCGGAGACGTTCCGTGGAGCTATTTTAGCCGTACCCCAGGGACAGACCGAGGCAGCTTATGCAACGGGAATGTCGCCCGGTCAAACGATGTGGCGTATTATTCTTCCTCAGGCGGTACGGATCGCAATTGCACCGATGGGGAATACATTTGTAGGTATGCTTAAAGAAACGTCGCTGGTGTCGTTTATCGGGGTCAGTGAATTGATGCGGCAGGCACAGCTTTTACAGGCGCAGTATTTGCTTTACATGCCGTTTCTGCTCGAAATTGGCCTGATGTACTGGATTATGAGCATTGGATTCTCCGCTATACTGGAGCGGGTGGAAAAGCGTCTGGCTCGAGCTTATTAAGGTGGAGATGATAGATGATGATAACAACTAACGGATTAGGTAAACGATTCGGACAGGTAGAGGTTCTGAAAAGCATTGATTTTCAGGTTGCCGCTCGTGAAATCGTCGTATTACTCGGCCCGAGCGGTTCAGGTAAAAGTACCTTGCTGCGCTGCCTGAACGGTCTGGAAGAGCTCTCTTCCGGCAAGTTTGAGGTGAATGGGATTGAGGTCGATGCTACGGCTCCCGTTCGTGTCCGCCAAGCAGCCATTCGTGAGATTCGCAAACAGACAGGGATGTTGTTCCAGCAATTCAATCTGTATCCGCACAAAACCGCAATCGGCAATGTCATTGAAGGACTGCTGACAGTAAAAAAAATGCCGCGCGACAAGGCTATGTCCATCGGACAACGGTTGTTGGAGCGGGTGGGGTTATCGGACAAGCAGGATGTACATCCTTCACGTCTGTCCGGTGGACAACAGCAACGAGTAGCCATTGCGCGTGCGCTGGCGATGGACCCGGCGATTATGCTGTTCGACGAGCCGACATCGGCGCTTGATCCCGAGCTGGTAGGGGAAGTGCTGGGTGTTATGCGAGAGTTGGCTCAAGACGGAATGACGATGGTCGTCGTTACTCATGAGATGAAATTTGCTCGCGAGGTGGCGGACAAGGTCGTATTTATGGCAGATGGTATCATTTTGGAGGAGGCAGCGCCACAGGCGTTTTTTGACACTCCCCAGCATGAGAGAACACAGAAATTTTTACGCCAAATCAGTGAATTTTAAAGTTAAGATCGAGGATGAATCATAGATTATTAAGAGGGAAAGAAGGCCTTTGAACATGAAAGTATCTACAACTTGGCACGGCAAACGCGCGTTTACTTCGGAGGGTCCATCCGGTTATTCCGTTGGGATGGATGCTACGGCGGCTTATGGCGGTGATGGTAAAGGGATGACACCCATGGAACTGCTGTTGGCGGGTCTGGCGGGATGTATGGGCATTGATATTACGATGATTTTGGATCGTTTCTTGTCGGACATTACTCGCATTGATATTGACGCAGAAGGTACGCGCAAGGAAGAAATGCCGACAGGCTTTACAGCGATTGATCTGACATTCTACGTAGATGGCGATATTCCGGATTACCGCGTATGGAAAGCGATTCAGATGGGTAAGGAAAAATATTGTGCAGTATCCGATTCCTTAAAAGCGGAAATTCGGATGCACCTCATATTGAATGGAACCGAAGTATCCTATCCAGCATAAGGGTCGAAGGGTAGTGAAAGAGAGTCAGCCTGTGTTATATACAGGAGGCTCTCTTTTTTATGTTATTTGAAAATATGACACGTAATGAAACTTTTTGTACTGTGTTTTCGTTTAAAATAGAAATTGAAATATAAAAATGGGAAAATAAACCTGTGTGTGAAGTGCATACGGGGGGAGGTAATAGTGAAACGAAAGCGCCTTATTTTGGTAGCAACTAGTTTGGCTACAGTGCTCATCGTTATGGGTGTAGCGGCAGGCTTACTATCTTTCATGCAGAATCAAGTGGCTAATCCCCCGAATACCGTCCGGCCCACAACTGCGATTGCAGCTGACGTTAAGGAAGAAACGAAGGAACAGGATGCTGCCCGCCGTTTACTTCATTTTGTGGAGGCGAATGCAGAAAAAGTTTCGATTACGATTCTGAGAGATGGAAAAAAGCTGGCAGGTCAAGAGGAAAACCGGATGATGCCTTTGGCGAGCACCGTCAAAACAATCATTGCGATCGAATATGCCAAGCAAGCGGTGGTGGGTAAGATTAACCCGGACGGGAGAGTGAAGCTGATTTCGCTGGAAAGGTTTTATTTGCCGGGTTTGGATGGGGGTGCTCATACGGCGTGGCTACAGAATATGGAGGCTAAAGGGCGGATACAGAATGAAACTGTATCTGTACGAGACGTCGCCAAGGGGATGATTCAATTCAGTTCCAACGCCAATGCGGAGTATTTAATGGACAAACTGGGGGTGGATGCGATCAATCGGACGAGAGCCAAAATGGGGCTGCAAAATCATGATCCCATTTATCCGTTTGTATCCTCCATTTTGATTCCCTACGAATGGATGAAGGAGAGACAAGGTGAGAATTGGAATAATACAAAGAATAATATTTCTGCCAAAGAAGCCATTCAGGCGATGTCTGATACGGAATTTCGCCGATATGCCCGCGTGATTCATAACAAGCTGCGCCGTGATGTGAGTGGTTCTTACAAGAGAAACGCAGATATTACGACTTGGTATGATCAGGATTATGATCGTATCAATACGGATCGCTTTATAGCATCAACGACAGCCGAGTATGCCTCTTTAATGAGTAAGCTGAATCGTCGTCAAGGGTTCACAAAAGCTGAGCAAAAGTTATTGTCCGAGGTCTTGGAGGAACCATTTATGGTTCTTCCTGAAAACCAGCAATCCCTTAAACATACTGGGCAAAAAGGTGGCTCCACGGCTTATGTTTTGACACTGGCCATGTATGCGACAGATAAGGAAGGGCATACGACAGAGCTAGCTGTCTTTTTTAACGATTTGGACCCAAGCACAAATGCCAGCTTTCCCGAAATGATAAATGATTTTAAAAAGAGGCTACTGCATGATGAATCGTTTAGAAAAGAAGTTAATCGGCGTATCGGTGTACAGGTAGCGCTGCTAAACGCTAGGGTATAGTACTGCGTTTAGCTGCGCTGCGCAACTTCTTATCCTCATCCTATCCGCTGTCTTTTTGTTTGCGTTCCCGAAGCAATAGATACAAAAAATATGGCGCGCCAATGACGGCTGTCACGATGCCAGCGGGAATTTCGAGCGGCGGCTTCAGACCTCGTCCCAGCGCGTCAGCAAGGACGAGAATCAGGGCGCCGATCATCGCCGAACCGGGCAATAGATAGCGGTGGCGATTGCCAAATAACCGCCGTGCCAGATGCGGTGCCAGCAGTCCAATAAATCCGATGGAGCCGATGGCAGCGACACAGGAGGCAGCCAAGGCGACTGACACGGCTAGCAGTCCTGTACGCACACGCTTCACGCTAAGTCCCAGCCCAGCAGAGCTTTCCTCATCTAGGCTCATAATGTCCAGCTTGCGCTGTAGGGTATAGGCGAGAGGCAGCAACACGATTAACCACGGCAGTAGCCCATACACTTCGTCCCAGCCTTTGCCCCACAGACTTCCAGCTAGCCAAGTGAGCGTGTCGCTGGCTTCGAGTGGATACTTGACCAGTATATAATCGGTCGCAGCCTGAAAAATAGCGCCCACCGCCAGTCCGGTCAAGGCTAGCATATTGGGACGCATGCCTCCCTTCATCGAAAGCTGTACGAGCAACAGTGCAGCTAGCCCAGCCCCGACAAAGGCGGCTACAGGCAGCAGTGCCACTGGGGATGAGGGCAGCAGCACGATGACGAGAACCGCCGCAAAGCCGCCCCCCTTGGATACACCTACCACATCTGGCGAGGCTAGCGGGTTGCGGATCATGCCTTGCAGCAGAACACCGGCTACTGCCAGCCCAGCTCCGGCCATGATGGCCAGCAGACCGCGTGGCAGCCGATAATGATGAACGATGAACCAGGAAGAGGCACTCCGGTCCGTCAGAGCCTTGATCAGCTCAGAGGGCGTAATGTAGGTGCTGCCCACGCCTATAGCTATAAAAGCAACACCCAGCATGAGCGCGAGTAAAATCCACAGTTTTTTCATCGTGAAGCCCTCCCGTTCTTATGCGCCAGATATAAAAAGAAGGGCGCACCCACCAGCGCGGTTACAATGCCAACGGGTGATTCATAAGGAAATGCAATAAATCGTCCAAGCACGTCCGCATAGGTCAGCAGCAGAGCTCCGCAGATTGCAGACAGGGGAATGACCCGTTTGTAATTGTCGCCTGTAAACATCTTGATGATATTCGGTACCATCAAGCCCACAAAGCCGATGGAACCGGCTACCGCTATGGCAGAGCCTGCCAGCATAATCACTGAGGCCGAGGCCAGTAGACGGACAAGACGTACGTTTTGTCCCAATCCCTGTGCGACCTCCGTCCCGAGGCTCAGCACAGATAGCGAGGGGGCCAGCGCTAGCGCAAGAATCATACCCACGGCGAACCATGGTAGCACCAGACGCGTGTCGGCCCAAGTGGACCCGTCGATGGCTCCGGCGAGCCAATATAGCACATCGGATATTTGCTCGTTGAACACGAGCAGTCCCTGGGTGATGGAGGCCAGCAGCAGATGCACGGCCATCCCGGCAAGGGCCAGCTTGACCGGCGTCATGCCCGCCGTTCCGGCCAGCGCATATACGAAGGAACCGCCTGCGATGGCCCCGGCAAAAGCAAAATAAATGCTGCCGGACGATCCGATATTCGGCAGCAGCACGACGGACAGCACGACAGCCAGCGAAGCGCCTGAGCTGACCCCGAATACCTGCGGCGAAGCCAGCGGGTTGCGTGTGATGGCTTGCATCAGAGCTCCAGCCACGGCAAGCCCGGCCCCGACGATTAGGCCAATAACGGCACGCGGTAGGCGTACCGTCAAGACAATGAGCTGATCCTTAGACGGATGCTCAGTGAACAGCGCAGTCAGCATGGTGGGGATGTCCATCCTGACTGGGCCAATCGCCACGCTGAGCAGCAGTCCAGCCAGCAACGCAGCGATAAGTGCAAAGAAGACCGGCTTATTCAGCCGGTCGCGTGAGGCTTGTCCGATCAACGGGAGCCGTCTCCTTTACTTTGCGCGGGATACAGAAGCGAAATGGCTTGCTCCAGTATTTTTTCGGCTGAGCCGAGCCCACGGTACCGGGTCCACAGTGCCCGGTTTACTTCGTAAACTTCCCCTTTTTTGACGGCCGTAATGTTTTGCCAAAGCGGGTTTTGCTTCCATTCCGCAATCAGCTTCTCATCGGCTTCCACCAAAAAGATCACATCAGGATCCGCTTGTGAAATTTGCTCCAGCGTCAGCTTGACGGTAGGCTCGCTTGTATTTTGAAGGGCATTGTGGATACCCGCTTGCTCCAGTAGTTGTCCATCAAAGGATGAAGCGCCGTGAGCCGATAGTGAATCAGAACGGAATACCCCTAGCAATACGCTGCGTGGCTCACCAGCTTTGATGCCTTCTTTCAACTTTTCCATTGTAGCTTTATGCGTAGCGAGAATTTGCTCGCCTTTTTCCTTCTCACCCAACGCATCGGCGATGACACCGAAGGATGCCAAGTTTTGTTCATAGGAGGAATTGCGGCTCTTTAGAACAATGGTCGGAGCAATCTCACTAAGTTCTTTGTATATGCTTTTATGACGATTCAGATCAGCAATAATCAAATCCGGCTTCAAGGAGCTGATCGTTTCCAGGTTTGGCTGTTTGCGTGTTCCTACTGGTGTGAAGTCGATTTTCTTGCCGAGCAGCCCATCAATATCATCGTCATTTTCCTGAGCTATACCGACAGGAGTTACGCCCAGTTGGGTTGTGGCATCGACAAAAGAGAATTCCAGGGTTACGATTCTTTTGGGTGTACCTGTAACTTTGGTTTCTCCCATCTCATGTTTAATCATTCGAGTGTCGCCTGTTGCTTGAGGTGCTACTGCGCTGTTATCTTGTGACTGGCTTCCACATCCCGCCATAATGACCGTCAGTAGTGCCAGGATCGCTGCAAGCAGCATACCTGTGCGCAGTGGTTGTTTCGGTATTGCCATATGTTATCCCCCGTTCCAGTATGATTATCAGAGAAACTGATAATCATTATCAATCAACTAACTGTTGATCATTCTAGCAATCGGGAAGGAGGACGTAAATAATGTGGTTATTTAAACCGTTTTGATCGATTAAGTGAATTAAATTCAATAAAATTATGAATAGGAGGAGGGGAAGTACCAGGACATCAGAGTTGGACGGTTTATGCATCCCTCCGCTGTCGGCGATAGATACGCTCCGGTCTGCCGACGGTTCCGTACACCTGATCGTGGTGCGCGTCGCCACTTTCCACTAAATACTCCAGATACCTTCTGGCTGTAGAACGGCTCATACCCAGCTCGATTCCCACTGTACCTGTAGTCACCTCACCCCGTCGATTCAGGAGATCTAGCACTTTGTCGCAAGTTACTTTATCGATGCCTTTGGCCCATAGTTCTCCGACTCCGTTCCCCGCCATCCGACCGGTGCCCGCGCTTTGAAGTAAACTGTCAATTTCAGATTGCTCGACTGTGGATTGTTCCTCTTGCCATGTTGTGATTTGTCGCCGAAACCGGGCATATTCCTCCAAGGTCGCACGCAATCTCTCGAATATAAGCGGCTTTACGATAAAATCAAACACGCCTGCTCGAACGGCTTGTACCACTGTTTCAGCTTCTTTGGCGGCAGTCAGCATAATAACATCTGTACCCGGATAGTGTTGCTTGATGAACGATAGCAGGGTTAGACCATCCGTATCGGGGAAATAAACATCCAGCACGACTAGAGGAGGACGGAGCACGTCCAGTTGAAGTTTTGCCTCAAATTCGTTCGTCGCGATTGCACATACGGTGAACCCGTCCACCTTTTCAATAAATCGGCGGTTAATCTCCGCAATTCGCGGATCGTCTTCAATAATAAGAACCTCAATGTCCGATAAAACCCGCTCATTCATGGGCATAACCTCCTTTTGCATTATTACTCGTATCTGTTCTATGTAAAGGAATGTAAACCTCAAAAATACTTCCTCCACCAGGACGTTTGTGCACTTCTATAGAGCCGCCCATTCGTTCAGTGTACTCCAGCACGAGAGCAAGGCCATATCCATGTCCTGCTTCTGCTTTGGTCGAAGCTCCTCTGACAAACAACTTTTCTTGGATATCGTCCGAAATTCCCGATCCGTTATCCGCAACTTCGACGATGATGGCTTCAGCCGTTTCTTCAAGCCGGAACCAGACCTGTCCGTCAAAGATGGAGGACATCGCAACAGCTTCCATGGCATTGTCCAGCAGGTTTCCGGCTATGGAAGCGAGAAAGGACCACTCCAACGTAGGGGACTGGGTTGAGAATGCTCCTTTAATATCAGAATGGAGTAAAACCCCTTTTTCCAGCGCCTGTTTCTTCTTACCGATCAGTAGGCTGGCGATGATTGAATCGGGCAGGAGAGCTGTGGCAATCGGCCTGTGTACACGATATTCCTCTGATTCCTGGGTGATAAAGTCCACCGCTTCGTCATAACACTCCAACTGAATCAGGCCGGATATGAGATACAGCCGATTGGCGTATTCGTGTGTTTGTGATCGCAGTACTTCCGCGTAATCTTTGACCTCTGTCAACTGTTGTGTCATGTGGAGCAGTTCGGTCTTGTCACGCAGACTGGCAACCGTGCCCATGATGCGACCGGAACGATCCTGGATCGGCACACGGCTGACGACTACAATTCGCTGTTGGACCTCAATTTCCTCATTCCATATGTACTGTCCCTGATCTGGCCCCATCGTTGAATGCTCTACTGTGTAATCGGCAACAAGCATATCAACCAGTACATCCGGAACACCAGTCAAGTGACGAAGGTCGCATCCGTAGATAGAGGTTTCCGGCGGGAGTCCGATCAAGCGAGCTGCCTGTGGATTGGCAAGTGTGATTTGTCCGTTACTATTAACCGCGATAATCCCTTCGCCGATGGACTCAATAATGGCTTGCTTTTCCTGGTACAACCGTCCGATCTCCACTGGTTCCAGTCCATGCAGTGCGCGGCGTACCCGTTGCGCTATAATCAGGCTTCCCAATATGCCGATCATCAGCGCGCCCACCATTAACCAGAGCCATGCATATGTGTATGTACGAATATTTTGCTGCACATCTGTCATTAAAAAACCTACAGAGACGAGCCCGATGGCCTTACCTTGCGTATCATAAACGGCTGTTTTGGCGCGTATTGACGGTCCGAGAGAGCCCGTCGATTCAGTGATCAAGGACTGCCCTTGCAGTACCTTATCATTCATGGGGTCTATCATAGGCGTGCCGATGCGCTCCGGGTTTACATGCCACTGCCGGATGAGATGGCGATCAGCAATAGTAATAAAATCAGCGCCGCTGCTGGCTTGAACGGGCTTTATGGCCTCGTTGATACGCGAACGCAATTGCGTCGTCTCGGTCTGCTCCAGAGCGTCTCTGACCTGCGCATCTACGGCGAGGGTATTGGCGACGGTGAGCGCCCTTTTTCCGATTTCATCATATAGAGCGGAGGTGATCATATATCGAAAGGATAATCCCAACAGCCCGGTAACTACCAGTACTAAAAGGGATATAAATACCATTAGTTTTGTCTGAAAACGCACATGCCTTCACCGCCGTTAAACAAAATATAGGAGGAACGGATCAGTTGATCTCTCCCCCATACGATCTATTTTACTGTATTACAGAAACGCCCGCACTTTTATTCTTTCGAAAGAATGGTCTATAATAGAAATAGTTACATAATACGAGGAGGAACATAATATGATTATTATTCATGCCGATATGAAAGTTTTACCTGAAAAAAGAGAGACTTTTCTGCAACAAACCCAAGGGCTGATCAGCGCATCCCAAGCTGAAGAAGGCAATGTACGCTACACGTTAATGCAGGATCTGAATGATCCCAACGCATTTACGATGGTTGAAGAGTGGAAAGATGCTGCTGCTGTAGATTTCCATAATAATTCTGCCCATTTCCAGGCATTTGTTGCCGCGGCTAAAGAATTGTTGGCTGCTCCGCTTCAAGTGAATGCTTTTCAGGATGCAACTAAACTGTAATCATCCCGTTGGATAATTCATAATCAGGAACAGGAGGAATAGACATGGGGAACATTGCGGATACAACTGTACTGAATAACGGAGTTCAGATGCCTTGGCTCGGTTTTGGTACTTACAAGGCGGAAGGCAATGAGGTCTACGAAGCGGTCAAAACAGCTATTGAGGTCGGTTACCGTCACATTGATACAGCGGCGATCTACGGTAACGAGGAACTGGTTGGACAAGCCATTCGTGATAGTGGGACGTCTAGAGAAAATCTGTTTGTAACCACCAAACTATGGAATCAGGATCAGGGCTACGATTCAACACTGCGTGCCTTTGAGGAAAGCCGTAAGCGGCTGGGTCTGGATATCATTGATCTGTATCTCATTCATTGGCCTGGCAAGGATAAGTACAAGGAAACCTGGAAGGCATTCGAACGACTGTATGAAGAAGGAAGCGTACGCGCTATCGGAGTTAGTAACTTCCAAGTTCACCATCTCGAAGACCTCCTCAAAGACAGCAACATGGTTCCTGTCATCAACCAAGTGGAGCTTCACCCTCGTCTGACTCAACAAGAACTGCATCAATACTGCCGGGAGCACCAGATTCAGCTTGAATCGTGGAGTCCGCTGATGAAGGGGAAATTAACCGAGCAAGCGGACATCGTTGAGATTGCTGCCAAATACGGTAAAACCTCTTCGCAGGTTATTTTGCGTTGGCATCTGGATCGGGGGATTGTGACGATTCCCAAATCTGTAACCCCGCATCGTATTCGCGAAAATGCTGATTTATTCGACTTTGAATTGACGGCTGAGGATATTGAACGAATCAATGGTCTTCATCTTGATGAGCGTGTAGGCACGCATCCCGATAAGCTGCTGTTTTAAATAAATATTCACTTGTAAAAAGAACCTCCCATTCTGCGTTTATCGCGGTTTGGGAGGTTCCTTTTTAGGTTCAGGTGTAGCTTTGTTTAATTACTTGTTTAGCTTACGATACAACAAGTAAGAATAGAGTACAGGAGAGATAACGGATATGATCAGCACGGTAAGGAAAATGACTACTCCCGCCATTCCACCGACCCATGCCGCCACCAACGCTGAAGCACCGCCAAGCATCATCATAGGCCCACCGAAACGGTGCGTTTTACGCCATACCTCGGGATTAGACAGAGTCCACGGCGTGCGGATACCGAACGTATAGTTCGGCTGTACCTGAGTCATATAATTCCCCATCGCCATCAGCATCAGGCCTATTAACCCTAAAATTATAGCATTCATTTGCAGTCGTATATTCAGGTTATACAGCAGCATTCCCCATCCAGCTACAGCGAGAACTACAGAAACACCTGCACGCGTAACTTCATAGGCTTTTGAAAATTTCTCATAATTAGCTCTGTTGGGGTCCATGTGGCGAGCCAATCGAATGACCAGCGGGACTAGGCCCAACAACACGAGCATGATAATAGAACCACTTTTGCTCGTATACCCGTCTGCTGTATTGTTAAAGTTAATATGCGAGGCTAGAACATTGGGAAGTCGGTCGTACAGCAGTATAGCGCCTATGGCGGGTGATAAGGCAATCAAAGTTGTCAAAACATCCGTCAAGCTCCAAGGTGTTCGAAATTTCATTCAGATTCCTCCCCATTCTTAATATGATTCCTATTTTTTTTCGCAGGGGTATCGGAGTGGGCGATACTGAACATCCAACCGATCAC
Source organism: Paenibacillus sp. FSL H7-0703 (assembly GCF_038003485.1). Taxonomy (NCBI): domain Bacteria; kingdom Bacillati; phylum Bacillota; class Bacilli; order Caryophanales; family Paenibacillaceae; genus Paenibacillus; species Paenibacillus sp. FSL H7-0703. Next base: position 2,328,627 of record NZ_JBBOPF010000001.1, on the reverse strand, counting down.
ATCCGCCACAACCGTTGTATGCAGGGTGTAGATAATGTTTTGCCCCTGTCGTTCATCCAGCACCAGCCCAGCCTGCTTCAGGATATTGAGATGGTGGGAGATGCTGGGTTTGCTAATTTGAAAATGTTCAGCTACTTCGCCTGCGCTCATGCTTTTTTCCTTTAAAAGCTGTAAGATTGTACGCCGGGTCGGATCAGCCAAAGCTTTAAAGGCATCGTTCAAAATACATTTCCTCCTTTAGATATTTAGATAATATTCTAAATATCTAATATCATATTAAAATAGAGCTATAATACATGTCAACGGAACAATACATCATTTTAGAAAAAAAGATTTAAATCAGGCTGATTGTGTTTGTAAAAGGTAGAGAAGTTGGCTATAATCAAATTACACAAAAATAAGAATCTTAATTTAGAACAAAAATGAAGGAGGGAATATATATGAAACACGTATTTCGTAAAGGAAATCATCCGCAAGCCCCGGTTATTTTGCTGCTACATGGTACCGGCGGGAACGAACAGGATCTGATTCCATTGGCTGACATGATAGCACCGGGAGCGTCTGTGTTAGGCGTAAGAGGAAATGTGCTGGAAAATGGGATGCCACGTTTCTTTCGCCGTTTGGCAGAAGGCGTGTTCGATATTGAGGATCTTGTATTCCGTACCAAGGAGCTGAGCGAATTCGTGGATTCAGCTGCGGAGCAATACGATTTTGACCGTAACAACGTTGTGGCTCTTGGCTATTCCAATGGAGCAAACATAGCGGCCAGTATGCTCTTTCACGATGCAAAAGCGCTGCGTGGAGCTATTCTGCATCATGCGATGGTGCCGCTGCGTGGGCTGAATTTGCCTGATTTAAACGGTATCCCTGTATTTCTGTCTTCCGGTGAAAATGACCCGATCGTTCCGGTCACGGAATCCCGTGAGCTGCAAGCTTTACTGGAAGGTGCTGGTGCGCAGGTGAATGCGTATTGGGAACGCAATGGTCATCAATTGACCCGTACTGAGGCCGAAGCCGCAGGACGTTGGTTTGGGGAGCATTTTAACCCGAGTGGAGAGCAGGTATAAGCACTAAATTTAAAAATGTGAGGAATAGGGCGAGTGACCTGGCTAAGGTTTCTCTACAGAGAGCCGATTGCTTTCAAGCAGTCGGCTTTTTCACTCGCACATAGAAGGTCGGATCTATTGACCCGGATGCTTTTGCCCGCCATGTCTCCTATTGGGCTTACACTTACCCCAGTAATATTCCTCCCGCTGCGCCCGCAAGAACAACCACCCAAGGCGGAAGCTTCCAAAAGACCAGCATCATAAACAAAATGATCGCCAGGGTAAAATCCATCGGTTTCAAGATGGCGGTAGTCCAAAGTGGATCATACAGCGCAGCCATCAAAATACCAACCACGGCTGCATTAATCCCCACTAAAGCTCCTTGGATTTTCGGGTTGTTTCTTAATCCATTCCAAAACGGGAGTGCACCGACAACAAGAAGAAATGCCGGTAAGAAAATGGCGAGAGTGGCAACCACTGCTCCTGGTACTCCCCCGGCGATAGCTCCAAGGTAACCTGCAAAGGTGAATAACGGCCCTGGAACGGCTTGCGTAGCTCCGTAACCAGCCAAGAAATTCTCTCGGCTAACCCATCCAGTTGGAACAACTTCCCTCTCCAAAAGCGGCAATACCACGTGTCCCCCACCAAATACCAAAGAGCCTGAACGAAAAAAGCTATCGAACAGCGTTAACCATCCCACTTCCTCTGAGGATCTAAGAAGCGGAAGTGCCACAAGCATTGCAACAAATACAATCAAGGAGCAGACCGCAAAAGTTCGGCTAATCGCAATTTGAAGATTGGACGTAATCTCCGCCTCTTGCTTTCGAAAAAGCCATAACCCGATAACACCAGCAGCAACAATGATTAGAATTTGACTGTAAGCTGTATGCCAGGACAACGTAATCACGGCGGAAATCACGGCAATTGTCGCCCTATCCCGATCAGGCGTCAGCTTCTGTCCCATCCCCAGAATAGCATGGGCCACAATCGCTACTGCTACGATCTTCAGTCCATGAATCCACCCCGCACTCGCTATATCGTATCCTTGAAGCAGGAAAGCAAACGCAACCAACAGAAGGAGCGACGGCAGTGTAAAACCAATCCAGGCTAACAATCCGCCAAGTAATCCTGCTCTTACAACTCCAATTCCAATGCCAACCTGACTGCTGGCCGGACCGGGGAGGAACTGGCAGAGCGCTACAAGATCGGCGTAACTTTGTTCATCCATCCACTTTCGACGGCGTATGTACTCATTATGAAAGTACCCTAGATGTGCAACCGGCCCTCCAAAGGAGGTTAGACCTAACTTTGTAGACACCCCCAGCACTTCAAGAAGAGTCGCTAATCGTCCCTTTGGAATATCTTCTAGCGGGTCTAGCTTACTCGTTTCCATATAACAGGTTGCTCCCTTTTCTTTTTTCCAACTTCAATATAACTGAATAATGTAATCTAAGTTACTCTATTTTATTAATTGCTACAAGAATGCATAAAATCATTCGATAGCGATCAAGCTACGGTTTAGCGCTCAGTGAGCGATTCCATAACCCAGGAGGAGATAAACGAATGGCAAAACCAGATAATCGGGCCGATAATGTTGAACATTTGCAACAAAGTATTCAGAACACACAGCAGAACCTGCATGAAGCTGAAGGATATCTAAACGAATTTTCCTCTGAAATCAGCAACGAGGAGCGTAAGCAGATCGAAGAAAAAAATAATCGTCGTAAAGAAAGTATTAGATCATTTCGGGAAGAAGTGAAGGACGAAGCAGCACATTCGCAAGAATAATTTAAAAAGCGCGACCCAATTCCGAGTTTCAATTGGAATTGGGTCGTTTTTTATGCAAAAATCATCATAGCCTCATACAATTCATTTTCCCCCTATAATGCAAGGGGGACGCTAATCTGCATTGAAAATAAATATTTTATAAATAATGTTGTTGTAAACTAATTTGTATTGATGTTAAATAATAAAAGAAAGCGCAATCATTTATGAATTAGGATTTCATCATGCGAAGGGGGAAGGATATGCTGCTGCAAAGAAAAAGCATGGCTTTGATGCTTATGGCGGTGGTTTTGATGGCTGGACTGCTGCAAGGCTGTTCTTTCAAGACCGATGAAAAGGATGGGCCGGGAACAGAACTTGTATTATGGACGTTCAATGAACTGCATGAGAAGTTTTTTCTGCAAATGGCTGACCAATGGAACCAACAGCACCCTGATGAACTGATTAATTTGAAAGCGAATACATTCCCCTATGACAACCACCATAGCAAGCTGTCGATTGCGCTGCAATCGGGGGTGGGAGCGCCGGATATCGCGGATATCGAGGTGAACAAGATCGGTAATTTCCTCAAAGGAATACCGCAGCTGGTCCCGCTCAATCCGGTGATTGACCCCGAGATCAATAACATTGTGCCTTCCAGAGTACAGATTTACGGCAAAGACGGTAAGTATTACGGCATTGACTTCCACGTTGGGGCCGAAGTGATGTATTACAATAAAGAGATTATGGATCAGGCGGGGGTAAACCCGGATTCCATCTTCACCTGGGCAGACTATGCTGCTGCAGGCAAGCAAGTGCTGGCGAAAACAGGCAAGCCGATGGCGACCTTAGAAACGAATGACCTGTGGAGCTATTGGCCGATGATCTCCCAGCAAAATTCAGATTTTCTGGATGACAAGGGCGAGTTGACGTTGGATAACGAAACCAATATTAAAACACTCGAGTTTCTTCAACAGATGATAAAAGACAAAATCGCTGTTCCCGCACCGGGCGGCGGGCATCACATGGAGGAATACTACGGATTTATGAACAAAGGTGGGGCCGCTTCGGTATGGATGCCGATGTGGTATATGGGACGTTTTACGGATTACATGCCTGACCTAAAAGGTAAAATTATCATCAGACCCATGCCAGCGTGGGAAAAAGGCGGTTTTCGCTCAGCGGGTATGGGCGGAACCGGAACAGTAGTCACGAACCAATCAGAGCACCAGGATCTGGCGATGCGCTTTCTAGCCTTTGCCAAGCTATCCAAGCAAGGGAATGTGGAGATCTGGAAGCAGCTTGGTTTTGATCCCATCCGCAGTGAAGTGTGGACCATGCCGGAAGCCAAAGCCAAGAATAAATTTACGGAGTATTTCGGAACGAATATTTTTGATACGCTCATCGAAGTCAAAGATGAAATCAATGCGGTGCATATCGGACCGAAAACACCTGATATTGCCAGTGCTGTGCGCAATAAAATACTTTATCGGACACTACAGAATGGCGAAGATCCAGCCACGGTGCTACATGAGCTGGCAGATGAACTGAGATAGACCCCAACAGGAAAGGGAGTGAGATTCATGGCAACGCCCGTTCATACGAACGCTAATGTACCGACAGGTCAGCCGCCACAACCTCAGCGTCCGACCAGAAGCCGATGGAGTCGCTTTATTCATTCCAGCCGTACGGCACCGTATGTGTTTGTCCTTCCATTTTTACTGTCCTTTGCGCTATTTTTTGCCTATCCAGTCATCTCGACGGTCATTATGAGCTTTCAGGAAGTCCTACCAGGGATAACAACTTATGTTGGACTGGAAAATTATAAGGACTTAATCAATCCTACGTTTGGAAAGGCGATATTGAATAGCGTACTGTATACGTTGCTTACACTAGTCGTGCTGATCCCTCTGCCGCTGGTATTGGCAGTATTGCTGAATTCGCCTAAAATGCCGGGCAGAGGGTTGTTTCGCTCCGTGATGTTTATACCTGCACTAACCTCGGTGGTGGTAGCAGGAACGATCTTTCGACTCATGTTCGGTGAATTGGATGGTTCGCTGATGAACTCCCTGTTGGGGGTATTCGGTCTGGAGCCTTACAAATGGCTAATGAATGCGAACACCGGCTTTTTAGCGTTGATTGTGCTGGCCTTGTGGAGATGGTTGGGCGTAAATATGTTGTACTACATGTCGGGACTCCAGAACATTCCTCCTGAGTTGTATGAGGCTGCGCAGATTGATGGAGCCAGTCGTTTCGATTCATTTTGGCGGATTACGATTCCTATGCTGAAACCAGTAACGATCTACGTATTTACGATTAGCATTTATGCGGGTTTGTCTATGTTTACGGAGAGCTACATGTTGTGGAACGGAAATAACTCTCCGAACGATATTGGTTTAACAATTGTTGGCTATCTCTATCGCCAAGGTCTAGAGCAGAACAGTATGGGCTTCGGAGCTGCGGTGGGCATTGTATTGCTCGTATTTACACTAGTGCTGAACCTAATCCAGCTCAAATTTTTCGGCATGTTCCGGAAGGAGGATTAAGCGATGGCTCAGAAACAAAAAGGCTCGTTATCCGCATTGCTCGTTGTCCTGTTCATTCTGTTTGCCGGGTTTGCCCTGTTTCCGCTATTTGCCGTGACGCTTGCCTCGTTCAAGCCATCGACGGAGCTGTTGCGCTACGGATTGAATCTTAAGCTGGAGTGGGACATCATGTCCCTGAAAAACTATGCGTTCATCTTTCAGGGGACGACGGATTATTTTCAATGGTACTGGAACAGTATTGTCATTACCGTCTTGTTTACGGTGTTATGTCTGATATTGTCCGCGATGGTAGGCTATGGTCTGGAGATGTACCGTTTTAGATTGAAAAATGTGATTTTCACACTGGTGCTGGTCGTGATGATGATCCCGGTAGAAATTATCATGCTGCCGCTCTACAAGCTAATGATCGGCATGAAGCTGATCAATACGGTATGGGGTGTAATTCTACCATTCGTCGTCGCGCCGATCCCGATCTTTTTCTTCCGTCAATATTTGAGTGGTGTTCCCAAGGATTTCATGGATGCTGCGCGGGTTGACGGCTGTTCAGAATATGGCATTTTCGTACGGATTATGATGCCTCTGATGGCGCCTGCATTTGCAGCAATGGCTATTTTGCAGGCGATGAACAGTTGGAATAACTTCCTCTGGCCGATGATTGTATTGCGTACCAACGACATGCTGACACTGCCAATTGGACTGTCCAGTCTGCTGACGCCATATGGCAACAATTATGATGTGCTGATCGCGGGTTCCGTTTTGGCTATTTTACCGATTCTCGTCGTGTTCCTGTTCTTCCAGCGTTACTTTATTGAAGGGATGACGGCAGGCGGAGTAAAAGGATAATCGGAAAGGTATTAAATAGAGCAATGGAGTACAAGAAATGTGCAACGTCAAAAAAGGCTGATCGGGCAGTGTCCCGGTCTGCCTTTTTTTAGATTCGATTGATTTTCATTCTCATTTTCATGACTATCATCTGCACAAGCTATGGGTAAACGTGGTATGATATTTGAAAGATTTCAAATACAGCACTTTGCATAATTTGATTCCTAACGCTCAAAAGTACAATATATAAACGAACTAAACCGTTTCGATTATATATTGCTGGTTTGAAATCGCTCTTGGGATTTATGCAAAATGCTCAATACAGAAATATTCAGGCGGAGCGTGGAGAACCTATGGAACCAACAGAAACCCAGAAAACTGACCCGGCCATGGCGTCAGCCGTTGGCATGGAGGATATTGTACGAGCGCATCATATGCTGCGTGAGGTGATTGTGCGAACACCTTTACAGAGGGATGCCGTCCTATCGGCCAAATATAACTGTAATGTGTATCTGAAAAGAGAGGATCTCCAAGTCGTGCGGTCCTTTAAAATTCGTGGAGCTTACAACATGATCCGCAGCTTGACCCCTGAGCAAATGGAAAAAGGCATCGTGTGTGCGAGTGCGGGGAATCATGCGCAAGGTGTGGCTTTTTCATGTAATGCACTTGGTATCCACGGTAAAATATTTATGCCGAGTACAACGCCTAATCAGAAGGTGAAGCAGGTTCGTCGCTTTGGCGGTAACAGTGTAGAGGTCATTCTGACCGGAGACACGTTTGACGATGCTTATGATGAGGCCATGAAGGTGTGCAGCGAGCAGGCAATGACCTTCATCCATCCGTTCGATCAGCCGAAAATTATTGCGGGCAATGGTACGATTGCGATGGAAGTGATGGAGAGCCTAGATACACCTATGGACTATGTGTTCGTAACGATTGGCGGCGGCGGTTTGGCGGCAGGCGTAGGTACGTATGTTAAAACCGTGAGTCCGTCCACCAAGGTAATTGGCGTGGAGCCCCTCGGCGCGGCGTCGATGACGGAAGCCATGCGTTTGCGCAAGGTCGTTACACTGGATCAAATAGACAAGTTTGTTGACGGAGCTGCGGTGAAGCGTGTGGGTCAGCTGACATACGATATTTGTAAACACACCTTGGACGATATTGTGAAGGTACCGGAAGGCAAAGCATGTACCGCGATTCTGGAACTGTATAATGAAAATGCGATTGTTGTGGAGCCTGCGGGTTCACTGCCTGTGGCAGCACTTGATCTGTATCGCGAGCAAATTCAAGGCAAAACGGTTGTCTGTATCGTCAGCGGTGGTAACAACGATATAGATCGTATGCAGGAGATTAAGGAACGGTCCCTAATTTACGAAGGACTGAAGCATTATTTTATGGTGAATTTCCCGCAAAGAGCCGGGGCACTGCGTGAGTTTCTACAGGATGTGCTTGGACCGGACGACGATATTACTAGGTTTGAATATACGAAAAAGAATGATAAGGAAAATGGACCAGCTCTGGTCGGCATTGAGCTGTTTCACAAGGAAGACTATCTTCCTTTAATTGAACGAATGAACCGCAAGGGGCTTAAATATACGGAACTGAACAAAAACGAAAATCTATTTAATATGTTAATTTGAAAAGGAGCCTACGGGCTCCTTTTTATGTATAATGCATAGTTTATAAATTTCTTTTTATTTGAAATAAAGCGTTTACAAAAGTGAATGTGATAGGTTAATATATGGGTAACTTCATAAGTATAAACACTAATGTAATAGGTGTGACACCTGAATTTCATTATAAGATACTCATTCGGAGGTGCGAAAGAATGTTGGAAGCATGGAAAAAATCAGTACAGAGTAAATTGACCCGAACGGCGTTTGCTGCCGTAACCTCGGCTGCTTTAATGCTATCAGTGATGCCATCTGCATCCGCAGAGCATTGGGCGTTAACTGGCGATGTGGCAGTGCATGATCCGTCCATTACGAAGGAAGGCAATGCATGGTATATTTTCTCCACAGGGCAGGGGATACAGGTTCAAAGATCGGACGACGGACGCAATTTTTACAGATTGCCGCAAATATTCCTGTCACCGCCATCATGGTGGAAAACGTATGTACCTAAGCAAAAGACTAACGATGTATGGGCACCGGATGCTCAAAAGTACAATGGACGGGTATGGCTGTACTATTCCATTTCTACTTTTGGTGCCCGGACCTCGGCTATCGGACTAGCTTCCGCAACGAGCATTGGCGCGGGGAGCTGGAGAGATGATGGACTAGTGCTGCGTACGACGGATGCTAACGATTATAATGCCATTGATCCCAATCTCGTCATTGACGCTTCCGGTAACCCATGGCTTTCCTTTGGTTCATGGAATTCAGGCTTAAAAGTGACTCGATTGGACAAGAATACGATGAAGCCTACGGGCCAGATCTATTCTATCGCCAAGCGTACGGCTGGTGGTTTGGAAGCGCCACATGTTACATACCGCGACGGCTATTATTATCTGTTTGCTTCCATTGATAACTGCTGCAAAGGCGTAGACAGTAATTATAAGATTATTTACGGTCGCTCTACTAGTATTACCGGACCGTATGTGGACAAGAGCGGCAAAAGCCTGATGGATGGCGGTGGAACGATACTGGATGCAGGGAATGACCGTTGGAAGGGACCGGGTGGACAATCTGTCTATAACAACAGTGTGATTGCACGTCATGCCTATGATGCCACTGATGGTGGAAATCCAAAGCTTCTGATTAGTGATTTGAAATGGGATTCGGCAGGCTGGCCTACGTACTAAAGAGAGGACCGTTTGGAGTCACTTGTGTAGTAAAATCATATAGATATATTCAAAAACTGTTCCTCCTAAGGGGAACAGTTTTTGGCTTGCAATGTCATAGAAACATGCTATTATGTATCAAGTTGATAATAATTATCATTATCGTTATGAGAGCCGTGGTGGTTTTCAGGTATGGAGGGAGTGACCTCACGAATGCAGTTTAAAGACAGCATGGACAAACATATAGCTCCGACAGAGGGCACAGTTCCTGAAGTAGCCTTTGCAGCCCGCCCGGTACTCCGAGCTGGTAGAATTCGGCAGGCGTTGTTGTTCACAGCTTCTGCTGTATTGTTGGCCTTGGCCATATTCGCCGCGATTTCTCTCGGAGCCAAGGACTTGACCGTAAGCACAGTGTGGTCGGCAGTATTTCATTATGATCGTTCGCTGATGACACATCAGATCATTCATGAGCTGAGATTACCGCGTGTGCTCGGTGCAGCTGTCATTGGAGCTGCGTTGGCGGTGGCAGGCTCTCTGATTCAGGGCATTACACGCAACCCGCTGGGAGATACAGGTGTGCTAGGCATTAACGCAGGAGCAATGTTTGTGGTCGCTGTGAGTTTTGCCTTTTTTCCCGATCTACCTTATGGGACGTTAATTGTATTGTCGTTCCTGGGGGCGCTGATGAGTACCTTACTGGTATTCGGTCTGGGAGCTTCCGCGCCGGGGGGATTGACACCGATGAGATTAACGGTGTCTGGAGCTGTGACGGCTGCCCTGTTAGGTTCCATGACTTCGGGGATTGCGATTTATTTTGATCTAAGTCAGGATTTAGCCTTCTGGTATGCGGGTGGTGTTGCCGGAATCAAATGGTCGCAGCTTGAGATTCTTGCACCAATTTTGCTTATTGTGATCGCTTGGTCTATGGGGCTGGCCCGCTCCATTTCGCTGATATCGATGGGCGATGAGGTGGCGTTAAACCTTGGGTTAAATCTCAGGCGTATCCGACTTTTGGGTCTGCTGACTGTAGTAGTACTGGCTGGACTCTCTGTATCGGCTGCCGGAGCCATCGGCTTTGTAGGTTTGGTTATCCCACATATCGCCCGCAAGCTAATCGGTGTGGATTATCGCCAGATTGTGCCGCTGTCTGCATTATTGGGAGCCGTGCTGCTGGTGCTGGCAGATTTGGGAGCGAGAATGGCAAATCCGCCGGAGGAGCTAGCTATTGGAATTATGGTGTCTTTTATTGGAGTACCCTTTTTCCTCTTTCTCGCCCGTAAGGAAAGGAGGGATTTATAGTGAGTCGCTCTTTAGGGATTGGGGACACCAGAACGAAAAAGGCTTGGCTCGTTTGTTTGGTATTGGCGGGGATCAGCTTTGCCGTCCTTGTTTTGGGTTTGAATACCGGAACGATTCGTATTCCACCGCTACGCGTGCTGGATACGTTGTTTGGCGGTGGCAGTGGACGTGATCATATTGTTCTGTTCGAGTATCGTCTGCCTCGTATTGCTGTAACGGTGCTGGCTGGAGCGGGACTAGGCGCAGCCGGGGCGGTCATGCAAGGCTTGTCACGGAACGCACTTGCTGATCCCGGAGTTCTGGGACTTCACGCAGGGGCTGCGTTGGGGCTGGTAATGTTCGTTAGCTTTTTTCGCGATCTGGACGGATCAGCCGCCGTTCTGATCCCCTTGTTTACCTTTGCAGGAGGTGTCATTGCGGCCGTGCTTATTGTTTTGTTGTCCTATAGCCGCAGCAGAGGAATCGTGCCCGTGCGTCTGATTTTGTCCGGCATCGGTGTAGCCTCGGGTCTTAGCGCCATAACGCTGTATTGGTCGTTGCGGCTAGATGAGGATACGTACGCATTTACTGCACGTTGGTTGGCTGGCAGCGTTTGGGGCCGGGACTGGATACATGCAGCGGCTTTGCTGCCTTGGATTGTCATTGTACTGCCCTACGTTCTGTCGCAGACGCGCAGTCTGAACAATCTGTCGTTGGGCGATGAGACCGCAGCTGGAATCGGCACAAATGTGAAGCGCCAGCGCCTATTACTGCTGGGCGCAGCCGTGGCTCTATCCAGTGCCAGTGTATCCATGGCCGGAGGCATCGGTTTTATTGGGCTGATTGCACCTCATCTGGCTCGCCGTCTGGTTGGGCCGATGTACCAGCATTTGCTGCCAGTAGCCTGTTTGGTCGGGGTCGTCATTCTGGTCACCGCAGACACGATTGGGCGTTCGGTGTTTCAGCCGAATGCGATTCCCGCAGGTGTGGTGGTTGCTGTGGTAGGAGCTCCGTATTTTTTATTCCTGCTGTCCCGAACAAAATGACAGAAGGAATAGGTACATATGAAATCATATGATGCAAATGATGCAACCCGCTGAAATTAATAACTAAGTAGAAGCCTTCTATATTTATCATTAAAATGTAGAGTTTCTGTAGCATAGGAGAGAGTAATCATGAGAAAGCACAAATTTGAGGGTTCAGGTTTTAAACGTTCATGGGTAGTCACAACTCTTGTTGTATGCATGATCATGTTGTCCGCTTGCGAACAAGCATCCGACAAGCAGGCTACCGATCCGAAAGCGGCTGGCAATGCGCAGACAACCATTAGTGCGGATTCGCGTATTGCTTCGATGTCTATTCATTTGACGAACAACCTGCTGGCATTGGGCATTACTCCGGCTGGTTCGGTCATTGGCGGAGATGTGAAGGATTTTCTGCCCCATGTAAAAGATCGTCTTCAAAATACCCGTAAGCTAGGTGTTGTCACAGACCCGGATATGGAAGCGGTACTGGAGCTTCAACCTGATCATATTTTCTTGGACAAAAAATATTCGGGAACCGATGTGGCCAAGTTTGAAAAAATTGCGCCGACCGAAGTTTTTGATCTGGATGAAGGCACATGGAAGGATCAATTGAAAAAAATAGCTGCTATGGTCAAACATGAAGCACAGGCAGACGCATTTCTAAAAGATTATGATACACAGAAGGAACGAGTCAAAAAGCTGATTCATTCAAAAATTGGGGACGGAACGGTTATGGCTGTACGTGTGACGGCGAAAGAGGTTCGTGTTATGGGGATGAAGCGTCCCGTAGGACCGCTGTTGTATCAGGACTTGGGCTTGAAGCCAGCCAAAGGTGTAGAAAAGATCAACAAGGCTTATCAGGTTGTTTCCCAAGAGGTTTTACCGGATTATGATGCTGATGCGATCCTTGTTATCATTAGTAAAGGCGCGGATGCCCAAAAGGTATACAAGCAGCTGGAAGGAAATACAGTATGGCAAGGTCTCAAGGCGGTGAAGCAAGGGCATGTCTACATCTTGGACGGACAACCTTGGCTGGACTATTCCGCGATGGGACATAAAATTGCTCTGGATAATGCAGAACAATTATTTTCCAAATAAGTTCTAAAGTATATCAAGCCGTATTCCCCCATGCAGCTTCTTGCAGGCCAGGAATACGGCTTTTTGGCGTGTAAGTCGGTTGCCTGATCGAAATGAAAAGGAGCTGCTGCAATCCAAAATGAGGCAGCTCCATATAATGAGAATTGTGGGCTATGAACGTTTTTTACGCAGAAAAATTGGTTTGAGTCCAATAAATCCAATGGCGGCGAGAATTAAATTCGCCCAAGGTGAGATTCTGAATACTGGCAGTACACTGCGCAGCGACAGTCCGGCGACAAGAATCACGACAACTAACACAACATACATCAAGATGGATTTAAGATTCATCTGGGGCTTTGCAGGGGCATGGTCTGGCTGTTGTGTCTCCTCGCCTTCTTCGGGACGGTCCATAAAATTCATCAGAGCTTCAACGAGTAGAATGGCTCCTGCAGCGATGATGATAAGGGTGGATAGGCTGATTTTTTCAAAGGGTTTGATATCCCCACCTGTAAAGGTGACAAACCATCCGATAATTGCCTGTGTCAAGAAAAACATAGATAAGGCAATCCATGCAATAAGCGTATAATTTTTTGCTTTATTCATTTCTTCCTCCTGCTTTATGAGCGTATCCCGGGCTGATGGAACCGCCATTTCGTAACAAAGACAGTATACGTGAGGAAGCGTCGGATGGCAAAAGACTTTATCTATAAAATGTATATTACCGCTGCATTCTCCTCAAACTGGATACAGGGTGAGCACATAGAGCAACCTGAATATAAACGTTAAGAGGGTGTGGCATCATGAAACTGGAGAACCAGGCAGATTATTCAGTCCAAAAACGACTGGCAAACGCTTCGAACGGGAATAGCGGGGTGGCCTCGTTTACAAATGTGAGTCACCGGAGCGTTCAAGGATCATCTCCAACGTACCGTATACTGGACGATATCGAAGTGGCTGAGGATACAGAATTTGCGGGTGAACTAGGTGCACAGAACTACCGCAGCCTGTGGCATGAGGATGAACATAACGGCGCCTCTTGTAAGCTGGAGTGGGAGGGACGAACGGAGACCCACCAAATGTTTAGGAACAGCTACGAATAATGAATGTCTACTTTAATGTAGTGGATTCACTCTAATAAATGTAGTATAGCGTTCTCCGGAATCGCATCGGGGAGCGCTATTTGTTTACTTTTTTAACGATGTGAACTGACAGGTTGACAAGGAAGCAGGGCGATGATAGACTGACTTTATTATAAAATCTTATTAAACTTATCGGAATTAAAGTGAATGAATATCCTGGATGGATATTCCACGTTACTATATGAGTTTGAATTCATAAATGTGTAGTGAAGCTTGAAACAGGGGGAATCAGGATGGAACGGCAAATTGGAATTCGCTTTGAACATGAAGAACTGGCAGCAACAATTCATTATCCAAACCGTATAAATGAGGGAGATCGTCAGAAAAGGGTTCCTCTCGTTGTTATATGTCACGGTTTTGTAGGCAATCGTATCGGAGTAGATCGATTATTCGTCAAGACTGCGCGTGAACTGGCCGAAGGGGGATACTTTGTCCTGCGCTTTGATTTTGCCGGTTGTGGGGAAAGCACAGGTGAATACGGCAAGCAGGGGCTTGAGTCCATGATTAATCAGACACGTACCGTGTTGGATTACGCCGTCAATTGCGCGGACATTGACCCGACCAAGGTGACGCTGATCGGTCACAGTCTGGGGGGCGCAGTTGCCCTTCTCACAGCCGTACGGGACAAGAGAGTACAAAATCTGGTTCTTTGGTCCGCAGTGGGCTATCCGTTCAACGACATTGTCAAAATTACGGAGCGAAGCGTGTACGATGAGTCTGTTAAAAACGGTCATGCCGATTATTTGGGCTATAAGTTTACGCCTGCTTATTTTGAGTCGTTAGCTCAATTTCAGCCGTTCCAGGAGGCCGTTAAATTTAACGGAGATGTGCTCGTTGTTCATGGCACCTCGGATGATATTATTCCTGTGGATTATGCATTTCTGTTTCAAAAGATATTCTGGATGCGTCCAGAGGGACGCTGTGATAAAGAGATTATTTTCCAGGGAGATCACACTTTCTCGTCAGGTAAAGAGCGGCAACGGCTGATTGATCGAACACTTGAATGGCTGGATGAACAGGAAAATATTCAACGGGATTGGCAGCACTGGATGATCTGATTTCAGTGTGTAACGGATTGTATTGGAAATTGCGCCTCCGCCGGAGTAAAATGGAAGAGTAACACTATACTGGCGTGTGGAGGTTGGCAGCGATGACATTACCCTCAATTTTTGTTGCGCATGGTTCACCGACACTGGCTGTAGAAAATAACGCATATACCAGCTTTCTTGCAAAGCTGGGCGCGAGCCTGCCCCGACCCAAAGGAATTGTCATTTTTTCCGCGCATTGGGATAGCCCCGATCAATGTATTGGCGCGGATGATCAGCATGCAGCGTTGCACGATTTCTATGGCTTTCCCGAAGAAATGTACTCAATCGATTACCCTGCACCAGGCGATCCAAAGCTGTATGAGGAGATAGAGCATCTGTTCAGTCAGCATAACCTGTTCCACCAGCCGGTTCGGAACCGGGGACTGGATCATGGAGCATGGGTGGTTTTGCGGCATATATACCCTGATGCGGACATACCGGTCGTACCCTTATCCATTGATTCTCGGCGCGCTCCCCAGGAGCAATACGAGATTGGACGGATGCTGGCGCCGTTGCGAGAACAAGGGATTTTGATTATCGGTAGCGGCGGATTGGTCCACAACTTGCGGACACTCAAGCAGACGAGTGAGCCAGCCGATTGGGCCGTTCAATATGATGACTGGATTGCACAGCAGCTTCAAGACTGGAATTTGCGTCACCTATTCCAATATGACAAGAAGGCTCCATATGCCAAACAGGCGGTACCTTCTTATGGAATAGAGCATTTTTCACCTTTGTTTTATGCGATGGGGGCTGCGGATCATGAGCGCTCCGCGCGTAAGCTTTTTCAATCGTATGTCCTTGGCTCGTTAAGTCTCAATTGTTGGGCTTTTGGTTAAGAAAGTGATACGTAAATGTAAAAAAAGAACTTCCGAATCCACATGGTGTGTGGGAATGGAAGTTCTTTTGTGTATTTTGCGTCTTCGATTAATTAGAAGGCACGTTCTTTTTTAGCCAGTTTAAGCTATTCTTCGACTAGGGTCCGCTGGTAAGGTATCTTTATTTTTACGAAACAGTCCACGCAGGAAGGGCAGTACCCAACGGTCAAAGCCAATTCTTCCGGCATTTGCACCAGCAACTACAAGGAAGATTTCAAACAACAGGTAGATTGCATTGGTGCTTACTGTACCCGAGAACAGGAACGAGAAGTTCATAACCATAGCCATCAAAGCAGCCAGTGTAGTCAATGTACCGAGAAGCAGGCCAACCCCTACCAAGAACTCACCCAATGGGATCAGGACGTTGAACAAACCTACATTAGGCAGGGCAAAGGCTTCCAGGAACGATCCCCACCAGCCTTGTACAGCGGGATGTTCTCCACCTGTTTTAGCAATGGCCCCCGAGATAAATCCGCCTGCATCGAATCCACCTGTCAGCTTTTCAAGTCCGTGGGTCATCCATTCATACCCTAGATAAACCCGTACTACAGTCAGCAACCACATTGCCACTTTGTTTTCACGTAACCAGCTGTTAAACATTCAAACCACTCCTCTTTCTTAATCTATAATGTTGGTTGTATTTCATTTTGTTGGGGATGATCATCTTTGCTACACCTTTATTGTAGTAGGTTCAGTTACAGTTATTTGTGATAAAAATCACAAAGTCCGAATATTTTTTTAAATTTTAATGTCTTTAGATAAGTATTCTATAGAGTGGTTACGCTTCAATCAAGACAAAAACAGGAAATAAAGCTTATAATGAGAAAAATAACTAAGTGGAGGGATGAACTTGTCCGGGCCCATTTCCCAACGAAATCATTGGTTGCGTGTGATGGCCTCAGCTCTGTTATGCATGACGCTGATGTCTTGTACTGCTATGTCCAATACGGGTGAATCTGATTCCGTTCCCCAACCGACCAAGCAAGTAACAGAGAAGGAGGCACTTGAACCGCCGAAGGAGCAGTCTATTCCGGCATTTACAGCTCCGCTTACCGGTCTTCCGGTGGAGCAGCCTGTTTTGGAGCGGCCGCTCGCTGTCATGATTAACAATGCTCCGGCTGCACGTCCACAGGCAGGACTTAGCCAGGCAGACATGGTATATGAAGTTCTTGCAGAAGGCGGGATTACCCGTCTAGTCGCTTTTTTTCAAAGTCATGGCGGAGATGTAAAGATTGGACCGGTCCGTAGCATTCGGCCGTATTTGATTGAGCTGGGCGAAACCTATGGTGCGTTGCCGATACACGCAGGGGGAAGCACTGATGCCTATGCGATTTTACAGCAGCAGCGGAAGGAACATCTGGATGAGATTTCAAATGGAGGGGCTTACTTCTGGCGAAGCAAAGATCGTCGTCCTCCACATAATTTATACACAGACGTGAACAGACTGCGCAAAGGAAGCGATAGTAAAGGGTATGCCAAGCATACGGACGTTCCAGTATATTCTTACCTTAAATCCGGTGAAACCCCAGTTATGGTAGATGAGAGCGCAGCATCTTTACAAATCCGGTTTTTGCTTAAAAGCTATCGGGTATCTTATACCTATGATCCAGCGGATCAACAATATAAGCGTTTTGTGAACGAAAAGTCACATGTGGATCAAAATAATAACCAACAGCTCTCAGCAGCCAATGTCATTGTGATGAGCACTAGGCATCGAACGTTGGATGATGTAGGCAGATTAAGTGTTGAGCTGGACGACAGCGGAGAGGCCATGGTGTTTCAACAAGGACAGTTAATACAGGCTGAGTGGCAACATACACCAGGCGATGCGATTCGTTTTATGAAAAATGGGGTTGAAATCCCGTTAACGCCAGGTACATCCTATATACATGTAGTACCTGCAGATACACCACTAAAGGAACATGTAACCATAGAAGAAAATTAGAAAACGAAATACACCTTTTTAGGAAAAAATTGTCGGATAATGACCTTCTATGTCGGGCATTGTATACGTATATCATGAAATTTGCTTTTACAAACATTACAAAAACATTGATGAGTGTGATAAGATAGCAAAGGTTGTCTATTGCAGTCGAAACAGGTTGCGGATATTTTCGTAAAGGGGTAATCGTTATGAGATTGAAGAAAAAGGATATATTCTTCGAGACGTTGGAAAATATGGCAGATACGATCGTGCAAGCAGCCGATTATTTTGCCCAACATACTTCAAATCTTCAAGATGTGACTTTGTTTACAAATGAAATGAAGAAGTATGAAAATAAGTGTGATGATTACACACACACGATTATTACTGAGCTGAACAAGACCTTCATTACGCCGTTGGAACGCGACGACATCATGGAACTGACAACAACCATGGATGATGTGCTGGACGGTCTTGAAGCGACGGCTTCCCGTTTTTATATGTACAACATTACGGAGCCGGACGAGTATATTGTGCAGTTCGCTGATATTTTGCGTCAATCAGCTTACGAAATTCAGAAAGCTGTGCATTTGCTTTCACAGAAAAAATTGCTGGCCATTCGTGAATACACTATTCGCCTGAATGATTTGGAAAATCAGGGGGATGAATTATTGCGTATTTGCATCAAAAACCTGTTTGCAACTGTAACTGACCCTATTGAACTGATTAAACGCAAAGAATTGTACGAACGCCTTGAAACGACAACGGATTCATGCGAGGATGTTGCAAATATGCTGGAATCCATCATTATGCGTAACTCGTAAGGGAGTCCTTTTACATGGATACAAGTTTACTGGTATTGGGTATTGTTATTTTTCTTGCTCTGGCGTTTGATTTTATTAATGGTTTTCATGATACGGCGAACGCGATTGCAACTTCGGTATCGACCCGTGCATTGACCCCGCGACGTGCGATTATTATGGCTGCGGTCATGAATTTTCTCGGGGCAATATTGTTTACAGGCGTTGCGAAGACGATTGGTGGAAGTGTCGCTGATCCAACCAAGCTTACGAATGGAATTGATATCGTCATTGCGACGCTGATCGCTGCGATTATCTGGAACCTCTTAACCTGGTGGTTCGGTATTCCTTCATCCTCTTCTCATGCACTAATTGGTGCATTGGCTGGAGCGGTGTATGTAGGTGCGGGATCGGATAAATTAAACTGGAGCGGCTTCATCGGGATTGTCGAAGGACTTATTTTCTCCCCGTTAATTGCTTTTGTTGTCGGTTACATCGTGATGATGATTTTAAAATACATCTTCGCTCGTCGTAGTCCGCATACGGTGAACAAAGGGTTTCGTACAATGCAGGTCATTACGGCAGCGATTCAGTCGTTCACGCATGGTACGAATGATGCTCAAAAGGCGATGGGGATTATTACATTCGCACTCGTTTCGGCGGGGTATCAGGACCATTTGGAAGTACCCATGTGGGTAAAAATTTCAGCCGCAACAGCCATGGCGCTGGGTACATCTATCGGGGGCTGGAAAATCATCAAGACGATGGGAACCAAGATTTTTAAAATCGAGCCAATTAACGGATTCGCAGCCGACATTTCGGGAGCCTCTGTTATTTTCACAGCTACATTGCTTCATTTGCCCGTAAGTACCACTCATGCCATTACTTCGGCTATTTTGGGTGTGGGTTCTGCGAAGCGTTTTTCCGCTGTGCGTTGGTCGCTGGCCGGTCGAATTATTATTACTTGGGTTATAACGATACCGATTGCTGCGCTGTTATCTGGATTGATTTTCAAAATTCTTTTCTAGTTCATTATTATTTCTTGAAAAATAGGTACACACTATAGAATACACAATAAGCTTCCGTCCGCTTTTTGCGGCAGGGGCTTATTGGCATTCTGGGGCAAAACGGCTTCTTCAAAGTTCACACCTCCAGATAGTTCCATGAAACATTTTTCAAAAATAGCTGACATCAAAGTAGTCAATTTTTAATAACTCCTGTAAAATAAACAGAAAACTTTGAACCGTTCAACTGACTGGAGGAAATTATGCAAAAATCTAGAAAACTAATAGCACTCATGATTTGTTTGTTTTTTGTGGTTGCCCTGTCCGGTAATTTCGGTGTAGTGGCACATGCAGAAAATAAAACAAAGTATGATATCGGCACGGATACAACGTTCGCGCCTTTTGAGTTTGAAGATGTCAATGGTAAATTTGTCGGAATCGACATGGATTTGCTGGCAGCTATTGCCAAGGATCAGAATTTTGAATATACCATTAAGCCTCTTGGCTTTAACGCGGCAGTGCAGGCCCTTGAAACGAATCAAGTGGATGGTGTCATTGCCGGGATGAGTATTACCGATGAACGTAAGCGGAAATTTGATTTTTCCGAGCCTTATTTTGATTCAGGCGTCGTCATGGCGGTCCGCAAGGATAATGATACGGTTAAACGCTATGAGGACTTGAAAGGACAGCGTGTCGCTGTCAAAACAGGAACGGAAGGTTACACATTCGCAGAATCGATTAAGGCCAAATACGGCTTTACTACAGTACCGTTCGATGATTCTTCTCAAATGTATGATGAAGTTAAAACAGGTAATTCGGTTGCCTGCTTTGATGACTATCCGGTACTGGCATACGGTGTAAACCAAAATAACGGCCTTAAGCTGGTAACAGATAAGGAAAAAGGTGCTTCTTACGGGTTTGCTGTTAACCAAGGCAAGAACCAGGAGTTGCTGGAGAAATTTAATGCAGGGCTTGTTAATCTGCGCAATAGCGGGGAATACGATAAAATTTTGGCTAAATACCTTGGCGAATCGGGCAAAGGTGTGGCGCCTGTAGAGACCAGCCGCTGGGGACTGATTTCCGCTTCGCTGCCTTCGCTGATTAAGGGCATGGGAAATACGTTGCTGTACACACTTGTATCTTTACTCGTAGCCTTTATCCTAGGATTGGTGTTTGGCTTTATGAAAGTAAGCCATAACAAGGTGTTCCGTGGTATTGCAACTGTATTCGTCGATATATTCCGCGGTATTCCGCTGATCGTGCTTGCTTTCTTTATTTACTTTGGTATTCCACAGGCACTGGATTTCAAAATGCCGCTTTTTGTTGCGGCTGTACTGACGTTATCCCTGAATGCGGGTGCGTATGTAACTGAGATTATCCGTGGTGGTATTCAGTCCATTGATCCGGGACAAATGGAAGCAGCTCGTTCGCTTGGTCTACCCTATCGGACGGCTATGCTTAAAATCATTTTGCCACAAGCTGTGAAAATCATGATCCCGTCGTTTATCAATCAGTTGGTTATTACGTTGAAGGATACGTCCATTTTGTCTGTTATCGGTCTGGTCGAGTTGACCCAATCGGGTAAGATCATTATTGCGCGGACATTCCAATCCTTTGATATTTGGCTGGTAGTAGCGGTGATGTATCTTATCGTCATTACAGTCCTGACCAAAATTTCCAACCGTCTTGAAGGGAGAGTTCGCCGTGGGTAAAATTATCGTTAAAAACCTGAAAAAAAGCTATGGTAGTAATCAAGTGCTAAAGGGCATCGACATGCAAGTACGTGAAGGCGAGGTTGTATGTGTCATTGGCCCCTCTGGTTCGGGGAAAAGTACTTTTTTGCGTTGTATGAACATGCTTGAAGAAATTACCGCAGGTGAGGTCATTGTCGATGACTACAACTTGAGTGACAAAAACGTGGACATTAACAAAGTCCGTGAAAATATAGGTATGGTATTTCAACACTTCAATTTGTTTCCGCATATGACCGTGCTCAAGAACATTATGTTCGCGCCGACTGAACTGGGTAAACAGTCCAAGGCAGAGGCCCGGGAAACGGCTATGAAGCTGCTGGATCGTGTAGGTTTGGCCGATAAGGCAGATGCACTGCCAGGACAGCTTTCCGGCGGTCAGAAGCAGCGTGTAGCGATTGCACGTGCGCTGGCAATGAATCCAGACATTATGCTGTTCGACGAGCCTACCTCGGCGCTCGATCCTGAAATGGTAGGCGAAGTGCTTGGCGTAATGAAAGATCTGGCGCGTGAAGGCATGACCATGATGATCGTAACACATGAGATGGGTTTTGCACGCGAAGTAAGCGACCGTGTTGTGTTTATGGACGGTGGTTACATCGTAGAAGAAGGAACGCCACAAGAGGTATTTGGTAATCCAAAAAACGAGCGGACCATTAGTTTCTTAGAAAAAGTATTGTAAGAGGATTAAAAGTGAGGCAGGGTTTGTGTTTGTAGGCGGGGATCTCGTTGTAAGACGCTCCGCGATCCATTTGATCTTTCGATCGCTGTTGCCCCTGAATTTTTGGATTATATAAGACCTTATTAGGTGAAAATTCAGAGGCAAAGGCGAACGCTGCCGCTTCTACAGATTCAAATGGACCGCTACGCTACTGCTCGCTGAGTAGCCCCTTTTCGTGCAAAGAGCCGGCCTCACTTTTGAATGAGTGGGTGCAGGGGAAGAGGGCGCGAGTGATTTTTCATTTTTGATGTTTATTTTCATAAGTGGAGGGCTTGCTTTGAAGATAAGGACTGCTCATCATGAGGATATTCCGGCTTTGGCTTATCTGATGGAGGAGCTTGGTTATCCTACGACTGTAGAAGATATGAAGATGAGATATGATCGTATCGCTTCTGACCCTAACTACCATACTCTGGTGGCTGAAGATGAAGGGGAAGTCGTTGGGATGGTTGGACTACATGCTGATATCTTTTATGAAAGAAATGAAGATTACGCGCGTATCGTCGTTTTTGTGATGGATTCAAAACATCGTAATAAAGGCATCGGCAAGGCGTTAAATGAGGAAGCGGAAGCTTGGGCTAAAGAGAACGGGTTGGTTGCCATTGCTTTGAACAGTGGTAATCGAAGTGAGCGACAGGATGCTCATCATTTTTATCGCCGATTAGGATATGAAGCGACAAGCACAGGATTTGTAAAAAAGATTTAATTTATAATGAATTGATTATTTTATAAGGATATCTTGGGAGGTATGTTGGCCCGGAGATATCCTTTTCTTTATTAAAAGGAATACAGGACTTGAGATTTGTATAATGTTAATTGGCTTATATAAAATATAAATAACATAACAGACGCGAAGTGTAAGCGAGGGGGACGTACGGTGATACGTACATTGACTATAGGTCATGATCATCAGGTAACAGTGGGAAAACCATTGGATCAGATCGTCATGGAGGATTACATATGGATGTGGGTAGATTTTAGCGAGCCTACAGATCGAGAGACGGAGCTGCTGACGAGTTATTTTCATTTTCACCCATTGGCTGTGGAGGATTGTATGCATGTTCTGCAACGTCCCAAATTGGATTATTACGAGGATGTGCAGTTTCTGGTCGTGCATGCGCTTGATGTAGATACGTTAGCTGCGGAAGAAGTGGATATGTTTATTAGCAGTCGTTTTTTGGTTACATATCACCATCATGAGTTAGAGGAGCTGGATCAAGCCTGGGAGCGGATTGTCCAGCATGCGAATGAACGCAAAATATGGTCGCGAGGACCGCTGTCTGCAGCCTACACGGTGATGGACAAGCTGGTAGATAACTATTTTCCGAGTCTTTTTATGATTGAGGATGAATTGGCCGAGCTGGAGGGCTTGGGCGGTCGCGAATCCGTAGAGGAATTAATGAAGCAGGTGTTTGACCTGCGTGGCAGGCTGCTCAAGCTACGCCGTACCATCGTGCCCATGCGTGATCTGATGTACCGAGTTTTGAATTCGCAGCATGTGCAGGGCCAAGGAGATCATATGGCTTATTTTACCGATATATATGATCATTTATTGAAGCTGACAGACATGCTGGAGGCCGACCGCGAGATGACAGCCGACCTGAGGGACAGTTATATATCGCTCAATTCCAATCGCATGAATTCAATTATGAAGACGCTGACCGTAATTACGACCGTCTTTATGCCCTTGACGCTGATTGCAGGAATTTATGGTATGAATTTTTCGAATATGCCCGAGTTGGGCTGGAAATATGGATATTTTGGCGTACTGTTCTTCATGTTTTTGTTGAGTGTTGCAATGGTGGTCTGGTTTATGCGCCGAGGCTGGTTCAAATAGTATAATCTACTTTCTTTTGCGCTTGCGCGGACGTCTACGCGGGGTAGTGGTGCTCTTGCGCTGCGTCTTTTTCCGGCGTGGGCGTGGTGGTGTGTATTCATCCAATTCCTCGGTGATATCTGTGGCAGAATTTTTGCTCGCGGATTTGCCGAATGCTGGGAGCGAGCCCATAATCAGCTTCGCCATTGGAGCAAATTGCTGCACACTAGACATAACCTTTTGCACCTTGCCGACCGTAGCAACAATTCCATCAATGCCACCCATACGGTCAATGAAGCCTTTGATTTCGTTGAGATTACCGAGGTTGCCAAGACCCCCAAGCAGTCCTCCTTTGGCTGGAACCGGGTCTGGTGTGACCACGGCAGAATCCGTAATACTCGCTGGCGCCTCGTAAGGAACCAGCCCGGAAGAACCGGCTTGCGGAACCTCGTTGTATGGATCGAGTCCGGGATAAGGAGATGAACTATACGGATCGGAAAGGGAACGCTGTAGCGGCCTCCGATGATAGTAGTGTCCAGGCATGAGATCACATTCCTTTGCAGGTTGATACTCTACTGTATGTTACAAACGCACAGTGGGTTTAGGCGCGTGTCCCGAAATCAGGTATAAAAGCGGATTTGGGCATTCGTACGGTACGTTTCTATGGTCATGTAATGTTGTTCTGTAATGCGTGAAACCGTTAATGCTTGAAAAACCGACTATTCCTCGGGTACAATGAGGAGAGATCGTAACCTTGGGAGATGATAATCCATGCAGCTTAAAAAGCTTAATGATAAAAGTATTGATCAATTGTTCGAAGCTATTTTAACTCTTAAAAATTTGGAAGAGTGCTATGTATTTTTTGATGATCTGTGCACGATTAATGAAATTCAATCCCTCTCCCAACGTCTAGAGGTTGCCCGTATGCTAGGCAAAGGCAGCACATATAATCAGATTGAAGCAGAGACGGGGGCCAGTACAGCTACCATTTCACGTGTTAAACGTTGTCTGAACTATGGTAATGACGGGTACAAAATGACTCTGGAACGTCTGGGACGCTAATGCGGAGCCCTGGGATACTGGTAATCAGCCATGGCTCTAGGGAGCCATATTGGGTGGAACAGGTGGATCAGGCAGTTGCGAAGCTTCATTTGTCGGAAGAAATGCCGATAGAGGTTTCATTTTTGGAAACGGTTAAAGGAAGATTGATTCAAAATGGTATTGACCGTCTGGAAGCCTTGGGTGTAACAGATATATTGGTTATACCTTTGTTTGTGTCATCAGGCAGTACGCATGTAGATGAGATTAGCTATGCGCTGGGTGTCAAAGATGCGCCGGACAAAGAAACAGATTTGGAGCCGTTTCGACTGAAGGCGCAAGTGCATTTTGGCAGCCCGCTGGATGACGGCGAAGATGTTGCCCGCATGGTGTGGGACAAGGTTCGCCCGCTATCAGCCGACCCTGCGAGAGAGGTTATTTTACTCGTAGGTCACGGCAGTGTGCACAACGGCTTTTTTCAGCGCTGGGAGCAGGGGATTTCTTCGTTGGCCCGTACGGTGCAAAGCGTGAGCGGTATCATCACGGACCACGCTTTGCTAAATCCCGAGAGTGTGTACGACAAGGCAGCGTATTGGAATCAGGAGCGGGGTCATGATGTTATTGTGGCACCGCTATTTTTGAGTTCGGGATATTTTACAAGTCGTATGATTCCTAAACGCTTGCAGGGACTCGAATACCGTTATTCAGGAGACCCTTTATTACCGCATCCTTTGCTCACAAGCTGGATGGATAGGCAAATTCGTGAATTATTGCAAAGTGTGCAGAAGCAAGCAAGGTCAAGTCATAGGTAGTCTGGTTCGGCTATAGCGTCATCTTAGCCTTAAATTTCCTTATTTGGGCAAAGTCTGGCTTCTTTTATTGTAAAAGAGGTCTTTTTCCAGTATGATGATATTTTGTACAGACTGAATGTGATGAACTGCTATGTGAATATAAATATCATTAAATATACGGGTGGCGTAACGGAATGAAAAGAGCTAGATTAATCTATAATCCGACCTCTGGGCGTGAGGAAATGAAGCGTCGTCTTGCGGATGTTTTGCAGCGCCTAGATGAAGGGGGTATTGAAGCCTCTTGCCATGCAACTACGGGTGAAGGGGACGCAACGCGTGCCGCAATAGAGGCCATTGAGCGTGGGTATGATATGATCATTGCCGCGGGTGGCGACGGTACATTGTATGAAGTCATTAACGGGATGGCTGAAAGAGAAAACCGCCCGCCCCTAGGTGTGTTTCCTCTGGGGACGACGAATGATTTCGCCAGAGCACTGGGCATCCCCAAGCACTGGGAGGATTATTGCGACCTCGTTATTCGTCAAAATCCGAAGCCGCTGGATATCGGAAAAGCGAACGACCGCTACTTTATCAACATTGCAGGCGGGGGGACTTTAACCGAGCTTACGTATGAAGTTCCGAGCAAGCTAAAAACGATGATTGGCCAGTTGGCATATTATTTTAAAGGTATGGAGAAGATGGTCAGCCTTGCTCCACAGGAGCTGATCATCAAGGCATCGGGTCAGGAAGTGATTCACGACGAGTTTATGCTCTTCCTGATTGCGAATACGAATTCGGTGGGCGGGTTTGAAAAGCTTGCTCCTGGGGCGACAATAGATGATGGACTGCTCGACGTCATCGCTGTACGGAAATGCAATCTGGCGGAAATGATCCGATTGGTAACACTTGCGCTGCGTGGTGAGCATTTGCAGGACAAGAAGATTGTTTATTTCAAAACAGATTACATGGAAGTGACTTCACCCGGCTATGTCCAGCTTAATCTGGATGGCGAACTGGGGGGCACTTTGCCAGCGACTTTTCGGAATTTACCGCATCATTTGAATGTTTTCCGGTGAGGAAATACTTCTGCTTCCGGGAGGCAACGCAATATAGTATATGGAATGCAGAGTAGGTAGTTGTTTTTGTGAACATATTGGTTCTTGCCGTTCTCCGTGGGGAGTAACGGCATTTTCGAGTTGATATTTGTATGTTTAGATAACCGTTCAAATTAGACGTCCGAAAGAAAATATTGCATAAAAAGAAGATCAGAAAGAAGTGACAATCATGACGAATAACCGTAGCGGACGTGGAAAAAGCCGCCGGAATGCAACAACAGCAACTCCTGTTCAAGAAAATCAGCACAAAAAGACTATGAAGGCGACAAGAGAGAGAGAACCGGAACAGTCTCAAGTTAGAGCTGGAAATGGGCTACTTCAAGCCGAAATCAAACATAAAAATGGAAATGTGAATGAAAATATGAATGATTCGGATCGGAAGAAGAGAAAGAACGGACGAGATACTCGTCGTTCTTCCAACGGTGGACGAAGTCAGGATGCTTCCAATCGTAACCGGTCTAGTGTAGAGCGTAGCGATCTGCCTGTGCAAAAGAACGATGAGGCCGTGATAGACATCATCGGCATGAACCACGATGGCGAGGGTGTAGGACGTGTCGAGGGTTTTACGCTGTTCGTTCCAGGTGCGTTACCGGGTGAAAAGGTTCGAGTAAAGGTGTTAAAAACGAAAAAGCAGTATGGCTATGCCAAGCTGCTAGATATCGCGCAGGCTAGCCCCGACCGGATTGCAGCTCCGTGCCCTATCTACGATCAATGCGGTGGCTGCCAGATCCAGCATATGAGCTACGAAGCGCAGCTCAGCTGGAAACGCCAGCATGTCGTGGACGTGCTGGAGCGTATCGGGAAGCTGAGTGTGGCTACAGAGCCCAGTGAGCATACTGCACAGGTTTTGGCTGCTTCTGCGGATACAGATGGTGAGGCCGATACAGTCACGACTTCTGATTCGGCCATGAATGCGGATGGAAATGCCGACAGCATGTCGCGTGTACATGGCGTAATCGTGCATCCTACACTCGGTATGAGTGAGCCTTGGCGATACCGCAACAAAGCCCAGGTGCCGATTGGTGTCACCGAGGGTGGGCTTGTCGGCGGTTTCTACGCACGTGGCAGCCATCGAATTGTGGATATGAACACCTGTCTCATTCAGGATGAGCGTAATGACGAAGTGGTCGCACGTGTGAAAGAGATTGGCCGAATGCTCGGCATCAGTGCATATAATGAAGAAACCGGACGCGGGCTGCTGCGTCATGTCGTTG
Source organism: Paenibacillus sp. FSL H7-0703 (assembly GCF_038003485.1). Lineage (NCBI taxonomy): Bacteria > Bacillati > Bacillota > Bacilli > Caryophanales > Paenibacillaceae > Paenibacillus > Paenibacillus sp. FSL H7-0703. The sequence goes on along the minus strand of NZ_JBBOPF010000001.1, from coordinate 2,301,008 downwards.
TAAAGACCGCTTTTCGCACGGGGGAAATGATGCTGGTGCTCGTGACGAATGGGCGAGATATTCCGCACGCTGATGCGTGGATCGGCAGTATTCGTGAGCATATCCCACACGTGGCAAGCATATGCCAGAACGTGAATACGAAGCGAACGAACGTTATTTTTGGCGACGAGACTCGTGTACTGTGGGGTCGTGACGTGATCTACGACTACATTGGAAACGTACAGTTTGCGATTTCCGCGCGATCCTTTTACCAGGTGAATCCCGTACAAACGGAAGTGCTGTATGGCAAAACCGTCGAATATGCTGGACTCACGGGCAAAGAAACGGTAATTGATGCGTATTGCGGCATCGGCACAATTTCTTTGTTCCTCGCTCAGCATGCGGACCAGGTGTATGGGGTCGAGATCGTCAAAGAAGCCATCGATGATGCACGGAGCAATGCGCTGTTGAACGAAATGCGCAATGTGAAATTTGAGGTAGGCGCGTCCGAGGACGTCATTCCTGCGTGGAAAGAGCAAGGCATCACCGCCGACGTTATCGTCGTTGATCCACCCCGTAAGGGCTGTGATCCACGCCTGCTCGACACCATTCTGGAGATGAAACCAGAGCGCGTGGTGTATGTATCCTGTAACCCAAGCACACTGGCGCGGGATTTAAGGATATTGGAGGATGGCGGGTATAGTACTGTGGAAGTACAACCTGTGGATATGTTCCCGCATACGGTGCATGTGGAATCGGTGGCTTTGTTGGTGAGGGATGGTACAAAGGGCTGAGATTGCAGTGGTGGAGCGGGTTTTGAGGAGTAGTACAGATGGAATGGAAAGATGAAACAGAGGCGCAAAAATAATAGAGTTGACTGATTGTTGACGAATTTAACAGATGGGGGATGCCTAATGCTTGATTCGGGTGTTTTCAATTATTGGGATAGGGGTTCGACTCCCCTCGACCATCTCAGCCTCAAGCATCTCCTGTGCAGCGTTTAAGCGAACAAGTCTTTTACAGCATTCTGTGCATCCTGAGCGGCAACCAGATTATTCTCCTTGATACACGCTCGTAACTGCTCTCTGGACCACAATCCCATGCGTGCTCTCTAACCTTTCTACTACTTCTATAGGGTTGAGAGTTTAAACAGAAGATTTTACAGACTCTTCCGTCATGTCCTTCCGGTTCATCCAATCATACTCGGGATAGGGGATTCATCCTCAGAGGGGAAGACATGGACCGAATTGCATCTGTATTTGAGTCGGACGTGGAGAGTGAACAATATAGTCGAATCGTTACGATGAAGGAATTGCACTCGAATGAGTGGAACTTGCAACCGAAGCGATATTTTGAGAACTCAGAGGTAGATAGCCCGATCGGGAGAGTACGTTTTGATCGGACTTTTTTCGAATCTTCAAATGTACCTAAGGTAGAACTGAAGAAGATTGCGGAAGTGTTTAGGGGATTCAATGTCCCTTCATCAATAACGGAATCCAGCGAAGGCGTGGAGTATAAAGTGATTTCGCTTCCTGATGTCCAAAATGGTGAAATTAATTTTGATAATATGACGACTATTCGTTTAGAAGAAACTAATCGCATTAGAGCATACCAAGTACAACCAGGTGACTTGATTCTCTCATGCTGCGGCTTCACTTATAAGATGGCAGTGGTTCCTGAAACGAATGAGCAATTAATTATTTCAAATAACTTTATTGGTATTCGACCTAAAGAGGCGGCTGATTCCACTTATATTAAGGTTTATTTGGAGAGTCCTGTGGGACAGTATTACCTGAATTATCTCCAAAAGGGGGCGACATTGACTGTCATCAGCAGAGATGATGTGGAGAATATTCCGATTATTGATATCCCTTTGGCTACTCAGCGTGAAGTTGGTTCTGCATTTATCGAGGCAGATCGTGAGCTTCAGGAGCGTATTCGGGAAGCTGAAGAATCTCGTATTAGGAAATATATAGAACTGTACAATCGGATGGGAGCTATGCAGGCCGTTGATCTGGATTAGTATTAGTTAATACCACCTAGAGGTGTCGAAGCAGTTCCAACTGGTGGCGAAGGTACACTAAGTAAAAAGGAAACTAAAAAAGTGGAGGGTACATATGATTACATCAGAAGAAATTAAACGCAGATTATGGGACGGGGCAAATGAACTGCGTGGTTCAATGGATGCCAGCCGTTACAAAGATTATATGCTTGGGTTGATGTTCTATAAATTTTTGAGTGATAAGACTATAGAAGCATTCAAAGTAACCAGCGGTTTAGGGCAAATGACTGAATCGGAATTGGTTGAGGAGTACACAAAGGCCAAAGCTGAATACGGTGAACAGCTCGATAAAATGCTTCAAAATATACTAGGTTATTATGTTGCACCTGAGTATCTCTATCAGACTTGGATAAAAGATATCAACTCAGGAGATTTTGAAGTTCAAAAAGTAACGGATAGTTTGAATAACTTTGAGCGTACAATTGCCGTGTCTGGAGATTCGAATGAGTTCAAGGGATTGTTTTCAAGTTCTGCCCTTGATTTAACTGACACTGCTTTAGGTAGCAGCCTAAACGACCGCAGCAAAAATATTAAAGCACTGATCTTGCTGTTTGCAGACTTGAACATGGTGGCATTGCAAAAAGGCGATGTATTGGGTGATGCGTATGAGTATCTCATTGGTCAGTTTGCGATGGAGTCAGGGAAGAAGGCGGGAGAGTTCTACACACCACGCCAAGTCAGTGAAGTCATGGCACAAATCGCAGTGAAAACGCCAGGCATCAAGTCAATCTATGATCCGACTGTCGGTTCTGGTTCACTACTATTAACGGTAAAGAAACATTTGGATGCAGATGTTCAAAAGAATTTGAGCTATTACGGACAGGAAAAGAATACAGCAACTTACAACTTGACTCGTATGAATTTATTGCTCCATGGTGTTCGCCCAGATAAGATGACTATTAAAAACGGCGATACACTTTCTCAAGACTGGCCAGAAGATCCAGCACGTCCAAATGAAGGTGTACAGTTTGATGCAGTGGTTATGAATCCACCTTATTCTGCGAAGAACTGGAACAGAGCAAATTTAAGAGTCAGCGACCCTCGATTTGAAGTAGCGGGAGTATTGCCACCAGACTCCAAAGGAGATTTTGCATTTCTTTTACATGGACTATTCCACTTGGGTCAAAACGGAACAATGGCGATTGTCTTGCCTCACGGGGTTCTGTTCCGTGGTTCATCTGAAGGTGAGATTCGTGAACGATTGCTCAAGAAGAATTATATTGATACCATCATCGGCTTGCCAAGCAACTTATTTACCAATACAAGTATCCCAGTAGCTATTATCATTCTGAAGAAGAACCGAGCAATCGGCGAACCTGTCTTAATCATTGATGCTTCTCGCAACTTTATTAAAGTTGGCAAACAAAACATGCTACAAGAAAAAGACATTGCTAAAATCGTGGATACGTATGTTGAACGAAGACAAGAGAAAGGGTACAGTCATTTAGCAACTCGTGAGGAAATACTGGCGAATCAGTATAACATGAATATTCCGCGCTATATTGAGGCGCTTGACGAAGAGATTCCTCATGATGTAGATGCCCATCTTCTTGGTGGGATTCCTCAGAAGAACATTGACGACTTGAAGATTTTGCAGTCTACTGTGCCAGATGTATTGAGACATTCGTTGAAAGAAATTCGTGCCGGCTATCTTGAACTATTAAAACCAGTTGATGAAATTTCTGTGGATATACTGAGCGACTCGCGCATTATTGACAAATCAAAAGAAATCGCAGGTAAAGCTAACTCTTATATTGATAAATATTGGGATATCCTACGAAATGTAAGCAAAGACAGTAATTTGACGCAGTTAATGGATGAAATGCTCGTTGAAATCAAGATGCTGTTATCAGAGTTCAAGTATATTGATGCTTATGATGGATATCAGATTATCGCTGAGATTTGGAAGAATGCACTGACACATGATACAGAGATAATTGCATCAAGTGATTTCTATACGGCAGGACGTACTCGCGAGCCGAATATGGTAACTAAAGGAACCGGCGAAAAGAAACGTGAAGAGCAAGACGGCTGGTTTGGCGTCATCGTACCGAATGAGTTGATCGCGCAACGTTTATTTAGTGAAATGATAGAAGAAATCGAATCAAAAAATGTTCGCATTCAAGAGATTGAAACTGAGCTGTCAGAATTGGTTGAGGCTTCAAAAGTTGAAGATAGCGATGAAGCTAATGCTTTAGGTGACATCTTGAATGAAGTTGGTGAAGCTTTTGAAAATAAATTAGTCAAAGCAGAGTTGAAGAAGTCGATCAAGGGAACAGTTGAATATAACCTACTGAGTAAAGTTGAGAAGTTATTTGCGGATAAATCAGCGCTTAGCAAAGCCGTGAAAGATGATGAAAAAGCGCTCAAAGAAGCCGTGTACGAGCGTATCTTAATTTTGACAGACGAAGAAATCGACAACCTGATGTATGAAAAATGGTTCGGAAGCGCCGTGCATGCTTTGGTTGGTTTGGTAGAGCTACCGCTAAAAAATGAGCTGAGAACGCTGCAAATGTTGAACAATCGCTATGCCTATACGTTGTCAGCAATTGATAATGAAAGTCGAGACTTGGAATTAGCGTTTGAAGCTTTAATGAGTGAATTGGTGGTGCGGTAATGAGTGAACAAAAAAAATTGGTACCAAAAAGGCGATTTAAAAAATTTCAAGACACTAGCTCTTGGGAACAGCGTAGGTTGAGCGATTTAGCAAAAGTTAGTACGGGAAAAGCGTTTAGCAGTGCTGATTTTAGTGATGATGGAGAATATTTAGTCGTCACTAACAAAAATATTCTTGATGAAGAAAACGGTATTACATCTGTAGGGGATAAAATCGATATTTCTGAAGAAGCCATTTTAAATAATTATTTACTAAGTGGTGGTAATATTCTTGTCACGATGGATGGCGTTAATATTGGGAAAACAGGTAAGTATAGTAATGAAAAAGCAGTTTTAGCACAACGAGTTGGACGACTTAACTCAGAGCAGCTTGAATTTGTCTACCAAGTAACTAGCGATAATAAGTTTATATCCGAGATGAAAAAATTATCCGTAGGTAATGCAATCAAACACATATCCTTGAAACAAATTGCGGACTATTCATTTTTAGCGCCGATAAGTCAAGAAGAACAGGGGGGAATTGGAAATTTCTTCAATCAAATTGATAAGACCATCACCCTTCATCAGCGTAAGTTAGAAAAAACGAGAGCGTTAAAATCTGCTTATCTTTCTGAAATGTTCCCCGCTGAAGGTGCGTGTGAGCCAAGAAGGAGATTTGCCGGATTCACGGGCGCTTGGGAACAGCGTGAGTTGGGTGAAATCTCTGATGTTCGTACTGGCCCTTTCGGAAGTACACTTCACGCAGAAGATTATGTTGAGGAAGGGACACCAATCATAACAACAGAACACTTCAAAGCCGGTGACCTCCCTGAACAAAAAAATGGTATTCCACAAGTATCAGATGAAGACTTTCTTAGATTGCAGAGTTATGTTTTGGCGACAGATGATATTGTTTTTTCACGAGTAGGTTCAGTTGATATAAATGCCTTAGTAACGCCATTTCAGAGTGGTTGGTTGTTTTCTGGGCGTGTTCTTCGTGTGAGGACTGAAAACAACATTGATAGTCAATATTTGCATTACGAACTGTCAACGTCACGAGCTAAAAACGATGTTATTGCTCGTGCTGTCGGTCAGACTATGCCATCAATTAATACGGAAATTTTGAAAAAAACAAAAGTGTTTATACCTACTGAGATTCAGGAGCAGGAGAATATTGGGCAGTTCTTAGCCTCCCTCGACCACCTCATCACCCTTCATCAGCGTAAGCTGGAAAAATTACAAAGTATAAAAAAAGCATACCTAAATGAGATGTTTGTATAGAAGGGAGCGGAAGTCATGAGTAGTGCACCAAAAACTGCGGCAGAAAAAACCTATCAAGAAAATTTTGTTAAAGAACTCAAAAAATATAAATGGCAAGCTCCTGACTTCTTAGATGGAAATATTCAAAAAGTGACCGTTGCTGATCTGGTTGCTCATTGGCGTGGCGAATTGAACCGTATTAATGCCGACCAACTGGAGGGTGTGGAATTAACAGATAACGAGTTCAAACAAGTTATGGCAAAAGTTAACCGTATCAGTAACAGCTATGAGGCAGCCAAGATTTTAGCCATTGAAGAATCAAAAGGAAAGATTGATGGCATTTACCGAGATGATAATCCAAATATCACGAGAAAACAAATCACGTTAACCATATTTAAAAAAGCTGAAGTCCGTGGCGGGGACTCAAGCTATAAAATTGCTAGAGAAGTACAGACATCAAATAACAACCGTTTTGATCTTGTCTTGCTTATCAATGGCTTACCGTTAATTAATATTGAGCAAAAACGTACGGATAAAACGCTAGACGAGGCATTCGGACAGTTTATACGATACTACCGTGACGGCGAATACAGCAATAACTTCATGGCCTTTTCGCAGATGATGGTCATTACTTCTGAAATTGCCACTCGATATTTTGCTACTCCCAAAACCGTAGGGGATTTTAACCCTAGCTTTGTTTTTCATTGGTCGGATAAAGACAACAAACCGATTAACAACTGGCAAACGGTAGTGGAGCATTTTCTCATGATTCCAATGGCTCATCAAATGGTAGGAGATTACTTGGTGATTGACGAAGCTAAAGATGAAGAGAACAGGCGTCATATGCTATTGCGCCCGTATCAAGTGTATGCCCTACAATCTATCGAAGGTGCTGCTTTTGGTTGGGACAATGACGAGAAAATACCTCATGGCGGATTTGTTTGGCATACCACTGGTTCAGGGAAGACCATTACTAGTTTTAAGACAGCTTTGTTTTTATCGACTAGAGCAGGATTTGATAAGGTCGTTTTTCTTGTTGATAGACGAGAGTTAGACAACCGTACAAGTGAGAACTTCAAAGCGTATGCTGCCTATGAGGCTGTTTCCGTTGATGATACGAAGCACACCTACCAGCTTAAAAAGATACTAAAGTCAGTTAAAAATGGAATTGTGGTAACGACCACATTTAAACTGAATTCTCTGGTTAAAGAGTTGGAAGAAGCTCATGATGATAGTTTAGCAGATAAGAAAATCGTTTTTATCATCGATGAAGCTCACCGTACGACAATGGGACAGATGATGGGAACCATTAAGAGTTATTTCAAGAAAAATGGATTATTCTTTGGCTTTACCGGAACACCTTTATTTGATGAAAATAAGATCAAAGGAAAGGTCAATGAAAGGAGTGAAGTCATCAATACAACAGAGAAGTTATTTGGACCTAAGTTGCATCAATATACGATTGATGAGGCGATTGCTGATAAAAACGTACTAGGTTTTCACGTTGACTATATCAACACTGGAGAATTCAAGAGTTATGATGATTTAAGAGAACAATTAGCTGAGAAGATCAAGGAAGAACATCCTGAGTTGACGGAAAGAGAAATCGAACGTCAAGTTCAAGAGATGTCAGAAGTTGACGTTGAAAAGCAAGCTCAAAAACGAGGATTGTTAGAATACCAAGATGAAACGCATATCCCGCGTGTGGTTGAAGAGATTCTAAATAACTGGGAATCTCAATCACAAGGTAGAGAGTTTAATGCTATTTTAACAGTGGCCTATAAAAAACGTGTAATCGCTTATTATGATGAATTCAAGAAACAGCTGACAGCTCGTGGTGAAAAGTTAAACGTGGCTATGACATTTAGTTTCGGTAATGAAAATGATCCTACGCCAATAGATCCTAAACTTGTAAAGGGTATGTTTAAGGACTACGCTGCATTTACCGGTATTGAGTTTATCGCTGGTGATAAAAAACACGGTGAGGATGCTTATTTTGAAGATCTGGTGGAGCGTGCCACTCGCGGCGGTAGTGGACGAAATCCTAAGAATATTGATCTAATAATTGTGGCAGATCAATTACTGACAGGCTATGACTCTAAGCGTCTTAATACACTTTATGTTGACCGCTCACTTGAGCTTCAAGGCCTGATTCAAGCCTACTCACGAACCAATCGAGTGTTTGGCTTAAATAAAGAGTTTGGAACGATCATCAACTTCCAATATCCACGGCTTACCGAGAAAATCGTAGATACAGCTTTGAAACTGTACGGGAGCGGTGGCAAGAGCAGTAAAGCAATCGTCGATACTTATGAAACTGCTGTAAAGAAACTAGCCATAAAAGTTATAGAAATGATTCCTACTCTACCTGATCCTACTGAATGGCAGACAATTGAAAATGATAAAGAGAAGAAAGAAGTATTTGTACTTGCTTTTAAAGATGCTGCCGAACAGCTAAATTTAGTGGGACAATACTATGAATTTATGTGGAATGAAGTAGATTTTGGTATTGATGAGCACACTTGGTTGCAATATGTCGGTGCCTATAAAAACTTAACTTGGAAGCCAGGAACTCCACCTCCGCCAACACCGATTAATCCACTTGTTGGAAAAACTAAGCTGACGAGGACGCAAGTAATCGATGCGAATCATATCCTTAAACTGATTGGTTCAAAAGTTACCTCCCCTAACGGCATGCAAACGGTAGATAGTGAAACACTCCGTATTATTTATGAACAAATACAAGAGTTGAGTAACATGGGGGAATACGAGCAAGCAAAGTTATTGAAAGAATTTGTAGATACTGAGCTTGTGCCTGGTAACTTATCGAGCGGTCTGGAATTTGATGAGGCATTTGAAGTCTGGAAAGCAAGCAAGCTGCAGAATGTAGTCAATGGGTTTTCTCTAGAGTGGGGACTAGATAGTCTATTACTTGGCAAGTCAGTGAACTCATATTCTACATCACAGCCTGATGTTGTTCCTTATATCAATGAACTCATTAGTAGTGTTGATTTTAGTAAGGCAACCAATCAAACGGCAGGTAACTTGTTAAGGCATAATATGACGCTAACCACCAAACTTCCGGCGTGGATTGCTGAAATTAAGCAAAAGTATAGTTAATCTGATGATGAATTTCCTGGCTTTTTGCTTGTTGACGAACATCGTCAACAAGCAATCAAACTCAAACAAAACGAACACTACGCGTTGGTTAAAACCCTTATATATCAAGGGTTTTAACCAACTAACACAGAATCCAACCAACACTCACATGTTCCCGCATACGGTGCACGTGGAGTGCGTGGTAGTAATATATCGAGATAAGTGTAGAAGCACACAAAGTCATCTCAAAGCATAAACAGTCGTACTAAAGCATAAAAAGTCGTGTTACGAGCCGAGCGAGAAAGGGGTTCCGTTCCTGTTTTCCTCGGCTCTTTTTCCTATTTCCACCGCAATACATAGAAAGTTCGCCCAAATCTCCGCTAATCATTGAACAGAGGCGGTTTTTCTCCTGTTTTTTTTCGATCATTTCCTTCGATTTTCTTTTGCCCTATCCCCAGCTTTTTCCTGTCATTCCCCCTACCCTTAGTTCTACTTTAATTGCTTTTTTGACCCCGATTTTTCCCGTTCCGAATCAGAAATTCCTCTGTTTCTTCTTACGACTATTATTGCAAGCAGAAATTGGGTGAGAGCGTGAGTGAAAGGCTGTGAAGCCTTGTGGCTGTAAGGCGGAGCAGCGGTGGGGCAAAGGTGACATGGATGATACGACTATTTAGAAAATGCACATAAGAAGCAGTGATGTACAGGGTTTAAAAACAACTTTAATATGTTCCTGCATTCAGAATATCGCTTTAAGGTTGAGTGCGGGAATGTATTTTATTTACAATGGCATGTGAAGTGTACAGTGTTGCTGATACGGAGGGGCAACTAATTTGGAGATATAATGGCGGAGATAGTAGGAGGGGCGGCGCTCTTCCTTTTTTTGCGAGTCTTTTGGGGAGTCTGCTCCTCTCTTGGGTATGATATACTCATTTAGATGTCTATGCTTAACATATACTGCCGTTTGAACTACGTTGCTTAAACATGTTATATGTGAAGAAGAAGCAAGGACATGAACAGGTTAGCTTTACCATTTTGGGACCAAAGATTTGTCCTGGTATTTATAGAGGAGTTTTTGATATGACGAATAATTTTTGGCGTGATTTGCCACGACCTTTTTTTATACTAGCACCGATGGAAGATGTGACGGATGTTGTGTTTCGCCATGTCGTAAGTGAAGCAGCCAGACCGGATGTGTTTTTTACGGAGTTTGCGAATACAGAGAGTTATTGTCACCCGGAGGGGAACAAAAGTGTACGCGGGCGTTTGACTTTTACAGCGGATGAACAGCCCATGGTGGCCCATATCTGGGGAGATAAGCCGGAATATTTTCGTGAAATGAGCATCGGTATGGCGAAAGAAGGCTTCAAAGGCATCGATATTAATATGGGTTGTCCTGTAGCGAATGTAGCCGAGAATGGGAAGGGAAGCGGCCTGATCTGCCGTCCCGAAATCGCAGCGGATATCATTCAGGCCACCAAAGCCGGGGGACTGCCCGTCAGTGTAAAAACAAGGCTCGGTTTCACTGCCGTAGACGAATGGCGCGACTGGTTGACCCATATTTTGAAACAAGACATTGTGAATTTGTCCATTCATCTGCGGACAAGAGAGGAAATGAGCAAAGTAGACGCTCACTGGGAACTAATTCCGGAGATTAAGAAACTTCGTGATGAGGTGGCACCAGATACACTGCTGACCATTAACGGAGATATTCCGGACCGTCAGACCGGCTTGAAGCTCGCTGAGCAATATGGAGTGGATGGCATTATGATTGGGCGTGGTATTTTCCAGAATCCATTTGCGTTTGAGAAGGAGCCGAAGGAACACAGCAGTGAGGAATTGCTTGAACTGCTGCGGCTTCATCTAGATCTCCATGATCATTATTCAGCGCAGGAGCCACGTTCGTTCAGCCCTCTCGCCCGTTTCTTCAAAATATATGTCCGTGGATTCCGAGGGGCAAGTGAACTCAGAAACAGCTTAATGAACGCCAAATCAACAAGTGAAGTGCGTACATTGCTTGATGAGTTTGGAAGCAAGGAGCATGATGAGGTAGAGGAACGTGGAAATTAAATTGCCAAGTTGGGGGACGGGCTGTTAGTAGGCATTGAAAACATAGGAGGATATATGTCCTGGAGTAAATTGAAGCAACAACTGGAGAGCTTCCGCTGTCCTGCGTTAGACGGAAGGGTCGAATACCGAGCGACCAGTTACCGTTATTTACCTGATAAATCTGGAATTTGTTATATTGCCGTAGATAAAAAGAATGTACTCAATATGAATGATATCACTAGTCCAATCAAATGGTATCAGACGGAGTTGGAAATCAAGAATGATCCAGATATCCAAGTTCCTATCAGCAATGAAGAAATTGAAGCGGTTAGAAAAGATACTAATGGGAACGTTCCCGAGGAGCGTCTACAAGTAATTGCAAGAGGTAGAAAAATATCAGAACATGCAAAGGAGCTTTTGTCAGCACAGGCCTCATTAAGCAAGTCTAATTTTAATGTTGTAGCTAATAAGTTTTTAACTACTTCTATAGAGGACAGCTTAGAGAGTAATGATATCTTATTGAATATTCTAGCTTTAGTGGACAGACGAGTAGGAAAAAAGCGAATTTTAAACATGACCGAGAAGATGAAGTTAAAGCATCCCAGTGTGCAGTATTTTTATGAACTACGGCGTAGTACGTTATGAAAATAAATAACTTCCATTGATGGAGGCACGTCGTTTTAGGATTGAGTGCTGTTCATTGTTACTGTATTACACAATGGCAAATAGTTTGGAAGATGTACAGGAAAAAAGTTAAGAGGGGCGGCATGCCCCTCTTATTTGTGTGATGCTGATCGTTTTCGCTTATTTACAGAAATCTTAGCAATTCTTTTCATAATTTTTCATCGTAAAAAGGCTTTTCTCTCATTCAATGAGCGTGCTATATTCGATAAAAGCTGAATTGTATTCCTTATCTCATGTTCCGTAGTGTCTGGGTGAATTGCACAGATTCGGAGAACAGTTTTTCCATTAAGTTGTGTCGTAAGCACAGAGGCGTATCCGTTTGTCATCATTTCTTGGGAGATCCTTTTATTGAGTGAATCTAATTCTTGCTCAGATAATCCAGTTGGCGCATATCGAAAATTAACAATCGCTAACTTAGCGGGGGATACAATTTCCCAATGATTATGTTTTTTGATTTCATCTTCAGCCCATTCTGCGAGTTGAACTCCATGCTCTATGGCTTCACTGACAGCATTAGTTCCTAAAGCTTGTAGTGTCACCCATAGTTTCAAACTTCGAGAAGGCCGCGTTAATTCAGGGCCCAGATCCCAATAATTCATATGTTCTTCATCAGTCTCGGCATCTTTCAAATACTCTGGATGTGTGCTGAAGCAATTTTCGAGGTGCTGCTTTTCTTTGGCTAAAACCACACTACAGGAATAGGTCTGCATTAGCCATTTGTGTGCATCCCAGGTGACACTATCTGAACGCGATATCCCGCTCAAAAGGGGTTTATATTTCGAAGAAGCCAAAATCGATGCACCGTAAGCTCCATCCACGTGTAACCAAATGTTATGTTTTTCACATAGGTCAGCAATTTCGTTTAACGGGTCAATGCTTCCTGTATTGGTTGTGCCTGCCGTGGCAATGATCGCAAAAGGCTTCATGCCAGCCGCCTGATCATCCATTACTTTTTTTTCTAAGGCTGAAACATCCATACGAAAATTTTTATCACTTGGAATCTTTCTGATTTGATCACCACGGAATCCGAGGATGCGTAACCCTTTGGCGACCGATGAATGAGTTTGATCTGAAACATAAGCAGTACCAATGGCATATTCCTGCTCGGATAACCTTGCATTGCGTGCAGCCGCTAAAGCAGTCAAATTCGACAGCGATCCGCCAGACAGAAATAAGCCTCCAGCAGTATTGGGATATCCTGCTTGGTCACACATCCACCGGATCACTTCCCCCTCTAAAAGGCTTGCGCTCGAACTCAGCATCCAGCTTCCGGCATGGGTATTATAGGCGCTGGTCATGATATCTCCTAACCACGAGTAAAGAGACATTGGACCAGGAACCAATGCGAAAAAGCGAGGATGTTGCATGAAGGTTTGGTGAGGATAGACGTTTTTCCTCATTTCATCGACGATCTCTTGTATCGGTCTTCCTATTTTCGGAAAACCAATTCCCCTTAAATGAGCTATTGTATCCCCATCTGCAGTGTTGATTACTTTTCGGGATCGAATATTGTTATTTTCTGCAATATATGAATGTACGAACTGTTCAATAATCTCACCTAATTGCTGATTTGGTTCTTGATTCATTATAAGCATCTCCTTTGCTTAACTTCAATCAAGTATAATATAACATCTGTTGTCATTTTGTGAGATTCACCGATTTCATCATTACGTTTATTTTTAGGCACTTGGCTATTACATAAATTAATTTTCAAGGTCAAAGATGGCTATACAACGGGGCTTGCTGGAATGGAGTTATTAAAAGATTTGAATTTTATGCTTTTCTAGATACATTGCAAAATGTGATTAATCATATAAAGCAGAAAATGGCTAGTTTGATATCCAGAATATTGAATTCGTTTTATCAAGTTTATTTCTGCTGTTATGCTAAACCCACCCCGTAAACTCCAGTATAGACGCTTTCGCAGATTGCGCTTCGGATTGCGCCCCTTTACGCCATTCTTTTGGCGGCTTTCCCATAAGCCTGGAGAAGCAGCGGTTGAAGCTGGAAATGGAGTGAAAACCGACTTGTTCGGAGATCGAAAGAATAGAATCTTCCGTGCTTTTTAACTGCTTGCAAGCCTCTTCGATTCGGGTGCTGTTTAGGAAATCGAGAGGCGACGTCCCCATAATTTCATGGAATTTTCTTCGGAAATGAGTTGTACTTAAATGGCACAGATCGGCCAAAAAATCCATGGTAATGGGGTTCATATAGTTTTTCGTGATGTACTCCAGAACCGGAGAAATGACAAAATCGCTTTTCAGGCTATGCTCTGTTTCTTGATCTGCCAACAGTTCATTCCTGGAATGAATTCTAAGGAGTTCTATGTAAAGGGATAGCAATAAGCCGTAGGCACTTTCCTGATAGTAAGGATTCTGCTGTTTTAATTCCTCTACGATTGAAGTCGCAAGTGTATAAACCTTGGGATGTTGCTCCTTATTCAATATACAGTTCGTTCCCTTCACCACCCACAAATTTGGCTCGAAGTTGCTGTAAGCACTTTTAAATGAATGTTGAAAGAGGTCCTCTGGCGAAAAAAAGATATAAGACCAGAGACTGGCTGTATTTGGCGAACTATACGTGGTATGAGGAAGATACCTGGGGATGAAGGTCACATCGCCCGCTTTGAAGGGTACAGATTCTCCTTTGATCTCCATGATGCCGCTATCTGAATAGCATATACCAATCTCCAAATGGTTATGGAAATGGAGATGCTCACTTTTAATATCTGAAATCTTCCAACGCTCACCGCTTAATAGCAAGACAGGGAAATTTATAGGCAAGCTGTAGTGCCGATATTCTATAACGGGCTTCTTTTTTCTGGGCATATTCAATACCCCCATGACTTTGATTTTAACCAGCAGATGTACATCAGGATTTTGCATAATTCGATTCCAATCGCTCCAAGGTGCAATATATAGACGAACTAGACCATTTCGATCTATATATTGTTTATTGGAAGTCGCTTATTGGATTTTTGCAAAATCCTCACATAAATGATTGGAATTGCGCAGTTTTGTTGCGAAAATGCTTAGATGGAGACTATTTTACTGCGTACAATGGAGTAAGTAAAGCGTTTTCAAAACGGCGACAAACAGCTCTCAAGCGCCTTTGGGGGCGTGTGCGCTAGGAGAGGGGAATAAAGATGCTTCAATTGATTTGTGACAAGGAAGAGATATTAAAAGTTATCGACAAAGTCGTCAGAAAAACAATGGCGATGGATTTAACGTGGGACTGGCCTTGCGGTGTGGCTTATTATGGGGTATCCAGAGCCTATACAAAAACTGGAAATCAAGAGTATTTGAATATGCTTGTGCAATGGGCAGATGAATATATCGAGCTGGGGCTGCCGCATTGGACGGTAAACACATGTGCCATGGGTCATATGCTGATCACATTGTATGAAGAAACAGGGGACCAGAAATATTGGGATATTGTGATGAGCAAGGTGGATTATATTCGGAACCATGCTCTCAGGTTTGGAGACCATGTTTTGCAGCATACGGTATCCGTTGCTAATGATTTTCCAGAACAGGCATGGGCGGACACATTGTTTATGGCGGCATTTTTTCTGCTCCGTGTAGGAACCAAATTAAAGGATGAGGAAATGATCCAGGACGCCTTAAACCAATATTACTGGCATATCAAATACCTGCAAGACCCTAGTAGCGGTTTCTGGTACCATGGCTACAATAATGTCAAGCAAGACCATATGTCCGGATTTTTCTGGGGGAGAGCGAATGCTTGGGGAGCATATACCATGTCGCAAGTTAAAATTCATTTGAAAGACTGGTATTTATATCCGCAGTGCATGGACGTGGAGTGTTCGCTTCGGGATCAACTG
The DNA here is from genome assembly GCF_038003485.1 of Paenibacillus sp. FSL H7-0703. Classification (NCBI taxonomy): domain Bacteria; kingdom Bacillati; phylum Bacillota; class Bacilli; order Caryophanales; family Paenibacillaceae; genus Paenibacillus; species Paenibacillus sp. FSL H7-0703. The sequence continues at coordinate 2,285,439 of NZ_JBBOPF010000001.1, read as the reverse complement.
GCGGCACTGAAGGGGGTTCAAACGGAGAACGGCCTGTGGCGGACGGTACTGGATGACGAGGAGTCCTACGAAGAAGTGTCTGCATCTTGCGGAATCGCGGCAGCCATGATCAATAACGGCAATCCGCTGCATACCAAATACGTGCAAAAGGCATTGGAGGGCATCTTGAACCATATTAGCGAGGACGGACGGGTACTAGGTGTGTCGGGCGGCACAGCGGTTATGAAAGATCGGGATGGGTATCGGAATATTCCAAAAGACTGGATTCAGGGCTGGGGTCAAGGCCTGGCATTGGCCTTTCTGTCTGATATGTTGAATTAGGAGGGAACCAAGTTGTCCAAACAAACTACGGGGAACTTTACACTACCGGGAGAATCCGGTTATGAGGCGCTGACCCTGAAATTAGCTGAACGGTGGGGTGCCGATGTCATCCGTGATAGTGACGGCACGCAATTGTCCGATGAGATTATTAACGCTGGGTACGGCATATATTCGACAATCTGTATCATCAGAGATCATAACGAGTGGGCGTCCCACCATCTGGATAAGCTGCAGCAGTGTTTTTTAATTACAAATCCAAAGGTAGCTGTACAAAATTATGTATCCATCTATCTGATGGAGGATTTTTTTGCTGAACAATTCAAAGTGAATGATTCCAAAGAGGCACTTAACTACTGGCAGGTTTTTGACAGAACGACCGGGGAAGAAGTTCCAAGAGAACAGTGGAATTATGAAAGGGAATCTGGAAATGTGGTCATTACTGGAATTGTTCCTTGGCATAAATACACGGTAAGCTTTATGGCCTACCGGATCTGGGAAGAGATTTCCATGTACAATCACACCACGAATCATTGGGACAAAGAGCATTTGATGCAGATTGATCCCATCTATGCAGAAACGCAAAAATATCTGCTGGATTGGATGGAAGATTGGTGTCTCCATCATAAGGAAACCACGGTTGTTCGGTTTACCTCCTTATTTTATAATTTCGCCTGGATCTGGGGCAGTAATGAGCGCAATCGCCATCTGTTCTCTGACTGGGGTTCATACGATTTTACGGTAAGTTCAAGAGCGCTTGATCTGTTTGCCAAGAAATACGGGTATTCGATGACTGCCGAGGATTTTGTGAATGGCGGGAAATACCGCGTCAGTCATATCCCGGCTGAGCAGCGCAAGCTGGATTGGATGGCATTTATCAATGATTTTGTAATCGAATTTGGCAAGAAATTAATTGACATTGTGCATAAGCACGACAAGCTGGCCTATGTTTTCTATGATGACAGTTGGGTGGGCATGGAGCCTTACAATGACCGTTTTCAAGAGTTTGGATTTGACGGGTTGATTAAATGTGTATTCTCAGGATACGAGGCGAGGCTCTGTTCAGGTGTAAAAGTGAATACGCATGAGATTCGGCTGCATCCATACTTATTTCCAGTTGGTTTAGGCGGGCTTCCTACCTTTATGGAAGGGGGAAACCCCACGCTGGACGCCAAAAAGTATTGGATTAATATCCGGCGCGCCTTGCTGCGGGAGCCTATTGACCGGATTGGATTGGGCGGATATTTACATCTTGTAGAGCCTTACCCGGATTTTTGTGATTATATCGAAAAGATTGCCAATGAATTCAGAGAAATTAAGAAACTGCATCATGAAGGCAAACCCTATCACATCAAGACGAAGGTAGCTATTCTGCATAGCTGGGGAAAATTGAGATCGTGGACATTGTCCGGCCATTTCCATGAAACGTATATGCATGATTTGATTCATGTCAATGAAGCTTTATCCGGATTGCCGATTGAAGTGCAATTCATTGATTTTGAAGATATCCGTCAGGGAATTCTACAGGATTGTGATGTAGTGATCAATGCCGGCTCTGCTGGTTCAGCATGGAGTGGTGGGGAGCACTGGAATGACAACAAGTGTGTGGACTTACTGACGAAATGGGTTTATGAGGGTGGTACCTTTATTGGCATCAACCAGCCCTCTGCGGTTGAAGGCCACGACAGCTTTTTCAGAATGGCACATGTTCTTGGACTGGATGAGGATACAGGCTCCAGAGTAGGTCATGGAAGATGGGCATACGAGGCTAGGGATGAGCATGGTTTGGTACCTGAGGGAGCCAGTATAACGCCAAAGAATAGCATTTATCTTACTGATGGGTCAGCTGCGGTAGTGGAGGAAACGAGTGGTATGATAGCATTGTCTACTCATGCCTTTGGTAAAGGAAAGGGGATCTACCTTCCTTCTTTCGAATTCAGCTGGGAAAACACAAGGTTGCTGCTGAATATAATTCGGTTTGCAGGCAATGAGTTACATGAAACGAAGTACATTACAGATAACCTATATACAGAGTGTGCTTATTATCCAGAAAGTAAAATATTGGTTGTTATTAACAATAGCGATCAACTCCAAAGAACGACGATTGATACGGAATATGGAAAACAAACTATGGAATTAGATCCGTATGATACCATGATTACCCATATCGGCTTAACAAAATCGGTATAGGAACGGAAAATAATGAGAAGTAGCGGTATCAAGCCCTCCTTTATTTTAAGGAAGGGCTTTTTGTTTTAGCACCTCCAGATAATCCAGCCAATTTACCGGGGATTTTGTCCATTCAAAAGTATCTACCCCAACATTAACTATAAGTAAAACAATTAAGGAGATGATTTCTTTGAGAAAGGCAACCTTGATGAAAATTAAAAATGTGGAAGCAAAGTTGGGAAGAAAGCTGAAAAAAAGAAGTCACGTGATTAAGAATCTTAGAAAAGCCATTCGTGTAACTCAACTTGGAGATGGATTTGCACGTTTCACTTTCTCTCCGGTCACTATTCCGCCAAATAGCTTTAGAAGTACTACGATTAACGGTAACGACTACAATCTGATTAGCGGTTCATGGATTTTCTCTGGAAATCAGCAAGGGTTTCTTCTCGATAACTATTCTGCGGCGGAAGACAGATGGTTCTTTACTGCATGGAATCCAACTGGAACCACAAGAACGGTATCCTATGCCGTTATCGCCAAACGGAAGCCATAATTCAAATGTCATAGTTAGCCAAAAAAGGAGCTTAAGGCTCCTTTTTTGGCTAAATGCAGAGAAAATTTCGAACAAACCTTCGATGATCTTATAATTTTTGATAGTGATGTAAGAGATTCTTTACTTTATCTTGGATCATTTGTCTTAAAGATTCTGGCTTCACTGATCGTACATAATGACCATATCTCATCAAATAATGAGCGATAAACTCCTCTTCTCCAGGATTATAAAATCCCTTAATGACTGTCTTATCACCATTTTCTATTTTCATAGAAGGATAATGTTCTTTATAAAAAATATCCTTGGCTTGTTCTACAATCTCTACTTCAAAGTCAATGCTCTTCTCAGTTTGATACATTTCTAATGAACGATTAAGGAGTTCATCTATAGAAAAGCGAGAATTGTTCTCCTCTTCTTCTACAAAGGTGATTCGATCACATCTGAAAACTCTATATTTATTCGTATGTAACTCTATTCCAGTAGCATACCATTGGCCAAACTTAGCGGAAATTTTGAAAAATTGAACATAGTAACTTTTGTTCTGATTATTTTTTACATATTTAACTTTACACGTACTCTCATTAAGAATGCTTGTTAAAATTTTATCTAAATAACGACTAACATGATTATGCTGATATATTTCAAATTGTAGAACCTTTTTCATTTTATGAATCTGGTTTATTTGTATTTTAGAAAGACAGTGTTCAAACTTTTCATTGAGTTGATTAACACTTAAGTGAAAGGGGGTGGATTGATAAGCTTCTAACGTCAACATTGCAAAGTACAGAGCATACACTTCATCCATCGTAAAAATAATGGGGGATAACAATCTATTTTTTAAGATACCATATCGTCCATGTCTACCATGTTCCGAAAAAATAGGCATACCTAATTGTTCTAATGAATGAATATCACGTAGAGCTGTACTTTTTGAAATATGGTATTTATCCATTAGGTCATTTAAATTAAAGAACTCTCGACTGTTTAAGTATCTGATCATATCATTTAATCTTTCTGACTTCTTCATCTAAATCTCCTTATAAAGGTGTCATATTTTGATACCTTTTTATATGATAATAAGTTCAAGGGAATATATCAAATTCATAAAATATCTACACATATAAAAGGAGATTGATACCATGAGTACAACACTAGAAGTAGCTATTTTCTTATCCATGAACGGAAAGGCAAAAGAAGCTATACATTTTTACAAAAAACACTTCAACGCAAAGGAATTGTTTCTGGTTACCTATCAAGACATGGCCGAACGTGACAGCTCCATACAGCTTACGGATGAAAATAAAAATTATATTTCTCATTCAGTCTTATCCATCGGAAAATCAAAAGTAATGATAGCAGAAGATACAATGAATCCCAGTGAAGAATATACAGTAGGGAATAATACTTCATTATGTATTCAAAGTGCTGACCTAGAAGAAATTAAACGTTTTTATGATAGCTTAATTACAGATGATCGAGTGAAAATTATTGTGCCTTTATCTAATAATGTGTTTAGCCAAGCCTACGGTATTATTGAAGACCCGTTCGGTATTCAAATACAATTAATGTTTGATAATCGATTATAATAAAAAAGCATGTTCCATGTTTCATAATTGGATAATAAATGGGCAGAAGTAAAAACTAAAATGGGAAAACCTAAGATACCGCAGCAGAAAAGGAGACACTATGACGGAGAAAAAAGAAATAGCAGATCAAATAGGGTGGAACTTCGACAACAGTTACTCTCGTTTGCCGGAATCATTGTTTACAAAGCTCAACCTAACTCCTGTCCGCTCACCCAAGCTGATTATACTTAATCATCCGTTGGCAGCATCACTGGGGTTGAACGGCACGGCGCTGCAAAGGAATGATGGCGTAGCGGAGCTGGCCGGCAACCAGATTCCTGAAGGGGCTACGCCTCTTGCTCAAGCTTACGCAGGGCATCAATTCGGGCATTTTAACATGTTAGGAGACGGACGTGCTCTGCTGCTTGGCGAACAGATCAATCCCTTGGGTGAACGGGTTGATATTCAGCTCAAGGGCTCAGGCAGAACGCCATACTCCCGTGGTGGTGACGGCCGTGCGGCACTTGGTCCGATGCTTCGCGAATACATCATCAGTGAGGCGATGCATGCGCTGGATATTGCTACCACCCGCAGCTTGGCGGTGGTATCCACGGGTGAGTCGATCATCCGGGAAACCGAGCAGCCCGGAGCCATTCTGACCCGTGTGGCTGGCAGTCATCTTCGCGTCGGCACCTTTCAATACGTCTCAGCATGGGGCACGTCCCAAGATCTCCGTGCTCTGGCTGATTATACATTGGAAAGACACTACCCGGAAGTTGCCAATGACGAAAACCGTTACCTTTCACTGCTTCAGGAAGTGATTAAGCGTCAGGCCGGGCTAATTGCCAAATGGCAGCTGGTTGGTTTTATTCATGGGGTGATGAACACCGACAATATGACCCTTAGCGGAGAAACCATTGATTATGGTCCTTGCGCCTTCATGGATACCTACAATCCTGAGACGGTGTTCAGTTCCATCGACAGGCATGGACGCTATGCTTATGCCAATCAGCCGCATATTGCTGCGTGGAATCTCGCGAGATTTGCTGAGACGCTCTTGCCACTGCTGCATGACAACAGGGAGCAGGCTGTCACACTGGCTGAGGATGCAATTTCAGATTTTGTAAAAATGTTTCACCATCATTGGCTTGCAGGAATGCGGGCGAAGCTGGGGATCTTTAACGAAGAGCAGGAGGATGAATCTCTTATTGAGGAGCTTCTGAGTATCATGCAGAAGCATCGTGCCGACTACACCAATACCTTCCGTGCCCTAACTTTGAACAAGCTGGAGGATACGGTTCTGTTCAGCACTGCGGAATTCACCCAGTGGCACGAGCAGTGGCAGGCGAGGCTGGGCAGACAGCAGGAATCACAAGCCTCCTCGCGTCAGCTGATGCGCAGCAGTAATCCTGCAATCATCCCACGCAACCACCGGGTAGAAGAAGCACTGGAAGCTGCGGTGGAACGAGAAGACTACCGTGTGATGGAGCAGCTTCTTGAAGTTCTTTCGAACCCTTATGCCTACTCTACCGAACAGGAAATTTACTCTACATTGCCTGAGGAATCCACTTGTCCTTACCGAACCTTTTGTGGTACCTGATGCAGAGCGAACGATTTGAAGATAACCTATATCATGCGTTGGTGGAGAAGATGGCCATTCTCTCACCAGCGCATTTTGTTTTTATAGGGGTAGGTTGTACCTGATTAATCCAGTTCCTGACCGTCATTTTCGATCTGTATGTGTCCGCAATAAAGACATTGATGCGTACAGTTCTGCGTAAGAGCCGGCTGGCCTTCGATGCGCATGTCGCTTTTTCCGTTCAACCAAGGCATCGTAAGGACAGGAATACACGGGGCCTTTTTTACCCCATAAATATCGACCATCTCACTGGCTTGCACAGCCGGATTCAGCGGACTGGAGCAATTCCCAAAAGATTTTATATTCACTCCAGGCACATAATCTCCAATATTCATCTGTGCTTTATTTTTAACATACACCCCGTGGCTAAAAGGGCGCTTCAAACGCGTAGGCTGTGTACCGTAACTACAGCTTAAAATCGCACCTGCCACGACATAGCTTTTTTTCGCACTTGTTCCAGGCTGCACACTTGCTTCTTCCATACGGATTATTCCTCCTTTGTGGCCATCTCCACTTTTTGCACACGAACACCTGTAAATGGACGACGCAGCAGACTTTCCGCTACCGCGAGATTGATATAGATATGTGCTTCCAACAAGCCGGCGATCCGAAATATAGACGGTTCGATTTTCCCGTACTTAAGTACCAGTTGCTTCAAGGTATGGTCGGGATACCACTCGGTTTGTGAGGAAAGACAATCCACTACAGGTGGACGCAGTACCCAGTACACATCCTGCCTGGCTTGCTGAAAATCGGTAAGTATAGCGGCCTTCCATTCCAGCTCCGGCATATATTTTTCCAACAGGGCTTTCATGGAGTCTGAAACCAGCGGCAAAGGGAACTCCAGAAAATCCGGATATACGGTTCGTGGATCTGTATGTACTGCTAAAAATAGGGGAGTGTCCTCTGTCTGAATGGTATGACCCGAAAGGATATCTTCCACCTGCAAGGGAGCTAGGGGAGCAGTCTCCACCCGATACTTTACGCGCTCGTCCACCATGAGTCGAAAATATCTCATGACATCCACTCCCCTTTATTAACTGCATCTGTTATCTGTGTAGCCAAGGGCGCTTCTATAGCAGCAAGGCCAATGGCTTCGCTTAGTTGGTCATCTGTAAAGCTAACCCGGTGTAGTTTTGCTCCTGTAAAATTAGCTTTTACTAAACATGCACCTATAAAAGAAGCGTCAGTAACATCGGCTCCTACAAAGCAGGCACCTGTTAGATCCGCGCCGTTAAATAAAGCTCTTTGCAGCGCGGCATCTTGGAAAGCAGCTCCTTGAAGCTGTGCATGTTGGAAACTAGCTCCCTGTAAATTAGCTCTTGTAAAATTCACTCCATCCAATCCTAACGGTTCCCAATCCAGCCAAGCATCCGATCCATATTTGCTATTGCTTATCACTTCGTCTAGTACAGCCTCTTGCAGGGAACAGCCACTGAAATCGGCTCCGTGAAGCAGGCTGTGTGAAAGGTCGGTTCCATCTAGCTGAGCTTCTTGCCATACCGTGCCTACGAGGATACAGTGATGCAATCGACTTTGTTGCATCCCGATCTGGCGAAAGACTGTATAGCGAAAATCCAAGGAACTGTAATCCCCATCCGACAGTTGAACTTGAGACAGTGCTTGGTAGCTGTAGGCCGATTCTTCTTTTTCCTCCAGCCAAGACTTTATTATGTTTGCATCCATGGGTCTCCGATCTTCCCGGTACACGGAGACACTATGATCCATATACTCTCCGACGCGAATCTCAAAAGCTTCTTCACGATCCAACGTCTCAAACTCTGGTAGGTCGACTGCTTGCTTCATAGCCTGACGAACCAGACTAACGATCATCGTATGAAGATATCCCGCTGCTTCCAGCATGATCTGTTCCAATTCAAGTTCGGAAAGGGAGACTTGTTGCTTCAAAGTTTCAGCCCCAAGTTGTTCACGTAATTGAGTCCAATAGAGAAAAATCCAACTTGCATCGTACTCCAACTGAACGGGCTCAGCATCAAGCATCCATAAGGCATCCGTAGCTTCAACAAGATAAACGGGCTTTTGTTCAAGCCATGTGGTGCGTAGCATAGAGTAGGTGATGTAACCGATATGACCTTTACGACCTGTGAGTTGTTTTTGCCGAACCAGCTCACAAAAGGCGCGAAAATGTTCTACTATATGCTGTAATCTTTGTGTTTGTGTTGATTTACATTTCAACGCCCATTCTTTGCGAATGAAAGACCAAGCCTGATGAAGAGCCGCTTGTTGCTGATCTAACACATCTGTTTGCTTTTCCATTTCTAATCATCCTTAATTCGACTTCACTTCGCTGCCTTTCATATCCGCCGATCCGCTTAATTCAATATGACTGCCATTACAATCCATACGGAGCTGACTACCTGCGGACAGACTCATCGTCTTCCCCGCAGACAGGCTGAGATTGCCTCCTGCCGTAATATTCACCTGTTTGCTGCTCGCAATATGAATGCCTTCTTTATCGTCCAGTTTGATATAAATAGCGCCGTCCTTACCTGTAACGACCAGTTCATCCGGTCCTAGCCGAATTTCCTTGCCATGCGGGGTACGCCATATTTTCATTTGCGGATTGGAAAAATGGTTATGCGTACTCTTGCGATCTGCCCGTCTCACGGCACTACCTGCTACGCCGTCTTCTTCCCGACTACCGGGGAAATAGAGGGAAACTGAATCGCCTTTTTCTGGCATGACGTACCAGCCGGTATGGCCACCGCCACTGTACACAGTAGAATAGTTGAACCAGTGTGCTAGGTTTGCGTCCTGTTGTTCATCACAATCCAGATGAATGCGCACCTGATCCTGACGTACGTCCAGCACAATACCGCTTAATGAGGCACCTGCCAGCTTATCCTGGTAGTAGCTTTTTTGCCGAAATCCCTGGTAAGAACCCAATACATACTGATGCCGCAGCAGTCCTTGGCTCATGGCGGTGTAGGCTTCCATCACATACAGGTTATGCCCCTGAAAATTCAACTGAGCGCCCAAGTCGAGTACCTCATCCGTTTCTACCTCATAAAAAATAAAATCATGTTCACTCAGTTTGGTTTGTTCATTCTCCTGAAAATAACGAAAAGGTAGCAACTGCTTACGTACGGTATAACGGGTATGATCCAGTATCGCCTGTGCAGGGCTGTCCTCAATACCAAAATAAAATTTGGGACTGTCAAAACGAGCTACAGGCATCAGACTCGTATGATAACGTGAAGCTATGCGTCTTAAAAAAGCCCAGTCTGTCTCCTGATACTGAATGGCAAGCCGCCCGATGGCTTCTCCGCCAGTAGCCCCGTCGATTACATCCAGCCCTTCATAGTCCTTACCTATGTGCTCCAGCATTTGAGGAATCGTCATTTTCGTATACTGAAAAGAACGAGTACGCTGCTTCATGTCCATCCGGTATGTATGGGAAATGGCTTCCACCTCCAGATAGTACACACCTCGCACGACTTTTACCTCGACCGAGAGGGCAATCCCACTAAATAGCGGCTTGCTTGCGCCAGATTCATCTTGTTGGCTGACTTCAATGATGGTATTTTTTTCTGTCGTTTCCACGTAACTGTCTTGCAAGTCTTCGGGGATAACACCTGTAAAATAAAGCCGAGTATGCTCGTTAACTCTTTTCGTTAAGGTGAGCTCTTCTAGATCAATTTGTTCATAAGGGTGAATTTGAATTTGATCGTATCCCAGACTCATGGTGTAGTCATTCCTTTCTCATTTGTAGAATAGGCAGAGGTGGGGAGTACAGAAAGGGATTGAACCCAGTATTCCGCTACAGGTAACCAGACTTCGAGATCTGCCTCCAGACAGCTAAAGGAACCTATGACAACTCGTCCTTTGTGGATAAAGAGCAGCATTTCGTTGTATAGATTACCGTCGATCCCCGCCGCCACAAAACGAATCTGTCCAACTGAAAGTCCGGAACAGTTGGTGACCATTTCGGTACCTAACCAGTTGCGAATCGGTTGTACAGACCGTAGAATATCCGCCATTTGCTCTACAAAATCGGGCAGTTCTTCCGCTTCCAGAGCGGTATCTGTAGGATTAAAAGTGATATTGATGGTCTCCTCAGATGAGGTATAAATGACCTTTGGTCGATGCTCTGAAGGATATTTGATTATAGCTTGCTCCATTGGCATAGGAGTAAAGGACTTGGGGATGTAGAAACCAATCTCTCCGTGTAGTATTGTAATGGGCTCCAACGTGAGATAATCATTTTCAACATGAAGTAGCTTTGTTTCTTCAAACATGGAACCGTCCTGTTCCGATTTCTGAGTTTGAGCTGGGATGGATTTCACATTATCGTTATTAGCTGTCTTCTGATCCACCATTTTAGCTTTGAGGCTAAGTATATGCTCGTCTAGATAGTTCATAGAAAGCCCCCTTTTAGGAAAAATACGCGTTTGTACTTGAATATGTAAAGATGAGAGGAGATATTTAAGTACAGAACCAACATATGTATTTATCGGTTAAAAGAGAGATTTAGTTTACAAAATGAACCATTCGTTGGAGGAGCATTGTTCGATATTAGATTCTATTTCATTCCATAACGCCTTTTTGCCGTAATAATTCGGTTGTAGTACTCCAAAGTAGGCGTTGCATCTTGATATCCCCACCAGGATATGTCGGCACAATCGGCTTACCAGTACCAACATTAAAATATCCGCCTGTCACTTCTTGATATTGGGATTCTGTTGCTAAACGAATAATGATGTCCGCTCCTTTCCGTGGGTCTCCAATATGCAAAGCGTTCAATATTTTCGCAAGTATCGAAGAAAATCCTAACTCGCGACCAAGGCCGGTAACGTTAAAGCCTGGATTAAGTGCGTTAACTACGATTCCAGTTCCATCTAGCTGACGTCCAAGTTCTTCTGTAAACATGATATTAAGAAGCTTGGTCTTTCCGTATATCTTAGATGAACCTCTTGCTGTAAATGCAGATGTATCTGTTAAATCCTCCGGTAATTTTAATTCACCATGGTTGCGTGATGCTTCAGAAGCCACATTGACGATCCTAGCATTTGTGGATTCCATGAGTGAATTGAGTAGTGTATGTGTTAACAGCCACGGTGCAAGATAGTTTACGGCTATCATTTCTGCCAAACCCTCTGAGGTTATTCGCTGTTCAAATCCATGTAATCCAGCATTGTTCACTAATACATCAATCTTTGGATAATTAGCTTTAATTTCATCTCCCATACGTTTGACATCTTTCATAAGAGACAGGTCTCCGAAAAAAAAGTCCACCTTTGTATTGGGCGCCAGATCTTTTAAAATATTTTTAGTCGTTTCAGCACGTTTTTCATTTCTGGCTGTTAAGACTAGATGTGCCCCACGTTTGGCTAATTCAATTGCTACCCATTGTCCAAGACCGTTAGTAGCACCAGTGATTACAATAATCGGGTATATCGACATATAAATCATCCTCCAAATTCTCGATCCAATTACATCCATATTCATGTCTACGCTTTACGGTTGTGGATGCTTTATACTGTAGATCTTCTGCTTGACACTTACCAAAGTTGAAAATATGATTGATATATATCAAGTATATGTATTTTGATTGATATATGTCAAATATATATTCGAACTCATTCAAATAAGGTGGAGACATATGGATAATAAAACTCAACATCCAGATTCTACAAGAGAGCAATTAGAACTGAATCTTGGTGAACAACTTAATGCACTTATAAGCGCGTCGCATGCACTCAATGTAAAAACTGCGGCACTTTTCGATCCATCATTACAACCTGCAGCTTTTCTGATTGTACGTTGTCTCCTGTCATACGGTCCGGCAAGCGCTACATTTTTGGCGGAATCCACCGCTATGGATCGAAGCTCTGTTAGTCGGCTTGTTACTCAGCTTAAACACTTGAATTATGTAAAAAGTGAAACTCATCCTGAGGATCGTCGGGGAGTGTTGATATCCCTGACAGCCAATGGTCGTGAAAAAGCCTTGGAAGCTTTAAAAGAAAAAGAAAAAGAGTTTTATCAACGTATTTCAACATGGGAGGATTCTAAACTTGAAGCGTTCATCGAGATGCTGAAGTGTTTTAACGGGTATGATTGCGAGGATTAATGATTCAACATAAAGCATCGTATGATGAAAAAAGGAGGCATTTTAAAAGTGAAAGAAAAAAATGTTAGGGAAATTAGAGTCTCTGATTATCATGATATTTATTTGTTGAACCAAGATTTTAACCCCAATCTATATCTATTTTCTGAAGAAAAAGTAAAAGAGAAGATTGAAATGATTATAAAAAAATCAAAAGATGTGATCTTTGTTTATGAAGAAAATAACGAGGTGTTAGGATATATTCATGGAAGCCCACATGAATTACTTTTTTCTGAATCTTTGGTAAATGTACTAGGATTTGTTGTTAAAGAAAAGTATAGAAGTCAAGGTGTAGGTAGCATGTTGATTGAGCGTCTTGAACAGTGGGGGAAGTCCCATGGATTTTCCGGGATCAAACTGTTATCTCATCCAAGTAGGATACAGGCTCACAGGTTCTACGAACGACGTGGCTATATGTTTACCAAGGATCAAAAAAATTTTATAAAAAATCTCAAATGAATACATATTCATCATTGAATAAGTGGTTCAAAACCCTGATCTTCATCTCCTTGTTTGGAATTCATGCCTAGTTATATCACAAGGTAATGTTTGAAATGTTGCTCTTTCATTCGGATTTCATGTTTTTCACTGTAAGAATACAGATTTCAAATAGGCTTAACATCGTGATATTTATCATTGAAGAAATATGTATGTTTAGCACTCTAATGCATTGCATTAAATTGACCATTGTTCAGAAAATATGAATAGCCTTCCTTTCCATTTCATGCCTAAAAATGTCTGCTAATTAGCAGTTGTATTTAGGCGTTTTTTGTCATACAATGCATCTAATGCTACGGACTCGGTCTTAGAAACAGTAAGGTTTGGACGGTAAATAGGACGTGGTTTCCTTGTATAATTACGAATCGTGGAACTACTTTGTAGTTGTTCACTCACGACCACGTCAGTCTGAAAAATTAATAATGTTTGGGGACAGTTTTCCGGATCATTAGCGTTTGATGATGAACATATACGAAGGGGAGCGTTCTTTTGGAATCGAAACAATTAACGAGAGGGCTAAAGCCACGGCACGTTGAGTTGATTGCGCTTGGAGGTACGATTGGCGTCGGTTTGTTTATGGGGTCGGCAAGTACGATAAAATGGGCAGGTCCCTCAGTGCTGTTGGCTTATCTCTTAGCTGGGATTATTATGTTTTTTGTCATGCGGATCATGGGGGAAATGCTGATTCTTGAACCGGTGACAGGCTCATTCGCTACATTTGCTCATAAATATATCAGCCCTTTAGCCGGTTTCTTGACCGCCTGGAGCTATTGGTTTTTATGGGTTACCGTAGGGATGGCAGAAGTCACTGCGATTGGGGTATATGTGGGCTACTGGTTCCCAGATATCCCGCAATGGTTGCCGGCTTTGGCAGGTGTAATTATTATTGCATTGGCCAATTTGGCGGCTGTGAAATTTTATGGGGAATTTGAGTTTTGGTTTGCGATGATTAAAATTGTCGCCATTATCTTCATGCTAGTAGTTGGTACGGGGATGATCTTCTTTGGACTCGGTAACGGTGGACAACCGATAGGTCTATCCAATCTGTACAGCCAGGGAGGCTTCTTTGCAGGTGGTTTGAAAGGGTTTCTATTTGCACTCTGCATTGTAACAGCGGCTTACCAAGGGATAGAGATGGTAGGTATTACGGCAGGTGAAGCTGAAAATCCAAAGATGACACTGCGAAAAGCCATTAAAAACATCATCTGGCGTATTTTGATTTTCTACGTGGGTGCAATCTTTGTAATTGTTACGATTTATCCTTGGAACCAAATAGGCGAGATCGGCAGCCCATTTGTTCTGACTTTTGCCAAGGTAGGAATTGTGGCTGCTGCGGGTATCATTAACTTTGTTGTACTTACAGCTGCGATGTCAGGTTGTAACAGTGGTATTTACAGTGCGGGCAGAATGTTATATACATTGGCTAAGAACGGACAAGCTCCTAAGTTCTTTGGGAAGGTTTCCGCAAGCGGCGTCCCTAGAAATAGTATAATAACGACTATTTCCTTGCTGCTGGTAGGGGTGTTATTTAACTACTTAATGCCTGATTCCAAACTGTTTCTGTACATTTACAGTGCCAGTGTTCTCCCGGGTATGGTACCGTGGTTTGCCTTAGCCATCAGTCAATTTAATTTCAGGAAAAAGTGGAAGGACGAAATGAAGGATCACACCTTTAAGTCTCGTTTTTTTCCGATCAGTAATTACATCACCATTATCTTTTTGTTGCTGGTGATCGTTGGAATGTGGTTTAATCCAGACACACGCTTGTCGTTGATTGTCGGGGCAACATTTATGGCGATCGTCGTTGTTGGATATTTTGTCTTTGGCATAGGAAAGCGGCAGAAAATTGAAGAATTAGAGGAAAACTAAAGATTGCTAAATATGTAACACTTGCCGAGCGCAATTCAGATGATCCTGAGTTCGCTCGGCTTTTCTTTTACATGACGAGGGAGGGGCTTATGGAAGGGTTGTTACTGAGGTATAGAACCGTGTGGTTATCCTGTTCGCACTACAAGTGTAAATATAGATACAAAAAAAGTGAGAAGGGAAACGATAAAGCTGGCTATTGCCATACTTTTACGATTGGCCTTAAACTCCGTGATGCCAGAACATAAAAGCACGAGACTAAGAAAAAATTGTGCGATTTTGTATGAATGCTTGTAGGTATCTGGATATACGAGGGATAAAGAGGAAAAGATCATAACAACTACAGCAAATATTAAAGTGAGGATTCTGTAAATATCCATTTTCTTGAACATAGATAAGTTCCGCCTTCCTATATATTCCTATTGCATTATATTCTAAGGGTGGAATCTTTGGATTACAAATAAATACAAAAAGAGGAAATGGACAATAAGATGGTAGACAGAATAAAGTGAAGGTGTCCCAAGTAATACTTTGGGGACACCTTCACAATTAAAATCACTTGTACAACTTATGATTTACATAGCTTACATTGTGCTAATGTCAATTACGAATCTATACTTCACATCAGAAGCTAACACTCGTTTGTAGGCTTCATCAATCTGGTCGGCCGAAATTACCTCAATTTTAGGAACAATATTGTGTTTTGCACAAAAATCCAACATTTCCTGTGTCTCACGGATGCCTCCTATCATTGAACCAGCAAATGAACGGCGATGTCCGATAAGGGACATCACATTTAGTGACAACGGCTCCCCAGGGGCACCGACATTCACCAAAGTTCCATCTAGATTGAGTAGTGCAAAATAAGCATCCATATCGATGGCAGCACTTACCGTGTTAATAATCAAATCAAAGTGCCCAGCAAGTTTTTCAAATGTTTCTGGTTCGCTTGTAGCATAATAGTGATCAGCACCAAATTGCAAGCCATCATCTTTTTTCTTTAATGTTTGGGATAGAACGGTTACCTCAGCACCCATAGCATGTGCGATCTTGATAGCCATATGGCCAAGGCCTCCCATTCCCACAACGGCCACTTTCTTATCTGGACCAGCACCCCAGCGGTTCAACGGTGAATAAGTCGTAATACCTGCACAAAGTAATGGAGCAGCCACGTCAAGCTCAATGTTATCTGGAATTTTTACTACAAAATCCTCAGTTACGACAATGTGGGTAGAATATCCGCCTTGTGTAGGCTCGCCGTATTTGTCAACACCAGCATAGGTAGGGACATTTCCTTTAAGGCAGTATTGTTCCTCTCCTTTACGACAGTTCTCACATTCGCCACAGGAATCAACCATACAGCCAACCCCTACCCGGTCACCAACTCTGTACTTTGTAACCTCAGATCCTACCTCCGTGACAATCCCTGCAATTTCATGTCCAGGTACGAGAGGGTAGTTTACTGGCCCCCATTCGCCGTGAGCAGTGTGGATGTCAGAATGGCATATGCCGGCATATTTAATTTCAATCAGAACATCGTGTGAATCAAGATCCCGTCGTTTAATTTCAGCCGATCGAAACGGTTTGTCTGGGCCATCGACAGCTCGTGCTTTAGCAGTTATCATAAACAGCCTCCTATTATTTGTATTTTTCAAGAGAATGAAGTTATATCGGTATAAATTGAAAACTAGCTGAAGCGGTTGAAGTTCCCCTTCATTCATTTCCATTTATACTTTTTCTCTTGCAAATCAATGTTAACCCTTATAGTTAACTCTAAGTCAAGCGACAGGTTCAGGTACATTACATCTATTAATAAAGCCTCTATCCAGTAATGTTGTTTTCTTGCTAATTATATTTCGTTAGATAGCACCTGATTCTACTTTTCCTATAAGGGGACTTTGACATTCAACAAATAACTTGATAGAATCCCACTTATATCATAGAGTTAACTCGAAGTCTATGTCATTAAAAATAGGAGATACATGATGAAGACATATTCTATCAGCGAAGTTGCAAAAGAATTGAATCTTACAGCATACGCTTTGCGTTACTACGACAAGGAGGGACTTATGCCTTTTGTAGAACGGACGTCTAGCGGAACAAGATTATTTAAAGAATCCGATATCGACGCTTTAAAAATAATTGAATGTCTAAAATCCACCGGGATGCCGATCAAAGAAATTAAAAATTTCATTGATTGGTGTTCTGGTGGGGATTCCACACTACAACAAAGATATGACATGTTTATGGAACGAAAAGCTACTGTAGAAGCACAAATGGAAGAACTTAAAAAAACAATGGAAGTTATTGAACATAAATGCTCGTATTACAAAACTGCATTGGAAGCCGGAACGGAAAATATTCATAAAAACAATAAAATAGGGAGTCTCATTACTAACTAATAGAAAAGCATCTGTAATTCATCCATTTCTATATGAATTACAGGTGATTTCGTTTGTAATATTCGATTTACTACAACCTACTGATTTAAAACAGCGCGATCGGCTTTAGAAAACTAGGAACCAACTATAATGTAACTTGAACAGACAGGAGTAGTACCGAGGATCAAGTATTCCGAAAGTCAACGGGCAATTTGCCCATTATATAGCAGCAACCGATCAGCAGAATACAGGCAAATAGTTTAAATCATCTTTTGCAATAATACCCATACGTACCCCATCCGAGAGAGAAAGCTCAAATTATCTTGAGAACAGGCTAATATGGAAAGGACATAATTTATCCATACTTTCTTCTAATATTTAACTGTTGATAGATTTATTGAAAAGCTATAATGCTAATGATGATTTGAGTGTACTTGGAGAAAAGAGGGTGAGGGTATGAAGTTGAAAAAATGGCCGTTGGTATTCATGGTAGGTATTCTCATGCTGTTATCCTTAGGCTGGAACAGTGGAGTATCTTATGCGAAATATTATTACGAATACACTTGGGATCAGTACAAGGGGACTGAAATCAAGACGTATAGGTTGACACCAGTAGCTGGAAGAGCTGGATTAATGGATCAAGAAAAGGCCTTGGCTACTATTGGCAAAACCCCGAATGTGTATGGAAAGTTCAGTGGCTATAGAACAGAAAAAACAACTGAAATAGCAACCAAGAGTGTAACGGATGAGGTTTATAAATATGCAGTTGTTGATTTTATTAGCGACAAGGAGCCAGAAATTGTAGAATACGTTAATCCAAAAGGCGGAGTTCCTCATAGATGGAACGGAACCGATGAGATTCGAATTTTTATGAGAGGGTCTGAGGCAGCTTCTTTGGCAGAGCTGTTTTATGAGGGAACTCCAAGTGAAGGACGCTATCATTTTAATGCTGACGATGTCTACTTAGTTACATTCTGGTCCAGCACAGTAAAACCAATCACTGAAATGTCTGCTGAAGCACTAATTGAGGAAGGCCCTTCTACGCTTATAAATCGAGAGTTGGTAGGCCAAATAAAAGACAAAGATCCTGCTGCTTATCCGCAAAACGGAACTTTAAACGGCTACTTTTATGTTTATAAGGGTTCTGAGTTTAAAGAGAATTAAAAGAGCAGACAGGAATTAATAAGTATATATGTACACGAGAACGAGATAACATTTTGTATTCTCCAAGCGAATGCGGATACAGATGTTATCTCTTTTTTTATTTGTATACGGGATCAACATAGTAACTCAAAAAGGTGATAAATATTTAATTACCAATGAAAACCATTGTTTAGTGATAGGGAATTACGGCTTAAAAAACATGGTGAATAAACAGGACATTAGATTGCCAAAACCACTTTTTTTGCTGGCTTTATTCAATCCTAGGGAGATTATTCCGATAATTCAAGTATATACAGTTTGGTGTTAACAGTAATGAAAAACCGTTTGAAAACAAGAGAGATTAATTTTCAAAGTTGATATGAAGGTACAGGTGAAAGTGGCCCAGTGCTATCTCGTAAAGGAGGTGTAATAATCTCGAATAATGAATTATGAGAAAAAGTTAAAACAAATTAGGCTTTACATGGCTGGTTTACTGGCTGTCTGGTTGTTCTGTATACATAGTGCGCCTGTTTTTGCGGACAGAGCCTTTAATGATATCGAACATTCCTATGCAGCTGATGCGATTGAGACCATGGCTGCTCAAGGTTATGTTACGGGTTATCAGGATGGGAGCTTTCGACCTTTACATTTTATCTCACGACAGGAATGGGCAAGCATTTTCGCTAAAACCTTAAAGCGAACATCGAATAACAGAGGCGTAACTTCTTTTCGTGATGTGTCACCATGGGCTCTACCTTATGTACAGGCCTTACAGGAAGAGAGAATTACGAAAGGAATTAGTGATCAATTATTCGGTGCCAAGCACAATATGACTCGTCAGGATATGGCCGTTTGGTATGCACGGTATTTTGGTGTTACTGAAGATACCCGATATGCTGGTATATCCAGTTTTGTGGATCAATCTGATATATCAGATTATGCACAAACGAGCGTATGGCTGATGGAACGGCTGGAACTGATCGAGGGAGATACGAATCACTATTTCCATCCTAAAGAGTCTGTGAGACGGCAGGACGCCACGCTGGTTGCTTATCGGATATGGTTAGGCGGTGGAGGTCTGAGAGAACGTGCCAAGCGTTTGCTGGAGTCATTAGGAAGTGGAACTGTAGCGATACCTCACACGGCCAGCCAACAAGAATCGAAGAAGATCACGGTAGATTTGACACCGGAAACTAGTCAACAACCTGTGAATTCGGAAATTGAGGAGCCTAAAAAGCATCGCCCAAGCCCCGATTCACCGGAGTCGCCGGTGACACCACCGGAGCCGAAGCCGGAACCGCCAGTTACACCACCGGGACCTAACCCCAAACCACCAGTAATTCCGGCAGATCCACCAGTGCTTCCACCGGATCATTCTTCGGATTTTCTGGTAGATGAGGTCGTAATCAAGGCGCAGGAGCTGGTAAATCAGCCGGAAAGGTACCCTTCGTATCAGCTATCCTTTCAGCTCTACAATAAAGGGCGACCCGTAAGCATTCCTGCTGCCAGCGTCACAAGTGTTACGTACACATTTAGTGATGGGTTAGGTATTTTTGATGAACAAGGGAAAATCGCACATTCCGAAAATATTCCGGCTACGGATAGCTTCATTCCTGTAGAAATGAAGGTCACTATTGCCAAACCTTATCAGGTCCTTACAGCTCAGACCAAGCTGATCGTGAAAGGGAAGACTCCGCCGGCAGAGCCACCGAACGTAATTAGGTCCGTATACTTGGCTACGTATAACATTTCAGAGGCTGCTACTTTAGATCCTGCTGCTTGGAATATGTCCTACGTATTTCATAATGCTAATGGAGAGGTTATAGCTCCTGGATTGCTGCCGACAGACTTGATACTTCGGGTAGAGGATTCCAGAGGAATATTTGACGAGGATGGAAAGATTGCCAACCTTCATTTGATTCCGACAGTGAACTCGGTCATTCCATTAAAGATCACGGTTGAGTCACCATCCCAAGGGATTCTCTTCACATCCGATGCGGAATTAACAGTAGTACCGGGAGAACGCAAAAAGCAATACTTTGCTGTCTCCGTCATGCTGCAGGGAAGCGCGACTACGGTAGACCAAATCAAGAAATCTCGTCAATTGCTAATGGATCACTTTGGTCCCAATATCAAAGTGACGTGGGCGATGGAAAACGGATTTGTTTTTGTAGAAGCGAATCGGCCGCAGCTTAAACAGGTTATGGCATATGTCGATCAGTATGGAGATGAAGTCGGAATTCTGATGGGGTATCCGAACCAGTACGAGCTTCCTATATGGGAAGCAAAGATGGATGAGTGGCTGTACATGTATCGTTACAATGCATTCAATGAGCTACACCAATCTGGTTCGATGGGATTACCATCCGTGTTTGAAAGCATGGATACAGACCAATATCGGAAGTATCTCCCGAAATCATTGACCAGCTTTACGGTGAATCCTGAACAGACTCAATGGTTAAAAGATCACTATCGAATTACATCCGCGATGGGATGGTCGGCTACACAATATAATGTCAACGGCATGTATGGTGAGGGCTCACCCTTGATGCCTTACTGGTCCCATAAGGACAATCCGATTGTTCCCGCACAAGGAATTGCTGATAATAGCGGTACCGTATTCATGAACTCGGTTACGATTGATCCGATTGGATCACGCTATACCAAAGATTCCTCACGCTGGACTCTTCATCCGGGTGACCCGTATGTGACGGAGACAGATGCGGCACCACAACTGTATATAGTACAGCAATATTTGGATAACCCTTATCAACGTATAAATACAGTCAACTACTTGTCCATTATTTTGGACATCAACGCACTTGCCAACACCCATAACATGGCTCCAATATGGGAGAATTTTGTGAATCACTTCCCTGTTGATCGCAAGGTTGAGATCGTAGGCGTGGACGGGCTGAAACAGATTTATGAATCAGTAGCAGGATCCAATAATGATCATACGGAGTTTACGCTCATGTTTAGAGGCTCAGGTATTAAGACGGCTATGGATTCCAATAATTCACCAGCGAATCTGCGCTATTTGTGGACCGAAAATGCCTCACAGCGGATTATTTTATCCAAAGAGGATGGAGATGCGGCATGGTCCATTATTGACTTTACCGATTATACCCGAAAACCGGTTCCGAAGATGGCCTACAACTTGGATGGTCACACGGACGTAAGCTATGTCACCGGAAGGAACTTCAAGCTATGTCCAGCGGCTCCTTTAACAGCAGATGAAATTCAACGCGTAAAGGATCGTTTGAAGGATATTTACTTTGCAGAAGAAGTGAATTATCAGTAGGTAATTGGAAAAAGTAAGAACTGAGGTTTTATGAAAAGGGGGTGTCCCAACAGCCATCGAAATGGCTGTTGGGCACCCCTTTGTTTTAGAGAAAAGGTTTTACACCCACTCAATAACCTGATCTACAGAGCGTCGAGTTTTGCCACGCGGCTCGTTGAGACGGTAGCCAAATGCCACCATACAAGAAATACCGAAATGCTTGGCATCCATAATGCCTTCTTCAGAGAGGATGCGTTCGATTTCCTGTTTATTAAAACCTTCGATAGGGCAGGAATCAATGCCGATTTGAGCTGCGGCAGTCATCATATTGCCCAGTGCGATGTAGGTTTGCCGGCAGCCCCATTCGAACAAGGCTCTTTTATTTTCCTCCAGCGCAAAATCTGATTTAAGGAAGGCATCATATACTTTCTCTTTGCCTTGCATCACTTCAGCAGGTAATTGCTGCACGTTCTCCATCATACTCTTGATATAATCGGAGGAGGCTACCATATCTTCAGGAAGTCTAGAGAGGATGAGTACAAAATGGCTGGCTGTTGGCAGCTGTTTTTGTGCCCCCCAAGAGTAAGGAAGCAGCTTCTCGCGCATAGCTTTACTTTGGACGACAACAAATTTCCAGGGTTCAAAGCCAAACGAGCTTGGAGATAAACGACCGGTTTCAAGAATAAAATCAAAATCGGAATCGCTAATTTTCTTATGACTATCAAATTCCTTCGTTGCATGTCTGAACTCGTATGCAGATAAGATTTGATCTTTAGTAGTAGCTAAGGTTTCCATCGTTATTCCACTCCTTATGGATGTTGATTAAAATTGACGCTTACCAAGTGACATGCTTAATATTAGAATATACATGACCGTTTTTGAAGTACGCACATTAATGTGCTGTAGTATATAAAATGATACCAAGGAGGAGAAAAGCCTATGCGCAATCGGAAAGGCGGCTTTGGGGAATGTACCGCTGGAAATGATCAGGCGTGTCCAGTTGAGTTCACGCTGGACGTGATTGGGGGCAAATGGAAAGGGATTATTTTATATCATCTCATGTATGGGACTAAGCGATTTAGTGATTTTCGGCGGATCTGTCCGGGAATTACTCAGCGTATGCTGACACTCCAATTGCGTGAGCTGGAAGAGGACGGAGTCGTTCACCGTGAAGTCTACCAACAGGTTCCTCCTAAGGTCGAATACTCTCTCACCGAATTCGGAAAAACGCTCATCCCGATTATTAACTTGATGAAGGATTGGGGAGAAGAATATAAAACAAAACAGCGATCACCAGAAAGCAGTCTTCAGCAACCTAGCCCCAATGTGTAGGTTTTTGAAGACGGCTCCACGAAAAAGACCTGACCATCATTTTGGCAGGTCTTTTGATTTATTAAGGAGGGATGTACAAAGTTCGTTTTTCAGTTGACAGCAAGGACGACGCTTGATATATTTCTTACGATATTGATAATCATTATCATGCGTATCGGGAAGATCATCTTCACAATATATAGGGGGTTAATCAGTTGAAAAGAAAATCGTATTTTATGATGACAGCTATGTTACTTGTATTGTCTGTACTCATCAGCGCTTGCGGCGGAAATAATAATGGAAGTAATCCGGCTTCATCTTCAGGAGATAAGCAAGAGTCGGCTACTACTGGAGAGACTAGAAGCTTTAAAACGGTTAAGGGGGATATTCAAATTCCTGCTAAGCCCCAGCGTATTGTAACGGATTTTTACGGCGGAGAACTGCTGTCTGTAGGTGCTAACGTGGTGGGTGTAGAGCCGACTGCGTTTCAAAATCCTTTTCTGACCGATTTGCTGAAGGAAAAAAGAACCAAAGAGGTGGGTGATCCGACCAATTTGGAAAAGACGCTGGAACTCAAACCTGATTTGATCGTGGTTATGAAGGATACGAATTATGAGGCTTTGTCTAAAATCGCACCTACCCTGTACATTCCGTACGGCACGACGACTAATATCTATGACACGGTCAAGCTGTTCGGCGATATCACCGGGGAAAAGGAGAAGGCTGAGCAATTTATTGCTGCATTTGATAAAAAGGCCGCTGAAGGTCGCGCACGTCTTAAAGGTGTGATTGACGAAAAGGCAACTTTCGGTTTGTATGAGCTGACGGACAAGCACGCACTTTGGATCTTTGGCGACAATGCGGGTCGCGGCGGCCAAGCTGTATACAATGCGCTTAAACTGAACATGCCAAAGAAAACAGTGAACTCCAAGGAACAAACGGTGCAGCTTTCGATGGAGGTATTGCCACAGTATGACGCAGATTATATGTTCCTGACTACGTATGACCCCGAGAAAAAGGGTGACGCGCTCAAGCAACTAAAGTCGTCCGCTGTGTGGGGGAA
Source organism: Paenibacillus sp. FSL H7-0703 (assembly GCF_038003485.1). NCBI lineage: Bacteria > Bacillati > Bacillota > Bacilli > Caryophanales > Paenibacillaceae > Paenibacillus > Paenibacillus sp. FSL H7-0703. The sequence continues at coordinate 2,261,523 of NZ_JBBOPF010000001.1, read as the reverse complement.
TCTTCCTGCGGTGAAGAACAATAGAGTGTTCTTTAACGATTTTGATACGTATTATCGCTATGATCCAATCGCTATTACCGGGCAAATTGATATGATCGTAGATATGCTGGTCGAAAGAGAAAAAGAGAATAAAGCTAAACAATAGATGTGAGATCTACGTTGTAATGAATTGCCCAAAACAGATAGGAATTCGCATATTATCGCAGTGTATAGCATAAAAAACCAGTCCAACATGAATCATGTTTGGACTGGTTTTTAATTTACTATTTTGTCGTAATTTCAATAGTATCTTCTTTTTGTATCCAATCTACCTTGGCCCCCAGCGTTTCGCTGAGTAGCCTTAGTGGAAGATAACCAATACCATTCACCATGAAGGGCGGATTGGTGAATTTTACGGCTTTATCGTTCACTTTTGTTTGGCTGGTTTTGAAATTTACTTCTAGAGAGACAGGATGGTCTTCTGTCTTAGACTGATTCATTTTCGCTATTTTGCTGTTGAAATCATAAGCGATCTCGGCCCCCAGTTTGTCAAAAACAGAACGAAGGGGAATAAACGCCTGCCCGTTGCGGGTAATGACACCATTACTCAGAGAGACAGGCGAACCATTGAGACGGACAAGAATCGGTTTTTGTACAGGAACTGGTGAACTATACAGAAACTCATAGTCCCCTATACCGAGCTGCGCGTGTTTGTTGACACCCCAGCCCCATAGGGTGCCATCTGTTTTTTGCATGATTACGTGCCGTGGTCCTGCTTTGATGCTTTGAATATTTTTAGCAAGTAATGTAAAGGGTGTATTAGATGGTAACTTTTCACCATCTAGAGACGCAACATATACATTCCCAGCTGTGGTGAGGGCAAGTATGGAGCGTTCGGCGAAAAACGCGTCTTTAACATCCTTTACTCCTGTTAATAGTACAGGGGTATTTTCGTTGTGATAGGTTGTATTATCTGAGTAACCTGTAACTGTAGCACCCCAGAACCATAGCCGACCTTGCTGATCAATTGCGAGATTGGAATACCTATTGGCCTTGATTGTCTTGATATCCGATAAAGCTTGAATTTGCGATACGGATAGAGTTTCGGACGGAGTTGCATTTTTATCAAATTCTTTGGGCCACGTCCACACGGTGCCATCTTTTTTTAAGGCTATGTTTTTAGCGATTGACGTAATATCCTTTAATGATGAAATAGGTTCGAAGCCCTGCAAGGCTTTTGTATTTTTCCATACACTGCCGTCTTTCTTTAGAAATATCCAGCGTTCCTCATAATCCGGTCTTTCCTCATAGTAACTATCAATATTGGCAACCTCGTCGATGCCAGATAGGGTTTGAAAAGGACTAGAGATGTTTCCATTGTCGAGCCGTTCAGCGGAAGATATGCTGCCTTCGCTGCTCAGAGCGAGCACATGATCATTCAAATTACTTACAGCTGCGAGGTTCTCTAATCCTTCCAGAGGAACGAATTTCACGGATTCAGCAATATTATTTCTAGGCACATACCAAGCAGAGTGGTCTTGTAAGGTAAATACCAGATCGCCCTCGTTGATGATATTAGAAAATGTTTTTACAACGTCCGGCTCACCCTCTACACGAGTCGGTACGGATTGATTATAACCCCACAGCCACAAGCTTCCATCAGACTGAATTAAACTTCCAGAATCATAGGAGCGAATATGGGATGTGGAGTTATCTCCGGCCGCCCATACACTGGGACTGAGCAGCAATAACGTGATTATACTGAGTAATAGAGCCTGTCTTTTCATACGATTTTCCTCATTTCTTGATCAATGTATCGCCCTATCCATAGACGTAGATTATATAGAAAAGTTTTCCAAAATGTATCAATTTCAATAAAATAACCTCCAAACCCACGATTAGAGATGGATTTGGAGGCTATTTTTTTTAATGAGTAAGCAGAATATATTGGTTCGAACAGGTTAAACACGGTTATGAGCAATCTAATTCGCTATTCGACTGCGCACCATCAACAAGGTTTGTTCTTTGATCTGTCCGATTTCACGGATGAGTGCGGCTGTTTTGGTCTCATAGGAGTATTTGACATCCAAATCTTTCAGCGAAGCAAGGTTAATGTCGACGGTAAGCAGGGCAGATTGAGCGGCGGCTTCGAACAGGATTGCGCCGATGCCAAGATCCGAAATCACATTTTTATTGGACATTTCCACAATGTTGTAGGCTTGCGACAATCCGTCCCGGCATACTTCCAGCAGGCGCATGGGGACCTCAATGGCAGCGATCACCGCTGTCTGTAAGGAATGGATACGATAGCGCTTTTCTTCGTCCGTTTCCTTGGGCAAACGCAGCGCGGTCATGTACTGTTCAAAGGATTGGATGTCTGCGACCATTAGTTCCTCACAATGTGTAGACAATCTTTCCATGCTGCTAATGACGTCCGTGATTTGTTCATGGATATGCGCATATTTTTCTCCTTGTGAAAGGTTGGCGGTCATGGAGGTCATAGCCGCGCCTAGTGCCGCAGCCAGTGCGGATACACTTCCTCCGCCGGGGGTAGGCGCTGCACTTGCAGCCTCTTTTAGAAAATGCCCGATGGAATGATTCCACGACAGTTCACTCATGAATAGACCACCTCTCTGGAGTAGTGTTGCAGATGTATTGCTTTGAGCAGATTTTTGTATAAAATCGCAGTTGTTAAGGTGCCAACACCGCCGGGAACCGGAGAAATGGCATGGACCTTTTCCCCAACGTCTAAAGCGGCATCCCCCACTATTTTTCCCTCTAGCGTCTCATTAATTCCCGCATCTACCAAAATCAGACCGGGATGAACCATATCCTGTGTAATCACATCAGGGCATCCGACTGCGACGAAGGCAATGTCTGCATGGCTCAGATGCTCTGCAATATCACGTGTTCCTGCATGACAGGCGGTAACGGTGGCATTTTCTCTTTGCAACATGTGGAAAAGGGGAAGTCCCACTGTCTGTCCGATGCCCACGAGAGTGACATTTTTGCCTGCCAATGTGTGACCGTAATGCTTGAGCAGCTCGATACAGGCTTGAGGTGTTGCGGGATATAGTCCGGCGTCACCTGTTACGGTAGCCAGCTTGTTATCAGGTGTAATTCCATCAATATCCTTGTAGGGGGCGATGGATTGTTTAATAACGGAGGCGGAAAGATGTTGGGGAAGCGGCAGTTCCAGCATAATGCCATGTACATGGGATGCATCGTTCAGACTGCCGATCAGGTGCAGTAGCTCGGTTTCGCTAACATGACGATCAAAAGTATGGAGATGAAATGAGATGCCCAGCTTCTCCGCTATTTTTTGCTTGGTCCGGGCATAGTAGGCAGATGCCGGATCACCTTCTACCAATAGTGTCGCCAGATGGGGACGGTGTCCTTGCTGCTTCATTTCTTCTACCTGTGAACGGATCGTTGCATATACTTGCTCAGCTGCTTCTTTGGATTTCATGATAATAGCCATAGTCCGAGCCTCCTCTGAATTTATCGAATGATTTATCAACAGGGTGTCATGGTCTTGTAAAACGAAAAAAAGTATTTGCACAAGGTCGTCAAGACAGACGAATCCTCTGCAAATACTTCTCCCAGGCGAACGGTACGCTTTTTTTGTATGCTCCCTCGTGGTTCATTCCACTGACTTCGCCAGTCACATACAGCGTTATTATGTCTTATATTTTAACAAATAATCCTCAGAAAAGAAACCCGCGAACATTTGGAAAACGGGTTATGTTACTTGTCTATATGACAAATGTCATATACCCGAGCTGACGTTTATGACTACAGCGTCTACAGTCTTCACCTTATACTGAGATTAGATCAACATGTACGCCTAACAGGATCAAGGTATAGGCGTCATTTTAAAGGAGGATCATAATGAGTATGACACAACTCCCATTAGCCCAATTGAAAAAAAATATGGCTCCCTACGAGAAAATAAACACGAAATCCAGCGTTCTGCAACTCATCAATACTTTGGGTCCACTGATCCTATTGTGGTATGCTGCTTATCTTAGCCTGTCGGTTTCGTACTGGCTGACGCTTCCCATTGCCATTGTTGCATCGGGGTTTGTGGTACGGACGTTTATTATTTTTCATGATTGTGGTCATCAATCCTTCTTCAAAAGCCGCAAGCTGAACGACATTGTGGGAACGATTACAGGTATTATTACGCTCTGTCCTTATCATCAATGGAAAAATAGTCACGCGATCCACCATGCAACAAGCAGTAATCTGGATAAAAGAGGCACAGGTGACATGTGGGTGCTTACGGTAGAAGAGTACACAGAGGCTTCCACATGGACACGGCTGGCCTATCGCATATATCGAAATCCTTGGGTTATGTTTGGGTTAGGTCCGATCTATACTTTTTTGATTTCCTATCGCTTTAATATCAAGACAGCCAAACGCAAGGAAAAAATGAACACTCATGTGACGAATATATCCATCGTTGCATTGTATGCACTGTTGTGCTGGGCTATTGGATGGCAGGCCTTCCTTCTCGTACAGGCACCTATCTTTTTTGTATCCGGTATGTTGGGCATCTGGTTGTTCTATGTACAACATCAATTTGAGGATTCGTATTTTGAGCACGATGAAGAGTGGAGTTATATTAATGCAGCCGTAGAAGGCAGTTCTTACTACAAGCTTCCTAAAGTATTGCAATGGATTACGGGGAATATCGGATTTCATCACGTTCATCATTTGAGCCCCAAAGTGCCAAATTATAATTTGGAAAAAGCGCATGAAGCGACACCGTTACTTCAAAAGGCGACCACGATCACAGTAAGTAGCAGTCTGCAATCATTGAAGTTCCGCCTTTGGGATGAAAATACGAAAACCTTTTTGACCTTTAAACAAGTGAAGCCGCTCCTCAGCAAACGGGTTGCAGTTACGAAACCCATCCCTACACCTGTTGTAAGCACAGAAAGAAAATAACTTTGTACAAAACTTGGTATGATATGATAAGAGATATAAGTCAAGTGAAGTAGAAGAGGGTGGGCAGGATGCAAAAATGGTATCAGATTTTTCAAAGAAATACTGGACTTAGCCCTTATGTGTGGGTCGTCTTTTATATCCTGCCCTTTTACTACTTTAGCTCTTCATCTACAAGTCATATTATTCTGGGTACTGCTATTATTTTGGTGTTTTTTGCATGTTATGTATTGGCTTTTGTCTCGAAAGGCTGGCTCATATACTTTTGGACCAGTGTACAAATTGCCATATCGATTACCATGACACTGCTGTTTAGCTATATGTATTTTTCCATATTTATCGCCTATCTGATCGGTAATATTAAAAGTAAGGCTGCATTTACGACGCTGTATATTATTTTAATGGTTATTACGATTGGACTGATCAATTACGGTTTTGTTTCTCAGAATCCCGTTTTTATTAAACAGATTCCTTTTATCCTGCTCAATCTGATCGGTGTGATTCTCCTTCCGATTACGAATTTTAATCGCAACAAAAGCGATCGGCTCCAAGTCCAGTTAGAGGATGCCAATAAGAAAATATCGGAATTGATTAAGTTGGAGGAACGGCAAAGAATTGCGCGCGACCTACACGATACCTTAGGTCAGAAGCTGTCACTCATTGGGCTGAAGAGCGATTTGGCGGGCAAACTGATAGATCAGTACCCGGAGCGGGCTCATGTCGAAATTAACGATGTTCGTCTCACGGCGAGAAGTGCGTTAAAAGAGGTGCGGGAAATGGTTACTCAAATGCGCGGTATGCGACTAGAGGATGAACTGCTACGTATTCGGCAGATTTTAAAGGCTGCTCACATTGAATTGACTCTAGAGGGCGACCCGAAGCTGGAGCATACATCATTAATGAATGAGAATGTACTTAGTATGTGTATGAAGGAAGCAGTGACAAATGTGGTTAAGCACAGTGGAGCCACCGCTTGTTCCATCACTATTGAGCCGTCTCGTAAGGAATTAACCCTTCGGATTCAGGATAATGGAGTCGGTATTACGAGAGAAAATGGAACCTTTCGTGGAAACGGCCTGAAAGGTATGAAAGAAAGGCTCGAATTCGTGAACGGATGTATGGAGCTGCGTTCAGATCAGGGAACGACCCTGGTTATTAAAGTGCCCAATATCACTGAAAAGCCGAATGAGGAGGTGGGGCCATGATTCGAATTGTCATTGCGGAGGACCAGCGTATGCTGCTGGGTGCTCTAGCCTCCCTGCTGGACTTGGAAGAGGACATGAAAGTAGTCGGAAAAGCAAGCAACGGGGAAGAAGCTATAGAACTGGTGAAGCTGCACCAGCCAGACATATGCATTATGGACATCGAAATGCCGATCAAGAGCGGATTGGATGCGGCTGAGGAACTCAAAGGCTTGAACTGCAAGGTGCTGATTTTAACTACGTTTGCCCGTCCCGGGTATTTTGAACGAGCGATCAAGGCGGGGACACACGGTTATTTGCTCAAGGACAGTCCTAGTGAAGAGCTGGCTTCCTCCATTCGAAGCATTATGGCAGGTCGGCGTATCTATGCCCCGGAACTGGTCGATGATGCTTATGCCGAAGTCAACCCGCTAACAGAGCGTGAAAAGACCGTTTTAGCGCTCATCGCTGACGGAAAGAACACAAAAGAGATTGCTGGTGAACTGTATTTAACGACAGGGACGGTGCGCAATTATATTTCAGTCATTCTCGATAAGTTGGGTGTCAGTAACCGGATCGAGGCGATTACACGTTTTAATGAAAAAGGTTGGTTTAAATGAGAAACAGGGACGCTATGAAGCAAAATGTAGCGCTCTGTTTTTTTGTTTTATCCATAGATTTGGTATGCCTTTATCGTACTACCTTGTGATACAATAGGATAGTTGTCCACAGGATGGACTGGAGTACAAGGAGGAGCAGAACCCCATGAAACAAGCCCCATTTATAGCCGTTGAAGGGCCAATCGGAGCAGGTAAAACGACGTTAGCTTCGATGCTTTCAGCCGAGCTACATTTGCCGATGATCAAAGAGATTGTCGAGGAGAACCCATTTCTCGATAAATTTTATCAAAATATAGATGAGTGGAGTTTTCAGCTGGAAATGTTCTTTCTCTGCAATCGGTACAAGCAGCTGGAGGATACCGGTCTGCAATATATCGAGAAAGCTCAGCCCGTTATTTCTGATTACCATATCTACAAGAATTTAATTTTTGCCGAACGTACACTTAAGGGTGTGAAGCTCGAAAAATATCGTCAAATCTATCATTTGCTCACAGATGATATGCCTAAGCCGGACATTATCATTTATATTAGAGCAGATTTGGATACCTTGCTGGGGAGAATTCGCAAGCGTGCACGCTCTTTTGAACAGGAGATGGACCCCGCCTATCTGGAACAATTGATCATAGATTATGATAAAGGCATGCAGTTTCTCGCTGAACAGCCCCCTTCCCCTCGTATATTGACCGTGAATGGGAATGAAATTGATTTTGTAGAAAACCAGGCACAATTTAAACAAATTGTTTCCGATGTAAAGGAGCTTATATAGTGAATAATTACAACATTCCTGCGAATGCCCTGATTACGGTAGCGGGCACAGTGGGTGTAGGCAAATCTACGCTGACTGGTGCTTTGGCCGGACGTCTTGGTTTTAAAACCTCTTTGGAGCAGGTTGATCATAATCCCTATCTGGAGAAATTTTATCACGATTTCGAAAGATGGAGCTTTCATTTGCAAATTTATTTTCTCGCGGAACGCTTCAAGGAACAAAAGAATATTTTCTTGTCTGGTGGAGGTTTTGTACAGGATCGTTCTATTTATGAGGACACAGGCATTTTTGCGAAAATGCATGCCGATCAGGGAACGATGAACCCTACCGATTATGAAACGTATACTAGCCTGTTTGAGGCGATGGTGATGACACCGTTTTTCCCGCACCCTGATGTGTTGATCTATTTGGAAGGCAGCTTGCCTTCCATACTGAGTCGGATTGAGGAGCGTGGTCGCGAGATGGAGATCCAGACCGAGCGTTCTTATTGGGAGCAAATGCATCGCAGATATTCCAATTGGATCAACGAATTTGATGCCTGTCCTGTACTGCGTCTGAACATTGATGAGTATGATGTACACGACCCAGCTTCCATGGATGCCATTTTGGAAGAAGTAGGAAAAGTGATATCAAAAAAATAGAGATATAGCCCCAAATAAATGACAGGGACTGTGGTACAATCAGTATAAATTATGCTGATAGACTACAGTCTTTTTTTGTCGAATGAACATGTTAAAGCATGAGATATGAATAACGGTATAGTGGACAAGTTTAGGCTGGAATGCGAGAATAGGTACATATGAATTGTAATGACTCACGGGAAGGATGGGATACTGTGATGCGTTTTGGTATTGTTGGAACCAACTGGATAACAGAGAGGTTTATTCAAGCTGCGATGGAGACGGACGAATTTTCCCTGACGGCGGTATACTCACGCACAGAGGATAAGGGCAAAGCTTTTGCTGACAAATATAACAGCCAGCCGGAGGTTTTTACAGACCTGGCGCAAATGGCCGCAAGTGATCAGGTCGATGCCGTATATATTGCCAGCCCCAATTCCTTACATGCGGAGCAGGCGATCTTATGTATGAATCACGGAAAGCACGTGTTGTGTGAGAAACCTTTTGCGTCTAATGCAGCAGAGGTGAAGAGCATGATCGAAGCCGCGCGCAACAACGATGTTCTGCTGATGGAGGCCGTTAAATCCACACTGATGCCTAACTTTAAAATAATAAAGGATCATATGTATAAAATAGGCCGGGTTCGGCGTTATTTTGCAAGCTATTGTCAATACTCCTCACGCTTTGATGCTTTTAAGCAAGGTAAGGTATTGAATGCGTTTAATCCGGCTTTTTCCAATGGTTCCTTGATGGACCTTGGAGTGTATTGTTTGTATCCTATGGTGACTTTGTTCGGCAAACCTGAGGAGGTTCGGGCGGTTGGTGTACTTTTATCCTCTGGTGTCGATGGCGAGGGCAGTATCGTGATGAAGTATCCTGATATGGATGCTATCGTCATGTATTCCAAAATTACAGATTCCTATCTGCCTGCTGAAATTCAGGGTGAGAATGGAACGATGGTGATCGACAAAATCAGCCAGCCCTATGAGGTGAAAATTCATTATCGGGACGGCACGATTGAGGATCTGACCAAAGCTCAGACGCGTGAGCCAATGTATTATGAAATTCAGGAATTTATTGATTTGATCAAGAGTGGTGAACGCAACAGTTCCATTAACTCCTTGGAGTGTTCACTTACAGTCGCTGAAGTGATGGAGGAAGCAAGACAACAATTCGGCCTTCATTATGAAGCAGATTTAAAAAACACTTCTGCACATTAGTCTGTGGAATGATCGAGATTGCAATGCACAAAGGGCTGCCGGTTTTGCAAACTTTGCAAATATACGGTTAGCCTTATTTGGCTTTGTAGCCCTAAAAGTGTAAGCAATCGTGATGACAGGAGTCTGAAGGCTATATTCATTTTTTATTGACAGATTCTCCTTCTTGTCTTAAGGTGTTAACAATGCAATATACAGTTAAATAATCCCACTTTCGGTCAAACGAAGATTAGGGAGTTTTTTTTAGGGTATAAATCCGATTAAATCCACCGGATTACTAAAATGGGATGGAGGAATACATACATTGTAGACGTAAGGAGGAAGCAGTTTGATAAAGTTTGAACAAGTTAGCAAAATATTTACCTTACCCAATCGTAAGGTAAATGCTCTCGAAAAGGTTTCGTTATCGGTTGAAAAAGGAGAAATTTTCGGCGTGATTGGTTTTAGCGGTGCAGGTAAAAGTACGCTGCTGCGGCTTGTCAATTTACTGGAACGCCCCTCAGAGGGACGAATTGTCGTTAATGATCAGGATGTTACTCAGATACGTCCTAAGGAACTAAGGAATTTAAGAAGACGGATCGGGATGGTATTCCAAACCTTTAATTTGTTTAACTCTCGTACTGTATATGGGAATCTGGCTTATCCTCTAAAACTGGCTAAACTGCCCAAGGCACAGATAGATGCTCGTGTTAAGGAGCTACTGCAATTTGTTGGATTGGAGGATAAAGCGGATTCCTATCCGGAGCAGTTATCTGGCGGGCAAAAGCAACGGGTCGGCATTGCCAGAGCACTGGCGAATTCGCCCGATATTCTCATCTGTGATGAAGCGACCTCGGCCCTCGACCCGGAAACGACAGAAGATATATTGAGGCTGCTGAAAAAAGTAAATGAAGAGTACCAGATTACGATCTTGCTCATTACCCATGAAATGAATGTGATTCGCAGTATTTGTGACCGTGTGGCGGTGATGGAGAATGGTAGGGTGATTGAGCAGGGCAGTGTGTTCGATGTATTTGCCAATCCACAGACGAAGACGACGAAAAATTTTATTCGCTCTGTACTGAATGATCAGCTTTCACCCAAACTGCTGAGCAAGATTCGGGAGCATCACGCTGGCCGATTGTACAGACTTGTTTTTCGGGGTGGGGCGACCAGTGAACCGGTGCTTTCTAGAGCGACACGGAAGCATAATTTGGATTACAACATTGTATATGGAAGTATTAATGAGTTACAGGGAGCGCTGTTCGGAAGTTTAATTGTCGAGTTAATCGGTGCAGACGATGAAGTTAACAAAGTCGTTGAGGAACTACGAACGACGGTGGAAGTCAGGGAGGTCGTCGATCATGAGAGTTAATTGGGATACATTTTGGCTCAAGGTAGTGGAGGCTACAGGGGAAACGCTTTTGATGGTTGTTGTCACGCTGATTTTTGCCAGTATTCTGGGGCTTATGATTGGTTTAGTACTGTATGTGACACGTAAAGGGAGCTTGTTTGAAAACAAATTTGTGTTTATGTTTCTGAATTTGCTGATTAATATCATTCGCCCAATTCCGTTTATCATTTTTTTAGTGGCGATTAGCCCGTTTACGCGTTTAATCATGGGAACCACGATTGGAACCTCGGCGGCTATTTTCCCAATGACTATTGTAGCGGCCTTTGCTGTAGCGAGAATTGTGGAAAATAATCTGGTCTCCATAGATCCGGGCATGATAGAAGCTGCCAAGGCACTGGGTGCGACTCCATTTCAGATCATCACGGGTGTGTTGATTCGGGAAGCGCTGGGACCTTTGATTCTTGGGTTGACGTTTATTACCGTGGCCTTGATTGATTTCTCTGCCATGGCTGGTACGGTGGGCGGAGGAGGCCTTGGGAATCTGGCAATGACCTATGGTTATCAACGATTCGATACCTCGGTCATGATTGTCACGATTGTTTTGCTGATTATTTTTGTACAGGTCGCCCAATATGCGGGGAACTACTTGTCTCGTAAATTTCTACGGCGCTAATGGAAACAGAGTATTATACATAACGATTAAAGGGGAAATGAAAATGAAAAAAATATTTCGCTTGGGTTTACTAGCTATTCTTAGTGTAGCGGTTCTATCTGCTTGCTCGGCTAACGGTTCGGGCTCAAATGCAAATGAAAAAGTACATGTTAAAATCGGGGTTTCAGGATCTGAGGACACGTATTGGGATGTGCTCAAGAAGAAAGCAGAGGCCAAAAATATTGAAATTGAGCTGATCAGTTTCTCGGATTATACATTACCCAATAAGGCGCTCGCCAATAAAGAGGTAGATTTGAATTCCTTTCAACATTTGGCCTTTCTCAGTCAGTTTAATGTAGAAAATGATGTGAATATCGTCCCTATTGGTGCAACGATTATCGCTCCGATGGCACTGTACTCTGAAAAATTCAAAAACGTATCGGATATTCCTGACGGCTCAAAAATTGCTATACCGGATGATCCCTCCAATCAGGGACGGGCTTTAAAACTGCTCCAGTCTGCAGGGCTGATTAAGTTGAAGCAGGATGCGGGCCTGTATCCAACCACGGATGAAATAGAAGGTAATCCCAAAAAGCTGGAGGTTGTCCCAGTTGTTGCCCAGCAGACGCCGCGCGTCTTGTCTGATGTAGCCGCCTCAGCTGTGAACAGCGGTGTTGCTACGGATGCTGGACTCAAGCTGGACGGAGCCATCTACAAGGATGATGCAAGCAGCGAAGAAGCGAAGCCATATGTGAACGTGTTTGCTGCCCGTGCGGAGGATAAGGATAATGCGACTTACAAAACGATCGTGGATTTGTACCATGATGCTGATGTAGCCGAGGCGGTAAAACAGGATTCCAAAGGAGCTAACGTCGTGGTAGACCAGTCTGCCGAAGAGCTACAGGCCACATTGGATAAGCTGGTAGCAGATGTTAAAGCGCAAAAGAAATAAGAATGTTGAACAGAAGTAGGGTTGGAAGCATACTAATTTATTTTCGAAACGAGGAGAGATTGCGATGAGTACAACGAATACGGTCGATACACATAGACAGCGGATTATTGAGAAAATTGAGGAGTCTCGTCAGCTTTACACGGAAACGAGCCGGTTTATTCATGCTAATCCCGAAATCGGCAATCAAGAATTTCAAGCTTCCCAGGCACTGATGGGTATTTTGGAGCAAGCGGGGTTTGAGGTAACTCGTAATGTAGCGGGACACGAAACCGGATTTGTTGCACGTAAGGCTTCTGCTAGACCAGGTCCGAAAATCGGATACTTGGCTGAATATGATGCATTGCCCGGTCTGGGCCATGCTTGTGGCCACAATATTATCGGAACCGCAAGCACGGCAGCAGCCATCGCCTTGGCGCAGGTGATCGACGAAACGGGAGGTGAGGTGTATGTGTTCGGTACACCAGCGGAAGAAGGCGGTCCTAATGGTAGTGCAAAAGGCAGCTTCGTGAAGCACGGGCTGTTCGAAGGGATTGATGCTGCACTGATGGTTCATCCATCCGGTGTGACCCGGCTGACCTCACCAAGTCTGGCAGTTGATCCGCTAGATTTTCATTTTTACGGCAAAGCGGCTCATGCCGCAGGATCACCAGAGCAGGGAATCAATGCGCTCGATGCGGTGTTACAGTTGTTCAGCGGTATCAATGCTTTGCGTCAGCAACTGCCGACCGATGTGCGTATTCATGGCATCATTACGCATGGAGGAGACGCGCCCAATATCATTCCGGACTATGCGTCGGCACGCTTTTTCATTCGGGCAAGTACTTGGCAGCGCACAGAGGAGGTTTCCACGAAAGTTCGCCATATCGCAGATGCTGCTGCTTTGGCAACAGGAGCCACTGTGAAAATCGAACGTTTTCAAAATGAAGTGCGTGATTTCATTTTGAACGATACGCTGGACGAGGTAGTAGGTCGTGAACTGGAAGCGCTGGGAGAACAGCTGGATCGTGGCCCTCGTGCCGGACTGGGTTCGACGGATGCGGGGAATGTGAGCCATGTTATCCCGACTGCACATGCTTACATTAAAATCGGTCCGGATGATCTCATCGCTCATACGGTGGAATTCAGGGAAGCGGCTGGCTCTGAGAAGGGTGAGGAAGCCTTAGTGACTGGAGCCAAAGCGTTAGCCTTGTCAGGCTTGGAGCTACTGGTGAATGAAACACTGCTGGTTGCGGTGAAGGAAGATTTTAAGCGTACGCATTCAGTGGCACAGTAAGCCAAATCCACACAGGGCATAGCAGAGCCGTCTAATATGAGTGTTATAGTTGAAGAGGATATCCTACAGTCTGGTTGGCTGCATGGATATCCTTTTTCATTTTCTTATAAGCTGCTATCCTTACTCCTCAATCGCTAGGTCACTCATAACCTCATTTTTACAAAGTACTATATTTCCAAAAACAACGTATTAACAATTGATTGTTATGATCATAATTATAACTTTTACATATTTAACCGCAAAGAGGAGTGTACACATGTTTAAGAAGTTTCAAAAATGGTCAGCAACATCTATGTCTATTGCTCTTATGCTAGGTTTGATTACTGGTCCGTCTGCTTCGGCTGTCTATGCTGAATCATCAGGGAACACAGATGGTATCAGTAAAATTACAGCTACATTTTATGGAGACACAAAAAGCTCCAAAGGATTTACCTGGTATACTTCAAAACTGCTCACGAACAGCACTGTTCAAGTAATAAAGAAAACGGATTCAGAAGCTGATTTTAAGAGTGCTATCGCATTTGAAGGTACTTCCTCTCCATCGACCAATTCTGCAGAAGAGCTTGTCCATAAAGCCGTAGCTACAGGTCTTCAAGCGAACACAACTTATTATTATCGTGTGGGTGATGCAGCGCGCGGGATATGGAGCGAAACAGGTACGTTTCAAACGGCTCCTAAGAGCGGTGAATTTACCTTCATTGATCTAGCTGATACACAAGCAAAAAGTGAAGATGAAGCCATATTGTCTTCACAGACGCTCGAAAAAGCACTTCAAACTGTAGGTAATGCTCAGTTTGTAGTCCACAACGGAGATATCGTAGATACGGGTACCAAAGAAGAGCAGTGGAACTGGCTGCTGGGGCATTCACAAAAAAGCCTTTTGAATACAACCATTGTTCCTTCAGCGGGTAATCATGAGGATGAGAACTACGCTTTTTATGATCACTTTAATATTAACGAACCTTCTGGTTCCGCTACTAAAACAGGAGCGTACTACTCCTTTGATTACAGCAATGCTCACTTTATCGTACTGAACTCCAATGAGGACTCAGAGAAATATGCCAATTTTTCTGAAGCTCAAGTCGAATGGTTAAAGAAAGATGCGGCAGCAGCAAAAAGGGCAGGTGCAAAGTGGATCATTGTTAACATTCATAAAGGTCCTTACACTACCTCTAATCATGCAACAGATTCTGACATCATGGATAAGAATGGAGTTCGTAACCAAATCGCTCCACTAATGGCCGAGCTGGATATCGACTTTGTTGTGCAAGGGCACGATCATATTTACGCTCGTACGAAACCAATCAACCAAGAGGGTAAAGCAACAACGCCAACAAAATTAAAAGATACATTAAATGATAAGACGATTGAATATAGTGTGAATCCAGATGGAAGTATCTATGTCATCCCAGCAACCGCTGGCCCCAAAGTCTACTACAAAAACCCAAGTGAAAAACTTGGAGATAAGTACTATAATCTCTTTGAACTAGCTGAAGAGAATCATGCGGCAGTATATGGCCCAGATCCGAGTGACAATCGTAGACCAACACGTGGACAGGTACAGAATTTTGTTGGCATTACTGTAGACGGAAATAAACTTACAGCCGTAACGTATGAAATTGATCAAAACAAAAATGATGCCAAACCTTTTATTGTGGATCAATTCGGAATCATCAAAAAAGATTAGTATAATTGATTTAATAGTTTCTAAATGATCATAAAAGGATATCCTACAGTCTGGTTGGCTGCATGGATATTCTTTTTCATTTTCTTAGGGGATACCTACTATTGTACTTGTAATACTTACGCCCTGTTCGGAAGCTGGTAAAACGTACATAATGCAATTAACGACTTTACAAGTTTAAACATGGAGTGACTTACAGGAGGATGAAACGACGATGGCTTATCAAGAAATCAATGGAGTACGCGTATGGGGAGTACCTGATCCAGGGGCATTATCTCAAGCTCGTACATGTGCCGAAAACGGTAATGTAATTCAAGCGCTGCTGATGGCAGATCATCATAAAGGCTACAGTCAGCCGATTGGCGGTGTGATGGTGTACGACGGACAAATTTCGCCTTCAGGTGTCGGGTATGATATCGGTTGCGGAAATAAGGCGGTAAGAACCAAGCTGTTTGCAGCAGATATTATGCCGCGTATTTCAGCCGTGATGGATGAGGTTGCATGTCATATTTCGTTTGGCGTAGGTCGTGTGAATGCAATTCAGATAGACCATGAGCTGTTCGATGACCCGGATTGGGCAGTATATGCGGCGATTGGGAAACAAGAACATGACAAACTGAAGTCCTTGGCGAGAGAACAGCTGGGTACAGTAGGGAGTGGTAATCATTTTGTTGATGTATTCGTCGAGGAAGCGACAGGACAGGTCTGGATTGCCAATCATTTCGGCAGCCGGGGCTTTGGACACAAAACAGCAAGTGGGTTTCTAAATTTGGCCGCTGGACGAGAGTTTCTCGGAAAGGCGCCGGGAGAGCATATGGATCAGCCGCCTGTGCTGCTGGATATGAACAGTGAGTTGGGGGATATGTACTACCGTGCGATGCGCCTTGCCGGACGCTATGCGTATGCGGGACGTGACTATGTGATAGAACAAGTGCTTGGTATTATGGGGACCGAAGCGGACTTTACTGTGCATAACCACCATAATTACGCATGGAAAGAACAGCATGATGGGCGTGACACCATTGTGGTCCGCAAAGGCGCTACTCCCTCGGCACCTGGCCAGATGGGCTTTATTGGAGGAAGCATGGGCGATATTTCGGTGATTGTACGCGGAAAAGATTCGGTAGAAAATCGGGATTCCTACTATAGTACAGTTCATGGGGCAGGTCGTATTATGAGTCGTACCCAGGCAGCTGGTAAAATGAATTGGAAGACCCGCACACGGAGTGGTGGACAAATCACGGACGTACAGATGAAGGAGGCCGTTCGGAACTATAGTGTCGAGCTGCGCGGAGCCGGTACAGATGAAAGCCCGTTCGTCTACCGTAAACTGCGCGAGGTACTGGACGCTCATTCCGAGACTGTAGAAGTTATGCATGAACTGAAGCCTATTGGGGTATGCATGGCTGGGGCCAATGAATTTGACCCTTATAAGGATTAATCAAAAGACTATGCTCGGCAGAAGTGTTCATTCGCCGAGCATAGTCTTTTGAGTACATTCATGAGTATATAATAGAAGGAATTCATTGCTTAGTGCACTTGTTAGCAGCTCTATGTCTACAGCTTATCAGCAAAAAGCTGTTCTTTAATATAAGCGACTGGCATCTCTTGGCCTGTCCACAGTTCGAAGGCCAATGCGCCCTGCCACAGCATCATGCCCAGACCGTTAATGGCAGTTGCACCTACGGATTCGGCTTGTTCCATCAGCTTGGATTTAGCTGGGCTGTACACTACATCGGTTACGATCAGGTCGGAACGTAGCATGGACACATCTTCAATCACACTTTTGCCTTCCAGCGGTTTCATACCAACACCTGTACCGTTAGCGAGAATATGACTTGTGCGGATCTCTTCACGTAGCTGTTCTTGATTTTCCAATGGATAGATATTCGCCTTGACTTGGGTGTGTTTCATATCTTCATTAATAATACGGACATTCTCTTCTGCACGAGCAAAGAACTGATCGTTACGGGCAAAGATTGAAATTTCAGCCAGACCTGCTTGAGCCGCTTCAATAGCAATCGGTGTAGCTGCACCGCCAGAGCCGACAAGTGTCATTTTCTTACCTTTCAGATCAATGCCGTGTTCACGCAAGTTGCGAACATAACCAGATCCATCTGTACTGTAGCCTTTTAGTATACCATCTGTGTTCACGACGGTGTTGACTGCACCTGTAAATTTAGCGCTGTCGTCCAGCTCGTCAAGATACTGTAGAATAGCTGTTTTGTTAGGCATGGACACGTTATAACCGCGTATGTTTAGAGCGCGCATCCCCCGTACCACTTCTTCAAGTTGTTCATTTCCTACTTCAAAGGCCATATACACGTTATTTAGACCCAGCTTTTCAAACGCAAGATTATGCATAGCCGGGGACAAAGAGTGTCCGATTGGTGTAGCAAGCAGTCCGATTAGTTGTGTTCTTCCGTCGATACGTCCAGCATTTTTCATGATATAAGCCTCCAAGTAATCTGTGTAGTTTAATGAAATACTTTTTTATATCGATAAGCAACAAACACGGCCAGCAAAATACTGACTACAGCAATCGCAATATCCAGAATGAATACCGAGGTAATTCCCAAACTTTTGGACATGCCCCCGGTAGCCAAAGGCATCAGAATGAACGAAAGACTGGCTGCTATGTTCACGAGAGAAGTCGTAGTGCCTTTGTTCTTGCGGAAAAATTCCGTCATAACCGTGAGGGCAATTTGGAATATGCCTGCGGTAGACAAGCCGATCAAGAATGAACTGATCAAAGTAGCGACAGGATTGTGCCATGTAATTAAAGCCAGCAAAGAAAGCAGGGCAATAAGCGGATATACAATCATGACAGTAATCGGTTTAATGAATTTACCAAGTACCACAGCTAACAGAATAACGGAAACCAATGAACCTATACTATAGTAGCTCAGCAGTTTAATGGCACTGGCTTTGTCCATGCCCAGGGCCTCTTGTCCAAAGGTAGGAAGCCATAGCTGCACGATCATGAACAATACAGTAGAAGTAAAACCGATAATAATTAGAGATAAACCTTCTTGCCAAAACTTAGGCTCGCTGCGGAAAGTATCTGTGGATTGGGCAGCCTCGGTTGGAGCCTTTTGTTCCTCTGCTTTGTGGTTGGGGAAAGCTGTCATCGACAAGAAGATACCGTTCAGCAGATAAATCCCTGCTGGAATAAAGAAGGAATATCCATAGAACATATCGTGATTAATAAAGAATGCAATCATGAACGGAATCACAATAGCACCGATCGAGATGGATGCTTTGACCAGTACCGTTGCAGACCCGGCTTTTTTTCCAAAGCCTTCAATTAATGCAGGATACGTTCCTGAATCCATCATAGAGTTGCAAAGCCCTGCGATAATAGCAAACACGAATGCCAACGTATAGTTAGGCGCAAGCGGAATGCCGATCAGGAAGATTAAATAAGCAAATGATGCAATAACAATGAGTGGTTTTCTTCCGTATTTGTCTGACATTTTTCCGGCTACCCCGAGAGCGAGCAGCTTACCGATCCCAATCGCGGACACCAGATAGCCGATGGCTGCTTTATCCGTGTTCAATTGAACGGTCAGGAAGCTCATATTCGACGATAGAATAACATTGATCATACCCAGAAGAAAATAGTTGATGTAAAGCCCTGCTGCCATTCTGATATAAGGATTTTTCATAAGTGTAACTCCCAACTTAAATTTTAGATCAATGGCCTAGGTAGGCATCGTCAGCTGTATTACATTACGCCTACAGATAAGTGAAATTATTCACATTCTTTCTATGTCATTATTATATAAGGAGTGTTATTATAAATCCAATGCATATTTTTATCGTTTTTCATAGTTTGGGTCTATAATTTAAAATATGAATTAAAGAAGGAGAGTACATCATTATGAACCTGAAGCACTTACAATATTTTCGTGTACTTGCAGAGATGGAGCATTTTACCCAGGCAGCTGTGCGACTATGTATTACTCAACCCAGTTTAAGTCATGCGATTTCAGAATTAGAAAAAGATTTGGGAGTTCATCTGTTTGAGAAGCAGGGGAGAAATATTCGGTTAAACAAATACGGACGATTTTTCCTGAAGTATGTGGAGCACGCGATGGATGAATTGGAAAAGGGAGAACACAACTTACGGGAGTTAGTGAGTCCAAGCCATGGAAATATAGATTTGGCGTTCATTTACACGTTAGGCTCACACTTCATTCCAGCGATCATTCAAGCCTTTTCAGCTCTGGATGCCCGCAAAGATATCTCCTTTTCGTTTCACCAAGGGAATACGAACGATATTATCCAGGGGCTGAAGCAGGAACATTATGATGTGGCGTTCTGCTCTCACATGGAAAATGAACCGGATGTGGAGTTTATTCCGTTGGCTCAGCAGGAACTGGTTGTCATTGTTTCGCCTGATCATCCACTGGCCACTCTAGACCAAATTGATCTCAAGGATACAGCGGATTATCCAGTGATCTTCTTTAACAAAAAGAGTGGGATTCGGCCTATTATTGAAAACCTGTTCTCCAAAGCGGGCGTCACGCCACAGATTATTTGCGAGATTGAAGAGGATACAGCAATGGCAGGGCTGGTGTCTGTCAATTACGGAATTGGGGTTATGCCTCGAATTTCATCGTTAGATTATTTTAACGTCAAAACATTGCCTATTGTAAATCCAGAATACGAGCGTTTTATCTACCTGGCCAGCATCAAAAATAGATATTTATCCCCGGCAGTAGTGGACTTTCGGAACTTTGCACTAAGCTACGGCAAGGAGTTTTATCTGAAAACGCATCAGCGCGTCTAGGTTGGGGTCCCGCAATATTTAAACTTGATAAATCTTAAAATGTGTTCTATACTTCATCATCGACACAGGTAATGTGAAATGATTCACATTTTTAATACTACAAGACTTACTTACAAAAGCAGGTGAATTCATGATGAAACGTTCTTCTTTTCCAGTGGCGACAGGCCTTTATGTAAACTATCTTTTGTTCGGCATGTTTAATATTATGCTGGCGTCCCACATGTCCTTTTTAACAGAGCATTTGCATACAGATCAGGCGGGCATCAGTCTCTTGGTTTCTGCGATGGGATTTGGCAGGCTGTTTACCCTGTACATATCCGGGGTGCTCTCCGACCGTTATGGTCGTAAGCCGTTTATTGTGGTAGCAGGGCTACTAATGGCTGTATTCTTGGTCGGTATACCGCTAAGTCCCAGCTTTGAGATGGCGATCGTACTGGCTGTGCTGGCAGGCGTAGCGAATTCTTTTCTTGATTCAGGTACTTATCCAGCGCTGATCGAAGCTTTTCCCCAATCCTCTGGTTCGGCTACAGTGTTGGTAAGAGGTTTTATATCCATCGGGGCGGCATTTTTACCGTTAATGATTATCTTTTTTATGAATCACGATATTTTCTATGGATTCTCTTTCTTTTTACCAGCCCTCATATTTGCTTTGAATGCAATTTACTTGTTCAAGATGAAGTTCCCAGACATGCGGGTTCAGTCACCCAAGAAGGAGCCAGTTGGTGATACTTCTGTATCAAGCGTTGAGCAAACGGGAAAATTGGAGGCAAATGACCGGAGTAAGCCGCGGTTTTGGCAGGAGGGGCTATGCCTTATCTTGCTCGGATTTACCGGACCGACTTTGCTTTATATTGTGCAGTTATGGCTGCCTACTTTTGGACAACAGTTTATCGGTATGACCCAATCAGAGTCTCTCAGATTATTAGTTTATTACAATGTCGGTTCACTGATTTCCGTGTTTGTATTGGTAATTGTGTTAAGAAAATGGGTTAAACCTGTTCACATTATTCTTATTTATCCATGTATTTCCCTGTTGGCTTTTGGAGCGCTTCTCTTATTCAAGTCAGGGGCTGCGGCCATTATTTGTGCGAGCGTCATTGGGTTTTCAATATCAGGTGTACTTCAGCTGACATTAACCGTAATGAGTGAATTTTTTAGTCAACGAAAAGGACAGATTACCGGGTTTGTGTATACAGCAACCTCGCTGTCATACACGGTCATTCCCGTGTTTACAGGCTTTCTTTTGAAATATTCTCAGATATCGAGTGTTTTTATGCTAGCTATTATTGTGAATGTGCTAGGGATCGTACTGGCGGTGTTTGTTAATTTTCGGTACAGTTTAGTTTTTCCAGCAAGTCGCAAATTGTCCCCTAAAATCGTACTTGATACCAAATAAATGACGACTGGACCTAATCATCTGCATGCTTATTCAGAATGCGTTATACTATGAATTATTGTACATGTTCGACTTGAAACTGTAATTTGGGAGTGAGATAGAGATGGCTAAAATCGTAAAGGTGAAAGATGTTCTGATCGGTGAAGGAGCGCCAAAAATTTGTGTGCCCATGGTGGGAGAAACGTTGGAGCAGTTGAAGGAAGAGGCCACTTATTTACGTACGCTCGACCTGGATATCGTGGAGTGGAGAGTCGATTTTTTCGAGCATGTGGAGGATCTGGAAAAGGTTAAAGTTGCCTTACATGAAATTCGGTCTATTTTAGCAAATCTTCCGCTCGTATTTACGTTCCGTAGCGCTCGGGAAGGCGGAGAAAAGGAAATCAGTGCAGCGAGTTATGTGGAATTGAACCGTACAGTAGCCGAAACGGGGCAAGTCGAACTTATTGATGTAGAGCTTTTTAATGAGGAAGCTGATGTGAAGACGCTGGTAGAAGCAGCACATAAGCATAACGTATATGTGATTATATCTAATCATGATTTTCATAAGACGCCGTCGAAGGAGGAGATTGTGTCCCGGTTACGTAAGGCGCAGGAATTGGGAGGCGATCTGCCTAAGATAGCAGTGATGCCAACCAATACAGCCGATGTGCTCACTTTGCTGGATGCCACGCGTACCATGGCAGAAGAGCATGCAGATCGGCCGATTATTACGATGTCGATGGCGGGGAAAGGTGTCGTGAGCCGCCTGACCGGAGAACTGTTTGGTTCGGCTCTGACCTTTGGTGCTGCTAAGAAAGCTTCCGCACCGGGGCAGATTCCTGTCACTGAACTGAGAGAGATATTGACGGTGCTGCATAACCATTCTTAAAAGATGGATAGGCATTACTCGCTAGTCAGTAATATATCCGCAGTGAACCAAAAAGGAAGGCCCCCATGCGGTAAGCATGCTGGGCCCTCCTTTTTGTGTAACTCTTAATTCAATCCCCGAGTAGGTTCATACAACTCCCAACCTAGATTCAGCGTTTGAATAATATAGTCTGCGACTTCTTCCGCATCCAACTGATCCGTATCGATCTTGGAGTGATTCACCGCGTAAATGTCCTGTCTGGAACGGAAAAGATCCTCAATTTCCCCTAAAGTCTTGTTTTGTAGATTGGGGCGGGTGTCAATCAGCATCTTAAGCCGATCTTTCCAGGAATCCCAATTCAAATCCAAGAAGAAAACAATCGATGAAGCCAAACAAGCTTGCTTCACCTCTTCCTGTAAAAATGCACCACCGCCAACGGAAATGATTTTAAGGCGTGTGTTGCTGCACAACTTCAAAATATGCTCTTTTTCAATCTCACGGAAACGCTTCTCTCCGTAAGTTTTGAAAATCTCTGTTGTTGGCATGTTGTATTCTTGTTCAATCTCCTGGTCAATATCCACGAAATCGCGATACAGCTTGCGCGCTAGATGGGAACCGATCGTTGTTTTGCCTACACCCATAAAGCCGATGAGCACAATATTTTGTTCTTTTAATGGAATCTCACTATTGTTTTGCACGATAACCACTCTTTTCTCACCAGTAATGTTGAGATGTAACGCTTCAAAGCACTAAATACATTATACGTTCATCCAACGTGTCATTCAATAGTATAGATCACATCAAAAATAAGGTATGGGACGGAAAAGAGCTTGTGAATACCATTATAGTGATCTAGAGTAAGTCAACGAGACTAGATATTCAAGTCTTGTAATGCGTAAATTGCTGAAAAACAACTTTGTACAAGTATAAAAAAGGCAAAATTGTGTACTTAATTGAAAATAAGCACATATTTTGCCGAAAAATATATTGAAATTACTGGAAGTAGGATTATAATAGAATTATGCAAATTGTAAATGTAATCGCTCTATTTACAATTTGTGTGCACCTGAATTTATAGAATGAAGTTACTTTGAACCAAAAACCAAGTATACATATGCAAATAGTATAATAATGCTTTATAGACATGTATCGGTCAATGGGTTCATTGTACGAAGGTGGTGATACGGTCTACGCGTTCTAGTCAACGAAGAATTGGAACAATAAAAAATATCTACGAGAGGGATGAATTGAAATGAAAACAAACACAGCTAAAGTATTGAAAAAGGGAATCAGTATCGCTTTATCAGGAATGTTGGTCGCGTTATTTGTCGGCAATTATTCTGCACATGCAGCACCAGAAGTCGTTCATAAGACCATACTTGTTAAAGCTGGAGAAGTATACGATGGTAAAGGCAAGACTGTAGTCGCTGATCCCGATACCTTGGGAGACGGAAGCCAGAAAGAGGCTCAAAAGCCTATTTTCAAGCTTGAAAATAATGCAACTCTGAAAAATGTGACCATCGCTGCTCCTGCTGCGGATGGTGTGCATGTATATGGCAACGGAACTATTTCCAACGTAACGTGGGAGGATGTAGGTGAAGATGCCTTGACGCTTAAAGAACCAGGCACGGTAAACATTACGGGCGGTGGAGCGTTCCATGCGTACGATAAAGTATTCCAAATTAATGCCGAAGGCACTATTAACATAAAAAACTTTAGAGCCGATGATATCGGAAAGTTGGTTCGCCAACTTGGGGGCTCTACATTCAGAGTGAATATGACTTTGGATAACTCGGATATTTCCAATGTAAAGGATTCAATTCTGAGATCGGACGGTCCTAACAGCAAAGCTAAAATTACGAACACTCGTTATCACAATGTGAAACAATTGTTCAAAGGCTTTAAGTCTGGTAATACGAGCGAGTCCGGCAATACTCAATATTAATGGGTATAGAATAGAGTAAGGATAGGAGTATGGATGTGATAAGGGGCTGCCCAACAGGTCGCGTGATCTGCTTAGGCAAGTCCCTTTTTGGGTGCAGCGAGTTACCCCAAGATGATCTGGGCTTCGTTCGGAACGAGGACTATGATATGATCGTGCTATTACATTTTATACAAAAAAGTTGGGTGGCTATGAATCCTTTTCATCAATATGTGAATGTTGACGGTACCTTAAATGATACGCTGGTGCTGAATCGTGAGGTTTTATATACAGGTACGAATGGCCGGCATGTGGAACGTTTTTACGTGTCATCCTCTGAAAGTTATATATTTAAACCGCTAACCAACGATGGTCAGGAAGGGCGTGAGAGATGGGTGTATGAGCATGTGCTTCCTGCGTTATCACCGATCTATCCTCGATTGCTAGCCTGGTCTGATGCAGGTGCGGATGGCGGAGGAGAATGGATGGTTTTTGAGGACCTTGGTTCGTTACATCATCTACACGCAGACGAAACTTTATTGCGAGCTGTTGGACTTGTTGCATGGTGGCATGCTTTGCCGACGGATCGTTTTGCTGGGATGCCGTTACGGGGACCAAAGCCACTTATTCAGGAGATGGTTTCCGAGCTATACACGCGCAAGCCGGATGTGTTAAAGCTTTGCAGCTCACTGGGTTTATCTAAGCAACAGATGCTGCGTATATATGTACAGCTGGAGCATGTATCTTTTTCACAGCAGCTTGTACTGTCTCATGGTGATCTTCATCCGGGGAACTATGCGCTGAGCGGGGAACGGCTTATGGTACTGGATTGGGAGCATGCTCATCTGAACACACCGCTGTGGGATGTATATCACCTGATCGACATGTCCCATCCGTTGTTTCCCCGACGCATGACGTCCGAATTGCGTATTCGTATGCTGGACACATACGTGGAGCAGCTGGAGCTGTTGGGGAAAAGAGTGGATCGAACGGCATTTATGCTGGAATATGGCATGTTTGCGGTTGTATTTTCGCTCTGGATGCTGTTGTTAATCACAAGTGATTTGCAAAGGATTGGAACGAACCTGCATAGAAACGCCGACAAATGGTCAAAAGAGCAATTAGAGTCCCAGTTGGATGAAACGTTAGCCTGTTTGAACCAATGTGCAGCAATGATGGATTGGGGTCAAGCCCAACAATGTAGATAGTAGCTTAAGACATAGACTGTGTTTAGTTAGCCAAAGAAGGTAGGGAATATATCCATGAAAAAAGTCGGTTTAGTCATGAGAAAAATACAATTTGCTGAAGCACAGGGTCCACGTATTTTTGCAGAGCGTCTGAAGCAGATTGGGTTGGAATTGGGGGTGGACATCGTATTTGTATCACCGGAGCGCCATGTGAGTAGCCATGACTGGCTTCCGGGCTATGAGCACGAAAAGGGCGACCTGGTCAACTATGACGTCGTACTGGACCAACTCCATGAGCAGCAGATTGAGCACGTTATTTATACGGTATCTGGCTTTACCTATTTGAATATGTTTTTTAAAAACAGCGTGCTTTTTCCGCATAGTTTTCCTGATCCGGCGCTTACAGGCTATGAGATGATGAAGCCTTTTTATCAGATCGTGGACAAGGCTATTGTACAGACTGCCTTTCTCAAGCAGGAGATGGCTTCGAAGTTTGGCGTAACCGATGTGACAGTCATCCCGATCGGATTCAATGAGCGTCTGGTGGAAAAGCATTTTGATCCCTCGCAAGTGGTAGAGAACCGGGTGATGTGGATTGGTAGAGATGAGGAGAACCGACGTCCGGATTTGGTGCTGGAGTATGCGAGGCATAATCCTGACAAGGATGTCTATATGGTATTTGGCGGTGAACGCTACAAGGAAAGTATGAAGAAGTACGATATCCCGGACAATGTTAAACTTCAATTTGCGTTGACGCAAGATGAGGTGTTTGCACTGATGAACACGGCGAAGGTGTATTGGAGCTGCTCCAAATTCGATACATTCGCAATGCCGCTGACCGAAGCGCTCGCTATGGGGAAAATCGTCGTGAAGCCAGAGCATCCTTGCTATGGACATATCAGCTCTACGCATTCTTTTTCAGGGAATGAGAAAAACTGGTTCGAGCTGGTCAATATGGCTGCCGCCTCACCGCGTCGGGTTTCTACAGAAAATCAGGCATACGCCATGGAGCAGTTTTCAAGTCAGGTGATGAAGCAGGGCTATCGGGACTTTTTTGATCATTGGTTAAGCTGAACGGCGAGGCAAAATACTGTGGTTGCAACAAGCGTTTGAATGTCCAGAGTGAAATAAAAATAACCCGCAAGGTGGTCACTTTTTTTAAAAAATGTCCATCTTGCGGGTTACGGTTCATTGTGTTTTTTCAAAGGGGCTTTGTAGTGTTTGCAACCAGGTTGCGCCTTTTATTGGCGAATTCTTTGACTTATCGTTTGGACTTTACTGGAACCGGGGTTCCTTTTTTAAATCGAGTCGGTCTTCTCGGAATTCTGCGAATGCCGGAGTCCTCCGATTTGGAAGGTAATGCTTTATGAGTTGTTTTTGTTGACAGTTGGCTTTGGTTGGTTCTGCTGAAATCGACAGTGTAATTATCTACAGATGACTCAATGGCAAGTCGGCGCATCCCCACTCGTCTGGATGATCCGCTGCTAAAGTTCCAGCACCAGTGAAAATCATGGCTAGTATTTCTCGGAAGCCGTGTGCGGTACGTACCACGCCACGAATTGGAGTGATCTTCAGCATAATAATAGAATGTGGTTCCCCCTACAGACCCGCTCCATACTTCTCTCGTATCACCAGGTTCTATCCGATACCAGCCCATTTTAGAATAATTGGTGGGATGACAGTCGGAACTAGGATAAGCATAGGCGGCATAGATGGTGTTACTCGTGTTGTTTGTAAAAAAAAGGCTCATCATACACACTTCTTTCCTCATAAATTAGTATTGCAATGCATACTATGAGGAATTTAGAAGAAGAGAGTGGACAATATCTCTCAATCTATGAAAAATGAACCAATCGTTTACGTCCAACTTGCTAAAAGATTCTATGACTGTACCTCCGCTATCGCTTCAGGATGAGCCGCCTTGCGATCCACAATGTAGCTAACTAACATGAGTAGCAGACCGCCGACAGTGATAAGCGAAGCAACCCATGGAATAGCGGCTAGCCCCATTTGATTAATAACGACGCCCCCGATAAAAGCGCCGCCTGCGTTGCCCAGGTTCAATGCGGAATGACTGGAGGTAGAAGCAAGCAAAGGAGCCTCATAGGCCAGGTTCATGATGCGAACCTGAATACCCGGCATGATGCCGAATGCAGCAATGCCCCAGATAAAGACAGTGATGACGGCTAATACCTGGCTTTGAAGCGTAAATGTCAGAATGGCCAAAATAATAGCCAGTATAGCATAGTTTGCGATCAGAGATGGAAGTAGTTTCCAATCTGCAAGCTTGCCGCCAACGATATTGCCGATCGTTACCCCTAGGCCAAACAGGACGAGAATCCAGGTAATGCTATGTTCGGCAAAGCCACTAATGTCCGTAAGCAAAGGCGTAATGTACGTAAAGACAGTGAACAGACTACCACAACCGACTGCACCTGTGAGCAGCATCAGCAGCACTTTTGGATTAAACAGGCTTTTGACTTCTTGTTTGAGACTGGAAGGCTTGTCCTGGTGAATTACCGGAATGTAACGAATGATACCAAAGAGAGAAATCAAGCCGATGACCACAATAGCTCCAAAGGAAGCACGCCAGCCGAGTTGTTGTCCGATAAAGGTTCCAAAGGGCACACCAATAATGTTCGCCACGGTCAAACCGGTCAGCACCATAGAAATGGCACCCGCGCGCTTGTCAGGACGAACCAGTCGGGCAGCGATCAGGGAACCGGCTCCCAAAAAGGTTCCGTGCGATAATGCAGTAGCCATACGGGCCGCAATCAGAAATTCGTAATTGGGAGCAATGACGGAAAAAAGATTGCCTAAAATGAATATGGTCATTAGTAGGCATAGCAGCTTTTTCTGCGGAACCTTATGGGTTAATACAGTAAGCACAGGCGCACCAATGGCTACACCAAGCGCGTAACTGGTGATTAACTGCCCGGCTTGCGGAATCGTAACATGAAGATCATGGGCTACATTGGGCAGTAGTCCCATAATGACGAATTCGGTCATGCCGATGGCGAAGGCACCAAGGGTCAACCATAGCAAGGAGGGGGGGAAGCGATT
Source organism: Paenibacillus sp. FSL H7-0703 (assembly GCF_038003485.1). Taxonomy (NCBI): domain Bacteria; kingdom Bacillati; phylum Bacillota; class Bacilli; order Caryophanales; family Paenibacillaceae; genus Paenibacillus; species Paenibacillus sp. FSL H7-0703. Next base: position 2,233,087 of record NZ_JBBOPF010000001.1, on the reverse strand, counting down.
TGCTGTCATATTTTCTTGATTACTCATAAGTGTCTTGTATCCTCCTGGAAAAATAGTAATGCGAGTATATCATTACAGGCGATATCTGGCGACCCATTTTGCAAGAATTTTACATACTAAGTTGATGAGTTTTATGTAATTTACAAAAGCGACAGGTAGGAAGGAGCCAAGTATGTTATTTTGGTAGTATGATATTAAGATCGTAAATAACGCTGTAAGGAACGATCTAAGGAGGATACAACGATGGCACCTAAAGTGGTACATAGTATTACAGATTTAATAGGAGATACACCTTGTGTAAGACTCCAACGGCTCACAGGGCCGCAGGATGCGGAAGTGTATGTGAAGCTGGAGTATTTTAATCCAAGCGGCAGTGTTAAAGATCGGGCGGCGGGCAACCTGATTGCCGAGGCGGAAAAGGCAGGACATCTAAAGCCGGGAGGCACCATTATTGAGCCGACGAGTGGCAACACGGGAATTGGTCTTGCGATGAATGCGGCAGCCCGAGGTTACCGTGCAATTTTGGTGATGCCCTCGAATATGACGAAGGAACGGATCAATATTTTGAAAGCCTACGGGGCTGAAGTCGTACTGACACCAGCGGAAGAACGGATGCCAGGAGCGATTCGCAAGGCACTCGAATTGGGGGCTGAAATTGAAGGGAGCTTTATCCCGCATCAATTTGAAAATGAGGCAAATCCCGATATCCACCGCACGACGACGGCACTGGAAATTTTGGAACAGACGGAAGGGAAGCTGGATGTGTTCGTCGCTTCTTCGGGAACGGGCGGTACCATTACGGGAACAGGTGAAGTGCTGCGTCAGCATTTGCCGGATCTGCGGATTGTTGTAGTTGAGCCGAAGGGTTCGCCAGTGCTATCTGGAGGAAAACCCGGTCCACATAAGCTGGTTGGCACCAGTCCAGGCTTTGTTCCCACCGTGCTGAATACGGAAGTGTATGACGAAATCGTGCAGGTTTCCGATGAGGATGCGATTGCAATGACACGAGCGATTGCTGCCCAGGAAGGGATTCTGGTTGGTCCCTCTAGTGGAGCTACGATATGGACGGCGATTCAGGAAGCGCGGCGTTTGGGAGCAGGCAAACGGGTACTTTGCATTGCCCCGGATACCGGAGAACGTTATCTGAGCATGGGGATATTCGGATAAAAAGATGTGGATGGGGACCAAAGTGATACACGACCGTAGGTAAGTGGTAAAATAGGTGTGTGATAGCGGTTCCACGAACTATTCATATGTGGATGAAGCAGGGAATATTTTGAGGGTTGAAGGAGGAGCAGCATGAAGATTATGCCTTTACAGAAACGTGGAATCTCCGATAGTCGGCTGGCGCTCGGTTGTATGCCTTTTGGTGGAGAATGGAGCCATGCACCGTTTACGCAGGAGCATGTCGTTGAAGCGGAAAGAGCTGTAGAAGCTGCACAATCCATTGGGATTACGATGTTCGATCATGCGGATATCTATCGTATGGGGAAAGCGGAAGAGATTTTCGGCCGGATTTTAAAGGGACAGCCGGGCTTGCGTGAACAAATCGTAATTCAGTCCAAATGCGGCATTTTTCTGCCAGATGGTACGCTCCCGGGCCGTTTTGATTTCTCATATGCTCATATTATGGAGTCCGTGGATGGTATCCTGAAGCGTCTGGGTACGGAATATTTGGACATCCTGTTGCTGCATCGCCCTGATCCGCTGGTAGAGCCGGAAGAAGTAGCGAAGGCGTTCAGCGAGCTTAAGACATCTGGCAAAGTACGGCATTTTGGCGTTTCCAATATGAATGTAAGCCAAATTCGGTTTCTGGAACGGAGCCTAACGGAGCCGCTGATCGCTAATCAGCTGGAAATGAGCCTGGCCCATCTGCATTTTGTAGATCAGACGGTACATGTGAACCAGCAGGCAGGGACAAATGTACATTTTGGCGAAGGTTTGCTGGAATATTGCCAAACCGAGGATATTCAGCTCCAAGCCTGGGGCCCGCTGGCGCAGGGACGTTTTAGCGGAGGTTCTTTGAAAGGGGAGCCTGAGCATGTCGTTAAGACGGCAGAGCTGGTGCAGAAGCTGGCTTCTGAAAGGGAAACGACACGTGAAGCGATCGTCCTTGGCTGGCTTATGAAACATCCGGCACGGATTCAGCCTGTCCTTGGCAGCGCCAATCCTGAACGAATCAAGGCATGTCAGGATGCGGAACGCCAGAGCGAGCTGATGACCCGTGAGGAATGGTACGAATTGTACGTCAGTGCGCGCGGACAAGCCTTGCCATAAACTCGTACTGCGGACCCGTTTGTTACAGCAGGCGTATGTGGGCGTAAGTGTATGACCTTGTTTATACGAACCGTAGTTAAATAGGCCCTCCCTTCGTCTCTTTAACAGACGGAGGGAGGGCCTATTTACATGGATGCATCTCATATTGCCTGAGTAGCTATTCCTCTTCGTAGCGTGCAAGGGCCTTGGCCGTTGTTTCCTTCATTCGTGAGATCAGCCGGGAGCCTTGGACGACCTTGACACGTTTGCCAAGGAAACGGATTTTGGATAGCACATATTCACATTCGTCTGCCTGGAAGATGAGCGTAATACGATAGGTATCTGCTTCCTGAACATATTCGACCTCTTTTTCAAAGCAGGAAAAAGCATATAAAATACGAGACATTTCACCGTTGTATATGGGAATAATTTCGATGATGCCTTGCTCTTTGCGCGACTCCAGTATATCGAGTATACGTTGGGTGAATTTTTCGGCCTCTTCGGGTAGAAGCTCATCTTCCGTGATGTTCACGATATTAGACAGCTTGGTAGACATGAGCGCGCGGTGTCTGCGGTTATACCACAGCAGGCTCCATTCTTTTTTGACCATGGAGAACTCCAGCTTATATGGAAAACCGGACATTCGCTCATGCATGCGTCCGTTGCGCAGTTTGTAGGTCATACAGATGCCTGAACGGGACCGCAGAATGGGACGCAATTCACGTAGGAGTGGATGATATACCGAGACAGCAGGGATACCTGCTTTTTCCCGCAAACTTCCATCGGCCTCCAGCGGCTCGTCGTCTGCGAGCATCTGTCGAAGCTTGTCAAGCGTAGACGGGGTGAAAGCCTCTATTGCTGCCGAGTCTGTCAGCATAGATTGGAGCCAGACTCTTTCCTGTGATGTGGTAGCAAAAGCGCCCGATTCATCCAGCCGAGAGACGATCTGATAGTTAAATATTTTCTCGAACAGGCTCATAATAGGCTTGCAGCTCCTTCCATTCCTGTCTGAATTCCTTACGCAGCCGCTGGGGCTCCAATACCTCACAGCTTGATCCGAAGCTGCGAATCCACGGCTTAATCTCGGTGATTCCATTCACTGTGATTTCATAGATAAAGGATTCACTTTCTTCCTCCGCAATCGTACCCCACTGTCCCTGTGACAGCACACGTTCCCGAATAAAGTTGCGCTTCGCGCCCTCAGGATTAAAAAAACGTACCCGTACCTTCACAGGGCGACCGGTATCAACAAGCCAGCTGTACCGCATTTTTTCTTCCAACACCGCTAGCAGATCGGCATGAAACTGCTCTGGTACAGGCTTGCCCTCCACCAATTGAGTCATGCCCTCCATACGAAACTTCATGATTCCTTTACCGCCTACATGACCAAGAACATACCAACGTCCATATTGATGATCATAGATGACTTGCAGGGGAAGAATGGTATGTTCACGGCCCTCCGTCTCTTTTTCAAACAGCGGGTTTGTGTTCTGTGACCCGTACATGCTTCGTTTGGATGTTGAAAAATATAAAAAAGTTACACAGCGACGTTGCCGAATGGCATGCAGAAGCGGATGAATATGGGCTTCGTCCAGAATGCGTGAATAATAGTGGTATTTATATAAAAAAGGTTCGGCCATATCCCGATCTCCGAGCTGACGGCGCATAGCTTTTTTTAGATGATCTCGCAACAGATATCCCTGAACAGAGGGAAGCTGGGTGTTGGCCATAATGTCTACAAAATCATATAAGTCCAGTAATTCCTCGTCCGTCAGTCCTGTCACCAGATCGTTGCGGACAGCATAGCGGTAAGGTCTGCCGCCGGGTTCCTTGCGAACTACGCCGACTTCGACCAGATATTTCAGATCGGAACGAATCGTTTTTTCATCCGGCAGCGAGCTGTCGGAAGGCAGCCCGTTGCAGCAAGCATCCAGCAATTCCATAGTGGTCAGAGGCTGTGACTGTAGCGCTGTCAGCAGAAGAGATAAGCGGACGGTTTCTGATTCCTTGAGCGATTTGGCCCGAAACAAGAATAATAGTAATGGATCAGCGGATTCGTAATAATTAAAGCGCAGCATCTCATTAAAATCTTGTCCCTGGTCCTCAGGCAACTGCTGTTGTACGGATTGGACGATTTCCTTGAGACGCCGGATTGTTTTATCAAAGGTATGCACTGAAATGCCCAGTCTGTCTGCAAATTGCTGCCGATTATAAGCGCCGCTGGTCAGTGTGAGCATGCGCAGGAATTGAATTTCTTTATCAAAACTCTCTCTCGCCATGATGCATTCCCCGTTTCTGTTGCCGTTCTCCGAAAGCAAGTATCCCTTTATTCTAACAGGGAAGGGATGCAGGAAAAAGGGAATTTATTCATCTTTGTAATACTTTCACCATGTTCACGACTTCCAAAATAAAGCATCATAGGGATATAAGATAGCACGATGAATTAAGAAGCAATACATAACAGAAGGGTGATGCAACATGTTTGGACGGGAGAGGAAACGGCTATGCGTCTTCGCCGCTTATTAATAGATGAAACGGATGAGTCGATTAGAGAACAGATTCGGGAAATACTATAAAGGATTTGGGGAGGGAACAACATGACAGATGTGAAGCATGGACAGGGTTTCATTCAACCAGAAATGCGCGAAACAATTTTGCGTGAGCTGCGCGCGTTGGAGCAGGAGGAGCAAATACGTATTATATACGCCTGTGAATCAGGCAGTCGGGCATGGGGGTTTCCTTCACAGGACAGTGACTATGATGTACGATTTATCTATGTAAGACCCATAGAATGGTATTTGTCTATTTTTGATAAGCGGGATGTGATTGAGCGGCCAATCAGCAATTTGCTGGATATGAACGGCTGGGATTTGAAAAAGGCACTCCATTTGTTTCGCAAATCCAATCCGCCTTTGCTGGAATGGCTGCAATCTCCGATTCCCTATCTGGAGCAGTATTCAGTGGCTGACCAGATTCGTGCGATATCGCCGTTAACCTTCTCTCCGAAGTCCTGTATGTACCATTATCTGAATATGGCGCGAGGAAACTATCGGGATTATTTGCAAGGAGAGCAGGTGAAGATTAAAAAGTATTTTTACGTGCTGCGCCCCCTGCTGGCCTGTGGCTGGATTGAACGTTACAACAGCATGCCTCCGATTGAATTTGGAGACTTGCTAGAGGAATTAATTCCGTCAGATACAGAACTTTATCAGGTGATCGGGCATTTGCTGCAACGTAAAAAAGCGGGCGAGGAACTGGATATTGAGCCACAGCTTTCGGTGGTGAATGATTTTATCCAGCAGCAAATTGCCTATTTTGAACAAAAGGCGCTCTTGCTTCAGCATGTGGAGAGTGGACGGGATCAGCAGTTGGATGATTTGTTCCGCGCTGCGGTGAATGAAGTATGGAAAGCATAAGCTGGGAAGGAGAAGTGGAGTATGCACATCACGCTAAAAGCAACCGGAACCCATGCAGGGATGATTTCGCATTTGCTTGCTAAGAATCCTTACAATACGTATGATCGCACAGAAAAAGGCGCACGTGTACGCATGGTGTACACCGTTTTTACCGAGGAAGAGGCTGAGATCGTCATTCAGGCCTCGCCAGATTCGATTGATTTGGTCAAAAACAGTCCAGACAGCTATGACATTACACAATATATTAATGACCGGGAGTTTGTAACCAGCAGCTTATTTTGCACTTATATTCGTGGCTCGCTTGGCACGGCCCTGAACGGCAAACCCAAGGAAGACTATGTAGGATGGGTGACGCACCCTTTTTCGCTGGAGTTATCGTTTGGGCCCGTTGCTTCGGATTTGCCGGATTCTGTGGTGGAGGGACTATTTGCTCCGCTGGGTTATCATGTGGCCATAGAACGAGGGGAAGCGGACTATTCTTTTCAGCTAAAAAATCGAAGCACCGTCAGATATGTCACGTTAAGTGGTCATCAGACGGTGCAGTATGCGCTTCGTCAGTTATTGCTGTTGATTCCGGTGCTGGATAATTATAAGCACTACTATATTAGTGAAGAAGAGTTTGACAAGCTGAGACGTTACGGTGAGGGCTGGCTGCCAGAGCATCCACTACGCGAGCTGATCATTCGACGCACGCTTCGTTTTACCAATCTGATTGAGCGATTTGAGCAATCTGATTCTGCTGAAACAACAGGTACAAAAAAATACATTGAAAAGGATACTGTCCAAGCTCAAAAGGATAAGCACGAACAGGTTCAACAGCAAGAACAGCCACAGGAGGAAGGGAAGCAGCAGCCTACTGTACGGCTGAATGAACTGCGATACCAAGCCATTATGGACGTGATTCGTAAGCTGCCTCGCAGACAGAAAATCGTAGATTTTGGTTCAGGGGAAGGGAAGCTTTCGGCTCGGCTGGCTCGAATGACGGGCGTTGAAGAGATTTGGGCTGTCGAGCCGTCTGCGTATGCACAGGTGAGAGCCATGGAGCGTTTTGCCAAGCTGGAAAGGCATGCCGACGCGATCAGTCCTACACCCATGATGGGCTCTCTCTTTTATTATGATGAACAATTGCGGGGCAAAGATGTGATGATTCTATGTGAGGTCATTGAGCACGTGGATGAGCATCGTCTGAACCGGGTGATGAAGACGATTGTGACGGAGTATCAGCCAGGCGTGCTGATCGTGACGACTCCCAATCGTGAATATAATGAAGTGTATCGTATGAATCAGCAAGAGCTGCGGCATGGCGATCATCGTTTTGAATGGAGTAGAAGCGAGTTTCAGGAACGATGTGAGCAGTGGATTGCGGAAGCTCCTTATTCGGTAGCGCTGAAGGGGATCGGAGAAGAGGTCGAAGGCTTTGGAAAACCGACCCAAATGGCTATATTTACGCGCAGAAAGGAGCAGAAGGAAGCATGAGCAATTCATCCAAACGTACGATTCATTTACCACATGCTGGACTGGTTGTGTTGGTTGGGGCCTCCAACAGTGGCAAAACCACATTATTGGACAGGCTGGTGAGCGAAGGGATTCTATTGGAGACAGAAGTGGTATCCTCGGATCATTTTCGCAAGCTGGTCGGAGATACGGAATTTATAGACTGGAGTGGACTTCCCAGGCTGGAATCGGACGTACTGTTCTATGAGTATCAGCAAATGTCAGCCAAGGCGTTTGAGGCGATGGATACGATTCTGGCTATGCGCTGTCGCTTGAATAAGCTGACGGTTGTGGATGCCACTCATTTGTACGCTGAGGATCGTCAAAAATATGTACAGCTGGCAGCCAAGGCGCATGTTCCTGTTATGGCCTGGGTACTGGATGTACCCGAAGCTGTGCTGCTGGATCGGGATTTAGGCAGGGAGCATCCGCGTGGCCGCCAACGGGTCAAGCAGCAGGCACAGCTGTTAAAGCGGAACCTGCGTGGTATCCGCGAGGAAGGCTTTAACGCTTGCTATATCCTTAAGGATATAGAAGAAATGAGCTTTGTTCGCCGTGCGCAGCCACTATTTCATGAGATTGGCTCAGGTATTGACATCATTGGTGATATCCATGGGTGCTACCGTGAGATGCTGGAAGTGATAGAGCAGCTAGGATATACGGAAGATACGGAAGGACTATACCATCATCCAGATGGCAGAAGACTGGTATCTGTCGGGGACGTAATGAGCCGTGGCCCAGAATCGTTACAAGCGGTGCAGTTCTGGAAAAAGCACGTGGATGCCGGACTAGCGTACATGATTGACAGTAATCATGGCTGGAAAATCGGCCGTTACCTTGATGGGAGAAAGGTGACTCTCAGTCATGGGGATGAACGATTTGCAGAGGAACTGACCCAGTATGAACAAAAAGCGGGCAAGGCAGCGGCGGAACAGCTTAGAAGCGAGTTGAGGGATTTTCTGCTACATGCACCCTCTCATCTTATTTTTGGCAGAAATGGATTGCGACACGTGGTCGTGGCTCATGCCGGGATTAAGGATCATTTTATTGGCAAACAGTCGGCACGTATTTCTGATTATTGCCGCTATGGAGATACGGAAGGGCAGGATGCGAACGGAAAACCGATCCGCAAGGATTGGTTCGTAGACCATGAATCAGGAGAAATAGTAGTATGGGGACATGATCCGAGACCGCAGCCTACCCTTGTGAACCAGACGGTGAATATTGATCAGGGTGTGGTATTTGGCGGTATGCTGACCGCTTATCGTTATCCAGAAAAGGAATTTGTCAGCGTTCCGGCACATGAGAATTATGCGAATGATCCCGATAGCCCACTTGTCCGGTGGCAGAGAAAACGGTTTTCCCCGCCGAATTTACGCAAGCTCATCGCCGGCTATAGTGTGTTGACGGAATCGTATGGCGAAGTGCGCGTGCAAGGAGAATGGATCAAATCCGCTATAGATACCGTGTCACATGTGACTGTACCCATGGAGGAGCTGGTGTATATTCCACCAACCATGAGTCCTGCTCCAGCGGTGTCTGCAGAGGAAGGATATCTGGAGCATCCACGTGAGGCGCTGGCTTATTATCGCGGGCAAGGAGTACAAACGATGGTGGCCGAGAAAAAACATATGGGTAGCCGAGCGATTCTACTATTATTCAAAAACGAACAGGCTGCTGTTGAATATGTGGGGTACCCGACATTGGGCACGATCTACAGTCGGAGTGGGAGAGCTTTCTTTGAACAAAGCCTTGGGAAGCAAGTGCTGGAGAAGCTGAATGTGGATCTACGAACTGCTGGATATTTTGATCGGAACCAGACGGATTTTGTGTTGCTGGATGCGGAAATTGTACCGTGGAATCTCAAGGCTCGGGAACTGATTGCTGCACAGTATGCCCATGTGGGGGAAGCAGCTCTGCTGGATCGCAGTAAGCTGGTAGACAAGCTGAAGCAGGCAGAGGTTGCAGGCCGAGAGGTTGGAGACTGGTTGGAGGAAATGGAGCAGAAGTACGCGAATGCCGTAACCTTTCAAGAGGCTTTTCAAAAATATTGCTGGGATGTGGACGGTCTGGATGAAATTCGTATCGCACCGTTCCATACGCTGGCACACAGCGGAAAGACTTTTTTCGACCATTCTCATATTTGGCATATGGAGCAAAACCGTGAGCTGGCTGGGCTGTCTTCCCTGTTTATGGAGACAGAGTATCGTGTCATCACGGACGAAGCAAGCGAGGAAGAGGTCATTCGCTGGTGGAACGAGATGACAGAGGATGGTCATGAGGGGATTGTGATCAAACCGGAACGCTTTTTGATGAAAAATCGGGACAAGATGATTCAGCCTGCAATCAAGGTGAGAGGCCGCAAGTATTTGCACATCATTTACGGTATGGATTATCTTGTCCCTGAGAATTTAAAGCGTCTGAAGCAGCGTCGAACGAACAAAAAGGAGCGTCATGCCCTGATGGAAGGAGCGCTTGGTGTGGAAGGCGTGGAACGTTTTGTCCGCAAGGATACGGTAGATCGTATTCATGAATGCGTCCTTGCCGCGCTATCGCTGGAATCGGAGCCGATTGATCCGAGATTGTAGTTTGCGAAGGAGGGATTGAGATGGAAAGGGGTACACCGTTAATTGATATTGGTGTGAACTTGATGCACCGTTCGTTTCATGCAGATCGGGAACAGGTGGTAGAGAGAGCCGCGGCTGTAGGGATTTCACCGCTGATTATTACCGGGACCAGTGTCCGCAGCAGTCGGGAGGCTTCTCAGTATGCAGCACGTTATCCGGGCAAGCTGTATGCGACAGCTGGCGTGCATCCCCATGATGCCAAAGACTGCAGCGCAGACACGATTCAGCAGCTCCGCCAGCTGGCGGGTCAGCCGCAGGTTGTATCCATAGGGGAATGCGGATTGGACTATAACCGTGATTTTTCGCCACGTGATGTACAGCGTCGATGGTTTGGGGAGCAAATCCAACTGGCGGGTGAGCTGAATATGCCGTTATTTCTGCATGAACGAGATGCACATGAGGACCTTGTCGCTATGCTTCGGGAGTATCAAGGGCTTGTCGATAAAGCGGTAGTGCATTGTTTTACTGGCACTGAACAGGAATTGCATACGTATGTAGAAATGGGACTGTATATCGGGATCACCGGCTGGATTTGCGACGAACGGCGTGGCAAACATCTGCGTGAACTGGTCAGAGATATTCCCTTGGACCGTCTGATGATTGAAACGGATGCTCCATTTTTGACCCCGCGTAATTTGCCCGTGAAGCCCAAAGAAGGGCGTAATGAGCCCGTGTATCTCGCTCATATTGCTGCTACGGTTGCCGAATGTACAGGTCGAAGCATGATGGAGATCGAAATCGCGACGACGGAGACAGCCAAACGTTTCTTCGGATTATAGGATTGTCAAAGCCATAGATGTGGTATATATTATAGTGAATTAAAAGAGCATTGTCGGGAGCTTGAGAAAGTCAGGCTGAGAGGGTGGCCCTTGCCACTGACCGTGAAATCTGATCTGGGTAATGCCAGCGTAGAGAAACCAAGAACACTATACAGGAATGCCGCTTGTTTTGCGGTTGTCGATAGATTCAATGTATGTCCTAGCATTTTACCTTGACCCTGACTTTGGCTTGGTATCAGTGTAGTAGCTTAGACTACTGGTTATATAAGGCATATCGACGAGTGATGTTTTGTATGGTGCTTCACCTTTTACTGCGCATAAAGCTTGCCTGGAGATTCAGCTCCAGACAAGCTTTTTTTATGGCCAAGAGGCCAATTATAAGGAAAAAGGGGAGCACGCAATAATGAATACTGCTGTAAGAGCGTCCAAAGGGTTGAAGCTGACTGATATTTTGGTCACGATTGTGATATCTGTTGTGTTCGGGTTGGTCTACAAAATATGGGGACCTGCCTATGATTTGATGAAACCATTTGGTCTACACGCCGAGCAACTGATGTATGGCATGTGGTTTATGGCAGGCACGTTTGCTTATCTCATCATTCGCAAGCCGGGTGTTGCGATTTTGGCAGAGGTGGCAGCGGCAACGGTCAGCGCTTTTTTGGGAAGCGAATGGGGCATGTCCACCTTGTACTATGGCCTGCTGCAAGGCTTGGGAGCGGAGCTGTTTTTTGCGGCTTTTCTGTATCGAAACGCAAACCTATGGGTTGCTTCGCTAGCTGCGGCTGGGGCGGCTGTCACATCTCTGATTTTAGACTTCAGTTACGGGTATATTGATCAGCTATCGACCTGGAACTATGTTTTGTATATTGGATTTCGGATGATTGGCAGTATTGTGATTGCCGGGGTATTCGCGTTCTATCTGGCTAAGGCATTGGAGGTAACCGGAGTTACACGAAGTTTGAGACCTGCAACGGAACAAGATTATAAGGGGCTGGATTGATGAGCCGGGCAACCGAAGATGTGGTGGCTTCGATCACCCGTCTACGGTTGAAATTCCCCGGTGAGCAAGAGCTGCTTTTTCACAATATGTCTTTGTCTGTCCACAAGGGGGAAAAGCTGCTGCTACTGGGACCGAGTGGATGCGGTAAATCAACACTGCTCCAAGTGTTAAGCGGTCTGATTCCACGCACGATAGAAGTGCCCATGAAATGCGATGCTGCTGTAATCCCAAGTGTCTCAGGTATTGTATTTCAAGATCCTGATACGCAGTTCTGTATGTCATATGCAGACGAGGAACTGGCTTTTGTGTTAGAAAATAATCAGATTCCCCGGGAACAGATGCAATCCCGTATTCGCGAGCTGCTGATACAGGTAGGTCTCTCGACGGATGATATACACATGCCCATTGGCAACATGTCACAGGGAATGAAGCAGCGTCTGGCGATTGCGTCTGTGCTGGCTATGGAGCCAGAAGTGCTTTTTCTGGATGAGCCCACGGCTTTGTTGGACGAGGAAGGCACCACACAGGTTTGGGACACCATTCGCAACATTTCGGTAGACCAAACGCTGGTGATCGTAGAGCATAAAATTAATGAAATCGTCCATGATGTGGATCGGATTGTGGTGCTTTCTGCTCAAGGGGAGATCATTGCGGATGGAAGGGCAGAAGAAGTATTTCATGTGCATCGGCAGGCATTGTCTGAGTACGGCGTGTGGTACCCGGGAGTATGGAATGAATCGTCTTCGCCACGTTGGAGTGAATCAGTGACACAACAGAACGGTGCGGGGATTGATTTGCTGGAGCTGGAACATTTTAGTGGTCTCCGCGGTTCAAGTTCAGTGATTTATGTGGAGCATGCGCAGGTGAAGCCTGGCGACTGGATTGGCGTGGTCGGTGAAAACGGGGCTGGCAAAAGCTCGCTGCTGCTCTCCATGATGCGCTTACTTCGCACACAGGGACGTTATAGCGTGCGCGGAATTGAGGCAGGCAGTACGGAACAACTGGCAGAGCGTATCGGGTTCGCATTTCAAAATCCCGAGCTGCAATTCGTAGCGCATACCGTACGAAAGGAACTAGAGTATTCGTTACCCAAGAGCTTGTTTAGTGCTGAACAGTGCCGGGAGCGGGTGGATCGGATGCTCGTACAGTTCGGATTGGAGCGGCTGGACGAGCGTCATCCGTATCAGCTTTCGTTAGGCCAAAAAAGGCGGTTGAGTATTGCTACGGCTATGATCCGTGAGCCGGAAGTGTTGCTACTGGATGAACCGACTTTTGGGCAGGATGCGCAAAATACCTTTGTCATGCTGGATATGTTGGAGCAGTTGAGAGCGGCAGGCACGGCCATTGTGATGGTCACGCATGACCCGGAAATTGTCCGTCGATATTGTACCGATATATGGCGGATTCAGAAAGGGGAACTACAGTATGAACCTGTCCTTTCCCCATCATAAAACATGGCTGCATCGCGTGAATCCGGGCTTAAAGCTCGTGATGTTTTCCATACTGTTTGTGGTCGTTATAGTCATTCATGATCCGAATGTCATGTTTAATGTTGCGTGTTCTATGCTGTTGCTGCTTGTCTGGTCAGGCCATCCATGGAAGAGGCTGCTGCTGTACGGATCTCCCTTTATATTGGTGTTTATTTCAACTTCAACGGGTATGATGATGTTCGGCAAAGGGGGGACGACCTGGTGGACATGGGGCTTGATCCATGTGACGCAGGAAAGCTTTTACCGAGGCATGCATCTGGGCTTTCGTGCGCTGAGTATGGCTGCGGTAGGGTTGCTGTTTGGTTTAACGACTCGTCCGGTGGACCTTTTTTATTCACTGATGCAGCAATGGAGGCTCTCTCCGAAGTATGCGTACAGCTTCTTGGCAGCCATGCGGTTGATGCCCATGATGGTGGAGGAATTCCAGGCATTGAGACAAGCTCATCGCATTCGAGGCTTGCATCAGCATGTGTCCAAATGGAATATGTATGCCACGCTTCGCAGGTATGCGATTCCGCTGCTCGCTCAAAGTATCCGGCGTGCTCAGCGAATTGCTATTGCCATGGAAGCCAAGGGTTTTGCTAATGAAACCAAGCGCACGTATTATTATGCGATTGGCTATTCGGCTGTAGATATTTTATTTATTTTCTATTTTGTGGTGATGCTTACGCTGGCTTGGGGACTCGGTATCCGCTTTCCTTATGTAGGGGTATGGGATGTACGTTAATTGTTGTCAAAATGCTTTGCCCGTTTTCTGCTCTGTGGTATATTAATGCAATGGGAATTGACGGCTCGTACAGCCCCGCCCGGGCTGGCGGGCTTATTACATTTTCCCGCAGAAATGGATCATCAGGAGGCCAAGTTTCATGATTACGCTGCATCAGGTAAGCAAGCATTATACCACCTCAAGCGGCCAATTTCATGCGGTTCAATCCGTGTCCCTTCAAGTGGAGGAGGGGGAAATTCACGGTATCATAGGTGCCAGCGGTGCCGGTAAGTCTACGTTGCTCCGGTTGATGAATGTATTGGAAAGGCCGGATGAGGGAAACGTGGTTGTAAACGGGGAAGATCTGACTCGCATGCCGGAAAAACGTCTCCGAGAAGCGCGGCGATCCATAGGGATGATTTTTCAGCATTATCATCTTGTTCACAATCGGACGGTCAGTGGAAATGTGGCAATGCCGTTAGAACTGGCAGGTGTCGCGAAAAAAGAGAGAGCGGAACGTGTGCGCGAATGCCTGCAATTCGTCGGTTTAGCTGATAAAGCAGAACAGTATCCGGCACAACTGAGCGGAGGCCAAAAGCAACGTGTGGCGATAGCCAGAGCGCTGGCGAATCGACCTGCGGTGCTGCTGTGTGATGAGCCAACCTCGGCGCTTGATCCGCAGACGACCGCGGATATTTTGGGCGTGTTACGGGAGATCAACCGTGAACTGGGAGTTACCATTGTAATCGTAACACACGATATGGACGTGGTACGCAATATTTGTACCCGTGTATCAGAAATGCGGGATGGGCAGCTACTTTCAACGCAGCGTGTAGCTGACACTGCGGTAGGTTCAACAGCGGGAGCAGGTGAAGCTGATGAATGAAATGCTGAGCATCATTGCGCAATATCAGTCTGAGATATGGAAAGCCATCGGAGAGACGTTTATCATGGTGGGGATTTCTATCGCAGCAGCTGTACTGTTAGGGCTTCCGGCAGGAACGATTTTGTATTTGTGTGGTAAAGGGCAAAAATATGAAAATCGACTGCTGTTCACCCTATTGAACAGTGTGGTCAATGTTATCCGCTCATTCCCGTTTTTGCTGCTCGTCGTGTTTATGATTCCATTTACACGTCTGGTCATAGGGACGGCGCTGGGCACGATGGCTGCAACGGTCCCCTTGTCAGTGGTGGCCATCGCCTATTATTCGAGGCTGGTGGAGCAATCATTGCTCGAGGTGCCCAAGGGTGTAATTGAAGCCGCTACTTCTATGGGGGCATCCACCCTCCAGCTTATTTTTAAATTTCTGTACGTGGAGGCTCGTTCCGGGCTTGTACTGGGTTTGACCACGTCCACCATTAGCTTCATCTCCTACTCTACGGTGATGGGCATTGTGGGCGGCGGCGGGGTAGGTGATTTTGCCATCCGCTACGGTTACCAGCGTTTTGAAACAGGCTTGATGGCGTTCACCATCGTTGTCATGATTATTTTTGTACAAACGATCCAGTTCACCGGAAGCACCATATCCCGCCGGATCGACAAGCGGTAAGGTGGAATTGTAACTTTCACTATACTTGCACAACTCACTATGGGAAATAAAAATGACTTTACAGTACCTCAAAAGCGGAGCGAGCAGAATTGTTCTGGAGAAGCGTCAGCGTTCGCCTTTGAAACGGGATTCTAACCTATAAATTGTGTTACAAATCAGAGAGAATCCCATTTCAACAGCGATCAGAAGAACAATCTGCACGTGAAGCGGCTGCGGCTCCCACTGTAACTCATTTACATCTTCCTAATCACAATTTACTTGGAGGTTCCTCATCAAATGAGTCGGAAAAACAACATGAAAACGAACTTGAAATTACTTACACTATTTGCTGTCGTTATGCTACTGGTTGCTGGATGCGGTGGTCAAAAGCAGGCTGCTCCAGAAACACAGTCTAAAGAAGCAAATTCCCAAAAAGAAGTGACCTTGAAAGTAGCAACGCTAATCCCACCGATGACAGATGTGCTGGATATCGTGAAGCCGCTGCTTAAACAGGACGGAGTCAATCTGGAAATCGTCGTACTTTCAGATAATATCCAACCGAACAACGCATTGGCAAGCCGGGAAGTAGATGCTAACTTCTTTCAGCATGCTCCTTTTATGCAACAATATAATGAAAGCAACAAGTCTGATTTGGTGGCGATAAAACCTATTTACAACGCCATTTATGGCGCGTACTCCAAAAAATACAAGAACGTTAAAGACCTGCCGGAAGGTGCGACTATTGCCATTGCCAATGACCCGGCCAATACTGGACGTTCTTTAGTAATGATGGAGCAAAACGGTTTGATCAAGCTTAAAGAAGGCGTAGGCTATAATGCTACACAGGCTGATATTATTGAAAATAAGAAAAAATTTGTGTTTAAAGAAGTGGATTTGTTGATGCTAGCGCGGTCACTGGATGATGTGGACATGGCTGCCATGTATCCCGCATATGCCAAGCCGCTCGGTCTGACACCGAAGAAGGACGCGCTGATTACCGAAAAAGACGATACGCACTTTGCCATTAATCTGGTAGCGCGTAAGGATAATGCAGATTCCGATGCTATTCAAAAGCTGGCAAAGCGAATGACTGGACCGGAAGTACGTAAATTTTTTGAGGACAATTACAAGGATAGCGTTGTTCCAGCATTTTAAATAAATAAGTATGTTGAAACATCGTTTTATGATGAAATACGACCTGTATAATGGAAGGAAGTCTGTGAAGAGCAGATGGTCTCCCTTGTGCAGGTCTTTTTTTTCATCCTTAATATGGAAAGGAATTCTCGAAAACAGGGTATAAAGTCTTATTTTTTAAGGTTTTAGGGTGTTGCACCGCTGCGAATTTTGGTCATAAAGGGCGATGGAGTAATGATAAGGAACATATTAAAATAAAAATACGAACAAACATTCGTTTTCGATTTCGTTAACGGTGTTTTTATATAGGTCAAAAAATTCAGCTGACAACGGGCCAAAAGCGTGAGTAAAAAGGAAGGGGAACGACATGAAGCTGTTTGTAACTGTAAAAAGTTTGGGAAAGCGCAAGCCCGCACTCGCACGACAGGAAATAGAGCTGAGTCCTGCTCCAGAAACATTGCGAGATTTGATTACTGCAACCGTTGCTCTGAATGTTCAAAAGCTGCGGGAAAAGCAGGAGAGTGTCGCGCTGATTCCGTTCCTTACGGGAGAAGAAGTTCAGGCACAAGGCGAGATAGGCAAAGTAGGATTCGGTTCTATATATAATGATGGTATCCCGGATATTAAGGATGCCGTGAACACGGCGATGCAGGCATTTGAAGATGGTTTATACAGAGTTTTTGTATGTGACGAGGAAACTATTGAACTCGATGCTCCTTTGTCACTTAAGGATGGGAATGAGATTGTATTTATACGCTTCACAATGCTGGCTGGAGGCCTATGGTAGAGGGGGAAACGAAACATGCATCAAGAGAACAATGAGCAAGAATATTTCACCACACTGAAGGAGCGCGCAACGCAACTGGATGGACCACAACAGGAGTTGGCTCAGTATGTTGTGGAACTAGGTAAGCTTCATTACATACAGGAGGACGAGGAGCCATTTAACGAATGTCAGCGAATATTAAAAGAACGAGCGACAGAAAGCGGAGAACCGCTGTTTAAGCCACTGACAGAGGTATTACATGCTCTAATTGGACAAACAGCGGGCGATGTATTCTCACATCTAACGGAGCATGTGACTGAATATCCATACAGCACAGGGTATGCGCGCAAACCGTTTCGCACTTCGGATATTACGGCCCATACTTCCCGGGTTTATAAAAGAATGGTGCAGTTGATCCGAATGGACTGTATCGGGTTCTCCGTAATGGATTATTTAACAAAAAAGGATTATGAACCAGGCAGAGATTATCGGATTCAGGAAACGATTGGTGACTGGATTGCTTATGAGCTGGATCACGGTAATTCACAGGTGCTTGAGGCGTTAAAAGCTATTATTTATGAGGATAATCAGGCGGCGTTACTTACGCGCAATATGATTAAAGGCATGCTCCTGAGTCATCAGGAGGAGAATTATCGCATGATCGGCGAGCTCTTGGCAGCCGCCAAACTCCAGGAGGGATTGCGCCAAAGTATCGTGGAACAAATGGATGAAGGGACCCCGGAGGCTCTAATATATCTGTTGAAGGTAATCATCGACCAAGGCTTCATTCGTTACAGTTCGGTGGTGCGGGCGCTTGCAGTATGGACGGGCATGGGCTTGGAATCCGCCAATCAGCGGGTCGTTCGCCAACTGATCGAGCAGGCATATGAAGCATTGACTCGTAGTGAACTGCGCCAGGAATGGCTGATCAGCTCAAATGCTAATGAAGTTTATATGAGTTTGTGGGCTACGGCAGTACATGAGGAACGTGATTTGTATGGACAGGTTCGAAAACTCATGGAGCAAGGAGCAACCTACCAGAAGATCGTAGCACTGTATGTACTGTCTAACAGTGACAACAAGGATGTGCGCCTCGGAATTGCGAGAGAATATCTGGATGAAACGGACCAAGAGCTTCAATATTGGATACTGACGAACTATACAAGCAATTATTTTTATGAATGGGTAGAAGGCGGGACGGTCGCGGATCGGATCGTTAAAGTGGTGCGTACTCCTTTGCTGGAGAGCAAAGAGGAGCGGCGTAAAGATTTTGAACGACTTCATAACCTGTTTGTACATATGAAAAAGGGTGAGTCCACCGAGCCCTCCAAGGTGCTGGATTTTGTTAATCTGTATCACCGCTCAGATGCACCTATTCAAAAAATGCTGTATCTCGCTGGTTATGATATGGATGCTTCCTGGATTGGGGAAATCATAGCCTTAAAGGAACAGATTAGCCCTAATCTGCGTGGCGAACTGTTGAACCATTTTGTGCAAAAACCTGAGGATGCGATACAACGTGATTTTATTTTTTCCAGTTTGTCTGACAAAAGTATGAGTATCCGTGAGTTCGCTGTGGCCAAGGCACGTAAGCTGACGCTGTCGGAACCAGAAATGCAACAAATGGAAGCCTTATTAAAGCTCAAGACGGGATCGTTGCGCCAAAGTGTCATTGGTGTGCTGCTCTCACAATCGGAAGAGCCGCTCGCTGGCTCATTGGAACGCTTGCTGCGTGCTAAGGCGGAGCTGCAACGATTGGGTGGACTGGAAGTATTGACGAAGATATATGCAGACCCGGATCGTGCCGAACAGTATGAAAGCCTGCGGACTTTGGCGGATATCATTCAGCAACCTACAGCCAAAGAGGAGCAACTGCTGTCCAAGCTGGGACAGGAGGATGCTTTTACAGGGGCTAATGGTTTTGCACTGTACGATCCGAATGTCAAGGAAGCTTGGTTGGAAGAGAAAGTTGATCTGGGTGATTTTCGATTGGCCGATGTTTTTGTTAGTCCATTGGAGAAGCTCAAGCAGTTCTTGAGTGGACTGGACGAGCTTGTTCATCATCATCGTGATGTGGAATATACTGCGGAGTATTATTCGGGCTACAAAGATACATTGCTTATTGGGACGAACCTTCGCCCTCTACGGCTGGTTCAGATCGATGAAGAAGTAGATTCCAGACTGTCTTTATATCCTCTCTATGAGGAGTGGGACCGTTATTTGCAGGAAAGCGGCATGGAAGCGCGTGAACTGCTGGAGCTTGTTTTTTATGACCGATTAGAGCCTATGGACCGAACGCTGGATCGCTATTATCGATACTTTTCTTTTAACATGGACTATTCAGAACAAAGCAAGCACAAGCTGCTGGAAGGATGGCGTAAAGATTTCGCTGAGCAAATGTATCCTTTGGATCGCATTAACGAGGTACAGAAGTGGATGGCAGAACTGACCTATTCCGATCAGGTAAGCACATTAGTTAATGCTTATTTTATGGACACATCCGGTGACCAAACATTTGACGTAATTGACCTTGCTTTAAATTCACTAATGCAAGGCATGCCTAAGGACAGACCTGAAGAGGATATGGGAATGCTCCATCTATTGTCTGGCCCGTGGGTGGCACTGGAGAAGGGGCAGGTTCATGATGGTGAGTCCTTTAAGCGCTTTTTCCATACCTTTGTGAACTACGCAGAACTGCCAGGAGCGGAAAATCGTTTTTATTCTCCGCTGGATCTGGAGGATTATTTCAAAGCATATGAAAAAGGGTTGATCGGTGTAGGGGAAGTGTATCGAGAGCTGTTGGCCGGTAGTGAAAGCAGAAGACATATGAGTTCCTTAACCAATGCCCGCAATACATGGATTTCTAGCAAACATGAATTTTTGGAAATACGTCGTACGGTTATTGATCGACTGCTAGAGGTTGAATTGGTTCGAGGCGATTTGCCTACCGAGGCTACGCCAAAGGTTATGGGATTGAGCCAATTTGAAGGTATGGATTATTTCATCCGTATTCTGGAGGGTCTCGACAAGGAAACGTTTGTGCGTGGTTATGTGTACGGCTACGGTGATCGTATTACCAAAAAAGAATCGTTCAGCCACTTGCTCAAAGCATGTTATCCGAGTGATGGCGAGAATGCCACGTTGCTCAAGGAAAAGCTGAAGAACACTAAAATTACAGATAAACGTCTGCTGGAGGCGGCTATGTATGCACCGCAGTGGATTGAGATTGTAGCAGACTATCTCGGTTGGGAAGGGCTTCGCAGTGCGGCATGGTATTTCCATGCGCATATCAATGAAGGTTTTTCGGCCGAGAAGGAAACGATTGTAGCTCATTACTCGCCGATTGCTCCACAAGATTTTAATGATGGTGCCTTCGATATTCACTGGTTTCATGAGGCCTATGAGACGTTGGGCGAGGAACGTTTTGACCTGCTGTACGATTGTGCCAAGTATATTTCGGCTGGAGCCAATCATCGTCGATCCCAGTTGTTTGCAGATGCGACGCTGGGTAAGCTGAAACGGAGTGAAATGGAAAAATCAGTGGAGGACAAGCGAAACAAAGACCATTTGCTGACCTACAGTCTGATTCCACTTGCTCAGCCGCCTGAACCAGATATACGCGAACGTTATGATTTTATCCAGAGGTTTCTGGAACAAAGCAAAAAATTCGGGGCACAGCGTAAGGCCAGTGAGGCACTCGTTTCACGGATTGCGCTCGGGAATTTGGCACGTAACGCAGGCTACGATGACGTAACCCGTCTCGTATGGGACATGGAAGCTCGGAAGCTGGATGATCTTCGGTCTTATTTTGAGCCACATGCTTTGGACGAGGCTACAACGGTGCAGCTCGTCATTGATACTGAAGGAGCGGCAGATATTGAAATTGTCAGCAAAGGCAAGACGCTGAAATCCATTCCGGCTCGTTTCAAGAAGGATGAGTATGTTACGTCGCTGAAGGAGCTTAAAGGTGATCTAGTGGATCAGTACCGCAGAGCTCGCAAAGAATTGGAACGCTCTATGGAGTCTGGTACGACCTTTATGGTGAAGGAATTGAGAGGATTGCTGGGTAATCCTGTACTTGCTCCGTTGGTGCGGACACTGGTTTTCAAGGCTGATGATCATCTCGGATATTTTAATGAGGAAACGTTGGTATTGACGGCTCCTTTTGCTGAACAGCATACTATAGGAGAAGAGGACAAGCTGATTATTGCTCATCCCCTTCATTTGTTCGAAAGTGGTCGTTGGAGCGACTTCCAGAAGGACTTATTCGACCGCCAGATACGCCAGCCATTTAAGCAGGTGTTCCGTGAGCTGTACTTGCTGAATGCTGATGAACGTGCAAATGCGACCGTTTCCCGTCGATATGCAGGACACCAGGTACAGCCGAATAAAACGGTATCCCTGTTGAAAGGACGGCAATGGACGGTCAGCTATGAGGACGGACTTCAGAAGGTGTACTATGCTGAGAATCTGATTGCGAACCTGTATGCCATGGCGGACTGGTTCTCACCAGCGGATACCGAGGCTCCTACACTGGAGACAGTGCAGTTCTTTGATCGGACAACGTATAAGAGCGTACCGTTGAACGAAGTTCCTCCTGTTCTGTTCTCCGAAGTTATGCGGGACGTGGATCTGGTCGTCAGTGTTGCCCATGTAGGTGGCGTTGATCCAGAGGCCAGTCTGACGACCATTGAAATGCGTAGGGTGATTGTGCAGGAATCACTTCGCTTGCTGAAAATTAGCAATGTACGCTTGGATGGGAATTATGCACGTGTAGATGGGACTCTTGGCGAATATGCTGTGCATCTGGGAAGCGGGGGTGTCTACAAGCAAGCGAAGGGAGCACTGCATATTATCCCGGTGCATTCGCAGCATCGTGGACGCATCTTCCTGCCGTTTCTGGACGAGGACCCAAGAACAGCTGAGATTCTATCCAAAGTTGTGTTGTTGGCCGAGGATCAGAAGATCAAGGACCCGCAAATTCTTACACAGCTTCAAGCGTAGAATAGAATTCTGATATATATAGATTCATAATTAACTCAACGTTCGCACCTAAACAATGATTTCGCATCCTCGACTGTGTAGGTGGAAACTTAGTTTAGTTGCGGAGGTTGAGTTATTTAATATTGAGCGTTTATCGAGCACGAATAAGGAGATATGGGTAATATTTTAGGTTCTGTGGTTTGATAGGAACCTAACAGTATAACAATTGACGATCATAGGAGAACACAACGATGTTTAAAAGTATCTTTCTAACAGAGTACACAACTGAGTATCAATCACAAGTTGTTGATTTAATTTTACATATTCAAAAAGATGAATATGGTATCGCCATAACCAAAGAAGATCAGCCAGATTTGCTTGATATTGAAAACTTTTATCAGCGTGGTAACGGCAACTTCTGGGTGGCTCTTAGTGAAGGAAACGTAGTAGGGACTATAGCTTTGTTAGATATTGGGAACCGTAAGACAGCACTCAGAAAGATGTTTGTAAAACAAAACTATAGAGGTAAAACATTCAATGTTTCGAATCAATTATTGCATCATGCCATAGGATGGGCTAGGGAAAGGTCTATTGAAGAAATCTATCTTGGAACAACACCACAATTCGTAGCAGCTCATCGTTTTTATGAGAAGAACGGCTTTGTTAGTATAGCTCCTGGAGAATTGCCGATTGGCTTTCCAGTTATGAAAGTGGATAAAAAGTTTTATAAATATACCATTCGATAAATGGCCTGAATCAAGACGATCCTGAAGGAAATTCCTGCTCAAAATTGACTTATTGTTTGCCTCGCTGCCTTCCTGCCGAGCTGTAATACAAACTGTCGCCGAGCAGGAATTTCTTTTGTTTAGGGCAGGCGTTTGCTAGAATAAAAGGGTATGTTGTAAGTCAACGTTAACCAAATTGCTGGGAGGGACACACGTATGAGCAAAAAGATTAAATGGGGAATTGTCGGCACAGGCTGGATCTCAGATCAATTTGTGGCGGATTTGGCGCATGTTACGAATGGAGAAGGGTATGCTGTTGGATCACGCACTATTGAAAGCGCTACCGAATTTGCAGCTAAGCATCAAATATCACGGGCTTACGGGAGCTATGGGGAATTAGCACAAGATCCCGAGGTAGATGCTATTTACGTAGGGACTCCTCATCCTTTTCATAAAGAAAATGTTCTGATGGCTCTTCGGGCGGGCAAAGCAGTCTTGTGTGAGAAACCCTTCACCGTCAATAGCAAAGAATTGGAGGAAATGATCGGCTTTGCACGTGAGCGTAAGCTATTCCTGATGGAAGCAATGTGGACACGTTTTTTGCCTCCGATTCGCCAAGTGCGGGAGTGGATACATGCGGGACACATTGGCGAGGTAAAGCTGGTTAAGGCGGAATTTGGTTTTCGAGTAGATTGGAACCCGAAGGGGCGGCTTTTGAACCCTGAGCTGGGCGGAGGTGCTCTATTAGATGCAGGAATTTATCCGGTTTCTTTTGCTTCAATGGTCTTCGGCCCTGAACCTGAGCATGTATGGAGCACTGCTCATATCGGGGAGACAGGCGTTGACGAGACATTTTCGATCTTGCTGGATTATGGAAAAGGACGCACGGCTATGCTTAACGGGGCAGTCCGTCTCGGATTGACGAATGAGGCATACATCCATGGAACAAAGGGCTATATCCACATTCCGTCATTCCTGAACAGCACATCGGCTACTTTAGTTGTGGACGGTGAAGAGGCACAAAACTTTCAGGATGACCGATCCTCTACAGGCTATGCCTTTGAAGCAGAAGAAGTCGGGCGTTGCTTGAACGAAGGCTTGCTCGAAAGTTCTACTATTTCTTTGGATGAATCATTAGGAATTATGAAACTGATGGATCAGATTCGTTCACAGTGGGGGCTTCGGTATCCGTTTGAATAATCACGTTAATTCCAGGGACCTTTCAGGTTCTCTGGAATTTTTTTGTTTGTGGGCGTTTTTTATACCAGGATTTTGCAAAATCCTCATACATAATTATTTCCAATTCCCAAATAGCGACTTTGGTCGCACGCTAGGTAACGCCATATGAGTAAGTCAAGAGTGGGACATATGAATCATTTTTATGGATTAAAATTAGTTAAAAAACCGTCATTAAATAGTTACAAAAGTGTAATTTTATTATCGGTTAACTGAATTGTTAACGCTCTCTTTTCATGAAAAAGAATGAAGGTCCTAGTGTTGTACTTCCAAAAACTTTCAATGAAATTTTCGAAAATGTACGGTAGGGTGGTAAACGTGTCACTTGAGCCATTGCGGCTTTTGCTGACTTGCTTGCTTATCCCGTGGCTCTGGATTCTTGTCGGAGCTCGCAGGATCGAGAGCCTTTGCAAGCCTGTGAGAGTTGAATAGGCATTCACCTCATGATCTAACATCAAGGAGGAATTACAAACGTGAAAGTGAAATCAACATGGTTGTTCCGTATGGTGATGATGACAGTTATCGCGGCTGTTGTGATCGGACCTATGAATATTGCAGGAGCGGCAGGAAGCCAGACAGATCGACCTTGGATGAACACGGCCCTGTCGGCTGAGAAACGGACAGCGTTGCTGCTGCAGGAAATGACGCTGGAAGAAAAAATAGATTTGGTGACTGGCAAGGTCAACAATTACTATGGATTCTATAATAATTCGATGGAGCGGTTGGGCATTCCGGCGCTGACGATGGCAGATGGACCAGCGGGTGTGCGTATCGCTAATCCAGATGTGCAGGACAAGCAATCTACTGCGTTGCCTGCTCCAATCGCGTTGGCTGCAACGTGGGATACCCAAGCTGCCAAACAGTATGGTGATTTGATTGGAGACGAGGCTTTTAATACAACTCATAATGTTGCGCTTGGACCGGGGATGGATATTGCCCGTATTCCATGGGGATCGCGAAACTTTGAATCTATGGGTGAGGACCCGTTACTGCAATCGCAAATGGCGACCGCTTATGTCAAAGGTATACAAAGCCACCCTGTTTTGGCGACAGCGAAACATTACCTTATGAATAATCAGGAAACAGAGCGCTTCACGACGAATGTCAAAGTCAGTGACCGTGCGTTGCATGAGATTTACATACGCCCGTTCCAAGAAGTCATCGCCAAGGCAGATTTGGGAGGGGCAATGTGCTCCTTTAACAAGGTCAACGGCGAGTCTGCTTGTGAGAACAAAACTCTTTTGACGGACCTCTTGAAGAAGGAACTGCAATTCAAGGGCTTCGTGATGAGTGATTACGGTGCGAACCTGAGTACAGTCGAATCGGCAAATAGCGGATTGGACCTGGAAACACCGGGGACCCCTTATGGTAAATGGGGAGATCAGCTGCTGGCGGCTGTTAAGAATGGCAAGGTAAGTGAAAAAACGATTGATGATAAGGCTGGGCGCATTTTGGTGCAAATGTTCAGCAAAGGTTTATTCGATCACCCGGCTCAAAATAATCAAATTGATGCCCGTGACCATGGCAAGACAGCCCGTCAATTGGCTGAGGAAAGTATGGTACTGCTTCAAAATAAAAACAATGCATTACCGTTGTCTAAAGATAAACTCAAGTCCATTGCTGTGATAGGCCCCGATGCAGATAACGGCACTGTGGCAGGCGGAGGTAGTTCGTTGGTGAACCCGACGTATACCGTGAGTCCGTTAGAGGGCATCCGCAATCGTGTCGGCAAAGGTGTTACCGTTCAATATGCACCGGGTACAGACCCGATCTCTGCAGGAGACATTATGCCTGGCCCATCGGCTGTTCCGTCTTCACTGTTGACTACATCTGATCAGAAAGAGGATATCAGTGTTGGATATGCGACTTATGGAGATGGCGAACAGGGGCTTCGAGGCGAATACTGGAAGAATAACAAGATGGAAGGAAATCCGATTCTTGTACGCAATGATGACCAAGTCAATATGAACCTTGGATTTTATAATTATCAGGGCTTCAATGCGAAGTCCCCTAAAGTTCCAAATACACCAACGACACTGAACGGCTTGATATCTGCACGCTGGACAGGGGCTATTGCAGCTCCCAAGGATGGTGACTATGCATTGTCATTAACCAGTTTGGGATCAAGCAAGCTGTATCTCGACGATAAGCTTTTCGTGGACAATCAAGGTGAAAAGCTGGGCACTACGAAGAAAAGCATCTCCCTTAAAGCGGGTGAAAAGCACAAGATACGTATTGAATACCGCGCTGATTATCCGACAAATGGTCGTGATTCCGGTGGTATGGTTCGTCTGGGCTGGGAACCTCCGCCAGATACGTCAGATAAGTTGATTGACAACGCTGTGAAATTGGCGAAAAAATCGGATGTTGCGATTGTTGTTACGCGTACGTATGAGAGCGAAGGATATGTTGAGCGTTTCGATATGGAACTGCCGAACAATCAGGATCGGCTAATCCGTGCGGTTGCGGCTGCAAATCCGAAAACTATTGTCGTACAAATGAGCGGCAGAGCCGTGCAAATGGATACCTGGCAGGACAAAGTCTCTTCCATCGTACAAGCATGGTTTGCTGGACAAGAGCAAGGGAATGCTATAGCACGCGTCTTATTCGGGGATGTGAATCCTTCGGGTAAGTTGCCGGTAACCTTCCCGGTTAACGAGCAGTCTACACCCGTGTCCTCACCAGAGAAGTTTCCGGGTGTGAACGGTATAGGTGACTATTCAGATGGTATTTTTGTAGGCTATCGTGGGTACGAGAAATCGGGTATTCAACCGGCGTTCTCCTTTGGACACGGTTTATCCTATACGACATTCGGATATAGCGATCTGAAAACAAAACAGCATGCGAGTGGAAAAAAATCCGATCGTACGAGTTCCGTCGAAGTTTCGCTAAAATTGAAGAACACGGGCAAAACAGCCGGAGCTGAGGTTGTACAGGTGTACAGCGGTAAGCTTCCGACAAACGTAGAGACTCCATCCCGTCAACTGGCAGGCTGGTCCAAGGTAGAGTTAAAGCCGGGTCAAGAGAAGAAGGTACGCATTGAGCTCGACCCGAAAGCTTTCTCTTATTGGGATGAAAAGTCCAAAGCATGGGTTATGCCAGCGGGTGAAGTGCCCATTTATGTGGGTAGTTCCTCTCAGGATTTACGACTGACAGAAAGTGTTACGATTCCGGCAACCTCTACAGAAAAAGCAAAAAAGTAATCCCGTTACATTTGTTTTAAAATGGTTATATTCAAGAGAGCACGGGCACAAGCACCGGCTCTCTTTTTGCTATCGGTATGTAAACGTCCAACAGGTATGTAAAGGGAAACCCAAGTGAAAGCTGAAATAGTAGGGAGGATGGGGACAGGATAATGATGGGGAGAGGAGGATATAGATGAAAAAACTCCAAAAGCAACGACGTACTGACATCTGGCTGCTTATAGCTGCAGTAGCCATTTTGATCTGTGCGGTCCTGGCCAATATGGCTATACGGAATGTTCCGGGGCCGAAAGCAGAAAATAACGTCAACATGTGGCTAACAACACCCGACCCGGCGAATCGCCTAACCCAACAAACCCCGATCCGTTGGGATAAGGATAACAGTCAAGAAAATGCAGCGAATGCGGATACACTGACGATTGAGATTAAGCCAGATATTCATTATCAGACGATGGAGGGATTTGGCGCAGCGGTGTCCGGTTCATCCGCATACCTGATGAATCATGGCATGTCTGCCAATCAGCGTGATCAGCTGCTAAATGATTTGTTTACAGCCAGTGGCATTCAACTAAGTTATATTCGCCATACCATTGGAGCCTCAGATTATTCCGTAGATGAACAGGGACAGCCTGGTAGCTATACCTATGACGATGTGGCAACAGGCAAGGACTATGAGCTGAATCATTTCTCCATCGCCAAGGATCGGGATGTGATCGATGTGTTGAAGCAAATCCTGAGAAGAAACCAGGATTTAAAGATTATGGGAACCCCATGGACAGCTCCGCCCTGGATGAAATATGGAGAGCAGATTTATAACGGCTGGTATTTGGATTATACCGATCCGCGCGTCTACCAGGCGTATGCTGACTATTTTGTTCGTTATCTACAGGCTTATGCGAACGAGGGAATTCCGATTCAGGCGATTTCCATTCAAAATGAGCCGGAATTCACGACGCCCAAGTATCCCAGCATGAGTATGGGAGCAGCAGAACAGGCAAATTTTATTAAACAATATCTGGGTCCCACCCTAAATCGAAACCATTTATCTACTCACATTATTGCCTTTGACCATAACTGGGATACAGGGAGCGAATATGCCAAGACCGTGTTAGGAGATGAACAGGCTCGAAACTATACGCACGGAACGGCATTTCATTGCTACAAAGGAGAGCCCACAGCGATGACAGATGTGCATAATGCTTTTCCTGATAAGCCTGTATATATGACAGAATGTAGTGGGGGAGCGTGGAGTCCGGGCTTTGGAGATAATTTGAGCTGGGATATGTCCAAGCTGATCATTGGTGCACCCCGAAACTGGTCGCAAAATGTCCTCTTTTGGAATATCGCACTTGACCCGTCCGGGGGTCCGACCAATGGGGGTTGCGCCAATTGTAGAGGTGTAGTAACCATCGACCCGTTAAGCGGTGCAGTTACGAAAAATGTGGAGTACTATGCGATTGGGCACGCCAGCAAATTTGTCCGTCCAGGTGCGGTACGTATTGATTCTACACATTATAGTGGGAGTATTGAAACGGTTGCCTATCGCAACCCCGACGGTACGCTTGTCCTGATTGCCGCCAATACGGGAGAGAACACAAAGACATTTAAGGTTCGGCATGGAAATAAGGTTTTCAAATCTACCCTTCCATCCAAGTCCGCGGCTACCTTTCAATGGAATCCTACGGCTTCCTGACACGGCCTGTACATCAACGTTTTAGAGCGCTTAGCCCATCTGGCTGAGCGTTCTTTTTCCATTTGCTACAAAATCCAGACTGCGAAAAAAATTTAATATTGTTCAGAATTGGTTCAGAGGCGGATGATAAGATCTTTTCACTAATAACAAGAATGAACCGTTTGGCAGCCTTTCTGGTGAATGTGTTCCAATCGGGTGAACGGACGGGTATCCTTTCTCGTATCGACGGGTCCCATCGTGCTGCAATTGTTTTACAATCGAGAATGTGACTTCTCTCATAAGATAGAAGGATATGAGCTGGAGGTTCACCAATTCATGAAAAACACGAACCGTATGAACGTATCCAGCATAGCGCTATATCCGGTTAATCCAGTAATACCGTATCTGATCATAAATAGCTCCTTTTACGAATTCATGGATGTGACGAATGTTGCCTATTTTAATCAAGAGGGTCATTTCTATAACCCAAATGAATTTAATACGGTCGCATATGTACTCAAATATCATGAAACTGTGGTAGATGTGCTTGGAGAACCTCATTCGCAGGATCAATTGTTTCCTCAAGGCGGGACATTTGTTCGTAAACAAGGTATATCGTGCGGCTCGCCCATTTTTAATCAGCAGGATGAGTGGATTGCATACCCGAAAGGTACTTATCAATATGTAGGCAGGCATACACCTTAATCGGTGTGTTTGTCTGAGCTCGCTGTCTTTTGAAGACAGGTCATGAATTCTTATAAAGGTGTAACCCATCAACTATCGTGGGTTACGCCTTTTTGTATACTGAGCATATTGTATTCATCCAAGCCTTTACTGTACAAGGAGATTCTCAACATGAAACCAGGGGCATGGGGAGTTCTTCCGCAGCAGTATCAATATGCTTGAACAATGTACTCAACTGAATTACAATACAATTGATAATGATTTTTAATATCAATTAGGATGAAAAGGGGGAGTTGGACTACATGTTTGGATTGACCAAAAAGCTACATATTTATATAGCACTTATTCTGATGATATCGGTGCTGGCTGGTTGTGCCTCAGGTGGAACTACAGGGACAACAGACCCTTCAAGTAAGTCTGCAAGTGGTAATGAGAGCAATGCAGCAGGCAGTGGTGCGGACGAGCAGACCAGAGTTATCAAACATGCCATGGGTGAAACGACAGTTAAGGGAACTCCGAAGAGGATTGTAACCTTGTTCCAGGGTGCCAATGATGTTGTTGTTGCACTTGGTGTTAAGCCAACGGGTGTTGTGGAATCCTGGGTTCAGCAACCCGTATATAAATATTTGAGAGATGATCTGGATGGTGTGACGCAAGTAGGTCAGGAATCACAGCCGAACCTGGAAGAGATCAACAAGTTGAAGCCGGATCTAATCATTGCCACCAAAACAAGACATGAGGATATCTATGATCAACTGTCCCAGATTGCTCCAACGGTAGTTACCGAGACTTTGTTTGACTGGAAAGAGACGGTAAAGACGGCTGGTGAAGCGATGAATATGAAGGAACAGTCGGACAAGTTGCTTGCTGATTGGGATGCAAGGGTAGCGGATTTTAAAGGCAAAATGGGTGACCGTCTTCCCATTGAAGCGACTATTACGAATTTTAGAGCCGATCAGGTTCGCATTTTCTATATGGGATACGCCGGAAAAATATTGAAAGAGCTTGGATTTACCAGACCGCCTGGACATGATGAAGACACCTGGGGGGTGGAGTTGACTTCGAAAGAGAACATCCCGGATATGAACGCAGATATGATCTTCAACTTCAATTCAGGCACGGAAACAGAAGCTATTGAGAAAAACTATAAGGATTGGACCAGCAGTCCGCTCTGGAAAAATCTCGATGCAGTGAAGAATAATAAGCTAGTACAGGTTGATGAAGTGGCCTGGAACATGGGGGGCGGATACACATCGGCCAACATGATGCTGGACGACCTATACAAGCAGTTCAATCTGAACTAATGGGAGCAAGACCTGCCATGTACCAGGACATTCGTATACGAAGCGTATGGGCAGGCAGGTCTTTTTGCATTTCACGGATGAAAGAGTGAGAATATGTTTCCCCTTTTTACGAAGGCAAGTACGAAAATTTATGGACTATCCGGCTTATTCATTTTGTTATTACTCGCCTGTGTAGCCAGCATGATACTGGGACGTACACACATAACATTTCAAATAGCAGTGAATGCACTACAACACTATGACGAAAGCTCAGTGGAGCATGTCGTACTTCTGACGGAACGTTTGCCACGCACAATTATTGCCGCTGTTGTTGGTGCAAGTTTGGCGGTGGCGGGAGGACTCATGCAAGCGCTAACTCGTAATCCGCTCGCTTCACCAAGTGTGTTTGGGATCAATGCGGGTGCCATCTTTTTTATCGTTATTGCCATCGTGGTGCTGTCGGTGTCCTCGCTCAGTACGATGATGTGGTTTGGTTTTGCCGGGGCAACCATCGCAACAGTGATTGTGTACGCGCTTGGGTCCATCGGTCGTGATGGTCTGACTCCCATCAAGATTGTGCTGGCGGGTACCGCTATCTCTGCACTTTTTGCTTCGTTCACACAGGCAATCCTGGTGCTGGATGGAACGGGATTACAGGACGTGTTGTTCTGGCTTGCAGGTTCAGTGAGCGGTCGGACACTTGACATGCTGTATCCTGTACTGCCATATATGACGGTTGCCGCTGTGATATCCCTGTTTATGGGCCGGGCGATCAATCTGCTTTTGACCGGTGATGATATCGCCAAAGGCATGGGACAGAACGTGCTACTGGTTAAGGTACTTATGGGAACCGTTACAGTATTGCTGGCCGGTGGTTCTGTTGCGGTGGCCGGTTCGATTGGTCTGGTAGGATTAGTCGTACCGCATATCATGCGGGCGTTTGTAGGCAACGACTACCGCTGGCTTGTTCCCTACTGTATTCTGGGCGGCGCCATTTTGTTATTGGCGGCGGATGTGGTTGCACGGCTGATCATCATGCCGCAGGAAGTTCCGCTTGGCGTTATGACTGCGCTCATTGGTGGTCCCTTCTTCGTCTATATTGCCCGCAAAGGGGGGACGAAGATATGAGGAAGATGATTACTTTTCGCAATAAAAAAGATACGTTATCCTTGCAAATGGAGCGCAAATCGCTGCTCATTATCGGAATCTGTATGGTTTTGATATTGATTGCATCCATTACAGGAACCAGTGTGGGTAATGATTTTATATCTCCGCTGAATGTGCTGCAGACGATTTTCGGTCTGGGCGCAGGCGATCATGACTTTGTCGTGTTGACGCTAAGGCTGCCGCGTGTGCTGTTATCGTTGCTTGTGGGTGCAGCACTAGGCATGTCCGGTGCCCTCTTGCAGGGGATTATCCGTAATCCGCTCGCTTCACCGGATGTGATCGGGATAACGGGAGGAGCTGCCGTTGCCGCTGTAGGTTTTGTCACCCTGCTGGGTGGAACCATCAGTATCAAGCTGTTGCCGTTGTTTGCCATTGTGGGGGCGATGATTACCGCAATCATCATTTATCTTCTTGCCTGGAAAAAAGGAGTTAGCCCGATTCGGCTGGTGTTGATCGGAATCGGAGTGTCAGCCATTACGGGGGCCGGGACGACCTTCATGCTGATCCTTAGTCCATTCTATACGGCTGGTCAGGCGTATATCTGGCTGACGGGGAGTGTGTATGGCGCATCGTGGACCGATGTTAGAACAATCATCCCGGTGATTGTAATCGTGCTTCCGGTGGCGATCTGGTTTGCCCGCAGTCTGAACGCACAGGAATTCGGGGATGATCTGGCCACTGGGCTGGGGGTCACTGTACAGCGTCATCGTTCAGCACTGCTACTGTGCAGTGTACTGCTGGCCGGGGCTGCTGTAGCTGTCGCGGGGACGATTGGATTTGTCGGTCTGATTGCGCCGCATATTGCCCGGAAGCTGGTAGGGCGCATGTTTGGCAGCATGCTCATCGTTTCGGGACTGGTCGGTGCCCTGCTTGTGTTTGCTGCTGATCTGATTGCCCGTACGGTATTTCTGCCGCTCGATGTTCCGGCAGGGGTATTTACCGCCGGGGTAGGAGCACCGTTTTTCCTGTATCTGTTGTTCAAGAATCGAAATCAGTTTTGAGGAGGAGAATGCTGTGAGTATTCTGGAAGCCAAGGACCTTACGATCGCCTATGGCGCAGAGCCTATTATAGAGAATTTGAACCTGACTATTCCCAAGGGGAAAACTACTGTCCTGATTGGCAGCAACGGTTGCGGGAAGTCCACCTTGCTGCGAACGATGGCGCGACTGCTGAAGTCCAGTTCAGGCTCGGTACTGCTGGATGGCGAGGAGATTGCGAAGTTGCCTACCAAGGAAATTTCAAGACGTATGTCCATTCTGCCGCAAGGTCCTTCTGCTCCAGAGGGACTGACGGTAAACCAACTGGTTCGGCAAGGGCGGTACCCACACCAGACATGGCTGAAACAGTGGTCCTGTGAGGACGAACGCATGGTCAGGCTTGCGTTGGAATCCACACATCTGACTGCTCTGGCTGATCGGCCCGTGGACGCATTATCTGGCGGACAACGCCAGCGCGCCTGGATTGCGATGACACTCGCACAGGGAACAGAAACCCTGCTGCTGGATGAACCAACGACTTATCTGGATATGACCCATCAGATTGATATTCTGGATCTGCTGTTCGATTTGAATGAACAGGAGGGGCGCACCATAGTGATGGTGCTTCATGATCTGAATCTTGCGTGTCGCTATGCTCACCATATTGTGGCTGTCCACAACAAGTCCATCTACGCGGAAGGAAAACCGGAAGACATTGTTACGCAGGACATGGTCCGCGCGGTCTTCCAGATGGAGTGCGACATTGCGGTTGATCCGCTGTTTGGCACACCCATGTGCATTCCGCACGGGAAGGGAAGGAAGTTAAATGAAACCACACGCTACAGCCACTTGGCTTGATGATCAAGAGATGCAGGCCTTGGCTGCCGAATACCGTCTGACCTGGGAGCCTTCGACAGATCGTACATTTTCGATGCCATTTACGGACTTGCTGGACCCGTCCAAAAGCCTGAACTATTTGCAAGGGGTGAGAGGCATCTTTGAGACGGACTCCGAAACGGCTACTGTATCGCTCTTTGCTAAACGATATGCTTACTTGATCACAGCTTCGGGTCTCTATGCCATGTCACGCTTCAACAAAGGCCTGAATTATGAGATTGCCAACGGCACGATTGAATCCAGTTATCACGGAGAAGCATGGCTTCCCAAGGCTAGGCTGACCGATTGGCAGACGACCTCACCAGAGGCGGATCAGCGTGACGTATGGAGAGATCAGGTGATTGAACAGATGTTCGCCGGCAATCTGGCCAAGGTATGGCAATCGCTGTCCAAGGCAACCCGGATTTCCCGTTCAGTCCTGTGGGAGAACACGGCCATTTACGTATACTGGCTCTATGAGAACAAGTTTGCCGAAGGAGCCACGCCTGAAGAAAAGCAGCGTGTCGAAGAGGACTTCCATTATCTAATTTGTGATGCACCTGCGCATCTCTTTGGTGAATCCCGTAACCCGCTCAAGCAGTTTAATACGCCCAAACGGGCAACAGCTGTCTCAGATACACCTATTCGTGTACGCAAAACTTGTTGTTACTATTATCTCGCCGCAGATGATCCAGAAGATTACTGCCCTACCTGCCCCAAATTAAAGCATTAATACCGATGATTATCATCCACATCCCCAGCCTATACTTCATTGCATCTCATACAGCGAATAGCACAGGCAAGCTTATGACATAACGAAATTCAGAGCTTGCCTTATATGTTGTGCCCATTGTTCCATGAACATTCCTTCATTTGGGGATTCTCTCCCTGCAAAAACATCTTTTTTTTCCTAAAAAGCTTATTATTGACAAGGTGAATGAAATTGCCATAAAATAGATTTTGTTTGAAACTGATAATCATTATCAATATTGTTTCTATCAAATCAATCCGATGAAAGCACAACCAGGAGCGAACGCCTTCATTCGGTCGGGGAGGATTTTCATTGTTTCCGAAAGGAATTCATAATCTACAAAACCGACTCATCATAAGCAAAGCAAGAGAAATGGGAATGACCTGCGAGCCACTTCTCGCAGAATGTGAAGATTTTCTAGAATTGTCCTATGGGGACAAGCGCAGAGTCATTAATAAAACCAGATCGCATCGTCTACCCTTGATCGCTGGACTGCTCGCTAAGAACAAGCAGGTATGTAATATGCTACTGCATGAGCGGGGAATGCCTGTGCCGCCGTTTATCGTTATCAAGGCAATGGGTGACAAGGCAGCGCAGTTTCTGAAACTGCATCGTTCCATTGTAGTGAAGCCGCTGGACGCAAGCGGCAGTGCAGGTGTGACACTGGACGTTCGAACAAACGAGGAACTGGAAGCGGCTATTGCCCGGGCGGGTACCCATAGTAACAGCATCATGCTGCAGCAATTCATAACGGGTTTGGATTATAGGGTACTGATCATTAACGGGGAAGTGGCAGCAGTAAATGAGTATCGGCCTGTCTTTGTAGAAGGGGACGGTACCTCAACCATCCGGGCGTTGATTCGAATGTTGAATCAGCAGCGAATCCAGCAGACCAGTATAGGGAAGTACGAGGCTTTTCCCAAGATTGATGAAGACGTAGAGCCTTTGCGAAAGGTTCTGCTTGGACAGGGAATCACGCTGGAGGAGGTGCCTGCGGCAGGAAGAGAGATCGAGCTATATGATCTTCGCAATTCGGCCGCCGGAAAAATCAGTGAGTTTTATGTGGACTGTACGGAAGCGATTTTTCCTGATAATGCACAAATGGCAATTAAAGCCGCAGAAGCTCTCCAGATTGATGTGGCTGGCATTGATATCCGTTGTGAGGATATCCGCCAGCCGCTGACAGCAGATCAGGGAGGCATTCTGGAAGTCAACGCATTGCCGGACCTGACGCACCATGTCTTTCCCTTTGGGGGGACCACACGTGATGTCGTCCGATTGTACCTGGAATATCTTTTTCAAATGGAACATCATTTCGAAAAGTCGATTGCAGAATAAGGGCAATTCATTGCCTGTTATGGTTCAATGTCCCGCTTACTTTGTTCTCGCTCCTATGGTGTGGTCGGTACATTCGAATGTGTGTGCCCACCCGCCGCAAGCGGTGGCATCCATCAGCATTCTGCTGCTGGTCAGCAGTGTAGGTCTCTGGATGATAGGTCTGCTAAAGACTTGCCGGGGTCGGAACACCAGCGAATATGGCCCGATGGGCGGCACTGAAAGAGATTAGTAGGCTCTCGGCTGTGCCATCCTGTTGACCTTGTCCCTCGTTTTATTTATAACCCGAAAGAAGGTTGGCAACATTGTTCGAGATGGAAAACAGGCTCAGGTCTGAAGCAGAGCAGCAGGCGAATATACACTCTTGTAAGCTGCTGCTCAATTGTTATATCCGGGAGCTTGCGGTGGAGAAGGAGGGCGACATTCGGATTAATCCAGATGCGATGACGTACGCAGTTGCTTTTCAGGCCAGCGGGGTGACGATAACCGGACAATTAGCGTATTACTCGGCTATGGGTGAGCATGAGTACCGAAGCATACAACAGCTTCACGGGCAAGCGGTGCATTATCAGGACCTGGTTCGCTGGATCACCCGGGAGCTGAGTGAAGACACGGCGTATGGAAACAGTCGGCATGAGCAAGGCGGGTTGACCCGTGTGGCTGCTGTGCGTGATTTTGCGGAAAAGGTAGATAACAGCGTGAATAATCTTGTGCTGTATATCGAGCAGGCTGCTGGACTTGGCATATATGATTACTGTACTTCTGAACAGTCTCTGGTGTATGGACATCCCTTTCACCCGTTTCCCAAAAACTCCAAAGGTTTCACTGAACACGACGTACGGATGTACAGCCCGGAACTGCGTACCTCGTTCCAACTCTGTTACGTTGCTGTCAGGAAGGACGTATATAGGCAGGAATGGGTAGATGATTCCACCAGGATCAATCTGCATGCCAGCCTGCACGGGCATATGGAACAAGCTTGGGAAGCGGAGTGCGGTGAGCATGGGGATGAGT
Source organism: Paenibacillus sp. FSL H7-0703 (assembly GCF_038003485.1). Classification (NCBI taxonomy): domain Bacteria; kingdom Bacillati; phylum Bacillota; class Bacilli; order Caryophanales; family Paenibacillaceae; genus Paenibacillus; species Paenibacillus sp. FSL H7-0703. Next base: position 2,195,983 of record NZ_JBBOPF010000001.1, on the reverse strand, counting down.
ATGAACTGCTGCCTGTCCATCCCTGGCAGTATACGTACGTGTTGAGCTTGTCCGAGGTCCAGCAGTATATTCTGGACAAGAAACTCATTCCGATAGGCAGCTGTGGACCGAAGGCCTATCCGACCTCCTCGGTACGCACCGTCTATATTCCAGAGCTAAATTGCAATATCAAGCTGTCGCTGAACATACAGATTACCAACATGATTCGCACCAATAGTGCGGAGCAGATGCGAAGGACGCTGGACGCCTCCAGGTACGTCAGGCAGCAAAATTGCTTCGGTGCAGATCAGCATACGCAGATTGCCTATGAGACAGGTGTAGCCACTTGTGATTTTCAGGAGGAAGAATTAACGAGTTTGTTTACTGTCGCATACAGACCGATTGAGTTTGACCCGGAATGTACATATGTCCTGTCGAGTCTGGTAGAAGCTCCCTTGCCGGGAATGCAATCACGACTCATGACGATGCTGGGTGGCGTACGTGCTGAAGCCGAGCGCTGGTTTGCACGTTATCTGACCTTGTCTTTGCTGCCCATTGTACGAGCGGCCGGAGAGCGAGGCATTCACTTTGAAGCTCATTTGCAAAATACTCTCGTGACGCTAAGAGACGGAATGCCTGAGGCATTTATCGTGCGTGACTTGGAAGGAGTCAGTGTCGATGAGGAGTTGATGCATGAGGTGGATACTGATCCCTCTAGATTGTTGTTTTATCCACGGGACAAGGCTTGGGCGAGGACATCCTATTACTTTATCATCAATCATCTGGGTTCCCTCATTCATGCGATAGCAAGGGATGTGAACGTACCGGAGGAGCATTTCTGGGCAAAGGTCCGCGAAGTGCTGGTGAAGGAACTAGACCGAACTGGAAACGTATATGTGCAGCATTTGCTGACCGCGGACAGTTTTCTGGCGAAACAAAATCTGGTGAGCTGTCTCAAGGGGATCAGTCAGACCCCGGCGTATGTGCCGGTGAGCAATATAATGAACCGAATAGGGAGTGAAGTGGCGTGGGGTTCATAGGGTACAGGGCTGAGAAAGGTCACAAGACGGCAGTATACACGGATGTACAGGAACGGATCATGCGGCAGACGCTGGAAGCCATGTGGTTCGAGGGTATCCTTGACTGTAAGGTGGATGGGAACGAATGGCGCACTGTGGGGCGGAATACGTCAGGGCAGGCTGTGACATACAGCTGTGAGGCGGAGCAGAAATTTTCATTTGGCCGAGTGAAGGTGGCGAAGGGCTCGATTCGAAGAGAGGGCGTGTCCTGCACCGATCTGGATCTGTTTCTGGAGGAAATGGTACTGAACCTTCTGGAGGGTGCGAATGTGACGGCCTTCATTCAGGAATTGCTGGAGACGATGGCGAAGGACAGTCAGTGCCGGGCTTTGCTGCCTGAGAAGATTCTGGATAAAGACCGGCACTATGATGCCCTCGAAAGTCATATGAGCGACGGTCATCTCTACCATCCAAGCTACAAGTCGAGGCTTGGCTTCACCCTAAAAGACAATCTTGCTTACGGTCCAGAGTTTAACTCGGATGTGACCGTATACTGGATTGCCGTGAAAGAAGGACTTGTGCAAACGGCTCTCTCCACAGGCTACACGTCAGAACAGTTGGTGAGACAACATCTCACAGAGGCGGATATCAGCCGATTTGATCGGGTGCTTCAGTCGGAAGACACTGAGGGGAATCGCTATATATTCATTCCTGTTCATCCATGGCAATGGGAACACCAGCTGGAATCGGTGTTTGCCCGGCAACGAATGGACAAAGATATCGTTTTTCTCGGCCCTTCGGCATCAGCTTATCGCGCCCAGCAGTCCATTCGTTCCCTGTCGAACCGAATGAATCCAGAAGCGCCTTATCTCAAGCTGGCACTGAGTATTACCAATACGTCCAGTACACGTATTCTCGCACAACACACGACCCAGAATGCACCGCTGATCAGCGACTGGCTGGAAGCACTCATTCGGGAGGATGAGTTGCTGCAACGGGAACAGTTTGCCATTCTGAAAGAAATCATGGGACTCACGCTCCGGTACGAGAACTTGCCTGCAATCCAGTATGAACGAGCGTATGGCACAATCGGGGCGATCTGGCGTGAAAATGTATCTGTTCATCTGCAAGAAGGCGAGACAGCTTGGCCCTTAAATGCACTTATGCTAGTACAGTCGAACGGGGTACCGTTTATCCAGGGTGCAGTTGAACGTCATGGCATTCAGAAGTGGAGTGAAGCCCTCGTTCGAACGGTATCGCTGCCCATTATTCATCTGCTCTATGCACACGGCATTGCACTGGAATCGCATGCCCAGAATATCATTCTGGTGCTGGAAAATGATCTGCCGAAACGGATTATCATCAAGGATCTTCACGATGGTGTTCGCTATGTACCCGAGAAGTTGCTGAACCCAGAAAGAGCCCCGAAGCTGCACCCCGAACCGGAGACCCATCGCAAGTTCAATCGGTATTCCTTTATCTACGCAAGTGATGTGTCGGAAGTCCGGGACTATACGTATGATGCGTTCTTTTTTATCTGCATGACGGATATTGCGCTGACGCTGGAGAAGTTCGGTCTGACGGAAGAAGCGTTCTGGCAACTGTGTGCGGCTACGATTATGGACTACCAGCGGGAGCATCCGGAGTATGAGGAGCGGTTCGAGTGGTTTGATCTTTTTGCCGAGGATGCGCTGATTGAAGAGATGACCAAGCGCCGCCTGTATGGGGACGGAGACCTGTATTTCCGTAAGGTCAGCAATCCGCTGAAGTTGGCGAAGGACGTTTTCGGATGAGAACCAACACGCTGAAGGAGAAAATTGAACGTAAACAGCCAGTGTTCGGCCTTTTTGTCTCTATCCCGCATCCGGTCATCATCGAGGTGATCGGACATGCGGAGTATGATTTTGTAATTATCGACCTGGAACATGCCGCAACGAATATGGAATCGGTGGAAGAGCTGGTTCGTGCTGCGGAACTGGCAGGGATGACCCCGCTGGTACGCATCTCAAAGGTAGAGCGAGTAGAGATTCTAAAGGTATTGGATTGCGGCGCACAAGGCATCGTCATACCTCATGTGGAACAGCGGGAGCAGGTGGAGGAAGCGGTTCGTCATGCGTATTATCATCCGCTTGGCATGCGGAGTCTGAACAGTGGGCGACCGGGGGTATTCGGCAAGTATCCACTTACCGGGTATATTCAGGAAGCGAATGAACAGGTGATGGTTGTACCGATGATCGAAAGTGTGGAGGGCGTCCGGCAAAGTGCGAGCATTCTATCTCATCCCCAGGTGAGCTGGGTACTAGAGGGGGCGGCAGACCTGTCGCAATCACTTGGCGTACCGTGGCAGACGGAACATCCAGACGTGCAACGTTCGCTAGGTGCATTACATGAAGCCGCGAAGCAGTGCCAGGTACCGTATGCAACGGTGGCCAGAAGCAAGGAAGGCATGGCGCTGTGGGCGGAACGAGGGGTATACATATACGTGTTGGGCGATGACCGGAATACGGCTTTTCGGGCATACGAACAGAAACGGAATGACTATGGAAATGCGGGTGGACTGATATGAAATCAAGCGTATGGAATATGATCCATGAACTGCAAAGAGATAGTGAAGACCCGGTGTGTACTTATGTCTACGATCTGGCTGGTATTCAGGAGCAGGTCCGTCACATGCTGCACACGCTGCCTGGAGGCATACGGTTGTTCTATGCCATAAAGGCCAATCCCGATTCTCGAATTATTGAGGCTTTGCTGCCCTGGGTTCACGGGTTCGAGGTAGCTTCCATTGGCGAGTTGCTCAAGGTGAGGAGCGTAAGTAGCGAGGTTCCAATCCTGTTTGGCGGTCCGGGGAAAAAAGAGAATGAGTTGAAGCAGGCTATCGAGCATCAGGTGCGTTTTATTCATGTGGAGAGCCTGCTGGAACTGCGGCGTGTCATCGCCATTGCTACAAGGAGAGGAGAGGAAGTTCGCATTCTGCTGCGGATCAATCTGAGAAGTAGCACATTGCCACGGACCCGGATTGTAATGGGCGGTGGTCCGAGTCCATTCGGCATGGATGAGGAGAGCGTGGAGGAAGCAGTCCGGGTCATTCGTGAGGAAGGTGCGGGTTCGGTGCGTTTATGCGGATTTCATTTTCACTCGTTATCGAACAATGTGGACGCAAGACTGCATGCCGAGATGATCGAGCTGTATTTGCAAAAGGCGGAGATGTGGCAGCAGACATATGACCTGCATCTTGAAGTAATTAACGCTGGAGGCGGGTTTGGTGTCACATATGATGGTAGCCCCGGGTTCGACTGGTCCCTGTTCACATCCCTGATTGAGCGAAGTGAAACTAGAGGGCGCCTTGCTTCACGCGGCATACAGTTGTATTTCGAGCCGGGTCGCATGCTTGTCGCTGACCACGGTTATTATGCGGCAGAGGTTACGGATATCAAAACATCGCATGGTCAGCATTTTGCCGTGTTAAGAGGAGGTACACATCATAATCGTCTGCCCGCATCATGGGGACACAACCATCCATTTCACATTATGTCTACGGACCGTTGGGGGCATTCGTTTGCAAGACCAGAGGTAAGGGACAACAAAGTTCACGTGGTCGGAGAACTATGTACACCCAAGGATCGTATGCATTCAAATGCGGAAGTAGAGCGGCTACGTGTAGGCGATATTGTTGTGTTCGAGAAGTCGGGAGCCTATTGCTGGACCATCTCGCATCATGATTTTCTGGGTCATCCGCACCCGGCATTCCATTATTTGACGGAGGACGACAACCATGTCAACAGTGATGAAGCGTGCCAGTCTGCAAGACGCTGAGCGGCGGATTATGGAGGATCTGATCAATGCATTTCTGGCCGAGCAATTGCTTCCGCTGGAAGGGCATCCGTTCATTGAACTCTCTACTTCACCAGAACCGTTCCGCCGAATGTTTCTGGGGGATGGTAATGGAGGTCCTCCGCAGAGTGGACGAGGAATAGCTGACGGACTCGACGGCAATGTCGCAGGCAAGGATAAGCAGGATGAGAATGGAACAGGTAGGCATAGTGGACAGCTTATGCTGCATCTGAAAGGGATTTTGTTTCTGGTGGAAGCAGGAAAAAGGCAGGGATATCAATGGGTACAAGGTTCACCTGTCTATGGAGAGACACCGGATGGAGGCTGGAAGCTTCTTGAATCTCCAGCAGTCGTAGGACAGGCTGTGCTTCGGATGACGCTTTCCGATGAAGCATACGCGCATCCCGGGGTTGCAGAATTCTTGGCAGGCGTGGAAATAGCCACCGAGCAATTGGCACTGGGACTCCAGCAGGTGCAAGGGCTGGGAGAACAAGTTCCGTTCAATGCCTACGATTGGTTTATCAAGGGAGAGCAGGTTGCAGCGCTGCGAGATCGTCCATTTCACCCCACCTCTAAGGCCAAGGTGGGATTCACAGAAGCGGATGTGGCCCGGTATGCAGCGGAATTCAGGAAGGAGATCCCGCTGCGATGGGTGGCGGTGCGTTGGGATGCCGTACAACAGGGATGTGAGGAAGGGCTGTCCACACTGGATGTACTGGATGAAGAACAGCGGAGCAGGCTGGAAGCAGAATTGGCCCGGAAAGGCCTGAATCTGCAAGAATACATGCCCATGCCAGTACATCCATGGCAGATGGAGCATATCATCTTGCCGCGTTTTACTGGAGAGATCGCGGACGGCACCATCATTGTACTGGATATCGAATTGGGAGAGGTGCAGGCGACATCGTCCCTGCGCTCGATGGCTCCGATGGAGGAATCCACACAGATGCTCAAGCTTCCGGTCAGTGTGTTGTCTCTCGGGGCTGCCCGCTATCTCCCGGTGGTGAAGCTGCTGAATGGTCTGGCTGGGGAGAAGATGTTACGACAAGCGGTGGCCTGTGATGAATCGCTCACAGGTAAAGTGTGGCTCTGCGAGGAACGGAACTGGTGGGGATACATGCCGGAATCCATGGGATTGTTCGATGATCATCCTCGTCATCTGGCCGCCCAGATTCGCATCTATCCGCCAAAGTTGCTGGAAGAAGGTGTGCAGGTCATTCCCATGGCTGCGCTTGGGGTGACGCTGGAAGGTCGCCATATGTTACCCGACCTGCTGGGCAGAGAGTTAACCAGTGAAGAGGTTATAGGATTCTACACCGATCTGACGGCGTTATTCTATGATGTGGTGATGCGGTTGTTCAAGGTAGGTGTTGTACCCGAAATTCACGGTCAGAACTGCTGCGTGGTCTTGCGGGACGGACAGGTGAACGGCCTGTTATTCCGTGACCACGATTCCGTACGTTTGCATCAGCCGTATCTGGACAAACACGGCATTGCGGACCCGGGTTATCATATCCGGCCAGGATACTCGAACAGCTTGTATAATGAGACGATCCGCAAGCTGATCTTCTACGTGCAGTCGCTGGGCACGCAGGTAAATCTGGCTGCGATTATGGAAGCGCTAAGCGAGGTGTATCCTATCCCGGAAGCGAAGTTATGGGATATTACCGAGCAGGCGTGGAAGGAAGCGCTACGGGTGGTGCCGCTTCCCGAAGCTGACCGGGCCGAGCTGCTCCAAGCGGTATTCGAGAGCAGGGAGTGGCCGGTGAAGCTCATTGTCCGTCCGCTGCTTGAAGCGGACGGTGTGCCTGGGGCGATGCCATCGGGCAAAGGCACAGGTCATAACCCTTTTTACAAAGGATAGAGTTGTGGCTAGAATGTTAGTTTATATAGGGTGAGCGATGACGGAGGTGACCCGGTGTAATCGGGTTGCCTTTTTTAAGTAAGAGTTCATTGATAGCAGTGAGTGCAGTCACATAGACACATACGAAAACATGACTATAATGAACACATAGTTAAAATTTAGTCTTTATGGAGCTGACGGCTCCAAACATCTCATTTATAAAGGAGAGAATTCATCTCATGAGCATACATTTAGAATTGGATTCCTTGTCCGTTGAAAGGCTAGAAATGGCCCTTTCAGGACGACCGGGAATGTTCAAGTTGTTTTATGACACCGAGGATTGCGGATGCAATGGCGTACTTGTCATCTTGGTTGTCACTACGCCGAATGCAACTGATAAAGTAGTTCAGTCTGAGCCTTATTCTTTTTGGGTAGATCGCCAGCAGGAGCAGCAGTTCGATAGCAGAATGCGGCTTGAGGCAGACCCTAGTTACCCGTCATTCAAGCTAAGTAGTGATGCCGGTATATTTAGTAGCAACATTAGAATTAAAGATGTCCGCATAAAATCGTCTGAGGAGTGATATGGAATGAAAAAGGATAATAGCGATGGGTAAACCATCCATTCAGAACTAGCACCAAACTCCAAAAGACGAACCTGATCCAGCTCCATCGGAAGAGGTTCGTCTTTTGCGTTATATTCAATTCGTTCTTCCAAAAAACGAAGTGTTTAGTGGGCTGCTCTGAAGTGGTACAATAACCTTTATGATAATCGGAGAAGGACGTTGAGAAGATGAAAAACTTGCTCGTTTCGGGCTATCGTGCCCATGAGCTGAATATTTTCAGTCAGAAGCACGAAGGCATTCCATATATTAAAAAGGCGATTGCAGGCAGGCTTATTCCCCTGATTGAAGAAGGGCTGGAATGGGTAATTACCCCCGGTCAATACGGGGTGGACTTGTGGGCCTGTGAGGTCGTTACTGCACTAAAACAGCAATATCCCCACCTGAAATGCTCTATTTTGATGGCTTATCAAAATATGGAAGAGAAATGGAAAGAGGACAAAAAGGAATATTTTCAGCAGATTTGTGCCGAAGTTGACTATGTGGGAGTAGTTAGTCGTCAGCCCTATCAGGGAATATGGCAACTCAAGGCACGGGATGAACTCCTTTTCCGCAAAACAGACGGTTTATTGCTTGTTTACGATGAGGATGCCGGAGAGGGCAGCCCACGTTTTATGAAGGAACTTGCATTGAAAAAACAACAGGCAGAGGGCTATCAGTATATCAGCATCAGCTCGGAGGATATCCAGAGCATCGCGGATGAAGAAAGATTATTCATGGACCTCTGATTTTTAAAGCATTAGCCCGGATTTTTGAACAAAAAGGACGTGCTCGTCCCTTTACATTGATGTAAGCGCTATCATAAAATTTAAACAACAATAACTTATCAGTCACATAAAATAAATTTATTGAAAATACAAACCATGAAAGGAGCTAATGATTCAGATGAACAAAAGGTTTCGGTATGCTGCGTTGCTCTGTCTCGGTGTCATGTTGAGTGGAGTGGTCACCCCGATGGATAGCCAGGTCTCTGCTGCCTCTACGAGGCAAATGGAAAAGCTAAACCGTGGAGCCGTCGCTGTTAAGGTGCCTGAGGGTGTACTGGTGAGCTGGCGCTTGCTGGGCACGGAAGCGGATTCGGTCGGCTTTAATTTGTACAGAGGGACAAGCAAGGTGAACGATGCGCCGATTACATCGAGAACCAACTTTTTGGACAAGGCAGGTACGACCTCATCTTGGTATACCGTTCGTGCCGTGGTCAATGGAGCAGAGCAGGCCGCTTCCCCTGCGGTGAAGGTATGGAACAACAACTATCTGGATGTTCCGATCCAGCAGCCCGCGGGAGGCACAACCCCGGATAATGTTAACTACACGTACCACGCCAATGATGCTAGCGTAGGGGATCTCGATGGAGATGGCGAGTATGAGATTGTGTTAAAATGGGACCCTTCCAATGCCAAGGATAATTCGCAATCCGGTTATACGGGAAATGTATTTTTGGATGGCTACGAGCTGGATGGAACACGCAAATGGCGGATCGACCTGGGACGGAACATACGGGCTGGAGCCCACTACACACAATTTCTCGTCTACGATTTTGATGGAGATGGTAAAGCAGAGATCGTATGTAAAACAGCAGACGGCACGGTAGATGGTACAGGTGTGAAGATTGGGGACGCTTCGGCTGATCATCGAAACACGAGTGGATATATTTTAAAAGGTCCCGAGTTTCTAACTGTGTTCTCAGGTGATACAGGCAAGGCTCTTAGTACGATCGACTATGTGCCACCGCGCGGAACGGTATCGAGCTGGGGAGATAATTATGGTAACCGTGTAGACCGTTTTCTCGCCGGGGTTGCTTATCTGGATGGCGTGAGACCCAGCATTGTGATGGCACGTGGTTATTACACCCGCACCGTTCTGGTCGCATATGATTGGCGGAACGGCAACCTGAGCCGACGCTGGACCTTTGACAGCAACAGCTCCACCAATGCTGGAACGGCTGGACAGGGGAACCACAGTTTGAGCGTGGCGGATGTGGATGGAGATGATAAGGATGAGATCGTGTATGGCTCGCTGGTTGTAGACGATAACGGAGCGAAGCTGGCTAACACGGGGATGGGACATGGAGATGCACTTCATGTTGGCGATCTGGACCCCGACCGTTCAGGTTATGAAGTGTTCAAGGTGAACGAGGACAAAAATGCCACCTATGGAGCTGCCATGTACGACCCGCGTAATGGAAATATTTTATGGGGCGTAAATACAGGCAAGGATACTGGAAGAGGCATGTCGGCAGACATTGACCCGCGGACCAAAGGGAACGAGCAGTGGGCACCGGGTATTGGTTTGCGTTCAGCTAAGGGGCAGCTCATTACCAACACGCTACCGTCTTCCATTAATTTTGGCATCTGGTGGGATGGGGATCTCCTCCGTGAACTGCTGGATCATACCTCATCAAGCGCTGGAAAAATAGACAAGTGGAACTATACGAACTCGACTACTTCCAACTTGCTTACGGCAACAGGAACGAGTTCCAATAACGGAACCAAAGGAACGCCGTCCTTGCAGGCCGATCTCTTCGGTGACTGGCGTGAGGAAGTCATTTGGCGCAAAAGTGATAATTCGGCGCTGCGTATCTACACAACACCATACGAGTCAGAACATCGATTCTACACGCTTATGCATGATCCAGTGTATCGCCTGAGTGTTGTTTGGCAGAACGTAGCTTATAATCAGCCGCCGCACACCGGATTTTATCTGGGAGAAGGGATGTCCAAGCCCCAGCAGCCGAATATATATACTCCTTGATATGTCGTTCGGTAGTGGTCTGAAAGCAGGTAGAATGAACAAAAACAGAGAGGGCTCCAAGCTAATAGGAGCTCTTTTTGTCATGACAGCCCACAAGATAATGTATGATTTTCATAAAAATGGGAACATTAGTTCTTATTGGTGGAACATATGTATGAAAAAGGAGGCGGAATCTGTGAGTTCTTTAACGACTGAAGGCATGATCGAGCTCGTAACTAATGTCGGATTCCCTGCTGCATTAAGTCTGATTCTGTTAAAATACATTCTCGTCACTTTGAGTCGCAGATTGGAGGAGCTGGACCGATCTGTTAAGCAGCTGTCGCTATCCTTGGAAGAGATGGAGGCAAAGCAGTTGAAACAGTCAGAACAACCGTCCTCGGCAAATACGGACAAACTTCGTGCAGAATGAACAAAAAAAGGCAAATAGAAACAATTTAGCAACCCAATCGAGAAGCGAAATTCTTATAATAGAAACGTGTGCAGTTTATGCAGACATATGATTATGGAGGTGTATATGAGTATGAAATTAAATACGAAGCTATCCGCACTATGCATTGCGGCCACACTTATGAGCGTGGCACAGGCCGCCGCAGCCGCGCCCGCTGTGACCGCTCCAGCGGAAGCGACACAACCGAGCGTGGCCAGTCCGTCCGCATCCGCCCCGGCTCAGGTGCCAGCACCAGCAGCGTCTGCGTCGGCTACGACGCCAGCCCCGGCGCAAGCGCCGTCGGTTCCAGCCGCCTCGACCCCGGCCGCAGCCGCAGGTTCTGCCAAAGCCGCTACACCCGCAGCTCCATCTGCACCAGTACAGCGTCCATCTACACCAGTAGCTCCGTCTGCACCAGCACAGCGTCCATCTACATCGGTAGCGCCAGCGGCTGCTCCGTCCGTACCGTCGACTGTGAAGCCGTCTAAGCCGCAACAGCCGTCCACTTCGGCGCCAGCAGCCGCGGCTTCCAGCGTGAAACCGACGCAGCTGGACAAGCTGAATCACGAGAGTGCGGTTCCGCTTGTGCTGGAGGCGCAGTCTCGTTATCAGTATGCGATCAGTGGTGGCAGCCCGGTGGGTGAGTCGTTCCAGTTGAACGGTAAAAGCTACCGCTATCTGTCCGAGGATATCGGCACGAAGACCAAGCTGATCAGCTATCTGACGCAGGCCTACACAAAGCAGGCCAGTGAGCAATTTGTCGGTAAATTTTTCGTTGAAGTTAACGGCAGACTAGCTCAGTTGAACGCAGATGGTGGCAATTTGCTAGAGTTCAACCGGGCTACGGCGAAAATGGTGACCATGACTCCGGTGAAGCGCAGCTATCTGCTGACCGTGCCTTATCCGGCAGAAACCAAGCAGGCGAATGAGAAAATCACCGTGAATTTTGAAAAGGTCGGCAGCTACTGGAAAATCAGCTCCGCGCCGCATGTCATTTTCTAAATTAAGATTTTGCAACAAGCTTCATATGGGGTAAAGTGATGTTAAGGCTTGTTTCATAAGCCCCAATTCAATGCAGGGGAGTGCTGTGCAATGATGACACCCATCAAGGTAAAAGACGTTAAGGATATTGAAAAAATCAATCAAATCGTTTCGAATTATACCTATGATATCTGGATTCATGGCAAAAGCGGCATGGCAGATGCCAAATCCATTTTAGGCATGTATGTGCTGAAGCTGGATGAACCGCTAACTCTGGTTGTACCTGACAATGTTAATCCCAAGAAGCTGTTCAAGGAGTTGGAGGAATTTATCCATTTTCCTGCTCAAGAAGGATAAGAGGCAAGAAAGCACCTGCTCTATTACTAAAATAACGCAAAGAAGCCGTGGAACCTAAGTCCCACGGCTTCTTTTTTTAGTGTTCTTCCTCGTCCAAAAACGGGAGATTCACCGAATAGTACATAACCCCCATAAGCAGCACGCCGCCAACCAGATTTCCGAGCGTGACCGGAACGAGATTATGGATCACACCAGCGACAGAAACCGTACCCGGATGATCCAGCACGAGCGCAATGGCGAAAGTACACATATTAGCCACACTATGCTCATATCCCGAAATGAAAAAGCAGAATACAAACAGCATCATGGCAAACATCTTTGCGCCATTTTCCTTCATAAACATTGGAACAAAAAAGGCAAGACAGACCAGCCAATTACACAAAATAGCTCGGAAGAATAGCTGCATTGCAGGCGCTTCCATTTTATGCTCAACCACGCTCAGTAGAAAGCTGTTCACGCTGGAGGAGTCAAACAGCCCGGTCAAGTAAATAAGGAGTGCAAATACCCCTGCACCCAGCAAATTACCGCCATAGCTAGCAGCCCATAATCGAAGCACCTGCCCCCAGCGCAGCTTTTTACGGAGCGCAGCATAAGTGTAATAGAAGGTGTTACCTGTAAACAAATCCCCGCCGCCGTAAGCGATTAGAATGATGGCCGCTCCGAATGTGAGCGCCGCCATGGGATAAGTGAATGGAGAATGCTCCATGTAAAAAAAGTTGCCCGTCTTGAAGGCTACAATAACGCCGAACCCGATGAACATACTCGCCAGCATGGAACGTGCCAAATACCGGAGTAGGCTCTGCTTGTAAATTTTGTACTTCTTCATGGCTAGCTGTTCGACATTGCGTAAGCCTTCCGTCTCCATATTTAAGGACAACCTCCTATTTTCTCATATGTAAGTCTTTAAACAGACTTTATTTTTCCCGAAACATGTCCAGTCTATCAGCAATCCTGTTAGCTTAACAAACCAAGTTTTTGCAGTCCGTACAAAATACCGTCTTCATCTGCGCGTTTTGTGACCATTTTAGCTGCGGCTTTGGCTTCATCACAGCCGTTGCCCATCGCGACGCTGTTATGTATAGCTGTCAGCATCTCCACATCATTTAAGCCATCGCCAAAGGCGTATTGATTTTCATCGGCAATGCCCAGTCTGGACGTAATTTCGCGGATGCCCTTCGCTTTGGAGCCAGAATGAGGGACAACGTCCACAGAACTCGGATGCCAGCGCACAAAGTCAAACGCCTTGAATACCGCTTCATAGAAAGGCTCTTCTTCTGCTGTACACATCAACAGCGTCTGATAAATATCTCTTCCTTGGAAATAGAGTGGATCGTATCCAACTGAAATCTTGGCCTTAAGCGTTTGGACCGATCTCTCCACAAGCTCATCGTTAGGGATATTGGCCTTCATATCCATATGATCCATATATACGAGAGCATGATTATGTGTGAGAGCCAGATCGGTCATCGCTTGCAACGCTTCTCTGTTCAGCGGATTGGTAGCGACCACTTCCCCGCGAAGCACGACATATTGCCCATTAAAGCTAACGTAGGAATCAATTTCTAACTGCTCGCGAATATCTTTGAACATAAAAGGCGCACGGCCTGTTGCGATGGCCACCTCATGTCCCAGATCTTTCAAAGCAAAGACGGCCTTTTCTGCCGTTAACGGCATTTTCTTGTCATCGTCCAGTAACGTACCGTCGATATCAAAAAAGATAATTTTTTTGTCTGACATGTCCATACACCTGACTTTCAATAATGTATTGTCGAAATGAACTCATATGGATTCATTATATCAAAGGAACTGCTTCTGAATACACAAATACGTATAAATCCTCATGAATGTCCGACCTCTATAGCTTACAATATGAAATAAGGATTACTGTAAAATATAATTTCTATCTCCTATTTTCTTAGATGGGATGTGATCACCATGACAAAAATCCAAGTCACACCGGAGCAGCTGGACAACGTGGCCTCCCAATTTGCCAATGCCCACGGCACACTGTATAACCAGTTAAACGGCCTGGATAGCACAATGAACCGCCTTCACAGCCAGTGGGATGGTATGGAGAGAAATCGTTTTTATAATGACTATCGTACGGCTAAATATACACTTTCTTCGGTATTAAATAAGGTTCAATCCATTGAAATTGAACTGAAAAGCATCGCTTCGAAGTTTAGAAATGCGGATGGTGAAAGCACACGTGGCTTCTGGACAGCCCTAGCAGCGGCAATGAACGCTAGCGCAGCGCTGGCAGGCAGTGGAGAGGCTGGAGATCATGGTGGAGAAATTGCCAAGCAGCCAAAAAACATAGACGAATGGGATCAGGCAGACGCGGATAAATATCATCAATATGAGGAACTACTGAAAAACGCCGAGGCCGTCGGCGACAAGCAGGTTATGCAGAAAATTCACGATCAGATGAATGTCCTGCAGCTGCAATATGAAGACTCGGTTACCCGTACAGATTACAATACAGGAGAGACCTCTAAGATCACATCCGATTCCCTTGTCGCTGTCACCGAACTGACAGGTAAAGACGGAAGCAAGACGGATATATCTATAGATAAAAAAGGGAATGTTGTGAGTTACGAGCAAAATACGGATAAATACGATTACTGGGTCCAAAAGCATACCCAATCCGCCGGAGAGCACGCTCTAGGTAAAACGGCCCAGACCGTCACCGGATATGGAATAGGTCTTATTTTGTCGCGCGGGGCTGGTGTTAGTGGAGCAGGTTCGGGCATCGGTTCTGGCGCAACCTCCGGTTGGGGGGAACACGTCGTCGGCATTGGTGGCGGCATGCTCAGTGACAAAGTACTTTTCTCTGTACCCGATGAGGGCGAAACCCGTACCATGATCTACCGAACGAATAAAGAAACGGGACATATTGAAAATATGGTCGTTGTCACCAAAGGTGAGAATGAAATGGAGTATCGCTATTGGGAGGATTATAACTAGGTCTTGAGCTGTGAACGATAATAACGTGAATAGGAGTATCTATAAAATCTACAGTCTTTTTTCTGGAACAGGTGAGCGGCAGTTGGAAACTGTAAACTCGCTAGCTGGAGAAGTCTGTAGATTTTTTTGTTTACCAATTTTTTCGGAGTTGGTGAGAGGCACAGTGCTTCTGTTAAATTGGAAGGCTGTGCCTTACTATCAACTCTACCATTTCACAGACTTGCAATTGGGGTACCAAATGATGGATGATGGAGGAGAGAGTTTTATGTAGAAAATAGGGCTAAAGATAGAGAGGATACCAATAATAAATAGATCGGATTTACCGTATTTTTGTATATTATTGTAGAAAAAGATCGTAATTCAGGTTATAGTAAAGGAAGAAATTAACTAGGATGCCTTTACCCAAATACGTAATTGTGGAGGGAAACATGAGTACATTTAAAAATTGGTTGAATACAACTAAAAAAGGACTTGGAGACCAAGTTAAGAAGTTTAAGAATAAAGATTTTATGGAAGCTGTTGTTGCAGGCTGTGCATTAGTAGCATTTGCTGACGGTACGATTAGTCCGGAAGAGAAAACAAAAATGGCCGGATACATAAATATCAGTGAAGAATTGAAAGTGTTTGATATGGGTGAGGTCATCAACCGTTTCAATCACTATGTAGCGAACTTTGAATTTTCACCTCAAATCGGTAAACAGGAAGCACTGAAGGCGATTGGTAAATTGAATGGCAAGCCTGAAGTAGGCCGACTCGTCGTTGGCGTATGTAGCGCTATTGGCGCAGCTGATGGTGACTTTGATGCCAATGAGCAGCGAATTGTGGCTGAGATTTGCGGCGCGCTTGGTTTGAATCCGTCTGAATTTAGTCTGTAAATTTTACGGAAGGGAGGTGTGTTAATCAGTGGCTGTAATTAATCTGGTCAAGGGCCAGAAAATTGATTTGACCAAGGGAAACACAGGACTAACCAAGGTTATAGCAGGATTGGGATGGGACCCTGTACAGTCCAAAGGATTTTTTGGCTTCAAGAAGCAACCCAATATTGATTGTGATGCTTCTGCCATTTTGCTGGACGCCAACGGAAAACTGACTCAGTCAGATAACGTAGTGTGTTTCCACAATAAAAAAAGTCCATGCGGCTCTGTCGTGCATTCCGGTGATAATCTGACCGGACAAGGCGACGGTGATGATGAACAAATTGCGATTGACCTGGCACGTATTCCTGCCAATGTCGACAAAGTGCTTGTTGTTGTGAATATATATGATTGCGTAAACCGGAAACAGGATTTCGGCATGATCGAAAAGGCGTATATCCGCATTCTGGATGGTGCTAATTCCAAGGAACTGGTGACGTTTAATTTATCTGATAATTATGAGGGGCTGACCGCACTGGTCTGTGGAGAACTCTATCGTCATAACAACGAATGGAAGTTTGCTGCAATCGGTGAAGGAACCCATGCCGTACATATTGATGTGCTGGCTCAGCGTTATATGTAATTTTAGTTGCTCATACAAAACTTAATGTGAAAAGGGGTTCTTACTCATGGCAATTAACTTATCCAAAGGTCAAAAAATTGATTTGACGAAAACAAATCCAGGTTTGTCCAAAATCACGGTTGGTCTCGGTTGGGACACAAACAAATATGATGGTGGTAAAGATTTTGACCTGGACGTATCCGTATTTTTGGCTAATGCGGAAGGTAAAGTAGAATCCGATAAGAACTTTGTCTTTTTTAATAATCCACAAAATGAGAACGGTTCTGTCGTTCATACAGGGGATAACCGCACAGGTGATGGCGACGGAGATGACGAGCAGATTAAAATTGATCTGGGCAACGTGCCTGCTAACGTAGAAAAGATCGCTTTTACCATTACAATCTATGAAGCACAAGAACGCAGCCAAAACTTTGGACAAGTGTCCCGTGCTTACGCTCGTATCGTAAACGAAGCAAACAATGAAGAATTGGTCCGCTTTGATCTGGGAGAAGATTTCTCGATCGAAACAGGCGTTGTTGTAGGCGAACTGTATCGTCATAGCGGTGAGTGGAAGTTCAATGCCATTGGCAGCGGCTACCAAGATGGTCTTGCAGGATTGACGCGCGATTACGGTTTGGCGTAAAAAATCTATACAAAGAAAGCAGGTATGCGGTATGACCATTAGTCTTTCCAAAGGACAACGTATTGATCTGACCAAAACGAATCCCGGCTTGACTCGTGTCGTTGTAGGTCTTGGATGGGATACGAATAAATACAGTGGTGGCGCAGACTTTGACCTGGATGCTTCGGCTTTCCTACTTTATGAAGACGGTAAAGCCAAAGCAGCGGATGATTTTGTATTTTACAACAACCCGACAGGCGGAGCAGGATCGGTTACTCATACGGGCGATAACCGCACAGGTGAGGGCGATGGGGATGACGAGCAAATCATCGTTGATTTCTCGAAGATTCCTGCGAACATCCACCGTATCGGGATCACGGTTACCATTTATGATTACGAGGCTCGCGCGCAAAACTTTGGTCAAGTGTCCAATGCTTTTGTACGTGTGGTAGATGCGGCAACAGATCGTGAAGTGCTGCGCTACGATTTGGGAGAAGATTTCTCCACCGAAACGGCCGT
Source organism: Paenibacillus sp. FSL H7-0703 (assembly GCF_038003485.1). Lineage (NCBI taxonomy): Bacteria > Bacillati > Bacillota > Bacilli > Caryophanales > Paenibacillaceae > Paenibacillus > Paenibacillus sp. FSL H7-0703. The sequence goes on along the minus strand of NZ_JBBOPF010000001.1, from coordinate 2,178,588 downwards.
CGTATTCTGTGAATTTTACCGTCAGAATGCGGACTGGAAATTCCAGGCTATCGGTAGTGGCTTTGCTGGTGGATTGGGTGCGCTTGCTAAAAACTATGGCTTGGACGCTCAATAATATCCACTTGGGGTGGTGTCCATAGGGCGCTACCCTTTCTTTTTAAGCTATTACATTAGCGTACGCTGACACATGACAAACCGACAGAAAGGTGACACAATCATGGCTGTTATCGTAGTAAAGGGACAGAAGGCGGATTTGACGAAAACAAATCCGGGCCTGACCCATGTCAACGTAGGGATTGGCTGGGAGTCCCCAGCATCTCTGGAGCTGGATACTTCGGCATTTTTGCTGGGTTCTGGAGGAAAAGTATCGGGCGATGAGGACTTAATTTTTTATAACAATCCGACCACGCCCTTTATCACCTATTCAGACGGACAACAGTCCGGTGATAAAAAGCAATTTGCCCTTGATCTGACGAGAATTCCTGCAAATATCGAGAAGATTGCGTTTACGCTGACGATTTATGATGCGGATCAGAAACGGCAAAATTTTGGACAGGTTCAAGGTGGGTTCATTCGTTTTGCTCATCCGGTTAGCGGAGAGGTTTTGCGGTTTAATTTGGACAGTGGATTTACAGTGGAAACGGCGATTGTCATTGGTGAACTGTATCGTCATAACGGGGAATGGAAATTCAACGCGATTGGCGCAGGTTTTTCCGGTGGATTGGATGCGTTGTGCGTTAATTTTGGGATTGAAGTGGAAAATAATCCGGCTCCTCCCACGCCAGTGCCTACACCTCCGTCTCCAGCGCCTCGACCAGCACCAACGCCGCCACCAGTACCACCTGCTCCGAAGCCAGAGCCATCTGCAACACCGGTGAATCTGAATCTGCGGAAAATTGAGCTGAAGAAGAAGGGCGATACCATCAACCTGAAAAAAGGCTCAGGCGGATTGGGTGAAATCCTGATCAATCTGAACTGGAATCAGGTGCAGCAAAGCAAGGGCTTTTTCAATCGCGGTTCCAAGGGTGTCGATCTGGATCTGGGCTGCTTGTATGAGATGAAGAACGGAGATAAAGGCGTTGTGCAGGCGCTCGGGGAAGTTTTCGGTTCTCTAAATCGCTTCCCGTACATTGCTCTGGATGGCGACGACCGTACAGGCTCTGTGAAAACAGGGGAAAATCTTCGCATTAATGGTGCTAAAATTTCTGAAATTAAGCGAATTTTGGTGTTTACCTTCATCTATGAAGGAGTCACGAACTGGTCACAAGCGGACGGGGTAGTCACGCTGTACCAGAAGGATGGGCCGGACATTATCGTTCACATGAATGAACATGACAATCGCAAAGGGATGTGTGCAATTGCCATGATTCAAAATGTAAACGATGAAACGTTCAGCATTGAAAGACTCGTGCAGTTTTATGGCGGTCATCGTGAGTTGGATCGGGCATATAACTGGGGCATGCGCTGGTCGCAGGGTAGCAAATAAATTGAATTATCGGAGGCACTCTTTTCATGTTGAATGATTTGTTTAAAAATATCAGCGAAAACTACGGCCATTTCTTTTCATGGAGTGATGTTGTAGCTACGCTTACTGATCCAGTGAGTTGGGGGATTATAGGAACTCTCATTTTGCTGGAAGGACTTTTATCGGCGGATAACGCCTTGGTTCTCGCAGTTATGGTTAAACACTTACCTAAGGAACAACAGAAGAGAGCCTTATTTTACGGGATTTTGGGTGCGTATATATTCAGGTTCCTGGCTATCGGTTTGGGTACATTCCTGATTAAGTTCACCCTGATTAAGGTACTGGGTGCGGCTTATCTGCTCTATATCGCTTATAAGGGCTTATTCAAGTCCGAAGGTGATGGAGAAGTGAAGAACAAACCTACTTCTTTTTGGAAAACCGTATTAATGGTCGAACTGATGGATATTGCCTTCAGTATTGACAGCGTCATTGCCGCTTTCGGTGTGAGCGAGAAAGTATGGGTTCTGTTCCTGGGTGGTATTCTCGGCGTTCTGATGATGCGTGGTGTTGCTCAAGTGTTCCTCAAGCTCATTGATAAATTTCCGGAACTGGAACAGACAGCCTTTATTATGATCGCCATTATCGGGGGTAAAATGCTGGCTGCTGCTTTTGGCTTTCATATGTCGCAGGTTTTATTCTTCGGCATTTTGATTGCTGTCTTTGTAGGCACAATGGTTATCAGCTCGGCGAAAAGAAAGAAAAAGGCCGACAAAGAGGCTTAATGTACAAAGTATAGCGAAATCCCTCCTGAAACTAAGGGGGGATTTCTTTTATACCCGAAGCACAGGGCTTCAGTCAGGCAAGAAAGAGCAAGAGGAGGGGAAGGGCCCTGAAATATTTTAATGATTTAACCTCTGAGGAAGTAGAAGCGATCTTTTATACTCCACCGTTGGAGTTTCATAACCGTTCTCCCAAAAGTATATTGGCTTATGCGATAGGAGCGGCTTTGTACATGCCAGCGACCCGCTCGGAAGTAGCAGAAGAGATCAAAAATGGAAAACATGAAGGACTAACAACGGTCATTCTGGATCTGGAGGATGCTATAGGGGATCAGCAGGTCGGTCAGGCAGAACAATCGCTGGCACAGCAGCTGCTTCAACTATTGTCCTATGTACGGACGGGGATGATGAGTGAACAGCAATTACCTTTGTTATTTGTGCGTGTGCGCTCTGTGGAGCAGTTGGAACGACTGCTGAACGGTTTGGGAGAATCTTTGTCGCTGCTCACGGGCTTTGTCTTACCCAAGTTCTCTTCGGATAATGGACGGGCATATTTTGCACTCATTTCCGAATATAACCGGAGTATGCACACAGGGGCAGGAAACGAAAGCAACATGCCTGTGCTGTACGGATTACCGATTCTTGAAAGCTCCAAAATTATTTATCGGGAAACCCGCTGGAAAGAGCTACTGTCGATTAAAGAAATTTTAGACGAGTACCAGGAATATGTGCTCAATGTACGAATTGGGGCAACCGATTTCTCCAGTCTATATGGCTTGAGACGCAGCCCGGATATTACGATTTATGAAATTGCCGTCATTCGGGATTGCATCGCAGATATTATTAACTTGTTTGGACGCGTGGGCTCAAATTATGTCATTTCCGGTCCTGTATGGGAATATTTCTCTCACCGAGAACGTGTCTTTAAACCTCAATTAAGAGTGTCTCCTTTCGAAGATGCACTTGGAAAGCCGGGACGACACTTGCGGATGGACTTCATCTCAGATGCCGTAGACGGACTGATTCGAGAAGTCATGATGGACAAAGAGAATGGGATTATTGGCAAAACGATTATTCATCCCTCCCATATTAAACCGGTACAGGCCATGTATGCGGTGACACATGAAGAGTATATGGATGCACTTGAAATTGTTGAGCGTAACGACGGTAGTCTGGGTGTATTCAAAAGTACCTATGCCAACAAAATGAATGAAATTAAGCCGCATTTGAATTGGGCTCATCGTATTATCAATAGATCAAAAGTATACGGGGTGTTACATGAACAACAACATTTTGTCAGTCTCTTACCCAACCACGAAAACACATGTGCTGCCAATTCTGGAGCAGTTCAGCGTTAAAATTACGGAGACACATAATCCATTCCGCCTTCCTGTGGACAAGCTGTTTGCGATGGCGGCACGGGTCAATAAAAAGCGTTCGTTTTTATTTGTCAGCAAGGTGCTGGGCAAGCATATTCCGGTAAACCCATACACCTCTCTGCTCAGTGGTGCGGCGCTGGCGATTCTACTATATAAGGAGCTTGTCCCACAAGCGGGACAACAGATGGATGAACTGATAGGAGAGGCCGTGAGAGGACTTCTTGACCCGGACTATGCGAAAGAGGCCTACCGAAAGTTGATGGATGAACGTTTAGCTTTTGCTTTTACAGAGCCGATCAAGTTTGTTGGTTTTGCCGAGACGGCTACAGCACTGGGACACAGCATGTATCGGTTGTTTGACGACGGAGCCTCGTATATTCATACGACGCGCGAGGATATCCCGGGCCTTCGGCCTATTATTCGGTTTGAAGAAGAGCATTCGCACGCTGTTGATCATCGTTGCTATGCACTGGATGAAGATGCCTTTGCAGGAGATGGCCCGATTGTGCTGGTAGATGATGAAATTACAACGGGAAAAACAACGCTTAATATCATACGGGATATTCAGGAGCATTTTCCGCGTAAACAGTATGTGATTGCTTCGTTATTGGATTGGCGGACAGACAGCGACGAGCAGGCTTTCACCGACCTGGAGGCAGAGCTAGGCATTACGATTACGCCTTTAAGCTTGCTCAAAGGAAAGATTGAGGTACAGGGTGTACCGATCCTAGATCACGCAGCATATGCCGGACAGGCTGGGCACTCAGAACATGCAGCCACTAGCATGGCAGAGGTTAATAAAGACGCTTCTGGAATAATTGACCACCGTTTTGAAAAGGATACTTCCGGTTTTGAGCGGATAGTACACAGTTCCATGTCAACAGACGGGTATGCCAATACAGCTCCTTATCTAAAATATACAGGCCGTTTTGGTCTACAATCCGCTGACAATTCAGCCTTGGATGCAGAAATCACGCGTACAGCTGAACGACTGAACCAACTTCGTTCTGGGCAACGCACGCTGGTTATGGGCACGGGGGAATTCATGTACATTCCAATGCGGATTGCAGCAGAGTTAGGCCCGGATGTATATTTTCAATCGACGACACGCAGCCCGGTGTATCCCCACCGAGAAGAAGGGTATGGCGTCGCTTGTGGTGTGACATATCCTTCGCCTGAGGACAGTACGGTACGCAATTTTATTTATAATGTAGACCCCGGTCAGTATGACGAAATATTCGTTTTGATGGAAAGGGAGTCAGACCCAGGGCGGATGAAACCCATGCAGGAAGCTTTGACCCGTCTGGGCTGCGATAAAGTGCATGTCGTTTATTTTAACGGTTTAGCTAGACAGGAGAGTAAAGGAGCGCGGATATGAAGCAAGCACTTATGGAGCAAATACAGCAGAAGAACATTCATCCGCCCGAACCGCTGGGCAGTTATCCTGCCTCGGATGTCACTTTTTTATTGAAGGATTTGAGCCGGGTTACGTTGGAAAAAGGGACGGAGGATCGTGAAGAGGCGATTCAGTCGGGAGTCCATTATTCAGAAATGCTGCCAGTAGAATACGAGCCGACAGCAGAGTATATTGCATTGTTTCACGAAACGCTTGCCCAATCTGCCAAAAAGGTTGCATTAGCGGCAGCTTCTGTGGCTGAGATGATTGTGAGAAAAAGAGGCCTGAACACGGCGATTGTTTCTCTTGCCAGAGCAGGGACGCCCATTGGTATCCTGATCAAGCGTTATATTGACTGGAAGTATGGCGTATCTTTGCCGCATTACAGTATTTCTATTATTCGTGGCAAAGGCATTGACCGGAATGCGATTTTATACATTTTACAGCAGCATGGGCTGGGGATTGAACTTCAGTTTGTTGATGGCTGGACGGGGAAAGGGGCGATTCGCCAGGTATTGATTGAGGCCTGTCGTGAGATGAACACGGATTACGGGTTGCGTCTAAATGATGATCTGGCGGTGCTGGCCGATCCGGGCAGATGTTCGGAAACCTTTGGTACACGAGAAGATTATTTGATTCCAAGTGCTTGTCTGAATTCGACTGTATCCGGTTTGATGAGTCGGACGGTATTACGCGACGATCTCATAGGCCCGGACGATTTCCATGGGGCCAAATTTTATGAATCTTGGCGGTCAGTGGATCAGTCCAATACGTTTGTGGATACGATATCCGGGTACTTTCAAGACGTGGCTGAAACGGCCATTGCATATGCAGAACAAATGACATTGAACCCGTCTGCGGTGACATGGCAAGGCTTACGGGATATAGAGGCGATTCAGCAGGCATTTGGTATTCGGGATATCAATCTGGTCAAGCCCGGAGTGGGGGAGACGACTCGTGTACTGCTGCGCAGGGTGCCGTGGAAAATTCTGATTGACCGCGAAGATAATCCGAATCTTCAGCATATTATGCTGCTGGCCAAGGACCGTGGAGTGCCTGTAGAGGTATTTGAAGGATTGACTTATTCCTGCTGCGGAATTATCAAGCCGCTCAAGGGGGGACAAGAATGATCTACGCAAGTGATCTGGATCAGACACTGATTTACTCCAAACGTTCGCTTGGCGTACCGCTGGAGTCCCCTGGTCTGTTGCCTGCGGAACAGATAGACGGGGCAACGTGGGCTTTTATTTCTGAACAAGCCCTGCAATTGTTAAAGACACTGCCTGAAGATGTGATGTTTATGCCCGTGACGACTCGGACGATAGAACAGTATAGACGAATCACTGTGTTTCAGACGAAGTTGGTTCCCACATATGCCGTGACGAGTAATGGTGGAAACATTATCGTTGGAGGCGAGGTGGATCGAGAGTGGAATCGGCGTATTCATGAACAAGTACGCCGTGATGGTGCTCATGCGGAAGAAGCACGTCAGGTGTTCGGACAGGTGCTGCATGAAGACTGGGTGGTAAACGAGCGCTTTTGCGATGAGTTATTCTATGCTTTCATGATTGAACGAGATCGTATGCCACTGGAACAGGTGCTGGAGAAGGCGCGAATCATGCATGAAATGGGCTGGGAGGTATCCATTCAAGGTCGTAAGGTGTATTTGGTACCTGCGGCCGTGAATAAACAAGCAGCCGTGGAGCACATCCGCAATCTCACGAATGGAGGGGCAGTGGTTGCGTCCGGTGACTCTTTGCTAGACCGTTGTCTGCTGGACTATGCCGATTATGCGATTGCTCCGCGTCATGGTGAATTGTATCGGGAACAGCTACGGGATAAGCTGGAGGTCAATTACCGTTTTACAGAAGTGTCGGGGGTTTATGCAGCGGACGAAATCATGGCGTATGTTCATGCAATACACCGGAGTGTATTCGCAGCTCAAACTTCATTTTCAGAATAGATAGGGGACGTGGCTCTGTGAAGAAGGTTAAGGTGTATTTTAACCGCTGGTTTTCAGTGGCGTATCATTATATGAATGCTATTCGTAACAATGAGGACGGTATTCCGTTCGAGATCTATGCGACGCACTCAGATCCGCAGCACATGGCGCTACAGGCCAGTGATATAGCTGAAGTAGAGCCTCGCACCAGTGGTGTGGAGTACGCACGGTTTTGCGCTGATTTTTGCAGGCGGCACGGAATTGATGTCTTTATCCCACGGTGGAATATGCTCGATATTAGCAAGCATCTTTATTTATTTGATGATATTGGGACAAAAGTGATGGTATGCCAAGATACCGAACTGCTGGAGCAACTGATGGAAAAGGATCTGTTTTATGAATCCATTCGTCAAAAGGACATTGTCACGATTCCCGACTATGCCATTGCCAGCAATGCCGAGCAGTTTAAACAGGCTTATGAGTCGTTAATAGCACTTGGGCATAAGGTATGCTTCAAGCCATGTAATGCAGAAGGCGGGATGGGCTTTCGTATCATTAACAATGAACGTAATCCGCTGGAGGAGCTGTTCGGCCATGCGCTGAATCATATTTCGTTCGAGGAGGCACATCGCGTATTGTCATCCACAGAATCATTTCCCAATCTGATGGTGATGGAGCTGCTGGAGGGATACGAATACAGTATTGACTGCCTGGCCGACCGGAACGGAAAGCTGCTAGCGGCAGTTCCGCGTAGGAAGGCAGGAGGACGATTACGGCTGCTGGAGCAGCATTCCGAGCTGTTGGAGGTGGCACAGAAGGTCGCTGAGGCGTATCACATTCCGTACAATTATAACATTCAGGTAAAATATAACGGCAAGCATGCCAAGTTGCTAGAGATCAATCCGCGGATGTCCGGAGGACTTCATGTATCATGTTTGTCGGGTATCAATTTTCCTTATCTAGCGGTGAAATCGGCTTTGGGTCATGAGATCGGTTCACTTCATCCGCAATACGACATTTTAGCCAGTCATATCGAGCAACCAATCACCATACGTAAATCCGTACATTGACACACACAAATATTGTTTTCTACAATATGGTAAGGGTTTACGTCAGGAGGTACAAGCTATGACGTCAAAAATGTGGGGTGCCACGATTGCTGTGGTTAGCTACCTGATTGCGCTTTTACTAAGTTTTTGGTTGCCACTGTTTGTGTGTTTGGCGATTCCGATCATTGGTTTGGGAGGATACAGCGCCATCATGGCTGTTCGCCATCCTCGCCCCAATCTGACCGGCTCCGTGATTCCGGTGGTGCAGGAGCAGGTCGGTGAGACACAGCAGCATGAAAAGGAAGCTGCCGTTCGACCGGAGGCTATAACAGGACAAGTACGTCAACCAGTTCAGGTGAGTAGTGAATTTGCTCAGGTGATGGAGTATTTGGAGGTACTGGAGGATATGGTGATCTCCGAGGGACAGAAGGATGCGCTTGATAACGAGATTGTCGAGAAGGCGCTGGCTCTATTTGCACGTTTGCAGCGGGTCATTCCGCTTTTGCATGAACTGAACAACAGTGAAGTGAATCATACGGTTCGGAGATTGATTTTGAAGGATTTGAACGGACTGATTAATCCGTTTCTTCGGCTCAGCGGCGATGCGAAGCGGACCAACCGGAGGACGTTATTAAACGGATTACGGGATGTGGACAGCAAAATATCGGTAATTGTGTCCACGGTGGAGCATAAGGATCTGCTGGAATTACAGAGCAAAGCGGAGCTTATTCACCAGCGATATAGCAGTTCCGAATTGTAGGCGATTTTTTGAGAAAATAAAAAAGTAGCAGAATAGCTGCTCTGAATAACAACGATTAGACTTGGGTAACAGTTGTTTTCAGAATAGGAGGTAGCGTATGGCGACCCCATGGGCTGAATTGAAAAAAGAAGATGAACAAAAGGTGACTGAGGAGGCTTCACAGCTGATTCAGAAGGTATCACAAAGCGATGTCATGAGCCTGGATACTTTAATGGATGATATCGGTAAGCTGGGGGTTAAAACGCAGGAACGTGCGGGGCAGACCCTTAAAATGCTGGATCGTCCGGTAAACGACCTCATGTCCGGTGATCGGGCTGAGGTATCCAATATGATCTTAAAGCTGCGTGATGAATGCGAAACGCTCCAGCAGAGCAAAAATGTGAGCTTTTTTGGAAAGCTTCTGCGTAAAAGCCCGTTAAAAAACTACATTTACAAGTATCAGTCGGTGAAGACGAACATCGAGAAAATCATTACTGCCTTGAGAGATGGTAAGGATAATCTGGAAGAAAACATCGTCAGCATGAGACAGTTGAAGAAGGCTTCCATTGAAGAAATCTACAATTTACAGACGAAGATTGCCTTTGGTAATCGCTTGAAAGAGCTGTTTGAGACCGAGATTGCCAAGCCGGAAAACGAAAACCGTAAGCCTCATCTGGAGCGGGGATTACGCAAGGTGGTTACTCGTACGCAGTCAATGACAGAAATGATTTTGTTATACAATCAGGCGATTGCAGCAACGGATATTATTAATGATAACAATGATAAACTGATTGATTCTGTAAATAATGCGATTGATAAAACATCGAATCTGATCACTGTATCGGCTATGATCGCGATGGCGCTGGCGGATCAGGATAAAATCATTTCAGCCGTCGATGCGACCAACCGTACGATTGAAGATCAATTCAAGGAAAATGCGAAGCTTCTCAAAACGACGACCGAGAGAACGACAGATTTGCTTAGCAAGCCTTCAATGTCACTGGAGGCTGTGAATCAGGCGATTGGTGATTTGGTATCTGCTTTGGATCTGTCTGAAAAATCAAACCGTCGGATTATTGAAAGCTGCCACGATTATACAAGTAAAATGACAGCAATCAATGCCAACCTTAGCCAACGTCTGGGGATCGAAGGGAAAGAACCATCCAAACCACTGAAGGATAGCAATTCCTCTGAGGGTCTAAGCTCGTTTTTGAACTGATGACAATGTAGAATAATAGATCCAATCTATGAAAAAGACGCCGGGATGACTCCGAAAGGCGTCTTTTTTTGGTTTGGCAGCAGCTAATAAAGGACATGATGAACATACATAGCATTCTCGTGCATAAACTCTTAAAAAGCGAATGACAAAAGGAGAGAGCGAGCGTATGATGTCCTTTATTTTCGGGTGTGTGATTGTCTATTTACTTGTGGCTGCCAGTAGCGAAAAAGCAGATTCAATTGTGGAGTTAAATGATTCTGTGAAATAAATTTTTTTATTGAAAATCATGCATTTTCTGATAGGATAGAGTTAAATATTGGAATCCCAAAGGAGAATGCATGCTGGAATTTTCATTTGAAATCATCGACGAATCGAAAATCAACATTGTATATCAGTATGGAAGCAGTAGCTTCAATTTTAATTTATTTTTTAACTACGGTGTGTGGACGCTGCATCCTTTTGACGGGATTCTGCTGCAGAACAAGGAAATGTGCCGTCTGATTGTTACGGATCTGTTTAAGAACAAAGATTTTCATGTCATGCTGGCGCGCGAAAATATTTTATTATCAACCTTGCGTACCTCTATTGATCTCAATCCCGAAACTCGGGGAGATCGATATCAGGAACAGGAATTTGATGAGCTGTCTGATTTTGCTGAGACACACAGCTTTGAAGAGGTACTGCAAATCGAGCAGGATTCCGTTCGCGAGCGTATGGATTTCTTCCAAAACATCATTCAAAAAATGTATATGGAAGGATTCGGCCCGGAAGACAATGATTTTAACAAGGTACAAGCTATTCTTCGCATTTATAAGGCTGCACATGACCAACTCGGAGAATTGAGCGACTTTCCCCTGAGAGGCGACGAGCGACGCAGATGGTAGATTTGAAACAAAAAAAGAGAGAGTTCCGCAGCAAACGCCTTTGCGAAACTCTCTCTTTTCATTTACACACCTCTAAAACGTATAGAAGCTCTACGGCGGTTGCCAGCGGAGCGGGCAGAATTGTTCTGAAGAAGCGAAGCGTTCGCTTTTGTCCTCGGATTTTAACCTTTACTGGTTGTGTACAATAATAAAAATCCGAGGGCGGTGGCGATCGGAAGAACAATCTGCACGCGCAGCGCCCACCAACCGCGAGAAAGCTTTCATACGCCCTAACTAACTTATCCCCATTAATATCATCGAGCAAAGTATAAGCCCCGCTCCACACCCCGAAGTATATACCTTGAGGTGGCGGAACATGGATGTTTTCCAGGCTGACAGAGATTCATCGGAACGCAAACGTTCATTTTCCTCCCGTAATGCCTTGGATTGACGAATGAACAACTGTCTGATGTCGGCAAATCCCAGCAGGAAGAGGGTTAGAAAACCGCTTTGCAAAACGTGGAAGATTGCACCGATCACCAAACCTAGCAACCCCAACAGGAATAGCAGATTTGCAGTAGCCATGTTTTCACGACCATACAAGAGATGGGGGATGGCGTACAGAAATCCTAAAGTACCGACAATCAGGGCAGTGAGTCCGAAACGTAAAATCATTATTTTTCGACCCGCTTCGCAAAGCGCAGGTCTGGGTTCGAACGAGCATCAAATACGATACCTTGAATCTTAGGACTGATTAATGCAGTGTCCGCAGAGAACTGGATCGGAATAATCGGTAGATCTTCCATCAATACGTCTTCTGCCTGATGGAGCTGTTCAAAGCGTTTTGCCGGATCAAGCTCAAAGGTTGAGGATTCGATCAGTTTGTCATACTCCGGGTTGCTCCAGTTGGTAAAGTTGTTTGAATTTTTGGAAGTATAATGCCCCAATACGCCAAGTGGATCCAGGAAGTTTCCTTCCCAGCCCATACGGGCGATCTGGAAGTTCTTCTGTTTAAAGGTATCAATGTACGTTTTCCATTCCTGATTCTCCAGCGTCACTGAAACGCCCAGGTTCGTTTTCAGCATTTCCTGAATCGCTTCAGCTACTTTTTTATGCTTGTCCGAAGTGTTGTATTTAAAGGTGATCGGTGGCAGCTGTGTTAAACCTTCTTCTTTCAGACCTTCAGCCAGCAATTGTTTCGCTTTCGCAGCGTCAAACTCATAGTATTTTTTCGGTGCTTCATCACGGAAGTCCTTGCCGGATGGCGTTGTTGTTCCGTATGGAACATAACCGTAAGCCGGAGTTTCGCCACCTTTGGTTACGCTGGTAGCCAGTGCTTCGCGGTCAATCGCGTAGGCAATGGCCTGTCTGATTTTTTTATTGTCAAACGGCTTTTGTTTTACGTTAAAAGAATAGGTATACACACTGAAAGATGGATGCGACAGGAATTCCTTGTTGCTCTTTTCCTGATCCAGGGTATCTACGGGAAGGCTCAAAATCAGATCCAGATCGCCCGTTTTATACATTTGATAATAAGTTGTGGAGTCTTGAACCATTTTAAAATTAATCGTTGCCATCGTAATGGCATCTTTGTTCCAGAATTGATCGTTTTTCGCCAGCGTAATCTGCTCGTTATGTTTCCATTCCTTGGCTACATACGCACCGTTGCCGACCATTGTGCCCGCTTCTGCTGCCCATTTGTCATTTTTCTCAACAACCGATTGGTTTACTGGCAGATAGGCATGACCCACTGCGATCGTTGGGAAGAAGCTCAGTGTTGATTTCAGCTCAACTACCAGAGTTTTATCATCTTTGGCTGTAACACCCACGTCTTCAATTTTACCTTTGCCTGTGTTGTACGCTTCGGCACCTTTGATGTAGTAGAGGGCAGAAGGATCGTAGGCAGCTGTTTTCGGATTCAGTACCCGTTTCCAGGAGTATTCAAAATCCTTAGCTGTCAGTGGGTCACCATTCGACCATTTTGCGCCGTCACGGATCGTAAAGGTGTAGGTTTTACCGTCAGGAGATACGTCTACTTTGCTGGCAGCGCCTTCAACGATTTTACCGGCCTTATCGTATGTATACAGCCCTTCGTACAAGTTATCAATCACAAAGTAGGACGTTGTATCTGATGCGAAAGCAGGGTCTAGCGTATAAGGCTCTCCACCTGCCAGATTGGCAGTAATTTCTTGCGGGATATCTGCTTGAGGCGCGGCGGACGGGTCGTTGCTTGCTGTTTTGTCCGTATTACCAGAGCATCCAGCCAAAGCCGTTACGGCCAAAAGTAAGATGATCGTCATCCAATACATTTTTTTCATCGTGGTTTTCCTCCATTACTGTGATTAGTTATGCCAAAAATAAGGTACACCGTACCGGGATTTATTCATCCTCCTTTCCCGCAGGTATGCCGCGTGTGCGCACTTCGATAAAGGAACTGCCGTTTTTCCTGTGGTTAGGCGAGAAGCTGCGGATCATGGTGACACCCCTCCTTGTCCAATTTGGATCTCTCTGTTGTTAATGTTGTGAGCGCGGGTCAAGTGCATCCTGAAGCCCATCTCCAAGTGTATTGAACGCCAGCATGGTGAGCGATATCATCAGCCCTGGGAAGAATAGGCGCCACCATTGACCGCTTAAAATAACGCCAAGTGAATCGTTAGCCATCGTCCCCCAGCTGGCCGAAGGAGACTGAATCCCCAGACCGAGAAAGCTCAGAAACGATTCGGCAAAAATAGCCGATGGAATAGTGAACGTCAAATTTACGATAATGATTGCCGCTGCGTTTGGTAGCAAATGTCTGAAGATAATGCGCGAATGAGATGTCCCCAAGCTACGGGCTGCTAACACATATTCCTGCTGCTTCAGCTGTAAGATTTGCCCACGCACTACACGGGCCATACCGACCCAGCCAGTAATGGATAAAGCAATAATCATTGTGAGCAGTCCCGGCTTCATAATGACGAGCAGCAGAATGATGACCAGCAGATAAGGAATGCTATACAAAATTTCAATAATACGCATGAGAATGCTGTCGATCCTGTCGCCCGTTTTGCCGTGCCCGGCACAATAGCCAGCAATGCAGCCGACGAGAATACCAAGTACCAAATCAATGGCGGCAGCGGCAAAGCCGATCATGAGTGAAATTCTAGCTCCGGCCCATGTCCGTGCCCATACGTCTCTCCCCAGATCATCCGTACCAAACCAATGCTCTTTCGAAGGAGAGAGATTCGTTTTCAAAAGGGATTGATCACTGGGTGCATAGGGAACCATGGAAGGTCCAACAATCGCCAGCACAATAATCATGATTAGTAGGGAAAGCCCCAACAGAGCAAGCTTGTTGTTAAAAAGTCTGCGTAGCCGATCCCGCCAGGGTGATTCTTTGGGTCTGGTCAATGTGGAGGTGGGGATCTGGCTACGGTCTACAAGACTGAACAGGCTGTCCTTTTCGACAGTAGGTGCTGCTTTCATGTTAATCTCCTTTGCTGACTAATTTGATTCGTGGATCGACAAGGCGATAGGAAATATCTATTAAAAATAAAGTAACGACCAGAATAGCACTGTAGAAAATGGTCGTCCCCATAATCACTGGATAATCCCGATTAAAGATACTATCTACGAAGTATTTACCGATGCCGGGAATGGCGAATATTTTTTCGACGACAAAGGTACCTGTAATGACGGAAGCGAATAGCGGTCCGATAAAGGAAAGCACCGGAATCAACGCATTGCGTAATCCGTGACGAAGGACTACTGCCCAAGAGGACAACCCTTTCGCTTTGGCAGTGCGTATGTACTCCTCATGCATGACCTCCAGCATACTCGTCCGCATAAAGCGGGCGATAACGGCAAGCGGTGAAACAGCGAGAGCCAGCGACGGAAGTACCGTATGCTGCCAGGTTCCCCATGAGGCGACCGGAAGCAGATGCCATTGGACGGCAACATACTTGATTAACAGCGGTGCCAATATGAAGCTGGGTACGGAAATACCAACAATCGCGATAAACATCGAGATATAATCCAGTGGTCGATTATGGTGTAGAGCAGCCAGTGTTCCGAGCGAAATACCGGCAATAATCGCGACCACGATGGATTGAATACCCAGCAATGCAGAAGGTGGAAAACCTCGGGCAATGAGCATATTGACGTCCGTCGTTTTCGATTGAATAGACGGGCCCATGTCCAGCACTAGCAGATTTTTGAGATACAACACATACTGCACAGCGAGCGGCTTGTCCAGATTGTATCTGGCACGCATATTTTGCAATACCGCTTCCGGAATGGTTTTGGAATCGTTCGAGAACGGATCACCCGGAATGATGTGCATGATGATAAACGTTAAAGTGACGATAATCCACAACGTAATGAACATCGTAAAGAGACGTTTTAAAATGTACATGGGGTTTTATTTCTCCTGTCTATCAAGCTGATTTACATACTACGGCTGCTGAAATTTTAAAATAAATAAAAGTATATAAGAATACTAGGAAATGATAAGACGGTTTAGGTGACATGTCAAGGTAAGGTTTTACATTATAGAACACAGGTCAAATTTTCGTCACAGGTTTTCCATTTATATAAGGCTAAGATTCCGCTTATTCCTCTCGACGAGTATCCTGCGGTATGTTATGATGATACTCTGATAACGTGTTAACGAACTAAAGCGTTTGCCACCTGTTCTTGGATACGGGGGTCACCATTGTTGGAGGGGAATAAGATGAGAAAAGCAGCCATGTTTACGATGTTAATTGGATTGATGATGATCGTGTTGGCCGGATGTTCCGGCGGTAAGGATAACAGTAAATTGATTATTGGAATTGATGATAAATTCGCCCCGATGGGCTTTAGAGATGAAAATAACGAGCTGACCGGCTTTGATATTGATTATGCAAAAGCGGCCGGGGAACAAATGGGTAAACAGGTGGAATTTCAGCCGATTGACTGGTCTGCCAAAGAATCCGAGCTGAACAGCGGACGTATTGATCTCATTTGGAATGGATACACCATTACGGATGAGCGTAAGGAAAAAGTGCTGTTCACAAAGCCATATCTGAAAAACAGTCAGGTGATTGTCATTCCGGCTACTTCCAGTCTATCCAAGCTGGCTGATCTGACGGGCAAAACGGTCGGACTCCAGACGCTGTCTTCAGCAGCCGATGCATTGGATGCAAATCCGATCAAAAGTAAATTGAAGCAAGTGTCCGAGTTCCCGGATAATGTTCTGGCTTTGACGGACTTGAAAACCGGACGTCTGGATGCGGTTGTCATTGATGAGGTCGTAGCCAAGTATTATATGTCGAAGGAACAAGGGACGTATAAGCTGCTTGATGAATCATTGGCCCCTGAGGAATACGGCATCGGTGTGAAAAAAGGAAATGAAGAGTTGTTGATGCAGCTGCAATCCGCTTTGGATGAGCTGCACAAGAACGGAAAAGCTGCTGAAATTTCGAAAAAGTGGTTTGGTGAAGATAAAGTATTAAATTAATACGTAGTGTATTGAACTAAGGGTTTAGGAGTCGAAGGTCATGAGTATGGAATATATTTTGCGAATTATGAAGCCTATGCTTGAAGGGGCACAGATGACGGTTATTTTATTTTTCATCACGCTCATCTTGTCTATTCCATTGGGTTTTATCGTTACGTTGCTGGCCAAAAGCAGGATTAAGCCAATCGCCTGGCTGATGCATACGTACATTTATGTTATACGCGGTACGCCGCTATTGCTGCAATTATTGTTCTTTTGTTTTGGTCTGCCGATGTTGCCTGTCATTGGGGAGTATCTGGTCTTGGACCGGACAACGGCTGCGGTACTGGCATTTGTACTGAATTATGCGGCTTATTTTGCAGAAATTTTTAGAGGCGGAATGTTGTCGATTGATAAAGGGCAATACGAGGCTTCGCAAGTGCTGGGCTTGAGCAAGTCGCAGACGCTGATTAGAGTCATTGTACCGCAAATGGTACGGATTGCTTTGCCTGCGGTAACCAATGAGGCGACAACACTGGTAAAAGATACGGCACTACTGTATGCAGTAGCGATACCGGAACTGCTGCATTTTGCCAATACGGCTGTAAACCGTGATTTCTCGATTGTACCTTATGTTGTAGCGGCGGTTATTTATTTGTTGTTAGCTTTGGTGCTGACGTTATTCTTCAGGGCGCTGGAAAAACGTTTTAAATTCGAGTAAAAGGAATGTCGGGATATGAATACTAATGCAATAGAAGTAACCGATTTGAAAAAATCGTTCGGCAAGCTCGACGTTCTGAAAAGAGTGAGCTTTAACGTTAAAGCGGGCGAGGTTGTAGCCGTCATCGGTCCTTCAGGTTCAGGAAAAAGTACCATGCTCCGTAGTTTGGTACACCTGGAAGATGTGACGGGCGGGACGATCCGCATTCATGATAAAGCACTGGTGGAAAACGGTCAGTACGCTCCGGCAGGTGACATTAAAGGCATTACCACCGGTATGGGCATGGTGTTTCAGCATTTTAATCTGTTCCCTCACTTGACGGTGCAGGATAATCTGGAGCTGGCTCCGAAGCTGGTGAAGAAGGTGAGCAAGGCTGAGCTACGTCGCCAAAGCGCTGAGTTGCTGGCTAAAGTCGGTTTGGCAGATAAAGCAGATGCGTATCCATCCCGACTGTCGGGAGGGCAGAAGCAGCGCGTGGCGATTGCCCGGGCAATGATGATGAACCCTGATATTTTACTGTTTGATGAGCCGACCTCGGCCCTTGATCCCGAGCTGACGGGTGAGGTGCTGCGAGTTATCAAAAAGCTGGCTGAGGAACATATGACGATGGTCATCGTGACCCACGAGATGAACTTTGCGAGAGATGTGGCGGATCGTGTCATTTTTATGGATAATGGCGAAATTGCAGAATCCGGTACACCAGAGCAGATTTTTGGCAATCCTCAGCTGGAGCGGACGAAGGTGTTTTTGAATCGGGTGGGGGATTAAAAATATAGTTGCTTGTTAGAGTGTGTGTCGGTGAGCAATATGTTTTTAAGCAGGAAGTATGAGGGAAGAATAAAAGCAAGGGAGATGGCAAACGCCATCTCCTTTTTGTAGTTATAGAGTATGCGAACTGTGTAACCACATTTGGGCAATATGTAGATTGAGGTTCGTATACAGATTATTATTTTTAATCTTTACATACCTACCGAAGGTATGTAGAATGAAAGATACCTACCGAAGGTAGGTTTTAAATGATGAGAGGATGAGTCGACCATGAATAAAACTCGCAACGAAATCATCTTTACGCTAATCATCAATCTTGTATTGCCTTATTTGGCTTATCGCCTGCTAATTCCGTATACGAGCAGTGTGGTGGCTCTGTCTTTCGCTGCTCTTGTACCACTATGCGACTCACTCTACAATCTTATACGGACGCGCAAAGCAGATGTGTTCTCTGGCTTTATCTTTCTTGGTCTGATTCTGGGCGTGGTGGCTGTTCTCTTGGGCGGTGACGAACGCTTCATTTTGCTACGGGAGTCTTATGTAACCGGTATTATGGGGTTGGTGTTTCTAGGCTCGCTGCTCTTTGGTCGACCATTAATTTATTATTTTGCGGAAAGATTCACAGGTCATAATCCTCAGATAAACGATAAATGGGAGAAGCTTCCACGCTATCGCTTTAACTTCCGCCTGATAACGGCGGTGTGGGGACTCAGCCTGCTGCTGGAAGCCTTCATCAAAGTAGTGCTGGTATATTCGCTGACCATACCGATCTTTCTGGTCGTATCGCCGTTCTTCACCTACGGGCTTATTGGTTTGACGATCTGGTGGAATATAGGTTTCATTAAACGAATAAAAAGACAGACAAACGGGAGGTAAAAGATTATGCAAGATAAAGCGATGAACGACAGTCTAAAAAAGCTGCTTGAGATTGCCGAAAAGATGATTATGGAGAAAGGCTGTCGGGCGACGACACTACAGGATATTGCGGATCGCAGCGGACTGACTAAAGGAGCCATTTACCATTATGTCAAAAGCAAAGATGAATTGTTCGGTATGATTCTGGAGGCGGGAATGGAGAAAACCAATCAGCGCTTTTTTGAATCTGTCGCCCGGACTCCCGCAGGACCAGAAGGAATCAAATCCCCGCTTAACACCTTAACTGATCGGCTTCGTAACATCGGTAGTGGGGACAGCGCTGCCAGCCTGATTTTTATTTATCTACTCAGCCAACAGGATAAGCCCGCCGTGGCTGGCATTCTGAAACGTTATCATGAAGCATCTATCCTCACTGCCAAAACGTGGATCGAAGTCGGACAGCAGAATGGAGCTATCCCTGTTTCAATCGATGCGGACAGGACAGCTCGGATGTTCACCGTGTTCAAGAACGGACTGCAAGTTCAGCATAACATAGTGACCGATGGCGATAAAATCAACGAACTGGAAATTTATGAGTTCTTGATGAATGCGCTGGGCGCAGGAAGAGGCTAGGCAGCCCCTCCATTCGTCTGAAATTCTCTTAAAGTACTCCATTCGTTCAGCAATCCCTGGATTTTACCTTTAAGTTTATATTCTACTGAGGAGAAATCTAGGGATAACAGCGATCGGAAGAACAATCTGCATGCGTAGCGGGCTCACCACCATAACTCCTCCATTATCTATCTATTAGGATCAACAATTTCTTTGTCCTCGCTAAATACTTCAATCATCGTTAATGCCCCCGCCCGGTACCCGTGAATGAATGCTGCTGCGGAGTGCAGGGAAGTTGACTCGCTTAATAAATCAAACATGACTTCAATTGACTCAAACTCGACTGCTGGTAATTTGCTTTTCAACATCTCCATGAGATCACTAATTTTTTGATTCACTTTTTGAGATTCAGGGTCGGTTGAATTTATCTGTTCACTAGGACGTCATTTCCCATAATAGATATCCTCCAAAATCATTTTTTATCAAACCTCCTATGAAAAGTTAAGTGTTTGTCCTCACGTGAATCGAGATTTCCCACTATGCACTGCTAATCACCCAAGCACATTTTACTGTATGTGATGGATGCATATTGATATTTATGCGTTATTTGCATAAATTTTTTTTAGTATATAAGCTGAGTTAAAAATGTACATGAGATGCCACTAGGCTGTCGGGTGGTGCTTCCCATCGCTGTAATACTGGAATTATTTTATAAAATTCAAAGAGAGCTAAACATAATAGAGTTAAAGCTTTAATTTGCTAGGTTTATATGCAAACGCTATTATTCTATAATTTCACTCAGAAAGGAGGTTAAAGTAAAAAAATACGGAATATGGAACGTATAGGTGATATACTGCAAAGAGAATCAACCAACAAGCAAGTGTATGGGACAAACACAAAATTTTAGGAGGTAGAGTATGTTTAATTTTAGTAAGAAAATGATGACGGTAGTTCTTGCAGCTTCCATGAGTTTTGGATTATTTGCAACAACCTCAAGTGCAGCGACAGACTATTGGCAAAATTGGACCGATGGCGGTGGGACGGTCAATGCTGTTAATGGATCAGGCGGTAATTACAGCGTAACATGGAAGGATACCGGGAATTTTGTTGTCGGCAAAGGCTGGACTACTGGATCGCCAAACAGAACGATCAACTACAATGCCGGTGTCTGGGCGCCGTCCGGTAATGGATATTTGGCTCTCTACGGGTGGACGAGAAACTCACTCATCGAATATTACGTCGTTGATAGCTGGGGTACTTATCGACCTACCGGAACGTATAAAGGTACGGTGACCAGTGATGGGGGCACATATGATATCTACACAACAATGCGATACGACGCACCTTCCATTGAAGGCGAAAAAACGACGTTTATTCAGTACTGGAGTGTTCGACAGTCGAAGAGACCGACCGGGGGCAACTCCACAATCACTTTCAGCAACCACGTGAAAGCATGGGCGAGCAAAGGAATGAATCTGGGAAGTAACTGGTCTTACCAGGTGTTGGCGACAGAGGGGTATCAGAGTAGCGGGAGCTCTAACGTAACGGTGTGGTAACCACTCAACTGCAAGCTGTTCAACGAACAGGCGCGATTGGGACTGTCTCACGGGATAAGCGGGTTTTGAGAGCTGTCTGATAGATAGGGTTTAAATGAATCGATCATGGAGGACTCACCGAGCCCTAAGTATTGTAGACAGGCCGATGACCGTTCCCCTCCAGTCTATCCGTCAGTGCGGATGCGTTGAAGGCCGTTTCCTGCCAGGCGAACGGCCTTCGACGCTGCTGGAGGCGAGTTGCAGGCCATCACGGCCTACTATTTTTCCTATCAGCTTAAAGGAGATCTATCCATGAGAAAGCTATTAATGTTTATTTTAATAGCAACAATAAGAATGATAACGATAATATAAAATGGACAGTAACGATCAACGAGGGAGCTAACGGTTACCGATTGCCTACAGAAGTGGAGTGGGAATATGCTGCAGGCGGAGGTCAGGCGAGCAAGGGCTACACATACAGTGGAAGCAATAATGCCGACGAGGTCGCATGGTATTGGAAAAACGCCGGAGACAAATACTTATCTGGAGACTGGAACTGGCCTATCATAGAGAGCAACTATAATAAAACAAAATCGATCGGTACCCGGAAACCCAACGAGTTAGGAATTTACGATATGTCCGGCAACGTCAGCAACAACGAGATATCTTTCCGAGGTAAGTTCGATGCGAATGGCTTTGGTCCCGATCAAGGGTTTCGTATAGCTCGTAGAGAATAGTCGGAACAAGGCACAACAAATGAAGGTTAAACTAACGGGCAGTTTAGGTTAATACAGTTCTACCCCACCGAGAAGACAGGGTCGGGGAGTGTCCTTATCCTGCTTTCTTGCATGTTATATGTTTTCTACTGTACTAAATTATCCAAATCCGGCTGCAATTTGGTCCGCAGAACATACAGCATGATGGCACCAACAAGGAACGCGACGGCATCCGAAATGACAAGCGACCAGACCACCCCGTGGAATCCGTTCATTCGATTAGCAATATACAACACAGGAATCAGAGTAACTCCTTGAATAACTGACATAATAAACGCGGCGGTTCCTTGCGCTGTTGCTTGAAAGATACCGGTAAACAGCGAGGTCATTCCTGTAATGAACAAGGATAAGAACGTCACATGTAGAATGTAGCTACCCATTTCAATTAATTGCGGGTCACTCGTAAATAAACCAATTAAGTGGTCGGAAATCAGGTAGACGATAACACCAAACACGATTGCTAACGCCACAATAGCTTTGATTGTAAATCCAATGGTATGCTTCATGCGTAATTTATTCGCTGTAAAAGAGAAGGCAATCAACGGCACAACTCCCTCGCATAAGCCCATCAGAATAAACTCAGGAAATTGCAATAGGCGTGATGAAATTCCGTAAGCCGCTACGGCCTGATCCCCATAATCGACAAGAAAATGGTTAAAGATGAGCGACATTGCACCCAAGAAGATACTCATAACAAAGACGGGAACTCCGATTTTGAATATATTGCTCAGAATATCCGTGGTAGCCTTAAACCATTTAACGGAGACAGTTAAGAATTGGCTCTTATATCCCATATGGAAGGCGTAGAATGCACTCGCAACCAAGTTAGAGATGACCGTAGCAGACGCAACGCCGATCACGCCCCAATGGAAGACGAAGATGACTAGCGCGTCGAGAATAATATTCACGACAACACTGAGAATCATACCGATCATCGACGTGATTGCTGCACCCTCGGAGCGCACGATATTCTCCAGCGTGAAGAATAATACGACGAATGGTGAACCAATAAGCATAATCGTGACATAGTCCTTCGTGAATCCGAAGGAGTCAGTTGTTGCCCCGAGGCCATGAACGATTGGATCAATCAACGGGAGACCGACCGCCATCATGATAAGACCGAGAACTAAACTGCTGTAAAAGGCGAATGAAGACACATGCTTCACATCGTCATATTTTTTCTCTCCCAGCAAACGGGAGATGAATGTGCCACTACCCATGCCTATCAAGTTGCCTAGTGCCATAATGATCGCGAATAACGGCAAGGTTAGTGAGAGTGCGGTTAACATGGCAGTATTGCCCAGTGTACCAAGAAAATAGGCATTTAAGATGGAATAGATGACATTCATTGACGTACCTAGCATCATCGGTACAGCGAAGTGAGCTACGGCTTTTGCGACCGGTGCTTTTTCAAAGTAATGGAGGTTTTCTGCATCCATGCGAGTCACTACTTTCTTTATTTATTTTGTCCTTCAGTCTAACACTGTTAGGTTGTGCCTTACAGTGTTAGATGATATCATGAACCTATGAACCTGTAAAGCATAAACTTACACTGTTAGATAAAAGGGCGGATACCGATGAAAAAAAAGCAGCCTCAAATTTCGGAGGATAAGATTTTGGAAGCCTCGTGGGAGCTTCTTGGAGAGGAGGGTATCGAGAAATTCAGTATGAGACGATTGGCCGACCGGCTAGGGATTCAGGCTCCCTCTTTGTACTGGTACTTCAAGAGCAAGCAGAATCTCTATCAGCGCTTGGCCAACCAGGTATCGAAAATGATTCTGGAGGAGTTTCATTCCGAGGGGGACTGGAAGGAGCAGCTGACGGGGCTTGCGGTAACGATGCGGAGTGTGCTCTACCGGTGCCCCTGCTCCACGCAGCTCATGATGATGACGCTGCCCCACGAACCGGACATCATCCGGTTCACCAACCGTATGCTGCTCTGCGTGGAGTCGACGCCGCTTGAGCAAGAGCAGAAAATACAAGTGGTTACTACGCTTGTGAACTATGTCTCCTATTTCGTCCTAGACGATTATCAGCATGAGCGTAATGTCTCCGCTATCCTCAAGGACCAGGGAGCGCTTCCGGGTGAGGAGATGATTCACCTTCTGAATTCCATGAGCGAGACAGAAGTGGGACTATTCCGGAGGATGTTCACGAACGGGCTGTTCGAGCTGATGGGGACCGACGGAGCGTTTGAGTTCGGATTGAAGCTGATTCTGTTGGGGGTTGAGCAGGTGATAAAGGAGCAGGAAAGTAGTATGTAAAAACCGCCCATCCGGTTATTGGATGGGCGGTTTCAATTAGGTTACGTTTACCCTAAATTGTTAGTGAATTTATAATCTTCTGTCTGTCTTTTGTCCTTTGTAAACGTGATTTACTTGTATTAATCATCAAGACAGGAAATATGTATCTTCAACTCAATTACTAAGCATAAAATCAAAAGAAGCATTTATAAAGTTGATGTTATTGTCATATAAAATAATGATAGATTAACTAGTACTGGAGTACATTACAGAAAAGAGAACTTTATCACCGATTTTTTTAGCACGTAATAGCGAAGAATTCGCTTTTGATATCCGCCGCTATTCAACTAAAGGGCAGTTATTCAAAGTGACTTCATATCAATGTAAGTTTTACCCGCTCAAGGATTTCGGTGTTTTAAGTCTTGTAAGAACTTCTGATTTACGCAAAGTAGCTCTCCAAGCCGCAAATCACGCGGCATTCAATGAGATATTGTTTTTATTTTCGACGTGGATATCTTTTTTTAATATAGACTGTATGTTCAGTCATGATTAAAATGCTAATCAAGAAAATATTACCTCACTGGGGAGGGGAACAAGGTGGAACTTTTTTACGAAATCGAAGGGAATGGAGTCCCTATAGTCATGATTCACTCGGGAGGTGTCGACTCAAGGGTATGGAGATATATGGTGCCTGAATTGGCAAAATCATTCAAGGTCATTACCTTCGATGGTCGAGGAACCGGCCGCTCGCCTGCTATGCAAGAGCCGACTTCACTTGTGGAGGATTTGCGCAAACTTCTCGAACATCTCGGACTGGAGCTTGTCACACTTGTTGGCCATTCCATCGGTGGGCAAGTCGCGACTGATTTTGCGTTATCATATCCTTCTATGGTTGAGCGGCTAGTGGTGATTGCCCCTTCATTAACGGGGTTTGCATATTCGCAAGAATTTACCAATTATATAGCATCGGTGAATGCGGCCGCTCCCGATATTTCAAAACTTGTAGAGTTGTCTTTAGCCGGACCGATCTATCGGGCTACGATGGCTAGCCCCCACCGGAGATTTTTGAGTGAAATGCATACTCACTACATGACAAGGGTATTTACCGAGTGGAGGAGCTTTGATGTCCTTTGGCCAGAGCCGCCTTCGATTGAACGTTTAGAGAACATTGCAGCGAGTACGTTATTTATACAAGGAACCATAGAATGGCCGGATATGTATAATATCGCCGAGTACTTCAAGCGTGTACCTGAGATTAGGTTTGCCGAAATCAAAGGAGCTGATCATATGCTTGTCCTTACTCATGCGGAAGAACTAGCAACTAGCATCCGACAGTTTTGTCACAGATGAGAACCATACATGAATAGATTGGGTCTCTCTTGAATCAAAGTATTATAATGGGGTGATAAGAAATTTCCACTTCTGAAACTGGATTCTTTGCTCGAATCATTTTAAAGAAGGAAAACGCAGCACCAGATGAATTGGAACGCAACCCTCATTCAAGGGGATCTCGAGGAAGAAGTTTTGAACCTTAAAGAGCAACTTGGAAGAAACATCTTGGTGCTTGGAAGAGGCGAGTTAGTTAGGACGCTGATGAAGCATGATCTCGTCGACGAGTTTCGGATCATGATCTTTCCGTTTATACGGGGGAGTGGAAAGCGTTTGTTTACAGATAACATCAACACGATGTCCCTTAAGCACGTCTATACCAAGACCTTACATTCGGGAGCAGTTGAATTGACGTACCTTCCATCAAAAGAAGATAACGTTTTTCACCAAGGCTCAGACTGATAAAAACAAAGTCTGAGCCTGCCGCTGTTTTATATTGGAGCCAGTCTTATAATTATAATCCGGAGCCTCACGGTAAACTATACCAAGCTACCCTGCATCCCACAGACGGTTCTTGCGAGCTGTTATTCTGAAAATAAAGCATCCGTTGCAACCGGCTGAAGGATAGGCAGTGGCTGAAGGGAGATGGTCCGGTCGAGATGAACAAACGCATCATAACGATCCGCCATGCTGGAAGGCACGTAATTGCCGAATCGCTCATGAGCAGGCTCATATACAACACCGATGGCACGGTGGCCAATGACCGTATGCAGCATGGAAGATGCATCGGAGAGCATTACCATGCCATTTCGGCCGCCTCCCGCCCGGTGCATGCAATACTCCCAGCTTCCTGGCTGTCCGGGCGGCACGGTCATTTTCTCAACCGGAGCTCCCCAAGCTCTTCCGGCCAGTACCTCGCCCTGATAGGTCCCGAAGCCAACGGCAAACACACGATGTTCTGGATCCTCCCGCAGCAGCTGACCCACATTGACCATGCCATCAGCCATCATATCCGTTGCCCGCGCATCACCGATATGCGTATTATGCTCCCAGACAATGGCCTTTGCCGAGGCGCCGTAATAGGACATGATTCGCTTCAGTGATTCAACCATATGTCTGTCCCGTATATTCCAGGACTGCGGGCCTCCCTGGACCATCGTACGATAATAGGCCTCCGAACTGGAAGTGACGAGCATGTTCACCTCCGCATTCAGCTCTTCCTCACTTCCCGGATACGTCATGCGCCGGCTCTGAATCTGCTTCAGTAGCTCAACCACTTCTTTCTCACAGCTCTCCGAGAGCAATCCTGCCGCAATGCCATAAGCCTGATGGTCCCTGCTATATGGATCAAAACAGGCATATGTCCTGCGGGCCTGTTCCAGCTGGGGAGACTTGGTCTCCTCCAAATAACCGATGATTGCCTCCATCGATTCCCATAACGAGTACATATCGATGCCATAAAATCCAACCTTGGGACAGCCACTGCCGCCCCCTTGATTCACTTCATTGTAATCCTTCAGCCATTCCGCGAAATCACGAATATCCGTATTCGCCCACATCCAGGTCGCCAGCGAGTAAAATCACCCAGTGCATCGGTTGCCGAAGAATCGGCCCCCTTCATTCCTTTAACATACCGGTTCAATCGATAAGCAGAGGGCCAGTCTCCTTCCACGCCGATAATGTTAAATCCCTTGCTTGCAATTAGCTTCTTCGAAAGCTCGGCCCGAACTCGGTAAAAATCAGACGTCCCATGGCTCGCCTCGCCAAGCAGCACAATATCTGCATCTCCGATGGCCTTAACTATGCGGTCTAGATTCTCCATTCCGTCCAATGGGATAAATAAGGCATTCAGCTCTTTCAAATATGCATTCTGCTCTGATAGATTATCATTAGAATTCATGAATTTGTTCCCTCCTTTAGACGGTATGAGTGAATTATTTCCGATTTGTCCATTCATTAACCCAAAACAGGCCTCCCTTAGTGATAAGCCCGGGTAAGTCTGATCGGGGCGAAATTTGAATTGATCTAACGGGACACGATAGCTTAATAAACAACTAAGACACGGCTACCGGCATGGATCGGCCATGTTGTACTAACGGGTAAGATAGCGTGACGAAGTAATCTCGATAAATAAATAGAGGCACAGCTAATTCAGAAGATCGGCTGCCATTTACATTAGTCTAAAAACCATTCAAATAAAATCGGAGCGCATCGGAAAGTGTTATGGTGTTGAGAAATTGGAAGTCATAACAAAAGGCTGAAGTAATTAAGATAATTGTAAAACGTTGAGGATAAGGAAGGTTACTAAAGTCCTCCACGGCGAAAAAGATGCCCGATTTTTAGCATAGTACCACAGCAGTTCAAGGGATATCATTAAGATGTGCGCAAAAAAGGAGGAGAAATAGAATGTCCGTTGAACGTTTTCATATTCACATTGCAGATGAAGTCCTTGATGATTTGAAAAGAAGATTACACCACATCCGCTGGCCGGATCAATTGGAAAACTCAGGCTGGGATCGAGGTGTTGATTTAACTTATTTAAAATCCCTTGTTTCGTATTGGCGAGAACAGTATGATTGGCGCGAACAAGAATCTCAGTTAAACCGTTTTTCCCAGTTTCGCTGCAACATCAATGGAATTGATGTGCACTTTGTTCATGAGTACGGAAAGGGTCCCAATCCCATGCCCATTATTCTAACCCACGGATGGCCAGATAGTTACCTTAGATATCAGAAGATTATTCCTCTTCTTACAGATCCAGCTAGCTATGGAGGTGATCCTAAGGATTCTTTCGATGTCATTGTCCCTTCATTACCTGGTTTTGCGTTCTCTAGCTCTCCTGATCATCCTGGTGTCAACAATTATCAGGTTTCCGAGATGTGGGCTAAATTAATGACAAAAGAATTAGGATACGATAAGTTTGCTGCAGCAGGTGGGGATATAGGCTCCGGAGTTACGAGATATCTGGCATCGAATCATCCTGAACTTTTATTCGGGATTCACCTAACAGATATTGGTATCATAAGAGATCTCCTTACGTCCCATGAGCAGGTAAAACTTTCAGAGGAAGAACTTCAATACAAGAAAAGAGCATTAGAATGGCTTTCTCTAGAGGGAGGGTACATGTCGATACAATCGACACGTCCACAGACTCTTGCGTATGGACTTTCTGATTCACCAGCAGGCTTAGCCGGTTGGATTATTGAAAAATTCCGAGCTTGGAGTGATTGTGGGGGTGACCTCCGTCAAAGTTTTAGCGAAGATGAACTCATTACGCATATCATGGTTTATTGGCTTACTAACACAATCGGGTCGTCAACGCAGATGTATTACGAAAATTCACATTCTCTGCCGTCATTAGGCTATATAAAAGTACCAACTGGGGTTGCATTATTCCCAGCAGATATAGTATTACCACCAAAAGACTGGGCAGTACGCAATTTAAATATAACTCGCTGGA
>NZ_JBBOPF010000001.1:0-2145000 GCF_038003485.1 Paenibacillus sp. FSL H7-0703 | reverse complement strand
CGGTGCTGGAAGGTTAAGGGGAGTGGTAAGCCCTTCGGGGCGAAGCTATGAACCGAAGCCCCAGTAAACGGCGGCCGTAACTATAACGGTCCTAAGGTAGCGAAATTCCTTGTCAGGTAAATTCTGACCCGCACGAATGGCGTAACGACTTGGGCGCTGTCTCAACGAGAGATCCGGTGAAATTTTAATACCTGTGAAGATGCAGGTTACCCGCGACAAGACGGAAAGACCCCATGGAGCTTTACTGCAGCTTGATATTGAATTTGGGTACGATCTGTACAGGATAGGTGGGAGCCGTAGAATCTTGAGCGCCAGCTTGAGAGGAGGCATCCTTGGGATACCACCCTGATCGTATCTAGGTTCTAACTTGGTACCGTGATCCGGTGCGAGGACAGTGTCAGGTGGGCAGTTTGACTGGGGCGGTCGCCTCCTAAAGAGTAACGGAGGCGCCCCAAGGTTCCCTCAGAATGGTTGGAAATCATTCGAAGAGTGCAAAGGCAGAAGGGAGCTTGACTGCGAGACCTACAAGTCGAGCAGGGACGAAAGTCGGGCTTAGTGATCCGGTGGTACCGCATGGAAGGGCCATCGCTCAACGGATAAAAGCTACCCTGGGGATAACAGGCTTATCTCCCCCAAGAGTCCACATCGACGGGGAGGTTTGGCACCTCGATGTCGGCTCATCGCATCCTGGGGCTGAAGTAGGTCCCAAGGGTTGGGCTGTTCGCCCATTAAAGCGGTACGCGAGCTGGGTTCAGAACGTCGTGAGACAGTTCGGTCCCTATCTGTCGTGGGCGTAGGAAATTTGAGAGGAGCTGTCCTTAGTACGAGAGGACCGGGATGGACGTACCGCTGGTGTACCAGTTGTTCCGCCAGGAGCACCGCTGGGTAGCTATGTACGGAAGGGATAAGCGCTGAAAGCATCTAAGCGTGAAGCCCCCCTCAAGATGAGATTTCCCAGTATGTAAGACCCCTTGAAGACGACGAGGTAGATAGGTTGGGGGTGGAAGTGCAGTAATGCATGGAGCTGACCAATACTAATCGGTCGAGGGCTTATCCTAAATAAAACGCAAATGAGTTTCGGATCCAGTTTTCAGGGTGTAACCTTGAAGGTATGTAGAAATACATACATACAAGCGCATGGCTATTCATGCACACGATAAGTGATGAACTGAATAACCGTACGGTAGAATTTACGATGTAAATTCATGTTTGGTGGCGATAGCGGAGGGGTTCCACACGTACCCATCCCGAACACGACCGTTAAGCCCTCCAGCGCCGATGGTACTTGGACCGCAGGGTCCTGGGAGAGTAGGACGTCGCCAAGCAACCCCACAATGGGGATTTTTTTTCGCCTATCAGGCTATTGATTATACATACAAAATTGATTTTTTAGATGGGGCTATAGCTCAGCTGGGAGAGCGCCTGCCTTGCACGCAGGAGCTCAGGGGTTCGATCCCCCTTGGCTCCACCAATATTCCCTGATAGCTCAGTTGGTAGAGCACTCGACTGTTAATCGAGTTGTCACAGGTTCGAGTCCTGTTCGGGGAGCCATGTGGAGAGGTGTCCGAGTTGGCCGAAGGAGCACGATTGGAAATCGTGTAGGCGCCAAAAGCGTCTCGAGGGTTCGAATCCCTCTCTCTCCGCCAGAATTATTTTATTGCATGGCCCGTTGGTCAAGGGGTTAAGACACCTCCCTTTCACGGAGGTAACAGGGGTTCGAATCCCCTACGGGTCATAGTAATTCGGAGGCTTAGCTCAGCTGGGAGAGCATCTGCCTTACAAGCAGAGGGTCGGGGGTTCGAGCCCCTCAGCCTCCACCATTTGAAAAATAAATAATTATTACTGTCGCGGGGTGGAGCAGTTCGGTAGCTCGTCGGGCTCATAACCCGAAGGTCGCAGGTTCAAATCCTGCCTCCGCAATTACTTTCAACTAAGAGAGTTGCCTCTGGAACCGTGGTGTAGAGGCCCAACATGCCTGCCTGTCACGCAGGAGATCGCGGGTTCGAATCCCGTCGGTTCCGCCATTTAACTTAATATGCCGGTGTAGCTCAACTGGTAGAGCAACTGACTTGTAATCAGTAGGTTGGGGGTTCAAGTCCTCTCGCCGGCACCATTTTGGAGGATTAGCGAAGTGGCCAAACGCATCAGACTGTAAATCTGCTCCCTTACGGGTTCGGTGGTTCGAATCCATCATCCTCCACCAGTTTTACGAGCCATTAGCTCAGTTGGTAGAGCACCTGACTTTTAATCAGGGTGTCGAAGGTTCGAGTCCTTCATGGCTCACCATTGTATTACATGCGCGTGTGGCGGAATTGGCAGACGCACTAGACTTAGGATCTAGCGTCTTTGACGTGGGGGTTCAAGTCCCTCCACGCGCATCTTGTTTTTTGCGGACGTGGCTCAGCGGTAGAGCATCGCCTTGCCAAGGCGAGGGTCGCGGGTTCGATTCCCGTCGTCCGCTCCATTTATTAGTCCCCTTAGCTCAGCTGGATAGAGCGTTTGACTACGAATCAAAAGGTCGGGAGTTCGAATCTCTCAGGGGACGCCATTAACTTCATAAGCCGGTGTGGCGGAATTGGCAGACGCGCGCGACTCAAAATCGTGAGGGAAACCGTGGAGGTTCGAGTCCTCTCACCGGCATCTATTTCGGATGTAGCTCAATGGTAAAACTCAGCCTTCTAAGCTGGTAGCGTGGGTCCGATTCCCATTACCCGCTTTATATATATGAAAAAGGAGAGATGGCTTATTTTTATGCCATCTCTCCTTTTTTACTTTTAAACTGTTTTTATCGACATCACAAGCAGTAGAAACTCCAAGCCAATCTCCTCCATATACTTAAGTTTCAGCTCGTAGTTCAATTCTTGAAGGCAATATCAGCATGCAGACAGAAAATTTCATCGGAAATTACCCCGCCTCCAGCACCCCGCAACCTAACTCTGGTATCGGCGAGAGAAGCAACCGCACCAGATCCAAAACTTCAATCTGCTTACCGTTCAATAGGCTTTGAGCGAAGCGCTGACCGGAGTCTTCTTCGTCTGAGAAGCAACTGGACATGGTGACCATGGATATCACGATGCCAGATATGACAGGTGCACACGAGGCTTTCTATGGATAGGGCGTACAACTAACGAGGAACGATAGTTAAATAACACACAATGTTGAGCAGGCGCTTCAAGTCTGCTCTCTTTTTATTAAACTAAAGGGCAGGATAGTTATAAATATGTTAAAATAAGGGAGAATAAAATCAGAGGTGAGCTAATGTTCAATCCGAAGATCTTCTTCTATTAGTTGTGTCTAAGGTCATGGCTTCAAATGCCAAAATCTAACCCGGCACAACGGGGATGAAGATGTTTACACGGGAAGAGATTCAATTCTGGGAAGATGAGAAACAGCAAAGTCTGGAGATCAATAATAAGCCCAAAGATCCAAGAAAAGAGAAGCTTAAGGATTTCCGTAAAGGAATCAAGAGTGTTCATTACAACAAAGAATGTAAGATAGCAAGAAAAGATGATTATCGTCTGTATAGAACAAAAATGAAACGACTGATGCGTAGTGAAGAATACGAGCTCCTACACAGTTACAAACGAACGAGTGGTTGGATTACTTGGTAAATTAGGTAGCCTTTGAATGAACTCATCCTATTGTTGAAGTGAGTAGCAGTAGGGCAGTTCATGAGGGGCTGCTTTTTTTCATTGAGCTAACGGGCAGTTTAGTTGAACAAGATAAGTGGAGGTTTTATGTCGCATTTGACGCAAACTGTGAAGGAGGAAGCTGGGAAAATGATAGCTAAGTGTAAAGTGTTGAGTTAACTATCCAGCTTGTTTGTTGATGTCTTTAATGTTTGTGCAGCCTCATCGAGATAGATATCTAAATAAGTACCATCAGTAAATTTAATAACCACAGCATTAGTAGTGATGGCGACATCTTCAATCGTCCTACCTTTAAGTTTTTCAGGTATAACTTTGAAATTAGTCGATTCCACATTCATCAAATCCTTTCATTGATTACACATCTTAGTAATCGGTAATAAGTATATAAAACCTATATTAGTCTAACACTTCTCATAATAAAAGTAAAAGATGAATGATAGAAATACTGAACAGTACGAAGATATTGTGTAATAAAAGAAAGCGTGCTTATTCAACTAACGAGGAACGTTAGTTAAATAAAGAACAGCGGTAGTCTAGGACTTTCTCCTTTTTCAGTCCAAGGATGCCGCTATTACTATATTCAATTCAGTCTAATACTATATTTTTATCAGACACCGGCTTTCAGAACGGCATCAGAGGTGGGGAACTCCAATAAGGTTTTCAACGACACCGCAGAATGAAGATCTCCGATAAACACCCTTGTATTCAGGAGACATCTGATCCAATGCGGCTTGGAACTGCAGTTTAATTTGAATATATAGACCGGTAAACGCGTCATGCTGTCGCGATAAGTTTCGGAGATTCAAGCAACTGAACGCCCCTTGTTTTATAATGATCAAAGTCTTCTTTGTAGAAATAAAATCATCTTCGGTTGATTACTCCTCGGGTAAAAGTTATGAACGGTTGACCTTGGCTTCAAAACGCTTTTCCAGCTCGTCCCAGTTGGGTGTAGGGACCCGGGTCTGTTCCTTCCAAAGGTGAAACACGCAGCTCAAAGCTACGATTTCCCCTACGGATCCGTCAACCAGTCGGCTGATCGGCATCCTATGATAAATTTTCATAAAAAGGCGCATTAACGCCGGTCGTTTGCGGATTAGTCACGCTTGCGCGGCCGGCGTTAGCGGATATTGTAAGGCCTCTAACCACGCGAAAGCCTTCGTCCATAGCGGCGATCATCTGCCGCAACAACTTGTCGTCCCCGGCGGTTTTTTTCATTTGACGCTCGTGTATAACCGTTACAAAGTTTAGCGCAATGATAGGCACGATATAATTCTTCAACCGTGCATCTATATTTTCATGATAGATAGGTATCGTACTTATTTGGTTTACATATGCGGGTACGCCCCCTTCCATGCAGAGGGTCTTTCCCAAACAAACATGGCCTAACGGCTACCATCATGAATGGAAATGTCTTGGCTTGTGAATCTGAACCTCCTTAATGGAGGTTCAGGGCACAGGCCGAGAGTTTTTTGTTAGGACATACTCTGAGTCCTTAATTTCCCGACCTCGAGGAACTATAGGCAGCATCGTATTATCTCGCTGGTCGAATATTTAAAGCGGTGTTTGTGAATACCAGTCTATGTAAACACTATTTAACAAACTAACAAATTCGCCATTCAAAATCTTCTCTTGAATCAATTTTGGTATACTATGTGGTAGATAAGAGAATTAATTTGAAGTCTGGCTATATGTGTGTTTCTACAACAACTTGAAAATGAATTCGATTTTGGTGAAATGCGGAAGCTGTTAGGGCGTAAAGAGAGAAGAGGGGGAATGGAAATGTCGTATCTCGTTGATTTTAGAGATGTATCTACGGTTGGTTTAGAGTCTTCACCTGTAGCAGAAGCGCTTGCTGGTTTACGTGCTAATGAAGCCCGTTATTTTATGAACAAATACAAGTATGAATTTACGGTTGTACCAGCTAGCGAAAGCCAGGAGAGCCTTGATTATGTGAACCGAATTTTGATAGAAGAACGTGATATTGCGTTTGCGGCTAAACCTTTAGAAACGTCGCGTTTTCAAGTGGAAAATATCCAATTTACCTACGTTTTTTATGAGGATGGTCTTGCAATCAATGTCATGTATACGGTGGATGACCCTAAAAAGCGGGCCGTTGGTTTTAAGCTTTCTGAGGGGATGGAGGTACCAAAGGAGCTAGAAGGGAAGTTTAAGTTTGCTAGGCAGAAGTCTAAACTAGCTGGAACAATCCGGGGCTCGTTTTTTGTAATTAAAGGACAATATTAAAGTAAGCAAAAGCGCAAATGGAGGAATCCAGCCCCTTATTCACTTTGCAAAAAAATGTGAAATCAAAGAAAGGGCTATCCCGCAAAAGGATGGCCCTTTTTGAAAGAATGATGAAAAGCAATTTTGATTGAAAAAATTCTAGAAAGAAGAGGAAAAGCTACCGCTTATCGTATGATTATCAAACAGGAAGATCGCGGGTAGTCTCTGATAAGGAGACTATTTTTTTGAGAACCTGCCCCTTCAGCCAACGCGGTGAACCATACCATAAGTGAAGATGAAAAATTTTCTTGGGGAAGTGACCTAACAATACGATTAGCCAGAATAGTTTGATGCGAATGAAGATAACAACACTTTGTGTGGTATACACTCGTGTTGATCTCGTTATAATATCCAAACTTCTATTTCATACATGTTGTTGTTAGTCCATGTCTTGCTTCGCTTTTCTCGAGTGCTTTATTAAGCGGCCCATGATCGATTCTCTGTCTCACCTCCAATCAGTTGTTGAAGTAGTGAGACTGTTGGAGGTCGTGGATCAGTGCAGGTTGCACAGGCCGCCATCCCAGAAGTTCCTGAGTTGCAACGCTTGATCTCGGGATATCGAGCGCTGCAAGTGTGCTGAGGAAGCCGAAGTGGGTGTCTGCTTCTTCACGTGAAATGCTGACTACAGGCACGTTCAGGTGTTTACCGATAACACTTGCGATGTCGCGAAATGGCACGCCTTCATCTGCGACCCCATTTAGTCGTGAACCAGTGGGTGCCTTTTCTAACGCAAGGCGGTATAGATGTGCGGCGTCAAGGCGGTGCACAGCCGGCCAGCGGTTGCTCCCCTCTTCCACATAGGCTGAGAAGCCCTTCGTTTTGGCAATGTTGATCAGTCTCGGCACAAATCCTGTGTCACCCTCACCGTGTACCGAAGGACAAAGCTCTACGATCGATGTCCGCACTCCGCGCTCAGCCAGCAATAACATTACGTTTTCTGCTGCAACTCCATTGGCGTGCGTGGTGATCACGAACGGCTTACCGGACCCTTCCAGCGCCGCCCCCATCGCTTCGACGGCGTGAAGATCTGCTGTGAGTGCCCTGGCGAAGTTCGAGAAGTCGTGATTGAATGCCAGATGAATAATGCCATCCGCAGCAGCCGCACCACTACGAAGGCTGTCGAGATCGTCGATGTCACCGCGGTGCACTTCGGCCCCGGCCTCTTTTAGTTTCGCAGCGCTATTGTCTGAGCGCACAAGACCGACGACCTGATGACCCGCATCAATGAGTTCACGGACGACAGCAGAACCGATGTAACCTGTTGCTCCTGTTACGAAAACACGCATCATGAAATCCCCCTTAGGCTACTAACCATTGTTGTATAAATTATAATTACCACGCGATGGGTCCATCCTCATCTGAGAACGTTCCTGTTGGGCCGTCCGCACCAATCATCGCAAGCCGGACCGCTTCACGCGCCCCTTGTTCAACACTACGAGTGCCAGCAAAATTATTGAGCGCAGTCGATGTAAAACCTGGACATGCCGCATTGACCTTGATGTTTGTCGATTCAAGCGCAAAGGCAAAGGCAAGTGTCACCGCATGAACAGCCGATTTTGACGCCGAATAGGCCCCAAACATTGCACGATGTGAGTTTTTCGGAATGGAGTTCCAGCTAAGGGAGCCGCCGGTGCTGCCCATGTTGACGATGCGTGCTGCCGGAGCCTCACGTAAAAGTGGCAACATGGCCTGGGTGACAGCAATGACACCAAAAACATTAGTTTCATAAATCGAACGAATGTCTTCGAGCGAAGCAACGGTCAAAAGACCGCTCGTCGCGCCACTGCTCGGAAACGGATCTCCCGGTTTACCTGCGTGTGATATGGCCGCATTGTTCACAAGTACATTGAGACGACCAAATTCGTTCCGAATACGCTCTGCTGCAGCAACAATGGAGTCCTGATCGGTAACGTCGAGCTGGAGAGCGTGCGCATCCGAACCGATGCTTTTGGA
This sequence comes from Paenibacillus sp. FSL H7-0703, assembly GCF_038003485.1. Lineage (NCBI taxonomy): Bacteria > Bacillati > Bacillota > Bacilli > Caryophanales > Paenibacillaceae > Paenibacillus > Paenibacillus sp. FSL H7-0703. Next base: position 2,137,114 of record NZ_JBBOPF010000001.1, on the reverse strand, counting down.
GGCAGTTTCTCCATTCTCGAGGCTGCGTGATCCGACGAGCACGGTGAAGCCGTGTTCCGCTAGATCCTTCGCAATTTGTAAACCTATTCCTTTATTGGCACCGGTGATCAAGGCTACGGGTTTGTCCTGCATGGTTGTAATCTCCTTTTTGGTATGGGGTACCATCTATATATTTCCCGTTGGGTGTGGGATAATGATATTAAATCACACAAAATCGAAACTGTAAAGTTCCGGAACTGATAAGTTCTTAAATATATATTTTAAAAGGAGCTAAGTTTATGAGTAAAATAAAAAAGAAAATGTCTGAGAGGAGCGAATTATCTGAGGTTGTGGCAGAAAAGCCTGCGCAAACATTGGGCCGCAAGCGAGATCACACGCGGGATGATAAAATCCTTGAGGCGGCAATCGCCATCCTCGCCGATACGAGTTTCGATGGTATGACAATGGACATGGTCGCGGCTCGAGCAAAGGCTGGGAAGGCGACGGTTTACCGCCGCTGGTCTTCCAAGGCGGAGTTAGTCCGAGACGCCTTGGCATGGATGAATCGAAATCATCTTGAGCTCGAAAGCTTGCCTGATACAGGAACCTTGCGCGAAGATCTCCTCGTGCTTTTGAAGCCGCAATCGATCGCGGAAGAAGAACGCAAATTTCGAGTCCTAGCGGGCCTAGGCTCCTTTTTGCAGCATCCGGAATTTGCCGAAGCAGGAACAGCCGGGATTTTCGAGCCATGGGTTGTTGTAAACCGCGAGCTTATGAACCGAGCCGTCGTCCGCGGTGAAATTCCTGCTCACGCGGACATTGAGATGGCTTGCCAGGTCATTACTTCAATGGCTTCTTTTCGCGGCCTCATCCAGCGCAAACCGTTCGACAAGCCTTTCTTCACAGCGCTAATCGATGGTATTCTACTGCCTGCACTCAAAAACCCGCAAACAGATCCAAATATCATGGACCGATGATGACCAGGCGCTTACCAGAAGAATCTACAAGGTGGATCAAGATGTGAGCAGGATTGGTTCAGGATAGTGAGCCTAGGAGAAAAATATTACGGAGTCGAACGCTTTGTTGTATTTATCACAGAACGGGAACGATACTTGAATTTAGAACAGGGAGCACACGGCCACTGTGAGGTACAAAAAAAGACTCAAATGTGATTTTGGTTGACGCAGTGAAGGATGATTTAAATTATGTAATCATACTGAAAGAGTGTTGTGGTTTGTGGTATAACATCACCCTACTAAACACCCAATATTCTAAAAATGGTTTTTAGTCTAGCGAATAACCGGCCATTCGTCCATGCCTAAAATAAACAACTCACGTACACTGAACTATATTTATAGGGAGGTGTCGTTGTTGAGTTGTCTGGATAAAAAAAATCGTGCAAAAAGAAAACCACAATTGTTTGTCATCCAAAAGAAAAGAAAAAAGAAACTGTTGAGTTTTCTGGATAAAAAAAAATCGTGCAAAAAGAAAACCGCAATTGTTTGCCATCCAAAAGGTAAGAAAAAGAAACGACGTCTTCTAGTTATTAAAAAAATAGTGCGGGTACCGTGTCCCCCACCTAAAGGTCAGCAATTACTTCAAGGACTTGCGGGAGCAATTGCAGAAGCTGGACCTCAAGGACTTGCAGGAGCACTTGGCCCCCAAGGATTGGCAGGGCTTGCAGGAGCAATAGGGGCACTCGGACCCGAAGGACTTGCAGGAGCACTTGGCCCCCAAGGATTGGCAGGGATTGCAGGAGCGATAGGCGCACTTGGTCCCGAAGGACTTGCAGGAGCACTTGGCCCCCAAGGATTGGCAGGGATTGCAGGAGCGATAGGGGCACTTGGCCCCCAAGGACTTGCAGGAGCACTTGGCCCCCAAGGATTGGCAGGGATTGCAGGAGCGATAGGGGCACTCGGACCCGAAGGACTTGCAGGAGCACTTGGCCCCCAAGGATTGGCAGGGATTGCAGGAGCAATTGGCGCAGCTGGGTTGGCAGGACCAGCGGGACCAGCGGGACCAGCAGGAGCAGCAGGAGCAGCAGGACCGGTAGGACCAGCGGGACCAGTAGGAGCAACAGGACTAACAGGACCAGCAGGAGCAACAGGCCCAGCGGGACCCGCAGGGCCGGCAGGTGGAGTATTAGGCTTTGCAGACTTTTTTGCCTTGATGCCTCCTGATAATGCAGCAACTGTTGCTCCCGACACGGACGTAAGTTTTCCGCAAGATGGTCCAATCAGTGGGACTGAAATTACGCGTGTAAATGCGAGCTCATTTAACCTGGCTGCAATTGGTACTTATCAGGTTCTGTTTCAGGTAGGTGTAAATGAACCGGGTCAACTCATTTTAACACTCAACGGCGCTGACCTGGCTTATACGGTGGTCGGGCGTGCAACAGGTACTTCTCAAATAGTAGGAATGGCTCTTGTGCAAACAACGGTCATAAATTCAGTGCTCACAGTTCGAAATCCTGCTGGTAATGCCGCGGCACTCACGATCACTCCATTAGCTGGAGGAACAAGGCCAGTTTCCGCACACCTTGTTATTACGCAAATTGCATAAAGGAAAAGAAATGCCGTGTTTTTCGGTAAAAAGGTAAATATAAAACAGAGACCGCGCTGATATTTCTGAGTTTAATATGTATCAACTAACGAGACACGGTAGTTGAATTACTGACAATCAGGCCGCCGATTACTTTGGTGGCCTTCTACGCATTGTAGTGATGATGAAAATTTTTTGCAGTTATTGATCATTTTCGGCACCAAGCGGGCAGGCGTGCTGGGGAAAGTAGCGATGCGAATGGTGAACGAGCAAGTTACTCTACGATAAAGCGAATGAACTGAATGCTGTTTTTTTACAGAACCCAGGGTGGGTAAATTATTGAGCGACTTTCTAACATATCCTTCCTGACATTACCGTTTAGCTTGAGAAGGATAAGATATTAAAGAAACTCGCCATAACAGTGGCGAGTCTGCATTTTCTAGTAGTGCTTTTCTCGAAAACGAGTTATTCAATAGAGTTTTTCGTTGCGTTATACATATTTTCTACGTATTGGTCCACTTCATCTCGTGACATGCGTAAGCGAGCCACAGAAGTGCCGTATCCGATTTCATGTTTGCCCTCTTCCAATCCTTTGAATATTCCATCTGCGAAGGCATCCAATGGTTCTCCATGCGTATGCAGCCCGGCTCCACCTAAATTTGTACTCACTGCCGGAGGAGCAACTTCAATTACTTCTACAGACGTATCTGAAAGTTGGTGTCTCAGGCTGATGGTAAATGAATGAAGTGCCGCTTTCGTTGCCGAATAGATCGGAGCAATCACAAACGGCGTAAAGGCCAACCCGGAAGTGACGTTAATAATCGTCGCCTCTTCTTTTGTTGCAAAGTATGGAGCGAACAGCATGGATAGATGGAAAGGTGCTTCAATGTTCGTTGTAATTTCTTTACTGATATCATTCCAATGATGCTTCGCATCCGTTTTGAGTACATTAAAGCGTTGTTGAATACCGGCGTTGTTGACTAACACATTGATTTCTGGATAGTTGGCTGTTACCCAATCAAACAATGCGATACGCTCGGGTTCACTATCCAAATCACTTACACGAGTAATAAGGTTAGGAAACTTTTCGTTTGCCTGCTGAAGTACCTGTTCACGTCGTCCGGTAACAATGACTGTATTTCCAGCTTTGATAAAACGCTCTGCAAAAGCTAAACCGATTCCAGAACTTCCGCCTGTAATGAGTATTGTATTTCCTGAAAGTTTCATTATATTTTCTCTCCTCTATCCGTTTTCATTTCTTTCCTGAATCTGATTTGTATATCGTGTAATTTTAAAGTCTATTCCCTTTAAGGATTCTGTCATCATCGAAATTTCATCGAGTACAGCTTGCTTGTGATTCTGCATCATGTTAAGCCGGGTTTCGAGGGTGCTATTTCCTTCTAATATCCAATCAATATACTGCTTAATATGGCTAATGGGCATATGCGTGTTTTTTAAACAAATAACCGTTTCAAGGAGCGCCATCTGGTTTTCTGAAAATAACCGCCTTCCAGCTTCATCACGCTCGATTAATGGCAGGAGTCCTTTTTTTTCATAATAACGTAACGTTGATTCTGGAATATTGAATTTGGCTGAAGCTTCGCTAATGGAACAATACTTCATCTGGAGACCTCCAAATTGTATCTAACTCTGTCGACAGGAACATCATACGACTTAAACCATAGTTTAAGTCAACTCATAATCGGGAAGAACTTCTCTCGGACATTGCCCCATCCTGAACCCAAAGTTTCGTAGTGATAAATAGTTCCTCTCTTGTCACGCCACTACGTTCGATCGCTCTGCCAACGGCTTCTTCATTTAAATAAGAGGCAGCGGTATCTATCAACCGATAGCCTGCCATAATAGCGTCATAAACACTTTGTTCACATTCATTTGCATCTTGGATCTGATAAACACCAAAACCGAGTATAGGCATCTCAATCCCATTGTTCAAAGTTACTTTTTGCATATAAAATCCTCCAGTATTTTTAATTATTATGTGTAAATCAACTACAATCCATATTCATAACAGACACCCACTTCACATCCTTATTATGCACCAGATGACAAAGCGATCGTTATCCCGTTCGTGCCAAATGTTTGCCTAATCCTCTCACTACCACCTATTTAACAGATAAATATGGACTATAATCGAACTATAAAGAATGAGGAAACGGAGAGGATCAAATGTCTGAAATAGTCACTAAGCAGCAAAATGAACGTGCCAAAATGATTAAATGTTATGCAGAAATCGATGGTGTTCACGCTACTGCCATTCCGTCATTAGTTTTCATACGCGACTCTAAAAGCGTCTAAAAGCATAAAAAGGTTCAAAATATAACGAAACCAGTTAAGGGAAGGGAAATACTTTTACGGAATGTAAGCAAAACTTAATTTAATTCGGGGTTCAACTAACGGGAAACGATAGTTGAATTTAGAACAGGAAGCATACCGCTGCGGCAAATGCTCCCTGTTTCATTGAAGTAACGGGCAGGATAGCCTAATATTTTGGTTGTCGTTATAATGTTTAATAGGGACATTTAATGGCTCCAATTCATCAGGAGTTGCCAATGACCAGTGTCGAAATATTCGAAAAGGGGCAAGTTGTGTGAAAAAGACTGGAAAAATTTACAACACTGCAGTTGAGGCAACTTTAGAGGTAATTGGTGGGAAATGGAAACCTGTTATTCTCTTTCATTTGACATTCGGTAAGAAACGTAATAATGAATTTAAGAGCTTAATTCCCGCAATTACTCAAAAGATGTTAACGCAGCACCTTCGGGAGCTTGAAGAAGAAGGCGTCATCTTACGTATTTCCTATAATCAGGTACCACCTAGAGTTGAGTATGAGTTGACAGACTACGGCTGGAGTCTAAAGGAACTCCTACATCTGATGTGCCGTTGGGGGGATTCGCATATAGAGAGAAAGTACGAGGGAAAGGCTACTGTTTTGGCTAATCCAATGCTTACAGACGTAAATAACAGTTAAGAAACCGACCCAATACAAGGTCGGCTTTCTTATTTTATAACGGTAGTTTACGGGATGACTTTACGCTTGCGGAAGTCGTTGAAGATGTTCATAAACATTGCTTCGGTATCGACGAATTCGTGAAAGCCTAAACGACGAGCCTTAGTTCCGTCTGCAAAAAAATCGTAATCCCATGCAAACACGAAATCGCCGAATAGCCAAGAGGATACGTCTTTATAGGAATTCCGAGCAAGCCCATGCTTCTCAACCATTTTGTTCCAAAGCTGCTCCTTGTCCTCCATGACAACGTCCAGAGACATCTGCAATGGAGGCGCTGTTTCCATACCAAAGTATTGAGCGATCTTCGGCCATAACTCATTCCAACGGAACAGATCGCCGTTCGTAATGTTGAATGCCTGATTCGCACAGCGCTCGTCGGTCGCCGCCCATACTGTTGCCTTTGCGAGAAGCCCAGCGTCTGTCATCTCCAAGAGGCTGTTGTAAGCTCCCGACTTACCTGGAAACCGCAAAGGTATTCCAAGTTCCTTCGAAATTGAAGCGTAAATCGCTATGACCATTGCGAGGTTCATCGGATTTCCAAGCGAGAAGCCACAGACTACAGAAGGACGGAGTGCAGACCAAGTCCAAGCCTTACCTATTTGCCGTTGTTCTAAGAAATCTTGTTGATCAATATTGAACTCAGGAGGCATGTGGTTAGCGTCTGTCTCACGAGCAGGAGTTTTGAACGGGCCGAGATGTGCGCCGTATACCTTATATCCCTGCATCAGACTGACATGTTTCAAGCCCGACGCGATTGGTTCGATCACTTCTACGATGTTCACTAACATGGCGAGGTTCGGTGGAACAAGTTCAGCCCAAGTTTGACGGTCTTGGTAAGCAGCATAAAAAATGTGTGTTACCCCAGTTAAATCACTTAACTTCCCGTGAAGATCGTCTATATTGAGTAGATCCGCAGCCACATATCGAACATGGTTGCTAGATTCTCCACCGCGACGCGATACGCCGATCACGTCCCAATCAGGAAGAGAGATGAGGTGATCAATGAGGTTGCGACCGATAACACCATTCGCACCTACGACCAAGGCGACTTTGCGTGTTGTTGTAGATTCATTATTCATAGTGTTTCAGCTCCTTCAGTACTATTCTTTGTACAACATTATTTTGTATCAACTAACCATACATAGGAAGTACACACTTTAAAGTAACATAAGCACTTTAAAGTAATCGAGGTATATTCAGACAAAAAGAAGCCAGTCAACTCTCTCTTTTCTTTCTTAATCATTATGGTAGATGGGTATACTCGGCGCTAGCTTTCAAAGGTAGTTTAAGTTAACGGGAGACGATAGTTCAAATAATATATAAGACTGCCGGCATGATTCGGCATTCTATTCAGCTAACGGGCGGGTTAGTTAGTTTCAATATGTTGTAGTATGCTGGTGTATGGCTACATCTATTGATTTTTTTATATTGATTTTTTTAGCTTAGGAGGTTATCAAGAATGCCTTATCCGATGGTCCATTTTGTGATAGCTTTAGAACTTTGCTCGCGTACTCCATCTTCTAGTTTCTTAATTGGGAGTATTGCTCCAGATGCTGTCCATGTAAGAGGGAATGTGACAAGAAGTGAAAAGGGTATTACACATTTTGTTTGTGAAGAAAGATTTCCTAGTATTGAAGTACTTAAGGAAAGATGCCAGTATTACTTAAACCTAAATGATGAGACTAACTGGAAATACTGGGGTATTTTGCTCATATCTATGCGGACATAAGATGGACGGAAACAGTTTATTCGAATTTTGAACGTGAGTACCGAGGAAAAAAAGATGAAATAAGAAAAGTTTATAATATTGAGTCAAATCAGGTGGAATTTAATTTAATTAGGAGAAAAGAATGGGCTGGAAGCCGTTCTAAACAAGCTCTATGTAGGAAATGCCTATAGTATTGAACCATTGTTAACTCAAATTGAAGTAAGCCAATACCGAGATATAAAACTACAGTGGCTACGCAATAAGGACAATGAACCCCAGATTACCCCAATTTATTTAAAAGAAGATTTGATTAAGAGTTTTGTTACAAAGACATCACATGAGCTTAACGACTTATATAAAGAATGGGGAATCGAGTCTCTCTAAGCAAGATATATGTGTTAATATTGATTATTTATGTAAGACCAATAAATTAATACGGGCTAATCCAGGTGATTTTGTATAAGTTTAACCCACCGAATTTTTCCTTCTAAGCAACGATTTTGATTTGAATTACAGATATGAGATTATAGGGGGTATAAAAAACGCCGGTGACCTTAAGCAGGTGACCGGCGTTTTCATATTAGCGTTTCGGCATTTTGTTCTCATCCATGTACAGCAGGTTCCAGCGGTGACCATCCAGGTCGGCAAATCCTGCGCCGTACATCCAGCCGTCAATTTCACTCGGCTTGCCAAAGATGTTTCCTCCGGCAAACTCTACTTTTTGAATAAAGGCATCTACTTCTTCTCTGCTTTCAGCGCCAATGGAAAATATTACTTCTGCGGTATGGGAAGTATCTGCGGTCTTTGAACCTGTAAATTTCTCAAACGCCGCATCCGGGAACAGCAGAATCTTTGTTTGGCCTATGGCAAGCTTGGATCTCTCGTTACCAACGCTCACCGCATGGAATCCAATCTCATTGAAAAAGGCAGTTGACCTCTCAACATCTTTGACCGGCAGGTTAATCCAGATCTCCTGTGACATGGCTGTAGCCTCCTGGAATATATTTTCAACTACTCCTACTATACTCTACTTCTGGAAACAGAAGCGAATCTTATAAAAGAAACCGCAAGGTATGACATTCCTGTCATGCATTCTACGGTTTCCTTAGTAAACTTATTTACTTGTCTGCTCCAGCATCGTCTCCGTCAAGGTATCGATCTAGCCAAGAATGGATTTTCGCATCAAAGTAGAAGTGCGTTTTGTAATCCAGTCTATGGAGAAGCACCCTCAGCACGAAACATATAATTACTGAAATTAAATTTTTGGGACTAAAGTAGAATTAAAATTGAACTAACGGGAAACGATAGTTCAATGATAAAGTGGTGGTCTGGAAATTTTCGAAGTTCAGTTACAGTTAATAGGGCTTTTTCATTGTCTACAAAATGGGGCTTGACCAATACAAAGCATACCATTGGAATCAGCCCAGTTGATAGATGCTCTCAGCAGATTTTTACTCATACTCTACCCCAAAGATTCTTTACATACACAGACTCCAAATTCTACCTTAGGAACGAATCTATTAAATAAATACCTTCGCATCTGGAAAACCAACGTAACGATTCCCCACTACAGCAACTCAAAATAAATTTCTCAGTTTCACGGTGTCCGTTTGTATAATCTGATCAAACCCCGATATATCTAAAAATGCCTCCCTTGCTCTCTATCTAAATTTCCTGTCTCTCCATCCTCTGTAATCTTAATTCAGATAAATCTGTCGTAGCTTGGTTGATTGCCGATCTAACGGTATCCCCCTATTAGGTTGAAATCCTATATAAATCGGTTGAAAATGTTGATTTTACCAATGGACAAGGATTTGTACAATAGAGTTGTAGCGCTTACATTTCCAAGGAGGTTACAGCGAAATGAAGAGACTTCAGGTGATTGGCAAGCAAATCAGGACCCCGAGATCCAAAAGGAGGCCGTGTTGATGAAATTTAAGGGAATATTGGCGGCATTTTTGTTTTTAACCACAGCGTCTGTGTTGTTTGGGACGCATACGGCAGAGGCCCATGAACTATCCAATGACAAGCTGACGATTCAGACAGGGGAGCATGGAGAAATTTCATCCATACGTATCAAGGGAGATGCTTTCCCGACAGAGTATGTCATGAACGCAACGGTAACACCTGAACAGAACACCGCAGATCATCAGTGGCTAGGGGAGTTGATGTTCACGTACCGATTGGATGGAGGCAGCTGGACGAAGGCATGGACGAACAAGTCGGCAGACGCACGTAAGATCACAACCAGTGGTAACCGTGTCACTGTCACGTACGAGAATTCTACTAATGCAGAAGGCATACGCAATTTTAAAGTCATCGAAACGTATTCGGCAGAGTCGAATGGTTCGGTGTTGTGGAATATACAGGTGCAGAATACAAGTGGAAAAAAACTGGAGATTGGCGATTTCGGTTTGCCTCTTCCTTTTAATGAGCAGTGGACCAACGGTGATGCGATCTACGAAACTAGAGTGGTGACGCATTCCTTTGTCGGCAATGACAGCTCCTATATTACAGCTGGGCGTCCCAGCGGCATTGGTTCTTCCCTGCTGCTGATTCCTGATTCCTCAACGGGTGCGGGCTTTGAGTATCAGGATCACTGGCGGGATGAGGAGCATCCGGGCAGCAAATGGGCCTGGAATCCGGCCAACGAAGGTAAATGGCTGGAAGGACTCAATGTATTTTATATTCATTCCAATGTCATCAAGTCCACCAATCGGGGGTATTTGCCCAATACAAGCCTGATCCTGAATCCCGGTCAAAGCAAAAACTATGGCTTCAAGTTTCTGGCGGTGAAGGACGAGCATGATGTAAAAGATACGTTGTACCAAGAAAACTTGGTGGATACAACAGTCGTACCCGGCATGATCGTGCCTACGAATCAAAAGGCGAAGGTGGACCTGCGCTCCAAGCAGGCGATCAGCAAAGTAACCTATCCAGACGGAACCGTTATTCCGCAGACAGATAGCAAGCCCGGAGGACATCACATTTATGAACTGAAATTTACTAAGCTGGGTCCAAACTTCATAACGGTAGAATACGGCAACGGTAATAAAACAGTGTTACAATTCTATGCCATCGAGCCGATTGATCTCGCGCTGCAACGGCATGCTACATTTATGGTCGACAAAACCCAATGGAATGTACCGGGTGATCTGCGCGACAAGGTATTTGACGATTGGATGATGCATACCAAATCCAAACGCAACATTTTTAACGGCTACTGGGGCTGGGGAGACGATTGGGGTCTGACCCACGGACAGTTCCTGGCTGAGAAAAACATACTGTCTCCAGTCGCCAAAGAGGTGCGGGCAGTAGACGATTATTTGGAGACGGCGATCTGGACGAATCTGATGAACGGACATCATGAGGATTATTTAATTCATGATTTCTTGATGCCAGAGCCTAACGATACACCGACCTATCGAGGGTATGCTTATCCGCACGTATACAACACGTATTTCAGCATGTACAAGATTGCCAAGGAATACCCGGATCTTGTCACTTACAAGCATCCAAAGGAAACCTATTTGCTGCGGGCGTATAACATTTTCAAAGCATTGTATGAAGGGCCAGTCGCGTACAACTGGGAAACAGGTTTGATGGGCGAACTGACCACACCGGATATTATTCAGGCACTTCATGATGAAGGCTATGATGATGAAGCGAATGATCTCAAGGAAAAAATGGATCGCAAATATAACAATTTTAAAAATACAAAGTATCCTTACGGTTCTGAATATAGCTATGACAATACAGGGGAAGAGGCTGTATATACGTTAGCCAAACAGAATATAGATACAGAGGGCGAGCAAAGCAAAGCCCTGGAAATGATGAGTAAAATTAATGCCAAAACCCGTGCGGCACGCGGTCACATGCCCGTATGGTACTACTACACCGATCCGGTGACGATTACCGGGGAAAACTGGTTTAACTTCCAGTACACGACTTCGCTTGCTGGATATGCGATGGATGACTGGATTCGCCATCATGAGGACAATCACCGTGAGGAACAACAACGGTTGTCCTATGCAGCTAAAATTGCCAATGTCGGAGCGATTAACTCCGGGCAAATCAGCTCGGACCCTGAAAACATCGGGGCGGTCGCATGGACGTATCAAGCGGAAAAAGGCAATAACGGCACGAACGGCACTGGCGGCGGTAAAAATGTTCCGCTTTTTAACGGCTGGCGCGGCATGAGCGGCGAGGCTGATCTCGGATTGTTTGGTGCGCTCAAAACGTTAAGTGCTGATATCGCAATTGATCCTATTTTCGGATTGACGGGCTACGGTGCAGAGGTGAGCAAAAGCGGCAACGTGTATACGATCAAGCCGCTGGACGGCCTGTTCAAGCGCATCAATCTGATCACGGAAAAGCTGTATATTGAGCTGGAAAAGGACCAATATACAGAAGCCAAGCTGGCAACATCCAAGGATTACGTATGGCTTCAACTGAAAAATCAAACGCCGGGCCAAGCCCATTCCACGTACGTTACATTTGACGGTTTGAAGAAAGGAACGTATTTGGTTAAAGTAGGCGGTCAATCACAAGGGAAGTTTAATGCGTATGCGCCTTCCAACAAGCTTAAATTGGAAATTGGTACAGCATCCTCCTACACGGTAGAGCTGACATCGACCACACCTGATCCGAACAAAGCACCTGTCGTGGATGCTGGCAAAGATTCGAAGGTAAAGCTGCCGGATCAGATCATTCTGAAAGGCACAGCTACGGATGATGGGCTTCCGCAAGGAAAGGTGACAAACGAGTGGAGTCTGGTTGAAGGACCACAGGACGCGAAGGTCACATTCAGTAACAAAACATCGCTGCGCACGAAGGTGGATGTTTCCGAGCCGGGAACGTATGTGTTCAAGCTGACAGCCAGTGATTCTCAGTTGTCAGCGGAGGCTAAAGTAACGGTGGTAGCTGAACCGGCGGCTCCGTTACTTGAACAGCTTGCAGTTTACAAGTTTGATGAAACAAGCGGTTCTGTAGTTGCGGATTCATCAGACAGCGGAAATGATGCTGCCGTGAAGGGGACGGCTGCATGGGCTGCGGGTAAAACAGGCAATGCTGTCAGTCTGAACGGCAAGGACAGCTATGTGCAGCTTCCGGCGGGTATTGTCAGTCGGGCACAGCAATTGACCGTATCCGGTTGGGTTAAAGCGAACACCCTGAGCGATTATGTGCGGATTTTTGACTTTGGCTCCGGGACGAATGAATATATGTTCTTGACGCCTAAAGCAGGAAATACCATGCTGTTTGCCATTACCAACCAAGGCAACGGGCAGGGACAGGAGCAGACGATTGAAGGCCCTGTACTGCCGACAGGCGTATGGAAACATGTTGCGGTCACGCTTTCGGGTTCCACAGGTATTTTGTACGTGGATGGAAAAGAAGTGGGACGCAATACCAACCTAACATTGAATCCTACCAGTCTGGGTCAGACCAAAAATAATTTTATCGGCAAATCTCAGTACCCTGATCCGTACTTCAATGGTCTAGTGGATGAATTCCGTATCTACAGCCGTGCTTTGAATGCAACCGAGGTGGCAGGTCTGGCCTCTGGTACAGCACAAAGCCTAACGGGAGCCGAGAAAATCACGGCTTTAAAAGAAGTAAACGTGACGACTCGTGCGGGTGAAAAACCGGAACTGCCAAGCGTCGTGGAAGCTACGTATGGAGAAGGCTCCACCAAATGGGTGGCTGTGGAATGGGAGGATATAGACCCTGCACAATATGCTGCTCCAGGTTCGTTTGAGTTGAAGGGCAAAGTAGTGGGGACAGAGTTAGAGGCAATTGCGAAGGTAGCCGTGATTGAGGCAGGGGCTGCGGCTCCATCGGTAACACCGGTTAGCCAGGAAACTTCAGTCACCCCGCCAACTACGACACCCTCGGTAACATCTGCCTTACCGCCTCGGACCGTCAGCTCCGTTAAATCAGCGGGGGTATCCTGAATGGGAGGCAACAACGCATAGTTATGAGTAACCTTTCCCATCGTCACTTTCCTCCTGTAAAGGGGAGAGTGGCGGTGGGTATCCTTGCATTTGAGGTGCAAAACCGCGAACAAAAAGGTGAATGGGGGAAAAAGTATGAGCAAGATTACATTTCTGGGTGCAGGCAGTACGGTATTTGCTAAAAATGTGCTTGGCGATTGTATGTTGACACCTGCTTTGCAGGGCTTTGAGTTGGCGTTGTTCGATATTGACCCCGTAAGGCTGAAAGATTCGGAAAATATTTTATCCAATTTGAAAAAAACAACAGGGAGCACCTGTGTGATTCGCTCCTACACTGACCGTAAGGAAGCGCTGCGCGGAGCGACCTATGTGGTAAACGCCATCCAGGTAGGCGGCTATGATCCGTGTACGATTACGGATTTTGAAATTCCCAAAAAATACGGCCTGCGCCAAACGATTGCCGATACGGTCGGTATTGGCGGTATTTTCCGCAATTTACGTACAATTCCGGTGATGCTCGATTTTGCGGCAGATGTGCGCGAGGTGTGCCCGGATGCATGGTTTCTCAACTACACGAATCCGATGGCTGTGCTGACGAATGTGATGAATGTTCATGGAGGTGTCCGTACGGTAGGGCTGTGTCATAGCGTGCAGGCGTGTATACCGGAGCTGTTTAAAAGCCTCGGGCTGGAGCAGAAAGGTGTAAAGGCAAAAATCGCAGGCATCAATCATATGGCGTGGCTGCTCGAAGTGAGCAAGGATGGTGTAGATTTGTATCCCGAGATTAAAAAACGAGCCGCCGCTAAGCAACAGGAAAAGCATCATGATATGGTGCGCTTTGAAATGATGCTAAAATTCGGCTATTACATTACGGAATCGTCCGAGCATAATGCGGAATATCATCCGTATTTTATCAAACGGGCATACCCTGAGCTGATCGAGCGCTTCAATATTCCTTTGGATGAATACCCGCGCCGCTGTGTGAGCCAGATTGCACGATGGGAAACGATGCGTGAAGAGCTTTTGGGTAATCAGGATCTGCGTCATGAACGGTCAAACGAATATGCCTCTTATATATTTGAGGCGATCGAAACGAATCAGCCTTTTGCCATTGGCGGCAATGTGATGAACACAGGCTTAATTACCAATCTGCCGAAGGAAGCCTGTGTGGAGGTACCTTGTCTGGTGAATCGTAACGGGGTTACGCCAACCTTTGTCGGGGATTTGCCACCCCAATGCGCTGCGCTGAACCGGACGAATATTAATACCCAGCTGTTAACGATTGAAGCTGCAATCACCGGGAAAAAGGAGCACATTTATCACGCTGCTATGTTGGACCCGCACACGTCCGCAGAGCTGTCCATGGATGATATTGTTTCCCTGTGTGATGACCTGATTGCAGCCCACGGGACATGGCTCCCAGCCTATGTGTAAGGACGGCAGATGAATGGGAGGCCGGGGTCGTCAAAAGTTCGCCGGGATTCCTACAATCCGTGGGAAATTCATTGTACTGACGCTGGTACTTACCGTCATTCCGATGGTGGTACTGACCTTTACCTTTTACCGGATCGCGGCCCATTCCCTTGGTGAGAAGTCGGAAGCACTGGCTATGCAGTCCCGGCAAATGAGTGAAAATTACGTCAATGCGACGCTCTCCGATTTGAATGATCTGACCAATTCCATTCTCAGCAATCCTGATGTGCAGTCTACGCTGGAGACCAAGCCGGAAGATGATTATGAATATTTACGGAACGATGAAACACTCAGTATGGTTGTCCGTACGCAAACCCAGACCAAGCCGTATATCACGTCCTCTCTCATATATGCCGCCAATGGCGGGCTCAAGCATTCTCTCTATCAGGGGAATGTTTCGGTCCGTTTTGGCGGCCTTCCTACATTAGAGGAAGCACGTGTGTACTATCGCCGCCTGCTGGCCGAGCGGCCCATGATGTGGATGGCTCATTCGCCGTTTGAATCCGGACGCGGGATGGCGGAGGATCGCATCTATGTGGGGAAGCTGCTTCGAAAAACGACTGGAGATTATGCGCCCCTCGGATTTTTGCTGCTGGAAATCGACAAGGCCAGTCTGTTTCGGGGGCTTGCTTTTCATGAAACAGACGGTAATACCCAGATGTGGGTGCTGGATCAGGAGGGCGAGCCTGTATACCGATTGCCGGAGCAGGGTGTTGCGGACCAGGCGCTATTGCGGCAGATTGCCAAATCGGCTGTGGATAGGCCTGTGCTTACGAAGGACTGGAGAACATGGAACGGCCGCCAGACGATGATCTCTTACGGCCCGTTAAATGAAGGACAATGGACGTTGCTGCAAAAAGTTGATCAGTCCGTGCTGTTCGAGGATGCGCGGAAAATTGGCGCCTGGACCATCTGGACTTTTTTTATTGCATTGATGCTGGGCTGGATGTTGTCTTATCGGCTAAGTGACACGATTCGTCGCCCCCTGCTTCAATTGAGCCGATTGATGGCGGTCGATGGGAGTGTGAGCGCTACAGGCTCAGCCCAAGCTTTCGAAGCTCCTACTTCCGTTGTTTTTAATCCTAAGGATGAGGTAGGGCAGATCGGGGAGCGTTTTCTTCATATGATGCAAAAAAATCATGAACTGTACGGTCAGGTCTACGAAGCATTGCTGTCGCGTAAGCAGGCTGAGTTTCGCGCGCTTCAGGCGCAGATTAATCCGCATTTTTTGTACAACACGCTAGAATCACTGAAGGGAATGGCATTGGCGAATGGGCAACGGGATATGGCAGAGGTAATCGGTGCCTTTGGTAAATGTTTTCGCATTTCGCTAAGTTATGGCCGAGAGCAAATCAGTTTGGGACAGGAAGTCGAGCATGTAAGCGCCTATGTGAAGGTGCAGCAGTTTAGGTTTAGGAATTCGTTCGAGTGGATTTGCGAGGTCGAGGAGGATATTTGCGGATTTTATGTACCCAAACTGATCCTCCAGCCACTCGTTGAAAATGCTATTTACCACGGCTTAAAAGGGCGCACCGACCGTGGCTATATCATGTTATCCGGTACAAGGGAAGGGGATATGTTGCGTTTGACGGTCAGTGATGATGGGGGCGGTATTGGAGCCGAGCGTCTGAACGATATCCGGAAGTCGCTGGATGCGGAACGAGGGAGTGCTATTGGCTTTGGGCTGCGGAATGTGCATGAACGTCTTCGGCATTATGGTCCGCAATATGGACTGTCCGTGACAAGCGAGCCGGATCAGTACACCTCGGTTACCTTACTGGCACCCATTCGAACCGAATAAGAAAGGGGAGGATGTCATGTACCGGCTGCTGATTGTGGACGACGAATATCATATTCGGGAAGGACTGAAGCTGATGGTGGCGGAAAGTGGCCTGTCAGTGGAAGTCAGTGATGTGGCGGAGGACGGCACAACGGCATTACGTTTGTATACGGAGCAGCGACCGGACATGATTTTACTGGATATTAATTTACCGGATATGAGTGGACTGGACGTAGCAAAAACCATTCGGGAAAAGGATCAGCGGACCCCGTTATTATTTCTAACAGGGTACGAATCTATGACGTATATTCGTCAGGCAGTTTCGCTTCAAGCGGTCGATTATTTGCTCAAGCCGGTGACCAGCGGAGATTTTGAAGCGGCATTGAGCCGGGCTGAGGATCGCATTGCACAATGGCGAAGAAGCGAGGAGGAAGCCATTCACCGCCATCGTTCATTGGAGCCATTGTACAGGGAGCATCTACTGCTGGATTTGCTCCAGCAGCGGCGTCCTGCAGCCGAGGTCATTCGAGAGATGGACGGGCTGGGATTTTTCGGCGAGACGAGTGGGCCGCCTTATACCGTGCTGTGCTGCGAGCTGGAGGAGTCGTCGCAGCAGGAGGCAACCGCCACTAGCAAGCCACACGGTTCCATGCATAAAAGCAGCCATATATTCGCCGGACTGACGGGGGAGGCTGCGGCAGCAGCCGGGGCGAAGGCGCATGGTGCGGCGGTTTCCCGCGATCGGCGTGTTGTGCTGCTGGCGACGGCATCTTGCAGGGCGGCGGAGCGGACGGCACAGCAGATTCGGCAGGCCGTGCAGGAACGATTGAGCCAGGGCGTGTCCATCGGGATTAGCCGTCCCGTTCAACGGATGGAGCAACTTCCCGAAGCGTATGAGGAAGCTGTGCAAGCGGCCGAGCATCGGGGGTGGGTGGGCTATAGCCAGATCATCCCCTATGAGAGCATTCAGACGGCCGAGCCGAACAGCAGTCAATTACTGGAGAAGGAACTACTGATGATTACGGAAATTCGAGCCGGCAATGATGCTGCCGTACATGCGATTTTACAGGAATGGTCAGGACAATTGGCGGGCTTGCCTGTCAAGCAGGTGAAAATGATCGTCACTCAGCTCGTCCTGTTCGTCATGCGGATCGTCCAGAGTGATGCATCTGTAGGACAAACGTCCATGCAGGAGCAGGACCCGTTGTTGGAGCTGTCCCGATTACGGCATGGGCCCGAGATGATTGATTATGTATCGCGCTATTTTGTTCGGGTGGGTCGTCATGTCCGAGAATCACGCGAGAAGGGCATTCCACGCAAATTCCAACGGGCCAAGGAATGGATTCGCGAGCATCTTCAGGAGGATGGCGGGCTGAACCGTCTGGCAGAGTACATGAATATGAGCCCCAAGTATTTGAGTGCCCGTTTCAAGCAAGTTACAGGTGAAAGCTTCGCAGACTACCAGACGCGTGTTCGCTTTGAGCGAGCCCGAGAACTGCTGCTGGACCCGAATCGCAAGGTGGCGGAGGTAGCGGAGGTTGTGGGATTCACAGATACCAACTATTTTAGCATTGCCTTTAAAAAGCATACCGGACTGACCCCGACGGAGTTTCGTAAAACATTTTTGTAAACGCGCTGTTAAAAAAATCATACCAAAACAAAGAGAGTCTGGAGTCGTTGGGTGGTCGGCTCTGGGCTCTCGGCGCATAATAGGCTTGTAAGGAGAAACCAGTTCAGGAAGGGGCCGGTTGATTTGCTGAAACGAAGGTTACGGACATGGATGGCTCTCGTGATGACGGCGATGTTGACAGGGCTGACGGCTTGCAGTGGTAACGCTGGCGAACCGGCTAATCCCAATGCGGTCGAACTCAAGTTCATGTACTGGGGAAGCAATGACGAGAAGCAGGCGATGGAAAAAATGATTCAAAGCTTTAATGCATCCCATCTGAACATTCGGGTGAAGGGCGAGCATGTCCCTGGTGACTACACGACGAAAATTAACACGTTAATGGCTGCCAATCAGCTTCCTGATATCGCCTACCTGGGCGATTCGCTCACGATGAAATGGGCAAGTGAAGGCAGACTCCTGGATTTATCCTCCTATTATGACGAATATCCCGAATTAAAAAACAAGCTCAAATCCTCCTATCTCTACAGCGAACCTGGCAAGTCTATCGGAAATTACACCGCATTGGAAGTGATGCAGTTATTTTACAACAAGGAGTTGTTTACAGAAGCAGGGGTACCCGTCCCTCCGGCTGATCCTCAAAAAGCGTGGACATGGGATGAATTTCTGGAAATTGCCAAAAAGCTGACCAAGGATCAGAACGGCAAGCATCCGGGAGACAGTGGATTTGATCCGAAAAATATTGTGCAATACGGCTTTGCCTTCGGCAATGACCGCAGCTCCTGGGGGCCGCTTTTAGCGAGCAACGGTGGAGGTTTGACTGACAAAACGGGCAAGAAGTACACCCTGAACAGTCCTGAGTCGGTGGAGGTCTTTCAGAAGTTGCAGGATCTGGTTTTCAAGGAGCATGTTTCTCCTGATTTGATCCAGCAGCAGGACATGCCGTCCAATACGATTCGGCTTCAGACAAGAAAGGTCGCCATGGTGGTAGACGGGACATGGTCCTTGCTCGATTTTTCGAACAACAAGCAGCTGCAATGGAGTATCGGCGTCCTACCGAAGCTAAAAGAGCCCAAAACGATGATCGTTGCGGGAGCCACGGTCATTTTCCGGAGCACCAAGCACCCGAAGGAAGCGCTCGAATTTTATTTGTACCATAACAATCCCGAAAAGGTGGATTTGTTCAAGTCCGGTCTTTGGATGCCTATCGAGGAAAAATATTATACCGATGAGCAGGCCATCCAGTCATGGACGAATAATGCCGCACATCCACCGGAATTTCAAAAGGCAGGCATTGAGTATGCCAGAGATTATGCGATCAAGCCGTCCACTTCGACCCTTCGCAACTGGCCTGATATCGGTTCCAAGCTGACCCCAGGGCTGGATCTGATCTGGACGAACAAGAAGACGCCGCAGCAGGCGCTGGATGAACTGGAGCCCATCATTCAGCCATTGCTTCAAGGGGTATACCCGGATGAATAATGCAGCGGGACAGCTGCGAAAGGAGAACGGCCCATGAAGCGACCAAAATCAGGAATGATGCGTATGGAGCGAAACTGGGGTCTGCTATTCGCGCTTCCTGCCATCCTCGGATTAATGATATTTACAATTGGACCAATCGCGGCCTCGTTCGTATTCAGCTTAACCGATTGGACGATTGGTGGACAGATGACCTTTATCGGATTGGACAATTACCGAACTATTTTGACCGAGGATGCTACCTTTTCCCAATCCATGTTCGTGACCACATATTATGCACTGGGCAGCGTACCTCTAGGCTTGGCGGCAGCTTTTATCATTGCGCTGTTATTAAATCAAAAGGTGAAGGGTTTGTCGGTGTTCCGCACGATTTATTATTTACCTACCATTGTACCGAGTATTGCCAACACGATGCTGTGGCTATGGATGTTCAACCCGGATTTTGGTCTGTTAAATTCGCTGTTGGAGAGCGTTGGACTGCCGGGGAGCAAATGGATTTATGACGAGAACACTGCAATACCCTCGCTGATCATGATGAGCACCTGGGGGATCGGGAACACAGTCATTATCTTTTTGGCGGGACTTCAGTCGGTTCCCACCCATCTGTATGAAGCAGCTGAGGTAGACGGCGGCAATAGGTGGCACAAATTTTTTCACATTACCATTCCTTCGATGACACCGACCATTTTCTTCAATCTGGTCATGTCTTTAATCAGCACCTTTCAGGCCTTCAATCAGGCGTATGTTATGACCAACGGGGGACCTAACAATTCAACCCTGTTCTATGTGTTCTACTTGTGGCGTACGGCCTTTACGGAGACTAAAATCGGCTACGCCTCAGCGCTGGCCTGGATCTTATTTTTCGTCATCATGGTGCTAACGGTTCTGATTTTCTCCACATCCAAAAAGTGGGTTCACTATGAAGGAGGGGAACGTTCATGAATCAGGTCACTTCTTCTGTCAATCCTTCAGAAACACCGCAACATCCGCTTCCACAGCCTGAACGCTCCCGAAGTCCTGCTACCGCCACCCGTTCCAAACCATTCCCAATCAGCCGTGTTGTACTGTATGTCGTTTTAATTATAGGCAGTGTTTTAATGCTGTTGCCATTTGCATGGCTCATTCGCAGTTCTCTGATGGGGACATCGCAAATTTTTGTGTTCCCGCCAGAGTGGATACCCTCTCCTTTTCAATGGAGAAATTACCCCGAAGCGCTGACTTCAGTACCGTTCGGCAGGTATTTTATGAATACGTTCATGATTGAGGTATGTGTGCTGGCAGGAGTGATGTTGACCTCGATTGTATCGGCGTTTACCTTTGCCCGCCTGCGCTGGCCTGGACGTAATCTGATTTTTTCCCTGCTGATCGGGTCGATGATGCTGCCTTACGCGGTGACGCTAATTCCCACTTTCGTGATGTGGCGTGAGCTGGGCGGTCTGAATACATTTCTGCCGCTGATTGTTCCTGCATGGTTCGGTGGAGGGGCGTTTAACATCTTTTTGATGCGACAATTCATGCTGACGATTCCACGCGATTTGGACGAAGCGGCTTATATGGACGGAGGTACGCCTCTGACTGTACTATGGCGCGTCATTATTCCTTTATCTTCGCCTGCATTGATCGTGATCGGAATATTTACATTTATTGATGTGTGGAATGATTTTTTGGGCCCGATTATTTACTTAAGTGACGAAAAGCATTTTACGCTAGCGCTGGGGCTAGCGACTTTTCGGGGATTGAACAATACCAACTGGCCTTACCTGATGGCGGCTTCCAGCACGATTTTGGCTCCCATCGTCCTGATATTTTTTATCGGTCAACGCTATTTTATCGAAGGCATCACATTGACGGGTATAAAAGGCTAAAAGGAAGCTGGGACGCGCTGATGTGCTTGAAAAAGAGACGGAGAATTGGGTGCAGGACTTACGGGAAAGCGGCAGCGAGAAGAGCATACATGTGTTCAAAAGCAAGTGGGAGAGTGTGTTCTAAGGCATATGCCCTGAAAAGAGATGTGGAATAAGGAGGCGTACGAGTGAAAGAGGAAGAGAGTAAAAAGACAAAACCGTTACAGGGTGTTCCTGGCAGACTGGCCCGGTTACGCTCGGAATTCCCGGCTCTAGGGATAGATGCACTGCTTATTACACATGGGCCTAATCGAAGATATATGACCGGATTTACAGGCTCCGCTGGAATTGCGCTTGTTACGCTGAAAGAGGCTTTTTTAGTGACGGATTTCCGCTATATGATGCAGGCAACAGATCAGGCAGTGGAATATTCAGTGATTCGGCATGAGGCGCAAATCTTCCAAACCGTGGCCGATCTCACAAGTAAATTGGGTGTCCACAGACTGGGTTTGGAGAGCAGGCATGTTTCACTTCAACAGTCGGGACAGCTACAAGCCGCGCTGGGCTCGTTGGAGTACGTACAAACGGAGGATGTCATTGAACGGCTGCGCGATGTGAAAGACGAAGAAGAGATTCGCACCATTAGCGAAGCTGCGCGTATTACCGATGCCGCCTTCACGGAGGTACTGAATTATATTCAGCCTGGGGTTACAGAGCGGCGGATTGCGGCAGAGCTGGAATACCAGCTCCGGCTCGCAGGCGCGGAATCGGGTGGTTTTGCGTTCATTGTCGCTTCAGGTGAGCGTTCGGCGTTGCCGCACGGGCTGGCCAGTGACAAGGAAATTGGTCAGAACGAGTTCGTCACAATGGATTTTGGCGCAAATGTGCGTGGTTATCTATCCGATATCACGCGTACCGTATTCGTAGGCCAGCCCTCAGAACGACATGAGATATTGTATGCCATTGTGCTGGAAGCAAATATGAAGACGATTGCAGGACTTCGCCCCGGCTTAAGCGGTCGGGAGGGAGACAGTCTGGGGCGGGATGTGATTGCCTCTTACGGCTATGGGGAGCAGTTTGGTCACGGGCTGGGCCACGGCTTTGGTCTCGAGATTCATGAGCAGGTACGGCTGTCCCGCGAAAGTAAGTCGGTGCTCGTACCGGGTCACGTCATTACCGTGGAACCGGGAATTTATATCCCAGGCTTCGGCGGGGTTCGGATTGAGGACGATGTGCTGATCACAGATGACGGTGTCAAGGTACTGACCTCCTCGCCCAAGGAGCTACTTTTATTATAAAACGTAGTGGCTCTATAGGTAACTATCCATAGTTTACAAGTCATCCCAAAACCGAGATGGAGGGATCGAATGAACACGCAAAAAAGAAATGCGAAAATATGGCTGACCGCGCTGGCGGCTTCTCTCATAGTGGCTTTGACACCCACTATTCCGGGTCAACAGGCTTATGCCGAGGCGGAGTCGGATGTAAAAGTCATCGACATCTTTAGTCGGACGGTGAACGATTATGGTATAGATCTGGTTGATTGGCAAGGATATCTGGCGAACCCGTATGTGAAGCTAAAAGTGAAGCCGCCAGCGGATGCTGCTTTTCCGTTAACGGTTACGTTAAATGCGCAGGGCACGTCCCGGCTGATGATGGATCTGCCAAGTACGTTGTCAGCGCAAGGTGCAAGCAAAACGCTGACTTTTGCCAATGCACAGGAGGAAAAAGATTTTCGGCTAGCCATCCATCCTGACCGGATTGGAGGAAACGGTGAAATAGAGAACTATACGCTGTCTATGTCCGTTGCTGGAAATGATGGTCACACGACTACTCAGTCCATTCCGATTCGGGTGCTGGATCAGGATGATAATAAAGAGCCCAAAGTCCCCATTCATTTTGACTACCGCTTCGATACGATTATGCCTTATTTCAAAGATGCTGCTACCAGAAAAGCGGCAGAGCTGGCGGTGAAGGACTGGTTCTATTTCTTTGATCTAAGTCCCTTCGATGAGGTTCCGGCCAGTGCGGAGGTAAACCATCTGCCGGGAGACGACTGGCAAAATGAAATACAGGTGACGAATGACAAGCCATATAAAGGCATGTGGGTGTTTTTGAGAGGATTGAACGGGCCTTATTCTACGGGCTTTCCAGCCAATAACGGCAATTATCATACACGTAACGGTGTGACCGTGCCGGGGAACCTGAACCGTTCCTATAGTCTGATTCTGGATTTCTATGATGATGCCATTCCATTCACATCGGTGGACGATGAAGAATGGTATCAATCCGATCTGTCCGAGGTGACGGATGTGCATGGACTGATCATGCATGAATTCGGTCATGCGATTGTGTTCAGCGACACATTCCCGGGTGTCAAAGCGTTGAAGGAAGCGGCGGGCAATGACTCGGATATTATGGCTTACCAGCACAGACCGGCTGCATTGGACGACAGCTATCATCTCTCCGGAGAGCTTGCAGAAGTCGACCGATTGAGCGGTCAAAATGGAGGCTGGCGCCATCTGTTTCCGACCCGGCGCTGGATGAACACGAAGCTTTCGCTGCTGGTAGCAGAAAAAGCAGGCTGGCCGCTACGTAAGGACCTGACTCCTTTCCTCGCGCCAGAAATATTAACCAAGGGACTGCCAGCACCCGTCAAAGGCAAAGCGTACACGGCCAAGCTGGAGGCCAAGGGAGGCGTTCCGTTTTACGATTGGACGGTGACAGGTGGTCAACTGCCCGCAGGGTTCACACTGGACCGTTTTACAGGAACGATTAGCGGAACAGCAGGCAGCGGAGCAGGCAACAAGACGTATACGTTCACCGTACAGCTGCGGGATTATGATGAGCTGAGCAAGCCTGTGACACAAAGCTTTACGATTAAGCTGTAAAGAATACCTCACAAACAGATTAAAACGGTCGGAGGGAGGGAAAGCGAATGAAACATGATGCCGCGGATCTGGTCATTGTAGGCGGCGGAATCATCGGTACAGCCATCGCTTATTATGCAGCTAAGTCCGGTATGAAGGTCGTGCTGGCTGAGCGAGGGGAGATTGCTGGAGGCACTTCGTCCCGTTGTGATGGCAATATATTGGCAATCGATAAAGAGCCCGGGTTTGACAGTCGAATGTCGTTGGTATCGCAGGAGCTGGTGGCAGAGCTGGCTAGGGAACTGGAGGATGAGTTTGAATATCGTGCGCCTGGCAGTATTCTGGTCTGTGAAAACGATCAGGAGATGCAAGCGGCTGAGCAGTGGGTAACCCGTCAGCAGCAGGAAGGACTTCCGTTTCGCATGCTGGATCAGCGGGATTTGCGAGAGGAATGGCCACATTTAGCGAAAGATTTGCCGGGCGGACTGGAGTGTGCGACAGATTCCACCGTAAATCCGGTGTTGATGACGTATGCACTAGCCGGGGCCGCGCGTCTTATGGGAGCGAGGCTAATGCCCCGCACACCGATACAATCTGTCCTTCAGGACGAAGGGGGAAACGTCCGCGGGGTAGAGACGCCCAATGGCGCTATCCATGCAGGTGCAGTGGTATTGGCGGCAGGTGTGTGGACACACAGCATCGGTCATTCACTCGGTTTGGACCTTCCGATCATGCCGCGCAAAGGACATATACTGGTGTCTGCCCGAATGCCTTCCATTGGGAACCGCAAGGTAATGGAGTTCGGCTATCTGATGAGCAAGTTTGGCGGTCAGCGGAGTGTGGATGAGCTTTATGAAAAATACGGTGTAGCGCTAGTATTCGAGCCAACTGCATCCCAAAATATTCTGATCGGCAGCAGCCGTCAGTTTGTCGGTATGGACACACATGTAGATCAGCAAGTGATTCGCTTAATCGCCCGCAGAGCCATTCGTTTTTTTCCTGCTTTAGCCCATGTACCACTGATGCGGGCGTATACCGGCTTGCGTCCATGGACACCTGATCATTTGCCAATTGTATCAGCGGTGGACGAAGTACCGGGGCTGTATATCGCTTCTGGTCATGAGGGGGATGGCATTAGTCTTGCGGCGGTTACGGGTAAGCTGGTGACCGAAATGGTACGCGGTGAATCCACTTGTATTCCGGTGGAGCCGCTGCGATATGACCGATTTGGCGAGACTTTTACCAGTCACGAGGTTCACGGGGAGGTAACCGGATGAGTACACCGGGCAGAATTACTACCATTGATACCCATACGGGAGGCAATCCGACGCGGACGATCATTCACGGCGCGCCTAAGCTGGTAGGTCATACGATGCTGGAAAAAATGACTTATATGGCAGCACATCATGATGATTTTCGCCGTTTGCTGATGTTCGAGCCGCGAGGGCATGAGGTGATGTCTGGCTGCATTTTAACAGAACCTTGTCATCCAGGTGCAGATATGGGGGTGGTCTTTATAGAGACTGGCGGCTATTTACCGATGTGCGGTCACGATACGATTGGAGTATGTACAGCGCTGATGGAAGGCGGGCTGATTGCCGCGGATAAAAAATCGGTATTGCTGGACACTCCGGCAGGCCCGGTTCAAGTGCGGCTAGAGGTGGATGTGGGCAAGGTGCGACAAGTAACGTTCACAAATATCCCTTCTTTTGTGTACCGCCGTGAGGTGGAGGTTCAGGTAGAGGGCATCGGTCAAGTCACGCTGGATATTGCGTATGGAGGCAACTTTTACGGCATTGTAGAGGCGGCTTCCATCGGTCTTGCACTGGAGCAGAGCAATGGGGCAAAAATTGTACAAACAGCGGTGCAGATTCGCGAGGCGGTTAATGCTGTTGTTGAGGTAGTACATCCTGAAAATCCGGTTATTCAAGGATTGACGCATATTGAATTTTACGGGGAGCCTGTGGCTCCACAGGCCGATTGCCGCAACGTCGTCGTCATCCCACCGGGAGGGATCGATCGTTCCCCTTGTGGTACAGGAACCTCGGCCAAGGTAGCGGTGCTGCACGCCAAGGGAAAACTGGGCTTAAATGAGCCGTTTGTACATGAAAGCATCACAGGCTCCATGTTCCGGGCTGAAATCGTGGGTGAAACGCAGATAGGTCCTTATTCGGCAGTCATTCCACAAATTACAGGCTCGGCTTGGGTGACGGGACATCATCAATTTGTGTTGGACCCCGAGGACCCGCTTAAAGAAGGTTTTTTGCTGATGTGAGCATTTTGCATTATTCCCGAATGCTGAATTTGAAAATAAAGATGGGAAAGGGTGGGTAAGCATATGGCACGTTTTGAAGGTGTATATGTGGCCTTGGTTACACCGTTCACGGCAGAGCTGGAGATAGACCATAAGCGTCTGACCGAGCTATGTGAGCATCTGATTGCAAACGGCATTAGCGGACTGGTTCCTACGGGATCGCTGGGAGAATATGCGGCTTTGTCCCCGGAGGAACGGTCGCAGGTTGTGCATACCGTAATTGACGCTGCGGCAGGGCGTGTCCCGGTTGTTGTCGGCTCGGCGGCTCCGTCCACCAAACAGGCGGTGCAATGGATTCAGCATGCGAAGGATGCCGGGGCAGCGGGTGTCATGGCACTGCCGCCCATTAATTACAATCCCCTGCCTCACGAGGTAACGGCCCATTATGAAGCATTATCGGAGGTGGGCCTGCCGATCATTGCGTATAACAACCCCCATGATTACAAGGTTGACTTGACTCCAGATATTCTTGCGGACTTGTCGCGTATTGAAAATATCGTAGCAGTCAAGGAATTTTCCGGTGATGTACGGCGTATTCACGCTATTTTGGCCCAGACAGAGCTGGAGGTTATGGTCGGAGTAGATAATCTGGCGATGGAGGGGGCGTTATTCGGCGCGACAGGCTGGATTTCGGGGGTGCCTAATGCGCTGCCCAAGGAAGGGGTAGAGCTGTTCCGTCTTGCGCAGGCGGGAAATATGGCAGAAGCGTCCGCGTTGTATCGCAGGCTGCTGCCGCTGTTCCACTATGATGCCAGCCCGCAATTGGTACAGTCCATCAAATATATGATGGAGCTGGCTGGATTTCCGGTCGGCCCGACACGTCCGCCCAGACTTGCGCTGCCGCAGGCGGATTATGACCGCATTCGCGAAGCATTTGAGGTGGCGGTTCGTCCAAGCGAAGTATCATCCTGAATGGAGGTGAAGACGATGGAGAGCCGAAATTGGATCGGCGGTGAGTGGCTGAGCCCTTCCGGCGAGGAAATGGTGGTTCACGATCCTTCGGCCTTGAAGGAGGAGGTGGGAGTCGTCCATTTTTCAGAGACGGGCGATATTACACAGGCCGGGGATGCGGCACGGTTGGCTCAGGTGGGTTGGGCCGCTATAAGTCCCGCAGCGCGGGGAGCTTATCTGTTCAAAGCAGCCGGGTTACTAGAGGCAGCATTACCTGAATTGGCTGAGCTGGCCAGCCGTGAGATGGGCAAGCCGATTACCGAGATGCGCGGAGAGGTCATGCGAGGTGTCCATCTGCTCCGGTACTATGCGGCAGAGGGCGTACGTTCCATCGGTACAGTCATTCCTTCGAATGAGCCGGGAGTGCTCCAATACACGAAGCGTATTCCGCTGGGGGTAACAGCTGTCATTACGCCGTGGAATTTTCCGGTAGCTATTCCGCTATGGAAAATCGCCCCTGCACTCTTGTGCGGAAACACGGTCATCTGGAAGCCAGCCGAACATGCTTCATTAACTGCAGTACGGGTCGCCGAGCTATTCGAGGCGGTGCAGCTTCCGCCCGGTGTACTGAACTTAGTCATTGGGCAAGGTAACCGCATTGGCGATGCCTTACTGGAGCATCCGGTACTGGATGCGGTCAGCTTCACGGGTTCTACTGCTACAGGTTTGGGCATTGCCGAGCGATGCGCGCGCCGTAACATGAAGTACCAGACCGAGATGGGCGGTAAAAATGCCGCCATTGTGCTGAAGGACGCGGATGTAGCACAGGCGGTGGCGATGATTGTCAGCGGAGCTTTCCGTTCAGCCGGGCAAAAATGCACGGCCACCAGTCGGGTGATTGTAGAACAGTCTGTCTATGAGACGTTCACGGAAGCCTTACGCCAAGCGGTGGAAAAAATTCAGATCGCTCCGGCGCTCGACCCTGGTGCGTATCTTGGACCTGTGGCATCCAAGGGCCAGTACGAGAAGGTTATGTCCTATGTATCGCTGGCCCGCCGGGAAGCGGACATTTTAGCCGAAGGCGGAGCCGCCGCCGGGACGGACAACGGATATTATGTGCGCCCGCTGGTGGTGACTGGACTTGATTCGTCCCATCCATTGATTCAAGAGGAGATTTTTGGACCTGTGATGGGTGTCGTGCAGGCAGACGACTTTGAGGATGCGATTCGACTGTGCAATGATTCTATTTATGGGTTAAGCGCTTCGCTGTTCACCCGCGATTTGCGGCTCGCTCATCGGTTTCTGGATGAAGCGAACGCCGGAATGGTACGGGTTAATCAGGAGACGGCTGGTGTTGAATACCAGGCTCCGTTCGGCGGTCTGAAGCAATCCAGTTCACATACCCGGGAACAGGGCCAGGCGGCGCTGGATTTTTATTCAGCGATTAAAACCTGCGCGATCAGCTATGAGTAAGCGGGCGACGGGACGAAGTGAGACGGTTGAGAGCGCGTCAGGCCATTTGCTCGTATGTCGCTGTGAAGAAGTGAGTATCGCACAGATGGAGCAGGCCTGCCGCATGGGCGTGGACACCGTGCGCCAGCTTAAAATGGCTACGCGGGTGACGATGGGGGCATGTCAGGGCAGGGTATGCCGACAATTGGTGGAGTCATGGTTTTACAATCAGGTTCCTGCTGCCCGCCGGGAGGCGGAGCTGTTATCGCAAAGGCCTCCCGTGCGTCCCATAACGTTCGGGCAGCTGGCAGAGGGAGGTCCTTTATGAGCCGCATGCGTATTGTAAATCATCCTATTTTGGGACCAAAGCCGGAACGGCGACAGGTATCTTTTATTTTTGACGGTCGTCCCATGCAGGGATTGGCTGGAGAACCATTGGCAGCAGCGCTGCTGGCCAGCGGTGTCCGTTTGCTGAGAAGGCATGAGGAATCCGGTACGGCCAGAGGTGTATACTGCGCCATTGGGCATTGCAACGAATGCCGCCTGACGGTTCATCCGTTCGGTACTGTCCGTTCCTGCCTGACCAAGCTGGAGGAAGGTATGGTGGTGGAAACTGGACGGCAGCTTTCGAATGAAATCACAGGGAGAATTGTGACATGAATGAAATGGAGCATCTCATCGTCATTGGGGCGGGTCCCGCTGGATTGTCCGCAGCGGTATCGGCTGCTGAGCAAGGATTGCCAGTCACGGTACTGGATGAGTTTACAGAGCCGGGTGGACGCATGCCCGGGCAGTATCATGAGGAAGGCAGTCAAGGCTGGTGGGTTGGAAAACACGTTTCGGATGAGCTGATTACCCGTTGCAGGGAGCTTGGGGTGGACATTCGCTGCGGTGTATCCGTGCATGGTATGGAATATACGACGACGTGGGAAATTTCCACTTCCTGTGGCTTGTTCACTGCGGATTACGTATTGCTGGCGACTGGAGCTGCCGAAGTTCCCGTTCCGCTGGATGGCTGGACGCTGCCGGGCGTCATGTCTATCGGGGCCGCGCAGGTGATGACCAACGTTCATTACGTCAAGCCGGGAGAACGCGGCATCATCGTAGGCATGAATGTATTGTCGATGGCGATTGCCCGGGAGCTGTCTGTCGCCGGAGTGAAGGTGGCGGCGATTACACTGCCGTGCGCTAATCCGCTGGCTGGTGCGGCGGCAGATCCGACAGCCTCCGCGAAGCTGCTGCTTCAGCTGTCGGGGCTGGCCCCTGCCGCCTGGATGCGTGCAGGCGGCAGGCTGGCAGCTGCGATGCGGATGGAGAAACTCATCGCGTGCTGCTATCCCCACAGAGGCTTCCGTCTGTGGGATATCCCGATCCGTTTGCGGACGGCGGTGCTGTCCGTCAACGGACAGGACCGGGTCGAATCCGTGACCCTGGTACACGTTAAACCGGACGGCTCGCCTATTCCCGGCAGCGAGCGCGTCGAACCCGCCGACTTCGTGGCGCTGAGCGGCGGCTTGTACCCGCTCGCCGAGCTGGCGGCGGTAGCCGGATGCAAATTCGTGTACAGCCCTGAGCTAGGCGGGCATGTTCCACTGCATGGTGAGCGAATGGAAACCTCGCTCAAAGGGCTGTACGTTGCCGGCAATATTACCGGCATCGAAAGCGGGCTGGTCGCGATGGCCCAAGGTCGATTAGCCGCCGCTTCCATGCTCCATGCCGCTGGACTCGGCGGAGCAGGCGGGGAACAGCGGGTACAGGAGGCGATCCGTGAGGTCCATTTTGCACGGAAGCATGCGCTGATTCAGTTTCATCCCGGCATTACAAAGGCGAGAACGCAGCTGTACCAGCAGTGGGGGCAAACCTCTGGCAGTGGCGCGTAACGGCTCGTTGTGTCTGATATGCGTTTTTATCCTAAATTCGCCTTAAAGGAGGAACGGAAAGTGACTCTTAAAGCAAAAGCCCATATGAAAGCAAGGCCGTTCGCACTGAACGAGGTGGTATTGGCTGAAGGTCCCTTCAAACAGGCGATGGAGCTGAACCGATCTTATCTGTTGGAGCTTCAACCAGACCGCCTGCTGGCGCGTTTTCGGGAATATGCCGGACTTACGCCCAAAGCGCCTCAATATGAAGGCTGGGAAGCGATGACTATTTCCGGTCATACACTGGGACATTATTTGTCCGCTTGCTCCATGATGTATGCTTCAACAGGCGATGAGCGTTTTAAAGAAATCGCACATTACATTACGGATGAACTGGACGTTTGTCAGGCGGCGCATGGTGACGGATATGTATCCGGTATTCCAGGGGGAAAGGAACTTTTTGAAGAGGTCTCTGCTGGAAATATTCGCTCGAAGGGCTTTGACCTGAACGGTGCATGGGCCCCCTTGTATACACTACACAAGTTATTCGCTGGCCTGCGGGATGCGTACCATTTGACAGGCTGTAATAAGGCATTAGATGTGGAGCGTAAGCTGGCAGACTGGCTCGAAGGAATTATGAAGCCGATGAGCGATGAGCAGATGCAGCAGATGATGTTTTGCGAATATGGAGGCATGAATGAGGTATTGGCCGATTTGTATGCGGATACCGGGGAAGAGCGCTACTTGTGGCTGGCTGAGTGCTTCTGGCACAAGCTGGTGCTGGACCCGCTTAGCTCCCAGGAAGACTGTTTGCAGGGCATTCATGCCAATACACAAATTCCGAAGCTGATCGGGCTTGCCAAGGAATATGAGCTGACCAATGATACGAAACGCCGGGCAACGGTGGAGTTTTTTTGGGAGCGGGTGGTGGATCATCATTCGTATGTCATTGGCGGGAATAGCTTTGGAGAATATTTTGGAGCGCCAGATGGCTTGAATGATCGCATCGGGCCTCATACGACGGAGACGTGCAATACCTATAACATGCTTAAGCTGACCAATCATCTGTTTCAATGGAATGCTTCCGCCAAGGAAGCGGACTTTTATGAGCGAGGTCTATTCAATCATATTTTGGCTTCGCAGGACCCGGTTCACGGGGGCGTAACGTATTTTCTGTCGCTGGCGATGGGCGGGCACAAGCATTTTGAAAGCCAATTTGATGATTTTACGTGCTGTGTCGGCACAGGGATGGAAAACCATGCGAGCTACGGCAGCGGTATTTATTTTCACGATTACGATAAGCTGTATGTCAATCAGTTTATTGCCTCCACGCTGGAATGGAAGGACAGAGGCGTTACGCTAAAACAAAACACTTCTTATCCAGATACGGATCATACGACGCTGGAGATTCAATGCGATCAACCAGCTCCATTTACGCTACTCATCCGCTATCCATATTGGGCTGAACAAGGAATTACCATTCGTGTAAATGGCAAGGAACAATCGGTTGTATCGGAACCGGGCAGCTTCATCTCTATCGCCAGAACGTGGATTGACGGTGACGTTGTAGAGGTGACGATTCCCATGTCGCTGAGGCTGGAGCAGATGCCAGATAATCCGGATCGGGCGGCTGTCATGTATGGACCGCTGGTGCTGGCAGGCGATCTGGGACCCTTAGAAGATCCTAAAGCCAAGGAGTTTCTGTACACCCCCGTATTCATCCCCCAAACAGAAAAGCTGGATGCCTGGATACAGCCCGTGGAGGGCAAGACCAATACGTTTCGTACCTTGAATGCAGGGCATCCCCGGGATGTGGAATTGTCTCCTCTGTATAAAATGTATGACCGTACGTATTCCGTATACTGGGACATTTTTACCAAGGAAGCGTGGCAGGAGGCGGAACAGGAATACACAGCGGCACGCGAAAAGCTGGCGATTCTGGAGCAGTGCACGATTGATTTTGCCCAACCCGGAGAAATGCAGCCGGAGCGAGATCATAACTTCCAGGGAGATGCTTCGACTCGCACCGGATATGTGAATAACCGACCTTACCGGAATGCGGGAATTGATGGCTGGTTTTCTTTTGATTTAAATACAGATCCATCTGCTCCGATGCTGTTGGTCATTACCTACACAGCTACGCTGGAAATGCCCAACTGCGGTTTTGATATTTTGATTAACGGTCATCTGCTTGAGCATTTTAGTGAAGGTTTTGATGAGGCTGATAAGTTTTACAACGTTAATGCCGCTATTCCGGCTGCATATCTGGAGGGGAAGGATCAAGCGACAGTGACCTTCAAGGCCAAGCCGGGACAGCGTATTCGCAGATTGTTTGGGCTGAGGATGGTCAACAAGGACGTGTATGAGCAACTCTATCAAGCTGGAAGTTCAGGTATACATGAATGATCTTTGAAATGTTTCGTGAGAGAAAAGTAACGTTTGA
Source organism: Paenibacillus sp. FSL H7-0703 (assembly GCF_038003485.1). Taxonomy (NCBI): domain Bacteria; kingdom Bacillati; phylum Bacillota; class Bacilli; order Caryophanales; family Paenibacillaceae; genus Paenibacillus; species Paenibacillus sp. FSL H7-0703. The sequence goes on along the minus strand of NZ_JBBOPF010000001.1, from coordinate 2,103,872 downwards.
TTTTTAGTCCGGTATGATTTATGATGTAAGAAATATTGGATGATGCTGGAATAATCCATATGGTGGTATGAGCTGATACATTCATAGTTTTGTTGCGCGTGAAGCACACGGGCTGTTTCTTCCTTCATAGGGGAGAGGCAGCCCTTTTTTGTTGATATTTTGCGAAATATAAACTTTTTTAAAGAGTCAGTTCTATGATTTAGGGGGAGGGCTTGCTCAATAGAGTCTATTTGTTTGGAATGCTTTGTATTAGAAGTTTTTCTTATAGATTTTGTAATAGGGAAACCCTATAATATATAAGTTGTATCCAGTATTTTCCGAAAGTGGGGATGCGATAAGTTTATGAGATTAGAGATGATATACATAGTTTAAAGTTTAAGCTGACAAAGGGGATAGAGAGATGAGTATGAAAAAATGGATGTTGAGTTTGACCGCAGTCACGTTGCTATGGGGGGCGACAAGTACGATTCCAACGACGGAGGCAGCAAGCAGCACCAAACCGATTGAAGTCTTGTTAAACGCGAAAAAAATACAGTTTCCAGATGCTAAACCTTTTCAGGATAGCAACGATTATGTGATGGTTCCCATTCGTTTTGTATCCGAAGCGCTAGGGGCTAAGGTAGGCTGGGAGAAAACAGGCGGTCAATTGGCTGTGTCGATTAAAAATGATGCACATGCCGTTAACATGACAGTGGGTCAAAATACCGCTACCGTGGATGGACAGACCAAAACGTATGAGACAAAGATTATTTTGAAGCAAAACCGTACTTTTGTGCCGCTGCGGTTGGTAAGTGAAGGCCTGGGACAGACGGTGGAGTGGGATAAGGTCAGCCGCTGGGTCTGGATTGGGAAGAAGGAAATTGCTGCGCTGGAGGATACGGGGCATCAGGCGGTGAGTATTGAGCCGTATAAGAAGGCGATTAGTACAACACCTGGGCTTTTAAAAAATGTTATTGGTCAGCCATACAATAAAGTGGTAATTTTTAAACAATATGATTTGCCTGTTAAGATGCTGCGTGATATTTATTCAATTGAGCCTTATACAACCTCTAAGGGTGTATCCTACCTACAGATGAGAGTGAAAACGAATTCTACTGCAGGAGGGATTTTTTACCTGACAAGGAATAAAGACGCACGTCTTCGTCCTGCACTAGAACAAATGACGCAAGACAACGGGGATGGTACGAAAATGGTTTATTATCCGATCTATTCATCTGCTGATGAGCTTTACTTAGGCACTAAAAACTATAAATCTTTTAAGTTGCAAGATATTGAGTACATTGGTTTTGACCTCGCATCAAGGGACTATATCCCGATGATGGTTAATCCGTGGAAAGGAAATTAACCATATGAGCAACACCAAACGCATTTTGGCCGTATTGCTGGTGGGGGTACTGCTATTGTTGCAGCTCCCACCTTTTTATTTCTCCACTGACAAGGCGGCAGCCGATACGGAAATCACACCTTTGTCTTATTATGCGGATAAAAATGATCGCTATTTTGTCGGCATGATGTATTTCGACATGTGGAAGAACACAGCGGGGGAATGGGTAACCCAAAAGAAGCAGCCTGGAAAAGGAATGCAGGGTGAAGCAACCTTCACTTACAAGTTTCAGTTTCCGGGCCGTAAAATCAAGAACGTTACCGCTCGCTTATATACGATAGCCGATTATATGAATCATGGTGATTATTTTATTAAATCACGGTCAGACAATTATGAGGAATATGCGAGGCATATGAGTAAGGGCACAAAAGATTTAGATATCCGTCCCTTCCAAAAACAAGGAATTGGTTCAGATACTACTATCATCCCAATCACCATAAACATGAAACTTGATCCAGTAGATCAGGCTCGAAACATCAAAGAAGAGAGTTGCCCTACCTGCGCAAAGGAAGTAGAAGCCTGGCGCATCTACCAGCCCATCCTGTTCAAGATCGAACTGGAGAGTGGTCTGATCGTCAAGCATTTTACCACTGATGGGAAATCACTTAACAACGTATTTTCGCCAATAGAAGATGAACTGAAAGCTGATCAACTGTATGATTTTACCCCGCCAACCAACCTGAAATATGAGTATGTGGGTTATAAGAAAAGCACGACAGGTAAACCGCCAAGCGGAGATATTTTGCCGGGAATTGTACCCGGATTTACCTATGACGGTTCTTTTGAACAGTTTACCGCTTATTTGTATTACAAAGAAGCTCAGGGCTGTCCTAAGCCTGGAGAAAGCCAAGAGGGAGCACCCTCATATTGCCAAGATGATGAACAGCCAACGAAAGGTGTTGTCTGCTCCCGCCCCGTTCCAGGTCTGCGCTTGGAAACTGCCGAATTGGACCCGACAGTATCTGCCGTTATTAAAGCCGATCAGCGAGGCGCGTCACGTTTTGATGTAGCCAAGGGTATTCCAACTTCTGAAAGCCTGTACGGAAACGTGCTGGCCCGGAATTACCTGTTTCAAAACACCTACCAACAGCTCAAAGGCGAGTGCACCTACAACGTCAAGCTGAAGCGCACGTATGATCTGGAATGGGAAGATATCAACGATACCCGGCACATGAAGGTTGTGGAGTATTACAAATACGAAATTGTGAAACCGTACTCCTACTGGGTGATCGACAACCTTGAGGTGTACGGTATCAAGAACGCGCAGCTACGCAACTATGCACTGCCGGGAGGTAGTATTACGATTCCACCACGGAATTACACGCCGCCGTCTGTAGAATCAGCGACCAACGGAAAATACTATCCGGCTCCTTCTCCGGGCATCGTCGATGGGGGTTCACTTTATATTTATGGCGGCAAGAGTATGCCGAAGGTGCCCAATGAACAAAGATCACTGGAGCCTGTGGCCCAGAAGGCTACACCAGACGTGGAAGTGGAAAACGATACTGTGAAATTCAACGGTCAAACGATCATGGACCACCAGCGTGTCAAGGAAAAGGGGCCGACTCCTGGCAAAATCCCTGAACCCGTAAAAATCGGGTCGGATATCCTTTACAGCCCGGGCCATATGATTGAAAAGCACAAGATCAATAAACCCAATACGCCCAGCAGCGGTGACATCACTTACGCTATTCTCAAGGGAAATATCAATGGAGGTGCGGATAAAACGTTCCCGATACAGGGAATCAATACAGTGACTGTCCACACTCCCGTAGTGAATCTGTCTAGTGTGTCGGACGATGCTGCTCATAATCAGAAAACCCAACCTACGAAGGGACGATCCGCGCTTATTTTGGAGCGCCCTTTCCGGGTGACGATCTCGACAGCAGGTCCGCATTTGGACATTCCTGGCTATAGTGATCGGGAGTATGCCAAATATGTACGATCCAAGCAGGTGCGATTTCCGTTCGATGTGTACGACAAAGGAAAGACACTATTTTATCCACGAGGTACCTGGATCGACATTCCGGTGCTGCAGCTCGACACAGACTTTTATTTGCCCGTATGGGTGGATGAAGGCAACTATACAGTAGAGTTCCGTACCATTGCCGAAAATGCACCGGACGGGTTCACCGAACAGCACCATGCCAACACGGATATCGCCCACCATGTTGCCAATGATGTGGTAAATATAGAGGTCATCGGACGGATGTACGATTTTCATATCACGGATATTGCCGATTACCATTGGGAGCGGGTATTTCGGCAGCGAAAAGGAAGTCCAACGCATAGCGGCCTGTCCTATTGGACGGGGCTTGGCAATATTGATGGGTTGCCTAGAGGGAACCCGGAGCCATTCACCTTGCCCGTTCGCCCCGGCAGTCACCCATATGAAGGTTATGCAAATGTGGCGGTCAAGACAGGTTATCATTTCAAGTTTGACCTCAAGACCAAAGGCAATATGTTTAGCGCCAAGGACGGTATTCGCATCACGCCATCGTTCTATTGGGTGAGCAAAGATGGGCTACAGCGGGAAGAGGTAGATCTGTATACACATTCCGGCAGTCGAAAATTTATCCGTTTGGGATCGGCGGAGGATCGGGAAAAGCGCTATGTTATTTTGAATGAACGGCTACGCAATGTGCCGATGGAGGAAATGCAGGACGCGGCAGCCTACCAATACAAGCATGAGCTGAGTGAAGCACAGCAAAGCCATTTGACACTGGAACGTTATGTTTCCCTGTATGCCCACCGTATTGCACGCAGCAAGACCTGGGTTGGACGCTACGACTGGCTGGTGCTGCCTGCGGCTGTGCGTACTTTAATCGGTCCAAAGACAGAACTGCCGGATGGGGTTAACGTAGATCGCGCTAATGCGTCGATTCAGCGCTGGTATGGTGAATATAGCCTGCCTGCTGATGTGTACGCAGTCACCAAAGGCACGGATTTGCGCGAGGTCAGTCGCCGTCAGGAGCTAAACGAGCATACAGATATATTCAAGAAAACGGGCTTTATCGTCGTCGGCTTTAATATAGAGTCACTGCGTCAGGGGGACGCTGAGCATCCGCATTTACAGTATATAAATAGCCCGCTACTGAACCAGTGGCAACTGGAGGGTTACCGCCGAGAGATAAAAGACCCGTACGGGCATACCTTTCATTTACAGGACGGGGATGTCGTGTTTTATCATACAGATCAGTCCAGCCGAGACGATTTGAGTTCATTTGTCCCTCACTAATTGGGATATATACAGATTAAGGAGAGCCTAAACCTTTCCTTAACGATATTGTACAAACTTACAAGCTACTGTAATAGTATTCATATATTTATATATTTTTCTATTTTTTAAGCTTGCTGGTGCGGGTGCAGTGGGAGCCAATAATTGAGACCACTCTGATACTTGTAGAACCAGTAGAACCAGTAGAACCAGTAGAACCAGTAAAGTAAACCCAGGAAGGAAAGGCTTAGTGTAAAGTAGACAAAGCGAGCAAGCCTGGATAATCATTCAGGCTTGCTCGCTTCTTGCATTGATGTTATTGGGCTGGCACGGGAATCTTCATTTCGAGTTCCTTAATGTATGTTTTATTGCCGTTTTTAAATTTCCCGTCAGCTCCCTTGCCTTGACCGACAATACTCCAATTTGAGGGATCGACTGTAAATGTATACGGTTTGATCGTCACATATTGGGGTTTGCTGCCTACAGTACTGTACAGCTCATCCATATGATACTTCGTTTTAGGCTTGCTATTTGAGAAGCCGACTCTCCGTTGCTGAAGCGTTTTCCCCTGATCATCTACAATGTCATAATACATCATGGATGGAGCGTATTTTCCTGTCTGCTTGGCAGACGCAGGCACTTGACCTTCGCTATCCAGCACCAGCCGGGTTGTACGGGAGGTAATATCGAGCTGTTTGACTGTGTAACTGAATTTCCCACTCTTTTGGGTTTTATTCGGCTTGATACTCACCATATTACCGTCCTTTTTAACAGGGACTTTAAACTCAAAAGGCTTGCTGATTCCGGTAACCCCTACCTGGATCGTCATTTCAAACTCGTCTGGAAGTGCACCCAACTGATTGTATTCAGCTTCTACGGCATTCTTTTGAGATACCTTGTCTCCAAACATGGAATGGATGCTTTTCAATTTGTTCCCGTCTACCAGAACCTCGGGGGTCTTGATATAGCCCTTCTTCTGATCTTTCTCAGGAACCATGCGCTTTTTGAATTTTTCATTGGTTTCTTTGGGGTTTATTGGCATATATGGGCTCATGACTCCCTCAGGCAAATTTTTGCCTTCCCGTTCGATGGAGAAGGACAAGCGTGTGCCATCATAGAACACATCGCCAAGCTTCAGTGTAACCCCGTCCTGCGTTAGGCTCAGATTGGAGGAAGCGGCTTGTGCAGATTTTGCATCAGTAGCTGCTGCTGCAATGGGGGAGATGAATTTTGGCATCGCTGCCCCTAATCCCAATATCGCGAAAGCCGACGTTGTAAGTAATACCCGTTTTAGAAATGTGGATTTTGAGTTTGTCTGTTGCACTTTAGAATATCTCCTCTCCGGAAGCCGTGATATCCAATCTATACATTGAATATCACGGCGACTTTGCCTTGTCTGATTCGTCTATATAACACTCATGGTGTTGTACAGGAGAGCCCTACTGCGTAAGCTCTCCCGTGACTGAATTCTTTTCATGTGGAGCATCACTGTACATGAATCACTGAAGGTCTGTCTGTTCCCGCTGATCAGCACTTCGGCATGATTCTCAGGAACCTTTGTTGACTTTTTTGACAGGGACTTTGAATTCAAAAGGTTTGCTGATTCCGGTAACGCCTACCTGGACGGTCATTTCAAAGCTGTCTGGAAGTGAATCCAGCTTACTGTATATAGCTTCTATCGTATTTTTTTGGATATTTTATCCCCAAACATGCCAAAACTTTTCAGTTTGTTCCCTTCTATCAGAACCCCAGGTATTTTGATATAGCCCTTTTTCTGGAACCATGCGCTTTTTGAGACTTTTATTAGTTATTTTGGCGTCCATTGGAATATACGGACTTAAGACCTCCTTAGGCAAATTTTTGCCTTCCCGTTCGATGGAGAAGGACAGGCTTTTGCCATCATAGGACACATCGCCGAGTTTCAGTGTAACCCCGTTTTGCGTCAGACTCATCTTGGAAGAAGCGGCTTGTACGGGTTTCGTATTACTAGCGGCTACTGCAATGGAGGACATAAATTTTGGTAATGCTGCTCCCGTTCCCAATATTGCGAAAGCCGATGCTGTAAGTAATACTTGTTTTAGAAATGTAAATTTTAAGTTTGTCTGTTGCATTGGATAATATGCTCCTTCCACGGAAGTTTGTGTTATGCGAAATTTCTGTATTTTTGAATCATTTCTAATTAGTTATTCAGGGGAATCTTCATTTCGAGTTCCTTGATGTACGTTTTATCTCCTCTTTTATGCTTGCCGTCAGATCCCATGCCTTCACCGACAATACTCCAATCAGCCGGCTTGACGGTCAAGGTGAAAGGCTTAATCGTCACGTATTTTGTATTTGGCTTAAGTGCATTATACAGCTCATCCACATGGTATTTTGTTCTAGGCTTACTGTAGAAATAACCGAATTGGCGTTGCTCAATAACGTTGCCCTGATCATCCACAATATCGTAATACATCATCGTTGGCGCATACTCTCCCGTTTGCTCCGGGGAAGCAGGCACTTCACCTGTACTGTCCAGCACTAGACGAGTCGTTGTTGAGGTGGAGTTCAGTTCCTTCACGGTATAACTGAAGCTGCCACTGGTCTTTGTCTCATTCGGCTGAACGGCAATCATGGTGTTGTCCACTTTTACCGGAACCTTAAATTCATACGACCCGTCAACACCTGTAACTGAAGTTCTGACCGTCAAATCAAACTCATCTGGCAGGGAGTCCAACTGCATGTATTCCCCTATAACTGAATTATTTTTGCGTGGATCATCCCCAAACATGAATCGCTGAGAGTCCACTTTTTTGTCATTTATCAGTACTTCTGGACGTTTAAGGTAGCCCTTAAGCTGATCCTTCTCAGGCACTTTATGTGCTTTTACCCATTCGTCATCGCTATTTTCAGTTTTGGCATCCATAGGTATATAAGGATTCATAAAGGTTTCCGGCATATTCTCGCCTTGACGCTCAATGGAGAAAGACAGGCGTGTACCGTCATACAGAACATCGCTTAATGTCAGCGTAATTCCGTCATGAGTCACACTTTCATTAGGATGACTGAGAATGCCCTTATCTACAGCAGTCTGAATTTCATCCGAGCTCAATCCATAAAAAATACTGCCAATTCCGGGAATTTGCTTGAGTGTGGCCGCCATCGTGGGTGATACAAATCCGGCGCCTACCACTCCTGTCCCTAATATGCCAACTACGGATGCCGCCAGAACAGCCTGTTTTGCAAATTTCGATTTCGTCGTCTTTCTTTGCATGGCTCTTTTTTCAATCTCCTTCATAATTTGATCACTCATACTGTCTCTGGGCATGACTGATTCATTGATCCAATTCTCCAACTGGTCCATTTCGCGCTCATAAGGTGGTGTTGGATGTTTGTCCATTAACAAGTCCTCCTTTGCTTCTCTGGTCCAGCAGCTTGCGCCGAAGCCGCTCGTATTTTTTACGGATGGTTGCTGACTTTAAACCCATAATGTTGCTAATCTCCTCAAAGCTGTATTGCTCAACAGCCTTCAGTAGCAGAATATGACGCTCTTCTGGTGTAAGATAAGTCAACAGTTCTTCAATAACACTTTTATGAGGGGATACCTGAGCGATTGACTTTTGTTCCTTGACCTGCTGAACCAGTTTGAGCCAGCGGCTGTGTTTCCTTTTGATGTTCATTAAGTGATGATAGGCCATCTTGTATAGCCATGCCGAGAAGCTGGTCTGTCTGCTGTATTGATGAAGATGCTCATAGGCTCTGATGAATATGTCCTGAACCGCGTCCTCTGTGGCTTCATGATTCTTCAAAATATAGAAGCAGTAGGTGTACATCTGCCGCTCGAATTGTCGAATAATGATTTCGTAAGCCTGCTGTTCACCAGCCTTGACGCGTTCTACGGCCAGCTCGATCTGGCTGTGTTTATCCTGTTGATCCCCGGGGATGGTTGCCTGCAAGAGCTCACCTCCTTGTATTTATGTCTATATAACAATCGCAACGGGCCGTTTTGTGACATCATTTTTGTGAAACCTTGATAGGTATGTATGTTTTGATCACAGCTCGTCCATTTTATCATCTTATGATATTCGGATATGTTCACTTCAACTAACATAGTCGGTTCAAAAATGGACCGTTAGTAGCGGGCTAATGGGGACATTTCAATTGAAACGGACAACAACACGGATTTGTGTAGAGAAATCCTCGGATATTTAAACGCGTTTGGGGGAACGGCAAAACTATAATAGTAAGGAAATTTAATTTATGTAAGCGCAATCATTTGAGGTATTAGCTTGTCATCACAATACAATTGAGGAGGACGACCTGAATGGCTCGAGGGAAAGGCGCATGGCGAAAGGGAAGCTTGACCGCCGCGTTGGCAGCGATGCTGGCGATGACGGGGACGACTGGAGGAGTGGCTGCGGAAGACTTATCCGAACCCACACTGCAGGCGGAATCAGCAATTGCAGTAGAACAGAACCGTAGCGGCAGCATTCAGCTGGAAAAGCTGGATCGCGGACTGGTAGCTGCGGTGACGCAGGAGGGGGTATTTTTAAGCTGGCGGTTATTGGCTCAAGAAGTGAACGGTTACGGCCCAACGGGGCTGACAGGAGCGGACTTTAACGTATACCGTGACGGTAAGAAGATCGCGACGGTGACCGACAGCACCAACTATGTGGATAAGGAAGGAACCGGAAATGCGGTGTACAGAGTAGCTTCAGTCGTAAAAGGCAAAGAAAAGGATCGTAGCGCCAAAGTGAAGCCATGGCAACAGGGTTACTATGAACTTCCTCTTCAAAAGCCTGCCGATGGTGTAACACCCGCAGGTGAATCCTATACTTATTCGGCCAACGATATGAGTGTGGGGGATGTGGATGGAGACGGGCAATATGAATTTTTTGTGAAATGGGACCCATCGAACTCCAAGGATGTATCTCAGAAGGGGTATACCGGAAATACGTATGTCGATGCGTATACGGCCGAAGGCAAGCTGTTGTATCGGATCGACTTGGGCGTGAATATTCGATCAGGTGCACATTATACACAGATGATGGTGTACGATTTTGACGGCGATGGTAAAGCCGAGCTGATGTTCAAAACGGCTCCAGGGACCAAAACGATTTCTTTTGATAAGAAGGGCAAGCCGAAAAAAGAAAAGTATATTACTCTGCCACGTGAGGATCGCAAAGCAGGGATTACACATGAGGACGATTACCGTTTGAGTCGCTCGGATTATTATGAGCATGTGGTGAACATGTTCATGAACTGGACGAAGCATGAAGAAGTGGTCAAGGGACAATGGCCTGCTACGCTGGAGGAATGCTTTGGCATCGCTCCGAAGTACAGTTATCCGTTATCCCGAAAGGATGCGGAAAGCCTGACAGACTACTTTATGGATGTATATGCACCATCACGGAGCGACAAAAACAAGCTGAGAGAGTTCGAGGGCTTTATTGTCGATGGACCGGAGTATTTGACGATTTTCAAGGGGAAAACGGGAGCTGAGCTGGATACCATCCGCTATGAGCCGGAGCGTCATGACGATGGACTCATGTGGGGCGACTACGCTATGGCCCGAATTGAACCCGCCAACCGCGTGGACCGCTTCCTAGCAGGGGTGGCTTACCTGGACGGGCGCAAGCCGTACGCCGTATTTGCACGCGGCTATTATACGCGTTCCACCTTGGCTACCTACACATGGGATGGTCGCCATCTCCAAAAACATTGGATGGTAGACAGTGGCTGGGCACCAATGACCAATCCATTTAACGATAGTCCGCATGGGCGTGATGGAACGGACCCGAAATTTGGCACCTTGACCACACAAGGAGCGCATTCTTTGAGCGTGGTGGATGTGGACGGTGACGGCAAGGACGAAATCGTATACGGTTCCGCCACGATTGACCATGATGGCAGCCTGTTGTACAGCTCATTTGATGTCATGCCTCCTGAAAGCGCAACTCCGGGTCAAACCGCCAGATTGGGACATGGCGATGCGCTGCATGTAACCGATATTGACCCGGATCGCCCCGGCAAAGAAATCTTTATGGTACATGAAGGTGGCACTTACGCTCCATATGGCTATTCTTTGCGGGATGCCAAAACAGGTGAAATCATTTACGGCGCATATTCTGGCAAGGATACAGGTCGGGGAATGGTCGGTGACATAGACCCGGATCAGCGAGGTCTGGAGACGTGGGCCATAGGCCTGTGGACCGCAGCGGGTAAACAGCTGGATACGAAGATGCCCGGTACCAATATGAGTATCAAATGGGCAGCTGATATGACCACACAAATCGTAAACGGCGCAATTGATGTAACCCCAACCATTGAGGATTGGAAACGAGGTACATTGTTGACCGCCACTGGAACCAAAACGAACAACTATACGAAAGGAACGCCATCGCTGGTAGCCGACATTTTCGGTGATTGGCGCGAGGAAATGCTCGTCCGTACAGCGGATAGCTCAGCAATCCGTATCTATCTGAGCACAGAACCTACGACGCATAAATTGTACACGTTGATGCATGATCCGCAGTATCGCACGGATGTGGCACGTCAAAATACCGGGTATAATCAACCTTCCTATACGAGCTTTTACTTTGCATCCGATATGGATTGGGCGAATGTGCCGATTCCCAAGCTCTACACGCCAAAAGCCTTAATAGAGGAAGAGAGCAGTGACGAAGCGGATGAAGTAGAGGCAGCAGAGGTGGATGAGGCAAAGGCAGCAGAGGTAGATGAAAAAGAAGTCGATGGAACGAAAGTCGATGGGACGGAAATAGATGTGAAGGAATGATAAGCGGAGACTATTTCCCAAAATATATAATGAAATTTCTTGTCTCAAAAGGAGAGCCGTATTTACGGACTCTCTTTTTTTACGTCTTGATGTTATTGAGAATATGAAATGTAACCGCACACATGTAAAGTGTACGATATATTACTTGACGTAAAATTTGACACATATGTGAATTAAGGATAAATGTCAGGGATTTCATGGAGAAGCGAATTGACTGTATTTGTCCCTGTCTCTAAGATGTAATTATATTCCAGACAAAAACAGAGAATTGTGTAAGGAAATATAACGTAGAGAGGAGGGAATGAATGGACTCTTTAGCTGATCTCTCGGAAACCCCCTTAGCATTGGACACCCTTAGACGACATCCCTGTTATAACGAAGAGGCACATCGCTATTTTGCGCGCATTCATCTTCCAGTAGCCCCGGCATGCAATATTCAGTGTCATTATTGCAACCGCAAATTCGATTGCGTCAATGAAAGCCGTCCCGGCGTTGTTAGTGAACTGCTCACGCCGGAGCAGGCGGCGAGCAAGACCTATGGCGTAGCGGCACAGCTGATGCAACTGTCCGTTGTCGGCATTGCGGGACCTGGAGATCCGCTGGCCAATGCGGAGGCAACCTTCGATACCTTCCGCCGGGTCCGTGAGACAGTTAAGGATGTCATATTCTGTCTCAGCACGAATGGCCTTACCTTGATCAGGCATATCGACAGGATTGTAGAGTTGGGTATTTCGCATGTCACGATCACGATCAATGCTGTAGATCCAGTGGTGGGGAGCCGCATTTATGGATGGGTCTACGATGAAGGAAAACGCTATGCAGGAGAGGAGGCCGCGCGGCTGTTGATTGACCGCCAGCTGGCAGGCTTGAAGATGCTGGCTTCGAGAGGCGTATTGTGCAAGGTAAACTCGGTGCTGATTCCCGAAGTCAATGATGCCCATCTGCCAGAGGTAGCCAGGGTGGTCAAGGAGCACGGCGCGGTACTGCACAACATTATGCCGCTCATCATCGCACCCGGCAGTCGGTATGAGCATGAAGGGATGCGGGCCCCCCGTCCCCGTCTGGTCCGGCAGCTGCAGGAGCAATGTGCTGAGGCGGGAGCTGTCATTATGCGCCATTGCCGTCAGTGCAGGGCGGATGCGATTGGACTGCTGGGCGAGGATCGCAATCAGGATTTTACATGGGAGAACATTGGGGCTGCTCCTCCCATGGATGAAGAGGCAAGGGCACAATTTCAGAAAGAACTGGATGAGAAGGTGAGAGTGAGAATGGAACGCAAGGAGGGACAATCGCACCACAAAAAAACGTCAACCGGGGTTGGATGTAGCTGCCCGTTATCGGAGGATAAGCCTGAAGCAAGCTTTACCTCAAAGCCAGTCCTAATCGCTGTGGCCAGTCGTGGCGGAGGGAAGGTGAATCAGCATTTCGGTCGTGCCAAGGAATTCATGATCTATGAAAGCGACGGGACTATCGTAAATTTCATAGGCATTCGTAAGGTGCAATCCTACTGCCATGGGAAAGCCGATTGCAATGGAGACAAGGTCGAGACGATGAAGGAGATCCTTTCCATGGTGCATGACTGTGCATTGCTGCTGTCGTCCGGCATAGGCGAAGCCCCCAAAGAGGCATTGCAGGATGCTGGCGTGCTGCCTATTGTATGCGGCGGGGATATTGAGGAATCCGTTCTGGAATATGTAAAATTTCTGCGTTATATGTATCCTGTGCAGAGCAATAAGGGAAGTAAGCGCAATAAGGGAGTTAAGGGCAATCATTCGGATTTACCCATTGAACATTTTGGAGGCTGAGAAAATATGAGACAAATTGCGTTTTACGGTAAAGGCGGTATCGGCAAATCGACAACCTCGCAGAATACACTGGCTCAGCTCGCGACCAAATTCAAACAAAAAATTATGATCGTAGGCTGTGATCCCAAGGCAGACTCCACCCGTCTTATTCTGAATACGAAGGCCCAACAGACAGTGCTACATCTGGCTGCTGAAAGGGGCACGGTAGAGGATTTGGAGCTGGAGGATGTTGTCCAAAAGGGCTTCGGTGACATTCTGAACGTGGAATGCGGCGGGCCAGAGCCTGGTGTCGGCTGTGCAGGACGCGGCATCATCACAGCCATTAATTTTCTGGAGGAAGAGGGGGCCTACGAAGGGCTGGATTTTGTTTCCTACGATGTACTGGGGGACGTTGTATGCGGGGGCTTCGCCATGCCGATCCGGGAGAAGAAGGCTCAGGAAATCTACATTGTATGCTCAGGCGAGATGATGGCTATGTACGCTGCCAACAATATTGCGCGCGGGATATTGAAGTATGCCAACAGCGGCGGGGTGCGTTTGGGCGGCTTAATCTGCAACAGCCGGAATACGGACCTGGAAGCGGAATTGATTACAGAGCTTGCAAGAAGACTGAACACGCAGATGATCCACTTTTTGCCGCGTGACAATGTCGTGCAGCACGCTGAGCTGCGCCGTATGACCGTTACCCAATATAACCCGGAACATAAGCAGGCTGCGGAGTATGAAGAGCTGGCAGGTAAGATTTTGAATAACGATATGCTAACGGTTCCGACTCCCATTTCCATGGAAGATCTGGAGGATCTGTTGATGGAATTCGGCATTATTGAGGATGAAGAAACCGCAATTAACAAAGCTGAGGCGTCCGGGCAGTAGGCTCCAGCTAGAAGGCTTAATGACGGAACCAACGTGTGATGATGGGGGGAGCTGAACGCGTAGCTCGCAGGAGGGAGGAATAGGCCAAATGAGCAGTATTGTGGATAAGGGAAAGCAGATCGTAGAGGAGATACTGGAGGTATATCCCAAGAAGGCCAAGAAGGACCGGACCAAGCATTTTGAGATCGCGGATGAGGAGCTTGTGAACTGCGGAACCTGTTCCATTAAGTCCAACATGAAATCACGGCCCGGCGTTATGACAGCAAGGGGCTGTGCTTATGCAGGCTCCAAGGGTGTGGTATGGGGCCCGATTAAAGACATGGTGCACATTAGCCATGGTCCCATCGGCTGCGGGCAATACAGTTGGGGTACCCGACGCAATTATGCGAATGGGGTATTGGGCATCGATAATTTTACCGCCATGCAGATTACAAGCAATTTTCAGGAAAAGGATATCGTGTTCGGCGGAGATAAGAAGTTGGAGGTGATCTGCCGGGAAATTAAGGAGATGTTCCCGCTGGCTAAGGGCATCTCCGTACAATCTGAATGTCCGGTCGGACTGATTGGTGATGATATCGGGGCCGTGGCTAAGAAGATGACAGAGGAGCTGGGCATTCCGGTCATTCCTGTACGCTGTGAAGGCTTTCGTGGGGTGAGTCAGTCTCTGGGCCATCACATTGCCAATGATGCTATCCGCGATTTTCTGATGGGGCGCCGCGAGCTGAAGGAGTCTGGGCCTTATGATGTCTCCATTATCGGGGACTACAATATCGGCGGTGATGCCTGGGCCTCACGCATTTTGCTGGAGGAAATGGGACTGCGGGTCATAGCGCAGTGGTCGGGTGATGGTACGATCAATGAGCTGGGGATTGCCCATAAATCCAAGCTCAATCTGATCCATTGTCATCGTTCCATGAATTATATGTGCACAACGATGGAGCAGGAATACGGAATTCCCTGGATGGAATATAACTTCTTTGGCCCGACGAAGACGATGGAGAGCCTCAGAGCGATTGCTGCCCGCTTTGACGAGACGATTCAGGAAAAATGTGAGCAGGTCATCGCCCAATATATGCCGCAGATGGAGGCGGTCATCCGTAAATACCGCCCACGTCTGGAAGGCAAAAAGGTGATGCTTCTGATTGGCGGACTGCGGGCAAGGCATACCATTGGTGCCTATGAGGATCTGGGTATGGAAATTGTGGCTACAGGCTATGAATTTGCCCATAAGGATGATTACGAAAAGACGTTTCCCGATGTAAAGGAAGGCACTGTTTTGTACGATGATCCAACGGCATATGAACTGGAAGAATTGGCCCAGCGGCTGAATATTGACTTAATGGGCGCCGGAGTCAAGGAGAAATACGTGTATCACAAAATGGGCATTCCCTTCCGTCAAATGCACTCTTGGGATTACAGCGGGCCTTATCATGGTTTTGACGGCTTTAAGATTTTTGCGCGTGATATGGATATGACCATAAACAGTCCAGTATGGAGCCTGCTGCCGTCCCGGCAGACTGCGGAGGTGCCGGTATGAGCGAGCGTCTGAACATTGTCGATCACAATCAGCTGTTTCGGCAGGATAAATATGTGCGCCAGCGTGAGGAGAAACGGGCCTTCGAGGCCCCTTGCTCGCCAGAGGAGGTTACCGCCACCCTAGAGTACACCAAGACCAAGGAATACAAGGATAAGAATTTCGCTCGTACATCTGTAGTCGTGAACCCGGCCAAGGCTTGTCAGCCGCTGGGAGCGGTTATGGCTGCGCTGGGCTTCGAAAAAACGCTCCCGTTCATTCATGGCTCACAGGGCTGTACGGCTTATTTCCGCAGCCATCTTGCCCGCCACTTCAAAGAGCCAGTTCCTGCCGTCTCCACCTCGATGACCGAGGATGCCGCCGTATTCGGCGGCATGCGCAACCTCATTGACGGTATAGAGAACTGCATTGCCTTGTATCAGCCGGAGATGATTGCGGTATGCACGACCTGTATGGCAGAGGTGATCGGGGATGATCTGTCTGCCTTCCTGGCCAATGCCCGTCAGGAGGGAGCCCTTCCCGAGGATGTGCCGGTTCCTTTTGCCAATACCCCCAGCTTCTCCGGTTCACATATTACAGGCTATGACGCCATGCTGCGCTCTGTGCTGGAGACGCTGTATAACAAGTCAGGCCGGACGCCGCAGTCTGGTCATGAATTGAAGCTGAATGTACTGCTCGGGTTTGACGGGTATACAGGCAATTTTGCGGAAATGCGGCGCATGCTGGGGATGTTCGGCGCTACGTATACCATTCTGGGTGACCACAGTAGTAATTTTGATTCAGGGGCTACTGGAGAGTACAGCTACTATTACGGGGGAACGCCGCTTGAGGATGTGCCCAAGGCCGCAGATGCTGCAGGCACGTTGGCGATCCAGCAGTACTCTCTTCGTAAAACATTAGGTTATATGAAGCAAACCTGGGGGCAGCAGGTGTCCTCCATCTCCACACCGCTGGGCATCCGGGCTACAGATCGGTTGCTTGAGGAGATTAGCCGCCTGTCTGGAAGAGAAATTCCCGAGGCATTGAAGCAGGAGCGCGCCCGAATTGTGGATGCCATGATGGATTCGCATGCTTATCTGCACGGCAAACGGGTGGCTATGGCGGGAGACCCGGATATGCTCATCGGCCTGATTGGCTTTTGTCTGGAGCTGGGCATGGAGCCGGTGCATATTGTTTGCTCCAATGGGGACCGGAAATTTGAGAAGGAAGCAGAGCTTCTGCTAAAGTCCAGCCCTTACGGTGCAGAAGCCACGGTTCATTCCGGTCAGGATTTGTGGCATATGCGTTCGCTGCTGTTCCAGGACCCAGTAGACCTGGCTATTGGCAGCTCCCATCTGAAGTTCGCGGCCAAAGAGGCGAAAATTCCTTTGCTCCGTGTGGGCTTTCCGATCTTCGACAGGCATCATCTGCATCGTTATCCGATTATCGGCTACCAGGGTGCGCTCAATCTGCTTACCCAATTCGTGAATACCGTACTGGATGTCATGGAGGAGCAGGCTCCGGATCATAGCTTTGATCTGGTGCGCTAATTGCTGTATCGCGTAGATGGAAGTTGACAGCTTGGCTTGTGATTTCAATGGATTCTATCTGAAATAAGGGGGTTGTGCGGATGGAGCCGGCTGTGTCTAACGGAAGGCTGGAGGTATCCTGCGGCAACAAAATTCCCAAAAGCACGCCCTGTCCCCGGCCTGTGCCGGGGGAGGCTTCGGGTGGCTGCTCCTTTGACGGGGCCCAGATTACACTGATCCCCATTGCAGATGCGGCTCATCTAGTGCACGGGCCGATTGCGTGTCTCGGCAATAGCTGGGAGAGCAGAGGCAGCCTGTCCAGCGGCCCGGAGCTGTCGGCGTATGGCTTCACTACTGATCTTGGAGAACAGGACATCATTTTTGGTAGTGAACAAAAGCTGCATGAATCGATCCGCTACATTGTCAGCCGCTTTGCTCCTCCCGCTGTATTTGTCTATACCACATGCGTCACAGCCCTCACCGGTGAAGATATCGAGGGAGTTTGCAAGGCTGAATCGGAGCAGCTGGGAACGCCGATCATTCCGGTGAACAGCCCGGGATTTGTGGGCAGCAAGAATCTCGGGACCCGGCTGGCCGGAGACGTGCTGTTCCAGCATATTATCGGCAGCACCGAGCCGGAACAGACAACCTCCCATGATATTAATCTTATTGGGGAATACAATATTGCCGGCGAGATGTGGCATATCGAGCGGCTGATGCAGCAGGCGGGAATGAGTATCCTGTCCCGAATTACCGGAGACGGTCGGTTCCGTGAGGTGGGATGGGCGCATCGTGCCAAGGCCAATATGGTCGTATGCAGCCGGGCTTTGCTGGGTCTGGCAGTCCAAATGGAGCGTAAATACGGCATTCCTTATTTTGAAGGTTCATTTTATGGAGCAAAGGAGACGAGTTATTCCTTGCGACAGATGGCTTACCTGACCGGAGATCGTGATGTGGAGCGACGGGTGGATAAGCTGGCTGCACGGGAGGAAATGAGGCTATCGCTGGAGCTGGAGCCCTACCGCAAGCAGCTGAAAGGAAAGCGGGCAGTGCTCTATACCGGGGGTGTAAAGAGCTGGTCTGTCATTACGGCTTTGCAGGAGCTGGGCATTAAGGTGGTTGGTGTAGGCACGAACAAAAGCACTGCCGAGGATGTATCCCGGATTGCTGACCGTATCGGAGATGATGCGGAATACATCCCGGAAGGCGGCGCCCGGCAGATTCTCAAGACCGTACGGAGCCGCAAGGCAGACATGGTCATTGCCGGGGGCCGGAACATGTATATGGCGCTTAAGGAACAAATTCCTTTTGTGGACATCAATCAAGAACGGCACAAAGCCTATGCGGGCTATGACGGGCTGTTATCTCTGGCGAAACAGCTTGTGCATACGCTACAGCATCCGGTATGGGAACTGACCGCCAAATTGGCTCCATGGGAGGAGGAGACGGAATTTGCCGATTAAATCCGCCACGAAGCCTGTCAGTGTCAACCCGCTCAAGGTAGGACAGCCTTTGGGCGGCGTGCTGGCTCTGCAGGGGATGTATCGCTCAATGCCTTTGCTGCACGGCGCTCAGGGCTGCTCGGCCTTCTCCAAGGCGCTGCTGACTCGCCATTTTCGAGAGCCGATTGCCGTTCAGACCTCTGCGCTGCAAGAGATGGACGTTATATTTGATGGAGACCGGAATCTGGAGGAGGCGCTGGATCATATCTGGTCCAAACACCATCCAGATGCCATCGGCGTTATCAGCACGGCCCTCACTGAGGTGGCAGGCGTTGATTTTCAGTCTAGAGTAAAGGCGTTCAAGCGAGAACGGGCCTTGAAGGACAGTCTGCTGTTTTCTGTATCGCTGCCTGATTTTCACGGCTCTCTGGAGACGGGCTACAGCAGTACAGTAGAGTCGCTAATGGATGCCGTACTCGGGTTAGCCGGAGGCAAGTCCCCCAAAAAACAGCGCCGGACGCAGGTCAATCTGCTGCCGGCTTCTTATCTGACTGCCGGAGATGTCATGGAAATCAAGGATATTATTGCTTCCTTCGGCCTAGAGGTTATTACACTCCCCGATATCTCCACTTCCTTGTCCGGTCACCTGCTGACAGGTTTTTCCCCTTTGACGAGAGGGGGGACTCCGCTGGATTCAGCCTGCCAGATGCTGGAGTCTTCCTGCACCATTGCCATTGGCGCGAGCATGGAGCGTCCGGCGCGCAGGCTGACTCATGCCGCAGGCATTCCCTACCACTTGTTCACGGGTCTGTCTGGCTTGGCCGCGAGCGATGCATTCATACATTTTCTGCAGAAAATCAGCCGCGAGCCAGCCCCTGTTCGCTTCCGCTGGCAGCGTGAAAATCTGTTGGACAGCATGCTGGATGCCCATTTCTATTATTCCGGCGCTTCCGCTGTAGTGGCGCTAGAACCGGATCATATGCTGTCGACCGCAGCCTGGCTGGAGGAGATGGGAGTGGAACTGAAACGGCTAATTACACCCTGCAGCACGCCTGCGCTGCAAAAGACAGAACGGGAAGTCTGGATCGGTGATCTGGATGATGCAGAGGAGAGCGCGCAGGGCGTTGATTTGTGGATCAGCAATTCGCATGGAAGAAAGGGAGCGGCACGGGCTGGCGCCTCATTCGTGCCGGCAGGCTTGCCGGTGTATGACGAGCTGGGCGCCCACACATCCGTAAGCGTCGGATACCGTGGAACCATGGAGTGGGTGAACAAAGTAGGCAATGTATTGCTTGCCGAGAGGGGGAGGGGAGGATGAAGGTTGCATTTGCGACAGAAGACGGTGTGCTTGTGAATGCTCATTTTGGGCAGAGTCCTATGTTCACTGTATTCGAAATCCGGCACTCAGGCGTCCAGTTCCTGGAGCATCGGCGGATAGCCCAGGGAAGCGATGAGAACGAAGCGGGTAAGATCGCCAGCCGAATTGGCCTGATTGAGGATTGTGCCTTGATCTTTCTGGTACAAATCGGCGCTTCGGCCGCCGCACAGGTTACCAAACGGACCATTATGCCTGTGAAGGTGGCCTTCGGCAGCACCATTGAGGAGCAGGTCCAGCGTCTCCAGAATATGCTGGCTCGCAATCCGCCCATGTGGCTTGCCAAAATCCTGCATGCTGAGGAGGGCAGCGGCAAAGCCGGACCATGAGTCTTCAGTAAGGAAGAATAACCGAAGAACAACCAGATATGGTGTCAAGATCCTGCGGACCGAATATCTTAAAGGCGGGAGCCGCACATGGAGGGGTGGACGAATGGTACAGCTGCTGGAAGACAGTAGATACGGACGCCAGTTGAAGCTGCTGGGAGTGGAAGGTCAGAACAAGCTAAAGCAAGCTACTGTTATGGTCGCAGGCATCGGAGGATTGGGAGGAACAGCGGCCATGTACCTAGCCGCTGCCGGAGTGGGGAAGCTGATATTGACCCATGAGGGCTTAATCCATCTACCTGATATGAACCGGCAGGTGCTGATGGACAGCGGACGAATCGGGGAGGAACGGATGGAGACGGCATTGCAGCATTTGCATCGTATTAACCCAGAGACCCAACTTGAGGGCCACGCCCACAGAATCACGGAAGAATCCTCTGGACCATGGGTAGAAGCGGCGGATATCGTGATTGATGCACGGTATGACTTTCCGGAAAGATATGCGCTGAACAGACTATGTGTTCGACATGGCAGACCGATGATAGAAGCGGCCATGTACGCCTATGAAGTATCATTGATGACCATTGATTCCGGTAGGACGGCATGCCTGGAATGTCTCTACCCGGAAGGCGGACAGCCTTGGGAGCCTCTGGGATTCCCGGTTCTGGGAGCCACCTCGGGTTTGATTGGCTGTATGGCTGCATTGGAAGCGGTCAAATGGATTACAGATGCGGGCAATTTGTTCACTGACCGTATGTACCGTATGAATGTGCTGGATATGAGTAGCTGCACTATAGCAGTCAAACGCAACCCGTGTTGCCCTTGCTGCGGAACGGGAGGGGATATAGATGAGTCAGTTGCATATTTGTGATACGACACTTCGTGACGGAGAACAGGCTCCGGGCGTTGCCTTTTCGGCCGAGGAGAAAACTGAAATTGCCATCATGCTGGACTCGGCGGGGGTGGAGCAGGCTGAGATCGGAATTCCGGCAATGGGAAAGGCGGAGTGCAGGTCTATTGCCAGGATTGCTGCTCTCGGACTTCAGATGAAGCTAATGACCTGGAATCGCGCGGTGTTCACGGATATTGATGCAGCTGAATCGACAGGCGTCGGCTGGGCCCATATTTCGGTTCCCGTGTCGACGGTGCAGATGAAGTCCAAGCTGGGTATGAATCCTGAGCAGGTGACAGAGCTGATCCGCAAGTCTGTCGATTACGGTCAGTGTAAAGGATTGACTGTTTCCGTAGGCTTTGAGGATGCTTCAAGGGCAGATGACCTGTTCCTTGAGCAGTTGGCGAATCAGCTCTACAGGGATGGCATCCGGCGCTTCAGATATGCCGATACGCTGTCTGTTCACCATCCCGCTGCGATAGCTGCCCGTATAGACAGGCTTATATCGCGCGTGCCGCAGGATGTGGAGCTTGAGATTCACTGTCATAATGATTATGGCCTAGCGCTTGCCAATACCCTGGCAGCTTTGCAGGCGGGAGCTGTCTGGGCCAGTACCACAGTGTCGGGCCTTGGGGAAAGGGCAGGTAATACGGCGCTGGAGGAGGTGGTGATGTCGTGGAGGGACCTATATCAAGGAACCTGCAGCGTCCGTCCCGAACTGCTGAACCCGCTGGCTGCACTGGTGTCTAAAGCCTCCAACCGAATCGTTCCCGAAGGCAAGCCAATTGTGGGAGACTTGGTATTCGCCCATGAATCCGGCATACATATCAACGGTCTGCTAAAGGAGCGCGCCGCCTATCAGGCCCTTGATCCAACCGAGCTGGGCACTGACCATTCGTTCGTACTCGGCAAGCATTCGGGCAGAAGTGCAGTTCAATATATGCTGGAGCAGGAAGGAATCGAGGCGGGCTCCGGTGAAATCAAGTTTGTGCTAGAGCGACTTCGCCTAGTCGGTGAAGATCCCAAGCGTGTCATCCATAGCGCGGATTTAAGGCGCTGGCTGCAGTATTATCCGGCAGAGCTGCCGAAATAACCGAAAAGGCGTTCCCGTCCGGTAAGTGTGACCGTGACTGGAACGCTTTCTTGTATATCTTTTAATTTCACAACCCGAGTCTCCAAATTTGCTGGTTAAACGAAGCCGTTCAGAAGGGTATAATAAAATATAGTGCTGTATAAAGTGCGTATATATGGTTTTACAGCAGACAGGTTCGAATCTTATAACCATTACACGCTGATCTGGAAGGACGGCTATGGGCAATTGGAGGAATGCTTGTGGGAATGATGTTTTCTTTTCTAAAAAAATATCGGGTTCCAGCCATCGCAGCGCTCGTGATGATGTTGCTGGAATTGACGGTAGAGCTATCGCAGCCATATTTGATCTCTAAAATCATTGACGAGGGCATCCGACAGCAGGATTTGTCCGTCGTCTGGTTATGGGGCAGTGTACTGGTGGGGAGTGCCGTTATCGCTTTTATGGCGGGCATATCCAGCTCTTTTTTTGCTTCACATGCAAGTCAGGGCTTCGGCTATGATTTGCGGGAAAAGTTGTACCGTAAAGTGCAATCTTTTTCGTATCCTGTGTTTAAACGTTTTGCCACTTCGTCGCTGATTACGCGTCTGACCGGGGATGTCACGCAAGTACAGGACACGGTGTTTATGAGCCTGCGGTTTATGACACGGGTTCCGCTTGTAGTCATCGGCAGTATTGTGATGGCACTGGTTGTACATTTCAGGCTTGGGCTGCTATTGGCGGTTATGGCCCCGGTGCTGTTCGCATTTGTGTTGGTGATGATGCGGCGAACGGTTACTTTGTTTAAAGGTGTCCAGCGACGCTTGGATGACGTTAACGGAGTGATTCAGGAGAACCTGACAGGCATTCGACTCATCCGGGTTTTTGTGCGGATGCGGCATGAAATCGAACGTTTTGCCCATTATGGAGGCGAATTGATGAAAGGGACGGTGTCCGCTCTGCGCTGGACAGAAACGACGATGCCGTTCATTTTGTTTACGATGAATGCAGGGATTATTGCAGTACTTTGGTTCGGACGCGGCCAAATTTCCACTGGGGATGCCAGTGTAGGACAGGTGGTTGCAGTCGTCAATTATTCACTGCGGACGATTGGAGCCTTGTCTGCCTTATCAGGTATCGTTGTTGTATTTTCCCGGGCAACTGCATCTACCGGGCGGATTCGAGAGGTATTGGAAACATCTAATGAAGATAGGCAAGCGCTGGAGCTTGTTTCAACGCATCATACACGGATTAAGGGACAGGTGGAAATGGACCGGGTGAGCTTTCATTATCCGGGCAGTGATTTAGCTGTACTAAAGGATATATCTTTTAAGGCGCGATCAGGCGAGCGGATAGCTATTATGGGGGCCACTGGCTCGGGCAAATCCTCACTTGTTCAGTTGATTACACGTCTGTATGAAGAAGATGAAGGTCATGTGCGCTTTGACGGAAAGGACGCTCGTGAACTGGACGCGTCCATATTACGAGAGGCGATTGGCTATGTCCCTCAGGAGGTACTGCTATTCACCGGCTCGATTCGGGATAATATTGCTTGGGGGCTGGAGAATGCCAGCCTGGAGCAAATTCAAGAAGCCGCACGCATGGCGCAAATTCATAATATGATTGAACGCTTGCCGCAAGGCTATGACACGATGCTCGGGCAACGTGGCGTCAATCTGTCTGGCGGACAGAAACAGCGGCTTTCGATTGCCCGCGCACTGGTGCGCCAGCCGGCAGTGCTGATTTTGGACGACAGCACAAGTGCGCTGGATGTAGGGACAGAAGCAGCACTACTGAATGCACTCGATGGTCTGTCCTGCACGACATTTCTCATTACGCAGAAGATCAGCTCGACCGCATCGGCAAATCAGATTTTACTGCTGGATGAGGGTCGCCTGATGGCAAGTGGAAGCCATGAGCATCTCATGGATAGTTCGGATCTGTATCGGCGTATCTATGAATCACAATATGGAAAGGAGGAGTCGCATGTTTAAGGAACTCATTGAACCGTTCCGTCAGCCTACACCGCCGTCCGGTGTGCTGCGAAATCCGGCGGGAGCTGAAGGACGCCGCAAGGCCAAAGCGAAGAATTGGTCTGGCACGTTAGGACGGATATGGGCTTATCTGGCCCGCCGTAAGGCCAAACTGATGCTGGTACTGTTCATGGTACTGCTCAGCTCCGGGCTGGCTCTGCTGGGTCCATATCTGGTCGGCGTAGCGGTAGATGATTTTCTCGAAGGTCCGGGTGGACGCACGTGGATTTATTTTCTCATCGGATTAGGAGCTGTATATCTGCTCAACTCGCTGACCTCCTGGCTGCAGAATATCTGGATGATCGAGATTGCCCAAGAGACGGTGTACCGCATGCGTTTCGATCTGTTTTCACATTTGCATCGACTACCGATTCCTTTCTACGGCAAACGTCAGCAGGGAGAGATTATGAGCCGTCTGACCAATGATATTGAAAATGTCAGTTCTACGCTGAACAGTTCCGCCATTCAGATTTTTTCGAGCATATTGACGCTAATCGGTACACTCACGGTGATGCTGTGGTTAAGCCCGCTGATGACCCTGCTGACCTTTATCGTGGTACCGTTAATGGCTGCCGGGATGCGCTGGATCACACGTCGTACCGGGCCCTTATATAAGGAACGCCAGAAGAATGTGGGCGAACTGAACGGATACATCGAAGAAACGCTGTCCGGGCAGCAGATTATTAAAGCATTTTCGCAGGAAAAGAGAGTCATCTATGGTTTTGGCGAGCGTAATGACCGTATTCGGCTGTCGGGTTTCTGGGCCCAAACGATTTCAGGCTTCATACCGAAGCTGATGAACGGACTGAATAATCTCAGCTTTGCTATTGTAGCGGGGATCGGTGGGATTTTGGCCATTCGCGGCTCCATCACTATAGGTACAATTATTGTATTCGTAGAATATGCCCGCCAGTTCACCAGACCGCTGAACGATTTGGCTAACCAGTGGAACACCCTGCTGTCCGCCATTGCCGGAGCTGAAAGAGTATTTGAAATATTGGATGAAGATGAAGAGTCCAAGGATGAACGCGGCGCAGTGGAGGTAGCGCATGTGGAGGGGGCGGTGCGGTTTACGGATGTTTCCTTCGGTTATGATGAGGGAAGCGCTACGCTGGAAGGTATCTCTTTTGAAGTCAAACCTGGTGAAATGATCGCACTAGTCGGCCCGACCGGGGCAGGAAAAACGACACTGATCCAGCTCCTCTCCAGATTTTATAGCCCCGACAAGGGAATGATTACGCTGGACGGGCGCGATATCACCACCATACAGCGTGAAAGCTTGCGTTCCCGCATGGCATTTGTGCTACAGGACTCCTTCCTGTTTCAGGGGACGATTCGTGAAAATATCCGCTTCGGCAGACTGGACGCTACCGATGAGGAGGTTGAACAAGCATCGAAATTGGCCAACGCCCATTCCTTTATCATGCATATGAAGGACGGATACGACAAGGTGCTGGAAGTGAATGGCAGCGGCATCAGTCAAGGGCAAAAACAGCTGCTGGCTATTGCCCGTGCTATTTTAGCCAACCCTTCTATCCTTGTACTTGACGAGGCAACCAGCAGCATTGACACCATTACAGAGATGAAGATACAAGAAGGACTGGAGCGGCTTATGCAGGGTCGAACAAGTTTTGTCATCGCGCATCGGCTGAATACCATTCGTCAGGCTGACCGGATTCTGGTCTTGAAGGATGGCCGTCTGGAGGAGCAGGGTTCTCATGATGAACTGCTGGCTCACAAAGGCTTTTACAGTGATTTATATTATGGTCAGTTGAGAAAGCAAAGCTCTTAAGCGGCTCGCGATTAACAGCTTTGCAGGTATACTTAAAAAGGGCTACCCCGGGGTGGTCCTTTTTAAGTATGCCTTTTTACAGGTACCTACTATTAAAGTTTTACATCATCAAATATACCCATACCCCGTATATGTATGTTAGTATGGGTATGCAAGAATAAAATCCCACTTCAAAGGAGAGAGCATCATGAAAATCGCAATCATGCTTTTCGATGGAATTACAGCGTTAGATGCAATAGGTCCATACGATGTATTTGCTGCTACACTGAAATGTGAAGTGAAGTTTGTCGCTAAGCAAAAAGGGTTAATCAAGCTGGACTCAAATATGGGTTATTTGCATGCCGAT
Organism: Paenibacillus sp. FSL H7-0703; assembly: GCF_038003485.1. Taxonomy (NCBI): domain Bacteria; kingdom Bacillati; phylum Bacillota; class Bacilli; order Caryophanales; family Paenibacillaceae; genus Paenibacillus; species Paenibacillus sp. FSL H7-0703. Next base: position 2,077,501 of record NZ_JBBOPF010000001.1, on the reverse strand, counting down.
TACAGTTTTTCTGAAGTTAATTCAGCTGATATTCTTGTTGTTCCTGGATGCAGTCCGCCAAATTATAAAACCCCAATGAATGACGAAGAAACGTTAAATTGGATTCGCCAAATACATGAAACTACAAAATGGACCACGTCGGTTTGTAACGGCTCTTTGATTTTGAGCGCAGCAGGCTTGTTAAATGGAACCGTAGCCACCAGTCATTGGGGTTCCTTAGACCTGCTCCAATCTCTTGGAGCCATTCCAACAGATGAGAGAGTGGTTCGTCAGGGCAAAATGGTTACAGCAGCCGGTGTCTCCTCTGGTATTGATATGGCACTCCAGTTAATAGCTTGGGAATTGGGAGAAGACATGAGTAAAGGAGTCCAGCTGATTTTGGAATACGATCCTCAGCCTCCGTTTGACACGGGTTCACCCAAGAAAGCTCCTGCTAAATTGGTAGAACAAATAAGAGGCATGTTACAGGAGTTTGCAAAACAGGAGCCCAATAGCTAGGCTCAATAGGTCTGTATTTTTATTTACAATAGCCCCTATTTCAACTAGTGTAGTTTACACATAGTAAAGGGTTACATAGTGTAAATGGTTGAAGGGGGTTACAAACATGAGCAGCTTACCTAAGTCTGCTACATTTCCACTTTTCATTCTGATGTGAATTTGTTTATTGCATCATTACGTTTGGTGCAATTATAGGCATCGTTGTGCAGATATGGCTGCTCGATTATCTCATCAAGAGACTTGGAGAGATGAGGCTAATACGTCTCTCTTTGATCATGACAGCCATCGCTTTATTGTTAATGTTAAGGATGTATGCAACGTGGCTGGTGTAAGCCGGGTCACATTCTATAAGCACTTTCAGTCCATGAACGAACTGATCTTTGAGGTTCAGATGGAAATCCTGGAGAGCATGACCGTATTTGTGAGAAGGGCACCTTCAGCCGAAATGAGCGGGAAGGAGATGCTTACTTCGATGCTTGATGCGTGGATTGATTACGCTTGGCAACATCCGGAATACATCAAGTTTATTCTTCTATTCGATCTGCATTACGAAGCTTATGATTCAAATCAAGAACTCAAAGAACAGTACAAAAATTTTGTTAGCCGGGAAAAGGAACGACATTTCCTGATGGATGCTCTGGAAGTTGGATTCCAAGATGGATCATTAAAGTCCGACACAGAACCCTTGAAGACCGCTCATTTTATCTTCACGTCTATGATGGGTATACTCCAGAAAATGAGTCTGACGTCCAAGGACGATTGGAATAACGAACTTGATGATATAGATATTGCTAACCGATTTGCGGGAATGTTGATTCAGTATTTAAGTCCAGAAAGTGATAAATCCCCAACCTTTTAGGCAGGAGTCGTCTGCCGTATTCCAAAGGATTTCAGATCGTCCGATGGAGTGAAATAGAAGTACAGGACTCAGTCTGTTAAACTGTGAAAATAGAGCGGTTTCAGATACGTTGTCGTGTTAGCCTTATCTATTTTGTGGAGGTGCGGGGATGAACGGAAGTCTGTTTGAGCCACGGCTGCGTGACGGGGATTATATTCCCCGTTTTTTTGCTTACTATTACAAGCAATGGCATGACTATACCATGTCTTACCACGATCATCATTCTACCGAAATTATGTACATGATTTCCGGCTTTTGCAGGGTAGATGTACAAACGGGAGAGAATGTGGAAGAAAGCATCACGCTGCGTAAAGGCGAGTTTATTATGCTAGACGCAGGTGTACCGCATCGACTGGTGGTGGAAGGAGAACAACCGTGCCGGATGCTAAATGTAGAGTTTGGTTTTTCGGAGGGAGTGAGGGTAGGGCCGTCTATCCGACAAATGGCAGCAGAGGAGCAGGAGGTCACGACTCTCATGTCACGTCCGTTCCCGTATCTGGTACTATCGGACCCGGAAGAGGTATATTATGCGTTGAAAAGTCTCGTGCTGGAGCTAGACCAACGAAAAGAACAGCCGGGTGCAATGGCAGAGATGCTTTTTATGCAATTGCTAGTACGAATTGCACGTCTACGGGAAGAGGCAGAGCGCAGCAACACGCAGCAAACGGATATGTACATCAAACGATGCATTGAATTTCTCCATCTGAACTATGACCGAGATATTGTGGTTAAGGACATGGCGGCAGCCGTGAATCTGCACCCAGGTTATTTGCACCGTATTTTCAAAAAACATACTGGGCTAACCCTCACCGCGTATTTAACGATGCTGCGAATGGACAAGGCTCGTATGCTTCTTCAGCAAACGGACATTCCCATTCAAGAAATTGCCGATTATGTAGGCGTGGCCAGCAGGCAGTATTTTCATATGTTGTTCAAAAAGCACACAGGCAAGACGCCTGTAGAATACCGCTCAGCTGTGGAGCGCAATGTGAGGAACTATGCGGAGGAGGTTGGGAACTGATAATAAGAAGCCTCTGAACCATTGCCGATTTAGGTCGGTATGACTCAGAGGGCGTGGTTAAAGTTGGGTCATTTCCCAAGCCACATATTTTCCATCTGTTCAAGTGATCTCCCCTTGGTTTCGGGAACCTTGCGCCATATAAAGACTACGACGAACAACGAGATGGCTCCGAATAACCAGAAGGTATTGGACGGGCCGGCTGAACTCAGCAGAGGAGGGAAGGCCTGCGATACTAGATAATCGCCGGCCCACAATGCCATCGAAGCGATGGCTACCGCTTTGCCGCGAATGCGGTTCGGAAAGATCTCCGAGATCATAACCCATACGATCGGTCCAAGCGATATAGCATAGGAGGCCACGTAGATCAATATTAGGATGAGTACGAGCGGTCCGGTGGTCAAACCCATTTTGAATGCGGCTCCAATAATGACCAAACAGCAGGTCATCAACGAGGTGCCGATGATCAGCAGGACTTTTCGTCCCGCTTTGTCGATCAGCCATACGGATACGATGGTGAACAACACATTGATCAACCCGATCCAAATGGTCTGGGTCAAAGAAGCGTCCGTACCGAGTCCCATTCCTTTAAAGATAACCGGCGCGTAATACAAAATGGCATTGATACCGGTAATATGCTGCATAATGGCGAGCATGACACCGATAAAGAGAGCGACCCGAATACCGGGAGCAAACAATTGCTTCAATGAGTTGTTCTCATTTTTGAATGATTCCTTGATATCAAGCACTTCCTGCTTAGCGGCTTCTTCACCGTGAATTTTCAGCAAAATCGGCAGCGCTTCATAAGGCCGATTCTGTTTAATAAGCCATCGCGGGCTTTCGGGTATGAAGAGCATCAAGAGCATAAAGATCAGTCCGGGAACGGCTCCCACTCCGAACATCCAGCGCCAGGCTGTTGAGACACCCCAGGCTTCATCCCCCATGCTGACGATCCACGAATTCTGAAAATAAACCAGGAAAATCCCTGTTACGATCGCCAACTGATTTAAAGCAACCAAACGACCTCGGTATTTAGCGGGAGCAATTTCCGCGTTGTACACCGGACAAACGGTGGAAGTGATTCCTATGCCAATGCCGCCGATCATGCGAAAGATAACATACCCGGTGAACGTGTCTTGAAGCGCAGAGCAGATCGAGCCGACGACGAATAAAAATCCGGCGGCCAGTAATACCTTTTTTCTGCCGATCTTTTCACTCATGTAGCCGGAGAGAGCCGCTCCGGTGACACTCCCGACAATCAGACTTGACACCGCCCAACCAACCTGAAATTCGCTCAGCGAAAAACGTTGCTGTAGGAATTCGACTGCTCCCGAAACAACCGCGATATCAAAACCGAACAGGATACCTCCGAGCGCAGCTACGATGGATACCAACGTCACAAAAAGCATATTAGGTTTTTCTGATTGAAGCGCTTTCCGTTGAGCGCTTTCATTATTGATGATTACTGCCATATGATCATCTCCCCTCCAGATCTCTGGAACCTCATTCCGTTCTTCGAGGAGAAGTATAACATGCGCTTATAAAAGAAAGGCCGGTTATCGTCTTCAATAAACGGACCTTTTCATGCACGATTTTGGCTTCGGTTCCCGAATCGGAGATAGAGGGGCTGAACCTAGCATTACCTTGTCATTCGAGCTTAAAAAAATCCATGCTGATAGTCGGCATGGATGAATCTCACTATTTTTGGCCTTTAAACTCAGTGGGAGGAACGCCCGTTATCTTTTTAAAGACGCGGCTAAAATAGTTCGGGTCCTTATAACCCACTTCAAAGCTGATTTCCTTAAGAGTAAGGTTGCCAGCCTTAATCAGAGAGATGGCTTTATCAATCCGCAGCCGGGTTACAAAGTCGATAAATGTTTCTCCGTATTCCTGTTTGAAAATTTTGCTGAAGTAGTGAGGATTCAAATGGACAAAATCAGCCACTTCTTCCAGCGAAAGATCATCGTTGAACCGTTCCTCGATATACATTTTCGCCCTACCCAGCATAGTCAGTGTTTGAACCTCTCGCTGTTCGCGTATCCGTTGCAGTGCTGACATGACGTACGTCTGCTGAAGCATTCCATTCTCCGCTTTGATGGCAAGCAAAGAAGCGTTTCCAGCCTCTGATGACTTTAGTTCGTCAAAGTGGCAGTAACCTCCATCCCGTTTACGTAGGGTGGAGGCAAAAACAGCTTCAAAATAGGATTTGCGAAGTCCTTCCTCGCCGTTATGCAGCGATCCGATTCCAATGGCTGTCTTTATACCAAGTTGCTGCTGGGCAAGCTCGGAAAGCTGCTGAACAAGGTGTTTAACCAACTGGCGCCAGTCGTTTTCGTTGGTGGCAGGCGGCTTGCGTAAAAAAGTGGCTACATGATGGTCGATCAAAGAGCTTACAATGGCATTCGGGCCATGCGTTTTTACATAGCTTCGGAAATGATCGTAAATTTTCTTTTTATCCTGCTCGTCCGTATATCCGTCAAAGGCGGCAATGATGGCGCTTCCCTGATCAAGAGGAAAGTCCAGCCATTCTGATAGCTGGGAAGCGCTCGAATCCACGGTCTGGTCGACCATAAGCATTAAAGCTAGCTCATTTTCTGCGAGCGGCATTAACTGTGAGATTTTATGCCTAAGCTCCAATTCTTCCGTACGTGCCCGCTTCTCGCACTCAATTTCTTCAATCAGTCGTTTCAATGTGCCGATGATGAGTTCTCGCTTCGCCGGCTTCAGAATATATTCTTTTACGCCCAAAGAGAGCGCCTCCCGGGCATAGGCAAAATAATCGTAGGCAGTGACGAGCACGAATCGGGTATCGGGAAGCCGCTCCTTTAATTCACGAAGCGCCGCAAGCCCGTCAATTCCGGGCATATTGATATCCAGAATGGCAATATGGGGACGGTGCTCTTCCGCGCATTCAATCGCCATGCGGCCGTTGCCAGCATGAATAAACCGGAATATCCCCGGCATCGCCCGTTCCACTGTCAATTCCAGTCCTTCCCTCTCCAAAGCCTCGTCATCCGCGATCAACAACCGATACATCAGTCCGCTCACTCTCCTTCTTGACTGGAATTCGTATGGTTATGGTAGTACCTCGTCCGATATTGCTATTGATTTCAACCATTTCTTCTTCCTTTCCGTAGAACAACTGCAGCCGCCTAAACACATTTTGCATTCCAAGTCCTGTTGAACTGCCGCTTTCGGCTTCGCCTTTAAGACGGAGTACGGACAGTCGGGTTTCCTCCGTCATACCCTTTCCGTTGTCCGAGATTTCAATTTGTACATCCTCGTTCGCTCGCGACAATGTCAACGTGATAATGGCTCCGTCTTCCATATCTGCCACACCATGAAGAAAAGCGTTTTCAATAAATGGCTGGATCGTCAAGGCCGGAATTTGCTGCTGAAGTACGGAAGCGTCAAAGTGAAGAATAAAGAGAATTCTGTCCCGAAAGCGTGCCTGCTGGATGGTTACGTATTCGCGAATATGATCTAGTTCCTCTTGGAGTGTTACGGGTTTGTCCAGCTTTTGCAGGCTGTACCGTAGCAGATTGGACAGCGAAACGATCAGGTCGCTGGTTTTCTCCGCCCCTTCCAGGATCGCCAGCTTGGAGAGCACATTTAAGGTATTGAATAAAAAGTGCGGATTAATTTGATTTTGCAGAGCCAGAAGCTCCAGTTCCTTCACAAGCCGCCGCATTTCCAGACTCTGTTTATCCTTCTCAATGAGGATACTCAAATCGGCGGACATTTGCGAAATGGCGTCCGACAGTACGCCTAGCTCGTCATCCCGTCGCGGTTGGGGCTTGATGTTCAGATCACCTGTGGCGATTCGCTTCGCCAGTCCGACAAGTCTGCCGACAGGGCCAGTAATGCTGCGCGAGATCCAGATTGCAAGCAAAACCCCCATCAGCGCGTTCATGCCGAACAACGCGACTCCCCATCCGTTCATTCGCTCATTCTTGTTCCGGATGTTCTCAATGATTGGTCGGTAATAAGCTAGTTCAGCATCGATCAGTTGCTGACCCTCCTCATGAATATAGCTGACGGTTTTTTCCGCTTCAATATAATGTTCAAAAGCCGATTGAGGATCTTGTGCCTTTGCATCCAGAACTGCGGCTTGTTTCTCTTTAAGAAATGTGGCCAACAGATTCACGTAGTCCTCCTCGGCGAAAGAAGGGTCGGTCGAGTCGGAGACTTCCTGAATTCTGCCTTTTAACTGCATCAATTGGTATTCTGTCGGGCCCTGCACAGCCTTATCGCCTCTTGGATTAAGCAGATAGGCATATAGGAGCTTTAAGTTGCTCTCCGCCGATTCGGAGGTTTGCTCAATGAGGAGAATTCGGCCAAGCATTTCATCGTAGCTCTGTTGTACGACCTTTCCGCTTTGGAATACAAAATAAGCGATGATATTGGCGAACACAACTAGAAGAGGGATGAACAGAAGCAGCTTCGTTCTGATCGTCATCGTCTGTCATCTCCGGACATGTTGTCGGGAGTGTCCGCATGCACTTCATATACCCTGGTGTATGTTAATTGCTGGGGATCATTCCCCTTTAGATAATCATTCAGCAATTTTATGGCCTTAGCCCCCATTTCTTCTGGCTGTTGAACAATGGTCAGTTCGATTTTGCGATCTTTGATCGCTTCCAACGTCTCGGCCATATCGTCAAAAGCGAAAATTTGCAAGTTCTGCGCTCCGCGCCGTTCCGAGGCTTCCAGAATGCCAAGGCCGTCCAGCGCACTGAATCCGACCATGTAGCGGATCTGCGGATACCGGGTGAGCATGTTCTGAGCTTGCTGTACTGCCTGAAGCCGTGAAATATTTGAGGAGCGAATCTCCACAATGCGGAGCTTGGGATAGCGACCGATCACGGAACGAAATCCAGCAAGCCTGAGTCGCTGATTCTCAACACGCTCGCTACTGATCATAACTCCGATGTCGCCACGCTCTCCAGAGGCTTTCGCTAACAGCGCGCCCATCCGTTTTCCAGCTCCTTCGTTATCCGTTCCCACGTAAGCTAGTCTACGGGAGCCTGGTTCATCCGTATCGATCGTGATGACGGGGATGCCAAGTCCGGCTGCTTTGTCGATTAATCGGCGATACTCTGGATCATTTATCCCTTGAACCAGAATTGCATCCGCCTTGCTGGCGATCGCTTTATCCAGCAGTTTGACCTGCTCGGACGGATTAATGCGGTCCGGCCCGATATAATCGAGCCGCATACCGTACTGTTCCGCTTCCTTTCGGGCTCCTTGTTCGATTGACCGCCAGTAATAATTATCCAACTCCTGTGATATCAGTACGACTTTTGTATCGGAAACCCCGTCTTTTGGAGAAACCGTCTTCAATAACTCTGCAAATTGGTGAATTTGAAAAGAAGACAGAGTGAACTGGAAGAGCATCCAGGCAAATAGCAGGAAGACGGGGATAAGGATAAATGTCCATTTACGGTTTGACATGTCTTGCTCCTTTGTAAATATTTAGAGACTTAATTCATTATACAGCAACAAAAGAAGCGTAGGCAGCTATCGTTAACGGCAAGCAGTATTTATTGATGCGAAAGTTAGGATTTTTGACACCTAAATACGAAACTGGTCATGATTTTGATAACGCTTTCTACAGGCCTATTGCTACAATGACGGTATATACCCATTCTAATTACCGGAGGTTGAATGCCGTGTCATTTAAAGTAGCTTTTATTGGAGCAGGAAGCATCGGTTTTACCCGTGGAATTTTACGAGATCTGTTATCGGTGCCGGAATTTAATGATATTGAAGTGGCTTTTACGGACATAAGTCAGAACAATTTGGATATGGTCACTGAGCTGTGCCAGCGGGATATTCGGGAGAACGGTTTATCGATACAAATACAGTCCTCTACGAACCGAAAGATAGCTTTAAAGGATGCCAAATACGTCATTTGTACGATCCGGGTTGGCGGTCTTGAAGCCTTTGCGACCGATGTGGATATTCCGCTGAAATATGGCGTGGATCAATGCGTGGGCGATACCCTGTGTGCAGGAGGCATCATGTATGGTCAGCGCGGCATTGCTGAAATGCTGGAAATTTGCAAGGATATCCGCGAGCTAAGTGCACCGGATGTATTGCTGCTGAACTACTCGAACCCCATGGCGATGATGACGTGGGCCTGCAATAAATACAGCGGTGTGCGTACAATCGGTCTATGTCACGGCGTCCAGCATGGGCATCACCAAATTGCCGAGGTGTATGGTCTGGAGAAGCAGGATGTGGACATTGTGTGTGCCGGAATCAATCACCAGACGTGGTACATTCAGGCGTCACATGAAGGCAAGGATCTGACAGCCGGACTGCTGGAGGCTTTTGAAAAACATCCCGAATATAGCCGCACCGAAAAGGTACGCATCGACATGCTTCGTCGTTTTGGCTATTACAGCACAGAGTCGAATGGTCATCTAAGTGAATATGTACCTTGGTACCGGAAGCGTCCGAATGAAATTCTGGACTGGATTGATCTAGGCAGCTGGATCAACGGAGAAACAGGCGGTTATCTGCGTGTATGTACAGAAGGACGTAATTGGTTTGAAACAGATTTCCCTAACTGGATGAAAGAAGATCCATTGGAGTACAAGGCGGAAAATCGCGGCGAAGAGCATGGTTCATACATTATCGAAGGTTTGGAAACCGGACGTGTATACCGGGGGCATTTTAATGTCGTAAATAACGGTGTGATTTCCAATTTGCCAGACGACGCGATTATTGAAGCACCTGGATATGTGGATCGGAATGGTATCTCCATGCCACATGTAGGAGACCTTCCGCTCGGTCTTGCTGCCGTCTGTAATGTAAGTATTTCCGTCCAGCGTTTGGCTGTTGAAGCGGCTGTACACGGAGATGATAAGCTGCTGCGACAAGCATTTATGATGGATCCGCTAGTAGGCGCGGTGTGTAATCCGAAAGAAATTTGGCAGATGGTTGATGAAATGCTGGTGGCGCAGGAAGCATGGCTGCCGCAATATGGAGCAGCGATTGCCGAGGCGCGTCAACGTCTGGCTGCAGGCGATCTGATTCCAACCCGACCCTATGAGGGAGCAGCACGACTTAAGGTGAAGACGGTTGAAGAAATGCAGCTGGATCGGGATGCCGCCAATAAAAATGCAGGGCAATCCGACAAAGGCAAGGATCGCGAAAAAGTGTAGAACAACAAGAGCAAAGATTGTCTTCACAACAATTAAAGGGTGTTTTCATGGTCATGAGGGCCTGAAAACACCCTTTTGCTGTCGATAGATATAACGATTTGGCATAGTTGGCGTTCTGGAGTTTATCATTGTCGATTTAGGCTGACGGAAATTAAAGAATACGGTCTTACTTTTTATGAATTTGCTCTTTTGCCGTCGATCCTAAATCTCCCGAAAGCTTGTTATAGCAGGGATGTTCAACAAATGAAGAAACCGACTTCAGAAAAAGAGGGGCCGCGATGAACCACTAGGGTGGCAATTCATATGCCTAATTAATAATGTAGTCCTTAATTTATTCAATTTACAGCAGATTTCCAGTTCACTATAATCTAACATAGGAGGTGACAAAAAGGGGAAAATGTGAGCGCATGGACAAATAGAAAGCGCTTACCTTTCGCAACTATGAACGCCGCTTTTTTTTGGAGAGAGTAGGCGTAACTCGCATTTAATCATGTAACAATCAGGTGCCGACATAGGAAGATTCAACAAAATCCACGGAAAGATAGGTGAAGCAATTGAAAACAAAGCAAGTGCTTCGTAAAAGCATGAAGTATGCTTTTGCGCTATCACTCGTCGCAAGCAGCTTTCTACCAGGTGCAGGATTTACGGATAAAATACATGCAGAATCCCATGTGGACAATCCTTACCAAGGGGCGACAAAATATGTTAGTCCTGATTATGCGGCTAGTGTTGATACATCGATTGCCAAGATTACGGATGCCAATCTGAAAGCAAAAATGCAAACGGTCAAAACATTCCCGACAGCCGTATGGCTTGATCGTATCGCTGCTATTAACGGCGGTGGAGGCAAGCTTGGCCTGGAAGCGCATTTGGACCAAGTATTGGCGCAAAAGAAAGGCAGCACACCGATTACGGCGGAATTTATTGTGTATGATCTGCCCGGACGGGATTGTCACGCCTTGGCTTCCAATGGTGAATTGCCGCTGACCCAGGCAGGTCTGGAAACCTATAAAAAGGATTATATTGACAAAATAGCTTCTATTTTTGCAAATCCCAAATATAAGGATATTCGTATCGTAGCGATCATTGAACCAGACAGTTTGCCAAATCTGGTAACTAATCTGGATGATCCGAAATGTGCACAAGCCAAGTCTACAGGAATCTATGAAGCTGGCGTGAAGTACACAATGAATAAGCTGAACGAGATTCCGAATGTGTACAAATACGTAGATATCGGTCACTCTGGTTGGTTAGGTTGGGATAACAACCGTTCAGCAACGGTATCCCTGTTTACAACTATTTTCAAAGACACTAGCAAAGGTCTGGCCAGTGTAGATGGCTTTATCACGAATACAGCCAACACTTCACCGCTGACAGAACCTAATTTGCCTGATCCAAATCTGAATATCGGCGGACAACCGATCAAATCGTCCAAGTACTATGAATGGAATCCTAATTTCGATGAATCGGATTTCGCAGAGTCATTGCATAGAGATTTTGTCAGCGCAGGCTGGCCGAGCTCACTCGGTATGTTAATTGATACAGGCCGTAACGGATGGGGCGGACCTAACCGTCCGACTTCCGCAGTCGGCAATGATATTAACTCCTATGTAAACTCAGGCCGTGTTGACAAACGCTCGCACCGTGGTAACTGGTGTAATAACAGCGGAGCAGGTATGGGAACGCCGCCACAAACGGCTCCAGCTGGTCATATCGATGCCTATGTCTGGGCGAAACCTCCGGGTGATTCCGATGGTTCCAGCTCACTCATTCCGAACGATGAGGGTAAAGGCTTTGACCGTATGTGTGATCCTACCTATACAACCAAGGATGGCACATTAACAGATGCTCTACCGAATGCACCTATTTCAGGAGCATGGTTCCATGATCAGTTTGTGATGCTGGTACAAAATGCGTACCCTGCTATCGTGCCTTCCACTGGTGGTGTGGACCCAGCGCCTACAGCTCCAGCTGTACCGTCTGGCTTAAAGGCCGTAGCTGGTAATGCTCAAGTAACGCTGACTTGGAATGCGTCTACTGGTGCCGATAGCTACACGGTCAAACGTGCCACTAGCGAAGCAGGTCCTTTTACAGCCGTTGCGCCTCTTGTAACGGAAAGAGAGTACACGGATAAGGGACTGACGAACGGAACAACTTACTTCTATGTTGTAAGTGCTACGAATGCGAAAGGAACAAGTAAGGATTCCGCAACGGTAAGCGCTGAACCTAAAGGTACACCGACTGATCCGACGGACCCTACAGAACCAGCGGGAGATCTGGTTGTAATGTATCGGGCTGGGGACACTGATCCAGCGAATAACGCAGTCAAGCCTTTCTTTAACTTGAAAAATAAAGGAACAACACCTGTGAAGCTGAGTGAGCTGAAAATTCGTTACTATTTCACGAAAGATGGCAGCCAGGAGCTGCAATCTGCAGTAGACTATGCGCAAGTAGGTAATGATAACGTGCTGCGTACCTTTACTGACAACTATATTGAAATTGGTTTCAGTCCTGCTGCCGGTACGCTTGCTGCCGGAGCGCAAACAGGTGATATTCAGATCCGCATCAACAAAAGCGACTGGTCTAATCTGGACGAATCCAATGACTACTCCTTCGATCCAACCAAAACCTCTTATGCAGAATGGAACAAAGCAACGTTGTTCCACAATGATAAGCTGGTGTGGGGAATCGAGCCTTAGGATTTGGTCAGAACATGTGCCCTTGAATGATTGAAAAGTATTAAAAGAAGGTTACGGCATAACTGTCGTAGCCTTTTTTACGTCTTCGAATAAAGAATTTGATGACCAAGGGAATAAGCATTGAAATTGTGTATAATGAAAAAAAGAATGCTGTTCTACTGTGGAGGGTCATCATGAGCAAAAAGTTAATCTTAGATGTAGATACTGGCATTGACGACGCGCTTGCTATTGCGTACGCGGTCCATTCGCCGGAATTGGAGCTACTCGGTATTACAACCACCTTTGGTAATATCTCGGTGGAGGAGGCAACACGTAACTCACTGATTCTGCTGGAAAAACTGGGGGAAGAGGCTCCGGTCGTGTCTGGCGCTCACAAGCCGTATACTCGTGAGCTGTTCAAACCTTATTCCCGGCATATTCACGGCGAAGACGGTATTGGCAATCAGTTGAAAGGAGCACCCTCCCGTCAGGCTGCGTCTGGGGATGCCGCTGATTTTATAATCGGACAGGCTCGTCGCTATGAAGGCAAACTTACCCTGGTAGCTGTGGGACCGCTGACCAATCTTGCGATTGCATTGGATCGCTGTCCCGAATTGCCCCAATTGCTTGACCGCCTGATCATCATGGGCGGTGCGGTCACAGTGAAAGGGAATGTAACTCCGACGGCTGAAGCGAATATTTACGCCGATCCAGAAGCCGCAGCCTATGTGCTGGGAGCGGGTTTTCCGCTTACGCTCGTCGGGCTGGACGTCACGATGCAAACCCTGCTTCCACAGCAGGATGTGGACAAATGGCGTGAGCAAGGGACCGAGCTGGGCGCGTTTATGGCAGATATGACGGACTTTTATATGGAAGCTTATCGCAATTTCAGACCTGGTATTGCAGGCTGTGCTTTGCATGATCCTTTAGCCGTAGGGTTGGCTATTGATTCTAGTTTTGTGGAGACACGTCCAATGCACATTGCCGTTGAGGTGGGCGATTCCGCCGAGGTTGGTCGCACCCGTGAGGTGCAAAATGAGAACGAAGCTCAAGCACTGACTACGGTTGACGTGGCACTTAAAGTCGATGCGGAGCGATTTTTGCGTCATTTTCTTAGCCGGGTGGTATAAATTAGCCGGGTGGTATAAAAAAATAATTCAAAGATTGCCGATGAATCTGCATCGGCAATCTTTTGTGCATACATGTTTTAAGGGCTTTCATCTAGAGGTGGACTCACCGCTATAAAAATCCCACATCATGTTATAATGTGTACAATTGGATAAAACTGCCAGACTACAAAGGAGGAGATTGATTGTGTTTTCTGCTGCTCGACGACTACCTTTGCTGGAACATATGTATAATCATGCCCCGACAGGAATCGTGATTTTGTCGAGGGAAGGGAAGTGCCTGTACGTCAATCCCGCCTTTTGCAAAATGGTCGGATATGAGCAGGAGGAATTACTGGATATCCGATATTACCATCTCTTGTATAAAGAGGCTCAGGATCAGCGAGGGTTGAGGGAGGCTTATGCAGGTTGGCTACAGGCTACGGATCAAGTCTATAAGACAGAGCTGCGTTTGAAACATAAAAGGGGAACATCCGTCTGGCTAGCGCTGGAATTAACCATATTTGATGATGAGGCTACCGAACAATCTTATTTGATTGCGTATGCAATGAACATCACGGAGAAAAAGGACATGGAGCAGGTGCTTTCGGACAATGAGGATCTGTACATGCTGATTACGGAAAATACGCCGGATGTCATCTCTTACAGCACCGCAGACGGCATACTTCAATATATTTCTCCATCGGTGGAAAAACTCCTAGGCTATACAAAGCAGGAAATGCTCGGCAAAAAGCGGCTCCAATTCTACCATATTGAAGATGCCGATTATATGCGTGTACATGGACTTTTCAAGGAAACAGGCATCATGAAGCGGCGTGTTCGTCATAAGGACGGGCACTATTTGTGGCTGGAAGTATCGTACCGCATTATTCGGGATGAACAGGGCAAAATCAAGCGGGTTCTGTCCATTGGTCGGAATATCACTGAGCGCCAGAAGAGCGAGGAGAATTTGGCAAAAGCTCAGCGGTTGGCGATGTTCGGCTCCTGGGACTGGGATCTGGTCAACAATGTTATGCATTTTTCTAAGGAATTTCGCAGCATTTTTGGCTATCTCGTCAAGCCGGTTGAAACAAGTATTGACGCCTTCATGAAGGTGGTTCATCCCGAAGATACAGAACGGATGAAACAGATTATCAACAACGTTATTTTAAAGGGAATTCACGAAGAAACATTTTACCGGATTGTATTGCCCAATGGGGAACAGAAGGTACTGCGTTCGATTTGGGAAGCTGAGATGGACGAGCAGGCAGGGAAGCCTGTTCAAATAGTCGGGATGATACAGGATGTTACAGAGCACCGGGAAATGGAGCAGCGCCTGCGTGAAAGTGAAAACCGCTATAAGTCACTATTTCAACATAATCCACTCGGGATATGCGCCATGAATATGGAAGGTCATATCTTGAGCGTGAATCCGAGCTTGGAAGAGCTTACGGGTTATACGAAGGATGAGTTGCTTGGGGCTGACATACTTATCATGGCTTCCTCTGAGGAACAGGACAAAATCAAGCGTCATATGGAGCTGGCCAAGCAGGGTGAGACGCAAACCTATGAATCGGAATTTATACATAAGGAGGGGGAGCGTCTATTCATCAAGATGACGAATATCCCGATTTTCGTGCAAGAGGAAATTGTAGGCTGCTACGGGATTATAGAAAATGTGACCCCTCTTAAGAACTACATTGCTCAAATTGAAAAGCTCAGCAACGAGCATTCGCTTATTTTGAATGCCGTATCCGAAGGAATTGTGGGTTTAAGTAACGAAGGACATGTCCGCTTTATGAACCCGGCAGCTATCGAGATGTTCGGCGTAGGATCGGCTAATCCGCTGAACGGCGCATGCATAGATATCATTCGCCATGCAGACCAGATTGGCAGCCATTTTCCGGACGAACAGTCCTCTATTCTTCAAGCGATTCGAAGCGGAGCTTCTTATCAGGCAGAGGAAGCAGTATTTTGGAAAAAAGGCGGGTCCAGCTTTCTGGCCTCCTATCGAATCAGTCCTTTGATGGATAATGGCGAGCGAAAAGGGGCTGTGATGGTTTTTGTAGACAGGACGAATGAAAAGGAGATCATTCGGGCCAAGGAGTCTGCCGAACGCGCCGATCGGGCCAAGTCAGAGTTTCTCTCTGTGATGAGTCATGAGCTCCGTACACCGATGAACGGCATTATAGGCATGGCAGGGTTACTGGCAGATACTGAATTGGATGAGGAGCAGCGTAGCTATATAGACATTATTACCAGCAGCAGCGGTGCTTTAATGCAGATATTGAACGAGATACTGGATTTGAGCAAAATCGAAGCTGGCAAAATGTCTTTGTTGCACGAGCCCTTTGTGCTAGATGATGTGGTCGGCAGTGTGGCTGACCTATTCATGACGCAGGCTATGGAAAAAGGCATTGAGCTGGAATGGCATGTGGATCAGGAAATGCCGGGAATGCTGGTCGGTGATCATGTGCGTATTCGACAGGTGCTGGTGAATTTGGTGAGCAATGCGATCAAATTTACGGAGCGAGGGCGTGTAAATATCTTTGTGGAGAGAAAGGCTTACAGCCGTCGTAAAAATAGATGCCTGATTGAGTTCAGTGTAACGGATACTGGAATCGGTATTCCAGCAGACCGCCAGCATCTATTGTTTCAGCCTTTTTCCCAGCTTCATCCGGCACTGAACCGAAAATATGGAGGGACAGGACTGGGATTGTCCATCTGTAAAAACTTGGTTAAGCTGATGGGGGGTTCCATTGGTGTGGATAGCGATGAGGCCAGAGGAGCGACGTTCCGGTTCCAGCTGGATCTTAAGCTGCCGGAAGGTTCAACGCTTGCGAATATAAGCCGTGATGAACCTTATGAGTCAAGGGAAGGCTAAAAAGCGATAACCGTGATGCATGATGCATCACGGTTATTTTTGTAAGGAATACCCAAAGAAAAGATTGACAAACTGTTCTAACTGTACTATTAATGATAGTACAGTTAGAACAGTTCAGTATATACAAGTGAATCAGAGTAAGTCTTGAAAGGAGGAAGTCCATGTTCGAGCTGGATATCCGCAGCCGCAAGCCGATCTACGAACAGCTTATGGACAGGGTAAAGGAAATGATCGTGTACGGATCACTTCAGCCGGATGAGCAATTGCCTTCCGTACGGACATTGTCTGCTCAGCTAACGGTGAATCCGAATACGATTCAGAAGGCGTATCGAGAGTTGGAACGAGAAGGATACATTTATTCCGTTCAAGGCAAAGGCAGTTTTGTCACACCTGCCCAGCATCAGCCACAACAAATAAAACGGGATGAGATTCGGACGGCATTGTTAAAACAGATGATTGAAGCCGTCCATTTCGGTTTTACACAGCAGGAAGTGGACGACATATACGTGGAAGCTATAGAAACAAAGGAAAGGGGGATGTCCCTTGATTGAATTAAGGGAAGTCACAAAGACATTTACAGAAGAAAAGGCTGTCGATCAGCTCGCCCTTACGGTGAAGAAGGGCTCCATTTTTGGACTGCTGGGCTCGAACGGAGCAGGGAAAACAACACTGCTCAAAATCATTGCCGGGATTTACCGACCGGATACTGGCAAGGTGCTAATCGGTGGACAGCCGGTGTATGAGCAGCCTGAAGTCAAGCAGCACATTCTGTTTTTGCCGGATACCCCTTATTTTTTCCCGCAAGCGACAATTCGTCAGATGGCCCGGTTTTACCGCTCCATTTATCCAACTTGGAGTGAGGAACGCTACACACAGCTTACCGAGATTTTCAAGCTAGATCCTAAACGAAAGCTTCACCGTTTTTCCAAGGGGATGAAGCGTCAGGCCGCTTTTTTGCTTGCCTTAAGCTGTATGCCTGAGCTGCTGGTTTTGGATGAACCCATTGATGGTCTGGACCCCGTGATGCGTAGAATGATCAAAAATCTCTTGTTCCAAGAAACCGCTGCACGTGAGATGACCGTCGTAATTTCATCTCATAATTTGCGTGAGATTGAAGACATGTGTGATCATGTCGGCATTATGCACCAAGGACGGATGCTGTTGGAAAAAGAGGTCGACGACCTCAAATCTGATACGCATAAGGTGCAGGTTGCTTTTCGGGACAGCATGCATGAGGAAGCTGTCTGTGGCCAACTTTCGGTCGTACATAAGGAGCGGAGGGGCAGTGTTCTGCTGCTTATTATCCGTGGTGAGCGAGAGCGGATTGCAGAGACAATTGAAGCGTATGAGCCGCATGTATTCGATTTGTTGCCGCTGACGCTTGAGGAAATTTTCATTTATGAAATGGAGGACGCAGGTTATGACATCCAACCGATTCTTCTGTAGCGGCGGCGTAATTCGCCAATGCTTGAGACAGCATGGCTGGATCGGTCTATTGTACTTGGCGGGATTGCTGTTTACAGTACCGCTGCCATTGTTTATGAGCATTGGTGATGAACAACCGCGAGTGGTTTTAAAAAGCTTGTTCGATAGCACAAACTCGGGTAATGAATTGCAAAAATTAATTTTAATGACCGTACCGGTGCTGGCAGGCGTGATGCTGCTTCGTTTTGTTCAGCGACAGGGGCCATCCGATTTGTATCATAGCCTACCTTTGCGTAGAGAGCATCTATTAACGGCACATTTCATTAGCGGTCTTATTCTTTTACTTGTACCTGTGTGGCTGACGGCGGGAGTAACTGCTTGGGTTAACACGTCAGTCGAACTGCCTTATATTTTCCATATCCATGATATTGGATCGTGGGCTCTGGTCGTATCCGTCCTTACGATTTTCCTGTTTACCTTTACCGTGTTTGTAGGGACTTGTGTGGGACAATCGTTGCTACAGACCGTAGTAGTGTATGTTTTGCTGCTATTGCCTCAGTTTCTATTCATGATGATGGGGCGTTTTCTGGAACGTAATTTATACGGTTATGTGCGGGTGCGAGAAACCGTTGTCCAATATATTAACGGTTCGGAGTTTCGTAGCAATAATAATGTTTGGGAAAACTTATCGCCGTTTGTACGCATTATGGAGAACTTGCCGCAGCGCGCCTTTTCCTACATAGAGCTACTTGCCTATTTAGGTATCTCTCTGCTGTTTGTCGCCTTGAGTTATGGTTTGTATCGTATACGCTTGGTCGAAAAGGCGACTCAGGCCATAGCATTTCCTTTCTTACAGCCTTTGTTCAAGGCAGGGGTTATACTATGCGCCATGCTAGTACTAGGTGATTATTTTTATAATGCAGGTACAAGAGGAGTAAATTGGTCGATTTTTGGGTATACACTTGGAGCTATTTTAGGCTACATCGTTGTAGAGATGGTCATCCGCAAGACGTGGCAAATTGTGCGTGTTCGTGCTTTGGTGGAAATGGTTGTTTACGGTGTGATCATGGGGCTGGTACTATATATCCCGATTTCAGGTTGGTTGGGTTATGAGGGACGGATTCCAACAGCTCACTCCGTAGAAAAGGTTTATGTGGGGCAAGAGGAGCCTCTAGGGGGAGATGCACAAACAGAAGCTTATTACTCCCAAGACAGGGCTTATATCGCCTCTGTGCTAAATTTACATCGTGAACTTGTACGTGCACATGCAGCTGGCGAGAAAACGTTGTCCAAAAACCTGGCCGTCGAATCGGCAGTCATAGTCTACCGTTTGGATGATGGTTCCACCATGACTCGCCGCTATACATTCCCGGAGAAGCCCTTCCGGACAGAACTGACTAAAGTGATGGAAGCAGAGCCTTACAAAATGGTGAGGTACAAGTTGGATAAGCTGCAAGGAAAAGCAGAGACGATTAATATCCAATCCGTAGATGATAATGAAAGACGAGTGGTTTTAACCAATCCCAAAGAAGCACGTGAATTTGAAGATATACTCAGAGAAGAAGTATTAAATATGAGTTATAGCGAAATGCAATCACATCGATATCCCCTAGGGAGTGTTTCTATTACAAACAAAGAGTCATCCTTTACCAATAACGAACCGAGCTGGACTCGTGAATTTTCATTTGATTGGCCGGCTTCATATCACAAGCTTACAGGTTGGCTAGAGCAAAAGGGGTATGCGGATAAGGTGATCATTGATGCCAAGGATATTTTTTCGATACGGGCTGTTCCTATTATTACTGAAGAGCTTGAACCTTATCAACCCAATCAGTATATTGAAGACTATAAGCTATTTAGAAGTATTCAACAGAAACACAAAGCAACAACTATTACAGATCCGAAGCTTTGGAGTACTGTACTGGAAAAGCGCAGACCTTATAACCTTACTCCAAATATAGAGAAAGGCACTTATATGTTTCAAGTTAAGATTAAGCCTTTATACAGTTCAGATGCCCACACAGGCTATTACTTATTAACTCCGAAAGATATGACACCGGAGCTTGCAAAGGCTTTACCAGCAATTCCTTAAGCTCTTACGAAGGACAGTATCTGGTTTGGATAGCATATGGACGGAGGTAGATGAACATGGGATGGTTCGGACACGACATATAACAACCTTATCGACGGGTAAGAGCTCCTCCACATTAGGGCTGACATAATAAAGGCACAGAGAGATACAACGTAGAACATACAGAGAGAAGAGTTCAATTATGTCCAGTCCAATAGTGGAGGAGCAAAATAATATGAAATATACAGAAGATCGTGAATTTCTACAGTTGTTGGAGCATCATAGGCAGCCATTTTCCGGATGGGATTTTTCATTCA
The DNA here is from genome assembly GCF_038003485.1 of Paenibacillus sp. FSL H7-0703. Taxonomy (NCBI): domain Bacteria; kingdom Bacillati; phylum Bacillota; class Bacilli; order Caryophanales; family Paenibacillaceae; genus Paenibacillus; species Paenibacillus sp. FSL H7-0703. The sequence goes on along the minus strand of NZ_JBBOPF010000001.1, from coordinate 2,057,434 downwards.
TTTTGGATACAGGACGAGTGGCGAGCGAGCCTTTGGACTGGTCTTATGCCGGCAAGGCTTTGGCATTGATCCATTCCTCCAAAGCGATGCTGGATATGGGAACAGGTGGGGGAGAGCTATTGTCGCGGTTACGTCCTTTTCCAGAGATCGTTTGTGCGACAGAGGCATATGCACCGAACGTTCCTATCGCCAAGGCAAGATTGGAATCGCTGGGTGTGCGCGTGATGGCTATACATGATGACGATTCCCTTCCGTTTGGCGATGCCGGGTTCGATCTTGTGCTGAACAAGCATGAGTCATTTTCGCCAGCGGAAGTGCGCCGTATTATGCGTCCAGGAGGTACGTTTTTGACTCAACAGGTGGGAGGCCTGGATTGTGCAGGCCTTAACGCCCGCTTGGGAGCACCTGATTACGAGTATGCGGACTGGACCCTTTCTCAAGCACTTGCAGGTTTGAAAAGCAATGGCTTCGAAATTGTAGAGCAGCAGGAGCAGTTTCCAATACAGCGGTTTTACGATATTGGAGCACTTGTCTACTATTTAAAAGCCATTGAATGGCAGATTGCAGACTTTCAGCCAGAGAAATATATAGAACAGCTGTATGGTCTGTATTTGGATATCCAACGTGATGGGTACTGGGGCGTGAAGCAGCACCGTTTTTTGATCCATGCCAGAGCGATATAAAGAAGATTCGATACCAAAAAGGTCCTTCCCGTGGGGGAGGCCTTTTTTGCCATAAGCATTAGGGTAAGAACAATATCAGAAGCCACATGGCGGTTGGCAGTGAAATACCAACGGCTATCGCTATATAGGGCAAGGGAGTTCGGAAGTAGTTTTTACAGTCCGCCTCCTTGTCCTTTTTCTCGTGATAGAACGCTACCTGGGTTGCAAAGCTGTGAAGTAGCTTGAGTGCTTCATCGCTTGGAATGTGCTGTAAGGAATGCCATAGATCATCATGTGCTTTTCGGAGCAAGGTTACATCAGATGTATGATTCGGGTGATCGGTTAAAGACATTTTTATCCTCCTCTCGTATACTAATCTTTACCATAATTGTACAATGAAGAAGCAATGGCTTACAGTCTCATTTCATTCATTAGATATAGGGGGATGTACATGTCTGATCCAAAGGGAGTTATAACCAAGCCGGAAAAGGACGAGTCTGTTCGGATAGCATGGTTCTGGCCATGGCTGGGCGGTACGTTTATGTTTGGATTGTTTTCAGTCATGTTTAATGTAGTTTGGAGTATGGTTGTGGCACCCCAAGTGCAGCTTCTGCTGAGGCATGAAGGTGTGACAGATACAACTGTGTTTGTAATACTACTTCTATATGCATGGATTATCGGTCTCATTTTTGCAGCTTATGGTGCCTTGAGTGCGCGTATGTCTAGCATGGGCAAGCTTTCGCTGATGCTGACTGGGCTATTATCATTATTATGTGGGCTGTGGTTGTGGATTGTAGGAATACAAGGGTCTGGTGGTCAACCTGCTGAAGTGGGAGGAGCGTGGCAGCTCTTTTCACTCTATCACACCTGGGCGGAGCCTGTGTTGGAGGTATTGGGACCCTATACACAGCATGGTGAATTCTGGTTTCTACTGGCTGCACTGCTGCCGATAGCTGGCATGGTAATAGGAGTTGGGGTGAATCGTTATCCAGCGCTAACCGACAAGAATGGTAAGGTGGATCATAGATGGCAATGGATTGTTGCTGCGATATCTGCTGCGCTCGTCATTGTGCTGACGATTTCATTGATGCTTCCTCAACGTCCGTACATCGCGGAGAAGGATTTTCCGGTAGTTGACGGGGCGACGGCGGCCATTCCGTTTGCACAGGATATGCTGCATGAACTGACCGGAATGAGCAAGGCGCGAGCGGCACACGAATTGAGATTCAACACGACCCATCAGGCATATGTCAATTTGATCGAAAAGAAGGCGGATCTGATTCTGGTGGCTGGTCCTTCCGATGAGGAACTGCGTCTGGCAAAAAGCCGGGGAATTCAAATGAAGCTCACACCCATTGGGTGGGATGCGTTTATTTTTCTCGTGCATCAAGACAATCCGGTTGACGGACTTTCTTCGGAGCAGGTTCGTCGTATATATGAAGGGGCTATCCACAATTGGAATGAAGTAGGGGGCAGGGATCAGCCGATCATTGCTTACCAGCGAGAAGAAAATTCAGGCAGTCAGACATACATGCAAAAGAAAGTGATGGGAGGCCATGAGATGGCTGACCCGCCACGTGAACTACAAATTGGCATTATGGGTGGTATGATTAATGCAGTCGCAGATTTTAACAAGGATCACAACGCGCTCGGATATTCATTTTATTATTTTGCAAATGTGATGCATAATCGTCAAGAGGTCAAATTTTTGTCTATTGATGGAGTGGAGCCGAACAAAGAGCACATTCGCTCGAAACAATATCCATTCACAGCTCAACTGTTCGTGGTCACACGGGAAGGCGAGAAACCAAGCCCTTCGATGCAACGATTACTCGAATGGCTGCAAAGCGAAGCGGGAACCCGGGCCATCGAAAAGGGTGGCTTTGTTCCTGTAAACTCGTAATCCTGTAACACTGGTTTGCATTCAGTCCATTCCGTATATTCACCTTAAGAGTGAAACGAAGACAGCAGGGTAATACATAGAATATACATGGCTGTGAATACAATACCCGCACAGCATGTGTATCACCAACATAAGGGGATGAACGAAAATGAAGAAAAAAACATCGGTCTGGGTGCTTTTACTCGCCGTAGCCATAGTGACAGCGGGGTGTGAAACAGGCTCACAAACAAGTTCGCAAACAGGACAAACGGCTCAAAATGAGCAAAAGGGTGTCACCTCGGCACAAGCGAATGGTTCAGGAACCACTGTAGATACACCGAAAACAGGAGGACAAGCAACCACAGACACTACGATAGCGAAGGTCCGCATGGACAATATTACCGCGCTGCGTTTGATTGACGGCCAATCCGGCTGGATCGGCGGAAATGGCTGGATTGCCCGAACGGACGCGGTTGCATCCGGTTCAGTCGGATCGACGTGGAATGTGCAATATCAGGGTCAAGGTACGGTTCAGCAGATTTTTGCCTTGAACGGGCAGCAGGCTTGGGCTGTTATGGCAGATAGCGGATCGCTGCTGGCCACTCGCGATGGCGGCAAACGCTGGGAGGTTGTCGGGACTGTGCCTGAGCAAGGGCAAGCGGGCTTTTTACACTTTGTATCATCCAAGGAAGGGTTCAGTGGCAACCAATATACGAAGGATGGTGGGCAAAGCTGGTCTTCGCTCCCCGTGCCTGGTCACACGGTAGGACAGCCATATTACCATGATCAGCAAAACGGCTGGGCAGTTACGCAGGACACAGACCGTTCGTTTCAGATTTTACACACGGTTAACGGGGGCCAAAAGTGGACTACTGTCATGTCACGGACAACGGAGGCGCCTCTAAATGGAGCCATTATTCGTTCGGTAGAACGTGGCAACGCATGGATCGAGCTGGTTGGCGATACGGGGATGAATCAGACGTCGTATTCGCTTTGGCATACTGCCGATAGTGGACAAAGCTGGCGTGCTGTGCTGGCGAATGCCACTGCTGGCGGCGGTCCGGCACCAGGTATTAGCCAGCAAGACAACCAGGTTCCCAAAAATGAAGGGGCTGCACCAGGTATGCTCTATGCGGTTAATAGCAGTACCGCATGGATGGGTGGTTACTGCGCACCGTGTGACAAGCCCAATACCATCGGCTGGACGACTGACGGCGGCAAGACGTGGAACAATGGCAAGCAAGGCTTTGACGGTTATGGTGGTCAGCAAATCGGGATGGCAAATGCCAAGGAAGGCTGGGCTATTTTCTCGGATTTAGAGCAGGCCCCAGTCATGTATACCACCTCGGATGGTGGACAGCATTGGACGCAGAGCCATCTATTTGACAAGCCTGTGGCATCAGGCTCCTAAGGAGGAAATGCATATGAGCCAACATAAGAAAAGTGTGATTACCTGGACTGACGGTCGTGAAGTGCCGCTAATCGGGCAGGGCACGTGGCATATGGGTGAAAAAGCATCACTCCGCCAGAAAGAAGTGCGCGCGCTTCAACTTGGCTTAGAGCTGGGCATGACGCTGGTGGACACGGCTGAAATGTATGCGGAGGGCGGCGCAGAAGAGATCGTCGGAGAGGCCATTCGGGGTCGCCGGGATGATGTCTATCTTGTTAGCAAGGCGTATCCTCATCATGCGGACCGTCAAGGACTGGCTCAAGCGTGCGAGGCGAGCCTTACCCGAATGGGAACGGAGTACGTGGACATGTATTTGTTGCATTGGCGTGGGAATATTCCGCTGGAAGAGACGATACAAGGTATGGAAAAACTGCGTGAGCAGGGCAAAATCCGCAACTGGGGAGTGTCCAATCTGGACAAGTCCGACATGGAGGAGCTATGGAGCCTAAGTGGAGGCGAAGCCTGCGCTGTCAACCAAGTGCTGTATCACGCAGCTTCGCGGGGCATCGAATATGATCTGCTACCTTGGAGCCGTACGCATGGGGTGCCTGTGATGGCCTATTGCCCGATTGCCCAAGGTGGCCGCCTGCGACGGGGGCTGTTGGAGCATCCTGTTATGGTAGACATTGCTGCCAGCCACGGGGTAACTCCATCCCAAATTGCGCTCGCTTGGGTCATACGGGACGGTGATGTCTGGGCAATTCCGAAGGCGGTGCAGGAATCGCATGTACGAGAAAATGCAGCGGCAGCAAGTATTCGGCTCACTCCTGAACAACTTCAACAAATAGACGAAGTTTTTCCTCCGCCAAAGCGGAAGCAGCCGCTGGATATTGTTTGAGGAAGGAGGAGCCCATGACAGAGCGAGAGACAGAACTGCATGAGGTAGATGATCATCTGGATTATGGATTATCCGTTGTATTCATCGGCTTTAATCCCAGCTTGAAATCAGGCGAGGTAGGACATCATTATGCGAATCCGCGCAACCGATTTTGGCGCATACTGGAGGGAGCAGGCTTGACACCTCGCTTGTACGATCCATCGGAAGATCGGGAGCTGCTGAAGCTGGGCTTCGGCTTTACGAACATTGTTTCCCGTCCAACGAGGGGAGTAGAGGATATTGCACGCGAGGAATACGCCGAAGGACGTCTGAAGCTATACGAGAAGCTAAAGGAATACCGTCCGAAGGTTGCTTGCTTTGTCGGCAAAGGCGTGTACACCGAATACAGTAAAAAATCCAAAGTAAATTGGGGATTTCAGCCTGAACCGCTCATTCCCGAGATGCATGAATTTGTGGCACCTTCGTCTAGCGGACTGGTGCGCATGTCGCTAGACGAAATCACAGATATTTATCGCCATCTTCAAACGTTCCTTTCGTCAGAGATCGTCTGAAATGCAGTAAGTACGGTGGATACAGCTAGCACAAAAAGAACCACACGCTTCAGTCCCTGCTGGGAAGAGCGTGTGGTTCTTTGAGCTTATTGTAAGGCTTTTGCCTGCCATGCCTGTTCTACGGGAACATAAGGATATCCCAAATCACGTGCGACCGCTTCATAGGTAATATGTCCGTTCAGGACATTGGTGCCGCTAAGCAGTGGCTTGCTTCTGCGAAGCGCCTCCTGCACACCCAAATCTGCGAGCTGGAGAGCAAAGGGGAGCGTTGCGTTCGTCAGAGCGAGCGTCGAGGTTTGCGGTACCGCGCCCGGCATGTTTGCTACCGCATAGTGAATGACGCCATGCTTCACATAGGTAGGCTGATCGTGTGTGGTGATGTGGTCAATCGTCTCGACTATGCCGCCCTGGTCGATGGCCACATCCACAATCACAGAGCCGGGCTGCATCGTCTGTACCATGGCTTCCGTTACGAGCCGCGGAGCTTTGGCACCAGTGATCAGGACAGCACCGATCAGCAAATCACTTTGCGCCACGGCTTCAGCAATGTTGGACGGGGTGGACACCAGCGTATGGAGCTGATTGCCAAAAATATCGTCCAGTTGGCGCAGTCTTTGCAGGCTCAGGTCGATCAGTGTCACATCTGCCCCAAGACCGATGGCGACCTTGGCAGCATTGGTGCCGACCACCCCTCCGCCAATAATGGTCACTTTACCGCGTTTCACCCCCGGCACACCTGCCAGCAGAATGCCTTTGCCACCCTTTGGTTTTTCCAGCAGTTGTGCTCCAATTTGTACAGCCATTCGACCGGCAACCTCACTCATCGGAGTAAGCAGCGGGAGGCTACCTTCAACATCTAGCGTCTCATAGGAAATGGCGGTTACGCCGTTGTCTGTTAAAGCGCGGGCCAGTGCTGGCTCGGCAGCCAAATGTAGATAGGTGAATAAAATCAATCCTGGTCGAAAATATACGTATTCAGAGGAGAGCGGCTCTTTTACCTTGATAATCAGATCCGCCTGGGACCACACGTCCGCAGCTTGCTGCACAAGAGTCGCACCCGCAGTGGCATAATCTCCATCCGTAAAGCCGCTTTCAACACCTGCACGGCTTTCCACAAATACGTGATGTCCGTGTTGAATCATTTGAGCTGCACCTGCTGGCGTTAGAGCGACACGATTTTCATTGTTTTTAATCTCTTTCGGAACCCCAATTTTCATTTCATTCACCTCTCCTAAAAATAATTGTTAAGAAAATTACACTATCATTTTTGCGCAGCCCTGCCGATTAGTTACATGGACTCAAGCCGATAAATGCAATTCATGTTAGATTAGGTACAGTTTACAAGGGGTGAAGCTCCTTGACATCATACATTTTGTCGGATTATCTGACTTAAAGGCTCGACTTTTTGATGAATATATGTCATATAAAATGACATAAAGACATATACATAAGGAGAATGCCGATGAACGGTAAAAAAACATTTACCATTGCGGATGTGCTGGAACGTCCCGTTTTCCGGCGGGCGAAGCTGGCGGCGGGGGAACAGGGCGTACATCGCCTTGTGGGTTGGGTCCATGTGCTAGAAATCACAAATGTTTCTCCGTTTGTGAGCCGTCATGACTTGATTTTGACGACCGGCCTGTGGCTCACCCGAAAGGGGGAAGAGCGTGCCGAGTATATGGAGCAACTGATCCGCTCGGAAGCCGCAGGATTGTGTGTGGAGCTGGGCACGAGCATTCATGAAATCCCCTCTGAAATTCTGGAGTTGGCGGAACGACATCACTTCCCGGTCATCGTATTTGAGCAGCCAGTGCGTTTTGTTGAAATTACACAAGATATTCATTCCCTACTTATTAACCGACATCATGAACTTCTAAAAGATCTGGAGCGATTTTCACGTCAGCTTCAGCAGGAAACCCTGCGCAGCACTGATATGAACGCCCTCTTGCGTGTGCTTCATGACTATGCAGCCCGGCAGGTCATCTACATGTCTTCCATTGAAACCAATCGATTCGTACCTTCCGTCCAGCCGGATCTAGCGGACCGTATTGCAGATTTTTATGCCAATGAAGTGGAATCTAGTATGACCGCCGATCGGGAGGGGCATCTGCTGTTTCACCTGAATGAATCCACTGCCGTCTTGTTCCAGCCCGTTGTATGCTTCGGTCAGGTGTTTTCCGCAGTAGGTTTGGTACTGCATAGTGAAATGCCGACGGAAGAAATGTCGCTGCTACTCGATTACACTGCCAAGGCAGCCGCTACATTGGTGCTGAGAACACAGTTTCTTGAAGACCGATTGCTGCGTAATCAAAATGAATTGATTCAGGATGTGCTGAGCGGACAGCTTCCCAGTGAAGAACAGGCTCAGACCCGGATGGGCCTGCGATTGTTATCGAAGGGGCAGTATTTATTTTGGGCAGGGGTCATTGAGGTAGAACATCAGGACAAGGATGCCAGTCAGGTACGCAAGGAATCCATCAATCAGGATGTGCTAGTGCTGCTTCGTTCATTGTTGAAAAAAGAAACGTTGCACAACCTGCTGATGATGAAGGGAAGTCAATGCTACATCCTTTGTGCCAAGGAGGAATTAACACTGCGTTCCGCAGCGCAAATGAAAAAAGTGCTTGCCCATACTGTTCAATATATTCAGAATTATGCCGCAGGACAGCTTGATAAGGTGCGCATTCATGCAGGCTTTGGTAAGGTAAGGCATCGCATGACGGGGACGGATCGCAGTTTTGAAGAGGCATATGAGGTCATTGAAGTGGCACGAAGCGTCCCAGTCATGAAGGATCGGTTATTTTACGACAGCATCGGAATCTATCAGTTGTTGAAGGCGGTGCCCCGCATTCCATTTCTACAAGAGTTCGTAGAGGACCATTTAGGCGAGCTGATTGCGCATGATCGTGAGCACCATATGCAGCTTTTGGATACACTGGATGCCTATTTTCAATCCCATGGCTCCAAGCGTGATACCGCCGGAATTTTGTACATTCACAGACAGACCCTTTATAATCGGCTGGATAAAATTAATGAAATCATAGAGGGAAATCTGTCAGACCCTGACAAACGTCGTTGCCTGGAAATGGCACTACTGGCTTACCGGATGCTTCAGGCTGAAAATTGATTCTAAATAACTAGTTCTATTTTCCATTCTACTCATTTACAATGCGTGTTAACACTGAGATAATAGAAGAGATTACGGAAATATCTTGAAAGGGGATTAATATGAATATAAAAAAATGGATCGCCGTCCCTCTTATTCTGTTAATGGTAGCTTTGACAGGTTGCCAGGCAGTAGGTGGATTTGATGTAAGTAAAAATTTATTGGGAACACTTGATGTGAAATCCCAGCAGACAACGGAGAAAATCTCTCTTAAATTGACTCCAAAAGAAGGAATCACGCAAGGAGATAAGGAAATCGTAGATTTGATTAATTCGATTTCCGTCACTGTGGATGAAGCCAAAGTACAATCGGAGGAACTTGCTTCTGCCAAAGGTACATTGCACATCGATAAGTATAATTTGCCGTTTGAACTTGCTTTAGACCGCCAAGGTTTGGCTATTCAACTGGAAGGTGCCAAAAAACCTTATTACATATCTATGAACTCGCAAGAGAGTTTGAGCGGTCTGCCTGCTGGATTTGATCCATATGTATATTCCAAAGACGTGAGAGAACTGACGAAAACAGCCGCTGCACTTATGCTCAAGCATGCGCCTAACCCTTCTACCATTTCTGCAACGTCTGTAACCGAGGAAGTATACGGTGAAAAGGACAAAGTGAAACTGACCCATCTGCATGCTGAACTTCGTGGTGATGAGCTGGTAACATTGGTAAAACCGTTCCTGGCGAATCTGGCGAAGGACGAAGCAGGCTTGAAAGAGCTGATCGGGCAAGCCATTGATATGACTAAAACGATTGCTTCCGGCATGAATATTGAAGGTAGTGATAAAGTAACAACGGAACTGAGTGCTAACAAAGAAAAAATGGTCAATGAGGCTTATACCGAAGTTAAAAAGTATTTGGATCTGGCCGTTGATCAGTATGATGTAGGCGTTAGCACCATGTATGCACAGTCCCCTGAAATCAAAACGGTTCTGAGTGCTAACACGGTTCTGAAAAGCGACATGTATTTTGATGAAAAAGGAAATGTTCGCAAAGCGGCGACAGACCTGACGGTTGCTTTGCCAGATGTGGACGGTCTTCCGGTGAAGTCCTTCACAATTCTGACCGAAACTCAATCCTGGAACGTCAATGGTAGTGTGACGGCTGATAAAGTGGATATTTCTAACGGTGTTATTGACTTGAATAAACAAGCTGAATTAACTCCGGGAGCAACGCTGCGCAATTTTGAAGCGAATTCTCCGATCTACAACATTTTAAAAAATGATTTGGAAATTACAAAAGTAGAAACAACTTTCGATCCTAAAGACGATTACTACGTCTTGGAGAATCGTGGTGGTACTGCCTTTATTCCATTGCGTGAACTGACGAGCGAACTGAACTCCGAGTTAAAATGGGATGCAGCTGCCAAACAGACTACTGTAATTGATGATATTACAGGTAAGACGATTAAGCTGAAAAGTGGCTCTAAACAGGCTGTATTGGAAGGAAGCACATTGACGCTGCCACAAGCTCCATATACGGATGAATATGGTACATTGTATGTTCCTTTCAAATCAGTTGCCGAGGCGCTTGGCGCCACAGTAACTCGTAATAATGATGGGGAATATGTACTGAAACGCGACTAAAAAGAAATTCAAGGAACCGGCCCAATTAGGGGCTGGTTCTTTTTTTGTTATATTGGTAAAATGCTCAGTAAAACGATTAAAATAAGCGCTTACAAATTTTGAAAGTGCCATACTTTTATACAGGGAAAATTGAGATAATGATAGTATCATTCCAGCATAGGAAAACACATACAATTAGGGGGATATACGATGAAGGATATGGAACTATTGAATTCCAGAGAGGGACAAATGGTGCTTGCCCGAATGTACGGTCAACAGCAAATCTCTGAGCAAACGACTCGATATGAATCACTTATACAGGCGTATCGGGAGCATTTTGGTGTAGGGGATATTGAACTGTTTAGTGCTCCGGGACGCTGCGAAATTGGTGGAAATCATACAGACCACAACCACGGGAAGGTGCTGGCAGGCAGTATTACACTCGATACCATCGCTGCAGCTTCTAAAGTGGAGGAGTCTATAATTACATTCTTTTCTGAAGGCTACAAGACGAAGTACGTCATCGATTTAACCGACTTGTCGCCAAAGCCGGAGGATGACAGTACGATGCTGCTGATCCGTGGCATTGCCGCTGGTCTACTTGAATTCGGATACCGTATCGGGGGATTCCAAGCTTATATATCAAGCAATGTGTTCTCTGCTTCAGGTTTAAGCTCTTCCGCTTCTTTTGAAATGTTGATATGTACGATATTAAATCATTTTTATAACGAGGGAGCGTTAGATGCTGTTGCCAAATCCAAAATTGGTCAGTATGCGGAAAATGGCTATTGGAACAAGCCGTCGGGGCTGCTCGATCAGATGGCTTGTGCATATGGCGGCTTGATTTCCATTGACTTCGAAAATCCCAAGGAACCGATCATAAATCCTGTTCATTGGAATTTTGAACAAAACGGATATTCCCTCGTTATTGTAAATACAGGTGGAAATCATGCTGATTTAACGGACGATTATGCGGCGGTGCCCAACGAAATGTTTGCAGTGGCTCAGTCTTTAGACGCTTCGGTTTGCCGTGACTTATTGCCGGAGGATCTATATGCCAACCTTAAAATGGTCAGGGAAAAAGCAGGAGACCGTGCAGTACTGCGGGCATTGCATTTTTTTGAAGAAAATAGACGCGTGGATGAACAGGTGAAATCACTGGAGGAGGGGCGCTTTACTGATTTCCTGAGGCTCGTTACCGAATCTGGTAATTCCTCATGGAAATGGCTCCAAAACGTATATAGAAGTGGGATTGCGCGGGAACAAGACGTATCGGTTGCACTGGCTTTAACAGAAATGTATTTAAAGTCAATAGATAACAGCGCATGCAGAGTACATGGTGGTGGCTTTGCTGGTGTCATCTTGACGATTCTTCCAAATGATCATGTGGATGATTATAAGGAGTGGATCAGCGGCATGCTAGAAACTCCGGTACTTGTTGTCAACGTCCGTGAGGACGGTGCTGTTAATGTTAGTGATTTGATACATGTTGAACGGACTCATTGCGAGTCTACAAACTAGTCAGTCAGTAGAAGACTTTAACCCATGGGTTAAAGTCTTCATCCTTTTTATGGCCGATACAGCTTAGGTTTGCGTTATAATAAAGAGATGATAGTTTTAATGAAGGAGGGCCTGTCATGGCTATATACCCGTCCTGGTCCTATTCGCAATCGAGGGCTCAAACGTTCGATGAATGCTTACGCAAATACTATTATCATTATTACGGCTCGCATAATGGCTGGAATTCGGCACAGGGCACTGAAGAGCAAGTTACGTTGTATCGGCTCAAGCAACTGAGCAACTTATATATTTTATTCGGGAATATCACGCATCAAATGTGTGAATCAGTCATACGTGGATGGATGGAAAAAGGGGCTATCCCGCGTACAGCATACCTCGAGACAGCTATGAAGAACATGTTGAATGACAGCTACAAGGAATCGCTACACCGTGAGCTGTGGCTACAAGATCCGAAAAATCGCGTCATGCTGGCGGAGGTTTATTACGACGACGAGGTGCTTTCGGAACGGATCGCCCTTATTAAGGAGCGACAGCACGCGGTGATACACAATTTATACCGTACTGCGGTTTGGCATGAACTGCAACAGGGAAAGGCCCGAATTGTAGAAGTGGAGAAGTGGGATACGATGCTCCTTCACGAGACGAAAGTGTATGTCAAAATGGATTTGCTCTACCGTAGAGACAATGGAGACATGGTCATCGTGGATTGGAAAACAGGCAAGGAAGGCGATTTTTCCGACCAACTTTTTTTGTATGCTTCCTATGTGCAGGAGCACTATCAGCTTCCTTTAGAAAAGATTGAGGTACGTGTGGAGTATTTGATGACAGGAGAGCATGAGGTATATCGTCCCGAGCAAGAGGATATCGACAAGGTAGTTGGCAATGTAGGGCGATACATCGAGGAAATGAAGTCCTGTCTCGATGACGATTACTATAACCGCCCCAAGCCCGAGTCTTTCTTCACTCCGATGCCTTCACGCAGAGCGTGCGGAGGCTGTAATTTTCGTGAGGTGTGTAAGTACCGAGCGGTGTGAGGGGGATAGAGTAAAAGAAAGACACTCCTTTTAATTAAAATGGGTGTCTTTCTTTTACTCTATTGAGTTAATGTCCAATTTATATTAAAAATCCTGCATATATTACAAATAGAATTAGTAGTCTTTTAAGACTGGAATTTAACTGTAATATCTGAATATAGGAGGTTTCATTTAAATGGCCATTCTCTCAACTGGACCTATTAATAATAGTGCTGTCAGTGGTATAAGACCCACTCAAGAGGTGACGATCAAAATCGAAAACCAGGATTCTGTCAATTTTTCGACTCTAATGATAGAAGGCTATATATTAAACGGATCGAGAACGTCATATGTACTTGAGTCTTTCTCAGTCGCTCCGAATCAAGTCATTACTAAAAATTATTTTGCAAATTTTGATGCATATTCATTCGTTTTTACAACGGGAGGTGTTGCCGCAAGTCAGACTGAAATTTCCGTTTGGGGAAAAAATGCAGCTGGAGAGTTGGTTACGGCTCATCGGCTTGTATCGTCTGAGCTGTTAGGGGCTGGGGCAGAGTCCGGCCCCCTATCAATCAATCGCATTTTTGTAGCCAATTTTGATAGTAATGATGTTTCTGTGATTGATGGATCGACCAATGAGGTGATCGTGTCCATTCCTGTTGGCATTAATCCCGCGGGAGTAGGAGTTAATCCATTAACCAACCGAATCTATGTAGGAAATTTGAACAGTGATGACGTTTCCGTAATTGACGGATTAACTGATACGGTGATTGCTACCGTTCCTACTGGAGATGGAGCAAGCTCAATTGGGGTCAATACTGCAACCAATGCTATATATGTAGCAAATTTTAATGATAGCACAGTTTCCGTAATTAACGGTTTGACCAATACAGTGATTGCTACCATTATTCCTGTCGGAGGTCTGTCTCTTCCAACGGGGATAGGTGTCAATTCATTAACCAATCGCATCTATGTAACAAATTTTAATTTTGATGTCGTTACGGTCATCGATGGAGCAACAAATACTGTGATTACCCAGATTCCAGTTGGGGTGAATCCATTTAGAATAGGTGTCAATTTACAAACTAATCGTATTTATGTGTCAAATTTCACGGGTAACAGCGTTTCTGTAATTGATGGAGTAACGAATACGGTGATTGCTACCGTACCAGTTGGGACGACTCCAGGTGAAGTGGGAATTAATCTCTCTACAAATGCTATATATGTAGCAAATCGCGATACGGATAATGTTTCCATAATTAGTGGGTTGACGAATACAGTGCTTGCTACGATCCCGGTCGGGAATAATCCGAATGGAGTAGGTGTCAATCCAATAACTAATCGTATCTATGTAACAAATCAGGATGATAACAACGTTTCCGTAATTGATGGAGTCACCCAAACTACGATTACTACCATTCCGGTGGGAGCTCGTCCATTCGCAGTAGGAGTAAATCCTTGAATTGGAAAGGGGTCTTGGGAAGAACTCAACCTAGGAGCCGAAGAAGGAGTATTAGTGATAGCCCGTGTGACGACGGGCTTTTTACTTGCGACTACAGATAGCAAGGTGAACAGAAATGTATATCATAATGCAAATCTGTAATTCTTCTATATTTTGAAACCGCTTTATAATTTAGAAGATGCGAGGTATGATAAGGGTATTATTGGAAAATGCGAAGGAGGAAGTTAGGAAGATGACGAGTACAGAACATGCACGTATTCTTTTTCAGGGAGATTCTATAACAGACGGAGGAAGGGGACGAAATGAGGATGCGAACCATTGGCTGGGTCAGAGCTATGTGTATCTGATCGCAGGTGCGTTGGGGAGCCGTTTGACTACCACGCAGCCAGAATTTGTGAACCGGGGAATTTCGGGGGATCGAGTTTCGGATTTGTATGCACGCTGGAATGAGGACATGTTTAGCCTGAAGCCGGACCTGCTCAGTATTCTAATCGGAGTGAACGATGCCTGGCGGATCGTCGAGCAGGAGCCGTCCGGGGTGACGGACCGATTTGAACGAGCCTATCGCCACCTTCTAGAAGAAACGCGTGAGGTGATGCCCAATATCGGACTCGTGCTGTGCGAGCCGTTTATTTTGAAAACGGGAGCTACCGAGGCGCGATGGGACATTTGGCAAGAAAAAATAACGGGATACCAGCGTATTGTACGTCGGCTTGCGGACGAATTTGGGGCTGTATTTGTGCCGCTCCAGAGCATGTTGAACGAAGCCGTTACCAAGGCGGACGCTTCCTATTGGCTGCATGACGGGGTTCATCCGACAGCGGTTGGGCATCAGTTGATAGCTGATCAATGGATAGATATCGTGCAAAAGAGTCCGCTGGCGATTCGCTAACAGGATCATACATAGTCTACTCCTTGTCATTTTTGGGTAATACACGATTATGGACATCATTACTTATGTTATGGTTCCATCCAAAAATGAATGTCAAAGGGGGTGCTTCTTGCTTCGTTGTGAACGGAGCAAGAGAGGGCTATGGAAACGATAAATATCATTCTGGTTATATTACTTATCGCA
Organism: Paenibacillus sp. FSL H7-0703; assembly: GCF_038003485.1. Taxonomy (NCBI): domain Bacteria; kingdom Bacillati; phylum Bacillota; class Bacilli; order Caryophanales; family Paenibacillaceae; genus Paenibacillus; species Paenibacillus sp. FSL H7-0703. Next base: position 2,042,249 of record NZ_JBBOPF010000001.1, on the reverse strand, counting down.
TTAACTGCTTTTTTTGTGGCCTCGGAGTATTCCATTATTCGTGTGCGGGTATCTCGCATCAATCAATTGGCCTCTGAAGGCAACAAAAATGCGAAAGCCGTTAAAAACATTTTGTCTCGGCTGGACGAGTATTTATCTGCTTGTCAGCTCGGAACCACACTAACCTCAATGGCGCTAGGCTGGCTAGGGGAATCTACTGTTGAACATCTGCTACATCCCCTGTTTTTGTTGGCTCATATTCCAGCAGGCTTGACGGGAGTGCTCTCCTTTTTGCTGGCTTTTCTAATCTTGACCTATTTCGAGGTGGTCATTGGGGAGCTGGTACCGAAAACATTCGCCATACAGATTGCTGAACCCATGGCATTGTTTTTTGCCCGTCCGATCACGATATTTTATAAAATGACCTATCCCCTGAATTGGGTGCTCAGTCGTTCATCGCGTGTCATTACGGGTCTCTTCGGGCTCAAAAAGGTATCTGAAGAAGATGCAGCACTCAGTGAAGCTGAGCTTCGTTTGGCGTTATCTGAAGGGTTTCGTAGTGGTGAAATTACACCGACAGAATATCGATATCTGAACAATGTATTTGATTTTGACGACCGTGCAGCGCAGGAAATTATGGTACCGCGCATCCACATCCGTTCTATCTCCCATCAGGCAACAGTGGCCGAGTTAATGGAGCTGATCGAGGATAAAGTTTATAATTTTCTACCTGTAGCTGAACATGGAGACCGGGATCGTATTATCGGAATGATTCGCGTCAAGGAAGCCCTGCATGATTTGGCACGTGGGCACAGCACAGGGAATACGACGATGGCTTCTTATATTCACCCGGTGCTTCAGGTTATCGAGACGGTTCAAGCTCGGGATCTGCTGATTCAGATGCAAAAACGACGCATTCCAGTAGCGGTGCTGGTGGACGAATATGGTGGAACATCTGGACTTGTCACACTGGAGGATATTATGGAAGAAATTGTTGGAGATATTCCTTCCTATACCGACACCGAAACCCCCGCAGCGTTAACTCCACTCATTACAAAAACAGATGATCATCGTTACATACTCAAATCACAGGCGCTCATTCATGAGGTCAATCGGCGCTTGGAGACGGATATTGAGGCCGGGGACGTATATACGATTGGCGGATGGATGCTTTCAGAGCGTTTTGATATCCAGCAAGGAGAAAAGCTGACCATTGGTGTATGGGAGTTTACCGTACTGGAAAAAAATAGTCACCAAATAGACACAATTGAAGCGATTAAGAAAGCAGTCGTTGAACAGAAAAATGACAATGATTTTTAATAATGGAAATTGACTTTGTCGGTAACAGCTCGCTTAAGATGTGACGAATGGCCTGTAAAGCTTGTGACAGCGCGATTCGTCCATTTTAAGATGCAAGCTGCTACCTGGTAACATATTGTTTTTTTGTAATTAGGATAGGGGACTTAAGGCTCTGTATCTTTATGCTCATAAATATATCTGTCTGTGAAAAATTCTACTAGAAATGTAGCAATTTTATGGTAAAATGGAATCAAATTTGAGTTTTTTGGGGTGGGCTACAGTACATGAAGATGTCACTAGGTACGAAAATGGTTACTGCATTTGTCTCAATTTCTGCAATAACCTATGGAACAAGCGCTTTTTTTATTTTTGTACTCAAGGACTGGCTTGCTCAAGGTACACAAGAATGGGTGTACACTTCGATCATTCTGTTATTGGGTGTTCTGTGGAGTGGCATTTTGGGCTGGTTGATCTCAAAATTACTCACACGGCCAATTGTTAGGTTGGCAAAGGCGGCAGAGGAAGCTTCGGCGGGGAATCTGTCTGTTGTAATTCCTGAACGTCGTTCGGAGGATGAAATCAAAGTTCTGTATGATGCATTTCGGCATATGATGCTGAACATTAAAGATATGTTCAATGAGATCTCGTACAGCACCAGAACAACTTCGCAAAGTGCGGAAAATCTGAGCTTGGCTATTGTGCAGGCTACCACACAAATTGAGTCCATGTCTTCGGTGGTAGAAGATATTTTGAATGGTGTGGAGCAGCAAAAGCAAGCATCTGCCCAATCTATTAAAACAGCAGACCGAATGCTGGGCGATTTTAAAATGATGCGTAGCAAATCGGGGCATATGCTGGAACTGTCAGGCCATATGGAGCATTCAGTAGATTCGACGCAGACTGTATTTTCATCCCTGATGGATGGAATGGGAGAACTGACAGCATCACATGGTCGTTCGCAGCAGGTAATTGCACGACTGGAAAAAGAAGCTTCCCAAATTGAAGCGATTACAAGCACCGTGAAGGATATTGCCGAACAGACCCATCTGCTGGCGTTGAATGCTTCCATAGAAGCGGCGCGTGCGGGAGAAGAAGGGAACGGGTTTGCGGTAGTGGCTCACCAAATTCGCGCACTTGCCGCCCAAAGTACGGAGTCTGTGCAGCAAATAAATGCCATCGTTAGCCGTGTCCAGTCACAAATCGTAGAGACAGTGCAGTTGATGCATCAGCAAACGTCATTGGTCAGTGCTGAGGCAGAACGGACAAGCTCTGTGGATCAGACGTTGAACCGTCTGAACGCTATTGTACGTGAATTTGTCGAGAGCATCCGATTAATGGAAGAAGCCGTGACGGAGCAGACGAATCGGGTAGATCAAACCTTTGAGCAGATCCATCGTATTCAGCAAATGTCAGGGGCCTTCTCTGAAGGAGCTCATAAAATTTATAAGGCTGCTCATGAGGAGACAGCAATTATGCAGGAAATTTCGTCTTCTTCCGAGGATTTGAAAGTGCTTACGAATAAACTCATGATGAAAACACGTGGAATGCAACTATAACAGAAACCATCATGTGAGGCATGATATATACAAACAAAAAATAGCCGCTATACACCGGAAAACGCAGCAAAATGGTTCCCCGGTGTGTAGTGGCTATTTTTTAATTTCAAAAAACTCACATTGTTTTCTGGGGTGGTAAGCCAGATCACTGACGCTGGATTGCACGACAATGGTTTGATCGTCGAAACGGATGATGATTCCGCCAGAGCCAATCAATTGGTCATCCTGAAATACCCGGACACGCAGATGACGTTCCAGTGCCTCGCTGAAATCCTGATCTGTAATTAATCGGCGATTAATGGCCATGAGGGTTCTCCTTTGAATATAATATCTTTTATCATAAAGGTAAGGTATGGAACAAGCAAGAAACACGGCTAGAACATAATCGGCTATTGGGTATAGAATAGAATGCAACGAAGAGAGAAAGAGATCAAAGGGGGCTAGCTATGGATAGGTCGTGGTCAGGGCCTTGGTTCGATGCCAACGCGCCAGAAAGGTTCGAGGCTTTTACTTCGTCACATGGGTTGGCTATATTGGGACTTATTGTATGCGCTTTGATACTGTGGCTGACTCGGGGGTGGATTCGGTCGAACAAGCCTATAAGCGAGGGAATTCGCTGGTTGTTAATTACAGTCCTCATTCTGTCAGAGGTGACTCTGAATATTTGGTATGTGATGCAGCATATTTGGGATGTCCAGACCTCACTGCCATTAGAACTGTGCAGTGTGACACTGCTGCTGTCTATCCTGATGCTCATTTTTCGAAGCCGCTGGTTATATCCGATCATCCTTTTGGCCGGAATTGGAGGGGCGCTTCAAGCCGTACTCACGCCTAATTTGGCATACGCATTTCCGCATTATCGTTTTATCCATTTTTTCATAGCTCATAGTGCTATTATTCTGGCAGCCTTGTATATGACCTGGATAGAAGGACTCCGACCGACGTGGAAGAGTGTGGGAGGAGTGATGCTTTTTCTGAATGGCTTGGCGCTGATGGTGTGGATCGTAGACGATGCTCTCGGAGCTAACTACATGTTTCTGGCCGGAAAGCCGTCAACACCGTCGATATTAGATTTTTTAGGGCCATATCCTCTGTATATTGTGGCTGAAGAAGTCATTGCACTGCTGTTCTTTTCTCTTCTGATGCTGTTGTTCGAGGTGCTTCCGGGAGGCAGGCTGTATATCCGCTCGCGTAAAGGAACTGTGCATAGTGCTGACAGGTCGTCATAGTGAGGTTGTAGAGGCGTTGTAAAGCCATATAAAAGCAGCCTATTCCACAAGTATATGACTAGGGATAAGGCTGCTTAGAAGCCTAAACAGTTGTACGAATGGGTATAACGTTCCCCATTCTAATACTTAACGCAGTAGTGATTCTGCTCCGTCTACATAAATTTCCGTACCCGATACATGAGATGACTCGTCTGAGGCGAGAAACAGGACCAGATTGGCAACCTGCTCTGGCTCACCAGGGGCATCCTCTAGCGGATGCTCTCCGCCCTTCGGAAATTCGACTGGAATTTGTACCTTCTTCAAGTCTTCCGAAGGGTACGTGTTATCGTCAATTTGCGTGTCGATAGCTCCCGGGCATATCGCGTTGACCCGAATTTTGTAACGTGCCAGCTCCAGCGCTGCCATTTTCATAAAAGCAACCTGAGCTGCCTTGGTGGAGGCGTAGGCTGAGAATCCAATACCCGAAAAGGTTCGATTACCGTTGATGGAGCTGGTAATGATAATGCTGCCACCGCGTTCTTTCAGGTAAGGGACGGCATATTTAACGGTAGCAAAGGTGCCGCGAAGATTAATGTTCATCGTGCGGTCCCATTCCTCCAGTTCCAGTGTCTCGATAGGGGCCATGGTGCCGTTAATGCCTGCGTTGGCGAACACAATATCCAGCTTTCCGTACGTTTCCACGACTTTAGCGAACCCCTGCTGAATCATATCCGGCTTGGATATATCACATTCCAGTACAAGCGCCTCGCCGCCAGCCTGCTCGATGGTTGCTTTGGTCTCCTCTGCATGCTTGGGTGTCCGATCCAGCATGACCACCTTGGCGCCTTGTTCTGCAAAACGGATCGCGGTCGCCTTGCCAATTCCTGAACCTCCACCACTGACCACTGCTATCTTTCCTTGCAATCTCTGCTCTGCCATTGACTATTCCTCCCATTCCGTTCATAAACTAAACCTGACTCGTTATTCCATACCTCTGGACGTTGAGGGTGAAACAGTCACAGCTGGATTTTATCCCATTTGCGAAATATGGTAACATAGGCGAACCAGCAGGAACTTGTAGCAAAAATAAATAGCAGGAACAAGTATGGAGAAGACCGAGTGACGGAGGTGGATCGAATTGAGCTATAACGCAAATAACCGACCCGAATCGACAGACGCTATAGCACTGACCGGAAAAATGAAACCGTGGGCACTAAGCGGCCCCAGTATTCAAATCGATCCGTTGTTTCCCTATTACGCCAACCGTTCGCGGGACAGTATAGCAGATGAGATCGCCCTTGCGGGCTACCAGACCGTTCATTATTTTGTCGTGCGTGAAAATGAAGTGGATGGAGCGCTTGTTGCTGCTTTTCAACGCAGAGGCATAGCGGTGTGGGCAATGGTGCTAGGCAACGGCTCTTTTGGCGTGTCCCAGCTACCGCCGGAGTGGAAAGAATGGCGCATGGAGCTGCTGCGCGAACCGAACGACGGATTTCAGCGGCTTTCGCATTTTGCTCAGGAGTATGTGGAATGGAAAAAGAAAGCCGCTGCCCGGCTCGTCACCGACATTCCGTTCGACGGGTTCGAGGTGGCGGAGCCTTATTTCCCCGAATGGAACGGGCTGCGCAGTGGAGTGTACGGGGATGTTGGGCCGCATGCACAGCGTGCCTTTCGCGAGCGTAGCGGTGAGGACATTCCTGATTTCCGCGACAGGCATGCGCGGAATTATTACCGGAAGGTTCCGAAGCTGTACGCGCAGTGGGTTGATCTGCGTGTGGACGCCGTGAACGGCCTGATCAGCGAGCTGGTGAACGGCGCAGGCGGTGTGCGTGATGTCCGGCCGGACATCTGCGTGGCGACATGGTCGCTTGCTGTGAGCGGACGCGGCGATGTCCCAGGCCAGCTGCGGGAATGGCAGGGTCTGGACGCGGTAGCTATGATCGGGTGCGTCGCCCCGGATATGCACGTACTCCAGACCCATTGGCCGGACTGGATGCGCCGCCGTCTGCCGCCACAGTATATTCGCGGCTACGCCCGCATCGCGCAGTCGATTCGCGCCGCTTATCCGGGCCTGCCCCTCGGGGTGCAGGCGGATATCGGTTCGCTCGCGCGGATGGTTCGAGATCGCGAGTGGACGCGGCGGTTCGGGGCTACCGCCCTCGAGGGCGACTACGACGCCTGGACCGCCTATGAATACCATGTGGGTGGTTACATGTACGATGAGCCGCCCAAACCGCTTAGGGCGGAACGTTCAGCCGAAGATGAGGTAGTTATTTCTTTCAGCAAGCGGATTGCCACACCGTCTGTAGATGAGCTGCGTATTTGGAGCCGGGAGGACAGAGCAGGTACAACACGCGAGCTGAGCCGCCACCTAAGAAACGATTCACTAACGTTGCTGGAGCTTGTGGATGCCGTAGCAGACGGAAACCGTCTATTGCTGCGTGTACGCAATTTACCAGTGGGGGCGTTCAGCTTGCGCCTTGATGGTGTGCAGGATACACCGGAGCTATGGCTGCTCAAGGGAAGAAAGGCGCATCGCAATCTGCCAGAGGATGAAGTGAGGGTTCCTTAAAATTTGGGTAATAACAAAATAACAGCTGTATAAATGGCTCATTTGCCGTAGTATTTTTAAATTGTATACTTTGAGGCAACATCTTTCAAAACATAAACTATAGTGGAGTGAAAAAAGTATGTGGGATTGGGATTACCTGATTCGGGTCATGTTTGCAGGATTATGCGGCGCGTTAATCGGCTATGAGCGCAAAAGTCGGATGAAGGAGGCGGGCATTCGCACGCATTTCATTGTCGGTATTGGCGCAGCGCTCATGATGGTGGTATCCAAATATGGTTTTCAGGATCAAACCGTCTGGTCTAACCTGTCGCTGGACCCTTCCAGAATAGCAGCACAGGTTATAAGTGGAGTCGGCTTTATCGGCGCAGGGATGATTTTCACACAAAAAAACAGAATCAAAGGACTCACCACCGCTGCGGGCATCTGGACTACCGCCGGGATTGGTATTGCCGTCGGTGCGGGAATGTATGGGCTAGGTGCGGGTGTGACGCTGTTTATTTTGGCGGCTCAGTCCTTGCTCCATAGTCGTTTTTATCAGCTGGCTACCCCGTCTACGCGACAAGTGGTTGTTCAGGTCGATAATGAGCCGGACGTACTGAATCGAATCAAAGAACTGCTGGAGCACAAGAAGCTGACGATTCACAGCTTTCACGTCGAGCGCATCAATAACGGTGAGCAGTGGGTTATTCATATGCTTTTAAAGCTGTCCCGGTCAGAGGGAGTGGAGGAACTGCTGTCACTGCTTCAAGAGATGGAAGGTATTCGTTCAGTCGAGACCAAGTCCAATTAGACGAAGTTACTTACTGCTCACACAGTAGCTTTTTTGTCGAACGCTGGCGGCTTTTATAACGGAAAAAAACTTTAAAAATAATGATTGAAAACGCTTCCTTTTGTGTATATACTCTTACTACATCACAGAGACAGCAGCTTAGAAAGCATCAGGGGATAAGCAAAAACGACCTCATGCGTATGCACAAGGTCGTTGCTGGTGTCCCGTTTTGAAAGACTGATTTGAATGTCTTACTTTACTTTGACTGGAGCTGGATATTTTTTACCCAGCGTATCCACAGTGACTTTTTTCATCGTAGCCGGTTGGATCGGTTTGTCATTGCTATCCCGTTTGGAATTGACGATAGCATCGACCACATCCAACCCGGACGTTACTTTACCGAAAGCGGCATATTGACCGTCGAGGTAGTCCGCATCGGCAACCATGATGAAAAATTGCGATCCGGCCGAATCCAGATCCGCTGAGCGGGCCATGGATAATACGCCACGTGTATGTTTGAGTGTATTGTTAACACCATTGCTCTTGAATTCGCCTTTGATACTGTAGCCGGGGCCACCTGTACCGTTACCTTGCGGATCACCACCCTGAATCATAAAGCCTGGGATAACACGGTGGAAAATGGTACCGTTATAGGCTCCCTTTTGCACCAAAGAAATGAAATTGTTAACCGTGTTCGGTGCTACTTCCGGATACAGCTCAAGCTTAATTTTCTTGCCATCATTCATGACAATCGTGACAATCGGATGGGAAACAGCCTTGTTCTTCTCTTTAGTCGCAGCAGGAGTTGTAGTGCTTGTCCGGCTGGCAGCTTCCACATCGGCCGCTTTTGTACCGCATCCAGCAACCAGCACGAGCATGATGGCCAGTAGGCACAGCGTGTACCATGGGCGTATCGTTTTTCGGTTCATTGATATTCCTCCTGAAAGATTGGATGGTGTAACATCCTAATTTTAAAGTTTGGGGGCAGCGCAGAACACTTTTCCATTTTCTATCATACCTTTTTTGCTGGGGATAAGGAAATACGGGTTTGAAAGCCGTATTCTTGACCCATACTGCTGCTATTCCCAAGGAAAGGGGCAGGATCATGATGGAGGTAGACAAAAAGCTGGCGAAAGGTCTCATATGGGGTATGGCGTTCAGTCTGCCGGTTTGGGTAGGGGTGCTGTACTCAGTACAACATATTCGTGACTGGCTATAACATAAAGCGTAAAGATAGGCCAAAACCGTTATGGTTTTGGCTTATTTGTATTTGTGCCAGTCCAAATTGCTGTTATTCAGCAGATGCTCAAAGTTGTTATCCAGCTTCTTCTGTTCAGCTTTTTTTGCTTCGACGGCACGCTGCCGTTCGTCTTCTTTACGCTTGTCCTGTTCTGCTTGGGCTTCATTGGCTTGAGCCTTAAGTTTATTCAGCACATCCTGACTCAACAGATCCTTTAACGTAGCAGGTTTGTCCTGAGCCGCAGGAGCAGGGGAAGACGAATTTCTCTTCTTAGCCATGTCATCAACTCCATTCCATTCGATTATATCAGCTTCTTCACGGTTGTTCCACGATTGAAGGATGAGGGGACGGTAGACTTTTCTAATTTAGAGGGTAATAATGGAATGAGCAGAAGGGACGTGTGGCATCATGCATCTATATTGGAAGCGAAATCTGGTCATTTTGTGGATTGGAGTATTGTTTTGCAGCATGGCCTATTCCGTGTCTATTCCGTTTTTACCTATATTTCTGAATACGGAAATGGGTGTAAATGATCATCTGGAACTGTGGTCGGGGATTGCCTTTGGAGTCACTTTTTTAGCCAGCGCGCTGATTGCCCCATTTTGGGGTTCGCTTGCGGATAAGTATGGACGTAAGCCGATGCTGATTCGTTCAGGCTTTAGCCTGGCGGTGTTGTACCTGATATGTGCTTTTGTGACAGATCCATATGTGTTCGTAGGAGTACGGTTGTTTCAAGGCCTACTATCCGGGTTTATTCCTGCTGCGATTGCGCTGGTCGGAACAGGTTCGCCTGAGGAGAAAACCGGCTATGCACTCGGTATTATGGCGACCGCTGGGGCGACAGGCAGCATTATAGGTCCGTTAATTGGCGGTGTGGTGAGCCATTATTATGGCAATCGGAATGCCTTTTTTTTCTCAGCGGCTCTTGTACTGGTATCTGCGTTAATCGCGACCTTTGGCGCTAGAGAGGACAGCTTCAAGGGAACCAGTACCCGCTCGCATGTTCGTGATGATATCAAGGAGGCTATTGCTAATCGGCCTTTGTGCTTTTTGCTTATTCTGGCGGGATTAAGTACCTTTTCCGTCATGATATTGGAACCGTTAATTACGGTATATGTGCTTGAAATGGGAGTTGACCGTAGCCAGGCGTCTTTAAGTTCCGGGATTGTATTCTCAGCCGTAGGCATCGCGGCGGTGCTGATGGCTCCCCGATGGGGACGGATTGGAGGACGGACCGGATTTGCACACGTGCTGCTGATTGGGCTGATCGGTTCGGGAATCGGGAATATCTTACAATTTTTTATAACCAACTTTGTTGGTTTTGGTGCGCTTCGGTTTGGATATGGATTGTTTTATGCGTCCGTCATGCCTGCTATCAACGCGATGACTGTGGAGGTCACCAAGCCAGAGTTTCGCGGACGAGCCTTTAGCTTGAGCCAATCAGCCACTCAACTCGCGACAATGGCAGGGCCGTTGATTGGCGGCATGCTTGGCAGCTGGATGCCGATCCGCTGGATCTTTGTGTTAAACGGTGGCATACTGCTGCTTGCAGCGTTGTTGCTAGGGGTGAAGGGGAAAAACGTGTTCCCGGTTTCAGCCAAGAAGAACGTCACGGATCAGGATATTCATTCTGCCGGATAAGCGAATCACACAGGATTGTCGAAGAGGACAACCTTAGAGTTCATAGAGCAGGTCTTTTTTTGTGTTATTAGATAATTATCCCAAACCTTTACTTTTAGTATACTTATTCATAACCCTCTACACTGATAATATGACAAGGAGGGATATATTATGATAAGAGACGACATTTTGTGTCAACAGCTTGAGAAAGCTCGTCAAAAGCTGTATATTTTGCAAGCAAAACATGGTTTTAATCATGCCAGTGTGCTCAGACAGTCTGTAATTATGGATAACCTCATCAATCAATATAACCACCTTTTTTATATAAAAGAAAAAAAGCCAACTGCATAAATGGAACCGATGGGCGAGAAACTTTTGGTGAGGTCACTCGCCCTTATATTGTAGCGCTGATACTTATAACAACGATGATTGTCTTAACTTTTATAACTAGTGTGCAATCTTTCATTTTAGGTACGGTTTGTTTGATGTGCACTCAGTAAAACACCGATAATAACGACCAAACCGCCAATGATTTGGCGCCATGTAATCGTTTCTTGCAAAAGCAACACAGAAAATAAGACTCCAAATATCGGAACCAAATTCATCAGAGAAACGGAACTACTCGGTGACAGCTTGATTAATCCGTAATTGTAGAGCAAAAATGCGATAACGGAGCAGAATACACCCAGATATACTAACAACATAAACGATCCGGTTGTCGGAACCTGCCAACGATCCTTTTCTAATAGAGCCAACGGTATGAAAAAGATACTCCCTGCAACGGTTTGATAAAAAGATAACGTCACAGGCGGATATTTGTCCACAACCTTGCGCGTCATGAAAGTGTAAAACGCCCACGCAAAACCCGTCCCGATTAATATTAAATTTCCGATTAGTTGATTCTTACTATCCGAACTTTCGCCAACTGAAGTCAAGAAATATACCCCGATCATGGCCAGTGCTATGCCGCAAATTTTATATTTGGATATTTTCACTTTATACAAAATAAGTTCAAGCAGCGACGTAATTGCGGGATATGATGCAACAATTAATGCTGCGTTGGAAGCGGTAGTCAGGCTAACCCCTATATTCTCCATTGAAAAGTAGAGAGTGATCCCCAAAACACCACTAAACGAAATCGTAGCCAAATCTTTTGGCTTTACTTTGACATGTTCTTTTTTAATCAGCAAAACGATACCTAGCACAACGGAAGCTATAATAAATCTGGAAAGACCCAAGGTAAGAGGGGGGAACGTCGTGTAGGCTGCTTTGGTGGCAATAAACGATGTACTCCAGATCAATAGGGCCAGAATCGTAGAACCGTAGTAAATCCGGTTGCTTTCGCTGTGATGAGCTATGACTTTGTTCAAGTTAAATCCTCCCTGAAGTAATTCCCTGTGAAATATAATAGTTGCTACTATAGTGACTACTATAAAAACGTTACTAAAAAGATAGTGTGTATATCAGTTTTTGTCAAGGGGAAGTGATATAGTAAGGATGAACACGAATTGAGGAGAAGACGTCATGAAACCAAAACCAAATATATTAGAAATTCTACGAGATTTGAATTTTAGTGAATATGAAGCCAAGGCTTATGTGACCTTATTGGAAAGCTCTCCACTTTCGGGATACGCCGTTTCATTGAATTCCGGGGTACCGAGATCCAAAATTTACGAGGTTTTGTCTGGAATGGTTAACCGTGGGGATATCATGGTCAGTCAAGAAAATACGCCTCTATATGTGCCGCTTCCGCCACATGAATTGATTGCCCAGAGAAAACGCAAAGCAGAGCAGATTTTCAATGTGGCGCAAGAGAGTTTGGAGCAGTACACAGCATCATTTCAAAATAGAGAGAATATTTGGAATATTTCGGGGTATGAAGCCATTATCAATCGCATAAATGAAGGGGTAAAGGGAGCAAAACACCGAATTTTATTGGAAATTTGGAAAGAGGATGCCGAGGTGTTCCGAGATGCCTTAGAGCAAGTCGCTCAACAAGGAATTGAAGTGATCATTGTAGCGTATGGGGAGCTTAACTTTGATTTCGCTACTGTTTACCGCCATGATATGAGTGAGGAGATTACGTCTGAAATTGGTGGTCGGTGGATTGTACTTAGCGTAGACGACCGGGAGGTCGTAGCTGGCATACTTTCACTTGGTGATGACAGTCGCGCGGCATGGACGTTGCATCCGGGGCTGGTGATGCCGATTACTGAAGTGATTATACATGATATTTATATCATGGAAATCCTATATGAGTTCCGTGAACAATTAGAGGAGAAATTTGGCCCTAATCTAATTCATCTTCGCAATAAATTTGCTATGGGCCCGAATGGCAAAGGATATTATGTTCCTTTGACTGAAAAAAGCATTAAACGTGTATAGGGATTGTCTGAGGTCCGATGTGCAAAAATAAACAGGCCCATGGAGTGTTATTCCATGAGCCTAATTTTATTGATGTTGTGTTCTATTATTTTACGGTTATAATCACACGTTGATAATGCTTTAAAGGATGTTTACCATTGTCCTGTACCTCTGCAATGATATGAATCGTATTTCCAGACTTAGCATCTGCTGGAACTGTGAAACTTGCTGTATTTGTGTCACTTCCTTGCAAGTCAATCGTGTTTACTTTCTCGCCTTTAGCTACTTCTCGGTGAAGCCCAAGCTGCATTTCTCCCAGCAATTCAGGTTTAACTTGTGCGGGTTTTACTTTGGAATCTTCATACGTGTCGGCTTCAAAATATCTCCACCATTTGTAAGTCAATTGATCACCGTCTGGATCTGCACCTTCTGCATGCAGGGTTATTTTCTCCCCTGGACTAGCCGTTAGGTCTATTCCTTCTTTAATGGTCAATGTTGGATTATGGTTGGTATCTTTGTAGTCGGATGCAATAGCCCAATCTGCACGAGCAGCAAAGTCATTTTGAATATCATCAAACCAACGCATCAAAGAATATTCTGCTTCGAATTTTTTCGTATGCACATCATAATCTAACACAGTATTTCTAAACAATTTATCGTTAACGACACCGAAACGACCTCCCCAGCCACCATAGGTTGGGTTTTCCATACTCCGCAATCCATTATCAATTAAATAGAAGAAGGATGGAGAATCACCTTCAGAAATAAAGTCATACTTGCCGTATTGTGGATTTTTCTTTAAGTAGGCTTCACTGCCTCTTTGTTCTTCATCCAACTCGCCTTTGATGATATTGCCATCGCCCATCAAGGCATACATATTGAGCAACTTGCCATGACCCTCTTTAATATTTTTAAAATTCCATTCCCCGTGCAACTTGCTGTTTACTTCTTCTGTGTGCATTTTCCAAGCATAAGCGAAATGCCAGAAGTTAGATTGATCATTAATAATTCTGATGTCAGGCCAATTTTTAGCGATGTAATTATTGTAGCTATCGTCCTGGTCCAGAATGATGTACAGTACGAGTTTATCACTTACTTTTTTTCGAATCGTTTCCCATTGATCTGTATTTTTATATTCGTCTTCAATGGACTTTAGAGCTCTGGCCGTGGTATTGGTTCCACCCCAAGTTTGTACATATAAATCTCTTTTGTCATTGTCCAGGAAAAGCGCTTTAAGGAAATTGGAGCCTTCCGTTTCTTTGTCCATTTCACCTTTATTTGAAATGTTACCTATTTTGGTAACGCTCTTGATATATTCAGGCTTTGGATATCCCTCGGCATGTTTAATTAAGTTGGGATAAATCTCTCCGTAGGCATCAATCATGTCCGTTACCCATTGGGTTCCGGTCCATCTAAATGGCTTGATGCCAGCTTTTTCATCACCTGCATAATGATACACAGAGCTAGTCAGTACAATCCCGGACAAATCCATTTCATTGGAGTAAAGAAGGAAGCGAATGACAGAGTTCATATCATCTACTTCTCCATCAGTAGTGATCACCGTTCTGGCTTTGGTAGTTTTATTTTCTACTTTATTTTCCGTTTGTTTTTCTGTTGGAGCAGCGCTTTCATCTTTCACAATGGCGGGCGCCTTACCACTGCAACCACTGATGATCAGAATACATATCATGGCTAATAGAAGAATGCTTAACCCTTTTCTTTCTCTCATTTCTGTTCCCCTCTCTGAACGTTCCTATGATGTTTTTTTAGGATTATAACCATGTAGGTATTCTTTTTATTCAAGAATTAGGCATAAAAAAAACCTAAACATATATATGTCTCAACAAAAGTCGAGCATATATACATTTAGGTTTTGCCTGCATGATCAGTCACAATCCTAATCCAATTCTACATCATTATCTGAGAAAATGAAAGCGGTTTATGAATGCCGGCATAAAATTAGTTTTACGCTTTGAATAAACCGGATTCTTTGACTTCAGACAGGAAGTTGTGGAACTCAGGAATGTTCAGCTGTTGCTGAGCATCGGACAAAGCGACTGCCGGGTTCGGATGGACTTCCACCATGATACCGTCAGCACCAGCAGCCAGGGCAGCTTTGGCACAAGGGGCCAGGATGTCCTTACGTCCTGTAGAGTGAGTCACATCCACCAATACAGGCAGATGGCTTTCCTTTTTCAAAATCGGAACAGCGGAAATATCCAGCGTGTTACGCGTCCATTTTTCGTACGTACGAATACCGCGTTCAATCAGCATGACTTGCGTGTTACCACGGGAAACGATGTATTCAGCAGCATGAAGGAACTCTTCCATGGTGGCAGCCAGTCCGCGCTTGAGCAGAACCGGAGTTCTGGTTTCACCCGCAGCTTTGAGCAATTCAAAGTTGTGCATGTTGCGCGCACCAATTTGAATGATGTCGATGTATTGGATGGCTTCCTCCAAATGTCTTGGATCGACGATTTCACTGATTGTAGCCAGCCCGAACTCGTCACCTACACGTTTGAGAATTTGCAGTCCTTCCACGCCCAGTCCTTGGAAATCGTACGGAGACGTACGTGGCTTGAACGCGCCACCACGAAGAATCGGCACACCGGCTTCCTTGAGAGCCGCACCTACTTCGCGAGTTTGCTGGTAGCTTTCCACCGAGCAGGGACCTGCGACCATAATGGAAGCTTTGCCGCCCACCAGCGTATCTTTAACCTTGATAACTGTGCTATCCGGTTGATTTTTGCGGCTGACGATCAGATGTTTTTTGTGTTCTTCTTTTTGATAGTTCAAAGAAGCCTTGAAAATATTTTTGAACAGCTGGCGAATCGTAGCATCGTCAAACGGTCCACGGTTAGCCGCAATCAGCTTGTCCAGCATTTGTTGTTCACGTACTGGATCAAAGTCAGGTACCCCTTGAGCTTCCTTCAATTTTCCAAGTTGTCCTGCCAGTTCAGCGCGTTGGGACAGCAACTCCAGCAATTGCAAATTTGTAGCATCGAGCTGTTCACGCAGCAGCTCCAAAGAATTTTCATTTGTAGACATACAGTACTACATCCTTCCCGAATTTAAATTTGTTTTTTCTGTCAGCCCATAGACTTTTTTTTGCAGAAAATAACACAAAAAGGCACTCGTCGCAAGGGACGAATGCCGTGGTACCACCCTAATTACAGAAGTATACATACGAATCATCAACGTCGTTCAGTCGACGGCAGTAACTTCTGAGCTTGATGCCCGTAACGGGGGCTTCCGGAAACCTCTACTGCGGACAAAGGAATGAATCCTTCTGTCGGTTCAAGGCTCGACTCGGGAGTGAATTTCAACGCGGGATTGCGGTACGCTCTCAGCAATTCGTACCTTTCTGTGGGAATCCGTTAGACGTTTACTTGTCTCCGTCACTGTCTTTGTTCATGGTATTCAAAAGATTTGACCTTATTTTAAACAAAGTAGGTGCAGAAGGCAAGCCCTGATTATCAGGTTCAGTTTTCGCACCGTTTTGAATCGGTTATAATGTGAACAGCAACGGGCCCCCCTTGCAATCTAAAAGACGTGATGTCCGAGGAGGAATTATGAGCAAAATCAGAGTATCGGCGGTTCAATATCATCTGCATACGATTGACTCATTCGAGCAATTTGCCCTGCAATCGGAACATTATATCAAAACAGCGGAGGAATTTGGTGCGGAATTTGTTCTGTTTCCCGAGTTTTTTACGACCCAGCTTATGTCGATTGGTGATAGTGAAGGCAAAGCTCTGACGATCAACTACCTGCCGGATTTTACGGACCGGTATCTTGAATTATTCACTTCGTTCGCACGTCGAACCGGGATGCATATTATCGGTGGCACTCATGTAGTTAGGAGAAACGAACGTTTATATAATACGGCACATTTGTTTTACCCGGACGGGCGTGTGGCCACTCAGGACAAAATTCACATTACACCGACAGAGGTGCATGAATGGAATATGGCTCCCGGTGAGGGGCTGAATGTGTTTGAGACGTCCAAGGGCACCATAGCGATGCTGACCTGCTATGATATTGAATTTCCCGAAATCGTTCGCATGGCGAAGGCCAAGGGAGCAGATATTATTTTCTGTCCTTCCTGTACGGACGATCGTCACGGATTTTACCGGGTACGATATACAAGCCACGCCAGAGCGGTTGAAAATCAGGTGTATGTCGTTTTAACGGGAACTGTCGGCGCTTTGCCTACGGTTGATTTTATGCGTGCCAATTATGGACAAGCCGCAGTCATTACACCCAATGACATTCCTTTTCCGCCACGCGGCATTATGGTGGAGGGTGAACTGAACAACGATATGATTGTGACAGCAGATCTCGATTTGCAGCTGTTGTACGATGTGCGTGAGCGGGGCTCGGTTACAACCTGGCGTGACCGTAGAACAGATTTATACACAGACTGGAGCTAATGAAAGGAAATAAGCCATGTATCGCAAAGAATGGTTCATCTTTGACGGCGATCGGCCGCTACGGGCGGTGATTCGTAATTATTCTACAGCCGATTATGAGGGATTGCTGCGTATTCAGCAGGAGAGCTTCCCCCCACCTTATCCGCAGGAGCTGTTATGGAGCCGGGAGCAGATTGCCAGCCAGACAGAGCATTTTGCAGATGGAGCGCTGTGTGTGGAAATTGAGGGGGAACTGGCGGGTTCGGTAACCAGCCTACTGATGCATTATAACCCCGAACATCCCCAGCATACATGGGAGGAAGTAGCAGATGACGGTTATATTCGTACGCACTGTGAGGAAGGCAAGGCGCTGTATGTGATTGATTTGGCGGTACGTCCTGCTTACCGCAGATTGGGTCTGGGCAAATGGCTGATTTTTTCCTTATATCATCTTGTGATTGAACGGAGACTGGATCGTTTGCTGGGCGCGGGGCGTATGCCTAGTTATCAGCATCATGCCGACCAATTGAGCGCAGAAGCGTATGTGGATGCCGTAGTGTCTGGTGAGCTGAAGGACCCGGTATTAACTTTTCTGCTTCGTTGCGGACGGGTGCCTGTTTGTATCCTGCCGAATTATTTGGATGATGAACAATCGCGTAATTATGCTGCCCTCATGGAATGGCGAAATCCGTTTCATACCCATCACTAATTGTAGAGGAGCGTGTCCTATCCTATGGAATATCATCGCATTACTCATATTGAAGACCCCTTGTTTGCGAGCATGCATCAGCTAATGCAGGAAGTATTTCCACCAGAGGAAGTGCTGGAGTACAGTCTGTGGAAGGAACCGCTGGAAGACCCGGGTATTCGTGTCTTTGTTGCGGTACAGGATGATAAGGTAGTTGGTGCAACAGAGTATCGTTATTATGAGGACTTTAATGTAGCTATGACAGATTTTACGATCATCGGACAACCGGGACTGGGCATTGGCCGTTTTCTTTGGACACGACGCCAGAATGACTTGCACGCGCTTGCTCAGGCCAGCGGACAGCAGTTACAGGGGATGTTTGCTGAAATCTATGACCCTTACCGTGGCAACGAGCATCCCTTTGGTGGTGTCAAGCCAATGGACCCGTACGTGCGACGTGAGGTGCTATCTCATCTGGGCTATAAGCGTTTGGATCTGGACTACGTACATCCGTCCTGGAATAACGATGGTGTAGCAGTAGAAGGGCTGAATTTAGGCTTTATGCCTGAGGATGATAGCGTGGAAGAAGTGAGCGCCAAATTGGTGGCAGCTTTTATACGTCGGTACTATACAGTATTGCCGAACAAGCCTGCTGTCTGGAACGAAATGGTAGATGGATTGGAAGCTAAATCGACAGTAGCATTGCTGCCATTGTAAACATATGAAGTACAAAAAGGGTGCACTCAAGCCATGTATCATCTGCGTGGCTTGGGTAGCACCCTTTTTGCATTCTCTATCTGTCCTTTCATTTTCCTTGATCCCTGGGTTCGGGCTTCGCAGATGCGACTCCTCGTGGGTTATCTTCGGCCGAGATATCATCTGTAGTTGTCTTGTCCGCAGACCTGCGGTCATCCTCTTCCACGGGATTCAAGGCTTTGTAGCGCTTATACTCCATATCGGCTTGAGACATCGGATCTTTATACATAGGAGATCAGTCAACTCCTTTCGGTTATACACTTCATTACCCGCATAGCAGAATGGGTAACCGTTTTCTTTCACCCGATAAAATGAAGTGTTTAATCCAGCATATCGTCGCTGTCCAGTTGCTCTTCTTCGTCCCCATCGGTACCATTCAGCAAATCGGTACCATGCAGGAATTCGGCAGGAGCAGAAGGATCAACAGGACTGTTCGGTGTCAGTTCATCGGCATCTGGGACGTCTTCGAGAGGAGTATCTGGGCCCTCGGTTAGATTCTCCCAGTTGTTTTCTGCATTTTGTAGAGAAGGCTCAAAATCATTGTCATGTAGCTCATTAACTCGATCATCACGATTGGCCATGTTGCTCAGCTCCTTTACTTTTTGTTGCTTATTCCGACCTTACCCAAACAGTAGAACGGCTAAACCTTGAGTTAGTGTGTCTGTAGGAAGTTAAAATCATGCGAATAGGGATATGCCCATTCTCAATTAGCGTTTTTTTGGTAACTGCTGTGATATGATAAAGAGGATAGGGAGGGATATGAATTGGAATGGTACATGTTTGGTCCGATGATTAGTCGTATCCGAGTAGGTCAAAAGGCATCTACCCCGGGATTTTCCCGTACCCTCATTCGGCGCCCGGAAGGCTTATACTGGACAGATGGCGGACAGGCCGGAAAAATAGTAGAAATACGCGATTATTTATTTTCCGATATTTGGACGATCTATGAGGATGAAGATTGTGAACCATGGTTGGGGCTTAGAGAGCAGAAGGAGCGGCGCGAACAGGAAATGATCATTAATCAATATGAAGATTTTACAAAAAATGAGTAAAAAGAACATGATACCCTACTAATGAAGAAGGTATGCACATCATCGTATAGAATAATATAATTTCAGGACGTAAAAAATGTTAAAACGTATACAATCTTGTAAATCCTACTATGTAACTTTGAGGTGCTTAATATGAGGCATGTGCCCAAAGCTGTCGCCGCCCTGCTAGCGGTCATTGTGATACTGTTGTCGCTGGGTCACTCCACCTATGCGGCTAAAATGACCCCGGAAAGGGATTATAAAATACCCTCCTGGGATATGAGATGGGGAGCGGTAAACGAGGATGGCTCTTTAGATGAGGTAAAGGATCCCAGCAAGGTCTGGATGCATATTGAAGATGATACACAACTGCTTAGGCAGCCCGGTAATAAAGGATCTGCTTGGATTCGTATTAAGTTACCTTCGCTAAATGATGAAACGCCAGCGGTACTTTTTGAAAATATTTATGGCAGGCATATTACGCTGTATAAAGATGGGACCAATTTTTACGAATCCTACCGTGGGTACAATTATGAGAATAATCGTATTCTGATTCCGCTGAAGCCGGAAGACAGCGGTAAAGCATTATACATATGGACGGAAAGCAGTAAGAATAGACTGGGCATTATCGGCAATGTGATGACCGGTGATTATCGTGATTTGTTGGGGACCTTGGTCAGAATGGATGTTTTAGATATTGTACTGGGCAGTACGTTTATCTTTATCGCCCTGGTACTACTGATCTGCTCATTTTTCCTGTTCCGTCCGAGTATGGCCATGTGGCTGTCCCTAAGTGCGATTGTATTGTCTATTGGTCTGATGATCGTAACGTATTCACCATTCTTGTATACATTCTATCGCGGCTATGGCAAGCTGTACTTACAACTTTTTGATGTGGCACTATTTATTCTGCTGCCTTCATTAGCTTTCTTTTTTGAACAAAATATCAATTCGATTATACTGATTCGCAAATTCAGAAAGTTGTTAACCGCATACTCTTTGTTCTGCTTTATCATGATGATTGTGAATTTAGGAGCACAGGAGCGGTTGAACGATATATATTATTTTTTTAGTGTAGTCATCCTGGGTATATTACTCGTCGCCTTAATGATACTGCTGGTATTTGCTTCGGTTCGCATGGCACTTAAGGGTGACCACGAAGCGATCATTTTATCGACAGGCTTTGCATTTTTTGCAGTCATCTCTATCGGGGAACTGAGCTGGTTCTTCATTCTGGACGGACACTACAATATGTTTTTGTGGAAATGGGGCGTGTTCGGTTTTGTACTGGCGTTGATCGCGATATTGGGCAGAAGGCTGGCAGAAAAGCACAAGCAGGTGGTTCGGTATTCCAGAGAACTGGAGATGTTCAATAATGAGCTTCAACGCTCGGAGAAAATGGAGATTATTAGCGATCTGGCTGCATCTGTAGCTCACGAGGTACGTAATCCCCTTCAGGTTACACGTGGATTTCTTCAGTTGATGAGCAAGCAGGAGGATGGTAAAAATAAAGACTATCTACATATCGCTCTGGAGGAGCTGGATCGAGCTTCCGCGATTATTACTGATTTTCTGACTTTTGCCAAGCCAGAGTTTGACCAAACCAAAACGTTGACCATATTGGACGAATTCAAACATATTGAAGGAATCATCAGTCCAATGGCTAATTTGCAAGGTGGGAAAATTTCGCTGGATATTCCCCAGGAAATCAAAGTGCGCGGGAATTCCTCCAAGTTCAAGCAAGCGTTCATCAATATCATCAAAAACAGCATTGAAGCGCTGCGAGATCAGGGTCATATTCATATATGGGCTTATGTGGACAACGGAGAAGCTGTCATTCATATTCGGGATAATGGTGAAGGGATGGATGCTCAGACTTTATCCAGACTAGGTGAGCCTTATTTCTCGAATAAGACAAAAGGCACGGGTTTGGGGATGATGGTGACTTTTCGGATTATTGAAACGATGAATGGCAAAATAACTTTTACAAGTGCAAAAGGGGTGGGAACAGAAGCGACCATCCGCTTCCCCGTAGCCGGATAATATCCGGCTTTTTTGCATTCGGAGAAAACGGAGGGAAGCTTGCTGAGCCCACCCACATGAGATTAAGGAATATAGATTAAATAAGCATTAACAACTAATTTACCACATCGAGCGAGGTTTCTGGGAGGCAGCGAGCACGCCGGAGGGGTCTGGAGGAATTACCAGAAAAAACTGATCAGGCGTTTCCTCTAATGTTTTGATTTGGATATGATCGGGGATCACGACTCCTAACACATCACGAATTGCAGATTTGGGATCTGTCATCAGTTTCTCTCTGAAACTGGCATCCTCCCAAGCTTTTTGAATGACTTGTGTTTGAAGAACTTCAGTAGCCATCAAAAATCACCCTCTCATTCAATTGGTTATATTTACCTAGTCAGTATACCACGAAAGCCTCAGAAAAATCTAGCATTATTTCATATTTTTGGAGAGCCAGTAGTCAAGTCCGCCTCTTCTCAAATGCGAGCGTCCGCCTTCAATTTCCGCCGCCACTTCGCCCAGTTCTGTTGCGATAGAATGTGCAAAGCTACGTAGGCCGTGGATAGAAGGGTCCAGGGTCTCTAACTGTTGGACTGCTTGATCGGCAATGTTCACATAGCTGGCCAGCGCACCGCGTACATAAATCGCTTCCTGAATCTGTTGAGGTCCCAATCCTTCACAGTAAGCTGTCTTCTGCTCGGCACTGATATGGGACAAAAGACAGTTATAGCTATGTTCGACCAAATCTTCTGACCAATCCGCCCAATCATCCGACATTTGAAGCACGAGTAGCGCCAAGTCCGTCATATTTGTAATAGTCTGGATCAGATCAGCACGGCCTGCGAGCAGTAAAGCACCCGTTCCGGCCATTTTTAATGGACTTGCTTTCAGCGCGACCTTATTTCTTTCTCCTTGAAAATAGTCCTCTGTTCCTTCGGATATCACACTAACGGCCCATTCATCAATATACGTTCGGGCATATGACCAAAAAGGAGAGGTTGCCGGAAAAAGGTCCCGATATACGCTTAGACACTCGGTATAGAATAGCTGGCTTAAGGCAAGTTGCGTTTTACGGTTGTCTGCTGCTGTGTCCATCACATCATCTTGAATTAAATAGTGGGCCATGACGAACACGTTGCCAAGTGACAGCTTGCGGCATGTTTCGGGGGGGAGTCCGGTGAGTTCTTGCAGCCAAAATGGAAGCAAATAGCATATGTAATTACGCGTGCTGTCTTCCCGCAACGGATTAAAACGCGCCAGATAGTCCAACCCCTCTTGCTGAAAGGGAGCTGGAAACGTGGACGTCCGTTCCTCCGCTTGACGAAATACTTTTTCCAATTCGTCTTTGTATGCAAAATACCATTCCATCGCCATCACCTGCATCTCTTATGAATATTTTTATAGCGACTTCTAGTTGTTACCCGCCATTATACAACAGATTGCAATTTTCAAGATTTTGTTATTTTTACATTGAGAATGTTGTAAAAAGAATATAGACAAAAATCCCGACTGGGAAGATCCCGCCGGGATTTTGTTTTTTTAAATTAGATGATCTCTAAATAGTCAATATAAGCATCCCATGTCCCATCATCGGCTGTTACAACAAGCTCAATCTCTTGATTTCCGGTTCCATGGCTGACATTGTTTAAAGTATAGACCGCAGGACTGCTCCCGCCGAAGTAGAAGGTACCCTTCGTTTGTCCACCAATTTTCAAGTCAACTTTGGCCATGTTGGAATTATTTGAAGCACCACGGAGTGAAAAGCTATGGGTGCCGCTGGTAAAATTCTGTGTGAATTTCACTGAATCATTGTTGGAGTATAAAGCCACTCCGTTGAACGGCGAGCTGATATTTGAAGTATACTGACCGCCTTTGGTCATATTCTCTGCTTCCACTTTTGTGCCTTTGTTTGGCGGCGTTTCGCCGTTTCCGCCATCAGGCGCTACCGCGCGGCCATTGCTTGGTGAGATCATACCAGAGCAAAGATTACGGTTTTTGAGGTTCTGTGCAATTTGTGGAATAGCTTGGAGTGTAGTCTGGTACTGATCATGCATCAGGATCACATCGCCGTTTTTAAGTTTGCCCGCAGCAGCTACGATCTGTGCGGTGGAGGCGCCGTTCCAGTCTTGGGAGTCAACGTTCCACAATACTTCGGTAAGACCGTTTTGGATCTCAATGGATTTGAGGGTTGCGTTGGTCTCGCCATACGGAGGACGGAACAACTTTGGTGCCGTGCCAGTAATGGACTGTATCGTTTGCTGCGTGCGTGTAATTTCCGATGACATCTGCGATGTGCTCAGTTGTGTCATATGCGGATGTGACCATGAATGATTACCGATCCACATGCCTGCTGCTTGCTGGTCACGTACAAGCGAAGGATTATTCTGCGCGTTTTGTCCAAGATTAAAGAGCGTCGCGCGTAAACCGTTTTGCTTCAGAGCACTAAGCAGCGCTTTGGTGTTAGAGGGATTGGGACCATCGTCGAAGGTTAACGCTACATAACCGCTCGAGCAATCAGCCGCAAGCGCCTGGTTGCTCGAGATCACCAGCGAGCCAGTGAATAAAGACAAGGTGATTGCCATAATCGCCGTCCATTTTCCTGCTTTAGCTATAAACATGGGTCTACCTCCTAGCTATTTTAATATAGTATGGATGTTCCGATACTCCGAACCGATTCAACTCTTTACTAGATTTGAAATTTTAGTCAATCTCCAAATAGTCAATATAAGCATCCCATGTCCCGTCATCGGCTGTTACAACGAGCTCGATCTCTTGGTTTCTGGTGCCATTATTGCCGCCAATTGTAATTGTATTACTAGTTACATTGGCACTCCGACTGCTTTGGTATCCCTCTACAGTAAGTAAAGCTTCATACATCATGTCCATGTCTTCCCACTTTTTGAAGTGCTCGCTGACCGATATGGTTTTGCTCGTGCGTTTGGATGTCCATAAAAATAACCTTATTTTTTTGTTTCATTGGACTTTCCTCCTGTAGCCTCACTATGATGCAGTGCATTCTGTAGTAGCTTGATGCAACATGTCTTTCCAAAAATATAATTGTAAACGTTTACAATTTGATTTTATCATATTTTCCTTAATATATAACTTGAAAAATTTCAAGTTATATTGTAGAAAGTATAGTTATTCATTCTTGCTCACTCTACAGGATAGGGTTCCCCAAGGAGCGCGTGTAGATCGAAGGTTGGGTGTAATTGTGAGAGCAATGTTCATAATTTCTTTTTCCCGTCTTATGGTTACTTAACAGGCGAAAATATGAATAAAAATAGCGGGAAAAGAAAATATTATTTTAAAAAGGATGAAAGAAGGGTCTGCAACATGAAAAAACAATGGAAATTGACCGCTGCTATTCTGTATGGAGGAGTGATGATGTATGGCACTGCGGGTGCAGCTGGAGCTTCCGGGACGGAACCGAGTAAGTCGTTGCAAACTCTCACTCCCAACGACTCTATCCAAGGGGCAGCCCGCCAATGGAATGCTGAACCACAGGACGACCACGGGCATGGGCATGTTCACAGACATAGACATGGCAAAAGGCCTGGCGGCTTGAATCACCATCTCAACGAGAAAGTAGCCAAGCTGCTGGGCATCACTCCTGTCCAATTAGAGAAAGAACTGGGACAAGGGAAGTCATTGGCCGAGGTTGCTAAAAGCAAAGGCATCCAAGAAGACCAGCTCATTGATAAATTGAAGAATGAAATGACCGTGGATCTGAAACGGCTTGTGAACCGTAAAGGCCCGATTACATTCGATCGTAAGTCCGGGGCTTCGAATGAAGCTCAATTAAAACATGAGGCAGGGACGCCCTCAACCTCGGCTAACGAAAACTAAATGTATCTTTTTGCACTAAAAAACCTTGAGAATGGCGGTCCTCAAGGTTTCCATATTCACCGGGCATTACGCATCGGATTCCTGCTCTCGCAGGGTACCTTGGTCTGGCACAGTCCGCAGCCAGCACCCGATTTGGCCTCGCCGCCGTTTAGAACCGCAAAGTCCCGTGATGCCTGTCCGTACACAAAATTCATGCAGGCGATTTTGTCATGTCCGCCGTCCTTGCTGATGGCCTGCACAGGGCAGCGGGTAATGCACACACCGCAGATGCCCTTGCTGCACAGCAGGCAGTTACCGGTATGTCCTGTGGCTGAAGATATTCTGGCATCAGGCGGCACCTTGAGATCGGTCACCACGGACAGCAGGCGGATGGCAATTCCTTTTTCGGTGATGAAGCCGTCATTGATACTGAAGGTGCCGAGACCCGCAGCATATGCAATGTGGCGCTCCGACCAGTTGGAGATCGGCCCCCCCTCGGCGCCATGGATGCTGTACCAATCCGTATCCAGCGGTGCAAACGCACGGTAACCAAGGCCTGTTAAGTATCCCGCCAAATGCCGCCTTGCAGACTGTACAAAATATTCATCGCCAAAGGTCCGCAGCAGCGCCCATTCCCTTGAGGCTCTTTCTTTTTGCGCACGATTAGCCTTACGGATCGTCTCGCTGATCGGCAGCACAACGCTGATAACGGTTCCTCCATCAAAACTCCCCGTTCCAAAGGAGCGTTCAAATGCTTCCTGCGGCGTGGCGTGATCGGGCCCCACCACTCTTTTGTACTCCTCAAACAAAGGATCATTAGCCGCGGCAAATTGGATAATCGGCTCCTCGTAATAAGGACTCTGCAGTTCTTCACAAACATTGCCTTTGTCTTCGCTCACATAGGTTTTCATCTCGGCTGCGATGTTTTCTCTCATATCCGGTACGGATTCAACCATCCTATCCACATCCCTCTCCGTGGTTATTGTTCACAGTAAAGCTTCCCTTCAGAAGTCTTGTGGCGGGCTAAGGTATATCACTGACCTCTTACTACAGCTGGAAGTACTTCTCCGATGACCCGCAGTGGTGATCAAGTGCAATGCGATCGCTATAATAGCATTTTAAAGACTTCTCTAGCCTTGATACCGCAATAAACAATTCAATCTTTTTCGTGTATATACACGAATTGAGCAACACTTCATGTATGAGTAGGCGGCTAATCACAAACCCAAATGTTCAATTTTGGATAAGAGTGAGGTAAGTATCTGCAGATTCCCGTTTCCCAATGACTCCTGCAAAAAACGTTGCGCCTCCTCCCAAAGCTCTGCTGCGTCGTTGTATACCGTTCTTCCACTCTCCGTCAGAGTAAGGCAGCGGTTTCGACTGCCCTCAGCAGATGTATCCTCCACATATCCGCTATGCTCCAGCGCCTTCAAATTGCGCACAATCGTGGTCCGGTCGAGCCGCATCTCCAGTGCCAATTCGCTTACACTTGCCGGTCCCAGCGCAGTTAAGTGCTTGAGAAGCGAGAATTGGCTAATATTGAGTCCGCTCGGGGCCAGATACCGGTCATACAGTCCCGTAACAGCCATCGAGGAACGGCGCAGATTAATGCAGGTACAGACTGAGGCTGATTGCTTCTGCGAAGATTTCTTATTCTTCCTTGTCGTTGTCATAAGTTCCCCATTCTTTGTACTGTTTCGTGTATCTACACTATCTCAGAAGTGGTAGGTTTTGTAAGCGATATTTGTCACAGCAGTCAGCTCTGTCGGTCTATCATGATTTATCCCCTGTAGTCCTTCCTACTAATGAAAAGTTGAAATAACCAGTCGCACGAAATCAACCGGCGACTGGTTATTTAGCTTTGCTAGAATAAGAGTTGAGCGATACCTATAATAGCTTTTTAAGCTGGGAAATACGGCCTTGGGACACGCCGAGCCATTCAGCATATTCGCCTTGCTTGGCTGTTGGATACTCGCGCATGAGTTTTCTTAGATTTTCAACTAAATGTTGTGAAGACAACCGATGTGCATTTTTTTCTTTGAACGCAGGTTTCTTTACGACGGGAACAGGTAATTGACTCACACCTATATTTCCCTTCAGATCGTTTATGCATTTTTTACATAAAAATGAATCCCTGAAATAGCTTAAATCCTGAATCGAATAGCATAAGTGACAGCAGACTCCAATATACTTCCGCATACTCAATAAACCTGTTTCAACATCTAAATAAAATTCTAAGGACTCACCAGCTTGAATACCCATAGAGGTTCGCAACTCCTTAGGGATAACAATCCGGCCTAACGTATCCAAGGGACGTGTCATACCTGTATTTTTCAAATGATATTCTCCTTCCATTGTCCAACATCCAATGATCTCCTAATAAAAATATAAAAATCAATAAAGTAAAAGCATTTATGTTTGTTCCAAAAGATGGTATTATCGTGAAGGAAAATCAATAATTATACTATTAGTTTCCAAACTATATTGTTTATTGAAATTGAAATTCTATGAAAATGCTGAAAGGGTGGTTTATCCATGGAAATCACACCTACGATACAGGCAGAAATTCAAACCTATTTGAA
This sequence comes from Paenibacillus sp. FSL H7-0703, assembly GCF_038003485.1. NCBI lineage: Bacteria > Bacillati > Bacillota > Bacilli > Caryophanales > Paenibacillaceae > Paenibacillus > Paenibacillus sp. FSL H7-0703. The sequence continues at coordinate 2,014,323 of NZ_JBBOPF010000001.1, read as the reverse complement.
ACGAAAAGGCTTAACGATGACCAAGTTTGGTCACACGATTGATTTGAATGTAGGTACAGTTAGTAGCATTGTGACCGGTAACCGATCTATTTCTGTTCACCAACTGGATAGCATTACTGCGGGAATGAATTTACCACCGGATTATTTTTACGAACGTTATATTGAAGAATGCATTGAAGAATCTCCGCTCAACTGGAAAAAAATCAGCCCTTTCTTATACCGATGTATTGAGCTAGGACGACTGGACTGCTTGCAGCGAGTTGTAATTTTATTATTGGATAACCCTAATTATCCGCCATCGCTCTTTGAAGTTGCCGAAAATGTATACAAAGACGGTTACAATGAAGCAGCGGCATACCTTTACAAAAAGGTGGCTGAAAGTGAGAAGCAGCAGCATTCAGAGCGATTGGCGATCTGCCAGTATCGTTTGTTCCAAATCAATATTGGACAAGATAGAGCTGTAAATCTTCAGGCTGCCATTGAATTTGCCCCTTTTGTTGATCGTTTAGACGAGATAGAGCAATTAGATGCTCTAAAAGATTTAGCAAACGTGTATAGATCATTAAGTATGTGGGACAAGGTGTATGAATTTGCACATCAAATGGGTCAATTAGGACAGATCCAATATAATTTGGTTCATAACTCTAAGCGAAAAGGAACAGAGCCACGAAAAAAGCTAAGCAGGCCACTGTTTGTATACATAGTTTACTCCGAATTGCTGTGTGCTAATGCTTGCGATGCGAAAGGAGATCATGAACAGGCATTAGAACATATTCGAGGTTATGCCGATCTAAGTTGGGTAAAAGAGAAGGACCCTGATTCACTTTATTGGAAGAAACAATATCAGCAATGGGCGAAAATTAATACGTACGTCAACAGGCTTATGTCCGGGGATATTAGTGTTCTCCCCGATTACGTAGAACACATGGCTGCCGAAAATGAGATTTTTGCCGAGCTACTAAACGTTCTTGAAGTTGCTAATCGGTACAATGTAGATGTAGACCATATCCTTCAGCGTTTTGAATCTCAAATTGCAGCTTATCAGGAACCGTTGTCTTCTGACATGTATACACAACAAGTTTTACCGGAAGAGTACGTACGCTTCTGGTACAAAATGGCTAAGTACAGCCTAAATAAAGGTAGATATCCATATGGTTTCAAATGTTTAATAAACGCGTTTGAAAAAGCTGTTACAATTAATCATGTACTACTTATTGCCAATTGTTTTGGATTATTTTCTCATTTCAAAACACATGCGGCTCCTGAAACACAGACACAGTTCCAATCTATTTATGAGGAGGTGTGGGAAAAAAATGATCAAAAGGATGGCTTTCTACTTGGCGGTAACTAGCTTATTGCTGGTATTCACAGTACCAGTGCAAGCCGGAAATCCAAGCTCCGGCACGATCCAAACACAAGGACACGTTGGTGGATCTTGACCAAGCACTAATTCATTACTATGGACCAGCTTATTGCTGGTCTCTTTTTGTATTATTTTGTAATTTTTTGGTTCAAAAAAGATTATGACGTATTTGTACATCCCTCCTTAAAATGAGATTCATTAGGAGGTATGCAGGATGAACAGGTATGAAACGGTAACGTTAATTCAACAGATGGAACACGCCAGACAACATTTGCATGATCTTTACGAAGAGTATGGCTTCGGACATGCTTGTGTACTTGAGCAGTCTATGCTTTTGGATGAACTGATTAATCAGTACAACCGTATGTTTCAGACCAAGAAGCTGCCTCACTATGTTTAGGGCTAGATCATTAACAACGACGATATCATGTTCAGTCCATCCTCTCCCTTCTTTGTTATGCAAAACTATGACTTCTACCGCGTAACGTTTATTATTATTCTATATAATGACTTATTTTAAAATAAAATACATATTCATGTCATAAAATGTTAATCATCTTTTTGAGGGGACGGCATACTAAGGCAATAAAAAAAGCAGCGCTCAATAAGCGAGCCCTGCCAAAGTCCATTGGAATTATAACCCCATGCTGAAACACAGACGAGTTTAGCCAAGCTCCTGCGTGCTTTTGGAAGCACGTTTGGAGGAAAAGAACTGGAAGCGAAACGAATGCCAGTTCCACCGCTGTCTGCCTTTGGAGCCAACAATCCAGTTGCCGCCGGGCAGATGGGCAAAGAGCCAGCTGATGCCCAGAGAAACACTTGCCACAACAATAAACGTAATGAGCGTAGCTGTAAAATGATGATCGCCCAGTGCAAGCGGGCGGGTGTAGTAGGATATGAAGGCCAGCACGAGCGCATGGGCCAGATATCCTCCAAAAGAATAACGCCCGATCCAGTTCAACATACGGCGAAACGGCTCGGATCGTGTATCTTTTTGCAAATGGAGCAGCAGTCCGTACAATAAAAGCAGCTGCGACACAATTAGAACAAAGGTGCTTGGCTTCAAATAGGTGGAAATATTAAGATTGATCGTATCGCCCGACTGGATCAGCATCGTGTGACCCATGAGCATGAACAAACCAATAAAGACAAATACATTCCACGGCAACGTCTGTTTGGCCAGTCCACGCCACGTGTCTGTCATGTAAGCACATACTGCGCCCAGCATAAAATAGAAAAAGTACATGACAAAGTTATAGGTGCGATAATCCAGCAGAGTCTGCCAAAAGGACGGCAACCCAGTGCTCCATGCAGACATGTCATAGTAGGACCATTGTAACAGCAAAGCATAAGCCGTAGCGGCAATCAGCATAATAGCCAAAACAAGCTGTTTGCGTCTTTTCGTGCTGTAACGACGTAGAAACGCTTGAACCTGCCCGGCTGCTTTTGCAAATAAAGGAAACAAAATATAAAACTGAAAGATCATCACTACAAACCATAGATGATATCCGCTGACGGGGATGATCATTTCCTCGAACATACCTTTGTAAAAATAAATATTTCCCCACTGCGCCGTTGACCAGTTTTGAGTACATACCCAATAAATAACAGTCCAGCAAAGGAAAGGAACATAAATATCTCGAAACCGCCTGCCAATATAGCGAGGATAGCCAATCGGTTTGTTGCCGTTATAAAATAGCAGCGCCGCAGACAGGAAAACGAACGTCGGTGTGCCAAAACGTGTCAAATGATACAGCATCGCGAGCATAACAGAATCTGGCTGTTGGATGTCGCTGCGATAAATATATTCGCCAATGCAATGCTGAAGCACGACAGCGAGGTAGGCAAGGCCCCGTAGTTCTGTCCACTCCGCGATACGCGGCTTGCTCATCCATATCACTCCTTTTCCGCAAGATATGCACATGTTTTTCCTAGCACAATTGTAGGTATTGTAACGTAGAAACATTAGTGCAGGATTAACGCCACCTGAAAGTAAGAAGAGTGAAGTAGTTCCAATTTAATATGATTGCGTTTACAATCTAAGTAAAACCAGAATAAATTAAAGTGAATTTATAACTTAAGGATACACACAGGAAGAGGAGAGGAAGGATGAAAAAAACGCTACTGGTATATATGCTGTTGATTGCGGCCTTTGCTCTCTATGTGTTCAGGTATGAACAATCTGGCCCGTTGAATGGCACTTGGGAGGATAAAGGGCTGCGAGGCAGTATCGGAGAGACCTATATAATGATTACGTTCCAGTCCGGTTTGGAGTATTGGAAAAGCGGGCTCAAGGGCTTCGAGGATGCGGGTGATGCTTTGGGGGTGACTGTGGAGTATCGGGGAGCTACCCGTTATGATGCGCAGGAGCAGACAACTGTTATTGAGCAAGCAATTGCTCGTAAACCCGCAGGGATTGCGATTTCCGCGATTGATCCTCACTCTTTGATTCCGGTGATTAATAAGGCGCTGGATGCGGGCATTCCTGTGGTACTGTTTGATGCCGAAGCGCCGGGGAGCCGGGCGTATTCCTTTTTGGGCACGGATAATTATAAGGCGGGCGTGACCGCTGCGGATAAAATGGCAGAGCTGTTGGGACGGGAAGGTCAAGTCGCTGTTCTGACACTGCCTGGACAGCAAAATCATGAGGAACGCTCGCGTGGCTTTCGCGATACCATTAGGCGGCAGTATCCTGCGATGAAGGTGGTGGAAGTCGCAGATGGCCGCGCAGACGCGATGGTCTCACGGGATGAGTCGCAAAGGCTGATGAAAGCTTATCCGAAACTGGCGGGCATTTTTGTGACCGATGCAACGGGAGGAACAGGTGTGGGTGAAGCGGTACTGAGTCAAAAAAACAGCCATCCGCTGAAAATCATTTCTTTTGATACGAATAAAGCGACACTGGATATGATTCGTGGTGGGACGATCTCGGCAACGATTGCCCAGGGAACATGGAATATGGGGTATTGGTCGCTTCAATATTTGTTCCATCTGCATCATCATTTGACGATTCCTGCACCTTCTTCCACTGGAGACAACACTCCGTTGCCCGTGCGGGTAGATACTGGGATTTCCGTGGTCACCCGGGCGAATGTAGATGATTATTATGCGAAATAAATTTTGGGAGCGTATCCAATTAGGGGTGCGCCAAATGATGCCGCGGTTACGCTTGCGCAATATGCCTTTACGTTATCAGCTCATGCTGCTGTTCCTGCTGTTTGGCATTGTGCCTTCGCTGGGATTAGGTCTGCTGGTCAATTGGACGGTGGAACGGATTATTGAACGGCAGGTGGAAAACCATACAATGCAGTTGATTGGCAAGGTGAACGAAGCGCTGGACACCAAAATGGAAAATTTGCAAAACATGACGTATCTGATCGCTTTTAACCCCGATATCGGGGAGTTCTGGAAAGGGAAGACGCTGGCTGACGGCCACGCGGGTCATACGAATGTAATAACACCGGAAAAACAGGGGGAGCAGACTCAGAACTCGGCGCAAAATCAGGCTCTCAGCTCCAAGCAGGCATTAAGTTCTGTACAGGAGCAGGATACGCTGTATAAAATGAAGCAATTTTTGCAGGGCTATACCACGTTATATCCTGAAATTGCAGGGATTCTGATCGTGAACGAAAAAGGCGACTATATCAGCAACGAAATGTACGCTCGAAGCACGCGTAGCCTGACGGAAGAAGGCTGGTACCAACAGGCGGCGCAGCATGCAGGCATATTCACTGTGCTAGGACAGCCGAGCCACCGTAATGTGACCACTCATGTCCGGTACAAGGACAGTGAAATTGTCTCCGTCGTTCGCTCGGTTACAGATCCGGAAACCGGACGCGTGCTAGGCGTGATTATGATTGACCTCAAGCTGCGGGCTGTATCGCAGGCCGCCAGGGATGTAACCTTGGGCAAAAGCGGGTATTTAATGGTGACAGATGCTGAGGGGCGCAGCGTGTACAGGCCGGATATGCCTTTGATTGAGCGTATTCCGCCGCAATGGTTCGGGGCAGGTGACAGCGGGATGTTTACCCGTGAAGCTGGGGGCAGGGAATTGCTGTTCATGTTCAGGGCTTCCGAATTCACGGGCTGGAGAACAGTGGGGGTATTCCCGGCGCGCGAATCTACACTGGAAGTGCGGCAAATTCAGTTCTATGTCATCTGTTTTGTTTTTATTGTATGTCTATTTGGCTTAACGGCATCCTTGCGATTGTCGAGTTCCATTGCGCAGCCAATTTTCCGGCTGATGTCCTATATGCGGACGGCAGAGACAGGGGATCTTACAGTTCGCCAATGGAGTGACCGTGGGGATGAAGTTGGAATGCTGGGGCGGAGCTTTAACCGAATGCTGGAGCAAATTCGCCGTCTCATGTCACTTAGCGAACTGAGAGAACGGCAAAAACGGGATGCCGAGCTGCGCAGCCTTCAGGAGCATATTAAGCCCCATTTTCTATACAATACGCTAGATACGATTCATTGGATGGCCCGGAAAAATGGGGCGGACGACGTATCTGACATGGTAGGAGCGCTATCGAGATTGTTCCGTCTCGGGCTGAGCAAGGGGGATGACTTTATTCCGCTGCGCTCCGAGATGGAGCATATATCGAGCTATATGCAAATCCAGCAAACCCGCTATCGTGACCGACTTCGCTGGGAATTGAATCTACCTGACGAGCTAAAGGATCTGTTCGTGTTGAAGTTAATGCTTCAGCCTGTAGTGGAAAACGCGATTTATCACGGCATCAAGGCCAGACGTGGTCCAGGCACGATTTGGATAGAAGCTAAAGCTGAGGACGACAAGCTGCTGCTGACGGTACGTGACGATGGCGCAGGAATGACGGCGGACCGTCTGCGTGAATTGCGTGAATGGCTGGAAATACCCCTGGAGGCGATGGAAGTAAAGCAGAAGCAAAAGGGAGTTAGTACCCATGGCAGAAGCTATGGCATGCTGAATGTACAAGCGCGTATCCGGTTATCTTTTGGCGAGGAATATGGAATTGTACTGGAGAGCAAAGAAGGGACAGGTACCTGCGTGACGATTACTCATCCGTTGCTGCTGGATATGGCGCAACTGAAGAAGCCTTATGAAAAAGGAGAGGGTCAGGATGACGAAATCAAAGGCCACACACAACTCGACAACGGCGAGTCTGATTGACCAGGCCATAACAGAAGTGACCATAGGCACAGCAAAACGTTACCAAGTATTGATCGCAGATGATGAGCCGATCATTCGTGAGGGGATACGAGATTGCATAGATTGGGCGGCACTGGGCATGGAGGTGGCAGCAGAGGCGGAGGACGGAGAAGAAGCGCTGGAGCTGGTGGGTCAGCTTCATATCGACATCGTGCTGGTCGATATGAATATGCCGTTCATGGACGGGATTGAACTGATTCGGCGTCTGCGGGAAGATCGTCCGGAATGCCGCTGTCTGATCATTTCCGGGCATGATGAATTTGCTTATGCGCAGGAGGCTGTCCGACTTGGCGTAGAGGATTATATTTTGAAGCCGGTAAATGCGGATCAGCTTCATGCTGCGTTGTTGCGGCTTCGTCAGCGAATGGACGAAGAGCACAAACGTGCCGCCTATGTAGAACAAGCCGCCGGACAGATTGAACGGAATATTCCGTTGCTGCGTCAGCGGTTTTGCCTGGAATGGCTGGAAGGGCAACACACGGGAAAAGACATCATGGAGCAATTGGCGTTTTTACGGCTTCCATCGCGGCCGCCTGCTCAGATCGGTGTCGTACGGTGGCCTGCGGCAGAGGCCCGGCAGACGATTATGCGCGAGAATGACCGCCAGTTGTTTCTTTTTGCCGCTGAAAATATTATTGGCGAACTGCTGGAGGACTGCCCGCATGTGTTGTTCCGCGATGCGAACGGACTGATCGGCATATGCCTATGGCAGGAGGCACCCGAGACGATAGGCGCTTCCATGGAGCAGGCGATTGGACGCTACCTGAATATAGCGGTTCATACGCATGTGGAGTCCAACGCGGGTGGGCTGGAAGGCGCAATTGACGCGTACCGGGTGAGTCGGGATCGAGTGTATGGCGAATCGCAGATGTCTCCCATCGTACGCCGGGCTCGGCAGCTTATTCAGGAAGGTTACGCCGATCGGGAATTAACGCTGGAAGCCCTTGCTTCGCGGCTACAAGTATCCGCCGTATATCTCAGCCGTGTGCTCAAAAAGGAGCTCAACGACAGTTTCGTGACCCTCGTCACGCGTGCCCGTATCCGTAAAGCACTACAGCTGCTGGATTCCACGACGTTGTCTATCTATGATATAGCAGAACGTACGGGTTACGACAGTCAGCACTATTTTAGCACCGCTTTTAAAAAGACTATGGGTGTGTCCCCTGTGCAGTACCGTAAAGGCGGTGGAATTCAAGAAAGCACGGTAGAGTAGGAAGGATTGGAATGGGAGATGAGTCCCACACTATTTCATCATGAACTGTAAGAAAAAGTGTGTGTGTAATCACACCTACGCATTCAGGGGTTTGTTACGCTGGGGATAACGAACAAATATCTATCAATATTTGGAGGAAAACGATATGTTTTGTTATCAGTGTGAACAGACGCCGAGTGGCGGGTGTAAAGTAGTTGGGGTGTGCGGGAAGGATGAGACGATAGCAAGCTTGCAGGATACGATGATTTTTGCATTAAAAGGGATTGCTGCCTATGCGACACATGCTCGTCAGTTGGGATATAGCGATCCTGAGGTAGATCGGATCACGCATGAAGCGTTATATATGACCTTAACCAATTCTAACTTTAATGTACAAGAGCATTTGGAAATGGCGATGAAGGTCGGAAATGCGGCTGTACGGATTATGGATGTGCTGGATCGTGCGCATACGGATCGTTTTGGCATTCCGCAGCCGATTACGGTCAGTCAGAATAAAATCGAAGGCCAATGTATCGTCGTGACTGGACATAATCTGTATGCGCTGGAGGAATTACTGCGCCAGACGGAGGGTAAGGGCATCAACATCTATACCCACTCAGAAATGCTGCCTGCTCACGGTTATCCAGCATTGAAGAAATACGCACATCTCAAAGGGAATATCGGTAAGGCCTGGTACGATCAACGCAGACTGTTCGAAGAGTTCCCGGGCGCCATTCTGGCTACGACGAACTGTGTTATGCCGATTAAAGGCACGTATGCAGACCGCTTCTTCTCTTATGAAGTAGCCGGGCTGGAGGGAGTAGCCAAGATCATGGACGACGACTTTTCACCATTGATCGAGCGTGCGTTAGCCCTGCCAGCCGCAGATGTAGATTCGGAGCAGGTGCTTACAACGGGATATCATCATGAGACGGTTATCGGGCTGGCTCCTGAGATTATTCAGGCGGTTAAAGACGGGCATATCCGTCGTTTCTTTGTCATTGCAGGCTGCGACGCACCGGGCAAAGGCGGCAACTATTACCGCGAGCTAGCTACATCCTTGCCGAATGATACGGTCATTCTGACCACGTCCTGTGGTAAATTCCGCTTTAATGACGTGGATTATGGCACCGTTGGAGATACCGGCATTCCGCGTTATATTGATTTGGGGCAATGCAACAACTCGGGTTCTACTGTGAAAATCGCTCTGGCATTAGCGGATGCTTTCGGTTGTACGGTGAACGAGCTGCCTGTTAGCATTGTGCTGTCCTGGTTTGAGCAAAAAGCGGTTGCCATCCTGCTAGGCTTGTTCAGCCTTGGCATCCAGGATATTCGCATTGGGCCGAAGCCGCCTGAGTTCATTTCTTCTGGCGTACTGGATGTACTGGTGGAGATGTTTGGCTTGAAGCTAATTACTACCGCAGAGGAAGATATGAAAGCGATGTTGGCGTTGTCGTAAGAGGTTGGTGGGGAACTGCAAAGCGCAGTTCCTTTTTTGTTTCATCGTTCATCGATTCTAATAAAGATGTCCGTAAGAATCTTTAATGCCAGCTCAGTATCTTTGGATTCACGAGTTCTTAGGAGAGTCAAAATGGTTTTTATACTCGAATCTTCTTCGGTAAGCTCATCATTGTCCTTCACATATGTAAGCAACTGATAGACGCCCACGTTCAATGCCTTCGCTATTTTCTCCAGATTTTTCAAAGATATATTTCTCTCCGCACGCTCAATGAAACCAATATAACTCGAATTGAATCCTGCTTTTTCGGCTAAAGCTTCTTGGGAAAGCCCTTTAGACTTTCGAATATCTCGAATACGTGTACCGACTAATTCTAAAAGTTCTGACATGATTACACCTCTCTATAGTAAGAATTTCACAAAATTCGATTCCAATCGCTCCAAAGTGCAATATATAGACGGACTAGATCATCTCAATCTATATATTATTAATTGGAAGTCGCTTATTGGATTTTGCAAAATCCTCTAGTTAGAAGTGTAGAGAAAGAGTTACATCTAATTAATATGTGTTAGTAAGTAAATTGAATTAAAAACTACTATATAGTAATATTTATTATGAAGCTTGTCCGGTAGCTAGAAAATTATACATCTTGATGGTTACATAATTGTGCTACGTTGCTCACATTGTTTCAGGATTTTGCAAAACCCTTATTTATGAAATTTTAATTCAGGAGTTGATTCCCCTTGAAACATTACTCCTTAAGTCCCCTACATAGTGATTCCGATTTCAAATTGCCTAAGTACAGCGACACCTACATATTCAATTGCATGATGGATTTTCAAAAGCTTGCCGAATACCAGATCAAGCTTGCACAGATGATGCGCGACCATCATCAGTTTCAAAACTGCCTCATTCTTTGTGATCGAGCGATGTTTTCTATGGCTAAGGCCATGTATGTTCATCGAAACCAAATCATTCCATTGTACATTCGATCCATGACTGACCTATTCCCTTTAATTCACACAGATGCTGAGCCCAATTTAGATATGGTTCTGTTTATCGGTACGGTACATTATCTGGTTTCGGGAGAAGATGATGTATCTAAAGAGCCGATGAAGCTGGGGGAAGTAGACAAGTTGCTTTATAAAACGGACTCTATTCTAGAGTCTCTGTCACAGCGGATCGTAGCTGATCCGTCTAAGCGGTATCCATCTATTTATAAAGAAAATCCATTTAATGAGTCGTTAGATCTTTTATCAATAATCCCCGGTTCTTTTTGAGCTAATATTATAATGACGAAAAGGGAGATGTTGGATACAGGCTAATGCTTCCACATCAGAAAGGGTGTTATTTCATATGCCTACATACAACAAACTGGTGCGGGATCGGATTCCGCACCTCATTATGTCTCAGGGCAAGGAATGTCGAACACGCATTTTGGACCCAGAGGAATATAAGCAGCAACTGCGAACCAAGCTTCGTGAAGAAGTCGAGGAATATTTTGAAGCCGAAAAAGATCAGGATGCGCTGGAAGAACTGGCGGATACGCTGGAAGTCATCCGAGCGCTGGCAGAAGTACATGGAGCGAATGCAGAAGAGCTGGACAAGCTACGGGCGGACAAAGCCGAGACACGAGGCGGATTCCAGGAGCGGGTATTTTTAATTGATGTAGATGAAGGTAAGAGTTAACTGTGAAAATATTTCAATGATATGCACATTCAAAAAGGTAGCTTGATAAACTGGAGCTACCCTTTTTTTGTCTCTCTTAAGCGTCCCGTATTGCTAATGTTGATAACACCGACGTACCTTATAATTAATGCGCTGTCAGTAAAGATGTAGAGTTTTAGACTAGCCTCCCCACCACAAAGGTTAAAATTTTATAAAAAAAGTTCAAAACCAGCAAAGACCTTTCCCGGGCTGGAATGATACCATGTGTTTGCACATAAAAAAAGGAGAGGCACTCGTTGCCTCACTTATGTAAGCGCTATCTCATCTCAACTCTAATTAGCACTGACCTGAGGATTTTGCAAAATCCTTACCTTCAAATGACCTGCATTACATGAGGAAAGGGGAACTTCATATGAAAAAAGGAGCTGTTGTCGTATGGCTTCTGGTTTTGGCCCTGATGCTTTCGGCCTGTAATTTGGCAGAGAGTGGAACGGGCAGCAAGGAGAAAGGCTATGTGGGCATTTCCATGCCGACCAAATCGTCCGAGCGTTGGGTAGGGGACGGAGAAAATATGGTCCGGTTGTTTCAGGAGCAAGGCTATAAAACGGATTTACAGTACGCCGAGGACGTAGTGGAAAACCAAATCTCCCAAATCGAAAATATGATCACCAAGGGCGTCAATGTTATGGTGATCGCTTCGGTCGACGGAAACACGCTGACGGATGTGATTCAGAAGGCACACGACCGAGGAATTCAGGTCATTTCTTACGACCGTCTGATTCGCAACACACCGTATCTGACGTATTATGCGACCTTCGATAACTTCAAGGTGGGCGTGCTACAGGCAGCATATATTGAGAAAAAGCTGGGACTCAAGGAAGGCAAAGGTCCTTTCAATATCGAGCTGTTCGGTGGTTCGCCGGATGATAATAACGCTTATTTCTTCTTTAATGGCGCGATGTCTGTACTTAAACCGTACGTGGATTCCGGCAAACTGGTCGTGCGCAGCAAGCAGATGACGATGGCGCAGATCGCTACACTGCGGTGGGACGGAGCATTGGCCCAGTCGCGAATGGATAACCTGTTGAGTGCGTACTATTCGGGGGCTAATCTGGACGCGGTACTATCCCCTTATGACGGCATTAGCATCGGTATCATTTCATCCCTAAAAGGGGTCGGATATGGATCAGCGAACAAGCCGCTGCCGATCATTACAGGGCAGGATGCAGAGCTGGCTTCCATCAAGTCCATTGTGGCTGGGGAGCAGACGCAAACCATATTTAAGGACACTCGCAAGCTGGCTGAGCAAACGGTCGTGATGGCCAACAGCATTTTACAGGGCAAACAAGCGGAAGTGAATGACACCGAATCCTATAACAACGGTAAAAAGGTCATTCCTGCCTACTTGCTTGATCCAATCTCGGTGGATCGGACGAATGTGGAGAAGGATATTGTCGGCAGTCACTATTACACCAAAGAGCAAATCGGATTGAAATAAGAGTAAGAATCCAACCGAAAGGAGCGTATCCCATGACTGGAATCATTCTAGAAATGAAGGGAATTACCAAAACCTTTCCCGGCGTGAAGGCATTGGAAAATGTAAATCTCAAGGTCAAGGAAGGCGAAATCCATTCCTTGTGCGGTGAGAACGGTGCAGGCAAATCGACGCTGATGAAGGTACTGAGTGGTGTATATCCGCATGGAACCTATGAAGGGGATATTGTTTTCCAGGGCAAAACGTGTGAGTTCAAGGATATCAAGCAGAGCGAGGAATTGGGCATTGTCATTATCCATCAGGAGCTGGCGCTGATTCCATATCTCTCGATTGCTGAAAATATTTATCTGGGCAACGAACGCGCCAGTGGCGGTGTGATTGATTGGAAAGAGACTTTTGTGGGTACACGCGATCTGCTGTCCAAGGTCGGTTTGAGTGAGAATCCCAATACATTAGTTACGAACATCGGGGTCGGGAAGCAACAACTGGTCGAAATTGCGAAAGCGCTCTCTAAAAAGGTGAAGCTGCTTATTCTCGATGAACCGACAGCGGCGTTGAATGAGGATGATAGTGAAAATCTGCTTAATTTGATGCTGGAATTTAAAAGACAGGGCATTTCCTGCATTCTCATCTCCCACAAGCTGAATGAAGTCGCAAAGGTGTCGGATTCAATTACGATTTTGCGGGACGGGAAGACGATTGAGACACTGGATATGAAAAAGGATGAGGTCACGGAGGATCGGATCATTAGCGGGATGGTTGGACGTGATCTGACCAGCCGTTATCCAGAGCGTCATGCCGAGATTGGCAAAGTCGTTTTGGAAGTGAAGGATTGGACGGTCTATCACGAGCATCATGCAGACCGCAAGGTGCTGGATCAGGTGAATTTGAACATCCGTCGCGGTGAAATTGTCGGTATTGCCGGGCTGATGGGAGCGGGACGGACCGAGCTGGCGATGAGCATTTTTGGCAAGTCGTACGGACGCAACATATCCGGTCAGCTGATTAAAGACGGCAAGCCGATCCAGAACAACACGGTTACGGACGCGATCAACAACGGCTTTGCCTATGTAACAGAGGATCGCAAGGAGTATGGCCTCATTCTGATGGATGACATCAAGCGTAATATTTCGCTGACTGGCTTGAACAAGCTGACGAAGGGCGCTGTCGTCAATGAGCAGGAGGAAGTCGTTGTTGCAGAGGAAATGAAAAAAAGCATGAACATCAAAGCGCCGAGCATTTTACAGAAAACGGGTAATTTGAGTGGCGGCAATCAGCAGAAGGTGGTGCTGAGCAAATGGATTTTTGCCGGGCCGGATATTCTGATTCTGGATGAACCGACACGCGGCATTGATGTGGGCGCCAAATATGAAATTTACACGATTATTCATCGACTTGCCGCTGAAGGCAAGGGAGTGCTGGTCATTTCGTCCGAGCTGCCAGAGGTACTAGGTTTGTGTGACCGGATTTATGTCATGAATGCTGGGCGGATCACTGGAGAGGTTAGCCGTGAGGACGCGTCGCAGGAAACGTTGATGAGATATATGACCAAGTCAGGAGGCGTGAAGCATGGAAACCATAACTAAACTATTTAAAAATAACATCCGCCAATATGGCATGATGATTGCGCTGGTCGTCATTATGATTTTGTTCGAGGTACTGACAGGCGGCCTGCTGTTGAAGCCGATTAATATTACAAATCTGATTCTGCAAAACAGCTACATTCTCGTGCTGGCCATCGGGATGGTGCTGGTTATCATCACTGGACATATTGATTTGTCCGTCGGCTCCATAGCCGCTTTTGTCGGTGCGGTTGCCGCCATAATGATGGTCGACTGGCAGCTTCCAGCATGGATCGCTGTGATTGCATCTTTGCTGGTCGGGGCGTTAATCGGCGCATGGCAAGGGTTCTGGGTCGCTTATGTACGGATTCCGGCATTTATCGTTACATTGGCGGGAATGCTGCTGTTCCGTGGATTGACCATGATCGTGCTGGAAGGTCAATCGATCTCTCCATTTCCGGGGGGCTTCCAGAAAATCAGTTCAGGCTTCCTGCCGGATTTTTCATCTACCGGGTATAATCTGGTATCCATCATTGTCGGCATTGCACTCACGGTATGGTTTATCGTGAACGAACTTCGCGAACGCCGTTCTCAGCTTAAATATGGATTTGAGGTTCCGTCACAGACTTTATTTGTACTCAAGTTGATTGTGGTAGCTGCGGTTATCAATTTGTTCACCTTTATGCTCGCGAGCTACGCGGGGATACCTAATATTCTCGTGCTGCTGTTCATACTGATCGTTGTATACTCCTTCGTCATGAACCGCACGATTATGGGCCGTCATGTGTATGCGTTGGGTGGAAATGAAAAGGCAGCGGGTCTGTCCGGTGTCAAAACGAAAAAAGTAACGTTCTGGGTATTCGTCAATATGGGTGTGCTGGCTGCCATTTCCGGTTTAATCTTTGCTGCACGTCTGAACGCGGCTACGCCGAGAGCAGGTACGAACTTTGAGCTGGATGCCATCGCGGCTTGCTTTATCGGCGGTGCTTCGGCATCCGGCGGGATCGGAACCGTTTTTGGAGCCATTATCGGCGGTTTGGTCATGGGCGTACTGAATAACGGCATGTCTCTGATTGGTCTGGGTATTGACTGGCAGCAAGGCATCAAGGGCTTAGTACTTCTGCTGGCGGTTGCCTTCGATATTTACAACAAAAACAAAAGATCAGCTTAAGCTCAGATTCGATATCGTAAAACAATACACCTCCAGTCCCACTTAAAATGTGGGTGCCGGAGGTGTCTTGTTTGTTAGGTCTTGTCAGCCAACGCAACTAATCCGTCACCATTTGTCCGCCATTGACATGCAGCGTTTGCCCTGTAATGTAGGAGCCATCATCCGAAGCCAGCAGCACATAGGCGGGGGCCAATTCATAAGGCTGCCCGGCACGCTTCATCGGCGTATTGGTGCCAAAGGTGCGGATCGCTTCGGGCGACTGTGTCGCGGCATTCAGCGGAGTCCAGATCGGGCCGGGAGCAATGGCGTTCACGCGGATGCACTGATCGACCAGATTATTAGCCAGAGCGCGGGTGAAGCTGACAATGGCTCCTTTGGTAGCTGAATAGTCGATCAGATTTTTTTGACCAACATAGGCTGTAACCGATGCCGTATTGACGATGCTGGCCCCAGCCCGCATATACGGCAGTGCTTCTGTAGTCATATGGAAGAAGGAAATAATATTCGTATCAAACGTATCACGAAGCTGCTGTTCGCTGATATCCAGATACGATTCGCGCACAAACTGAACACCCAGGTTGTTAATCAGAATGTCAATCCGACCAAAGGTTTCCATCGTTTTTTGAACAACCAGACAGCAGTTGCTTTTTAGCCTTAGATCGCCCGGAATTAACAAACAACGTCTGCCGAGCTTATGAATGACATCACGGGTTTCCATAGCATCTCGATGCTCATCGAGATAGGCAATGACCACATCGGCCCCTTCTTTGGCAAAAGCCACAGCAACCGCACGACCAATACCGCTGTCTCCGCCGCTAATAATAGCCACCCGATCCAGAAGCTTTCCGGTGCCGATATACTTTGGATTATCATAAATAGGGCGTGGAACCATCAGGTATTCCAACCCCGGCTGTCTATATTGATGCTGGGGAGGAAAGGTAATCGGAACTTCTTTACATTGGGTTTCTGTACCATAATAAGGATATTGCCAATTCATTGATAATCCCTTCTTTAGGCGTTTTGAAATCCAATATATTCAAAATGGGCGCAAGCGGTGACTCTGGATTATCGCCTTATGCCGAAATCGTCGCTCCATCTGCTGGAATATGGACACGTCTCTCCAAACCTTCACGGTTGATGTGTTCCGTAAGCTCGGAGCGAGTTAGTAAACAATGGTTGATTGCTTCCATGTGGACAGCCACGATTTGTGTGTAAGAGGCATGCTGCGCAACAGCCGTTACATCTTGGGCAGTCATAATAATGGGATCACCTACCGTGAACCGTGCTCCTCCAGCGTTCACAATTGTCCACTCTGGACGGTATTTATCCAGTGCTTCGGCGACTTCACTGCACCAGATCGTATCCCCGGCCAAATAGACGACAGGTTCACCGGGAGCCTGAAACACAAAGCCGGATACGGGTCCCATCTGTTCCCCGATTTCTCCGGTGCCGTGATGCCCGGTAGTACGGATGAGCTCAATTTCTCCCACGGAGCCAGCCACCGAAATCGGAGTAACCTGTGTAAAACCGTCAGCAGTAATTTGTTCTTCATTTCCGGGCTGGCAGAAGACGGGAAGTTGTTTGTCCAACCAGCGTACTGCTGCCGGGTCCCAATGATCTGGATGTAAATGTGTGACGATCACAACGTCAGGCTGTCCGAGTGCCTGCCATTGTGGCGGCAAGGGAACCAGCGGATTAAGGCGGGCATTTTCCGTATTGGGAACCGGCGGATTTGCGCCAGCATCACTCAACATCGGATCAATCAGAAATTTTACTCCAGCGTATTCGATCCATAAGGTTGCGTTGCGGATTAGTGTGATTTTCATCTATGGAAGCTCCTTTGGTAGTGAATGTTTTTGGACAGAGTGTATTTTCGGTGGTTCTTTGTTTCTGTTACAATCATATCTGACGCAAGGAGCTACAGGCTACGGCCTGCTGAAAGGAAAACCAGTATTATCGTTTCATCATGAAAGGAAAAATAACTATGGAACTATTCGTACCTGATGACACCGATCTGCGCATTCTTCATCATTTAATTGAAGACAGCTCTTTATCGCACAAGGAGATCGGTCAGCTTGTTCATTTGACAGGCCAAGCAGTAGGAGCGCGTGTTCGAAAAATGCAGGATGCGGGCATTATCGAGGGCTATACGCTGCGCTGGAACCCTGAGAAAATTGGGCAGACGATTCATGCCTTTATTACGGTTTTTTTGAATTCAGGAACAACTCACAGTGCTTTCCAGGCTTTTGCACGGGAGCATCCCTATATTGTCGAAATCCATCGAGTGAGTGGGGAAGGCTGTTATTGGATGCGCTTGCGCATGTCATCACAGGCAGAGTTAAATACCATGCTGGATGAGCTTACGAAGTTTGGTAATTACAAATTGAGTTTTTCCATTGGTGAGATTTAACGATAAAAGCTTTCGGCGTTTGTGCCGAAAGCTTTTTTATTTGGGGGAGGGCTATGAGGTCAACGTTATAGGCTCATTTTTAAAATATGCTGCAATCCGTGTTGTCCCATTTTAGTGTTGCCTTCATCGATAAAGCCGCATTTGCGATACAGACTTTGGGCAGGCAGATTACGGGCATTGACGCCCAGTACAATCTCGCGAATATGTGGGAAGTGTCTGGCGATGAACTGTGGTAGTAGAAGCAGCCCTTTCTTAGCGAATCCTTGTCCCTGATCTGCGTAATGAATAGAGAACGCGCGCAGTAGCAGTGCCTCAGAAGTATTCGTATAGTCCGCTAATTCATCCCCATCGTATAAAATGAAAAATCCAACGGGTCTTCTAGTAGCCGTAATCACGACAGGATGGCGGTGCGGATCTTCCTTGGCCAGTGTCAGCATTTCATCCGGCATTCCAGTAAACTGCTTCTGCTCCTCAGGCAAGTAGAAGGTATGTAAAATGGCATCATGTTCACAATGGTAAGGGACAAGCTCTACATTAGCAGTTGAAGAAGACTGTGAGGCGAATGTGGGATTATTCATCATTACACTCCGATCTGTATGGATTTTTAACTTTCTTTATCATCTAGTTTGCTAAAAAAAGAAACCTGAACTCGCCTTACTTACGTATTACTCATACATAAACTAGCATAGTCAAAAGGAGACGTCTACGGTTATGAAACAGCTTACAGAATATCGGGAAAGCCAGGACGTATTGCGTCATGAGCTGACGAATATTGAAAAATGGGAAAAGGAACAGAAGGACATTTTTTTCTGGGAAAAAATCGGCAGATGGCCTTTTATGTTGCTGGATCGGCTGACGCCCAAAGTCATTAAAGACAAGCTGGAGCAACTGCTTAATGAGATGGGTAGTTTCATTCAGAACGGCGGCAAATATTTGGTGAAGGAAGAAACGGTTCTGAACAGGCTGAAAAAGACGGCCCATGAACATGTAATTCAGCAAAATGGCGCAGATTCCGTGTCGGATACGCAGGACCTGCCTCGTGCCGGGGAAAACGCTGATTCGGAACATAGTGCCGAACCTAGGTGGGAGTTGAAGCAGGCGGCTGAGCTCCCGCTAACAATCATGGATCGGACTGCTGACGATATGACGTCGGCTCGCATTACCTTTGCTACCGCTCAGGGAGCAACAACGGGAATTGGCGGTGTGTTTACGATTGCGGCGGATATTCCTCTTTTGCTCGGCTTGTCACTCAAAGTGCTTCAGGAAATAGCCTTGTGTTATGGCTTTAATCCCCATGATAAGCAGGAACGCATTTTTATTATTAAATGTATGCAATTCGCTTCATCTGATATTGTGGGTAAAAAGGCTGTTTTAGAGGAGCTGGCTTTGTTTGATGATCCTTCACGTCAGGCACAGGTTTTTTCCCAAATGCAGGGATGGAGAGAGGTCATTAACACTTATCGTGATCAGTTTGGATGGAAAAAGCTGCTTCAAATGGTCCCGATTGCGGGTATTTTGTTTGGCTCCATTGCAAATCGAAGCGCTATTAGTGACGTAGCTGAAGCAGGGAAAATGCTGTATCGGAAGCGTCGGATTTTAATGCGTTTGGCAGAAGTAGAGAGTGAGGAATCACGTTAGTTGGCTATAAAGGTGTGCAGCGGCCAAGATGGCCGCCACACGTTTGCCTGTTACACTTCGGCTCCATTTTCTTCCGCCCAGCGGTTCAGTGTTTTATCTGTCGGAAGCAGGAAGGTTAAGATGCCGAGCAGTGGCAAAAAGCCGCATAGGAACATGATATGGGTGATGCCTACTTTGTCGATCCAGTTGCCGAGCACGAGTGCGCCGACACCCCCAAGGCCAAAAGCGAGGCCCGTAATGAGACCGGACACGGTCCCGATTTTGCCGGGCACGAGCATCTGTGCATATACGACTGTGACCGAAAAGCTGGACAGCATAATAAATCCGATAATTGCCAGCAGGATCGCCGTCCAGAATTGGTTGGCATAAGGTAGTGCCAGCGCGAGTGGTGCAGCTAATACCATGGACAGAAATATCATATTGCGTTTACCAAAACGGTCCGCGAGCGGACCGCCAAAGAAGGTGCCCAGCGCTCCAGCCCCGAGGAACAGGAAAATGTAAAGCTGTGCATCAGCCAATGGCATTTTGAATACTTCCATCAGGTAAAACGAATAGTAGCTTCCGACCGAGGTCGAGTACCACGAACGGACGAATACCAGTAGAATGAGGACAATCATGGCAAACATAACACGGTTACGCACTTCAGGCTTCATGCGGCGTGCCACCGCTTTTTTGCGTGCAATGCCTTCTGTACGCAGGACGTTACCGTACCAGCGGGCGATGAACGATTGCACCACAATTCCCGCTGCCGCAATACCTGTGAACCAGATTGCACCGAATTGTCCTAACGGGATAAAAATCCAACTCGTGAGCATCGGCGCCAGCGATTGGCCCGCATTGCCGCCAACTTGAAAAATGGATTGTGCCAATCCCCGACGCGGCCCGGCCGCCATATGGGATACGCGCGAGCCTTCAGGGTGAAAGGCAGCCGAGCCCAGACCCACAAAGATGACTGCGATCAGCACCGCTTTATAATCGGCAGCATAGGCGAGCAACAGCATGCCAGTCAGCGTAAAGCCCATGCCGATGGGAAGGATAGCGGGCGTAGGCCGTTTGTCCGAAAACAAGCCAATCACAGGCTGCATGATTGAAGCTGTAAAATTGATCGCGAATGAAATCCAGCCGATCTGCGTGTAGTTCAGGCTCATAGATTCCTTCAAGATCGGAAAGATCGCTGGAATGACCGATTGAATCGAGTCATTGAACAGATGGACGAAACTGATCGCAATCAGTATCGCAAAAACGGTGCCTTTCGCTTGTGGACCTGGGAGGGGGAGTGATCGGCCCGTTTCATTTTTTGTAGCAGATTTACTAGTCATGGCATCCTCCGAATATGTATGTATATTTTAAGATATAGGAAGCGATCCGTTTGCAGCAAATGGCTGAAAGTGGGATAAAGGCCACCTTTACTCATTACTGCTTGCCCATCCTGCTGGATACTCTTCATTGCTCCATTTAGTTAGAATTTCTAAAATGACATATCCAAATTCAAACATTTATCATCCTCAAAACCGATATATATGTGAGTATTTTGCATAAGTCCCAAGAGCGCTTTTCAAATCAGCAATATAGAGATCGAAGTGATCTAGTTCGTCTATATAATGTATTTTTGAGCGTTGGGAATGAAGTTATGCAAAATATTGATATGGAAATATAGATAGAAAAGGGGAACCACGATGAGAAAAGCAACGAAGATTTTGCTGGCAGTATCTTTGGTATGTGGAGCGGTGGTGGGAACTGCGTTAAACAATGGAGAAACAGCAGTAGCGGCAAATGTAACGACAAACAACACTTGGAAAAACGCTAAAATTATAGACGTGATCGACCGGAATAACTACATACTGGATGATGGTTCTTTATGGAGAAAGAGTATAGATGGCCCGGTTATTGAGAAATTGAATTTGAAAGGCATTACAGGCAGTAAAGACAAGAGTCAAGGTTATTATGGCTGGACTGAGGACGGGAAGGTAGCCATCTGGGATGATAATTCCGACCCAAAAGTGACGGCTCAATCCTCAGGAGTTAAAGAAATTACAGGTGAGGGTTTGGCTATTAAAACCGATGGGACGATCTCCTGGGGAAGAGAACAGGTTGAGGGAATATCGGATGCTATAGACGGTGATAAGGTAAGTACCTACTTTACGGTTCTTACTCGATCCGGTGATGTATGGTATTCCACAGGGTACGCAGAATCTAAGCCCCGCAAGATAGGTCATGTAGATGGTGCGCTTGATATCAAAATGAGTACGGCGTATGCTGCAGTACTTAAGGAAGATGGCCATGTCACGATGCTGGATATGCTGACCAATGAACCACCGCGCGAAGTGGGAAGTGATATTGCTTCGATTTTATGGAAAAAAGGTACACATGTCTTGATTACTGTACATCATGACGGGACTGTATGGAGCTATGACCGAATGAAGAAATATCCAGCTGTGCAGCTTAGCGGGTTATCTAATGTTGCACGGTTGGTTGATTCGCCTGACGAGCTTTTTGCACAATTAAAGGATGGCTCTTGGGTCGGCTATAAGGACGGAATCACGACTGCGCTGAGCTTGCCTACATTAACGGGTATGTCCTTGTTGACGACCTCCAAAGAGGCTGCCATCGGCGATACGATTCAATTAAATGTACAAGAGACGTATTCGAACGGTTATCGACTAACACGTCATCCCGAAGCTAGTGAGATTGAAGTGGAGAAACCGCAGGTTGCCGAGCTACAGCAGAATGGTTCCGGTACACTCAAAGTAAGGGGCATTGGAAGCACATCCGTAGCTCTGCGGACCGAAGGAATACCCTCTTCTTTTACACTAAAGGTTTCGTCCGATCAAACCTTGACCGGGGCGGCTATACTGAACGGCAATGTGTATTTGCCTGTGCAGTCTGTGTTCAAGACGCTGGGTGGATCTGTTACCGTGGCGAACCAGACCTTTACGATCAAGCTGGGTAAAAACAATATCGTACTCCAAAAAGGGAGTTCCACCGCAATGGTGAATGGTAAACCTGTTGCACTGAAGGGCAAGGTTCAAACGGTAAACGGACAGGTTGTATTCCCGGGAACATTACTGACCGATCTGAAGTTGGGCGGATTCAAATGGAATCGTGACCGCCAGCAAGGAGAATTATCTGTGGGCGCTACCAAGCTGGTCATTGAGACGCCGGAAACGGCAAAAATTATTAGAGCCATTGATCTGGGCAGTCTGTCCAAATTAATTGGCAAAACCTATTGGGTCAATAACTTCTATAGCGCTGGAGAGCGATTTGGCAAGGTAACAGTTAAAGATATCGAAGTCAGCACGGACCCGAACGGTGTTAAATCTTACGAAGTTATTTTCCAGGGGGACAATGGCGAAACTTATAACACGTTTTCCATCATCGGAGCTTCACGCATTCCACAAATGCTGTCTGATTCCGATCAATTTCTGACTTACGATCCGTACAAGAAATACCAATGGTCGCAAGCCATCTGGAACAAGATTAAAAATAATGAGGTAAGCTTGGGCATGAATACGACACAGGTACAGTTCGCATGGGGAAACCCAACAGTCAGAGAAAAGGGGGCTGCTTCAAACGGAACTCAAGTCGAAGCCTGGGTATACGGCAACCGTAGTCTTTATTTCAAGGCGGTGGCTTTCGTGAATGGCAAAGTCATAGAAGTATGGCTGTAGGGTAGTGTTTTTTCTATAACGGTTTGAACGAGGTGTCTCCAGAGTCGTATATACGGCTCTTGGGATGCCTTTTTTTCATTTAACAAAACTAAGCTCTTCATTTAACAAACGTAAGATATGATTCTTTATGTCATACATCTTGTTATATAGATAATAGCTCCGTAGAGAAAGTATGAAGAGCACAAGAGAAGAGAGGATCTGATTTGAGAATGAAATCGCTAAGGAAACCACTATCAGTTGCATTACTATCTTTACCACTACTTCTAGGTTCCCTGGGTGGAAGTTATGCGAGTGCGGCAACCCTACCAACAACGGTAACTCCAACAGAACCGTCGTGGGGATATTTCGTAGATCATTATAAAAATAATAGTTCTGCAAATAAGACGGAAAGCTCTAATCCGACCCTCGGGTTGCTCTCCGAATTTAATAAGCTTTGGACTCCCGGCGCTACCTGGGATACAGGTACCAAGCTAAACAGCAGCGTGCTGGACGCCAATATTCAAAAAGTGATTGATATAGCTGCCCGTCGCACTTCAAGTGAGGCTGATGCGGCTTATTTGGATGATCGCAGAAACCAGAGCTACAGTGTGATCGACGGTCTGGGTTCGCTCACTGATGTATATCGAAAGAATGCAGGTGCCACGACAACGATCAACGACATTCCGGCAGATGCCCTGACTAAGAAATACGAAGATGAGGGAACGAATGCTGGGAGTACAAGCTCCAATCTCGGCAACATCGTAAATCTGGTAAATACCTTGCGCGGAGAATATTCTACGACGAACCCGGCTAAGTCTTATTTTAGCTATCCTCGCCCGTTTCGATGGAGCGATAAATCAGTAGTTGTTCCGAGCCTTATTCCCGCTCTCAAAGCTGATGCTACTAGCGATGGCGGCTTTCCTAGCGGTCATACCAATGCTGCGTATCTCAGTTCTATTGCTATGGCCTATGCCGTGCCGGAGCGTTATCAGGAACTGCTGACACGAGCTTCGGAGCTGGGCAATAACCGTGTTGTTGCCGGTATGCACTCCCCGCTTGATGTTATGGGAGGACGTGTCATGGCAACGGCGATGGCTGCTGCTATCCTGTCTGATCCAGCCAATAGCAGCTTGAAGAAAGCAGCTTATCAGGATGCTCGCAAACAACTGCTGTCTCAAAAAGGTACAGCTCCAGATCGGTTCAGCAATTATGCCACAAACAAAAAAAACTATAATCAACGATTAACATACGGATTCAGTCAGGTTAATCCAACTACGACGCCAATGACAGTGCCTAAGGGAGCTGAGGTACTGTTGGAGACACGCTTGCCTTACCTGGATAGCACACAACGTCGTTGGGTTTTGGCTACTACAGGGATTCCTTCCGGCTATCCTGTACTTGATGATGCTGAGGGATGGGGACGATTGAACCTGTTTTCAGCTGCGGATAGCTACGGCGCTTTCGCCAATAATGTGACGGTGAATATGGACGCTTCCAAAGGCGGTTTCAATGCATTGGATCGCTGGCGCAATAATATCTCTGGTGTTGGAAAGCTGACTAAAAAGGGAACAGGTACGTTGAAGCTAATGGGTAACAATACGTATTACGGCGGTACACAGATCGACCAAGGTACTTTGGAGGGAACTTCGGAAACGGCTTTCGGAAGTGGTGGAATTACGAATAACGGGGGAACTCTTCTTAAAAATGCTTCTGGAAAGCTGATTATTGGCGGAAATTACAGACAATCTGCCAAGGGAACACTTGAGCTTAACCTGCGCAGTAAAAATGATGTGCTCAAAATAAAAGGAACAGCTATACTCAACGGAAAATTACGTCTGAATTTTTCTAACAAATATGTACCGGCTAATGGTGCTACGATCTTAACTTATGCTAAACGAAATGGAGCATTTTCTTCCATTGAAACGGTAGGTTTACCAAGCAATTATAAAGTGAAGGTTATCTATACAGCTGACAGTGCTCAGTTGAAAGTCACTAAGTAAAACATAATTAGCTCGCTATTTAACAATAAAGTGCACCTTTAAAATACATGGGGATGTATTCTAGGGGGTGCACTTTATTGTTTAAGGATAGGGAGTATTAGCTTAACGGTTATCGATCTTTTCCGGGTACATATCATGGTTCATCATGCGGTGCTCCGCTATCTGTTCATACTTGGTTCCTGGCTTGCCGTAGTTGGTGTACGGGTCGATAGAGATACCGCCGCGTGGCGTGAATTTGCCCCATACTTCAATGTAGCGAGGGTCCATCAGCTTAATCAAGTCATTCATGATGATATTGACGCAGTCTTCATGGAAATCGCCGTGGTTACGGAAGCTGAACAGGTACAGCTTAAGGGATTTGCTTTCTACCATTTTAATATCGGGAATGTAGCTGATGTAGATGGTTGCAAAATCAGGCTGTCCTGTAATCGGGCACAGGCTGGTGAACTCCGGGCAATTGAACTTTACAAAATAATCCCGATACGGATGTTTATTATCAAAGCTTTCGAGAATGGCGGGATCATAGGCAAAAGTGTATTGTGTGCCTTGATTGCCAAGCAGGGTAACGTCGGTCATTTCTTCGGGTGTTCTTCCGGTCATATGGATGAGGCTCCTTAAGTTTAGTTTGGTAAAAGAGAGAGGGAGTTATGGTGATGGGGAGGTCGCTCCGCCGTCAACACCATAAAGTCCCTACTCTACCTGTAGGCTGGGGCAGAAGTGAATAATGCTCGCTCCTATATGAAAGGAGCGTTATTTTGCGAGAAACCCCGCCCTTACGGACGAGGGTTTCTCTTTTGGATGTCGAGGGTGTACTTCGACTAATTTGGCGTAACTTGTGTATCACATACAGCTCATACGGAATATATTACATATAAGTGTTATACGCCGCGTTTATTGCCCCATACGAGGGTGTGGAGCTGTGGGAGTACTCTTACGTCGTTAAGTCGGGAATCGTCCATGACACGGTCGATAAGCCATTCATAACGATGGAGTAGGGACTCCGCAATCTGTCCGGTGTTCTCCGTGTTTACATCTGGATTACCCGTCTGAAGGAACAATGGTACGTGTGGATAGCGCTCGTGAACGGTGCGGGCGTAGGCAAGATCGGTGTCATCGAAGATGACGACCTTCAAGCTGCAAGCTCCGGTATAGAGCTGCGCAGATTCATTAGCGGGTTCCTTCAAGCCTGTTGCGGTTGGGACGTTGGACGTAGCTCGGGGCTCACCAGCCATCTTCCGGTTCGACAGACGGGCGACGATATCATCCAGCACGTCCCAGTTGGTCGTCATACCCGAGCTGGGCGGCTTCGGGGATAGGGTTACCTCATCGATATCGTACAGCCATTCCTGCCAGCGGGATCCTTGTGTTTCGACAGCGGTGGCAATGCCTTGGCTGCGCAGCAGGGTGATTAGCTCCCCAAGCTGCGGCAGCAGGGCAGGGTTGCCTCCAGAAAGGGTCACATGCGAAAACCGTTCGCCACCGATGGCCTTCAGCTCCTGCCAAATGTCTGTGGCACTCAGACGACGGATCTGATCCTTGGCGCTGCCGTCCCAGGTAAAGGCGGAGTCACACCACGAGCAATGGTAATCGCAGCCTGCGGTACGAACAAACATTGTTTTACGACCAATGACCATCCCTTCGCCCTGAACGGTGGGACCAAACACCTCCAGTACGGGAATAGGGGCTGTTGAGGCCTTGTCGGGTGTAGTCATAGGTTGGTGAGTATTTACGATATTAGCAGTTACAGTATTACTCATCGAGCATCCACTCCCGTCGGAATTCGGCGTAGCTGGTAGGTGTCTCGAACAACCGTACAAACTCGGTACGTCCACCTTCGACACGGTTGCAGTATGCATCCGAGGTCAAGGCTGACTCCATTTGTTCAAAGATCCAGACGACCATATTTTCCGCCGTTGTATTCATTGGAGGAAGCGTCTCATTTAAGTAACGATGGTCCAGAAAAGGTTCAATCCGCTCTTTCCAGATCGTTTTGATGTCACCAAAATCCAGCGTTAGACCCGTTTCGCCCGGTATACCGCTTATGCCAAAAACGACGATATAGGTATGACCGTGCAGATTTTTGCATTTGCCTTCGTAGCAGTGCAAATGATGTGCTGCATCGAATGTAAATTGTTTGCTAACGAGTACACGTTTGCGGTGATAACGCAGCTGAGAGTGCTCAATGTCTGTCCCGAACTGCTGGAGCTTGTCGACAATGCGGAAGGTACCTGGCTCACGCATGACCTTCAACTCCTTGGGAGGAAGCTCCGCGTATCGCGAGATATTGCTCGAGTCCAGCACGGCGAAGTTTGCAAGCAGGGCATTCGCCACAGCCGTCGCCAATGACGCCGTTATAGCACGTTAGTGTACGTGTTCTTACAAATTCAAAAGCTTTCAGCTCATCGGCCATCTGCCAGGTTTCGGCCTTGTTCAGCCACATGAGCGGGGTATGAATCACAAAGGGATAGTCCATCGAAAGGTTCAGTGTGACGTTCAGCGATTTGATAAAAGAATCCCGGCAATCGGGATAGCCGCTGAAATCCGTCTCACAAACGCCTGTAATCAAGTGGCGCGCTCCTTTTTGCTTGGCGAGAACTCCCGCGAAGCTCAGGAACAGAAGGTTGCGACCGTCTACAAAGGTGCTAGGCAGTTCGCCTTCCTGTTGTGTAATGTCAATGTCGGTGCGTGTGAGGGCATTAGGGGCTAGTTGATTAAGCAGGCTCATATCCAGTACCGTTTGCGGAACACCTAGTTCACGGGCGATTCCAGCGGCTACTTCGATTTCCTGCTTGTGGCGTTGACCGTAATCGAACGTCACGGTTTCTACTTCAGCAAAATGTTTTTTTGCCCAAAATAAACAGGTTGTGCTGTCTTGGCCGCCGCTGAATACGACGACTGCTTTTTCGTTTGCAAACATAAAAAAACCTCTCGATCTTCTTGGAATGGTGCAAGACACGGAGTCTTGTCACTTGGAAGAAGGAGAGTTCTTGAACCGACTTCAACAAAAAACAGGCCTTGCCCCGCGAATTCATTTTTCTTGCGGAGGACAAAGCATCGTTAGTTTTTTATAGAGGGAGTTCGCGAACCTCTCCCATGCATGACGCATGGATTTTCTTCATTAGTATCTGCCACGAGGACAGACGGCTTTAGCATTGTCATTATAGCATGGCAGGGCTATTTGATAAACACTCCACCAAATGGAATGACTTCCCGTAAAAAGCGCTTGATCACGCCATCGTCGTTCATATCCTGTTGGAGCCGCCGATGATGTTCCCCGGCATGGAATAGTACGGTACCTTGTCCGGTCATTTTAAAATGATAATTCATATGCTGGCTGGCCAGATGGTTGCCGTACACGGTCAACTCCAGTTTGGCGTTTTCGGGATAGGCAATGACGCTGCTCGCATCCACATATATCGGCTCTGTCGGATGAAGCTGTTCTTGACACACCAATCCCTGTGTCAAAAGACCGATTTGACCCACACCGTCAAATTTCATTTTTATAACATCGCGGCTAAACAACATGTTTTTCATGCTTAGCAGCTTGGTACGCATTTGAATACCGGAGCTGTACCAGAACAGGTTGCGAAAATCGTATAACAGATCATCGCTTCCTTCAAGCTTAATCATTTTTAGACTAAAGCCAGGTGGAAGTGCGGCAATTAGGCGACAAGCTCCTGTGAAATCGGCCTGAATCAGTTTGTGTTTGCGATACATCCCCTTAATGTTCATTAGTTTATCACTACGGCCTGAGCTGGGTCCGCGGTATGCGATGATTTGCTGCGGATGCAGAACGTGCAGCTTTTCTCCTTCCGCCAGATCGAGCGTTACGACCGAACCGACGCTTTCATCATGGTGTTGTCCTGCTTGTATGTCCATTCAGACCTTTCATCCTTTCAGACAGTTAGTATCTTCCCGAACGTCGACGCATCCCGTAACGCAACAGTCGGATACCGATAAAATAACCGGCCAGCAGAATTATAGCTGTGATGATGAGCATTTTATTTCGGTGTGAAGCCTGATCGCGCTGGGTTTGAAGATTTTTTAATTCTGTGACGGTGTCAGTCAGCTTGCGGTTTTGCTCCAGTAATTGGGCGTTTTGCTCTTGATAGGCTTCTAAGCTGTTACGGGCCTTCTCCAGATCCTCCTGTGTTTGTCGGTAGCTTTCCTTGAGCTGATACACATCACCGGGCAACCGCGAAAATTGCTCGAAGCCTTGGTACACATCATCCCAATAAGCAGCATGTACTTCGGGTACACGAGTTATCCCAAAAATAAACAAAAGTGCTATAGCAGCGCAGACAATGCGGCGGTACAAAGCAAAACGACAAGTTGGTCGTGCCAAGAGATGTTCCCCCTTTTGATAAACCAAGATGTTAGATGATATAGATCATTACCCATATGACATGGTTACGTATAATATAACGATTCGGATGCAGATTTTAGAATAAACGGACGATAAATATGAAGAAAATGTCCTCAAAAAAAGTCGATATATTAGTTTAAGTGTACCTTAAAACGGGTATATCAAGGAAGCGGCAACATTCCGGCATTTTTCCCAGCATACGAGTAAAGAACGATCCGCACCTGATCAGGGGTTTAAGTTGAATATATGAACTGAAATATATTAAAAATTGATATAAAAGGAGATTTTGCAAGATGAATGAGAGAGAACAAAACTATAAAACTTTAAAAATCACTGTAAATGGAAAGCCGTTATCAAAGGATCTCGTCGTAGATAGCACTACTTTTGCTCCTATATCTGATATTTGCACAAAAACGAATGTTTCTTTAACAGAAACTACAATCTCATAAGTTTAAATATAGAAGTAGACTATGATATGGCCCGGCATACGCCGGGCTATTTTTGCGCATTCATGTAATTCAAATGGTTTAAAATGTTATTTACCAAACTAGGTCCCCCTTCATAAAGATTCCCATGTATAATTTTCACAATCAAACATACGTTCCCTGACAATATAGTGTCAGATAACACTGTTAATTTAGAGTTACATGTTCTTTTAGGGGGAATTTACCAGTGGTGAAGTCAATGCTCAATGTAACGTACACATGGGACAAAGAGTCTATATCTGCGAATGGGTCCAAACAAGTAAATCTACTGATAGAATGGGGCTACGGAGCTATACGCAAAAGAAAAGGAAATCTAATACCGAAAGCAGCGGGATGTGACCTTCAACTCCAGTTCATTCCAGAAAACGGGGTAAGTCTATTAAAAGCTGAAGGGGTAAGGCTCGGTTTTAAACGCTCGGAAAACGGAGATAGCATGTTTGTTCACTGTGGTGATGTAAGGCGGGGAAAATATAGACAGGCTATTTTGACGTTTTCTATACCGGCCCACTCGTCCGGAAGACATACGATTGGAATGATGGAGTGGAGCTGGCGCAAGCCATCGCAGGAAAAGCGAACGCTGATCCGGACAGATCAGCTCTACATCCATTTTACGCATCATCTTGGTCTGCTGAGCATTCCATCCAACCCGAAGGTGGAAAAATACATAAAGCTGAATGAGACGTCCCCTATTGTAAAAAAGGCATTGCGTATGTACGAGAAAGGGGAATATGAGCAAGGGGCGTTCATCCTTACCAGACAAGCAGATGAATTACTTATACGTGCAGCAAGAAGCGATGATATGGACTACCTGCAGGAAGCCGAGTTGCTTCTGGCTATACGTAATAAATGGAGTGGTACTTTTGTATCATTTACAGCGTATAGTTCTAAAGTCTTTTTTAATAAGGCGATATCGCTAGAAGATGTTCGTTTTACTGAAAATGATACTTTGAGATAGGCAATTATGCTAGTTTATTTGTGTAATATAGTGAGTCTAATTTACTATCTTTTTGTAAAGGAGAGACTTCCTTGACTGATCGGTTGATACGTTTAATGCGGATTATTACTATTGTTCAGGCAAATCCAGGGATATTGGCAAGAGAGCTTGCCGAACGTTGTGAAACATCAGAACGTACCATATACCGAGATATGGAGGCGCTAAGCGCTATGCATATACCGATAACGAATATGGGGCATGGCAAGGGGTACATTTTTATTAGCAATTTTGCTTTGTATCCTCTGAATTGGACGGAAGAAGAGGCAGAGGCTTTTACTAAGCTGGGAGAGATTATGGAAACGGTAAAGCCTCTTTTACCGCCAGCTTTTGAAAGTGCTTATGAGAAAGTGATGGCCTCTAGTCAGAAAAAAAAGATGGACCAGACGAGCTTCGCGCAGGAAATGAAAAATATTGTCCGGCTCGGCTCGACACTTGATCGGGAAAACCAGCCCTATCTGCTCAGGCTGATTGTTTTAGCGAGTCTTACGCAGCAGACTATTGAAGCGGAATACAGCTCACCTCAAAATGAAGATGTATCACTCGTTCAGGTGGATCCTTATTGTTTGGTTCCGCAGGATCGGCGATTCTATATGCTTGGTTTTTGTCACAAGCAATCCGCGATGAGAACCTTTCGGATCAGTCGATTTCGGAACATGAGAATTTTGCCGTATACGTTTCAAAAAAATACAACTGAAATGGAAATGTTTTTTAAAGGGACCTGGTCGGTGACCAAAGGAAATCAGAATATCCGGTTTGTGGTACGTTTTTCTGCCGAGTCTGTATATCGGGTCAAAGAAGAGGAGCTGTTCATCAAGCCTTTTCTTAAGGATTTGCCGGATGGAAGTTTGTTGTTTGAGGTGACGGTCAATCATGACCGTGAATTTTTGGATTGGCTCACTTCCTATGGAGCTGAGGCCGAGATCCTGGAGCCTTTACGGTACCGCAAACGAATGCAAGAAATGCTGCGGACCTGGGGGGCATTCTATTTCGATAAAAAGGCAGGAAATTAAGAATAACAGGGGGAGATCCCCCGGAACGGGCCGGGGAGCTATCCGCTTAACGGTCCTTAAACAGGTTGGCGAGATTGCCAAAAGGACTGTACTGTTCCTGCTCTTCTTCTGGTGAGGAGTAGACGAGCTTCGATCCACGGCTTTCCTCATCGTCAGCAGCATTATGAACTAATGTAATACGATCAAAATGGTACATGAAAACCTGAGCGGTGTTCACGGCATCATCCAGTGCCCGGTGTTGTTGACCGTCAAAGTCAATGTTGCACAATTCCAGCGCCTGAGACAGGCTCAACTGACGGTACTTTCCATTGGAACCAAACAGACGGGAAATCTGCTTCTGTATATCATTTGTATTATGAATCCATCCGAGATCTACATGATGGGTACGACAATGGGATACCAGCTTCTGACGGTCATCCGGGCCCCATGCGCATAAATAATAAGGGGAATCCGTACCGAGCCAGGCTATGAATTCCTTCACAGCTTCAGGAAATAGTGGAGCGGCATCAATATCTCGTTGAGTAATACCTGTGAACTGAACGGTATCTGTAGAGAGTACAGGCCGATTCGAGGGTCTTACAAAACTGTGAAACGTATCCGCAACGTATAGGCCATCGTCTCCCTGAACAACTTTGACGGCACCAATATCAATGATTTCGGAGGAATATCTGGCGTTGCGGCTAACAGTAAATTCAAGATCGTAAATAATGTATTGCATTTCAGGACTCCTTTCACACATATAACTGATCCCGATGGGTATCGGGACGAATGTTCTCAGCCCGAATGACTCTTCTCCATCATACCTCTCGGTTCACAACTTGTCAGCGGTTAAAAGGTTTGCTTTTAAAAAAAAATATGCGATGTCCAAGTGAGCTTGGACTATCGCATATCTAAAAACGCCTGACATACAGCAGCATCCGAAACCACTAGGATTCCGGATGCTGCTTTTGCTAGCTATTGAATTAGGCCGGGAGGTCTAACTTTTGTCCCGGATAAATGCGGTGAGGATTCTTCAACTTATTCAACTGCTGAAGCTGTTGCCAGGTGGTACCATGTTTGCGGGAAATGTCATACAGCGTATCCCCTGATTTCACAACATATACATGGTTATTTGTAACTTGTGCAGAATTTGATGTCTGCTGTGGCTTGGCTGTTTGAGACTTTGCCGGCGCCGGTTTTGCGGGTGCTGGTTTCGCAGCCGATGTAGGAACGGGTTGCGGCTTTTCCTGCACAGGTGCAGGTGTTGCGGTTGAGGCAGACGGCCCAGTTTGTGTGGCAGGGACAGAAGTTTTGCCGTCAGCCTTGGCTTCTTGAATGCGACCGTCCGCTTGTACTTGCAGGCTAGCGGAGCCGACCTTTTGCATATAACGGATTAACGCCTCATCAAGCGAGCCGAACATACCTGCTTGTGGATATTTAGCGAACATCGTATATTGGTCACCACCTACGGCAGTAAAATCATTGGTGGCCAGTGTGTATGTTGCCTCAGGATCAAGTGTTTTTCCGCCGATCAGGATGGAATGAACACGGCTGCCTTTGGCTGCTGATGTGTCTATTTTGAAGGTGATACCTGATACCTGTGGGAAACCTCCGCTTGGCTCTGGATAGGAGGCTGTACCATTTTCCAGTGCGGCCTGAATGTCAGAGCCCTTCACTTTCAGGGTAACGATCTGGTTGCCGAAGGGCAGCACAGTGATGATGTCTCCCTTGGTTACTGTCCCCGTCTTGATGGAAGCCCGTATGCCGCCACCGTTCGTTAAAGCCACGTCTGCTCCCGAAACATCACGCATAGCATCGGTGAGCAGGTCGCCAAGATTGGTTTCACTTGCACGTACCTTTTCGCGTGCTCCTTCCAGATCCACACTTGTTTGCGTTACAACCTCTTTAAGAATAGGTTCCTGGTCCTTTTGAATGGAGGCGATCAATGCAGCAATTTCAGCGTTGGGCTGAACGTCGACTGCTTGAGTCGAATCAATCAGCTTGGCTTGCTTTTGCGTAACCTTACCGCCGTCGACCCATAAGTCCACAACACCCAAATACTTGGTGTATTCACCTGCGCTAGCGATCAATGTACCATTGTCACTGATCAAGCCCTTTTCCAGTACGGTATGGCTGTGTCCATCGATGAAAATATCAATGCCAGGCACTTCCTTAACAACCTTGAGGCTGGTGTCCTTGCTAGACGCATCCTGCCCCAGGTGACCAAGAACAACAACGACATCTACTTTGCTGCGGATTTCATCAACAGCCGCTTTAGCCTCAGCCGCAGGATCGGTGAATTGAATACCCTCAACATTTTTGGGATTCGTCTTATATGCCGTTTCTGGCGTAGTCAGACCGATAATACCGATTTTAACGCCGTCCACTTCTTTAATAACATAGGGTTTGAACAAACGTGTTCCGTCTGTTTGTTTAATATTGGCGCTGAGCACAGGGAACTGAATATCCTTACTTAGCTCCACAAGATGCTTCCAACCATAATTAAACTCGTGGTTACCCGGAACCATAGCATCATAGCGCAGCTTGTTAATCACTTTCACAATGCTCTCGCCGTTAACCAAAGTAGCGAAGGTCGTTCCATGAACGGTATCCCCGTCATCTAGCAGCAGTGTATTGGGATTGGAAGCCCGGTACTGATCAATGATACCCGCCAGCTTGGCGAATCCCATTTCCTTGTCGTTCGCGACCACGTGGGCATGGGTATCGTTCGTATGTAGGATGGTGATGTGTTTACCGCTGACTGGAGCCGTTGCCGTTCCCACATTGGTTGCTGGGTCTGCTGCTGCTGTACCGAGACACCCAAGTAAAAGCGCGGCAGTCGTCAGGATCGACGAGAGTTTTTTCCATGAGTTCATGTTGTTCCTTCAACCTCCCATAAAATGAATGAATTAGAGAAACCGCTTACGACCACATTTTATCAGATGATTGTAAAAATAACTTCTATTTTATATCAAAGCATTAAAATTTTTTGATATATCGGTTGTTAAATCCATCGTCTAGTTACCTATATTATAGAGGAAGTAATCAACAGCAGCTCACAGAATGAGAACTAATGTTCTAATTTATGGTTAAAAAAAAGGGCAGTCTCTTTGGGCAGCCCGATCCGGGGTAAATAGTGATCCAACGTTTCGTCAGCTAGTGGCGGTTTTCCTTCACTCAGCAAAAGCACGGCAAACCGATTGGCCTGCTGTTCAAATTTTCCTGGGGAAAAGTAGGAATGCTCCTCCATAAAAAAGCGGCTGATGCCTTTATGCAGTCGGTCATGTCCCAATTCATGCGCACAGACGAACCGTTCCCATTCGGGTGTGAGGCCATTGTGGATAACGATAAATCTTCTACGCAGCTTGTGGTAATACAGCCCTTTGGTTGTGGGGCCTAGATCGCAGTATCGGATATGGATACCTAGGGCTTTCGCAATATCGAAGGGGCAGTTGGTACGGTATTTTCGGACAAGTTTGTGAATGAGTTCGTTCATACGCTCACCTGCTATCCCTGATCTTTGCCCGTTCGGGGCTCTTTGGGCTTTTTATGTTTGTTCATCTGCTTGGCTTCCCAGAACAGACCTGTCAGCACGTCTTTGATCCGTTGACGATCTTTTTCATCCAGCGGAATGCCATCGAACATTAATTCGTCGTCTTCCTCCAGCATTTTTTTAAAATCCCGGCGATCTTTGGAGGTTGCCCATTCTGGCACAGTAGAACGATAAAGTTCATGTGGACTTTGCTCCATTGAATCATCGTCTCCCCAATATCCGGCGGCCTTCATCATTTCGGTATAGGATACGCTAAGCGCGTCCGCTATTTTGCGGAGAGTGGAGGGTTTGGGGATTCCGCGCAGAC
Organism: Paenibacillus sp. FSL H7-0703; assembly: GCF_038003485.1. Lineage (NCBI taxonomy): Bacteria > Bacillati > Bacillota > Bacilli > Caryophanales > Paenibacillaceae > Paenibacillus > Paenibacillus sp. FSL H7-0703. Next base: position 1,978,833 of record NZ_JBBOPF010000001.1, on the reverse strand, counting down.
CATTTTCAATGCGGGAAATTTGTGAATTGCTAATACCTGCAGCATCTGCCAACTGGTTGATGCTCCATTGTTTGTGCTCACGCTGCTGCTTTAAGTAAGTTCCGAATGCTGGCTGTTCCACAATGGGGGCTCCTTTCTGCAAGAGAATCATAGATATTAGTTTTATTATACCATTAGGTAAATAGTAAAAGCACGTAATATGCCAAAAGGCATAGGAAAATGAAGTGAATATCCTGTTTTTGGAGCTATACTGCTTTTTTTGACGATGGATACCTATCCTAAATAATGTTATGTTATACTCAAGATACGAACAAAAGGGGAACAAAATGTAAACATGAGCGTTTTTCTATTTCGGGATTTTGCAAAATTCGATTCCAGTCGCTTCGAAGTGCAAAATCCTCATTTAAAAATACATCATTGTCAAAAGGCATAAGATAAGGAGTGTTGCTTTACATGAGAAATAACTTACCCGAATTGGACCGTCGCAAAACGCAGAATGCATTGGAGGGTGTGTTTGAGAAATACCGAATTTATAAAACGATTACTTTTATGGATCGGGAGAGCTTTATTACGGCTGGCTATACGGATCGCCCGAACGGCCCAACGAATGTAACAAGCGATCCAACGGCTCGGACAGCCGTATATAATGTAGATGCTCCTGCCGCCCGCTTGGCCTACTGCGAAATGGTGGATGCCGTAGTGAGTCGCTTGAATGAACGCGAACAGCTGCTCATCCGTGAACGTTATTTAAAGGATGACGATGTGTTTGATTACAAGGTTTACAATTATGTGTTAGACCCGCCAGTCAGCAAGGATACGTATACGAAGCTTCGCACGCGTGCTTTTTACAAAATGGCGCTTGCACTGGCGGACCAAGGCGTTTTAAATTTGGCAGGCTTGCAGAAGGGAGCGGATCGAAAACTGGGTTAATGTAATAATTATCCACTTGTTCTCATTTCTATTTTAAAATGGTTTCCTAAAAGGCTTTGATTTCCTGTAATAACAGGGATCAAGGCCTTTTTTATAATAGGAACACACGTTCTCTAAAAACCTCCCAACATCATCCCTAGTCTCTGCTTTTATCGTCCATTTCCCCGGCAACGCATTCGTTATTAGGGTGTAAGATTATATCATCGGGAATCAAGACAAGAGGACATACCGAAGACACACACAGTCAAACGTTAGCCGGCCATTAGGGCCGGTTTTTTCATGCGGTGATCGTCTCTGTCGGTTCCCGGGAATTCGTTGTACAGAAAGGAGGAGTCGTGTTGCCTAAGCAAGGGATGCTGCAATGCATGAGTACGAGGCTGCGCCGGATGAGAACACGAAAGTGGAAAAAAGCCTGGCTGAATAGCCACAACATGCGAACGCAGGGGACGCAGAGGTGGCATGCCGCAGGATGAGACAAGCCTTTAAGCAAAAGCTCATTGAAATTATTCCAGCGCTACAAGGGCGTGTATACGATGTTCAGCCACCGTCGCAGACGGCAGAGGAGCCGTATGCTGTTATGGCGCTGGGCGAGGAAATTTGGAAGTCTTCCTGGGCCGGCTATCGGCAGGTTGTTCGCATCAAGCTGTACGCAGGACAAGCCGGGCTGGCGCAGGCTGATGTATGGGCGAATGCCCTGATTGCCGGGCTGCACCGGGAACCAGTGACAGGTGCAGGTGAGGACACATCAGCTTTTACCGCGCACTATTTGGGTGTGCGGGATGCAGAAAAGCTGGACACTGTTACGGGGAAGGCCTATAGAACGCTGCGTTTTGGCGTGTATGTGCCTGAGACGGAAGGTGGTTTGGCCGTTCCAGCAAGCGGTGCTACACAGCCGGAAGAGTGGCTGGCCGCGCTGGTCCGCTGGACGCAGAAGCAACTGGGCGAAACGTGGTCGGTATACGCCGACGCTTGGCCCGCACAGCCGGGACGGCACGCGGTACTGTGGCGGATGAGCGGCTGCGAAACTAGGATGGCGGGAGCCTCCATGTATGAGCTGCGCAAACGGTTCATCGGGCATATTACCGCCCCAGACACCACTGAAGAAAACCGTGCAGCTTCCGCACTGATCGAGGGCTTTGCCGCTCAAATCCAACTTCCTCTGGATCAGGACAAGGGCCGTTATATGTCTACAGCTGAAGCTTCAGCCGATTTGCAGGCAGATGCCATTTTAGATGGTCAGCTTCGGCTGATGCTGGTACAGCGGCGTATGCGCCCAGCTGAGGAAGCGGCGTTGATTCGCAGAGTGGAAATTCATCCTATTTTGAAATGAGGTGGTCCGAGTGACCTTGGAAAACCATGAGAAGGCCCCGGTACATTCCGGGCAGGAAGCCAGTGGCCCCCGCTATACGCTGGAGGAGCTAAAGGAGCACGCAGAACAATTGTTTTCCGTGAAAGAAGAAGTGCTGGCAGGCGCCTTTTTTGGCACACAGGACAAGCTGTTTACAGTAGCAGAAGCACACACTAAAATCGAACAATTTATGAAAGCGAAGGTGGACTAATTATGGCAGGCGGAACATGGGAAAACACGAATAAACCGGTATTGCCGGGTTTGTATATGAATTTTCAGGCAGCAGCAGCTTCAGCGATTCAAGGTGGGTCGCGTGGTACGGTCGTTGTACCCGTTAAGGCGAATTGGGGCCCTGTACGTGAGTTTGTAGAGATCGGCAGTGAAACGGCAATCAGTCAAATCTTTTCGGGAGACAGTCTGGATGGAGCGACCGCGTATTCGACGCTGTATCTGGCTTTGCTGGGCGGCCCGAAAAAGCTGTTAGCCTACCGTTTGGCAGATGATACAGCTGCTGAAGCATCTGTGACGCTGAAAAGCGGCGGTGCGACCCCAACCGACGTGCTGCGTTTGCGGGCTTTGTACACAGGTAGCCGCGGTAATGGTTTTGCTGTAACTGTACAGCCAACATTGGGTGATGAGCAAGCACGTGAGGTGCGCCTTTATGAAGGAACCAAGCTGCTCGGCACGTACAAAGGTAGTGACGGTACGGCTGCCTCTATTGCCAAGGCCATGAACGAGAACAGCGAAAACGTATGGGTGAAGGCTGAGGTTGTCGGCGACGGCGGCATTCCGGTGGATGTCAGCGGCGTACACCTCACTGGCGGCAACAGCGGCAATAGCAAGCTGGTTAATGCCGATTACATCGCGATGCAGGAGGCACTTGAAGGACAGGAATTTAATGTCTTGGCCCTGGATTATGCAGCCGATCTGGCATTGCTGCAAAGCTTCGCTGCCTGGATCAAGCGTGTTCGCAACGAAGGTAAAGGCGTAATCGCTGTATTCGGCGGTTCTGCGGCAGACGATGTGTCCAAAACAGCCGTCAGCGTGGCCTCTGCACGTTCCCTGGCACTGAACCATGAAGGCATCGTGAACGTCGGTACAGGCGTACGTCTGGCAGGTACGGACTACAGTTCTGCCCAAACGGCTGCTTATGTAGCCGGACTGATCGCAGGCCAACGTCTGAATCAATCGGCAACATATGCGGTTACGCCATTTGAGGATGTAACCCGCCGCTGGACACGTTCCGAGCAGGAGCAGGCTGTCCGTAATGGTGTCTTCCTGCTGTTCTTCGACGGCCGTCAGGTCAAAGCGCTGCGTGGGATCAACAGCTTGGTGAACCCGTCTGTCGGACAAAACAACGCATGGAAGAAAATCCGTTCCATCCGCGTTATGGACGCTATTAACGCTGACTTGCAGCGTGCAGCCGAAGAGACATACATTGGCAAAATCAACAACACGGTGGAAGGTCGTCTGGCGCTTATCGGTGCAATCAAAGAATACCTGGCACAGCTGTCGCTGAGCAACGTCATCGAAGCAGATGGCTACGATGTCATTCTCGACCCGGCTTACTACGGCGATGCGCCAGTCATCAAACCGGAGCCGGATCAAGTGTTCCTGCAATGGAACGTGAAGCTGACCGATGTGATGGAGCAGCTGTTCGGCACATTTTACGTACAATAAATAAGCATTTTACGTGTACAAGCATTTCGCAGGCAATCAGCAGAAATGGTGTAGCTTGTTAACAACGAGGATTTTGTGAAATCCCGAACTATATTATGGATCATTTTGAGGAGGAAAAAGAAATGTTGGATGCTTCAAGAGTCATTTTAGGTACGTATGGTCAGGCGCATGTGGACGGGGTGTGGCAGACGAATATCAACAAGCTGGAAGCCAGCGTGGAAATGGAAAAACGCGAGCTGAATCTCGTGGGCAATGAGTGGAAGGTGCACAAGCGCGGTATCAAAAAGGGAACGGGAACAATGAGTGGCTACAAGGTCACATCCGATATGATTCGTCGCGGTTTTAACCGTTTTGAGATTATTACAAAATTGGATGATCCAGAAGCCTTCGGACATGAAAGTATTCGTCTCATTCGTTGCACTGCTGACAAAATCCAACTGGCCAACTGGACAGCAGGAGAAGAAGTACAGGAAGAAACGACCTTCACCTTTGAAGGTTATGAGCTGCTTGATCCGATTGTAGCAAACTAAATTGGAAGACGGGGGATGGGATGCTGTCAAGCGTTCCGTTCCCCAAATACAAATGAACAATAAGGGAGAATGACTTATGAGCTTGAATGAGAATATGACAGAAGAACAAATTTTGGACAGCCTGTTTGAAGCTGCTGAAAAACTACCTGAGGAAACGGTCCGCATCAAGCGCCTCGACATGAAAATTGTGCTGCACGGCCTGACCTCCAGTAAGGTGGATAGCATTCGTGAACGCTGCACGATTCGCCGAACCGTGAAGGGTGCAGTGGATGAGAAGGTAGATACTGAAACGTTCAACGCCTTGTTGATTTCGGAAGCTACCGGCAAGCTGGAAGTGAAAGGCTTGTCCCTTAACGGTTGGGGCGATCCCCGGATTACAAGCCGCTTGAAGCTGTCCGGTGGTGAACAGTCCGTCCGCCGTATGCTGCTGGCAGGTGAACTGGATGCAGTGGGGGATAAGGTGCTGGAACTGTCTGGCTTTGGCGTTGAGATTGCTGACCTAAAAAACTAATCGGCTCCGGGGGAATGACGACGATGCTGTACCACTTGTGGGTCCGGCACCACCTCCGCCCCGGAGACTTTTGGCGGCTTCCTCGCGGTGAGCGCATGCTGCTGCTGGCGTTTGCCGAACAGGAAATGGATAGCATAGCAGCTTCAAAAGCATAAACAAGGAGGTGAACATGATAGATGGCAGAAGCATTAAATTACCGCATGAACCTTGTGATTGATCCTAAAAACGTCATTAAGGCGAACAGAGAATTGCGCGCAATGGAACGCTATTTTGAGCGGATTCAAGGACGTGTGTTGAAAATTGGACGTACCCGCATGGCCCCGGAAATTGTACTGAACGATATGGCCTCCAAAGGGCTTGATAATCTGTTGAATAAGATTAACCGGGTCAAATCCCAGATTATTAACGCTTCGGGTAATGTAAATGTGAAGGTAAACTCCCAATCTGGCTCAGGCTCCCCGAAGACTGATAACAATCCAAGTATCGTTTTGCTAAGCACTGCGGTGCAATTGAATACTGTAGCTGTAAATGCCAATACAGCAGCTATTGTTGATTTAGGTACTAAGTTGGGATCTGTGACACCAGCTGCAGAGAAAAAAGAAGAGCCTAAGGATGCATTAACTCAGGTAAAGGATTTTCTTGGTAATGTAAAAAAAGTTGGTGAAGGGGTAAAAAGCATATCTGAAGCTCCTGAAGCATTTAAAAAATTTAAAACTGATTTTGGTATTTTAAAGGGACCGCTCCAGGGAGCTAACCGAAGAGAGAAGTTTAAAGATTTTGCTAGTAAAGCATTTAATGTAGGGAAATCTGGGGGTGAGTTTTTAGAAAAATTTGGAGGGTCTTCAGATTTAATTGAAGGTGGACAGGGATTGTTTGATCAGGCTAAAAGCTTGGGGATGATAAATCCGAGTGAAGCCGCTGGTGTGGTGCCTAGCGCTGCAAGTTCGAGTGCTGCGGCAGATGCAGCCTCAAGTATTATCAGACCAAGTAGTGTTGCAGGTGCAGCTGAGGAAGCCGGATCAGGCTTATTCAAAAACCTTCTAAAAGGTGGAGCGAAAAAACTGTTGGGACCTTTAAGCTATGGAATGGATATTGTGAACATCGCGAAGGCTACCTCTGGTAAAGAACGTGCAGAAGCTATCGGTTCCACAGTTGGTGGGACTGCTGGTTCTGCATTAGGCGGAGCTATAGGTTCATTTTTGCTTCCGGGTATTGGTACTGTAGTTGGTTCTACACTTGGGGGTATGGCGGGAGACTTTGTCGGTGGGAAAATTGGTGGATTAGTCTCAGATTATGGTCCAGCCATGATGGACAAAGCGAAGTCCGCTGGTAAATTCCTTGGAGAAAAAGCTTCCCAGGTTACAGGCTGGCTTTCGGATAAGGCTGGAGACTTCGGTAAAGGCTTTTCTGATTTCTTTTCTTTTGGTAAAAAAGATGAACCTAAGAAAGAGCCAGCTAAGCCGCCTGAAGTACCTAAACCAGCAACCTCTAAACCAGCAATCCCACCTCATTCGAATTTAGGTAAGTCATTTGAGCCCTTAACGCCTATGGCTATAAATTATAGTGCTAGTGCAGTTGCAAACGTACCTCCGCAACCAGGTGCAAAAGGCGTCCCTAATCCTTACGGACCGATGGCTATAGCTAACCAGGGAGTCAATCCAAACCCACTACTGAATACTGCGGCTCATGCGAATAATGGAGCCAAAGCTAAAGGCAAAGGTAATGGTAATCCGACACCTCAAGTAGTACAGATCAGTCCTGAACAAATGGGAACACTGTCTGGCTTTTTGAAGGATTTTAAAACGGAAACCACCAACCAATTCAATCTTCCTGCGGGGGCTGTACAGGTCACTGTACATGAGAACAAGCTGGATGTGGATGGGCTTATTACGCAAATTGGCTACCGTCTCAAAGCTGAAATTTTGCGTGCAACGCAGAACACCAAGCCAGCGGGCGCTGGAGCTATGTAATGTAGTAGAGATGGTAGCAATGGGGAAGGAGGAAAGAGATGGAATTTAGTTTGACGGATGGTAAAGGAAAAAAGTTTCAGTTTCCGGTGAATCCTGAGGAAGTGACGATCTCACGGCAAAAGGGATTTGATACAACGACGATTTTATCCTATGGGGAGTTTGACTTCCCACAAGGGGAGAAGGTGAAGGAAATCTCCTTCTCTTCTTTTTTTCCGAAAGAATACAATCCAGCGTATTGCACATATGAAGATATCCCTGATCCGCAGGAGGCCATGAACACGTTGAATGGCTTTTTGTTATCCAAGAACCCGCTACGTTTTATTATTACGGAGACAGCCGTGAATGTGCCAGTAATTGTGGCATCTCATAATTCGATCTTTCGCGGCGGCGAGTATGGGGATGTGAATTTTGATCTGTCACTGCGGACCTGGAGTGATATGAAAGTTGCCAAAAAAGCTGGCGTCACGGGTAGTAAGGCTGCTGCGGTCAACAAAAAGCCTCGTACGGATATGAAAGAAAAAAAGAAGACTTACACGGTTAAATCGGGAGATTCCTTGTCCAAAATTGCCAAGCTGGAGTTGGGGGATAGCTCCCAATGGAGTCGCATTTATCAGCTTAATAAAAAGGTCATTGGACAAAATCCGAATGCAATTAAACCGGGGCAAAAGCTGGTGCTGTCATGAGCTATAAAGTCATTTTACAGGATAAATATGATTTGTCGCCGCTTGTGGAGAACATTAATTTGAGGGATTCGCTGGAGCAAATCGCCTATCAGGGCACGGTCAATCTGGTCGTTACGTCGGATATGCCGCCGATTTCTCCAGGGATGTCGATCCGGGTTAGCGGAATTCCTTATGGTAAAAAAGATTATGTTCCCTTGTTGTCCCCCGCAGTGATCTGGGAAGTAGAAACCTCTAACAACGGGCTCAAACGTATGACGCTGACGTTATATGACCGTACGGTGTATTTAGACAAGTCCGAGGATGAATATTTACTCCCTGCTAAGCAGACGGCTACTCAGCGTTTTCAGAAGTATGCTAGGGACTGGAAGCTGAAAATCGCTTCATTGCCAGATACGAAAAAAACGCTGGGACGCGCCGTATACCGCACACAGTCCATCTATTCTATGATGCTGGGAGATCTGCGCGAAACGGCAAAGGCGGGGGGGAAGCTATATCATCCACGGATGATTTCTTCCGGGCTGGAGCTGTACGAGCTGGGAACGAACAAAGATGTGTATATTTTGGAGAGAGTGACTGATACGACACAGTCCCGTACACTGGAAGGCGCGGCCACGAGAGTGAAGGTACTGGCTACGGCTGCCAGTGAATCAGGCAATGAGGTACCGTCCAAGGTGATGGCGATTCAGGAAAAGGATATTGCCAAATATGGGACACTTCAGGTGATCGTGCAGGATGACGAGGTCAAGTCCGGTGCAGCAGCACGTGAGTTGGCCAAAAGTAAGCTGAGAGGCATACAGCAAACGATATCAGTGAATGCACCGGATATGAACACGATTCGAGCAGGAGATGCGGTGCTGCTGGGTTCCATGAAGCTACTGGTTATTTCAGTGAGCAGGGAATTGGGGAATCCCGGCAGTATGTCGCTGGAGCTGGGAACGTATGACGATGTAAAAAGGAGGTTTTACCTTGAATAAGGACCCCTATGGGCATTTGGCTACTGCGCTGCAATCTTCATTTCATAAGCATACCAAGCAAGCACTGAGTGGGGTAGGCGCGGTACTAGGAACGATCACCTCGACGGGACTCAAGCTGGACGATTTTAAACATGAGCTTCAGGATTATCTGGTCGCCGAGCTGCCGGGGCTGCTGTCTGTACCACGTCATATGTATAAAGGCACCTCAACCGCAGTGGAATCGGAAAATTGGGAAGGCAAAGAGCTGAAAACTTCCTTTTATATTGGGGAGGACGAGCTGGAGGATGTGAATCTCAGCTTGAACGAAGGACTCAAGCCCGGAGATCGTGTACTTGCGGTTCGGGTGAATAGCGGTAACGATGTAGTTGTTGTGTGCAAGGTGGTGAGTGGACGTGGCTAATTTATTTCCCGAAACAGATGATATGATCTGGACAGACATGGATATGACCGACCCGGATGTACTGGAGGATAACCGCGCAGTATTTGGGCGAAGCTGGCGGTTTGATTTTGAAGCTGGAGAGTTTGTTATGAGCCCTAGCCGTAAAATCGTGACTACAGGTGAGAAAGAAGCCTGGGTACAGTGGTGTGAAAAAGCGATTCGCACTCCTCGCTACCGGCATGTGATCTATTCACCTGACTATGGAAGTGAGCTTGAAGAGCTGATTGGCAGCAGCTATGGGCACGGTGTGCAGGAAAGTGAAATTAAACGCATGGTCACGGAGGCGTTGCTAGCAGATGCACGTACGGCTAGTGTGGACCAGTTCACGTTTCGCTGGGAAGGTGAGGCGTGCCATTTTAGCTGCCAGATTACGAACGTGCGAGATGAAACGGAAATTGTGGAAAGTGTGGTGATCTAATGGCAGACTTGCCGGAATATTTGGTAGACCAGACGGAAGAGGAAATTTTAAATCGGATGCTGGAAAAAGTGCCTTCGGACATGGATAAGTCCGAGGGCTCTTTTATTTGGGATGCGCAGGCCCCAGTGGCTTTTATGCTATCCGAAGCCGCAATCTGGGCGCAGGAGCTACTGCGACGTGGCTTTGCCAGCACCGCAGCCAGCGATAATCCGGATTTTCGCTCGCCGGAGCTGGATTTGCGAACAGCAGAGCATGGGGTGACACGGCGAGAAGCGGTTGCCGCTTCAGGTATGGTCACGTTCACGGGCACAGCGGGAACGACTGTCCCGGCGGGAACGTTGGTGGCGACCCCGGCAGATGATGTATCCGGGGAAGCTTCCATTGAATATGCGACCACGGCATCGGTCACGCTGGATGAACAAGGTGCCGGGGAAGCAGCTATTCGGGCGGTTAATCCCGGGCGTAGCGGCAATGTGCCTGCGGGTGTCATCCAAGTGATGGCCACCCCGGTTAGCGGGGTGGCCTCTGTGATCAATACCGAGGAAACAAAAAGCGGCACAGACGTTGAGAGCGACCAGCTGTTGCTGGAGCGTTTTTATGCCAAGGTGCGGAACCAGGGCACAAGCGGCAACAAGGCGCAGTATACCCAGTGGGCGAATGAAATTGCCGGAGTAGGCGGTGTAGAGGTTGTTCCATTGTGGAAAGGACCTGGAACCGTAGGGTTATATGTACTGGATACGGACAAACGAGCAGCCAGCTCGGATATCGTGGCTGCGGTGCAAAAGTATATTGATCCGACCCAGGATGGGCAAGGAGAAGGGCTGGCACCAGCGGGTCCTGTGGTGACGATCATGCCAGCGACAGAAGTGGAGATTAACATCTCAGTCAAGGTACAGCGTACCAAAGAGAAGCCGTCCACATTGGATGAAATCAAAAAGCTGATCGAAAGCGGTGTGCGGACGTATTTGAAGCAGCTTGCTTTTTACAAGGAAGACCCGTTGGTACGGTATACCCGGATTTCTGCTGTTTTGCTCGACATTCCGATCATTATTGATTTCTCTGAACTGAAAATCAATGGACAGAGCAATCAGAATATTGAGATTGGATCAGGTCAGGTGGCAGTGCTGGGGACGGTGAGCGTCAGTGAGTAACAATGGAACGAACAGCTTTGAAGATTTATTGAATAACCCAGACCAGGGAAAACGTGCAAACCGTAGTGACACTTTTGTTAATCGAGTAACTATAGCGGGAGATACATTGAGCCAAATGAGCAGCGAGCGGGGACGCGAGCTGCTTTCCTATTTGCCTGCCTATTATGAAACCTCACGTGTGATGCGTTCCGATATGGATGCTAAAGGAAGCGAATTGGACGCTTTGTATCTTGCAATGGATGCAACGGTGGGACAGTTTTTCGTACGTACCGCCACTTGGGGGTTGGAACGCTGGGAAATGGAGCTGGGGATCGAAACCGACCTGGCGAAGCCATTGGACCAACGGCGTGCTGTGGTGGAATCGAAGCTGCGAGGGGCAGGAACCTTTTCCGGCCGGCTTGTCAAAAATGTAGCTGAAGCGTACGACGGAGGCACTGTAGATGTCACTTTTCGACCCGCCGAATGGGGATTTACGGTCAAATTTATCGATACCATAGGGATTCCGCCCAACGTGGAGGATCTTAAAGCAGCCATTGAGGAGATCAAGCCCGCTCATATGGCGGTGGAGTACAAATTACGCTACCTGACCATTGCTGAAGTTGAGTCTATGACCCTCTATGAAAATGAACATACAACACAGGATAGATATTTAGGAGGTGGCGCATAACATGGCAAGCGAAAAAACACCGAATCTTGGCTTAAATCAAATTGACCGCACATCGCCCAAAACCACGTATTTTGATCTGGAGAAGTATTTGGACCAAAACTGGCGCGCTGTAGACGATTTCGCAGGTGATGTGAATGATGGTGTGAATGCGATCAAGAAACGTCTGGATACGACGGAGCGTAAGGCGGTGACTCTCGAACCCGGGGTGCAAATTGTTCATGCGGAAAAGGCATCGCCGTTTTCGCTGACGGGGATGAGCGGGCGTACGTTGGTGAATTTGTTGGGAAGATGGGGGAATTTGAGTAGCTTAAGGGGGGTAACACCGTATCAAGCTGATATAGCGCTAGATACTTTGAATAAAGGGACAATGCCTAATTCGTTAAAAGTAACGATCAAGCCTGGATATACCGTTGGAGTGGGGTTTTATAGTAATTTTAAATTTTTAGCTGGGAAATACTATGTTGCAATTGTAAGAGCTAAAGTAGGTAACGCTATAGATGCAGGAATCTCGGCTCCGAATGCTCTGGTAGAATCGAAAGTTGTAGTTACGGATAAGACTAACTTTGCTACGGCTTGGTTTAGGCTGGCACCTACCAGCGATATTATTACTAACATAGATTTGGTAACACAGGGTACTGTAGGACAGTATTCTTATTTTGAGGCTGCGCGTATCTATGAGATTTCTGCAGCAGAATATGCAGCATTAGCAACGATGACCGACGATCAAATTGACAACAAATATCCTTATGTAGATAGTGTAATGCCTGTGCGTAATCCATATGCAATTCGGCATGGGGCGAATTTGGCCCCACACTCTTTTTATTCTTGGGACGCTACGGTCGGAACACCTCTTATTAAAGATAATCGAAATGTTGTTGTTTCTTCTTCGAATATAATGATATCTTCCATCTACCCATTAGTTCCGGGTCAGGCTTACACGGTTTCCGCTCAGTCGAGTGGAGCAACGGGTAGAATACATGTAAATATGCAAAACGAGACTGCGGTTATCGGTAATGTAACAGGTAGTGGAATTATATCTTATACATTCACAGTTCCGGCAGGTACTAAAGGTGTAGTGATCCGCTTGTTGGGCACATCCACTGCCGAAGTAACGATTTCAGACTTTATGTTCAACATCGGCAGTATTGCCAAACCATTCAAGCAGCATGAAGACTCCATGCTGGCACTGCAAACAGACCTGTACGCCGATCCAGTTACAGGGGCTAATGCTGATACAGTGTTTGAACGTGATGGGCAATATTATAAAAGCAAACGTTGGCACAGTATGACGCTTGACGGCTCGCTACCCTGGGGTTACTTCGATTCAGCCGCAGGCTACAAAGTTGTGCGGATACCTGCCACTAATGGAATGGTTGACAGTGAGAGGATAACAAAGTTTGACGGTAAGTTGGTTCAGCATGTTTTCCCGTTAAGCGGGCCGGATCAATCCCACCTTAGCCCAGAATCTGGTGTTGTGGGTCTGTCCATTTCTAGCGCAGACAGTGGATGGGGAGATAACTACACACCTACAACAGACGAAATAAAGGCGTATTTTATGGGCTGGAAGATGTATTTGGCTGGTCAAGGAGACGTTAGTAAGCCGTTTAACAATGAGGCAGTAGGGAAGGCGTGGTGTCCGCTTGATTCTATCTACGATTCGAACGGGGCCGCAGCAACGCTGTACGTAACTACTTTGCCGACAACAGCGATAACATCCTTGTCGTACGTAAGATATGGAAATTGGTCGGCATACCAACTCGTATACAAACTCGCAACGCCTACAGCAGAGCCTATCATATCCGAAGGGCAACTAACGTTCGTTGCGGGAGACAATCAGGTTGAAGTAGGTACGGGAATTGTGTTGCGCGAGCCTGCCGACGTATTTATGGAGACAGGAACTATGTTCGGCAACAGGATGAACATAAATAACGCCAGCTTTAGCGCGCGCTTGCTCAGGAACAGGTCTATACAACCGTTGACGGTATACAAAGATGGGGTCTTAGACACAAGATGGACTAAGGGCGTCGGATGGATCACGAGTGCAGGTACGTTATCGCAACTTTTGAATGCATCGGATAGCGACAGAGTATCGGCCTACAGTGTCACGTACTTTATGGTTGGTCTCTCACCCGTTGTGCCGTTCACAGGAATCTACGCAGCCAACGAAAAGACACTGCTGTTGGATTTGATAGACTGCGTGCAACAAGCAAATTTGCGCCTGTCTGTGGTGGAGAACAAAAAGGCGGACAAGGATAGCCCTTCCTGGATTACACCCACGTTGCTTAATGGCGTTACAGCAGAAACATCCTCAGTGGATATGTGGCCTCAGTACCTTAAAATGTCAGATAATCTTATTAAGATGCACGGGTCAATAAAGGTACCGACTTCTAATGCAACCGTTACATGTTTTAGGTTGCCGGAAGGATACAGGCCAAAAATACTAACGGTATTAACCTGCGCAGCATCTGATGCGGTGTCCGCTGACAAAACTGCCGTAATTGCAATATCCTCTGACGGACGTGTTGAAGTAGTAGGCAGAGGGGGCTATGGTTGGATACGTTTAGATGCCGTTCAATTTATAGCAGAAGTTTAAGGAGGATAATATATGAAAGCAGTACCTAAAGTAAATACAGATGGCCTCTATCTGGAGGACAAGCTAGTGGACGATGCCTTTTCGGGTATCGTCCCTTTTTATGCTCCATCTTCACTCATACTATCTGACACAGACCAGCAACAAGACATCTATGTGCGTACTACCAATAAATCGAGTGCCATTGATGAAGAGAATACAGAAACCAGCCCTGCTGGCTATACGGTTGGTATTCCAGTTCCACCGGGCTTATATCATCCTCTGTTTGATATTCAAGGCTGGTTGGCCTATGAAGCAGAATATAACGAAACTCTGATTGAGGCACAAAAGAAGTACGAGAAAATTAGTAAGGAATCGCAAGCTTCATTTCAGAAGTTGCATGTTGAATGGCAAAACAAGCTGGGAAACGAACGTGGAGACGAACCTATATATTCTGCTCCGGCTTTTTCGACTCCAGAACGAAGAGACCCAACGACGTTCTGGAGTGAAGGATTGAGTGAGGAAGCAATTAAGGAACTGACACAAAAAGCAGAGCAACAGCCAAGTGAGACAGATCAATTGAAGCAGCGTATTGCAGATCTCGAAGTAACGCTGACCCAGCTCATGCTTGGTAACACAGGAAAATAACCATGTACTGACTCCTGTTTAGCCGCAAAATTCTTATTTAAAAAGAGGTGAGGTCATAACTATGACTGCTTTAACAGAGACTCAATTACGTATTTGTGCTTATGCTTGTATTACCCGCTATGATCGGGGAGAAGGTAATATAGCAGCTATCATTGGAAGCTACGCTTTAGATGAAAAACAACGTAAACAAGTGAAGGAAATGATTTTATCCCATCGTTCTGATCTGGTATTGGATAACGTAGAGGAATCGTCATCTATGGAGGTTTCCAGTGCACAGCGAGAACCGGTTAAATGGTATAGCTCTATTTTTCGTAAAAAAACGGTATAGAGCAGAGAGCAAAAATGTCTGTGCTCAAAGGAGGAGCGAGCATGTATGAAAGAATGGATCTGATTATAATGGGTTTCTCCAAGCTGAAAATGAACAGACAAAGCAATCCTTTTATAACGATTCAATTTGATCAGGGGGTAGAACTGGGGATGGTGAGTATGGATGGATATTGACGAAAAAAAAGAATCTGTTATCCAAGATGTAACGGATGATTTTAGTAAACGAATGTTCAGTTCGCGGGGACCGGAGCTATTTTCCTATCTTCCTGCCTATTACGAAGCATCCCGTGTTATGCACGTCGATATGGATGCAAAGGGTAGCGAACTAGATGCTCTATACCTTGCGCTAGATGATACGTTAGCCCAGTTTTTTGTTCGCACCGCCACTTGGGGGCTTGAACGCTGGGAAATGGAGTTGAGTATCCCGATCTATTTGGAAAAGCCACTGGAACAGAGGCGATCCGTTGTGGAGTCAAAACTTCGTGGGAGTGGCAAATTTTCAGGGGATTTAATACGGAAAATCATGAGCTCATTTGGTGTCGATGGGGAAGTAGATTTTTATCCGGCTGAGTACAAGTTTGGTATAAGCTTTGAAAATAGAATCCCTGAAAATATGATTGATTTCAAAAAGATCATCGAGGATATTAAGCCTGCTCATCTTGCTTTTTATATGAATAACAAAACTAGGCTTGAATTTCTTCATGAGAATGAAATGGTTTCTCGTATTCGATTACGTTCAAGAGTTCGCTTTTTTGGTGGGAAGCCATGGTATTTAGATGGTGTCGAATTACTGAACGGAATAGCTTCTTTGTCCGGGTGGACAGAGGAACCTATGCGCTATTTAAACCGTACAAAAATGGTCATCAAGCATCGAATGGATCATCATCAGGAAGGCAGAATGATAATTCGAGACCATTATTGGAAGTTAGATGGATGTATGAAGCTGGACGGTAGTCAGATGTTAAGCTCAACCGAGAAAGTCATTTCAATCTAAACCAATATAACTTTTATTTTTAAGATAGAAAGGATGGTAAGTATGGTAGAACAAGTTTTGACAGTTACGACTGCATATGCAAGGGAACAAATGGCTCGTGCCCGTGCCGAGGGAGGAACGCTGACAAAAGTAGTAAAAATGGCGTTTGGTAGCGGCGGTGTGGATCAAGCAGGGAAGCCACTGCCTTTGGATGGAACAGAACAGGTGTTGAAAAAGGAACTGGTTCAAAAGGATATTACGAGCTTTGAATTTATTGCTCCTGCAACAATTCGTTATACTTGCTCACTGGCAGAAAATGAATTGGTGGGTGAGACGATTAATGAGCTGGCTTTGGTAGATTCAGCGGAGAAGCTGACGGCCATCCGTACAATGAGCAACAAGATCAAAGATAGTGATATGGAGTTTGTTTTTGAAATTGAAGACATCTATTAAGGAGGATGAAGAAGTATGAGCATACAACAGCCACGCAGATTTGTTACTACCGACCAAGGACATGCGGACGTCCTGAATGGACCGATTGATACCCTTTATGCTAACGATCAGGAATTGGCCGCACAGGTTGAAAATATCAAAAAGGACCCGGCTGGAAACGGAGTTGCTTCTAAGGAAGCTTTAGACAATCATGCCAGCAATACAGATTTCCACGTTACGGCAGCTAAGCAAGCGGCATGGAGTGCAGCAGAGGGAAATGCCAAACAATATACTAGGGATTATGCAGCACCTAAGGCGCATACGCATCCTGCATCGGATTTACCATCTGCTTCTACGCAGGCTAGGGGGATTGTACAGCTCGACACTTCTGTAAGCAGTGGAGCTACAGATCGGGCAGCTACACCGAGCGCCACCAAACAGGCATATGACCGGGCAAATGAGGCATACAGCCGGGCAGACCAAGCTTTTACGCAAGCCGTTGATTTTAAAAATAAAATCGTAGGCGCGATCAACGGCAAGTTCGGAGGCGCCAATCCTGACATGAGCAGCGATCAGATAGCAACAGTAATTACAAATGCACCTATAGTGAAATATGCCGAAGGGACAATAGTCCGGAATGGGGATAATATAAGTGTAAATGATGGCTATGATATAGGTCTACCTGCCACGGCTTCTGTATCGTATACAATTCCGGTGGCATTTACCGTAAGTAAAATATTTGTTTACTTGTTGGGATATGCGTACTTCCATTCCGGTGGTTGGAATGGCAAGACCATGCCGAGTGGAATCTCACTGGTAACCCCTAGTTCGAATGGTCGATTATCCAATGAGGTCGGTGAATTCATCGTAAGTATAAACTCAAGTAATCTACTTACGGTCACAATGAATATGAGTTCTGGCACTACGACAAGTTCAACCGGAAGGTATTATAAATTAAATAACATTCAATGGTGGGCAATCGGTTAAAGGAATGATGTGATGGAATCAACGATTGACGACGGCTTTGGACTTTATCCTCAATAAAAAAGGCTATTTAGGGAGCAGGTAGGTGTTTTGCAGTTGGAATATGGACTCTATTTTTAGGCTGTCCTGACTTATGAGGGGAAGTGGCATCATGAATGAACAAATCTGAAAAGCCTTTGCAACCAAATTTGTACATCTTATCCTTGCTGACCGCCGTACTGTTGAAGACGCCAGAAGCATTGCATGAACTCATAAGGCTTTTATTAAAGAAGTAGCGCCAGTTATACAGGTGGAAGAACGAGCAACATCGCAAAAATTACTCACACGCTCACACAGAGCGTGTTTTTTATGCCCTTGGACAACTAAGGGCATTCATTTTACACCTAGGTTCAAAAAGGGGGAACAAACATGCATGAAAAGATCGATCAGATTTGGCTGGGGTTTTCCACGGGGACCCTGATCGGTTATTTTTTCGGGGGGTGGACGACGATGCTAACGTTGTTGCTATGGATGGTCGTGATCGACTTTTTTACCGGATGGGCTGCGGCCTGGATTAACGGAGAATTGAAAAGCCGAGACGGCTATTACGGTATTTTTCGCAAGGTTACGGTGTTTTTGATGATTACGGTGGCTCATCTGATCGATGGTATTCTGGGGGATGCACATTATTTCCGAGATGCCGTCGTTTTCTTTTATTTGGCGAATGAACTGCTGTCCATCATTGAAAATGTGGGCAGAATGGGGGTGCCGATGCCGGATATTTTGCGGAATGCGGTAGCTATTTTTGAATCCAAGTCAAGCGGGGAAAAGAAAAAGCCAGCAGACCCTTCTGACAGAGGGAATAAAGCTTCATAAAAGTGTCATCCTTAACTCAGTACAAGGATAGCAGTGGCGGAATCCACTTTTACCCTATTTTCGGCACAAAGATGGAAAAGCCCGGACCGTTTCAGTGGTCCAAGCATATGGATAATCAAGACATAGATGGGATACTTGATCACAAATAGATAAGGAGGGGACGCCTTATGCAAAATCGCAGCCCTAACGCTGCCGAAGGCATTGACGTGTCCCGATACCAGGGAACGATAGATTGGAAACGTGTACGTGCCGATGGTATATCGTTTGCCTTTATTAAAGCGAGTCAAGGACAGCGTTACGTCGATCCGACATTTATCACGAATGCAAAAGGGATCAAGACAGCCGGGATTCTCCTGGGAGCTTACCATTTTGTAGATGCAACTAGTGTAAACGCAGCAAAAGCGGAAGCCAGGCATTTCTCCGAGGTGCTGGATCAGGTGGGGGGGGCGAAAGCGCTAGACTTGCCAGCGGTGATGGATTACGAAAATAATCCGGGAGGGCTTAGCTCGGCCGCGATTCATGAGGTTGCGTTGGCATTTGTAACAGAATTTGAACGGGTAAGCGGCCGTAAGCCGATGGTATATACAGGGAATGCTTTTGCTGCCCATTTCAAAGCGCCATTGGGTAGTTATAAGCTGTGGATTGCACGTTATAGTACACGGGTGCCCGGCGACACCACAGCATGGAAGCGCTGGGACTTTTGGCAATACAGCGATAGTGGACGGGTTGATGGAATTCAAGGGCCGGTTGACCTGAATGTATACGCCGGAACAGAGGCCGAGCTACGCAAAGCATTTGCAGGAGAAAAGGGGGATGAGCCAATGACAGCAGAGGAAAAAGCGGCATTTAAGGCCCTGCAGCAGCAGGTCGCCGCCCTTGAAAACAGCAAAGATGTGCTCAAACAAACATTGAATGAACAAAGCGCTTATATTAAAAAAGTGGACCAGCGGGTAGCTGAACTGGAGGCGCGTCAGGCTATGCCTGTACCGGCCTGGGCGAAGGAAGCGATGGCTGCCGCTGTTGCAGTTAATCCGGCAAGCCCGATTGTGGATGCGAAACTGCCAAGCAGTTACGATTTTTATCGCTTACTGGTCGTACTGAACCGTCTGGATGTGTTTAAAAAAAATAAATGACCTTTTGCAAATCATATGCCCGGAAAGGATTATTTTCATGTGAACCAAGCCATACACCTGAAACGTAAATTGACAGGCGGTTCAAAGGCAACCGCCTGCACTTATTGTAAAGTAATGTTCTTCATGATTTCTACATAAGCTGAACTCGAACGCTTTAAAAGTGTGAATCATTGGGTGAAAATGCAGCATGTCTACCAGCCCGATCGAGCTGTAAAGGCCCCTGTCTGTTTGTTTATTTCAGAACATACCTGGGAATTAGGATATAAAGGATGGGAATTGTATTGTAAGGGGGAAATGTTCACGCATAAAGTGCCTGGCGACCATTTCTCTATCGTAAAAGGAGCCCAAGCCGTGTCTGTAGGTTTGTAATATTAATTGACATGATGTATAAAAACATATGGTAATGTATGAAAAACCCCCTTGTCTGCTTCCAGATTTTATAGTAAAGTATCCAATAATCAACTTTGTTTGAGCATAATATTCACTGTTTGTGAGTATATATCACACTTTCACCACGACCTGACATACTCCTCTTTCTATTTATTACATCACATCTATTCATTACCCTATATCATCTCTTACACCACTAGATTATGAACACTTCTGTCCTACTACACCTATTTGATGAACTCGGAATTTGGGACCACAGCTTGAGGACAAGCTTGTCATGTCAATCTAAAGGAATTGGCATTCATCCGGTATCAACGAATTAACAATATATAAGGTGTGAAAGGGGTTTGCTGCATGAGCAAAAAGTATGCGAAACACAAAATCTGGACCGTTCTGCTGGTGCTTGCGCTAGGAGCTGTTTTGGCGCTTTCCGGTTGTGGGGGATCAGGTGAAGGAGCAAAGCCAGAGGCAGGGAAAACACCAAGCGGAGCAGGAGAGGGCGTGCAGGACACGCTCATTTATGGACGCGGCGGAGATTCCGTGGCGCTAGATCCTGCCATTGTGACTGAAAGCGAGTCGCTAAAAATCGGATTGCAAGTGTTCGACACACTGCTGGAATATAAGGAAAATACAACGGAGATCCAACCGGGGCTTGCAGAGAGCTGGGAAGTATCACCGGATGGACTGGTCTATACGTTCAAGCTGCGTCAGGGTGTGAAATTCCATGACGGAAGTGACTTTAACGCAGAAGCGGTTGTGTTTAACTTTGACCGCTGGGCTGATCCGAAAAGTCCATACAAATTTGAAGGTGACTCGTTTGACTATTATGATTCTATGTTCGGTCCTGAAGGAAGTAGGGTGATTAAGGAGGTTAAAGCGGTAGATGCGAACAGTGTCCAATTTACACTAAACAAGCCGCAGGCGCCGTTTTTACAAAATATCGCTATGCCATCCTTTAGTATTTCAAGTCCCAAGGCTATTCAGGAGAAAAAGGCTGCTTTTAAGAGTAATCCGGTCGGCACGGGGCCTTTTGTATTTAAGGAATGGAAACGGAACGATACCATCACGCTGGAGAAAAATCCAAACTATTGGAAAGAGGGGCAGCCGAAGCTGGCTAAGATCATTGTTCGTTCCATACCCGACAATACCGCACGATTTAATGCTCTGCAAAACGGGGAAATTGATCTGATGGAGGATTTGAACCCGGATGATGCAAAGCAGTTAGACGGCAATAGCGAATTGGTGAAAATTGAACGTCCCTCCTTTAATGTGGCGTACATTGGCTTTAATTTAAAGAAAAAAACATTCAATAATCCCAAGGTGCGGCAGGCACTGAATCACGCAGTGAACAAGCAGGCTATTATTGATGCATTGTTTGCAGGGCAGGCTAAGCCTGCGGTCAATCCGATGCCACCTACGTTATGGGGGTACAACGATAGTATTCAGGACTACGCCTATGATCTGGATAAGGCTAAATCTTTGTTGGCGGAAGCGGGCTTTCCTAACGGGCTTCCCGAGCCTTTAACCTTCTATGCAATGCCGGTATCTCGTCCTTATATGCCTGATGGCAAAAAGGTGGCAGAGGCTATTCAAGCTGACTTTGAAAAAATAGGCGTCAAAGTAAACATTCAATCCCCGGAATGGGCTACGTATCTGGATGATGTTAAGGCGGGGAAAAAGGATGATCTGTACATGCTGGGTTGGAACGGGGACAATGGCGACCCGGATAATTTCCTTTACACATTGCTGGACAAGGATACGATCCCAGGCAATAACCGTAGTTTTTATGTGAATGAGGAACTCCACAAAATATTGGTGAAGGCGCAGGTTGAGGTCGATCAGGACAAGCGTGCGGAACTGTATAAACAAGCACAAGTGATTATTAAACAGGATGCCCCGTGGATTCCATTGGTTCATAGCACCCCGCTGATGGCAGGTAAAGCGAACCTCAAGGGTTTTGTACCTTCTCCGGCAGGTATGGAAGCGTACGGAAATATTTATTTTGAATAGCCCAAACGCAAGTAGGCGGTGAATCTGATATGAACTCATATATTGTGAAAAGACTGGCTATATTGATTCCTGTATTACTGGGCATGACGCTCATCGTTTTTTCCATTATTCATGCCATTCCGGGAGATCCCGCGGAAACCATACTGGGAGATAAGGCTACGGAACAGTCCAAGCAGGCGCTACGTGAGCAATTGGGGCTGAATAAGCCGTGGTTACAGCAATATGGGACCTATTTAGGTGAGTTGGCACAAGGGGACTTGGGCGATTCCATTCGCACCAAGCAGCCGATTGCCCGGGAAATGGTCCCTTATCTGGCGGCTACGCTGGAGTTGACAGTAGCAAGCATGTTTTTTGCCGTTGTAGTCGGAATGAATGCCGGCATCGTGAGTGCCTGGAAGCGAAATTCCTGGTTTGACTATGTCAGCATGGTCATTGCACTGGTCGGAGTATCGATGCCGATTTTTTGGCTGGGCTTGATGGAGCAGTGGATCTTTGCAAATAAACTGCATTGGCTTCCTTCTATCGGACGCATGAATTCCCGTGATCCGGTGGAAGCTGTGACACATTTAGCCGTGATTGATGCGTTCATAGGTGGGCGTATGGATCAGGTGTGGACCGTCATCAAGCATTTGATCCTGCCCAGTATCGCACTTGGAACGATTCCAATGGCGGTCATTGCGCGCATTACTCGTTCCAGCATGCTGGAGGTTATGGATGCGGACTATATCCGTACGGCTCGGGCGAAGGGGCTGGCATCTTTTCAAGTTGTGTACAAACATGCGCTTAAAAATGCTGCGATCCCTGTACTTACTGTCATCGGTCTTCAGACTGGATCACTACTGGGAGGCGCGGTACTGACAGAAACCATTTTTGCCTGGCCTGGCATCGGACGGTACATTTTTGAAGCGATCAGCTCGCGTGACTATCCGGTTATTCAAAGCGGAATTCTGATCATAGCGTTCCTGTTCGTCATCATTAATCTGATTGTCGATTTGCTGTACGCGGTGCTCGACCGGCGTATCCGTTATCAGTAATCAAGTCGTCAATTGTTCAAGGGGGAGCTTGTCCGATGTCACAATTTTCAATGGAACCCAACAACATACCGACGACACGCAGCACATTGGTGCATTTGCCTGTCGTGACTGGCCCTTGGAGAGACGCATGGAGGGCTTTCCGTCACAATAAAATGGCGTTCGTCGGCCTGAGCATTATTATCTTCTTTGTCATCATTGCTTTGATCGCGTCGTGGATTGCTCCTTTTGACTATAAAGAGCAAAACTTGGTAAGCCGTTTGCAGCCTCCTTCTGCGGAGCATTGGTTCGGTACGGATGATCTCGGTCGAGATTTACTGACTCGCACGCTGTATGGAGCCAGAATCTCGTTGTGGGTCGGTTTCTTGTCTGTTATTGGTTCAATGATTGTAGGAACAGCCTTAGGTTTAATCGCAGGATTTTACGGAAAATGGGCAGATATGGCCATTTCGCGACTATTCGACATTTTACTGGCATTTCCGGGGATTTTGCTGGCCATTGCTATTGTGGCCATTTTAGGGCCTTCATTGGAAAATGCGTTGTACGCCATTGCCATTGTCAATGTGCCAACGTATGGGCGGTTAGTTCGCTCTAAGGTGCTGAGTGTCAAAACGGAGGAGTATATCACTTCTGCCAGAGCGCTTGGAGCCAATAATACACGAATCATCCTCCGTTATATTTTGCCTAACAGCCTGACACCGATCATCGTACAGGGAACGTTGGGGATCGGAACGGCCATCATTGAAGCGGCAGCGCTTGGATTTCTGGGCTTGGGTGCACAACCTCCTGAGCCAGAGTGGGGTAAAATGTTGTCCGATTCGCGGCAATATATCCAGAACGCGCCGTGGACAGTTATTTTTCCGGGGGTATCTATCATGCTGACCGTATTGGGCTTTAACCTAATGGGGGACGGCCTGCGGGATGTGCTTGACCCGAGGGCGAAGCGTTAGAGCAAAAGTGGTGAGGTATATAAAGTTGAGTAAAAGGTGTTCTCTGGCCTGAAGCAAATGGCTGGGGACCACCTTTTTTATATGACATTTTTTGTATTGGAATAGAAAGCACCATCCGACCGCGTAGTGGCGCTAAAAGTAACTTTTACAGCTGAAAGTCATGTGAGCTTTCCTGAGGCGCGAAAAAAATGTATAATCACTCCAATTGAGTACGTAGGGAGTGGGCTTTATGACATGGCAGGACAAGAGAGAGCATCGGCAATTTGCGGAACAGACACGAAGCGACGCTTCACGGGCCGCATATGAACGGGACTACTCCCGTTTGATCCATTCACCGACTTTCCGGCGGTTGCAGGGTAAATCACAGGTGTTTGGCGCAGGCACGGGCGATTATTACCGCACACGACTGACGCATTCTTTGGAGGTAGCGCAAATTGCGCGTGAAGCATCACGAAGCTTGCTGCGC
Source organism: Paenibacillus sp. FSL H7-0703 (assembly GCF_038003485.1). Classification (NCBI taxonomy): domain Bacteria; kingdom Bacillati; phylum Bacillota; class Bacilli; order Caryophanales; family Paenibacillaceae; genus Paenibacillus; species Paenibacillus sp. FSL H7-0703. Next base: position 1,954,764 of record NZ_JBBOPF010000001.1, on the reverse strand, counting down.
CGCCATCCCGAAGTAGAGCTGGAACAGGCAGATAACGCAGGACTGATCATTGACCCTGAGGTGGTAGAATGTGCTTCCATTGCACATGACTTTGGGCATCCACCGTTCGGACACAAGGGAGAAGAGGTGCTGGACGGGATTTTGGATCAACTGATTGAAACAAAGGTAGAAAAGATATCCTCCGCCGGAGGCTTCACACCGGAGTCCAAGCGTGGACAGGAGGCCTATGCGCGTGAGCGACAAATTTATGAGCATTTTGAAGGGAACGCGCACAATTTCCGACTGATTATGTTTTTGGAGAAGCGTGAGAACGTGGATGGTTTGAATTTGTCGGACGCTGTGTTACTGGGGATCAACAAATACCCATACCCGGGGATTCTGAACAAAAAAGGGTTGTACCTGCATGAGTGGGAATACATACGTTCTATCCGCGAGGATTGGGGTATCCCTGATGGTAAAAAGACGCTAGAAGCCCAGCTTATGGACCTGTGCGACGATATCGCTTATTCTGCGCATGATCTGGAGGATGGGATTAAAGCTGGGAAAATCGAGGTGCACGAGCATTTCTTGTATGATCCGTATTTAATTCGTCTGATTACGGAGAAAATCACCACGTTGGAGGATAGCTTCTGGCAAGGCTGGCAACTGGCTCAGATTGAGCAGAAGGTAGCGGCTGTGCTGAGCGAATTTTTGAAGGTGTGGAATGGCAAGATGCCGATGTGTGAACACGATTATTCCCGTACCCGCCGTGAAGTGAAGGCATACTGGGTCAGCCTGTTTGTCAGCAGCTTGGGTGTAATTGATGATGGAAATTGGAAAAAGGTGACCTTCGTACGGGATGGAAGCGAAGATTTGGATATGCTGCGCACTGTAAGTGTGTTGAAAAGCTTTGCTTGGGTTACGATGATCCGCGATCTGCGCGTACAGCGACTGCAAAAACGGAGTGAGTGGATGCTCAGACGGCTGTGGCTGGCTTTTCTGGACCCAGAAACGTCCAAATCTATTATTCCAAGCGACTGGCTCCAGCGCTATGAGCGCGACCAAGCCAAGGCGAAACCGATCTGGACATGGGAGCATATGGTCATAGACTATATTGCAGGCATGACCGATGCTTTTGCTGAAAAAATCTATAATGAGTTATACGGCCTGAAGGTGGGTTCCATTTATGATCTGGACTGACCTTTAATTTACCCCTATATAGTAGAAGGAACTGGTTTGTAATGGATAGCAGGAGGGAGGAATGTGCCTATGCAATCTCGGCCTTTATCTATAAAAAGGTTGAATCTCGGTGTGCTCGATATGGTACCGTTGCTGCCCGGTAACCGCCCGGAGCAGGCGGTTCGACGAGCTGGTGAACTAGCGAGACAGGCAGAAGCATGGGGATATACACGCTACTGGACCTCGGAGCACCATGATATGGAGGGGCTGGCTTCCTCCAGCCCGGAAGTGCTACTGTCTCATATCGGGGCGGTGACGAAGACAATCAAACTGGGTGCGGGTGCTATTTTGCTTCCGCATTATAGTCCAGTCAAGGTCGCGGAATGGTTTCATCTGCTGGCCGCTCTATATCCTGGCAGAGTGGAATTGGGCCTGGGGAGAGCACCTGGTGGGGGACCTCATGCTTCGATGGCACTGAGCGGTAATTTTCTTCAACATGTGGCGGAGCTGCCACAGACGATGGAAGCTCTATTGGCTTTGCTGGAAGGTACTTACGAATATGAACAGGTGCCTGTGTTTGCCCGGCCGATGCCTGAACAGCCGCCAGCAGTGTGGATGCTAGGTACAAACCGAAAAAGTGCCGAATATGCCGCCCAGTATTCAACAGGCTATGTATTCGGTCAGTTTATGAGTGAACAGCAAACGGAAGAAATGCTAAGCATTTACCGCTCCAGCTTTCAGCCATCCAACCGGATGGACAAGCCACGTACCATGGTGGCTGTAGGAGCAGTATGTGCCTTGACGAATGAACTGGCGCAGCAATGGGCTGCTCAGATTTCATTGGGCGACCCGGCAATGCGAGCCAGCTGGCTAGTGGGAACGCCGTCGGATATTGCCGAACGGTTACGCGGCTTGCAGATTAAATATGATAATGATGAGTTTCTGTTGGTCACACCGATTCCCGATTATGAGCAGCGGCTTCACTCCTACCGTCTAATAGCGGAGGCTGTAAATTCTAGCCTTGATTCCAAATGAAAAGAGATATGACATGAATAAACAGAAAACGAATATCGAAGAAATGAAACCAAGCTACATATATACCTATGCGTGTCATGAAACAGAGCGTGAGTTGTGTCTTATGGAATTGAAATGCTTGTTCGGTCAGCCGCCCGTACAGGATTCCATCCTGTTGTCCCATCGGCGGCTGGAGCCGGGTACCAGCCCGTTTATTCATCTTCGGCTGGATGTAATGACAGATGCGGGAACACTGGAAGAGCTATGCGAAGCAGCCTCTATGTTACAACTTGAGGAAGGAAAGACTTTCAAGGTGTTGTGCCTTAAAGAAGGTGACCATGAGGCCGACTACGACGAGCGGCGCGGGATCGAACGGCGAATTGGTGCACGCATTCATGGCCAGGCGCAAATGAAGACACCGGATATCACCCTTGGTGTTATTCGGATAGGAGAACGGTGGCTACTGGGCACGTGTCAGTATAGCGACAGATCGTGGCAGGAGCGTCGTCAGAAGCCGCAAAATTATTCTACTGGACTACCCGTTCTGGTAGCTAGGGCACTTGTGAATTTGGCAGCAACTGATCTAACAGCCGCAAAGGGAGAGTCAGGCTCATTGAAACTGCTAGACCCGTGTTGTGGTATGGGCAATGTAATGATTGAGGCATTGAACATGGGGAAGGATATTCGCGGTTGTGACATCAACCCGTTGGCGGTGCGTGGGGCACGAGTGAATTTGCGTCATTTTGGATATGAAGAAGATCTAGTGAAGCTCGGGGATATGAATATGCTCGAAGGCACATACGATGCGGCCATATTGGATATGCCCTATAACCTGTGCTCCGTGCTCCCGGCTGATGAACAAAAGAAGATGCTGCGCAGTCTGAGACGCTTGGCCGCGCGGGCAGTGGTCGTGAGCACGGAGCCGATGGAAACATTGTTATCCGAGTCAGGCTGGACCCTTACGGAGCAATGCCGCATACATAAGACAGGTATGAGTCGGGAAATCTGGATCTGTAAGTAGTGTATTAATACTGAGTTTTGTAGTTAACCAAATTCAGCGGTAACTCCTGATCAGCGGCATAGGCATTCAAATTAGTAAGAAAAATATCCACCGCCCGTTCGGCATATCGGTCCGTATCGCCTGCAATATGCGGTGTGATCAAGACATGGTCCAGACTCCATAGCGGATGTGAAGCAGGTAGCGGTTCTTCCTCGAATACATCCAGTCCGGCAAAGGCAATATGCTTTTGTTCCAAAGAGCGTACAAGCGCATCCGTATGAACAGTGCCACCGCGACCTACATTAATGAAGAAGGCACCCTTACGCATAGCTGCAAATGCTTTTTCGTCAAAGAAGTGATGGGTTTCCTCGGTGAATGGCAATATATTTACCACGATATCCGCTGCTCCCAATGCTTCGTGTAGTTGTTCGTTAGTATACATGTGCTCTACATGGGGAGCTTCCTTGCCAGAACGGCGGACTCCGATCACCCGCATGCCAAAGGCTTCTGCAAGCCGCGCTGTTTCACGGCCAATTTCGCCAACGCCTGTAATCAACAGCGTTTTGCCACGTAATTCCGTCAGTTGGCCTTTCGGTGGCTGCCATGTTTTCTGACGTTGCAAGAGAGCTGCTTGCTGTAAATAACGTGTATGCGATAGCAGCATTCCAAAGACCTGCTCTGTAATTGGAATTGCATGCACACCACTTGTATTCGTTAGTAAAATGTTACGCTTCTCCAATTCGGTAAGCGGGAGCTTATCAATCCCAGCCGACCAGGTTTGTATCCACTTCAGTTTGCTGTCTGGGTGTAACGCCTCTTCGGCAATATGCTTTGACCAGCCTAGAATAACCTCGGCCTCCCGAATTTGTTTAGACTCCAATTCCTGAGCTTTGCCAATAATCAACTCGTAGCCCGGAGCCGTTGCACGAACTTGTTTTTTTTGCTCTTCCGTAAGTTGATGTAAGCTTAAAATGTTTCCCATAGTTCATAGCCTCCTCGATTTTCGATTCCTTGGAGTTTCCAATATATTCTGGCGAACCATCCTTTCAAGGATAACAGATTGCCGAAAAAATTGCATAAGGAGGGTAAAAACGAGCTCGCAGTGTCACTATATATAACAACAAATGGCTTTACCCTGATCAGGGACAATCCAAACAGCTACTTTTTGAGATATCCACAAATATCTATTAGGAAAGGAGGTATAGGTTGATGAAAAATGAATCGCAAAGACTTTTTACAGCTATTGCTCTCCCGAATGAGCATAAGAAGAAGCTACATTATTGGGTGGAGCAGGATTTAAAAGACCTGACTTTCCGCAAATGGAGTGATTTCAGAGATTACCACGTGACACTTCAGTTTTTGGGTGCTGTGGAGACCTCGGTTATACCGAAACTTGAGCAGGTTTTAGTTCAAGCTGCAGCTGAGCATGACCCGTTCACACTCGGCATTGGAGAAGCAGGTTTTTTTGGCCGTGAAGAATTTCCGCGTGTACTGTGGAGGGGAGTGACCGGGCAGCGTGATTCACTGGATCAACTGTACCAGTCCATAGTCCAGGCTACCGAACCGCTGGGTTTTAAACCCGAGGAACGACCTTATCGACCTCATATCACCCTAGCACGTTCGTACACAGGAGAACAGCCTATTCCACCGTCTATTTGGCAGCCAAATGACCGATGCAGCGAGCCATGGGAAGTGGGAGAATTTGTTTTATATGCAACCCGAATGGGTCAAAAACCAATGTACCAAATAATTCAAACATTCCCATTAATGAGGTGAAAGCCTTGATCTATCAGCGAATTTAGTGATATAGTGTTTCAGCGTTATTCAAAAAGCGCATTTTAGGTTACATATCTGAGGAATGTGCTTATAGTTAACGGGAGGAACATTATGGAAATCGTTAAAGAACATCGTTGGTTTGCACCTCTATTGAGTGTGCTGCTTGTTTGTATATTGGGGATAGGCCTCTACGCTGAGGTTCAGCAAACACAGAAAAATCATAAAAATACACCTATGCAATCTCTGAGCTGGTCAGGGAACTCTTCGTCTCCTACATATGGCGACAGGATGGGGACCCATAACGGGTCAAACAGGACAAGCCCCATCTTTGTCGCTACTCATGGGCAGTCAAGCTGGAAAGAAATCATGCCGACTCCGTTACCCGCTTCCCAGATGAAGCAGGCGGAACAAGCTCGGAATAACGTTGCTACAGGCAAGAAAAAGCCTGAGGTCCAGCATAGCAAGTCCGCAATCCTAACCCCTCCTACAACCATCTACTTTACGAAGACAAAAATGCTCACGCAGGATGACAAGGCGTTGTCTACCTGGAGCTATCCTGTCTCCGCTAAAGAACTGCTCCTGCTGCAAAAAATAGTGATGGCAGAAGCAGAAGGCGAACCGTACGAAGGCAAAGTGGCAGTTGCCAACGTTGTCTTAAACCGGCTGCGGTCAGCCCCATTTCCCGATACGATTCAGGCAGTGATTTATCAAAAAGCGCAATTTAGTCCGGTCGCGAACGGGCGTCTTCGTCGTGTTCAGCCCAACCAGGACAGCATCCGTGCGGTTACTGCTGCTTTGAACGGCCATAAAGCCGTGCCTGATAACACCTGTTTTTTCCTGTCGCTTACGTTGGCCCAGGACCTTACGGTTCATCATTCGCGTACGAAGGTGAAAACTATCGGTCATCATACTTTCTACAAATAACAGCCCTTTCTAAACAATAGGGTTCAGCTTTGTGAACGAATTTTAGGGTACAGGTGAAGCCAGTATGCAAAAGAGGTATAATAGGTAAAGGAAAGTAACCAAAATAATGAAAGTGACAAAGGAGGCGTAGATGATATGAAAATCACATATTATGGACATTCAGTTGTACTGGTAGAGGCAGAGGGGAAACGGATTATTATTGATCCTTTTTTGACGGGAAATCCTAAAGCAACCGTACAGGCGGAGGATATTCAGGTGGATGCCGTGTTGTTGACACACGGTCATGCCGATCATTTTGGAGATGCTGTTGAAATTGCCAAGCGCAATGATTGTCCAGTAATCGCGGTCGCGGAACTGGCCGAATATTGTTCATCCTTGGGGGCCAAAGCTCATGGTATGAATCTGGGTGGAGGTCACCACTTTGACGGTTTCCATGTGAAATTCACGCTTGCATTCCACAGCTCATCTTTGACGGTGGACGGGCAAACCATTTACATGGGAGAGCCGGCAGGGATCTTATTGACCATGGGAGGCCAAACCTTTTTCCATGCAGGGGATACTGGCCTGTTTGGCGATATGCGTCTCATTGGCGAAACTAACTCCATCGATGCTGCGGTATTGCCTATCGGAGATGGTTATACGATGGGACCGGAGGATGCACTGCTGGCAGCAAAGTGGCTGCGTGCAAGCCGCGTAATACCGGTGCATTACAATACGTTCCCGGGTATTGAGCAGGACGGAGACGGCTTCTGTGATCGTCTGCACAAAGAAGGTATTGAAGGGAAAGCATTGAAGCCCGGCGAAAGTCTCGAATTTTAATACGGATATCTAATTTACGGGAATATACTTGATGGTCTATAAACTCATCAAATCTCCTTTGTCAGCCTTTTCTGTTCCTTAGAGGAATAGGAAAGGCTGTTTTTTAAAAGTGAATATTTATACATAAAAATGAGATATTTTTGCATTGATACGTTGAAGCTGTAATGTAAAAGATTTATTATCACAATCATAAAAACTTTGAATTGCTAACATGATAGGTCAATGATAAAATGATAGAACTAATTAGATTCATCAGTGGAATCGACGTATTTTTCAAGTCAAGCCATTGCATAATTATTGAAAAACATACGCATTCGGCGGACCGTACCGCCTTGAATACGTCACATGTTTTGTCCCCCATTCCTCGTAGTTGTTCTTTGAGTTACCTCTTGTCGCCACTGTCTTCTATTCGGCCGCCTGTATTTCAGGCCAGCATGACTTTATAACAGAAAGGTTGCGTTCCATGAGACAGACAGGTTTACCACCCAAACAGGGACTATATGATCCCCAATTCGAAAAAGACGCCTGCGGCATGGGCTTTGTTGCCCACATCAAGGGAAAACCATCGCACGATATTGTAAGTCAGGCTTTGACCATGCTCGTGAATATGGAGCATCGGGGCGGTCAGGGAAGTGAACCAAACTCCGGTGACGGAGCAGGGATTATGATTCAGGTCCCTCATCTGTTTTTTCAAGAGGAAGCGGAGCGATTGGGCTTTAAATTGCCAAAGGCCGGACATTATGGCGTGGGTATGCTTTTTGTATCCAATGATCCAAAAGTTCGTGAAGTGCATGAGCAGAAGCTAAGAGATATCATCGTGGACGAAGGTCAAAATTGTTTGGGTTTTCGCGATGTTCCAACTTATGACGAAATGCTGGGTAAATCGGCAAAAGCAGCTAAACCAGGCGTGCGTCAGGTATTCATCGGTCGCAGTAGCGATTTGAAGGAAGAGCTGGACTTCGAACGGAAACTGTATGTCATTCGCAAACGTGCAGAGCTTGCTATTCGCTATAACCAAGAGGATGAGAACGGTGAGTCGTTCTATATTCCAAGTTTGTCATGTCGCAAGGTTGTATACAAAGGAATGCTCACAACCGAGCAGGTAGGCAAATTTTATCTGGATTTGCAGGATGAGCGGGTGACATCGGCGATCGCGCTGGTCCATTCCCGTTTTAGCACGAATACGTTCCCGAGCTGGGACCGTGCGCATCCTTATCGTTTTATGATTCACAACGGCGAAATTAATACTATGCGCGGCAACGTGAACTGGATGCATGCTCGCCAGGCGCAGTTTGAAAGCGAAGCGTTTGGCGGAGATATCAAGAAGGTAAAACCAGTCATTAACCCAGATGGCTCAGATACAGCCATGTTTGATAATACGCTGGAGTTTCTGTATCTGAGCGGACGATCCCTTCCTCATGTAGCCATGATGATGGTGCCGGAGCCTTGGAATAAGCATGAAACCATGGACCCGAAGAAGCGGGCATTTTATGAATATCACAGCACCATGATGGAGCCGTGGGACGGACCTGCTGCGATGGCGTTTACAGATGGTATCCAAATCGGGGCGATTCTCGACCGTAACGGTCTGCGTCCTGCACGTTACTATGTGACCAAGGACGATCTGATCGCACTGTCTTCAGAGGCGGGCGTATTGGATATTGCTCCTGAAAATGTGCTCTATAAGGATCGTCTCCGTCCGGGTCGTATGCTGCTGGTTGATACTCAAGAAGGCCGTATCGTTTCTGACGAAGAGTTAAAGGAACGTATTGCTTCCGAGGAACCTTATCAGCAATGGCTGGATGAGCACTTGGTTGATCTGGATGAGCTGCCGGAAGCACTGGAACAGCCGGAGCCTAAACATGAAAATGTAAATCAGCTTCAGCTCGCTTTTGGATATACGTTTGAAGAACTGCGCAAAATTCTAGAGCCGATGGCACTTACAGGTGCAGAACCGATTGGCTCAATGGGGTACGATGCACCATTGGCGGTGCTGTCTGACCGTCCGCAACGTTTGTACAATTACTTTAAACAAATGTTTGCCCAAGTCACGAACCCACCGATTGACGCCATTCGTGAGGAGATTGTAACGTCAACCGCAACTACGATTGGGCCAGAGCGCAATTTACTGCATCCAGAACCGGAAAGCTGTCGTCAGATTCGTTTGGATTCGCCGGTGCTGTCGAATGAGGAGTTTGCTAAAATTCGCCACGTACACCGTCCTGGCTTCAAATCGATGACAATTCCGATCTTCTTTGAAGCGAAGGAAGGCGCTGAGGGCTTACGCAAGGCGCTGGAAGGATTGTTTGAGGCGGCTGACCGTGTCATTGACAAAGGTCATAACATCCTGATTTTGTCCGACCGTGGAGTGGATGCGGAAAATGCGGCCATTCCGGCGTTGCTAGCTGTTTCCAGCCTGCATCACCATCTGATTAAGCAGGGTACACGCACACGTGTGAGCATTTTGCTGGAGTCCGGGGAGCCAAGGGATATTCACCATTATGCGGTGCTGCTTGGCTACGGTGTGAGCGCGGTTAATCCGTATCTGGCTTTTGAAACGCTGGATGTCATGATTCAGCAGGGCTTGTTGCGCGGCATCTCGCACGAAAAGGCAGTTAAAAATTATATTAAAGCGGCAACGAAGGGTGTCGTTAAAATATTGTCCAAAATGGGTATTTCCACGATTCAGTCGTACCGTGGAGCACAAATTTTTGAGGCTGTAGGTCTGAAGCAGGATTTTGTTGACCGTTATTTCACCTGGACACCTTCCCGCATTGGCGGTATTGGTCTGGAGGAAGTGACTACGGAAGCGCTGGTTCATCATAACCGTGCTTTCACTGACAAGGACGGCAACGACAAAGTGCTGGATTCGGGCGGCGACTATCAATGGCGTAACGATGGGGAAGAGCATTTGTTTAACCCGCAAACGGTGCATTTGCTCCAGCAGTCGGTACGCTCGGGAGACTACGAGCTTTACAAGAAGTACGCCAAGCTGGTACAGGGTGAATCTGAACAGTATTTGACGATTCGCTCCATGCTTCAATTGAAGCCTGCTGGTGAGCCTGTGCCGCTGGATGAAGTGGAATCCGCTGCATCCATTATGCGTCGCTTCAAGACAGGAGCCATGTCCTTTGGTTCGATCAGTCAGGAAGCGCATGAAGATATGGCGATTGCGATGAATCGGATCGGGGGCAAGAGCAATACGGGTGAAGGTGGGGAGAACCCAGCACGTTTCATACCGGATGCCAATGGCGATTCTCGCCGCAGTTCGATTAAGCAGGTAGCGTCGGGCCGATTCGGTGTAACATCGAATTACTTGGTGAATGCCGACGAAATTCAGATCAAAATGGCGCAAGGCGCTAAGCCGGGCGAAGGTGGACAACTGCCAGGACGGAAGGTATACCCTTGGGTCGCTGAGGTACGTGGTTCTACGCCAGGAGTAGGTTTGATTTCACCACCGCCGCATCACGATATTTATTCTATCGAGGATTTGGCAGAGCTCATCTATGATCTCAAAAACGCCAATCCGCGTGCTGACATTAACGTGAAACTGGTGTCAGAAGTAGGCGTAGGCACGATTGCTACAGGGGTAGCAAAAGGCCGTGCTGACATTATTCTGGTCAGCGGTTACGACGGTGGTACAGGCGCTTCCCCGCAAGGCTCCATCCGCCATGCGGGTATGCCCTGGGAGCTGGGCCTGGCGGAGACGCATCAGACGCTGATGCTAAACAACCTGCGCGACCGCGTAGTATTGGAGACAGACGGCAAGATGCTGTCTGGCCGCGATTTGGTAGTAGCTGCCCTGTTGGGCGCGGAAGAATACGGCTTCTCTACAGCGCCGCTCGTAGCGTTGGGCTGTATTATGATGCGGGTATGCCAAATGGATACATGTCCGGTTGGTGTGGCTACGCAGAATCCGGAGCTACGCAAAAATTATATGGGCGATCCTGCCCATGTGGTGAATTTTATGCGTTTCATCGCAGAAGATGTCCGTGAAATTATGGCGGAATTGGGCTTCCGTACGATTCAGGAAATGATTGGACGTACGGATTGTCTGGATACCGTGAACGCCGATTCGCACTGGAAGAAGAAGGGCGTAGACCTGAGCTTGCTGTTGCATGTTCCTGAGTTGGAAGAAGGTAGTGTACGTTACCGCGTACAACGCCAAAATCACGGTCTGGAAGAAACACTCGACATGCAACAGCTCGTACCGATGGCTGCGGAAGCGCTGGAGAACGGAACGCCTGTTGAGGGTACCTTACCTATTACAAACGTGAATCGGGCGGTAGGAACGATTCTGGGCAGCGAGGTCACCCGTAAGTATGGAGCGGCGGGTCTGCCTGAGGATACGATTCGCTTTAACTTTATTGGATCGGCAGGTCAGAGCTTCGGGGCATTTATTCCGAAAGGCATCACGCTGAGCGTGGAAGGCGATAGCAATGACTATGTCGGTAAAGGGCTATCTGGCGGTAAGGTTATTGTGAAAAAGTCTCACAAAGCGACCTTTAAGGCAGAAGAAAACATTATTATCGGAAATACAGCCTTGTATGGAGCGACCAGCGGTGAAGCTTACATTAGCGGAATCGCAGGCGAGCGCTTTGCCGTTCGGAACTCCGGCGCACGTATTGTAGTTGAGGGCGTTGGTGATCATGGTTGCGAATATATGACGGGCGGACGTGTAGCTGTATTGGGTGGAACCGGACGGAATTTTGGAGCCGGAATGTCCGGTGGTATTGCCTATGTCTATGACCCTGAGGGGACGTTCCTGAGCCGTTGTAATCTGGAAATGGTGTTGCTGGAAGGTGTGGAAGATCCTGCAGAAGCAGCGGATTTGCGCGGCTTGATTCAACGCCATGTCACTTACACGGGTAGTGAAGCGGGACAACGTATTTTGGATGATTGGCAGACTGCGATTCAGCAGTTTGTACGAGTGATTCCAAAGGATTACAAGCGTATGGTTGAACAGATCCAAAAAGAAGAGGCAACTGGTTTGAGCGGAGATGAAGCTCTGTTGGCAGCATTTGAAGCCAATATGCGTGAATTGGCGCGTGCCGGGGGTTAAAATGTAGACTACCAAATTTACTAAAAAAGGACTCGCTGAATACCGCTGTTATAATCACGGTGGTACCAGCAAGTCTTTTTTAGGTTACTAAAATGTGATTTATTTCCTTGACAAACGTCATAAATTCTGACATTACCCCCAAAATGTTTTCCTGAAACGGTAAATATGTTATAAAAAGTACCAAATTTTTTGGAATGTAACCGTTTACGTAAGAGTTTATGTCTTGTTATTTATTTTTGGATTGGTTATGATTTTTTTAGAGTACACAAACAAACCTAATATGCCCATCGTCCCTTCAAAACACAGAATAGGGTGACAGGATGAAGTTGAAGAAGTCAGCAGAAGACAAAATGATTTTTTTATACCGTTATGTATCACTATCTTTAACGTCACTTGTTTTTCTGTTCGAATCATCGAGATTAATCGTGTGGCAGAAGCTATTACTGATTGGCTTTCTATTTTTATCCGTTACAGCATTTACTTGGATTTACCGCAAGTACAGACTTCATGATATGGTATTGAAATGCAGCATTGCGCTTGAAACCGCAGGGATCATCTTGTTGTTATTACCGACCGGAGGAATGGATAGCCCGTTCAAATGGTATGTGATTACCCCCATGTTGGTGGCTTGTGCTCATCTATCTATGAGGTACAGTTGGACGCTCCTCCTTTCTTATATCGGCTTGGTGCTTACAATTTGTTATATCTTTTTTACACCAGGTCAATATTTTTTGTGGGATCTTATATTGCAGAACATCAATTTGTTTCTGGTACTGATCGTAACTATGATGGCAATGCAGGTTATCGGCGTCATGAAGGACGAACTGAGGGTGGCTAAAGAGCAAGCCAATGAGACGATGGATCATATCAAGTCGATTTACCACATCATGGAGACGACCAGCCACAATGAGGCCTTAAATCTCGGTCAGGTCATCTCGGACTATACGGTCAAGCTAACAAAGCAGAGCCGTGCATTTTTCTGGCTGGATAGTCAGGAGGAGGATGCACCGGAAAGTAGCCAGACAGGCTGGACGGTAGAGGAGGAGGAACAGCTATTCGAGGAGCTGGGGAATTATCGGGAGGAATTCAGGGAAGAGCGTGAACCATTTTTCAGACATCTGCCAGAATGGGGCGATTTCCTCATGATTACAGTACCGATGACGACCCGTTTTGTAGCGACGATTGGCCTCAAGCTGGGCCCGGATCAAAGTCTGACAGGAAGACGCTGGCTCGTGCAACAACTGATATTCTTGGCTGAGCTGAGCGCTGTGTTCTTGGAGCGCTATGAGCTGGAGCGTATTGAAAATCAGCTGATTGTGACGAATGAGCAGAACCGGATTGCAAATGAAATGCATGACAATGTTTCTCAAAGTCTTTTTGGTATTGTGTACGCGACGCATTCTCTCCGGCAAACTTGGTGTCATCAGCCAAAGGAGCAGGTGGAGGAGCAAATTGATCTAATTCAGCAATCTGCCAACCAAGCGGTTAGAGAGCTGAAAGGGGCGATTCATAGTTTAAGTTCGAAAAAAAGCGGAGGCTCAACTTGGTTAGGGACGGTGAAAAGTCATCTGCATACACTCTCCAAGCTGAACCATGTACAAATTGATTTTGACATTCATGGTGATCATTATTCACTTCCGTATTTGTACCAAAAGGCTTTGTTCCGCATCATTTCCGAAGCGGCGGGGAACGCAATCCGTCATGGATTGGCCAAGCGAATTGATGTGAAGTTAAAATTGACGCCCCAAGTGATTAGACTGTCTATTCATGACGACGGAGTAGGGTTTGAGACGGCGAGAATGGTAGCAGGAGGTGAGGCGGTCAGTGCAGGCGGGGGCCTGGGCATGATGAATATGGAATATTTAGCTCAATCGATGGGAGGCGAATTTGATATTTCAAGTCGAATCGGAGAGGGAACACAGATCCGATTGTCCATTCCGGTAAATGCTTATGAATGAGGATTTTGCAAAATCCTCGAATAAAATGTGTGAACATTCTGCAATACAAAATCTGCGGTAACAATCGGATACATAGGGATTATGCAAATCCTGAACTGTAGACAGGAGGCCGAATCATGAAAATTGTCATTGTCGATGATCATCCTTTAGTACGGAAAGGACTCGCTGCGGTTATATCCATGCAGCCCAATGTTCAGTTTGCGGGAGAGGCCCAGAATCAACAGGAAGCACTTGTGGTGATCGAGGAAACAGATCCGGATCTGGTGCTGCTGGATTTGAAACTAGCTGATGAATCGGGGCTGGATATTATCAAGATAGCGCGCGGACGCGGTTTCAGAAGCAAATTTATTTTGCTGACTTCTTCCGCAACACGTGAAGATTTTCTAAAAGCAGAGGAAGCTTCCGTGGACGGTTATGTGCTTAAGGAAGCATTGCCTGAGGAACTAATTTACGCGATTCATCTTGTCAACAAAGGACGCAAATATTATGATCCGGCTATTCTCGAAAACAAGCTGCGTGAAGATGCGGGCAATCTGACCGACGACCTGACGCCCAAGGAAAAGGAAGTGCTGGTCGAGCTGGGACAAGGAGCTTGCAATCGTGAAATTGCATCCCGGTTATTTATCAGTGAGTTCACAGTCAAAAAGCATGTCAGTCAGATCTTGGCCAAGCTGCGGCTAGCGGATCGTACGCAGGCAGCATTGTATGCCAATGCCATCGGTCTGGCGAAGTACGAGCCAACAATGATGCGCTGACTCTATAAGCTGCGCTGCACTTTCATATGCGAGTAGAAAGAAAAGCCTCAAAATCACCAAGCTTTGTGATTTTGAGGCTTTTTTCGATTTCTTTTTCCATAATCGACAAAGCATGGTACAAAAGTATACCATGCCGTATCCGAAAGTATACATTCCCCTCCCCCCGTAGTGAGGGAGAAAGTGCCATTCGGTTCCATGTCGTTCACACAACGGATTGTTACAATTAGATCATACTTAAAATAAGAAGAGAAAATGTATAGGAGGGAGGATTTTTGTGGAGAAAACCATTTTGGATTATCTAGTCCTGATCAAAAGAAGATTGTGGCTGATCGCAATTTTTGTCATTCTCTCATGTGTAACAACATACTTTGTGAGCGACAATGTTGTGAAGCCAGTCTATTCCGCTTCAAGCCAACTGCTGGTTAATCATATTTCCGCCAAGCAGGGGAGTAACAATCTGAACGACGTCAACACAAGTCTTAATTTGGTGGAAAGCTACAAGCAAATTCTCACTTCACCTAAAATTATGGACGCTGTTGTAGCGGCTCATCCCGAGTTCGGTTTGACGCAGCAGAAGTTGGCAGAGAAGCTGCAGATTAAATCCTCGGATAAAAGTCAGGTTATCGGTTTGACGTTTGAGGCAGGGAGCTATCCACAGGCCGCAGCGGTTGTAAACGCGGTAACCCAGAAATTCGTACAGACAGTTCCGGGATTGATGGAATTGAATAATGTGAAAATTTTAAATGAAGCGGACCCTCAGGCCAATCCTGACCCGATTAATGGGAACCCGCTCATGAATATTGCGATTAGTTTTCTCGTATCGCTGATGATTGCATTGGGCACGATTGTGTTCCTGGAAAGCATTAACGGTACGTTGCGCTCGGAGAAAGAAGCGGACGCGGACATCGGTATTCCGGTAATTGCATCGATTCCAGTCATTCGCAAGAAGGACGTCGATGGAGCAGCCGGAAATTCCAAAGAACGGGTAGGGGAGCGTAAATATGCTGCGATTGAATGACATGTTGATTACAGAAAGTAATCCATCATCGTATATCTCGGAATCATTTCGATCCCTCCGTACATACATCCGGCAACAGGTGATTGGGCAAAAGGACCGTGGCACGGTTCTATTGTTGACCTCGCCGGAAAGCGGAGCGGGTAAAACAACACTGCTCGCCAACATCGGAGTTTCCTTTGCGCAAGAAGGCAAGAAGGTAGCTCTGGTGGATTGCAATCTGCATAAACCAGCGCTGCACGAGATATTCGGAATGGAGAATACCGGAGGTCTATCGGCTTATTTGCGCGGCGGGGCTTCTTCCAAGTCTATCGTTAGGCATGGTGGGCTGGAGCTATCGGTTGTTCCCGGTGGAGACACCCTGTACAACGCAGCAGATCTGCTCGGTAGCGAACGTATGGCTGAGCTGCTGGAAGAGCTCAAACGTGAATATGACATCATCCTGCTCGATTCGGCTCCGGCGCTGAATTATACGGATGCTCGCCTGATTGCAGGCTTGACGGATGGTGTGATTCTCGTTGCTAGACATGGTCGTACCAAACGGGAAGATCTACGCAAAACAAAGCAACTCATGGAGCAGGCCAGTGCGACGCTGGTTGGAATTGTGATGAATCAGGTGAAGTAAGCAACACCAAAATTCGATGAAGCAAGGAGAATGAGTGCGATGACGAAAAGAGTGAAAAAGGCCATTATTCCAGCAGCAGGGTTAGGTACGCGCTTCCTCCCTGCCACAAAAGCGATGCCTAAGGAAATGCTTCCAATTATCAATAAGCCTACGATTCAATATATCGTGGAAGAAGCGATTGCTTCTGGTATTGAGGACATTATTATCGTTACGGGTAAAGGCAAACGTGCCATTGAGGACCACTTTGACAACGCATTTGAGCTGGAATCTAAACTGCTCGAGGACGGTAAGCTGAAGCTTCTGGAGGAAGTGCAGCGTTCTTCGGGAGTGGAAATTCACTACATTCGCCAAAAAGAACCCAAAGGTCTTGGACATGCGGTATGGTGCGCAAGACGCTTTATCGGGGACGAGCCGTTTGGTGTGCTGCTGGGCGATGATATCGTAACAGGTCAGAAGCCTTGCCTGCGCCAGCTGATGGATCAGTATGAGGAAACTCAAAATTCGGTTATCGGTGTGCAGCGGGTACCGCAGGAATTTACGAACCGGTACGGCATCATTGAACCGGATCAGCAGGACGGACGCTTGTACCGAGTGAATAATTTTATAGAAAAACCGGCTCCAGGCACAGCGCCATCCGATTTGGCTATTATGGGTCGCTACGTGTTCTCACCGAAAATTTTCAAGTATCTTGATCTTCAAGAAAAAGGAGCTGGCGGCGAAATTCAGTTGACGGATGCGATCCAAAAGCTGAATCAGAGTGAGCGTGTGTACGCCTATGATTTTGAAGGCACACGTTATGACGTAGGTGAACGTCTTGGATATATTCTAACCACACTTGAATTTGCACTTGCCAGCGATGATTTGAAGTATCCGGTTATGGAGGCCATGAATGAATGGTTGAAAAAGACCGAGAAAGCAACCACGGCAGGTTGAGAGGGGGTACGTCAGCATGAGCATGGAAAATTTACCGGAGGACGGCGAGGCTGTCATGTCAGGTAAAGCGTTTTACATGCCATACGGAAATACACAAATTCAGGATAAAACGTCCTACCTGGTCACAAAACGCCTCCTTGATATGCTGCTGTCGTTCGTGGGCTTGATCGTCTTGCTTCCGCTTTTTGTAGTGGTAGGCGTTTTGATTAAGCTCGAAGACCCAAAGGGAAGCGTGTTTTTCAAGCAAACTCGGGTGGGCAAGAATGAGAAGTTATTCGATATGTATAAATTCCGTTCAATGGTGTCCAATGCTGAGGAACTGAAAAAGGACTTGATGGAGCTGAATGAAGTGAGCGGCGCCATGTTCAAAATTAAAAACGATCCTCGGATCACGAAAATTGGCAGTTTTCTGCGCAAGACGAGTATTGATGAGATTCCGCAGCTGTGGAACGTGTTGGTCGGCGACATGACTTTAGTCGGTCCGCGTCCGCCGTTGCCCAGCGAGGTCGAGCAATATTCCGATTATGATAAGCAACGCCTGATTGTAACACCGGGATGTACGGGTTACTGGCAGGTGAGCGCACGTAACAGTGTAGGCTTCGAAGAAATGGTGCAAATGGATTTGAAGTATATTCATGTTCGCAATACGTGGCTCGATTTGAAAATCATCATGAAAACAGGCGTTAAAATGCTGTTCTCCAAGGATGCTTACTGATGGATGCATTCAAGCGATGTCCCGCAGTGTCCGTCGTTATTTGCACCTATAACCGGGCGGACCTGCTGGAGAAAACGTTAATGTCCCTGCTGGAGCTGGAAGACCTAGCACTGGCTGAGATCATTGTGGTCGATAACCGATCCACCGATCATACAGCAGCGACGATCAAAAGGTTCACCGTCGCCCATGGTCAGAATATCCATCTCCGATATCATTATGAGCGCGAACAAGGACTGTCTGCTGCTCGTAATGCAGGCATTACGTTATCAAGAGCGGAAGTCATTGCTTTTCTCGATGATGATGCAATTCCGTGTGTTACATGGTTGCAAACGATTATGTCAGCATTCGGGAACAATCCTGAGCTGACGGCTATGGGTGGGAAAATTAACCCTATGTTTGAGACGGAACGACCGGGTTGGCTGACAGGCCCGCTTGAACTGCCTTACACGATTATTGATCTGGGCAAAGCCGTTCGTGAATATCCGTCGGGACTGAATCCATTTGGAGCGAATATGGCGATGCGCAAAACGGCTTTTGCCGCCGTTATGTTCCCGCTTCATCTAGGCAGAAAGGGAGATATCCTTCTATCAGGTGAAGAATCGTGGGTATTCGAGCAAATCCGTAAAAATGGTGGAACGATTATGTATCATCCACACATGTCTGTGGAACATTTTGTGCCGGCTTCACGGTTAACGAAAGAATGGATCATGAACCGCTACTATTGTCAGGGCATGTCTAACGCTGCTCAGGCCGTAGGTCTGCGCGGCAACGCGATGCTGATGGCGAAGACAGCAGCCAAAGTGTTATACATCACTGTGGATTCCCTGCTGGCGCGTAGTGAGGGCAGGAAGCTGTTGAACCGATGCAGGCTTGAAAGTATCCGTGGGACGCTGGATACACTGCGCAACCGGAAAAGCGAGTCAGCTGCGGGGTGAAAGATGGAACATGAGTAACTATCCTTGGACTACTAGAATAAACACCATACAGCATGTTTTTATTTTTCTACTGGGCGCTCTTGCTGTAGGAATTGCGGCTACCTATCAGCCGGTGGTCAGTATTGCGGCGGTATGTTTACTGCTCTTGCTGGCTGTTTCCATACATCATCCAGAGCGCATCAGCTACGCTGTTTTGCTAAGTACAGCAGTCTCAGTCGATTCTCTGTATCAGGGTGGCGTGTTCGGTATTGAGATTTTGTCATTGTACAAATTGGGCATTTTGGCTCTGCTGGTGCCGTGTATGCTCGTGTATGGCATACGTCTCAAGTTCAGCTATCCGGTCTGGGCATTGGTGATCATGCTGGGGATCACATTTGGATTTTCAGCATGGCTGCCTTTGTTAACGACCTCGATTGCCGTCAAGGCGTTCGTCGGTTTATCACTCCCTTTCTTTTTTTTACTGATCCAGTGGAAAAAGGATGTGGCAGAAAAGCATATCCGATTGATCAGTTTGTTGCCCATTATTAGTGTGGTCATTGGACTGGGTTTGCAGGTTCTAGGGCTGCATTCGTTTACGGATGTAGAATTTACGGGCGCAGTCAGAGTACAAGGAGCGAATATACCGCCGCATCTGGCAATGCTCTCCTTTCTCGGAATTGCTGTCTCTCTAATTGAGGTCAAGCGTAAACCCAAGCAAGCCGCTTTTTATTACACTGTGTTGGCACTGAACTTTCTGATTCTGATCGCCACCGGTACACGTGGACCGATTCTGGCATTGTTATTAATGTTTGCTGTGTATCTGTTTGATATTGCCCGTCAGTACCTCAAGGGGAAAGTCAATTATTTGCTACCGCTGGCCGGATCGTTTTTGGTTGCTCTGGGGGCGGTGGCCCTGCAATGGAACAATTTAAAAAAACGCTCCTTCGAACGGGAGACCGATACAGGCATTGACCTGTCGGGACGCTCGGAGGCATGGGAATATTTTTTGAACAGAGTACATGATTACCCTTGGTCAGGGAGAGGTCTTGGCGCGGTAACGGTCGCGAACGATGGGACATTATTCAATGGCTTTGTTGTACCGCATAACGAGTATATACGCTTTTATTTTGACACGGGATATATCGGTTGCGGGCTATTAATGCTTTCATTGCTGATCGTGTTCGCTCTCATTTACCGGTCGCTTGCCAAGTCTATCAAACCTTATTTTGCAAGCTTAATTGCAGGCTTTCTGATCTACTCGTTTTCAGATAATACGTTGTCGACGGTTCAGATGATTATTCCATTTTGCTGGTATTTGAACGCGTTATACCAGACATCTACTCAAACCGATTTTCGCAAAGAGAAGTGATACGATGAGCAGAGTGAACATGTTCGATGTCAACTTTGATAATTACGATTTTAATGATCTACTCGAATTTATAGATACTTCTATTGAACATCAGCGTCATTCCTACATTTTGACCTGTAATGTCGATCATGTGATCAAGCTTCGCAAGGATGATGAATTCCGCAAGGTGTATTCGGATGCCGGAGCTGTAGTGGCCGATGGGATGCCTATCATATGGGCGTCCAAGTTACTGAAAAAACCCCTCAAACAAAAGGTGTCCGGGTCAGATTTGTTCACTCGGCTGGGAGAGGCTTTTGAGGATCGAGGCTATCGTTTATTTTTTCTGGGTGCAGCTGACGGTATTCCTGAGAAGGCTATGCTCAATCTCCAGGAATCTTATCCGAACATGAATGTGGTGGGCTGTTACTCTCCTTCTTATGGCTTTGAGAAAAACGAGGAGGAGAATAGGCACATTATCCAACTGCTTCAAGAGGCTCGCCCGGACATCGTTTTTGTAGGTGTAGGTGCACCTAAACAGGAAAAATGGATCTACAGATATTATGAGACTTACCGTGCTCCGATTTCGATTGGGGTGGGAGCGACCTTTGATTTCCTGTCGGGAAATGTGAAAAGAGCACCGGAGCTGATGCAGAAGACGGGATTTGAATGGTTCTGGAGGTTGTCTCAGGAGCCTAAACGATTGTGGAAAAGATATTTGATTGAGGATTCCCAATTTCTCGTTCTGCTGTTTAAGGAGATGTTCAAGCGGAAGCGGATGAAGGGAGGTCAGGGGTGAGAAACATGAGTCGGTTGGCAGATCAGCAGATTTCCGTTTGGCTAGGAAATCGGCGTGGAATCAGCATGATCGGCATGGGATTGCTGGCTTGTATACTGCCACTCGCCATCGGATTTGTCAGCGCCAAGATGAATCCCACCATGAGCCAGCAGGGAGCCATATTGCTGGCGCTCGTTTTTCCGGCCTTCCTGCTGGCGATCCTGCAATCGCGGCTACTGATTCCTTACACACTGGCAGTTTGGGCAGTAGGCCCGGAAATCCGCCGCATTGCGGATTGGATGGAGGGAACATATCACTCGGTTTCCTTGTTGAGCGTGGCACCGCTGCTGGTAAGCAGTATGTTGATTATTCCTGTGTTGCGAGGCATTCATCAGGCGGAAAAACCCTTGACCCGAATTGCTGTATTTTTCGGCATAGAATTGGCCTACGGAAGTGTGGTCGGGTTATTCAAAAATGGTATTGTTTTTGCTTATGATTTAGCCAATTATGTGGTTCCTTTGATCCTGTTGCCTTATCTTGCGATTAAGCCCATGAAGGCGAAGGAGCTTGACCGACTGCTGTATTCATATGCCAACATTGCTGTTCTTGTGGCAATTTACGGCATTATCCAGTACTTGACGGTGCCTCCGTGGGATGCATTTTGGATGAATCATGTAGAAATGAATTCCATTGGTGTTCCAGAACCACTTCAAATCAGAGTATTTTCTTCCATGAACTCGCCCGGTCCCTGCGCTATTTTCCTGGCGATGGCACTTGTACCCATGCTAATGGAAAAACGTTGGCGTGGCACTTTGGGATGGATCGGAATCCTGCTGACGGTCGTTTGTCTCTTAATCACGCTGGTACGTTCAGCCTGGCTAATTGCCTTCGTCATGTTACTGGCTTACATTCTCAGTTCATCTTCCAAGGGAAAGTGGAAAACCTTGTTTCAACTAGCTATAGTTGGCCTTCTTCTCTACATCATTGTTCCAAAACTTCCAGGGGCAGAAGGTTTGGTGGCTCGCATGCAGACGCTGACGGATATTCAGCAGGATCATTCGTACAATGAACGTTTGGATTTACTGCATACGATGCTTCCGGCGATTGCTGGCAATCCGGTCGGGCAGGGGATCGGGAGTGTAGGAATCGGAACCAAGCTTGATAACGGCGGCGATCTCGGCGAACTTGGGATTATGGATAATGGATATATCGCCATTTTCCTCACCTTCGGTATTTTCGGGGCATTCTTTTTCTTCGGTGGTCTGTTCGTTATCATCAAGCGCCTTCTCGCTCGTATTGCCGAACGAGATGCCAGTCAGCCTTATATCAGACTGGCGTTGGCTACGTGGGCCGGAGCTGTAGCCAGTCTCATATCAGATAATGGTTTCCCCGGTATGCGCGGCTATCTGATCTGGATGATGATCGGAATAGGACTATGGGCAAAAGATGTCATCGCGGAAAGAAGGTAAAGGCTGTGCAAAACTTACAAGCATTATCCGCACCTGTCCGGACACTATGGTCCACAGTGATTCGGTTTGCCAAAAGCAAGGATAACAGCTCTGCAGCAGTAAAAACGATGATATTCAGTATGCTGATTCTCGTCGTGAATATGCTGACTGGTGTGCTAACGGCACGATTCCTGGGTCCTACTGGACGCGGGGAACAGACAGCGATGGTGAACTGGTCCCAATTTCTCGCCTTCTGCATGAGCTTCGGTGTCCCGTCTGCATTGATTTACAATGCAAAAAGGAAACCGGAGGAAACGGGCAAGCTGTATGGTCTGGCCTTGCTGCTGGCTACCATGTTCGGGGGCTTGGCGACACTCGTCGGAGTTTTTCTAATTCCTTATTGGCTGCGCTCTTTTTCTTCATCGGTCATACTTTTCGCGCAGTGCTCCATGATGATGTGTCCGCTCATAGCGATTTCACAGATCAATAATGCATTGCTTCAAGTTCGCTCGGAATATAAGCAGTACAATTTATTCCGGTATCTGGTACCGCTGAGTACACTGCTGGGTCTGGCGATTCTGATCCTAACCGGAAATATGAATCCGTACACCTCGGCATTGGCCTATCTACTGCCAGGCTTGCCGATTTATATCGGTGTCACGATACGAATGATTCGGCTGT
This sequence comes from Paenibacillus sp. FSL H7-0703, assembly GCF_038003485.1. Classification (NCBI taxonomy): domain Bacteria; kingdom Bacillati; phylum Bacillota; class Bacilli; order Caryophanales; family Paenibacillaceae; genus Paenibacillus; species Paenibacillus sp. FSL H7-0703. The sequence goes on along the minus strand of NZ_JBBOPF010000001.1, from coordinate 1,931,844 downwards.
ACAAACCAAAGGTAAAGAACAGCTGGACGCAATTTAAAAATCTCTTTACCTACGGTATGGGTTCATACGGAAATGATCTCATGGGGCAGGTTTCCACTTATATTGATCAGATTTTGATTGCGGGTCTGCTCAGACCCGCTGATCTCGGTTTATATGCAGTAGCGGTCAGCTTGGCCAGGATGGTGAATGTATTTTCTACCTCGATCATTGTCGTGCTGTTTCCCAAAGCCTCCGGTCTGAATAAGGAAGAGGCGGTGGCCATAACATTTCGGGCATTTCGAGTGACATCAACGGCAACCTTTCTGGCTGCGGTGATGCTGATGCTGATTGCTCCGTTCGTATTTACATTGTTATATGGTCAAGAGTTTAAACAAGCACTCACGGTATTCCGGTTCTTGGTGCTTGAGGTTGCTATCAGTGGAGGGACCATGGTGCTGGCACAACAATTTATGGCGTTGGGTAAGCCCAAACTGGTTACCATTCTACAGGGTGTCGGATTGGCGCTCGTCATTCCATTGCTGTCCATACTCGTGCCGAGATATGGATTGACGGGTGCAGGGATAGCAATGCTGTCTTCGGGGATTCTACGGTTCATTTTCATTTTATGTAATGTTAAATTCGTTCTAAAAATGAAGATTCCAAGACTGCTTATTTCCAAACAAGATTTTCAATGGCTCCGATCAACGATGTCGCACTACATCCGGAAAAAGCCAGTTAACGGTTAGATAAAGAAGGAGGCACCCGCTAATGAACCACATGTCTAGCGTTCCCGCGGACAACCGGATATCCGTAGTTATTATCGCTCAGGATGATGGCACTCGAATCACAGCCGCCATTAAATCCTGCAAGCCCTTTGCGGACGATATCGTCGTCATTGACGGAGGGAGCAAGGACAATACGATTCAGGTAGCTGAATCCTTGGGCTGTCGGGTGTTTTCTAACCCGTGGCCTGGTTATGCCAAGCAGCGCATGTTTGGTGTTGAAAGAGCGGAATTTGATTGGATATTCCTGATTGATACGGACGAAGTAGTGGATGCAGAGTTGCTTGGAGACTTGTTGAAAGTAAAGGAAACGCTCCACGATCCGGCCAAAGCATATTCCGTATTCCGGATTGGAGATTTTCTTGGCAAATGGATGAACAAAGGTGAATACCTGGTTCGTTTGTACAATCGGCGTATTTATGGCATTACGAATAGTCTTGTTCATGAAATGCCGGATGTAGCCTCTTCCCAGATTGTCAATCTGGAGGGCGTGTTATGGCACTACGGCTTCCGCAGCATCAGTGATCATATGACCCGTTTTAACAAATATACAGATCTGGAAGCAGAGACGGCATTTAACAAAGGAAGATCCTTTCGGATTACCAGACTGTTGTGGCGGCCTCCTGCCCGCTTTGTGCAGAAGTATTTTGTCCAAGGCTTATACCGCAAGGGATTGGCGGGTTTTGCCGTAGCAGTATTCTGGGTGATGTATGAGTTTCTCGTCTGCTTCAAGCATTATGAGCTAACCAAGCGGAGAAAAAAGATAGAAATCGTGGATGACGGACATACCGAGCAGAAAGGAGAAACCAGCTATGTCGTACAATAACGGATTTCGTATTGCGGCAACGGGGCTGAGCTGGCCGTCCTTGCAGCCAGGAGGCCTCAACACATATTTTAAATCGATCTGTGAGCAGCTTACGTTAGAGCGCAATACGTTGGATGCTCTAATCTGTAGTGACGAGCAGCCGCAAGCGCCCGACCGTATTCGGATTCATACGATTGGCAGCAAGCAGCAATCCATCTGGAAGCGCCGGGAGCTAATGCAAAAATATGCAGCAGAGCTGTTCGACAAGCAACCGATGGATATATTGTATTCCCATTTTGCTCCCTATAGTGTCGGGCCAGCGCTGGAGGCGAAAAAAAGAGGAATCCCGGTAGTTACCACCTTTCACGGACCGTGGACGGAGGAAATGAAGATTGAAGGACAGGGCATCAAGCATTTTCTAAAAACGACGTTGGCTAAATCCATTGAAATGAAGGCCTACGGTCTGTCGGATAAATTTATAGTGCTAAGCGAGACTTTTCGGGATATTTTGCATGAGCACTATAAGGTTCCACTCAGCAAAATTCATATTATTCCTGGTGCTGCGAATGTAGAAAGGTTCCACCCGGCAGAGGATCAAGAAGCGGTGCGGAAGCACCTGAATTTGCCGCAAAATGCGACGATTGTGCTAACCGTTCGTCGTCTTGTTAATCGAATGGGACTACTACAGCTACTGGAAGCATGGCGACGAGTAACCGAGCGTCATCCTGATCATGTGTTGCTGATTGGAGGGAAGGGCCCCTTGATGGAGGAATTGGCTTCCAAGGTGGCGGAATACAATCTTCATAACCATGTAAGGCTGCTCGGTTATGTGTCGGATGAGGAGCTTCCACTGTACCACCAAGCATCGAATTTGTTCGTTGTACCCACACAGGCACTGGAAGGTTTCGGTCTGATCACAGTGGAGGCGATGGCCTCGGGACTGCCGGTGCTGGCGACTCCTGTGGGTGGCAACAAGGAGATTTTAAGAGGATTCCGTCCCGAGCTTTTGTTCAAGGGAACGGATAGTGAAGCCATTGCTGAAGGGTTGCTACGTGTGCTGGATCATCGTGAACTTCTACCGAATGCAAGGGAATGCCGGGACCATGTCCTGAGCAGATATACATGGGGACATGTAGCGGAGCAGGTGGAAGAGGTGTTCCGACAGGTCCTTGATAGAAAGGCGGCGGCGAAATGATGAGAGTAGCTTATATTGACCATACGGCAAGATGGAGCGGCGGCGAAGTCGCTTTGTACAACATACTGACGAATATCGGGGAACATATCGACCCGCTCGTTATTTTGGCAGAGGAGGGCGATTTGGCAGATCGGCTTCGGCAGCGTGATATTGATGTGCGCATCGTTCCATTGGACGATTCGATTCGCAATCGGGGACGGAATGCCGTGAATCTAGGTGCGCCTGCAGCAGCTTTTCGTTTGCTGGCTTACGGTAGAAAACTTGCGCCCTTGCTGCGTGAGGAAAAGGTCGTGTGCGTTCACACGAACTCGCTCAAGTCTGCACTGTATGGTACAGTAGCCGCCAAATCGGCGAAGCTGCCCTTGATCTGGCATATCCGTGACCACATCGGTCCGCCGTATCTGAAGCCGATTGTGGCCAAAGGGATTCGGCTGATGTCCCGCTTTTTGCCCAACGGAGTGATTGCTAATTCCAAGTCCACGCTGAGTGCGTTGGAGTTACCCCCGGACAAAAAGACGCTTGTCGTTTATTCCGCTTTTGCCAAAGCAATTACAGCACGTGACACGGCTTCACATTTACGTGGTGATGACTCGTTTAACGTCGTATTGGTCGGCAGATTGGCGGAATGGAAGGGACAGCATATTTTACTGGAAGCAGCACGCTCCTTTTTACCGGATCAGCGCGTGAAATTCTGGCTGGCTGGAGATGCGTTGTTCGGAGAAGAGGAATACAAGCAACGATTAGAGTCCACGATGCGCGAATACGGATTGGCTAACGTCAATCTACTGGGACACGTCGATGACATTCAAGGCCTGATGCAGCGTTGTGATTTGCTGATTCATACCTCTATTACACCAGAACCATTCGGTCAGGTCATTATTGAAGGCATGGCTGCGGGTCTCCCCGTGATTGCTTCCAATGAGGGGGGACCCAAGGAAACGGTGGTACCCCATGAAACCGGGCTGCTTATTGAACCGGGTGATCCGGCTAAGCTGGAAGAAGCCATCCGCTGGATGTTGGAGCATCCACAAGAACGTCAGCAGATGGGTGAGAGAGGGATGGAACGGGTCAAGAAGCATTTTGTCATCGAGAACACAGTTAAGGATATAGTTCATTACTATAAGGGTTTGTTGGCAGGAGTCTGACCGACATTCGCGTTAAAGGATGATTCAGATGAAAATAGCGATAGCACACGATTACTTAATCCAAATGGGCGGAGCGGAAAGGGTAGTAGAGGTATTCCACGATATGTATCCGGATGCTCCTATCTTCACAACGGTGTTCAGCGACGACCGCCTGTCGCGTAACTTGAAGGATGCGGATATTAGAGCCACTTGGCTACAAAAAGTCCCAGGAGTGAAGGACAACTTCAAAGGAGTGCTGCCGCTGTATCCCATTGCTATCCGTGATTTTGATTTTAGGGATTTCGACATTGTTTTAAGCTCCAGCAGTGCATTTATGAAAAGCATCCAGGTACCCAAACATACGTTTCACATTTGTTATTGTCACACACCGATGCGGTTTGCCTGGGATTACGATACATATATGGCCCGGCAGTCCAAATCCAACCTGCTCAAAAACATGCTCAAGCTGTACATGAACCGGTTGAAAACATGGGATGCCAAAACTTCTCGCAACGTAGACCAGTTTGTCGCCAACTCTTCGGTTGTAAAACGAAGAATTTTGCACTATTACCAAAGGGATTCGGATGTGATTTTCCCACCTATTAATACATCCCGTTTTAAACGCGCTACAAACATCGGTGACTATTACCTGATCGTATCCCGATTGGTGTCCTACAAGCGCATTGATCTCGCGATCGAAGCATTCAAACGTAACGGTCTCAAGCTGCGCATTGTGGGTGAAGGACCGGACCGTAAACGACTCGAAGGTATGGCTGCCCCGAACATTGAGTTCCTCGGCAGGCTTGAGGATGAAGAGGTTAACAAGCTGATGGCAGAATGCCGAGCGCTCGTTTTTCCGGGTGAAGAGGACTTCGGTATTACGCCTTTGGAGGCGAATGCGGCTGGACGGCCTGTCATAGCTTTTCAGGGTGGGGGAGCGCTGGATACGATTGTTCCTCATGTGAACGGCGTATTTTTCCGCAAGCATCAAGTAGAGGATGTGCTGGAGGCCGTCGAAAAGGTTGAGCAACATGCGTGGAATGTGGACGATATCATTACCCATGCGCGCAAATTTGATGAAGAAAACTTCAAGGATCAATTAAAAAAGTATGTAGAACAAGCCTATGTGAACTTTCTAAAAGGAGGATGAACGGAATGAAGCTGGCTGTAATCGGTACTGGATACGTTGGGCTCGTCTCGGGTGTATGTTTTGCGCAAAAAGGTAATGAGGTGATTTGTGTCGATCTGGAGCAGCACAAAATCGACATGTTGAACCGGGCAGAATCTCCGATTTATGAACCGGGTATTGAGGAATTGATCGCGTTGAATCTGGAAGCGGGTCGGTTGGAGTTCACCTCGGATTTGGCCGATGCGGTACGCCGCTCGGATATCGTAATTTTGGCGGTAGGTACACCTTCTCTGGCTAACGGTGAGGCGAATTTGTCGTACATTGAACAGGCGGCCGCTGATGTTGGGAAAGCCATGAACGGGTATAAGATTATTATGACCAAGAGTACTGTACCTGTCGGAACGAACGAAAAAATTAAGGACGTGTTGGCTCGTCACACGAGTTTGTCTTTCGATATCGTCTCCGCGCCGGAGTTCCTGAGAGAAGGCTCAGCCATCAATGATACGCTTTATCCGGATCGCATCATTATTGGTTTGGACAATACAGGATTGCGTGAAACCATGGTCACTCTGCATCAGGTGTTCACGGATAAAATCTATGTGACGGATATCCGTAGTGCTGAAATGATCAAATACGCGTCCAATGCGTTTCTGGCAACTAAAATTTCGTTCATTAACGAAATCGCTAATATTTGCGAAAAGGTTGGCGCCGATGTCACCTGTGTGGCTGACGGTATGGGTATGGACAAACGGATTGGCTCCTCTTTCCTACAAGCAGGGATCGGGTATGGTGGCTCTTGCTTTCCAAAAGACACAAATGCGCTTATCCAAATTGCAGGTAATGTAGACTATGAATTTAAGTTATTGAAATCGGTGGTCGAGGTGAATACCGACCAGCGCTTTATGATTGTATCCAAGCTGCGCGAATCGCTGGGTCAACTGAACGGTGTGTCCATTGGCATTTGGGGCCTCGCCTTCAAGCCAAATACAGATGACATCCGCGAAGCTCCAGCACTGGAAATCGTAGAAACGCTCATTCAGGCAGGCGCTATTGTCAAACTGTATGATCCCATTGCGATGGATAAATTCAAGGAGCGCGTGGATCACCCGAATATTATGTGGTGCTCATCCCCACAGCAAGCCGCTGAAGGTAGCGACGCTGTGTGCCTGTTGACCGATTGGGAAGAGTTCAAAAAAGTCGATCTCGTACAACTGGCCTCCATTTTGCGCAAGCCGGTTCTCATTGACGGTCGTAACGTATTCGCTGAGGAACAGATCCAAGGCTCCGGGCTGGAATACTACTCCGTGGGTCGTCCGCGGATGAGTGGGTGGAATCGGGATAAAGTGGAAGTTTAAAAGTGACAGATTAAAAAGTGACTGTGGCGGTGTTGGAGGCGCTGAAGGCGCTGCGCGTGCAGATTGTTCTTCCGATTGCTGTTACCCCCGGATTTTCTGGATTATATAAAACATTCAAAGGTTAAAATCCGGGGATAAAGGCAAACGCTGACGCTTCTTCAGAACAATTCTGCCCGCTCCGCTGCTTTTAGCCGTGGAGTCACAATTTTTAAACTCCCACCTTATGGGAGGAGTAGAAGGGCAGATCAGAAGGAGCGGCGCGGTTGATGCCGCTCCTTCCGATCAAAGCTCCATGCGGCTGTACCGCGGCGCCGCTCCTGTGAAGCAAGGCAGGTAAACGCCAAGCGTGAGATTTTACAGGCTGACCGGACTTAATAATGTCCGGTCGTGCCTTTTGCAATAAACGGTATGATCGGCATGATGCATTTTTGAGTAGCGCAGGGATGGATTTGAATCTGGAGAAGCGGAGCGTTCGCCTTTGACGTGGTATTCTTACATTTAAATGTCTTATACAATCCAAAGAATCCCACGGCAACAGCGATCATAAGATTAAATTCATACCGTAGCGGGTAGTCAACTCATCATCAGAACGATCATCCAACCAATATAGAGAGGAAGTGGAGAGTTATGAAGCTCGTACTTTTGTCTGGTGGTTCCGGTAAAAGATTATGGCCTTTGTCCAACGATTCCCGTTCCAAACAATTTTTGAAGGTACTGGAGAGCCCGGAGGGGATTTCGGAATCCATGGTACAGCGGGTATGGAGACAATTGGGAGACAATGGATTATCAGAATCCTCGTTTATTGCGACAGGGAGAGCACAGGTCGAAATGATCCAGAGTCAGGTCGGGCCGAATACGCGCATCATTGTTGAGCCGGAACGCAGAGACACCTTTCCTGCGATTGCGCTGACAGCGACTTATCTATATTCCATTGCTGGTGTATCCCCTGATGAAATTATAGCTATATTGCCTGTAGATCCTTATGTTGAGGATGCTTTCTTCGCTTCCGTAGCCCAGCTGGAACATACACTCCAGGAGAGTGAAGGCAAGCTTGCTTTAATCGGGGTTGTCCCTTCCTATCCTTCAGAGAAATATGGTTACATTATTCCGAAAAACGATGCCACCCAAGGTAGCACTGGCTACCGCGAAGTGAGCCATTTTCAAGAGAAACCCGACCGGGAGCAGGCGGAGCGTCTGATTGAACGCAATGCTCTATGGAACTGCGGGGTTTTTGCATTCAAATTAAGTTATTTGCTGGATATCTTGGCATCCAAGGGTTTGCCGCTGAATTATGAAGAAATGCAAAAGCAATACGCATCTCTGGAAAAAATCAGCTTTGACTATGAAGTAGTCGAGAAGGAAAAGGATATCGTAGTTCTTCCGTATGATGGTTTTTGGAAGGATTTGGGTACCTGGAATACACTCACAGAAGAAATGTCTAATCAACAAGTGGGCAGAGGTGTAGTAACGGAGGATTGCGTCAATACGAGTCTTATTAACGAGTTAGACATTCCTGTGGCGATCATTGGAACGAATGATCTGATTGTAGCCGCTAGCCCGGATGGTATTCTTGTGACCAATAAGGCTGAAAGTCCTCGCATTAAGGAAGTGCTCAAGGCTCATGATCAGCGTCCAATGTATGAAGAACGTCGTTGGGGGCAGTATCGGGTTGTCGATTATGTCAAGTATGACGAGGGTAACGAGGTATTGACCAAACGAATCCGCGTACGGAAAGGCAAAAATATCAGCTATCAGCTTCATTTCAAACGGAGTGAAATTTGGACCATTATTAGCGGTGAAGCGGAAATTATTTTGAATGAGAAGCTGCACAAAGTAAAAGCTGGTGATGTCGTGCGTATTCCTGAAGGAACGAAGCATAGCATTTTGGCTGTGACCGATGTGGATTTTATTGAGGTGCAGACTGGTTCTGAATTGGTTGAAGAGGATATTGTCCGCTTTTGTATGGATTGGAATGAAATTTCCCGTCACCAATTTATCTCATAATTGTTTTCGTAAAAACGAAAAAAAGACGAATCTATGAAAATTCATAGCTCAAACTGTCGAAATTGGGCGAAAACCTGTAAATTCATGAACATGACCTATTAAATTTTGGTAAAAGAAAGTCGATACTTAGGGTAAGAAGGAATCCAAACTCCTTCCAACGATAAACGCAGCCCTGTCGAAAGGCAGGTACGCAAAGCTAAAGGGCCTTCCGTAGGGATGGCAGCCTGGCTACCGAAAGGAAGAGCAAAAAGTGAGATTCAATTTTATTCCTCTGTATCGACTGATACGTCATGCACTCCCCGTAGTTATGCTTTTTTCTTTGTTGCCCGTCGGTTTTGGTGAATCTCTGTCTGTGGCGAATGCCGCTGCATTACAACCTGTTAATTCGGACGCTTCTACTCAGGCCCGTGAACTATACAGCTATTTACTCAGCATCTCGGGGAAAAAAATAATCACCGGTCAGCATGATTATTTGGAGAGTCCGGATGAATTAAGTAACAAGGTCCAAAAAATCAGTCAGGCGTATGTGGGTGTGCACGGCTATGAGATGGGAGCCATCTCAGGTCAATCTGCCGCTTCGGAAGCAGCACAACGTAAAAATGTTGTCGATAGCGCGATCCGCTGGAGCAGATCCGGAGGCATTGTGACGATGACTTTTCATGAAGCGCTGCCGGGTAGACCACTGACTTGGGCCAATGTGCAGGCGAAAGTAAGTCAGACGGAGTTCAATAAATACGTGACGCCAGGCACTGCGCAGTATAACCTCCTCATTGCCGATCTGGATAAGGTCGCTGTATCGCTAAAGCAGCTTCGTGATGCGGGTGTTCCGGTTTTATGGAGACCTTATCACGAAATGAATGGTGACTGGTTCTGGTGGGGAAACAAAAATAATTTCAATCAGCTATGGAATATCATGTATGACCGTTTTGTAAACACACATCAACTAGACAATCTGCTGTGGGTATGGAGCCCGAATGCTCCTAATTCGTATACCTTCCCGTATACCCCTAAATATCCGGGGGATGACAAAGTAGACATTTTGGCTGTAGACATTTACAACAATGATTTTGAACAAAGTCATTATGAAGGTCTGCTCGGGTTGGCAGGGGATAAGCCGATTGCCATTGGGGAACACGGTGAGATGCCCAGCTCCGAGGTATTACAGGCTCAGCCCAAATGGGTGTATTCCATGACTTGGGGAAAGATGCTGACCGAGAATAACACAACGGATCAAATTCAGGATTATATGAATGATTCGAGGAGCTTGACGCGAGATGATGTGAAAAATGGATTGGCAGCAGTTCAACAACCCGGGACAGATGTACCAACCCTACCGGACGAGGGGCAAAGCGAGCCTATCCCGGCTCCTCCTTCTGTTCCGGATATGGTTTATGCGAACGGGCTGCGGGGTGAATATTTTAACAACATGAATCTGGATGGTAGTGCTGCTTTGACCCGTACAGATAGCAAGCTGGACTATAACTGGCGTGCTGCCACAGCTGATGCAAGGGTGAACGCTGATCGGTTCTCCGTTCGCTGGACAGGTAAAATGAAGCCACAATATAGTGAGACCTATACGTTTACAACGATATCTGATGATGGAATCCGGGTATGGGTAGACGGCAAGCTGATTATTGATAGCTGGTTTAAGCAAAGCTGGACAGAGCGCAAGGGCAGTATCACCTTGCAAGCAGGTAAAATGGTAGATTTAAAAGTTGAATACTATGATGAATATGGTGACGCAATGGCACGTCTGATGTGGGAAAGTCAGCATGAAGCGAAAGCGGTGATTCCCGGTAACGCTTTGTTTCTTCCTTAATAGATTCTCTTTCCCGGTCAAAAATTTTGAGGAGAGAGGGTGGATCATATGATGAAAAAATGGTTGACCCACAGGTATACGCCAGTATTATCCGGGCTGCTGGGGGTCGTAGCTATAGCGCTGATCGCTTGGTTGATTTACACGCCTTCAAGGAGCGTAGAACTGCCGACGGATAAAGTAGCGGCAGCCAGTCCAGTATGGAAGCTGGGACAGAGGGATGATTCTTCAGCGGAATTTAGAGGAGTGATTGGTAGAGACAATATCAACATTCCTACAGCCTCTGCTTCTACCGAATCGTCGGCTAAAGGAATATCGTCCGCAACGTCCATAGCAGAGAATACAGCGGCCCCGGTATTGCTCAGCAGTGGAGATATTCCTCCCGGCTTGAATGCGTCCACGAATCCTGAACTGTCGCTCCAGTATAAGCTGGATCAAGTTCCTCCCAATGGAGTGATATTCCGTGTACGGATTTTGGATGCGGGCAAAGCTGTTCCGCAAATGGCTGTATTTTCAAATTATCAGCTGTCCGGTATCATTCAAATCGCTGGGGTTTCCGGTACGGGCAGTGCATATAATTACAAAAGCAACTACGAGTTGTATATCCCCAAAGAGCAATTGCAAAGCGGTGTTAACGTACTCAAGCTAAAGACAGCGCGCTGCCTATACTGCTCCTCTGCAGAAGATAAAAATGTGTGGTGGACCTGGGATGACTTGAGCTTGGAGACGTTAGCTTCACCTGCGACCGAACCGGTACACGGTAAATATATACTGACCGGAACAAATGTGAACAATAAAGAATTTTATTATGATCAGGGTGCAGTTAAGCATTTACCATACGTTCTCAAGTGGCTGGGCATTGCTTATAGTGGCAACGTCATGAGGGTCACCTGTGCCAGTAATGTGGGCAAGGCATGTACAGACGTGGATGATTACTATCAAACGTTAAAGCAGTATAATATGCAATCGTCTGCTTTGTATTTATATACAGGTGATATTAAGCTGCAAAAAGATGGTTCTCTGCCAGAGACGGCCAAGCAAAAGTTGCGCGATTATGTAAAAAAATACGGTTCTTATCTTCAATATTATGAAGTAGATAACGAACCTGGATTATTTAATCGCTCCAAGGCGGTAAACCTGGCTGTGGCCAAGTGGTTGAATACAGAAGGCAAGCAATTGGCACCGCATCTCAAAACCGTAGCACCGGGCTGGGCCTACTGGCCAACGTACTCTACCAAGGCGTGCAAAAATCAAACTAGTGGTACGCAAAAATGCGGTGACCCAGATGGATGGGAACGGGACCCGGCGCAACGTAAACAGCTGGAGGAAGTCACCGACCTGACCAATGGACACGCCTATGGTGAATCGTATAATGAAGAGGGCGGGGGCAGCTTCGTCCAAAATTTGAAAACCTTCGGCGGTTCGAGCAATGGACTGGCGAAAAAGATGCTGAACACAGAGTTCGGTACCAATGATACGCATCGAGACAATCCAGATTACGGGGCTAGTCAGCCACAAGCAGCCGCATTCGACCGGATTATGCGTTCGCAAATCGGGTTTGCCGATATGTTTATCCAGCACGCTGCTTTTTATAAGGATTATACGCTGTTTAAAACAGGCTTCGATCTGCAAAGTCATAACCCGGCCAACACAGAAATTTATCCGTTCGGGCAAGGACAGGACACCCGCGTTAAGATCATGAGACGCTTGAGCTTAGCCTATGCCACCCATGGAAAACCTCTGACTTATACAGTGCTGAATCCAGAGGATACCAAGGATAAGATGGTGTATGTTCGTGCGGTGGATACGTCCAAGCTTAAACCGCTGGCAGGTAGCGGCGCTACCTCAGACAAATTGCTGGTGAATCTAGTGAATTTCGAAGCTACCCCGCAGACCGTTCGTGTACGGGTAACGATGCCGAAAGCCGGTTTGTACACGGGTGAACGTTTTGGAGCGGGTTCTACTTACAGTCAGGCACAGCGTTCCATATCAGGGCTCAAGGCTTCTCCTGCCCTTGATTTTGAAGAAAAGCTGGGTCCTGGCGAAGCGGTACAATATATTTTGGAATTAAAAAATACAGATCAGACCGCAGCCTCAGCCCCAACAGGGGTGAAGGCTGCCTCTGTTCAGGATGGGGCGGTAAAGATTAATTGGCTTCAGGCAGAAGGCGTATCTTCCTATGATGTGCTGCGTGCTGACGGGACTGACGGGGCCTATCAGGTGATTGCCTCGCAAGTAGCGGGAAACACGTATACAGACCGCACAGTAAAAGCTGGAGGCCACTATGTCTACAAAGTCCGGGCGACCGGAGGCACTCAGGTTTCCCAGGCAGCCGAGGTCGCTTAATAACAGATCGGAATGTATATAGGACCTGAGTTAACGAATACCTAACATCATTTCGAAATAAAACAAAAAAGAACCTATCAGGAGAAAATAGGACCTGACAGGTTCTTTTTTGTTGGAAAATCGTTCTGATTTGCCAATACTTTACGTATAATGAAGAAAAAAATAAGAAAATCCTTTTATATTCTCGTCATAAGACGACAACATTGCAGGTATGTATTCATATATAATAGTTTTGTTCATGACTATACATACATGGTTTTGTGGGAAATCTCTTTCCGATGACCAAGAATAATAAAGCGAGGTTAATGCTGAATGAACAAGGAGACAGAATTAGGGGTGAACAACCCTCTTTTTCAAAACAACGTACGGAAAGTAGACAAAGCCGCTATCGACTTGGACATCCGGGACATTTTGCTCCAATGTGGGTTCACGATGCCAGAATGGCTAGAAAGCGACGCTGATGGAACCACATACCGGAAGGACAAGCGCGTGTAAATTCCAACGGTTGGTCTTACTTGAGCGAGACGTGAAGCAATCGGCCGCTTTCTTTATTCCATCATTCGTTCCATTCGGACAAATGCAATAAAACGTTTGGCTTCTTCCTCAGACAAGGTGCGTCCGTCAATGGTCAGGTTGAAACGTTGCAGAATATCCTCGTCGGACAGTTCAAGCTGGTCCACAAATTCCCTCACATCTGAATCCAATATTGCCGCCGGATGGCTCGTACGTCCCACCAAGTAGTCAATCGTTACCCCGAAAATATCAGCGAGCTTGGTCAGGATCTCAAAATCTGGCTTGCGCCTATTTTTTTCATAGTGAGAAAGAGCTGCCCGCGTAATTCCGAGGGATTGCGCTAGTTCCTCTTGTTTTAATCCCTTATGTTCTCGTAATTCAGCGATGCGGGTGCCATAATTCATCTGTTTTTCCTCCTGAAGGCAAGGTTAAGAAAGGTAAAAAAGCAATTTTACGCTTGACAAGATACGTTTTGTATCATAAATTAGTTATGTAAGTTACATAACGTATCTTTATTTCATAGTTTTCACTTATATCTTCGTTTATATACCCTAAGAGGCCACCGATTATTGAGCATTTTGTGCTTATTCGCTGGCTAGACCTTCTATGCGCTATTATACAACATTTTACTATAGATTAGAGGGTCATGCATCGTTCTTTTCCCCGTTATGCAGAGGATCAGTACAAGCGTTATTGCATCGAAAACAAGTCAATCAGGGAGGACTGGTCTTGTGCAGTTGAAAGAGTACATCCGTTTGATCCGTAAAAGAATGTGGTTGATTGGTAGCATCGTACTGCTGGTATGTACAGTAGTGGGCATAAAAAATGTATATTTTACCCCGCAGATTTATGAAGCTACCGCAAAGCTCATTATCAACCAGACGCCACGACCGGATCGTGCAGGTGTCGTTGATTACAGTGTAGTTCAAACGAATATAGCCTTAACGAACTCATATAAGCAAATTATGATCTCCTCGGCGATTATGGATCAGGTGGTCGCCAGCTTCCCCGACCTTAAGGTCACTCCGTCAGCTTTGGCGCAAAAATTAAGAGTGAACACCGCAGGTGATTCACAGGTCATGGATGTAACAATCCGCGATTTATCGTATACAAAGGCTGTGAAAACCGTCAATGCGGTAGCCAAAGTATTCAAACGGCAAATTCCCTCTATCATGAAAATGGACAATGTCACCATCCTAAGCGAAGCCAGTCTGAATGATCCAGCAGTTCCCGTGAACAGTAATCCCGCTATACAGATATTTATTGCTTTTGTCACCTCTTTATTGTTGGGAATCGGCTTGGCATTTTTGCTGGAGGTACTGGATGATACATTTAAGAATGAAGAGGATATTGAAAAAGAACTCGGTCTGCCTACCTTATCCCTGATTACGAAAATGAAAAAAGAAGATAAACGCTCTGACAGCTCGACTACAACTCCTAAACAGGTAGGTGAAGGGCAATATGCCGCGATTAATCAATAATCAGCTCGTTACATCCCTACATGCTCAGTCTTCCGTTTCGGAGGAGTACCGCATGCTTCGCACTAACATCCAGTTTTCTTCTATAGACGAGCCGATTGAGGTTATGATGGTGGCGTCCGCTCAGGCGGGTGAAGGCAGAACGGTCACGATTAGCAATTTGGCTGTAACCTATGCGCAAGAGGGGAAAAAGGTGCTGATTATGGATATGGATCTGCGTCGTTCCTCTTTGCACCATATGTTTGGTTTGCGTAACCATACAGGGCTGACACGGGTGCTTGCCAATCAACAGGCATGGCAGGATGTGGTTCAGGAAACCGGGATTGACCATCTGCATGCAATTACAGCCGGGCCGAACCCGCCCAATCCGTCCGAGATGCTCAGTTCCCGTAGAATGAATGCTCTGCTGGTTGAGCTAAAAGAACATTATGACGTGATCTTAATGGATACGCCGCCGTTGCTGTCCTTTCCGGATGGCTTAATTATAAGCGCTATGTGTGACGGAGTTATTCTGGTGGTGCAGGCAGGGAAGGTCAAAAAGGATGTCGTCAAGAAAGCAAAAGCAAATTTGGAAAGAGTAAAGGCTCGCATTCTGGGTGTCGTACTTAATAATGTGAAGCGTTCGAATACCCGCGCCGAGCGGGGTATGGAGGAACGCAATCTGACATGAATGAAAAGGAGGAAAATGAGAGTATATAAAATTCTTTTAACAATGTATAAATAATAATTATCAATAAGGAGCGAGGTGATGAGACGTGTCTTCTTCCCGCTCGAACGAGGCCGAAGTGCTGGGCGCGTCAGTGGATGTATATTCGGTCGCTCATGGGCTTGAACGGCGGCAAGGATGGAACGTATACCCGTTCGTGAAGCGAAGCATGGATATTATATTGTCTTTCATTGGAATCATCGTGCTATGCCCGGTATTTCTGCTTGTCATTCTGCTGATTAAGCTGGAGGACCCAAAAGGCAGTGCGTTATTTTATCAAGTACGTATTGGGAAAAATGAGCGTCCGTTTCGCATGATCAAATTTCGTTCCATGGTGTCTGATGCCGAGGCGAGATTGTCTGCATTGCTGGTGGAAAATGAAATTGAGGGTGCGATGTTCAAAATGCGGGACGATCCCCGAATTACCCGTGTGGGTCGCTTTCTTCGCAGAACGAGCATCGACGAGCTGCCACAACTGTTCAATGTACTGCGTGGGCAGATGAGTCTGGTAGGACCCAGACCCCCGTTGCCAAGAGAAGTCCATAATTACACAGTGAGGGATAAGCTGCGTCTGACGGTTACACCAGGCTGCACCGGTCTATGGCAGATCAGCGGTCGTAATCATCTAAGCTTTAACCAGATGGTAGAACTGGATTTGGAGTACATATCCAGACGCAGTTTCCGCACAGATATGATCATTATGCTGAAAACATTTCGTGTGCTGCTAGGCTCCAAGGATGCGTATTAAAGTCTTTCATTTTCACGAAGAAAGTAGGGGATAAGTATGGATCTTCATTCCAACATATATGTAGCAGGGCATAACGGGCTGGTGGGTTCCGCTATTGTCCGAGCGCTTCAGAATACGGGTTACCGTCATATTATTACTCGCACAAGCCGTGAGCTGGATCTACGCAATAAAGAGGCAGTAGATCATTTTTTTGAAACAGAGCCTGTGGATTATGTATTTCTGGCAGCGGCCAAGGTTGGTGGGATTTTGGCGAATAACGAATATCCGGCTGATTTTATCCGTGACAATCTGCTTATACAAACGAATGTGATTGATGCGGCGTACCGGGCGAATGTAGGCAAGCTGTTATTCCTCGGCTCTACCTGTATCTATCCTAAATTTGCTCCGCAGCCGTTGCGAGAAGAATATCTGCTTACGGGTGAACTGGAGCCTACTAATGAGGCCTATGCGATTGCTAAAATTGCCGGGATTAAAATGTGTCAGTCTTACAACCGTCAGTATGGAACTCGGTTTATTTCTGTGATGCCGACGAATTTATACGGTCCGGGCGACAATTTTGATCTCCAGACCTCTCATGTGCTACCTGCGCTCATCCGCAAGTTTCATGAAGCCAAGCTGAATCAATCTCCGACTGTAGAAGTATGGGGATCTGGTACGCCGCGCCGAGAATTTCTTCATTCTGATGATCTGGCTGAAGCCTGTCTGTTCCTGATGAACAATTATGAGGGAAATGAAATTGTAAATATCGGCGTAGGTGAGGATATCTCCATTCGTGAGCTGGCTGAACGAGTGAAGAATGTAGTTGGCTATGAGGGAGAAATTACCTTTAACACCTCCGCTCCTGATGGAACGCCGCGTAAGTTGGTAGATGTATCCCGAATTTCCGGGCTGGGCTGGTCGGCGCGTATTTCACTAGAAGAGGGATTAAGGTCTGTGTATCAGGCATTTCAAGGCCTGGATCTGGTTGAACAATAAAAAAACGGTGGGGGAATTGGAATGAAAAAAGCGCTGATCACAGGGATTACCGGACAAGACGGGTCCTATCTGGCTGAGTTGCTGCTGTCCAAGGATTATGAGGTGTACGGGGTGCGCAGACGAACCAGCACACCGAACTTTGAAAATGTAGCGCATATCCAGAATGACATCCATTGGCTTTCCGGTGATATGACCGATCTGGCTTCATTGATCGAAGCCGTCCGTCAGTCCGACCCAGATGAGGTCTACAACTTGGCTGCTCAATCCTTTGTAGCGGCCTCGTGGCCGCAGCCGTTGGCTACAGGGCAGATTACAGCGCTATCTGTCACCAATATGCTGGAGGCGGTTCGAATTGCCAAACCGGAAGCGCGCTTTTATCAGGCGTCAAGCAGCGAGATGTTCGGTAAGGTGCTGGAGACACCCCAGACAGAAACGACTCCGTTTTACCCACGTAGTCCCTACGGTGTAGCCAAAGTGTACGGCCATTGGATTACAGTGAACTATCGCGAAAGCTTTGATATGTTTGCTTGCTCTGGCATTCTGTTCAATCACGAATCGCCACGCCGAGGACTGGAATTTGTAACGCGTAAGGTGTCGGATGCGGTAGCTCGTATCAAGCTAGGGTTGCAGCAGGAGCTGCGCATGGGAAATTTGGATTCACTGCGAGACTGGGGTTTTGCAGGCGATTATGTAAAGGCGATGTGGCTGATGCTTCAGCAGGATCAACCAGATGATTACGTCATTTCCACAGGAGAAATGCATTCTGTACGTGAATTGCTGCAAATTGCCTTTTCCCATGTAGGTTTAAATTATGAGGATTACGTCGTGATCGATCCTCAATTTGTCCGTCCGGCAGAGGTAGATTTATTGCTCGGCGATTGTGCCAAGGCGAAAGAAAAGCTGGGTTGGCGATTGGAAGTAGGCTTCGAGCAGCTCATTCATATGATGGTGGATACAGACTTGGAGCGGGTAAAAAGGCAGGCTGCAGTTGAAGCTTCTGTCGTCGTGTAAGAGATGGAGAGGCCACCCGCCTGGGCGGGGGGTCTCTTCGCTGTACATGATTGCAGCTGTATTGACAGAACAGCAGGTTATAAGGCTGTGCGCAAGGTCATTTTTTAAGATGGAGTAAAACCTATGACATTAGTCAAAAAACGCGCCAAACCGCGCAGAAGTTTGCTGGTGAATACATCCTGGCTGTTCGGTGACAAAATGATTCGCATGGTGTTTGGCCTGGCAGTCAGCATCATCATGGCGAGAGTGTTGGGACCAGAGGAACTGGGAAAGTGGAATTATGCGGAATCCTTTTTCGGCATGTTTCTGATTTTCACGACCCTTGGCTTTGATTCTATATTAGTACGCGATCTTGTCAAAGACCCCAAGGATGAGCATGAGCTATTGGGGACGGCGGTTCTGCTGAAATTGGTAGGTACTCTGATAGCCATTGTACTGTCCTATTCCTTCATTTCACTGCTCAGACCGGAAGATAGTTCAGTGCGATTGATCAATCTGATCCTGGCTACGGCCTCGATATTTCAATTGTTTGATATCATCGACTACTGGTTTCGTGCGCAGATGCTGTCCAAATACACGGTCGTTGCTAAGAATACTGCCTTTGTTCTCGGCTCCACCATCAAAATCATTCTGTTGTTGTCCGGTGTTCCGATATGGTTGGTGGCGTTGTGTGCTCATGGAGAGTTTCTGTTGGGAAGCCTGCTGCTGCTGTATTTCTTCCATAAGGAAGGACGACGTGTGAACCGATGGACGTTCCGCTTAACCACAGCTCGGCGAATCATGAATCACAGTTGGCCGCTTATATTGTCATCCTCCGCTGTATATGTACAGGCACGGATCGATCAAGTCATTATCGGTGAACTGCTGGGGAATGCTGCGGTCGGGCAATACTCCGTTGCACTCCGACTCATCGAAGTGCTGGGCTTCATTCCGGTCGTTCTGACGACGGCTTATGCTCCGGTGGTGACGCGTTCCAAGCAGAAAGGAAGCGACGAATACAGACAGACATTGTCCAAGGTGTATCGGCTGATGTTTATATGCTTTCTTGTGACCTCGGTACCTTTATTTTTTCTATCCCAATGGGTAGTGGTTGTGCTGTATGGGAGAGAATTTACCGAAGCAGGTTCGCTGTTGTCTCTGTTTGCAATTCGTCTGTTTTTCACCAACTTCAGTGTTGCTAAAAGCTTGTTTATTACCAATGAAAATTTGTTTAGATACACGCTGCTGACCTCGGTGGTAGGGGCGATTACGAATATCGCTTTCAATTACGCGCTAATCCCTTTGCTTGGTGTCCGAGGGTCGTTAGTGGCGACGATCTTGTCCTTTACGATATCTGTATTTCTATTAGATTTGCTGTTTAAGGAAGTTAAATCTAATTTGGGTTGGATGATGAAGTCCATCCTGACCTTTTGGCGTGTTCAAATTACAGTACCGAAAGTTGGAGAGAACAATCATGATACCCATTAAACCGTTTGTTCGGCATGAGGAACAGTGCCCGCATTGTGGAGGTAAGGTACGTGGTGGAGAGGTGCTGTGGCAGGGAATCCATGTATGTGTCAGTACTGCGTGTGAGGGGTGCGGACGCGAATATCTCGAGGACATGAGGGTCGGTCATGCCACGTATTCACCTTATCGTGTAGAAATGCCTGACTATATTCTGACCGGTGATGCGAAGTCGAGAAAATGGCTCGGAGAGCCTTTGCGGCAATCGTTGATGAATCCTTCCTATGACTTAGCAGTCGGCATGACCGTGCATAAAATGAAAGCTTCTACACGTGTAATCATCGTCAACACTATGGATTATTTGTATGGTCATGCGTTGCTCAAGCTGCTCAATGTGCAACGCGAATACGAGCAATCCCCGGACCTGGGAATTATCGTCATTGTGCAAAAGTCGCTGGAGTGGATGGTGCCAGCATATGTGTCTGAAATTTGGACGGTTGATGTGCCATTCAGCAGGGCACGTAACTTTTATCCTGTACTACATCATCGGATGATTGAGGAACTGATGCGTTTTGATGAGGTGTATGTCAGCCCGGCATATTCACATCCCAATCAGTTTGATATTGAGCAGTTTACAGGTGTCTCCCGCTATGACGAGGGGCGTGAGTCGGAGCCGCGCATTACCTTCGTATGGAGGGAAGATCGCTTGTGGAGCGGCAGCCATCATATCGCAAGAGCGGTACAGAAATTTCCGCAGCTCAAACGTGGGCTAAAACCTCTAATTTATCATCAGCGCAGTAAAATCATACGGCTGTTCCGCAGGCTAAAAGAAAGCTTCCCAGATCATCGTTTTACAGTCGCTGGACTTGGGCGTACCGGGAGCTTCCCGGCATGGATTTCTGATGAGCGTGTCACACGCTTCGACCGAGAAAGTGAGCTGCGGGTCTGCGAGGTATACGCAGCCAGCCAATTAGTAATCGGTATCCACGGCTCTAATATGCTGCTGCCGTCTGCGCATGCCAGCATGACCATTGATTTGATGCCCAAGGACCGATGGGGGAATTACGCTCAGGATATTTTATTTCACGAAACGGATCATCGGCTTACAGCCTACAAATACCGCTTTGTGCCGATGGAATCGAGTGTGACTCTAGTGGCAGATATGGCAGCTGCCCAGCTCAAAGGAGCAGATCATTTTAATATGCAGATGACGGAGGAAAGGCAGCGTGAACATTCAAGTTGGAGGGGAAAGGCCGCTTCGGGGCGGATTTGATCCTGGAGCAACTATTGTGGATGGAAGGCCGCTTCGGGACGGATTTGATCTTCCGATCGCTGTTGACGTGGGATTCCTTTGTTTGAATAAAGCCCTACAGAGGGCGGAATCCCTCGTCAAAGGCGACCGCTTCGCTTCTCCAGATTCAAACCCTTACCCTCCGCTACCTACCGCCGCCAAAAAGAATTTCCCCCAGCCTATTGGGTGGGGGAGGTAAGAGCCGTCTAGCGATAGCTTCGCCCTATCGCCGCGAACTTCTCGCTGGGCATGCATGCCGGCGAAATTAATGCTCTGTACCGTTCTCTGTCAGGGTGACAGCGTTTGGTAAATAGCAATCTTTTAGCAGGCGACAATCTAGCCATCGTTAAGGTCTTGTGTCAGCCCAGTGGTAGTAGCTCTATGCTGTTCAATCATTTATCGCTAATGTGATCGGTATACAAGGTAGCGCGAAGTCAACGCCTGCGTGCATTCGCTCGCGTATCCGCGCAGCGGGGGCACTTCATGCCCAGCATTCCCTTTTTTAAATGGGGTGACTTTATGGACCCGGCGGTCAGTAGCGGAGCGGTCCATTTGAATCTGAAGAAGCGCTAGCGTTCGCCTTTGCAGTGGGATTCTTACCGAGGAATGTTTTATATATCCAGGAATCCCACTGCAACAGCGATCGGAAGATCAAATGGAACGCGCAGCGGTCTCTAAACCCCACCGCCATAACTCACCCAATATGAAATGGCAGGAGCCCTGATGATGATTCAAAAAATATTGTATCTCCGCAATTTTGCCAGCAAAGTGAACGGGGACTCATACAATTTACAGGAAGTCGGTTTGGGCAAAGCACTCGTTCGAAAAGGCTATGATTGCGATATTGTTTACTACAACGATCGTAAAGAAACCCATCTGGAACAGGTCTACCGTCACGAAGGATGCACCTTGCGTATTATCTGGCTCCACGGGTTTAAGTTCTTAAGCAACAGCATCTACAGAGATGTTCTCAAAGATTCTTTTCTGGATGCTTATGGTCTGGTCATTACTACAGAATACAACCAGATCATGACCTATCTGCTTTCCCGCAAATGTCCTGATAAGCTGGCGTTGTATCACGGCCCATACCGAGATAACACGCACGCGCTGATCCGCAAACTGTACGATATTATGCTGCTGCCGAAGGTAGCAAAATCTCTACGCCGTACCTATGTCAAATCCGATCTCGCCAAGCGCTATTTGGAGAATAAAGGTTTTGACAACGTGGTTACGATTGGAGTCGGACTGGATCGCAGTAAAGTAGAGAGAGCATTCGATAGTGACACCAGTAACAACAGTGAAGACATAAGCGGAGACCGTGAGGAAAACCGTGAGGTCGCGAATGAGCTGCGTCGAATCGGTGATCGTCCGGTGCTACTGTATGTTGGTGTACTGGAGGAACGGAGAAATATACATTTTATGCTGACTACGTTCAAAAGGGTACTCCAAAAGCATCCTAGCTGCCTTTTGTTAATGGTCGGGGATGGACGGAAGACGGACACAGACCGCTATTGGACATATGCTCATGAACTGGGAATAACGGACAGTATTATACATTTTTCAAGAGTGGAGCAACGTCATCTGTGGCAGGTTTACGGAGCGGCGGATGTGATGCTGTTTCCGACCCAATACGATATTTTTGGTATGGTGCTGCTGGAAAGCATGCTGTTTCGCGTCCCGATTATCTCTTCGGTAAACGGGGGCTCGGTTACCTTGATTGAGGACGGGGTAAGCGGAGTGATGCTGAGAAGCTTTTCAGAAGAGGAATGGTCTGGTCGAATAGGCGATTTGCTGGATAATGCTGAGCTGAGACGAAGTATGGCGGAGAAGGCCTTCCTTACGGTCGAGCGTATGTCGTGGGATCGCATTGCGGATGAGATAGTAAGCCATCAAGGGATCAAGCCCAGAAGTTCTAACCACGCTATGCAATCAACGCAGGAAAGAGGGGCAGCCACGTGAGCCAACAGGTCAGCAGACAGATGAACCCTCCTGTAAGCAAGGTGCTGATCATCCATAACTTTTATCAGCAAGCCGGGGGGGAAGACAAGGTTGTCGAGCAAGAATCAGCTATGCTGCGTTCCAGAGGAATAGAGACAGAGCATTACTATGTGCACAACGACAGCATTCAAAGCAGAGGGCTAGCGAACATGGCAAAGCTGGCGGTAGAGGCGGCATGGTCCCTGCCGGAATTCAAAAGAATCAAGAAGCTGCTTTTACAGGTGAAGCCAGATGTGGTACATGTGCATAATTTTTTCCCGGTTATATCCCCTTCGGTCTATCATGCTTGTGAACGGCTGGGGATTCCGGTTGTCCAGACACTGCACAATTACAGGCTGATTTGTCCGGCGGCAACCTTTATGCGAGGGAATAAGGTTTGTGAAAAATGCCTGCACGGCACGCTGCTGCATTCCATCCGTCATGGATGCTATCGAGGTTCACAGCTTCAGACGATTCCGGTAGCGGCGATGATTAAGTTCAACGATCTGATCGGCACATGGCAGCACAAGGTAAGTCGCTATATTGCGCTGACAGAGTTTGCACGGGACAAATTTGCCGAAAGCGGTATTCCGCTGGATCGTATCGCGGTAAAGCCGAATTTTGTCCATCATAAAACAGTGAAAACCCAGTATGACCCGAATGATCGTTATTTATTGTTCGTGGGACGGATTTCAGCTGAAAAAGGGGTTCGCAATCTGTTGCAAGCTTGGTCACAGTTGGAAGATCGGGGGGGATTGAGACTGGTCATCATTGGGGATGGTCCGGAAAAGGCTGAATTGACCGCTGCTTATCCGCAGGAAGACGTTCGGTTTCTCGGTAAGCAGGATGGAGACACGGTACTGGATTGCATGAGCCGAGCCATGTATGTCATGGTGCCTTCCATTTGGTATGAAGGATTTCCCATGACCATTGTAGAGTCTTTTTCTGTTGGAACTCCGGTATTATGCAGCCGGCTCGGTGCACTGGAGGAAGTCGTGGAGGACGGGGTGACGGGTTTCCATTTTCAACATGATGATTTGGAAAATATAAAGACTGTGATTCGCTGTGCAGTAGCCTATGAAAACTATGCAGCTATGAGACAGAAGGTGTCGGAAAACTACGCTGCACGCTATACGGAAGAAGTGAATGTGAAGCAGCTGATGGCGATATATAGCGAGGCGATGGAGGAGCGTGATTATGAAGCAGCTGCCCCAATATAGAGTCGGAAGGATTGCGGATGCAGATATTGCAGCACTTACGTTTCAGGAGACGGTACACATGCTGGAACAATGGGCAGTCGGACGAAAGGACGGCTATGTTTGTATTTGCAACACGCATTCCATTGTCACAGCCGGGAATCATTCCGAGTTCCACGAAGCGCTCACTCAAGCCGATTTGTGTACTCCGGACGGTATGCCGTTGGTATGGGCGCTCAAGCTGTACGGATTTGAGCGTCAGGATCGGGTAGATGGTCCCAGTCTGATGCTCAAGTTGTGCGAACGTGCGCCACAGACGAAGGTAAGTATATATTTTTACGGCAGTACGCCGGATACGCTGGATAGCTTAAAAGAAAGAGTAGAACAGGATTACCCCGGAATCCGCATCGCGGGCAGCTTTTCGCCGCCATTTCGTGAGCTTCACCCAGATGAGGAGGAGCGGATCATTGATGAAATCAATGCGTCTGGCGCGCATATCATATTCGTCAGCTTAGGCTGCCCGAAGCAGGAAATATGGATGCATCGAAACAAAGACCGCATTCATGGCGTGATGATTGGAGTAGGGGCGGCCTTTGACTATATCACTGGAAAGGTTCGTAGACCGCCACTAGCGATACAAAAGCTGGGGCTGGAGTGGCTGTACCGTCTGATCTGTGAACCGAAGCGATTATGGAAGAGGTATGCCTATAACAATCCGATGTATGTATACCGTTTTCTAAAATCTTATCGGCAAAACAAACGGCTTACGCTTTATCATAATCGGCTTGCAGGAAGAGATATAGAGAAGTGAAGTCGGTAAAAGCAGGATGCAATGAGACAGCAAGTAAAAGGGGGAGTTGCTTTGAAGCTATGTGTAATTGGTGCAGGGTATGTCGGGCTGGTGTCGGGGGTCTGTTTTGCCGCACTCGGGAATACCGTCGTCTGTGTAGATCAGAATGAGGACAAAATTCATCAGCTGCGTGCAGGTGGGGTGCCGATTTATGAACCGGGACTAAAGGCTCTAATTAAAGATAATGTAGAACAAGGCCGACTAAGCTTTACAACAGATACGGCTGCTTCGGTGGAGGCAGCCGAAATTGTTATTTTGGCGGTCGGCACGCCTTCACTGCCAGGCGGAGAAGCGAACCTGTCCTATATTGAAGAAGCCGCCTGCGAGGTGGCAGACGCCATGAATGGCTACAAAGTAATTGTCACCAAAAGCACGGTGCCTGTCGGAACGAACGAACGTATTCAAAATTGGATTGCGAGCCGCACAAACTATTCGTTTGGTGTGGCTTCGGTTCCTGAATTTTTACGCGAAGGCTCAGCAGTCATAGACACCCTACAGCCAGATCGAATCATCATCGGAGCTTCCGATCCGCATGTGTCCGCTGTGCTGACTACACTGCACGAGCCGTTGACGACAAATATCGTAACCACGGATATCCGTTCGGCGGAGATGATCAAGTACGCGTCGAATGCTTTTTTGGCGACCAAAATTTCGTTTATTAATGAGATTGCAAATATTTGCGAAAAGGTGGGCGCAGACGTTACACGCGTGGCACACGGTATGGGACTGGATCAGCGGATCGGTTCCTCCTTTTTGTCTGCTGGTATCGGCTATGGGGGTTCCTGTTTTCCCAAGGATACACAAGCTCTGATCCAAATTGCAGGTAACGTGGACTATGAATTCAAGCTGCTGAAATCTGTGGTGGAAGTGAATCAGGGGCAACGTTTTAACGTGATTCGTAAACTGAAAGAGGCGCTGGGTGATCTGGAGGGAGCTACGATTGGTATATGGGGACTGGCCTTTAAACCGAATACAGATGACGTAAGAGATGCCCCGGCGCTGGATATCATGCAGTCGCTGCTGGAGGCAGGGGCGCAAATTCGTGCGTATGACCCGATCGCTACGGCTAACTTCCGCAGACTGCTGGACAGCTCGGAAGTAACGTGGGCAGATAGCGCACGAGAAGCGGCAGAGGGATGTGACGCACTGTGTCTATTGACGGAATGGGAAGAGTTTGGTGATATCGGGTTGGGTGAGCTGAATGAGCTTATGAAGTATCCAATTATGATTGACGGACGCAATGTGTACAGCGAAGAGCAAATCAGACAATCCGCCTTTGCATACTATTCTGTCGGCAGGCCACAGATGAACAATCTGGATGTAGATCGTCATCCGTCTGTAGTGAATCCGTAAAGGGGAGGCTGCGTATGAAACGATGGCTGAAGGTGACATTGGGGGCTGTGGCGTTATTGGTCGTAGGGGCTACTGCCTACACCGCTTATGTGTATCATTCCTTTAAAACAGCGGCGAATGCGATGTATCATCCGCGCAGCATCGTGCACCCTGGGGCGGTTTCTACCCTTGCAACGGGCGGAGCAGGGCGATCTGTAGGTACAGACACTGGATCAAGTACACCCAATCCGGCAGCCATCTCCCAGTTCAAGCCGTTCACCGTGCTGGTGCTGGGCGTAGATCGGCGGCCTCACGATCCAGGACGATCGGATACGATGATCGTTTTGTCTGTTAACCCTGCCGAAGGCTCTATGTTGATGTTCAACATTCCGCGTGATACGCGAACAGAGTTGATCGGCAAGGGGCGTGAGGACAAAATCAATCACGCTTTTGCTTTTGGGGGCGTGGATATGTCGATTCGTACGGTTGAGCATTTTTTGAACCATCCGATAGATTACTATGTACAGATGAACATGGAAGGGTTTGCGAAAATGGTGGACCTTATGGGGGGAGTGGAGGTTCATAATCCACTTGATTTTCAATATGAGGGCCATCATTTTGCGCAGGGTAATTTGAACTTGAACGGGGCTGAGGCGTTGGCCTACGCTCGTATGCGATTCGATGATCCACGTGGGGATCTCGGAAGAAATGCCCGTCAGCGGGAGCTACTCAAGCAAATTCTGGCCCAGTCCATCAGCAAGGAAGGGCTGTTGAGGGTAAAGCCGATATTGGAAGCAGCGGGGGAGCAGATTCGCACAGACATTACCTTTGACGATATGACCACTTTCCTGACCCGGATCGGTCCGTCCCTCAAGCAGACGGATACCGTTGAACTGAAGGGACATGGGCGTAAAATTAACGGTGTATATTATTACATTGTGGAGGAGCAGGAACGCCAGCGTCTCCATGGAGTGCTGGAGAAGCACATGCTTACCACGGCCATATCGCCTTAGGTAAGCCTTATGTAGACGGGTGCCCTATTTGGGAGGTCACCCGTTATTTTCTTCTAAAGACTTCTAAACAAGGCTTGTCCCACATACATCTGTAGAGAATTCGGTATAGTCGAACAGAGGGAGGGGCAGTGTGTGCTGTTTAGAAGGAGAGCGGCTTCGGCGTTCGTCCGTAAGCTATTATATTTTGCCATCATATGTGGATTGTTATGGCTGCTGTGGCTGGGTCTGCGTGGGGTGATGTCTACAGGCGAGGGCGATCAAGCGGTAGAAGCACTGAACGAGTTCTACACTATGGAGCAATCGGGAAATTTCGGAGGATCATGGGAGTTTTTTCATTCGCAAATGAAAAAGAAATTCGAGAAATCTACGTATGTACAGCAGCGTGCGCACGTTTTTATGCAGGATATGGGGACGGATACGTTTACGTTTGAACTGGGGGAGCCGCAGGCTGAATATGACATTCGTACCGATCCGAATGGAGAAGAGTTAGGGAAAGTTTACCGTATTACAGTCACTCAGCATTACAAGACCCGATTCGGTAATTTTGATATCGTACAGCCTTGTTATGTGACGCAGGAAGATGAGAAGTGGCGGGTGCTTTGGATATACAAGGACAAGGAATAGAGGTTGCGTGGTGTTTCTAAAAGGTTAAATATGGTACAATACTTCCAAAACCGGAAATGTACAGTAAAATGGATCACAGCTTCACTCCGGATGGAAGGAGTTTCATAGCATGCAGCAAGCGACAGGACAGGTTCCCGTCATACGTATGGAGGGTGTGAGTAAAATCATTTCCTCAAAAGCGATCGTGGATGATCTGACGCTGGAGGTTCCGGCGGGGCAGGTATTTGGTTTCCTTGGACCCAATGGTGCGGGAAAAACGACCACCATCCGTATGATGGTTGGCCTGATTTCGATCAGCAAGGGCGATATTCATATTTGTGGAGACAGCATTAATACCGATTTTGAGAAGGCCGTTTCCCATGTCGGCGCGATTGTTGAGAACCCGGAGATGTACAAGTTTTTGACAGGCTATCAAAATTTGCAGCATTTTGCGCGAATGTCTCCTGGGGTGACCCAAGAGCGCGTGGATGAAGCGATTCGTTTGGTGGGACTCGGAAACCGAATTCATGATAAAGTAAAAACCTACTCGCTCGGGATGCGGCAGCGACTTGGGGTAGCTCAGGCGATTTTGCATCGACCGAAGCTGCTCGTGCTGGACGAGCCGACCAACGGCTTGGACCCGCAGGGTATTCGAGAACTGCGGGATTATTTGCGTCAATTGACCCGTACGGAAGGAATTACCGTGTTCGTATCAAGCCATTTGTTGTCTGAGATGGAGCTGATGTGCGACCGTGTAGCCATTATTCAGAGCGGACGGCTGGTTGATATCAAGCAGCTGAAGAATACAGGGGAGGAAGTGCAGACGGCAGAAATTGCTTTTGAGGTAAATGATGCCGAGCAAGCTTATGCGCTTGCTGGAGCAGGGCGCGTCGAAGGCAATCAACTGCTGCTTCACTTGGAGCGGGAACAGATCGCAGAGATGAACAGCCTGCTGGCTGCAAACGGAGTTAAAGTATATGCGATTCGCCCGATTGCCCGTACGCTGGAAGATCAATTTTTGGAAGTGACGGGAGGCGGGTTCATTGGCTGATTTTTTCAAGTTGGTACATAACGAAAATCTGAAAATTTACCTGCGTGTGCGCACATGGATTATGCTGGGTCTGCTGGCGGTCATCACTGCTGCGATTCCGATGCTGATTTCCCTGGTATCTGATCAGGTCAGTGTGTGGGATGGGATTGCGTTGACGACGTTGTTTACATTTTTCCTCAATACGACGTTTACGGTCATTGTAGCCGCTGATTCGGTGGCTGGTGAATTTACTTGGGGAACGATTAAGCTGCTGCTCATCCGACCTTGGACTCGAAGCAAAATATTGTTGTCCAAGTATATATCCGTGATTTTGTTCAGTTTGCTCGGAACGATCATTTTGATCTTGATGGTTACGCTGTCCTCATGGCTGATGTTATCCAAGGATGCACCAGCGGGTTCTGTTCCGCTGTTCAGTGATCCGATATCTTATGTAACGCTGAACTTCTTGTATAGCTATATCGCCTTATTCGTGACGATGGCCTTTGCATTTATGCTATCCGCAGTTTTCCGTTCCAGTGCCTTGGCGATTGGGCTGTCGCTGTTCATGATGTTCACCAAAACAGTCTATAACTCTATTGGCTTGTTCAGCACAGATCGTTTTGAATGGACCAAATACGTACTATTTACGCATATGGATCTGAAAAAATATCTAGATATGCCGCCGGGTACGGTAAGTTCCAGTCTAACCTTTTCGCTCACCGTGCTGGCCGCCTATTATGTGATTTTTATCGCCATTGCCTGGGTGGTTTTCGTAAAACGGGATGTTTCGACCTAAATGGAAGTGCCATAGAGTAACACAAAAGGACGTTCAAATGCCTAGCATTTGGACGTCCTTTTGTTATTTCAGGATGTTGCAAAATCCTCATTTAAGACTATTTTATCCTGTATCTATGTCATTTTTTACTACACATTCTGCGTGAAGGGGTATATTGTAAACTATTTTCAGCAACAATCAATCAATAGGGTCATTTTGCGTTTAAAGAGGTAGAGAGAAACAGAACAGAGGGGGGCCGCATGATATGCTGCAAAATAATCGTTTTTTTCGTCTGACTACTGGTATTGTCATGCTATTACTCATCATTTACTTGGGCACCAAAGTAAGCTTTATATTCAGTCCTCTCGTATCTTTGGTCAGCTTGCTGGTTGTACCGTTGATGCTATCTTTTTTCCTCTATTATTTATTGAGGCCGATTGTAGATGTAATGGAACGTAGAAAAATCAAACGATCTATCTCCATCTTGCTGATTTATTTGGTCATTGGAGTGTTATTGTTTGTTTTCTCATGGGGTGTGTGGCCTACGCTACGTGATCAGGTAACCAATTTATTTGAAAATGCGCCGAAGCTCATTAAAAGTCTGGTTGATCAATTGAGCCAATGGCGGCATAATCAATCCTTGAGACAAGTGCTGCCTCCGGGTGAAGACCCGCTGTCACAACTGTCAGATACGTTGAACGAAGCTTTTTCGACACTGTCTGATTATTCGGTAAAGCTGGTATCGTTCGTGTCCTACTTTTTTATCGTATTGGCTACTTTTCCTATATTGCTCTATTACATGCTGAAGGAAGGGAACAAGTTTGGCCCTAAAATGCTAAACTTCTTTCCTAAAAAATATCACAAAGACGCGTTGGAGGTCATGGAAGATATCGATAGCGCGCTCAGCAGCTTTATCGTCAGTCGGGTGCTGATCAATATCGCGTTGGGTGTGATGATGTTCCTTGGATTTTTAATTATTGGTTTGCCTTATGCCTTGCTGCTCGCCGTTATTTCGATTTTTCTTAATTTTATTCCCTATGTGGGGGCAGTGGCTGCTTCTATACCTGTAGTTATTATTGGATTTCTCGAATCACCTTCGATGGCGCTCTGGTCGCTGGTCGTGGTGATTGCTGCACAGCAAATTCAGGATAATTGGCTGTCACCTATAGTTTTTGGCAAGCAGCTGGATATTCATCCATTGACTGTCGTTATTTTACTGTTGGTTGGTGGCGACCTGCTCGGGATTCTGGGTATCATTTTGGTGATTCCATTGTATATGTGCGGAAAAATTGTCATACGTAAGGTGTACCAATTATTTTTGGAACGCAGAGTGGAGGATATTATGGAATGAATGGAGTATATACTGATTTTACCCTGCTTCGGATTGCAGATCGGCTTGGCTGTCCTCCCTGTTTTTGCTGAAACTAGATTGGGTTTCGTCGTTTGACTCATCCGTAGAAATTGACAACTCTACATCCTTTGTTCGGTTCATTTGACTTGTGCCGTCCAGTACACCGCCTTCAGATATGACCAATACAGCGGTCGCCGTATTTCCGTACAGTTCACCTGTCGGCGTAATGGTCAGTCGTCCTTCTGTAGTAATGCTGCCGAACACCTTACCGGCAAGAATGACGTCTTGTGCGATGATGTCCGAACGTACCACAGCAGATTCTCCAATGACGACAGTACGAGTGCTGCGGATATCGCCCTGAAAATGACCGTCAATCCGAATATTGGCCTCTGCCTCAACTGAACCTTCAAAGCTGGTGCCATTAGCGAGCAGTGTATCCATAGCTGGGGCGGAGAGCTTTTTTTTGGATTCCTTGAACATGATGGTTTTCCCCCAATCTTTTATTGTAAGGATTTTGAAAAGTCCTCATTGTACATACAGTAATGGATCGACAGGTTGGTTATGCTTGACGATCTGAAAATGAAGATGAGGTCCCGTGCTTCTCCCGGTACTTCCTAACAGACCGATGGTCTGTCCTTTGTGGACACGATCTCCCGGAGCCACCTGCATGCCGCTCAGGTGCATATACCAGCTCTGGAGTCCGTCAGGATGCTGGATGATGATGCACTTGCCGCGGGCTCCGCTTGAAGCAGCCTCCAAGACGGTGCCTGCTCCTGCTGCATAGACAGGATCACCGGTTTGTCCGGCAATGTCCACGCCTGAATGAAAGGCAGATCTACCCGTAAAAGGGTCGCTGCGATAGCCGAAACTGGAGGTCATTCGCCGTGAACCTACAGGCCAAACGGAGGGATTCCCTTGTTCGGCAAGAGCCA
Source organism: Paenibacillus sp. FSL H7-0703 (assembly GCF_038003485.1). NCBI lineage: Bacteria > Bacillati > Bacillota > Bacilli > Caryophanales > Paenibacillaceae > Paenibacillus > Paenibacillus sp. FSL H7-0703. The sequence goes on along the minus strand of NZ_JBBOPF010000001.1, from coordinate 1,900,085 downwards.
GCCTACGGGTCTGGAGTAGCTGTGCGGCTTGTTTGCGCTCCAGATTCTGCTGTACGGCATTTGCTTGCTGAATAGAGCGGGGAACCGTACGTTCCACCGTGTCCAACAGAGATTCGATCTCCTGAAAATCATCCATTGCCTGGCGAGTTAGGAGGGCAGTATTTTCATGCACTGCGATCAGTTCACCTCCAATATGGCCGGAAGCATCCCAGGAGAGCGGCGTCATGGTCTTTTTATGGTTACTTGTGGCAGATGAGTTTCCATGTTTACGAATGAATTGCTGCATTTGTTGTTCCAGCTCTGTTACGCGCTGAAGGCGTTCACGAATATTGGTGGCTTGATTCGTCAGCTCCATGACTTCCTGCCGTAGTCGCCCAATGGCTGCATCCTTGTCCGCTACCGTGACCTCCATCTGCAAACTCTGGACAGCAAGATTCGTTTCCATTTGGGAGATAATATGGGAAGAACGGATTTGCAGCCCGATCACGAGTGTAGAGATAGAGGCGATCACAAGAGTCGGGACGAGAATGACAGCGGCAGTAGAGCATTGTAGCTGCTTGGGCGGTTGCTGTGCATCCCGAATAACAAGCAGGGTCATCCGGCGATTTAGGCTTCCTTTTTTCATAATCGCTCCTTTCCGGACATCGCTCCTATAGTGCTTGGTTACTATCTATTCAGCTTAAGAGGCAAACATGTCAAAAAAATTGGAGCTTAGTATAAAACGTAGATGAGGATTTTGCAAAATCCTAAGATATATAAGGAGGCTTAGACATGCTGTGGTTGCTGTTGGTTTTAATTGTTTTTATTTTTCAGACCGGGACGATCCTGCTCTTTGAATTTCGCAAGCCGTCCAAAGCGGTAGCCTGGCTCTTTATTTTGTTTTGCTTCCCGCTCATTGGCTTTGTCGTGTACTACTTTGTTGCACAGGATTATCAGAAGCGCAAAATGGTTCGAAAAGGGGGATCGCAGCTGTTTCGTGAATTTCGCAAGCGTCTGTGGGCGCAATCCAAAGTGATTGAACATGTGGAGCAAATGCATAATCCTCATTTCAAGCATCAGGAGCGTCTGTTTAACCAGTTAATTCGTATGTCGGAAAACCCGTTGACTGGATGTAATCGCACACGTGTGCTGACGAACGGTGAAGAAACCTTCGAGGCTATGCTGACAGCGATGGAAAATGCGCAACATCATATCCATGTGGAGTTTTACATATTTCGGGCTGACGAAATCGGAAGAAAGTTTCAAGAGGTCATGATCCGCAAGGCACGTGAGGGAGTAAAGGTACGATTCGTTGTGGACGGTGTAGGAAGCTACCATTTGCCCTATTCCTTTATTCGTACCTGTAGTGAGGCGGGAGTAGAATTTCATTATTTTCTACCCCCGTTTTTCGCCACGCTGGACCGCCGGATTAACTATCGCAATCACAGGAAAATCGTGGTGGTGGACGGCATGATCGGATTTGTAGGAGGGATTAATGTAGGCGACGATTATCTCGGAAAATACCCCAAAGTGGGATTTTGGAGGGATACACACTTGCAGATTGAAGGAGATAGCGTCTATTTTCTGCAAAATGCATTTCTTAGCGACTGGAAGCTGGCCTCAGGGGAGAGATTGATGGATGTGAATTTATTTCCTCCACATACCTGCACCGGGGATGAGGAAGTACAGATTTTGAGCAGCGGTCCCGATCAGGTTTGGGATACGATTCAGGAAATGTGTTTTGGAGCGCTCACAGTTGCCAAAAAGCGGATTTGGATTACGACGCCGTATTTTATTCCCGATCTGGGGATTTATGAGGCGCTCAAGCTGGCAGCAGTCAGTGGCGTAGATGTGAAGATTATTATTCCCTACCAATCCGATTCGAAGCTGGTTCATCTGGCGTCTTTATCCTATGTGCAAGAATTGCTGGAGGCAGGGGTGGAGTTCTACCAATATCGAAAAGGATTTATTCACGCCAAAGTGGTGATTGTTGATGATTTACTCGGTTCGGTCGGGACCGCCAATATGGACATGCGCAGCTTTTTCTATAATTTTGAGTTGACCGCTATAGTTTTTGCTAATTCAGCGCTGGAACGGCTTTCGGCAGATTTTGTAGAGGACATTTCCAACTCCTCACGCATAGATTTGAACGTGTTCCGCAGACGGCCTCGATCTCAGAAAATAGCTGAAATTCTAACTCGCATGCTCTCTCCACTCCTTTAAAGGCGGTTTTCGCCGTTTTTATCGATATAATCCCTCTTTATTGTGATTTATGTGCTCTTTGCTAACTTTTTTGCGCAAAATCGCAGTTTTATGGTATACTATTCATATAACACAAGCGCGGTAAAGGAGAGGGGACTGCGGATAGCAGCCCCTTTTTCGGTCCAATATACCATACTGTAACGGGGGGATTTATATATGAGTGTAGTGAGCAAGGAAGTCCAAAATCTGTCTGAGATCACAGATGTGACCGGAGAGTTGACCAAGATCAGCAAAATTCCAGCTAATCCGAAGAACAAAGTAAAACGCCTGTTTCAGCGTGCAGCCATGATTGTGGTTGGTGCAGCTCTGATGGCAGTGGGATTGGAAATATTTCTGGTTCCTAACGGCGTTATTGACGGAGGCGTTACAGGTATTTCCATCATGGCCTCCAAGATTACTGGCTATCCGCTCGGTATTTTCCTGACCCTGTTGAACCTTCCATTTTTACTTATCGGCTACAAACAAATCGGTAAAACCTTCGCTTTATCCACATTATTCGGTATCGTCGTTATGTCCATCGGAACCGCGTTACTTCACAATGTAAGTGCATTGACTCCTGGCGAACCGCTGCTCGGCGCTATTTTTGGGGGCGTCATTCTCGGTGTTGGGGTGGGTCTTGTGATTCGGTCCGGCGGCTCGCTGGATGGGACAGAGATCGTAGCTATTCTCGTCAGTGAAAAAACTCCTTTTTCGGTCGGTGAGATCGTACTGTTCGTTAATATCTTCATTCTGGGAAGTGCAGGTTTTGTGTTCGGTTGGCCGAATGCCCTGTATTCCATGATTGCTTATTATATCGCCATGAAAATGATTGATATTACGATTGAAGGTCTGGATCAGTCCAAATCGGTCTGGATTATTAGTGAAAAATACCGTGATATCGGGGATGCCCTGACAGACCGTCTTGGACGGGGCGTCACTTATCTGGAAGGTGAAGGCGGCTTTACGGGCGAAAGCAAGAAAGTGATTTTCGTCGTCATTACCCGACTGGAGGAAGCGAAGCTGAAGAGCATCGTTGAAGATTGGGACCCACACGCTTTCGTGGCGATCGGTAACATTCACGATGTGAAGGGCGGACGTTTTAAGAAAAAAGGAATACACTAGCGCAAGGGGACAATTTCTCAGCCTAATGGCTGCGGGGTTCGTCCCCTTTTTTGTTCTTCCAAGCATGGATCAGGTTCGGTGTGCCTTGGTGCGCATATGCTTGAGGACGTCTTCTACGGGCTGGGGAGGAACCTTGTCGATCAAGTCGCCTACCTGGTTTAGTCGTTCCTCAATATTCAGCAAATGGTAGTCAAGTGGTGATACATCTTGCCGTACCTCTTCCCAGGTTAGCGGAGTAGAGACCGTAGCGCCGGGGCGTGCCCGCGGGGTATAAGGAGCGGCCAGAGTTTTCCCCTGATAATGCTGCAAATAATCAAAATAGATGGCTGTTCCACGATCCTTCTTTAACCGTTCGAGTGTGAACAGATGCGGGTGCTTTTCTGTCACAAACTGTCCGACTAATAGCCCGATGCTGCGAAGTTCGTCGAAGGTTATGCCTGTACGGATCGGAACGATAATTTGTACACCTGTGGCCCCGGATGTTTTGGGGACGGAATCCAAACCAAGCGAAGCCAGTACTTCACCGACAATAGAGGCGGCCTCCATAATACGTGGCTCCACCTCTCTGGATGGATCAAGGTCTATCATCCATTCACAGGGCAGCTTGCTTCCCGCTTCATGCAGAGAGGGGTGGAATTCCAACGCAGCTTGATTACCAAGCCAGAGAAGCTGTGGCAATTTGCCGAGCACGATATATTCAATACCATCATGCAGAGCGGTTTCAATATAGTCTGGCCGAGGACGTGGGGCATTTTTCTGATAAAAAAAATCACCATGAATCCCATGTGGCCAGCGGATGACGGTCAGCAGACGATGATGACAATATTTGAGCAGGAAGGGAGCCAATACCGCGAGCTTGCGAAGATATAGCGCCTTAGTCACGCCTGCTTCAGGCCACAGCAGTTTATCTGGGTTTGTGATAGGAATTTCCTGACCTTCAATGGTAATTGTACCTTTAACAGCTTGTCCCATAGTGCTATCCTCCTTTGGCTAATATGCAGCAAAATCTTTATTTACAGGCTGATTGTTGAGCTTATAGATCTACATATGGTTTAACATGAACGTGAAGTGCTGAATTTATCCATCAAAGGGATTGACAAGATACAATATGTATCATAAATTTATAATAAAAAATACGATATGTATCTATTAAAGTGTCTTGAGCAGAGGTAGAGGAGGAGTTTGCTTGATTGAAAAGCAAGGCGGAGGGCTGGTATTCCTGTTAAGTGTCCCTCGGAGTGGAAGCTCGCTGCTTACCGCCATTTTGCAAAACCATTCCCGCCTATTTGCCACGCAGGAAATGTGGTTTCTGCTCAGTTTATATGATCTTCCTCAGTCACATGCACGGCCATATGGAGGAACAGGGATAATTCGGCAATTTTTCGAAGGTATGGTCCCCCCCGACGTATTGGAGCAGGCCTCCCGTTCGTATGCACTTGAAATATATAATGGTCTGCTTCAAGGAACAACAGCAGATATGCTTATCGACAAATCCCCGCGTTACTATACGGTGCTGGAATTTATAGACCGTTTATTCCCAGATGCCCGCAGGCTGTGGCTTATCCGGAATCCTTTGGCCATTGTGGCCTCATTCAAAAAGGTTAATCAGCTACGGAATGGACGTTTTCAACTGCTGGAAGAACTGGGGAGCCCGCATTTTAATATGAAAATGACGGATATTACGGTTGGTTTATTCCGTTATGCTCATTATTTTGCTACACCTCATCCACTTGCATACCCGCTTAGGTATGAACAGCTCGTATCCAATCCAACGATGGAGATCGAGAAGCTGTGCGGTTTTCTGGGGATCAAGTATGAGCCGGGGATGGAAAAGTACGGAGACTTTGTGGATACGCCCAAATCCAGTCTTTTTTATAGTATGGGAGCGGGCGATCCCTTCGTAGGAGAGCATGAGCAGGCGCATCAGGATTCGGTACATAGCTGGCAACATTTGTTGAGTAAAACGGAAATTGAGCTGTATTGCAGAAGCATTGGGTCCCGCATGTTTAGGCAGCTTGGTTACGCGGAAGCGCTGGAGCAGGCTGAACAGATGACTGGAGTCCGCTTTGAAGATGAGCCGGATATAGAGCTGCTGAGTCGACGTACACAACAATTCCTCCAGCAAAGCGGCTTTGAATGGAAGGCGGCTTATCGGATGCTGGAAGAACAGGATGCAGATAACAGAGAACTCGTGATAAATGCAACCCGTCATGCAGCATCTCAAGATCCGGCAAGGATGCATGTGGACCAGATCGTGAACGATCGGCGGATTCAATCACTGGAAAACAGGTTGGCACATAGCTATGAGGAGCGGAACCGTCTTATCGCTCAGCTCCAAAGCTATCAACGCCCACATCAAGGTCTCCGATATCGCAGCCTCTTTGCCCGTAAGCTCGGGCGCTTGGCGTCTGTAGTGTTATCAAGTATAGGAAAAGAAAAAGGGGGAAGAACGTGAGTGCGATTGCCGGAATCTATAGCTTTGGGCATGAGTCCGTATGCACCGAAGAAGGCGGGAAAATGATGCAAGCTCTGCGAAAATATCCCGCTGACCGCGTATGCGCTTGGTGTGAAGGCTCTATTTTTTTGGGCTGTCATGCCCAGCATGTGACCCCGGAATCTGTTCATGAGCGTCTTCCCTTCTATGATGAGCTAAGAGATTTGGCAATCACGGCGGATGCAATTATTGACAATCGTTCCGAGCTGTTTGAACGGCTGGGAGTTGAGCAGGAACGGCGGCAAGATATGACGGACAGCGAGCTGATTTTGCTGGCATATGACAAATGGAGAGTGGATGCAGCCGCTTATCTGATAGGTGATTTTGCCTTTGTCATTTGGGATGCCAAGGAACATCGATTATATGGTGCTCGAGATATGACAGGCAATCGTACGTTGTACATCTACCAGCATGACCGAGGATTCGCGTTTAGCACGGTAGTCGCTCCGCTTTTGGCCCTGTCCTCTCTGCGAAAAGAATTGTATGAGCCATGGCTGGCCGAATTTTTGTCCATCCGCGCCATGCAGGAATCCGTCGATATCGGAACGACCGCATACAAGCATATCAACCAGCTTCCTCCTGCACATTGGTTCACTATGGAGGAGGGAAAGCGTACCCTTCATAAATATGCATGTCTGGATGAGGTAGAGCCACTGCGGCTCAAAACAGGGGGCGAGTACATAGAAGCTTTCCGCGAGGTGTTCACACAAGCGGTCACTGCCCGACTACGGACGCATCGCGCTGTAGGGGCTGCCTTAAGCGGAGGGCTGGATTCTGGAGCGGTTGCCAGCTTTGCCGCGCCATCGCTGCACTTGCAACAAAAGCCGCTGCATGCCTACAGCTATGTGCCTGTTCAAGATTTTACAGACTGGACACCGCCTACATTGCTGGCGAACGAACGAAGCTATATTCAGTCTACGGCTCGCTATGTGGGCAACATTCACGAGAATTATATGGATTTTGAGGGGAAAAGTCCGTTTTCAGAAATTGATATTTGGCTGGAACTCATGGAAGCACCCTACAAATATTTTGAAAACTCCTTCTGGATCAGAGGTTTTTACGAAAAAGCACAGGAGCACAATGTCGGTGTACTGTTGACCGGGGCACGAGGCAACTTTACCGTATCGTGGGGCCCTGCACTAGACTATTATGCCCGGCAGTTTCGTCGTTTGCACTGGTTGCAATCCTTTCAGGGATTGTGGCGGTACAGCAAGCTTACGGGCAGGCGCATGTCACATCTACTCCCCGTAATGTTGAAAAAAGCGACTTCACTTGAATCTCATTCATGGTTGCGGCGTAGCAATCGAAGTCCTGTTCCTTCCCTGATTCACCCGGAGTTTGCCAAACGGATGCATGTAGAAGATATTCCTGTATTGAGCGGAACAGGTTGGATAAAAAATGCCGATCAGACGAGAAAAGAGAAGTTCTCAAATTTGGCGATTGCCAACAAAAATGGTGTGGTTGCGACCAAACTTTCACTACGTTATGGCCTATGGGAACGTGATCCGACCGGGGACAGCCGGGTAATTCGTTTTTGCTTATCGGTGCCTTTTGAACAGTATGTGCAAAACGGTCGGGACCGTGCCCTCATTCGTAAAGCCATGCGTGATCATCTACCTGATGATGTTCGGTTGAACCAACGGGTACGCGGCGTGCAGCCTGCCGATTGGCTACATCGTATGCTTCCTTGCTGGGATACGTTTATGGGGGAGCTTCAACTGATGTGTCATGATTTACGAGCGGCTGAATATCTCAATATTGAGTTAATAAAGACGGCTATGGCGAAACTTCGCCATCCCCGCCCTGAACAGGCGTCTGATCCAAATATACGACTACTAATGCATAGCCTGATCGTGTACCGTTTTCTCTGTGGATTGAACTGATTCAGATTGATCCGGGCGGACAGTTCGTCATTCGTTGGAGGGGAGGTGATGAAATGAGTAAAAAAGAATGGCAGGAACCGACGATAGAGGTGTTGGATATTAGCCAGACCATGGCGGGGAAAGGCTGGAGACAGATTGATTGGGTGTCCGACCACGATGCCGATATTTATAATCCAAGCTAATAGATGGTTATACATGCAGCCGATGTTGGACTGGAAGCCAGACAGCTCGGCCGATAACGATTGAATGAACGAAAATAGCATAATCCATTGGACTCGTATTCAATACAGAGCCGTCTTTATTTCTTTCGGGTTAGAGGTTTTGCCCAAGAAATAAAGACGGGATTTTTAAGGACAGAGGAGTGAGTCCTACCGTGCATGACAGGAGTGCAAATGTTAGTTGGACGAAATATACAGCCTTTGGACTCAGGATTGCCAGTGAACTGAATCTGCCTGAACTGCTCCTGGCAGCACCGGAAGCAGTAGAGGATGTAGTCATTCGACAGGCTGATTTGACTGCATGGAGTGGTCAGCTGGAACAGGCCAATTTTGTGATGCTGGATGAACGATTTATGTTCCAAATACCAGGCACGGCCATTTATGCCGTCAGGGAAGGCAAGGAAATCGAGGTAAGCATATTCTCCGGGGCCGATCCTGACACCGTGCGGCTATTTGTGCTGGGTACGTGCATGGGTGTTCTGCTGATGCAAAGACGAATATTACCTATTCACGGAAGTGCGGTCGTCATTGGGGGGAGGGCATACGCATTTGTGGGTGAATCGGGTACGGGGAAATCGACACTGGCGGCTACTTTTAGGCAGGCAGGTTATCAGATGGTTAGTGATGACGTGATTGCTGTAGAAGCTACGGCTTCCTCAGCCATCGTGTATCCAGCTTATCCGCAGCAAAAGTTGGGATTGGATAGCTTGCTCCAACTGGAGGCTTTACGGGAGAACAAGCATGCACGCACAATAAATCACATACGGTCCCTAACGGATGGCAATTCTGTAATGCCACATTACAGAGATCTGCGTATGCTTGCAGGTGAGCTGAATAAATATGCCGTACCCGCCGTAGATGAATTTTTTAACGATCCGCTGCCCTTAGGAGGCGTATTTGAGCTAGTGGCAGATTCACCAATCCGTGCGTTGATGCGCGAAGGGGAGTTAGTGGCAGTTACGGAACAGCCCTTGAACGTTCTGGAGTGCTTGCATACATTACTACAACATACATATCGTAGGGTGATTATTCCGCGAATGGGTTTGAGTGAATGGTCTTTTGATACAGCGGCTAGGATGGCTCGTAAAGTAGAGGGTTGGCGGCTGCTGAGGGATAGTTCCGTCTTTACTGCGTCCGAGGTTGTACAACGGGTACTTGATATCATTCGTAAGGAGGAAAAGAGTTATGGCAGCCACTAATCCAGCTAAAGACCATTATCGCGTCATTTACGGTGAAGAGGTCTACGTCAGTGATATGGACGGGGAAAAAGTGATGATGAGTATTAACACTGGTAAATATTACAACTTAGGCTTCACAGGAGGACGAATCTGGGAACTGGCAGAATCCGGTCCTTCACTTGGCGATATCGTAACAATCCTGACGAACGAATATGAGGTGGACGAGGAACAGTGCAGACAGCAGGTACATACCTTTGTGGCTGAGTTGGAGCGGGAAGGACTGTTAAAGCTTCTACGGGAGTCGGTATAATATGCGGATACAACGGCTTCTTCTCCTGTCTCCAGAGGTCAGGAGATTGTTGCCGGAAGCTTGGCTGGAGCTGGGATGGGCGAGGCTACGCCAGCGTCGTTCTTTTGGGGACTACTCTAGGATTTGGGGCATATGTATGGAAGAAACTCCATGGCAGTGTGATGTCGGGCAGGAGAAGTCCATTCAGCAGATTTCACACGCTGTGGAGCTGGCAAGCCGTTATACTCCTTGGCGCAGTAGTTGTCTTGTACAAGCCGCTGCGGCAATGACATTGCTGGGACGTAGAAAACTGGACTGCACGCTGTATCTGGGCACAGCCAAAAATGCCGCTGGCCGCTTGGCCGCACATGCATGGGTACGTAGCGGACCGATTTATGTCACGGGGAAACGGGAGATGGAAGCATTTACGGTGGTGGGGATATTCGGGAGACGTGCTGTGACGGATACAAATACAAAGATGGCAGATAAAGGTAGTTCTTTGCTTTAATGCGATGAGACAAGAAGGAGAAGAATGCATGCCCACCAAGTCTGTTTTGGAACTTGCGAATTGGAATGAGGATCAGGAATTAACGTTGTTACTCTCTCTATTGGGGAAAGACGTTTCTCATTGGCAGGATAAGACTGCTGCTACCCAGCTGCGTGAGATGGATTGGATCCGCTTTTTACGTCTGACCGAGCACCATCGAGTGGTACCTACGGTGTATCTCCAACTGAAAACATTGAATCATCCATGCATTCCCGCAGAATTGTTGCGAGACCTTCAGGCGCAATATCATCGAAACACGCTTCGCATGCTCCATCTTCAAGCAGAAGCCGGGCGTCTGACCAGGCTGCTCATAGCTCATGGAATTCGTGTGCTTATGTTAAAGGGTCCTGCTCTGGCGCAGCAATTGTACGGGGATGTTTCTCTGCGTACCTCCAAGGACATCGATTTACTCATTGCCCCTGACGATATGGATGAGGCTGAGCATTGGATGAAGGAAGCCGGATATGCGCCCAAGAGCGGAGAAGTGCGTGTCCTTGGCAGTTGGAAATGGAAGGACCATCATGCATCCTACCTCCATCCGCAAAAACGGGTAGAGATAGAGTTGCATTGGCGTCTTCACCCGGATGGGGGTGGGGAACCCTCTTTTGACGAGCTGTGGAGCTGTCGGCAAATGGGTAAAGCTACAGGAGCCAGTCGGATGGTACCGTTGGCACCTGCCGACAACAGGACTGCGATGACGTCCTGTATGTATACGCTTGGCAGCGAGCATCAATTTCTGTACTTGAGTGCGCATGGTGCGCGTCACGGCTGGTTCAGGCTGCGCTGGCTGGTTGACATCGACAGGCTTGCGGTATGTGCTGTCGATTGGGAGGCGCTACTGCCGATGATGCGCCGCTACGGGGGCCTGCCTGCTGGCGGGCAGGCCTGGGCGCTCGCCGCTGCGTTGTTGGGTACGCCGATACCAGAGCTGATGCGTCCGGTATCGGCTACCCGGCAGGCGCACAGACTCGCGCTGAGCGCGCTGGCCTTCATGCAGGCCAGCGTTCCCGCACCATACCCGATTGCCCACGGGTCGGGTACAGATAGGCTTGCTCCATCAGAGCTGTTGCACAGCAGAGCTTTGGCGGAGCAAGCGGAGGCCGCCCCTCCGGATGGCGGTCCTTCATTGTGCGGTAGCTCTGGCGAAGCAGCCATGCGTACCACCCGTGGCGTTACTAGCATCACGGAAGATGCCAATAACGACGATCATAGCCCGATGAGCACCGCTAGCAGTTGTGCCCCCATTACTCCAGCTGTCGCCTCCAGCCAAGTCATGACCAGAAATAAGGCGGCTGCCCATCAGCCGGTCAGCCGCACTTACTTGCTTTCCTTAAAAGAGCCAAGACACAGACTAAGGTACCTCATCAGCCGTTTGTTTCCTTCTACGGGGGATTCGGCCGTTTTTCCACTGCCTCGCCAGCTGCATTTTTTGTATATCCCTTTACGTCCATTTCTTTGGCTGAAGCGGCGATTTTCAAAGCACTGACTCGATAGAGGATTTTGTAAAAATCCAATAAGCGGCTTTCAATGAACAATATATAGATCGAAATGGTCTAGTTCGTCTATATATTGCACTTTGGAGCGACTGGAATCGAATTTTGCAAAATCCTGGATAAGGAGTGTGCATTATGGTTCACCTGCGAATATATATGACAAAGCTGTATAGCGTGAACGGAGGTGCGTTATTTCTCAATATTGGATGTATGATCATTGTTAGCCTACTGGAGGGTTTTGGCATTTATATGCTTGTTCCTATGCTGGCGGCCATCGGCGTATTTGTCGGTCATTCAGGGATGCCATTTCTGTCTGATGGATTGGATCATTTTTTGGCGTTCATTCCTAAAAGGTGGCTGTTGCCGGGGATGTTGATGGTTTTTGTAGTGCTGCTTACAGGGCAGGCTTTGCTTCAGCGTTACCAGTCCATCCTGAATTCGCGGATTCAGCAGCGTTTTATGCGTTCTCTTCGAATAGACGTGTACACTTCCTTTATGAAGGCGCAGTGGGCCTTTTATTTGCGTCAGCGTAAATCTGATTTTAGCCATGTGATGACGACCGAGCTGGCGCGTGTCAGTCAGGGAACGAATTTGCTTCTTCAACTGACTACAGCCGTCATGTTTACGCTGATCCAGATTGCGCTGGCTTTTTGGTTATCCCCCTCTTTAACCGGACTGGTATTTCTGAGTGGATTGGGGCTGTTTGTCGTGTTCCGCCGCTCCATTCGAAATGCCAAACAATTAGGTGATCGTACGACTGAGCTGTCGCAGGTTTATTTTGCTGGAATTACGGATCACATGAACGGCATGAAAGATATTAAAAGCAATCTGTTGGAAGCGGCGAATATCCATTGGTTTCGCTCCCTGACACAACGAATGGAGGATAATACGACCCAATTTGTCCGGCAAAATGCGTCCACACAGTTTTTTCATCGTACAGCGGCAGCTGTTTTTGTCGCTTGTGTCATATTTATATCGTTGCAGTGGCTGCATGTTACATCTGAAAAACTGATTGTGTTGATTCTTATATTTTCCCGCTTATGGCCCCGATTTGCTCTTATTCAAGCGAGTCTGGAATACATCATGTCTATGATCTCCGCTTTTGAAAGTGTCACCAAGGTGCAACAGGAGTGCGAAGCTTTCTCCGATCCATCGGTATTCAATCTATCATCTGCAGCTGTACGGCAACCCCTGTCCCTTCGTCATGGAATTGAATGCAGCCATCTGGGTTATCGCTACGATGGTGCAGCAGAGCCTGCGCTGCATCGTATCAATTTGTTCATACCCGCCCGGGGAATGACAGCCATTGTAGGGAAATCGGGAGCAGGTAAAAGTACAATGGTCGATGTCCTGATGGGTTTTTTACGTCCAACTGGGGGGCAGATTACAATAGACGGGCTTGTTCTGGACGACGAATTGTTGCCCCAGTGGCGGCAGTCGTTTGGCTACGTGTCACAAGACCCATTTTTATTTCATGCGACTGTCCGCGAAAATTTGATGCTGGCAGATAAGGATGCTAGTGAGCAGCAACTATGGGAGGCGTTACATTTTGCAGCCGCAGACAGCTTTGTATCCAGACTGCCCGAAGGGCTGGACACGGTCATTGGAGATCGCGGGATTCGTCTGTCTGGAGGAGAACGTCAACGGCTAGTATTAGCACGGGCTGTCTTGCATCATCCTCCGGTACTTATACTAGATGAAGCGACAAGTGCGCTGGATGGTGAGCATGAAGCCGCAATTCAGGCAGCACTGGAACGGATGAAAGGTCAAATGACGTTGATCGTCATCGCTCACCGCCTGTCAACCATCAGACATGCAGATCAAATTGTCGTACTGGATCAAGGCGAGGTCATACAGCAGGGGAGCTACCGCCAACTGGAACAAGAGGAGCGGGGGGCGTTCAGTCAGCTACTATCGTATCAAAGCAGTCTCACCGCCACCCCTTAGTCAGACTTTTCTGTAACTCAGCTTAAGTTTCTTTACGTTTGGCAGTGCTTCTTTTCTTTTTGACTGGAGTCGGAGAGATGTTCTCGCCTGCAACAGCCTGCTGTGCTGTTGGGGCTGCTGGTTTACGCGCAGGGCGTTTTTTCGCAGCAGGGCCGGGATCGGTAACGACAGGTTGCACTGCTTCGATGCTGGCCTGAAGGGCGGCCATTAAATCTACTACGTTGGTCTGAGGCTGTGTTGGGGCGATTCGCACCTCTTCACCAGCCACTTTATGCTGAATGAGATCCAGCAGACGCTCGCGGTACTGATCCGTATACTTCGCTGCATCAAAAGGTGTAGATAGCTGCTCGATCAGCATTTTTGCCATGGTCAGCTCCTTCTCTTTAACCTCCTCCTGCCTTGGTAAGTTAGGAACTTGAGCAATGGGGCGAATTTCATCGGGGTAAAACATCGTCTCCACAGCCAAACATTCATCCAACACCCGAATAGCCGCCAGGCTGCTTTTAGAGCGGATGGAGATTTGGGCAATCCCGATTTTCCCGGTATCCTTCATCGCATTCATGAGCAGCTTATACGCATTGGAGCCAGCTTGATCCGGGGATAAATAATACGTTTTCTGAAAGTAAATCGGATCAATTTCCTGCAAATCCACAAAATCCAAAATGACAATATTTTTATCCGCTTGTCCGCTAACTTGCTCCAGTTCCTCCTTGTCGAACATGACAAATTTTCCTTTTTCATATTCGTAGCCTTTTCCAATTTCCTCCCATTCGACCTCCTTGTCACAAACGGGACACTTTCGTACATAGCTAAGTGGGCTTCCACATTCCTTGTGAATATAACGCATGGAAATGTCCTTATCCTCCGTAGCTGAAAACATTTTAACGGGCACATGAACCAGCCCGAAGCTGATCGCGCCTTTCCAGACCGTATGCATACCGCCAGTCCCCCTTTTCTTAAATCCGCATTTTGCATCCTTCGTTTCCGGTCAACCCGTGATATGAGCAATATGATTTTTCACTTAGTATGCTTCGTACAAGTGATTGTATGAGGTGCAAATGAAGGCTGCAAATTACTTCCGTTTGCGCATGATTACAGCAATTTTGGTGCATAGTAAGGCATATCCTATTCAAAAGGAGGTACACAATTTATGTCCGAAAAATCCTATCCTCGGCAAATCAGGCATCGTGTGGGCCAAAGCCATATCGCCTTTCGGGGACCCGCCGGAGGCGAACAGGATGCATTGCCGCCCGAGTTTGCCCTTTCCCATGGAATCCAGCCGCCTTTTCCCGTAGCTGTGGCTCATGTGGATTTGGAGGCTGTAGTTTCAACCTCTCCTTCTCACAGCTTTCCATCATTAGACGTTGAACGGATTATAGATGAAGACTAGTGACCTATATTTCTGAAAGAATGCACACAACAACAATCAGGAGGGGAAGAATAGCATGAACGTGGACCGAGCAAAAGCCATTTATGATTCATCCGAAAATATTGCCGTACAATTGGATGGTAAACCGATCTGGATTGAGCATGTAGACGAAGCGAACGGTATGGCAACGGTACAGATAGGTAGCAGACCCGGCAATACCCAAACCGTCCGTGTGGATCGTTTAGAAGAACAATAGAAGAGGGGCACCAAACAGATTTTTCCCCATAGTATGGGGTATAGCTTTAGAAAGATTTTGGACAGCTGTGGGCTTTTATCGTAGAATGCTGCTTGAATGGTCCCGCTCCAACCCTAAAAGGCTCGCAATTGCTCAATGAGCAATTAGCGAACCTTATTTGTAATAATGAATGCAGTCGAGGGGACAAGTTAAACGCCAGACAAGTTAATTTGAAGGTGCAGCTGGTTCCTTTCTATGAACTTTAAACTGCTATGGCCCTCAAATGTGGTGAAACTATCAGTTTAGCCTCTGTTGCTAATTGAACGTCTTCCACCGTCAAACCCGGAGCAATTTCTTTCAGCATCAGCCCTTTACCCGGAATAACATCGATGACAGCCTTTTCGGTTACTATGGTCTTTACAACATTTACAGCAGTCAAGGGCAGCTTGCATTGTTCCAGTATTTTCGGCGCCCCATTTTTGTTCACATGCTCCATGGCTACAATCACTCTCTTGGCTCCAACTACCAAATCCATGGCTCCTCCCATACCTGGCACCTTTTTCCCAGGGATCATCCAGCTTGCAAGGTTGCCTTTCTCGTCGACCTCCAGGGCGCCCAGCACGGTGATATCCACATGCCCTCCGCGGATGATGGAAAATGAAAGTGCACTGTCAAAAAAGCATGCTCCTTCCATGGTTGTAACGTAGTTTCCGCCTGAATCGATACAATCGAGCCTTTCTTTTCCCTGAGCCGCTTTGGGGCCTACACCGAGGATTCCGTTCTCAGCCTGCAGCATAATATGAATGTCATCGGGGATATAGTCCACTACCATTGTAGGCAATCCGACACCAAGGTTGACAACTTCACCACTTTTGAATTCCTGGGCTATTCTTCGAGCAATGAATTCTCTGTTATTCATGCGTTTTCACCCACCTTTACAATTGCGTCGACAAATATTCCGGGAACGTTGACATGATTGGGGTCAATTTCACCCGTCTTTACGTATTCGTCTACCTGAGCAACTACATACTCTGCCGCTGTAGCCATAACCATATTGAAGTTACGTGAAGAGCCGTTGATGACAAGATTACCTGCTTCATCAGCCTTATGGGCTCTGATTAGCGCCACATCCGCTTTGAGCGGGAGTTCGAGCAAATATTCCCTTTCATCAATTTCTATTTTCTTTTTTCCTTCCTCTACAACGGTGCCTACACCTACAGGTGTTAAAACCCCGCCCAAACCGGCTCCTCCTGCGCGTATTTTTTCAGCGAGCGTGCCTTGCGGGAAGAGTTGGACCTCAGCTTCTTTCGTCATCAGGAGCCTTCCCGTTTCCGGATTGGAGCCGATATAGGATGCAAAAATTCGCTTTACTCTGCCACTTTTTACAAGCTTATAGATAGATAATTCCGGTGTGCCTGTGTCATTGGAAACAATCGTAAGATTGCTGGCGGGATTGGTGTCGACAAGCGCACGAACCAGCTCCTCCGGAAAGCCTCCTGCCAGAAAACCTCCGACCATCACCGTGTCTCCGTCTTTGACCTTCTTAACTGCTTCTTCAGCGGAGATTACTTTGTTATTCATGGTTCCTTCTCCTTATATATATTTTTTAGGAAAGCAAACTTTATTGAAGATAATCGTAGAGGACTCTTCCATATGGAAGCGTTAAATCAGCAATAAAATGTTTCCCGCCAATATAAGATTTAACCGGCAAATCTGCCACAGGAGCGTTGACATGGGGGATCAGGCTTAACCTGGCAGGCCCTGACCAGGCTCCTTTTACAGTAATGTTCTCAAGATTATACGCTACTAACTGAGCGATTTTGGGGGTACCGTCAACATCAGGAATTAACTTTAAATTAACTTGCGTTTTTGCGATAGCTTTTGCCGTTTCCTTTTCATCAAGAATGTTATATTTGAAAGGCATAGTTCCCGTGGCCACCAGGACGTTGTTATAATGCAATGTACCCGTCAGCGTCTCCGTCTCCTCAACGATCAAGCGAGGCTTTGCCCATTTTTTTGGAAATCCCCAGACTTCACGTCCCCCCAGAATAGCAGGCGCGTTATCCAAATACATTTGGGCAACAAAATTGCAGGGTTCTCCATGAAAAGTACACGGAATGACAATACCACTTTCCTCATAGCATCCTAAACCGGAAGAATCGGGCATCTTGATCCATTCATAGGAGACCGTATTGCTTCCATCCGGCTCAAGAGGTTCTGGGACCGCCTGTCTTATCGCAGCGGGATCAGTCTCGTAGGTAATGATAAAAAATTCCCGGTTGATGAAGCGGTATGGTGGGCGCCCGTAGCTGCCGCTAGCCGCAGGCATAGATTGGAGTGAAAGTACATCTTTTTGATTCATAGCGATCTCCCTTCCTTTTAAGAGATAGTTCTAAAAGTCATCCTGAACACGCACTTTAAATGAGCGCATTTTCAACCAGCATCGCTATTCCCATTCCTGTTCCGATGCATAACGAGGCGATACCGTAGCGTGAAGATCTTCGCACCATTTCGTGAACCAACGTAGTCAATATCCTAGCACCGCTGGCACCGACAGGATGCCCGATCGCGATTGCGCCGCCATTGACATTCACTTTGTCCAGACTGACCCCTAGCTCTTTCACTACCGCTAATGCTTGTGAGGCAAATGCTTCATTAATTTCAAAAAGATCAATGGTATCGATGGATATACCTTGCTGCTTAAGAAGTGTCGAAATGGCTTTCACTGGCCCCATTCCCATATATGCAGGGTCAACGCCAACAAGTGAATAACCTTTGATATATGCCAATGGCTTTAATGCATGTTCCTTGCATTTGTCTTCCGATACTACAAGCACGGCGGCCGCGCCATCATTGATTCCTGAAGCATTTCCGGCGGTAACCGTCCCGTTCTCCTTAAACGCAGGTTTTAATTGAGAAAGTTTTTCTTGCGTTGTATTTCCTCTTATGTGTTCGTCCTCTGTGAAAGAAATAGTTTCTTTTTTGGTTTTGATCATGACCGGAACAATTTGCTCTTCAAAAAGCTTTTTGTTTTTTGCTTCTACGGCTTTTAGCTGGCTTTGATAGGCAAATTCGTCCTGTTCAAGTCTTGAAATTCCATATTTCTCGGCAACATTTTCTGCGGTAATTCCCATATGGTAATGGTTGATCGGGCACGTAAGGCCGTCGGCCACTAGGGAGTCTACCAACTCACCGTTGCCAAGTTTGTAGCCGTTTCTTGCATTCCTTAGCAGGTAAGGGGCATTCGACATGCTCTCCATCCCTCCGGCCAAGACGACGTTGCCTTGTTCAGCCAAGATTGAATTGTAAGCTAAAGCAACGGCATGAAGTCCTGAACCGCAAACTGTATTTATCGTTGTTTCGGGTACATCAATAGGGATACCGGCTTTTAATGCCGCCTGTCTGGCAGGATTTTGTCCATTGCCCGCCTGAAGAACATTTCCCAAATAAATCTGATCAATCAAAGAAGGCTCTAATTTACTTTGCTGAAGGCATGCTGTCATCACAGTTGCTCCCAGTTCGGAAGCGCTTAGAGGCGCAAGGGTTTTGTTAAAAGAGCCGACCGCTGTTCTCAACGGGCTTACTAAAGCTACTTTTTTCATTAAAAACTCACATTCCTTTCGCTGTGTTCAAGACACAATACATCCATGATTGCACTTCAATTCGTAATTTCCGTTTTTAACCTACGAGACGCAGCGACGCAAGATACATTTGCATGCGGGCATATCATGGTGCCTAAGACAGTGAGTGTGACGGTTCGATCGCCTTCTCTCATTGGAAATTAAAACCAGTTTCATCATAGTTCTAATGCAGATTTTGCTCAATGTCCAAATATTTACACATTTCTATGTACAGATGTTTATAGGGCCATATACTCCACAAAAATTAGGCCATTCTAATGTTTTCTGTTAATTTCTTAATTTTTCTGAAAATCATGATCATAAATTGAATTTTATGTTAAAAATGAAAATTTCAATCCATACGTGAAAAAGTTTTCTTCGCAAATATCATCTAACTCATCGCTGGGAAATAAAAAAAGCCTCCAGAATTTTCTGAAGACGGCTTTGCCTTTCAATATTCATGATCTTCGTCCTATTGTGCCAGCTTGCTTCTCGTTAAAGGTGTCACTCGAAAGGGCGGTTTTTCACATGAACTAAAAAAGAAGCCGACTTGCTTGAAAGCAATCGGCTTAGAACATAAAACTTCAACAACTCACGAAAAATGTACATCTTCCGTCGCGAGTAAACGCACAAAACGATTGCCAAGCATCCCATTATGATGAGCTACAATTTGTTCACTGCTCAGCACCTTGCTATCAAATGTACTATGTGCATCCAATACGAGTACGTTGTTCTGGTATCCCAGACTATAGGCGCTTCGGCAAGTCGTGTCGAGGCAAAACTCGGTCTGCATCCCCGCGATTACGAGTTGATCGGCCCCCAGTTCCTTCAGTACATGGCCCAATTCGGTTTGGTAGAAGCTGTCCCAGGATGATTTACGGACAATTCGTTCATGAGGAAGAGGACGCACTACGTCGGCGATGGCCCAGCCTACACTGTTTTCTCGGAAATCCTCATCCGTTTCATCGGTATGCTGTATAAAAATCACCGGTGTACCTGTAGCTCTGGCTTTGTCCAAAAGCTGCTGCAAATGCGCTACAACTTCCTGCTCACGATACAGCTTCTCATCATACATGAACATAGCCTGCTGAACATCAATCATGAGTAAAACGGTTTGCCCCATCGTTTCAATCCCTCCCTGTGTGTATCATCTAACTTACAATAGCATGTCTTCATGCCTTGCGGCGACATAAGGTGAACTATATAATAAAGAACAAGTTGGAACGGTCCGATTTGGACGAAAGGTGATTAAAATATATGACAATTTCGCAGGAGCAGTTTACGTTCCGTTCTGTCTCAGAGGCACAGACCGGGTCATTGGCAGGTTTTTTGGCAGCCAAAGCGGTTCCCGGAACGGTGATTGTGCTGGATGGAGATCTGGGAGCGGGCAAAACTGCTTTTTCCAAGGCTTTTGCCGGCCATTTAGGTGTGCCGGGCGTCGTAAATAGTCCAACCTTTACCCTCATTAAGGAGTACGAGGGCCGATTGCCTTTGTATCATATGGATGTGTACCGGATTTCCCAGGACGAGGCGGAGGATCTCGGGCTGGACGAATATTTTTACGGGACAGGAGTATGTCTGGTGGAATGGGGTAGTATTATACCGGATATATTGCCGGAGCAGCGGCTTCACATGTATATAGAAACAACGGATGTGGGGGAGCGCTTGATTCACCTGACCGGGTACGGCGAGCCTTATGAACAATGGTGCCGCAGTTTGCGGGAGAATGGAGTTTGAACCATGCAAAGAGAGCATACAGATGTGAATGTAAAGCCGCGTGAGCGGTTTTTGACGTTAGATACAGCGACGACCGTGATGGCGGCCGCTCTGATGAACGGAAGAGAATTGCTGGGAGAAAGCAACGTCTATGGCGAACGTAATCACTCCGTGCATGTGATTACCGAGCTGGAACGACTGCTGAATGAAGAAGGGCTGACACGAGATGATGTAGATGGTATTGCAGTTGGTGTTGGACCGGGGTCTTATACCGGTATCCGGATTGCGGTGACCGCAGCCAAAACACTCGCTTGGGCCTGGGGTATCCCGGTGACGTCCATATCCACTTTGCATGCTTTGGCGTGGGGTGGTTGGAATCGCGGCATCGAGATGAAGGGACAAGAAGATAAAAATGAGTCTGTGAATAACGGTTCGTCCGGAGCGCAGGCAGCGGACTGGATTGTGCCTGTGCTGGATGCGCGCCGTGGTCAGGTTTACACGGGGCTGTTCGCCGTGAATACAGTTGACGACGTCGAGAGTCCGCAACGGCTGGAGCCAGATGCAATTCGCTTAATGACTGCTTGGACCGATGACCTGCTGCAACGGCTGGAGGCTTTGCCCTCTGAAGAGCGTCCTCCGGTCATTTGGCTAGTCGGTGAAACGGCGGTTCACGCCGAAACAGCCGAGCGCCTGCGTGCTTGGAGCGAGCTACGTATCGTACCTTATGAGCTGGAGGGAAGATGGGTTGGCCGCCTTGGGGCGGATAAGCTGCTTCGTCAAGAACATGACGAGCTACATACGCTGGTTCCTAATTATACCCAGCTGGCGGAGGCGGAAGCCAATCTGCTTCGTCAGCGCTGAAGAGAGCGGTGAACAACATGGCAAAGAACATACAGCGGGAAGAGAAACTTGAGTTTCGCTTGATGCAACTGGATGATATTCCCGATGTGCTGGAGATTGAGCATGAAGCGTTCACGCTGCCGTGGACGGAGGAAGCATTCCGCAATGAGCTGACGATGAATCATTTCGCTAAATATATGATTATGGAACTAGACGGACGAGCCATTGGTTACGCAGGCATGTGGACGATTATGGATGAGGCCCATATTACGAATATTGCGATTCGTGAGGCTTATCGCGGACGCAAGCTTGGGGACAAGCTGTTGGATGAGTTGATGCAGACCGCCTCTTATTTAGGGATGGAACGTATGACGCTGGAGGTGCGGGTAACGAACCGGATCGCTCAGGGCTTGTATGAGAAAAAAGGCTTTAAGCCCGCAGGTGTGCGCAAAGGCTATTATTCGGATAATAACGAGGATGCCGTGATCATGTGGGCGGATCTTCCCGCGCATGGGGCATCCGGTGAACAGGAAGGAAGCGTGCAGAAGCAATGACGCAAGAGGAAAAAGCAGGTACAGGCTCCGCCTCCGGCGAGCCTTGCTATATACTGGCAGTGGAAACGAGTTGTGATGAGACGGCTGTTTCCGTCGTGAAAAATGGCACAGAGGTGCTCTCAAATTTGATTTCCAGTCAGATTGAAACACACAAAGCCTTTGGTGGTGTTGTGCCAGAGGTGGCTTCACGCAAACATGTGGAGAGCATCACCTACATGCTGGACGAGGCCATGCAAACATCGGGAATTACCCCTCGTGAGATTTCGGCGGTTGCCGTGACACAAGGACCAGGACTGGTTGGCGCATTGTTGGTTGGAATTGTCGCTGCCAAGAGTGCTGCCTTGGCGTTCGGCAAGCCATTAATCGGGACGCATCATATCGCGGGACATATTTATGCCAATCAGCTGGAGCATGATATCGTATATCCGTGTATTGCTCTCGTTGTGTCAGGAGGACATACAGAGTTGGTGCTGATGGAGTCCGAAGGTCATTTTCAACTCATTGGTCGTACAAGAGATGATGCGGTTGGGGAAGCCTACGACAAAGTAGCGAGAGCGATTGGGTTTCCATATCCGGGTGGCCCGCATGTGGATCGTGTGGCTCATGAATCGGAGGAAGTGGTTACTTTGCCGCGTGCATGGCTGGAGCCGGATTCTTATGATTTTAGCTTTAGCGGTTTGAAATCTGCGGTGCTGAATGTAATTAACCAGACGAAAATGCGTGGAGAAACCGTTCATGTGGGAGCGATCGCAAGAGGCTTTCAAGAGTCGGTCGTCGAGGTGCTGGTGGAAAAGGCGATTCGTGCCATGCGTGAATACGGTGCGAAGCAGCTCCTGCTTTGTGGCGGTGTGGCTGCTAATCGCGGACTGCGTACAGCATTGCGGGAGCGCTGTGAGCGCGAAGGAATCGAGCTGCTTGTACCATCGATGAAATATTGCACAGATAATGCAGCGATGATCGGCGCTGCGGCCTACGCCAAATGGAAGCGCGGGGAATTTACCTCATTGGATATGAAGGCTGATCCAGGGCTGTCTCTAGAAGAATGGTCTGTCCAAACTTAATTGAAGAAGAATGAGCAAGACACGGCACAGTTGAGTCGTGTCTTTTTTGTTCCGCTCCATAACGATCAAAAAAATATAAATTCAAGAGGATAAAATACAGGAGTTTGAGCAAATGAATGGCAGCATCTCATTCACTCGCATCATTCGTCACAATTGTTCACGATTTTTCATGATCCATCAAAAAAATCCGGAATTTTGATATTGCCCGAATAATGATGTGATTTGTCAAGTTGTGAACAAAGTTATCCACATATACCGCTTCGAATGTGGATAACCGATCCCGAAGCAAGCAGGCTAAGACTTTTTGGAGATAGCAAGTTGGGGGATATGTAACACCTTTAGTTCTTGTGAAATCTGTGGATAATGTGGATAAAAGGGTGGATAAATTTGGTTTTCATTTGAAAATGGCTTTTTATCAATAAAAAAATGGCCCGAATGGCCATTTTTCAATCTTATTCATACACATAAGCTGTGGATAATCTTGTGTACAAAAATATAGAAGAGGAAAATGTGAAATTTTTAAGGCTAAGATTTTATGCAGTAGTTTTTATTCTTCTAACAGCTCTTCCCAAGAGGTATAGGTTTCAGTCAATTCCTGTTTATGGGTGTCGAGTTGTGCCTGAATATTCTGAAGCGCTGTGTAATCCTGATAAATCTCAGGCAGGGTCATTTGTTCCTCCAGCCCTAAAATTTGTTCTTCCAGCGTTTTGATCTGGTTTTCCAATGCCTCCAGCTTGCGTTGACGGCTACGTTCCTCGCTTTTGGCTTGTTTGTCTGCCGCATAGGTGGCGGCGCGTGATTTGGATGTGGTCTCGTCTGTCACGGATGCAGAGGTAGCCGATGTTTTGCCGCGTGTGGCCTGATTTGCCTCCAGAGCTTCCTGCGCAATTTCCTCTAACTCCTGCTTTTTGGCTACATAGTCATCATAATTCCCCAGGAAATGTTCTATCCCCCCAGGATGAAGCTCGATGACACGTTCCGCCATTTTGTTCAGGAAATAACGGTCATGGGAAATGAACAACAGCGTACCGTCATAGTCCATCAAAGCCGCTTCCAGCACTTCCTTGCTAAACAGATCCAGATGGTTGGTAGGCTCATCTAGAATTAACACGTTGGCTTCGCGCAGCATGAGCTTGGCCAGAGATACACGGGCTTTTTCCCCTCCGCTTAATGCAGCTACCTTTTTAAGTACATCGTCACCGCTAAACAGGAAATTACCCAGCACTGTACGAATACGTGCTTCTTCCATATGAGGGTACTCGCTCCACAACTCCTCCAGTACGGTATTGGCGGGGTTCAGGTTCGTCTGCTCCTGGTCATACAGGCCGATTTTGATTTTCGTGCCCCAGTGGATGGAGCCAGCAGCAGGTTTAAGTGATCCGGTCAGACATTTGAGCAACGTCGATTTTCCGATCCCGTTTGGACCAATCAGTGCCACGGTATCACCACGTTTTAAGTCGAACGATGCGTGCTGGAATAAAGGCTTTTTACCTTCATATCCCACAGAGAGGTCACGTACCTCCAGTACTTCCTTACCTGACATATGGGCTGTTTCAAAGGAAAAATGAGCCTTTTTCAAGTCTCCCATGGGCCGATCCATACGCTCCATTTTATCTAACTGCTTGCGCCGACTTTGAGCGCGTTTGGTCGTGGAAGCCCGCACGATATTACGTTGTACGAATGCTTCTAAACGGGCAATTTCTCCTTGCTGCTTTTCGTAATGCTTCAGATTCGTTTCGTACTCGGCAGCCTTCAGCTCCATGTAGCGGCTGTAGTTGCCTGTATATCGAGTAGAACGATGGCGTTCAATTTCAATAATCGTCGTTACCAGTCGGTCCAAGAAATAACGGTCATGTGATACAACCAGCAGAGAACCGGAGTAGCCGCGCAAATAATCCTCCAACCAGGTCAGTGTTTGAATATCCAGATAGTTGGTAGGCTCATCGAGCATAAGGACATCTGGTGCGAGCAGTAGGATGCGCGCTAGCGCAAGCCGAGTTTTCTGTCCTCCGCTCAGAGTAGCTACGGGCGTCTCAGGTGCAAATGAACCAAAGCCCATACCGTGCAGCACGCTGCGAATACGGGTCTCCATTTCATAACCACCGTGATCCTTGAACCAGTCTGAACGACGTGCATAGCGTTCCAGCAGATCTGCGTAGCGTTTTTCGTTTTGAGCATTGGCCAGGTCAGCGATGTCCTGTTCCATTTGCCGCAGTTCCCGTTCCGCTTCAATCAGGGGAGTGAACACCAGCATCATTTCACCCCAGATAGAACGGTCAGAATTCAAGCCGCTGTTTTGCGCCAAATAACCGATGCTGGTCTCCTTCGCCTTGAAAATTTGTCCACTGTCATAGGATATTTCACCAGCAATGATTTTGAGCAGGGTCGATTTGCCTGCACCGTTCACACCTACCAGTCCAATACGTTCACGTTCCAATATTTGAAGGTTAATCCCGTCCAGAACGGGCTCAATTCCATAGGATTTAGTAATTCCGGTTACTTGCAATAGCATAGCGTATCGTTCCTCCATTACATTTTGCACAGTTCTACCTGCTTTCTTCGCAGGTACCTTCCTTCCAGTTTACATGAAATTACCCACTATTGCACTGCTTTCACCCCGTAAACCCTTGAGCCGCGTGTAGTCAATTTGTATAAACAATGATAAACTTAAACGAGAAGTGAAAAAGAATGAAAAAAACTTGCAACGTACAGCACTTACTGACAAATGGGACAATAGTAACGTTTTAAAGATTATCGACGATTGTGCGGGAGGGCGGATGTGATGGATGTCTGTAATGTGAAGAACGCGCTGCGTTTGCAGCAACGGGAAGCGCGTGACTCCATGGACCCGCTGACAAGGCAGAAGGCATCGGCTGTGGCCTGTCGGCATGCAATCGAGGCATGGGAGCAGCTTAGAATAGACAGAAACGGAGATAAGCTAACCTTATTTAGTTATCTCTCTTTTGGCAGCGAGATTTCGACGACTCCCCTCATTGAGCATTGCTGGTCACAGGGAGATCGTGTCCTGGCCCCAAGAGTGGACCCGGTAACTCGAACTATGGAGCTGAGGGAGATGGATCAGTACGGAGATATTGTACCCGGCATCTGGAACATCCCTGAGCCTGCTTTGACATGCAAGGAATGGTCGCCTGAAATGTGGACGGGAATTGACTGGGTTGTTGTACCCGGCTTGGCCTTCGATCGTCGTGGGGGCAGGATCGGCTACGGCGGAGGCTATTATGACCGCTTTACCGTACAGGTAGAGGCAGAGAAGCATAACAACAGCCATGTAGGTCCGCTTTATGTCTCGCTGCTGTTGCCGGGACAATTGCTGACACAGGTGCCCATGGAGCCAAGGGATTTGCGAGTGGACGTGCTGTTTACTCTGGATGGACGCTTAGATTGTGATTATTGACAAATGATGAATGAAGTAAAGTTGGGTATGTGAAAGGAGCTGTGAGGGAGTCGTGGATTCCTTTACTCATTTTAACGAACAGGGACGGGCTCGGATGGTAGATATTTCGGGTAAAACGTCTACGATTCGTACAGCAGTTGCCGTGACTCAGATTACGATGAATCCGGCTACATTGACGGCTGTAAAAGAAGGAAGAATCGGCAAGGGGGATGTTCTTGCTGTGGCCCAGGTCGCAGGGATTCAAGGCGCGAAAAAAACGTCAGACTGGATACCGATGTGTCATCCACTGGCCCTGACAGGCGTGAACATTACTTTTTCCGATAATGGACATGATGTGCTTCATATTGAAGTTGAAGTGAAGACCGAAGGTAAGACAGGTGTAGAAATGGAAGCTTTGACAGCGGCTTCAGCCGCAGCGTTAACCGTGTATGATATGTGCAAGGCGCTGCAAAAAGATATGATCATCGGCCCTACTATGCTGCAATCCAAAACAGGTGGCAAGCATGGGGATTTTCAAAGGGAGGACCACCGGGAACCTTGACATAGACAACATTGTCGCCGAGAGGGTACTGTGATGTGATGGAGGATGCAGCGTGGCTGTTTCTGATTTTCAGAAGAGAAAGTATTCTTTCATGATAGGAGAAGGGTGATCTTATGGTGTGGAAAACGGCGATCCTAACAGCCAGTGATAAAGGGGCAAGGGGAGAGCGTGAGGATACAAGCGCACAGGTCATCCGGGAACTCATCGAAGAAGAACTGGGCGGAGAGATTGTGGAATACCGGATCGTTCCCGATGAACCGGATGAAATTATTGCGGCTTTAATCGAAATGACCGATTATTTTCATGCAGACCTGGTACTAACTACGGGTGGAACCGAGCTGGCGATCCGTGATGTGACACCGGAGGCGACTAGGCGGGTTGTGGAACGGGAAGTGCCAGGCATGGCGGAAGCCATGAGAATGATCGTGATGCAGAAAAATCCAGCGGCTATGCTATTCCGTGGAATCGTAGGAATACGCGGACGTACACTGATCGTCAATTTGCCAGGAACGCCCAAAGGTGTGCATGAAAATTTGGCAGCGATAATGGACCAACTTCCAGAAGCGCTGCTTATGGTGACAGGCCAGTTCCGGTAGAAGGCAGCACATCGTGTGTGGTATGATACCTATAAGAATTTATAAGGCCGTATACGGACAAAGATTGTTATTTTGTCCGTCAACATAAGGAGGATTACTACACATGCCCAATATTGGAGCACCGGGTTATATTTTGTTAATTATTCTGGCGCTGCTGCTATTTGGTCCGAACAAGCTGCCTGAGTTGGGTCGAGCTGTAGGGCGTACATTCCGTGAGTTTAAAAACGGGGCACGCGATATTTTATCAGAAGATGAACGGACTGAGCGTAAAGACAGCAAAGATAGTGTGGTCAAAGCATCACAAACGACGTCTTCAGAAGTTCAACCTCAGCCTGAGGATAAACGCTTGTCATAGATTTAGTGATCGATTCTTGATCTTGTACAATAAACAAAAGCCTCTTCTTCAGTGAAGGGCTTTATTTTTTAGGAGGCGCTGCTGCGTTCCGTTCAGAAAGGAGGAGTGGACTTGACCCCACCAGAGCATGAAATGCCGCTAATGGAACATCTGGGAGAGCTTCGCCGCAGAATTATCTATGTGCTAATTGTATTTGTATTGGCACTGGCTGGTGGTCTGTTCGCGGCGGGTTCTGTCTATGACTGGCTTATTCGCTCCGGTTCGGCGCAAGCTTTTCAGTTAAACGCGTTTTCCTTTTGGGACGGGATCGGTATCTACATGAAGATCGCCATGATCATCGGGATTGCGGTGGCGCTACCGTTTGCTTGCTACCAACTGTGGAAGTTTGTCAGCCCGGGCTTAAGACCACAAGAACGAAGTGCGACTTTGCGGTATGTGCCTTATGTGCTGCTTTTGTTCATCATTGGGACAGCTTTTGCTTATTTCATTATTTTCCCGATGGCGATTCAATTTACATCGTCGGTCACCAAAAGTATGGGATTACAGGAAACGTACGGGATCGCACAATATTTCACCTTTATGTTTAATATTGTACTACCTGTAGCGCTACTGTTTGAGCTCCCCCTGCTTATCATGTTTCTGACGGGGATTCATGTTTTAACACCAATGCGGCTTCGCAAGTGGCGGAAGATTTCGTATTTTCTGCTTGTGTTCGTTGCGGTTGTCATTACCCCGCCGGACTTTATTTCCGATTTTTTGGTGGCGATTCCGTTGCTGGTGCTATATGAAGTGAGCGTGTATTTGTCTTCGGTCGTGTACCGCAAGCAGCTGCGTGCACAGGAGGAACGTGAGGCCCAATTGCGTGTAGCTTCAGAATAATAAGGAAGGACCTGAATGGCTCAGTAAACAATTTATTCGGGTCCGCGCTACATGTCACTTGCAGATGATGAATGGCATTTGTATATCATGACTATTGATAGAGCATAACAAGCAGCAGCTTAGCTGCCTTAAAAATAACCATTAGCCTTGAGTTAACGGTTATTTTTCAGATAGATGGATATAATCGGGAAGGGCTGTCCATAAAAATTCCCATAAAAAATACATTAGGGACTTGAAATTCAATCCCAAGTTGAGTATCATAAAGTTGGTTGTTAGCACTGACGACTGTCGAGTGCTAATACATACAACATAACAACCAAATTACAGGATAAAACACTTAATAAGGAGGCTATTTTTTCATGATCAAACCTTTGGGTGAACGCGTATTGGTGGAAGCAATTGAGCAAGAGACAACGACTTCCTTCGGGATCGTACTTCCTGACTCTGCCAAGGAAAAGCCGCAAGAAGGCAAAATTATCGCGGTTGGCGCAGGCGCATTGAAAGACGGTGCCCGTATTCCTCTGGAAGTAAAAGAAGGCGACCGTGTCATTTTCTCTAAATACGCTGGAACGGAAATCAAATATGAAGGTAAAGAATATTTGATTATGAAAGAAAGCGATATCCACGCGATCATCGGTTAACCGGAACCCGGACAAGACCTGAATATAGGAATTGAAACAAATCATTCATAATCCATAGGGAGGTTTATCACAAATGGCTAAAGATATTAAATTCAGTGAAGACGCTCGTCGCTCTATGTTGCGCGGGGTTGACGCATTGGCTAATGCTGTTAAAGTAACACTCGGACCGAAAGGCCGTAACGTTGTACTGGAGAAAAAATTCGGTAGCCCGCTCATCACCAATGACGGTGTAACGATTGCAAAAGAAATCGAGCTGGAAGACGCGTTCGAAAACATGGGCGCTCAACTGGTTAAAGAAGTAGCAACCAAAACGAACGATGTAGCTGGTGATGGTACGACTACTGCTACTGTCTTGGCTCAAGCCCTCATCACAGAAGGCCTGAAAAACGTAACTGCTGGCGCAAGCCCAATCGGTATCCGTAAAGGGATCGACAAAGCGGTTAAAGCAGCTGTTGCTGAACTGCAAGCCATCTCCAAACCAATCGAAAGCAAACAATCCATTGCTCAAGTAGCCGGTATTTCCGCTGCTGATGACGAAGTAGGCGAACTGATCGCTGAAGCTATGGAAAAAGTGGGCAAAGACGGTGTAATCACTGTTGAAGAATCCCGCGGTTTTGCAACAGAGCTGGAAGTGGTTGAAGGTATGCAATTTGACCGTGGCTACATTTCCCCGTACATGATTACAGATACGGACAAAATGGAAGCTGTACTGGACAATCCGTATATACTGATCACAGACAAAAAAATCACAAACACTCAAGAAATCCTGCCATTGCTTGAAAAAATCGTACAACAAGGCAAGCCACTCGTTCTGATCGCTGAAGACATCGAAGGCGAAGCACTGGCTATGCTCGTTGTTAACAAACTGCGTGGTACATTCAACGCTGTAGCTGTTAAAGCTCCAGGCTTTGGTGACCGTCGTAAAGCAATGCTGCAAGATATCGCTGCCCTGACAGGCGGTCAAGTGATTACAGAAGAACTGGGTCTGGACCTGAAAACAGCTTCCGTAGACCAACTGGGTACAGCACGTCAAGTGCGTATCACTAAAGAAAATACGATTGTGGTTGACGGTGCTGGAAACAAAGCCGACATCGACGCTCGTGTTAGCCAAATCCGTACGCAACTGGAAGAAACCACTTCCGAGTTCGACAAAGAGAAACTGCAAGAGCGTCTGGCTAAATTGTCCGGCGGCGTAGCAGTCATCAAAGTCGGTGCGGCAACTGAAACAGAATTGAAAGAACGCAAACTGCGCATCGAAGATGCCCTGAACGCAACCCGTGCTGCGGTTGAAGAAGGTATCGTATCCGGTGGTGGTGTAGCGCTCCTGAACGTATACAAAGCAGTTGCAGCTGTTGAACTGCAAGGCGACGAGCAAACAGGCGTGAACATCGTGCTGCGCGCTCTGGAAGCTCCAATCCGCACCATTGCTGCTAACGCAGGTGAAGAAGGCTCTGTAATCGTTGAGCGTCTGAAACGCGAAGAAGTTGGCGTAGGCTTTAATGCAGCTACCGGCGACTGGGTAAACATGATCGAAGCTGGTATCGTGGACCCTGCGAAAGTAACTCGTTATGCATTGCAAAACGCTGCTTCCGTAGCAGCAATGTTCCTGACTACCGAAGCGGTTATCGCTGACAAGCCAGAACCAGAAAAGGCTGCAATGCCTGACATGGGCGGCATGGGTGGTATGGGCGGAATGATGTAATAAAGGGTATCAAAACCCTGTAATACCGCTATTTAAAAGGCTCCCGAAAGGGAGCCTTTCTTCGTTAAATCACGAAAAAATCACATTTCTTGCAAAGGGAGATGGTCTTTCGTGAAATTGAAGTTCAATATATCTGTAAAGTGAATTCTTATTTTCTCATTAGCATCCTTTTTCATATGTTGAATACATAGCCGAAACAGCAGATACCATGGAAGGTGAGAAACTTTCAAAGCTGTTAAACGTTATGATAGCTGCTAATCAATATAATTTGGATGTTGATGATGTACTTTTAAGGTTTAAAAAAGAGATTGATGCCTTTACTCAACTCCCGACATCTACTGATATGTACAGCCAACAAGTAGTACCCGACTACATTGCATGGTTTGGTTACGAAATGGCCTACTATTATTTAAACAGAGAAAGGTACAGTGATGGTTTTAAACAATTGTTATTTGCAATGGTAAAGTCACATATAATTAATAATGAGACTTACTTTATAAATTGTATTGGCCTGTTTATGCGTTTCCAAGTCTATGCGACTCCTGAAATCAAAACAGAGTTCTCCAATCTAATTGAAAAGGTGTGGATAGGTAATGTTGAGAAAAATGGGACTGTTAATTGTTGTGAGTAGCTTTTTGGTTTTTATAACCGTACCTGGTATCCAGATTCTTGTACAGGTTGGAGGTTCTTAATCGTCATTAAAAAGCTCTGCTAACCTTATGGTCGGCAGAGCTTTCTTCAGTGTAGGAATTACCACACGATTTACCCGAATATCTATTTCTGAAGTGATCAGCATGAAGCATACATATAAAGTGTTAAAATCGGATTTAGAACTATTTGCTGCTGCATTAAGCCAGGCAAGAGTATATATGGTTCAGCCGTTGAACGAGGGTTTGATAGATATTGTGGATTACAGTGGAGAATATTACACCGGAGTCGGTTAAGATTAACGGAACCTTTTTCATGAGGAATCAGTTTGAATTTAGAGTAGATGTAAAGGGCTCAACTGGGTAACTGGTATGAATCCACTTTTTAAATGTTCGTTGATAACTACAACAAAAGAAACAATGGTAGCCTAGGACGGGAAAATAAACCCTAGACTATCGCTATTTCATTGAACTAACGTTTCCCGTTAGTTCAATCAATTCTGTTGCCATCGTATATGCTGGTGGCGAACCAGGTCTTCTACATTACTATATCGTCTTTCGTAAGTTTTTGGTACAGGGCTATCTTCTCGTTGGCAAGGGAAATCATGCACTCAAGTTCCTGCCGCTTGGATTCCAGTTCCACCAGATGCTTTTCAAGAATTTCTATCCGTATGTGTAAGGCAGGAGTAAAATTAGCAACTTCTTCCCCTTTTTGAATTTTATCCAGTACACATCCGTCACGAGTAAATTCCGTAATCTCCTCAAGCGACAATCCCAATTTTTTTAATCTAATTAAACATTGTATATATGAAACCTCACTTTCGGTATAAATGCGTGTCCTTCCATTTCTTCGATTTGGTTCCTGTAGCACTCCAATTTTTTCATAATAGCGAATCGTATAAGGAGTTAGCCCCGTTCTTTCTGATACTTGACTTATAGTAAGCATTGTTTTTTTTATGTCACTCCTTTTTTCTAAACCAAAATTTAAAACTATTATACATCTTTAAGTCAACTCGAAGTCGATATTTGCACCTCTAACTTCATTTCAAAAATTTGTGCTTGATTTCTAGTTGACTCTAACTTGTAAGCTAAAGTTGCTAATTGATATACATGAAACATAAAAAAACTAAAGATAAAAGGAAATGGTATCAAACTTATTTTGATGGAGGCATAAACAATGAACAACAAATATTTCACGATTCAACAAGCAGCGGAAGGTATCTGGGGTGCTATTTCGGTACCTGGTAGTGGTTCGCTGGGGAATGCGGCAATTATTGACATTGGGGATTTGACCGTTGTTGTGGACACAACCAACCTACCGCATTCTGGTGCTTTGTTACGTCAAACCGCAGAACAATTAACGAATAAACCAATTAAATATGTGATCAATACTCATTTCCATGGAGATCATGTCAACGGCAATCAGGAATTCATGGAAAGTGATTTTATATCTACCGTTTGGACAAGAGATTTGCTATCTGAAATGGGTAAAGTGAATATTGATCTAATGCAACAAAACATTCAGAAGTTAATAAATAGCCTACATCAAGTACGTTCACAAGAAAAAAATCCGCACAT
Organism: Paenibacillus sp. FSL H7-0703; assembly: GCF_038003485.1. Taxonomy (NCBI): domain Bacteria; kingdom Bacillati; phylum Bacillota; class Bacilli; order Caryophanales; family Paenibacillaceae; genus Paenibacillus; species Paenibacillus sp. FSL H7-0703. The sequence goes on along the minus strand of NZ_JBBOPF010000001.1, from coordinate 1,866,945 downwards.
GTTAACCGAAATCGGCTATGATCTTTCCGTGCAGAGAGCCCTGTATGATGCTATCCCTTCCCTTCGTAGGGTGATACCCACGATAACTTTTGACGATAAACTAGTTATAAAAGGAGCAAAACGTACTGTCGAAGTTTTATCCTACGGAGGCGGCCATTCTTTAAGCGATGCCGTTATTTACGTGCCTGAAGAACGAACCTTGATTGCTGGTGATTTAATAACCAACAAGACGATTCCGGTCATGCCATACGGTAATCCATACGCTTGGATACGCATCCTTAGACGCATTCAAAGAGATCTGAAGGTAGATACTGTCATTCCCGGGCATGGAGATGTGTCCACTCCAGATAAAATCCTAGATGTCATTCGCTTTTTAGAAAAAACGATCGCTTATGTGTCTGAAGCTGCGACGAGCGGAAAACCAGAGTCTTACTGGTTAAATGAAGGTGTATTAAATGGCTATGAAGATTGGCATCTAGCTCAGTATTTCAGATGGAATTTTCGCTGGCTCTTCAATACAATGCTTGTTCAAAATAATAGATGAGACACAACTAGCACTCCCTTTAACTCCACCAGATTCACAAGGCCAGTTCTGAATGTCAACCCGGCAGCACGTTTGGGTATTTTCAAACGTAATTGGCAGTCTGCTTGTTAGGTTAACCTGCCACGTTAGCTTAACATCGCCGTTTAGTCTACAACTTTTCAGCAGGTTGCCGTAATATGTTAGATCTGGAGATAAAGACGCGGAGGTGTACAGAAAGCATAAAAGTTAGTTGCTTGCTTTTGAGCAAAATAACTATATTATGGGGCCGGATAAGTCTACACTACAAGATATCGTCATTCTGGAGAGTTGGGAGCGGGATAGAGCATACCTATGCCGCCAAGAGAAGGTGAAATATTTTAGAAAATTAAATTCTTAGAAATATCATTGCTACTTTGTATACCCCATTATACAATTGTAAGGAAGTTGTTGATTAGAATGAATTATGTGGGGGGCAAAAAACCTTATGCATCAAGGGCTTCTATGATTAGACGCCCTGTTTAACCACATAGCGTAAAACAAAAGGCTGATTATGGACACTCTCATAATCAGCCTTTTATAATGATCCAAAATGCAGTGATATATATAGATTTACGCATGATCTATAAGACCTTTTCGTTTATTACGCCTTGAATGAAAGCGTTGACATGATTTTCAACTCGCTATATACTTAGCTTAATTAAATGAATAGCACTAGGATTGTTACTGTTACGCAGGCAAAACCTAAGGAACAAAATGTTAAGATCTAAGGATCTTATGTATTTTGTTATACTTAGGTTTTTTTGTTTATAGAGAAAGGAAGGTTAAATACAAGTGGTTTCGGCACTTTGCTGAAGCCATTTTCTTCTATTTATGAGTTCACATCTGAGAGGAGCGACAAACTTGGAATACAAATATGAGCTGGTCCAGGCAGACAATCATTTTCCGTTAAAAATTATAGTTCATTCCTCCAATGAACCAGCGTACATACCTGGGCATTGGCACGACAGCATCGAAATATCCTATGTGCTTTCAGGAAAAATCGATAATATCTATATTGATGGCGCGAGTTATAGCTCCAAAGAAGGAGATATTGTGCTCATCAATTCGAATGCTATTCATTCCTTCTCTGTGGCTAAGGGACAAGGAAGAGAGGCTATAACCGTTCTGATTCCTTCTGAATTTATTAGAGAAAATGTTAACGGCAGTAACCCCATTTCATTTGACTGTATATCCATTTTCGAAACTAACGAGCAGAGATTACAGCATTTTGCGGAGTTGCGTGATTTGTTAAACACCTTATTTGTGGCTTATCTCAACCAGTATAATGACTCTTTAGCACATATCCATTTAACATCGCTATCTTATAAACTGGTGTATCTGTTATTAATGCATTTTAAAATGGATCATGAATCTATCCGTGGCTTTAACTCCGATAAATATTTGGAGCGGCTGACGTTGATAACCGATTATATCAAAAAGAATTACGATCAAAGTTTATCCTTGGATTCGATAGCTCAGGTTTTTGGGTTGTCTCCCGAATATTTGTCCCGTTTTTTTGTGAAGCATGTAGGGATGACCCTATTTCAATATATCAATGCCATCCGTCTGGAGAGATCTTTTCGAGTTCTCATGAATACGGATCATTCCATCATACAAATTGCGCTGGAGCATGGATTTCCGAACGAGAAGTCTTTTGCCAGGGTATTTAAAAAGGTTTATCAGGCAACACCGCATCAATATCGAAAAGAGAACAAGAGGTATTCTGGAGCAAGGAGTCAGTAATTGACCTAAATTAGGCTAATAAAAGACCGGATACAAATAAAAAAATCATTAAAATAAATAATGTAAGCGTTTTATTAATGGACCGGGAGGTAAGACATCATGTTTAAACGGTTTCAAAAGGCTGCTAAAACAACTATGTTATTCACTTTAGCTATCGGTACGACCCTTGCTTTCAATTCCGCTGCATGGGCCAAGGATGTAAAGATACAGCCCACCTCGTACCGGACGGTTGCGGAGGTTAAGGATTGGGGGGCAGCCATTACGAAGATCATTGTTAACCTGGGTAAGCCAGTACCTAAAGATGCGATAACAAAGGATACATTTAAGGTGCATGTGGGAAGAAGCGACGGCCGATTGGTAAATCCCTTTATTGAGAGTGGCAACCGGAAAGTCACCCAGGCCTATGTATCGGACAAAAGTGGCAACCCTGTAAATAAAACCGGAAGCTACGTTGTATTAGAAATGGAAGTCGGCCCAGCCTTAACACTAAGCTCAGCTATTCATTATGATGCGGCAGGTTCCGGGTTTAACGCATGGAATGATAACAAATACACAATCACGCAGCAAAAAGCTATTAAAACCACATTAGGAACGATTTCCGGCTTGAAAATTGATACTTCCGCAGGTCAGATACGGAAGCTAGTTGATCAATTTGCAACCGGCAAAGCTACTTTTGACGGGATTACTTTAACCTATGCGGACTATGCACCGTCAAAAGACAAAGTGAAAAATCCCTTGGTGATCTGGCTGCATGGTATGGGTGAGGGAGGTACAGATCCGACGATTCCGATTTCCGGAAATAATGCAGCGAATTTTGCATCTAAAGATATTCAATCCTATTTTGAAGGGGCTTATGTGCTGGCACCTCAGACTCCAACCTACTGGATGGATGGTTTTACAGGCTTCGGAGACGGCACCTCCAAATACGAGCAAGCATTGATGTCCTTAATTAAGGAGTACGTGGCCAAGAACAAAGACATTGATACAGATCGAATCTACATTGGCGGAGACTCCAACGGCGGTTACATGACTATGCTGATGATCCGTGATTATAAAGACTATTTTGCAGCCGCTGTGGTGGCCTGTGAAGCCTTGAAGGACAGCCTTATAACCGATGAACAGATTAACGAAATGAAGGACCTTCCGATCTGGTTTGTGGCTGCCAAAACCGACACCGTAGTACCGCCGAACGATTATACGGTTCCGACCTACAACCGTTTAGTGAATGCTGGAGCAAAGGATGTTCATATGTCGTTATTTGATAACGTAGTAGATACCTCTGGTTTGTACAAAAAGAGCGACCAAACACCGTATGAATACAATGGCCACTGGTCTTGGATTTACGTCTATAACAACGAAGTATCGAAGGTGATTAACGGAAAGAAAATAACGATGATGCAATGGCTAGCCTCCAAAACGTTGGACTGAAAGGTATACAAAAAAGGATCGTTAACATTTCTGCAACGATCCCTATTGGCATGTCTTAAAATAAATAAAAAGCCCGTTAATAGACGATGATTCAACATCTATTTTAAGGGGACACTTCGTTAGTCCCATTAGCTGCTTTGCTAAACTAATCTCCTTATTGGCTGATGCTTATAGCTTATATTGAACGGAATGAACGACCTTTTTCAATTATGCCTGCTCCTGTTATCTGCCACGTTTATTTAAGAGGGGGAGCTGCCATTGGATCAAGACCACTTGCCGCCCAAGCCAGGGCTTGATTCTGATCTAGTTGGTTCAACCGTTCCATATCGTTATCAGAAATTTCAAAGTCAAATAAATTTAAATTTTCACGAATACGTTCGGGTTTACTGCTTTTTGTTAATACAGCGTAGCCGTGCTGTAACCCCCATCTTAATAGTACTCTGGCTTCCGACACCTCAAGTTTCGTAGCAACTTCTTTAATGATCTGTTGGCCTTCTTTTTTGATTTCAGCGAGCACTTCTCCTCCCTGGCCTTCTTCAACCCGCCAGGTTGAAAGAGGAGCCAGCGAGCTATAGGCAATCGGTGCGATCGCATTTTCCTTCATGTATCTGGTGAGCTCGACTTGGGCAGAGATAGGATGAAATTCAATTTGATTTGCTTCAGGCTTGGCCAGACCTGCATCCAAAATTTCTTTAATTGTCGCAATATTGTAATTTGATACTCCAATATGCTTAGCCAGTCCTAATTTTTTCAGTTCAACAAAAGCATTCCACTGTTCCAGTCTAAGTTCGGAGAGTGGGGCATGTATAAGGTAAAGATCTACATAGTCAAGCTGGAGCTGTTTAAGCTGATTCTTTAACGTCTCAATGGTCTGACTGTAGTTTTTAACGGTCTGACTGTAGTTTTTAACGGGTGCAGGGAAAAGTTTAGTCGTGACAAAAAGCTCATCCCTTGAAACTCCAGCCGCTTTAATACCTCGGCCAGTGCCTTCTTCATTATTGTAAGCCTCAGAAGAATCAATGTGTCTGAATCCAGCTTTAAGCGCTTCTGTAACACTGTATTCCGCTTGATCATCCGATAATTGGAAGGTACCAAACCCTACGAGAGGCATACCTATTTCATTGCGAGTCGATTCTGTTAGTTTCATTTTATGAGTCTCCTTTAATTTATTATGATGATTCCTATAGTTGTTATTACGCTCTTTAGAAAAAAGCTCAATTATGCGTTACTTTTTGCATATATGCACCTCCTTATGTGAATCCATTTAAACTCATGTTAAAAGCATACTACCTTCGAGCAACACGAAGTCAACTGTATTAGAAAACTTCTATATATTTTATTTTATGAAGTTTAAGTATGCTTTAAGGAAAATTTCTATAAACTTGAAAGTATCGATTAAACACTTACTTAAGTTGATTCTAAAAATCAAAAGCTTTGATATGTATTACCTTACAACCTTCGTGTGACACGAAGTCAACAAAAAATATTATTTTTTAGGGGTTTTTATTTTCTGAAACTCAGTGTATGATTTAATTAAGAGTCTCGTGTAACACGAAGGTAGGTTTTATAACCTCTTCTGAGGATCGATAAGGGAGGATTTTATGTATACTGTAAAAGTGGTTGCCGAAATGCTTGATTTGACCGAACACACGGTTCGTTTCTATACAGATAAAGGCCTCGTTCCTGATTTACAACGTGATAAAAATAATAATCGGGTGTTTGATGAGCAGGCGATAAATTGGCTTAGAGGTGCGAAGTACTTAAAAAAATGCGGAATGTCAATGGAGGATATAAAAAAATATGTTGATTTAAGCTTAAAGGGTGAGTCTACTATTGAAGATCGTTATGAAATCATCCGGAAGCAAAAAGAAGTAGTTTTAGCACAATTGGAAGAAGCAAAAATAATGGCCGAATACATTACTAACAAAGAAAAACATTACTGTGATATTGTCAAACAGGTCATTCCGGATAATACTAACCCGTCAAAATGGCAAAGTGATATGGAATGCGATTTAACATCTGCAACTCAAAATGGAACTTGCCCAACAGCAGTAATTCAAGTTGAGAGGGCTGTTGAAGTTATTTAACAAACCCTAACAAGTTAAAAGAAATTACTACAATAGCAGCAGTCATAGACTTTATTTTGCTCAACCTATGCTGCCGCTGTTTTAATTTTAACACTGCATTTAAAGCTTATTTCAGTGAATCTCCTGTGGGTCTTGGAACAGCGGCGAACTACGACTTGATAAATAAGTCTTAGACCGCCGCTGCTGTTATTGATACGTTAGCACAATTAAGCAATGAGAAAGAAGACTGATCGGTAATTAGAACACAAGGCTATTAAGAAAAAAGGTGAAACGTAGTTCACCTTTTTGCCGCTTAAGTTTACAGTCCATTGTTGGAGATCAGACTTTTATACCAGAAGAAGCTTTCCTTCCTTTTTCGCTCTAAAGTGCCACGGTATACCCCATGATTTCAAATCCATCCAACAAAGCCTCATGCATTTATTCAATATGATAACGCAAGTATTCAATGCGATACTGATCGCTGATTGTACATTTTCCTCAACTTTATCGTAAGCACTCGGTCCATTCTCTATACATCCGTAAAGAACAGATTAAATTGATTATTTTTTATGAGCAGCCAATTGTATTACTGGTTGCTGCTGCATTTTTTTCCAGTCAAAGATCTCCGTCATTGTTCAATCGGCTTTAAGCTTGGCTTTCACACTGTCGATAACAGTACGCCAGATAGCAGGGTCTGTAGTAATATTCTCTTTAAAATTGCCAAACACAATTTTTTGCTGTTCTGCAAAATCTGATGCATCACTTGCAGGTAGTTGCTTGCGTACTTCTGTGGCAAGCTCTTGTACTTCTGGTGAGCGAGGTCCCCAAACGTCCTGCATTCCACCTGATTCGGTAATAAAGATGAAGATTGGAATGGCTCGGGAGGTCCCATTAGTCAAGTATTGATCCATTTCATCCGGTTTAAGAACCGTAGTTCAATATTGCTATGTTCTGCAATTTTTTGTACGATTGGCACGTTTAAGGCGGCATCTCCGCACCAGTCAGCAGTTAGTACAACTCCTCTCAAATTCCGCTTAGCAACTTCATTCCATATAATAAGATCTTCTGGCGTAAACACTAGCTCTTCATATACCCGGTTTACTACCTCACGATTTACTTTCATAGCCTCCACATATTCCTTATAGGTCATGCCTTACTCCTTGAAGGCTGAACTAACATACAACTAACGTTTCCCGTTAGCTTAATGAGGTCATCAATCTAATATAATTTTTCTTCCTAAAAGGTATACCTATATAAATAAAATGGGTATTTAAACCACGATTCAAGTGAATATGGCTAATCTAAGCAAATGAAAATAGCAATATGATGTAATAGGCTTCTTGAATTATCAGTTCCTTATTGGGTTTTCGCAAAATCCTCATGTATAAAACTCCGTCAACAAATAATTGACGGAGTTTTATTGCTCTCTTTTACTTATTCACTTCAATGAGCCCATCCGGTTTTTCCCGATTAGAGAGCAATTCGGATACCGTGACGAAGGTAAACCCTTTCTTCTTGAGCTCCGGTAAAATGATTTTCAGGGCTTCGACGGTTTGTGTACTTTGATGTACATAATCGTGCATCAGGACAATGTCGCCGTTACGGGCGTTGCGAAGGACCTTATTAGCGATACGATGTACACCAGGTTTTCGCCAATCTAAGGTATCCTGATGCCAGGACCATAAAATAATTTTCAACCCCTTTTCCTTAGAAAGCTTGACGAGCGAATCGGTGTAGGAGCCGCCGGGGGGTCTAAAAAGATGGGTTCCTGCACCAGTTGCTTGAACGATGCTCGCTTGGCCTTGATCCAATTCTGACAGAGCTTTGTTACGGGAAATATACTGAAAAGATGAATGATAAAAGGTATGATTGCCCACTTCATGCCCTTCTGCTCGTTCTCGTTTCACAATATCAGGAAGCTTTTCTACACGGCTGCCGACGACAAAAAAGGTTGCTTTAGCATTGTACTCTTTAAGTAAATCCAAAATGGCAGGCGTATTGCTTTCGTCCGGTCCGTCATCGAATGTGAGAGCGATAAGCTTACGATGGGTAGGAACTTCCCACACAATGTCGCCCCGTTCTTCGTAATAGGCCCTTCCCTTTGTAGGAGTGGGGGAGGCGTATGATGAGGCTTGTGCATTGGTAGATGGAGTGGGACAAGAGCTGATACACAGTAAAGAAACAGCAATTCCAGCGCACAGCAAACGGTTATATTTCATAAGGCTTCTTCTCCGTTCTAACGTATTCTCACATTAGCTTGCCAAGAAGAAGCGTATACCATTCCTCGTTTCTGAAATTCATCCATTCCAATCACTTAAAATTAGATCTAATTGCTTCTTCAGCAATGCGCAGCTTACGGAGTTAGGCAAATAATAGTGGTAGCTTGCTTGTTGATAACATCCTGTACCCATGTTAAGTTGTACATATCCATCCTTGGTTTCACTGTGCAGTTGAGGTAGGTCATTGTCCAGTTCGTGAGAGTCTTAATCTGACGAAAAATGAAGAGGTCGACGGGACAAGCCGCAAAAGCTGATCTGAGGTCAAGGAGCTGCGACTCGTTCCTGAACTTCGAACAGGAGATGAGACGGGATGCAAACAAATGAAAACGAGCTGCGAGCTATTAGTCTGACGTTAGAAGCGGGCGAACACATCCGATCATGTATGGGGTGTACGTATGATTTGCAACAGAGCTCCCAGAAGATATCGCATCATGGAACGCTGGCAGTGACGTCCCAACGAATCATCTTTTATTCCTGCACTATGGATACTCCTTGGGTCAAGTTCATCAATTATCACCATATTTCACTGGCTAAGCTGGATAAGGATTTGTCAGATTCTAGGGGGAACATCACGCTGATCAATCAGGGTGTGAACGAGGTGTTCACCCACCTGCCGAATGGAGATTGTATAGAAAGGTTTGTAGCTGTACTAGAGCAAGAAGCAGGTATCTCTTGTGAGAACTAATAATTATGGAAAACAAATAACTAAAACCTCCAACTTCGTAATGTGCCAAGAGTAGGCTACTTACAGAATTTGGAGGTTTTTTGTCTTTTAATTAGAGAGGTATATGGAACGAGCGTCAGCTCAACAGAGTTATAACCAATAAATTATATAACACCAACGGCAGAATGATATTGTTGTAGGCATAGGAGCGATCAGGGGTGGTGGTGCCTGAGAAGGGTGAGTGATATTGCTGAGGGACTCTTAAATACAAATGATCCGCATCGATGTGTACAATCGTCCCTTCATATACTTGATGATCCATCGTTTGTACCCTAACCGTGTGATTCATGTAGGGGCTTAATTGATAATGCAAATGATCGCGGATATTTTTGAGTTCCGCCTGTAATTCCGGTCTAGCTTGATATAAAGTTTGTGGACTGACAGTGTTGTATGGCATTCGCCTCTAACCTCCATACCATGTAATGATGCATTATATGCAGGAGTCTACGTCCTTGTGCTTATACCTATAGAGAGTTGCTTTTACAAAAAGAAAAAACATTAACATTTTACTCCAGCCCACTTGACGTTCCCTTTACATCAAAACGATACACTTACTGAGGTTGGTTTGAAAAGAAAGGGGCGTTCCGTTTTGGGTGAGCTTAACAAATCTATGGGACTGGGGACGAGGAGTCAGCAACAGACTTCGTCTAAAGCCCGCATACGCACGGGTTCGCTAAAAATTCAAAGACTGCGCGAAAACGCGCTAGCGTATACCTTTTTGGCTCCATCGCTAATTTTGTTTGCTGTATTTATGTTTTACCCGATGATCAAGTCCGTATATCTCAGCTTGCATTCTACAGATCCCGCAGGAAACGTTGCAGCTTATGTAGGGTTAGATAATTTTACTACACTTTTCAGCTCGGGACTGTTTCTACAAGGAATTAAGGTCACACTCCTGTTTGCACTGTTAACAGTACCAGTAGGTATTTTATTGGCGCTGGTACTCGCTGCACTTACACACAGTAAATTGCGGGGAATGCGTATCTTCCAGTTTGCCTTTTCGCTGCCGATGGTGTTGTCGGTCGGTTCATCTGCGGTCATTTGGAAATTTCTTTTTCATCCGACACTGGGGATGTTCAACTATGTGCTTTCCCTGCTACATATTAATCCGGTTCCGTGGCTGACCAGCCCGGATTGGGCGCTGTTCTCAGTAGCCATGATGACCATCTGGATGAATCTTGGCTTCAATTACATTATCTTATCGAGCGGACTTCAAGGGATTCCAGATGACATGTATGAAAGTGCCAAAATGGACGGAGCTGGCCCGCTCGTCACGTTCTGGCGTATCTCCCTGCCACTGTTATCACCGACGATCTTTTTTGTAACAGTAGTCTCCATCATTGGAGCCTTCCAGTCTTTTGCTCAAATTAACATTTTGACCAAAGGCGGTCCGGTGAACAGTACGAATGTATTCGTGTATTCCATCTATCAGGAAGCTTTCGTTAATTTTCGGTTTGGAACGGGGAGCGCGCAGGCCATTGTCTTGTTTGCCGTCATTCTGCTGCTCACGATGATTCAGTTCAAATGGGTGGAAAGAAAGGTGCATTACCAATGAAACGACACCTGAATTCAACATTGCTGTATGTACTGCTTACGATTGCAGCTGCTCTCATTTTGTATCCGGTTATATATACGTTTTTTATGGCAGTCATGTCGCCGGAGGAAGCAAGCGCTTATCCACCAAGCTTTCTTCCACATTCTTTTCATATGGCGAATTTCACTGAAGTGTTTGAAATTGTTCCGATTGCAGCCTTTATTGGAAATACATTTCTCATTTCGGGTCTGACGATGATTGGGCAGTTGATTACAGCGAGCTTGGCGGCCTACGCCTTTGCCAAAATGGAATTCAAGGGAAAAAACTTCATTTTCAGCATGTTTGTAGCGACGATGATGATCCCTTGGGAAGTGACCATTATTCCAAACTACCTGACGGTACGAAGCTGGAACTGGCTTGATACATATCAAGGATTGACGGTTCCTTTTCTGGCGACGGCATTCGGAACATTCCTGTTAAGGCAATTTTTTCTCCAGCTTCCCAAGGAACTGTTTGAGGCGGCTCGTATGGATGGGTGCGGACATATCCGTTACTTTGTGTTCCATGTGCTTCCATTATCGCGCCCTGCGCTTGGAACATTGGCTGTGTATTCGTTCCTGAATATGTACAATTCGTACCTCTGGCCTTTACTGATCACCAATAGTGAAAATATGCGTACGGTACAGATCGGAATATCCATGCTCGAATTTCAGGAATCGACTTCATGGAATTTGGTATTTGCGGGTACGGCCCTTGTCATTTTACCGTCTCTGCTCCTGCTGATCTTTGGACTAAAGCAGTTGGTACGTGGAATGGCAGCGGGCGCGCTTAAAGGCTGATCACATATTTCAAATGAAAAGCAACACCTGCGCAAGCAGCCCATATACAGAGCTTCAACACACAAGAATATCGCAAGAGAATGCCAATTCAAGATCATTTAATCAAAGGGAGAGAAGAGAGATTATGAGATTTTTTCGTCTGAAAAGTACATTGACCCTGCTTATTCTGACTGCCATGGTGGTTGCAGCAGGTTGTAGCAATAATACTGCTGCAGAGAAGCCGAGTAATGGTAGTGATGGGGCAGCAGCGACTTCTCCAGTGAAGCTGACTTGGTGGCATTCGATGTCCGGTAACGGTGAAAAAGCAATCAAGCAGATCGCAGCTGACTTTAACGCCAGTCATAAGGACATTCAGGTAGAGCCAGTATATCAAGGCAAATATGATGATAGCTTGAACAAGCTGAAGGCGTCGCTTGGTTCCAACAGCGGACCGGACATTATTCAAGTATACGAAATCGGTAGTAAATTCATGATCGACTCCAAAATGATTACACCTGTACAACAATTTATTGATGCAGACAAGTTCGATCTGTCGCAGTTAGAGCCAAATATAACACGTTACTACACGATTGATGGTAAATTAAACGCTATGCCGTTCAATACGTCAAACCCGATACTATACTATAACAAGGATGCATTCAAAGCCGCAGGACTTGACCCAGCTAATCCTCCGAAAACGTATGCTGAGTTCGAAAAGGCCGCAAAAGCCTTGAGCAAGGATGGTAAATCCGGTGCCTCCATTGCCATCTACGGCTGGTTTATGGAGCAACTGTTTGCCAATCAGAACGCGGATTATGTGAATAATGGAAATGGTCGTGACCAAGCGGCAACGGAATCCATGCTGAATTCGGATGCCGGTGTAAAAACGCTGACGTGGTGGAAGAAAATGATCGATGAAAAGGTTGTATCCAATCTGGGACGTAACTCGGACGATACGGCAAAGGCTTTTTCCGCAGGACAAATTGCGATGACGCTGGATTCCACCGCTTCGCTGCGTAATATTGTGGAGCAGGTTGGCGATAAATTTGAAGTAGGCACAGGATTCCTGCCAAGAGCCAATGAAGCTAAAGAAGGCGGCGTGGTTGTAGGCGGCGCGAGTTTGTACATTATGAACAACAAGCCTGAAGCCCAACAGAAGGCAGCGTGGGAGTTCATTAAATTCGTCGCTTCCCCAGCTGTACAGGCACAATGGAGTGTAAATACCGGGTACTTCCCGATCACGAAAGCAGCCTATGACGAGAAGGTACTCAAAGACAATATGGTAAAATATCCGCAATTCCAGACGGCGGTTGACCAATTGCACGCATCGGCACAATCCACCGCTACACAGGGCGCAGTGATGGGCGTATTCCCAGAAGCGCGCCAAATCGTCGAAGGTGCAATCGAGGCCGTTCTGAGTGGCCAGCAACAGCCAAAACAGGCATTGGATCAAGCTGCACAAGAAATAACAGGCAAAATTGCGCAATACAATCAAACGGTGAAAAAATAGTCGGCCTTCCCTTAAAATCGGTTGATAATCTGTAGAATGGCCCCCTTATCATCCGATTTTATGACATAGCGGATCGAATGAGTGACCCCCTCACTTATTCGATCCGTTTTTGCATTTTTATTTTTTTAGAATAATCGTTTAGACGAAATGTCTAAAATGAATTATTTTCATTTTTCCTATTGCTGGGTAACTAAAGATGGGCTTATAATAAATACATAATTTTTGTACTGGACGGTCAGTTCAAAAAAAGGAGGAAGCATGAAACAGCAAACGAAGGAAATTATTTTTAACGGCGCACTTAAAGCTTTTTCCGAACGAGGATTTAACGAAACAAACATGGAAGAAATTGCTAAGGTTTGTGGCATAGCCAAAGGAACCCTGTACTACAATTTTAAAAACAAGCAAGAATTGTACATTTACATTTTGAAGATGGGGATGGAGCGATTTGTGCAGGATATCCATGAAGCGATGGCTCAGGTTCCTATGGATCAGGTAGAATTGAGGGTTCGCAAGCTGATCCAAGTACATATTGAGTTCATTGGGAGAGAGCCGGATTTTTGCCGTTTACTGGTTAGCAAGGGATGGGTCTCACAGGAACAGCATTTTAATATTAGGCAGGTGCTGGCAGACTATTTTGATTTTATGGAGGCGGAGATCGATTCCGGTAAGTTATATGGGAAAATTTCAAGTAAGCTGGATGCCAAAACAACAGCCAATTGCTTATTTGGGATTTACATTTTCGCTCCGATGCGGTCCATGGTTTGGGGCGAAACGATGAATCTGCAAGAGGTTCGAGAAAGTATTGAAGTATTTGTGTGTAATGCATTGGGCATGCAACATTAATAGACAGATGGAGTGATGAAAACATGAAAGCTAAAAAATATACGATTTACGTCGTACTTATTATTTTAATCGCGGTAGGAATTTATGCCTTGACTGCTTTCCCACGGGGTGGGAGCAGCTTGTCTGCGGATCAGTCTTCTTCCATACCTACGGCTTATGTGGAGTCGGATACCCTCAATGCCAGCTTTAAAATGGCAGGACGGATTGATCAGATGCTCGTCAAAGAAGGCGATCAGGTTAAAAAGGGGCAGGTGTTAGCCCATCTGGAAAGTCGCGAGTTGGAAGATAAGGTGAAGCAGGCACAGGCGGCGTTGCTGGCAGCTAAGAGTAATGTATCCAAAGCAAAAGCCAGTGTGTTGCAGGCTCAAGCAGGCGTAGGCCAGGCACAGGCTACTGTAAGCGCCGCTCAGGCCAAGAAGAGCCAAGGTACGACATCGGTCAGTGTGACCGCTGAGGCATCCTCCAGCCAGATCGAACAGGCCAAAGCGGCTGCGAACGCCGCCAAGGCAAAACTGGATGCGCTCAAGAGCGGGGCAAGACCGCAGGAGCTTGAGCAATTGCAAGTATCTGTGAAGATAGCCAAGGAAACGCTGGATCTGACCGTTAAAAATCTGGAGCGTGCCAAAAAGCTTCAAGAAGCCGGAGCAGCAACCCAGGCATCTTTGGATCAAGCGACATTGGAACATCAACAGGCAGTGGCCAAGTATAATGCAGAGTCGCAAAAATTGGATATGGCACGGGAGGGAAGCCGCAAGGAGGAAATTACGGCGGCTGAAGCTCAATACCGTCAAGCGTTGGCTGCGGTGAAGGAAGCACAGGCAGGAGCGGGCAAAGTTGCTGTGCAACAGGAAGATGTCAAAGCTGCTCAGGCTTCAGTAGAACAAGCGCAATCTGCTGTGAAGGCGGCGCAATCTACAGTTGAGCAGGCTCAATCTGCGGTTGCAGGAGCCAATGCTCAGGTAGCCCAAGCGGAAGCCGCGCTTCAAGAGGCTCAGACCTATTTGAGCTACACGACGCTATATGCGGCCGAAGATGGAATCGTAAAATCCAAGTCGCTTAGCTTAGGTGAAATGGCTAGCGCAGGATTCCCGGTCTATACTATTGAAACTTCGACACAACGTTGGGCTAAATTCTATGTACCTGAAACGTCTCTGAATGGCCTTCAAGCAGGGGATACTGTCCAAATTAAATTGCTGTCTGGCGGTAAGGAGCTGAAGGGTAAAGTCATTCTGTTAGAATCGGCTGCTGACTTTGCCATTCAAAAACCGAGCCAAAGCTCCGGTGACAAGGATGTCCGTTCCTTCGGTGTTAAAGTAGCATTGCCGGACCTTGCTGCTTCGGTTCCAACAGGCTCCACGGTCCTGTTTACAGGCAAAGGGGCGCAGTAATATGCAGGATTCACAGGAAAGACTTCGTATCCGCGATGTGTTTCGCGAGGAATGGCTGAGCATCTTCCGGGACCGCCGCTTTATGGCTATTCTGCTGATTACGCCGATTGTGTATACGATACTATTCGGCTTCCTATATTCACATCAGCGGATTATCGAGATGCCTGTCACAGTGTACGATGGAGATAATTCACAGCTCAGTCGCCAGATCATTCAGGCGTTCGATTCGACCGACTCATTTGCCGTTACACGGCAAGCGACCAATCAGGAAGATGCTGTCCGTCAGGTAGAGACCGGGGAAGCTAAGGTCGGAATCGTCATTCCCGACAACTTTACGACTCGGCTTAAGCATGGGGAGAATCCACCCGTGCTCACGCTAATTGACGGCAGTAATATGATGTATTCCAATAGTGCCAGTCGGATTGCGAATCAGGTCATTAGCAGCGTGAGCGCTGGAGTATCGGTCAATTCTATGAAACAAAAGGGAATGAACGCCGATCAGGCCGCGTCGACGCTGACTACCATCCCGTTCCGATCCAGAGTGCTATTTAACCCGGTATATGATTATAAGCTTTTCATGCCACTAGGGGTTATCTCTGCGGCTCTCCAGCAGTGTTTGCTGCTTGGTATCGCGTTGTCCTGCACGCGTGATAAGGAAGCAGGGACTTGGGGAAGATTTGGTGCATGGAGAAATACCCCTTGGCGTTTGGCTATTGCCAAACTGGCACCGTATTATGCAGCGGGAGCTTTCAATGTGCTGACTGTATTCAGTATCAGTGCTTTATGCTTTGATATTCCGTTTAGGGGACAGGTACTGCCGTTAATTTTGGTGTCGCTGGTCTTTAACTTTGCCTTGTGCGGATTAGGCTTCCTGTTCAGTCTCTTTTCCAAGACCAGAGTGGATGCGACCCAAACGCTGATGCTGATTGCTGTTCCTTCCTTTATGCTGTCAGGCTATACGTGGCCATTGGAAGCAATGCCCGGCTTCTTGCGGGGGCTTGCTGAAATATTGCCACTGACGTATTACCTGGATGCTGTACGGAACATCACGCTCAAAGGACTGGATATCACCTACATCTTCAAAGATATGATTGCTCTAGGCGTCATTGGTTGTGTGAGTCTGCTGGTGTCCTTTGTGATCTATCCGTTATTCTTTAGACAGCACCAGACGGCAGGGCAGCATGCCGATGTGCCCGCTCAAGAAGGATTCACGCTAAAAGGCTGAGAGCAACTTTAAATATGGATATCATAAAAAGGCAGATCAGGGTTTACCCCTGATCTGCCTTTTGCTTATTCGTATGGTTTAAAAGCGGAAAAAATATTATTGCGGCGCTTTAAGATCCTCGATGGAATCAATCGGTACATAGGATGGAACGACAAGCCCGGACATAACGCCAGTCATGCTGGTTCCGATGTCATCCACCTTATCCTTGTATTGAGCCCAATAATCAGCATGCGTCAATGGAAGCCAAGCGGCAGCAGTAGCATCTACACTTCCGCCGGCCACGCCAGTCCACATCGGGCCGATTTCCACTTGCAGGGCTGTTACTTTATAGCCCAATTTTTGTTCCAATACATATTTCAATACGTTCGTACTGGCAATTTCAGAATCCCAAGCAGCGTAGCTCAGCTTCAAAGGATCACCGTTGACGGGCTGTAGGCCCTTGATCCATGCCTGTACCTTGTCAGGATGTTTATCAGCCCAGTTCTTGGCAGCCTGCTGTGGGGCAATACCGTCCTGAATCGCGATCATCACTTCACCCATATCTTCAGCAGTCCACTTAAAGCGGCTTAGAAATTCATAAGCCACAGGAGCATCCTGCTTCAAACCTTTGCGGGCGATTGTATGAATTTCTTCCTTATCACCATACGCTTTTTTAGGATCTTTCAAGTATTTCAAATCATATTTGTTAAACATCCAGTGAGGAGTCCAACCTGTTACGACGATAGGCTGCTTGGCTTTGATAGCTTTATCCAGTGTAGCAGTCATAGCAGCTCCAGAGCTTTCAAGCAGCTTCCAGTCGGATAAGCCATAGTCATTAATAGCTTTAGCGGTCAGCTTCATCAGTCCGGCGCCAGGATCGGTACCGACAATGCGGTAACCGACCTCTTTGCCAAAGTCCTCGGTTGTGGCGGAAGCCGGAGCCGCTTCGGCTCCGTTATCCTGCAAATCAGTAATCGATTTAACATCCATGTAAGCTGGAACGACCAATCCGGTTTTAACACCGCTCATATTAGCCCCAAGATCGTCGAGCTTATCCTTGTATTTAGCCCAGTAATCCGCATGTGTTAACGGCAGCCATGCAGCCGGTGAAGCATCTACATCACCACTAGCGACACCCGTCCACATAGGACCTGCTTCCACTTGAAGTGCGGTTACTTTGTAACCCAGTTTGTTCTCCAAAATATAACTTAGCAAATTCGTACTGGCAATTTCGGAATCCCAAGCGACATAACTCAGCTTGAACGTGTCGCCATTGACAGGTTGCAGTCCTTTAGTCCATTCCTGAACCTTGTCGGCATGTTTCTCCGCCCAATCCTGGGCAGCTTGTTCAGGACTGGTTCCAGCTTGAATGGTAACCATCATTTCACCCATATCTTCCGGTGTCCATTTGAAACGTTTTAGAAACTCATAAGCGATAGGAGCATCCTGCTGCAAGCCTTTACGGGCAATCGTATGAATCCCCTCGGCTTCACCATAAGACTTCTTAGGGTCTTCCAAATATTTGAGATCATACTTGTTGAACATCCAGTGAGGAGTCCAACCTGTAATAATGATCGGTTTTTTCGCTTTAATGGCTTTGTCCAGTGTGGCCGTCATAGCTGCACCGGAACCTTCAACCAGTCTCCAATCAGACAAATTGTAGTCTTGAATTGCTTTGGCAGTCGATTTCATAATGCCTGCCCCGGCATCAATACCGATAATTTTGTAACCGACTTCTTCGCCAACCGGGTTGGCAGCAGCGTTACCTTTGCCAGATGCGGAATGATCCGTACCAACAAAATATTGGGATGCACCAGCGATCAAAATGACAGCTGTAACTGCAGAAGTAATCCATACTTTTTGCTTGCTGGATACGCGGCTTTTGCCTTTTTGCGTAGGTTTAAACAGGTTTTGCGTAAAACGGTCAAGCACAATAGCCAGAACGACAACAGCTAAGCCGGCTTCAAAACCTTTACCGATTTGCAGCTGTGTCACAGCACGGTATACAACAGCACCGATGCCTTCTGCACCGATCATGGAAGCAATAACAACCATGGACAGTGACAGCATAATCGTCTGGTTAATACCAGCCATTAAGGTAGGCAATGCCAGTGGAAGCTGAACTTTGAACAGCTTTTGCGCAGAGGTTGAACCGAAAGCATCTGAGGCTTCGATCAGCTCACCTGATACTTGCATAATCCCCAAGTTAGTCATGCGAATGGTTGGGGGGATAGCAAAGATAACAGATGCGATAACACCAGGTACAACACCCAGGCTGAAAAAGGTAACCGCTGGGAGCAAGTACACGAACGCAGGCATCGTCTGCATAAAATCAAGTAAAGGCGTGATAATGCGGGATGCGGATTTACTGTATGCACACCAGATCCCGATAGGAATCCCGATAACAATGGATACGAGCGCAGACGTGATGACCAGTCCGAGCGTATTCATTGTTTCACTCCAATAGCCGAGATTATCAATCAGCAGGAAGCCGATGACAGTAAATAGCGTAAGCTGAACTCGCCCGATCATAAAGGCGATAATCCCGATGATCACGATGAACACCAGAGGGTGCGGAAGCATGAACAGACCTGAGAAAAAGCCTACTACAGCTTCTATAATAGAAGAAATAACATTAAACAATCCAGCCAGATGAATACCCATCCAGTCGACAATGGATTGAATCCACTCAGCGATTGGCAGTTTCGGTATCATGGGCATTCACCTCCTTTGTAGTGGTAACATCTCCACCAAGTGCGCCGAGCAATGCTCCACGGACGATAACGCCCAGTAGCTTCTGCTTATCATCGACTACAGCCAGCGGCACCTTGGACGAGCTTGTAATTTCAAACAAATCATTAATGACAGTCTCGGCAGCAACCTGCGGTCCGTCAGTAATCAAAATATCTTCAATCTTCAAATTATTGCGCAGTGCATGAACAGCATCCTCGGCGTTAATAACACCCAGTAGCTTTTTAGTACGGTCAATGACGAACAAATTGGATATCCCACGCTCCCGCATCAATTCCAGAGCCACACGTGGACCACGATCCATGGTGATGGTTTCTGGACGAAGCATGACATGAGCAGCCGTCAATACCTTGGACAGATCCACATCCTCGACGAAGCGGGCTACATAAGAGTTAGCCGGTTGGATCATAATTTCTTCCGGTGTACCGATTTGTACGACCGCACCGTCTCGCATCAATGCAATCCGGTCACCAATCCGCAACGCTTCATCCAGATCATGGGTGATAAACACAATTGTTTTCTTCATTTTATCTTGAAGCTCCAACAGCTCATCCTGCATGTCACGGCGAATGAGAGGATCCAATGCACTGAACGCTTCATCCATCAGGAGCACTTCAGGGTCATTAGCCAGCGCCCGTGCCAGGCCGACACGCTGCTGCATACCGCCACTCAATTCATCGGGCATTTTATCGCCCCAGTTTTTAAGACCAACCAGTTCCAGCGCTTGTTGCGCCTTTTCCTGACGCTGTACTTTTTCTACCTTTTGAATTTCAAGACCATATTCTACATTTTCTAATACAGTCCGATGTGGGAACAGGGCGAATTTTTGAAAAACCATGCTGATGGTTTTACGACGAACTTCGCGAAGTTGTTCTTTGTTCATCTTACGGAGATCTTTGCCGTGGACCAGAATTTCACCGGAGGTAGGCTCAATCAAGCGATTTAGCATTCGCACCAAAGTGGACTTGCCACTGCCCGATAGCCCCATAATTACGAAAATTTCACCTTGCTTAATTTCCATGTTGGCCTTATTGACACCAACAGTAATCTGTTTTTCTTTGGCCAACTTTTCCTTGCCCCAGCCTTGCTCCAGGAGCGGAACACCTTGCTCTGCGTGAGGACCAAAGAGTTTGCTGACATTTTTGACTTCCAAAATCGTCATACATACACCTCTTCTTTCTATACTTTGCTTGGTATTAACCCCTTGTTGCATTAAGGATTGAGTATAAAAATCATAATTCTGAACATCCTGAACGGTTAATGACAAAATTAATTGTAACAGAAGCATTGCTTACATTTCAAACAAAAAAACTGTTCATAAAGTACGTACAGAAAAAACTGTACAAAGTTTCCTCTGATATGCTCCTTCGTTCTTTAGAATGCTCAAACATTCGGAACTTTACAACCGATAGTGCTTTTTTTAAAATAGACAATGAAATATAACCATAAGAAAAAGATTTATGTATATCCATAATTTTAAAAGTTTACTATCATTAGCAATTTTGCGAATTATGATTTTGAACGATCCATGCTGTTGTAATATAGACAGAAGCTTTGTTTTTGAAACATTTCATTTATTATTGAAAGATTTCATACATTGCGTCAAAGCTAATCTTTTACGGGTAAATCGTTCATACTAGGTTGTGCAAAATGCTCTAAAATTAGGAGGTTGCAAGCATGAGCTTGTACCAGTTAGGTGATGAGCAGCAGGCTTCGCTGCAAAAAATTCGCAAACGTGTTATAGAAGCTATAGGTAAAAACATGGACCTGTATGGGATCACTTTGTCTGCGGGGCATTTATACGGTTTGCTTTTCTTTGCGGATAAACCGATGACGCTGGACGAGATGGGCCGTGAAATGGAAATGAGCAAAACGAGCATGAGTACAGGAGTTCGAACATTATTGGATCTGAAAATGGTAAATAAGGTATGGAGCAAGGGCTCACGCAAAGACTTGTATGAAGTCGAATATGACTGGCATCAAACCTTCACTGATTTCTTCGCTATTAAATGGAGAAAAGCGGTAGAAACAAATTTACTGGTGTTGCGCAAAGCCATTGATGAGCTGGACAGATTAATGAATCAGGGTGAAGAGTACGAGGAATTTAAGGCGATTCTTCAGCAAGATCGTATGAAAATGAAGCAGGCCGTCGCTTATTACAAGTGGCTAGACCGACTAATTGACTCTATGGAAAGCGAAGAAATTTACAAGCTGATTCCCAAAGAAGAAGTTCGGGATTAATCGCTATTTCCCTATCTTGTTTATAAAAATGCCGGAGCGCAAAAGTGCTTCCGGTATTTTTTGGTTTGGCCGTGTGCAAAGGGTATAATAGAGATATGTAAAGATTGATATTATACCGTTGTGTTGAAGATACGAAATAAAGGAGGCTTCATGATGGAGAGTATTACAGTACATACTCGTTTAGGTCAATTACGTGGGGAAACGGGGAATGGATATCATGTATGGAAAGGTATCCCATATGCACAGCCTCCTGTTGGAAAACTACGTTTTCACGCGCCCCAGCCTTTGGAGTCTTGGGAGGGTGTACGGGCTGCGACGAGTTTTGGGCCAATCTGTCCGCAACCTATGCCATCCGCTGAAAGTATGACTGGAAATCTGGTGGAACCGCCTGAGCAGTCAGAGGATTGCTTATACCTGAACATTTGGACACCTGCTTCGAAGGCTCCTGAGAAGGGACGTCCGGTGATGGTGTGGATTCATGGCGGTGCCTTTGTCACGGGGTCCGGGATTATACCTTTATATGACGGGGAACGCATGGCGAAGAATGGCGATGTTGTGGTTGTTACGATCAATTATCGATTGGGGCCGTTAGGATTTTTGCATCTGACCCCAAAGGGAGATGGCCTGACCTCTAATGCGGGACTGCTGGATCAGATTGCTGCGCTGGAATGGGTTAGGGATCACATCTCTGCCTTTGGCGGTAACCCGGACGAAGTAACGGTGTTCGGTGAATCGGCAGGCGCGATGAGTATTGCCGCTTTATTGGCGATGCCAGCCGCTGAGGGACTGTTCCAGCGTGCGATTTTGCAGAGCGGTGCGTCGCAGGTATTGCCAACTTCACAGGCCGAACAAGTGACGGCTGTGTATCTGCAGCAGCTGGGTGTGGACACTCAGCATCCAGAACGGTTGTTTACGCTGACGACAGATGCGCTGATGCTAGCCATGGCGAAGACGCATGAAGTCATCGGACCAGGGATGGCGATGATCTATCAACCTGTTGTGGACGGTGTGACTTTGCCAGATGTCCCCCTGTCTGCAATCGCGCAAGGTTCAGCAAAGCAGGTTTCCGTTTTGATTGGAACGAACTTGCATGAGGGGGCCTATTTCATCCGAAAAGAATCCCATCTAATGAACAAGTCAACAGCGAGTCAGGCATTGGAAATGATGACGGGCATGTCAGACATCGGCGACCTGATAGAACCATTCCCTGTTACGATTGAGGGACAGGCACAAATGTTGACAGATCTATTTTTTTGGCGTCCTGCATTGGCTCTTGCTGTTGCGCAGTCGGCGCATGCGCCTGTATGGATGTATCGTTTTGAATGGACATTACCGGGGCATCCTACCTTTGGACAAGCGGTTCACGGTGCTGAAATTGCGTTTGTTTTCGATAATCTGGAGCTGCTAGGTAAGCTTGGATTAGAGATTCAACCGTCGATGCAGAAGCTCGCTCAAGCTATGCAGCAGGCATGGGTTGCTTTTGCACGTGATGGGAAGCCTGTGCTGTCCGAGGAGGCTTGGCCGATGTACGACAGGGAAGAGCGGACTACAGCTATTTTCCATCAGGATATTAAAATGGAGCACGACCCCGAAGGAGATAGACGCCGTCAGTTAACCGGTCAGATGACCCTATAAGTAAACAAGAGAGATCACCCCAAGTACTCACATGGAAAAAGCCTTCGCCCGTAATTAGTATACGGACGAAGGCTTTTGTTAGTAATTAGATATACTGCTGCTCATTCTTACTTGCATGAAATTGCAACGATACGATGTGTAACTTAAATCTTAAATCGCTTAACCAGCTGTTGCAAATCCTGGGCCATGTTGGACAACTCCTGAGACGAAGATGCGATTTCCTCCATGGCCGCCATTTGCTCCTGAGCGGCAGCAGAGGTTGTCTGCGAACTGTCCGCCGAATTGCGAGACAGACTTGCCAAATGGGTGACAGTGGCCGAAACTTCCTCTGTACTGGCTGAGATTTGTTCAGCCGCAGCCGACACACTTTGAATTTGTTCCACAATATGAGATGTAGAGCGTTCAATATTCGTAAATGCACCTTCTGCATCTTGGCTAATACGTAATCCTTCACCTACCTGGTTACGAACATTACCGTTCATGGTAGCGGTGGAGCGTTGAATCAAATCGAGCATCTGAGTAATGATCTGACTGATGGAATCTGCACTTTCCTTGGATTGCTCAGACAGCTTGCGTACCTCTATAGCGACTACGGCAAATCCACGCCCGGCCTCGCCAGCTCTGGAAGCTTCAATAGACGCGTTCAGAGACAACAAATTGGTTTGCTTGGCAATGGCGGCAATAGCTGTATTCATCTGCTTCGCATCGTCTGAGAGCTGGGATAGCTCATCCATCAGGCTAGCCGTTTGGCTTACAGCTTCCAGAATACGGTCCATTTGTGTCCGCACATGGCTGATCATTTGACTGCCTTGAGCTACATCATGCTCGGTTTGTCCTGCTGAATCCACGATGGAGCTTGCTGATTCGGCAATGGTGCTGACACCCTTGGCCATTTCTTCAACGGCATTAGCGGTTTGCTCGGATGCCTCGGCGCTGGTGGCTGCATTTTCTGCGGATTCCATAACCGTTTCCGCTACGTGTTGTACGGACTCCGTCGTTTGCTCTGTGCTTTCCTTGATCATCAGAGAAGAGGAAGCAAGTCGGGAGGACGTTTGATTGACCTCGGAAACCATCGTATGCAAGGAATGAGTCATCTGGTCAAAATTCTGTGCCAGTTCGCCGAACTCATCCTTGCTGGATAGGTTAACACGTTCGGTCAGATTTCCGTCACGGACGATGCGTGTTCCTGCTTGCAGCTTGCGCAGCGGAATTAAGAACGAGCGGACCATAAGCACAATGATGATCGCAGCGGCAAGTATGGAAATGACAATCACAATTAGGCTTTGCTTCAGAATCGGTTGGGCTGCATCACTGTAATCCTCCAGATCCGACAGTGCGACAATGCTCCAACCGGTGAGAGGGTCCTTAAGTGTAAAGGCCAGCATATCTCGATTCATAAATTGAATTTGCGACATGGAAGGAGTATCATTTTCGACGGTTGTCGCCACTTCGGGAAGTCCCTCTATGGCGTCAGCCGGTTTTTTGCCTGTCTTGTTAAAGGCTGTTCCAGTCCCAGATACAACTTTATGTTCAGAATCAACAATAATGAGTCCTCCGCGTTCACCAATCTTAACAGACTGCAGACTTTCACCCATCTTGTCCAGATTCAAAGCCAATGCAACAGCTCCTTCACCGTCCTCCAGCGTTCCCGATATATTAACGACTAAATTCCCTGTCGTGACACTGGCAACTGGAACACCGACGAATACTTTACCCTTTTCCAGCATCGCATTTTTGTACCATTTTCTCTCCCGGGGGTCATAATCGGACTCCTGTTTTTTCGGCGAACGTATGTATTGCCCCTTCTCATTGCCGAGAAGCGCAGCATCTAGCTCGGGATGAGCCTTGACGATAACATCCAACTTTTTCTGAAGGGCCTCTTGGTTGGTACCGATGGAATCAGAATTGATTTCAGTGGTAAGCACGTCCAGGTCTTTCATAATGGGCGCTACATACTGATTGACATTGCTTCGGATCAGATACAGATTCGTGTATACGGAACCGCCCATTTGCTGACTGAGTTGTGTCGTAGCCCCCTGATAAGAAAAGTACCCGATAAGTACGCTCGGAATCAATAACACAGCTAAAAAAGATATTATTAATCTTGTCCTCATTAAATAAAACTGCTTGAGAAACCTGTTCCACCACGGAACTGTTTGTTTTGTTTTAGTCATAGTTCTTGCTCCTCTGTGTCTGATGATTACTACATTGTTTTATTCGACAGAAACCGACGAATTTTATAGATGTAATCCTTGGGAAACGAGGAATAGTAGCATATTTTAGACACTTTTTTCGAAAAACAGGTCTAAAGAACTATGTTGAATATTAATGCGAATACATAAAAAGCCAAATCGGAGATGCAAAAGCATCTTCACGATTTGGCTTGGGTAAGTCATGAAAGGGACATTGAATTGTTAATTTTTTTGCTGACGTGAAATCATAAAGAGCGAAATCCAGATGAGCATAAAACCAGTCAATTGCGCTACAGTGACAATTTGCTGAAATGCGATCCAGTTAATCACGACACCAACCATGGGAAAGCTCAGTTCTGCCATCGTAGCATAAGACGCTTTGGTTGTACTTAAGCCTTTGTAATACAGTAGCAAGCTGAGAAGACCCGGAAGCAATGCCTGCAATAGCAGATTGATAATCACAGCTGCGCCCGCCCATGTACCGGCAGGCATATTCCATGGCGCATGCTCTACAGAGGTGAGGACAATCAGCAGAGGGAGCGCCACCATGAAGCGGAGGGAGGTTACTGTTTCATATTTCATTGAACGAAGCAAGTAACTTCCCATGACTGTCGAACCGCCCCACAGAACTGCTGCACCGAGTGCAAGCAGACTACCAACCTGAACAAAATCACGAACATGTCCGAAAGGGAGCGACCAACCGA
Organism: Paenibacillus sp. FSL H7-0703; assembly: GCF_038003485.1. NCBI lineage: Bacteria > Bacillati > Bacillota > Bacilli > Caryophanales > Paenibacillaceae > Paenibacillus > Paenibacillus sp. FSL H7-0703. Next base: position 1,841,323 of record NZ_JBBOPF010000001.1, on the reverse strand, counting down.
AGGTCAGAAGATACGTCCCGAACAGAGCAACGACAATTAATAATCCAAAATGACGCGGCAACATTTCCTTCAAAATAATACGGGCTAGAACAATAGCGACCAAGGGTTGAAGCTTCTGGAGTAAGAGTACAGCATTCAAATCACCATTGCTGAGTGCCATAGTGAAAATCACGCTGGCCAGAGCCGAGCCGCCCCACGAGACGAATAAAATAGCGAAAACTTGACGAAGCCGTACCGCTTTGAGTTCCTCACGATGCTTCCACAGCATCGGTGTCAGAGCGAGGAAGAGCAGCACATGCTCCATAAGTACAATTTGTGTTGAAGTAAATGACTTTAGCAAAATAATACGAAAAAGCGGGTCTGCGCCCCACAAGGCTGCTCCAATTGCGACCAGCCAAAAACCGCTTTTCATGTGGGAGCTACGATCAAAACCTTTGGATGTTAGTACAGTAGAAGATTGACTCATACTCAATTAGCTCCTTGCGAATACAGGACCGGTGGCACAAAAACCCCCGTCCATGGCGAAAGGCCATGCAAGACGGGGGTTGATCAAATAAACTTGCCGCTTTATGCAAGTTAAATGAAGTTGCTGCAAAACTAATAACGCAGTATTCATCCACTTCGCGGCATGTTGATATTTCGATCTTCTTCCATCCGGACTTTACCGTCGGCTTTGGCATCTCACCAAATCAGTCCGTATCCTGTTGCCAGATACAGAGTCGCGGGCTTAGCTCCATGAGCCATACCGCCGGTTGGGAATCTCACCCTACCCCGAAGATCCTTATTCCGTTTTTAATTTCTCCTATAGGATATACCTGTTTTAGAATGAAGTCCAGTGAAAAATGTGTGTATATCTAACAATGATTTTCATCTGTTTTTTGAAAGCGCTCTACGAAATTACATATTACGAGGTAATATCCTTATACTCAATACGTCGAATCGCCGCATAAGCCACAAGCATTCCTAGTAGAGAGAAGCCAATTTGCACGGGGGCTATGGAGCTAAGTGTAGCGCCGTTATTATTGGAGAAAAGCAATGCTACAATCAGGATTGAGGTCACAATGGTGGTGGGTACAGAGTATCTTCGCATCCCCATATACAGCGGAACCAATCCCATAAAGCTGGCAGCAACGGCATTGATCAGCGTCCGTGCTGATTGTTGGCCCAGTATGGAAAGAGTAAGGTTATCCGGTACAATCAAGACAAACTGGTTGAGCAGATGAATAGCAGCCGTAATGATTATTTCCGAAATAATAATAGACAAGAACGTAAACAGCAGCACAACCAAGAGCTTGGCGATCATCAGCTTTTGACGGTGAATCGGGTACATGAACAAGATCGTAATCGATTTGGATTTAAATTCTCCGACGATAAAGCGGCATAGCAAAACGGAGGAAAATACAATAAATGTTGCTCTCACAAAATTGTCTATTAGATCCAAGAGTTGAGTGTACTGTGTGAATTCGGGTATTCCTTCACTTTGACTGTCCAGCGCGATAATACAGAGCAGCCCAAGAATGCATGCATTGGCGATCAGTGCTGAACGGATATAACCCGCCAGATGAAATTTTTTCAGCTCCAACTGCATCAATTTAAGCATGGAGATCACCTCCGTTTAACAGCCGCAAAAAGTAGTCTTCCAGTGTGCTGCTTTTCTGATGAATGGAATCCACTTCTATATCATTTAAAATGAGCGTCTTCGTAATTTGTTTCTGCGGTACATTTGAATCGTAAATACGTATACTCTGTTCATTGAGTACCCTTATATTATTCAGATTCAGATGATGGGAGAGGACGTAGGTCGCTTTTTTACAATCGTTGGTCGTAAATTCGATGTATTCCGTATTGGTTTCCCGCACCTGTTCCATCGACACTTCCTCAATCAGCCTTCCTTGATTAATCACGCCTACCGTATCCGCAATCTGCTCTATTTCCGCTAAAATATGACTGGACACGAGCAGAGTCATCCCATATTCCTTGCATAGCATGTGGAATAATTGGCGGATTTCCTTGATTCCCACGGGGTCCAGACCATTAATCGGTTCATCCAAAATGAGTAGCTCTGGCTTAGTCGCAATAGCGCGGGCAATCCCAAGACGTTGCTTCATTCCCAGCGAAAAATCCTTTACCGGCTTGTCATCCGCATTTCGCAAATTCACTAATTCCAGGGCATCCCGAACAGCCTGCTTATTGTAGTAGCCCATGTATTCACAATGAAGTTCGAGATTTTGCTGTGCCGTCAGCCTGTCATAAAAAATCGGGTATTCAATAATCGAACCCATCCGTCCGAGCAGATGATACGATTTTGGCGTTAATTTCTCACCGAATAATTCAATTTCACCCGATGTTGGCTTGAGTAAATTTGTAATCATTTTCATCATCGTCGTCTTGCCTGCCCCGTTAGGGCCGAGAAAGCCATAGGTTTCTCCCTTGCGCACATTCATACTGACTCCCGCTACAATTTCATTGCCCTTCAGGGCCTTGGTCAACTGATGTGTACGTATTACGTAAGTCATAGGTGTTCTCCCTTCGTATACTGCTGATAATTCAAGGATAAAGGGCGAAATGTTCATTTTTCTTTCGTGATTCTTACAAATTTATTAAGTTGAGCACAAATCGAATTATGCAAAATGCTGAGTTCGATTAATAGTTGATTTTCTTCAATGTAAAAGAGAAGACTGTCCGCTCATAAGGTCTACTAGTCAATTGAATTTCTCCGTTCATCGTTTCAACCAGGCGTTTGGCAATCGTAAGGCCCAGTCCGCTGCCTTGTACCGCCTTATTGCGGGAGTCCTCCAGTGTGTACATGCGTTCAAAAACTTTATCTTGCTCGGATTCCTGTATGCCTTTGCCACGATCCCATACCTCTATACGCACTGTATCCTGCTGTTCCAATAGAGCCAGACCCAGCGTCCGTCCATCTGCCCCATAGCGAATGGCATTCGAGATCAGATTGTTCAGCACCCGTCCAATCGCTCCTTCGTTCCCCAAGGCATGAATGGGGTGCTCCGGGATCTCAATATGCACAGTAAATCCCTGTGCGGTCAGCAGGTCATAAAATTCCAAAATGCTGCGTCTGCACAGTTCTCCCACTTCCAGTCGAGTCAACGGAATATCCGTATCATTAGCCTCCAGCTTCGCCAAGCTAAAAAAGCTGCCGATCAGCTCAATCGCTTCGCTTGTCTTTTGATGAATTTTGGATAGCAGCTTTATACGTTCTTCTGGCAAAATAGTCGGATCGCCATCCAGCATCTCGGCATATCCAAGCACAACCGTAAGCGGGGTCTTGAGATCGTGGGAAATGTTCGAAATCATTTTGCGCATGGCGATTTGGCTACGGTTGTAATCTGCAGACACTCTGAGATTCAAGTCCAGCAGTCGGTTAATTTCCGTCATGAGTCGTTGCAGTTCAACGTCACCTGTAACATATAGCAGCTTTTCCGCATGATTCACCGTCACAATCCGCTCTAGTAGGGTTCGGATATCCTTTATTTTGCGCTTATAGGCCATACGCTCCCGCCAAAGCCATACTATAACGACTGACATGATGAGGCCGACAATCCATTCAGAAATGTTTTCGATGTTCATATCAGCCATTCTCCCATTTGTAGCCAATGCCCCATAGCGTTTTAATGTGGACAGGATGAGAGGGATCTTCTTCGATTTTCTCACGCAGGCGGCGAATATGGACGTTAATCACGTTCTCGTCGCCCATATAATCGTCTTTCCAAATAAATCCGTATAATTGTGCTTTTGTAAATACCCGGTTCGGATTGGCTACAAATAGCTTCAAAATATCGGACTCTTTGGCTGTTAGCTGAATTTCATTTTCATTGCGTATGACTGTAAAATGATCAAAATCAATGCGCAGACTGCCGTAGGTCAAAACTTGTGCTTGCGGCTGTTCCTCCTGTTGTTGCTGACGGGCATATGTAGTAGATCTGCGGATCGCGGACTGAATACGAGCTGTCATTTCCAGCATTGAAAAAGGTTTGGCAACATAATCATCTGCCCCAAAGCCTAGTCCAAGCGCTTTATCTACGTCACTATCCTTGGCTGACATAATCAGAATCGGGACAGCGCTATGGGTACGAATTCGTCGAATCACCTCCATACCGTCCACCTTCGGCATCATCAAGTCCACCAGTACCAGATCATAGGTATGACGTTCAAAGGCAAGAAGACCCTCTTCCCCGTCATAGGCAGTGGTTAGACTGTATCCTTCCTTAGTGAGTGCTTTGAGTAGCATTTCGGCAATGGATAGATCGTCTTCAATAAGTAAAATATGCTGTGACATAGGTGTGGAACACCCCTAATTTTTAGATTAAGCTCGCGTGACGAACTGTACCTGAATTATATAGAGCAGTGGAGGGGATTTCCACAAAAAATATCCAAAGAGAAAATGAAAACTCCCTGGATTGCCCCAGGGAGTTACGTAATCAGTCGTTTGCATCATTCGCGTTCAGGCGCACGCGAGTCCTATAGTATTTATTTGGCTTTTGTAAAGGAAGAGGCTTAGATCAGGGGAAAAGTTTGTGTGCCTTTATAGACCCAAAGTAAGTATGTTTTTCCCAACCGCATAAATGTATGAAGTAGTAAATCTCCTAGAGCCACAAGGGGTAGGATTTCAGTGAGGACAACTTGCGATTAATGGTCAGTTTAGTATTTCCTAATTGGTACTCCAAAAAAGAAAGAAAGTTTTCTGCAACTAATCTATCAAAAAATATAACGTAATCATGGCAATAGTTAAGAAGTGTTGTGGGAGATAGTTTTCTTTTCCTGCTTTCAATAAACTCGTTACAAACCAGGGAAGATCGGACAATTTTTCATCAATTCGATTCATGTAGTAGACTTTCATTTTTTACCTATTTTAACCATAATATTGTAAAAATATATTTTTATATTACATGACTTTATACCTAAAAATGTAATACAAAAGAATTATTTAGTAATTGAGTTATACATATCTCTGTAATTTGAGCCGATGAAACTCATGGCGCCGGAATAATATGGAAGGAGGTCTTCTTTGTACCAGGAGATTAGCCACAATTCACTAATGAAAAGAAAAGTTTATATGCAGAGAAAATTGCGCAAGCTCATGTTGTTCCTGAGTGTTATGAGTTTAGTATATCGCTACCTTTTTCATCGAACACGGTTAATGCTGCTGCAGATCCCGAATGACGGAAAATTTAGGACGTGGAATCGTGGCTGCACGCAGCGGTTTCCAATACTATTGTAAGTTGGAATTTATTGAAACCCAACCCTGAAAACTTTAGATTTAACATCTATCGATTTACCTATGACGATCAAGAAATAAGCTAAATGATCCCGTTCTTTTGGAAGGGATAAACTTGGGCGTGAAGAGGCGAGGAAATTCAATGATTTGATTTAGGTTACATGTAATTTTGTTTTTCATTTAAAGATCCTTGTAGTTGTTAGCACAGCATCAAACAATTGATTGACAAAAGGAGAAATGATTTATGAGGAAATTTGGAAGTTTATTTATGATCTGTTGCATGCTTGTAGCCATGTTTATGACAAGTTCTGTTTATGCAACTAAAAACACTCTAGATGTGGAGGAAGAGACAGCAACAAGTACGACAAGCTATTATGTTTCTCCAACTGGCAGTGATAAAAATGCAGGAACTAAAAGTGAGCCATTTAAGAGCTTGATGCAAGCACAATCAGTAGCTTCGTCTGGGGATACAGTCTATATTCGTGAGGGAGTTTATGATGATTTTGATATTGCAAAAACCGATAGTAATTATAATTATGTAAATGCCTTTAATAAGAATGGGATTACCTATGAGGCTTATCCTGGGGAAAGACCTGTGTTTAATTTCAAAAATGTACCAACGAATCTACGTGTGGCAGCATTTTTTGTTGGTGATAATGTAACGGGCATCACTTTTAAAGGATTTGATGTGATCGGAGTTAAAGTAGGTGATCAAGCGCAATCAGAAGCTTTTAATATTAGAGGACAAGCCGATTTCGTGAATATGGCTGCTCATGATAATGAGGCCATTGGTTTTTACTATACTGGAAATGGATCAGGAACTGTTCTTAATTCGGATTCTTATAACAATATTGGACCAACACAAATATCAGCTGGTAATACAGATGGTTTTGGTGCTCATGGAGGGGCTGTTACCTTCATTAACTCTCGTGCATGGAATAACAGCGATGACGGATTTGACAGTATTAGTTCAAAAGGCCTAGTGATTTATGACCATTGTTGGTCATTTGATCATCAGGGTAATCAGAACGGTATCGGCAACAAAAATGGGTTTAAAGTCGGCGGATATGCGTACAGAATTACGGGAATTCCAGATCCATTGCCCGTTCATACCGTAAAATATTCTTTAGCTGTGAATAACGGTGCTAGTGGCTTTTATGCGAATCATCAGCCTGGACAATCAGCTACCTGGACCAATAACACGGCCTATAATAATAGTAGAGCCAATTTCGATATGCTGGAACGTGTTAGTCCAACGGACATAACCAATATTCCCGGTTACAGAGAAGTTTTACATAACAACATCGCTTTTATGAGCCGGGCAATTATGAATGACAACAATTTGCCGGAAAATGTATCTAATAATTCTTGGACCATCAACGGAGGACTTGAAATCACGGCAGAAGATTTTGTAAGTCTGGATACGGCCCAATTATCTGCACCAAGAAAACCAGACGGCAGTTTACCTGATGTTACGTTTATGCTTCCTGTAACTTCCAGTACTCTTTACAAATACGATTTAGGCTACCTTGCTGACAAATAAAATTTCTAACATTTTCCAAATGAAAGAAACGATAATAGTGAATTTGTGTAATTTGATCTAACGATAGCTCTAGATAAAAGAAAGGTGATGTCCAGTATATTTACAGACATCACCTTTTTAATGACTTTAATATTTTACAATTGCTACGTTCAAAGAACTACGCCATCTGGTACCACGATATCCGATTGTACTTTTCCATCAGGTAGCTTCACATGTATCACCTTTACGATACCAAGCGGCGTTAGGAAGGTGCCTTCCATCCACTCCAGATCGCCAAGCTACGGCTTTAACACTTATGGTCCTGCAGCCCGGCTTAACCGGACGGATATCCAACACGTATTCGGAGAGCCATGCCGTCGGACCCGTGCCCAGCCATGGCACAAGCTATGGCGATAGCCCTGGTAACAATAACCTCCATACGTGCCATGTACGTCAATCTTTCCTTCCGGCGTCAGTTCGTACATGGAGCTGCTGTGAAGCGCAGTTATAGCTCTCATCGTCATACATACATGATAACGTGTAGCTTCGATCGGAAACGGGAAGTACAACCTGATTCGATGAAAAAGCGGGCTGTAGGGACGCCTGTCAGCCTATTTGTGTTAACAAGAGATGTATTGAAATTGCTTAAATGGCCGCATAGGGATGTAGAAGTAGTGGTTTTAACTGCAACATATGATTATTAAAATTGATGAATATTGGACTTTTTCGTAAATTCAAAGATGTTTAAACCACCACATAAGATAGTATTTAAATCCGCTCATGAGAAGTAAGTGAGATTACTGAGGTCAACTCAACCCTAACACAAGATGTAATCAAATTACTAGCAGTTACAGTTCTCCTATATTATACTGAAAGAGTTTATAATTCGATGTTTGGAATACGGTGTTATGATATCCGGGACATTCCTCATATGAGAGATTAGGTATGTCGAATTACGCTGCGGTACAGGACCGTCAATAAAGGAGAGCAACGATGTTTGTTATACGAGGAACACAAAAACTGCTGAAGGAATGGGAGACTGAACCACTTCAAGTTGATATTTATCCGCCTTTAAATAGTTGGCATGCCAGCTTGTTTTTACTTAATCGAAGAAAAAATATAGTGTTCATGCATGATATATCCCGCTTAAGCATCACGCTTTTTGGGATCAAAAAATCGCAGTACAACAACCTGCCAGTTCTTTTTGTGCAAACTTTGAAGGAATTAATGATCAGTGAAGGCTTTGATGAACAGATTGTAAAGGCATACACACAGGAAGGCGAGCAGATGCTGGCTACGACGACGAATAGTCATAGTGTAATGGGCACCTTGGATGAGATTATTTTCATCATGAAGGAACTGGATATGGAGCATGGGTGTGAGCTGGAAAAAAACCAGTGGAATAACCGGATTGTTTTCAAAACTGTAGAATACAAGTACCCTGTTGATGTTTTTAAAGAAATGCTAGAAAAGCATTATAAACTAGAGAGTATTTGAGAATTTTATGATTTTACGAAATGAGTTCCATTTATTCCCTCTGTCCTATATAATCTAATATAGTTCTAAAAGACTATATAAAGAGAGGTAAGGGGTAAATGAAGATTAAATTAAGAAATAAAACTGGAATGATTAAGGAACGCAAAGTAGGTTTTTCATGGACTACGCTCTTTTTCGGTTTTTTCCCTGCGTTGTTTAGAGGGGATTGGAAGTGGGCAGTTATTATTTTTCTGGTATCGATCCTTACGAGTGGGGCGTCCAACTTTGTATTTTGCTTCATTTATAACCGCTTACATATTAATGATCTGCTGTCCCAAGGCTATGGTCCTGCTACTAAGAAATCCCAAGCTATCCTGATTTCTAAGGGATTTATTGCTGAAAATTACGCTGCTAACTTTGCAGGTTAAATTGAGAGCTGTTTGTTAAACGAGACGTATCAAAAGAGCATCCACCAAAGTCCATGCGGGCGGGGAATGCTCTTTTTTTTATAACTCACATGATAGCAACGCTTGCGATGAAATGAATCATAGCGCAATAAGCGGCACACTTTGGTAAAATAAAACGATACAGGGTTTGACACCATCGGTCAGACTTATAAAACGGGGGGTACATAACGAAAGATGAAGAGGATTATTGATATAGCCAAAGAAGCAGGAATTGAAGAAGAACATCTGGAGACGTATGGAAAATATAAAGCGAAGCTGAATCCGTCCCTGTGGGAGCAGTTAAAGGATCGCCCGAATGGAAAGCTGGTGCTGGTTACGGCGATGAATCCCACGCCAGCGGGAGAAGGAAAAACGCTGACAACCATCGGGCTGTCACAGGCGCTGAATGCGCTGGGGCATAAAACCGTTGCTGCGTTGCGTGAGCCGTCCCTTGGCCCTTGCTTCGGCATGAAAGGAGGAGCAACCGGGGGAGGACAAGCTCAGATTGTTCCGGCAGAAGACATTAACCTGCATTTTACAGGTGATATTCACGCGATTTCAGCTGCGCATAATTTGCTGGCAGCGATGATCGATAACCATTTGTTTCATGGAAATGCTTTGCGGTTGAAACCGGAGCGGATCGTGTGGAAACGCGCTGTCGATATGAACGACCGGAGTTTGCGAAATATTGTGACCGGATTGGGGTCAGGTAATGGAGCAGTGAGAGAAAGTGGCTTTCTGATTACCTCAGCTTCAGAAGTGATGGCGGTATTATGTTTAAGTGAAGATATGGACGATCTTAAAGTTCGATTGGGTCGGATGGTGATTGGTTATAACGAAGATGGCGAAACGGTAACAGCTGAGGAACTACATGCGGTGGAAGGTATGGCTGTGCTGCTTCGGGAAGCATTGAAACCCAATCTGGTGCAAACGTTGGAGGGAACTCCAGTTATTGTGCATGGCGGACCTTTTGCGAATATTGCGCATGGATGCAGTAGTTTGATCGGTACGAAGCTGGCCCTGAAGCTGGGAGAGGTGGTCGTCACGGAGGCTGGATTCGGGGCCGAGCTGGGCGCGGAAAAGTTTTTTGACATCAAGTGCCGTCAATCCGGTTTGCAGCCAGATGCGGCTCTGTTGGTCGTAACAGCCAAAGCGCTGAAATATAACGGCGGTGTAGCTAAAAATGAGCTGGATGCAGAAAATCTGGAGCAATTGCAACTTGGATTAGTCAACATGAACCGGCATGTTCGGAATTTGCAAAAATTTGGCGTGCCAGTACTGGTAGCGGTCAACCATTTTGTAACAGATAGCGAAGCCGAGTTGGAACTGATTTTCTCGGAATGCCGCAAGCTGGGTGTACCCGTAGAGCTGTCACAGGTGTGGGCACAGGGAAGCCAAGGTGGAGAAAAGCTGGCCCAAAGCCTGCTCAACCTGCTCCAGGAGGACAAAGCCCATTTTGCACCATTGTATGAGCATACACTTGATTTGCAAGCGAAAATTAGTGTCATTGCGAAGGAGCTTTATGGTGCGGCAGAGGTAGCTTACACTCCTGCGGCCAAACGGGCGTTGGCCGGTATGGAGCAGCTTGGTTTTGGACAACTGCCTGTATGCATGGCCAAAACACCGTATTCTTTCTCAGATCAACCTTCTCTGCTAGGTGCACCGGAGGGCTTTACCATTCACGTGTCCAGCGTTTCTTTGTCCGCAGGGGCAGGCTTTGTGGTCGTGGAAACAGGCAATACTATGACGATGCCAGGATTACCCAAATCCCCAGCAGCTGAGCATATGTCGCTGGAGGCAGATGGAAGCATTCATGGTCTAATGTAGCATCTTTAGAAAAATGGCAGCTTATCAGGATGAAGTGACGAGCAGTTTGGGCAGTGCAGTAAGCAGTTTTTGCCGGGTCATGGCATCGCTCCAGTTCCATCGGTCAGCTTCTACGAAATATACCCGACCTTGACGTACAGCAGGAAGGCTGCGCCAGAGAGGGCTGCTGATCATACGTTCCAGTGTACGTTTGGATTCTGGAACTGTTGGGACAAGCATAAAAATGCGGTCCCCGGCGTAATCAGGCAATTCGTTCGGATCTATTTCTGCGAAGCCTTGTTCCGCGTCGAGCACCTTTTGGATCGGCTCAACGGGCTGAAAGCCCTGTGGGTGGTAGAGGGCCGACGAGAATCCAGACATACCCATGACAAAGAGCCGATCACCATGATCGAAGATGAAGACGGAGGCCGTTTCTCCGGCTGTGATTTGCGTACCGAGCTGCTGCCACATTGCCAGATTGCGGGCTGTAAAGGTAGACAACCAGCGTTCGGCCTCCCGCTCCTTACCGAGCCAGGCGCCAAGTGTACGCATCCGTTCCTCCAGCGTGGCGAAGGAGTTGAAGGTGACGGTGGGAGCGATACTGGCAATGCGCTCATATTCCTGTTCATCCGAATTGGCGATGATAATTAGATCGGGATCAAGAGCGCTGGTCAAGCGAATATCCAGGGGAAGGCCCACATCGACGACATTCACAAGACGATGTTTATAGACGCTGTATTCACTGAGTCGCAGACTTCCACCGATGGCTTTGGCCCCTAATGCCAATAGATCGCCCATCGTTTCTCCATGATAGATGATGCGGCTTGCTCGGCGCGGAATATGAATATGGTGACCCGTCCAATCCTTGACGCGCACAGAACTGGAGACAGAAAGCGCGTACTTGCCAGGGGGAATCCCGGTCATTTGCCTAAACCGTCGATTAAAATAATATTCGTCAGAGAAACCAACCTGACGGGCAATTTCACGTAAAGGCCGTTTGCAATCCAGCAGCAGCCGCTTGGCATGATTCAAGCGCAGCTCAGTGAGGTAATGCAGCGGCTTTTTGCCTGTGATTTTACGAAACATTTGTGAGTATTGCCATATGGAAACGTTCGCCTGCTCGGCAAGTTGTTTGACGGTAATGGGCTTTTCATAGTTGTTTTCCATATATGAGAGAGTGCCTTCTACCGATGCTGGCAATGCCGGATTAGAGGTATTATTTTGATCAATATGGGTGTGGTCTTCCTGCCACAGCAAGAGCAACTTTTGAAACATAATTTGCTGCCGTAATACAGATATCTGGTTATGCGGCTGTATCGTTTGTTGGGTACTATGAAATAGCTCTTCAGTCAACTGAATAAGTTTGGAGGAAGAAGAGGAGACGATGCATTCGCGCGGTCTCGGCAGGACAGGTCCATGATATAGGGATGGCATACGTACTGCGTGTTCACCCAAGGCTATGTCCGCTTGTGGTTCTGACGGCAAAGCGATGACCTCAAACGTGATTTTGTAGTATTCGGGCACAGTTCCATTCAGGGGAGCGATTTGATGGGATTCACCTGGAGCTAGCCAATATCCATGACCTGTATGGAATAGATACTGCTCTGAGCCAATGTCCACCATACCTGTCCCACCGACGAACATAAGCAGACAGTGATATGAATTGGGACGTGATAATAATTCATCGGTAGGCTCACCAATCAACGCAATTTCTTTAAAATGAAAAAGCAGTGAACTGAACGGGGGAGGATATACGGACGACGGAGACTGGTTCACGGTATTGCTCCTTTTATTGAGAATGGTTATCATGTATGTATAAGTATACCTCCTTTAGGTTCAACAAAAAAGAAGCTATCAACAAGTGTCGATAAGCTTCTCCAATTTTATTTGATGAGCTTGGGCAATTCCTCCAGCAGCCATTCTCGAGTGGAAGCATCACTTTCAGTTTTGCCAATATCCTGAGTGTACACATGCCCCTGTTGGACAGCAGGGAGCTGGAGCCACAGCTTGCTTTTCATTAACTGTTCGGTGGATTGTTGGGCTTCTGAACTTGGTGTTCTTAGTATGAAAATCCGGTCTCCAGCGTATTGTCCGATCACTTCCTGAGATATTTGCACAAATCCTTTGTCTTCATCCAGGGCTTTCTGGATAGGAGGGGTAGGTTTGAAACCATTCTTTTCATACAGTATTTGTGACAGTCCTGTCCGTCCCATTGCGAATAAACGATCACCTGGATAGTAGGTAAAGACTGAAGCTGTTTCCCCCGCCTTAACACCCTCTGCGTGAAGCTTGGTCCACATCTCTGCTTCCTTTATTTTATATTGGGCAAGCCAATCTTCAGCAGCCTTTTTCTTGTTCACAATGTCTCCGAGATGCAGCAAACGTTCGTTTAACGGGGCAAAGGTATCGAACATAATTGTAGGTGCAATTTTTGTTAACGCTGCGTATTGCTTTTCATCCGTATCGGCGGTAATGATCAGGTCAGGCTGTAGTTCCAAGGCTTTTTCCAAATTAATTGGAAAGCCCAGATCGGCCACGTTCTGAACCTGCTTCTCATAAACCTTGCCTTCAATCATAAAAGTCGATGTACCTACAGCTTGTATGCCTAAAACCAATAAATCCCCATAGTTTTCTCCGAAATAAGCAATGCGTTGGGGAGTCGTAGGAATGTTCACTGTATGTCCCTTATAGTCTGTGTAGTCACGAGTTGTGGCAACTTCCGATGTTTTTGTAGATGTCGTTGATTCTGCTGAAGGTGTTGATGTATTCCCTGCTGTAGTCTGTTTGTCTGATGTGCCGCATCCCAGCATTAGCGCTCCCATGAGAGAGAACAGACCGAGCAGGACTGTACATTGCCGAACTGATTTCATGACCATTATGGTGACCTCCGTATGATTGATTCAGGATTTAACAAAACCCCCACGTATGTAAGAATGCTCGTTATCCTTGTACATATGATAATGAGAATTATTATCACAAAAGCAATAATAAGCGATGCACCTTCAACACTCAATGGACAAACTTGGCCAACGAATTTGATTTTGTACAAAATAAGCCTCATGTGTTTGGGTTTGTACAGCTTTAGAGGCCCCAGTTCAAGTCTGTTCCAGGGTGGAGTTAAGTCTATTGATTACTATTTTTTCATGATATAGAATGAACTTTTTATACTTTTGAAAGGGGTTCAAAAATGGCATTGTTTATTACATATGTTTTACTTGGCTTCTCCATAGCACTACCTGTAGGTACAATTACGGTTGAAATGACGAAGCAGGGACTGAAAAATGGGTTCATGCATGGATGGGTTGTCGGCCTCGGAGGAACAAGTGATTATGTGGTTCGTTGGAGCCCTTTTTTTGTGCTACGTAGGGTACGACAGCATTAAAAATGCAGATCATGATATTGCGCTGGAAGGAGAGAAAAAGACGAAATCATTATTTTCTTCCTATAAAAATGGGCTGCTCGTAGCTGTTTCACCGGGGAATTTAGTGTTCTGGGTGAGTGTTTTTCGGACTATGCTGGCAAGTTCATTTGATCGGTCAAATACAAGTCAGTTCTTGATTGTTGGCTTAGGTATTTTGTTTGGTATTCTTATCCATGATTTAGGCTTAATGGCCCTTGTTGCGACAACACGAAAAGCGATGAATCGAACCGCCATCAAGTGGGTCACGATCAGTGCTGGTGTGGTCTTGATCGGTTTTTCTTTTTATTTCCTGTATGAATTTATTGTCACTCTCCAAAAGATTTTATAGCATTACGCAAGGATACGCGCAAGCTTGTCATGCCAGTCTGCATAAATCGAACAAGTTCTTCATAGACATGTACTAATTCATTTAAAACATGTGCTGAAGGGGTTGATGACATGCGCCGGATTTCATGGATGCTTGCCATGGTCATGTGTGTAACGCTGCTGCTGGCCGGGTGCGGCAAGAAGAGCGCGGACGATGTGGTTAAAGATTTGAGTGACGTGGTGAGCGACCTGAACAGCTACCACGGTACAGCTTTGATGACGCTGCATACCGGCGACACGCCGCAGGAATACAAGGTGGATATTTCCTACCGCAAGCCGTCCTATTACCGAATTGCCATGACGAACGAGAAAAAGGATGTTACGCAAATTGTGCTTCGTAATGATGAGGGTGTATTTGTACTGACACCCAGCCTGAACAAAAGCTTCCGTTTCAAAAGCGACTGGCCAAACAATCAGGGTCAAGTATATTTATATGAAACGTTGGTTCGCAGCATTATCGGCGATGCCTCCCGTCAGTTGGCTACCGACGATAAATCCTATGTGTTTGATGTGGCAGCGAATTACAACAGCCATGCGCTGGTGAGACAAAAGATATGGCTGTCCAAAAATGACTATGCACCGACTCAGGTACAGGTGTCTGATGCGAATGCCAAGGTAGTTGTTGATCTGAAATTCGATCAATTTGCTTTTGATACGAAGTTTGACAAGGACTCTTTTGATATGGAGCGGAACATGGCTTCAGGTAAGACGAGTACGGGTAGCGAAGGGGCGCCATCTTCCGGAGCAGTGGAGCCCAGCGGTCAGCTTGATCCTTCCGGTGCGATAGATGGGACGACTGGCGTGACGTCTGGCGAACCCGGACAAGAGCAGGGAACAGCAGGGGATGCAGTCCAGCAGCCGTCAGGGGAAGCGAAGGTGGACGGTACTGCCACAAATGATACGTCCAAACCGGACGCAGCAGCCAACGCAGATGCGCAGCAACAAACCCCGGGCACATCGGATGCCGCAAACGGAACGTCAGCGGGAACAGATGCGGCAGAAGCTGTGATGGGTGAGTTCGGCTTAATCGAACCATCCTACACGCCAGCCGGAGTACAGATCAAGGATACGCCGGAGCTGGAGGATAATGGTACACATGCCGTGATGCTGCGGTATAGTGGAACGTATAATTATACCATTGTGGAGGCGCGCCCAAAAGATCGGGCAGTCGCACTAGCCGCAGGCGAACTGGTTGATATTGGAGGAAGCTTTGCCGTTCTGACCGGAAGCGAACAGCAGACGATGACCTGGATGAATGACGGAATCGAGTTCAGAATCACCAGTGCTGACCTGCCTGTAAGCGAAATGATACAAATTGCCGCTTCTATACAGGATCAATCGGGTAAATAAAACTTTATAGACGGATGCAGACGGTCTAGAGTGTAAAAATGCTCTGCTGCCGCCCGTATCCGTCTTTTGTTCATTCGCGGTCTAGGATGTGCACCGCTTGTATGTCGTGTTCATTGTAGAGGATGCTGGCAAACTTCTCCTGCCATTTGACAGCCACGTTTTTGAACATTACCATTAACCTTTGGAAGCAAGAACTTTGCCACACTCCGAATGGTAAAAGGTTATGTTACAGGCTAACAATTGAAGAAGGTGACTGGATTTGCAAGCACAATACAGATCGACCCGGGCCGAAATCAACCTGGATCACCTTGGCGCCAACTATGAGGCTTTTCGCAAGGCATTGCCAGCGGATAAGCTGATACTGGTCTGTGTCAAGGCTAATGCCTACGGACACGGCGCCGTGGAAATTTCAAAGGAATTGGAACGCCTTGGTGCGGATTATTTGAGCGTCGCTTTTCTGGATGAAGCGTTGGAGCTTCGTCATGCAGGGGTTCAGCTACCAATTCTAGTACTTGGTTACACCTCACCGGAAGCTGTGCAAACGGCTTGGGATCATGATATCTCATTGACAGTGTTCAGTGAGGAAGTGCTGGAGGGTATCCGCAGACTGGACCGCCAAGGAAACGAACGCAAGTTGAAGGTGCACATCAAAATAGACAGCGGCATGGGAAGACTGGGTTTGCTGCCTGGAGAAGAGGCTATGGCTTTTGTCCGGCAGGCTCACGAATTAGAGCAAGTGCTGCTGGAAGGCATGTACACCCATTTTGCCCGCGCGGATGAAGAAGACAAAAGCTATACACTGCTACAATATGATCGGTTTCGGGGCGTGGCGGAAGCGCTAAGGGAACAAGGTATCACCATTCCCATTATACATACGGCCAACAGCGCCGCTACCATTGATACCCCTTCTCTTTCCCCCAATATGGTGCGGATTGGTATCAGTATATACGGTCTGTACCCGTCTGATGAGGTTAACCGGCAAGCCATTGAACTGCTGCCTGTATTGTCATTGAAGACGGCGGTGGTTTATACCAAGACGCTTCCTCCCGGCTGGGGAGTTAGCTATGGCACCCGGTATGTGACTTCCAGTGAAGAACGGATCGGTACACTGCCAATCGGCTATGCGGATGGATACTCCCGCATGCTGAGTGGGAAGATCGAAGTATTGATACGCGGTCGCCGCGTCCCGGTACTCGGCACGATTTGCATGGACCAGTGTATGGTATCCTTACAATCTTTCGCAGAAGATGCGGAAGAAATCCAAACCGGCGAAGAGGTTGTTCTCATCGGTCAGCAGTCCGGCGAAACTATCGCGGCGGATGAGCTGGCATCCAAGCTTGGTACGATCCACTATGAGGTGATCTGCATGATCGCAGACAGGGTACCGCGTGTATACACACGAGGTCATGTTCCTGTTGTTCGAGTGAACTCGCTTCTTCCAACCCGCTGGAATTAATTTCATAACGCAAATTACCGAATAAAAGCAGGAGTTTTCGCAGAACGTCCCGAAATATGATACAAAGGAAAGAAAAGAGCGCTATAACTGTCAAAAGACGCATCAGGCTCCGCTGACACTTGTATTTCGGGGATCAAACGCCTGTACGAAAACGAACTGCGTAGTTTATAATGGAATGCAGCATAGATGATATACGAATATCATATACATTCTCTTGTATTCCGTTTGAATAAATTACCGGGAATAACGTTATAATGGTACAATGGCGACAAGGTTTTGGGGGTGGAAGAGAAGTTGGCCAATTTGCAGAACACCAAAAGAATAATGATCAGTTTGCCAGATCATCTCTTGCAGGAAGTGGACGGGATCGTAGCTATGGAAAATTCCAACCGCAGTGAATTTATTAGGCAGGCCATGAAGCTGTATGTAGGCGAACGTAAAAAACGTTACATTCGTGAAGCTATGCAGCGTGGATACATGGAAATGGCTAAAATTAACTTAACCATGGCATCCGAAGCCTTTCACGCGGAGGAAGATGCAAACAGCACCTTGGGCCGTACAGTTAGCGGGGTGTAATCCATATTGATCGTAAAGCGCGGCGACGTTTTTTTTGCAGACCTTTCACCCGTAGTCGGTTCCGAGCAAGGTGGCGTCAGACCTGTGCTGATCATTCAAAATGATATCGGCAACCGGTTTAGTCCTACTGTGATCGTAGCAGCCATCACCGCCCAGATTCAGAAGGCAAAGCTGCCTACACACGTGGAAATCGACGCGGCGACGCATGGCTTTGATCGTGATTCTGTTGTTCTTCTGGAGCAAATTCGGACGATCGACAAGCAAAGGCTTACCGACAAAATCACCCATTTAGATGAAGAAACCATGCGCAAAGTGAGCGATTCGCTACAAATCAGTCTCGGTTTGATTGATTTTTAGCGTGATGGAACGACGAGTGAAACGGGAAAAGGGCAGCGCTTGGGCGCTGTCCTTTTGTGTGTCCGATGAAAAATGCAGGTAGGGCTTGCTTTAACGTCACCTGCTGGCGCTTTGAATCATTTTTTGTGATAATGAAAGACATGGTGTAAGACAAGAGCTGTGAGGAAGAAGGGATAGGTTTGTCTAACGAGGAAACGAAGACGGAAATCCGGCAGGAGCCGAACGAAGCAGAACGCCAAGAGCGGATTGTCAAACAAGTGGCGAGAGAGCTGTCGCTGGCACTCAAGCAAATCCGGACAACGATCAGTTTGTTGGATGAAGGGAATACAATTCCTTTTATCGCGCGTTATCGTAAGGAAATGACAGGAGAGCTGGATGAAAATCAGCTGCGTGAAATTGAAGATCGTGTGGTGTATTTGCGTAATCTGGAGGATCGTAAGGTAGAGGTCATCCGCATTATTGATGAGCAGGGCAAGCTGACGGAAGACCTGCAGGCTGCTATCACCTCTGCGGTTAAACTTCAGGAAGTGGAGGATCTGTACCGTCCGTATCGGCAAAAGCGCAAAACCCGCGCCAGTGTAGCAAAGGAACGGGGACTGGAGCCGCTCTCTATCTGGATCTGGAGCCAGCCGAAGCAGGGCGATGCTCTGAAAGAAGCCGAGTCTTATGTAAATGCGGAACTGGGAGTGGACAGCGCCGAGGCGGCCATCCAAGGAGCCTTGGATATTTTAGCTGAAAATATAGCGGATGATGCGGCTATTCGCCAATGGGTACGCCGATATACGCTGGACCATGGTATGTTGACCTCCGAAGCGAAGGACGCGGAGCAAGAATCCGTGTATGAGAACTACTACAGCTATCGTGAGCTCGCTAAGAAAATGCCACCTCACCGTATTCTGGCGATTAATCGCGGAGAGCGGGAAGGCATTCTTAAGGTTGGTCTGGAGGTAGTGCCAGATTCCATCTACAATTACGTGGCAGGTCAAGTGATTAAAGGATCGTCTGTCGTGCAAGATCTGCTCCGCAGTGTCATCGAGGATGCGTACAAAAGACTTATCGCGCCGTCTATCGAGCGTGAAGTGCGCGCTGAAATGACGGAGAAGGGCGAGCAGCAGGCCATCTCCATCTTTGCAGGCAACTTGCGCAGTCTGTTGCTACAGGCTCCGATCAAGGGCCGACGTGTGCTCGGTGTCGATCCGGCCTATCGGACAGGCTGTAAGCTGGCGGTTGTCGATGACACCGGCAAGCTGCTGGAAGTGGCAGTGACGTATCCGACACCGCCGAACAACAAGAAGCGCGAGGCTGCTGAAAAGTTCAAGCAGCTGATTGCCAAATACAGGATTGAATTGATTGTCATTGGTAACGGAACCGCTTCGCGCGAGACAGAGCAATTCGTAGCGGAAGTCATCGCGGACATTGGTGACAGCAGTCTAGCATATCTGATCGTCAATGAGGCGGGCGCGAGCGTATACTCTGCCTCCAAGCTGGCACAGGAGGAATTTCCCGATTTGGACGTGGCCGAGCGCAGTGCGGCTTCCATCGCACGTCGTGTTCAGGACCCGCTGGCTGAGTTGGTCAAGATTGAGCCGAAGGCTATTGGTGTAGGCCAATACCAGCATGATGTGTCGCAGAAACATCTGGATGAAAGCTTAAAGGACGTTGTCGAATCAGCCGTTAACCATGTCGGTGTGGATGTGAACACGGCTTCCTCTGCGCTGTTATCCTATGTAGCAGGGATCAACGCGACGATTGCCAAAAACATCGTTAAGTACCGTGAGGAAAACGGAAAATTCAGCAACCGTCGTCAGTTGCAGAAGGTGCCGCGTCTTGGTGCAAAAACCTACGAGCAATCTGTAGGCTTTATCCGTATACCGGGTGGAGAAAATCCGCTGGACCGCACACCGATTCACCCTGAATCTTATGCTGTCGTAGACCGCCTGTTGGCGGAATTGAACATTAGCGCTCACGATCTGGGTACTAAGACTGCAATGGAAGCACTGAGCGTGTCCAACATTGACGAATTGGCTGCGAAGCTGGAAGTCGGCGTGCCGACACTGAAGGATATTCTGGACAGCCTCCAGCGTCCGGGCCGTGACCCGCGTGACGAGCTGCCGTTGCCTGTATTCCGCAAGGATGTGCTGAAGATCGAGGATCTGGCACCGGGTATGGAGCTTCAGGGAACCGTCCGCAATGTCATTGATTTCGGCGCGTTTGTCGATATCGGTATTAAAAGTGACGGGTTGGTTCATATTTCACAGCTGCGCAGTGGCTTCGTAAAGCATCCGATGGATGTCGTATCTGTCGGTGATAACGTAACGGTGTGGGTGTTGAATGTTGATTTGAAAAAAGGCAGGGTTGGTCTGACGATGAAACCTCCTGCAGAGGCGCAATCGCAGGCATAATACTTTAAATAAAGCTGTACAACCTTCTTGTGCAGGTATAATAAAAGCCGGAATCTCCGAACTGCATCGGAGCTTCCGGCTTTCATTTTTGGATGCCTTTAGCTTTCACCCGTTGTTGGCATCGAACTCCACGCCAGGTGCTTTATGATAAAAAAACCAACAATCGTTCAACAGTTTAATTTGGCGCCGGTCCTTTTTGTAAAAGGCCCGCATGAGCTGGTTGCTGAGCCATTGAGGCAAGCCGATCTCCTCCTCTGCGTTACATCTGTATGTTTAGCATATGGGGTGGGTACCTAAAGTGTGCTTATGAATTGGGGGTTAGACTTCGGTCGTTATTTTATAATATGCTTGTCAGTAAGGAGCAAAGGAGGGGAGACCGTTAGAATGGAGTCCAAGTCCCTGAGCGATTCAATGAACCATTCAATGAACCGTTCTATGAGTAATGAAGAGCTTCAAGAATGGGTAGAGCGCATTTCGCTGGAGAGCTTCGGCGTGCCGTTTCGACATCAAGCCACCTTTAATGCGCGCCTGTCTTCCACAGGTGGTAGGTATTTTATGAAAAGTCATCATATTGAAATTAATCCACATCAACTCGCAGCTTACGGACGTTCTGAGGTGGAGAAAATTATTAAGCATGAGCTGTGCCATTATCATTTGCATTTGCGCGGGATGGGCTATCAGCATCGAGATGCTGACTTCAAAGCATGGCTGGCCCGTGTAGGAGGAAGCAGGCATTGTCAGACTCTGCCGGGAAGAACGGAACGTAAGCCTCAGCCTTATCGTTACAAGCTAGTATGCGTTTCCTGTAAACAGGAGTATATGCGCAAGCGTAAGATGAATCCTCAGCGGTATCGCTGTGGGAAATGTGGAGGGAAGCTTCGCCTGTTGGCACTTGACGGCACCCCCTGAATCATGGTAAATTAACCATACTGTAAGATAATTTACAGTAATGTTCCCTGATAGCTCAGTTGGTAGAGCACTCGACTGTTAATCGAGTTGTCACAGGTTCGAGTCCTGTTCGGGGAGCCATGGAGAGGTACCCAAGTGGCTATAAGGGGACCCTCTGCTAAGGGGTTAGGCTGCGAAAGCGGTGCGAGGGTTCGAATCCCTCTCTCTCCGTTGGTATTTTAAGTAGAAAAAGGACGCTCGTATGCATTGTAATGATGCTTGCGAGCGTCCTTTTCGTCTATATCTGCTTTGAGAATAACGGTGGACTGAAATCGTTTAAATGAAGAGGGGACGTGCTGCGTACAGCATGAAGCGGCGTTAGCCTGTCTTGTACGCAGCCAATGACTTCTATTTCACGGTGTCAGCCTCGACTGTCTTGAGTATGTTCAACAGAGCATGAGCGACGCCATCTTCCGCATTAGTCAGAGTCACTTGGGAGCAGACGGCCTTGATGTCGTCTTTTGCATTGCCCATGGCAATGCCTGTTCCTGCCATCGTCAGCATGGAGATATCATTGTAGCTGTCCCCAATCGCTACGGCTTCCTGCATGGGAATGCTCAAATGATTCGCCAGATAACGCAATGCATTACCTTTAGACGCATCCCTATGCTCGACTTCAAAGTTACGGTCTGAAGAGATGACCATGTTCAGGCCCTGAGAATCTCGGTAACGCTCACGGCCCCGCTCTAATTTGGCTTGATCAAAGGAGAAACAGAGCACGTTATAAATCTCTACATCCAGTGGAATGTCCTCATATGAAGCGATCCGGGTATGTCCAGTCTGTTCATATTGTTTTTCAGCTGCATGTAATAAAGTATCCAGCGAAATATCCGGGTTGGCACTCAGCAAGCGGTCCATTTCAACAGCAAGTAGCTGATGTCCGTTTTGTGGAGAATAAATAGCGCGGTCTGTCATGACCTCATAGTAAAAGTCGTTGTCATGCAGCCAACTCAGCACTTCAAACGTTTCACTGCGGCCCATAGGAGTAGAGGTTAACTGACGACGATGCACATCGTGTACGGTTGCACCGTTTGCTCCAATGACTGGAGTTATAAGCTCTGCTTCCTCTAGCTTCGTCCAGGCGTCATAAGCGGCTCTACCAGTGGCAATTGTCACCTGAACGCCTTGCTGCTGTGCTTGGCGTATAGCCTCCGCGTTCACTTTGCTTATTTTTCCTTCCTCGTTCAGCAGTGTTCCATCCATATCAATCGCAAACAGTTTCATTTCTCTCCAACTCCTGTCTTTCGATATCTCTGTGATAAATCTTGAGTTCTAGCTAAGCAGTTTCATATTTTATGAGGGTACAACAACTTCAACATCATAATGTTGCAAAATTTCCAGCATCGCTGGTTCTGGCAATCTGTCGGTGATCACGATATTAACTTCAGACAGATCGGCAAAACGATATGGAAAATTGATTCCGAATTTCGAATGGTCCGCAAGGATGATCACCTGATCTGCCTGCTTCATCATCTGATGCTTCAGCATACCGTCTTCTTCATGAATCAGGCTTAGTCCGTGGGCAGATATACCACCAATCCCGATAAAGGCTTTGTCTACAAAATAGTGAGACAAAGTGGCGATCACGGAGGAACCATATACATATCGGTGTTCTTTTTGCAGGCGGCCTCCCAACAGATGTATGGAGACACCGTCTTTTCCAGATAGCACGTCAGCCTGATTGATTGAATTGGTGATGACCGAACATTCCTGCACATTCAGTCTTTCTGCACACGCCTGTACGGTGGTAGAGGAATCCAATATAATACGATCCTTATCTCGTACCATGCTGGCAGCCAGCTGTCCGATCACTTGTTTCTCCTCGGATACAGTAAGTAGTCTTTCGTTATAATTTCCAATTGGATCGTGATGCAGTGTAGGGATAAGAGCGCCGCCGCGGGTGCGAATAATTTTTTGATGTTCTTCAAGTTTTACGAGGTCTCGACGCGCCGTATCTCGTGAAACATTAAAAAATTCACAAATATCATCCACCGAAATACGTTTATGAAGCTGTAAGTAATCAACGATTTTTAACATTCGTTCTTCCTGATACATAGAAAGCTCCTCTGATATATAATTATTTCGGTATCTTGTAAGTGATTATAAGTAAATACAAGTGATATTGCAATCATTTATCGCTGTTTTCAGGATTTTAATGATTTGGGATAAGTGATTGTAAGTTAATATGCATTTTGTACTTATAAAAACTGCTTTTTTAAAAATTTTAGAAATAAGTATTGCCATTCGTTATTCTATTTGATATACTCTTTCTTGTCGCCAAGTTGGCGCATAATAATAAGGCCCGTTGGTCAAGGGGTTAAGACACCTCCCTTTCACGGAGGTAACAGGGGTTCGAATCCCCTACGGGTCATTGTTGTCTTTATAGACTACATGTTGCATGCTTAAGGGAAATTCCTGAGGTCTGGTCTAATGGCGGACAGCTTGGATGAACAGCATGAGCCATTAGCTCAGTTGGTAGAGCACCTGACTTTTAATCAGGGTGTCGAAGGTTCGAGTCCTTCATGGCTCACCATTTATATTTTGTTATGCGGTCGTGGTGGAATGGCAGACACGCTATCTTGAGGGGGTAGTGAGCGTACGCTCGTGGAGGTTCGAGTCCTCTCGACCGCATCAATGGAATAAACGGAAAAGTCTCTCGCGGTAGAGGCTTTTTTTATTTGTGTAGTGATGTAATAAAGTAATGATTATGATGAAATAATGATTCCATAGTATAATATAATGCCATAATGTTATAGAATGATAAGTATAAACTTATGAAGTGACGGTGAAAAATATGGACACTCAACTGTTAGGAAATATATCAGAAAATATTTTGGGCTTGTTTCCGATTGTGAAGAAGAAATTTTTCACCTACGGTCCGCTCGATTTACCATTACACTTGTCGCCTAATAACTTTCAGGTATTACTGCTTCTGCGTGAGGTGCGCTTGTCTACGGTATCTGATTTATCCAAACAGCTCAATGTCTCACGTCCGAACATGACTCCTCTTCTGGACAAACTGGTGGAGCATGGGTTGGCTGACCGCCAGTCGTGTGATTCGGATCGCAGAGTCGTGAATGTGGCGATTACACAGGAAGGCGATGCTTTTTGTGAACAGGTATTTCATACCTTCTCCAATAAAATTCAAGAAAGACTGGTGTATCTGCCAGAAGAAGATTTATTGCATCTGAGTGAAACTTTGAATGAATTGAAGCATATCTTACTTAAAATCGACAACGCTGCTACGTGATTGGCGTAAGTGAACTGGCTTAAAGACCGCCCTTTCTTCGGAAAACAGGCGGTTTTTGTTGCGTGTTGTGGTATAATGGAAACCAACATACATAATTCGGTAATTTTAGCATACGTGATCTTTGAAATGGGAACAGAGAACATGATATCGTTATTTGAGAGCCTGCTAGGGAGGAAGGAACTTCTATGCAATCTATTTACCATCGCATTGAGGAACTCATCAAGGAACGGGGAATGACGAAAAAGGCGTTCTGCCAGCAGTTAGGCATTAGTACAGGGAACTTCGGGGATTGGAAAAGAGGAAAAACGACGCCGGGCACGAATAAACTCATTGAAATCGCTTCTTTTTTTGATGCCAGTCTGGATTGGATTATGCTGGGTCGAGATGTACAGGGTGAGGTGCTGAAGGAGTCGCAAGACCCTTATTTTTTTGACGCTTCAGGGCAACTGAATTGCCAGGAGGAACCGCTAAGTGAGGCGGAAAGAAATTTTATACTTGAGTATATTGAATTTACCCGCTTTCGTAAAGAGAAAAACCAGCGCAATTCTACTATGGGGTAATGGTTGCTTAGGATTTGATGAGGATTACTAATGAGTAAGGCTGAAAAATGAAAATTATTTCAGAAAAAGTTACTGTGTCGGAGGGGAAACATTTTGGGAGATCAAACTATTTATCAGCGGATTGAAGCTTTGATTAAGGATCGCGGAATGACCAAGAAGGCATTTTGCGAAAAACTTAAAATCAGTTCAGGGAATCTCGGTGATTGGAGAAGAGGTAAAACAACGCCGGGTACCACCCATTTGATTCAGATTTCGGACTTTTTTAATGTATCGCTTGATTGGTTAATGAAAGGGATTAAGCCAGGGGAAGGCGTACTTCAGGAGCAGAAGGCTGCTTATTTTTTTGGAGTGATGGGGCCACTGAATTGCCAGGCAGAAGATCTTGAGACGGAAGAACAGAATTTTATTTTAGAATATGTTGAATTTGCGAAATACCGTAAGCAAAAAAGTGAGAAGGATAAAACAAAGCCGGAATAATTTTTTGGCTAAAGATCGTCTGGGTTGAAAACCCGTAAACGAACTGGAGGGGTTCGCTTTACGGGTTTATTTGGTTTCTTGGTGATATGGAATGACCTATATGTAACTGGAATGCTTGTTGGGTTTAGAGTGGCGGTGCCTCCTTATAATCGTTATCGTCGATGTTCAGAATTGCAGAAACTTGTTTTCTGTACCTTTGTGCTTTGCGGGTGCCGTGAATCAGATTGGACAAGCGTGAGGGCGGAATATTGTGTGTCTCACAAAATGTTTTCTGATCCAGTCGAAGTTCGACAAGCCGTTGTTTGATGGCCCACCCGAAGGAGGTGACAGGCATTTTGTTGTTCAAGAGAAATCGCCCCTTACGGATTCTTGCGGAATAATTGGTGTGTTATAATAATCATCAGTAAACATGTTAGAATTAACCATCTGACACTATGATACACTTTTATACGTGTTTTTACAATCGTAAATGCGTCTTTTTGTTGAATTAATTACTTAATTAAGTGCTAGGTGGTTCTGATAATCTGTCTAGAGTCTGCTAATGGTGTGAATTGCGATTATATGTGGATAAAAAACACTCTGCCACCTGAGGAAAGGGACAGAGTGTTTTTCGTGTTGTGACCACATTGGCGAAACGACGCATCAGGGGGATGCTGGAAGGCGTTTGAATAGACCTGGGGAGGAAGACAGTCTAGGTTCATCCAAGCTCATATAAAGAGGTAGAGTGATGTAGGAGCTGGACCAATGTCTGTGAAGAAAGCGACGCTGAGATGCAGTTGGCTCAGGTTGGTTAAGCTTCTTCCAGGCAGAGAGCAGCTCGCTTGTCATACGTTCCATAAGAGGGTTCTTTTCCTCATAAGGAGGATTGAGTAGTTTGAAGGCATCTTCCACACAGAAGGACACCGCTGCGCTAAGATAGCCGTGAACGGTCTGTTCTACATCGTTTCCGAGGAGGAAGTTAATCCAGGTGTGAACGGTAGCGAGTGTGCCAATCGCATTGTATTGAATGAGTATGGATTCCAACTGGTCAAATTCAAGCCAAGGATAAAGAGCCTTAGCGAGCTTGAGTAGACGCTGACCGGATAGACGAAACTCCTTCACATGCTGCAAGGAGGGACGTTGGGTATGCAGCATCTTATCGATGAGAGCGATCCGCCAACTGTCATTCTGCTGGATGGCGACATACAGACTTTTGATAGCCATGCCGTCAACGGTTGTACATTGAGGATACAAATCATCCAGCATGTAATGTTCCAGGTCTTGTAGACTGTTCAAATGTCCGCTGCGGAATAGTTTCTCCAGTTCGTTAAAACGGGTGAAGCCACCAACAGGTAGGGAAGGGTCCAACAATAATGCATAGTTCAGCAAGCGGTTGCCTTTATGCAGGGCGGTTCGCCTCCTCGAAGTGAATCCTTATGTTATGTTATTTTACTCTTTACTTGGGGGGACGAAAGATATTCGAAATATATGTAATATATATTTACATTTAAGTAGCTTTTGTGTCAAATTAAATATTCTTATCGCTCATATATGTTAGTTAAAATAACATATAAAATAATTATTATATTTTTGTTTACAAATAGTTGATGAGAGAGTATAATAAATCTGTTGCCTCATTACATTATGATTTGCGGTCGTGGTGGAATGGCAGACACGCTATCTTGAGGGGGTAGTGGGCGTACGCCCGTGGAGGTTCGAGTCCTCTCGACCGCATTATATGCAAGACCTAGTTAAAAAAGCATCCTGACACGATTTACGTGAAGGGATGCTTTTTTTGTTAAGCATTTTTCGTTATATTCTTTAGCCACGGAAGCCACGGTTGCAACAGGTCGTTTATTAACTGTGATAATGAAGAATGTCAGTTTTGCTGCAAAAGCTTCTCTATATCTCCCGCCAGCTTATCTGGAGTGGTTTGCGGTGCATAGCGCTTAAATACGTTACCTTCTCTTGTAATTAAGAATTTAGTAAAATTCCATTTGATCGCTTTGGACCCTAACACCCCCGGAGCTGTTTGGGTCAGGTAGCGAAATAAGGGGTGTGCTTGATCGCCATTGACATCTGTTTTGGCGAACATCGGAAAGGTAACCCCATAATTGATCTGGCAAAACTCGGAAATCTCCTCGCTGGAACCTGGCTCTTGTTTGGCAAACTGATTGCTGGGAAATCCCAAAATCTCGAGCCCCTGTTCATGGTACTGGTCATATAGCTCTTGTAGCGCTTTGTATTGGGGGGTTAACCCACATTTGCTGGCAGTGTTCACGATAAGCAGAACGTTCCCTTCATATGTGGATAACGGAATTTGTTTCCCTTGCAGGGTTTGCGCATCATATTCATAAACGGTCATAGTATCTCTCCTTATTCAATATTCAACAATTAAATTGTAAGCAATTAAAAACAAGGTTGCAAGTCTGGAAAAGCTGTATCAAGCCTTTAGCCGCTGTAAAATCGTATTTTGTTTAAAACAGTAAATCGCACCGCAAATGAAGCGAATTAAGGTGTTTCTTCTTATAAAAGAGGGTTCAATCGGTGTTTAGCTGGTACATATAGCGTATTTTCTTCTCTTTTTACAAAAAATGGCCAAAAACGCTTTACCCTACGCCAATATTGACATGCTTGTCATTTTCAAAAAGGGATGAAAAACAGAGATTGGAGGAGCTGTGAGAAGCATAATTGCATTGTAAGCGTTATTATTAATCTTCTATGCTCTAAAGGCCGATTTATAACCCTGCAGTTGAGCTTTACAGTCTTCCATGCGCGGGTGTATGATTCAAGACGTAATTTCAAATTAACTTGAATGAAGCAACAACGAAATGTCTATAGCGCTGAATTTTGCAGTTGCAAAAGCGGGGGAACCAATCGAGACTGTACGGCTTCGGAAGCCATGTGTCTCATGGGGTGAATTTTCCGGTCAAGTGCCAGAAATAGGGCGACTCTCACGTCCGAATCCGACAGCTAACCTCGTAAGCGTACAGGGAGAGGCAACAAACCGCCGTGTGCAGCCATGGTTTATTTTATCATGGATATGTCAGAAGCCGGAGGAAAGCCTTTTTCCTTCGGCTTCTTTTTGTTGTCTTTTTATACCGGGAGAGGAGCTACTGATGGAAGGTCGGTTAATTATTGTCACTGCACCGAATGAAGCGGGCAGAAGTTTTGTGAAATTGCTTATTTACAAAAAATTGGCGTTTGCAGTTCTGACGAATAGCGCCCAGGAGGAACGACAGCTCAAAAAAATGGGTGTGGAGCACATTGTCCGCATCAATACCATGCAAGCGGGAAAATGGAATTTTCCAAAAAAAGAAATTGGTAGTGTGTATTTGTTCGAGAACAGCTTGAATCTGACTTGCCGTTTCCTACAAATATGTCGACCACTAACATCGGAATCGATCTATGTTATTACACACGGCTGTAATCCACAAGGAATTTATCGGGGATTGGGAGCGGACCATGTGATCTACACATTGAACGGAGAGGTGGGTTTTCTGCTGAACGGATAAGCACTTATAACATAGTTGTTTTATGATTTTATGATGAAATAAGAATGGCGATCTGAAGACCGATACGGAGGGTATAAACATGATGGATATATACATGCTGCTCGTCATGGCTGTGAGTTATGGAGTGATACTGCT
Source organism: Paenibacillus sp. FSL H7-0703 (assembly GCF_038003485.1). Classification (NCBI taxonomy): domain Bacteria; kingdom Bacillati; phylum Bacillota; class Bacilli; order Caryophanales; family Paenibacillaceae; genus Paenibacillus; species Paenibacillus sp. FSL H7-0703. Next base: position 1,812,045 of record NZ_JBBOPF010000001.1, on the reverse strand, counting down.
GTTTGTACGCTGGTGTGATGCGCAGACCTCTAAAGGAGGACGAAGAGGATGATCGTTATACTCGGGCTTACGGCTATTGTGTTTATGTATTTAATCTACGCACTCCTGAACCCTGAAAAGTTCTAGTCACTGGTAGGGATAGAGCGGGCGGGAACAACAGATCTGAACATTAAAGCATCATAGGTAGCAGGTTTTCGCAAACGTGTGCACACAATTGGTGCTCTGGAAGCAGGTCTGTTGTTCCAAACGCAGGAGCATTTTGAAGGAGGAATAAAGGATGGAGCTGCTTCAAATTGGAATTGTGATCGTTATATTGCTGCTCTTGGTAAAGCCAATGGGTACATATATGTATCATGTATTCTCGAATGAACCCAATCGGACGGATCGGATTTTTGGCAGAACAGAAAAGCTGATTTATAAGGTAGTAGGCTTGAAGAAAGTGGAGAGCATGCGTTGGACTACGTATGTTATGAGTTTCATTGCTACGAACGCCGTGCTTGTGGCAATCAGCTACTTGCTGTTGCGTTTACAGGGAATGCTTCCCGGTAATCCGGCTGGAAACAGTAATATGGAAGCATCACTAGCTTTTAATACGGTAATCAGCTTTATGACGAATACGAATCTCCAACATTATAGCGGAGAAAGCGGGCTTACGTATCTGACACAGATGGCGTTCGTCACGATGATGATGTTCACTTCGGCTGCTTCCGGTTTTGCGGTTGCTGCGGCTTTTATGAGGGGATTGACGCGGCGCGGTGAAGGGATGGGCAATTTCTTTCAAGATTTTATTAAAGCCATTATAAGAATTTTCCTGCCGCTGGCCTTTGTGCTTACGCTGGTGCTGGTTGGATTGAAGGTACCACAGACGCTTCAGCCTACGGCGGATCTTACGACGCTGAGCGGAACACAACAGCAAATTTCTATGGGACCCATTGCTTCTCTGGAGTCCATCAAGCATTTGGGGACAAACGGGGGCGGATATGCGGGAGCTAACTCTGCGCATCCTTTTGAAAATCCAAGTCCTTGGACGAACGTGCTGGAAATTTTGGCAATGTGGGTAATGCCGGCTTCGTTGCCGTATACCTTTGGATTGTTTGCCCGTAATCGTAAGCAGGGCTGGATTATTTTTAGCTCCATGATGGTATTGTTTCTAATTTTTCTATCCATTACGTACGTGTCTGAAAAGACAGGTAATCCGTTAATCCAGACACTGGGTGTGGATGCTTCTCAGGGAAGCATGGAAGGGAAAGAGGTTCGTTTCGGCATTGGACAATCGGCTTTATTCACTGCGGTCACAACAGCGGCAACGACAGGTTCGGTCAATAATATGCATGATACACTAACCCCGCTGGGTGGCATGGCTGCTTTGGGAGAAATGATGCTAAACGTCATTTTTGGCGGCAAGGGTGTCGGGCTGATGAATATGCTGATGTATGCGATTCTGGGTGTGTTTATATGCGGACTGATGGTCGGGAGAACTCCGGAATTTATGGGAAGGAAAATTGAAGGCAAGGAAATGAAGCTGATCGCGATTGCCATTTTGGTACATCCGTTTCTTATTCTCGCCCCAACTGCGCTTGCGTTTATGAGTCATTGGGGATATGATGCGGTCACTAACCCTGGCTATCACGGGTTGACTCAGGTGCTCTATGAATATGCGTCATCTGCTGCAAATAACGGTTCGGGATTTGAAGGTCTCTCGGATAACAACACATTCTGGAACGTGACAACGGGGATGGTTATGTTCTTCGGACGATATGTATCTATGATTGCATTGTTGGCTGTGGCGGCTTCGTTGAATGCCAAAGCACCGACTCCGGTGACGACGGGGACACTGCGCACGGACAACAAGTTATTTGGAGCCATTCTGATCGGGGTCGTGCTGCTTATTGGTGCGTTGACCTTTTTACCCGTTATCGTATTGGGACCTGTTGCTGAATTTTTGACCATGTGAAGAAGAAAATGAGAATGGATGAACGGGGTGTTTGATCATGAAGGAACAACGCAAACACATGCTGGACAGAAGCATCTTGAAGCATGCGATCAAGGATAGCTTTATAAAATTAAATCCGATGATTATGATGAAAAATCCTGTCATGTTCGTCGTGGAGATCGGTACATTGGTCGTGCTGCTCATGTTACTGTTTCCTGGTTATTTTGGAACTGGCAAGGAAATGGGCTTTAACCTGGCCGTGTTTGTTATTCTGTTGTTTACGTTGCTTTTTGCTAATTTTGCCGAAGCGCTCGCGGAGGGGCGGGGTAAGGCACAAGCTGCCTCTTTAAAAAAATCCAAGCAGGATACGCAAGCTAACAAACTCATCGGAAATGACATTCAGGTGGTTAGCTCAACCGAATTGCGTAAGGGGGACGTGGTTATTGTCTCCCAGGGCGAAATGATCCCAAGCGATGGTGAGGTCATTGAAGGTCTGGCTTCGGTGGATGAATCTGCAATTACGGGCGAATCGGCTCCGGTCATCAAGGAATCGGGTGGTGACTTTTGCTCGGTAACCGGCGGGACGCGAGTGGTCAGTGACCGGATTAAGGTGCGGATTACGACAGAGCCGGGCGAGACATTTATTGATAAAATGATTTCGCTCGTGGAAGGCGCACAGCGGCAAAAAACGCCGAATGAGATTGCACTGAACACTTTGCTGATTAGCTTAACGATTATTTTTCTAATTGTAGTGGTTACGCTAGCGCCGATTGCCCGTCATTTTAACATTGATTTGCCTGTTCCTGTGCTGATTTCGTTGCTAGTCTGTCTGATTCCAACCACGATTGGAGGACTGCTGTCAGCCATCGGGATTGCCGGTATGGACCGGGTCACCCAGTTTAATGTGCTGGCCATGTCAGGCAAGGCGGTAGAAGCTTCTGGGGATATCAACACGATGATTTTGGATAAAACAGGTACAATCACCTTCGGGAACCGAATGGCGAGTGAATTCGTGCCTGTAGAGGGCGTGGAGAAGGCAAAGTTAGTGAAGTGGGCAGCGATTAGCTCTATGAAGGATGAGACGCCGGAGGGTCGCTCGGTTCTCGAATTGATGCGCAAACAGGAGCATACGTTGGATGCATCCTTGGCAGCAGGTGGAACCTTTATCGAATTCAAGGCGGAGACCCGGATGAGTGGTCTGGATCTGGCCGATGGACGAAAGGTACGCAAAGGCGCGGTGGATTCTGTTCGGCAATGGATCGTATCGCAAAACGGCAGTGTTCCAGCCGATCTGGAGGAAAAAGCGAATCAGGTAGCCTCTGAAGGAGGTACACCGCTGGCAGTCGCGCTAGATGATCAGATATACGGTATTATTTATTTAAAGGATACAGTGAAGCCAGGCATGAAGGAACGGTTTGATCAGCTCCGGGAAATGGGTATCCGTACGATCATGTGTACCGGAGATAATCCGTTGACAGCAGCTACAATTGCACGAGAAGCGGGAGTGGACGACTTTGTAGCTGAGAGCAAGCCGGAGGACAAAATCGCGGTTATCCGACGTGAGCAGGAACAGGGTAAGCTGGTTGCTATGACCGGAGACGGTACCAATGATGCACCTGCGCTGGCGCAAGCGGATGTCGGTCTTGCCATGAATAGCGGCACAGTCGCGGCCAAAGAAGCAGCTAATATGGTGGACCTGGATTCCGATCCGTCCAAAATTATTGAGGTGGTCGCGATCGGCAAGCAGCTGCTTATGACGCGCGGAGCATTGACAACGTTCAGCATTGCGAACGATGTTGCCAAATATTTTGCCATCATCCCGGCGATGTTCATGCTGGCCATTCCACAAATGGGCGCTTTGAACGTCATGGGGCTTGGCTCCCCGCTGTCCGCTATTTTGTCGGCGCTGATCTTTAACGCGGTTATTATTCCGCTTCTGATTCCGCTGGCCATGAAGGGCGTGAAGTATAAGCCGATGAGCTCGGATCGCCTGCTGGGACGGAATTTGCTGATTTACGGTCTGGGCGGTATGGTCGTACCGTTTGTCGGCATTAAGGCCATTGATTTGCTGGTGCATTTGTGGATTTAGCGCAGAAAGGGTGAACGACATGAGTGGTTTTTATCGGATGATGTCTGGACGCAGATTTGCTGCGCACGAAAAAGCCGAATCTGGTGGGCAAGGTCATAACAAACGTACAGGGACCGGGACAGTGTCGGAAGGACAACCGGAGAGACAAGAGATGCGAGGAAGTACAGTTATTGGAGTGGCTTTGCGAACATCGGTGCTGATGATTCTCTTGTGTGGTTTGGTATATCCGCTAGTCAGTACAGGAGTAGCGCAGGTTCTGTTTCCGCAGCAAGCAAACGGCAGTATGCTCCGTGACGCAGAGGGGCGGGTGGTCGGCTCCGAATTGATTGGACAGTCCTTTGCCGATTCGGCGTTTTTCCAAGGTCGGGTATCGAGCGTTGATTACAATGGGGCTGGTTCAGGCTCGAGTAACTACGCGCCGTCGAATCCAGCCTTGATACAGCGAGTCAAGGACTCTATTGCGGATTGGCAGAAGCATAACCCGGATGTACCCGTCAGTCAGGTTCCGGTGGACCTGATTACGAACTCCGGCTCCGGTCTGGACCCGCACATCTCGCCACAGGCGGCACGGGTGCAAATTCCGCGCATTAGCGGCTTGACGGGTATCCCGCAGGATCAACTGAGAGCACTGGTGCAGGAGCAGACAGAAGGCCGCAGCGCCGGGGTATTCGGCGAGCCGCGTGTGAACGTGCTCAAGCTGAATCTCGCGCTTGAGGCGCAAATGCAGGTAGAGCCTGCCAAGCGTTGAGTATTCTTTATGTATACAGGACAAATAAAATAGGATGAACAAAAAAAGGTATCTCGTTGCCATTGGGGCTAGTGAGATACCTTTTTAATATATTCATATTTGGCTACCGATTATCCTGAAATCGTTTGAATGATGAGCACTACATTCAAGATGATAATGACAGCGGTCACGATCCAGGTTAATACTTTTTGCCACATTTTATTTGCGAATTCACCCATAATCTTTTTGTCGCTGGTAAAGAGAAGTAATGGAATGATGGCAAAGGGAAGCTGGATGGACAGGATGACCTGGCTCAGCACAAGTAGTTCCTCCGCACCTTTTTCACCTGCGATAGCAGTGACGATAACCGCTGGAATGATCGCGATGAGGCGGGTCACCAGACGACGCAACCAAGGTGAAAGACGAAGATTCAAAAAGCCCTCCATCACGATTTGTCCGGCTAAAGTGCCTGTAACGGTTGAATTTTGACCTGAGGCGAGTAGCGCCACCCCAAATAGTATGCTTGCCAGCGTGGTTCCAAGTAGTGGCGAAAGCAGATAATAGGCATCACTAATTTCGGCTACATCTGTTCTTCCTGCCGTATGGAATACAGCAGCTGCCACGATCAAGATGGCGGCATTAATAAATAAAGCGAACATCAGCGCTATACTGGAATCCCAAGTTGCAAATGTAATAGCTTCCCGTTTACCTGCTGAAGTCTGCTCAAATTTGCGAGTTTGTACAATAGAAGAATGCAGATACAGGTTATGCGGCATAACAGTAGCGCCCATAATACCGATGGCAATATACAGCATGCTTGGATTCGTCAAAATTTGCGAGTTTGGTACAAAGCCGCCCAATACGCCGCCCCATTCCGGTTGTGCCAAAATGAGATTAATCCCAAAACAGCCGGCAATCGTCGCCATCAGCACAATGACAAGTGTTTCCAATGCCCGAAAACCTTTGTTTTGCAGCAGTAAAATAAGCATGACGTCAAATGCGGTAATGATGACTCCGTATAGTAACGGTAGACCAAACAGCAACTTCAGCGCAATGGCTGAACCGATGACCTCGGCCAAATCCATGGCTGCAATGGCAATTTCGCACAAGAGCCATAAGCCGATCGCGACAGGACGACTGTAGGCATCACGGCACATTTGAGCCAAATCTTTACCTGTGGCAATGCCAAGCTTGCCAGATAAGGCTTGTAGCAGGATGGCCATCAAGTTGGAGATTAGAATGACACTAAGCAGCGTGTAGCCGAATTTCGATCCGCCAGCGATGTCTGTGGCCCAGTTGCCGGGGTCCATATAGCCGACTGCGACCATATAGCCGGGTCCAGCAAAGGCAAGAAACTTCCGAAACCAGGTTCCGTCTTTCGGGACGCTCAAGGAACGATTCACTTCCGACAGTGAAGCGATTTCCGCGAAGTTACCCTTTGTATTTTTCATACGCTTCACCTTCTTTATTGATGTTGAAATATATTATTAGTGACATAACGATTGTGTTATCCCTATTGTACACTTACAATAGTTTTTGTCTAGTGCAACTTTTGTGTGGTCAAGCAAGTTAATCGTATTTTTGAAGCAATATGGGCATCGTATAAAGCTGAACACTAGAAAAAACCAAGCTATATCGCTCTGAGGGGAGCAGCTTGGTCGTTTTGGATTTTTTTAAATTGTTGTCCATCTTCCGGGTGAACGCTGCTCCATATTTTATCAATTTCCTTGTAGTTATTCGGACTGAAACGATAAATAGCCCGGTGCAATCCTTTTTCTTCGAATTTACGCGTTTCAGAAAAGGCTTCATTCTCCAAGTTCGGAATCGGAAGCATTTTGGTCATTTCTACGCCTGTAAGCTTTTCCAACGCTTTGGCATAGGCCATCACATGGACTCCACCCCCCACCAACAAGTAGCGTACGAGCTCGCGTGCGACAGGGGTGTCAGACATGGAAGTCTGAGCAGATACAATAAAATGATGCGAGTAAGCCTTCAAGACACATGTTGACGGCTCCTCAAGTTAGGGGCTTATAACATATAGTGTAAACAAGGTGAGGTTGAACTAAACGGTAAATATACTGGTTAACAAACATATTTCAAATGATTCATTTTGTGTAGTTCGTTTAAAGTACATACGAGAAGGAAATCATGTATTAACATGACGATAGATTCCTGCGGAAAACATATGATATAGAGAAGGAGAGATGAAATCATGGAAGCATTATACACAGCATCAGCAACGGTACATGGTGGAAGAGACGGTTCAGTCGCTTCATCCGATGGAGTTTTGAAGCATAAGCTCAGCACGCCGAAGGAACTGGGTGGCGCAGGCGGAGAAGCTACGAATCCGGAGCAATTGTTTGCGGCAGGCTATGGTGCCTGCTATGAGAGCGCATTGGCTAATGTGGCCCGGAAGGCTAAGGTGAAGGTAGACAATGTTGAGGTCACCAGTCACGTATCTATCGGCAAGGACCCAAGCGATGGCGGCTTCCAGCTGGCGGTACGTCTGGATGTGAAAATACCCGGTATTGAACGCGCTCAGGCCGAAGATCTGGCACGCCAAGCGCATGATTTTTGTCCGTATTCCAAAGCAACACGCGGTAACATTGATGTCGAGCTTAATGTCATTTGACTGCATTTCTATAACTTTTACACTCTGGCCGCCGATTTATCGGTGGCTTTTGCACATAGATCTTGATTCGCTGAGAGTTGCGACCATTTGACATCATCGCCAAAATTCATTAAGATGGCTTAGGTGATTCTGGTCATCAGGTACGAAACAAATTTGAAAAATACGGGTGATATGATGTCTTACAGACCGAATATTGTTAATTTCACGCTGGCTGGCAGCAACGAAAAAGAAGGGCTTTATGAGTTTAAAATGAGTTTGGCCGATGGAACGGAGTGCCGCGTTTTTTCTCAACGTAATCCGGAGTGGACCTTGACGAATATTAGTCGACTGCTAACGACGCCTTGCCCGGTATGCCATAAGGATTTTATCTGCAAGTGTATGGATAAGTTTCATGAGGAGTTTTTAGAGCAAATTAATACGAAACAGCTGTTTGAAAAAGCATTGAGCTAGTTTTCGAACAGGTAAAGACTATACATTTCTAAACAAGCGTCGGATACTTTCGGCGTTTTTTTGTTTATATTCATATGGTTGCGTTGCTGGTATTCATGCCGTTGATTTCTCTGGAGGTGAAATGCATTTATGAACCAGTCTGATCATGCTCGTTCAGATCATTCCATTGTGTTGGTGGATGGGGTATGCCACTTTTGTCAGGGAGCGGCCCGCTTTATTATCAAGCGTGACCCTAAGGGAACATTTCATTTTGGTTCCCTGCAATCCGAGGCAGGACAAGAACTTTTACGTGCAGGAGGACTATCTACAGATCAACTGGATACGTTCGTGCTGATTGAAGACGGTACGTATTATACAAGATCAACCGCAGCTTTGCGAATTGCCAAACGTCTTCGTTTTCCATATCCACTGGCCTATATGTTCATCCTGGTTCCCCGCTTTGTGCGCAATGCAGTCTATAACTGGGTGGCGCGTAACCGATATCGTTGGTTTGGCAAGGATGAAGAGGATCAATGTCAGATCCCCCCACCAGAAATTAGACAACGATTTTTTTAGTTGCTTTTTTAAGTTTCTTTTTTGGAGCGATGTCTACGAATTAGTAAGATCACAGCGATCACGATCAGTATCAGGCTCGTAACAGCTACATACACGATATGTCGTACATTGGGTACGTTAACAGACAATTTTAGCTCGTTAGATTCCAATGGAGCAATGTCCCAATACAGTGTTTTTCCGTCTTCCGACACACGGTCCGCATTATTGGTAGCAGGTTGGATGGGTAAGGATAGGCTGAAGTTAAGATCCAGCTGCCGCTCCAGTAATTTGCGCGCAAACACATTCATTTGCTCAAATTTGTCACTCAGTCCTTGAGCTTCTTCAGGAAGCATCCGTGGTAGATCGAGCTTCATGGTAAGATCAATATTCGTTGTGAAAAAATGTTGACTCACAGCGCGCTTTATTTCTAATCCCTCAGGTAGATTTAATTCCTGACTGGGATTTTTTTTGTTTGTGCTCCAATCTCCTTGATAATGTCCCTTGATTTGATATCCCTTTCTTCCCTGTTCAGCTAGCGGCTGTACATCTACATTGTTGCTTTGAATACGCTTGACTAATCGATCCAGCAGCCCGGGATTGTCCAACATCATCAGTGTCTGGTTGTTTACACTGAACGTTGCATCCATATCTACACTTTGATCGAGATGAACATCTACATGGATGTCACCTCGAGCACAGGAAGTTAGGACAAGCAGACAGCACACCAGCATGAAAATGAGCAGTATTTTTCGTATCCGAACTTGCCGACATTTGTTCCGATAAGGGCTGTATCCTGTTGGCTCCATGACCTGCACCTCTTTATATGTATTCTTTGGTTTAACGACTGGATATCTTCTATATATTACACATTGGGAGAACGAAAATCGAACGGTATAACGAAATACATAAGAATTATATTTTATAAAATGTTTCCCTAGGTAAAAACTTTAGTGTATACTCTAAAATATAGTGTTGATAAAAAATAATTGAATCAAGGAAATAGTTTGTCTCAAAACGAAATTCAAAGGAGGATTTTAAAACATGAACAAGCAGTTTAAGAAGGCTTTGCCGCGATGGGTAACGACGGTTGGAGTGTTGTCTCTGGCTCTGGTTCTAGCGACTGCATGTACCGATGCTAAGAAGAAGGAGCAGGGAACTGCGAGAGAGGCGGGACAAAAAATAAAGGCTACGGCTACCATCGGTATGATCTCTGACATTGTCGGCAAGGTCGGCGGTAATCATGTGGAGGTCACAGGAATTATGAAGTCAGGCGTTGACCCGCATTTGTACAAGGCTTCTCAGGGAGATATGCGCAAGCTGGATCAGGCCGACGTTATTTTTTATAACGGGTTGCATCTGGAAGGTAAAATGCAGGACATTCTGGAGAAAATCAGCAAGCAAAAACCCGTCATACCCGTGTCCAAAAACATCGCACAGGATCAGTTGCGTGCAGGTAGCCCGGAAATGGGATCTGAGCATGATCCACATATCTGGTTTAACGTACAGAATTGGATGTCTGCGGTAGAAACCGTCAGAGATGAATTATCGGCGCTAGACGCTGTTCATGCGGAGGAATATAAGGCCAACGCAGAAGCCTATCTTACTGAGCTGCGAGAGCTGGATGATTACACGAGAGAGCAGATTGCCAGTATACCGGAAGCCCAGCGCGTGCTTGTCACAGCACATGATGCTTTCGGCTATTTCGGAGATGCCTACCACATTCAAGTGAGAGGACTTCAAGGTATGAGCACAGAATCAGAAGCGGGTTCTCAAGATGTGACCAAGCTGCGAGATTATTTGGTGGAGCATAAAATCAAGGCTATATTCGTAGAATCTAGTGTTCCGAGAAAGGCCATAGATGCGGTTATTCAAGGGGCCGCTCAGCAAGGCCATACAATTAGGGTTGGTGGCGAGCTGTATTCGGATGCCATGGGTGAAGAGGGCACAGAAGATGGAACATATATTGGGATGGTCAAGCATAACGTCAATACGATTGTTAAAGCTCTTAAATAAGGAGGCAAAGATACATGGGGCATTCACCACTTGTCGTTCGTGATTTATCGGTAGCTTATCAAAAAAAGCCCGTTTTGTTCGATGTTTCCTTTGAGGTGCCGGAAGGCAAGCTGATTGGTATTATCGGCCCGAATGGGGCTGGGAAATCTACGTTGATCAAGGCAGCGCTTGGACTGATTCCAAAGCTTAGGGGCGAGGTGCTGGTCTACGGCAAGCCCTATAAGCAACAGCTGCTCAAGGTTGGCTATGTACCACAGCGGGAGTCGGTGGATTGGGATTTTCCGACGAACGCATTGGATGTGGTTATGATGGGACGGTATGGCAGATTGGGCTGGTTTAAGCGTCCGGGTGCAGCAGATCGTCAGGCTGCGATGGAGAGTTTGGACAAGGTTGGAATGAGTAAATATGCAGACAGGCAGATTAGTCAATTGTCTGGCGGTCAGCAACAACGTGTTTTTTTAGCCAGAGCACTCGCGCAGGATGCTCAGCTTTATTTTATGGATGAACCGTTTGTCGGTGTGGATGCTGCAACAGAAAAAGCCATTATTTCGCTGCTCAACGATCTGAAACAGCAGGGTAAAACCGTACTTGTCGTTCATCATGATTTATCTACAGTCACGGATTATTTTGATCAGGTTATGCTGTTGAACGGGCATCTTATGGCGTTTGGAGAGACGATAGATATTTTTACTGAGGAAAATCTGCAGCGTACGTATGGTGGGCGTCTGAGTATACTCAAAACAAGCCCGGATTCCGGCACGATACTCGGAGTGAGGTGAGCAGTATGACAAGCTTGGCAACGCTTTTGACCGACCCGAATATGCAGTGGATTTTGCTGGGCTGTATTTTGCTCGGTTTAAGCAGCGGAGTGATTGGCAGTTTTATGTATTTGCGCAAGCAGTCGCTCATGGGAGATGCTTTGGCACATGCGGCTTTGCCGGGGGTATGTGTGGCTTTTATGATCACAGGTACAAAATCCGTGTTTGGATTTATGATTGGGGCCGCCATTGCAGGGATTGTTGCGACCTTTGCCATCAGTGCATTAACCCGGTATTCACGAATTAAAAGCGATTCCGCGATTGCAGCGGTGCTGTCGGTATTTTTTGGCTTCGGCATTATGTTGTTGACCGAAATTCAGCATAGTGGCGCTGGAAACCAAAGCGGATTGGATAAATTTCTATTTGGTCAAGCTGCGGCAATGGTATTGTCTGATGTCTATACGATGGCGGTAATTTCGGTGGTACTCATCGGAATATGTATATTATTTTTCAAGGAATTTAAGTTGCTCAGCTTTGATCCCGGCTTTGCCCGCGGACTTGGTTATCCGGCAGGGTTGCTGGATAAGTTGTTGATGCTATTGATTGTCATTGCGGTGGTTGCTGGCATTCAGGCCGTGGGAGTCATTATGATGGCTGCCCTGCTGATTACCCCGGCCGTGTCGGCAAGATACTGGACAGAGAAGCTGGGGGTCATGGTGTGCCTATCAGGCTTGTTTGGTGCTATAGCAGGCCTTGGTGGGACGCTCATTAGCTCTCTGGGGCAAAATCTGCCTACAGGACCGTTATGTGTGTTGTGTGCGACTGTGGTGTTTGGAGTGAGCTTGATTTTTGCGCCGCAGCGCGGGATGATCTCCAAGGCTATCGTTCGGTTGAACGCCAGAAAAAATCTGGAGCAGACAGTCGGAACACAGCCAAGGGAGGAGCGTGCCCTATGAGTTCATTTTATGTAATTTTGACGGGAATGTTAGTGGCAGGGGGATGTAGTATCGTTGGGTGCTTTCTCGTGCTTCGAAAAATGGCTATGATCGGTGATGCAATCAGTCATGCGGTATTGCCGGGGATTGTCATTGCCTTTCTCATCAGCGGATCGAGGGATTCGGTGTGGATGATGTTTGGTGCAGCTGTGCTGGGTCTTCTAACGGTGTACCTAATTCAGCTATTCCAACAAAGCGGTCTGCAAAGTGATGCTGCCATTGGCGTGGTGTTTACGACATTGTTTGCTATCGGTGTTTTGCTGATCAGTGTGTTTGCTTCCAATGCCCATCTGGATATGGATCACGTTTTGTATGGGGAAATTGCTTATGTGCCATGGAATACGTTCGAGATTGCCGGCTTCGATGTCGGTCCGAGGGCTGTGTGGATTACGGGCGCGATGTTTTTGATCAATTTGCTCGTGATAGGGGGCTTTTTCAAGCAATTTAAAATCACTTCCTTCGACCCCGCCCTGGCAGCTTCATTAGGCATTCCAGTTGTTTTTTTTCATTATCTGCTGATGAGCCTTGTCTCGCTAACGACGGTGGCATCATTTGAGAGCGTGGGCGCAATTCTGGTGGTTGGCATGCTCGTTGTGCCGCCGCTTACCGCTTATCTGCTGACGGAGAAGTTGTCTCGTATGATTGTATACAGCGTCGGATTTGGGGCCATCAGTTCGGTCGTAGGCTTTTACACAGCAAGTGTATTGGATGCTTCTATTGCAGCATGTATGCTGTGTGTATCGGGTGTGTTGCTGCTTTTGGCTTTTCTCTTTTCTCCGTCTCACGGTGTGGTATGGCAAAAGTTATTTCAACAACGGGGGATCGTTGGCGAAGTTGGCGAAGATAGCAAGTGATTGTAGGAAGTGATCCCATATGAGTTACCCAAAATAGCGTGTATTCAGGTATAAGAGACCTGAATGCACGTTTTTTTGCGCTTATACTGCCCTGCGCGGCTTTTTTTGGAGCAAGCTTGATTGATCATCTTGAATTGATTGGGACACGGGAGTACATTCATTACAACCATATAAGAATGAACGGAATGAGCGGTTACGCTGGGGGAGGAACGAAAGTGGAGAGCTTCAAACGTAAATCACCAGAGGAAATACTGGATTCGATTAACAAACTGCATCGAGGCAGACTCAAAATATACATGGGTGCGGTCAGTGGCTCGGGCAAGACGTATCATATGTTGCAGGAGGGACAATCGTTGCAGCATGAAGGTATTGATGTTGTAATTTGCGCGGTCTCAACCATGCAGCGGCCTGTGACTGTGGAACAGGTCGGCACGCTGGAGCGCGTGCCTAGTATTCATTGGATAAAAGATGGTGAGGAGCAAAAGGATCTGAATGTGGAAGCTTTGGTGGCACGAAATCCCGAGGTGGTACTGGTGGACCATTTGGCACATCATAACCGGAAAGACGCCCCATTTCCAACACGGCTGGAGGATATTCGGTATTTGCTGGAGCAGGGAATTAGCGTCATTACGACGGTCAATGTATATGAACTCGAAGGAATTACGGAGTGGGTATATCAGCTAACAGGCTTTGAAGCGGAATATACGGTTCCAGTTGATACACTGGAACTGGCGGATGAAATTCGTCTGATTGATGCCACCCCGGAGATGATTTTGGAACGGCTGGCGAAAGGCTACATGCATACACCCAATCCTGAGATGTTTCACCGGGGAAATCTGGGTAAATTGCGTGAGCTAGCCCTGCGATTGGTAGCAGAGGATGTGAACGATTCGCTGGAACGGCACCGAGAGGAGTTAGGCTTGCACGGGGCGTCAGGAGCGGCAGAGCGTATTTTGGTACCTGTTCAATATCATTGGAATGGGTCTATTTATGTACGTAGGGGAGAACAGGTCGCCAAGCGGTTGGGTGGAGATATGCTAGTGGTCTCCTTTGTCAGCTCGAAGCGCAGGCTGTCCAAGGAATCAGCAGCCTTCAAGCGTTCGATTGAGCAGTTGGCTGACAAGATCGGATCGACATTTGAAGAAATTCCGCTTTTTTCTCGCAGAAGGTTGCCTCGTCAACTGATTCATTATGCGGTGACGCACAATGTTACCCGAATTGTTATGGGGCATTCTCGGCAGACTCCGTGGCAGGAGTTGATGAAAGGATCGCTGGTGAACGGGATTTTAAAACGAATGAAAAATATGGATCTGCTGCTGATTGCGGACCGGGCCGAGCAGGAGGGTGAGCGGATCTTGCCAACAATGAGACAGGAGGAGGGAGATAATGATCCGTATCATCGTTTGAGCGTTGAAGAAGCACAGGCTGAGGCAGCCAAAATCCTGCGGGGCAAGCTCAAGGTATATATTGGCGCTGCTCCGGGGGTCGGCAAAACATACACGATGCTGAGAGAGGGAAATGATCTGCTGGAGAGCGGGATCGATGTAGTTATCGGACTGCTGGAAACGCATGGAAGAGCAGAAACACTGGCACAAGTAGGCTCTCTGGAGATGATTCCCCGTCAGTCCATTGAGCGTCATGGCGCACATTTGGAAGAAATGGACACCGAATCCATTCTCAGGCGTAATCCCGAGGTGGTGCTTATTGATGAGCTTGCACATACCAACGTGCCCGGAAGTGTGAGATCTAAGCGCTATGAGGATGTGCTTACCATTTTGGAACAAGGTATTTCTGTGATATCCACAATGAATGTACAGCATTTGGAGAGCCTGAATGATGCGGTAGAACAGATTACTGGCATACGAGTGAGAGAGACTGTTCCCGACCATATGATGCGTCTGGCCGATGAAGTACAGCTTGTTGATGTGGCTCCTAAATCGTTGCAGCAGCGTATGCGTGAGGGCAAAATATACGATCCTGCGAAGGTGGAACAGGCACTTAGCCACTTTTTTAAACTGGGCAATCTGATTGCGTTACGTGAACTTGCTTTGCGGGAATTGGCAGATGACGTAGATGAGCGGCTGGAATCCTGGGATCGACATGAATCACTTCGGGGACCGTGGCGCAGGGAGGAAGTGATCTTCGTAGGTGTGACGCTAAGCGAAAATGCTGAAAGGTTGATTCGCCGTGGTTTTCGTATCGCCTTTCGTCTGAAGGCTGTGTGGATTGTGACTTATGCTCATGTCGGTGAGCGTATACCTGAGAGACTGAACCCTCGTCTGGAACAACTAAAGTTGCTGACCCACCGACTGGGGGGGACCTTTGAGATACGGCTTGTTTCCAGCCGACGCGAAATTGCCGAAATTTTGATTGCTCCGGTGGAAGGATATTCAGGTACACAGCTCATCGTGGGGCAGTCTTCCCGAAGTAGCCGTTGGGGTAAGGCTGCGGTTGTGCCGAGGATTCTCCGTCAAGCACGTCATATGGATGTTCTAATTGTGGCGGATTATGATCCGGATATTAAGCTGGAGGTAGATCATTAATTAGCCCAGTAAATTCATAAATAGTCATATGCTGGTTACCGATAGTTCGCTGCTTCCATAGTATATTCTATCTCAAAGAAATGGAGGCGAATTTGAATGTATAAACATCGTAAGCATGATTGTCATTTTCCAAAGCCAAAAAAACGTGTCTTTAAGAAGATCATTAAGGTGACTGTCATTAAGTTTAAACCTAAATTTAAACGTGATCACTGGAAACATGAAGATTTTGATAAGAAATGTCATTGCCGGAAACGTCGCCATCATCGCCATCATGACTGTCATCGTCGTCACCACAAATTCTACTAAGATGAAGATAGTAGGAGGCGGGGCTAGACTGCCCGCCTTCTCCTAGTACGAGGATTTTGGAAGATACTTGCACAAAAAATACTTGCTCTAATATAAGCGCTATGCTATTCTACCAGTAAATAGATTGCACGTGACGGAAGCACCGTTCACCAACCGTATGTACTTACGGATGGATGAACGGTGCTTTTTTGCGTTGTTGTGTTAGGGAAAGGGATGAGCGTTATGGTTCCAGTGAAAGTGGTATTGGCTGTAGAAGGCCGGGATTATATTGAGCCGCTGCTGAATTATGTTCACGGAAGCGAGTACGCCAGAAGGCTGAGAATAACGGCTTTTTCGCAACCGGAGGCATTTCATCAATACATGATGGAAACCAGCGGAATGAAAAGACCGGACGTGGTGGTTGGTGAAGCGGCTTTTTTGAATCTATGGACAGATAGGGAAGCTGCTGATATTCCTTGTTTGGTATTGCATGAGGGAGAACAAATGAGCGAATATGGACAGCCTTTATTAAAATATCAGCCCTTATCTGAGCTGGTCGGTTTTATTTTGGAAACGGCGAGACAGAAGTCGAACGGTCGGAAATGTGTAAACAGCCGGGAAGGTGGACTGATTATCGGCATGGTAGCAGCTTCCGGCGGACTGGGCAAGACAACGGCCGCACTCAATATGTCCAAACAGCTGGGGAGTGAGGGATATTCGGTATTCTATCTGAATCTGGAGACGGTGGATTCAAGCTCGTTGTTCACTGGTTCAGACAGTGCTAGCGGAGCAGAAGGAGAAGGGCTGTCCAGGCTGCTCTATGATCTCAAGGCGGAGGGGAATGAGGGCATTCCATTATCCGTGGCAGCCTATTGTGTTCGCCGCCCTGAAATTCAGGCGGATACTTTTCAGCCTGTCTATAATCGTAAGGAACTGACGGACATGACTTGTGATGAAGCGAAGGAACTGATTCGAACGGTTGCCGAAAGCGGACAGTATGATGTAGTGATCGTAGATGGCGATTCTGAAAAAGGTGACCGGGCTCAAGCTGTGCTTGAAGCTAGCCATAAGCTGATCTGGCTGCTGGCAGACGATTTAATGAGCATGCACAAGTGCGGATTATGGCTGGATGTTTTAGAAACCACGCAGCCTGAAGGGCTTGAAGATATGATATGCAAAACCAGCTTTGTGGTGAACCGCTATATGGGAACTATGATCAACTCGTTACCTCGTGACTTCATGGAGCTAAACGGAGCGTTACCCTATATACCCTCATGGAAGCAGATGCAGCACCGTGAGCTACTGCTTAGTTCACCGATTTATCAGCGGGAAATTCGTCATCTGTGCCACGAGCTGCTGAATGTGGACAGTGTAACACATTCGCCGGCCGTTTGGTCTTAAAAGGGGCTGATGAACATGAATGAGGAACGGTTTAAGGCATTGCGAGCAGATATCCGAAACGGGCTGGACGTAACGTCTTCGGTAAAGGATGCCGATCTGGTTCGGCATATTGAAAATCGAATTTTACACGATGTAGAGCTGGCGGGCTTAACTTCCCGTGAGAAGCACGCACTTGTCCGCAAGATTTTTAACTCTTTCCGTGGGCTAGATGTACTCCAGCCATTGATTGACGACCCGACCGTTACGGAAATTATGATCAACAGTCACCGGGAAATCTTTGTGGAGCGGGCTGGTGAGGTGATGCAGGTACCCGATCAATTTGAGTCCCGCGAGCGACTGGAGGATTTAATCCAGACGATTGTAGCCGGGGTGAACCGAATTGTGAATGAGGGTTCTCCCATTGTGGATGCCCGGTTAAAGGATGGGTCACGCGTAAATATTGTGCTGCCTCCAGTTGCTCTCAAGGGTCCGACGATGACAATACGGAAGTTTCCCGAGCGTCCTATGACGATGGATGACTTGATACGAATGGGTGCGCTGGATGCAGAAACCGTTGCTATGCTCAAGGACTTGGTACGTAGCAAGTACAACATTTTTATAAGCGGGGGAACGGGCTCTGGTAAAACAACTTTTCTGAATGCATTATCCCAGTTTATCCCGTCGTCTGAACGGATTATTACTATTGAAGACTCAGCAGAGCTGCAAATTGTGACGGTCCCTAATCTGGTTTCCATGGAAACAAGGAATGCGAACACCGAGGGAAAGGGAGAAATCACAATTCGTGATCTGATTCGCTCCTCCCTGCGTATGCGGCCCAATCGCATTGTGGTGGGTGAGGTCCGGGGAAGTGAGGCGCTGGATATGCTGCAAGCGATGAATACTGGCCATGATGGAAGTTTGTCAACTGGGCATGCGAATAATATCCGCGATATGGTCAGCCGGCTGGAAACGATGGTGCTCGGAGGGGCAGAGCTTCCGCTTGGAGTAGTACGGCAGCAGATCAGCTCAGCTATTGATATATTCGTTCATCTGTCACGGATGCGCGACAAATCCAGACGAGTGCTGGAAATTAGCGAAGTGATTGGTTTTGAAAATGGTGAGGTGACGCTTAATCCCCTTTATCGTTTTCAGGAACGAGGAGAAAGTAAGGGGCGAATCGTAGGAGGTCTGGAACGTTGTGGCGAGGGTCTGCAACATACTTTGAAGCTGCAAATGGCCGGGATCAATCCGGAAAGCTGGCACAGGGGAGGAGTATCAGCGTGAAGTTAGGAAAAACGACTGCCAAGCAAGTATCACGTGAGGTCCCTTCTCTGCCAGATTATACGGTGTATACATTATCGTCAGTACAAAAAAGTCTATGCATATTGTTTAGTGGCGTGCTGTTTGCGATGATCGGCTATCTATTTTATCACCAATGGATATTATCATTTCTGTGCGCTGCCGGGGCTGTGGTGACGCCTCGTTATTTTAGGCAATTTTTGCTGCACCGACGCAGGTCTGCTCTAAGCATCCAATTCAAGCAGGCTTTATATTCGCTCTCGTCTTCTCTTTCAGCGGGGAGGTCGGTGGAGAATGGTTTTCGTGAGGCTGTAGAGGATTTGAGATTGCTTAGTCCAGATGGAGATCACGACCTGATTTTTGAATTTAATATCATTACCGCCTGTCTTGAAATCGGACAGCCTGTAGAGGCTGCTTTGCAGGATTTAGCCCGTCGGGCGCAGATGGAGGATATTACGAATTTTGCGGACGTATTTGCGGCTTGCAAACGAACCGGAGGTGATCTGGTGGAAGTCGTACGACGAGCTTCAAGTGTCATTGGTGAGAAGCTGGAAATTCAGCAGGAGATCGGTGTAATGATTGCGCAGAAACGTTTTGAATCGAGGGTTATGTTTGCGGCGCCTTTTTTGTTTGTATTGTTTATGACGATGACGGCGGGTGATTACATGATGCCCTTATACAGCGGTACAGGTATGATTTTATCAACCTTTTGTTTATTGGTGCTTGGTGGGTGTCTTGTGTGGATCAACCACATTATGAAGATTGAAGTGTAAGGAGAGATGGGTGTGGTGATGTTGGTTTGTCTGGTCATGCTGGTTCTGCAAGTGGGAGGTTGGGTGGTGCTGAACCAGATGCATAGTGCTAAGTATGCGCATTTTCGCCATATGAAGCTGGAGGGACTGCGGCTGCAAAGACTTTCAGTCCCATTTGTACACATGATTCATGCTTCACGTGCTACTCACCGGCTACCTTTGCTGATGTTCAAACTCCAGCGTTCGGTGCAGAAGCTGTATGGTATGCGCAACAGCGGAGAAAAAACGATGCTTTTTCTGGCAGAAATGTTGGGTTACGGATATATGATGGCTGCTGGTGGAGCTTTAATATCGCTTATGCTGGGCGGGGATGCGACTGGGCTGGTGCTCGGATTGGGACTTGGTATTCTGGTACCCATCGCGCTGATCAAGGATTTGCATGGGAAAGTACAGAAGCGGGATCAGCAAATTTTAATGGAACTGCCTGAACTGTTGAGTAAAATGATGCTTTTAGTAGGTGCAGGTGAGACGGTACAACGGGCATTGCTACATTGCGTGGAACGTAAAGGGGCGGATACGGAACATCCGTTGTATCGAGAACTGAGGCAGACGGTGGCGGAATGGGAAAGTGGTTTTTCCTTTCAACAGGCATTTGAGCACCTGAGCAAACGTTGTGGTATTCAGGAAATGACGGTATTTACGACGACAGTTTTGTTGAATATGAGGCGCGGCGGGAGCGATTTCGTGATGGCTTTACGTGAGTTATCCCAGACGTTATGGGGCAAGCGGACTTCAATTAGCCGCACAAGGGGGGAGCAGGCTTCATCTAAGCTAGTATTCCCGATGGCGCTGATTTTGCTAACGGTAATTGTGCTGGTGGGCGCTCCGGCTTTAATGATGATGAATATGTAGGAGGAATACAACGATGATGACATTAGTAACAGGCAGTATTCGTAAATTGTACAAGGATGAGGATGGTCTGGGTACGTTAGAAATGATCCTGATCATTGCCATTCTGATTGCGGTGGCAATTATTTTCAAGGATCAGATCAAGAAAATTGTAGAAGGGCTTTTGAAAAAGGCGGATAAAAAAAGTAACGATTTTATGGATTCATAATGCTGCGCAAATTGGCACAAAAAGAGGACGGGAGCTTCTCCTTGGAAGCTTCCCTCGTCTTTCCCATTCTACTGCTGGTCATTTTTGTGATGTTATTTTTTTGCCTGTACATATATCAAAAATCTATATTGGTGCAGGTCGCTGCTACTGCTTCGGAAAGGGCCGCTTACAGTTGGGATAACAGCTTCAAGGACCCGCGTACGGGAGCATTTATGCAAGGGCAACGGGATTCTCTCTATTGGCGCTTGAAGGATGATGTTATGCTGGGAGCCCTGTTTGGCTGGACCGGAGCCAACAATCAGGAAAGTGTACAGGTGCCGGGCGGCAATGGGGGAGGCTCGTTACCTGCTCAAAAGCTGTCCAATGCAGAAAATAATATGCCTGCGGGCATGCAGGGGCAGATGACATATGAGAACAGTATGATTCACCGTAAGGTGACCACAAAGTTAAATAAGATAGTGAAGGTACCTTTGTTGAATCAGTTTTTAGATCAGACAGATTTGCAAGGGGAAATGAGTTCTGGCGTGGTCGAACCTGTAGAATGGATTCGTACGGTGGAGTTGGTCCGTTATTATGGTGCGAAGTTTATGGGCAGAGGATCAGGTGAAAAGGTAGATTCGGCAGTTGTAGGGAAAGTATTGATGCAATATGGTCAAAATGGTCAGTGAGAAGTAAGTAACGGGAATGTAACTGGAAAGGAGGAAGCGGGTGTTTGGTAAGGGACACAATATAAAGGACGGGGAATCAGGTGCTGTCACGGTCTTTTTAATTCTGATTTTGGCGGTCATGTTCGGTTTTATTGCTGTATTTATTGATTACGCGAGAATTGCTGCACTGCATGTGCAGACCGAACGGCTGACCCATGCGGCGGTTCGTTCAGTGATGTCTGCTTATGATCCGACATTACAACAGGAGTACGGTTTGTTTGCTTATGGCGAAGGCGGCGGAGAACAAATTATGGTCAAAGTGCTCAATGACAGCGCGCGGCGTACGGCACGCGCAGAAACGCTACCGCTTATGAATATGAAGCTGGATTCTAGTTCCCTGCAAATGGAAAGGGAGCTTGGTAAATATGCCATATTTAACGAGCAGATCCGTGAAGAGATGAAGTATAAAGCACCTGTCGATTTTACGTTTGAAGTGCTCGAAAAGCTAAAGCCGCTCTCTCAAAATATGAAAGAGGCTTCTCATACGGTAGATTTGCTGAAACGGCTGCAAAAGCTGTACGACAGACGAGAGGCCAAACTAGATGACATGCTGGAGAAGCAGCGTAAGGCAGGAGCTTATATGGAAGAGGTTCGTAAGCGGATTATTAAACAGAGGGGCACCTATATGCCCAATCAGTATATATGGGACCCGCTTGAGGTTGTAGCCGATATTGCCGCTCAATATAAGCATTACGTACATGTATATGAAGACAATAAGAAGAGTGTGGACGACGTAAAAATCATGCAGATGGAAAAATATGCACGTAGAGCGAGGGCAGCGCTTGATCGCCTGCGTCAGATCATGGCTCAGGCTGGAGAAGAACATGATAAGCTGCTTCTGGAAGCCAAGGAACCGTTAAATGAGGCCCGGCAGATCAATGAAGAGATGCGCAAAGTCATTGCCCAGTATAAGCAGAGGGCGGCCAATGCAGGCTACGATGAGGTTTCAGCAGCACCTACTCCAAGCGGAGCAGGCTCCAGCGCAGATCCGTCGGTAGGAAGCGCACGGCAAAAGGTAGAGGATTTGTTGATTCCAGACAAGGAATTTGAGCAATGGGAAGCAGAAATTGAAAAGCAACGGACTTCTATAAATACTGCTAACAATAGAATAACGAGTATGATGCGTACATTATCTTTTTATACAGATCCATTTTTGAATGCAGACATGCTCAAGCAAGAAGTCGCTTCAACGCTCAAAGAGATAGATAAATACTTGAGTGCGTATGCTTGGACGGGACCTGCGAATGTACTCGACGGTGAAGCCAAAATGATGGATACGCGACGTGGACCGGACAAAGAACGCAAGAAAATGGAAAAAGAGGCGAAAAACAAGCTCAAACAAGCCTATCGGATCATTGAGGTTCTTTCCAAAGGTAAACAAAGTGCAGAACAATTCCGAAATCTGGAGCGGTATTACAATGAAAGTATTTCGTTTAACCAGTCTACATCCAGTCCATCTGTATCCGCTGATTTGTCCTATGACACCTATGATGCAGCGGGAGCTTCCATGGATAGTATGGATGGTCTATACGGGTCGGCATCCAATTTACTGACTCAACTGGGAGACGAGTTTTACCAGAATGAATACGCACTTTCTTACTTCCATCATGTGGATTTTAGCTGTTTTGGCAGTTTGGCCAGATCGGATGGAAATGTGGGAAATGCTGCACAGATTTTGGGAGATCAGCTGGAGGTGAATAATCAGGAAGTTGAGTACATCCTGTATGGGTTCCATAATCCGACGGGTAATCTGGCATCCGCCTATGGAGAAATTTTTGCTATGAGACTTGCCATTCGAACAATGGAGGGATTGGTTAAAAACAGTTCAAAAGGTAATCCGCTGGTCGTTTTGGCGGCAGCTTTGTTATATGGAGTAGAAAAAGCGATAGAAGATATGATTATGCTGGCACAAAAGGGGGACGTGCCATTGTCTGATTTTCTAAAATTTCGAATGACATACAAGGATCATTTGCGATTGTTCCTGATGCTCCATAGCAATAATGAACGAAAAATGTCCCGTATGCTTGCTCTGATCCGCCTGAATACAGATGTCAATCCTGCTGAGCGGCAAACGTATGCAACGGGTGAGGTCAAGAATGGGATGAGGCTGTGGTTTCTACCTGGGGTAATGAAGATGCTCGGAACCGCCTCAAAAGAAGGCGAGAGTATTAAGGGAAGTGTGTACTATGTCACGAAAACAGCGCATTTTTCCTATTAATCAGTATTTACGGCAGGTTTGTGGGCAGGAGGGGCGTGAACAAGGAAGTATTGTTTTAGAAGCGTCACTCGTGTTGCCAATGTTTCTGTTTTTTATTATTTTTCTCATTTATATGGTTCAGATGACGCTGGTATCCACAGCCTTGCAGACCACCGCTTCAGAAGCGGTTAAGCAGGTTTCGACTAAAATCTACCCAGTTTCTCTAGCCGTGGAGGCGGCGTCCGCGAAAATAGATGCAGTCCGTGAACTGCTGGATGGATTGCCCAAGTTATCTGTGAGTGAATATGCAAGCCAATTCGCTGCCCAGTTGCCACCTCCAATTGGTGATTGGGTAGAAAGCGCTGTTCAGGGCGGTCAAAAGCCGATGGAGGAGCTGCGGGGGCGATTTACGGAAGCTGCACTTGACCCTGTTCTGAAGCCGATGCTAAAGCCTTTTATGGAGGAAAGCATTCTCGAGTATGACCGTATTCATATAACGAGCGTACATGTACCTGCTCTTACAGGAACTAAGGACCCTTATTTTAGAGTAGAGCTGTCGTATGAACTGCCGATGAAGGTCCCCTTTCTGTATCGCAGCATTGTGCTTCAGGCGGCGGCAGAGGAACGTCTTTGGATTGGCGACACAGGGGAAGGAGCAGGTACAGGAAATGCGACAGGAGATAAGGATGCGCAGCATTCCATACAGTTGCTCGTCAAGCCTGAACCTGCTGTGAAAGGTGTGTACAATTTGATCAAGGCCAAGGTTGAGCCTGGGACGACTGCTAACCTTTCTGTACTTTATAAGTCGGGTGAGAGCACAGCTCAGCACTTGGGCTGGACCTCTGCCAATGCGGACGGGATTATTGAATGGAACTGGTTTGTGGGAACGAATACAACACCCGGTCAATGGAGCTTTGTGATTGAAACGGAGGACGGTCAACGTATAGAAGTTCCGTTTACCGTGGAAAAGTCAGCTGATGGATAGGTAGGATCGACTCGACATAGACGGACAGGAATAACTACGATGGAAAGTGATTTGGTAGTCTGCTAGTTCTATTTTATAAAGGGGGAAGATCGCATTGACGTGGATGTATATTGTATGCGGAGTTCTGCTCGCGATTGCGTTAGTTACGGATTTACGTAGCATGAAAATCCCTAATAAGCTTACATTGCCCGGCATAGTGGTAGGCTTGGTGTTCAATACTCTGTTTGGAGGGTGGCACGGTTTTTTATTTGCTGTTGCTGGACTAGGTACCGGATTTGGGTTCATGCTGATTTTGTACTGGATGGGAGCTGTTGGTGCAGGAGATGTAAAGCTGTTCGGCTTGATTGGAGCATGGACAGGTGCTGCTTTTGCATGGCAGGCAGCTTTATATTCGATTTTTTTTGCAGGTATTATTGGCATAGGGATTTTGCTATGGAAGAGGGAAACGATCATCAGACTGCGGCGCGTGGCTTTTAATTTAGGAGGATTTTTTCTATTTCGCAGCGGCAAAGCGCTGACCAGTGGAAATGAAGCGCACCTCAGGTTTCCTTTTATGACGGCAGTCATTCCGGGAGCGATCAGTGCTTATCTTTACTTCTTGCCATGACATGTCCGCTGGGGGAGATCATGCTACCTCACGGAGATAGGAAATTGTTAAGGAGGTCATGAATTGTTGGGTTTAAGTAGGGATTTTGCCCGGAACGGCGGGACATTTATGATTCTAAACAAGGAAGACGGGCTCAAGACCGATGATTTAAATTCCGTACAGACCGGAATGATGACTGGTAATCGGATTCCCGGTCTGCTGGAACTTAGAATAAAGGAAGTCGATTTTCAGATTGAGTTACATTACGACATTTCGGGGCAACGCATGCTTTCCCAGTTATGGAAAGGTGGGGGCGTGTCGACTTCTGAATTCTACCGGATTCTTTATGAAGTGGCAGATGCCCTCCATCGCAGCCCGCAATATATGTTAGATATCCGCCAGTTTATTTTGCATGAGGATTATATTTTTCTAAGTGGTTCAGGTACTAGGGAAACCGCCAGTTTAACCTATGTTCCTTTACGCAGTGTACAGTATGCAGGGCAAACAGGCAGTCAATTTAAGCAGATGGTTATTCGTTTAATGACTCGTGTGGTCCACCTTCAGGGAGAATATATACAACGCATACTCGATCTGTGTGATAGAAATGAATTTGAATTGGGATTGCTAAAGGAACTGCTATTGCAAGGAATGAAGGCTGGTACAGAGAGTGCTAGCGTGCAGGGAGAAAGTATGGAAGGGCGAGCTTTTTCATCAGCCGACCCTATCATATCTGCTCATACCTCTCATGTCTCTCATACCTCACAGGGGAACTATACTGATCGTGGCGGAACATACGGGCAAGAGCATCAGGAGACTCTGCAGGAGATTCAGGAGCTTAAACGGATCAATCGGCTCAAACCGTCCATGAAACCAGAGGAGAATTCTGAGCTTGTAACAGAAAACGAAGTTGAAGATGTGGAGCCTGGATTGCAAAAATATAAAACGTACATTGCTCTTGGATATCTGCTCGCTTCGGCCATCGTGTGGCGTTATATTTATCTGGATCATCCAGAGACGGTACCGTTGATCATTTCCGTGGTGCTTACCTTGGTACTTGCCGCTGTTGCTTATATAAGCTGGACGGGGAAATGGGAGCGCAATCGAGCTTCATCTCATATGTACAGCGATTCAGTACCTGTATTGGATTCGGAATGGTTAGGAACTACTTCTTCCCCAGCACAGCGGAAAAATGATCGTTATCAGGTAGATAAGCTGACCGGATTTGTAGCGGGACGTCATCATCAAGACAAGCAATCTTCCGATTCGAGTGATCAAGGGCAGGAGAGCTGGAGATGGACTTTTCCAAACTCAGAATCTAAAAGCATGGGAAACCGAGTTACGGAAGATAGGGAGAAAACTTCAGCAAATTTTGACTTACACGAGCCATCGTGGAAAGGTGCGGAGCAGGGAAATGAATTGGAGGCTAGTGATACCAGTGAGGCTTATTATAAGTCTCTCTCCGGGGTTACGGAGCTGCTAAATGCTGTATCTAAGCAGGAAACGATGCTGCTTCGTCCAGATCAAGAGATACCGATTTCACCTGTTCAGCAATCTCCGATTGCTTGCCTGGATCGCAAGCCACCAGGTAGTGGAGGGACCGAGCGCATCCGGTTGCAGCCAGACCAATTCGTTGCAGGCAGCTTTATCATCGGGAGAGATCCGCAATTGGTCCAGTTTGTGGAGCATACGGATGGAGCTTCCCGTTCTCATATTGAGCTTTGCATAGTTACAGGAGAACATAGCCACATTGTTAAGGATTTATCCTCGACGAACGGAACTGTTTTAAATGGAGAGCCTATGGTGCCTTATAAGGAGTACACAATGAAGGATGGAGACACTTTTAAAATCGCCGGGGTATCTTATACTTATCGGTTGGACTCTTTTAAATCCTCCAATGCATCATAAATAAAGGTTATATGGATATATGTCAAGAAGAGGCCTGTTATGTTCAGGGCTTCTTTCTTTGTAATAGGGGCTATTCATAGGAATAAAATGAGCATCTTAAAAACTTGCAGTCTGCTTGAGAGATTGTGTCGGACTAAAAAAAGAACTCTAAGCTGGCAGTGACACTACCTACCAGCCTGGAGTTCCTCTTTTTAGATTCAATGCTGTTTTTGGGAAGAATGGAGTTCCTCAAGAGCGTCCTTAAGTAAAGGATAGTTAAACTTAAATCCGTGCTCCAGCGCTTTGCGCGGTAGTACCTTTTGACCATCCAATACAAGCGTACTCATCTCACCAACTAGCTTTGAAACGAGAATGCTGGGGACGGGAAACCAGTGCGGACGGTGATATACCGTAGCTACTGTCCTCCCAAACTGGTCGTTCGTCAAGGGATGTGGTGATGAAGCATTCACTGCCCCGACGATTTCCGTCGTATGGATGCAGTACGTGATCAGACGAACGATATCTTCAATATGAATCCAGCTCATCCATTGATGGCCACTGCCTATTTTGCCGCCGAATCCGAAGCTATAAGGCATCTTCATGAGGGGGAATGCCCCTTTTTTTCTGTCCAGCACAAGGCTAATGCGTAACTTAATTAAACGGGCATCAGAAGGATAGGCATTGGCGGCTTCTTCCCATTGCTCTACCACCTGAGACAGAAAATCTCCCGAACGACGTGGGCTCGTTTCATCGAATGTTTCGGTCAGGGAAGTACCATAGGCGGCAACAGCCGAAGCCTGAATGATAACTTTCGGCTTTTTTTGTAGAGCATTCAATGCTTGAGCCAACCGTGCAACAGATAGCAGTCGAGATTGAAGAATTCTTTGTTTGGACTTATCCGTCCAGCGCTGATTCAGCGTTTCGCCTGCTAAATTAACGACCGCATCGGTGCCTTCCAGTACTTCAGGCTTTTGTTTTAATTCGTTCCAACTCATATATTGCAAACGGGGGCTCGCTTCGTGTCCTACCAGTGGCTTGCGGGTAACGACTTTCACGGTGTATCCGTCGTCTAGCAAGCTTTTGACCAGTGCACTCCCCACCAATCCAGTTCCTCCACATACGATGATGTTCATGGAGCCAGCTCTCCTTCCGATTCACAAAAAAAATACATCTGTTATAGAATATAACCCTTTTCGAGAAAAAAACTTCATATGAATGTACCTTTATACGGTTAAGGATGTCAAACCATGATTTTATTTACCCTCGTTTGACTAACATATATTCGGATGTGTACTTTATCTACGTGTTCCCTTAATAGAGTCATTTAAGAAACCTGCCATAAAAGCTATGTTGTTTGATTTCAATAATCACGTTAAAATGATTAAATTAAAATAAGACAAGCATAACAGGATAAGGGGATGAATCAGAATCATGCTGAAAATTGGTTCTCATGTGTCCTTCTCGGACAAGGGTCTGCTCAGCGCTACAAAAGAAGCGTCTTCTTACGGGTCCAGCTCCTTTATGATATACACGGGGGCACCGCAAAACACGCGCCGTAAGCCGATGGAGTCCATGTATTTGGAGGAAGGCAAGCAGTTAATGGCTGAGAAGGGAATGGAAGATATCGTGGTGCATGCCCCGTATATCATCAACCTTGGCTCTTACAAAGAAAATACCTATGAGCTTGCGGTCAGCTTTCTTCAGGAGGAAATTCGACGCACACACGCGATTGGTGTGAAAAATATCGTGCTACATCCAGGCGCTTTTACCGATAAGGATGCAGAATACGGAATTGGGCGTATTGCTGATGGTTTGAACGAGGTACTAAACGGCGTGAAGGAGACAGATGTTAACATTGCGCTTGAAACGATGGCAGGCAAAGGAACGGAAATGGGTCGTAGCTTTGAGGAGATTGCCTCCATTATAGATAAAGTAGAGCATAACGAGCGTCTTACAGTTTGTATGGATACCTGTCACATTCACGATGCGGGTTATGATATCGTAAATGATCTGGACGGTGTATTAGAGCAATTCGACCGTATTGTCGGCTTGAATCGCATCGCAGTTGTTCACATTAATGACAGTAAAAATCCAGTTGGCGCTCATAAAGACCGACATACTCCGATCGGATCAGGCTGGATTGGCTATCAGACGATTCATAATGTGGTGCATCATGAAGCACTTCAAGGACGTCCGTTTATTTTGGAGACGCCATGGATTGGGAAGGAAGCCAAAACTCAGCGTCCGATGTATGAGGTTGAAATTGCCCTGCTTCGCGGAAATGTAAAGGAGCGCTTTGGGGATGAGTTTTTGGGTCAGGTAGAGCAATTGCATTCGTTTTTCAAAAAACAGGATGTGGATGTCCGTAAATTTGTGCTGGACACCTGGGCTCTGCTGAAAAATGATGCCAAAGCAAGAAAAGCCGATCCACGTGAGCCGTTGGAGCGTCTGTATGACATGATAACGGAAGCAGCACTATTTCCAGATTTGAGCGAAGAACACATTAATCAACGGTTGATTGCCTGGTTTGCCGGCAGTCATTTGCCAGTGACGGTATAAGCTAAGGGGGATTAATAGCCACATGGAAATTCACGTAAAACATCAGCCAAATAGCACTCTATCAGCCCATGAAAACCGCGCGCGTATGCTTGTATCTTGTCCAGACGGACCAGGTATTGTAGCGGCCGTGTCCCGTTTTTTGTATGAGCATGGGGCCAATATCGTTCAATCTGACCAATATACAATGGACCCGTCCGGCGGTATGTTTTTTATGCGGATTGAATTTGATCTGCCGAATTTGAGTGCAACCCAGCCACAGTTGGAGCAGGATTTTGCCGCTGTTGCTGAGCAATTCCGTATGGAGTGGACGATTTCTGCGGTCAGCCGCAAGAAAAAACTGGCTATTTTCGTTTCCAAAGAAGATCACTGTCTGGTAGAACTGCTGTGGCAATGGCAGGCAGGAGATCTGGACGCGGATATTTCATTGGTGGTTAGTAATCATCCGGATATGAAGGAGTATGTGGAATCGTTTGGCATCCCGTATCACCATATTCCGGTAACAGCCGATACCAAGCCAGAGGCGGAGCGCCGTCAACTAGAAGTCATTGGCGAAGACATTGACGTTATCATTTTGGCCCGTTACATGCAGATTATTTCTCCCAAGTTTATTGAGCATTATCACAACCGAATTATCAAT
The DNA here is from genome assembly GCF_038003485.1 of Paenibacillus sp. FSL H7-0703. NCBI lineage: Bacteria > Bacillati > Bacillota > Bacilli > Caryophanales > Paenibacillaceae > Paenibacillus > Paenibacillus sp. FSL H7-0703. The sequence goes on along the minus strand of NZ_JBBOPF010000001.1, from coordinate 1,782,129 downwards.
ATTCATCATTCCTTTCTGCCTGCATTCGTGGGTGGGAAGCCATATGCCCAAGCCTATAATCGCGGTGTGAAAATTATTGGTGCTACTGCGCATTATGTAACTGAAGAATTGGACGGCGGACCGATCATTGAGCAGGACGTGCAGCGTGTAAGCCACGGAGATGATGTAAATGAGCTAAAACGGATCGGTCGCACCATAGAGCGGGTCGTTTTGGCAAGAGCCGTGAAGTGGCATGCAGAGGATCGTATTCTGGTTCATGAGAACAAAACGGTCGTATTTAACTAATCCTAAAATTTTAGAAAAAATTTTGTGAGTATATATTTTTTTGTTGAACAAAGCCCGTCGCATAACGGGCTTTGTTTTTTTATGTGAGTTATTTGCCTTATAAACGGTCAGTACATAATATTTTTTGTGATTTTATAATTTTTTAAATGAGGTTAATACATTACGGGTATATTTATATGAGGACTCGGTACAACATTTCCACAATCATCTTTATAAACGATCTGGCAAACTTTCACGGCAAATGTTACAATACTTAAGAATGTATAAGTCATATTGAAACATTCAAGCAGATTCACTCACTTCAATAGACATCGTTTCTATATCGGACGGTGGTGTTGGAGAGTATGACCGAATGCAATTGACATACTTTATACAATATGAGGAGGCAAACCATGACTGACCAGAATCAAGCGATTCAAAAGGATGAAAACTCCACGATCGACAATTTGTCCATCACAACTATTCGTACGTTGGCAATTGACGCCATCGAGAAAGCAAACTCGGGACATCCTGGTATGCCGATGGGCTCCGCGCCAATGGGATACCAACTTTTTGCTAAAACGATGAATCATAATCCGGATCAACCTACGTGGGTTAACCGTGACCGTTTTGTATTGTCCGCAGGACACGGTTCCATGTTGCTATACAGCCTTCTGCACCTGAGCGGCTATGATCTTCCTATGGAAGAATTGAAACAATTCCGTCAATGGGGCAGCCTTACACCGGGCCACCCTGAGTTTGGGCACACTGCTGGTGTAGATGCTACAACTGGACCTCTGGGACAAGGTCTCGCAATGTCCGTAGGTATGGCAATGGCTGAAGCTCAACTGGGTGCAACATATAATAAAGACGAATTTAAAGTTGTAGATCACTTCACGTATGCAATCTGCGGCGATGGCGATCTGATGGAAGGTATTTCCCACGAGGCTGCTTCGCTGGCTGGTCGCTTACAACTGGGCAAGCTGATTGTATTGTTTGATTCCAATGATATTACACTGGACGGCAAGCTTAACCTGTCCTCTTCCGAAAGTGTTGCCAAACGCTTTGAAGCTTACAACTGGCAAGTACTGCGCGTAGAAGATGGTAACGACCTTCCAGCCATCCAAAAAGCCATTGAAGAAGCGCAAGGCGACTCGACACGCCCTACGCTGATTGAAGTGAAAACAGTCATCGGCTACGGAAGCCCGAACAAACAAGGTAAAGGCGGACACGGTGGTACTCATGGTTCCCCGCTGGGATCAGAAGAAGCCAAGCTGACTAAAGATTTCTACAAATGGGTATACGAAGAGGACTTCCACGTACCACAAGAGGTTCGCGAGCATTTTGCTAAAGTAAAAGAGCGCGGTATCGCGGCGAACAAAGCATGGGATGAACAGTTCGCGAAATACAAAGCAGCTCACCCTGATTTGGCAGCTCAGTTCGAAACAGCTGTAAACGGCGATCTTCCAGAAGGATGGGATCGTGATCTTCCGAAATACACGACTGGAGACAAAGCCGTTTCGACTCGTGTAGCTTCTGGTAATGCTCTGAACGGATTGGCTCCAAACGTACCTTTCCTGACAGGCGGATCTGCCGATCTGGAGAGCTCCACGATGACACATTTGAACAACCTGACGAACTTTACGCCAGAAGACTACGCCGGCCGTAACATCTATTTCGGTATCCGTGAATTTGGTATGGCTGCTGCGATGAACGGTATGGCGTTGCACCAAGGTGTAAAAGTATTCGGCGGTACATTCTTCGTATTTACAGACTATCTGCGTCCAGCCGTTCGTCTGGCAGCTCTGATGGGATTGCCTGTAACCTACGTTCTGACTCACGACAGTATTGCTGTAGGTGAAGATGGTCCGACTCATGAGCCGATCGAACAATTGGCTTCCCTTCGTATTATCCCGAACTTGACAGTAATTCGTCCAGCGGACGGTAATGAAACTTCTGCTGCTTGGGCTTATACGCTGGAAAACAAGAAAAACCCAGTTGCTCTAGTATTGACTCGTCAAAACCTGCCAATCCTGGCTGCTAGTGCTGAGCATGCACGCGAAGGTATCAAACGCGGTGCTTATGTGGTTGCAGATGCAACAGACGGCAAACCGGTTGCTCAAATTCTGGCTACAGGCTCCGAAGTACAATTGGCTGTTAAAGCTCAGGAAGCACTGGCAGAACAAGGTATTCAAGTACGTGTTATCAGCTTCCCAAGCTGGGATCTGTTCGAAAAACAAGACAAAGCATACAAAGATTCCGTTCTGCTGCCAGAAGTGAAAGCTCGTTTGGCTGTAGAAATGGCGTATCCACTGGGCTGGGAAAAATATGTTGGCGACCAAGGCGACATTCTCGGTATCAGCACGTTCGGTGCATCCGCACCTGGCGACCGCGTAATTAAGGAATACGGCTTTACGGTAGAGAATGTTGTTAGCCGTGTGAAAGCTTTGTTGAAATAAAACACTGGAGCATCGAAAACAGACAGTCGTAACCTGAGAAAGGCTTACGGCTGTTTGTTTCATACAGTTGATGCTTTGCAAAAAAATCACTATTGAATTCCAGTGTATAGCATACGGTGATACAGTGTGTATTTTCATACTGAAGCTGGAATCAAATCTATGTTATGATGCACCAATATTCATTCAACCATTGAGAGCAGATGAGGGGATAACGAATGACACAGTTTGATGGAGTAAGCGTAGTTAAAAAAGCAAACGTTTATTACGATGGTCAGGTTACAAGCCGTACAGTCATCCTGGGTGACGGCAGTAAGGTTACACTGGGTATTATGCTGCCAGGAACGTATGAGTTCGGCACGGATTCCCGTGAGATCATGGAGATTTTGGCAGGGGATTTGAGAGTGTTGCTTCCAGGTACTGAAGAATGGCTGGAAATACAAGGGGCGGCAACCTTTCACGTACCTGCAAAGTCATCATTTAAGCTGGAAGTACGAAGTGTAACTGATTATTGCTGTTCTTATCCCGAATAATAAGCCAAAACGGGTAAGCACACTCAGCCTTCAAGCCAAGTGTGCTTACCCTAAAGCTATGCCATATGTACACAAGCACAGCCGTATGGTTACAAAGAAAGGTACAGCTTATTCGAGAGGTTGACCACCAATGGTGCGGCCAATCCATGCTTCGTATGTCTTCACGACAGCGGATAGGTCTTCATCGCCGTAGCCTTGTGTTTGCCCGGCTTGAAACAGGCTTTTGGCAATGGATAACATAGGTGCAGGTATGGACAGGCTGTCTGTTAGTGAGGAAGCAAGCTTCAAGTCCTTAAGCATCAAGGCGAGTGAGAACTGGTTGCTAAAATCATGTTCAATGATTTTGCGCCCTTTCAGGTCAGCGGCCTTGCTGCCTGCCGATCCGAGTTGTACTAATTCAAGGAAGCTGTCTGCCGGGATGCCGGATTTAGCTGCGATAGCAAAGCCTTCAGCCAGAGCGAGGTTATGAATACCAACCATCGTATTATGAGCGAGCTTGGCTACGGCTCCGCTGCCATTAGGTCCCATATGAAGTACCTTTTTGCCCAACGTATCAAAAACATCTGATTGTGCCGCAATGGCTTCTGCATTACCGCCAACCATGAACACGAGTGTGCCGTCTACAGCGGCAGGCTTACTGCCTGTTACGGGAGCATCAATGAAGGAGCAGCCCAGCTTGTCCGCTTCGGCGGCCAGTTGTTTGACCAGTTCAGGTGAAATCGTACTGTTGTCCATCACGGTCATGCCAGCCGTAAGTCCGGCAAACACTCCCTCTTCGCCGTAATAGATGTCGCGAATAGAGTGATCATCGCTGACCATGGTAATGATCAAGTGCTGACCTTCAGCTGCTTCACGAGGAGTTGAAGCTTTACGTGCGCCTTGCTCTACCAGTGGTTCGCAGCGCGAAGCGGTACGATTATAAACTGTGACTCCGAATCCCTGCTTTAGCAGATTGGATGCCATCGGGGCGCCCATGGTGCCCAGTCCGATAAATCCGATGTTTTTCATTGCTAATCACCTTTCTTGTTGGAAGTTGCCGTCCGATGCAGATTGCGAGTTCGGCTTGAAATGAATATAAAACAGGTTGATCTCAGTTAATTGTAGCATGGGCATGCTACCCTATCTACAGGAGGGGCTGTCAAGCACAGGATACACAGGTAACGCAAGCTTGTCAGGCCCCGCAAATTAAAGTATCCTATTCCTAAGTCCTTATGTTCGTATTCATGGTCTTAGTAATACCAAACAGGAGGTTCCAAACATGTCTAAAAAAGTTATTTTTGATTACACTAAAGCACTCTCCTTTGTAGGTCAGCACGAAATTGATTATTTTGCAGAGCCTATCAAGTTGGCTCATGAGCAACTGCACAACCAAACCGGTGTAGGTTCCGATTTCTTGGGTTGGATTGACCTGCCTACTAATTATGATAAAGAAGAGTTTGCGCGCATCCAAAAGGCTGCTGCTAAAATTCAAAGCGATTCCGAAGTACTGATCGTAATCGGTATCGGCGGTTCTTACCTTGGAGCACGTGCTGCGATCGAAATGCTGTCGCATTCTTTCTATAATGCGCTGCCTAAAGATCAACGCAAGGGTCCAGCTATCTATTTTGCGGGTAATAACATCAGCTCTACATATGTGAATCATCTGTTGGAACTGATTGAAGGTAAAGACTTCTCTGTGAACGTCATTTCCAAATCAGGTACGACAACAGAGCCGGCGATCGCATTCCGCGTATTCCGTGCAGCTCTGGAGAAAAAATACGGTAAAGAAGAAGCACGCAAGCGTATTTATGCAACGACGGATAAAGAACGTGGCGCTTTGAAAAAACTGGCTAACGAAGAAGGCTACGAATCCTTCATTATTCCTGATGATGTGGGTGGTCGTTACTCCGTGCTGACAGCAGTAGGCTTGTTGCCGATTGCTACTGCAGGCATTAACATCGAGGAAATGATGCAGGGGGCGGCAGACGCTTCCAAAGAGTACAGCAACCCGAATGTAGCTGAGAATGAAGCTTATCAATATGCAGCCGTTCGTAACGCTTTGTACCGCAAAGGTAAAGCAATTGAAATTCTCGTAAACTATGAGCCGTCTCTTCATTTTGTATCCGAGTGGTGGAAACAGTTGTACGGAGAAAGCGAAGGCAAGGATTACAAAGGCATTTATCCTGCTTCTGTTGATTTCTCGACAGACCTGCATTCCATGGGACAATTCATTCAGGAAGGCAGCCGCAACATTTTCGAAACGGTAATCCAAGTAGAAAATGTACCAAGTCACATCACCATCGAAGCAGATGAGGATGATCTGGACGGACTGAATTTCCTGGCAGGCAAAACTGTGGATTTTGTAAACAAAAAAGCATTCCAAGGTACATTGCTGGCTCACACAGACGGACAAGTACCGAACTTGATTGTAAATATTCCTGACTTAAGCCCTTACTCTTTCGGCTATCTTGCTTATTTCTTCGAAAAAGCTTGCGGCATCAGCGGCTACCTGTTGGGTGTAAATCCGTTCGATCAACCGGGCGTAGAAGCTTACAAGAAGAACATGTTTGCGCTGCTCGGCAAACCAGGCTTCGAAAAAGAAAAAGCTGAGCTTGAAGCGAGATTGTCTGAATAAGAGTGCTGTAATCTCTGATGCGAAACAGGATTTCGGTCAGAAGTGTTATAGTGTATAGCATCAATTAAAGTACAGGAAAGCAGTTCACCAGCTGCCAGAAGCGGGGGACTGCTTTCTTGTAAAATGAAGTAAGGAAGGTTATACGTGTATGTTGGAACAATACCGAACCGTACGCGGTGCCGGCAACAAGGAAATTGTGATCCGAAAATCCCGTTTTATCGGCCATATTCAGCCTGTTCAAACTGAGGAAGAAGCAGTTGCTTTCATAGAGCGCATCAAAAAAGAGCATTGGAACGCTACCCATAATTGTTCTGCTTACATGATTGGGGAAAGAGACGAAATCCAAAAGCAATCGGATGACGGAGAACCGAGTGGTACGGCTGGAAAGCCTATTTTGGAGGTGATCCGCAACCAGAAGCTAAAAAATGTCGCTATTGTTGTTACCCGTTACTTTGGTGGGATTTTGTTGGGAGCAGGCGGTCTGATTCGCGCGTATTCAGATGGTGCTGTTGCAGCAATCGAGGCAGGAGATGCAATTACACGTGTGCTGCATCGTGAAGTTTTTGTAGAATTGGATTATACCTGGTTGGGCAAAGTGGAAAATGAATTACGCAATCGCAGCATCCGCACTGGAGAAACAATGTTTACGGATAAAGTTACCTTAACCTGTCTGCCGCTGGCTGGTGATGCGGAATCCTTCAGCAACTGGATAACAGACTTGACGCAGGGGCAATCGCTTGTGTCGGAGGGAGAGCAGCTTTACTTTATTGAAGGGGAATAAATAATATGGCTAGAAGAGCAGTAGAACAGGAGTTGTCAAGAGGGCGGATTCTGGAAGCGGCCAGGCACTTGTTTATTACCAAGGGCTACCGTGCGATTTCAATGCGCAGCATTGGCCAGCATCTGGGTTACAGTCATGGTTCGTTATATTATCATTTTAAAGAGAAGGCTGAACTGTTCTATGCCATTGTAATTGAAGATTTTAATACATTGCGTGGGATTCTACTGCAAGCAGCAACAGGTACGCCTGATGATGGCTTGAGCAGGCTGGAGTACTTGATGCTGGAATTTATCCGTTTTGGTTTGGAAAATCCATATCAGTACGAAATTATGTTCATGATGCACGATGAAGAACTATTTGCATACTGTCGCACAGAGCAAAACCGTTGTGTGGAACTATTTGCGTCCATGATCCGTCAAGAATTGAGTGGTCAGGGGCATTCGGAGGAAGATTGCTCTAGGGTACCGAAAAGTCTGTTTTTATCCATGCATGGCTTTGTATCATTTTATATTCAGGACGGTTTAACATTTGAAGAAATTAGGCCCGCTGCTTTAGCACATGTAAAGCTGCTGTGCAGACACCTATGAGCGTACCTGCATTCACACACTTCAGCCATGAACATGTAGGACGCTTTTCTGGGTGTATACACTTCATGACGGTGACTTATCATTACGTTACTTTGCGAAAGCGACTAAGAATTTAACAGACGATGATGCATCCAGTAGGAAAACATCATGGTCTGTTTTTTTACCCGGTCCGTCAGCCTTTCATGATCTTTACATGGTATTGGCGTCTGCGTGGTCCGTCGAATTCACAAAAATAAAGTCCCTGCCATCGTCCGAGCAACAGCTTTCCATCATGGATGATGATCGTTTGTGAGGGGCCTGTCGTAATGGATTTTAGGTGGGAAGCTGTATTTCCCTCCATATGGCGATATTGGGGATGCTCCCACGGATAAACTTCATCTAGTCTTAATATCACATCATGTTTGACGTCTGGGTCTGCATTTTCATTAATGGCGATGCCGGCTGTCGTGTGTGGACAATAAACAAGTGCGGTTCCTTGTTGGACCCCGCTTTTTTCGATCAATGAAGCAACCTCTCGTGTAATATCGCGCATTTCATCTCGCCGTGTAGTGGATAATTCTAAAGTATGCAACAATAACTCCATCTCCTTTCTTCCTAATACTTTACCCTTTTAATTCCTAATATAATATATAGTTGACGAAAATTACTTTCCTTTGATAAAGTATCACATAAGAAAAAACATAGTATATACATTGGAATAATTAAATGATTTCAAATGAGGTACGTGCTTTGCGGGAAGCAAGGCTGCTGCTGTTCCTGAACAGGTCCAGAAGCGGAAAGGAAGTGTACGGATATGCATGTGGAAGTAAGAGGGTTAAACAAGCATTTCGGTAATTTTCATGCAGTAAAGGACGTATCTTTTGATATTCAGGCGGGCCATCTTATTGGCTTACTCGGTCCAAGTGGTGGGGGGAAAACCTCCATTCTTCGCATTTTGGCGGGTCTGGAGCAACCGGATGCGGGAGAAATTCATTTTCATGGAAAAAGGGTAAACGAGCTATCCCCGCAGGAACGTGGAATCGGATTTGTATTTCAAAACTATGCTTTGTTCAAGCACATGAGCGTCTACGACAATATTGCCTTTGGTCTGAAAGTGAAAAAAAGCTCCAAAACCCGCATCAAGGAACGGGTCACAGAGTTGGTCGAACTAACGGGGCTCAAAGGATTTGAGCATCGTTATCCGCATCAGTTGTCAGGTGGACAGCGACAGCGGGTTGCCTTTGCGCGTGCTTTGGCACCAGAGCCTCAATTGCTGCTGTTGGATGAGCCTTTTGCAGCTATTGATGCCAAGATTCGTCAGGAGCTGCGCACCTGGCTGCGAGAGTTGATTGAGCGGGTGGGTATTACTTCAATTTTTGTCACCCATGATCAGGATGAGGCGATTGAAGTAGCGGATGAAATTATGGTGATTAATCAGGGACGACTGGAGCAGAAGGGAACACCTTGGGATATTTATAAAAAACCGGGTACTCCGTTCGTGGCTTCCTTTATTGGGGAATCTACGGTGATTGAACAGGCAGGCAGTCTCCGAGGCTTCGAAGAAGCTGCTGGAGTGGGAACACGTGCCTTGATCCGTCCAGAGTATATTGATGTCGGGCCAAGCGAGGAATTTACGCTTCTGTCGGCGACTGAGGAAGGCACAGTGAAGCATTTGCATTTTCGTGGAAGTGAGTGGATGGTTGAAGTACAGGTCGGGGATCATCGTCTCATGACATACCGCTCGCTGGAGAAGTCTACGCTGGAACCTGGTCAGCAGGTGCGAGTGTTGGTGCATCGAGCCTATCTCTATAATGACCAGTCCAGCTGGATGGTGGAAAACCGCCTGAAGGAAGATCCAATGCCTATCATCATTTGAAAATAAATACGATCACGCATGAGGGGATGTCTGGCCGGATTTCACGGCTTTGGGCATGCTCCTTTTGGCGTTAGACGCTGGAAGGATTTACGCAGATGATTTACGTAGAATCGGTCTGTTCGTTATAATAGTAGTAAAAAGACCCAGGTAGATAGGAGTTAAACCATGAATCGGCTTATTTTTCTTGGCACGGGGGATGCAATGGGGGTTCCGCGTGTATATTGTGATTGTCTCGTATGCACAGAAGCTCGCACGACAGGGGCGAATGTAAGATTGAGATCGTCTGTGCTGATCGAAAGCGAGACGGAGGACTTTATGATTGATTGTGGCCCGGACTGGCGCAGACAGCTAGAATTACGCGGTTTGCGTTTTATCCCTACGATCCTTGTGACACATGCACATTTTGACCATATTGGAGGATTACCAGAATGGGCAGATGCCTGTCGCTGGACTGGGAACAGAGGTCGCTTGTACGCGCCACAGGAAGTGATCGACACGATCTTGCGTCAATTTTCCTGGCTCTCTGGAAACTTGGATCTTATTCCAGTAGACCAGGGAGCCCAACTTGGCGGATGGAATATCCGGGGATGGCGTGTGAATCACGGGAAGAACGGATATGCCTACGCTTATCGTCTGGAAAAGGACGGTTTCTCGTGGGCTTACTGTTCGGATTCGATTGGATTGAATGAGGTGGAAATTCTGCCCTTGCACAATCTGAATTTGCTCGTCCTGGGAACGAGTTTTTATCATGAGGAGGCCGAGTATGCCACCCGTTCCGTATATGACATGCTGGAGGCTCAGGAGCTTATAGGAAGGCTTAAACCCGAAAGCACAGTGTTTACACATATGTCCCATGATGTGGATGTCACACGCAACTATGGGCTTCTGGAAGGGATTAGCTTGGCACACACCGGCATGAGTTTGCCGTTAGAATAAAGGTGACCTTTACCTTTACATCGTTTGACTGATACGTAGAAGTGTGGAGATTCCTTCTTTGATTTGTAGCTCGTTGGCGTATGAATAGGACAGCCGTACATGCGTTTTACCCTCTGCGCCGATGGGATCAAATACATTGCCGGGGACAAAGGATACAGACTCTTGTAAACTTTTGGAAAGTAATTCATTAGGTTTCAACGTAGAAGGCAGCTGGAGCCACAGGTTGAGTCCCCCTGCCGGGCTGGTCCATGTCCAACCGGAGTCGCGGAGACTGTCTTCCATCGTATCCTTACGAATCTGGAGCGCGATACATAGCTTTTTAATATGCTGCTGCATACGTGGAGATTGAAAGTATTCTAAAAACAGCTTTTGATTCAGCAGTGGCGATCCATTGTCCACTAACGCTTTGACGTTCAGCAGGCTGTTCATGAGCTGTGGTCGGCAGGTCACGGCTGCGATTCGTAGACCGGGTGCGACATATTTACTGTAACTTCGAATGTAGACGACGCTTCCCGAAACATCATAGGCGAAAATCGGAGAAGGGGGCTTTTGCCCAAAGCTAATGTCATAGGTGCTGTCATCCTCAACAATGAGGCAGCCATAGCGCTCGGCTAGTTCAGGCAGTCGTTTGCGCTGCTCATCGGGGACCGTAAAGCCCGTCGGGTTGTGGAATGTTGGATTCATATAAAAGAGGCGTGGTTTTTCCGTTTTCATGCACCACTCAATCTGGTCCATATCATAACCTTCTGGTCGAATATCAGTCATAGTCAGACGTGCGCCTAGTCTACGGAATATTTCCATAGCGGGGCCATAGGCAGGGCGTTCGATCAATACACGGTCTCCTGTATGGAGCAGAGATCGGGCAATTAAATCAATGGCTTGCTGTGCTCCCGAGGTAATCATCACTTCATCCGGTGATAAAGCAAAATGCTTATCCACGCTAAAATGCTGCGCCATGGCCTCCCGAAGCTCGGTATCACCCTGTACAGCGGAATAGGTGGCTGCTACTTTCGGATGCTTTTCAAAAACCTGCATCATCAGCTCTCCCCAAAATCGGTTGGGCAGGAGAGAGGGGTCAATCAGCGCTTTGGAAAACTGGAAATGCGTATTTACGGATTGAACGCGGCTAAGTCCATCCATTCCTCTCCAGGCTGAAACTGACGGATCATCTGCCGCATGGGCAGATTCGGAGTGAATCGTGAGGTGAAAGGACGAATGTCCCGAGTAGCCAGCATATTTTGCATGCCCAGTCGCTTGGGAAGCATGAACGTAATATCCTGATTTGTCCTTTACATAGACCAGTCCCCGTTGCTTCAACTCCTGATATGCCCGGAAAACAGTTAGCCGATGTACACCCAGCTCCTGAGCCAAGCTTCGTACGGACGGCAGCTTCATGTCTGTTTGCCAATCCCCGCGATCGATCCGCACAGTTACATAATGGATAACCTGCTCATACAGCTTTAAGGCATGATCGGCTGCAAAGAGTAGTTCGCTGTTGTTCTTACCCATGCTATCCACGCTCCTTTCTGTGTATTGTACTATATAGCACTTCAAAAACGTATACAACTGTTCTGTAGTTATACATCTGTTCTGTTCGTCTCCCTGTATGCTTAAAAGCAACTGAAGGGAGAGGGACGTATCATGATAGGTATCGCGTTTACAGTAATGTGTCTTATTTTTGGCACAACGTTTTTGGCCATAAAAGTGGGAGTGGAAGCCGGACTTCCGCCATTCCTATCGGCAGGTGTACGTTTTTTCGCGGCAGGGGCGATATTGTTCATTGCTATGAAGCTGACCGGAAAAGTACGATGGTCGTTATTATGGCGTAAGGAAATGTTGCTGATTGGAGCAGGAACGACCTTCGGTACATTTTCAGCCTTGTATTGGGCAGAGCAATATGTCAGCTCCGGGATCGGAGCTATTTTGTCAGCTACCGGGCCGATGATGATCGTCATTTTGCAATCTGTACTGCTACGGCAAAAAACGTCACGGATTACGGTCGTTGGCTGCATGATCAGCTTTCTTGGTGTGGTGCTGGTTGTGCTGCCCGGATTGGCGGTTCAGATCAGTGGTCTGTGGCTGGCGGGATGCCTTGTCATTTTGCTGGGGGAGCTGTGTTATTCCGGGGGAGCTCTGTATTCCAAGCGAGTGATGGATGTATTTCGTGAAACGAACCCGATTGCCCTGAATGCGGCGCAAATGATCCATGGGGGATGGATGCTGCTGTTACTGTCTGCGATCACGGAACCGTGGAGTTCTGAGGGGTGGCAGTATCTTCCTGCCATGGGGTCTTTACTTTATCTGATCCTGTTTGGTTCGATGATTGCACATACACTGTTCTACTGGCTCATGGAGCGTACAAATCCCCTGTTTCCGACGACGTGGCTGTATATATCACCGCCGATTGCGGTGGGCTTGGGAGCGTTGTTGTATGGAGAGCATGTAAGCTGGTGGATGCTGGCTGGGGTGCTGCTCATTGTGACCGGATTAATCCTTATGAACAATGGAATTATCCGTCTGGTGAACAGGCGTAAGGTACGTTCTGCTGCCTGATATTTTAAAGGGGGCAGGTTATTATATGATCTGACAGAAAAGGCCTCCAAACTGCCGTATGTTACTGAACATGCGACGTTTGGAGGCTTTGTTGTTGTACTACTTCATTTAAGTATTATAGGAACAGTTACTTTTTACTTTATTCAACGTTGAGTACGAATTTGTCGATGGCGTGCTTAACACCGTCTTCGTTATTGCTGCGAGTGATGTAATCAGCCAGCTTTTTCAAATCAGGAATGGCATTCTCCATCGCTATGCCGAGACCAGCGCATTCAAGCATCTCATGGTCGTTCCAAGAGTCACCGATAGCAATCGTTTCCGACAGTTCACAGCCAAAATGGTTTGCAAGGAAGGTAAGCGCATGGCCCTTAGTGCCTTCATGATGCATAATTTCCAGAAAATGAGGCTTGGATTTTGTAATGTGAACTTCATTGCCAAGCAGTTCGCGAAGTTCAGGAATTAATTCATCCAACACTTCAGGCTCGTCGATAATCAGCAATTTAGGAGCCGGCTGCTCTATAACTTTACTGAATACAGGCTCTACGAAATATTCCGTGTTGTTCAGCTCCGTGTAATCTTTGATTTTCTGATTATCTTCACGTGTGTACAATTTGTCATCTATATACGTTTGCAGATGCAGATTGCGTTCCACGCAGAACTCATACAGGCGACGTGCAGCCACGAGTGGAACATAACGCTCATACAGCACGTTTTCGTCCAGCAGGTTTTTAACCAAAGCTCCTTGGTACGTAATGATCGGCACGTTCAAACCCGTCTGGCGAGCAATTTTGTGTGCAGAGGCATAAGCTCGTCCAGTAGCGAGGGTAACCACCACACCTTTTGCTACAGCAGCTTCTAATGCCTGTTGTGTCGCTGGTGTGACTTCTTTCTGGTCGTTAATGAGTGTATCATCAATATCAATGGCAATTAATTTATACATATCGGTATTCTCTCCTTTATCTCTATCATGGGGCAATGTTAAAATTGTATCTTATAATATTCAAAATGACAATATCGCAATGAAAAGGGGACGGCTCCTATAAGAGCCTGTCCCCTTATAACCACTGAAGTATTGGCTTGAAACGATGGGAAAAAGTAACGGTTAGTCTTCCAAAAATACAAGTCCAACAAAATCGTCCAGCTCAATATTACCAAAATAGTGCTTCAAATCGAGAGAGGATAAGGCTTGACGCACCTCACCTTCATCATAACGCTTGCCGCGCAGGATATTTTCAATATCAGCAACGTCACCCACACCAAAGAAATCCCCATAGATTTTAATATCACGGATGTAGCCTTCCTTAAGATCCATGCGGATATCAATAATACCGACCGGAAATTTACGTGTGTGCTTGATATTGCTCTCGGGGGATAGACCGTAGTTCCAATCCCACGATTGGTAGCGTTCTTTGGATATTTCATGGATTTTGGCCCAGTCGGCATCGGTGAGCTTATATTGAGGTACTTGATCCAATTCTGATCCGAATATGAAACGCAGTAGTTCCTCGCGAAATTGCTCTATGGTCATCTCACGGTCCATCAGTTCGCTGATGTTAGCTACGCGACTGCGGACAGATTTAGTGCTTTTGGATTTGAATTTTTCGGGATTGGCATGCAACGATGCAGCCACATTGTCCAGATTCAGGTTAAACATCAATGTACCGTGGCTGAACATACGTCCGCGTGTGGCAAACTGAGCGTTTCCTGAAATTTTACGTTCTCCGACCTGTAGATCGTTGCGGCCTGTCATTTCAGCTTCTACTCCCATTTGGCGGAGTGCATCAATCACAGGTTGCGTAAATTTGAGGAAATTATGAAAGGACTCCCCGTTATCCTTAGTAATGAAGCTGAAATTTAAATTACCGAGATCATGATATACAGCCCCACCGCCGGACAGGCGACGAACGACTTGAATATTGTTGTCCCTAACAAACTCGGCGTTGATTTCTTCAATAGTGTTTTGATGCTTGCCTATAATAATAGAAGGCTCATTAATATAAAACAGCAAATAGCTGTCATCCAGCGGTAGATGCTTGAGCGCGTATTCCTCAATAGCAAGATTAATGGCTGGATCGTGTATGCCCTGGTTGTCGATGAACAGCATGTCCATTCCTCCGTATATAAACTGTGTAATTTATGTGTGCCTCCTTCTATTGTAACCCAAGTGAGCCATGTACAAAAGCTCATTTGCATTGACGGGACGCAAAAAGCAGCCTCATAATGGAGCTAAATGATTGGAAACGGGCGGAAAGGATGAGAGGCAATGATAGAGGTTTATGGTCATGGCGGGGACAGGGAAACAGCTGCCGCGACTTTTGGCGGAGCTGCTGCGGATTTTGTAGATTTTAGTGCAAATATTAATCCGCTTGGTCCACCGCCGGAGGTGCTTGAGGCGCTGCAACACTCATTTGACACTGTGATTCGCTATCCAGACCCCGGGCATCGGAATTTTAAAAATATGCTCGCACGGCGACTGCATGTTCCACCGGAGTCGCTAAGTATCGGAAACGGAGCGGCTGAAAGCATGGCGCTCCTACTATTGGGACTAGCTCCTAAGCGTGTGGGTACAGTGGAGCCGTGTTTTTCGGAATATGCCGAGCTGGCTGGCAAATTCGGAGCCGAGGTCAACCGGGTGTATGGGAAGGCCTCGCTTCAATGGAAGGCGGACGTGGAGGACATCCTTCAGCTCATGGAGCAGGTAGATGTTTTGTTCCTCGGACAGCCGAATAATCCAAATGGCGTGCAATATAGTGAGCAGGAGCTGTGCGAGCTGGCAGAGGCGGCTGGCACAACGGGTACCGTGCTGGTGGTGGATGAAGCATTCATTGATTTTATTCCGCTGGAACGGCGAATCTCACTGCTGCCTGTGCTGGATCGCTATCCTCATGTGATTTTAATCCGGTCAATGACCAAATTTTATGCCATTCCTGGCCTACGATTGGGTTATGCGATTGCTCATCCGGACTATATCCGGCGAATGACGGCCAAACAGGTGACCTGGAGTGTGAATGGATTGGCATTGCTGGCTGGGGAGGCGTGTTTGAGAAGTGGGCAAGCATATGAGCGTCAAACACAGGAGCTGATTGCTGCGGAGCGCAACCGCCTATTGACCGCCTTGGCGGAATGGGGCTGCGGTGTCGTTCCCGGTGAAGCCAATTACGTGCTGGCAAGGGCGCCGGGTACGTGGAGCGCATCGGCTATTCAGCAGGCGCTTGGACAACGCGGAATTCTTATACGTAGCTGTGCTATGTATCCGGGACTGACAACGAGCCATTTTCGGATTGCGGTCAAGGATGCAGAAGCCAACGACAGGCTGTTGTCTGTATTGGGTGAAGTGCTGGAGGAGGAGCAGCGGCGTGACAGTTAGCTTGATTATCCTGGCAGCCTACCTTTTGGACAGGCTGATCGGTGATCCGAGGTGGTTGCCGCATCCAGTCATCGGTATGGGACATGCCATTTCGGCATTGGAAAAATTGATTCGCCGCCAGGTCCGAAGTGACCGGGGGCTGAAACGTGCGGGCATACTGCTTCCACTCATTGTGGCGGGAGGCTCCTTTGCGCTCGCCTGGGCGCTGTTGTACTTGCTTGCCTGGATTCATCCGTGGTTGTCTGTCGGCGTAGAAATGGTGCTGATTGCGACCACGATTGCTTCCAAAGGACTAAAGGATGCAGGAATGGCAGTATACCGAGCGTTGCAGGCGGATGACCTGGCTGCGGCACGGCGGGAGCTAGGCATGATTGTCGGGCGGGATACGCAACAGCTTGATGAACCTGAGATTGTACGCGGTACGGTTGAAACGATCGCTGAAAATATCGTGGACGCGATTATTTCCCCGCTTTTTTATGCCCTGATCGGGGGAGCACCCTTGGCGCTGGCTTATCGTGCTGTGAATACGCTCGATTCCATGGTTGGCTATAAAAATGAAAAGTATCTGCATTTAGGCTGGGCTTCAGCACGTCTAGATGATGTAGCTAACTACATTCCGGCACGCCTGACAGCGGCAATGCTTGTGGTAGCGGCGTGGATGTACAAGCGAGATGCTGCAAGAAGCTGGCGCACAGTCAAGCGAGACGCTCGTCTGCACCCAAGCCCGAACAGTGGCTACCCGGAATCGGCTGTTGCTGGTGCACTGGGGATTCGTCTTGGAGGCTATAATGTGTATCATGGCGTACGCTCCTTTCGTGCATA
Source organism: Paenibacillus sp. FSL H7-0703 (assembly GCF_038003485.1). Taxonomy (NCBI): domain Bacteria; kingdom Bacillati; phylum Bacillota; class Bacilli; order Caryophanales; family Paenibacillaceae; genus Paenibacillus; species Paenibacillus sp. FSL H7-0703. The sequence goes on along the minus strand of NZ_JBBOPF010000001.1, from coordinate 1,765,361 downwards.
CATGGGCGATTGGATACGACCGCTAGAGTCGAAAGATATACGGCATACAATCCAGCTGATGTTCGCCGTGTCCAGTATGTTTGTAGGATTGTGTTTGTTAGGAGCCGCAGGTTGTTTTGCCTTGGGATGGATGCGGTGAGGGTGAGGAGTGACACACTGAATAATGATCGAGCAGGAAGTGACATGATCTTGAAACAAGATATAGCAGTAAAAAGGACAGTAGAATACGCACAAAATCCGAACTCACAGGAGGATAAGGTGCCGGATTATGCTAAAGAAGATCTGCATTGGGACATGGAACTCGTGTTAGTTCGTCACGGCACAACCTTATGGAATAAGGAACGTCGATATCTGGGACACTCCGACTTAGGTTTGCTACCGGGGGCAGAACAGGAATTAAAGCCTTTGCAAGAAGAATGGCAGGGGCAGTCCTTTGCTCGAATCTATTGCAGCGATTTAATGCGATGTCGCCAGACCTTGCAGATCATTGTGCCGGAATCAGAATTGACGTCTGGAGGTTCCCTATCTATTATGTCTCCTATGATGGAACCACGTCTGCGAGAGCTTCATTTTGGCGAGTGGGATGGAAAAACGTATGACATGCTCAAGGATGTGTCGTTGTATCGCGCTTGGATTGATGAGCCACAACGGATAACCCCTCCTGGAGGAGAGTCTTGGACAGATTTTGTGAATCGTTTGCGGAAATTTCTTGACTCTCTGTATGAATGGCGTGTTGCTATGGAAGTTCAACCCATGGATTTGACTGCTGGGCCGCTCTCTGTTTTGGTCGTTACGCATGGTGGCGTAATTCGTCAGTTAGCTTGCATGCTGATACCGGGTCATGATTTTTGGAGTCTGAATCCGAGGCCGGGAGAAGCATTTAGGATTCAATTGAGGCTGGCAGGACCGCACAATTACATAGCGGAAATGCTCTCTCATTAGGTTAGACACCAGTGGATAAAGAGGCTGTTTGGGTTGTAAGCCGCCTCATTTTAACCTATAATCATCAAGTAAAAGAACGGCTTGACTACCACTACATCAAATATCCAGCAGACGAGGTCGGCGCAGTGTGATGAAACTATGGTTTCCCTTGCCTGCGCTGTTAAAAGGGAAGTCGGTGTAAGTCCGGCGCGGTCCCGCCACTGTAAATGGAAACATGCCGGTTAGTCCTGCTTTATGTGCTACTAAGCATATGAAGGAAGTTCAGGACATGCATCTTACCATAAGTCAGGATACCTGCCCGTCCGCCTGTCACCATAATCCTTCGAGGAAAGGATGACGTGTTCGCAGTGACTGTCCGTGCGGAAAGAAGCTGCCGCCTGCGCACGATCTGCGCTAACGTGACCCCTGTGTCCTGATATAAGGATGCGGGGTTTTTTAGATAGGAAAAGAAGGCTGGATTTAGAAGATATCTGATGATGATCAAGTAACGCTCTTAACGATTTTTTTATGAAGGGGTGCAAATCATGGCAGGAAAAAAAATAAAGGTTTGGACAACAGGTCTATTGGTTCTGATTTTGGCAGTTGTGCTGAGTGCATGTGGCGCTAATGGAAAAAATGCTGAAAATAAAGAGAATCAGACTTCTTCACAGCAGCCAGGAAAGACCGTAACCGCACAAGAGCCTCCGGGCAAAACAGTTTACCCACTCACAGTTAAGGATGCAACAGGACAGGAATTTACATTCAAAAAAGCGCCGGATAAAATCGTTTCCGTCTCCCCGGCAGAAACCGAGGCGCTGTTCGCCATCGGGCTGGATAAGGAAATAGTTGGCGTCTCCGACTACTCTGATTACCCGGAAGCAGCTACGAAAAAGCCTAAAGTAGGCGGTATTATGAAACCGAACGAAGAGGCGATCATTGCTGCTAACCCGGGAGTCGTTTTTGCAGGGATATCACTTAGTGAACAGGCTACGACCAAGCTGCGCGACATGGGAATTATGATTTTTAAAACGGAACCGAAGACAGTTGAAGATGTCATAGCTAACATCGAATTGTATGGGAAAATCACCGATCATCAGAAAGAAGCGAGAGCGGTGACTGACAAGATGAGAGCAGATGTAGCGGAAGTGAAAGAAGGAGTTAAAAATATCGGTAAAGGGCAGAAGCTGCGGGTATACGTCGAGTTTTCACCAGGCTGGACAGTTGGTAAAGGCGAGTTTATGGACGAGCTGATTACGTTGGCGGGCGGCGAAAATGTAGGTGCCACGCAAAAGGGGTGGTACCAAATTAGTGAAGAAAATATTATTGCTGCGAACCCTGACGTGATTTTGTACAGCAAAAGTGTCAAGGACGACAAAACTGGCCAGACGCTCGGCGAAATCATTAAAGCTCGCAGTGGATGGGATCAAATATCGGCTGTTCGCCACAACCGGGTGTTTGCCGTGGATGATAATTTGATCAGTCGTCCGGGTCCACGCGTAACGGAAGGTCTCAAGGAAGTGGCCAAGGGCGTGTATCCTGAAATTTTCAAATGAACCGTAAACTGATCGGCTTTGGAGGGACAGGTCTTGTCCTGCTGTTGCTGACGCTGCTGCTCTGTCTTGGCATCGGCTCGGCCAAGCTTCCGGTCAGCCAGATCACGGGCATTCTGGTTAACCACCTTCCGTGGTTAGGCGATACGTTTACACCGGATTGGAATACATCCTCAGAGCAGATTATTTTGAAGGTCAGATTGCCACGAGTGTTACTGGGAATGTTGGTAGGAGCAGCGCTGGCGCTAGCGGGAGCCGGATTTCAGGGTGTGCTGCGTAATCCTTTGGCTGATCCGTATACACTGGGGGTATCCTCGGGGGCTTCGGTAGGAGCGGCAGTACTGATCTATTGGGGCCTTCAATTTTCATTTGTTGGCATATGGACGCTGCCGCTAGTGGCATTTACGACCGGAATGCTGACGCTGTGGATGGTGCTAACGTTGGCACGGGAAGGTGGAAAAATTCCGACACAAAGTCTCATTTTGTCGGGTGTGGTGATGCAATCCTTTCTAGGAGCAGTTGTTTCCTTTCTGACAGCCATGTCGAAGGAGACGGTCAATGAAATATTGTACTGGACGATGGGAAGTCTTAGTCTGCGCGGTTGGTCATATACAGGAATCCTTTTACCTTATGTGGTCATAGGACTGGTATTTCTATGGAACCGGGCACGTGTGCTGAATATTTTGGCTTTGGGTGAACGTCAGGCGGCTCACATGGGAGTTCATGTAGATGCGACGAAGCTATCTGTTTTGATCATTTCCACGCTGCTGACAGCTGCCGCTGTCTCGGTATGTGGAGTGATTGGCTTTGTGGGACTTGTTGTACCGCATATCATTCGTCTGATGACAGGCCCTGATTACCGGATGATTGTTCCATTATCTGCGCTCGGTGGAGCTATTTTTATGGCTTGGGCAGATACGGCGGCTCGCACGTTGTTAGCCCCCACGGAAATTCCCCTGGGAGTGATGACGGCCTTTGTTGGGGCACCATTCTTCGCATATCTCCTGTACCGGAACAAGAAGCTGCGCAGGGGGGAACTGCTGTGACAGAACAAAGTGAATCACAGAAGGTGCGTGATCGGGCATTAGAGGTAGCGGGTCTGACACGTGCCTATGGAGAGTTCCATGCGTTAAAGAATATAAGCTGGAGCGTCGACGAAGGAACTTGGTGGGGGATTATTGGTCCGAACGGCAGTGGAAAATCGACCTTGCTGCATCTGCTTTCGGGTGTAGATCAGCCAACTTCAGGAAACGTTCATATCTATGGCAAAAAGGTCGGTAGCTACAGCAGAAAAGAGCTTTCCCGACTCATAGCCGTACTCCAACAGGAAGGGCTTCCTCCAGTGGGATACACCGTCAGGGAAGTCGTAGAAATGGGACGTTTTCCTCATCAGGACTGGCTAGGTAGGGAAAAGGGTGTTGATGTGGAGGCGATCACGGATCGCGTGCTGGAGCGATTGGGTCTTACCACGTTGGCGGACAGAGCATTGGACCGCTTGAGTGGGGGACAGCGACAGCGTGTAGCTTTGGCAAAAGTAATGGTGCAGGAGCCACGAATATTGCTGCTGGACGAGCCTACGACCTATCTGGACTTGCGCTATCAGCTTGAATTTATGGAACTGCTGGCAGATTGGCGCCAAGAAACGGGTGTGACGATCATTGCGGTCTTGCATGATCTTAACTTGACAGCCCAATTTTGCGAAGATTTGCTTGTACTCAAGGATGGAATGGTTGAAGGATTGGGAGCTTCATCGAAGTTATTAACCGAGGATCGGATTCGACGAGTATACGGTGTTGAGCCTGTGATGCTTCCGCATCCTGATAGCGGTGTGCCGCAGCTCTTGCTGCGCAGAAGTGCTTCGGATACAGCAGATTAAATAAACGATGAAACACACTTAAAAAGAGCAGGGAGTGGAAGGTATGAACAACAAGCTGCGTCAGCTGATCGATAGCATTGCCCAGCCGGATGGGGTGGCGGCCTCGGCAGCTTTAGCCCATTTGGACCAATTAACAAAGCCACCGGGAAGTCTTGGGAAGTTGGAAAGTGTGGCCATCAAGCTAGCAGGAATTACAGGAGTGGACAAGCCTGAATTTGATCGTAAAACGGTTATGGTTATGGCTGCGGATCACGGGGTGTGTGAAGAGGGAGTCAGTGCCTTTCCGGCTGAGGTTACACAGCAAATGCTGTATAACATGCTGTCAGGTGGCGCGGCAATTAATGTGCTGGCACGTCATGCGGGCGCAGATGTCAAGGTGGTAGATGTTGGCGTGAATGCGGATGTCGCTCACGCGAATCTGGTGGACCGTAAGGTACGCATGGGTACTTCGAATATAGCTAAAGGGCCAGCGATGCTGCGTACGGAAGCGGAACAGGCGGTTTTGGCCGGAGCTGAAGCCGTAGCAGAAGCGGTCAAAGGTGGCACACGGCTATTCGTTACCGGAGAGCTGGGCATCGGGAATACGACAGCCAGCGCTGCGGTCGTATGTGCTCTTACCGGGCTAGAGCCGGAAGTTATCGTAGGCCGGGGGACGGGTGTAGATATGGCTGGGCTTACCCGTAAAATATCGGTTGTCTGCCGCGCATTGGAGGTGAACCAGCCAGATGCAAATGATGCGCTCGACGTGCTCACTAAGGTCGGCGGTCTGGAGATTGCCGCCTTGGCAGGAGTCATCCTCGGCGCAGCCGCACATCGCTGTCCAGTCGTGTTGGACGGCTTTATTTCAGGCGCAGCCGCCCTTGCAGCGCGTGCACTTGCGCCTGCTAGCGCTGCGTACATGCTCGCTTCGCACGCCTCGGACGAGCGCGGGCACGCGGCGGTGCTTCGCCAGCTCAAGCTGGAGCCCATGCTTTATTTGGACATGCGGCTCGGGGAGGGCACAGGCGGTGCGCTTAGCTTGCACCTGATTGATGCGGCGTGCCGCATCATGCGCGAAATGGCGACCTTTGCCGATGCAGGCGTATCGGACGGTCAGGGGGCCGCGCAGCGATGAAAGCGCTCGTGACCGGCGGGGCACGCAGCGGGAAAAGCGGCTTTGCCGAGCGATTATGCATGTCGCGCGCTTCGCGCGCCTGCTACATTGCAACGGCGCAAGCCTATGACATGGAGATGAAGGAGCGCATCGCCCTTCATCGGGTCCAGCGCGAGTCTGCCGGATACGACTGGCAGACGCTGGAGGAAGCGCAGGCGTTACCGGAGGTGCTGCAGCGGCTTGGTGGCGATCAAGCGTCGCAGCCCGCGCCTATGTTGCTAGTCGACTGCCTGACCCTGTGGCTGTCGAATGTGCTGCTGGCCGCAGGCGAGGACGGCGAAGCTGCGTCCAGAGCTGCCATGGACGCACTGGCGGCAGCTGTGGAGCAGTATCCAGGGCAGCTTGTCATCGTAACCAACGAGGTTGGTGACGGTATTGTGCCCGAATATCCGCTGGGTCGGCTGTATCGGGATTTGAGTGGGGTTATGAATCAGCGGATTGCCCGTCTTTGTGATGAAGTATTTTTGGTGACGGCGGGCATTCCCGTAGAACTCAAACAGTTGGAATATAAGCTATGAGCCGCGAACGTCAGGCTGTTGCTGCGGCTTTTCAATTTTTAACGCGTCTTCCGGTGAAGGCGGAAATAGATTTTTCCCCGGATTTGCTTAAATGCAGTGCAAGTTATTATCCGCTGGTGGGAGTGGTTATTGGCATCATTGTCTGGGGCTTTGCGGCGCTTACTTCTATGGTATTGCCGCCGTTGCCGTGTGCGATTCTTACGCTTGTTGTCTGGGTTTGGTTGACGGGCGGATTGCATTTGGACGGGTGGATGGATGCGGCCGATGCCTTGTTCAGCTACCGATCTCGTGAGCGGATGCTGGAGATTATGAAAGATAGCCGTGTAGGGGCTATGGGCGTTATTGCTTGTGTGCTGCTACTCATGCTCAAGGCTTCTTTGCTGTATACGGTGCTGGTTGAACGGAATGTGTCTGGCTTGCTGCTGCTTCCGATGGTTTGGAGCCGCTGGTTTATGGTACATGCAATGAAGCGCTGGCCTAAAGCTCGTAATGATGATGGGCTGGCTGCGCGTTTTGCTGATATGAGTGGTGGCCGCGTAGGGTTGGCCGTATTCTGGGCAGTATTAGTGACCCTGAGTGCTGCCGTAGGACAATATCTTCTGGCAGGTTTGGCTACAGCAACAAGGGGGACTGGGAATCTGTCGTTGGCAGGATCCTACTTACAGACGTTCCTTTCATATTCTGAGAGCCTTCCAATCTCGCTAGGTTTTGTGTTGCTTCCGGTCTTGGCTTACGGTGTTGGAACCTTCACGGCAAACCGTATTAACCGCCGCTTGGGTGGACTTACAGGAGATATATACGGAACTTTAAACGAATTGCTGGAGACTGTTTTATTGTTGTTTATTGTCATTTTGTACGGGTTGTGACCAGATTTGAAATGAATTCGTTAAAGGGGAAGAGGCAATTGTCAACTTTCGAACCGTCCTGCACGAACCCGTCAGCCGTATTAATGCTTCAAGGAACAGCGTCGGATGTGGGCAAAAGCGTCGTGACGACTGCGCTTTGCCGTATTTTTACGCAGGACGGATATCGTCCCGCACCGTTTAAGTCGCAAAATATGGCGTTAAACTCTTATGTTACCGAGGACGGCAAGGAAATTGGACGAGCTCAGGGGGTGCAGGCTGAGGCCTGCGGTATTGAGGCCACGACTGACATGAATCCGATTCTGATTAAGCCGGTCAAAGATATGCACTCACAAATTGTTGTACACGGTGTACCTTATGCCTATATGAGCGCCTCCGATTACCGGAAGGATTTTTTGCCAAAAGCCAAACAGACCGTCATGGATGCTCTGAATCGGTTGCGTGATACCTATGATATTGTCCTTATGGAAGGGGCAGGCAGCCCGGCAGAGATTAATTTGAAGGACCGCGATATCGTAAATATGAATCTGGCAGGTTGGGCGGATGCTCCAGTGTTGCTTATTTCAGATATCGACCGGGGCGGTGTTTTTGCCTCTCTCGTAGGAACTATCGAATTACTGGAACCCCATGAAGTACAGCGTATCCGCGGATTTATCATTAATAAATTCAGAGGTGATCTGTCTCTGCTTCAACCAGGATTAGACTGGCTGGAAGAACGGACAGGCATTCCTGTACTCGGTGTATTGCCCTATCTGCCAGACATACGCATTGAAGCAGAGGATTCGGTAGTATTGGATAAGAAGCCCAAGCAATCTGCAAAGGATAAAGAACTGGATATTGCGGTGATACGATATCCGCGGATTTCCAATTTTACAGATACGGATGCTCTGGCCGCAGAGCCGGATGTGAGTGTTCGTTATGTCACAGAAGCCGGACAGTTGGGCGTACCGGACGCCATTATCTTACCAGGGACCAAAGACACCATTGGAGACCTGCTGGAATTGCGTGAGAGAGGTCTGGAGAAAGACATTCGGCAGGCTATGAATACCGGATGCACACAGCTAGTTGGCATTTGTGGAGGTTATCAGATGCTGGGTACCGCACTTTTTGATCCCGAAGCCGTCGAATCTGGGTTGCCGCAGCAGGCAGAAGGGTTAGGTTGGCTTGCTCTATCCACGACCTTTTTAAAGGAAAAGCAAACCGTACGCGTACAGGGAACCCTGTCTAATCATTGCCCGCTTTTGCTTAGCACTGCGACTGATTCAGGTTCTGCCTCCAAGCCAAGCATTGAAGGTTATGAAATACATATGGGCGTTACGGAGTATGTTACGGAACCATACGCACCTACAGATAGAACTTTAAACCTAAGCGAAATGAAAAGGTTATTCTATATCCGGCGTGGCGAAGGAACAGCTTTTGAGGAAGGCTGGGGTACAACAGATGGTAAAGTATGGGGAACCTATTTACATGGTGTGTTTGATAATGACCTTTTTCGCCGGTGCTGGCTGGATGGATTGCGACAAACCAAGGGCTTGGCACCTTTAGAAAGCACTTTTACTGTACGTGAAGCCAAGGAACGAGAGTTTGACCGTGTCGCAGAAGTGGTACGGGCTCATTTAGATATGGAGCAAATTTATCGTATTATGGGAATGAATTCATAAACTTCATGGATGATTATTAAAATCGCTTTTAAAAAATAAAGAGGTATCTCTACAGCCATTATTAAGACTGTGAGATACCTCTTTTTATTCAGGATTTTGCAAAATTCGATTCCAGTCGCTCTGAAGTGCAAGATATAGACGAACTAAACCATTTCGATCTACATCTTGTCCATTGGAAGTCGCTTATGGGATTTTTGCAAAATCCTCTATTGTATCGGCTTACGTAATTTTAAATTTTTGGACAGCCTTTTGCAGTTCGGTTGCTTGTTTGCTTAATTGGCGAACAACCTCGCTGTGGCTTTCCATTTCATTCAGTTGCTCATCGGCATTTAAACCGATTTCTTGAATCATATGCTGTGCATTGGCTGCGATGAGAGCTGTCTCTTCCACGGAAGCAGATACTTCCTCCGAGCTGGCGGATACCTGCTCCGTTGCTGCAGAGACCGTTTGAATCGTAGCATTGATCTTTTGCATAAGCTCACTTAGCTGGTTAAAGGCTGAACTCGCTTGTTGAACCATTTCCGTTCCCGAATGAATTTCACGGCTCACCTGGGTCACAGAGTCCACAGATTGTTGCGATACTTCTTGAATGGTAACCAAATAGTCGGAAATTTCTTGTGTGGCTTCTTTAGATTGCTCGGCAAGCTTACGTACTTCTCCGGCTACTACGGCAAAGCCCCGTCCATGTTCGCCCGCTCGGGCAGCTTCAATGGAGGCATTCAGGGACAACATTTGAATTTGCTTCGTAATATCGAAAATAGCCGAAACGATACTGCCAATGGCTTCTGAGCGCTCATTCATACTATGGATGTATCGAAGCGATTCATCGGCAGCATGTCCTACCTGTGACATTTGAGCTACAGCTTTTTGAGCGAGCGTATTACCGTTAACCGTTTCTTTCGTTGCTTCACTGATTTGATCGGATACATCATTGGCAGAGGAGGCGATGTGCTGAACACCTTGAGCGATTTCCTCCATAGCCTGTGCATTTTCCGCAGCAGCTGTAGCTATGCTGGTACTGCCCTTTGCTACTTCCTCTGCGGCAACTGTAGAGTCCTGCACTTTTACACTCATAGCCTCAGTCCGACGAAGTAGCTCGTCCGATCCTGCAACAACCGCACCGGATGTAGAAAGCACATGGCCGATCATTTCTTTCAAGTTATGAGACATGGATTGGAAGCTGCGGGCAAGTTGGGCAATTTCATTGACTCCATGAACCTTCGCTTCTTGTGAAAGATCACCTTGAGCAATTTTTTCGCTATGACGAACCAATTCAGCAATGGGTTCTACAACTTTACGTATCACGAGGGTAGAAATAATGCCGCCCAGCAGGAGCGTTGCCACTGTAATACCTATGCAAATCCATAGAATTTGTTGGGATTTTTCCTGTACAAATCCGACGTCTTCGTTCACACCCAGAACTAGATTACTACCTGATATAGCAAAGAAGGCGGTTTTGTGTACTCCGTATGAATCGCTGTAAATTTCACTGATATTCATCTCGCCTTGTTTTGCTTTTTTAATATCCTCAACAGGAATGAGTGCATCCTTGACCTTGTATACTGATTTTACATTCCGTGCGACGACTTCGGCTTTATCATCCTTCACTACCGCGATATATGCCGATTCTAATTTGAGGGTATCGACCTTGTCCTGAAGATAGGATTCCATCTGTATAGCGGAGCCGGAATCAGAACCGCTTCCTTGCCCAGCCTGAACAGCTAAGGAAATATTGAGATCCTGATACACATTTTTAGCTCCAGTTTCTAGCAATTGGTCTACCTGAGGCATGACACTGTTATTAATGATACTCATGGATATTGCATAGAAACTGATGCTGAACAAAAGGGACGCAAAGAGCTGAATCAGCAAAAACATAATTCGTAATTTCGCGCCAATGGAACGATTAAAACTCTTCATGAAAAATCTCCTCTCACATGATGGTAATAAAATCAGACGAATTCCCTGCTTGAAGTAGGCCGCTTGTCCAATAGATACTTGACACGCCATGATCTACTTGTGTTCCTTTCCTTGCTTGAAGAAAAGACTGAAAATGTTCGGATTCTATGTATATTTCAGCTGAATTCAAGGGACAAGAATGTGAAAGGGAAGTAATCCATGATTTACTAAAAAGTAGGTTAGACCTATTTTACATAATTAACAGACGGTTGAATAGTCATATTTGCCCAAAAACAAACAAAAAATATATAACTATGGTCTTAGGTGTTTAGATGTAAGTTTGATGTAAATTATCAGGTGCATAAAAACGAATAGATTACTCCTTCTTTAAAACTATTGTAAAAAAGAAGTAATATAAGTAGCATAAGGAATACCGCTTTTATTACAATATTCTTCTAAGCTTGGTTTGGTAAGTTCGAAAGTGGTCTTCAATATACATATAAAAGGGGAAAAGGTTGTTATGAATCGGGATTTACCTTCCAAAGAAGTGATTTCGCAGGTCAGAGGAGAAGATACACAGGAGCAGACTTCCGGAAGTTACAGAGCTGCCACAGGGAGAAATCCGATAAGTCGTCTATTAGATTATGTATCAGGCGTATTCACTCCGATCTTGCCGGCAATGATTGGAGCGGGAATGATCAAGGTATTAATATCTATTTTCATGTCCTTAGGTTTATTGTTGTCTGATCCGCAGGTATATACTATTTTAATGGCTATCAGCGATGGGATATTTTATTTTTTACCTATTTTTGTTGCGGCAAGTGCGGCAAGAAGGCTGCGCAGCAATGTGTTTGTTGCGGCAGCCATCGCAGCATCCGTATTCCATCCCCAATTAACAAGTTTACTCCAGTCTGGTGAGGAGGTGCGTTTTGCCGGTCTACCAGTTATAGACCCACAAGCTGCTTCATCTATAGTACTCATACTTGTTGTCGTCTGGATAGCATCGTATGTCGAAAAATGGTTAGACAGGTATATCCCTTATTCACTTAAATTAATGGTTGTCCCGACTTTGACACTGATGATCACTATACCTTTAATGGTGTTCGCTTTCGGGCCACTGTGGAGTTATCTCGGCCAACATGTATCCGATGGACTAGGCTGGTTGTTTGACAATGCAGAAGTATTTACAGGGTTGTTGCTCGGAGGCACGATGTCTTTGCTTATTATTGCAGGTATGCAATATATAATGCTACCGATTATGATCAGCTCGCTTACAACATTGGGTTATGATCACCTTTTTCCCGTGGTCGTTGCAGCGGCTTTCGCTCAGGCTGGCGCAACATTTGGCGTATGTGTTAAATCCAAAAATGCCAAAGTCAAAACGCTGGCTGCGTCCACAGGTTTGTTGGCCATGCTGGGAATCATTGAACCGGCTATGTATGGTGTCAATATCCGTTTCAAAAAACCGTTAATAGCAGTTATGATCGGTGGAGCCGTTGGTGGGGCTTGTATGTGTCTGTTTGAAACCGAGCTTACTGCTATTGGTGCCTCAGCTGGGTTGCTCAGCTTACCTTTATTTTCTGAACCCACGCTTGTGTACGGTATTGTGGGTATGCTGATTTCGTTTGTTACGGCTGGCGTAATTACGTATTTTATGGGCTTTGTGGATGAAAAAGATGAGCATTCGCAAGTAGTGTCCACATCTGACATGAATGATTCTCCTTCTCCGAACTCGGTTGTGGAAAAGAGCCCTGGCAGCTAAGGCGTGCCAACGCCCAAAAGCCTCATGAAAGTGTTTACAAAAAAACTTGTCACCTCAGTCTTTATATGATATTATGGTGTCAGTTATTCAAAACTGCACAATCGTGGATTGTTACTGAGCGTATCGGGCAAAACCATAAGCAGGCACTATGTGTCAGTTTTGGTATTGCCTTTTTTTACTACTCCAAGCGGCTTAAGGTGATGGAATGAAGATAGCAAAGGTGCTGAATAATAACGTCGTAACGGTCATTGATGAACAGCAGAAAGAATTAGTCATTATGGGAAGAGGAATTGCTTTTAAAAAAAACACAGGCGATGAGATTGAAGAAGAGAAAATCGAGAAAATTTTCAAACTTGAAAGTACCGAGGTTTCCCGCAAACTCATGACCCTGATGTCTGATATCCCCATTGAATATGTTGAAATTTCTGATGAAATCATCCAATATGCCAAAACGATACTTGGTGTAGAGTTGCATGACAGCATCTATATTTCGCTGACGGATCATATCCATTTTGCCATAGAGCGTTATCGCTTGGGTATGGATATCAAAAATGCACTTTACTGGGAAATCAAGCGAATGTACCGTAAGGAATTCACGATTGGGACCAAAGCATTGCACATGATTCAGGACAAGCTGGGAGTTACACTTCCAGATGATGAAGGAGCATTTATCGCCTTACATTTGGTGAATGCACAGCTTAATAGCGAAATGCGCGAAACGATAACCCTGACTAACATTGTCAAGGATATCATAAATATTGTAAGTCGCTTTTTTGTAATGGATCTGGATGAAGAGTCGTTAAGCTATTACCGCTTTATTACACATCTCAAATTTTTTGCTCAACGGGTAATGAATGGGACCCCTGTACAAAATACAGATAATTCCCTTCATGATATGGTTAAGGTTCAGTATAAGAATGCTTACGCCTGCGCGGAAAAAATAAGAGATTATACCACTAAAATCTATGGTCGAAGCTTGTCCCAGGATGAGATGTTGTATCTCACCATTCATATCGAGCGTATCATTAAAAATCAATGATTTCATGTATGATCAGGGATTTAGGATTGCTACTTCTAAACCAGAAGGCAAAACCTGAATGCTGAAAGAAGATTGGCTTTTTATAAAGCTGTCTGCTTTCTGTATTCAGGTTTTTTTATTGCCCATTTGCGCATTTTATTTTATACCTTAAAAGAAAAGAGGAATACCTCATGGATCGAAATCAATTATCCAAAGAGATACTTACACTAGTTGGTGGTGAAGAAAACGTAGAGCAGGTCATTCACTGCATGACCCGCTTGCGATTCAACCTTCATGATGATAAGAAAGCTCAGAAAGAGCAGTTGCAAAAAACGGATGGCGTCATGGGAGTCATGGAGAGTGGCGGCCAGTTTCAGGTTATTATCGGTAATGATGTAGCTAACGTGTACAAATCGTTGGTGAGCAATATGTCCAAGGCTCCGCAAAGTGACTCAGGAGCAAGCACTGCATCGAAGAAAAAACAAAACCCGATCAGCAAACTGTTCGACTTTATTGCGGGAATGTTTACACCGATTTTGCCAGCGATCACCGGTGCAGGTATGATCAAAGGGATCATTGCTCTTTTAGTGGCCATGAACTGGATGTCCGATAAGAGCCAAACCTATACGATTTTAGCCGCAATAGGTGACGGTGCGTTCTACTTCTTGCCTATTATTCTGGCCGTGAGTGCTGCTAGAAAACTGGGCAGTAATATGTTTATTGGTGCGGCGATTGGGGCTTCCATTTTACACCCGACGATTACAGCTTTACTGGCATCTAACGTGAAGGTTAGCTTTATTGGTCTTCCGGTGACAGCGGCCACGTATTCTTCGACCGTTATTCCAATCGTTATTGCGGTCTGGCTGGCATCTTATGTTGAAAAATTCATTGATAAGTATACACATGCATCACTGAAATTGCTCGTTGTTCCGACGTTGACTCTATTGATTATTGTACCTTTGACTTTGGTTGCTGTAGGGCCGCTCGGCTCCATTATTGGTAATGGCCTGTCAGGTGGTATCTCTTGGTTGTTTGAAAATACAGGTGCACTTGCAGGTCTGCTGCTAGGCGGTACCTTCTCCCTGATCATTATGACAGGTATGCACTACGCGTTGGTTCCTATTATGATTGGATCGATTGCAACGTTGGGCTTTGACTACATGATTCCAATTATGGGAGCAGCCAACTTGGCACAGGCTGGTGCTGCACTGGGTGTATTCTTAAAATCAAAAAATGCCAAAGTCAAAACAGTGGCTTTCTCTACGAGCTTGACAGCTATTATGGGTGTAACTGAGCCTGCAATGTATGGTGTGAATATGCGGTTTAAAAAACCATTTACTGCTGCGTTGATCGGCGGAGCTGTCGGCGGGGGCTTTATGAGCTTGTTTGGCACAAAAGCGTATGTTATGGGTGGACTTGTTGGTGTGCCTGGACTGGCGATGTTTATTGGACCGACTTTCTTGTACGCAATCCTTGGTCTGATTATTGCATTTGTAGTTGCTGCGATTGTTACCTATTTGATCGGCTTTACAGATGAAAAGAATGAAGAAGCACCACAAGCAACAACAGACGCTGCCGGAGACATCTCTACTGATGAAATAGCACAATCTGCTGTGTCCTCACTGCCGAAAGGTGAGAAAATCCCGGTATACAGCCCGATTATGGGTGAAGTTAAGCCGCTCAGTGAAGTCAATGACCCTGCATTTTCTCAAGAAATCATGGGTAGAGGTTGGGCTATTGAACCATCCGAAGGCCGGGTTGTTTCCCCAGTGGATGGCACAGTGTTCTCCATTTCCAAAAGTGGGCATGCTGTTGGATTGGTGAGTGATTCAGGACTTGAAATGCTCATTCATGTTGGGATGGATACGGTTAAACTAAAAGGACTTCATTTTACGCCTCATCTTAAAGCAGGAGATCGCGTGAAGGTAGGAGACCTCGTGCTGGAGTTTGATCTGGTGGAAATCCGCAAGGCTGGTTACGAAACGATAACGCCTGTTATTGTTACGAATGTAGCTCAGTTTAGCGAGTTGAAGTCCGCTGATAATCAGCATAAAGTGGTTAAGGAACAGGAACTGTTATACACAGTGATCGTCTAACGGCTGATAAAAATTTTACGCCTAAGTTGAATACATGTCGTTGTGTTCAGGACAAAAAACAGCAAGCCTTCGAAAGATGAAGGCTTGCTGTTTGGCATTTTCAATAAAACCCAAAGTGGAAGTTGCTTAACTATTTTATTGTAATAAAACCTACAAAAATAGTTGGTTTTGTGATATAGTAATCTTCGGATTGAAGGATCACCTTATAAAACATATTAAGTATAAGTTTGGAGGAAATAATACATGGATACCTTCTTTATTATTTTAAATGTAATCGTGCTGCTTTTGCTGCTAGGCGTATTGGTCTGGATGCAGAAAAAGCACATCTCCTTTACAAAAAGGGTATTTGCCGGACTTGGCTTCGGACTAATCTACGGGGCTATTCTACAATATGCTTATGGTGCAGGCTCAGAGGTCATTACAAAATCGGTTGATTGGTTCAACCTCGCAGGTAACGGTTATGTCCGTTTGCTGCAAATGGTCGTTATTCCGCTTATCATGGTGTCGATTATTTCGGCTATTATGAATTTGAAGGGAAGACAGAACCTTGGCAAAATCAGCGTGTCCATTATTGCAGTACTACTGATTACAACGGCAATTGCTGCTTCAGTTAGTATTGTAACCAGCCTGTCGTTTGACCTAAAGGCAATTGAGATTCAAGGTGGGGAAAAGGAACAAGCACAGGGCTTGAAGATGGAAGAGCGCCTTGGAACAGTTCAGGACATGACCATTCCACAGCAGGTGCTGGAATTTATTCCTTCAAATCCTTTTGAGGATATGACGGGAGCACGTCGTACGTCGACGCTGGCGGTGGTTATTTTCTCGGCCTTTATCGGGGTGGCTGTACTCGGATTGGATCGTAAAAAACCGGAACAGGCGCAAACCTTCCGTAAAGTGATTGATGCAGTGTACGCTGTAGTGATGCGAATTGTAACGCTGGTGCTGAGATTGACTCCTTACGGCATTTTAGCACTGATCACTAAAGTAGTAGCTACGACCAATCCAGATGAAATTTTGAAGCTAATCAAGTTTGTGCTCGCTTCTTATGTGGCTCTGTTGGTCATGTTTATCATTCATCTTATTTTGCTGGCCTTGTTCGGCTATAATCCGGTGACGTATGTGAAAAAGGTATTGCCTACACTGGTTTTTGCTTTTACTTCTCGTTCCAGTGCGGCGACCATTCCGTTAAATGTTGAAACACAAACGAAAAAGCTTGGTGTGTCCGACGGCATCGCGAATCTGTCTGCGACCTTGGGAGCGACTATTGGGCAAAACGGCTGTGCTGGTATTTATCCGGCAATGCTGGCGGTTATGATTGCTCCAACCGTGGGTATTGATCCAACGAGCTGGGATTTTATCCTCACGCTGATTCTGGTCGTTACG
The DNA here is from genome assembly GCF_038003485.1 of Paenibacillus sp. FSL H7-0703. NCBI lineage: Bacteria > Bacillati > Bacillota > Bacilli > Caryophanales > Paenibacillaceae > Paenibacillus > Paenibacillus sp. FSL H7-0703. The sequence goes on along the minus strand of NZ_JBBOPF010000001.1, from coordinate 1,748,661 downwards.
GTCAGCTCGTTCGGCGTGGCGGGTGTAGGCGGTGGTGCCACTTTCGCTTCCCTGATCGTGCTTTCTACCATGAATCTTCCAGTGGCATTGGCAGGATTGCTCATCTCAGTCGAACCGTTGATTGATATGGGACGCACAGCGTTAAATGTCAATGATTCTATTACTGCAGGTCTCATTTCAGGCAAGGTGCTCAAGGAGAACGATCAAGACGTATTCAATAATCATGGTATGGATTTGGATGCAACGGCACACTCTTAAGTAATGATAAATGAAGGGTGTACGATCAGTCTCATATCACATCTGTAGCCTATATAACACACGTACTGTATGTACGCTGTACAAAGAGCCGGCCATAAGGTCGGCTCTTTGTATTGAGTTTAGGGCAGTGTAAATTATGGCTGTTCACAAATCCTAATCTATGATACATTAAAATAATGTTTTTCCGGCTTGCTTCGGATGAACCGCGGTTCGCAACCATCCCGCGCTATCAAAACTAGGAGGATTTCATGTTTAATCTGTTATGGGGGGCAGCTTTTGTCCTCGTCAATTTTATGTTCTTTTTGTTATGTTTTCGGTTGTTCGGTAAAAAAGGGCTGTACGCCTGGATTGGTGTTGCTACTGTACTGGCCAACATTCAGGTAACCAAAACGATTGATCTGGTCGGCATTACCACGACATTGGGAAATACGATGTATGTTTCTATGTATATGGCCAGCGACTTACTGAATGAAAAATATGGGCCTAAAGAAGCGCGTAAAGCTGTGTGGTTCGGCTTTTTCACTCTGATTATGACGACGATAACGATGCAAATGGTGCTGCAGTTTCAGCCTACTGCAACGGATTTTGCCCAGACACCGATGCAACAGCTGTTCGGATTGTTGCCAAGGCTTGCGCTTGCCAGCTTGACAGCCTACGCGGTCAGTCAATTGCTGGACGTGCGTCTGTACGCCTGGATTCGCAAGTTCTTCCCGGAACGTCATCAGCTCTGGATTCGCGGCAATGGCAGCACGATGATCAGCTCGTTTATAGATACGCTCATTTTCTGTACTATTGCCTTTTACGGTTATGCGTGGGGGATATGGCTCGAGATATTATTCACCACCTACATCTTAAAATTTGTACTGACCGCGGCGGGTACACCCATTTTGTACATCGCACGCAATTTCCGCTTTATAGAAGAGGAGGGGCAAACCCTCAAGCCATGATGGCTTGGGGTTGCCCCTCCTTTTTTTCATCCTTTTTTACATACCAATATAATGAATAGCGATGGGTTTATCCGAGCACTGTCAGTTCTTTTGGAAAAGAGGTAAGCACTTCAACACCATCAGAGGTGACCAGAACGTCATCTTCAATCCGCACACCGCCGAGGCCTGGCACATAGATGCCGGGTTCGATTGTGAACACGAAGCCTTCATGAAGCAGATCACTATTGCCTCCGTGTACAGATGGATATTCGTGAACACTCATGCCAAGGCCGTGTCCAACTCGATGGTTAAAGGCAGGACCATATCCAGCGGCTTCAACAACAGCCCGTGCTGCCTGATCTACGGATGCGCAGGAAACTCCCGGGCGAATGGCAGCAATTCCCGCTTCGTTCGAGCGAAGAACCGTATTATAAATCGTTTCCAGCTCAGCAGATAGCTTTCCAAAAGCAAAAGTACGTGTAATATCCGAAGCATAGCCATCGGAGTATACGCCCATATCAAACATGAGCAGATCGCCATGCTGTAGCTTGCGGGTGCCTGGAACACCATGAGGCAAGGCTGTTTTGGGTCCAGACAGCACTGTTGTGTCAAAGGACGGGCCATCTGCGCCGATCTTCTTCATCTGGTATTCGATTTCTGCCACCAGCTCGACTTCCGTCACTCCTTCGCGCACATGGGTGAGGCCGTGGCGAAGAGCATCTTCCACCAAACGAGCTGCATGTTTCAGACGTTGTACTTCCTCAGGAGTTTTTCTCACACGCATTTCTTGAAGCACAGGACCCAGATCCACATATTGAGCCGCGCCAATAGCAGTATGTAACTGTTCATAACGGAGGACGGAGACGTGCTCCTTTTCCAGCGCGAATGTTTTCACTCCGGTGCCTGTACGTTGACGCAACAGATCATATGGATTGTCCGTATCGGTGTGGGTGGATATACGAGTCACAGAAGAAGCAGCTTGGGCGGCTTCTGCATCCAGAGCGGGTACGATCAGTTCTGGTTCTTGGTCTCGAAGCAGCACGAGACCAAGAAAACGCTCATGCGGATCACTGGCAAAGCCCGTCAGGTAGTAAATATGTTTGGGATCGGTCACAAGCAGGCCATCCCAAGATTGTGATTTCAGTTCATCATATAATCTTGTAATTTTATCATTCATAGAGTCTCATTCCTTTCTGTCCATGTATTCATTATAGCTCTTATTACATCATAATTTATAGCTTTGAATGGCTTACTCTCTTGCCTGACTTAATGTTTGCAGACGTGCTTGTACGTTCTGATCATAGTAGCCGCCATGGTAGCAGATTACCTTTTCAACATCCAATACCGTCAGCTTTTCGAGGCTCTTCAGAGCCAATGGCATATCCGGCTTAGCCGACTCAGCAGGACCGACCAGTTCACCTTCGACTACCAGCAGTTCATCTGCTGCCAACAGTAGCTTTTGTGCGGGCACATACAAGCTGATATGCCCGGGTGTATGGCCAGGTGTATGTATAATCTGTATTCCTCCACCATAGGGTAGATGCTCACCGTCCTCAAGAATATGAGCAAAGCGCAAATCTGGCAGGCGGCGAATCATATCCTCTGCTTGCTGCTTGAGCACAGTATCCATTTGTCTAATCCGTTCCGACGTCAGCTTCACAAACGGTCGCTCCCCTGTCATATAAGGAACGTCATCCTTATGGGCTAACAGGGCAGTATTCGGCAGCAGATCCAGCAGTGCATGAACATTTCCGATATGGTCAATATCCTGATGTGTTAAAATAATTCTTTTCACGCGGCTGATATCCTCACCCACATCTGAGATAGCCTTGCGTAATGGCTCCAATTGGCCGAGCATTCCCGTGTCAATCAGTGTAAGTCCATCCTCGTCCTTGAGCAGTACAGGATAAATAGTCGTTTTTCCAAAAAAAGATTCCATAGGTATTTCCAAAATCAAGAGTTGAGTTCCAATATTCATATTAAGCTGCTTCAGAATCCTTGACTCCGAAACATACCTCCCGTCTCATCGTGTTAAATCGCTTTCCCCGTTTTTATTTTTCCTTATTTCAAGCTCTATTATAAAACCCTTTGGGACTAATCCGCAAAACAACTCGATATGGCTGATCGGGCGCTTGTCTTGTACAATAAATAAATCACACCATAGGAGGCGGATACGAATTATGAATCAGGACCAATCTTTTTCCATTGAATTTGCGTGCAAAGAGGATCTTCCCGATATTGTGGATATTTATAATTCTACGATTGCAGGACGAATGGTCACGGCAGATTTGGAACCAGTGACAGTGGAGAGCCGCATTCCATGGTTTGAGGCTCATCAGGAAAACCACCGGCCTTTATGGGTATTAAAACAAAAGGGAACAATTGTCGGTTGGGCCAGCCTTCAGTCCTTTTATGGGCGTCCAGCTTATAACGGTACAGCAGAAATTAGCATTTACGTCCATGAGGATTCTCGTGGAACCGGAACAGGAAGTCGACTGGTACAGCATTTGCTAAATGAATGTCCGAGACTGGGGATTACAACGTTGTTGGGATTTGTTTTTGGTCATAATGAGCCAAGTATTGGGCTGCTGCGGAAGTTTGGTTTTGAGCAATGGGGGTACTATCCGCGTGTAGCTGTGCTGGACAGCATAGAGCGAGATTTGGCGATATTGGGCAAGCGAGTGGATGAATAATAGCTTATGACAGTTAAATATTTTTTGTAATGTGTACAGAAAAAGGCTGTTTCCAAAATCGTCTCATACACTGCGGATGATTTTGGGAGCAGCCTCTTTTATTTTGCTATTTTCATCGCTTTTAACGCTGAGGTCTAAAACGTATGTTGTGAAAAATTTGATTAAGCACCTCAGACAGCACCAAACCGACAGCAATAGCTCCTGCGATCATCAGCGTGCTCATAGCCAGCTCTAGTGCCTGAGGATAATGTTGTTGTACGAACTGGCGCATGGCATTATAGGCCATTCCCCCTGGAACGAGCGGAATCATGCCTGCCACACTGAAAATAATCACAGGCATTTTGTACAGCCGCGCAAAGCCTTGACTGACGATGCCGATGAGGATCGTTGCCAAAAGGCTGGCGCTCACAGGTCCCATGCTGTCCGTGGTTGAATAATAGACCAGCCAACCTAGCATACCAACAAAACCACATTGCAGCAGCGAGCGCCGGGGGGCGTGGAAAAGTATGCCGAAACCAGCGGTGGCAATAAAGCTTGTGAATAATTGTGCAAGCATAGACTTGAATCTCCTCCGAATCACATATAAGAAATGATAACCGCAACGCCAGCTCCAATGCCGAAAGACGTCAGGCAAGCATCGGCTCCCTTGGAAAGACCCGAAACAAGGTGCCCGGACATTAAATCACGAATGGCATTTGTAATTAACAAGCCTGGAACCAGTGGCATGACGGAGCCAATTATAATTTTATCCATCATCTGTCCCCAGCCTACTATCGTTAACAGAGCCGCCAGCAAGCCGATTAGAAAAGATGCAGAAAACTCTGAGAAAAACTTGACCTTAACGAGCCTGTGAAAATACTGTACGGCTGCAAATCCGATACCGCCGCATAACACAGCTGCGGGGAAGTCTCGCCAGACACCACCAAACATAATCATAAAGCAACCGCTGGCCAACGCAGCAGCCATCAGCTGTACACGGTTGGAATAGCGGAGGGGGCCACGCTCAATCTCCGCAAGCTCCTTTACGGCAGCGCGGGGAGACAAATCACCTGTGCTGATTTTACGTGAAATGGAATTGACCTCTGTCACCTTGTGCAAATCGGTGGTCCGCTCTACGATGCGGATGAGCTTGGCAGGCTCCGAATCATTAATGGCAAAAAAAATCCCAGTTGGTGTTACATAGCTATGGGACTGGGATATGCCATAGGCTGAAGCAATGCGGGACATCGTGTCTTCAACACGATAGGTTTCGGCTCCATTTTGCATCATCAGTTTGCCCGCCAACAGACAAACTTCAATGATTTCAGGAGTAGGATAGGAATGATTATTCATACTCGCTCTCTTTCATTCGTACCGGGCCGTTCGACCCTATTATTTTCATTTATTGTAGCACAAAAAGCCGCCTTTTCAGAGGCGGTTATGTTAGGGGGAATCGAAGTTTTCGTCAAGATTCTATCATATCGGGAATAACGGTATAGTAGGACTCTTCCAGATATGTTGCGGCCTCAGATAGGCCCATCAACTTAAGCTGTCCAGCTACAAAAGCACGAAGGGCAGAATGGGTGAACAGATGCCGTGTCTGGGCATCCCGAATAAAGGCCAGTCTGGCTTCACGCGAACCGTTATAGAACAATTCACGTACAGCTTCGCCTTGTTGTTCCCAACGGAAAGGCTCCGTTACGGTCAAGAGGGTACTTTCCATAGAAGAGCTATGCTTCGCGGAAGAAGATACCTGAATGCCCAAGCCGTTCAGCGTAGGAGCTGCTTCATTGTGCTTCCGTTCTGCTCGCAAGCTGTCGATATAGGCAGCCATATCCTGAATCGGTTCGATACCAAATCGTTCCCGAAAGCATTCGCGTACAAACGCGGTGCGTTCATCTACAAGCTGAGGCAGTCGCTGACCTGCATGTCCAGAATAGTCGTCTCCGCTGGCGTAGTATCGTTTTAATGAACTGTTCTCTGTATAAACAACGCTTAAAAAATCCTGCAAATGACGGGCAACCACCCATACACCCGTCCAATCGACGGGAGATACGCATACGATAGGGGCCTGTGAAAGGTCCTTTTCAAGACCAAAATCCGTTAAAAAGCCATAATGTATTCCGTCCACTCCTGCGTGGGCAAAAGGAATAACATCTGGTGGTGTAGCCATATATCGTGGCGCGCGGCCCTGCTCCATAATCAATCCCAAATCAAAACTCAGAGAATGCCGGTTCGCTTCGAGCTCCTTTTCAAATTCTATAAGTGCCTCAATCAAAGGTGTAGCTGATCCATAGGCTAGGTTAGAACCGGAATCCATCGTGTATGCCTCCCTTATCCAATACATCCATTAAAGCGTTCATCCCTAAAAGGTACGTGATTTTACACGAAATGTAAACCTGTATGACGAATATTTTCAAAAATGTGACCTTTTACCCGTGTGTTGTCAAATAAAACGCTTTCGGGCAAAGCAGGACAAGATACCTATGTTAGCTCGGTAGAGAAGTAAAGTGGGTTTGCGAAAATGCGGTCTTTTCAGTGTATGTTAGCAACCGTGAAGTGTGATTGCAGGATGCGCGGTGTGAAGGACAAGGTGCAACGTAACAGGCCAACGGGTATAATATCAGGACAAGGTGAAAAGGAGCGTCATCCGAAGATTTAACAGAAAGAAGTGGGCATATGAACTTGCAAAAGAAGGCTGTTTTTTTTGATGTAGATGATACGATGTACGATCATTTGCACCCTACACGCGATGCATTGCGTACAGTATTAGGATTGAGTGAGCGTTTTCCTTATGAGAAAGCCTACCATCGTATTCGCTATTACAGCGATGTACTGTCGGCTAAAGGAGGACTATTGGAGGGGAAGGCAGGGCCGGATGAACTGGATGAGATGAGGGAAGGCCGTTTCATTCTGGCTTTACAAGAATTCGGGGTAGAAATTACCCGTGAGCAGGCAGTACATGTTCAGCAAGAATACTTGGATCGTCAGTACCGAATTGAGCCTTTTGAGGGGGCTACCTCGTTAATAAATGATTTGAGCTCGGCTGGCTTTTTGGTTGGATTAATTACAAACGGTCTTGAAGAACACCAGATGAGCAAGATCAAGGCGATGGCGTTGGAAAATCATGTTGCAGCAGAACATATCTTTGTATCTGGGACCGTTGGCTATGCCAAGCCTGATCCGCGCATCTTCGAAGTAGTGAATGAGCGGACAGGAACGTTAGCAGAGCATTGCTGCTACATTGGGGATTCCTGGCGTAATGACGTGGCGGGAGCTATAGCTGCAAATTGGCAGGTGATCTGGTTCAATCACAGGAATGCTCCCCCGGAAACTGATGTGCTGGGGGACTATAAAACAGCAGCAAGCTATGCAGAGTTAAGAAGGTTGCTGCTGCCGGACGCTCGTTAGACACGGTACATACCGTATTTTTTAAAAGAATCAACCTATTTTGAAGCCATTCCAAAAGATAACCCGTAATACTATTTATCTGTTATAGAACTAACTTCATTGGTAAAGGTTTAGAACAGAGAAGGAGGGGATCGCGCATGGTAGAACAATGGAGGCAGGCAGAAGACATCATAAGTCAAGTGACCGTATACAGTACGGAGGATAATGATCCGGTTACCATTAAAACAGCCACTCAAGACGTCCGCTGTATTGGCATCGGGACTGATGCGGCCGTATTTACGATCGATACGTTGCCAGGCTACGCGTTCAAGGTGTACTCAGACATGGCGATCGAGAAAAAAGATGCGGAGGCCGACGTATATGAGCGTTTGCGAGGATCTGACTTTTTTCCTCATTATTACGGAAAAGGCGACAAGTATATTGTCATAAGTTATGAATCCGGTATTACGCTGCTGGATTGTTTGCTGCAAGGAATTCCTGTGCCAGAGCAGGTCATTCTGGATGTGGAAAAGGCGAGGGAATTTGTCCGGTCCAAGGGGCTGAATCCCCGTGATATTCACCTCAAGAATGTACTTATGCAAGACGGGCGTGCCAAGGTATTGGACGTGTCGGAATACGTGAAGGAAGGCGATGACAAGCGCTGGGAGCATTTGGTGTGGGCATATCATACGTTTTATTCCGGTATCTCGGAGGTTAAGGTTCCCTCATGGATTTTGGATACGATTAAAAAATGGTACTACACGCTGGATAACTCCAACTTTAATTTGGAGGAGTTTGCTCAGCGTGCCAGTCAATTGTTCTCTAAATGGAGGTCATAACCGCTGTAAAGATAACGGATATGCAGCTTGATCTCTCGATAGCAAAAAGGATTGCACCCGCATTTAGGGGAGCAATCCTTTTCTTTTATCTGAAATCCCGAGGCACTCTTCTGGCTGTACCGCTCGCAATCGCGGCTTGGATCACCTTTTCACGTACCCGTTGAACCGCACTCTCGTTAAATACACCTGGGATAATATACAACTTGTTTAGTTCTTCAGGACGGATCGTGCCTGCGATGGCCTCTGCGGCCGCCAGCTTCATCTCTTCGTTGATTTCACGGGCACGGCAGTCGAGCGCTGCTCGAAAGATGCCAGGGAAACAAAGTACATTGTTAATTTGGTTGGGATAGTCCGAACGTCCGGTGGCGATGACACCTGCAATGTCCTCGACGTCCTCTGGCGCAATTTCAGGAACCGGGTTAGCCATAGTGAACAGCACCGGGGCTTCTTTCATACGTTTCACGTCTTCTCGTTGCAGTATTCCACCTGCCGACAGACCGATAAACACGTCAGCGTCCTTCAGAACCTCGGACAGCGTGCCCGACAGCCGTTCAGGGTTGGTATGCTGTGCATACCAGTTCCACATCGGATGCTCGTATGTTTCATCAGCTGTAAGAGCCCCATGGCGGTCTACGCCAATGATGTTGACAGCCCCTGCAGATAGCAAAATTTTGGTGCAAGCCACACCCGCAGCCCCGATACCACAGACGACAATTTTGACGTCAGACAGGGCTTTGCCGACAACTTTGAGCGCATTGATCAGCCCTGCGTATAAAACGACAGCTGTGCCGTGCTGATCGTCATGAAAAACAGGTATGTCCAGCTCTTTACGTAACCGCTGCTCAATCTCAAAGCATCGTGGCGATGAAATATCCTCCAGATTAATACCACCAAAAGCTGGGGCCATTTGCTTAATGGCCTTAATGATCTCTTCGGTGTCCTGCGTATCCAGACAGATTGGAAAGGCATCGACGGAGCCGAGCTGCTTGAACAGCATGGCTTTGCCTTCCATAACCGGCATGGCTGCATAGGGACCGATGTTACCTAGCCCGAGGACAGCGCTTCCGTCAGAGACGACAGCGACCGTGTTGCGCTTGATCGTCAAACGGAAAGCTTTGTCCGGTTCCTCGTGAATCGCCATACATACGCGTGCCACATCGGGGGTATATACCCGGGATAAATCATCGCGGTTTTGAATTGGGACTTTGGGCTGCATTTCAATTTTGCCCCCGAGGTGTAACAGGAAGGTGCGATCAGAGATGGATAATACCTTAACACCTTGTGTTTTTTTAATTCGGGCAATCATACGGTCGATTTCTGCTGGATCGGCAATGGTCACCGTAATATCTCTCACAGTGACCTTCTCAGAGGTGCTAATGACGTCAATGGCAATCACATCTCCGCCATGTTCGTTTACCAGCGTAATCAATTGACCAAATTGGATGTGCCCGGTGGAAATCTCCAATCGTAAAATGATGTTTTTACCGCCAATACCGCCTTGCATACAAATTCCTCCTTTGTCTTCCATAACAAAATCATACGTAGAATCAATTGATTGCGCTTACAATAAGAAACAAATGTTAAATCTATGCTGTTATTTTAAATTAGTGGTTTCTTCCCCTATCATAGTGAACAATCTCTCGCTTGTACAGATCAAGTTGAGTAATAGCTATTATTTTGTATTTAAAAAAGGACGAAAGCCCGGCTATATTCCAGTCCAAGCGATCCTCCTTTTTTCAATGAAATGATCTATTTTATTTTTACGCATTCGATCTGTTACGTCATATTTTTACCGTAGTAAATTTCGTCCATTTCGATTTTGAGACGTGTTGATATATTTTGTTGCTCTTTTTCACTCAGGCTTTCCTTGGTGTAGCCGAACAGGTAATTGTCCAGATCGAATTGTTTTAGCTTACATTTGGTATGAAAAATATTTTCCTGATACACATTCACGTCGATCATGTCATACTGACTGCGCACTTCGTCCGGAATATAGTTTTGAATGGAGGCGATATCATGGTCGATGAAAAGCTTATGTCCATTCGTATCACGTGTGAAGCCGCGCACCCGGTAATCAATCGTCATAATGTCAGTGTCGAAAGAATGAGTCAAATAGTGGAGTGCCTTGAGCGGGGAAATTTCCCCACAGGTAGAGACATCAATATCTGCTCGAAACGTACTGATCCCCTCGTCTGGATGATATTCCGGGTAGGTGTGAACCGTAATATGGCTTTTATCCAGCTGTATCACGACAGATTCAGGCAGGGGGCCGGGTGACTCGGCATAAGATTCAGTCGGTACCTCCACAATGGGTCCTTCTGATATAAGTACGGTCACGCTGGCTCCTTGAGGTACATAATCCTGCTGGGCTACGTTGAGCACGTGGGCGCCGATAATGTCAGATACATTTTTTAAAATAGCTGTCAGTCGATCTGAGTTGTATTGTTCATCAATATATTCAATATACGCCTCGCGTTCTTCTTTGGTTTTGGTGTAACAAATATCGTACATGTTGAAGCTCAATGATTTGGTCAGGTTGTTAAATCCGTGCAGGGTAATCCGCTGTTCCGGTGTTATGGTCATAGGCTATTTCCCCTTATAGTCGCAGTATTCGTACATAATATTCCCAACACGCCTTTTCATATACCGATTCATAAAATCAGTTCTGTAGCTGTTAGATTAAAGGTTTGAACAAGTATGTCTTACCCGTTTGGCATAATTAAAAACAGGTAGGGGAGTGGCTTTGTTTTTACATGTATGGAAATTTTAATGTATATATATTTTATTTCTTACTCAGTAATTTTTAAGTAACAGGACTTATAATATGAACTATGTATACGAAGAAGGAACTGAATGGACAGAGGAGTCGTAATAAGATATAAGAACCGGGTTAGTCATTCATTAATTTATTGTGTGTCACCTTCACAATGCCGAAAGCTTAACCGAATATGATTATAGACCCGAAAAAATAGTGATTTTGTATATTGCGTAAATCGAAAAAAGCAACTTCAGCTAATAATGTGCGTATAATGAAATAAACGTAAGAAGCTGAGAATTATGAAGTTAAAATGAATTTTGATAGCAAATTTCATTTTATAAACCGATCGCATGTTACTATAAGGATTTTACAAAATTCGATTCCAGTCGCTCCGAAGTGCAAGTTATAGACGAACTAAACCATTTCGATCTATATCTTGTTCGTTGGAATTTGCTTATTGGATTTTTGCAAAATCCTCTACTGTAAGAAAAACGGTGGAAGGAGTATCAAGATGCTGGCTTTGTCCGATCCGGCCTGGACTCTGCTCCAAGGCCCCTACGGTTCCTCTCAATACGTCCCAGAAATGTTGAAACAGCTCCAAGCCGGATATGACGGCGAAATGGCTGACACCTTGTATTGGGAGGAACTGTATCACCAAAATACATTGTATACTTGTACATTTGCGGCTGTTCCTTACCTTGTAGACATTGCGTTAAAAAGTTCTGATATAGGGATTCGTGCAGATATATATAACATTTGCGGAATATTCGAAGCGAAGAATAACAATCCCTTACATACCAAAGTTCCATTGGAATTTACAAGGGATCAGGTGAAAGTGGATTCTAGTGTGGCTGAATATATTTATTCGCAATATCGGTGTGCCATTGTCCGACTTGCAGAATTGACTGAAGAAATGGTGCTCTATGCGAAAGAACACGAAGGAGATGTAGGTAAACGCTATGTTCTGGCTGCGGGTGCCGCTTTTCAGGGATATCGCTGCATAGCTTATATGCTACAAAGCTTCGATACAGGTGACGAATATACGCTGGATTGTCCGCATTGCGGTACCCCGCTCTATATTTGGCCTGATGAACAGAATGACACCCTGGTTGTCTATGATGAGGATCCTGTAAATTCAGACAATCTGGTTCCCCATCCGATCCGCCCCCGTTCATTGGACCATAAAGGTGCTAATATACAGTGGTTACACGAATATGTCCAAAAAATTGAAGAGAACAAGCTTCTTGCTCAATTACCCTATTTAATCGGTTGGCTAGATTGTCCAGTGTGTAATACGCCCATATATATATGGGATGAGTTGATGAAAATGGCTGATGGTGTTCGGAGGTATACCGCTTAATTAATCAAAAAAAGGGTGCTGTTTTCTACAGCCCCCTCATTTCCTCTTCTATTTTTCCATCTAATCTCCGTATGCTTTGCTCAATTCTACTCCTGAAACGGATTCAAAAAGGTTTTAGGAATATCGGATTCAAAACGCAGCAATACTCCGGTGACGGGATGAATAAATGACAATATCCTCGCATGTAGGCCAAGGCGCCCAATCGACTTGGATTTGGAACCGTATTTTTTATCTCCAACAATTGGATGACCGATATCCTCCATATGTACGCGGATTTGATTTTTGCGTCCGGTTTCCAAACGTACTTCCAGCAAGGAAAAATGCCGATTGGCTTGAAGCAGCTTGTAATGAGTGACTGCGTGCTGCCCGTCATTTGGATAAGGACTGGAATACATTTTTAGCGTCTTGCTTTCTTTCAGCCATGAGGTGATTGTACCCTCAGCTTTTTTAACCTGTCCTTCTACAAGAGCAATGTATGTTCGTTCATACACAACTTCCTTCCACGCTTTTTGCATTTCCTGCTGTATGGCTTCGCTTTTTGCAAACATCATCACTCCTGATGTATCACGATCCAAACGATGCAGTACAAAAATACGATTGTACGGATGTTCGCGCCTCACATGGGCCGTAAGCTGGCGATAGGCTGTTACTTCCTGCTCCTGCGCTGAAGCCACGGACAGCAACCCGGCATCCTTATGGATAACGATAATGGCTTCATCCTCATGCAAGATACGTAGCCCAGTCAGTGGTACGACGGGAGTTACTTTTTCCTTGGAAAGCGCGACAGTCTGACCTTGCTCCAGTGGAAAATTGTGCACGGTACGCGGAATGCCGTTGACGGACACCTGCCCACGAGCCAGTGCTGATTTAATGGAGTTACGACCCATGCCAGTCACATGCTCTACTAAAAAGCTTAACAGCTCGGCAGGCTCCTGGACGATGTATGTTTTGGCAGGGGCTTTATCAAAAGCATTCGTTCTCCGTTGAGCTTCCGGTCTATGGGAGCCAGATCTTCCGGCAGGTTTATGACTGCGTTTGGAATGGCTTGCGTTTGACGTAGATTTTGTATGATTTTTCCGTTGGGGTTTCCGATTGTTCATGGGTTCTTTCTCCTTCTTGGAACCGTGTCTCTTCATAATTATGGACAAATTTGCGGCACCGTGTTCACTATATCATGAGAAAACAGCGAACGCCATAAGGGACTAAACCAGATTGGCAGTCTTCTAGCGGTTGAACATTACCCTGAACCCCGGTAAACTAAAGGTAACGAAAGAAAAGCCGATATGCGTCAAGGACGCTAGAAATATGAGGAGTTTTGAAACTATGAGTGTACAAGCACCAACATTGGAACGGGCGCAGGACTTGCTGCAAAAATTTTATGGCTATCCCGATTTCCGGGAGGGACAAAAGAAAATTGTGGCCAGTATGCTGGAGGGCAACGATACGTTGGGCATCATGCCGACAGGGGGCGGAAAATCGATATGCTACCAGATCCCCGCGTTGTTGCATGAGGGGCTGACCATTGTCGTGTCACCGCTCATCTCGCTGATGAAGGACCAGGTGGATGCGCTGACCACAATGGGGATTGCTGCTGCCTACATCAATAGTACGTTGAGTGGTCGAGAAGTGAATGATCGCATACGAGCCGCACGGAATGGTGACTTGAAGTTACTATATGTCGCACCGGAACGACTGGAACTGGACTGGTTTCGCGATGAAATGGCTCAGTTGCCGATTTCCTGCGTTGCGGTAGATGAGGCTCACTGCGTATCCCAGTGGGGCCATGATTTCCGTACCAGCTACCTGGCTGTGGCTCCATTCGTGGACGGGCTGTATGAACGCCCAATCGTGGCGGCGTTTACGGCAACGGCGACACCGCAGGTCATGGATGACATCGTGCGCCTGCTTCGTCTGCGCTCACCGGAGACGTTCGTTACAGGCCTTGGACGGCCCAATTTGGCGTTCAGTGTGCTGCGTGGGGAAGACAAACGCAGCTTTTTGCTGAATTATACCCGTGAGCATGAGGGTGAATCGGGCATTATTTATGCGGCGACACGTAAGGACGTGGACGATTTGTACCAACGGCTACGTGACGCAGGCATGGCGGCCGGACGCTATCATGCCGGGATGACAGATCAGGAACGTGCAGATAGCCAGGAAGGGTTTCTGTACGACGATATCCGTGTCATTGTAGCAACCAATGCCTTTGGCATGGGGATAGATAAATCGAACGTACGCTATGTCATTCACTACAACATGCCTAAAAATATGGAGGCTTACGTACAAGAGGCGGGACGCGCAGGACGTGATGGCGACCCGAGTCAATGTATTTTGCTGTTCGGACCGCAAGATATTGTGACGCAGAAGTTCCTGATTGAGCAAAATCCACAGGATGAAGACCGCAAGCGCAACGACTATCGCAAGCTCCAGCAGATGGTTGATTATTGCTACACGACTCGTTGCCTACGTACGGCACAGCTTGAGTATTTCGGAGAAGCGGAGGAGCATGAAGCTTGCGGCATATGCAGTTCATGTACAGATGAACGGGAACTGGTTGATATGACCATAGATGCGCAAAAGATTTTTTCGTGCATTCATCGCATGCGGGAACGTTATGGGGTCTCGATGGTCGCCTCGGTGTTGAAAGGCTCGCGTAACAAAAAAGTGCTGCAGTATGGTTTTGACAGCCTGCCAACCTATGGCGTGATGGGCAACCGGACGGAAAAAGAAATTGCCGAAATTATCAATGTTCTTGTTTCGGAAGGCTATCTGATGTTGTCCGAGGGACAATATCCGGTCGTACGCTTGCAGCAGCTTGCGGCTGAGGTGCTGAAAGGCCAGCGAGAAGTCATGCAGCGTGTGGTGCGACATGCCACGGCTTTTGCAGGTGGAGCAGGTTCACGCGGACGACAGGGACGCGATGCATACCCGGCTGCAGTCAACGAAACCGTGTTCGAGCAATTGCGCCTGATCCGCCGCGATCTGGCAGCACAGGAGCATGTACCGTCTTATATCATTTTCAATGATGCGACGCTGCGTGAGATGAGCGTAGCGAGCCCGCAATCCGAGGCAGACATGTTGCGGATCAAGGGTGTCGGCGAAGTGAAGTTCCGCAAGTACGGCAAGCCGTTTCTTGATTTTTTTCAAAATCAGGGGAATATCGGAGGAACGGTAAGTGAGGATGAGATTTATGCAGACGATGTGTACGAGGATTTTGAATAGCTATACTAAGGTAAGGGGATATAACAGTTCATGCAAACTATAGAAGGTTGTGACCTATGAAAGTCATTTTATCAACGTTAAATGCAAAATATATTCATACCTCGCTGGCCATTCGATGCCTCAAAGCCTACAGTGAAAAGGACTTTGATATCGAGCTGGCGGAGTACACGATTAAGGACCCGGTGATGAACATCGTATCCGATTTGTTTCAACGCGGGGCAGATGTCATCGGCTTTTCCTGTTATATTTGGAACATTGAAGAGACGATCAAAGTCATTGATGTGTTGAAAAAGATTATGCCCGAGGTCAAAATTGTTCTGGGTGGTCCAGAGGTATCCTACGATACGGATCACTGGATGAAGCGCTTGGCGAATGTGGATTTTATCGTGGTTGGTGAAGGAGAGGAAACCTTCCATCAACTGCTGCAGGAGCTGGAAGGGGATGGCAAGTTCCATTTTGTGTATGGACTGGCTTACCGTAAGGGAGAAGAGGTTATTCAGATGCCCGGTCGCCCGAAAGCGGACTTGAACGAGCTACCGTCGCCCTATCGTTTTGCAGAGGATATACCGGAACTTGGGAAACGGGTTGTTTATTTTGAAACGAGCCGAGGCTGTCCGTTCAGTTGCCAGTTTTGTCTGTCGAGCATCGAAGTTGGGGTGCGCTATTACGATATCGAGCGTACAAAGTCGGATATTCTGTATCTGATCGACAATGGAGCCAACCTAATTAAGTTCGTGGATCGGACGTTTAACATTAAACGCGATTATGCGCTGGAAATGTTCAAATTTTTGATTGAAAATCACCGTGGTTGTGTCTTCCAGTTTGAGATTACGGCAGATATTATGCGTCCCGAAGTATTGGATTATTTAGCGGAAAACGCGCCGCCGGGCGTGTTTCGTTTTGAAATCGGTGTCCAATCAACGAATGATCCTACCAATGAGCTGGTTAAGCGTCGCCAGAACTTTACCAAACTTTCCCGTACTGTTACCAAGGTCAAACAAAGTGGTAAAATCGACCAGCATTTGGATTTGATCGCTGGATTGCCCTTGGAGGACTACAACACATTCCGTAAAACGTTTAATGACGTTTTTGCGCTCGGCCCGGAAGAGCTTCAACTTGGCTTCCTCAAAATGCTGCGTGGCACCGGACTGCGTATCGACGCAGACAAGTATAACTATACGTATATGGATGTTGCGCCGTATGAAATGTTGAGCAATGACGTCCTTTCCTTTGCCGATATCGTCCGGCTCAAGCGCTTGGAAGATGTATTGGAAAAATACTGGAACTCTCATCGTATGGATCATACAGTTAACTATCTGATCGAGCGCGAATTCTCGTCCGCCTTTGATTTCTTTCAGGAATTCGGAGACTACTGGGAAGGACAGGGCTGGCAAAAAATCGGGCATCAGCTCGAAGACTTGTTCACGCGTCTCCAGTCCTTTCTAGAATCGCGTGGAACAAAGCGAATGGATATGGTGCTTGGACTGATGAAGCTTGATTATTTCCTTAACCATAAATACAAGCCGCGTAAAATTTGGTGGGATCATACCTTGGAGAAGAATGATTGGTCTAGCTATATGAAAATGGTTCTCCAGCATCCGGATGCGCTGTTGTCACCTGCGGTTACAGATTTTGTGGCAGATGCGAGCAAGGAGAGTACAGGTGGGATGGATGTAGGCAGTCAACAGCCGCAGCCATACCGCGAGATTATTCCAGCCTTTGCTTCCTTGAAGCTGAGTGAAAAGGAACTGCAAAAGCACGCTGTGCTGGATGTACTGCCGTTCAGTCTGGATCATATCCTGAGCGGAGGAAGCCCATTGACAGCCGAAGGCCGCACCCTGCTGCTTGTAGTCTATCAGCAAAATGGACAGCAAAAACCGCTCTACTACACCATGCCGATCGGCAAAAATATCGCCGCCATTTAAATAAAAACGCCAGAGGGCATCGACTTTGATATACCAAGAGTCGGTGTCTTTTTTGTTTTATAAATAAATAGGCGCTCATTCCAAATTTTACATTCGCATAATCTATTGCTTTACGATGCTTTACAAAACAAATATATGATTACTTTATCATATATGAATATCAAATTTATTGGAGTGTGACCTTGTGAAAAAGCGTTCGATGAAAAAGAGTATCCTTGCTTTAGGTGCCATTACCGTTTTGAGTGCGCCATTGTTATCTGCTAATATCCCTAACGCTTTTGCAGCCTCATCTAATACCAAGTCTACTACCGCACAGGTATCCAAAGGACTGAAAACTTCGTCAGCGAAAGTCGATGCTCCTAAGAATGTCATTCTCTTTATCGGCGATGGTATGGGAGAAGCAAGTCGCAACGCGATTCGCTTGGCGACGGTAGGGAAATCGGGATTACTTGAAATGGACAACATGCCTGTAACTGGCCTGGTTAGCACAAGTTCAGGGGACAACCTGGTTACGGATTCTGCCGCCGCTGCAACTGCCATTGCAACAGGTGTGAAAACGTATAACGGCGCAATCGGAATGGATTTGAATAAAAAACCAGTGACAACGATTATGGAGCTGGCCAAAAAAGCAGGCATGTCTACAGGTGTCGTGACGACAAGCCAAGTGACAGACGCAACGGGGGCCGCCTTTGGTGCGCATGTCGAAAAACGCTCCGCTCAAAGCGAGATTGCCAAGCAGTATCTGGAGAAAAGCAAGCTGGATGTTATTCTGGGCGGTGGTGAGGATTTCTGGTACCCTGCCGGAACAGTAGGCAAGCATCCAGATGCTCCGGCAGAAGATCCTGAGGAAGCTAGTAAGGGAACTCAAGGGAATTTGGTAGAACAAGCGAAGAAGCTGGGTTATAGCTATGTGACGGATCAGGCAGGAATGAAAGCAGCCAAAGGTTCTAAGTTGCTAGGGCTGTTCGCCAATGAAGAGATGTTTCAAGCTCACAACAAGCTGGGTAACTCTTACAACCCAACGGTTTCTCTACCGGATATGACGGCTAAAGCGATTGATGTTCTTTCCAAAAACCAAAAAGGTTTTTTCCTGATGGTAGAAGAAGAAGGAACGGATGAGATGGCGCATGACAATGAAGGGGAGTTAACGATTAAGGCTGGGCAACAACTTGATAAGGCCGTTAAAGTAGCTAAAGAGTATGCCAAAGCGCATCCAGATACATTAGTGTTGGTGACGGCAGATCATGAGACGGGCGGTTTGGCGATTGAAGGTGAAGATGCGGAGGATGAATCCGGTGAAGGCATTTCTAAAGAGGATGGTCCTTTTACTGTAAAAGGCTCCGATGAGAAGTTTTATATCGACTGGACCACGGGTGGACATACATCTGTTGATGTGGCGTTAACCGCGATGGGACCTGGGTCTTCTCAGTTTAGCGGGAATTATCCGAATACTGCCATTCATGACAAGTTAGTAAAGTTGCTTCAATTAAAGAAGTAACATGGTGTGAAAGGAAAGCCGCCCCTTAAAAAGATGTGCCATATTGGCAATATGGTTTTTCCTGTGATAAACTAAAGCTAATAAGTATATACTGAAAAAGAGTAAGGATGCTGCCAACATCCTCACTCTTTTACAACAGCCGCTTATAAGGGCGGTGGCTGTAGGGTTGGATTAGTAAAATAGACCGCTAACCTTTTCCAGAGGGCGGTCTATTTCTTTTTCATGTAGGTAATGAACATGCCGAATATACTTAACCTTTACTCCTCCGTTGTTTTCTTCCCCCACACAAATTTCATTATAAAAAATATAATTGTCAGCATGATGAGAAGCAATGCCATCTGCAAGCCATAACGATGGATTAGTTCTCCTACTGCTTGTACATGATCGCCAAAGATACGTCCGAGTAGAAAGAAGATCAGCGTCCAGATCAAACCTGTTGAATAAGAGAAGAGGGCATAGCGTTTGAAACTCATTTTATTGATTCCGACAATATAAGGAATAATGTGACGGACGATCGGCAGCAAATAACTGATGCAAATAGTGAAGTTTCCATACTTATGTATCAATTTTTCCGAAAATGTAATGTACCTGTCCATTTTTTTCTTCCGACGCAAACGTTCTAGAATCGGTGTGCCCACGGTTCTCCCCAATACATAACCTAAGGACAAGCCTGATATAACCCCAAGATATACAATTAAAAAAGCGGGTAACGGGTGAAGTATGCCCATGCCTGTTACAGCCCCGGCAGTCATTACGATGACTTCATCCGGGATGGGCAGACCCACAATCCCCAGCCATAGAGAAAAGAATAATGCTGCATAGCCGTATTGTTCGATGATGGAAATTAAATATTCCACGTCCATACCCATACTCCTTTCTTAGGTTTTCTTTCGGCATACATACACGAATGCGGGTGGAACATTCATTGGCACAAACTTGATTTCCTCAATATCAAACCATTCACCTAACTGCTGCTTCATCTGTTTAGAGTATTGAAAGGCCACAAACATTCCTCCATCCCTGAGTGATAGATGAATTTGTTCTACAATTTGATTCCGCATCGCTTGTGGAAAATTGAAAAATGGCAGCCCGCTGATTATGCAGTCAAGCTGTTCTATTTGGGCATTTTTCATAGCAAGCTGAAGCTCACGCGAGTCGGAATAGCACAGATAATTCGGGAATCTTCTTTTTAAACTCTGCTGCATGGTTTGGTCTTTCTCAAAGAGTAAAACCTTGGGTTGAAATTCAGCAGCAGACGGGATGTATTGGGTAATTGCCCCTGTTCCAGCACCAAGCTCGGCAACAGCATGAACTTCACTCCATGGAATGGATTCTATCATATTTTTAGCTAAAAATCTGGAACTTGGTGTTACACTACCCACATATGCAGGCGAGTACAAAAATTTGACTAGGAACATAAGTCTCTCGTGAACCAAATGGCTAATACGGATCATACATCATTTCCCTACTTTCAATTTTTAAAATACGTTCATTTATTCTTTGCTAAGAGTAACAAATTATCCCTTTACTTACTCCTGTCTCAAGTAGGGTTGATCCCCCCGTCTTGCGGAGGGGATTTTCCTTGACTATGGTCTAGGAAATAATAAAAGGGTTGCGGTATTAATGAGTTTGTATTTATTCAGTTATCATTCAGTATACCCTCAGGTTGCATTCAGATTTGTTACCGATGAAAGGTAGGTGGGCAGCTAAAAACATTATGTACACTGAGAGGGGATCTACTTTGTCACTATCCATTAACAGGCATCTCATCACGACTTCCTATGATCAATCGAATACGGTGAAGTCAAATGAGAATGGACTAAATACCGCGGGTCATACCACACACAAGAAATCTAACGATTCACTCGAATTGAGTAAGGAATTCATGGAATACACGGGAGGAATGCAGGTCCGCTTCCTACGGAAAACTACAGTAATGATTACAAGTACGACGACCAGGATACTATTACACTAACTACAGACCAACAGAAAACGCTGTTGTCTGATCTGCAAAGTTACCTGATGTCTTCCAGTGCTTCCTCTGATACAGATGAACTCACCAATAGCACGAAGAATCCGTTGGCTTCGGTTAGAGACTTATTAGCTGATGTGGATATTTCGACGGCAACAGATGAGGAAGTATCGGATCTATTCGATAAGATAGCACAAACGATCCAAAATAATCGTCCTGCACCGCCGCCTGAAGGTGACCCGTCCCATCCTGAAATGGATAGCAGTGGTCTGCCTCCTATGATGCAGGCAATGGGTGGAATTATGCCTCCTTCGCATGGAATATCCAAAAGGCTTCCAATCAAGAGGATAACAGCACTACATCTGAAAAAGAGCTTACAGTTGATGAAAAAAGATCCTTGCTGAGTGATTTGCAGAGCGTTCTGAGTTCCAGTCTTATATCCGGGTCAACAGCTTCGGACAAAGATCAGGAAACGGATCTGCTTTCTGCATTAAAAGACGCGTGGGGAAATACAGATGAATCGAATGCCACAGATTAGAACCGGTTAGCCCACACGTGTTAAACTCATACTTTTATAAAGGGGAAATCTCGTATGATCATTTCATCCACATCCAGCAGTTCTATATCTATTGCAAGCACTTCATTTTCATCCAGTACCAACGATACAACTAGTCTGGAAAAGCAAAAAGCTCAACTTGAAGCGGAATATAACAAGGTACAGCAAAGTAAGGATAGTAAAGATACAAAAGAAACAAAAATGAAGCAGCTTCAGCAGCAAATTAAACAGATTGAATCTCAAATTGCACAGCAAAGTTCGCAATCCAGCGGCACGTCAACTCCAAAAATGGAAAAGCCCGCTCCAAGTAACACGGAAACAAATCGTATCAACAGCGCTAACAGCAGCGATATTACGGGAGTTGGGAAATCACTGGATATTTCAATTTAATCATCCCCTCTCTTCTCCTGTATGGCAGACGATGTATAAACGATAGCAGGTTCTCCGTTTCATAGGGGCCTGCTTTTTTCGTTTACTAAATATTTTGCATGAATCCAGGGAGCGACTTTAATCAGCGATATTTAGATTAGAATAATTCTGTCCATCTAAATTGAATCATGTGACTAAACATAGAAAAGTATATACAATATATAACAGTAGGAAGATGAAAGTATTTTAACCCTATTATTTTCTATATTTAAATCAGTAAGTGCTAGTAATCATTTCAAATTGGAGGATTTATGCTATGACGCTGGAACCTCAGATGAATCGAAGTAGTAGAGATGAAGCGCGTTTAGTCAGAAACAAGTTGATTGAGTTTAATGCGAAACACGTCCCAGCAGATATTCGAACCCGATACGAAGAGATTAATCTTACGCTCAAAGATGAAGACGGTCAGGTCATGGGCGGTCTCCTAAGTGTACTGTGTTGGAACTGGGTGGAGGTTGATATTTTGTGGGTAGATCAGCGTTACAGAGGAAAGGGCTACGGTTCACAACTGCTTGGTGAAATTGAACAGATTGCTAGAGATAAAGGGTGTAATTTTATACAACTTAATACGTTTACTTTTCAAGCGCCTAAATTCTATGAAAAGCACGGGTATGAAGTCGTTGGTGTCATTGACGATGCTCCGAGAGGCTTTAAACACTATTATTATAAGAAAAGTATCTACTGAGGACTCTATATATGCGTGTACAGATCAAGGAAATAAATAAAGATCAGCATATCATCATTCGTAGTATTGGCGAGGAAAAAGTATACGGCTACTGGACATGTTTTTGGCATGAACTGACTTCCGGATATGCGTATGTTGTCCCGTATGAACAAAGCTTGAATAAGATGATTCCCGGTTGTGTAATTTCGGTCGAGACTTCTCAATCCAGTATAGAGGGGTTCAGAAGGCTTAAGTCTACTGAAGAGACAGGGATTTTTCGACCTCAGCCAAAGCTAGGCGACTATTGGATTCAAGGAACGATACATCAAGTGATACAGGGCGAAGCAGGCGAGATAGAATGTCTGGAGATTGTAGTAGGAGACACTACGTTTATTTTGGATTCTAAAGAAATGAATGGTGATGTCAACGTTAAAGCGGGCGACGGTGTCGCCTTTGAAATCATAGGCCTACAGTTGTTTGACGAGGGACTGTGATCGTTCTATGGCGATTGATTCGAAAAGAGGTGACACATGTCTAATGATTATAGTAAATCGAAAACGTTGGGAGCTTTTCTGAAATCACGTAGAAATCGACTTCAACCAGAGCAGGCAGGCCTTAGACTTTCACAGGGGCAGCGAAGAACACCGGGGCTTCGCCGAGAAGAAGTTGCTATGCTGGCAGGTGTCAGTGCGACGTATTACACATGGCTGGAACAAGGTAGAGAAGTAACAGCATCTAAGGAAATTATCGAAAGTATAGGAGAAGCTCTACAATTAACTCATGATGAGAGAGCACATCTAATTCAATTGTGGAATCCCAATGAGACGGTTGCTATTTCGCCCATCCATACAACGCTGAATCCACAGTGGCAACATATTATTGATCAGTTGTCCTATCCTTCCTTCATCAGCAATGAGAAAGCGGAAGTGCTTGCTTGGAATAGCGCGGCGAATGAGGTCATTACCGATTTTTCTTCCCTGTCTATTTCTGAACGTGTCATGATTCGTTTATTGTTCGTGGATTCCGAATTACGTCGTCGAATGGTTAACTGGGAAGAATTTGCGTCCTATTCGGTAGCTGTTTTTAGAACCTATTATGACAAGTATTTAGGAGATCCTTGGTTTGAGGAGACGGTAGAACGGCTACGTGTGGAAAGTATGGAGTTTGACACCATGTGGAAGCTGCATCATATCCAGCTCAAAAAAGTGAATCGGGTTTCCTTTCAAATCCCTGGCGCTGTGGAGGCAGTTTCCTATGGAATTAATTCTTTAGCAAGTATTACGGACCAACCGGGTCTGCACTTTTGTATCTACACGCCAGTAAGCCAATCCTCTGCCTGGTAATCTTGTTACTAGTATAAACGTACTGTGGTTGCCTCCATATGGGTCCATTAGAATGAGTACATGTTCATTCCATCCATTTACCCAAAGAAAAGAGGGAACCATGATATGCTGAAAAGGAAATTGGGACATGAAGGGCTGGAGGTATCAGCTCTGGGCCTTGGCACGATGATGATGCCGAACAACGAGGAGTCGGTGCGTACACTTCAGGGAGCGCTGGACCTTGGTGTAACGCTGTTTGATACAGCAGATCTTTATGGTGAGGAATACGCACAGCAGAAGTTCGGCGGCAATGAGAAGCTGGTTGGACGTGCGCTCAAGGGTCGTCGAGAGGAGGCCGTGATTGCCACTAAATTCGGGATCACGCACACTCAGGGGCCCAAGGGAGATCCGGCATATCTCAAAAAATCCGTGGACGCCAGTCTATTTCATCTGGGGATTGATTATATCGACCTGTATTATCAGCATCGAGTCGATCCCAATACTCCGATTGAAGAGACCGTCGGAACGATGGCCGACTTGGTTAAGGAAGGGAAAATCCGTTATATCGGCTTGTCGGAAGCGTCGGCTGAACAGATCCGCCGCGCGCATGCGGTGCATCCAATTAGCGCGGTAGAAACCGAATATTCCTTGTGGAGCAGAGAAGTGGAAGATGATGTTCTTCCGCTACTGAACGAATTGGGAATCGGCTTCGTACCCTACAGTCCACTGGGTCGAGGTTTCCTCACGGGACAGATCAAGAAATTTGACGATCTGCCAGAGGATGATTACCGCCGTCATTTTCCACGCTTCCAAGGAGAGAATTTCAACAAAAATCTAGAAGTTGTCCTCCTGATCGAAAAACTGGCTGCCCAAAAAGGCTGTACTTCTGCTCAGTTGGGGCTGGCATGGCTGCTGGCGCAAGGCGACCATATCGTTCCGATTCCGGGAACGAAGAGACTGGAAAGAGTGCGTGAAAATCTTGGTGCTCTACAGATCTCCTTGTCGGAAGCAGAGCTTCAAGAGATTGAGCGCATTTCGCCTAAAGGTTTCGCAGCAGGTTCTCGTTATCCGGGGAGTGTCTAGAAAACTGATTATTGGCATGATGGATAAGACCGTTCCTTTCTGGAGTCGCTTGGTAGTACCAACGGCTTTGCAGAAAGGCGGTCTTTTTTTTGCTGATTTTGACCGACTTAGGCATGAGTTTTCTAATCTAGTCTATGGTTAGAGTTATTGCGCTCTACAAAATAACGCGTTAAAGTATGGTGAATACCATATTTAACCACAATATGTCGGTGAGAAAGTTAAAAGCTAGATCATGAATCGTGAATAAAGAAAGGTATGATCGGATTGACAACAGAAGTGACACACAAAATATATACCATGTGTATGATTCAAGACGGAAGCAAGGTATTGCTTATGAATAGACCCAATCGAAAGGGGTTTCCGGGTTATATTGCTCCAGGAGGAAAAGTAGAGTTTCCAGAAAGCATTGTGAATGGGGCCATTCGTGAAGTAAAGGAAGAAACGGGCTTAACCGTGACGGAAATTGTATTTAAAGGAATCGACGAATATTGTGATCCAAGTCAAGGGCTGAGGTATATGGTCTTTAACTATTTGGCTACAGCCACTGAAGGTGAACTATTAAAAAATCCCCCCGAGGGGGAACTGCTGTGGGTCGATATGAAGGAGGCGTTAAATCTGCCGATGCAGGATTGGTTTAAGCGGAGATTTCCATTGTTTTTCGAGCCGGGAACGTTTGAGGTTAGTTTCGTTTGGCTGGCAGATACGGATGAAACCCTGGAAGCAACGATTAAGAGCTATGGTGTGTAGAGATGACGACGACCATTTATTTTTCGTCTAATCGGCTAGGTGAGGTAACAAATGACCAAATGCAAAGGATGCTGAATCGTTTTGATTTGGGACGTTTGCTGTCTTACGAAAAAACGGCAGAAGGTGTCCTAGGGCAAACCCTCTATGTTTCCTCAACGGCTGGACAGTTTGTACTGAAGGGGAACCCGCTTTTTCTAGGGCAATGGATAGAAGAAAAGTTTATGGTGGAGCAAATACAGACACGGACTTCAATTCCCGTGCCAACACCGTATCTTGTGGATTATACGGAGGACATTTTTGGCTGGAGCTATGCAGTTATGCCCCGTCTATACGGTCAGCATATACATACACCTGAGTTGCAAGCAAAGCTGACCTCGCTGGATAAACAGCAAATGGCTGAAATGCTTGCTAATGTTCTGTTGGAGCTTCATAGCTGGAAGGTTAAGAACAGTGGAGAGCTGGATACAACAACTCTAGCCATTCGTCCATTTGAAGTTTCTTATCGAGTATGGTTGTATGGGCGAATTCGATATTGGCTAGAGGATGCCAAAAAATACTCGAACATTTCTGTACAGGATATCGAATGGGTAGAGGAAATATTGGAAGGCTCCCGTCAAGCATTCGATCAGCTGGAAGCTGCCACCTTTGTGATGGGGGATTTTAAACCGCAAAATTTTCTTGTACAGAATGGGGATAAGGGTTGGAGAGTCAGTGGTCTTTTTGATTTTACGACAGCCTATTTTGGGGATGGGATTGCCGACCTTCCGAAAATAACCACCATGTATCTGGAGAATGGCGAAGAAGAGTTGGCAAAAGGGTTTCTTACTGCTTACGCACAAGGGATGGAAGCCAAAGAAGGATTTACTGAGCGTTTCCGGGTGCATATGCTGCATCAGCAGGTTCTAAACTGGGGATGTGCCAAAGCGATGAAGCTAGTCACTTGGGATGATAAGCTCTCTTTTGCAGATTGGGCGCAAAAATTTATGGATATTGAATATAAGCAATAGCAGATGAATTGAACGTTTAAAGAGGAGGCCGTGAGTGGATGCAGACCGTCAGATTGGTAAAGCCGGATCAGGACTGGAAGGAGGCTTATCTTTCATTTTATGAGGAATGGAAAAAGAGTCAGGAGCATATGGTACCTTGGGTGATCTCTGTAGAGCCGTACGATTTTGAAGGTATGCTGACGGTTTTAAGTAATCAGGAAAATGGAATGAACCTGTCTGAAGGCTGGGTCAAAAGCTCAACATACTGGCTTGTGAATGCGAATGAACAGGTTGTGGGAGCAGTGAATATCAGGCATGACCTTAACGAACACCTAATGAATGCCGGAGGTCATATCGGTTACGGTATCCGTCCTTCTGCACGAGGGAACAGGTACGCTGTTACAATGCTGGCCTTGGCGTTAGAAAAAGCAAAAGAGCTGGGGATTTCCCGAGCCCTGGTCGTATGCGACTCCGATAATATTGCCTCCAAAAAAACAATCATACAAAACGGCGGAACGCCGGACAAGGATTACATAGAGGAAGACGGAAACCGTGTAAACCGGTTTTGGATCGAACTGTGAGTGAGAAAGAAGGGAACGCGAGAAGCTCATGAAATTATGGCCTGAATATGCGCAAAACATCATTGTTGGTGTTATCTTTGAAGGGGAATGGAATTGGTATGTGACGGAAAGAGAGTATTGGTTTTTGAATACCGAGATGGAGGAACGGTTTGGTATCCCTATTTTGGATGAAACCACAGTGGGAGCATTTTTGGATCACATCTGTGAATATAAGGTGGCTACTGGGGAACTAACTTCAATGCTCCAGTTGCTTGATGGTGCTATTCAGCATCAGGATGAAGTGTTGGAGTTCTGTCCTGCTCTGTATGTTAACTTTGACGAGAAAGTTCTCTATTCGCTATTTCCAGAGCCAGCTTCGTTTGAACACTATGTCCCAGCGGGATGGAAAGGAGAATATCAAAACTTTTTGAACGAGGTACCTTCACCTGAACAGTATTGGATGATCGATGGAAGTAATTTTTTTGAAACATTCACTTGATAGGACGAAGGAGGAAATGAATATATGGATTCTTCCATGCATGAGTTTAAAATCATATCCAAGCACAGAATGTACGATCAATATTTGGTAAAGTTGCGGACATGCATTGTGCTTTTGGATGAACAGGTGCTATGGCGCGTGGGTGAGGCGGAAACAAACAGTATTGGTGGGATCATCAACCATATCATGGTGCATGTGCGCAGAAACGCAGCCAAGCTCATAGATCCGACGATTACATACAAGCAAGGAATGGAGGATAGCTTTATACCTTCCATGCAAAACAAGGAACAACTGATGGATGAGGTAGAAGAAGCTTTTTCATCCTTCTGTGCAGCAATCCTCGCAAAATTTACGAGAATAACGGAAGTAGCAGTTATATAAACTTATAAAATATAGTTCTAAGGTCACGAAAAACTCTGTAATGGTCATGTTTTTATTTCTTAATTGATATTGATAATTATTATCACTTATAATAGGAGCAGACATATTACGCTATGATAGGGAGAGTTGCAGAGTGACAGTATCCTTGGAATTATATGATGTAACGATCATCGGCGGTGGTCCTGCCGGTATGTATACCGCATTTTACAGTGGAATGAGAGATATGAAGACCAAGCTGATCGAAGCCAAGCATGAGCTGGGCGGACGGATGCGCATATACCCAGAGAAGATGATATGGGATGTCGGGGGGGTTACCCCGGTTTTATGTGAAAAGCTGATTGATCAGCTGGAGCAGCAGGCGCGGACGTTCGAGCCTACCATTGTGTTGGGACAGCAGATCACTGGTTTGGATCGGCAAGAGGATGGCACGTTCCTGCTAACTTCTGCCACAGGGGAACAGCATTGGACACGCACGATCGTTCTGGCAGTAGGCTATGGTATTCTCAAAATGGCTAAGTTGGAGATTGAGGGGGCGGACCGCTATGAGGTTACGAACCTGCATTATACTGTACAAGAGCTGGAGCCATTCCGGGGCAAGCACGTCCTGATTTCCGGTGGGGGCGACTCGGCGGTGGATTGGGCGAATGAGCTGGAGTCTATTGCGGCGAGTGTGACCGTCGTACATCGTCGGGATCACTTTGGCGGACATGAGAAAAATGTAGCTCGTATGAAATCATCTTCGGTCCGTGTTCTCACACCATACGCGGTGAGCCAGCTACATAGCAACAATGGAGAGACGATTGAACAGGTGACGATCAGTCATGTAGATACGGACGAAATACAGGTGTTGAATGTCGATGCAGTCATCGTAAATCATGGACTAAAATCCGATTTCGGCCCGCTTCGGGATTGGGGGCTGGATATGGGTGAGTGGCATGCCCGAGTGAGCGAAAAGCTGGAAACGAATCTGTCGGGGATTTTCGCGGCAGGCGATTTTGTTGAGTACGGAAGTAAGCTGTATCTGATTGCTGGTGCGTTCACAGATGCCGCCCTTGCACTGAACAGCGCGAAGCTGTACATTGATCCAGCAGCTGACAAAGCGGCATATGTATCTTCTCATAACAGCCGTTTTAAGGAGAAGAACCGCGAGCTTGGTGTCGTGGAGTAGAGTAAGATACGGAATTAAGTTAAATAGGATCGGGTTTAGATAGACAAACGTAAAAGAACTTCCGCGACTACGATTGATGTGGTTTTGGAGGTTCTTTTTTTGTCAGGTTACTGACTTCTCGTTCTAAAGGTTGGATACCATACACCCTATAGAATAAAATGAAGAATGACTCGTAGTAAGCAAATGGACAAGCATTAAAAAATTAAACGAACCTACCATAGAAAGTATGGACGGGATTGAAAGGTGACATATGAAGAGACGAACGGAGCAACAGGAAGCGATTTTGGCAGATATTATTCAAAAGGCGGAGCCCTTTGTACAGCAGCAGTTGGAGCATGATCATAGTGGTCACGATTGGTGGCATATAGACCGGGTGAGAAAGCTGTCCCTTAAAATTGCTGCCAAAGAGGGCGCAGATTCGTTTATTTGTGAGCTGGCAGCACTGCTACATGATGTAGCGGATGAAAAATTAAATGATTCCAAACAAGCGGGGCTAGATAAAGTAGAGCAGTGGCTGCGTCTGCATATCAGCGATCCGAATGTAATCACGCACGTGATGACTATTATAGCTACGATGTCCTACAATGGTGGACAAAACCCGCCTATGGAGACGCTGGAAGGTCAAGTTGTGCAGGATGCGGATCGGTTGGATGCTCTTGGAGCGATTGGGATTGCAAGAACCTTTATGTATGCAGGCTCAAAAGGCAGCATGATGCATCACCCGGATAAAGACTTTTCACAGCATGAGTATCGTGCCGCAGGTAAAAGTGCCATATACCATTTTTACGAAAAGCTACTCAAGCTCAAAGATTTAATGAATACCACTTATGCCCGAGAGCTGGCGGAGGTTCGGCATCAATGGATGGAGATGTACTTGGAGCAATTTTATAGAGAATGGAATGTGGATGATAAATAGAGTGTTTTAATAAGGCTGTTTCCTCTAACCGAGTATATCGGAGGGGAAATAGCCTTTATTTTTTTATAAATGTCATATTGATATTATCGAAAATGTGTGTTATTTTATTGTTAATAACAAAATGATAATAACAAAATATTATAAACTATAAAGAAAGCAGGGAAGCGGCTATGTTTGGATTTAATTTTGTTAAATTTCAGCCCAGTGAATATGTGATGAAGGTGAAAAACGGGAAGGTGGTTCGGGAGGGTGTTGGATTATCTTTTTATTATTACGCCCCGACCACCTCGGTCGTCGTCGTGCCCGTCTCTTCCATTGATGTACCGTTCATGTTTGAGGATATGACGAATGATTTTCAGGCGGTGACGGTGCAGGGGCAACTGACTTATCGAATTGTAGATTATCGGAGAACGACGCAGATTTTAAACTATACGTATGACTTGAAGGAACGACGCTACATTTCGGATGATCCGGGTAAGCTGGCCCAACGGGTGATTAACATCGCCAAAGTGCTTACCAAAAAGTATTTGGAGCGTGTCCCGCTCAAAGAAGCTGTTCAGTCCAGTGAACGTCTGGCCCAAAACATGACGAAGGATATTGCTCAGCATACGGAAATGGAAAAGCTCGGCATTGAGGTTATGGGGTTGTCGATTTTGGCGATTCTACCCAATAAGGAGACGATGAGAGCGCTGGAGGCTCAAGCGAGGGAAGAGATTCTTCGCAACGCGGATCACGCTTTGTATGAGCGTCGTAATGCATCTATTGAGCAAGAGCGGCGTGTGAAGGAAAACGAGCTGAACACCGAGATTGCAGTGGAGACGAAAAAGAAACAAATCCGCGAAACTCAACTCGATGCCGAGCGTTCTGTGAAGCAAAAGCAAAGCGAGATGAAAGAGGAGCAGCTACGATTTGACACGGCCTTGGAGGAGAAAAAGCGTGAGCTGATTGAGCTGACCGTAACGAATAAAAAGGCAGAAGCCGATGCCAAGGCCTACGAGCTGACAGCAGTCATGAAATCGCTGCAGGATGTTGAGCCGAACGTACTTCAAGCTATGGCCAACATGGATATGAGCCCGGATAAGCTAATTGCGATAGCATTCCAGGAGCTTGCAGAAAATGCAGGGAAAATCGGTCAGCTGAATATTACACCGGATCTGCTGCAAGGTCTCATGTCAGATACGGGAGCAAACGGATCAGCAGGATCGAGAGGGTCTGGAGGAAGAACACGATGAGCAGCCGAATGACGGAGCAAAAGATCATTTTAGTGAAGCGTAAAACGCGACTGGAGGAACTGATTGTCCGATACAATACGGTGCAGCAGGCTCGCTTCTTTATGGAACGGCTGGGTGCGGATTTCAGTGATTATGTGCTGGAGGACGAGAATTACCGCAGGGCGGTGGCAACGGCTACGTCGGAGTTAACGGCCTTGGGTCGTGTTCAGATTGTGGAGCGGGAGCATGTGCCGAACTTTATTTTTGGTGAGCAGGATACAGTGGTGGTGCTGGGTCAGGATGGGCTGGTAGCCAACACGTTAAAATATTTGACTGAGCAGCCGCTTATCGGTGTGAATCCAGATCCATTGCGCTGGGACGGGGTATTGCTGCCGTTTACTGTATCCGACCTGCGCTGGGTGGTGCCGGATGTATTCGTGCACAGACGGCCAATTAAGGAAGTTACGCTGGCTAAGGCCCAATTAAATGATGGCCAATCCTTGTATGCTGTAAATGATTTGTTCATTGGGCGCAAAACTCATGTCTCCGCGAGATATGAGCTAAGACTGGAGGATCAGGTAGAGCAGCAATCCTCTAGCGGCATTATCGTTTCAACCGGAATGGGAGCGACAGGCTGGCTGACCAGCGTGCTTGCTGGAGCGGCCGGGATTGTCGGCAGTGCTACACGGCATCCAATCTCGCTGACTCCAGGCCAGCTGATGCCAGGTGCAGCCTTCAGTCAGGAAGGGGCAGTAGACGGAACGAGTCAGGATCATCGTGCAACCTGGAGTTTGCCATCACTTTATTTTACAGTGAGAGAACCCTTCCCCAGTCGAACGACTGCTGCGGATCTTGTGTTTGGTCAGGTAGTAGCCGAAAAGCCGTTACGGATTGCATCGCAGATGCCGGAAAATGGAGTTATTTTCAGCGATGGAGTGGAAAGCGACTTTCTGGAGTTTAATGCTGGCATTGAGGCGACCATTGAACCAGCGGAGAAAAAAGGGCATCTGGTCGTGTAGAGGTTTGTACAGGACGGCAATGGGTAATTATGAGTAAGGTACAACCATCAGATGAAATTAAAAAAGGAGGAATCAACATGAGCGACCACACTCAAGACGAAGCGAAAATCCGCAACAAGAAGGACGAGGACGGAGATTCCTTGATGGAGAAAACGAAGCTGGAAAATGGCGTGGATATCGAGCCTGAGGCTGATGAATGGATTGCGAAGCCCTCACCAGTGTCATACGATGATACGAAATCCTCTTCGAAGAAATAAGGCTCTTGTGTCCAAATAGAGCAGTGAAGCAAAGACAGATGACCCCTAATTGGGTCATCTGTCTTTTTTACATAGGTTAGTTGAATCTGGAATATACCTTCCATACGAGCTCACGACGGCTGCTTACATCTGTTTTCAAGAAAATCGCTTTCAGATGATCCTGCACCGTGTAGGCAGTAATATGAAGTGCGCTGGCCAGCTCCTTGGTCGAAAAGCCTTGAACAATGAGCTGGACAATTTGTCTCTCTCGTTCGGACCATGAGTACACCTCGGTCATAAGCGGCAGCATGTCAGTTGCTTTAGCAGCCTCAAACCATACGGCTAGCTGTTTCTGGCCCGTATGCTCCTGTCCGCCTTGCAAAAGGGTGGCTCTGATGGTTACCCATGGGGTTCCTGCGTCTGCGGAAGGGATACATAGTCGGGCTGGTGCAGTGGCAGTGGATAGCGCTCGCAAGCAAACCGCCCGGACAGGAGCCGGAAGGCTGTCTTCATGGATTCCCTCCTGCTGCCGAAGCAGCTGTAGCCACTGCTCTGCTACTGTATTGGATGAGATCGGTTCTAGCTTATCAGAAAGTATGAGAACTCCTGGTTCAAGTTCATTTTCCGTAATCATGACAGGGGCTGGAGATAGACCGACACTGGCCTGACGCAGATGGTAGGCAATGGACGGCGCTAACGCTTCAAGCAGTTGTTGCTCTTCCTCGCTGAATACAGGCTTTCCATGATGCCGGAATAACGTAAGAAATCCCCAACAGCTCCCTTTGTACATAAACGGAACACGTAGCTCGTCCCCGAATCCGGCGGGTTGCAAAACATCTCTATATCGTGTGCTCCGATCCGGTTGGCCTTGTGTAGACCCATGTAGCGTCGCTACAGACTGTCCTTCTCGCACCAACTGATCATATTTGATCATATCGTCATGCAGATATTCGTATTCTAGCAGTTTGTTATGAATGTCCTCCACACCCGATTCTGTAAATGCCCCCGTGGAAAGCAGCGTACGCGGATCTACTGAGGTACAGCACGCCGCATCGAAAGCAACCTGAGTACGCAAGCGGTCGATTAGGGTGTGCTTGTACGTTAGGGATGAGGGGGCTTTTTTTCCCAGATCAATGATCTGCTGTCGAGCGTCCTTAAGCTGTGCAAATTGCCAGTATTGTGCGTTCATCATTTACTCCTATCGTGAAAGCTGGAGATTCTCAAGCGCGCTTATTTAAATCCCACATTTATGGGATGGTGGATATTCGTATTGTCTTTATAATTGAGAATGATTCTTAATAAAATCTACAATAAACGAATGGTCTGAGAAGATCAAGACTAAATGTTTGGAGGAAAGCACATATGAGACATACCCCTATTGGAAATACGGACTCAAATCAACCTATGAGCTGGAATCATCCGAATGTGCATAAGTACGCGGATACGATTGCTTTAAAAATACCTGGATATGCTCATTTGTACGAGATGACAGACTGTTTGATAGCCGCACAACTTGAGGCACAAGCTCATATTCGAAATATAGATCCAAATGTGCTAATTGTCGGAGCTGGAGGCGGCCAGGAATTGATTACGCTCGGAGAGCGCCATGAAGCATGGTCCTTTACGGCAGTTGATCCCTCCGAGCACATGCTGGATTTGGCACGTAAGCGTGTGACACATGCGGGCATCAGTTCAAAAATATCGTTTGTTGCAGGTACGTTGGAAGAGTCATCTAGAGAACCGATCTATGACGCTGCTACCTGCCTGCTGGTGCTTCATTTTCTTCAGAGCTTGGAAAGTAAACAGGCATTGCTACGCCAGATATCCGCTCGACTCAAGCCGGGTGCACCTTTTTGTCTAGCTTCTATTAATGGGAATCCGCAGGAGCCTTCTTTTTTCCTCCAAATGCAGGCGTGGAAAGGTCATATGCTGAGTCAGGGCATTTCACTGGAGGATTGGGAACGATTCGCTGCTTCCATCGGTCGTGAGTCAAACCCGGTGTCCAATGCGGCAATACAGGAACTGTTGATAGATGCAGGCTTTACCCACATCACCCGGTATTATGGCACTTTTTTAGTAAATGCATGGTTTGCGGTTAAAGAGGGAGAGACGACTTATGACAAAGGATAACATCATCATCATTGGCGGGTATGGCCATGTTGGAAAAATTATATGCACGGAGTTAAGTGAAATGTTTCCCGGCAAGGTATTTGCCGCAGGTCGTAGTCTGGAGCGTGCCACTGAATTTAGTAGACAATCGAATGGTAAGATACGGCCCTTGCAGCTTAATATTCATGAGCCGATGGACCCGTCAATATTAGAGCAAGCCAAATTGGTGATCATGTGTCTGGATCAGGACAATACGGCCTTGGTACGTGCCTGTCTTCAACATGGGGTGCATTACATGGATATTACCGCGAATGCGGACTTTTTGAGTCAGGTGGAGCAGTGTCATCAGGAGGCCCGAGCTTATCAGGCCACAGCCCTATTAAGTGTAGGATTAGCTCCGGGACTGACCAATCTGTTGGCACTGCAAGCGACACAGCTCATGGATCAGACGGATGAGTTGAATATATCTTTGATGCTGGGCTTGGGAGATCGACATGGTCAGGCTGCCATTGAGTGGACAGTAGATCAGATTCATGCCGATTTGGAGGTTATAGAACAGGGACGCCCTGTGACTCGAAAAAGCTTTACCGACGGCATAGTGGCAGACTTTGGTGCAGGAGTGGGTCGTCATCGGGCGTATCGATTTCCTTTTTCGGATCAGCAGACACTTCCTCGTACGCTCAAAGTTCCTACGGTCAGCACACGCCTTTGCTTCGATTCGCGCTTGACCACCCGGCTTCTGGCAGGGCTTCGAACGATAGGAGTGTCAGGTCTACTCCGACAGAAAACCGTGCGTGATGCAGTGGTTCGCAGCTTTGGCAAGGTACATATAGGAGGGGATGCTGTAGCGGTCAAGGTAGATGCTCGAGGAACTCTCAATGGCAAGGAGACGAAGGTCGAATGCCGGCTAAGGGGGCACCATCAGTCTGATTTAACCGCTAAGGCAACCGTCTTTGCAGCGCTCGCCCTGTACCGTTCAGAACTTCCATATGGTGTATTTCACATGGAGCAGGTTTTTTCGTGGAATCGCATGCAGGCTTGGATGGGGCAGCAAGTAGCCGTAGATATTCAGGTGAACGGACAGCAAGAATAAAAGTCATATATTATAATAAAGGACTCTCATATAATCCAAGCTTATTCAGCAATGTATTGCGGATAGGTCTTGGATTTCTTTTCCTATTGAATTACACTAGAAAGAAGTACATATTTTTGGAAAAGACCTAAGGGGAAGATATGAATGTGGAACCCCTATGAAAACAGCAGACAGCATACGCACGATTTTACAATAAAATATCGATTTTACACGCCGGAAGAAGGAGGCAGGAAACAGTTGCCTATTCAGGGTTATCGCTGTGATTTTGCCTATGAGAGCGATGAAATCACGACGACGGGAATTTACGCCATACATCCTGAGTTTGAAGATGAGTATGGTCAATTGATCATGGATACCGAGCATCCGGTTCACCGGGAAGGACAGGCGAGAATGTGGGTTTTGTTTGGAGAAATGAGGGAAAAGATACACCGACACCAGATACAGGTAGGAACGAGGGGATATTTTATGGAAGGCCCGCGCCGTGTTGGTGAAGTTGAAGTTACAAGCCTGGTAGGCCTCTTGACCAATCCGGTCAACTAGCTAGCTGCTAAGGAGTCGATAAGAGATGGATATCGCTTATATCATAGATTTATTACGTAAACACGATGTGACCTTAGCTCCAGGACTATCCATGCAAGAGGTTACCGACGTCGAAGGCAGGTATGATATTCACTTCCCACCCGATTTGCGGGAGCTTCTGATGAGCGTTCTTCCCATCGGTAAAAGCTTTATTCCTTGGAGAGATACGTCACCACAGCGGATGGGGGTAATTCGGCAAAGGTTGAATTGGCCGCTGGAAGGTATGATTTTTGATGTAGAGCAGCATATATTCTGGCCTCCCGAATGGGGCGAAAAACCGACAGATTCGGCGGAAGCCGTTGATATATGTAAACGTGAGTTTTTACGTGTACCCAAGCTAATCCCGATCAACGGACATCGATATATCCCAGAGCAGCCATCTGAAGAAGGAAATCCGGTATTTTCCGTGTATCAAACGGATATTATCGTGTATGGGGAATGTTTGCAGGAGTATTTCAAGCTGGAATTTGGGGAGAAGCCTTATGAACAAATTGGTTTTAATGCCGTAAAAAAAGTGCGTTTTTGGAGCAACTTGTGTGAGTGAGTGTCAGGAAGATGAATAAGTCGAAACGAAGGAAGGGGAGCATGATGTGAAGGTGGAGCAGGATTTGGAAGAAATCAAAGAAAGGTTGACCCAGATCGAGATCAAACTGGAACAAAAGTCGACCTCCAAGAGAATCTTGAAGTACATGATCATCGTTTTCTTGTCTGTTTTTTTTCTTTTATTTCTAATAGGAATTATTCAATTTGTTTCAACCTAATCGGTGCAAGAGGATGAAGGAAGGGAGCTATTTATGTCCATAGAAGCGATTGTTTTTGATCTGGATAATACTCTTATTCATCGCAAACAGGCGTTTGCGGCATATACAGAGCGCTTTATAGAACGATTTATTGTGGCAGAAGAACCTGCGATCCGCGCGGCTGTCGTTGAACAGATACGTTTGGCGGATCAGGACGGATATCGGGATAAGAGGGAACTGTATACCGAGCTGCATGCAGACTTGGAACTGAAAAATCCCGATACGTCAGTACAAGAGATGTTGGGCTTTTGGTATGGTGAATTTCATAAGTTTACGGTGTTGATGGACGGGGCCAAGGAAGTGCTGTCCGAACTGCGGTCGCGTGGCTTGAAGCTTGGTATTATTACCAACGGCTCACTCCGTACGCAGCAAGCGAAAATCGACCGAGTTATGCTGAGGGATTATGTCGATTCTATTATCGTATCGGGCGGCGTCAACATCCAGAAGCCTAATCCTCGAATTTTCGAGTTGGCTCTGAATGAGCTGGGCATTGTCGATCCCGGCCATGCCTGCTATGTAGGCGATCACCCGACAAATGATATTCGTGGTGCACAAAGTGCAGGATTGCATACCATCTGGCTGGAAGGCTTTATGACGTGGCAGGAAACGGGCATTGTACCGGACTATCAGATTGGGAGTTTGCGTGAAATCACAGGTTGGCTGGATCGTCGCAGTTATTCAACGAATAAGGAGGAGGGTGCATCATGAGTATGGAGCAGCAACCGAATCCCATTCTCTTATCGTTCCCTGACCAATTCCAGACGGAACGATTGACCATACGCGCTCCGCAATGGGGGGATGGGGCGGCAGTCAATGAGGCGATACGAGAGAGTGCGAATGAACTGCGGCCTTGGCTTCCGTTTGCAAGAAATCTTCCTACGGCAGAGGAATCTGAAATCCGTTCGCGCCAAGCCAGACTTAAATTTCTGGATCGGTCTGATATGATGTTGTACATATTTGATACGGTTTCGGGAAAATTTGTAGCCAGCAGCGGTCTGCATCGTATTGATTGGGATGCACGAAGATTTGAAATTGGGTATTGGCTCAGAACATCATGGACCGGAAAAGGCATTATCACAGAGGCCGTGCACGGTATTACGAATTTTGCCATACAGCATTTGAATGCCAATCGGGTGGAGATTCGTTGTGATTCCAGAAACACACGCAGCGCCAAGGTAGCGGAACGTGCAGGTTTTACACTGGAGGGGATTTTAAGAAACGTCGAGTATGATGAAGAGGGAAGCATGGCACACCAAATGGTTTTTGCCAAGGTGCGTGGTATTGAATTCTAGTATCCTCACATGAACAGTTTGGAAGTTGCTGATGGTTTGTACGATATTACGGAGGCTCATTATGATTAATTATATTATGAAAAATACAGACAAGTTAGTGTGCATACAATATGTCATCAGCAAAAGGTTCAGCAATCTTGCAAGCGCTATCCAAAAGAGGATGCTTTACGAATTTCCAGCAGCTTGGCGAAGATGTCCCAGCATTAGGACAGGTGATTTAGCATGAGGAGCGTTCGCAAGAGCGTCATCAGGAAGGCCAATCGGGAAATAAAGGCGAAATTCCGCTGGAAGGCCCGCGCTGCGTACCTAATTGCTGTGCTGGTCACGATTTTGTTGGGTTTGGGAAGCCGGGTTTTCTCCTCCCAGTTGCCTGAATTCGTTGCCAATCACTTTGGGGATGCTTTGTGGGCGTGCATGATTTATTTTGGGCTGAGAATGTTGTGGGTGAATCGTCAATTGTCTGTAGCCCTGTGGGGCAGCTTGCTGTTTTGCTTCGCCATTGAGTTCAGCCAGATGTACCAGGCTCCCTGGATTAACCACATTCGGGCAACGACGCTGGGCGGCTTGGTGCTTGGGAAAGGGTTTCTGACCGCGGATCTGATCAGGTATACAGTTGGCATTGTGGTATCCTGGGCGCTGGATCAAGGCTGTCAAAAGCTGGCGGGGAGCAATACACGTAGAGACAATGACAAACCACTCAAATAACCTGAAAAGCGAGGGTTGCGCTTGAAACAAAAGGGAAAGCGTCACAGGTTGTTCGGTAAGATGATTGGATTATGCGCAGGATTCAGCTTGTTGTTTGCGACCATACTTATCCCAGGGCAGGCACTGGCCGAAAGACAGCTTGCGGCGTCTCTTCGATTCGACTTTGGCCCAGGGAACGTAGCTGACGGCTACACCCAAGTCACTGCCAAGGATGTTTACACGCCTGAGCGAGGCTATGGATTTACCGATCTTTCCAAGGTGGATGAAGAGGATCGTGGTGGAAGTGATGCTATACGCTCAGATTTTGTTCGTGTTCAAGGATCATCATTTGTCGTCAATTTACCACCTGCGGATTACACGCTTTCCCTTATTGCCGGAGATACTGCCGGAAACACAGACATTACGGTTAAAGCCGAGTCCATTGTCAAGGTAGAACCTACTACCAAAACAGCAGGACAATTTGTCGAGGCTGGATTTGAACTTGCACTCATCGATGGTCAGCTCGAATTGTATTTCTCAGGTAATGAAGCGAAGATTAACGCTTTGGTTATTACTCCAAAGGATGCTCGAACGGCTGGAGAACACCCTTCGGTATACCTTGCGGGAGATTCTACGGTTCAAACCTATAAATCCGCGATGAAGCCTCAGGCGGGCTGGGGGCAAATGATTGCTCCGTTCTTCACAGATGAGCCTATTTTTGTGAACCGTTCTATTGGTGGACGAAGCACGAAAACTTTTCTGGTACAAGGGCGGTTAGATGATATTTTACGCAATATCCGTCCAGGAGATTATCTGCTCATACAGTTTGGGCATAATGATGCCGCGATCAACAACCAAGAGCGTTATGTTTCACCCGCGGATTACAAAGTTTACTTAAAAACCTACATCCAAGGAGCCATGCAACGCGGTGCAACACCTGTGCTAATTACTCCTGTTGGCCGCCGAGATTATGATGCGGCAAGTGCCTCGTTTCGGATTAGTTTCCCGGAATATGTGCAGGCCATGAAGGAAACAGCATCGGAGACAAATGTTGCACTGGTCGATCTTAGCCGCTTGAGTGTAGCGTACTACGATACACTTGGCCTCGAAGGAACACTCCCGTTATTTTTACATGTGGAGCCAGGGGTGTATCCTGCATTTCCTGATGGAGTGAAGGATGATACACATTTTCAGGAATACGGTGCGGAGCAAATAGCTCGGCTGGTAGCTCAGGGAATACGTGAGTTGAATATTCCTTTATCCTCTTATGTACAGGCGGAAGGTTCGCAATAAAACATTATTTCCATAGTCATGGTATACTTAGAAAATAAGCGGGCCCTACCCAAAGATAGCATTGCTGAGGCTTGGGTAGGGCTTTAATGTTCTGGATCTTAAGGAGGAAGCGAAAATGACAGTCGCTCAACTTCATAATCTTATTAACGGTCAACTCCTGTACAATCAGCATCGGAGTTTATTTTATATGCGCGAGGGTTCTGTTCTGTTAGGACCTTCAACAGAAATGACGTACTGGCTGACGCAGAGAAGCTCGGAGCTGATCCTCATGCTTCAAAGCTTGAAGCGCCAGCATACGTATAACGCTTTTGTGACGGATGTAGCGGCTAAAATACTGTCCCAGTTTGTAAATACCAATCAGTATCTACATTTTCACACAGATCATGCGAGGGAGCTTACGGAGCTGTATGATCGACTCTTCACTCGGATTGAAAAGTTGTTCCAGAAGAAATCTATAGATAGAGCAATCCTGGACTTGCTGCTTCAGCAGCATTATGGACATTTGAGAGATTTTTTAACTCGTACCAATGGACGTGAAATGTTTGCTAAGTATGCAGAGTGTGAGTATACCTTTTGGATACCTTGTGAGGAATATACGCCGGAGTTGCAAGCTAATCTACTAGGATTGGACATTGCTCGTTTGCAAGAGCCTGTTCTAGATGTTGGTTGCGGATCTGAGGCACGGTTAATTACTTATTTACGTGCCTGTGGAATTGAGGCTTACGGAACAGATCGGCTGGCTGAAACAGCAGGTTGTGTCACTCAAGGAGATTGGTTAGAGACCACCTTTGGAGAACGTACATGGGGGACGATCATTTCACATATGGCATTCTCCAATCATTTTATACATCATCATCTGAAGGCAGATGGTAATATTCATGAGTACGCTCGCAAATATATGGAATTGCTTAGAGCCATTCGGCCAGGAGGGAGTTTTATTTACAGTCCGTGCCTTCCGTTTATGGAAGAGCTTTTGGATGCCCGAATGGGTTATCAAGTAGAGTATATCCAGTCATCTGAAGGTTACAGGGCCACGAAAATAACGCGTATACATTCATAAGCGCGAGTAGTAGTCCATTCATTTGTCAGATTCATTCTTGGAATGGTAGTATAAGGATAGATATTACTCTATTTGGGATTCTGTTAATGATAAAGATTCTCATGACGCTAATTGACACCATTAGAGGATAATCATTAGCAGCATGGCTGCACTGAATAATAATGATTAGCTTACAGATAACGGAATTTTCAGGAAAGATTAAATCATATTTTCCTAAAAGCCGATATATGGGAATGAGGCGAGAACATACTGTTATTATACCCGCCCGAAAATGGAAGTATATAATTTGGGTTAGGAGAGTAGAAGAAGTGTCAGATCTGTATACGAAAAAAGAAGTAGAAGATTATGTAACGAACGTGGTTTTCGAACGACCTTTAGGTGTAAGCATTTCAGCCATTTTATTGATCTTTAATGGGGCACTTCTGTTGGTGACCCAGCTATTGACGCTTAATGCATTAAATGAGGCTTCTACGTTAGTAGGCATTTGTAGGGGCATGTTTCAAGGATTTATCGCGTTACTCGGTTTGGCAGGGACGACTGCCGGTGTCGGTATGTTATTTGGTAAGAAGTGGGCTTGGTGGCTGGCAGTATTTTATTTTACATATGAGACTATGCGTTATACGTGTGCAATTCTGTTTATTCCGGATGTCCCTCCAACGTTGGGCGGTGTACAGCTAAACCCTGCTCTATACTACGTAAAATATGGTATGCGTATTATTTGGAATTTGTTGTTTACGTTGTTCATGTGTCGTAGTAAAGTCACAGGTTTTTTTCAAACAAGTGGAATCCACAAGTGGAGAGCATGTATTGTATTATTCTTCATAAATGGAGTGATGGTTGGGATTGGCTGGTGGCTGATAAGATAGGTTCTTCGATGTGAAGGAGGAGATGGATAATGTCAATGGAAACGTTTCCGATTTTAGAAACCGATAGGCTTCGTTTAAGACAGCTTACAGTAGGGGATGCGGAGGATGTGTTCGGCTATTTTTCCAAGGATGAGGTCACACAATATTATGACTTGGAAAGCTTTATAGAGGTAGAGCAAGCCGAGAAATTTATTCGTTCGATGCTAACCAGATATGAGAAGCAAGAGGGCTTTCGTTGGGGGATTACGTTAAAAGAAGCTCCTGAGCGGATCGTGGGTACAATTGGATTCCATAACTGGCACAAGGAGCACTCCCGTATTGAAATTGGGTATGAGCTGGCACCGGAATATTGGCGGCAAGGTCTGATGACAGAAGCGATGAAGGTGGTCGTGAATTATGGCTTTCAATTGCCGCAGGTTCACCGTATAGAAGCCTTCATTGATCCAGATAACGAAGGCTCCAGACGGCTACTGCTCAAAAGTGGCTTTACTAAAGAAGGCCACCTGAGAGACTATTTTTATGAAAAAGGTCAGTTTGTCGACGCTGTTATTTTTGGCTACCTTCGGAAGGAGTTTTCCGTGGATCGGTAAGTTTACAAATATCCCTTGTCTCCGTATGGCTGGAGTCGATCAAGCCAGGTCTGCTCCAGCTTTGTCAGTGCATCTTTGACATCAAAGAACGCTGAGTCCTTTTTCTTCAAAACGTCCAGCACTTCAAATTCAAACGAATCTTCGCCATACTCATTCCATTCCTGTTGCAGTTGTTTATTCTTAAATCCACCCATGTTCAGCTCAAAACGCCGTCCATTCAGCGACTTTAAATTCGGCGTGGAAGAGACGAAAATTTTCCCATTATGTGTATTGCGAATGCAATAGATTCCTGCCTCTGTCTTCATCTCCATGTACTGCTGCACCAATTCTTTTCTTCGATTCATTGTCGAATCCTCCTATTGTATAAACGTTGAGCTTCAAGATTCCTTCAACCAATATT
This sequence comes from Paenibacillus sp. FSL H7-0703, assembly GCF_038003485.1. Lineage (NCBI taxonomy): Bacteria > Bacillati > Bacillota > Bacilli > Caryophanales > Paenibacillaceae > Paenibacillus > Paenibacillus sp. FSL H7-0703. The sequence goes on along the minus strand of NZ_JBBOPF010000001.1, from coordinate 1,705,298 downwards.
CACTGCCATCCGGCTTACGATCCAATAGATTGTATTCAATCATATATCTTCGCACCGTGACATAATCGTCATATACTTCCTGTAAAATCGCATTGATATCCTTCTCATGATATATTTGTCCCTTTACAAAACGGCCCGCAATTTCACGCAGCACAATCAGCTTGTGCTTTTCTTGCATTTTAAAGGTCTTTAGGCGTCCGTCTGTCCCATTCGGAAAATACTTCGTGAGTACCTTTTGCCGCTCGTTTTCCGTAATGTTGTAGCGTTCGTCCACCATCCGTGCTTGTACTGGTACTTCTACAATGGCAGGAGCGTGCCGGTCCTTCTCCTTTAACAGCTCCATTAATGTGAGAAAAACCTTGGCCTGTCGTTCTTTTTCTTTGAGACCAAAGCGATGATTACGTATGGTGGATGCGCTACCGATTCCAGTTTCCTTTTGAATATCCGCATCGCCCATGCCTTGATAAAATAACTGAAGCAACCGATTCTGATGATCCGTCAGTCCAGTCAGCTTTTTGTCCAGACCGATCAAATAGTCAAACACCGATCCGTACGTCCGCTCAATATGAAGTCGCATGTACCTCTCCGCGTCATAAAATACCCCTTGATCCTGATATATGATGCCTTGCTCAAATCGATGTCCGTCCAGCAGGCAAATTACCTGCTCTTCTTGGCGAATATATCCTCGCTTTAGTTCTTCGATTCCAGCATTCCAGAACAGTTCGGAATGATCCATTTTAGCAAACACCTCAATTAAATGATGATTATTTTATAGACAATATAACATTTTGTTTATTTTAAATCAATGAATGGATATTTATTTAGGGTCTCGACAATGTTCGCTATATACAAAAGAGACATCGGATTGTTATCATATGTAAATTATTGAATTGCATTAAGACTGGATAGTTGCTATATATTGTAATAAGGTGGGTTGGTAAACTATGAACAAAATGCGATTAGAAGAAGTCATAGAAAGTGGAGATTTAAAGGAAGCGGTAAGGATTATAGAGGAGATAGGTGAAAAGCTGGATTATACATTCACTCCAATATTATTGAGATATTTAGCAACGACGGATAGTGTATTGCTAAGAAATGTAATCGCCATTACGTTAGCTGATCTAGGAGACCGTGAAGCGGTGTTGCCTCTTATCGACTTGTTAAGAAATCCAAAGACCAAGGGGAATAGAGGAACACTGTTATATGCTTTAGAATTTTTTGACGTATCTATTCATGTTGTGGCGCTGGTAGATTTACTGGATGATACCTTTGAAGCGAGTAGACAATCCTATCAACTGATAAGTACCGTACAAGATAAAATTACTAAGGCGCAAAAGGACATATGTAGACAAAAGATAAGAAGAAAGCTAGCCGATTATAAAAACAAATATAAGCGTGACTTTTTGCTGGAATCTTTAGAGCTTTTTACATGATTCTTTTATTAGAGAGGTTTGGTTGGAGTGGTAAAAAAAACTGTTTTATTCGTGATCATCATTGTAATTGCATATACAGTTGTATCCATTACAACAGGAAGTCCGATAGAAAGAGTCCAATTTCGGAGTAACGTCACTGACTACTTACATAAAACGTACACTATGAACTGGAAAATTGATTCAATAGATTATGATTTTAAGAATGATAAATTTATAGCTAATGTGATCTCTGACTCAGGGATTTCTTTTTTGGTGGATGAAGACTATTATGGGCAAATGATGGATAACTATGCCTGTTCTATTTGGATGGATGAGATAAAAACTGCCGTGACCAAAAAAGCAAAGGAAGTTACAGGATCAGATGCAGAAGTGATAGTAGATATATATAGTCTTGGAAGTCATACTATAATATACCGCGATGAAATTCCAAGCTATTCTACTGTTAGCCGAGCCTTCTCATCAAACGCTACAATTCTTATTAAAGGTAACTTTTCGGCCACTCACTATCTGCAAGAGATGTTGGAAATAAAGCAGTGGATTGTTGAAAAGAAGTATGATGCTTCGTTAACATTTAAGTCTGAGAAGGGGGAAATTTATTTTGCAATACCTGCAGAAGATCTAAAAAAAATAAAAAGTGTAGAGGATCTCAATCCTTATCGGCTTCAAATTAATTGATTATTCTACTCAAGAAGCTAAAAGTGATGCCTTAAAATGCTACATTCCTTAAAATTATTGTGAGGAGGTATGATATAAAATGAGGCCGAGATTTGCTGTCATTGACGATGAAAGTGGGCTCACTGTTGGTTATTGTAGAGATGTGGTTGGCTTAACGGGTGATATCATTGTCGAAACATATAAAAAGGTCATTTTTGAGCAATTTGTATTTAACGAAGAATTCATAGAAAACATAACGAAGTTAAAACAATCTATATACAACTTGTACATTGCTATTTTAAATGATGAAGAAACAGTGATTGGAAGCTATTATTATCACCTACCTGAATCTTACATAATCAATAAACTAAACTACAATAAAGGAAACTTCAATCTGGAGTTAACAGGTATACTTGAAACGAAGCCCTCCCCTGTGGAATTAAGATTATGGGAGTTTTTTAAGGGTGATAAGTCGCTTGAAAATAATATATGGCAAGGCTTTTCTAAAGAAGAACGGTCCGGGTGGCTAAACGTGACTAGAATACATTCTGCATCTAATCATTTTGCCAGACTGGATAAACGAGGAGAAGTCTACACCTTGGACGGCGAATACATATCTGATTTTACAACATTTTTCATAGCACTTGGTGAAGCGATTAATGGGCCCGGAGGGTACTATGGATTTAGCTTGGACAGTATATCGGACTGTCTCTGTGGAGGTTTTGGGACAGTAGGACCGTTCACGATCCATTGGGAAAACGCACATTATTTGTTGGAAAGATTCGAGGAAGAATGGGATCAAGAAGAGAGATGTTATGGATTTTCACCACAGCAATATTTTACGGATCTTTTAACGATCTTAGTATTAGGTGGTGTTACCGTGAATTTTTCTTCGAATTAAGATAGCTAAGCAAGAAGGGATTTTTGAAATGGAATATAAATTAATGCAACCACCTTTTGACATGAAAGAATACTCTGAAATGAGTGAAAACGAAGCTAAAGAACATTTTAATTGGTTTAAACAACAAATACCTTCGCGTTTAGAGCAACTTGGCGCATTTTCACAGATACATCTGGATTACAGTGATCGTTCGCTCATAGATATTTGGGAATGGTATTTAAGAAATGTACAGATTCAAAACAAAAGTACGTCAGAATTAGAAGAGGAGTATTCAGAGACTGAAGAATGATTGAAGAGCTATATATGTGAGAATAAACTCGACACAAAATCCCAAGCTTTTACACTGGATATTGCCATTTATCTAGGTGAGGTTGTAAAAAGTAATCACAGTGGGTTGGATTGGGGAGTTGTTTTTAAACCCAAGTCGTATGTTAGCCTTAATCGCCCTGTTATCACTGGTTTGACTAAGCAAAAAGATATGGATGTGATCATGATCGTAACGAATAAAATGTATCTGGTTCTAGACGGAGAGCGTAACCCCAATGCTTTATTCGACATTTATCATACATGGGAAGAATTTATTTAAAATCGCCTGACAGGAAGGGATTATGATCTTCGAATCTAATTTGAGTGGGAAGATCGGTAAAAAAGTATTTTGAATATTATATAAGAAACAGTGAGCCGTAACATGTTAACGGCTCTCTTCGTCGTCTTCGGAGTACGCCAAGGGTTCTAAACCTAATTGAAACAGTTTCTCATAACAAGAGAAGTTCATTTTACTAATTTGTATCATCCTCTACATACTCGATAACATCTTGAACATGGCAGTCTAGAGCTTTACAAATTTTATCTAGCGTATCAAATTTCACACCGTCTGTTTCTTCGTTGTAAAGTTTGGTGATTCCGTTTCTATGTAATCCAGTCATGCGGGAAAGCTCGGCAATATTTATTCGTTTTTCGCCCATAATACGGGAAAGATGAATCTTTATCATATTTTCCTCCAGCTAAATGCATTCTATAGTGTTAAAAAGCAACATCAAAGTATTGACAATAAACACTGTTCGATGTATTCTGAAAACAACAAAAATAACACTGTAATGTGCATTTGGTTTATTGAAATGTTATTTGTGAACGTCGTAGTAATATGCTTATCGTACCAAAACGTTTTACAATTAGCAATTAATTATCGTTCAACCACCTAGTTTGAAAAACCACCTGTAGAAGAAAGTATATTGGCAAATAAGAAACTTTGAACAAAGGAATGGAGCGAGGATGTATGACAGAATGGGTAATGGGATTGGAACGGGTATCCATGGTTCAGGGGCCATATGATTTACCTCATATGTATGAGATATGCGAGGGGATTCTGTATGACCATCAATATTTCTTTTACCTCGAAAATGGCATACTGTGTTTGCGCCATGTGAAGAAGGTGGAGCAATCATATCATACGCATCTTTATCTGGATGGAGAGAGCGGAGGCTTGCAACTGGCAGAGGGTGTACAAGGGGAAGTTATGCAAGTTGTCACGGAGATCATCGAACGCTTACGCGCTAAGGATGGACTGACATTTTTATTCGATGAACTGCTGTGGCTACATGGTAGGGGACCCATTGAATTAAACCTTTTCAATAAGAAGGATGAAGTGACCCCAAGTGGCAGACAACTTGCTAGGAAATAAATGATTCTTATGCTCTATATCATGGAACTTGTAGAAAAAAATTATGATTTCAGTGAATGTACCAGTTGTTGACTGATGAAAATGAGCGGATACCGAATCAATATGGTCAATTCCACCACAACAGCATCAACTGAAGGAGTAAACCCAAAATCACCTCCCAATAATATGTTTTGCTGCTGTTCTATTATAGGTGACTGAGGTTCTTCCAAGCCATATTGCTCCACTATTCTCTCTTTCGTTTCTTGATCTATGATAAGGTTCTCCTGTGCAAAGGTATAGCAGACAGGAACGCTTAATTGTATTAAAAGAAGTAATGCAACGGGTATAAGCACTTTTTTGCTTTGCATGGTTAGCTCCTAAGATCTCTGTTTTTGACCTCTTAACTTTTGTATCTACCATAATGAAAACAACTTAAAAATGCAACGGAAGAATGAGAAAATAATCCCTTTACAGGATTTTATGACCAGAATATAATGGTAAATAACAGCATCGATCTACATACACTGAGTTATCGGGGTATAGCGCAGTCAGGTAGCGCGCACCCTTGGGGTGGGTGAGGTCGTGGGTTCGAATCCCGCTACTCCGATTTCAATCAAAATGTCCTGCTGATGCAGCTAATGCGTCTGCCGGGCGTTTTTTTTTTGAATATTACATACCCTATCGGTCTATGTATCTACTGGGTTGTGACGAGCTAGTCGTATGCAACCAACGTATGTACTTGTCGAGCATCTGAGGGGAGATATGATGAAGCCACTTCTGCACTGGATTCGGAGGCAGAAGTGGCAATTCAACAATCGCTGGTGGAATGGTCTGCTGTATGACTTTTTTAATTTGCCTATAAAGATTCCTGAAGGGTCTTGGAAGAAGTGCTGTAATCAGCATAACGGGGAAGCACAATAGTGTAGTATATTCCTACAATAACGGTACAGACCCCAACTAATAAAAACAAGACTTCAATTGAAATAAATGAAGGAAAGCTTACAGCAATGAAACCTAATGTAAGAGATTGGGACAGCATCATTAACGGATTAATCAAACCTTGCACACGTCCCATCATTTGAGGATCTACAATACGAGGAAGCCATCCTCCTATGCCAATGTTAATGAACGGAAGTATCAGTGCAATGACAAAATTGATAATCAGAAAAGCGTAGATGTGGTCAACAAATCCTAGTATGCACATACCTATTCCGGCTACCAGAACTCCCGCTGCAATCATTTGGTGTAGCTTTAGCTTGGCGGAGATGAGAGAAGCGATTAGGGTACCAAGCAACACACCAGCTCCAAAAATAATACCTGTCCAAACCATATACTGCTCATAGTTGCCTGGAGTTAGCTTATATTTAAGAATAAACATCGGTAAAACGCTAAAACCACCATTTAAAATACCGAACATAAAAAAGCCTGAAACCAACCAAAGCAATAGTCTGTTGCGTAATATGTAAAGAAACCCTTGTTTAAAATCGATCATGACAAGTTTGAATTTTAATTGTTTGAATTGATGTGCCCCGTTCGGAAGGCGTACTTCCTTTGGAATTTTGCAGGAACGAATAAGCAGTGCAGACACAATAAAAGAAATAGCATCAATTAGGATGGCTCCAGTAATTCCAAAGTGCCAGTAGACGACGGCCCCTAGAGTTCCTCCAAATAACATGAAAAGACTCCCCATCATTTGATTGAGGCCTGCGGCAATGGTGTAATCATCTTCGCTTAATATCCCCTGTATAATGGCACTTTCGGCTGGGAAGAAAAATTTGGAGGCAGCACTACGAATGAAGAGGAGGGCAAATATCAAAGGAATCGAATCGACCCAAATAAAAATAAGCAAACATAAGGATAAAAAAGCGCTGATCCAGTCACAATTAACAGCAATTTTTTGTCTGTCCATCCGATCTGCCAGCACTCCAACCACGAGAAATACTACCAGCATCGGGAGCGAATACATTAACTCGGCAAGCGTTGCATAGTATGGCTGATTTGTAAACCGTTTCAACAAATAAAACATGAATGCAGTAACCCCGATAATTCCTCCCATTTGTGAGGCGAAGGTTGCCAGGAAAAACCTGACATAATTCTTGTTTCTGAGTACTTGTTTTAATCCAGTCACAGTTCCATCCCTTTCGCTTTCAAAGCGGTTTTTAGATGCCTAATTAAAATAATAGTGAAAAGTAGGAATATTGTACAGAAAAGTGACTTTAATGTCACTTTAAGTTTGAATTTGCATCGTATCAGACCCTCTGCCTTTTAAATTCTGCTGTTAACGATAATCATAGTGGGGTGGACTGGGAAGTTGTTTTTAAAATAGTTTGGCGTAGTATAAGGTGTAACATAAACTTAAATAACCAGCCGTCGGTTGAGATCCGACGGCTGGTTATTTAAGTTGCCAGGTGTTTGATTCCTGACTCACAAATGGATGTTAGTCTCCAATCTTAATGAAGCTAAGTCCTCGCCATTTGTAGTGATTACTTTTTTATACCTATCAAAGCTTTTCTTCTTTTTGTAGAATGGCTTCTTTTGATTGTCCGATATGTTATCTGAAATAATCCATACGGTAATTGTCTATAATGGGAGGGAGAATTACAGAATAGCCCGATTCATCTCATTTACGCATGGATATGTTGAGAAAAAGGAAATGCTCATAGCTAGAAAACTTTATACAATGGAAGAGGAATAAGAATTGTGAAATTCGACTTTTGATGAAGGATTTCATATAATGTGAGCATATTGTGAACAACTTAAATTGAAGACTTAATAAAAAAATGAAAATGATTTCCGTCCAGCTATGAATTTCAAAATTTGACGGAGGGAACGAGATGACAATGGAAGAGAGCAACAGACAGGTACCCTGGCAGGCGTATTACGGACCTAATCTAGGTTATGTGCAGGACCAGTATGAAAAGTATGTAGCGGACCCCGGAACGGTTGACCCGGCTTACCGCGAGCTGTTTGATCAATGGGGTGAGCCGCCACAATCCGAATATTCGGCTGCTTCCATGATAGACAACAAATTGCAAGGCCCCCCCACAAGTGCTTTGGGGCACCTTGATTCAAACACATTGCAGAAAGCGGTTACAGCGGGGAAAATGGTGTGGAATATCCGTGAATATGGACATTTAGCCGCCCAGATTGATCCGCTGGGACTGGATGCAGAGCAGGATACACGCTTGCTTAATCCAGCATCTTACGGTTTAACTGAACAAGACTTGAAGGCTTTTCCAGCCTCTTTAATATGGGATAACGCTCCTGCGGGAACACTTAACGGATGGGAAGCCATTCAACGGTTACGTGTGGCATACACAGGACCGATTGCCTATGAATTTAGTCATATTCACAACGAGGAGGAACGCCGCTGGCTGAACAGCTATGCAGAATCTGGCTGGTCCTCCAAGCCACTTACAACACAGGAACGCAAGTCGTTGCTAGGCAGATTGGTAGAAGTAGAACAGTTCGAAGAGTTTTTGCATAAAACATTCGTCGGACAGAAACGTTTTTCCATCGAGGGTAATGATGTGCTTGTCCCTGTTCTCGACGAGATTATTCGTCTAACGACAAATGCAGGAGCAAGTCATGTCCTGATGGGTATGGCGCATCGCGGCCGTTTGAATGTACTGGCTCATGTGCTGGGCAAGCCTTACAGTAAAATTTTCTCTGAATTTCATCATTCGCCGAATAAGGATTTGATCCCGTCGGAAGGTTCCACAGGAATTAACTACGGCTGGACTGGCGATGTGAAATATCATCTGGGTGCTGATCGTTTTGTAAAAGATGGGGGAGCAGTGCAAGCCCGTTTAACATTGGCGAATAACCCGAGTCACCTGGAATATGTAAATCCGGTAGTACAAGGATTTTCACGAGCTGCACAGGAAGACCGCAGTGAGGCTGGTTATCCGAAGCTGGATGTGAGCAAGGCAGCTACAATTATTATGCATGGTGATGCGGCTTTCCCAGGTGAAGGTATCGTGGCAGAATCACTTAATTTCACAAATTTGCGTGGCTTCCGTAATGGCGGCACGGTCCATATTATTGTGAATAATCGTTTGGGTTTTACGACAGAGAGTGTCGATTCACGTTCGACCCGTTATGCCAGTGATTTGGCTAAAGGCTATGAAATTCCAATTGTACATGTGAACGCGGATAATCCTGAAGCCTGCATTGCAGCGGCACGTATGGCTGGTGAATATCGCAATCGTTTCAAGAAGGATTTTTTGATTGATCTGATTGGTTACCGTCGTTATGGTCACAATGAATCCGATGACCCGGAAACAACACAACCGCTGGTATACCGTAAGGTGAAGAATCATCCGACGGTGAGCAAATTATATGCTCAAAAGCTGATGAAGCAGGGTATAGTGGATGAAGCGTTTAGTGCCGGCCTCATTGAAAAGGTCCAAAACAGACTGAAGGAAGCGCATGAGCATGTGAAGAATCAACCGGAACAAGAGCCGGAAATGACTCCTGTGAAGGCGAAAAAGAATCAGAATTCTATGGTACGTACTGCAGTGGAATTGAAAAAGCTGCGCCAAATCAATGAAAACTTACTCAAATGGCCACAGGCTTTTCATGTATATCCGAAGCTGGATCGAATTTTACAGCGTAGAAAAACCGCTCTGAACGAAGGGGAAAAGGTAGATTGGAGCTTGGCGGAGACGCTGGCTTTGGCCACCATTCTCGCAGACGGCAAGCCTATTCGTATGACAGGTCAGGATGCGGAGCGAGCTACATTTGCTCACCGTAACCTTGTGCTGCATGAGCCTGAAACAGGCCGTACACATTGCCCGTTGCATACATTGCCGGAAGCACGTGCTTCATTCAGTATTCATAACAGTCCATTGTCTGAGGCATCTGTCCTCGGCTTTGAATATGGCTATAACGTGTATTCTCCTGAAACGTTAGTGATTTGGGAAGCACAATTCGGCGATTTTGCTAACTGTGCACAGGTTATTTTTGACCAATTCATCTCCGCAGGCCGTGCCAAATGGAGACAGAAATCGAGTCTAGTGATGCTGTTACCGCATGGTAGCGAAGGACAAGGACCAGAGCATACAAGCGCACGTCTGGAGCGTTTTCTCCAGTTGTCCGCACAAAATAACTGGACTGTCGCTAATTTGAGCAGTGCCTCACAGTATTTCCATCTGCTACGCCGTCAGGCTGCATTAAGCGAAAGTGAGGAAGCCCGCCCGCTTGTGATGATGTCGCCGAAGAGCCTGATTCGTAATAATCGTGTCGCTTCGCCTGCCACTGAATTCAGCGAAGGAGCATTCCGTCCTGTGTTGGAACAGCCTGGTCTGGGTGCGCGTCCGGATCGTGTAGAGCGCATTGTACTATGCAGTGGCAAGATTGCCATTGATCTCGAAGAAGCATTGGAAAAGGATAAGAATGAGGCAGAAGAGCGTCTGCATATTATTCGTGTGGAGCAGCTATACCCTTTCCCGGAAGAGGAAATTCGGAATATTTTCGGCCGCTTCCCGCATGTTAAGGAGTTCGTATGGGCTCAGGAAGAACCTAAAAATATGGGGGCCTGGAGTTACATTGAACCTCGTCTGCGGAATGTAGTGCCACAGGGAGCGGAAATTCGTTACGCAGGCAGACCAGATCGTTCAAGCCCGGCCAGCGGTTATCAGCAAGTACACAGCCTAGAGCAACAGCGAATTATTCAATCGGCGTTGAAGCAGGATACCAAAAACAATATTACAATGGGGAGGTAGCGGCTGTGAGCGATATTATAGTGCCAGCAATGGGAGAATCCATCACGGAAGGAACAATCTCCAAATGGCTTGTGAAGGAAGGGGATTCCGTAGGACAGGGAGATGTTCTACTGGAGCTGGAAACCGATAAGGTCAATCTGGAAATTAGTGCGGAAGAAGCAGGTGTGGTCCAGAAAATCCTTCGTCAGGAGGGTGATACTGTAGTCATCGGTGAAGCTGTTGGCTTGATCGGAAGCGGCAGTGGTGGTGCGGAATCAACCGGTGCTGGAGAAGTTGCAGCGACTCAAGCGCCTGAAGCACCGTCCGTAGCGACTTCACCGTCTTCCGTAGGAGGCGGCGGTAAAGCTGAAGAAAAGTCTGCACCGCCTATTTCATCGAATGGCGACGGGAATGGCCAGACGGCATCACCATCCGCCCGGAAGTTGGCGCGTGAGCGCGGGATTGATCTTGAGCAGGTACAGGGAAAGGACCCGCTCGGACGTGTTTTCCAGGAGGACGTAAAAACGCATAACAGCTCTGAAGTGTCACGTGCAGCATCTGTACCTGCGTCTCCTGCTACTAGCAAGCCTGCGCCTCCGTCTACAGCACAAACGGAGTACAGCAAGCCTGTGGAACGCCAGCGGATGTCTCGGCGCAGAGCGACGATCGCTAAGCGTCTTGTTGAAGCACAGCAAACAGCTGCCATGCTCACCACTTTTAATGAAGTGGATATGACCGCCATTCTCGATGTGCGTAAACGCCGTAAAGATAAGTTTAAGGAAAAACATGATGTAGGTTTGGGCTTTATGTCCTTCTTTACAAAGGCAGTGGTTGGCGCACTCAAGCGCTTCCCTACCGTGAATGCAGAAATTAACGGCGATGATATCGTACTGAAAAAATACTATGATATCGGGATCGCTGTATCTGCCAAGGAAGGTTTGGTCGTGCCAGTTGTACGGGATGCCGATCGTCTTGGCTTTGCTGAGATCGAGAAAAGTATTGCAGATTTGGCTGGCAAAGCACGCTCCAATTCGCTTTCTCTGGCCGACTTGCAAGGAGGAACGTTTACTATAACCAATGGAGGTATTTTCGGCTCCCTGCTGTCTACGCCAATTCTCAATACGCCGCAAGTGGGTATTTTGGGCATGCATAAGATCCAACTTCGCCCGATTGCCATCGACGAGGAACGCATGGAAAATCGTCCGATGATGTATATTGCGTTGTCCTACGATCACCGGATTATTGATGGTAGTGAGGCGGTTCGTTTCCTGGTAACGGTCAAAGAATTGCTGGAAGATCCGGAATCATTGTTACTGGAAGGATAAAATAAATCGGGCAAGTGTATCTCCTCTTTACGTGTATGACAAAAGCAGACTCTTGCGAGTCTGCTTTTTTTCCTGCATAGTTATAACATAAGGCAACTGACATTACAGGCAGTAGATGTAGAGAAGGGCGGGAACTGTTTTGGACAAAGACTTGCGCTATCCGATAGGATCATTCGTTGTTCCAGATACCATTACAGAAGAACAGCTTATCGCATGGATTCACGACATTGCTGAATTGCCTGCACAGCTGCGTCAGGCGGTCGAAGGACTGAATGAGCAGCAGCTCAATACGCCTTATCGCGAAGGGGGCTGGACGATTCGGCAGGTAGTTCATCATGTGGCAGACAGCCATATGAACAGCTATATCCGTTTTAAGCTGGCACTGACGGAGGATACGCCGACGATCAAGCCATATGATGAGGGGCGTTGGGCCGAAATACCAGACGCCAGGGAGCTTCCACTGGAACCTTCGTTGCAATTGCTGGAAGGACTGCATGAACGGTGGGTGACCGTGTTACGATCGTTGGGAGAGGATCAGCTACACCGAACATTTATTCATCCTGAATCGGGCCAGACGATCCGCCTGGAACGAAACATCGGCATCTATGCCTGGCATGGCAAGCATCACACAGCTCATATTACTTCCCTGAGAGAACGGAATGCATGGTGATTTTTAAAACTATATCCAAATGAATATAAGGGAATAAAAAAGAAACCTTCAATCCCACTTTAATCGTGGTTTTAAAGGTTTCTTTTCTTATTTCCTCACAAGGTTGATGACTTGGGCGAGATTGAATGTCCAGGTGCCTCGGAGTCTCCAGACAATGCGGAAACAGAGGTCACCCCTGTGTTAACATGACGGTCGAGCCAGTCCACGATGTCACTCATCACCTCGTCGCGGTTTGTTTCATGAAGCATCTCATGGCGACCGTCAGGATAGAGGCGGTATTCGATGTCCTGAAGCTCTAAGCTTCGATACATTTCCACTAGTGACAACACACCTTTACCGAACAAACCCACTGGATCACGATCCCCGGCAAAAATATAAACTGGCAGTTTGGGATTGATGCGTTTCAGCGAGGAAGGCCAGTGGATTTCTTGTAATAGCCTGAAAAAATCCAGAAAAAAGCCTGTCGTGCATATAGCTCCACATAATGGGTCGTGCACGAATTGATCTACTTCCTCAGGATCACGGGACAGCCAGTCGAACGCCGTACGCACCGGACGAAAGGCACGGTTAAAGCCGCCAAAGACCATAGCGTTGAGCAGCATGCTGCGATGATCCATTCCTTGCAGCTTGGCTTGCAGTAGAGCAACTTGCTCTCCGAGTTTTAGGAGACCACGTCGTCCGTTGGTTCCCGATAAAATAAACCCGTGATACGTTTGCCGATCATCATACATAATTTTCTGGGTTAAAAAGGACCCCATGCTGTGACCCAGCAAAAAACGAGACTGATCAGGGAATTCCTTAGCTGCAATTTCGCCTAGCTCCAGCATGCCGTTTGCCATTCGATTAAACGCATTAGCTCCCGGCATACCCAGCTTATCAGGATCACCAGCCGTACGCCCGTGACCGATATGATCGTTGGCATACACGCCATAACCGCAAGCAGTAAGTTTTTCGGCCAGTCGGATGTAGCGATAGGACGTCTCGCACATGCCATGCGAAATTTGAACAATCCCCTTAATGGGCAAATTCTGATCAGGCAGCCAGCGGTAGGCAAAAAGCTCTGTTCCGTCATTTTCAGCGATGGTGAAGGTGTATTCCCGCATAATTAGACATCACATCCTTTAAGCTTTAAGGAAGATAAGATCTAAGTACGGTCATTCTGTCATTCAGCGTGTAACCACTCAGGTTAGCGGGCAACAGGAAGCAATCTCCAGCTTTACAGGAAAGAGACTCGGTATTATTGTTCCATGTTATGGTCCCACTGCCTTCACAAATCACGAGAATGGTGAAGCTGTCTTCCGTTGTAGAAAGTGCCCAACTTCCATCTACGATACCCTTTTCCACAACAAAATACTCACAGGCTGCCAACTGGAGCCATTTACCAGGCTGTAAGCCGTCCGTTTTCATCGTTGTTGCGCCTGCACCTTCGTAGGAGGTTACATTGAGGGAATCCTCGATATGCAACTCACGAGGCTTGCCGTCCAGTCCGGGGCGATTGTAGTCATATAAGCGATAGGTAGTATCCGAATTTTGCTGGATTTCAGCAACGACAACGCCTGCACACAGTGCATGTACGGTTCCGGCGGGGATGAAGAACGTATCGCCTGCTTCGACTGGAACCTGGCGCAAACTGCCGAGGATATCCCCACTTTCAAGGGCTGTGCGCAGACTCTCGCGGGTTACACCTTCGGTCAGACCATAAATAATCTTGGCATCTGGCTTGGCATCAAGCACGTACCACATTTCAGTTTTTCCTAATTCTCCGGCTGGAAGTCCTGCGTAATCATCTGTCGGGTGTACCTGAACGGATAAGTCATCATTACAATCCAGTAGTTTGATCAAAAGAGGGAATCGTCCGCCTTTTTCCGATACACCCTTGGCCCCGAGCCAATTCTGCCCGTAGGTCTCGCGGATTTCATCCAGTCCTTTGCCTGCCAGCTCACCATTGATAACCGTTGTTGTTCCGTTTGGATGATCGGCAATCATCCATCCTTCCCCGATATGTCCTTCTGGTGGGGTTAGACCAAATTGCTCTAAGGCCCGTCCTCCCCAAACTCTCTCTTTGAACTCAGGTTGAAATTGCAGCGGGTATGGCTTTAGCATAATTTCTCTCCTCCATATTGAGTAATGAGTGCGACCTAACAGAATAGGGAAATCAATAACGTGCCGCTAGGGCAATAAACTGGGATGAATAGCGTCCAAATGAGCTAAAAAAATGATATATGTAAGGCGGCTAAAAAAGCCGCTCATAACCTGAGTTTAAAATCCGACATTATTTCTTCTCAACCGCCACTACGTAAGGCGAAGCGGCTCGTTGTAATTGACGATAAATAATGCTTTGACCGCTGGAGACTGGGAGATCAGAAGCCCATTGAAGAACGGCATCTGCTTCTTCAATGCCTCCGGCGTGTCCTGGATATAACACGGCAGTCAGAATGCCGCGTGGTCGCAGCAATTGTAAGGCAGCATCAAGTGCGACGAGCGTGCTGTCTGTATGGGTGATGACCGTAGGATCGGCGCCTTCGGAAGGCAAGTAGCCGAGGTTAAACATGACCGCAGCGACTTTGCCATGCAGCATGTCCGGAACGGCCTCCCGCATTTGCTCATGACCTTGTAGCAGTAGCGATACTTCTGCTAATGAAGGAGAAGCGTTTTCTTCCAGTCGACGACGGGCGCAATGCAGTGCTTCTTGCTGGATGTCGAAGCCATAGACACGGCCCCGTTTACCAGCAGCCTTTGCCAGAAACAACGTATCTGCTCCTGTGCCGATAGTGGCGTCTATAGCAGTATCGCCTGGCTGCACCCGCGCAGCCACCAATTGATGAGCGTAGCTCAGGACGGATAGGAACCCCATTTAAGGTTGCCTCCAGTATTTTCCCTGCCACGTTTCACGTGACTTCAGTTCATGATCAATGGCATTAAGCACTTCCCATTTTTTAAGCGACCACATGGGCCCCATTAGCAAATCGCGTGGGGCATCTCCGGTTAACCGATGAACGATCATTTCGGGAGGTAAAAACTCCAGCGTATCAACTATCAGCTTAACGTATTCGTCCTTTTCCAGAAAGCGTAGCAATCCCGCTTCATATTGCTTGACCATGGGCGTTTTGCGCATGAGATGCAGCAGGTGGATTTTGATGCCCTGCACATCCATAGCGGCTACCGCCCGTCCCGTATCGAGCATCATTTCATGCGTCTCTTGGGGCAGACCATAAATGATGTGGGCGCACACGCGGATATTCCGCTTGCGCAGCTTTTCCACCGCATCCAGATAGCATTGAGTATCATGAGCGCGGTTAATCAGCTCTGAGGTCGATTCATGGACAGTTTGCAGACCCATTTCGACCCATAGGTACGTGCGTTCGTTTAGCTCGGCAAGGTAATTCACTACATCGTCAGGCAGGCAATCAGGACGTGTAGCGATGGACAGACCGACAACACCGGGCTGCTCCAGAATAACCTCGAAGTATTCTCGCAGTTCCTCAACCGGGGCATACGTATTAGTATAGGCTTGAAAATAGCCAATATATTTGGCGTTTGGCCATTTTAGATGCTGCCGATCCCGAATCGTATTGAACTGGGTGACCAGATCATCACGACGACGCCCGGCAAAATCACCCGATCCGCGTGCGCTACAAAAGGTGCAACCCCCTTTAGCGATGGAGCCATCGCGATTCGGACAGGTAAAACCGGCATCCAGCATGACTTTGAACACTTTATTTTGAAATTGCTCACGCATTTCGTAATTCCAAGTATGGAACCGTTTATCTCCCCACAGGAGAGGAGCAGGCAATAAATCTGTTTTCATGGGTGTACTCCTTTTTTTACGATCACCCTATTGTAACAAAAATCAGTCTTCATTGGGAATCATTTGACCGAACAAGTCAATAAAATGTGCGTATTTTATGGCGTTGCGGATTGAAAAAGGTTACACAATGTGTTATATTGTAAGCGGTACCAGACATACAATAAAAGGACTGTTTTCGATCCTGAAGATAAAAGTTATCCGTTGCTAATGATTATTCTTCAGGGAGGCAGCTATGCTGTTTCTATCGCCTGTTTTAGGGTAAGTGCACGTCGGTTCCATCACAAATAACCCGTGAGGTGATCTTTTATGAATGCGCAGGATAAGACGCGTATGGATAAAGTTACTGTTGAGTTAACCTTTGATGAGGCGTTGGCATTGACTGGTGTCCGTTTTGGGCAGGATCGTCAGATTGGAACGACCGCACGTCAAAAAATCAGAGCGGCTTGCCAAAAGACAATTGATTTTTCACCTGCTGATGGGGTAGACTATGAACAATTAAATTAGTTGGACCCCAATCCAAATATATTGAAAAAGGAATTTCATTTCCGTATCTTCAAGCGGGGGTGGAATTCCTTTTTCCTTGATAACAGAGTATATGGAGGAGTAACATGCGTTTACGCGGAAGAAAAGGAATTCGGGAAAGTCTGGAAGAACAGCAGGACCTAGTCATCTTGGAGCCAGCACAGTATAAGGGGAAATGGCAGCAGCTTTTTGGTAATGATCGTCCCATTCATGTAGAGTTCGGTATGGGTAAAGGGCAATTTATAAGCCAAATGAGCTTCCGGAATCCGGAGGTTAATTATATTGGCTTTGATATGTATGATGAGCTGGTTCGCCGTGCAACAGAAAAGTCTCGTCTGGCCTGGAGTAATTCAGAGGTTGATACGCCGCCTAATATCAAATTGGCACTGGCAAACATCGAACAGATCGAAAATGTTTTTGAACCAGGAGAGATTGAACGCATTTATCTGAATTTTAGTGATCCCTGGCCTAAAGCCAAACATGCACGTCGTCGTTTGACGCATCCGCGTTTTTTGGACAAGTACCGTCAGCTTTTGAACAGCAAAGGACAAATTCATTTTAAGACCGATTCGGAGACACTGTTTGAGTTTTCTCTCAATTCGTTTGCCGATAGCGGTTTGCAGATGACGAATATTTCGTTAAACCTTCATCGTGAGGGGATTAACGAGGAGCATGTCATGACGGAATATGAACAAAAGTTTATGGGCAAAGGTATGAATATTCATCGAGTCGAGGTGCTGATCGGCAAAGATGCTTTGGAAGAGTACGAAAAAACACGCCTTGAAAAGTACGGGAAATAAAAACAGATCAAATGGATAAAATAAGACAGGGTGCTTCCTTATTAGGAAAGCACCCTGTTCGGTTCCAGTATATCCAAAATACTCTGTGCGCTCTGAAGAGGATAATATCGCGCTACATTATGGACGTGCTCCTGTCGCTTGCGGACGATTTCTGGAAAATCGTGTAGCAGTCGGTTCATCCATTTAACGACAACATCCAGCGAAGTAATCGGTTCTCCGAAGCCTTGAGCCGTAAAGTATTGACAATTTTCCTCCTCCTGTCCAGGGAGAGGTTTGTGAAACAGCATCGGAATCCCTTTGGCCAATCCCTCGGTGCATGTCATTCCGCCGGGTTTGGTGATGAGCAGATTCGATACCTCCATTAATTTGTCGATTTCCCGTGTGAATCCGAAGATATGAATATTTGGATGATTAAACCTGGGATCTAATTGCATTTTACGACGAATTTTATCATTATGCCCCAAACAAAAAATAAATTGTATGTTTTCTCTCCACTGAGTAAGCGAATGATGTATGACTTCGTCATTCATAAGGCCCCAGCCGCCACCCATAACGAGTACGGTCGGGATGGGTTTAAGTCCGAATTGTTCTCTAATTTCATCGTGCCCAGGATGTTCCCAAAAATTTGGATGAACGGGAATACCGGTCACCTGGATTTTCGAGACGGGTACTCCGCGTGCGCGCAGCTTACGCATGACTTCAGGCGTAGATACAAAGTACCGGTCAACCTCGGGACTAATCCATGTTCCATGTGCATCGTAATCTGTAATGACAGTACAAAGCGGAACATGTAAGCCTAAGCGCTTCAAACGTGAAATTACCGCGCTAGGGATGGGATGAGTACATACCACCAAATCGGGACGAAGCTGCCGGAGAATGTTTCGGGTCTGCGTGTAGAACAGACGGTGCAAAGCGAGCGTTGTAAGACGGTTTAATGATTTTTTGTACTGATGACGGTAAACCAATCCGACTAGACGAGGCTGCGATACAACAGTCTTTTTGTATGCTGTAATAATAAGCGGGGCCATTCTTGGATTCAAAAAACTCCCCAGCTCCAGCACTCTTGTCTGCACATTCGGAGAAAGCTTCCGCAAACTGCTTGAGAGCGCGTAGGCAGCTTGAGTATGTCCGGCACCGAAACCTTCCGATAATAATAACACTCGTTTTTTAGCCACTCTCATTTCACCTGTTCCTGCTGGGATGTTCTCAATCATACCATATCGGCTTTAAGGCCAGAATGCAACCGTTCCTATTGCTGCAGACGTTCCGATGACCGCTCCTGCGAGTACATCCGTTGGGTAGTGAAGACCCAGATAAATTCGAGAAAAACCAACAATTGTCGCTACAGGCAACAGCAGCAATGTTAGCATCGGTGACTGTAGCATGAAAGGCACGGTAGCTGAAAAAATAGCGGTCGTGTGCCCTGAGGGAAAAGAATGGTCCGACAAGGGGTTGCGGAATGTATTTGTACCTGGTAGCGCCAAATACGGGCGAATCCGCGGGTACAGCTTTTTAACGATAGCTACGGGGATGTGACTGACCCCGAGAGCGATGGCTCCCTTCATACCGGTATCTTTCCACGGATTCGGAGCGAGCCACCAAATAAGGAGTGTGGAGGCTATAGTAAAGGTAGCCCCGCCTAAATGTGTGAGATAATAAAGCCAGAAGTTCAAAAAACGGTTGTGTAAGCGTCCGTTGATCCATTTGAACAACTGCTGCTCCAGATTTATAAGTTTTACGACTAAACGTTGCATTTGGTTTCCTCCGGTTGCCGGTTCAGGTCAGTCGGCAATATTTTGAGTCATTTTGACATAATCAGACCATAAGTAATTATTCTCTTGCTCTCATCATATTTTTAAACGCTGTTCATTTCAAGAATCACTAAAGATTCATAACTTACTTGGTTCAATTCTACACAAAAATGTTAATGGAATATAAGCCAAATTGTATAACTTTCTTTGCGTTCATCCGTCTAATAAGATAGAGTGTTTAGAAGTGGTTGCTAATTGGCCCACAAAAAGGAGGGACCAAAGAAATAAAAAGTTAGCAAATGGATGAAAATAAGACCTAAGCGTCATCAATGAGAAGACCAGCGCCGCATTCCCGGTTCAAACGGGAGTTTGTTGTGTTTTTTTGCTGCTGAGACCGGTTTAAGGGCTTTGACAAAAGATTGAAAACCAACGAAAATCGTAATGGCATTCCTGTGTCAGCCAAAAGGGGGCTGCGCACAGCCAATGAAGAAAGCAAGGGTCGGGTCAAAAACTACAGAAAAGGCGCGCAAAGCGCCGCAACTTGCGCTACACAGATAGAAAACAAACAAACGCAAGATTTTAAGGGGTATAAAAAAGGGGGTAACAAGAGATCATGTTAGACGCTATTTTTGTGACGCTCCAGGTCATACTGGCGGTGATCGCAGTCTATCAGTTTGCATTCTCCTTGTTCGGATTGGTTCGCAAGAAAAGGAAAGAGCACGCTGCTCCAGAAAAATCATTTGCCATTTTAGTCGCTGCCCACAATGAAGAACAGGTTGTCGGAGCATTGATGGAAAATTTGAAGCAACTTGATTATCCGAAGGAACTTTACGATGTGTTCGTAATCTGTGATAACTGCACAGATAAGACTGCGGA
Source organism: Paenibacillus sp. FSL H7-0703 (assembly GCF_038003485.1). Classification (NCBI taxonomy): domain Bacteria; kingdom Bacillati; phylum Bacillota; class Bacilli; order Caryophanales; family Paenibacillaceae; genus Paenibacillus; species Paenibacillus sp. FSL H7-0703. The sequence goes on along the minus strand of NZ_JBBOPF010000001.1, from coordinate 1,685,193 downwards.
TATTGTTCGCGCTCACGGCATGAATGCTTGTGAACGTACGAATCCAAATCTGCGTGGTAAAGGCTACGCTATTGAGTGGATGCTCAAGGAATTATGGGCTATGCCGCGCCAATATGATGCCATTGTCATGTTTGATGCTGACAATTTGGCGCATACCAATTTCTTGAGTGAAATGAACAATGATCTGTGCACAGGTGCCCGTGTTATTCAGGGGTACATTGATACTAAGAATCCTGAGGATTCTTGGATTACAGCGGCATACGGGGTATCTTATTGGTACATCAACCGTTTGTGGCAGCTGTCACGTCACAATCTGAACATGGCTAATTTCCTCGGTGGTACAGGCATGTGCTTTGAAACAAATCTGCTTAAGGAAATGGGCTGGGGTGCAACAAGTCTCGTAGAGGATTTGGAATTCACCATGCGCTGCACACAACGCAACGTATATCCAAGATTTAATTACGATGCCAAGGTATATGATGAAAAGCCGTTGACATTCAAAGCTTCGTCCAGACAGCGTCTGCGCTGGATGCAAGGTCACTTCACGGTCGCTCGTCGTTATTTCTTCCCGTTGCTGTGGCAAAGTATCAAGCATAGAAGCCTGACTAAATTCGATATGGCTCTTTATGGTCTAAACGTGTATATCGTACTGCTCACCTTCTTGATGACAGTAGCTATGTGGATAGATATAGCGTTATTTGGTGGACCTAATATCGAAAATATTTATGTACAATTCCCGGCTTGGACTGGTGTTATAGCTGTGGGTCTGAATATTACTACCTTTGTGATCGCGATGATTTTGGAAAAGGTCACGTTCAAAAAAGTATATCTGTACCTGCTGCTATTCCCGGTATATCTGGTCTCGTGGTATCCGATTACGTTCTATGCGTTCTTTACACAGAACAACAAGCAATGGAGCCATACCCAGCACACGCGTGTCGTTCGCCTGGAAGAGGTTCAGAGCAAGCAAGGTTAATTGGACGATGAAATAGGACTGAAGATCGGTGTCATTCATTTTCTATTAAAGTGTTGACACCTCGATTGCACCGTGATAAGATATTCGAGTATGTTAATTGAAAAGTATGGATTAACAAGTAGAAGGTCCGACTTCTCACCTGCCCGGTATTGCCGGCTGGTCATGATCCAATGATTTGTGAATTGAACTTTCATGATGAATTGAGTATCAGACAGGGATGTCGGCTGTGTAGTCGTCATCCCTTTTTTGTGCTTAAACACAATACAACAATAACAGGTTCTGGAGGTGGAGGGTTATTAGTAAGGAACATATGATCAATGATGAGATTCGGGTGAGAGAAGTACGTCTAGTTGGTGCGAATGGGGAACAAATCGGGATTACACCGACGCGTGAAGCTTTGCAAATGGCGATTGACGCAAACTTGGATCTCGTAAACGTGGCGCCTCAAGCGAAGCCGCCCGTGTGTCGGATTATGGATTACGGTAAATTCCGCTATGAGCAACAGAAGAAAGAAAAGGAAGCCCGTAAAAACCAGAAGATCGTTGACATCAAAGAGGTATGGTTCCGTTCCAACATCGAGGAACATGACTACCAAACCAAGTTTCGCAATGTGGTAAAGTTCCTGAATGAAGGGGACAAGGTGAAATGCTCCGTTCGTTTCCGCGGTCGTGAAATTACCCATGCTAATGTGGGTCAAAAAATTCTCGAACGTGTGAAATTGGAAGTTGCTGATCTTTGTACCGTGGAGCGCCAACCCAAGCTCGAAGGACGCAGCATGATTATGATATTGGCTCCAAAGAGTCAATGACAAATTAAGGAGGAAGTTCAATGCCTAAAATGAAAACACATAGCAGCCTTAAAGGCCGCTTCAAAATTACCGGTACTGGTAAAGTAATGCGTTACAAAGCTTACAAAAACCATTTGCTTTCCCACAAATCCAAACGTGCAAAACGCGTTCTGGGTACTAACCCTGAGATGGCACCTGGGGACGTTAAGCGTCTGAAACAAGGTCTTGCTAACCTGAAATAGCACTAGCACTGCAATGAATGAAGTATAAACATTATTTGGGAGGTCTATTGATATGGCAAGAGTAAAGGGCGGATTCGTCGTTCGTCGTCGTCATAAAAAAGTATTGAAGCTTGCTAAAGGTTATTTTGGTTCCAAACACCGCATTTTTAAAACAGCTAACGAGCAGGTAATGAAATCGCTTGTTTACGCATACCGTGACCGTCGTCAGACGAAACGTAACTTCCGCAGACTGTGGATCGTGCGTATCAACGCAGCAGCTCGTTTGAACGGTTTGTCTTACAGCAAATTGATGCACGGTCTGAAATTGGCTGGTGTGGACATTAACCGCAAAATCTTGGCTGATCTTGCAGTCAATGATATTAATGCATTCAACTCTTTGGCAACTGTTGCTAAAGGCAAAATCAACGCTTAATTATTAATAATGAAGGCGTGGAAACCGCGAAAGCGGTAAAAAGGTATCCCAAGCAGTACGCTGTGTAGGGATGCCTTTTTTTGTACATACTCAATGTTACGGAAAAGACTTCGTTTTCTCCAAAATACGAATAAATATGACGTGAGATGGAAAAATGTATGTTTTTTTTAACTTTGTAACGCTTACATTGATGAGATTTTAAAAAAAATTGACCCAAGGTTATTAATTGTCTAGATTTTAGCCGATCATAATTGTATAATCTCTAAAGTAAGTCTTCTGTACGATCTGTCTCGTCAGTAAATGACATGCAATGAGCATGTACATGTTCAAAGAAAAGAGACAGTCCAGGGATCTAACACTAAGGGGGAACAGTATCAGCATGAAGAAAATGTTCAGTATGTCTTTGGTTATGCTGCTGGCGATCTCGGTCATTCTCGCAGGCTGCGGTAACAAAAATCAAGGTGCATCCAACGCAAATGGTGGAGACACAGGTGGTTCTGCCAAAACATCGAATGTCCAAATCGGCATGGTTACAGATGTGGGTGGAGTAAACGACAAATCGTTTAACCAATCTGCTTGGGAGGCACTACAAGCCACTGAGAAAGAATCGGGCGTTAAAGTTAAATACCTGCAAAGTAAATCCGATCAAGATTATATTCCTAACCTGAACCAATTTGTTAAGGGTGATTTTAACCTGACTTGGGGAATCGGTTTTAATCTGGCGAATGCGATTGGACAAGTAGCGAAAGACAACCCAAGCAAGAATTTGGCGATCATTGACAGTGTCGTGGATGCGCCTAACGTAAAATCGGTTGTTTTTGCTGAAAATGAAGGTTCCTTCTTGGTGGGGGTTGTAGCTGGTAAGCTTACCAAAACAAACAAAATTGGTTTTGTGGGTGGACAAGACAGCCCATTGATCAAACGTTTTGAAAAAGGATTCGAAGCAGGAATTAAAGCTGTAAATCCAAATGCAAAATTGGAAGTTAACTACACAGGTGCATTTGATAAGCCGGACCTGGGTAAAGCAGCAGCTGCGACGATCTATAACAGCGGTGCGGATATTATTTTCCATGCAGCTGGCGGATCTGGTACAGGTGTATTTAATGAAGCGCTCGCACGTAAGCAACAAGGTCAGCAAGTATGGGTTATTGGCGTAGATAAAGACCAATCACTTGAGTTTGGTGACGACGTAACATTGACTTCGATGGTAAAACGTGTAGATGAAGCTGTAAAACGCGTATCTAAAGAAGTAATTGATGGTAAATTTAAGGGTGGTGTCGAGACACTGGCTCTGAAGGATAATGGTATTGGTTTGGCAGACACATCAACGAAAAACGTACCTAAAGACGTGCTTGATCTTGTAGAACAATACAAGCAAAAAATTATTAAGGGCGAAATTACAGTTCCTTCGAAATAAGTTTTGGCTTGAAGAACATAGAAGTAGCGACAAGGCTGGTTCATAAGACTAGCCTTGTTCTTACGTCTGGAGTTATATGGATTATAACGGGCAAAATCAGCTCATTGGAGCACATACTATAAAGTGTATAAGGGTGATCTCATGGATGCAGCGACCCCCGTCGTTGAGTTAAAGCAAATTACAAAACGATTCCCCGGCATCGTTGCCAACGACTCCATCAGCATCAAGCTGCATAAGGGAGAAATTCATGCCCTTTTGGGTGAGAATGGCGCGGGTAAATCTACGCTTATGAATATTCTTTTCGGACTGTATCAGCCGGATGAAGGGACAATTGAAATCGGAGGTAAACCCGTACAGATTGATAGTCCAAATAAGGCGATTGATCTGGGGATTGGCATGGTGCATCAGCATTTTAAACTCGTACAGCCGTTTACCGTTACCGAAAATATTGTCCTGGGCTCGGAGCCACGTAAGGGTCTGAAAATCAATTATAAAAAGGCTGCCGCAGAAGTACAGCGGCTGTCTGAGCAGTACGGTCTTCAGGTAAATCCGAATGCCAAAATTGAGGATATATCTGTTGGTATGCAGCAACGTGTAGAAATTATCAAAACGCTCTATCGCGGTGCAGATATTCTGATTTTCGATGAGCCTACAGCTGTGCTGACACCGCAGGAGATCACTGAGTTGCTGGATATTATGAAGCGCTTGGTCGCTGAAGGCAAATCAATTATTCTTATTACTCATAAACTTAAAGAAATCATGCAAATTGCAGATACGGTTACGATCATTCGCCGAGGTCAGGTTATTGATACGGTCAAGACGTCTGAAACAACACCAAATGAGCTGGCTGAGAAAATGGTGGGCCGTCGTGTGTCCTTTAAAGTGGACAAGCAGCTTGCGCAACCAGGACAAACGGTACTGGAAATGAACAATGTAATTTCTAAAAACAAGGATGGCATTAATGTTCTAAATGAGTTGAACCTTCAGGTCAAGGCGGGCGAGATTTTGGGGATTGCCGGAGTAGATGGAAATGGACAGAGTGAGCTGATTGAAGCTTTGACAGGCTTACGCAAGGTGGATGACGGAAGCATCCGTTTGCTCGGACAAGAGGTGGCCAATCAGCCACCACGCAAAATTTCAGAGGCAGGCGTTTCACATATACCGGAGGACCGTCATAAGCATGGGTTGGTGCTCGATTTTTCTATGAGTGAAAATATGGTGCTGGAGACGTATTACCAGGCGCCTTACAGTAAAAATGGCTTCTTGAACAAAGATGCTATAGAGAAACAGGCCAAAAGTCTTATCGAAAAGTTTGATGTAAGGACACCGGATATTCACACGAAGGCAAGAGCATTATCTGGTGGGAACCAGCAGAAGGCTATCATTGCGCGTGAAATTGATAAAAATCCAGACCTTCTCATTGCAGCACAGCCTACACGCGGTCTGGATGTCGGAGCTATTGAATTTGTCCAGAAACAACTGATTGCCCAGCGGGACCAAGGTAAAGCTGTGTTGCTCATATCTTTTGAACTGGATGAGATTATGAATGTATCCGACCGAATTGCTGTCATCTATGAGGGCAAGATTGTCGGGGAAGTGCTGCCAGAAGAAACGAATGACCAGGAACTGGGACTGATGATGGCAGGAAGTGCAGTGAAGAAAGGAGTAGAGAATGGCTAATCTATTGAAAATATTCACAAAAGACTCCTTTGTACTGGCGCTGGTCTCTATTATTTTGGGTCTCCTTCTGGGTGCTATTGTGATGCTGATTGGCGGGTATGACCCTATTGTGGCCTATTCTGCTTTGTTTAGCCGTGTATACGGAGATTCTTATAACTTTGGAGAGGCTATCCGTGAGATGACTCCGCTGGTTTTAACGGGGCTGGCATTTGCTTTTGCGGCCCGCGCCGGATTGTTTAATATTGGCGGCGAAGGTCAGTTTCTGGTAGGTATGACAGCTGCTTCGATTGTGGGCATTAAACTCCATGGGTTGCCAGCTATCATACATGCACCGCTAGCTGTGATTGCAGGTGCAGTTTTCGGAGGCTTGTGGGCTGCGATTGCTGGCTATTTGAAGGCCAAACGAGGCGTGAATGAAGTTATTACATGTATTATGATGAACTGGATTGGTCTGTATTTGGCTAATTTGGTGATCAATCAGTTCGCACTTATGGATGGTGAAAATCGTTCTGTGGATATTCAGCCTTCTGCTTCAATTTCCATCGAATGGCTGTCCCAGATGATGGGGAATGCTCGGGTACATTGGGGTACAGTTATTGCAGTGCTGGCGGCAGTCTTTTTCTACATTTTCATGTGGAAAACAAAGCAAGGCTATGAGCTTCGGGCTGTCGGATTTAATCAGGATGCATCCCGCTATGCAGGTATGAATGTAAATCGTAATATCATAAAAGCGATGTTCATTAGTGGAGTTTTTGCCGGATTGGCAGGTGCCTTTGAAGTACTAGGAGTATTCCATTATCAATCTGTCATGGCAGGATCACCGGGAACCGGCTTTGACGGTATCGCTGTAGCTCTGATTGGGATGAATAACCCATTCGGTGTGCTGCTCGGTTCTGTTTTGTTCGGAACGCTTACGTATGGTTCTGCGGGGATGAGCTTTAGCGCAGATGTACCGCCCGAAATTATCCGGGTTGTCATTGGCTCGATTATTTTCTTCATTGCGGCCCAAGGTATTGTACGTTGGGTTGTGAAGCCGCTCTACTCCAAGCGGAAGAAAGAGAAGGTGTTGTAGAATGAGTTGGTTAACACTTGGTGAATTAATCCATACAACGCTCGTTTTTGCGACGGCGATTATTTTTGCGTCTCTCGGCGGAGTTTTTTCAGAAAAATCCGGTGTAACGAACCTCGGGTTGGAAGGACTTATGGTATTTGGAGCGTTTGCAGCGGGTGTTGGCGGATTTTATGCCGAGCAAGCTGGACTAGGAGGCACCTCTGCGGCTTGGGTAGGTGTGCTGTCAGCTGCGGTGTTCGGTATTCTGGTTTCGCTAATTCATGCTGTAGCCTCTATTACGTTCAAAGCCGATCAGGTAATAAGTGGTATAGTTATCAACTTTTTGGCAGCAGGTAGTACACTGTACATGGTCAAGCTTTTATTTGAGGGTGATGGTGACACGGGTCGGATTCAGGGTTTCAACGAAATATCCATCCCTTACCTTGTGGATATCCCGATTGCAGGAAAAGCCTTTTTCCAAGCCTATCCAACGACATACTTAGCCATTCTATTAGTTATTATTGGCTATTTTACTTTGTATAAAACACCGTTTGGCTTGCGTTTGCGTTCCGTTGGGGAGCATCCAGGAGCGGCCGATACAGTGGGTATTAAAGTAAATCGTCTTCGGTATATTGGTGTTATGATCAGTGGGGCGTTGGCTGGGATTGGTGGGGCTACAATCACTCTGACTACAACCAACATGTTCTCGCACAATACAGTTTCGGGGCAGGGATATATTGCTATTGCCGCTATGATTTTCGGTAAATGGAATCCGCTCGGCGCTTTTGGCGCAGCAGTGTTTTTTGGTTTTTCACAAGCCATTCGCAACTATGTGCAGCTGTTCGCATGGTCCCAAAGTATTCCCCAGGAAATTATTTTTATGTTGCCATATCTCCTGACGATTATTGTACTGGTAGCGGCTGTCGGACGTTCACGTGCTCCGGCCGCTTTGGGTCAACTTTATGATCCAAGCAAGCGTTAAAACTTATAAATAGCTGATGTGTATGTTTTGAAAATGTACATTGGTGTATAAAAAATCTGGTATCTGCATGTGCAGGTACCAGATTTTTTTTATATTGTGCAGGCATTTAAACATACGCCACTGGCATGAATGGAATAGACTGTGCTATGCAGATTGGACGGGACGCTCGGCCCCTGTCAGCTCCGGTCTATTTTGTGGTGGTGATGAGCTATCAAGGAGCCGTTCAATCTGTCCATCCGTTGAGAAAGAAGGAGGAAATACGATGAAACAGGCAGTAACCAGAAAGCAGGTGGAGAAGCTTGTTGGCAAAGTCATCTTTGCTACTCGCAAGGATGGTTCCCAGGTCAGCGGCAAGCTGATTCGCATTTCGGGTAACCGACTGGTTCTTCAACCAAACCGCAAGAAAAAAGTAAACACGAAGGCGATTATTCCTCTGGTGCTGTTTGACTTGCTTGCCATCGGCACAGCTCCATACATTGGTGCCTATGGTGGGGGATATGGTGGCTACGGTCCAGGTTATGGAGGACCAGGATATGGTCCGCAGCCAGGCCCGTATACAGACGGGGGGTACCCCGGCGTAGGATATCCGTATTACCCTAATTTATTTTAGTCATACAAAATCTTGAGCTCGAAAAAGATACTTTTTACAGTGACTTTTCGAGTTCGTGGCATCGGCTCAGAGCTACGTAGCGCAGCATTTGATATTGATGACGTAGATAAAAATGGATCCCCCTGATATTGTCTTCGTCCACCATAACTTTAGCCCGCTTGCAGCGACGCAGTCGTCCGTAGTGTTCGGCATGCTCCAGCAGTTTTTTTCCGTATCGCATACCTTGATGAGCCGAAGAGATTGCGATCAAATCAATGTATAATAGTTCGCCATGCAGCATAACATGAATGAAGCCAACAACCTGTGCATTATCCGGTCTGCAAGCTACAAAAGTGATGCCCCGGTTTAAGCGCCGGGGTAATTCTTTGCGTATTTGTTCCATTTCTGGGGCACTTAAATGCGATAGGGGGACAAGCTCTTGCTCGATGAGACGAAAGATGATGCTGTCATCTTGATAGCTTCGTTTTCGAATCATAAACGGGCCTCCTTTTCTACCCTTTTAACAAGATAAGACGTGGCTTTGGAGGAGTGCACTGTCTCACCGTGTGGTCTTTTTTATAATATGCGGGTACCTCTTACAAGCGTGCGACTCTGAGGTGCTTCAGAAAAGAAACATAAATTTTTATGAAATATGGGTATTGACTATCCCAGATGAGAGACATATAATGTGTCTAAACATTTGAAAGAATGACATGAACTCAACGGCAATGAAGAGGACGAAGTGATTAGGGCTCTTTTGTTCAGAGAGTGAGGCATTAGCTGCAAGCTTCACCAAAATCCCTTTTTAACGAGCTCACCTTGGAGCTGTTTTCCTGAAAAGTATTTGGGCCCGATGATATTAACGGTGCGCTGAATCACCTATTAGGGAAAATCGTACGGTCTACGTTACAGACGCCAGATATGGAGATCCTTTGTGATTTCTGTACCTGCCAAGGTTCGATATTGCGAAATATCGGGCAAACACGGGTGGTACCACGGAAGCTACAGCCTTTCGTCCCTCAGTAACAGCAAGTCTGTTCTAGGGATGAAAGGTTTTTTTGTTTTTACAAATGTCAGATGTATGTAAATTTTGTAAAGGAGGATGACCAATGAGTGCACAAATTCCTGAAGTTAGGTCAACCAATGAATTACGTGAAAAGTGGATGAAGCCTGAAGTGATTACAGGTTCGGAAATTTTACTCCGTAGCCTGTTGCTGGAGGGAGTAGATTGTGTCTTCGGATATCCTGGTGGTGCAGTGCTTTATATCTATGATGCCATGTATGGCTTTAAGGATTTCAAGCATGTCCTCACTCGTCACGAGCAAGGAGCTATTCATGCGGCAGATGGTTATGCACGGGCGAGCGGTAAAGTGGGTGTCTGTATCGCCACTTCCGGACCTGGAGCGACAAATCTGGTAACTGGTATTGCGACGGCTTTTATGGATTCGGTGCCGTTAGTGGTCATCACGGGTAACGTTATATCTTCCCTGATCGGTACGGATGCTTTCCAGGAAGCCGATATCACGGGAATTACAATGCCGATTACGAAGCACAGCTATCTGGTAAGAGATGTGGAGGATCTGCCGCGAATCATCCATGAGGCATTTCATATTGCCAACACAGGGCGCAAGGGACCGGTGCTGATTGATATTCCGAAGGATATTTCTGCAGCCCAGACGTTGTTTGTTCCACAAACGGAACCTGTGACCATGCGGGGTTATAACCCGAAAGTGATACCCAACAAAATTCAACTAGACAAGCTAACTCAAGCTATTTCCGAAGCAGAACGTCCATTCATTCTGGCAGGTGGAGGAGTTGTATACTCCGGTGGACATGAAGCACTTTACGAGTTTGTTCGTAAAACGGAAATTCCTATTACGACAACATTGCTCGGATTGGGTGGTTTCCCAAGTGGACATGAACTGTGGACGGGGATGCCGGGGATGCATGGAACATACACCTCCAATCAAGCGATTCAACAGTCAGATCTGTTGATCTGTATCGGAGCCCGCTTCGATGATCGGGTAACAGGCAAGTTGGATGGGTTTGCTCCTCAAGCTAAAATCGTCCACATTGATATCGACCCTGCTGAAATTGGAAAAAATGTTGCAGCGGATATTCCTATCGTGGGTGACGTGAAGGCAGTGCTGGAATTGCTGAATCAGGATGTGAAACGTGCGGATCGAGCTGATGCATGGAGAGCGCAAATTCAGCATTGGAAGAAAGAGAAACCTTATTCATATAAGGATTCTGAAACGGTGCTTAAACCACAATGGGTTGTTGAGCTGTTGGATGAAACGACCAAGGGCGGCGCAATCGTAACGACGGACGTGGGACAGCATCAAATGTGGGCAGCGCAGTATTACAAATTCAATCAGCCACGTTCATGGGTCACCTCTGGTGGACTCGGTACGATGGGATTTGGTTTCCCTTCTGCAATCGGTGCTCAGATGGCCAATCCCGACAGATTGGTAATATCGATTAACGGGGACGGCGGTATGCAGATGTGTTCGCAGGAATTAGCCATCTGTGCAATCAATAACATTCCGGTTAAAATCGTAATTATCAACAACCAGGTTCTTGGAATGGTTCGCCAATGGCAGGAATTGATCTATAACAATCGGTATAGTCACATTGACCTGGCTGGAAGTCCGGATTTTGTGAAACTTGCCGAAGCATACGGAGTCAAAGGACTGCGTGCTACGAATAAGGAAGAGGCACGTCGGGCTTGGCAGGAGGCGCTTGATACACCCGGACCGGTCGTTGTCGAGTTTGTAGTCAGCAAGGAAGAGAATGTATATCCGATGGTGACGCAAGGTTCGACAATTGATCAAATGCTGATGGGGGACGAGTAAAATGACAACAAAAAATACCATTGCTGTACTGGTAAATGATCAACCCGGCGTTTTGCAACGTGTGTCCGGCCTGTTCGGTCGTCGAGGCTTTAACATTGAGAGCATAACGGTGGGACAATCGGAAGAAGTTGGATTATCCCGTATGGTCATTGTGACTGTAGGGGATGAGAACAACTTGGAGCAGATTGAAAAGCAGCTTTACAAGCTGGTTGATGTGATCAAGGTCATCGATCTCAGTTCCAAGCCGATGGTAGCTCGGGAATTGGCGATGATAAAGGTAAAGGCAGAACCGCCTCAGCGGCCAGAGATCATGGGTGTGGTGGAAACATTCAGAGCAGCTGTAATTGATGTTGGAACGACGAGCTTGATCGTACAGGTCATTGGCGATACAGAAAAAATTGATGCCATGATCGAGTTGTTGAAGCCTTACGGTATTCGGGAGTTGACTCGAACCGGGGTTACAGCTATGATACGTGGCAATGCTTAATATGGAGCTTTAACGAATTACCGCTTATAGCGCATTACATCAATAAAGAACCGCCCGCATAAGAGCGGGGGCTCGAAGAGATTTTTAGATACTGAGCACGAGGGAAAGTCTCTTGGGGTACCCGCTCATTATGAAGGGTCCAATTAAAAGGAGGAAATTAACCATGGCAGTTACAACGTACTACGAAAAAGATGCAGAACTCAGCGTATTGAAAGGAAAGACAGTGGCCGTTATTGGTTACGGTAGCCAAGGACATGCTCAAGCACAAAACTTGCGTGACAGTGGTGTGAATGTTGTTATTGGTTTGCGTGAAGGCAAATCAGCTGATGTCGCAAGAAACGACGGTTTTGAAGTTCTGAACGTAGCTGATGCAACAAGCCGTGCAGATGTGGTTCAAATTTTGTTACCTGATGAAACTCAAGCTTCTGTGTACAAAAATGAAATTGAACCTAACCTGAAAAAAGGCGCAGCTCTTTTGTTCTCCCATGGTTTCAACGTTCATTTTGGACAAATCGTAGCTCCTAAAGATAGCGATGTATTGCTGGTTGCTCCAAAATCCCCAGGACATATGGTACGTCGTACCTATGTAGAAGGGTTTGGAGTACCGGGGTTGATCGCAATTGAGCAGGACGCAACGGGTCAAGCCAAAGAAATCGGTCTTGCATACGCAAAAGGCATTGGCTGTACACGTGCGGGCGTAATTGAAACCTCCTTCCGTGAAGAAACGGAGACGGATCTGTTCGGTGAGCAGGCGGTATTGTGTGGCGGCGTGAGCGCACTCGTAAAAGCGGGCTTTGAAACATTGACTGAAGCAGGTTATGCTCCTGAGATGGCATACTTTGAATGCTTGCATGAGCTTAAGCTGATCGTTGACTTGATGTATGAAGGTGGATTGGCAACGATGCGTGATTCCATCAGTAATACAGCGGAATATGGTGATTATGTAACTGGACCACGCGTGGTAACGGAAGATACGAAGAAAGCCATGAAGGATGTATTGACTGACATTCAACAAGGTAAATTTGCTCGTGACTTCATCCTTGAAAATCAATCTGGACGTGCATTCCTGACGGCTACTCGTCGTAATGAAGCTAACCATCCGATTGAAGTGGTGGGCGGACAATTGCGTGAAATGATGCATTGGATCAAAAAGTAATAATCTTTTGTACTATGAACTCGACAACATGAATTATTTATAAATATTAATTACAATGCGGCCCTGCTTATTGCGTGAGCCGCATTGTAATTTAAGGGTCCTAATCCTGAGGAGGTGCGTTAGGTTGCGCAAAATATATATATTTGACACAACGTTGAGAGACGGAGAACAGTCACCTGGCGTGAACTTGAATACTCGTGAGAAAGTGGAGATCGCTCATCAGTTGGAGAAGCTGGGAATCGATCGTATGGAGGCTGGGTTCCCGGCTGCTTCTCCGGGTGATCTGGCGGCTGTTAATGCAGTAGCAAAAGCTGTGAAAAATTCGACGGTTATTGGTCTTTCGCGTGCAAGGGAACAGGATATTGATGCGGTTCGCGAGGCACTCAAGGGAGCTCAGGACCCGTGTATCCATATCTTCTTGGCAACTTCTCCTATTCACCGTCAGCATAAGCTGCGGATGGAGAAGGCACAGGTATTGGAAACTGCTCGTGCTGCCATACGCTATGGGTTGAAATATTTGCCTAAAGTGGAGTTTTCTTTGGAGGATGCAGGTCGTACAGAGCTTGATTTTGTGGTTGAAATGGTTACCATGGCTGTACAAGAAGGGGCTTCTGTCGTCAACATTCCAGATACGGTAGGTTACTTGACACCCTACGAGTATGGAAATATATTCAAACACATTAAGGAAAATGTGGTCGATGTGGAGAAGATTCAATTGAGTGCACATTGCCACAATGACCTGGGAATGGCTACTGCTAATACACTCGCTGCCATCCTGAACGGTGCGGATCAGATCGAGGGAACCATTAACGGTATTGGTGAACGCGCTGGAAACACGGCCATTGAGGAAATCGCCATGGCACTGGAGACGAGACAGGAATTTTTCCAGGCCAAAACATCTCTGCAATTGTCTGAAATTGCGCGCACGAGCCGTTTGGTTAGCCGTTTGACGGGGATGGTAGTGCCGGGCAACAAGGCGATTGTTGGAGCCAATGCTTTTGCGCACGAATCAGGTATTCATCAGGACGGCATGCTGAAAGAGAAAACGACCTATGAAATCATGACACCAGAAAGTATCGGTCTAAAAGAAAGCAAGCTGGTACTCGGTAAGCACTCAGGTCGTCATGCTTTCCGTGAGCGTTTGATCGAGTTGGGCTACGAATTGAGTGAAGAAGATCTGAATCGCGCTTTTGGGCAGTTCAAGGACTTGGCTGATAAGAAAAAGGAAGTTTCGGACGATGATATTTTGGCATTGCTGGAAGAAAAATTGGCCGATGCACCTGAAGTCTTCAAGCTGGAAACCATTTTTGTTACCTACGGGAACAAGGCTACGCCTTCCGCACAAGTACGTCTGGTTAACGATGAAGGTCAGGTTATCGAGACAGAAGCTGAAGGAAATGGTTCAGTCGATGCGATCTACAATGCGATTGACCAAGCCAGCAGCGAAAGCGTTGTACTTTCAGATTACTCCATCAAGTCAGTTACCCATGGTAAGGACGCCCTGGGTGAAGTCCATGTAGTGCTGACGCAAAACGGACTGTCTGTGCAGGGACGCGGGGTAAGTACCGATATTCTGGAAGCAAGTGCTCGGGCTTACGTAGATGCGCTAAATGGTTTGATCGACAAGCGTAAAAATTACAGTAATCGCGTAGATTATAAATCTTAATTTTATGCAGACTTAAGAGTTGGATATATACAGGATCGGATGTTTCCGGTCCTGTTTTCTTTTTCTCTGATGAAAAAATCAGCTTATAGGCTGTGCCTATTGAATTGATAGATTCTATATCTTGGTCAAAGTCCTGCCATGTATGTTACAAAGAAGGTATGAAAAATACGGTTGTATAGCTGTATAACAAGAGGAGTGTACGTGATGGCAGACGTTAAAAAGATTGCGGTAATAGCGGGAGATGGAATTGGACCTGAAGTGGTCGCAGAGGCAGAGAAAATTTTGAAACGTACGGAAGAAGTGTTCGGCCTTTCATTTGAAACGGAGCATGCGCTGTTCGGTGGGATTGCGATTGATAAGAAGGGCACACCATTGCCGGAAGAAACACTGGCAGTATGTCAATCTGCAGATGCCGTCCTGCTGGGAGCGGTAGGAGGACCACAATGGGACAACAATCCAAAGGAACTTCGTCCTGAAACTGGACTGCTGGGCATTCGTAAAGAGCTCGGTCTGTTTTCGAATCTTCGTCCTGCTGTCGTCTTTGACTGTCTCAAGGACGCATCTACATTGAAACCGGAAGTGTTGGAAGGAACGGACCTGATCGTGGTGCGCGAACTGACGGGCGGCATTTATTTCGGCGAGAAGTTCAGACGAGAAAGTCCTCAGGGTGAGGAAGCAGTCGATACTTGTGCATATAATGTAACAGAAGTAGAGCGTATAGTGCGCCAATCTTTCGAAATTGCACAAAAACGTCGCAAGAAACTAGCATCGGTGGATAAGGCTAATGTACTGGAAACCTCCCGTTTATGGCGTGAAGTAGTTAACCGGGTTGCTGTAGACTACCCGGATGTCGAGCTGGAGCATGTATTGGTTGATAACTGCGCCATGCAATTGCTGCGTCGTCCATCTAGCTTTGACGTCATCGTGACGGAAAATATGTTTGGTGACATTCTCAGTGATGAAGCGGCTATGCTGACCGGATCCATCGGCATGCTCTCCTCCGCATCACTTGGAGAAGGCAGCTTCGGCCTATACGAGCCGGTACATGGCTCGGCGCCTGACATTGCAGGTCAAGGGCTGGCGAATCCCATCGCAACGATTTTGTCCGTTGCTTTGATGTTCCGTCTCACCTTCGGGTACGAGAAGGCAGCTGATGCCATTGAGAAAGCGGTAGCTGAGGTATTGGATGCAGGGCACCGTACGGCGGATATTGCGGTGGATAAATCTCAAGCGATCTCGACAACTCAAATGGGAGATCTGATCGCAGCAGCTATTCGTTAAAAGCTCCGTAAATCACCTGTTCTGAAAAAAAGCTTCCTATTATATAGTAAGGTTATACAGTACAGCCTTTTCGACAAATGTTTAGCACAGTAGCTCCTGAGCAGTCAGGAGCTACTTGTATATTCAAAAGTTCAAAATGTGAATAAAACGTGAATTTTTAAGCTAGTTTAAAATAATTATAAAAAAGTAATGGTTATAATATTGACTTTGATTTCAGCGAATGATAACATTTATCAAGTAAGTTGTTCATTACAATACAGATGATTGAGGAAAACACATTCGGTGTTTTTCTTACATATTTTAAAGGAGGATTTCATTATTATGGCAGAAAGATTGGTAGGAAGACCCGCCCCTGATTTTGCATTGGAAACAGTGACTGGAGACGGTCAAGAATTTGGTTCGGTGAAGCTTTCCGATTACCGTGGCAAGTGGCTCGTATTTTTCTTCTATCCACTGGATTTCACTTTTGTGTGCCCTACGGAAATTACAGCGTTGAGCGATGCTGCTGACCAATTCAAAGAGCTGGATACTGAAATTCTGGGTATCAGTGTAGACTCCGTGCACAGTCACAAAGCATGGATCAACACAGCTAAAGAAAACAATGGTCTGGGCAAACTGAACTTCCCATTGGCTTCTGACATCACGAAGAAAACAGCGAGCGATTATGGCGTTCTGATCGAAGAAGAAGGCGTTGCATTGCGCGGCTTGTTCATCATTGATCCAGAAGGCGAATTGAAATATCAAGTGGTTAACCACAACGACGTAGGCCGCAGTGTGGAAGAAACTTTGCGTGTACTGCAAGCTTTGCAATCCGGTGGCTTGTGCCCAATGAACTGGAAACCAGGCGATCAAAATCTGTAATATAAGCTTCACAAGTTGAAATTAAACAAGCAAGCCCCCAACTAGCGGTTACTCTGCCGTTATTGGGGGCTTGCTTGCCTGCTCTGCGCCAGCGCAAGATGTGAGGATATCCTGTTTAAATGAGACAATATAGAGTGAAGTAACAAATAATTATGGAAATGTTGTTGTGTTCTGGAGGAATTTTGCCTGATGAAAGCGAATAAGGTATTGTAGAAGATAAACAAGGCAGAACAGGTTTTGTTCAGAGGAGGCTGAGCCCGGATGAGTTATTGCTGTGGAGCAAGCATGGTAGGAACCAAGGGAACGCTGAAGCATTACCGCACCCAAGTTCATAATGTTCCTTTGCTGTTTTGCCCGGTATGTCGTCGCATTGAAGTTCATTATAAAGTCGAAAATGAGTATGAAATTCTGGCTGAATATGCACATGGAGATGGGGCAACCGAGATTGATTTTCAGGATTATGTCATGGAAGACGATGATACGATATTTGAAAATTGTGTGAATCGTGAAAGTGAAGATGCCTTTGAAATTGTGAAGCGTCAAATTGACATATCCCTGGATTTATTGATGGTAGCCAAACAGATGAATGATGAAAAATGGCAGGGAGAGCTTAAGAGAAGACTGGCCGTTATGAGCCAAAGACGATCCCGGCTTCAACATAATAAGAGCGGCAGTTGACATCCTACACACCAAAGAAGCTCTCAATTCTGGAGAGCTTCTTTGGTGTGTAGGGCGCTTGTTCCTAACTTAATCTCTCATTTTGGTAATATTGCGCAGATATTATGACGAAAGAAAACAGGATAAAAATTTGGATTCGACACTTTTTCCGATTGACTGCGATCCTTAATCTTGTCTATCATAAAATAAGACTCGAATTGGAAAGAGATGGTCGGATTTCTGTGAAACTGTTTTCTACACCATTGAAGGGTAGTCGATAGATGCCTTTCTCTTCTTCAAGATTATTACGCGTCCGAAACGGCCAGTTTGTCATTCCGAAACAAGGGGGAAGCCTGGCATGATCAGTGAATTCCAAGAAGCCTTGCTTGATACCGTGGGAGCTTGTCCTTCCACACAGATCGCCAATAACAAGTATGAAAATGTGCTGGAGAACCTGGATAGTGGTATCATGCTGTTTGACAGTGACGGGGTACTGACCTTTATTAACGTGCAGATGGCGAAATTGCTGGAGCTACCACGGAGTTCGCTAGCAGGTCGCAATTTGATGCAAATTTTGCATCATCCTGAGTTAAGTCGGTTTAAGAAGAAGAAAATCATGCGGATTTATAAAGAAACTATCTTTCATAGAAAGCGCTATCACGAGTTGATTGATGAGTATGGTCGGCATTGGTTGATAACAGTGACCTATGGTGATCAGATGGATGGGGATTTTTTATTTAGCGTCAAGGATGTGTCGGATTATAAGCAGATTGAGCAGACGGCGTATCAAAACGATAAGCTGGCGATGCTGGGACGCATCTCGGCTTCTATCGCCCATGAAATCCGTAACCCGCTTACCGCAATCCGGGGCTTTATTCAATTGCTTCGGCCACATTTGGTGGAGTTGGGCAGGGATGAGTATGCCCGCATTATATTAACAGAAATTGATCGTGCGAACGACATTATTTATGAGTTCTTAAATTCGTCCAAGCCTTCGGCTCCGCAAAAAACGGCTGTATCTGTGATGGGGCTGCTGAAAGAGGTAGTGATGCTGACAGAAAGCGAAGCATTGATGAAGGGTTGCCAGATTGCATTGGACGAAAATGATGAGCTCATGAAGGTTTCCATTGATGTGAAGCAGATTAAGCAGGTTATCCTCAATATGATTAAAAATGCGATGGATGCCATTGAAAGCATCAGTGGGGAACGAGAGGGCTGCATCGATATCCATACAGTGCTTGAGGGTAATTATGTCCACATTTGTATTGAAGATAACGGATTAGGTATGGATCACAATACATTGGCGCGTTTATTTGATCCTTTTTTTACAACAAAAGAAAGTGGAACTGGATTGGGATTGGCTGTGAGCTATCGAATTATCAAAAATCACGGAGGCTTCATACATGTAGACAGTAAACATGGAAGTGGCACACAATTCAAAATCACGCTTCCTGTAGTTTAATATGGGGAGGTTTTCCATACTATTTCTTTTATGTTGTGCAGCGTTCGGGTATAGGTATCACCTTTTTGGAAAAGGTTGTATGAAGCGCATAATCTGACAAGATGATGCGCTTTTTTGGTGCTGTAAGCTCGGTTATTTGCGTAAATACGAAAATGAATTCATGAATTTAAGACAAAAAAATGATTCACCTTTCACAGATTAAATGCTATTATATACCAGAATACAACATTATTTTTGATACTATAGACTTAAACAACGGCTTCCAAAGCTGTCAAACGTCTTAGATGATCGGAATCTCCGATATGCAGGGGGCTGAAGAGGCTGAATGAGTATACGGCTGGAAATAAAAAAAACGATAGGTATCGGCATTGCTTCGATAGTTTTGTTTGTCTTGGTTCAGTTATTTCACGTAACTTTGAATAAGATATACTCCGATAATGTTTTTTTCTTGTTATATCCGATTGTAGGATTTTCTTGTGCTGCGATTTGTTTTTCTATTTTTTATCAATCCTGGTCCGTTTTACTGGAACAGTTATCCTTGCAGAGACTTCTTATTGCCCCTACGTTTTTGGTGGCTGGTCTGCTTTACCTTGTTCATATTGTTTCGTTTAGTTTCGTAAGCCTGACGGACTTTGCTTTGTCTTCGGGCATTTCGTTATGGCTGCTATTTGTAAATCGTGCCTTTACCGCTGTCTTGCTCTTATGTGTTTGTTTACTCCCGTTTAGCAAGACGAAGTCTGAATACAAAACAGTGGCTTTGTGGGCGGGGATAGGCTGCACTTTGCTGATTCTAGGAGTTATTAAGACATTTGGTACAGGCTTACCGGATCTACGTATACGATACGAAATAGGCAACCTGGGCTGGACGTTAAATCTGGCTGTCATGTTACTGCTTGTGCTCACTTTTATTTTCGGGGTGAGAAAATATCGGAAAGCCTGCCCGGCAGAGTTGGGCATGTTGCTTATTGTTCGTGGGATTGGGCTGTGTGTTGTGAGTCAGTTGTTCTATTTATTTGCTGAGCAAATGAGTGATATCAATCACCTTTTGGGACTTTTGACCAACGCGATAGCATTTTATAATATGTTGAGCGGGCTGGTACGGTTGATGGTTCTGGTTCCTTATCGTGAAAAGCAGGCAGCAGAATCTGAGTTTAATCACATTGCCTATAATGATGATATAACAGGACTCCCCAATCGTCGTCGCCTTTCCCAACGCTTAGATAAAATATTGCGCAAATCATTGAAATCGGATGAGACAGTAGCGCTTTTAGTGCTAAATATTGATCGTTTCAAGGCGATTAATGATTCGCTTGGACATATGGCAGGGAATTATTTGCTGTATGCGGTAGGCGAACGCTTGGGGCATTTTAGCCATGAAGGGGAAGCTGTCTTTAGCATGGGCGGAGATGAATTTGCCTTTCTTCTAACGGGATACGAAGATACAGATGCTATGAGAAATCGTATTGATGATATGGTGAAGCTGTTCGATCAGCCTTTCGATATTAATGGCGAATCCTATCATGTGATGGTGAGCGTTGGTATAGCTTTATACCCGTTGGATGCGAATCAGAGCGAACAGCTTATTCAGCAGGCGGATACGGCTGTCCATAGTGCCAAAGAGCAGGGAGTGAATTTTCAGCGGTATGCTAGCGCGATGCAGATGCGAGCGCATGAAAGACTCCAGCTGGAAAATGATCTGCGGCGAGCACTTGAAAATGAGGAATTTTCATTGGTATATCAACCACGTGTCCACCTGCAAAGTGGTGAGCTAACGAGTTTGGAGGCGCTGGTGCGATGGAATCATCCTCATCGTGGGATGGTGATGCCGGGCGATTTTATTCCGGTGGCTGAAGAAAGTGGTTTAATTGTGCCCTTGGGGGAATGGGTGTTAAGGGAGGCCTGTCTGCAAAATAAGCAATGGCAGGAGCTCGGGTACCCACCCATCCCGATTTCGGTCAATTTATCCATGCGCCAATTTCAGCAAAAAAAGCTGGTGGATGTCATTCGGGGCATTTTGACCTATACGGAACTTGAAGCACGCTATCTAGAGCTTGAGATTACCGAAAGTATGACCTTTGATAAGGATCGGGCCTTTGAACAGTTGAAAAAAATAAAGGCTATTGGTGTTGCAATCAGTATTGATGATTTTGGAACTGGCTATAGCTCATTGCATTATTTGAAGAATCTCCCGATTGATCGTCTAAAAATTGACCGTTCCTTTGTAAATGAGGTACTGGTCGACAGCAAAAATGCGGCAATTGTATCTACTATTGCCTCCATGGCTCACCATTTGAAGCTGAAGGTTACGGCTGAAGGAGTGGAAAATGAGGAGCAGCTTCATTTTTTGCAGGCACAGGATTGTCATGAGGGTCAGGGATATTACTTTAGTCGCCCCATTCCTGCAGAAGTCTTTGAAAAATTGTTTTTACGTAAACCTATGAATTGGCTGGCTCAGGATAGTATGTAGTATGCTTGCATTTTGCTGAAAGGTAAGTTATACTAAATAACATCCTGATTCAGCTGGTTGACGATAGGTTAAGCGTGTCATACATAAGAATCGAGATGTTATAAAATGCGGGTGTAGTTCAATGGTAGAACTTCAGCCTTCCAAGCTGATAGCGTGGGTTCGATTCCCATCACCCGCTTACTGTTTTAAGAAGTTCAGAACCCTTGTGACGCAAGGGTTTTTGTTTTGTTTGGAGCTAGATAAATGCATTATAGCCGGGGTGCCGACGGGGTATCACGGCTTTTTGCGTTCTTACGAACTATTTTTACATTGCTACACAAAATAAAATATAAAATATTTAGCTTAGATGCTATAAATAAACAGATAAAAAGAACTATTTACCAATTACTAAAAAATAAGTATAGTCGCATTGTCGGGATTTAACTTAAAAAAGGATGGTGTAGCTGCAATGAGGAAAATTTCTTTTCTGTTTTTAGCATTAACTTTGATGCTGTTTACTTTTTCAGCAAGTTCTACGTTCGCCGCTGTTGATTTTCCAAATACGTCGACGAATGGAATGACTGGTTTTGCCGGACAAGCTAAAAGTGAAAATGGAGCTACAAAGCCTGCCACAACGGGGGGAAAAGGCGGTCAGATCATCTATATCAATAATCTAAACGATTTGAAAAACCAGTTAGGGGATTCAACTCCTAAAATTCTGGTAATCGAAAAAAATATTTCTGCCTCCTCTAAAACCGTGGTCAACATTGGTTCCAACAAATCACTCATTGGTTCTTATGCTCAAAACAAGCTGGTTAACATTCATTTGAAAACAACGAATAATTCGGGAAATGTGATCTTTCAAAATTTAACTTTTGAGCACAGTGCCAACATTAATGGTAACGATGACATCCAACTTTATCTCACTGCAGGTACAAATTATTGGATTGATCATGTTACATTTGCAGGTCACAGTTATAATGCGAATGGTTCGGATCTGGACAAACTTTTGTACATAGGCCAATCGGCTGATTATGTAACCATTAGTAACTCCAAATTTGCTAATCATAAATATGGTCTCATTTTGGGATATCCTGATGATGGCAATAAAAATTATGATGGCATGCCCCATATCACGATCGCCAATAATTACTTTGAAAACTTACTTGTACGTGGCCCAGGGCTTATGAGATATGGATATTTCCATGTTAAAAATAATTATATTAATAATTTCCAGCTTGCTTACACCATTGCTACGAATGCAAGAATCTATTCTGAGTACAACTACTTTGGAAAAGGTAGTGAAAAGGGCGGTATTCTTGATGATAAAGCCAATGGCGAGTTTAAAGATGTGGGGAGTTTTCCCGCCATCAACAACCAAAAATCGCGTGTAACCAGCTGGAATCCAAGCAAAAACTATAGCTATCAGGTTCAGACTCCTGAATATACTAAAGAGTTTGTAACGAAATATGCAGGTTCGTCCAATACAACTTTGGTATTTGGAAAATAACGCGGGTTATTTGCAAATGTGCTGTGATCTGCTATACTGACTGCAAGTAAGTATCCCATGAAAAGGAAGGTAACCATACGTCCGATGAAGTAAGCACACTGATTTTCCCACTTAACTGCACAGTTACTGGCAGGCGGCTGTAAGCTGCAACGGGAGAAGTGTGTCTGAAAATGAATATAGGGACGTATGCGTTTATTCCGGAACGGGATTTGGCTTATTCGTTTACGGTATTATTTTTCATAAGCGTATGTTCTGAGACGATTCATAACAGTCATTCTATATTCCTTGTATGCAAGCCGCAGCCTTCTGCGGCTTTTTTTATTGCTTCCGGGGTCAAAAAACCGGACTGGGAAAGGATGATCGGTATGAGAACGATTTTGCGTATTCGCAATGTAGTAAAGGATTGGAACGGGACATCTTTATTTGAGAATGTGTCGTTGGATGTGATGGAAGGAGAACGGCTCGCACTGTTTGGAAGAAATGGAGCAGGTAAAACGACGCTATTGCGAATATTGCTGGGAGATGAAGCGCCAACCTCTGGCCAAGTAGAGCATGATTTGCCACTGGAAGAGCGGGGCTGGCTGAAGCAGCAGGATACGGTGGATTGGTCTCGAACCGCACTGGAGGCCGCACAGCAGGCCAGCCCTCGGCATTGGCTTCTCAAGCAAGCGTTGGGACAGCTGGAAGCTGACCTAGCCGATGCTGGGAAGGATATGGAGAATCATCTGGAGCGTTACGGCGAGCTGATGGATGAATACGAACGCCTGCAAGGCTTTGCCTGGGAGTCTGAGGTGGAAAAGGCGCTCACTCGAATGGGAATGCCTGTCCAGACGTGGTCTATTGCTTATGGTGACCTGAGTGGCGGACAGAAGACGAGAGTGCGATTAGCCGGACTCATGGTCAGACAGCCGAAGCTACTGGTGCTGGATGAGCCGACCAACCATTTGGATGCCGAAAGCTTGCTTTGGCTGGAGCAGTGGCTGTCCACGTATCCGGGAACACTGCTGTTTGTATCGCATGACAGAGCCTTTTTAGATCGGGTGGCTACGAGTATAGTTGAGCTCACATCGACAGGTATTGGGCGCTATAAAGGCGGCTATAAGGAATATAAAGCGCAAAAGGAGCGAGAACTGCGAGAGCAGGAAGCCAACTATCGGAAGCAGGAGCTGGCGAAACAGGCGCTGGAGGAAACGATTCGAAATTACAGGGAATGGTTTCATCAGGCGCATCGTGGCGCATCCAAGGTTGAGATGGCCGTTACGCAGAGCTTTTATAAGGCCAAGGCTAAAAAAAATATTTCCCGTTACCATGCGAAGGAGAAGGAACTGGAGCGACTGGAAGCCAATAGAGTAGAGCAACCGCGTGAGGCTGCGTCTTTGCACATGAAATTAAGTGACAGCGGGTTTCAGGCAAAATATTTGCTGCGTGCTGAGCAGGTTGACTTTAGCTACGACGACCGTATCATTGTGAAAAATCTAAATCTGATCGTTGCACGTGGAGACCGTCTGGCTGTTCGGGGGCCCAATGGAATTGGTAAAACCACGCTGCTTCGGTTATTAACAGGTCAACTGGAGCCGCAGACAGGAAAAATCACAACCAACCCACAGTTGAACATCGGATATTTTTCACAGGAGCTGGAGCAGCTTCCGGAGGATCAAACGTTGCTGGACAGTCTGCTTGCACTCCCGACGATGACTCAAACAGAAGCGAGAACGGTATTGGGCTGCTTTCTTTTTGCGAAAGAGGACGTATTTAAAAGGATCGGGACACTCAGTATGGGAGAAAAATGCAGGGTAGCTTTTCTGCGTCTGTACTTTAGTGGAGCCAATCTGCTGGTGCTGGATGAACCCACGAATTATTTTGACATTGAAACCCGTGAAATTGTAGAGGATTCTTTGCGTAACTATGATGGAGCCCTGGTGCTCGTCTCACATGATCGGGAGCTGGTGAGGTGCACGGCAACTCGGTTACTGGATATGAAGCCGGGGGGCGGATATGAAATCTATGAGGGGACAGCCGACGAAAAGCAAGAAGATGAGCGGAGCCGTCAACGGGAGCCAGAAGACCAGGAGCGGCGTGAGGAACGGCTTCGATTACAATTGCGTCTTACAGAGTTGATGGGAATGACGGACACGAATGACGAAAACGAGAAGTTGTTGAGCGAAATCAGGCGCATTCGTGCAAATCTGGAGCGGTTGGATGATCTCGATATCTAAAGAAATGAAACGTATGCCCTGCTTGCCAAAGCGCGGTAGTTTGCATATAATAATGAACAATAGTTCGAATTTTTGAAAATGTCTTGATGGAGAAGAGTAGACAGTGTCCGATTGAACAGGGAGGAAGCGCCGTAGGATTGAGAGCGTTTCTGCAAATACTGGGCTGTTGAAGTTCGCTCCGGAGCAGTTCCTTGAACCTCAGACGCCATGTGAATGGCGAATGTGCAAGTAGGGGATACCGGTTCACGACCGTTACAACGTGCAGAGCGAGACGATGATGCATAGCATGAAAATCACCTGTAACTAGTTGCCATAAGGCAGAATGCCGGGTGAGCTGAGCTTATTGTCTAACGAGGGTGGTACCACGGTCTTTTCGTCCCTTACCGGGAGAAAAGACCTTTTTTTGTTGTCTGAAAAGCTGGAAATGAAGAAAGGGGACTGAACAGGCGATGAGCGAAACCATCCAAATGAAGGAACATTTGCTGGCCTTGAAGGAAGAAGCACTGGAAGTATTGGAGAAGGTGGCAACACCCAAGGAGCTGGCTGATTTACGGGTCAAATATTCGGGGAAAAAGGGCGCATTGACTGAAATCTTGCGCGGTATGGGCAAGCTGAGCGCGGAAGAGCGTCCAGTTGTTGGACAGGTAGCCAATGAGGTGCGCGAGGCGATTGAAGAAGTCGTTAACCGTAAGCAGGACGAGTTCACGAAAGCAGAAACAAATGAGCGTTTGCAAGCGGAAAAGATCGACGTTACGCTGCCTGGACGCGCGTTGCCGCAAGGTGGACTGCACCCGCTCAACAAAGTGATTGAGCAAATCGAGGATATTTTTACAGGTATGGGCTATCGAGTGGCTGAAGGTCCACAGGCAGAGACGGATTATTATAACTTCGAAGCATTGAACCTGCCTAAAAATCACCCAGCACGGGATATGCAGGATTCATTTTATCTGACTGAGGATCTGTTGATGCGTACCCATACGTCACCGGTTCAGATTCGTGCAATGGAAGCGATGAAGGGCGAAACGCCTATTAAGGTTATCTGTCCGGGTACGGTTTTCCGACGTGATGATGACGATGCAACGCATTCTTTTCAATTCCACCAAATTGAAGGGCTTGTCATTGGAAAAGACATTCGTATGAGTGATTTGAAAGGAACCTTACTTCAATTTGCACGCGAAATGTTCGGAGAATCGACCGAAATCCGTTTGCGCCCAAGCTTCTTTCCGTTCACAGAGCCGAGCGCTGAAGTAGACGTGACTTTTGTGAAGAAAAATGGCGAGCGTGTATGGATTGAAATTTTAGGCTGTGGCATGGTCCATCCGAAAGTGTTGGAGATGGGCGGTTTTGATCCCAAGGTGTACAGCGGCTTTGCATTCGGTATGGGTGTAGAGCGGATTGCTATATTGAAATACGGTATCGACGATATTCGCCATTTTTATAACAGTGACCTGTCGTTCCTGAAACAGTTTGCGCGTCAATAAACAACTATATCAAGGGAAGTGAACCCATATGAAAGTATCATTCGAGTGGCTGTCCGATTATGTATCGCTGGATCAGGTAAGCGCGGAGGATCTAGCAGAGAAAATCACCCGTTCGGGCATAGAAATTGATGAGGTCGAGCAGCGCAATCAAGGAATTACTGGTGTCGTTGTCGGCTATGTTAAAAGCAAGGAAAAGCATCCAGATGCTGATAAGCTGAATGTATGTATTGTCGATGCAGGTCAAGAGGAAGATCTGCAAATCGTGTGTGGTGCTAAAAACGTGGATGCAGGTCAAAAGGTTCCTGTTGCAGTTGTAGGTGCAAAGTTGCCGGGAGATTTCCACATTAAAAAGGCCAAGCTACGTGGTGTTGTATCCATGGGCATGATCTGCTCGGCCAAAGAACTGGGCATGAATGACAAGCTGCTTCCAAAGGAATTGCAAGAAGGTATTTTGGTGCTGCCTGAGGATGCTGAAATTGGTATGCCAATTACGAAGCTGCTGGCGCTGGATGATCAGGTGCTGGATTTTGATCTGACACCCAACCGTTCGGATTGCCTGAGCATGCACGGAGCAGCATATGAAGTGAGTGCGATTCTGGGACGTGACATTTCGCTGGCTGACCCGGCTAAGGATCTGGTTGAAATTAGCGATGCAGCAGCAGATCATCTGTCTGTGAAGGTAGATACTCCTGAACTGTGTACGCACTATGCGGCCCGTTATATCACAGGTGTAAAAGTGGGGGCTTCCCCGTTATGGATTCAAAACCGT
Organism: Paenibacillus sp. FSL H7-0703; assembly: GCF_038003485.1. Lineage (NCBI taxonomy): Bacteria > Bacillati > Bacillota > Bacilli > Caryophanales > Paenibacillaceae > Paenibacillus > Paenibacillus sp. FSL H7-0703. The sequence continues at coordinate 1,658,210 of NZ_JBBOPF010000001.1, read as the reverse complement.
CTGATGGCAGCAGGTGTTCGTCCGATCAACAACATCGTAGATATTACGAACTACGTCATGCTGGAATACGGTCAGCCGTTGCATGCTTTTGATGCGGATAAGCTGGAAAATGGAAATATTGAAGTTCGACTCGCTCGTGCAGGCGAAACATTGATTACACTTGACGATCAGGAGCGTAAGTTGGAGCCGTATATGCTGCTGATTACAGACGGTGTGAAACCCATTGCATTGGCAGGCGTGATGGGTGGAGCCAATTCCGAGGTTACGGATGCGACGATCAGCATTGCGCTGGAATCTGCCAAGTTTGACGGCGGTACAGTTCGCAAAACATCCCGTCAACTTGGACTGCGTTCAGAAGCAAGTCTGCGTTTTGAAAAAGAGGTTGATCCAGGCGCTGTTGTGCCTGCTGTGAATCGTGCAGCTGCGCTGATTCAGCGTTATGCGGGAGGCACTGTACACCAGGGCATCGTAGAATCAGCGTCTGCAAAAGCTGAAAACCGCATTATCAAGCTGTCGCTAGATAAAATAAACCGATATTTGGGAACCGAACTGTCGCTGCTTGAGGTGAAAACGATTTTCGGTAGACTTCATTTCGGATGTGGCGATGCAGAGCAAGGTGTACTGGAAGTTCAAGTTCCTACACGCCGTGGAGATATTACCATTGACGTGGACTTAATCGAAGAGGTAGCTCGTCTGTATGGTTACGACAATATCCCGACCACACCGATTGAAGGTCCTACAACTCCGGGAGCTTTGACAGCATCGCAATCATTGCGCCGCTCCCTGCGCAGATTGCTGGCTCATGGTGGTTGGCAGGAGACGATCAGCTACTCTTTTGTACATCCGCAGAGTACGGGGTTATTTAATGCCCTGACAGAAGGTAGCCATCCGGTACGTTTGGCTATGCCTATGAGCGAAGACCGTAGTGTTTTGCGTACGAGTATCATCCCACAGATGCTGGATACAGCGGTGTACAACATGAATCGCAAGCAAGACAATCTGGCGATTTTTGAGATGGGAACAGTATTTTATACAGAGGAACAAACATTAACCCGTCAGCCGCAGGAAATTCAAGTGCTTAGTCTACTGCTGACTGGGGTACGCCGTGAAAAACAATGGAATATTGGTGCTGAAAAGGTTGATTTCTTTGATATTAAAGGCGCGCTTGAAACGGTGTTTGACTATTTCGGATTGAGTGCCAGCATTCGTTATGTGGCTGACCAACCACAAAGCTACCACCCGGGCCGTTCTGCTTCGGTATGGCTGGATGTGAATGGAAACTCTCAACGGATCGGTACCATTGGACAGATTCATCCGGAGCTTCAACAATCTTATGGGCTGAATGATACGTATGTAGCGGAAATTGCGTTGCAACAGGTCGTTGAACACGCCAACTCTCATATTCAGTTCAGAGAGTTGGCTCGCTTCCCATCCGTGGAACGTGACATTGCCCTCGTGGTAAATAAAGACGTTGAGGCAGGTGAACTGCTTCGTGTTATTCACGCTGCAGGCGGAGAGCTGTTGCAGGATGCACGAGTGTTTGATGTATTTACAGGCAGTAAGCTTGGTGAAGATAAGAAGAGCGTAGCTATCTCTCTGACCTATCGTCATTGGGAACATACGTTGACGGATGAAGAGATCAATGCGGCGCATACTCCTGTCGTTACGTCTCTGGAACAAACTTTTGGAGCGGAATTGAGAAAGTAGCAGGAAATGCGGGAAGCCGTATCGAATCTTAGTGACAGAGGTTCGATACGGCTTTTTGGCCTATCATCATAGAAGCTCTCTTACTCTGATATTTACCCGCTGCGGGGAAGCCGGACTAATAAGGTTGAACGCTTCACGGAAGGCGGGTTACCATAGTACCGGACACACCTTAGAATCAACATACAGTAGTATTGAAGGAGGGCATAATTGTGACTACACCAGATCGTACTCGCGTCACTGTAGAGATCTACGGTACTTCTTATAAACTCGTCGGCAGCAATACCGATTATATGAAGCAGGTTGCCAATTACGTGGATGAGCGTATGCACAGCATTTCTCAAGCTCATTCGCGTCTGGATATGCCCCGAATTGCCGTGCTGGCTGCGGTTCATATGGCAGAAGAAGCTGTACAAATCCAGGAAATTCAGAGTCATATGAACCGCTTAGCAGCGGAACGAGCAGAACTCCGGGGAGATCTGGCGCAACTCCAGACGGCTCTAGGGGAACAGCAGCAAAAAAATACAGATCTGCATCAATCTCTTGTTCAACTAAAGGAAGAAAAGGAAGCAACGCAGAAGAAGCTGATGGAAACCGAATCTGTATCAGCCAAAGAGATTGCCCAATTGAAGGCAAAGCTAGAACAGCAGGAGAAAAAAGCGACTGAACTTGAAAATGGACAAAAACAAGCTAAACGTGAATTGGAGGAGTCTCGTCAAGAAGCTTCTCGCAAGCTGAAAGAGCAGCAGGAGGCGGCTAATGCCCGTATCCGGCAAATAGAAGAGCAGATGAAGAAGGAAGTAGCTGAAGCGACTAAACAGGCCGAAGCCAAGCTGTCAGCTGCAGAGAAGACTCATCAGGAGCAAAAGCGTACAGAACTGGACAAGCTGCGATCTGCTTTGCAGCAAGAGCATAGTAAGAAGGTAAGCGAATGGCAGACCAAGTGCTCAGGGCTGAATGAGCAGCTGGAGCAGGAACGTAAACAGGCTGAATTGGCGTTGAATGAAGAAAAGCTCCAGCATCAGGAAGCTCAGAAGCGAGCTGATGAAGCTGCACTGGAGCAGGAGATTCGGGTTGAGGAGCTTCAGGAACAATTAGAACAAGTACAAGCAGGCAGTACAGAGCTTGCTTCTCGTCTGGGAGAGGCTCAAGAACAAGCAAGAGTACTGAAGCAACAACAGTCCGAGCTGGAGTCTGTGCTGGAAACACAGCGACAGGCTGCGATAGAGCGAGAGCAGGCAGATACGCTTGCGCGTGAAGAACTGCAAAGCCGATATGATCAATTAGAAGCTGAAGCCAAGGCTACGCAGCAGCAGACGGCTAAGCTGGAGGAAGAACAGCGGCGGATGCATAAGCTGCTGGAGCAAGCTCACGTATCTTCTCGCAAACTGCAAAGTGAGCTGGCTACGCTAGCTGAAAGCGAGAAGTTATGGAAGAAACTCGCAGAAGAACGCCAGTTGGCAGTTGATGAGCTGGAGCTCTCCCTGCTGGAAGCACGTGAACAGAAGGAAGCGATACAGGAGCAATTACAGCACGCAGAGGCTGAGCTCGAAGCTATTAATGATAAATTTGCTTCACAACAGCAACGGCTAGTTCAACTCGAAGCGAGAATCAAGGAGCTTTCACCTGAGCTGATTCGCGTTCAGGATGAGCTTGAGAAAGCCAAAGTCCGAGAGCAAGAGGGAGCTAAGGCGTATCAATTGCTTCAGGAGCAATATGGAAGCATGAAGAGCCGAGCTGGACAGCTGGAGCAGAATATTAAGCAGCTTCAACAGGAAGATCACGAACGGCGGAGTAAACTGGAACGTGCTGAGGAAGAATCTTTAGAGTGGCAACTTAAATACGATCAGTTGAAGGCAGAAGCGGAACGTCTGGAAGCTGAAGATGCTGCCCGTAAGGAAGAATTTGCATCTTGGGAACGGGAAATAGCGGTAACCGTTGAACAAAAGGAACAGCTTCAGGAGGAGACTCGTTTGGCGGTTGAAGCTGCCAAAACAGCGAAAGCTGAACAGCAGTCCATAGAGCAGGAACGAATGGCCTTGCAGTCTGAATTGGACGAAGTGGGTCAAAAATATGAAATGGCGGCGCATCAGCTTCGTCTACTACAAGTACAACAGGACGTAGATCGGGAAAATACGGAGAAGATTTCTACAGAATTACGTCAATTACAGGAAGAATACACTAAACTTCAAACGGAGTACAATGAATGGATTGAACTTATCGAACAGGATCAGTAGATATGGATTAAAAATGTAAGGCAATCCCCGGCTGCTCATCGCCGGGGATTGTTTGCTTATTGTATCCACTCAGAAGTTATATGACACAAAGCTGTCCTTTGGCAGACGAAATCTGCTTCGGGACAGCTTTGTCGGGGTGTCTATTGAAGTTATTTTCCGTCTTTGCGACCGGCTTCAAACGGTGTCGATACCGGAATAAACAGGTCGATAATCCCGATAACCAATGCAGCTAGCAATGCGCCCAGAACGGAAACACTGACATTGGTCACCACATATTGAGCGATCCAGATCACCAGAGCGCTCACAAGAAAACCTACGATACCGCGTCCAAATGGAGAAACGCGTCGGCCGAACACTGCCTCGATAATGTAACCAACCAAGGCAATGACAATGGCAAGAATCAGCGCGCTCCAAAAGCCGCCTACACTAAATCCGGGAACGATCCAGCTTACGACCATCAGCACCAGAGCGGCAACGATGAAACGTACAATGTGCCCGAGAATGCTCACGGAATAACCTCCTTTGTTTTTTGAATTTACAGGGTTAGACAAAGGTTAGTGTGTGGCATGAAGAGCTTTCTTATGTGTAAAACAGAGTTGGCAAATAGCGTAAGTTTGCTGCTTTCGGTATAATATAGATATATGTGAAAGGAGTAGTGAAGTTGGACTCTAAAATTTTTAAAACCCTTGAATATCAAAAAATTCTAAATAAACTAAGTCACTATGCTCAAACGGCAACGGGACAACAGACAGCCCTTCGACTACAGCCCAGCGATGATTTGGAGCATATCAAGAAAATGCTGAAAGGCACGGATGAGGCCTATGCTGCTGATCGACTCAAAGGGGTACCTTCATTTAATGGAGTAGTGGATATCACTCCGGCAGTGAAGCGTGCCCGTATTGGCGGAACGTTAAGCCCGCAGGAGTTGCTTGGCATTCGGACAACAGTTCAGGCCGCACGCCGTATACAGGTATACGTGGCAAGTTTGCATGAGGAAAATCCTGTCGAAACATTGCTGTATTGGAGCGAGCAACTTTCGGAGCAGAGAGGTTTAGAAAACTCCATTAAAGGCTGTATTGACGAAAATGCAGAGGTGCTGGATTCTGCCAGCACAGAGCTTTCTCAAATCCGTCGGGAGCTGCGCTCGGGAGAAGTGCGTATTCGTGAAAAGCTGGATTCCATGATTCGTTCCTCAACTGTATCCAAAATGCTTCAAGATCAGTTGATAACGATTCGTGGAGATCGGTTTGTGATCCCAGTTAAGGCCGAATACCGTTCTTATTTTGGCGGAATTGTTCATGATCAATCCGGGTCTGGCGCAACATTGTTTATCGAGCCTGAATCCATTGTAGCCATGAACAATAAGCTGAGGGAAACAAGGCTGAGAGAAGAGCGTGAAATTGAAGTCATTTTACAGAAGCTGACCGCACTTGTCGCAGAACAAGCAGATATGTTGTTGTATGATGTGGACATATTGGGCAATCTTGATTTTATTTTTGCAAAAGCGCGTCTCGCCCGTGAAATGAAGGCAACCTTGCCTTTAATGAATGACCGCGGATATTTGAAGCTGAAAAAGGGCAGACATCCCCTAATTCCGTTGGAGCAGGTTGTTCCCATTGATGTGGAGTTGGGCAATTCATACACCTCCATTATCGTTACCGGACCGAACACAGGGGGGAAAACCGTTACTCTGAAAACCATCGGTCTGCTTAGTTTGATGGCGATGTCTGGACTGTTTGTACCTGTAGAGGATGAAAGCCAGCTGTGTGTATTTGATGCAATCTATGCCGATATTGGTGACGAACAGAGCATTGAGCAAAACTTGAGTACATTTTCCAGTCACATGACCAATATCATTAGCATCCTGAAAAATATGACGCCCAAAAGTCTTGTATTGCTTGACGAAGTGGGGGCAGGAACGGACCCCGCGGAAGGTTCGGCTCTAGCTGTATCCATTTTGGAGCATATACATGCCATGGGTTGCCGTATGGTTGCCACGACTCACTATAGTGAATTGAAGGCGTATGCCTATGAGCGTAAAGGAATTATTAATGCAAGCATGGAGTTTGATGTCGCTACATTAAGCCCGACTTACCGCCTTCTGGTCGGTGTTCCCGGACGAAGTAATGCATTTGCTATTGCCGAGCGATTGGGATTGCCAGGGCGTATTTTAGACTATGCCCGTGGTGAGGTAACGGAAGAAGACCAGCGCGTCGAGCACATGATCGCGTCACTGGAGCAGAACCGTTTAACAGCTGAGCAAGAACGGGAAAAAGCGGAGCAGCTGCGTAAGGAAATGGAAGCATTGCGTAGCCGTCATCAGATGGAGTTGGAAAAGCTGGAGTCCCAACGAGACCGTATGCTGGAAAAAGCTGAGGACGAAGCAAGAGTTCTCGTGGATAAGGCTCGTAGTGAAGCAGAGAAAATCATTACTGATTTGCGTAAATTGGCTCAGGAAGAAGGGGCCTCGGTTAAGGAGCATAAGCTGATTGCAGCTCGTAGAGAACTGGATGAGGCTGAACCGAAGCAACGCAAGAAAAGTACCGTCAAACGCCCGGCCGCTACACGTACTCGTTCTATCATGGCTGGCGATGAAGTATCCGTTCACAGTCTGAATAAAAAAGGCCACGTGGTTGAACTGTCCGGTACCAAGGAAGCTGTGGTTCAACTGGGGATCATGAAGATGAAAGTCAGTCTGGATGATCTGGAACTACTGCAACCTGCCCAAGCAACGACTCCAAGAGTTCAAAAACCAGTGACTGGCGTTAAGCGGACACGGGATGATAACGTACGAAGTGAACTTGATCTTCGGGGGGCGAACGTGGAGGAAGCCTTGATGGAAGTGGACCGCTTCATGGATGAAGCGTTTCTGGCCAATCTGGGTCAGGTACACATTATACATGGCAAAGGTACAGGTGTCCTGAGAACCGGTATTCAGGAGTACCTCCGCAAGCATAAACATGTGAAAAGCTACCGTATCGGTAATTACAATGAAGGCGGCACAGGCGTAACAGTTGCTGAATTGGAATAGCTATGGGTTGCCGGCTTTGCCCGGGAACGCTTGGTAGAACGGGAGGGACGAAGTGAAGATGGCGATTGATGAATTGCTGTCACATCCGTTGGGGATGATGCTGGGTTATTTCTCGGTGGCGGTGCTGGAGCTAATTGTATTTTTGTCGTGTTTTGAGCTGGTAACCCGCTATAAATGCTGGGAAGAGATCAAGCACGGCAATGTTTCGGTAGCCATGGCTACGGGAGGGAAAATGTTCGGTATTTGCAACGTGCTCCGCTTTGCGATGGAAGCCAAATCTAGTGTGTATGATACGATGATTTGGTCGTTCGTTGGCTTTTTACTGCTACTTGCGGCGTACTTTCTTTTTGAGTTTCTAACACCGGTATTTTCTATCGATCAACAGATTAAAGAGGATAATCGTGCTGTCGGCTTGTTCTCCATGATTATTTCCATATCTTTATCTTATGTGATCGGTGCCAGTGTAACTTGACACATCTTGTATACTAGAGCTTGGTATACGCTTGGAACGGAAGGATGATAAAGCTTGGAAATGACTATTTGTCCATGGTGTAACATGGAAATTATTTGGGATGAAGAATTAGGACCTGAGGAAGAGTGTCCTTATTGCCATAATGATCTGAAAGGGTACTCTGACATCACCGATGATGAAGATGAGACTGTTTCTCCACCTGTGCATAGACATGCCGGTGAGCATGGACATGAAGAGACGAAACATGATCATGTGGCTTCTGTAACCCCGGTGCCCCACTCTCATGGAAAAGAAGACCTGAAGGGTTATCGTACATTGAGTATTCAGCTCGGTGATGATGAGGAGCAGGATATTTTATATGAGGCAGAGGATGAAATCGTAGTTGAAAAACCGGTTGATGCACCGTTGTTGCAGGATAATGAGCTTCATAAGCTGCCTGTGCTGCATACTTTGCAAAAATTTGAAGAAAGCGGTGCGGATCTGATGGCTTATGAACAAGGTGCTGAACAAATACTCGACAGACAAGATGAGGTTCTTGAATGTTCCCAATGTGGAGAGTACATGCTGCATGCGGGTTCGCAAACCGTAACCAGAGAAGGCTTTGAACCGTCGATGTCTCCAGCACTTGGCAAGCCTGTTCTGGATTTGCCGTTCGTCTTGAATGTTTATGTGTGTCCTAGCTGCTTCCATGTCCAGCAGACACTATCAGAGAATGACCGACTGCGGATGCTGGAGAAGCTCAGCGGTATTTCCAACAATTAAATAGCAATCCCCCGGATAGGCCCAAGCTCAATACGGGCATCTTAAATCGAAGAAATCTTTAAACAAGCTGGCTTGAAATAAGCTGATTGGTGATTTTTCGGTTAGGGGGAACTGCATTGAAATCAAACCTGAACGGACAATCCATTCTGCTATTAAGCTTGAATGGATTGTTTGTGTTTGCAGCAGCATTGTCAGGCACATTTCTTAACGTGTATTTGTGGAAAAGCAGGCAGGATTACGCGATGATCGGCTGGTTTAATGTCAGTCAACAAATTGCACTGGGAATTATGGTCTGGGTGGCTGGAAAGTGGGTCAAGGAACATAATAAAATGAATGCCCTGCGCGTGGGGACCGCATTATCCGGCCTATTTTATCTGATCGTGTTATATACGGGAACGCAGGCTGTGAACTACATATGGCCGCTCGGGATGCTGCTGGGTGCAGCATTAGGTTTATTCTGGCTGGCGTTTAATGTGATTTTTTTCGAAGTCACGGATCAGGCAAGTCGTGATCATTTTAACGGATGGGTGGGTCTGCTAGGCTCGTTTTCCGGTATAGTGGGACCTTGGCTGTCCGGTTGGATTATTGCCCGTATGGAGGATGACGCAGGTTACCGCGTGATATTCAGTATTTCCTTGGCCTTTTATGTCGTAGGAGTGGTGCTTAGTTTCTTTCTTCGTAAGCGTAAGCCGACAGGAAATTACAATTGGAAGGAGCCCAAGCAGCGATTGTCACAAAAAGGGAGTATGTGGCGTCCATTGTCGTTATCGCTTGTTGCCCAGGGCATCCGTGAAGGGGTATTTGCCTTCCTGATTACGCTGCTCGTGTATGTAGCTACTCAACAGGAATGGAAGCTGGCGCAGTTTTCACTTATTACATCGGCGGTTTCATTTTTCAGCTTTTGGGCTGTCGGAAAATGGCTCAAGCCACACTATCGTTCGGCGGGTATGCTGTTGGGTGCCGTATTGTTGGTGATCGCGCTTTTACCGTTATTGTGGCGTATGGAGTATAGTACACTACTGATTATGGGGATCGGCACCGCTTTATTTATGCCCTTGTATTTAATTCCCATGATTTCTGCCAGCTTTGATTTAATGGGTACGAGTAAAGGAGATGCCAATCAGAGAGTGGAACTCGTTGTACTACGCGAACTATGCTTAATGGTAGGCCGATTGACCGGAACACTCATTTTCTTGGGTGTCCTAAGTATCAGCAAGGCTCCCACGGCGATGATCTGGTTGTTGATTGGACTGGCATTGATGCCAGTGCTCGGATGGTTTTTTATGCGAAGTGTGCTGAAAATGGAACAAAAGACAAAGCAGAGCAAGTCTCATTCCCACGCACAACGCTGGGACAAGCAAACCGAATAGTTTAAAATACATTTAAAAAAAGACCTTCAGACCCGCTTATAGGGAAAGAAGGTTCTTTTTTTATTCCATATGTTAAACTATCGGTTCCGTTGTTTCGGGCGAGGGCTTGGTAGTACGGGTCAGAGAATAAAGCTCCATTTCAGGTCGGTGTGTGCCCGTCAGTTCATCAGCCAAAAGTTGTGCGGCCATCATACTCGTGACTGCTCCATTTCCCCCGTAACCCTCTAAAAAGTAGCAGTTGGGAAAACGCGGATGTGGACCAATATACGGCAAGCCGTCATGAGAGGAGCCGAATACAGCAGCCCATGCAAAGTCGATCTGAAATGGTATACCCGGAAAAAATTCCTGTAATGTTTGTAGCAGCTTTTGCTGTTGGTGCAGGAGCCTGATTTCACGTTGATTGGCGTCCAGTACAGGTTCGTCTAAACCACCAATAATAATGCGTCCTTCCGGTGTGGAGCGCATGTATAGATAAGGACGAGCAGTTTCCCAGATGAGACACTGTTCATGCCACAAGGGATTATCTCCGATTGGATTGGTGGCGATAGCATATGAGCTTTCCAGAACGGCTCCACGGTCTGTTTTAATCTCTTGTGTTTCATAGCCCGTTGCAAAAATGATTTTTTTCGCTCGGATAATTCCACCGCTGGTATGACAAACAACTTCATTTTCGTTAAATTCAAAATGCTTGGCTTCCGTATGCTCATATAAGCGTACACCGAGACGGCTGGCAGATCGCAGCAGTCCTTGGGCGAACAAAAATGGATTAACCTCGGCATCTTCGTGCGTGTATAAGGCCGCTGGTTTTCGGAAAGGAAATCGGGCAGCAATCTGTTGATCATCCCAGTATTCGAGGGGAAATCCAAACCGGGTTAGCTGTTTGTACTCTTTTTGAAGTGTCTGCACATCCTCCGATGTACTTGCATAGTACAGGCTACTTCGGCGTATAAAAGACGGATCAATTTCCAGCGTGGTAGACAGTTTTTCCAACTGATCCAGAGCATCTTTGCACATACGGTAAAAAAGTACACCGTTCGTTTCACCAAACGTATTGATCAAGGAAGTTAAGGTCTTATCATTGCTATATTGCAGCAGTCCGGTATTGGCCGAAGAACTTCCATGTACTAGCTTGCGTTTGTCAATAACCACGGTGTCTACCTGTCGTTCTCCCAACAGTCGGGAGCAGATGGATCCACCCATCCCGCCACCGATGACCAAGACATCACAATTTAAATCCTCTGCCAAAGGCGGGAAATCCAACGTTTTCTCCAAGGTACTCGGCCAATATGTATTCCCGCTTATCAATTCCATATAAATAGCACTCCTCATAAGGTAATATGTAGTATTTCTTATGTGTACATAGTATTTCGCCAAACGGACAAGATAACCAGCGTGCAACAAAACATTCAAGGAGGCACAGAGATTATGCAATCTACGAACATGCAACCCTTGTCAGGCAAAGAGCTGGAGTACATCGTGGACTCCATTTCCAATGAAGAACTACTACTCAAACAAAGTGCGGCGACAGCGGCTTCTATTCAGCACCCAGCCGTCCAACAAGCCTGTTTGCAACTGGCAAGAACTCATGAGCACCACTTGAATCTGCTTTCTAATGCTCTTCAACAGCATCAGCAGCTTGCCCCAATGCAACCGCAGCAGTAATTTGGATTTACAATAAAGGAGGTTTGACAGAATGTATTCACAAAATAATATGTCATTTATGCCCGAAGAAGATTTGCTCTATACCATTCTTGCTGATATGAAACGTACAGTGCGCGAGTACACAACGGCGACGACAGAATCCAACTGTCCGTCTGTGCGTCAGATGTTCACCGACCTTACGAATGATACATTGCGTCTGCAAGGTGATTTGTATCATCTGATGAGCCAAAACAATATGTATGCCACTCCGACTAAAGCACTGCGCATCGATTTGGACAAACAGATTCAAGAAGCTCGCAAGACCCAACAAGAATGCCAACAGTTCATTCAGCAAAAGTCGGCATCCGCGGGAGTATATGGCCAATCTATGCATCAGCAAGGCCAGTCTACTCATCAAAACAACCCTTATTATATGTAAACGGGATTTTCCGTTTTTGAAGCAGATTCCCATAACAGCCGTCCATCTGCCGGGTTTACCGGAGTGGACGGTTTTTCTTTGCAGGTTTAAAGTGCGTATTGTATGATGTATAGTAATCTCTTTCGATGGAGGCCTTATGTAGAATGACAGAGCTGAATGAATTGAAATTAAAAGTGCTGGAATTGTTAAAAGAAGATGCAAGAAGAACACCGACTCTAATGGCTACTATGCTGGGGGTTGACGAGCAGGATGTTCGCACCTCAATTAAAGAGCTCGAAGACCAACATGTGATCGTCAAATACGCCGCTGTAGTCAATTGGGACAAAGTCGACGACGAAAAGGTTACCGCTTTGATCGAAGTACAGATTACACCCGAGCGTGGAAGAGGCTTTGAAGGGATTGCAGAACGGATTTATTTGTATCCGCAAGTTAAATCGGTCTATCTTATGTCCGGAGCATACGATTTGCTGGTAGAGGTTGAAGGCCGCAATCTCCGTGAGGTCGCTAACTTTGTGTCGGAAAAACTGTCGCCTATTGATTCGGTCTTATCTACCAAGACTAATTTTACGCTTAAAAAATACAAGCAGGACGGAATTATCTTTGAGGACCATCAGGAAGATAATCGTCTGATGATTTCGCCGTAAAGGAAGATCATGATGAATCTCAAAACAGAAGCATTTACCGACAGTAACAAAGCCATGAGTTCCTATTTGTCCCCGTTGGTGCGCGAGATCCCATCTTCGGGTATTCGTAAGTTTTTTGACTTGGTGGGTGGCAACAAGGATATTATTACCCTTGGTGTAGGCGAACCGGATTTTACAACCCCTTGGCATATGCGGGAAGCCTGTGTCTATTCATTGGAGCGAGGTTTTACCAGCTACACGTCTAATGCGGGAACGCCAGAATTGCGTGAAGCGATTAGTGATTATCTGAATGAGCAATTTGAAGTCCGTTATGATCCCAAAAATGAGATTATCGTAACCGTTGGGGGAAGCGAGGCGATTGATCTTGCTTTGCGTGCGTTAATTGTACCTGGCGACGAAATTCTCGTGCCCGAGCCGTGCTACATTTCATATTCTCCAATCACTTCGATTGGAGGCGGGATTCCAGTAGGTATTGAAACATTTGCTAAGGATGAATTCAAGCTGACAGCTGAGGCGTTGGAGGCAAAAATTACACCTAAATCCAAGGTGTTGATTTTATGCTATCCGAGCAATCCAACTGGGGCTACGATGACTTATGAGGATTGGCTTCCGATTGCCGAAGTCGTGGAAAAACATGATTTGATCGTCATTTCTGATGAAATTTATGCTGAATTGAATTATGGAGAGAAGCATGTCAGTTTTGCCGCTATGCCTGGTATGATGGATCGTACGATTCTGGTCAGTGGTTTTTCCAAAGCCTTCGCCATGACAGGCTGGCGTATTGGATATACATGCGGGCATCCAGATCTGATTGCCGCTATGCTCAAAATCCATCAGTACACCGTAATGTGTGCGCCTTCTATGGGTCAAGTTGCGGCACTGGAAGGCTTGCGGAATGGTTTGGGTGAGAAAGATCGTATGGTAGAAGCCTATAATCAGCGTCGCCGTCTGATGGTTGAAGGGTTCCGGGAAATCGGCCTGGAGTGCCATGAGCCAAGAGGGGCTTTTTACGTTTTCCCTAGTATTCAAAGCACGGGACTCAGCTCAGATGAATTTGCACAGCGTCTTTTGGCAGAGGCTAAAGTTGCGGCTGTACCGGGTAATGTGTTCGGTTTGGGAGGCGAAGGCTATCTTCGTTGCTCATACGCGACTTCTGTTGCTCAGCTGACGGAGGCACTGGATCGGATTGGTCATTTTGTAGAAAAAGTAAGAAAAGAAGGTTAAAATTATTTTTTTATGGGTAATTCATAAAAAATAGTCTTTTATTTCTAAATTTCTATGCTATAATTTGAAATCGGAAGCAGGAAGTTCAATTTTTCAATTGTAGGAGGAATGCTCATGTCATATGTTGGATATAATTCATCTAGTTCAATAGGATACGACATTTCCCTGGAAGATGAAATTTTGTTCCTGCGCAATGAGATGATGCAGACATTTCAGGAAGAGCAGTCCTTCACCTCTGATCTTGTTATCCAGATCAGTTGTAAGCTCGATTTGAAAATCAATGAATATATGAAGCTGTATGGTACGGAATGCAAGGTTTAACCGTATGGAGTCAGCCAAATGTAAGAAGAAGGCCGTCGGGCCTTCTTTTTTTGCGTTCACAACTTATGATATATTAATGGCATGGAAGAGGGGGCGTACATATGAGAGCAGGGCTAAAAAGGCTATCGCCATGGATCATCGGAATGCTTGCACTTGTATTATTGGCTGGATGTGGGGGACGGGACAAGAACAGCTTCTCCATTTTTATTATGGATAAAGGGGATGCTTCAGTCATCCGTGAAGAGCTGGCACAAAAGCTTAAGGATAAGCTAGGCGAACAGGCTCCGACCATTGAGATTTCGGTCAGTCCGCTGTATAACCAGCAGAAGCTGGTTGTAGAATATGCGGCCGGGGAGCATGATCTGTTTCTTTTGCCGGAAGAGGACATGAAGCTGTATGGACAGAATGGCTCGAATCTGCCGTTAGATGATGCTTTTGACAAGAAGACGTACGCTCGGGGCGTGTTCGAGGGCGGCGTATTTAAGAAGAAGGGGCAGGAGGAAGAAGGATCAGATGTAAGCAAGGAAACTCATTTGTTCGGAATTCCGGTGGAGCAGATGAAGATGTTTAAGGAGCTAAAATATAACTCCAAAACATTATTTGCTACCGTGCCGCCTCGTACAAGCAATAAGGAAGAAGCCATCAAGGTGCTGAAAGCACTTACGGAATGATAAAGGGGATGGAATGAAATGGGCATATATACTAGAACAGGTGATGAAGGACAAACTTCTGTGATCGGCGGTCGAGTGTCCAAAGATGATGATCGTGTGGAGGCATACGGTACAATTGACGAGCTGAACAGCTTTGTAGGACAAGCGATCAGCTTTGCCGAAGGGGAAGAGTTTACGGATATTCGGACTCAATTGGAAGAAATACAGCAGGAGCTGTTTGATTGTGGTTCGGATTTGGCGTTTGTTAAAATTAGTGAAAGCAAATATAAGGTGAAAGACGAGCTGGCAGAGCGTCTGGAAGGCTGGATTGATGCATGTCAGGAGGAAAATCCGAAGGTGGAGCGTTTTATTATACCGGGTGGTAGCACATTATCCTCAACGCTTCATGTTTGCCGTACAGTTTGCCGACGCGCTGAACGCCGTGCTGTTACACTAGGTAAACATACGGATATTAATCCGGCGGTACGTCGGTATTTGAACCGCCTTTCTGATTATTTCTTTGCCGTTGCTCGTACAGCGAATGTCCGTCAGGGTGTGCCCGATGTCGAATATGTGCGCAGCAAAAAAGTGTTCCGCAAATAAGGAGGCAACCGGGAATTTGTGATGAGCTTGTATTATGAACCTATCGTATATACGATCCCTCCTGAGGAGGAGGGCATGCTGTTGAAGACTATTTTACAAAAACGTATGAACATTTCTCGAAAGTTAATATCCAAACTCAAGCTGACCGAGCAAGGTATTATGCTGAACGGGACACGTGTGTACATCAGCGTAAAGGTGAAGTCCGGGGATCGAGTAGAAATTCGTATGGAGCGCGAGCGTTCTGATGATATTTTACCTGAACCCATTCCTTTTGAGATATTGTTTGAGGATGAACATCTGTTAGTGGTGAACAAGGCGGCGGGCATGATTGTCCATCCGACTCACGGTCATTACACAGGAACACTGGCTAATGGGGTTGTGCATTATTGGCAGGCCAAGGGAGAGTTGTTCCGGTTTCGTCCTGTTCATCGTCTTGATCAGGAGACGACGGGTGTGCTGGTAGTAGCCAAAAATCCGTATGTACACCAGCATATTTCTGAGCAGATGATTGCGGGAACGGTGGATAAGCGCTATACAGCTTTGGTGCATGGACGGCCTGAGCTGCAGGAAGGAAAGGTAGACGGACCGATTGACCGCAACCCGGATGATCCGCATTTACGTATGGTGACCCCGGATGGTTATCCTGCCCTTACGCTGTATAAGCTGGAGGAAGTGTGGAACGGGGGAAGTCGCATTGGGCTAAAGTTGGAATCCGGGCGTACGCACCAAATTCGAGTGCATATGACTTATATCGGTTGTCCGTTGATCGGAGATAAAATGTACCGGATTACACCCGATGATGCTGCGCAACGTGAGCGATATGATCAGCTCGATGCCAGGATGCCTCGACAAGCCTTGCATGCCTCAGAGCTGTCCTTGGAGCATCCTGTAACCGGGGAGCGGCTGAAGTTCTATGCTCCGCTGCCTGAAGATATCGCTGAAATGCAGGAGCTATTAAGAGCGCAATATCATCCAGAATAAAATATAAATAAGCGATTGAAACCAAGTGGAGGTTATTCTAACGATGAGCCAACTGAAAGTATATCAGTATTCTAAATGCAGTACCTGCCGTAATGCAGTGAAATGGCTGCAAAACAAGGGACATGAGACGGAACTTATTCCTATTTTTGAACAACCGCCCGGACCGGAGGAATTGGAAGACTTGATTGGAAAAAGCGGGCTGGAGCTAAAAAAGTTTTTTAATACAAGCGGTGAGGTGTACAAAGAGTTAAAGCTGAAAGATAAGCTTGGAGACATGAGCCGTGAAGAGCAAATTTCGCTTTTATCCTCGAATGGAAGATTAATCAAACGCCCGATTGTAACCGACGGGAACAAAGTAACGATAGGATTCAAAGAGGAAACATTTGAGGGCACATGGGGAGCTGAATAACGCCCAATTAACCCCCACGATATGTTATACTGTGGGGGTTAAATATTATGATGAATGGGAGCAATACAATCTGTGACACAACGCAATGAACAATCCGTAATGCTGGTTGACGGCATGGCCCTGCTATTTCGCGCTTATTATGCAACCGCCGCAAACGGTTATATCCGTCGTACAAAAGCTGGAGTGCCAACGAACGCCATATATGGTTTTATTCGATATTTTTGGGATGCAGTTCAAACGTTTAATCCTACACACGTCATTTGCTGCTGGGATATGGGCGGAACGACATTTCGTGGGGAACATTTTGCTGCGTATAAGGGAAACCGTGCCGACGCACCAGATGATTTGATTCCCCAATTTACATTGATTCGGGAAGTGACGGACAGCCTCGGCATTCCCAACATTGGAGCGGAAGGTTTTGAAGCCGATGATTGTATCGGTACGCTTGCACGCCATTATTCGCAAAATGAGGACATGGATGTAATGATTCTCTCGGGAGATCATGATTTACTTCAATTAGTGGATGATCGGACACGGGTCATTATTATGAAAAAAGGGCACGGCAATTATATGGTATACACCCCGGAGACCCTGCTGACTGAAAAAGGGCTTAAACCACGCCAAGTGGTGGACCTTAAAGGCCTGATGGGGGATGCAAGCGATAATTATCCAGGAGTACGAGGTATTGGTGAGAAAACGGCACTCAAGCTGGTGCAGGAATACGACTCTATTGAAGGCATCCTGGAGAATTTGGATCAATTAACACCCTCGGTCCGTAAAAAAATTGAGAGTGATTTGGATATGCTGCATCTTTCACGCAAGCTTGCTGAAATTCACTGCGGTGTACCTGTAGCATGTGCTTTGGATAGCTGTCTGCTGACGCTGGATCACGTGCAAATTGTAGACAAGTTTGAGCAGCTTGAAATGAAAAGCTTGTGTACATTGATGGGTGTCGCAACCGGATCATAATGAAGCTGTTAGGCTTGATACGGACAATTTAAGTGAAGTAAGTTTATAGGGATGCTGACGCTGGGTGCGTTAGTGTCCTTATTTTTATACCGTTATGTCAAGGGAGTTGTATAGTCATGTGAAGGATTATATACAATTGCGATAAGGGGATTGACCTCGGGCACATTTCAGGTGAATATAGTGGAGAGAGAACCGGATTATTGAAAGGGGACAACAGCAACTATGACAGTATTGGGAGCAATTGAGGCAGGCGGTACCAAATTTGTATGTGGAATTGGTAACGAACATGGGGAGGTACTGGAACGAGCAAGCTTTCCAACGACCACCCCAGCAGAAACAATGGAGAATGTCATCGCATTTTTTGAAGGCAAGGGCATTGAAGCATTGGGTGTAGGCTCGTTCGGGCCGATTGATCCAATCGAAGGCAGTGATACATATGGCTATATTACAACAACGCCAAAGCCACATTGGGGAAATTACAATTTAATTGGCAAACTGAAACAGCATTTTGACGTGCCTATGGGGTTTGACACGGATGTGAATGGAGCAGCACTTGGTGAGTCTATTTGGGGTGCCGCCAAGGGATTGGACAACTGTCTGTATATTACGATAGGTACAGGCATCGGGGCGGGTGCTTTGGTTGGTGGAAAGCTGATACATGGATTATCCCACCCGGAAATGGGACATATTCTGGTACGTCGTCACCCAGAAGATACTTACGAGGGGACATGTCCTTATCACGGAGATTGTTTGGAGGGACTAGCAGCAGGTCCTGCACTCGAAAAAAGATGGAAGGTTAAAGGACATGAGCTTTCTGTCGACCATCCAGCCTGGGAAATGGAAGCGTACTATTTGGCACAGGCTTTAATGAGCTATGTATTAATCCTGTCACCGCAAAAAATTATTATGGGCGGGGGAGTGATGAAGCAGGACCAACTGTTCCCGCTCATTCGTATCAAGCTTCAAGAACTTTTGAACGGATACGTACAGCATTCGAGTCTGACAACAGATATTGAGCAATATATCGTATCTCCGGGATTGGGTGACAATGCTGGATTGTGCGGTGCTCTGGCATTGGCAAAGGAAAAGCTGAATCATTAGAATTTATGGTTGACGGCACTCTAAGGTACGGTTATTATATAGGCAACAGCATAGTACGGCTCAAAAAGGGAAGCACCTTTCTTGCGAATACGCAGGATAGGTGCTTTTTTTGCGTTTTTGTGTTGTGCGGGACTGTCTTTCAACGATATGAGGGAGGAAGAAATCATGGAGATTGTATTTTTAAATCGCTTGTCCAAACGGAATGAACAGGGCTATGAGGACTTTGCTCAGGTATGGATTGGGCAACATGAAGGGGGATGGAGTGCAGGCTGGAGCACACAACATGTCCCGGATGAAAGTATAGACGACCTTTGGTATGAGGGCAGCTTGTGGCAGGAATTACTGCATGTATACCGTCATGAGCTGGCGCTCAAAATGGCTGAGGGCTACAGGCCCTTAATCCATGGCGTATTTCATGAGCAAGAAGGATCATCAGGACGAGGACAAACGCTGCAAAAGCTGTATTGCTACAGTGATTTGTTTCCACGTGATGAAGTGTATGAGCAGTTGACGATGTGGAGACGGCAAAAAGCAGCAACGGAACGAAAAGCGCCTTATTTTATCGCTACGAATCGGCTGCTTCGACTCATTAGCGTCTATCTTCCCCATACCGAAGAAGAACTGTTGGAGCTGCCTGGTATGGGTCAGGGTAAAGTGTCGCAATATGGGACGGAGCTATTGGCTATTACGACACAAAATGACCGGACCACGCCATTTCCGTTGAACTGGGTAACAGAGACGCTGGAAGAAGAAGTTTTTTTGTCATGGCTATACAAGCAAAAAGAGAACCAGTACAGGCAGGAGCTGAACAAATTCAGCCTAACTAGAACGATTATCGAAGGCATTTCGGACGGTCTTTCACTGGAGCATATCGGAATGAAGACAGGTTTGCATCGTAGAGAGATGATTGAAGCTGTGGAGCATTTGGACAGGGATGGCATTGATATGGAGAAGCTGATCCGCAAGGAATTGGTGAATGTATCTGAGGAGGAGCAGGCAGCCATCTGGTCTGCTTATGAAGAGTTGGGGGATACGCTGCTCAAGCCCGTCATGCTGAAAGTGTATGGGGAAGAAAAGGCAACCGAAACAGGACTGGATCAAATTTACGAGCGTCTGCGTCTGATCCGTATACGGTTTCGTCATCAGCAGGTACCCGACCGACATGTTGGATAATATAGAACTGATTGAATAAAGCTAAAGTTATTAAAGTACATTCAGGGTCCAACAGACTAAAAAGCAGCAGCCAGTTCCTCATAGGACACGGCTGCTGCTTTTTATGATCAAGCTTGAAAATCGAAATAGGTATCCAACTCCGTACTTTTTCCCCTTTTCTTTTTAAACCCAGTCTTTCTTGCGGAAAATACAGAACATACTGACACCTAATGCCACCATAATACCAATGACGACAAAATAGCCATAACGTGTATGAAGCTCAGGCATATTATCGAAGTTCATCCCATATATTCCGGTAATGACTGTCAATGGCATAAATACGGTCGTAATTGCCGTAAACACACGCATAATTTCATTGGCACGGTTGGCGATACTGGATTGATAAGCTTCTCGAAGGTTACCCATCAAGTCGCGGTAAGTTTCAAAAGTCTCCGAAATTTTCACAGCATTTTCATAAATGTCGCTGAAATATTTTTGCAATTGATCGTCGATGAGCCGCAAATCCCGTTTGTTCAGGGTATTGATGACTTCTTTTTGTGGACCCAGCACTTTTTTCAGCCACAGAATCTCACTTCGTAAGCCGATGATTTCGTTCAAATGCGACTTTTTCGTATGCATTAGAATATCTTCTTCCAGCTTCTCAATGCGGACCTCAATCCGGTCACCAACCAGAAAATAGTTGTCAACAATCAAGTCGACCAACAGATACATAAAACGGTCAGGCTGGCTGACTTCTTGCTCCCACAGCATAGGCTTGAGGGTACGAAGCTCATTTATTTTCTGCTTGGTCACCGTAATGATAAAATGGCGGCCGAGAAAAATGTTCAAAGCTCGCAAAAATATTTCTTCATCATCAAAACGAATGCTATTTACAACGATAAAATAATGGCTTTCATAAATTTCAATCTTCGGACGCTGTTCTTCTTCACTCAAACAGTCTTCTACTGCAAGATCATGCATGGAAAATAAAGGCTGGAGCACTGTCAAATCATCGACATCGGCATCAATCCAATAAAAACCTTCTGCCGGTGCAGTAAGCGCCATTTCAATTTCTTCGACAGGGGTAAAAACCCCGTTGTTGACCAAACGGATTTTCATATATGTCACTCCTTATGCTCCGTCGTAACGGAAATACGTTTACCTTAAGCATAAGGAATGGACTCAGTTAGCCAGTTAGCCGGTGCGGGTAAGCGTGCACTCCCATCAAAAGCCGGAGGCTTTTGGAGCATGCAGAGCCTGGCGTCCCGTCTTTCGGCAAGCTGAAGTCATTCCTATGCTGTTGTTCAGGGATCGCCGCCTATTCGGACTCGGGTCGCCTTCCATTCCGGATTCACCTCTCAAATGTTCTTTTTTAGATTGCCACAGTATCGCAGGAAACACTCAAATCTGCACTACTACTCCATATTTTTGCCTAATAGCACTTGTATAGTATAACGCTCGGCCTACGGCCTTTCAAGCGCAAAATCATGGGCTAAATCAACAGTAGTGGCAAGAGCTTCAGCGAAAGGAGGGATATGATTTAACCTATGGAAAAGGTAGACAAAATGTGATTGCAGGGCACAAATTTAAAAGTCCCATCTTGACGAAGCCCAGCCGATGCATTAAAGTGAACAACAAGAACTTTGTGAACCCAAAATGAATATAGCGAAATCTTATCAAGAGCAGGTGGAGGGACTAGCCCGATGATACCCGGCAACCGGCGATTTTAATCGCACGGTGCTAATTCTTGCAGGACGCGCGCTTTGTACAAAGAGCGTTGCCCTGACAGATGAGAGAGGCGCATATGGATACAAATATGACCTTTCTCTAACCAGAGAAAGGTCTTTTTATTATATGCCCGGCATCTCAGCAGGACGATTTTCGCAAAACTTACCGAACAAGGAGTGAGTTTACATGCCGATTAAAATTCCAGATACACTACCTGCCAAGGAAGTGCTGGAGGGCGAAAATATTTTCGTAATGGATGAAAGCTTGGCTTATCATCAGGATATTCGTCCGTTGCGCATCGCCATTTTGAATTTGATGCCTACGAAGGAAACAACGGAAACCCAACTATTGCGCCTGGTCGGCAATACGCCGCTGCAAGTGGACGTCACGCTGGTGCACATGAAGTCTCATGTATCCAAAAATACATCGCAAGAATATTTGAATATGTTCTATAAAACGTTTGACGAGATCAAGAACAGTCGTTTTGACGGCATGGTCATTACAGGAGCTCCGGTTGAACAGCTTGAGTTTGAGGATGTGAACTACTGGGAGGAGATCCGGCAAATCTTTGAGTGGACGAAAACGAATGTAACTTCGACCATGCACATTTGTTGGGCCTCACAGGCAGGTTTATACCATCATTTCAATGTCCCGAAATACGGGCTCGACTACAAATGCTTTGGCGTATTTCCACACACCGTGATTAAACCTAAAGTAAAATTGCTACGCGGCTTTGATGAACTGTTTTATGCCCCTCACTCCAGACATACGGAGGTTCGGCGGGAAGATATTGATCATATCGCCGAATTAGAAGTTTTATCCGAATCCGAGGAAGCTGGAGTGTACCTCGTAGCCACGCTTGACGGTAAACAAATTTTTGTAACTGGGCATTCTGAATATGACCCGCTTTCATTGAAATGGGAATACGACCGCGATGTGGCCAAAGGAATGGATATTGAAGTTCCCAAAAATTATTTTCCTAATGATGATCCTGAGCGCACACCGCCCTCAATCTGGCGGGCGCATGCCAATTTATTATTCTCGAATTGGCTGAACTATTATGTATACCAAGAGACACCTTACGATATCGGGCCCCAGATTTAAAAAAGGGGCTTGTAGTTTACCCTTGTACAGTACCACCTTGCAGTAGCGCAGCAGTATAGTCTTTGACATCCATTTTTGCAGGATTGGTTATAGAACCCACTATGGAAGTTAACAGGAGGATTCATATGAGTGAGAAACAGTGGAAAATCGAAAGTAGATTGGCACAAATCGGTTCAGTAGAGGAGCCAGTAACCGGGGCTGTTAATTACCCGATTTACCAATCTACGGCGTTCCGCCATCCCCGTCTGGGTCAAAGCACAGGATTTGATTATATTCGGACGATCAATCCCACGCGAAAGGTACTGGAAGAGGCTTCTGCTGCACTTGAATCTGGTGATGCAGGCTTTGCATGTAGCTCAGGTATGGCGGCGCTGCAAACGGTATTTGCATTGTTTGGACAGGGAGACCATCTCATAGTATCGCTGGATCTGTATGGCGGGACATATCGTTTGCTGGAGCGTATTTTATCTAAATTTGGTGTGACAGCCAGTTATGTGGATACGAACGATCTTGAAGCACTCGAACAGTCATGTCGACCGAATACCAAAGCCGTATTCATAGAAACGCCTACAAATCCGTTAATGATGATTACTGATATTCGAGCGGTTGCCGAATGGGCATCACAACATCAGTTGCTTACCATTGTAGATAATACGCTGCTAACACCATATTTCCAGCGGCCATTGGAACTGGGCGCGGATATTGTGGTACATAGCGCAACCAAATATTTGGGCGGACACAACGATGTGCTGGCAGGGTTAATCGTAACCAAAGGCAAAGAGCTATCAGCTGAAATTTCCTTCCTGCACAATTCCATAGGAGCGGTGCTTTCCCCGAGTGACTGCTACCAGTTGATGAAGGGGATGAAGACGTTAGCGCTGCGTATGGACCGACATGAGCATAATGCAACAGTGCTGTCTAACTATTTACTGACGCATCCGGCGGTGGCGGAAGTATTTTATCCAGCTCTCGAAGGCCACCCAGGTCGTGAGATTCAAAATAAACAATCCAGCGGAAATACAGGTATCTTCTCCTTTAAAGTAAAGGATGCTCGTTATGTGGAACCTTTGCTTCGTCACATTAAGCTCATTGCGTTTGCGGAAAGTCTCGGCGGTGTGGAATCGTTAATGACCTATCCCGCTGTGCAGACACATGCGGATATACCAGCAGAAATTCGGGATGCTGTCGGGGTAGATGATAGGCTGTTGCGTTTCTCCGTAGGCATTGAGCATACAGACGACCTCATTGAAGATTTGCGTTCGGCGTTGGAAGCGGCACGTCAAGAAGTAGAAGGAGGGGAGCTGCAATGATAGAGGATGCGAGGAGGATCGGGCAGGATCTGAACAAAGATCGGAAGTTCGCTACCAAGCTGCTGCATTTTGGTTCTGAAATTGACAGCGTTACGGGGGCCTCGAGCGTCCCGATCTATCAAGCTTCTACCTTTCACCATCATGATATTTTTAATCCTCCACAGCATGACTATAGCCGTTCAGGTAATCCGACACGACAAGCTTTGGAGGATTATATCGCTTTATTAGAAGGCGGGGCGTGCGGCTTTGCCTTTGCGTCAGGTATGGCGGCCATCTCCACTACCTTTATGCTCTTATCCGCTGGAGATCATGTCATTGTTTCCGAGGACGTATACGGGGGAACATATCGACTGTTGACCTCCATTTTGAAACGGATGAATATCGAAACTACCTTCGTCGACATGACGGACCTCAACCTTGTGAAAGAGGCGTTGCAGGAGAATACAAGGGCTGTATATATGGAAACCCCGTCCAATCCGACACTCAAAATTACCGATGTAGCAGGAATAACCTCTTGGGCACAGGATCACGGACTTTTAACTTTATTGGATAATACTTTTATGACACCTTATTATCAACGTCCGATTGAGCAGGGAGTCGATATTGTATTGCACAGTGCGACCAAGTTTCTGGGCGGACACAGCGATGTGCTGGCAGGACTTGCGGTAGCGCGTACCGAATCGCTCGGGAGACAAATCAAGCAGCTCCAAAATGGACTGGGTACCGTGCTGGCTCCGCAGGAGTCATGGTTGCTCATGCGCGGTATGAAGACACTGGAGGCTCGTATGGCTCACAGCGAAAAGAGTGCAACCAAGCTCTCTAACTGGCTGAACGAGCGTAACGACATTGAGGCAGTATACTACCCGGGTCTGGAAAATCATCCAGGACGTGAAGTTCATGAGCGTCAATCCAGCGGTTATGGTGCAGTGATATCGTTTGATGTGGGTTCTGGTGAGCGTGCAAAAGAAGTCCTCAGTCGTGTACGTATTCCAATTGTAGCGGTGAGTCTGGGAGCTGTGGAAAGCATCTTGTCGTATCCGGCGATGATGTCACATGCGGCTATGCCCCATAGTGTACGATTGGAGCGCGGGATTACGGACGGACTACTTCGCTTCTCCGTAGGTTTGGAGGACATTGACGACCTGATCAGTGATCTGGATGAGGCGCTGCGCTAGAGCGTTAGCACATCTGCAGCATCTTTGTCGTTTTCACGCCGGGAGCAAATATGTACAGCACTAAACAGCAAGTTTCCAGTATTTCAGGAGGCTTGCTGTTTTCTATAAGAAAGACATGAAAGACAGTGTGAAAAAAGGCACTTTTCAGTCCTGTTTTGTTATTTCTTAGCTATACGCAATGTTAAGATAAGCTTGGCAGTTTCCTGTTTTCCTAGGTGAAAAGCAGAAAGAAGCGGGAATAAGTATGGTTCCTTACCTAAAGATATGTTAGTATTATCATTAGGTTTTACTATGCTAAATAGCACAGACAACATACAAGGCCAGTCATGAACATACATTACGGCAGGGTTCGAACGCAGGTTTGTGAAAGCATTCTCGTTCATAAGTCCTGTCGTTCATTTCGTCGCCCTGTGACAGCGAAGGAGGATACACCATGAGTGTAATCGACCATATTTTAGATAAAGCCCTACGCGGCGAACGCCTGAATTTAGAGGATACCGTTGCTTTGTTCGAATCAGACGAGGTAGAAAAAATAGGTCACGCGGCGAATAAAGTCATGAATCGCATGCACCCCGATCCCATTAAAACCTTCGTCATCGGACGAAATATTAACTATACGAACGTATGTGACGTATACTGTCGCTTCTGCGCTTTTTACCGTAGACCGGGTTCCGATGAAGGTTATGTTTTGCCGGATGAGGTGATCTTTCAGAAGATCAAGGAAACGCAGGAGGTAGGTGGCACCGAAATTCTAATGCAAGGCGGTGTAAATCCCAATCTGCCGTTCAGTTATTATACGGATTTGCTGAAAGCTATTAAGGAGCGTTTTCCCGATATTACGATGCACTCCTTCTCGCCAGCTGAAATTCACAAAATGAAGGAAAAATCCGGTCTATCTATGGAAGATACGATTCGAGCCATTCATGAAGCTGGATTGGATTCGCTTCCGGGCGGAGGCGGAGAAATTTTGGATGACCGCACACGCCGCAAAATTAGCCGTCTCAAAGGCTCTTGGCGTGATTGGATGGATGTCATGCAAACGGCTCACAAGGTTGGGATGAACACGACTGCTACGATGGTTATCGGCTTTGGCGAGTTGATGGAGGAGCGTGCGCTGCATTTGTTGCGTGTTCGTGATGCTCAGGACGAATGCATTGAAAACAAATATAATTCTGAAGGATTTTTGGCCTTTATTCCTTGGACCTTCCAGCCAGACAATACCAATCTGAAGAAGGAACGCCAGACGCCAGAGGAGTATCTGAAGACCGTTGCGATCAGTCGTCTTGTATTGGATAACATCAAGCATATTCAGTCTTCGTGGGTAACTATGGGACCTGAAATCGGTAAAAAATCGTTATACTACGGTTGCGATGATTTCGGCAGCACCATGATTGAAGAAAATGTAGTTTCCGCTGCAGGCGCAACGTATAAGGTTAACATCGAATCCATTTTACAGTTGATCCGCGAGACGGGTCACATTCCAGCGCAGCGCAATACCCGTTATGATATTATTCGTACTTTTGACAGTGCCAGCAGTATTGAACATGATTTTATCATGCAAAATTAATATCCGTTAATATATTGTTAATTACAAAACGCTTATCCATCACTAATCTATGTATAAGGATTAGTGTAGATAAGCGTTTTTTGATGTGTTACTTTACTATGCTTTCCACCGTTTCATATACATGATCTCAGCCTGCGGGTCTGCCATTTGGATGACTGCCTTAAAGCGCTGCAAATCCAACAGATGAACACTGTAAACGATGACCATTTCTTCTTTATTATCCTCAGATTCGCTTTTAATCTTACCCTCTATCTGTGCAGAGCCTCCAACAGGTGTGCTGTGTATACGCAGCCTGCGATATATGGCATCCTCGACGGTTTGCTGTTTCTTGCTGACAACACAAACCATACGCGTCAGACCGGTAAACATCAGCCGTGTCGTTTCATAGGCGGCGAGGCAGGATAAGGCTGAATAGAGAGCTGGCTTCCAGCCTAGCACAAAGCCGGCGGTAATCAGCAGCAGACCATTACACAGCATAACAATCTGTATTAATGGAATCTTGCGGTGTGTTAGCAACAATGTGGATGGACGGCCATCGTCAGATTCGTTAAGTCCTAGTGAATCGAGCAGACCACCATGACGAGCTGCCAGCCCTGCGCCAAGACCGATACAGATGCCGCCGCCCAAAGCGCATACGACCGGATGGCCACTCACTGCCGGAAAAGGCGAAAGAATAATGGCTGAGCCCGAAAAGGCGAACAAGCCAGGTAGTGCCCGAAGCAGCATGGGTTTGTGAGTAGACAGAGAATACAGCAACATGAGTGGCAAGTTCAAAACGAATAGCAGTAACCCAAAATGCTCCTGTGTATAAAGCGACATGAGTCTGGAGATCCCCGTGACACCTCCAGCGATCATATCATGCGGATGTAAAAACAATTCCAGACCGACGGATGCTGTAATTCCACCAATCACCGTATAAAAGACAGGGAACCTTCTCGCATCTCCTGAAGCGGGCTTTACAAGCCGCCTCATAGAGTTTCGGCATGTTTTACAGCGTGCCGCATAGCCTTCCCTCCTATGGATTGTCGTATCCAGCTTTTGCAGTTATGACGAGTTACTTTCTTCCTTTCGTAGGCGGGGGTCCTTGAACTTAAATATTTTGTTTAACATATTAAAGATAGGTTTTGACTGCTTTGTCAGAAGTGGTCCAAGAATCGCCAGTATGAGTACATAGATAGCTGCAAAGGGCTGAACAATATCAAGCAAACCGCCTTCTTTGCCCAAGTTGGCCATGATGATCGAAAATTCACCCCGTGCCACAATGGTCAGACCGATATTTGCTGACGCTTTGGGAGATAAGGAGGCCGTACGCCCAGCCAGCATTCCTGCCCAAATGTTACCAAACAACGTGAGGACGACTGCTACCAGCGCAAGCCATATCGCGTTTCCTCCCAGGGACAGTGGATCGATGGATAGTCCAAAGCTGAAGAAAAACAGGGCACCAAAGAAATCGCGGAAAGGAACAATTAAATGCTCGATTCGTTTGGCATGTTCCGTTTCGGCCAGTACCAGACCGACCAACAGGGCGCCGATAGCTTCCGCCACATGAATCGTTTCCGAAAAACCAGCCACCAGAAACAGAGAGCCAAAAACAACAAGTCCGAATACCTCATTGGAGCGAATACGGAGAATCCGATTTAACAGAGGGACGGCCTTACGGCCGATAATAATGACTGCAAGCATAAAGCCAAGCGCGATTAGCGCTGATAGCAGCACACCCCCGAGCGAGGATGAATCACTAAGAACCAATCCGGAGAGGATGGAGATGTATACGGCGAGGAAAACATCCTCGAACATAATAATGCCCAAAATCATTTCTGTTTCTGCATTGGCAGTCCGCTTGAGATCTACCAGCACCTTCGCAGCAATAGCACTGGATGATATTGTTGTAATTCCGGCGATAACCAGTGTCTCTGCTACAGGAAAGCCGCTCAGGAAGCCAAGGGCCAGCCCCAGTGTAAAATTGATGCCAATATAAATGGTGCCGCCCACGGCAATGGAACGGCCTGATTTAATTAACCGACCTACTGAGAACTCGAGACCCAAGTAGAAGAGAAGAAACAGCACTCCGATTCTTCCCATAAAATCAATAAATGGGGCGCTTTCGATAAAGCGAAAATCAAAATGCCATAGCTCCATCGCATGCGGGCCAACTGCCATTCCGATCAGGATATAAAAAGGGATGACCGAGAAGCGCAGTTTGGAGGAAATAAGTCCGGCTGCAGCGATGAGAGCAATTGCCAATCCAACCTCAAATACCAGATGATCCATCCAATCACCCGCTTCCGTTCATAAGGATTTGTTTAAAGCGTTTTTGCTGATCGCGTTCCCCGACAACGACTACAGTGGCATCATCGTTAATAATCACTTCAGGACCAGGATTTACATATTTCATTCCCTTTTTCTCCACAATGGCAATAACAGTGGCTCCCGAATTTTGCCTTACATCCAGCTCACCGATGGATTTGCCGACACTTGCATAGTGGGATTCCACTCTATACCATTCGATAATAAAATCATCAAACGTCATTTCAACACTTTCAAGCTGTTTGGGCTTATATGTCATACCCCCGATGATGGAGGCTACCAATCGCGCTTCCTGATCATTCAGTGTTGTCATAGAAATACTTTGTTCCAGATCCTCGTAATCAAAGTGATACAACTCGCGCCTGCCATCATCATGAATAATAATGACAATTCGGTCGCCACTCTCTGCATCTATTCGATACTTAATTCCGATTCCTGGCAAAATAGACTCTCGAATATCCATTTGTAAAGCCTCCTGTACGATACGTTATTTAAATGAATGGTATGGGAAATAAATCACATACTTTGGGAGTGACATGGAAACTTTCTTTTTGTATTAAATTTTATGAATTAACGTAAAAAACCTGATACATACACTTACGTATTACAGTCATTGGAAAATATTAACAAATATACATGCGAATGTGGTGATGTGCATGCAAAGGGAGGTTAAGCCACATAACTAGAGGTGAATTTGATGGGGAACAAGTACAATTGCTTCTTTAGTTTGCAAATGACAGGAATAAAAGGCAGACGTAGTTTAGGGATGCTCAATAGCAGCACAAGCGCTATCAAAATGACAAAGGGAAGTGATTTGGCCGCAGCGATCACCAGATGAAGTAAAGGGGAGGATTTGCGTATAGCTGGTTTGGAATGGTGCTCCAGACCGTGAGAATCTGCTTCTATCGAGGAAACATCAGCATGAGGCACGACAGAAGATCCCGCAGTAAACTGGAGGGATTGAGTGGTGTCTTCCGCATGAAACGTCACAGGAAGGGACAAAATCTGAACGAGGCTCAATATGATGATCATGAATGTACGCAGCATGTTCAGCATCGTTAACATCTTATCTCCTCCCTCTTGTGAAAAATTCATATTACTATAACCTTAACATACCCCACCCTAAATATTCAAACGTCTTTCGGTTTTTTTCCTATATCACAGTAATGTTTATAACACGCCAACCGGCTTTTTGAAACCAGATCATCCTCTTTTGAATATGTCTTTCTGTTTCCAGTCGTTCACTTCGTATAACCCTTCAGAGGCCGCCATATACTGAAAGCAGTGATCGAAAGGAGTGAGCCAATGGAACTGTTTACAGTGTGGACCAATACAGACGGAGATCAGGAAACCGACCGGTTTTACGAAGTGGTCAAAAGTAGAACAAAGGGACTACATATGTCACGGCGCGGATTTCGATTCACTTTCAGACAGTTGGACAACAAAGTGGCATGGACCTGCAAGGGCACAGAAAGCAATTCGGCGTTTGAAAGCTTTCTCCCCTGTGTATACAGCATCATGTCTTCGGCAATAGCGGATTATATTATCGAAGTCAAGGAGTGGGGGATGCTCAATCTCATTCTCACCAAAGCCTGTTCGCTGCTGGAGAAAGAGGATACGGAGCAAATTCGCAGTATGATTCGTTCACTGTTAAACGATGATGGCCCGAGAGGCCGTTTGAAGCGTCATGGTAAGCTGACCACTCTCCTGGAGAAGGATTTCAAGGAGCTTCGTGTGATCAATTTGGAAGGACTGATTCAATTTAGGCTCCATGCTTATAAAAAAGAGCTTGAAGAAATCGTCGACTATGCCATGGAAGAATTCTGGGCAGATCGGCAATACGAAGAATTTATGGGGCTGCTTAAATATTTTGTTTTTTTTCAGGAAAGCAAAGTTCCGCTCGTACACGTACTTCACCAAGGCGGACATAATTTTACGATTCTGGATAGTGCCATGGTGCCCATACCGACTCCTGATGCAGATGACATCATTGTCGAGATGCCAGGCATTGAATTGGAAATGGAGGTCGAGGATCGAATCGTGAGCACCCTTATTTCGATTTCTCCTGCTTCCATTATATTGCACACAGACGATGAACACACCCCCATAGTGCGGACACTCCTGCATATTTTTGAAGATAAAGTGAAACTGAGCAGACTTTATCCAGGTCAGGATGTTCAAAAATAATAATCTGTTCGTATAAACTAATGGATTTCTGGAAAGCCTTTGCCTCAAGGGGAGGTTTTTTATGAGATCCATGTTGGTATGGAAACGGATTTTGGGAACCGTGTTAATTGCAACCTGTCTGGTATTGCCCGGCAATGAAGTTTACGGTCACAAAGAACCGGTCCAGCATAAAAAATGGCAGTCCACACCTGTTTTAGCTCCACGCGAAGAGCAGGTTATTACGACCATGACGGTCACGGCAACAGGATATACAGCAGGCTATGAATCGACTGGCAAACGGCCAAGTCATCCCGGTTACGGTATTACGTATTCCGGTGTAAAAGTGCGTCGTGACAAGAACACACTGTCTACGATTGCGGCTGATCCCAAAACGTTTCCTTTGGGAAGCATATTGTACATTCCAGGTTACGGATACGGGATTGTAGCAGATACAGGTTCTGCGATTAAGGGCAATAAAATTGACTTGTATTTTAAAACAACCCGGCAGGTGTATTCTGAATGGGGCAAGAAAGATGTGGATGTTCAAATTATAAAAAAAGGGAACGGAAAATGTACAGAAAAGATGGTCAAATCGCTCCAAAAGGCGATAGAAACGCATAAAACTATTCCGACCGCGACACTGGATGCTTCCATATAATCCTTGAATATTGTTTTTTCCAACATCACATACTATGTTGCGGGATGAGCTTATCCCGCAAAACATACTGGGAGGTTGAGAATTATGCCAAATCAAGGCGGAAGTTCTTTCACGAACAAAGGCTTCAAGGCAAGCGCAGGAAATCAGTTCAAAGCGGAATTTGCACAAGACAATACGGTAGGTGTCGTTTCACAAAAGGTAAAGCAGTCTGAACAAAATAAAATTCAAGACAACTTTCAGACACCAAATGAGAAGTATGATGAAGAATTTGCAACAGAACAAGGCGGTACAGGCGCTGTAGCTCAAAAAGTTCAAAACTCCAGTCGCAACAAAGTTCAAAACAATGCTCAAACACCGAACGAAAAGTTCGACGAAAACTTTAACACGAAATAAAAAAGCATATACAATTGATAATGCTCCGGATTATATCCGGGGCATTTCGTTTTAAGTGAAGGTGAATAGGTACAATAGGTCTAAGGTTTTATCTCCTTTTTAATTGTTTTTAAGGTGGAATTAAGGTTTAAAGTGCAAAATAAAGTCAGTTAAACAACACCACCTTGAAGCATAGGGTTTGGGAGGAGATATACAATGGACGAATTTAAAAATAATAACTCCGGACGCCGGAACGACAACGATCAGGTTGATACCGATAACGCAACTCGGCAAAACGATTCGAACGGTTCCTCATATTATTATTCTTACGGCCCTTTTTCTTCAGTTCAATCGGACGGACAACGTAAGGAAGGGCAGTCGGTGGAAAAGGATGTTGAGATTACGCCACCACAGGCAGTGAGACCTCTTCCTCCCTCATACCATCGCGCTATGCCTGAGCAACAGGATGGTTCGGGTCGGAATGGTGGCAACTGGCAATTCAAACCGAATAAGCCCAAGTCGCAGGTGAAAACAATATTCTTATCTTTTTTGGCCGGGATGCTGGTCATTACGGTATTGATGTATACAGCTGACCGAACAAATATGTTCACACCCGAGACGGCGTTGACTTCGGCGGCAGCTGAAAGCGGAGAAACGACTAATTCAGGAACAACCAGCTCGACTCCAAGCGCAGTTCCGGCTGTGATGCCTTCAGGTACCGCTGATGTTCAATCTGTTGTGGCTAAGGCTGGGCCGGCAGTCGTCAAAATCGAAACGCTTGCCAAACAAACCAGTGGCAGCAGTGGCAGACAAAGCAGCCCTTATTACAATGACCCGCTGTATCAATACTTTTTCGGTAATCAGTATGGTGACAGTGGCAGCAGCGGTAACAGTAATGAAAATGAAGGTAGCAACAGCGGGCAGCTGACTCCGCTTGGTATTGGTTCCGGTTTTATTTTTGATAAATCGGGTTACGTCCTAACCAACAACCATGTTGTTGAAGGCGCGAGTGTGGTTCAAGTTACAGTAGAGGGAACTAATAAGCCTTACGAAGCCAAAGTCTTGGGCAAAAATGCTGATCTTGATTTGGCGGTACTTAAAATTGAAGGCAAAAACAACTTTCCGACAGTAACTTTGGGTGACTCCGATAACGCTAAAGTCGGCGAATGGATGGTCGCAATCGGCAACCCTGAAGGCTTTGAACATTCGGTAACAGCCGGGGTGCTAAGTGCGAAAGAACGTACGATCACCATTAATAGTGAATCGACTGGAAAACCGACGCAATACAAGCATCTCATTCAGACGGATGCGTCCATTAACCCTGGTAACTCTGGCGGACCGCTATTAAATCTGCAAGGGCAGGTTATCGGTATGAACGTAGCTGTTAGTGCAGACGCACAGGGAATCGGGTTTGCGATTCCGTCCAATACGATTTTGGAAGTCGTCGATAAGCTGAAAAATAACCAGCCTATCCCGAAAGAACCTGTACCTTTCATTGGTGCAAGTCTGTTAAATTTGAGTCCTGAAGTAGCCAAAGAACTGGGTACATCCCTGACCGAAGGCTCGGTTGTACGGGATATTATATACAAATCACCAGCTTATCAGGCCGATCTGCGTCCTTACGATGTGATTATCGGAGCGAATGGTACGCCTTATAGCACATCACAAGAGTTGATCCAGTTCATTCAAAAACAAAAAGTGGGTACAGCGCTGACACTTAACATCGAACGAGCTGGGCAGAAAAAAGATGTTCAGCTGAAAATAGGCAACAAAAATGACTTTAGCTCGACGCTTCAGCAATAAGCTGATAACTCTACAAAAATGAACATGTGCACGCAAGAAACGGAAGGAAGATCCCTTCCGTTTCTTGCTGTATGGAGCAGCCAGATGCTACACGCGTCTACTCCTGCTACAATAGAAGGAAAAGAAGAGATAAAGGAGTTCGATCGTGTATGCGTTCTACTATTCTAATCATTGATGACGATGAAAAAATTGTTTCCATGCTGCGCAGAGGGCTGGCATTTGAAGGCTATGAAGTGCTGACAGCCGCCAATGGAGCAGAAGGATTAAATAAAATGTTGACAGCTGAGCCTGATGTGGTTGTGCTGGATGTAATGATGCCGCAGGTCGATGGTTTTGAGGTATGCCGTCGTATGCGGGAGGGTGGAAGTACGGTACCTGTCCTAATGCTTACAGCCAAGGATGAGGTTGAGAATCGGGTTAAGGGCTTAGATCTAGGGGCCGATGATTATCTCGTTAAGCCGTTCGCTCTAGAGGAGCTGCTGGCGCGAGTGCGAGCGCTTTTGCGGCGTAAATCCGAACAACAGGACAATAACGGAAATCGGCTTACCTTCGAGGATTTACAACTGGACAACGAATCCCGTGAAGTGGTTCGTGGCGGCAAGCGCTTGGAACTGACGGCCAAAGAATTTGAATTGCTCCATTTATTCATGCAAAACCCGAAGCGGGTTCTGTCGCGTGATCTGATTATGGACAAAATTTGGGGCTATGACTATAGTGGAGAATCAAATGTGCTGGAAGTATATATTGCCATGCTACGACAAAAAACGGAGCAGGATGGTGGTAAACGACTCATTCGTACAATTCGGGGAGCTGGCTATATTTTAAGAGGTGATGTGTAATATGTCTATTCGGTGGCGGCTGACGGCCTGGTATTCGAGCATCTTGGCTATAGTACTAGTCATTTTTGGTCTGGTTACTTACGGACTAGTATATTACTACACATATAATGAAGTGAAAAGTCAGCTTATGACTCAGGCGCCACAGATTAACAAGCAATTACGCCTTATTATAAAAGGGGGATTGTTTGAAGTCCCCAACCTGGATTTGGGATTAGAGCAGGGACGTGGAATAGATGACTCACAGCTATATGTACAAATTTACAATTATACGTCTGGTGTAACGAAAACGACCCAAAATATGAAAGACCTCAATATTACCTTCCCTGTCCCCTCCACAGCGGCAGGAGCAGTTCAAAATGAGGGAATTCGACGTGTGAACGTAAATGGGGATTCCTTTATGATTATTCAACAGCCGATCAAATCCGAGGAGTTGGGCTTGGTGGTCGGGCTGCTACAGGTAGGACAATTCACGGGCTCTCAGGATCGACTCATGAACAGGTTACAAAATGTGCTTGTATACGGCTCGTTGTTTGCATTACTCGCTGCTGCGACTTCAGGTCTCTTTCTGGCTCGCAAGTCTATGAAGCCGCTGGTCAAGGTCATTGAGGGGGCCAATCAGATTCAATCCAGTAATGATTTGAGTGTTCGGATTGAATATGACGGACCACCAGATGAAATTGGTCAATTAATCGGGACAGTTAACAACATGCTGGGGCGCACAGAGGTATTTTACAAGGAGCTGGAAGATGCGTACGGTGCACAGCGCCGTTTTGTGGCTGATGCTTCCCATGAGCTTCGTACGCCGCTAACGACGATCCGTGGCAACGTTGATTTTTTGCTCAAAATGTGGACTACCGAACCAGGAGAGCGACCGAAGATGGATGAAGAGATGATTCGCGAGCTTTCTATGGAGGCATTAAATGACATGGCGGATGAAGGCAAACGGATGAGCCGTTTGGTGAGTGATATGTTGTCACTCGCGAGAGCGGACACAGGGAAAACGTTCGATAAGACTCCCGTTGCGCTGGAACCACTTGTAAGTGAGGTTGCCCGTCGTGCTCAGTTTTTAGAGCGAACGGCCGAATGGAATGTGGGAGATTTTTCGTTGCTGAATGGTATTTATATGGATGGCAGCAAGGATTATTTGCAGCAAATGCTATTCATTTTCATTGATAATGCATTCAAATACACACCTGAAGGCACAGTCCGATTTGATGCCATTGTTTATCAAGGACAGGTGGGCCTACGGATCAGTGATACGGGCATTGGAATGGACAAGAGTGAGGTTCCCTTTATTTTTGACCGCTTTTACCGGGCAGATGAGTCACGCGGGGTGACAGAGGGAATTGGGTTGGGGCTATCTATTGCCAAGTGGATTATTGATGAACATCACGGGTCTGTGGAAGTGGTTACGCGCCAAGGAGAAGGAACGACATTTGTCATCTGGCTCCCGGTCAGCTTTTCCGCGCCTTTGGAATAGGCTATAATAGGAAGGCAACTACATCATAGAATTGGCCGGTAAAGGCTAGGATGCCCACAGCTACCGAGTTATCGGAGCTGTATACTGTGTCGAAGAAAGCGGGGGCTCATTTTGGAAGTACTCAGAATTTCGCCCCGGGGTTACTGCTACGGCGTAGTCGATGCCATGGTATTGGCTCGTCAGGCAGCCAGAAATCTGGACTTACCCCGGCCTATTTATATATTGGGCATGATTGTGCATAACAGTCATGTCACCAATTCCTTTGAAGACGAAGGGATTATTACACTGGACGGCCCGAACCGTATGGAGATTTTAAGCCAGGTAGAGAGCGGCACTGTTATCTTCACTGCTCATGGCGTATCACCAGAGGTTCGTAAGCTGGCACGAGACAAGGGGCTGACTACGGTAGACGCGACTTGCCCTGACGTCACAAAGACGCATGATCTGATTCGGGAGAAGTCTGCCGAAGGCTATCAGATTGTTTATATTGGTAAAAAGAATCATCCAGAGCCAGAGGGAGCTATTGGTATTGCTCCTGACCATGTTCATCTGATTGAAAAGGAAGAAGAGATCGACAGTCTTACGTTACCAGCTGGCAAAATACTTATCACGAATCAGACGACCATGAGCCAATGGGACATCAAGCACATTATGAAAAAGCTGCTGGAGAAGTTCCCGGGTGCTGAGATACACAATGAAATCTGTTTGGCGACGCAGGTA
This sequence comes from Paenibacillus sp. FSL H7-0703, assembly GCF_038003485.1. Lineage (NCBI taxonomy): Bacteria > Bacillati > Bacillota > Bacilli > Caryophanales > Paenibacillaceae > Paenibacillus > Paenibacillus sp. FSL H7-0703. Next base: position 1,621,271 of record NZ_JBBOPF010000001.1, on the reverse strand, counting down.
CGTCAGGAAGCGGTAGCTGAGCAGGCTGGACAGGCGGATCTGGTAATCGTTGTCGGTGATCCGCGCAGTAACAATTCAAACCGATTGGCTCAGGTTTCGGAGGAGATTGCTGGTACAACAGCTTATCGTATTTCTGATGTAACCGAGCTGAAGAGAGAGTGGCTTGAAGGTGTAGCCAAAGTGGCTGTGACTTCTGGGGCTTCGACCCCGACACTGATTACCAAAGAGGTTATTACGTATTTGGAGCAGTATGATGCGGCTAACCCGGATACGTGGGAGATTCAGCGAACCATAGATATGAAAAAACTACTGCCTCCTGTACGAGAGAAGTCAAAAACAACGAAATAGTATATGATTGATTACAGCCGTTATTCGGATACAACCATCCGGATAGCGGCTTTTTAAATTGTTTTAATTTGTAGATATTTTCCGGTTAGCTTCGCTAAGTTAGAATATTGAATAATTCGGGATAATTAAGCCTTGACGAGTATAGCTAAAACAGGTATAGTTGCTTTAACGAATAAAAGCTTAAAAGCGAACAAGCGTCTAAGTGTCATAATATTAACCTGTATTTTGGTTTATAAAATATGTTTTATAGAGAGGAAGAAAAAAATGATCGTTATCGCTGGTGTTCAAACACCTGAAGAGCATATTCAAGCTATTGTTGAAGTTATTGAGAAAGAAGGATTGCAGGCTCATGTATCAAGGGGATCGGATCGCACGATCATCGGACTGATCGGTAGTGTAGAGCCCAAGCTGGCTGAACATCTGCGTCAAATGAAAGGCGTAGAAAATGTGGTTAAAATATCGAAGTCCTATAAATTGGCCAGCCGTGATTTTCATCCGGAAAATACGGTTATCTCTATTAAAGGTGTAAATATCGGCGGGGGCGAGCTTGTCATTATGGGTGGACCATGTGCCGTTGAGTCTGCTGCACAGATAGATGAAATTGCCGGATTGGTCAAAGCAGCAGGTGCTCAAGTTCTCCGTGGAGGTGCTTTTAAGCCGCGTACAGGGCCTTATAGCTTCCAGGGAACTGGTGTAGAAGGTTTGATCATGATGGCTGAGGCAGGTCAAAAGCACGACCTCCTGACCATCACAGAGGTTATGACACCTGAATACGTAGACATTTGTGCGGAATATGCCGATATCCTGCAAGTAGGTACACGTAATATGCAAAACTTCGATCTACTGCGTAAGTTGGGTACTTGCGGCAAGCCAGTGTTGCTCAAACGCGGCTTTAGCTCGACTTATGACGAGTTCTTGAATGCTGCCGAGTACATCTTGGCAGGTGGCAATCCGAATGTTATGCTGTGTGAGCGCGGTATTCGTACATTCGAAACCTACACTAGAAATACGCTCGACTTGTCCGCGATCCCTGTGTTGCAACAGTTGAGCCATTTGCCGGTCATTTCCGATCCTAGCCATGGCACAGGTAGACGTGAACTGGTTGTTCCTATGACGAAGGCTTCGGTAGCTGCCGGAGCGGATGGTTTAATTATTGAGATGCATACAGACCCTGACAACTCGATGACGGGTGACGGCGTACAATCCCTGTTCCCAGATCAATTTTCAGATTTGCTAAAAGATTTGGAAATATTGGCTCCTGCTGTGGGGAAAAAATTTCACACGCCTACTACCATTGCTTAAAACCAATGTTTAACATTAATGCATAAAAGTTTTGCTGCAACGCAGTAATGAGATTTAAATTGCCTAAAAGCCCGATGTTTCGGGCTTTTTGTGCTATTCAAATGTTATCAAGGGCGTAAGCATATCTAACATTAGTTTAAAAAATACCTTACATAGCTATTGACCCGTGTCATGTTTGAGATTTATAATGACGACAGAAAAAACATTCGATCATGAACATTTCAGGGTTGTATAAGACTTAATGTTCGGAAAAATTGGGAGGAAGAAGACATGTCCGTTGAAAACGTATTGAAAACAATTCAGGAAAATAATATTGAGTGGGTAGATTTTCGTTTTGTAGATTTGTCTGGTCGTGCTCACCATATTTCATTGCCAGCTTCCGAAGTAGATGAAGAGACATTTGTTAACGGTGTTGCTTTCGACGGTTCTTCCATTCCCGGCTATCGTGGCATTGAGGAATCCGACATGGTTATGCTGCCCGATCCAGAAGCGGTTTTTATCGACCCTTTCACTCAGCATCCTACACTGAATATCCTGTGTGACATTGCTACGCCAGACGGCGAAAAATACGACCGCGATCCTCGCGGCATCGCAAAAAAAGCTGAGGCATTTCTGCAATCGGCAGGAGTGGGCACAGCAGCATTTTTTGCACCTGAGTCCGAGTTTTTCATCTTTGATGATGTACGCTACGAAAGCGGCATGAACAGTTCCTCCTTCTTCGTAGATTCCGAGGAAGCAGCTTGGAACACGAACCGTAAGGAAGAAGGCGGCAACCTGGGCTTTAAAGTGGGGGTGAAGGGCGGATATGTACCTGTAGCGCCAGTAGACACCCAACAAGATATCCGTAGTGAAATGTGCCGTTTGCTTGAAGAAGCAGGTCTGAGAATTGAGCGCCATCACCATGAGGTAGCTACGGCAGGCCAAGCGGAAATCAACTTCCGTTTTGACACACTCAAGAAAACAGCAGATAACCTGCTCGTTTATAAATACATTGTACACAACACGGCTCGTCAATATGGTAAAGTAGCAACATTTATGCCGAAACCAATCTTCGGAGACAACGGAAGTGGTATGCACGTTCACCAATCCATTTTCGATGGCGACACTCCTTTGTTCTACGAAAAAGGTGGTTATGCTAATCTGAGCGAAATGGCTCTTCATTACATTGGCGGTATTCTGTACCACGCACCTGCGTTGATCGCTTTGACCAACCCAAGCACCAACTCGTTCAAACGTCTCGTTCCTGGCTACGAAGCACCAGTTAACCTGGTATTCTCCAAAGGTAACCGTTCTGCGGCTGTACGTATTCCAGTAGCAGCTGTTACTCCAAAAGGCTGTCGGATCGAGTTCCGTACACCGGACTCCACAGCTAACCCTTACCTTGCCTTCTCAGCAATGCTGATGGCGGGTCTGGATGGCATCAAGCGCAAACTGAACCCAATCGAATTGGGATATGGTCCACTTGACAGCAACATCTACGAGCTGTCTGACGCTGAAAAAGGTAAAATCCGTAGCGTACCTGGTTCATTGGATGAGGCTCTGGACGCTCTGGAAGCTGACTACGAATTCTTGACTGAAGGCGGCGTATTTACGAAGGACTTTATTGATAACTATGTAGAGCTCAAACGTTCTGAAGCTAAATCGGTGAACATCCGTGTTCATCCACACGAATACAGTCTGTATTTTGACTGCTAATAAGTCGATAGCATAGCTGCTTTGAATAACAAGCATTAGCTTACGGGTAACAGTTGTTATTCAAAATAGGTCTCCGGTCTTATGCCGGGGACCTTTTAATATTAAAGTGAAAATCACAGAATAAAGATGTTAAATATGTTGACATTCACAACTCTGTCACATCATAAATGAAATTGAAAACATTTTTATACAAGTCTTGAACGCATTTATGAATACTGCTATCATAGCGATAATATCCACACCAGAGTAGAGAAGGGATGGGAATTTGTTGAGTAAGAGAGCCTACAATTTTAATGCAGGACCAGCGGCATTGCCGCTCAAAGTACTAGAACGTGTACAAGCTGAATTCGTAGATTTCCAGGGAACAGGGATGTCGATCATGGAAATGTCTCACCGTGGAGCTGTGTATGAATCTGTTCATAATGAGGCGCAGGAACGCCTGTTATCTCTGCTGGGCAATCCACAAGGCTACAAGGTGTTATTCCTACAAGGGGGCGCAAGTACGCAGTTTGCAATGCTGCCTTTAAATTTCTTGCGCGAAGGACAGACTGGGAGCTATGTAATGACGGGTAGCTGGTCGGACAAGGCATATAAAGAAGCCAAGCTACTGGGCAAGGCTCATGTTGCTGCATCCTCCGCTGATGAGAAGTACATGCGTCTTCCGAATGTGGATTCCTTGGACTTGCCTGAGAATACTGCTTATGTGCATATGACGTCCAACGAAACAATTGAAGGTACACAATTTAAGCAATTCCCGGATACGGGTTCCGTACCCTTGATTGTGGACATGTCCAGTGATATTTTTTGCAACTTTTGATGTTACTCAATTTGGATTGATTTATGCTGGCGCACAAAAAAATCTGGGACCTTCTGGTGTGACGGTCGTGATTGCCCGTGAAGAGTTGCTGACTTCCTCACCGGACAATATTCCTACGATGTTGCGTTATAGCACATATGAAAAAAATAACTCTCTCTACAATACTCCCCCATCCTTTGCCATATACATGGTGAATGAAGTGCTGAAATGGATTCAGGAAGAAGGCGGTTTGGAAGGCATTGAGCGTGTGAACCAGCAGAAAGCTGCTTTGCTATACAACCGTATTGACAGTAGCGAAGGCTTCTATCGTGGTTGTGTGGACAGCGCTGATCGCTCTATCATGAATGTAACCTTCCGCCTCGCGAATGAGGATCTGGAAAAACAATTTATTAAGGAATCCGAACAGGCCGGATTTATCGGACTGAAGGGACATCGCAGTGTAGGAGGGCTTCGCGCCTCGATCTACAATGCTGTTCCACTGGAGAACTGTCAAGCATTAGCCGAGTTTATGGACGGATTCAAGCAACGTAACAGTTAATTACGCGGACATATATTTCGATACACGATATTTAAAAACGAAAAAGTAAATGTAGAGCCTTCCCTGAATGTGTATAGGGGAAGGCTTTTAGTGGTGTGGGTTGAAATTTTTGTCGTTTGATGTTCATATCTGTCTGATTTTGTTAAAATAAAAGAATGTGTATGTTTTTAATGTATACACTTTGGTTAAACTGTAGGTTATTTGTCTGATGAATTATGAATTTAAAATGAAGGGAACGAAACGTGATGCCATTACATATTGTGCTTGTCGAGCCGGAAATCCCGGCTAACACAGGGAATATTGCTAGAACGTGTGCTGCAACCGGAACTCATCTACATCTGGTGAAGCCACTGGGCTTCCGAACCGACGATGCCACGTTAAAACGGGCCGGACTTGATTATTGGTATGCTGTCCACATTGAATATCATGAGTCTTTTGCTGAAGTGCAGGAGAAATATCAGGAAGGTCGCTTTTTTTATGCGACGACCAAAGCGAATCAGCGATATAGTGATATTGCATTTCAGGATGGAGACTTCTTGGTATTTGGTAAAGAAACGAAAGGTTTGCCGCCAGAGCTGCTAGCTGCTAATCCAAATACATGCATCAAGATGCCTATGTCAGATAAAGTAAGATCTCTAAACTTGTCGAATTCCGCTGCGATTATCGTATATGAAGCGTTGAGACAAATGGATTTTCTAGGTTTATCGTAAAGAACATCGAGTGAACAAGTATAAATGCGAATAAAGAACCAGGACCTTAGTTGGTAATAAAAGTTTCACCTATATTGCTCAAATCTACATGATAGTGGAACTAAAATAAGGGTTGTATGGTCAAAAATTTGCGAAATTTCTCAGCGAGGGCTAATGATAATTGGCTTTCCGGTCGATAAAAATATTACAGACATTCTGTACCATACTTTGATATGGTTCATGATTTTATGAAAAAATGTAATAAAATTTCCTGTGATCAGCAGGATTCGACAAAAAGACAGCGAATACTACATAAAGAATAGTGTCTTTGTACCTAGTTTTTCGCATGGTAAGAAATTTGTAAGTTATTACTCAATAGGAGAGGTGTACGATCACGATGAAACCTGCCGGTGTGGTACGTAAAGTTGATCAGCTGGGGAGAATAGTTTTGCCTAAGTCACTGCGTAAAAGATATCAAATGAATGAGGGAGATCCTGTCGAAATTTTGGTTCAGGGTGACCACATTATTTTGGAGCGTTATCGTCCAAAATGTGTATTCTGCGGGTCAGTAGAACAAGTGAACGATTTCAAAGACCGTTATATTTGTGCTCAATGCCTGACAGAAATGACACAGTATTCCTCCTAAATGAGGCAAAAGCATCACGACATTCGTTCGTGATGCTTTTTTTCGGATAGAGCCGTACGTCGGCAAGCATATTTAATTTGTTAGCAGACTACACATAGCTATTTATAGAACAAAAAATGAGTAGGGACTGGACGCAAATTACCATCTGACGGTTTGTTTACGACTCGACCGTTAAGTATAAGCGACGAGGAACCGCCTCCGTCCAAATTATAGGCATCTTGAACACCTAGATTGTACATTTTTCCTTGCAGTTCTTCGAGCGTCGCGCCCGAACCCCCGCTTTCATTGTAGCCGTCTACGACAATAATGAGCAACTGATCATCTTTATAGTTGCCAATGACCGTACGTGGGGCCCGCTTGGGGGAGACTTTCCATTTGTCAGGAATAGGCATTTTTTGTCCTCTTTGCAGCAGGACGGGAACGAAGGTAGCACCAAAGGCAGGCTTTAAGCTGTCAAGAGCACCTTGACTGTAAAATTTGCCACCGATAAGCTTGCCATCGTTACTCAGTCCGACGAAGGACAAATCCTTAAAACTGGACTGAAAGCCAGTAAGGTAGTGGCCGTTCAAGACAGTAGTGCTTAATGGATAGCGTTTGCCGTCTCCATCCGCAAAGCCGCCTGCATTGATGCCTGCAATAGCTCCGTGTCTCAAGACTGCACGCATGGTGGTTTCGGAGCCACCCAATTTGTCACTTCCCAAAGACAATTTCATAGCAGTAGGATCTTTAAGTTTGACCTTCATAGCGTAGCCATGATAAATTCCCGGGTTTACCTTAAATAATTCAATGGTAATCCGATTGCTATCTACCCGCTCATAGGGAACCCCCAGTTTGGCGGTGATGCGTCGATCATAGATAATCGCGGGCCGCTTGGACTGCGTAGAGGCAGTCACGACAAGCTGATTCATCGTTTGAGTTGTTTGTTTGTATAGCTCAGAAGTCCGGCGAATTGTAGACAAGGTGTATGTTGCCGTTTGCTTGGCTTCATCAAGCTGCTTGCCTACTGATTGCATTTGTAGAGTGACTTCAGCTTTTTGCAGACTCAAAGAAGTAGACCCAGGAAAGCTCAATGAGGGATGCACTAACAAAATATACCCCAACAAGCCGATAAAAGGAGCAAGGGCCAACATAAAGAACCGGTTCACTTGTTTTGCGTCTACATTCATTTTAGCAAGTCCATTTTTTTCTGAAGTGTATTGAGTTGCTGTTTGACTTCATTTAATTGGGTATACAGTTTGTTGCTGTTATCGGTCCTATTGTTTGCATTATCCTTCGTAAAGGTCAGTAGTTCATTGAAGGACTGGACTTTTCCCTGCAATCCGCTAACTTCCTTGGAAAGAGCAGTCAGTTGCTTTTCATAGTCAGATTTGAGTGCTTGAATCTGTTGGTCTGTATGGGTTTGCATCTCGTTTAGCATTTGCTGTTTCAAGTGATTGCTATACAGATAGGTTGCGAGAGCACCTAGTATAATAAGAATGAACCAAAATAGCAGAAAAGCCTTTACGGGTAACCCCTTTCTTGAATTGCTCCGCCGAGCTTCGGCAGGAGGACGTTCAGGTGAAGCTTGCATACGATTTTCAACTCCCGTGTAAAGTCAAATTTCCAGTCTTTATTTGCAGTACCAATTCTATCATGGGCCTATTTATTTCGCAAAAGCGAAATAGTCGTATAAAAATATTGGAAAAAGAGATTGCATCGGAAGGAAGTCCTAGGATACAATTTCCTTAAACGTTTTTCGCTTCCTATACGTTCACATTCGCGCAATTTCTACATATGCAATCCCTAATTTTAGAATTATTTTCGCTACTAACTATGTATTTTTTTGTAAACTCAGGAGGTTTAGATATGAGAAAAGTATGGCAGGTGGTCATCATAGATATCCATCCTACAAGTATGCTGGGAACAAAGCTTATTTTGGAAGACCAGCAGGATTTGCTTGTCAGAGGGATGTCTTCCTCCGGAACGGAAGGCTTGGAGCTGGCTTGCTCTATTCGACCGGAAATCATTTTAATGGACTACAGGTTGCCTGAGGGAACGGCGGAACCATTTTTGACACAAATGCGGGCCTTGTCTCCGGACAGCCATATTGTTATTATGACGGATGAGGATAATATTACGTTGTTTCAGCAGCTAATTTCGCTCGGAGCAAATGGAATGTTATCCAAACAGGCATCACCGAGCCAGTTAATCCATCTGATCAATGGTTTGCGCGAAGGATTTGCTTCTTTACCAATGGATTGGATTCGGTATGGAAACTGGCCCTTTATGCCGTTAATGGCATCCGAGCCTTTTGACGAATTGACACAAACCGAAGTGTTTATTATGGAACGTATTGTACAAGGAATTACATATGACAAAATTGCTATCGAGATCGAAGTTAGCCGGCGCTCCATTGATAATTATCTACGTAAAATTTATGCGAAATTAGGCGTGTCCAGCCGGGCGCAGGCGATTGAACGTTATGCCTTATATGCGCGTCAGATGAAGCAGCTATATGCCTGATGCGTCAGCCCGGAGATCATGACCTATTTTTCAGGAGAAGGAGGATGTTCATGCAATATTCCTTTGCTTCACGAACGGCTGCGATGTTGGCTTCTCCAGTGCGTCATATCCGGGAAAATGCGAGAAGACACTCCTTTATATCTCTGGCTGAAGAACTACCTGCACAAGAGCTGTTTCCGGTGAAGTTGCTGGAAGAAGCAGCCCATGATGTGTTTGGCTCCGGCCCTGACGCCCTCCAGTATGGTGAACCGGAGGGCTATTTCCCTTTGCGGGCATGGCTTGCGGGAGAGTGGGAACAGCGTAAAGGAGTAAGAGTACCACCAGGTCAAATCCTCCTCACGACAGGCAGTCAGCAGGCCATTGACCTGATCATAAGGCTGATGGTGGATGAGCGTGATCCGGTATTGGTCGAAAACCCTACGTCTCCTGGATGTTTACAAGTGCTATCTATGCAGGGTGCGCAGATCGTTCCTGTAGAATCAGATGGGGAAGGTGTCATTCCTGATAAGCTTGAAGCTTTAATGATCCGTTATCGACCCAAGCTTTTTTTTGCCACGCCGACGTTTACGAATCCGACGGGCTCCTTATGGAGCGCGGCTAGGCGGCAGGAAATTTTGGACCTGTGCAGGCATCATGAGGTGCTAGTAGTTGAGGATGATTCTTATGGTGAATTGCATTTGAAGCAAAAAAATGAGTTCCATGACAAGAGTCCACATGGTCAGAGTCGAAAATTTGCAGAGACTTACCCCTCCCTATTTGCGCTGGATCATGCGGGTCAGGGCGGCCAAGTGCTCTATATCGGTTCGTTCAATAAAACAGTTGCTCCTGCGCTGAGAACGGGGTGGGCTGCTGGTCCTGCACCGCTGATTGAAGGGATGTACGCCTTGAAGCAGCTGGCTGATATGCAATCCAGTACGATGAACCAACGGCTGCTGTTCCAATTGCTGACCAGCTCGCGTTTTCAATGGCATGAGCACTTAGCGATGCTGAACAAGGAATATTCGACTCGACTTCAATTGATCTTGGAGCTGCTCAAGCGCCCGTTTTGGAAAGACGTGACGTATCATATTCCGTCCGGTGGCATGTATGTATGGGTGCAGTTGCCCGATGGGCTGGACAGCGCATTGCTGCTAAAGGCGGCGTTACCCAAAGGCGTAGCCTTTATGCCAGGTGCGCTATGTGCGGTTGGCAGTGAAGGCGCGTCCCATATTCGCCTTAATTTTAGCCATCCGGGCCGTGAGCAATTGCTTATGGGCATGAATCTGATCGGTGAAACGATTAGCGAATTTACTGCGCGGAGCTAGCGAAAACCATCGCCCCATGTCAGTCATCCTCCGCTTCCACAACAACGGTGGAGTAAGTGATTGGCGCTTCCGCAATCTGGAGCTGTTCACTGTCCTCGTCAAGCTCTGCGTCTATTTCAGCGGCCGTTTTTATGCCATGCTCTTGCAGTACTGCCGCATACTCGTTCAGGGCAGCTTCGCCAAACGGAGTCAGTCGATAGCGGCCGCGGGATACGCGCTCAAACCAGCCGTAGTAGTTGTGCTGAAGTACGGCAGCAGCTGTGCTGACGGCTGCTATGCGAGCGAGCTGCGCCGGGGCAGCTTCCCCCAAGCCCTGCAAGGCTGCGGCTACGCGCAGCGCTTTTTCCCGGTAGGCAGTGACCAGCTTGCGTCGGGTGCTGCCGCCGGTATTGTGGTCACCGCTGCGTGCGTGAAATTCCCGCAGCAGCTTTTCCTTGCGCGAGCCGTGGCGTACCGTTGCTGCATTGTGGACATTGTCGCTATGCGCCGCAGGCTTACACAGTACCTCAACGAGCGGCGGCTTCGTTTTAAAATGGGTGACGGTGAGCAAGCCAAGTCCCAACTGGCGGCACAGTCCGACCAGCTCGTTCCAGCGTTGATTCACGGCCCCTTTTTTGGCACGATTTCGTTCTACAGCTACATATACATTGCTGCTTAGTTTCAAACGCTGCATGCCTTGCAGCACAAGCGCCAGGTTAAACGTCTTTTTGATCTCCACAATCAATGGTGTCTGTTGCCCTGGCTTGATACCCACCAAATCGCAGTTGCGCACCTCTCCTTTGACTTCATATCCCAAGTTCTCAAAAAAGGCTTTCACCGGAGCGTACAGCTCCGTCTCATGCCGAACCGCCATGACTTCTCCCGCTCCTTTATCCCATTATTCCGAGCTTATATTGTACCATATTGCGTCAGGTCCGCGTTGTTGTTGTATATTTTAGCACAGTGTATCCCTTGGTTTTTTTGAAAAAGCAGAGAGACCTGTCACAAAAAATAGGTCAATTCTGAAATCAATCTGCATAGGTATGTATTACACTTTTTTTTAAGGGGATTGCATCATATCCTGAAAGGCGTGACGAGTGTAGCCATAATCATCAGGAGTGGAGGATAGTCATTACGCAGTCATGGGAGGAACCGAGCATGAATATTTTTGAACGCGTTGCGGAGTACCGGGCGGAAAACAACCGTCTGGCCTGGAGCGGCACTTTTAGAGAGTATATTGAGATACTCAAGAAAGACCCGACGCCGGCGATGACAGCTCATGCACGGGTTTACAAGATGATTGAATCTTTTGGTGTAGAAGAGGTTGGGGGACATAAGCGATACAAATTTTTTGAGCAGGAGATCTTTGGACTGGATCGAGCGCTGGAAAAGTTGGTGGAGGAATATTTCCATTCCTCAGCCAGGCGGCTTGATGTTCGCAAGCGTATCCTTCTTTTGATGGGACCCGTCAGTGGGGGGAAATCGACACTGGTCACGTTGCTAAAACGTGGTCTGGAGAAATTTTCAAGAACGGATCAGGGAGCCGTATACGCGATTGAAGGCTGCCCCATGCACGAGGACCCGCTTCATCTGATTCCCCATGAGCTGCGTCCCGATTTTGAAAAGGAGCTGGGTGTACGGATTGAAGGTAATCTCTGCCCATCCTGCCAGATGAGATTGCGCACGGAATTTGATGGTGATATTGAAAAGGTCCGCGTGGAGCGGGTATTTATATCGGAAGAAAACCGGATTGGTATTGGTACGTTCAGCCCTTCTGATCCGAAGTCACAGGATATTGCTGATTTGACGGGCAGCATCGACTTTTCCACGATTACAGAGTATGGTTCGGAATCTGATCCGCGTGCGTATCGGTTTGACGGAGAATTGAACAAAGCGAATCGTGGACTGATGGAGTTTCAGGAAATGCTGAAATGCGATGAGAAGTTTTTGTGGAATTTGCTTTCTCTGACCCAAGAGGGAAATTTTAAGGCTGGGCGGTTTGCGCTCATCAGTGCAGATGAACTGATCGTGGCTCACACCAATGAATCCGAGTATAAAAGCTTTATTGCAAACAAAAAGAACGAGGCGTTGCAATCACGGATGATTGTAATGCCGATTCCTTATAACCTGAAAGTATCTGAGGAAGAAAAGATTTACGCCAAGCTCATTGATCAAAGTGATATGAGACATATCCACATTGCGCCTCATGCGCTGAGAACGGCTGCCATTTTCTCCGTGCTTACCCGCTTGAAGGAGACGAAGAAACAGGGGATGGATCTGGTCAAAAAGATGCGCATGTATGACGGTGAAGAGGTCGAAGGATACAAGGAAGCCGATCTGAAGGAAATGCAAAGTGAGTTTCTGGAGGAAGGTATGTCCGGGGTAGACCCGCGGTACGTCATAAATCGTATTTCTAGTGCATTGATTAAGCAAAATGTGGAATCCATCAATGCCCTTGACATTTTACGAGCAATTAAGGATGGTCTGGATCAACATGCCTCCATCACAAAGGAAGAACGGGAGCGCTATCTGAATTTCATTTCCGTGGCTCGTAAGGAATATGACGAATTGGCGAAAAAAGAAGTGCAGAAGGCCTTTGTCTACTCTTTCGAGGAATCAGCCAAGACGCTGTTTGACAACTATTTGGATAACATCGAAGCTTTTTGCAATTGGGCGAAAATTCGCGATCCGCTCACAGATGAGGAACTCGACCCGGATGAGCGGCTCATGCGCTCTATTGAGGAGCAAATCGGGGTATCGGAAAATGCGAAAAAAGCGTTCCGTGAAGAAATATTAATCCGTATTTCCGCGTATTCTCGCAAGGGACGAAAGTTTGAGTATCATCATCATGATCGGCTGCGAGAAGCCATTGAGAAGAAGCTGTTTGCCGATTTGAAGGATATTGTGAAGATTACGACTTCAACCAAAACGCCTGACGCTAATCAGCTCAAACGGATGAATGAGGTGATTAAGCGACTGATTGAGGAGCACGGCTACACAGGAGCCAGCGCCAACGATCTGTTAAGGTATGTAGGTAGCCTCCTGAATCGGTAAGACGAATAATAAACAAGTACAGTATGGTGAAACCATAGGTTGATCTGGATGGTGTCATACGGTTGTGAGGTATCCGATGAACGTGTTTCGTAGAGGGAATTCGGCAAGCACAGGGGATTTCAGGTGCTGCCGGATTCTTTTTTTGTATCATTAAGCAGTTGAGTTTATATATAATTTTTCTGAAATTGCTATGAAAAAAATCATAATCAATCTTCTGCTTTTTTAACATTTTCTAAAAAGTTGCCGATAAATATGGTAATGTAAAATCTATGTAAACTATTATTTGGAGGAACTTATGATTCATGTCGCGGAAAGTAGATTAAAACAGATACAATATATTGGTATTACTGATGATGATTTGGCTTTATTGCATCATTATCAGGGACTATTCCAATCTATTGTGAATGAGGTGGTCGATCGGTTTTATGAGCATGTAGAAAAGGTTCCGCATCTTATGTCGATTATTTCCAAATGGTCGAATATTGAACGACTAAAACAAACACAACGTGAATACTGGCTTTCTCTCGCAGATGGAAAAATAGATGATCAGTTTATCGAACACCGTCTTTTTGTGGGGCAGGTACATTCCCGAATCGGATTGTCTTCCGATTATTATTTAGGCACGTACATTGCTTATCTTGATATTGCAGTCGACATTTTAAAGCGTTCGGGGATAGAGGATTGGTTTTCTATTGTGCATGCTCTTTCCAAAATGTTCAACCTGGATTCCCAGCTTGTACTGGAAGCTTATCAGGAAAAGGAAAAGGAACAAATCAACGAGCTGGCCGACGAACAAACGCAGGTGCTGACCGTTGTGTCCCGAATTGCGCAAAATTTGACCGGGATGATTGCTGAGCTTAGGGAAAATACGGATAATATCGCGGAGAGTGCCTGCAACACTGCTTCTTCGCAGGAACATACAGAGGAATTGGTACAGCATTTGAGTGACGAGATTAAGCATATTGAGCAGATGAGCGGTACGATCCGGGAACTGTCCGATCAGACTCATCTGCTGGGACTGAATGCGGCGATTGAGGCTGCCCATGCGCAGGAAGCAGGGCGCGGGTTTCAAATTGTGGCACAGGAGGTGCGAAAGCTTGCATCTAATTCGAAGCAAGCACAGGAGCAAATTCAGCGCAAGGTGCTGGATATTGCCCGTATGCTTGACAGTGTGCAATCTGAAACAGCTGTCACAACAGCCAGTGCCCGGCAACAGGCTTCCAGCTCAGAGGAATTGGCTTCGTTCACAAAGCTGATCGAAAACATGGTGAAGGAATTGGAAATGCTGCAGCACTCCTCGGAAATGCTAAAGGTGTAAGATGTGGCTTGAAGGCTATCCTTACGTTGGAGGCTTCACTATTGTAACGATTCAGTCATAGATTTTTTCCATTCTATATGAGCCGCAAGTACTCTTTTCCATAACTCGTCCCGTTCCTGGCGACTGTAGTTAACGAGCGGCTCGCCAAATACATCTGCCAACACTTCCAGCCACTGCGACTTCTTATCCAGTTCTATTTTTTCCAAACTGTGTAGCCCGCGTCTTTTCCAAATACATCCTCTGAGTTCATTCGCCTCTAATGCTTGCCTTTGCCGAATCAGAAACAGGTTAAACCATGGAGATTCCGCTGAGCGGCTATAGAAATGATGTTTCGGCATAAATTCTTCCAAATCCTGAACAACCGCAGGGGCAAAATCAACGCCAACAAATGAAGCAAGCGAGTCATGCTCTAAGCGCCAACCTTTTGTAACAACCCCGGATTCCATGACTTTATAATGAAGAGGGGCTTGTTCATAAGTCCCCATACGGAGTGGAAGAGGCTCATATGGCATATCGCCCAGCCCGACATCAACAATCCATACTTCATCTTCTTGCTGCTCATTTAGCAAGTTCACTGTTAGTCCAAGATGAAATGAATTAATGCGTGGTTCAGCTCCCAGAGGTTGTACCCCGGCACGATGCAGAGAAACTTTGTACCCTAGTGAATATAGTAGTGCACTAAATGCACCATTCAGATGGAAACAATAACCACTTCTCCCATGTAGAATGAGTTGAACGGATTCTTGAAAACCAATGGCTGCCGGCTTCCTTGCAAAAATGTCCAATGTTTGCCATGAAAGATGTTTTACATGAGCCTTATGCAGCTCAACTAGATAGGAAAAGGTAGGAGGCTGAATTTCGGGAATTCCGATTCTGTTTAAATAAGCTTTTATTTCTTCTTTTGTCATGGTGTACATGTACAATCACCTCTATTGTTAGTTTCCCAAATTCTCTTCTCGAAACCATTAAGCATTGAGTCTTAGCATCATTGTAGAAGGGGGAAGTGCTGTTTACAATGCTATAAATTTTTGGTTGTACCGGTACAGTCAGCAATTCGATTGGCTTTAGCGGCATGCGCTTTTCCCGTAGTTGGTTGTCAGAACACAAAAAAACAGACCGTTTTATCGGGTCTGTTTTTTTGTTTAGTTCCAAGCTGACAGATTATAAGAGTGATCTAAGTTCACGTCGGTATTTGTTCAAATGCGCGAACGACGGAATGACTCGCTTGGCAGAACGGAAGCCGCCTATTCTGATATTGCGGACCACATGATAGGGAGAGATCAATAGTGCGTGAAGCAGATGCAAATCATGGGTGCTCAATGGACGATATCGTTGATAGTAATCTATCGCGCGCAGCATCTTTGTCCCATTCCAAAGACAATTCCGATGAAGAAGATGGGAGAGATCTTTCATCCTTACATGTAGGGAGCAATTTTCAAAGTCGATCATATGGATTTTGAGCTGTTTGTCTTTAATCAGATTGGGATAATTATAGTCGCCGTGTATAAATGCGGCGGCTTTTTGCTCCTGAGCAATGGCTTCTCTAACTTTGGGCTGCTGTAGGCGATGGGACACTTCCTCACAAAGAGCTACGAGATGTGCTGTGCCTCTGTATGGGATGAGGCGTTTTTTGTATCCATCTATTTCATCGCTCAAGCCTTCATAACGGATTCTGGATGGCGGAGCTTCAGTGACAGGAAAGCCCACGGCACTGGAATGGAATTTGGCTAAAGTAGCAATTCCCTTTTTGAAGTCTATTCTTTTTGTGAATTCTGGTCTGAGTCCATGAACCCAATTGGTTAATGTATACGAAACACCTTCATAGGTCATGTAAGCCGCTTGTTGTACTGTTGGATAGACCTTTTGGCTGCGTGTAAACCCGCGCTCATCCAAGTAGGACAAGACACGTGTAATAAAACGGATCTCTTCTTCCGGGAATTTGTAGGGTTTTAAGCAATAAGTCGTATTAGCGGTCTCAATCTTGTGAATGTCCTTCATTTGACGGGTACGCTGAATTTTGATTCCGTACATCTGCTCAACGTTCGATAAAATCGACATTTTGATCCTCACTTTCTTTTATACATGAGCCCACTCCTGCAAAATATGGATGATTTGTAATCGAAGAGGCCACGACTGATCCCAATTGTCCAGGATTTCGCGATCTCTTGAACGATTCGGGTGTCGGGAAGCATGCCAGGCTTCTCGTGGTAGTTTATATAAAGCTGTGACAATCTTCCGTTCTGTACGGCTTAGTGGTTTGCTCTTTTGGTATCCCTTCAGCAAGGATTGCACAAATTCAGGATTGAATTGAGTCGTATTCATAAGGGCCTTTGCCAAATCAGCATAGACTGAGCCGATCTTAACCCGATCCCAATCAATGATTTTGAGATGACCGTCATCCGAAATAATGACATTCGGGGTAGTGATATCACTGTGTATCAAGGAGGGATGACGATGTTCCATCCGAAGCAGCCTTATAATGGATGCGTCCTGCAAATCCTTCCATGCTCGCCTGGATAAACGTTTGCAGTCTTCGCCGTGAGCATTGTACCAGTTGCGGTACGTTTTATCATGGTGACTGGTTTTTGTCATTTTTTTTTGAAAAAGACGATCCTGGTTTTTCCATATCCGCAATTGTTGAATGGTCGGAGGGGATTTTCCTTTATCCATCTGATGCAAGCCGGTGGAGGTGGCGTGAAGTGTAGCAAGTGCCCGCCCCAGTTTTTCGAAATCTTCAGCGGTCTCCAGTCCCCGTCCTTTGATCCACTGACTTACATAAAATGGCGTCCCCTGATATAGAGTCCATAACTTACCGGAATGAGTGGGGAGCCATGCGGGCATGTAAGTATACTTTCTCTTTTTCAAAAGCCTGATATGGCTCGCAGCTCGTTCCATCTGTTGAATCGTATTTGAACGGACCATCTTTGTACGACTAAAGGGCTTTAGTGCATAAGTTCCTTTTTTCGTTTTCACCTTGATCACTGCATTTTTTCGGTATAATGATGAGACTAAGCTTGATTTTAACGGGATCAGGCCGAAACGACGGGTGATTTTGCGAATCTGTGCTTTAGTATAGGATTTCGCCATAAGAACCTCACTTGACTTTGGATTGAAGAAAAAAGGTAATCCTCTGTTAGTTATCAGTCTATTCATGAAGAAATAATAGGTGCAGTTTTATGGAGCCATCTTCGTTCTTTTCCTGTGTCACATTGGTCAAAAAAACGGAGCAGCGAAAGTTCGCTGCTCCGTTTTAATTAGCTCTGTATTTAGTTACCCTAATTATGACCTGGGTAATTAATATTCGTTGTCATCATCATCGTCTGTATCCACGATTGCGCCAGATGATGCATGGATATCAAGCTCAACGGTTCCTTCGTTGGTGAGTACCTTTACCTCGTAGATGAATTGTCCATCTTCCTTATCCAATTTAGAAGACAAAAGGGTACTCCCGGGCACGTGCTTAAGCGCGATTTGTCCAGCCTGCTTTTCAGTCAGGGTGATGTGATTTGGCTTGTTAAGGGAGGACTCGTTATTAGAGTCATGATCAAGCTCAGAATGGGAACGGATGGTTTTCCCGGTATGAGCATCAATATCTATATCCCAATCTTTATCCCCTTGCTGGAGATCCACCTCATAGTAGACTTTTCCGTTCTTGCGCTCCAGTTCGATATCTTCAACTTGTGCATTATTCCCCACAGCCTTCTTGGCAATGTTGGCAGCGGCGGTCGCTCCAATAAGGCCCGTAGGTTTAGCGGCCCATACGGCATTCGCTGAGACACCCGTAACCGTAACTCCAAGCAGAACCGTAGCTGCCATAATTCCTAATGTATAGTTTTTTTTCATTACATTGTTCCTCCTTGTGCTATAAGCATGAATACAGCTTATCTCTTAAACATGAGAGGAACATAATAGAATCATGAGAAAACCATGAGAAAACATGAGCTGAGATGATCATGAAGTCGTCATGATTCGTCGTGCTCCTGTTTTGCTTTTTCCCACGTTATAGAGTCGATAGAGCCCGATACTGCATTGATCTGTACCACTGCTTCACGCCCATTTTTCACCTCAACCTCAACCAGATAATAGAGGCCTTTGTCGTTGCGGTGAAGCTCAATATCATCGGATGTTCCGTTAACTGCTTTGGCAGCAAGCTTGGCTGCTTCTTTCTCTGTAATAACGAGAGAAACCGGGTCAGGTTTATTAGCTGGATTCGATGTGTCTCTGGTTGGTGAGTTACCGGGATTGTGGTCTTGGGGCTCATGCTTCACATCTGTATAAGCCTGTGTCCGCTTAATGGAGTCGATGACACCGTCATAGGCATTGGCTTTTATATCGTACTTCCCTTTGGCGCGTTCCAGCCTGATCAGATAAAAATCACCCAAGCGTTGGGATTCGAGCACCTCGCCGGGATACTGATGCAAAACGGATTGGATGACGGCCTTTTCTTCCAATGGAGAAGCTGCTAACGACCGTGCCCAAGGCCACTGTAAAAGACAAATTGTAATCAATACAGCCGCCAGCGTACCCCCAATCATCCACACATAGATGGCTTTCATCGTTATTCCCTCCTTTGGCTTATTATTTTGGAACGGTAGGGAGGATGATCGTTGCCGTTGTTCCGCTCCCCTCTACACTTTCTAGCCCAATTTGAGCATGTATAGCTTGTGCAATTCCTGTAGCCAATGATAAGCCTAGTCCAGTCCCACCTTCCTCGCGGCTTCTGGCTTCATCCACACGATAGAAGCGGTCGAATACTTTAGATAACTTTTCTTCCGGGATTCCAATTCCTTGATCTGTGATTCTTATGCGGGGTTGAACTGTATCGCCTATCGTATCAATCATCAGGTGTATCGGCTCGTCACTGTATTTGCGTGCATTATCCAAAAAGATAAATAGGAGCTGCTTCAGCTTATTTTCATCGGTATAGCCAATGCAGTCTGCCTGTACATCCAGTTGAATTTGTCGGGCGAACGCATTTTCAAATGTAGCCTTTAATTCTGTCGCTATTCTGGTCAGGCGTACAGGCTCCAGCACGACATTCCACTGTTCTTCGTTTCTGGCTAACAGAAGAAGCTGCTCTGCCATGTCCTTCATTCGGATCGCCTCGGAATGGATCGCTTCAACGGATTCGGCAAAAATCTTGGGATGCTGCAACCCCCGTCGTTTGAGCAGGCTGGCATAACTTTCAATAATGGTGAGCGGCGTCTTCAATTCATGGGACGCATTAGATACAAATTGTTCTTGCCTGACGAAATTTCGCTCTAGCAGTTCAATCATGTCATTAAATGTTTCACCCATTTCGACCAGTTCGTCGCGTGATGATGAATGGAGCGGAAGACGTTTAAATTTCCCGCTGCGCTGAATTTCTTTCATCGTGCTAATCATAGATGTAATTGGACGTGTAATCAGTCTGCCGAGCAGTCTTCCCGATACCACGACAGGAATGAGCGCAATTCCAGTGACAGCAACAAGTACGATTCTGAGTACCTGTAGCGTCTGCATCGTCGGTTGCAGACTTTCGGTCACCTGGAGATTGACAACCTCGCCATTGGTCCAAATCATGGGGAGCGATACAAGAATGTAACGGTTGCTTTCATAGGTAATGATGCGAACCTGCCGTGTTTCATCAAAAACGCCCTTCATCAAGCTAAGAGATTGCTCGGAAGAAGAGGTGATAGGGGGAAGAAAGTCGCCTTCTGGTTTCATTAGCCGAAGCATGCCATCCAGCGGTACATAGGCTCGGAGAAGATCCTCAGCGGCTACGGATACCGGAGCACGTTGAATCCCACGAATCATGTTTTCTGCTGCGGCCTCTACCTGGTCTTTTCGACTGTCTATCGAAAGTTGGCTGAATAGGAAATAGACTGAGAAGTTAATGGCCACAAGTAAAATCCCGAATAATAACGAGGTATACGTATGGATTTTGTTTTGTAGCTTCATAAAGATTCCTTCAGAACATAACCAATTCCGCGTACAGTATGGATCAGCTCAGGGAGCTGGCGCGTAGGGTCGATTTTATTGCGCACGTAGCGAATATACACATCGACCACATTGGTATCGCCCATATAATCTATGCCCCATACATTCTCCAGTAATTGTTCACGGCTAAGTACCTGCCGCTGGTGTCTGAGTAAATGAACGAGCAAGTCAAACTCTCGCGGTGTAAGCTCAATGTTGTGCTCTCCCCGAAGAACTTCACGAGTACCTTCATGGAGACGTAAATCCCCGGCACTAAGCCATTTATCTACCACTTGTGGAGCCATGTCTTTCGTTGCACCCACTCTGAGTGCGGCCCGTACACGTGCAAGCAGCTCTTCGATCACAAACGGTTTGGTAACATAATCATTGGCTCCCAAATCGAGTCCCTCGACCTTATCTGCAATGGAACTTTTAGCCGTCAGCAAAATGACAGGAACGTTCGCATCATGCTTGCGAATCCTCCGAAGTAGCTCGATGCCATTGAGACCGGGAATCATAATATCCAACAACACTAGGTCCCAATTGCCTTTGCAATACGTCTCCAGCCCATCAATTCCGTTTTTTTCTTTACATACTTGATAGCCTTCAAATTGAAGTTCGATCTCTAGAAGCCGGGCAATCTTTTCTTCGTCTTCTACGATCAAAATAGATTGTTTCATGATCATGCCCTCCTGTAGGCGAATAGCCGATACGGAAGTATTTTAGCATATACGGACACGTAAGACACTTCAAAGCGCAGGGCAGTGAGGGAAGAGATATTTATACTGCGTTATATTTCTTGACACTAAAAAGGGGTAAAATGTAATGATAGCGCTATGATTTTGTTTTTTTATCCTTTATGCACAACAAATAAGCCTTTGTTTTGGTCAGAATGAACATTGTTTATGTTAGGAAAGTTGCAGTAATATAAGTTAAAACTATTCACCAGAACCGAAATAAGGGCAGACCGCGGGCTTGCCCTTTGTCGCCAGGAGCGTAAAATAAAATGAAGCGAAAGCAGGGGTTCAAAATGCATAAGCTTGGTATGATTACGATTGGGCAAGCTCCTCGGTCAGATGTGGCCCCTATCGTAGAAAGGGCGTTGGAAGGACGGGCAGAGCTGGTACAGGCCGGTGCGCTGGATGGGCTCTCATTGGACTATATACAACAGCATCTATCACCGTCACCGGGAGAATATGTTTTAACCTCGCGCTTGACGACCGGGGAGTCGGTGGTCATTTCACGCGAAAAAATCCAGCCGCTGCTCCAGGAAAAAATCACACATTTGGAGGAGCAAGGCATACGTACGATTTTGCTACTCTGTACCGGTGTGTTTCCTGGATTACATACCCAAAGAGCTTTTCTAATTGAGCCAGATCAAGTGCTTCCTCCTGTACTAAAGGCCATGTCCAGCGGAAGAAGACTGGGTCTCATTGGACCGCTCGAAGAACAGAAGAATAACCTCAAGCTTAAATTCAGTCCTTATGGATTGAATCCAGAGTTTGCGGCGGTCTCGCCTTACAGTGGCAGTGAGGAAGAATTTTGCCGAGCAGCCGGACAATTCAAGAATCAAGCCGATCTGATCGTGCTGGATTGCATGGGCTATACGGAAACGCATCGAGAGCTGGCGGCGCATTACTCAGGGATTCCCGTTGTATTGTCCAATGCCTTGATTGGCAAACTGGTATCGGAAATGGTGTAAGGAGCTAAAATTGGAGGTAAGAACTATGAGTCAACAACGTATTGAAATCAGTAAAAATGTATTGCAAAAATGTTTGGGACTTACCGCTGGGGAGACGCTTCTGGTCGTAACCGACGATGATAAAAAAGAATTGGGCGAGTCCATATATGAGGCTGGCAAGGCACTGGGGGCAGAAGCAGCTATTTTGACGATGAAGGTTCGTTCCAAATCGGGCGAGGAGCCACCGGCCCCTGTTGCCGAAGCCATGCTTCGCTCCAACGTTGTTGTGTGTGTCACCCGGTATTCGCTGACACATACAAGTGCCCGTAAGCAGGCCGCAGCTGCTGGAGCACGCCTGGCGACCATGCCTGGCATGACAGACGATATGTTCATGAATGGAGCAATCGCTGCTGATTATCCGAAGGTCAAGGCGCTGACCGAAGAGGTAACCGCATTGCTGACTGCTGCCAAGCAGGTACGGATTGAAAAGGATGGATATAGCTTGAACTTTACCATAGAAGGGCGCAACGGCGTTCCCAGCACAGGTATGTATTTGAATCCTGGCGAATCGGGCAACCTGCCTTCCGGTGAAGCGTATATTGCTCCGCTAGAAGGAACGGCACAGGGTCAGATTGTGGTGGACGGTTCTATAGCGGGAATCGGTGCCTTAAAAGAGCCGCTGCTGCTGACGGTGCAAAATGGCAGATTGATCGCCGCAGAAGGGGAAGCCGGACAGTCCCTGCTGGATATGCTCGGTGAAGGCGATGGTAGAATGCTGGCCGAATTTGGTATTGGAACGAATGATAAAGCCCGCATTACAGGTGTTGTATTAGAGGACGAGAAAGTATATGGCACGATTCATGTCGCTTTTGGCAGCAATAATACCTTCGGGGGAACTGTCGCTGCGGGTGTACATATTGACGGAGTCGTACAAAAACCGGATGTATATCTGGATGATCGTCTGATGATGAAGGCTGGTCAGTTGCTAGAGAGATAAAAGGGAGGAAGTTATCATGCTTGGAATGATCAGAGTGCTTACCATGCAGGACAAAGCAGCTATCGACCTTCACGGCCGGGTCATTGAGCAGCGCTACGGGCTGCCTGTCACCAGTGTATGTATCCCTGATCAGCCGAAAGGAATCTACGATGATATCACAGACCGGGAAGCGGTGCCTAAAATTGTGCTTGCGGCGCAACAACTCGTTGAACAAGGCTGTACGTCTATCGGTATTAGCTGCGCGGCTGATCCGGCGCTAGAGGAAACTCGTCAAGCTGTATCTGTACCTGTATACGGGGCGGGGTCTTGTGCGGCACTCTTGGCTCTGACATCGGCCAGCCGTGTAGGCGTGCTGACCATTTTGGAGGAGGCTCCGCCGCTGATTCGCCACATTTTGGGCAATTCCTATATCGGTACAGAGCGTCCCATAGGTGTGCAGACGACACTGGACTTGAACACTCCACAAGGTAAAGAGGCGGCTATGGCAGCAGCGTTGCGGCTTCAGGAGAAGGGAGCTGAGGTAATCGTACTTGCCTGCACAGGTTTTGTAACGATGAACTTTGCGCCAGAGCTGGAGCGTACACTGGGTATTCGGGCTATTGATCCGATTGTGGCGTTGGGTGCAGCCGTGTCGGTACGCTAGCAGTTGCTTCGTGTGGAGAACAAGCAGGATAGTTCTTAAACCTCATTATAAATAGTTGAATATTAAAATAAGCCGCCTTTTCCAGAAAAGGGCGGTTTATTTAGGTTCCATTGAGCTCCTAAAGATAGGAATGGGCTGGTGTGGATAGACTTGACCAAGCGGTAAAAGGTTTTGTTTTGTACACTTTTTTGGTACACTATCCTGAAAATTAGATGAAGTAAGGATTTTGCAAAATAAATAGCAGGGTGGTCTGTCTTTATGAAAATACCGGGTGTAACAGTTCAAGAGCTCATGGCAATACCCGTGTTGAAGGAGGCGAAGGTATTAAGCGGAGAACAGGGGCTAAGCCGGGTTGTCCGGTTTATTGACATTATGGAAGTCCCTGACCTGAAAGGCTGGGTACGGGAAGGTGTATTGTTGATGACAACGGCTTATTCGATCCGTCATGAGCCTGAGGTATTGTGCCAAATTATTCAATTACTGCATCAGGGCGGAGCGGCGGCGCTTGTGATCAAGCCTACCCGCTTTCTCACGGGAATTCCCCACAGTGCGCTGGAAGAAAGCAATGCCTGCGGCCTTCCTGTGATTGAGATTCCAGCCGATATTCCCTATACGGATATTACGCAGCGTGTCATGGATATGGTGTTGAACCGACAGGCAGAGCTGCTGCGACGTTCGGAAGAAATCTATCGAACGTTAACGACGATGGTGCTGGAGAACAGTGGCATACAGGCTGTAAGTGATAATATAGCAGAGCTTTTTAAAGCTCCGGTTGCTTTGATTGATAATGGAGGTCAAGCCATTGTCACTTCACCACAAGAATGGGACTGGACGATGGTACAAGGTGCTCGTCATTTTCCCATTAGCGTAGATAAACGTACAGTTGCCAAGTTGGTCATTGCCCGCAATGAGCTGGATGATATGGAGCAGGTTGGTATTGAGCAGGCACGGCTGGTGATGGCGTTGGAACTCATGCGTGAAAAGGCGGTAGAAGATACGGAAAGCCGACTACGGGGGAACTTTATAGATGAGCTAATGACACCTCCGTTGCCGTTGCGGCATGAGGTTGAGCGGAGAGGTCGTCAATTGGGATTTAACCCGGAATATGACTGGGAGGTGGCTGTACTGGAAAGTGCTGCGGCTCCGCCAGAAGAGATTCTTTCTGGGTTATTGAGTACGGAATCGACCCGACGGCGTGTGGTGTCTCATATTGAGTTTCGTTCAAATCGTGCGATATTATTTCTGCCAATTCTTCAGCCGAATGATCACCAGAACGTACCTGGCTCTGATCAGGAAATGTCCTGGAGTGATACGCTGAAAAACTGGTCGACTGAAAAGGCCTGGGGTACCGCCGATTATTATTTAGGCATCGGAAGTGCCAAAAAGTTATGGGAGCTGCTGCAAAGCTACAATGAAGCACGTCGTGCCATTACTGTAGCCCAGCGGCTGTATCCTGATCAACGTGTATGCAAATACAGCGATATAGAGTTGCACTATATGCTTGGAGAAGCGATGGACAAAGAGGAATTTTCAAATGTGTTTGAACGCAAGCTGGGGAGACTTCAGCAATATGATCGCTCACATGGCAGTGACTTACTCAAAACGTTATTTTATTATTTGGAAAACAGGGGTAGTCTGGTAGATACAGCCAATTATCTTTTTATACATCGTAACTCAGTAAAATACAGATTGGAACGAATACGTGATATGACGGATTTTGATCTTAACGATCCACGTGAGCAGTTTATATGCCATACATGTCTGATTCATTATTATTTGCGAGAACATAGGTAGCTGGAACGTTTTTTTATGCAGGGAGGGCAGGACATGGATAAAAAAATACTGATAGCGGACGATGAGGCGAGCATTCGAAATGCGCTGGCGTATGCATTAAAGCGAGAGGGTTTTTTGGTGGAAACAGCCGTTGACGGGGAGGACGCCTTGGAAAAAGTGCGTTTGTTCCATCCAGATGTGCTCATACTGGATGTGATGATGCCCAAACTGGGTGGATATGAGGTGTGCCGCCGTTTGGAAAATCGGAAGGGCATCGGTATTTTACTGCTGACGGCCAAAAACGATATCGTTGATAAGGTACTCGGGCTGGAGCTGGGTGCGGACGATTTTATGAGCAAACCGTTTGACCTGAGGGAGCTGCTCGCTCGTATTAAAGCATTGGTACGGAGACTGGAGCGAGAAGGAGCGCCTGCCCCGGAAGGAACAGAAGTGGTCCTCGGCCCATTACGGGTACGTCCGTCCAGCCGAACAGCTGAACTTGGAGCCATAGCGCTGGATCTGACCCCCAAGGAGTTTGATGTGCTGGCGCTGTTGGTGTCTCATGCCGGGAGGGTATATACACGGGACGAGCTGCTGGAGCAGGTATGGAGCTTCGATTATGTGGGCGGAACGCGTACGGTGGATATTCATATCCAGCGTTTGCGCAAGAAGCTTGAGCCACACCAGGCGATATTGCAGACCGTGTATGGTATCGGCTATAAGGCAGAGAGAATGACGTGAACGAACATCATTCACTCCATCAGCAAGGAAGCTTGCGGTCCACCGACCAACAGAAGCGCAAACGCAAACCTACAGGCTTGAGCCTGCGTTGGAAATTTCCGCTGGTACTGGCGGCTTTGCTGCTGTTTACTGTGGGTGTGCTGAGCTGGCTCGTGCTTACTGGTATTCGCGCTAACCAGACAGATCAAATGGAACGCAGCTTAAAGCGTCAGGCCGAAATTGTAGAAATGCGTGTAAAACAGTCTTACCTGTTGGGAGTGCGCCAATCACCGGAAGACTTTATGAAGAAGCAGGCACCTCAACTCGCAGTGGAACTGGGCGTATCCAGTAATATGCGTGTTATTTTATATGATGGTCAGGGGCATGAGGTTGGCAATTCTCTACCGCTGGCTTTTAGAACAGATGTCAGCCAGGCGCTCTCCTATGCGATCCAAGGCAAAATTGCGTATATTACGGAAGGAAGCGCAATCACTTATTTGGCTCCGCTTCAAGGTCCAGACGGCTTACTGGGAGTGGTACAGCTTCACAGCTCAACAGAAGCGCAGCAGCAGTTCTACCGGGCCATTGCCCACTTGTTTCTATGGACGGGGGGTGCGGTGCTGGTATTGAGCTTTATTTTGGGCTTAGGGTATGTCAGCCGCCAGACGAGAGACATCGGACGACTGACTCGGGCTTCCGAACAGATATCGGCAGGGCATTATCCAGAAGCCAGACTGCTGCGGCGGCAGGATGAACTGGGAAGACTGGATGAAGGAATACTCCAGATGAGTCATGTGATCCGGAAGAGCATTACCGCGCTGGAAAACGAAAAGCTCCGGCTGGAAGAAGCGGTTCAGCGCTTGAGAGAGCTAGAGCAGCAGCAAAAATCTTTTATTGGAAATATAAGCCATGAACTAAAGACCCCATTAACCTCTATTCAAGCTTATGCTGATTTACTGGATATGTATGGGGACGACCCTGAACTGCTGCGTGAAGCAAGAGAAAGTATCAGTAAGGAAACAAAACGGCTATACGAGCTTGTCGAGGACTCGCTGCGGCTATCTGTGCTGGATAAATATGATTTTGAATTGCATACGGAGGCTGTGGAACTGCATTCGTTACTGGAAGATGCGGGGAGCCGTATTCGAGGGAAAGCGGCGGCGCGTGGACTGAATTTTTCAATAGATACCGTTCCTACCCAGGTGTGGGGAGACCCTAAGCATCTGATGCATATTATATTGAATTTGCTAGATAATGCAGTGAAGTACAATCGGGATGGTGGATGGATTACGTTATCGAATCGGGTAGAACAGGACACTGTGATGGTGTATATACGTAATTCCGGTCCATGGATTCCCAGGGAGAAATGGGACATGATTTTTGAGCCGTTCGCTACCTTAAGCCGTGATCGTTCTCGTCAGGACAGCGGTACGGGACTCGGTCTTCCTCTGGCACGCAGACTGGCAGAGCGTATGGGGGGAGAGTTGCAGCTTACAGCTTCAGATCATAGTGGGTTGGAAAATGGCAACGGCCATACGAATGTAAGTGGGAATGAATTTTCGCTTAGACTCCCCCTCTTGGTTCACGATGGCTCCCTGTTAACGGCCGATTGTTAGCACAGGGCTAGATAGAATGATGTTTTGTTTACAATTTGGAAACAATTCGATGTATTCATGAGATGTTCGGCTATTAAACTGGGGGTATCGTTAACAAGGAGGCCGTTGTACATGATAAAGAGAAACATAGACAGCTTTGGGCAAAAGAACGGCTCCTCTCATCGCGAAGGTTCCCGCACAAGGTTTCTCAGACAGAAAGCCACGCGGGTGCTCATGACCGGCTTGATCGTGGGGGGATTGCTCAGCGGTTGCGGCATGAAGAACGCAGGAGAGACAAATCCAGCATCCGGTATGAAGCCGGGTCAGCAGCTTACTGTGATTGACACGGATGCAGCCCGGCAGCAGGTAACGGACGAGCTGGTGGTGTCGTCTATCGACAGACTGGGGGATGTCTACGCGAGGTCTTGGCTGAGCGACGAAGAGCTGATTGTCGAGCGTAAAACCCAGCTGTGGATTCATAATGTAGAGACAGACAAGGAGCGGATTTTAACACCAGGTCGTAAGGCTCCACAGTTACTTGCTGTGGTATCACCGGATCAGCGCCATGTCTTTTTTACTGAAGGTAGCACCAGCAGCAAATATGATATTCAGGGCTACATTTTGGAACTAAGCAGTGGTAAGATTACACCGATTGGCAAGCTGGAAATGACTAACGAAGTGAGCTGGAGCGATGAGAATGATCTCATTACAGGCACACCGGATGGTAAAATCCAGCTGATTGGTCTGGACGGCAAAGCTAAAGAATTGAGTTTTCAAGATCCGAATCGCTCTGAATTGATGTCTCATGTCGAAAAAGTGGGTAACGCCATATTTTATACAGGCAGTGATAAACAAGGGTATCCGGTGCTGAATCGGTTCACCCTCAATCATCCTCAGGCTGTGACCATTGCAGAGGGTGCCATGTCCTTTGCCGTGTCGCCTGACGGTAAGTCTATTGCCATTGAAAAGCGGAAATGGAATACATCCGAACCAGCCCGTATGATCATTTTGGATGAACAGGGCAAAGAGAAAGGAATCGTCGGTCAAGGTACTTTAATGAGTCGTGGAAGCTGGTCCAGCGACGGGTCCAAGCTTGCTTTTTCCATTTATGATGAGGATCAGCAAGGCATGAGAGGGCTGTATGTGTTTGACCAGTCCACGGGTAAAACCACTCCGGTTACGACCGATATCCAATCCTATGACAGCCCAACGGTATGGAGCCCATCCGCCCGGTTTTTATCCATGTACCAGAACATTTCGGAAGGTGGAAAACAGCTCAATCAAAGCTATATCGTCGAATTTAAGGAAAAGTAGTAAAAGGCGCATATCCGTTTGTTCGGAATGCGCCTTTTTAAATGTAGGCTGGCTATTGATTTTATACGACTATACAAACTTGCGATGATGCTTCTTACCGTCATATGAGAATAAGGCGAGCTTACCCTCAATCATCGTTTCCAAATGAACGGTGCGCCCCCACAGCTGATATACATACGGAAGCGTGCGCTCCATATATTTTAAATCTAATTCAATGCCTTCGTACTGGTGCTTGAGCTTCAACTCGCCCGTATGCAGGTAATCTCCATCCTCGACGATGATATAAGGGGAGCCTCCATTCACACGTGAAAACACAAGCTGATCCCGTATGTTTTCCCAGGATTTATCAGTAATTTTCCAATCGGGTCCCCGTTTCTCAAACACGTACAGATCCAAATCCTCTGTCAGTTTCTTGGTCATGTAATTGCGTATAAAAGAGGTGTCTGAGTCGAACTCTCGTACCTCGAACATTTTAGCGCGTCCTTCGCCCGGTTTGCGTCCTTGTCGCTCTTGCTCCTCACGGGTTGGGTTATCCCATCGTTTTTCAATATCCTCAAATATTTTCAGTCCCAAATAGTACGGGTTCAGGCTTTGCTTGGAAGGCTGTACGACAGAAGCGTTCAGCATCGCAAATTCAACGGTTTCCTCCCCGGTTAAATCCAGTTCCCTTACAATCCGCTGGTGCCAATAGGAGGCCCAGCCTTCATTCATGATTTTGGTCTCCATTTGGGGCCAGAAATACAGCATTTCGTCCCGTAGCATCGTCATAATATCCCGCTGCCAGTCCTCCAGTACCTCCGAGAATTCCTGAATAAACCAGACGATATCTTTTTCAGGTTCCGGTGGGAACTTGCGTACCTTGATGCCCTCGGTCTCGGCGGGATCATGTTGCTTCACTGTGTCCAGTGACCACAGATCATCGTAAGGCCCAGGGGGACGCTGGCGTTTTCCGGGTTCTTTCTGCTCCCGAATTTTGAGCTCCATATAGCGCTGTTTATCCAGATGCCTTGGTTTGATAATCTGTGGATCCACATGCTCTTGTATCGCCAGTACAGAGTCAATGAAGGATTCTACAGCCTTTGACCCGTATTCCATTTCATAGCTGTTGATTCGATCTGCTGTGGCCGACATACTCTCTACCATATTGCGATTAGAAGCTGAGAAGCGAGCGTTGTGTTTGAAAAAATCACAGTGTGCCAGTACATGGGCGACAATCAGTTTATTTTGCACCAAAGAATTTCCTTCCAGCAGGAAGGCATAGCAGGGATTGGAGTTAATGACCAGCTCATAGATTTTGCTCAATCCAAAATCGTACTGCATTTTCATCTTGTGAAATGTTTTTCCAAAACTCCAGTGGCTGAAGCGCGTGGGCATACCATAGGCTCCGAACGTGTATACAATATCCGCCGGACAAATTTCATACCGCATCGGGTAGTAATCGAGCCCGAAGCCATCTGCAATCTCCATAATTTCTGATATCGCATATTCTAGCTCCTTCTGGTCGGTACTCATCCCACCGATCCCCCTTCCCGTTTGCGAAAAAAGGTACGTAAGGCTTGGTATACCTCACCTTTTTCCTTGATGACATAGTACATAAACTGATCCTTTTTAATATTCTTGTAGGCTGACATCAGCGTGCTGCTGCGATTATATTGATTCACTTCTCCATAGCCGAACATATTGCTCCGCTTTATAAGTTCCTCGATTAGCTTCACACACCGCTCATTGTCCGAGGTCAGGTTATCGCCATCCGAGAAATGGAAGGGATAAATATTGTAGCTGGAAGGAGGATATCGTTTGTCGATAATCTCTAGTGCTTTCAGATAAGCCGAAGAGCAGATCGTGCCGCCACTTTCTCCGCGGGTAAAAAATTCTTCCTCCGTAACCTCTTTAGCCTCGGTATGATGCGCGAGAAAGACAATTTCCACCTTTTCATACTGACGGCGCAAAAAGCGGGTCATCCAGAAAAAGAAGCTGCGAGCGCAATATTTTTCAAAAGAGCCCATCGAGCCTGATGTGTCCATCATGGCTATAATCACCGCGTTGGATTGGGGAATAGTCTTCTCTTCCCATGTTTTGTAGCGAAGATCGTCCGGACTAATATGATGAATGCCCGGTTTCCCCTCACGGGCGTTGCGGCGCAGATTTTCGAGAATGGTTCGTTTCTTGTCAATGTTCGCTTGCATGCCTTTTTTACGTATATCATTGAACACGATAGATTCAACCTCAATTTGATCCTTGTCTTTTTGCTGTAAATTCGGCAATTCCATTTCCTCGAACAGCATATCTTCCAGTTCTTCTATGCTGACTTCCGTTTCCATAATATCGTGTCCCGGCTGGTCGCCGGCTTTCTCACCTTTACCTGGCTTCTGGGAAGCAGGATCACGTCCAATGACATCCCCCACCTGACTGTCGCCATCTCCTTGGCCTACATGCTTTTGCTTTTGATAGTTATAAATGAAGCGATATTCATCCAGACTGCGAATCGGCACTTTGATAATCTGTTGACCGTCCGACATAATAATATTTTCTTCCGTAATCAGATCGGGTAGATTTTGCTTAATGACATCTTTGACCTTCTGCTGATGACGTTGCTGGTCCTGGTACCCTTTGCGATGCAGCGACCAATCTTCGCGGGATACGACGAATGAATATGGCTGGCGTGGTTCCGGCATTATTAGGCACCCCCCAAGTGGATACACGGCACAGTTTGGCCTTGTTGGTTATTAAGTATATTCACGGGGATGAACGATATGTGATGGAACTCGATTTAAATTCTGCCCGTTTGCTTTTATAATGAAAGTAAAAAATGTAAAAAAAGAATGGAGAACCTTGGGTTATGGAAGAAATTGAAGTACTTATAGTAGACGATGAGCAGGGACTGCGGGATATGCTGACAACGGTGTTAAAAAAAGAAGGGTTCCTTCAAGTCAAGCATGCTGCAACAGGTTGGGAAGCGCTGCAAGTCGTGATGGAATCGCATGTGGATGTGATTGTACTTGATGTTATGCTGCCTGATAACGATGGGTTTGAGGTATGTCGCCAAATGCGCCTATATACGGATGCCCCTATTCTTTTTTTGACGGCAAGGGATACAGACCTAGACAAATTAATGGGGTTTGGTATCGGAGGGGATGACTATATTACCAAACCGTTTAACCCACTGGAAGTCGTTGCCCGTATGAAGGCTCGAATGAAATATCGGAAAGTTTCGACAGTGGCCATGAAACCGACCTTACGAACTTTAGATTTTGGATATTTCCGACTGGAACTGGAATCCGGTGTGTTGTTTGTGGAGGACAAGCAGGTCGAGTGTCCGGCACGTGAATGGCTACTGCTGGTATTTTTGTGCAAGCATCCTAATCGTATTTTCAGTGTACGGCAGCTTTACGAGGCGATATGGAGCGAGGCCTACTTGGGTGATGAGAAGACTGTAGTGATTCATATCTCCCGTTTGCGGAAAAAAATTGAACCTGATCCCAAGCACCCCCAATTTTTAATCAATGTAAGAGGACTTGGTTATAAAATGATGATGTCAGTCAAGATGGAGGAGCAAGAATGAACTCTCTGGTTAAGATGTCCTTTCGTTTTATGAAAGTAACGTTATGCTTTGTACTGGCCTATGTCCTATGTTTTGTTATTTGCACGATCTTATATATTTTTATAAAAAGTATATTTGGAGCATCTCAAAATATAAATATTGATCTATTCTGGACAGGACTTGGTATCGTGCAGAGTGTTGTGTTCATAGCTGCCTACGGATGGTATATAGGCAAACCTTTGGTGTATGTAATTAAATGGATTGGAAATATTGCGACGGGGGAATTCCAAGCGCCGCTAAGTGAACTGGAACTGCCGGAGGGCAAAAAGAATCAGAAAAATAGTTATAAACCTCCGTATCAATTGTATAAAGAAGTTTTTGAACAAATGAGCATCTTATCGGCACAATTGCGCAGCAATGAGGAAGAGAGAGTGGAAATAGAGAAACGAAAGCAGCAGTGGGTAGTAGGTGTAAGCCATGATCTCAAAACACCATTATCTTATATTGAGGGATATGCGGCCATGCTAACTGCTCAAGAGTATGACTGGTCTGATGAAGAAAGAAGAAGCTTTAGTATGAGTATCAGTGAGAAAGTGACTGAAATGAAGCAGTTGATTCAGGATTTGAATGCTTCTATGCAGCTTAAGGAAAGTCCATTGCCAATCCAATTGGAGAAGGAGGACATTGTGGAGTTTCTCCGTAGTGCGGTCATAGATATTGCTAACCATCCTTCGGCCGAGCAATACGAATTTTCTTTTACGTCCATGGAGGCGGCTTGTATTATGTCCTTCGATAGCAAGTTATTAGGCAGAGCGCTGCAGAATTTTTTGATTAACGCAATCATTCATAATCCTCCAGGTACACACGTTTCCATGGAAGTAAACAAAGCGAACGATGAGCTTCATATTTCTATCGAAGATGACGGAATAGGAATGAATCCCAATAAGTTCATGCAGGTATCTCACTCCCAAGGGCATGGAATACCTATTGCCAAAAGCTTTATTGAAGCGCATAACGGAACACTTCATATCCTTCCAGGCAGTAAAGCGGGTACAAGGATGGAGATTTCACTGCCGCTAAATATCTAACTTTTTAACATCTAACCTCACATTTTGGAGTTTGCTCGATTTTTTTGCCTGTTGTTTAGGGACTGTTTACCTGATGTTTACTTTACTTCAGTAAACTGTATGTAACTTAAGATTCAGTATTAGAAGTCGAGAGGAGATCAGGAAATGTCTGAATATGTAATACATACACAGCAGCTAACTAGGCGTTTTGGAAAACGGGAATTTGTAAAACGAATAAATCTCCAGGTACCCGGACAGCAGATTTATGGATTTTTAGGACCTAATGGGGCGGGTAAAACAACCACGATTCGTATGCTGCTTGGGCTGATTAAATCCACATCCGGAGAAATTGAGATTTTCGGGAAAAAGCTAAAGGATCAGCGTATGGAAATATTGAAGGATGTTGGCTCCTTGGTTGAATCACCTGCCTATTATGCCCATTTATCTGCATATCGAAATTTGGAAATCGTCACAACCATGCGTGGACTTCCGACCCGAAGAATTCATGAAGTGCTGGATTTAGTGAGATTAAGCAAGGATGCGTATCGTCCGGTAAAGGGATATTCCTTGGGGATGCGACAAAGACTGGGGATTGCTATGGCGCTTATTGCGAACCCCAAATTATTGATACTTGATGAACCGACGAATGGTTTGGACCCGTCTGGTATTCAGGAAATTCGGGAGTTAATTATGAGCCTTCCTGGCGCTTACGGAATGACGGTACTGGTTTCGAGCCATTTATTAAGCGAAATTGAGCAGATTGCAACCTATGTAGGAATTATTAATCAGGGTGAAATGATTTTCCAGGGAACGATGAAGGAACTCACCGCCAAAAGCAAGCCTCAATTATTCATTGAAACCCCAGATCCTGTTCTGGCTGCCGGTGCACTGATTCAGTATGGATGGACGGCCGGAGCTGAATCGATTGAACAAAATGAGGTCGTGACTCCTATTGTAGATCGGCAACAATCTTCGGAGATGATCAAGGTGCTTGTGGAACACAATCATCCCATTTATCGGGTCACAGAGAAGAAAAAAACCTTGGAGGAGATATTCCTGGAACTGACAGGTAAGGAGCGAAGCTTATGATACTCCGGGTTATAAAGGCAGAGGGTCTTAAGCTGAAGAAAATATGCTGGTGGATTCCTCTTATACAGGGGTGTGTACTTACAGGCATGACTGCCGTGGAATGGTATCTTTACTTTCGGCAAGGACCAGGAGGTGTCTATGCTGGTTTTGCCGTTATGTTTATGTTCCTTTCGTTTGTGATGCTGCTTGGCGGTACACTTTTGGCGAGCATTATGGCCGGTACAGAGCATGATACTCAAACATGGAAGCAGCTTATGGCCATGCCTGTTCCCAGAAGCTATATCTATTTATCCAAAATCGTATGGATCGTGATTCTGCAGTTGGGTACTGCCTTGATCACTGTAGCAGGTATGAGCCTCATCTGGGTGTTATATACAAGCGAACCCATTCCTTGGCGGATCATGCTGTTACAGCCGATTAATGCAAGCTTGGCTACCCTACCAGTACTTGCAATTCAACTTTGGCTGTCTACGCTTTTCACTAATCAGGCATTCCCATTAGCGTTTGGTATATTCGGTTCTATTGCAAGCTTGTTTTTGGCACGCACAAGTATTCTGTGGATTAAAATATTGCCTTGGTCGTACCCTGCACTATCAAGTCCTCTGATGAAGGAACACATGATTTGGGTAATCGTTGCTTTAAGTGCGGGAGTCATCTTTACGGGACTTGGTACATTACAGTTTACCAAGCATGAATTCAAATAGAGAGGAGAAGATACATGGGCTCTATTTTACGCGTAGAGACGATAAAGCTTCAATGGATCATGGTATGGATTCTCATTATATTAGATGCGGTCATAAATTCTTTAATGGGAGTCCTGGAGCTGAACGATTTGAAGCAGTTTTTTTCGCCCAGCTGGTTAACTTTATATACGTATTCAGCGCAATTTCACTCTATGTTTTTTTATCCGCTCTATTGTGGAATTATCGCTTCTCTTTTGTGTGCGTATGAGCATCGGGATGGGGGATGGAAGATTTTATTAAGCAGCCCGTATCCTCGTCAGCAAATTTATTATGCAAAATATATATTGCTCATTCTCATACTGGGTCTTGATCAGCTTATATTTATAGTAGGCTATTTTGTAAGTGGAAATATAGCAGGTGCTCCAGGAGAAATCCCTTGGTCTGTCGTTCTTTCTACCGGCTTGGGAGGGTGGCTCGGGATTTTTCCCCTGGCAGCATTACAGCTTATCCTCTCGATAAAAATTCGGAATTTTGGAGCTTCTTTGGGAATGTCTATTTGTTGTGTGGTTCCTAATATTGTCATAACAGGCTTTCATTCTTCCATAGGTGCGTGGTTTCCTTTTACGATTCCTTATTATATTATGATGCCGCAAACAGCGACTTATGCACCCAGAGTTGAGCCTTACAGCCTCGGCTTGATTGTCATTTTTACGTTTTTAGCCTATCTGTATGGTGGGAAAAAGATGTTTGTGAATAGGGACTGGTTGTAGTTAGGATAGCATGAGGATGTAATCCCAACCGATCTCTTTGTTCTCAGAAACACTTAATAAAGTAGCTGCAATCCCAGCAACGCCTTCAAGCATGCCCGCTTTTGTCAGCCAAGTCAAAGAGCCATCTGACCTTGGCTCGGGGTCCAGATATCCAAGTGGGCTATCCATTTGAAAGCGATCAAGCAGACAATTCGTTAACTGTTGAATAAGCGGGAGAAATGCAGGCTCTTTACTGTGCCGCCACATTCGCCAAGAGATGGTAAGTAATCCAGTAAGACCGTGACAGAGTGCAGAAGAGTCCATTTCCCGCTTAGCTATCTCATAGGAGATTGCACCGACACAAGCTTTCACAGCTAATTTTTGCAGTTCCACATTATGGAGAGCCTTTCCGGCAAGAAATAGGGAACAGGTGATGCCGGGTGTACCGTAGCACCATGCTTCTCTTGCTCGTTCCAAATCAAACCGCAGAGAACCTGTTTCAGCTTCAAATGGAACAATATGAGGCCAGTAGCTACCATATTCATCCTCATATTTATACTTAAGCAACCATTCCGCAATGGTTTCAATCGCTTGATATTGGCCTTTTACTTCAATTCCAGCACTGTAAGCTACAGATAATAAAGCCAACGGTCCAGGAATACCGTGTGCCATTCCACAATTAAAATTGCCCAGAGGATAGTTACGTTTATCCCGGTCTAAAAATTGAAACTTTTGCGGGGAGTACCACCCTGGGACATAACGATTGTGAATATGTATGGGACGTGTAAGATCGGTAAGAAATTGAAGAATTGGCTCAACAAGAGGAGTGCAGATAGGATCGGTTGAGTTCATCAAAATATATCTTCCAATCCCTGAAGCTCCCGAAATGGTGTCAAAGGCTTGCATAGGCATACCTTCGTGAAGGCTTAATTGTTCTGTGTTCGACTGAAGCCATTGCTCTGTAAGAGGCACCATCCATTGATGTATTTGCTGTAAGAAATTACTGTAGTATTTTCCATGATTAGAAGCCTCTCTTACGGACGAAGCGATGCCTGCCCAGCCACTGTAAAGAGAGAGGTCGTGAAGACCATTTTTAGCAAGTGAGGATTGAATCTGGGCCATGTTTGAATGTATGGCTCTATTCCAATCATACGAAGGGTCTGTAGCACGCCATTGCGATAGTAAATGAATGTTACCAGGATAACCATGCGAAAGTGAAGTTTCTCCCCATGGGTGGTACTTTGTTTCTGGCGAAACATTGTGTTCCGCATGGACTGCTGCATAGACGGATTCGGGCTCGCATAGACGTAAAGCAATTTTTTTACTAATATCTCTTGCACGAACTTGGTCGGATTGTTGTATAACAAAACTATCAATTTTCATATAAAAGCCTCCATTATTTTTTTCTTCATTAATATTGTCACTAAAATCTAGTGTGTTGTCCTTAAAAATACTAAAAAGTAATGAAGGTTTATCTTAAATGTACTCGTTGAAATTAAGACAAATGTAAGAAATATATAAAGTCTAGTTAAGATTATATAACTTATAATAAAATTGTAAAAAATAAAAGGAGGTAACAAGATGAAAAATCAATTTGATCTGGACTTGCAAGTAGCCAAAAATGAGGTTGCTCCAAAAGGGGTTCAACCAGCCAGTGGTCTTATCTGTACTCCTTCATGTGCAACAGGTACTTTGAATTGTCAAGTTAGTCTTACCTTCTGCAAAACGTGTTAATAACGAAAATACATGGAAAAAAGGCACGGTTTCTATAACCGTGTCTTTTCCAGTTATGAAAATGAGGGAAGGATTTATGGTTGAAGATTTGAAGGGGAGATCAGTTGAAATCAGTAAGTATATAGCACAAAAGCTAATAGACCTATCATATACAGAAAAGATAGTTAATCATACAAACAACCTTTCACCTTCACGTGGAAAGTCCCCTTGGAATCCTGGCTCGCTTGCCGATGGAATTCCGGGTGTGTTTGTGCTGTTGTCCGAATGGGGTTACCTGGAGCCTGATCAAAATTGGGCAGAGCATGTGCATAGTCAGTTACGGTACTTAGATGCTAACTCTCTATTATTATTGCCTCGTATTTCTCTTTATTATGGAACAACAGGAGTAGCTTATGGCATATTATTAGCTTCCAATAACAGAGCTAATTATAACAATTTAATCTCTCAGCTTAATAAGTATATTGAAGTAAAGTGGGGGGATTTACCTGGAATTGGCACAACTACAGAGTTCAGTAGGCAAATGGATATCATCAATGGACTGCTTGGAGTGGGCAGATACACTTTGGAGGTTGCTGAAGACAAGACGATGTGTGATCTGTCTCGTCAACTATTAGACACCATTACGCACTTTATACCTGAATATATATATTTGTCGTCAAGGGAAGATTCGGCTTCAATCTATCTAGGTTTGGCGCATGGTATCACCGGAGTACTTGCACTACTTGTCACTGCCCTACAAAAAAAGATCAAAGTTGAAGGACTACATGAGGCTATAAAACATATAGCCGATTTTTTGCTTATTCAAATTCAGGAGGATCAATATGGCTGGTATTGGCCTGTAAACTCTCAAGCGTTTTCAATGAACAAGAGAGAGAAAAAAGTAGGGATGAGAGAAATTGAAGGCTGGTGTCATGGAACCTTTGGAATAGCTTGGACATTATTCAGAGCAGGAATTGAGTGCAGTAATGGAGAATGGAAAAAGATAGCGGAAAAAGCTATCAAATCCATATTTTACTTAGATGATGAGCTACTAAACGCGCTATCCCCTACTTTCTGTCACGGGTTGGCCGGTTTGCTTCATATGGCTCATAGATTCTATAGCTTAACCGGTAATATAGCAGCCCTACACTTTGCCGATCAGATAGCTTTAAAGTTAGTAAATTTATACGATGAAGAGTTCCCATTTGGATACCGGGATTTGGAGGGGACAACTCATGTTCATAATGTAGGAATACTGCAAGGAGCAACAGGGATTGCGTTAAGTTTGCTGGACTATGGAATTGGGAAAGAACATCCTAAATATTCAGGGAGATGGAGTGAATTGTTTCTAATTTCTTAAGGGCGCTCTACCTTATTGCTTATCTGAAGCATTGGTTTTGGGGGGATTAGATGAAACAAAAATTTATGGTTATATCATCTTTTAGGAAGATTAAGCATTTTTTTGAGACTTTAAGCACTCCAGAAAACATTCGAATCATGTTTTATGATTCGCTTTACCAGGCTCTACCGGAGATTGATGAGCAGTGTATCGGTATAGCTTTGAATCAGGATCATTTAACGCTAGAGGACTTGTCTTACTGGCACAGCATTAAAGAAAAATTTACGGTTCCATTTATCTTTCTTTCCTATCATAGTGATGACCAACGGCAATTGGATCTCCTCCAACAACTGTTTTCAATGGCTTCATCTGCATGTGGAGTGGAAAGAGAACAGCAGGCTATTAGTTTATCATCCAATGTCATTTTTGATCCTGCTGGAAAGGTTATTTGGAAGCAAGGGCATGAGCATATGCTGACTATGATGGAATTCCGATTATTAATGTATCTTCTAACTGCAAAAGAGTGTGCTTCTACGATTGATCACATTATAGACAGAGTCTGGGGAGTGGATGCTTTTACTACGTCTAATATGGTGTATGTGCACATCCGAAAATTGAGAGAGAAAATAGAAGATGATCCAAGTCATCCAAAAATTCTGGTAACATGTCATGGAATCGGTTACAAGTTGAATATATTTCCTAAAAACTTGGAGGTGGTCAGTTGTGAAGAGACAACTGCATTACACTGATGCGCATAAACTACATAATGAAGTGAGAGATCGGGATGAAAGATGGTTTAGTGCATGTGATTTTTTTCTAATCAGAGCTCCATTACTATCGCTAAACCGATATTTTCAGGTGTTTTCGGATCAAGATGTGGACAGCCAGCTTACGTTGGAGGAAATAACTCGTCGATTAAAGTTGATATCCCAAGAAGCTGTTGTTCAAGAAGCCATATCATTAGCCTCTCCGTCCCTAATGCAGTTTTTACATTACTTGAATGATAGTCATGCTTTGGATGATAAAGGAGAGCTACAAAAGTATGAGAAGACGCTGAACAGCTTTTATCGTTATTTTATTCGGATGACTACCCGAACGACTCCATTTGGGTTATTTTCAGGAGTGGGGCAGGGGATTTGCGGGAAGACTACCGATCTGGATATTGGTAGCTATCCTAAGCATCTGAAGAGAGCCAGACCTGACATGGAATGGATATATAAACTGATTCAAAAAATAGAAGCTGATCCGGCCATATTTAATCAACTAAAGGTTTTCCTAAACAAAACGGTTATGATCAAAGGAAATCGAGCCAAATTACCATTCCGACCTAAGCATGGAGCAGCAGAAGCTGATGATTCGGCAGAAATTTTTAATTCCATTCGGTTTACTGACGTTGTTCGAATGACGTTTGAAGCTGCGGAACACCCAATTCGGGTGATGGAACTGAAAGAAATACTATTAAAGGCATTCCCTGACGCTACTTTGGAAATCATAGCTGATTATTTGCAGCAACTAGCAGAGCAAGAGTTTATTTTGAGCGAGCTTAGACCTCCGTTAATGGATCATTCACCCTTTCATTACATATTCGAAAAAATTAAAAATCTTGACATTTCCGATCCTTGGATTCACATTTTACACGAAATTGATGCTTTATTACTTCAATATAATCAATGCACGATTGGAGAAGGAGAGAAGGTCTACCGGAAATTATGTGACAAAATGCTGGATATCATTTCTGTAAAAACACCTGTACAAGTTGATGTTAAATTGGATAAAGAAGTAACGCTGCCGAAACATGTGCTTGATGAGGTTTCATTAGGGGCTGAAGTCATGTGCAAATTGTATGCATCCCCCAAAACGGATGAATTGGCTGAATATTTGAATCGTTTCTTGGAAAAGTACGGTGTGTATCAGGAGGTTCCTATTCATGAACTTTTTGATGAGGATTGGGGTCTGGGTATACCGGAAATGTATCGTTCAAATGAAAAAAAATCAATGGGCATGGAGGCATTTAAACGCAACGCTGTTCTCTTTCAATGGGTTTCGAATGCCATTTCTAATCATGAAATAGAACTCGTCCTTACAGATGAACAGTTGGAGCAACTGATGATTTCTGATAACTACGGCACTTCCCCAGAATCAATGGAGATCTATTACAGTATATTTGCTGATTCTCCTGAAAAAGTTGATTCTGGAGACTATTCGCTTTTACTTGGAGCCAGTGCTGGCTCGAATAGAGCGGGTAAAACCTTTGGACGTTTTCTGGATATGTTTAGTGAGGAGTTTGTACAAAAATTATCTGAAATATATGATCATCACCGATGCTTTCATCCCGATGCGTTATTATCAGAGATGGTTTTTATGCCGGAACAAGGGAAAATATCCAACATCTCATTAAGCAAAAATTTAATGGAATATGAGATTGTATCGGGAACCACGTCTTCTAAAGATGAGGACCATACGCTTTGTATTGATGATTTAGTGGTGGGTGCTACTCATGATCGTTTTTATGTCAAGTCCAGACGTTTGGGTAAGGAAATAATCCCCTTGCAAACACACATGCTGAATTACAAGCTTTCACCACATATATTCAGATTTTTAACGGATATTACTAATAAAGAGATTGGTACGTGGTCTTATTTTGACTGGGGGCCATTAGAGCAGTCCCCTTTTTTGCCAAGACTAGTATATAAAAAGATCATTATTAGTGCTGCGCAGTGGAAACTGAGCAAAGCTTCATTGAATATTTCAGAATCATGCGAGTCCAAAGAAGGAGAAGAACTTTTCCAGGTGTGGAGACAACAATGGAATGTACCGCGCTATGTTTACCTAACGATGGGGGATAATCGCCTTTTATTAGACCTATGCAACCTCTTCCATATCAAAGAATTGCTACGTGAGGTGAGCAAGATACGCGAAGGACAGGAGCTTCTTCTTACCGAGTGTTTGGGTAATCCATTCCATACCCCATTGCAGGGGGCAGCAGAAAGATATATGGGGGAATTTGTGTTTCCGCTAAAGAAGAAAAAAATAAAGGTGAAACCGAGTATCCCTAGTTCGCAAAACCATGTTGATTCGCAAAAGTTCATTGCTCATACTCCTTCCAGCATTCATAGAGGAATACTTCCAGGAGGCGAGTGGCTATACCTTAAATTGTACGGAGTCAAGGAAAGAGAGACTGACCTGGTAGGCTTAAGCCTAGGGCATCTCTTAAAACAGCCGGGGTTTAAGGATTGGAGTCAAAAATTTTACTTTTTGCGATACGTTGATCCTGAACATCATATCCGTTTACGTTTTCAGGGAGAGCCCGATAAGCTATGGACAGCTGGTTTGGCGCAGTTACGTGAAGAGGGGCTAATAACGAATATGGTCATAGATACATACCATCCTGAATTGGAGAGGTATGGAGGACAGACACTTATGGAGCTGGCAGAACAGGTTTTTGACGTGGATAGTCAATGGGTCATCGCCTATATGAAGGGAATTCGCTCTAATGCTTTCAATCTGGACATAGAGATAGCGGCTGTGATTAACATTATTCATTATCTGAGTGGTTTTGGCTTAACAATTCAGGAGCAAGTGAGCTGGCTAGAAGAGAGAATTGATTGCAAGCCTCATATGAAGGCGTTTAGGGATGTCAAAAAAACATTGATTACCGCTGTAGAAGCGAATTATGAATGGATTGGACAAGCAGATTCGGCCACACAGGTTGCTTTCTTAGCACTTGTAGAAAAAAGACAGACTATGATTCAGCAGTATGCTCAAGCGATAAACCTGGCTAAAAATAATCACGAGCTTACCAATCATCCTGATGATATTTTGGGCAGTATCATTCATATGCATTTGAATCGTCTGCTTGGTGTAAATAGGGAGCGAGAAATAAAATGTATGGCTTTAGCTAAGCATACAGTAGCTAACCTGTTGCATAGGAAAGGGGTAAGCTATGTCACAGTCTAATGGACAAACCAATGACCTGATCTCTTTGTCCTATAAAAATATATTTCGTACCTTTCTATTTTGGCCTCGTATATTCAGACTGCTTTGGGACACACATCCTTCCTTTTTGATTGCTATACTCATTACGAATTTGTTGAAGGGTGCAATTCCTGCTGTGATCCTTTTAACCACGAGAGAATTAATCAACAGTGTCGTGGCCGGAGCGTCAGGGGGAAGCTTTCAACCTGTTTTTATAGCTTTTGGCGTCTTAATCGGTGTCAATTTGCTGTACGATCTGATCAATATTGGCGAAAGCTTTTTTCGTAAAATGTTTCAAAGCCGGCTATCAAACCAGGTAAATATCAGAATTATTGAAAAAGCACAAAAGATGTCTTTGCAGTCGTTTGAGGATGCAGATGTGCAAAATATGCTTCAACGTGCTCAGGGAGAGGCAGATTTTAGGCCGTTTGAAATATTTACTCAAATCCTTGCTATTATTAGCAGTGTTGTAACCTTATTTTCGACGGGTGCGATTCTTATCGCATGGAGATGGTGGGCATTCTTATTCATTTTTCTCATTCCATGCTTGTCATTCTATTCTTTTTTACGTATCGGGCAAAGAGAATTTAATGTTCACTTTCAAAGAGCAGGAAGACAACGTGAATCCTGGTATTTGTCGTTTTTGGTGACAAGAGATAATAGTTTTAAAGAAGTGAAAATATTTCAATTGGGAGACTATCTACGAAAAAGATACAAAACGATACTCGAAGGGTTTTATCGCGAGGATAAAGTGCTAGCGGTTCGTAGATCCTATACTTCTCTTGTATTTCAGATTTTAAATCAGGGTGCGTGTGCATTTATTATTTTCATGGCCATACAAGCCACTTATGTTGGTCAAATTTTAGTGGGGAACTTGGTGAGCTTAATTCAGGGTATCACGTTAACTCAGTCAACATCGCAGAGCATTGTACAAGGGATTTTAAGCTTGTGTCAAAATAATTTGTATATCAAGCAGCTATTTGATTTTTTAGATATGCCGGAAGAGGCAAAAATACAAAAAACGGTTCAGCAATTGCCTTTGTCCGCTATTTATAGTATTGAATTCCGGAATGTATC
The DNA here is from genome assembly GCF_038003485.1 of Paenibacillus sp. FSL H7-0703. Classification (NCBI taxonomy): domain Bacteria; kingdom Bacillati; phylum Bacillota; class Bacilli; order Caryophanales; family Paenibacillaceae; genus Paenibacillus; species Paenibacillus sp. FSL H7-0703. The sequence goes on along the minus strand of NZ_JBBOPF010000001.1, from coordinate 1,577,165 downwards.
GTTTAGATACCCGAACACGGAGGAGAATGCCATTTCTAATGTTAGCTTCAAGCTTCATCAAGGAGAGAAGCTGGCGATTGTAGGGAGAAATGGATCGGGTAAATCAACGATCGTGAAGTTACTAACTCATTTGTATTCCGATTTTGAAGGAGAAATATTAATTAATGGACATTCTATACATGAATTGGATAAAGACATTTTTAGAGAAAAGATAGGCGTTGTTTTTCAGGATTTTGTACATTATGAGATGGCTGTTAGAGATAATATAGGCTTTGGTCATGTGGCTTCCAGAGAAAATGATGAGGCTATTTGGACAGCTATAGATAAGGCGGGAATTACAGATTTGATAGTCGGCCTGCCTGATAAAATGAATACCTTGCTTGGAAAATGGTTTGAAGATGGACAGCAGCTATCCGGAGGACAGTGGCAGCGTATTGCAATAGCCAGGGCTTTTATGAGAAATGCCGATATATATGTCTTGGATGAACCGAGCTCTTTTTTGGATCCACATGCGGAGAAAGAGGTTTTTCAAAAGTTTGATCAGCTTATTCATGAGAAAATTGGAGTGTTTATATCCCACAGATTGTCCTCCGCACGTATGGCGGATACCATTATTTTAATGGAGGAAGGCAGAATTGTAGAAGCAGGTAGCCATGAACGCTTAATGGATATAGACGGAGTGTATGCAGAAATGTTCAGGCTTCAAGCCTCCTCGTATCTTTCACAACGAGAATGTGACTTTGAGGAAGAGGATCTGTCGCCCTCGTTAGTAAGGACGACAGGTGGATCATAAGAAATGGCAGATGCCCTCCTATTGTAGGAGGGTAATTTTTATCTTCACCACAATAGTCGAACTACAGCCATACTCACAATACCGACAACGACGGTAGCCAGCAGGTTTTTGCTCCACAAGGCGGTCACTAGCGTAGGAAAGACAGCCATAAGCACTTGCCCATTAAGAGTGACTGAGGATTCGGTTCGGACGAGCAAATTCTCCATCACGAGGGCTGTGAATATGCAGATGGGAATATAGGAAAGCCATTGTAGCACTGGTTTGGGAAGCGCCAGCCTTTGCAGCACGACAAAGGGAATGATCCTTGGGATGGCTGTGACAATCATGGCACCGATAATGATATACAGGACATTGGGATTAATGTTCATTTGTCGGTTAACACTCCAATCGTTGCGGTGATCATGGTCGCTACAATGACGGCGATATGTGATGGCACCCACCAGGACAAAAGGTACATCAGAACAGCCATACATAGCACAAGCAGCAGACGATGCTTGAGTTTGGAGGTCTGGACACTTTGGAGCTGGGAAATAAGCAGGGCAAGGAACATCGCAGGCAAGGCAAAGTCCAGACCAAAAGTCTCCGGCCGGGAAATCCAGTTCCCGAGAACCCCTCCCGCCACACAGGATGCAATCCAAGCGAGATAAGCTGTAATATTAAGCCCGTTCATCCAGCGGTCACTGACCTGCCCGCCTTTAGCCAATTTATCCGACGCTACTCCAAAGGATTCGTCCGTCAAAAGAGCGCCGATGCCTATATTTTTCCACAATGAATATTTAGAAAAGTAAGGAGCCAGCGACGCACTTAACAGCAGATGACGAGCATTCACAATGAATGTCGTTAAAATAATGACGGATGGAGGACTGGCTGCAGCCAGCATCGAGCACATAATAAACTGAGAGGCTCCGGCGTATACAAGCGCCGACATGAAGGCAATTTCCATGGTGCTAACCCCTGATGAGGCACCCACAATGCCTGCCGCGAACCCAATACATACATAACCGAGCAATGTAGGAATACAATCTTTAACCCCATGTAAAAAGCTGAGTGAATCGGGCTTCGTTCCGCTCAACTCCGAAGCTATGGACATTTTAACCTCACCCCCAGTGTATAAATTTTATAATAGTATATAACGTAAGTTGTAAAGTATCAATATACTATACGTTTGTACGTTATATTGAATGATTTCTATAGCGAACACACAGGGAGAATGTTTATTTTATTGCTTTTTAGAACTTGACCCTATGATCTCTATAGTAAAAAGAAACTTGCAGTCTATTATGCGCTACAAGCATCCACGATCTGATTTATGAAGAATTATTCAAACTACCGATGTTATTATGGAAGGACATTTCAGTACAAGGATCGTGCAGTAGAGGACAAGGACGTATACCTAATGGAATCCGCGCTGGTGCTTCAGCCCGGTAAGGAAGATAAAGAGCTTCAGCGAAAAAAGAGCATCAACAAAATTGAAACGTTTCCATCTTAGTGTTATTATAATTTTCATAAAGAGAGATAGGGGGAGGGAGATGCCGATGCCAAGTATTAAAGATGTAGCTAGCTTAGCTGGCGTAGCTGTAGGAACTGTATCCCGAGTTATTAACAACTCGGGCTCTGTAAAACCAGATACACGCAGAAAAGTGGAGGAAGCTATACAAGAACTGAATTATTTTCCTAATGAAGTCGCTCGAAATTTCAAGATGAGGAAATCCAAGATGGTAGCCTTGCTGCTTCCAAGTATCTGGCATCCTTTTTTTTCTGAACTGGCTTATTACATTGAGGATGAGTTGGATCGGGAAGGCTTTAAGCTCATGTTGTGTAATAGCGGCGGCAAGCCCGAAAAAGAACTGTATTATCTGGATATGCTACGGCAAAACAAAGTGGCTGGTATTGTCGGCATTACTTACAATGATATAGAAAATAGCGTAAGCAATGACATTCCGATTGTAAGTATTGATAGGCACTTCAACAAAAAAATTACTTGTGTGACCTCCGATAATTATGAGGGAGGGCGTCTGGCTTTGAGGGAGCTTGTTAAAGTGGGAGCCCAGAAGCCGGCTTTTATGGGAAGTGTCACTTCCGTTTTCAGTGAAACCATGAATCGGAGAAAAGGTTTCATTCATGAGGCGCAAACATTGGGAGTCGATTATGTAATCTACGAGAAGCCCGACCCTATAGTGGACGACGATGCCTATTTTAACGAGTTCCTAAATGAGCATCGCGATGTGGACGGCATTTTTGCTATTACCGATATGTTAGCCGCCAACTATATAGAAAGAGCACGCAGGGAGGGCATTCGCGTTCCAGAGGATGTAAAGGTTATCGGCTACGACGGGATTCAGGACCATCCTTATTTTCATCCGATATTGTCTACAATCAGGCAGCCAGTGGAGGAGATGGCACGTATGACAATCAGACTGCTTTATAAGAAAATCGAAGGTGAAACTTTAGATCAGCAAGTGTATCATCTCCCCGTTGTCTTCAAGCAAGGCGAAACTACATGATTTTATTGTAAAAATATTAGCTCATTCGGTCGATTCATAGTACGGATCTACTAACTGATGTTTTTCTCACAGCAAATTGGAAGCGTTTCAAAAGTGAAAACATCCTAGTTCAAGTAAGGGGGTGGAATGGTGAATTCAAGAACTAGCGAGTCGGATCAAGATCAAGCCAAATCGAAAAATATGGAACCGGATCAAACGCGACTATTCCTTAAACATTTAAACTTCAAACTTTTTTCTTTTGGCAGAAGAAAGATATCTCAGTTCTTCCCGATATTTCGCCACAGTTCTGCGTGATAGATGCAAACCTTCCTTTCCCAGCAGGGTAGTAATAGCCTGATCCGATAACGGTTTTTGCTTGTCCTCATCATCTATCAAATTTTTGATACGCTTTTTTGCACTCTCCGATGAAGCAGCATCTCCGTCCGCTGACGTCAAGGAGGAAGTAAAGAAGAATTTGAGCTCGAACAATCCACGAGGCGTCTGTATAAATTTATTACTGACCGCCCTGCTGACCGTGGATTCGTGTAAGCCCGTCTTATCGGCAATCTCCTTTTGGGTAATTGGTTTGAGGAAATACACGCCATGCTCAAAAAAATCCTGCTGCTTTTCCACAATGGCCTTGGCAACCCGTAGAAGGGTCAGCCGACGTTGTTTCAGGCTATTGATCAGCCATTTTGCCGTATTCATCTTCTCATGGATAAAACGTTTGGTTTCACTATTCGGTAGATCCTGCATCATTTGCCGGTAAAAAGGGTTGATCTCAACCCGCGGCGCACTAATGTCATTTATCAGGACAAGATATTCCCCGTTGGCTTTTTCGACCGTGATATCTGCTATGATGTATTGCTGCTCTTTATGAGCAAATGCTGCGCCCGGGCATGGATTTAGCTTGCGAATTCGATCGGCCATCTGAATAACCTCTTGCCTACCGATTTCAAGAGCATCCGCAATTTTTTGTATCCGATTGTTCGCCAGATCGGCCAGATGGTTGCTTACCATTCTGACTATGCATTCATCATCCATGCCAGCAAGCTGGAGCTGGAGAAGAAGACATTCTTCCAAGCTGTAAGAGGCGATCCCCGGTGGATCAAAACTCTGTATCACCAAGAGCATATCCTCAATTTCGGCTATGGGAACGTCCAATAGTGAGGCGACCGTTGGAACATCAAGTTCTAAATATCCCATTTCGTTCAAATTGCCAATGAGGTACCGTGCCACCATACGCTGTGAATTTGTAAGCCCACATACCAGTCCAAGCTGCCTGTTCAGATGTTCAAACAGGGTATCATTCGGATTGGGGACAAAATCCAGAAATGTAACGGGGTTTGCTCGCTGGACCGATGGATATTTTTCTCCGCCACGATAATGTTCAAGCAGATCTCCTTGATCTTTCTGTGAAAACCGCTCTGCTTCTTCTTTGATACTGCCTATGGACATATTAAATTCCGGCAAATCAATGACTGGATTATTGTTCGCCTGTTCATGCAGAAAGGATATTAAATCAGCCGAAGAATATTGCAAGATCGTGATTGCTTGTCGCAATTCGGGCGTCATAACCAGCTTGAATCCTTGTTCCTGTTGTAATCCATATCGTATCATTGACTTATTCAAACTCCTTTTCCATGCATTTCCGGTACAAATTCACAGTCAGTCATTTATGAAAGATCTACTTCTCTAAGCCTATGCAATTCTCCTGCCTAGATATTAACGTTACCGAGTAATTTTATCTGATAGAAACGATTCATAAACAAGCCAAAGCTTGTCGTAATAAGTAACAGTTATTATGTGTGTTGTATTTTTGGTTATATACGCTATCTTTCTTGTATACTCATTCATTGAATAACAAAATACACTGGAGCTGGAGGAATCATTTATGGAAACTTATAAAATTGTCTGCATTGATATTGACGGGACGCTGCTTAACTCGGCGCATCAAATCACGGAAGCAACCAAAGAAACCATTCTCCAGGTTATAAATGATAAGCAGATTCCAGTGGTTCTTGTCTCTGCGCGAATGCCAAAAGCAATTATTCCATTGCAGAATCATCTTGGTATTTCTGAGCCTCTCATATGCTACAGTGGGGCACTTGTTATAGATAAACACGGGAACAAGCTGAACACCCGTTATATAGATAAGAAAATGACACAGCGTTTGCTTGACAGCCTGGCTGCCTATGATCTTCACGTAAGCCTGTATAAGGATGATGAGTGGTATATTGAGCAATTGGATGCATGGGCGCTTCAAGAACGTGACATCACCAATATCGAGCCTCGCATTTATAGTTTTTCTAAGCTTACCAATGGTTGGAGGGAAGAGACTGATGGAACCAGTAAAATTTTGTGCATGGGTGATCCCGAAGAGATCAAACGCGTCCTTCAAGTATTGCGACCCGTATACGGCGAAGAAGTAAATCTCTACTTATCCAAGCCTACTTATCTGGAAATCATGTCAAAAAAGGCTTCCAAAACGGCAGCCATTCAAATTCTGCTAAAAGAGTACCAACTGAAACAAAGCGATTGTCTGGCTATGGGTGACAACTACAATGATATCGACATGTTGGCCTTTGCGGGACTTGGCATTGCCATGGAAAATGCTCCCCTTGAGGTCAAAGCTGCTGCCAACACCGTTACTCTCTCGAATGACGAGGATGGAGTAGCTCATGCGCTGAAAAACCATATTCTGTTCCCTAAATAAGCAGGTTGAAATCAATTTCCAATGACTGATTCAGGCTGGAGGAATACAGGTGAAAAGAATAGATAAGATTTTAGAGTATATTGCCGAAAGCACCAAGAAAATTTCCAAAGAGGCTTTATTTGCGGGGGAAGGGATTACGGCTGCGGAAATTGCTGATGATCAAAAGATGTTGAGAAACAATGTGAGCAAAGAGTTGAATAATCTGCTACGTGACGATCTAATCCTTAAAATCAAAGGAAGACCGGTCAGATTTCTGCATAAGCAGATTATCGAGGACACCTTTCGGGTTCGGCTGAAAGAGAAACAAATTGAGGTCAAAAGCATCAAAGAGGTATTGCTGCCTGACGAACAGGTCGATCCGTTCCATGCCTTGATCGGTTTCAGGGGCAGCATGCGTAACCAGGTTGAGCAGGGGAAGGCAGCGATTCTGTATCCTCCTAGAGGTCTGCATACCCTGATAGTCGGGCAGACGGGTGTTGGAAAAACTATGTTTGCCAGGTTGATGTACCATTATGGCAAGTATATGAAGCGGTTTTCAGAGGATGCGCCATTTATCGTTTTTAACTGCGCTGATTATTTCAATAATCCCCACTTGCTACTTTCCCACATCTTTGGTCACGTTAAAGGGGCGTTTACAGGCGCTGATCATGAAAAAGCAGGGCTGGTGGAGAAAGCTGACGGAGGCATCCTGTTTTTGGATGAGATTCACCGTTTACCCCCGGAAGGCCAGGAAATGATTTTCTATTTCATGGATACTCATACCTATAACAAATTGGGCGAAACGGATCGAAAAAGAGACGCGAGTGTGTTATTGATTGGAGCTACGACGGAGGATCCCGGATCATCCATGCTGAAAACCTTCATTAGGCGCATACCCATCACAATCAATATCCCTTCCCTTCAGGAACGTGCTATTGAGGAGCAATTGCTGATTTTGAAGCATTTGTTTGCTAACGAGGCCAATAGGGTAAACAAGCCGATCAGGATTGAACCAGAGGTAGTAAGAGCACTGATCGGCAGCGTCACCTACGGCAATATCGGCCAGTTAAAGTCGAACATCCAGCTGGTATGCGCTAAAGGGTTTTTAAACAGCATACATGAAAACAAAGAAGAAATAGGACTTGATTTTAAAAACCTGCCGGGAAATATCCGAGATGGTTTGTTTAATATTGATAAAACGCAATATAAGATGAAGGAAATCGGATGTATTTCCTCGTGCCTATACATTACTCCAGAAGGAAGAAAAGCTTTGGATGAAGAGGTTGTTTCCGAGCTGCCGTTTAACCTTTACAAACTAATTGAAGACAAGATTGGCATGCTGAAGGAAGAAGGGCTCGACGACGCCTACATCCACAGATTTATTGCTACGGATGTCAATATCCATATTAAAAGCTTTTATAACCGTTTTTATAAAACCAAGGGGAGCAGGGAACGAATTCTGAAAATTGTGGACAAAGACATCCTTGAATTCTCCGAGCAGATTAAGGAAATGGCCAAAAAGGTACTAAACCGAATTTACAGCGAGAGATTCGTGTATGCTTTCAGTCTTCATTTAAGCGCCTTTTTCAAGCGCACCAGAGAGAAAAAATACGGTCATGCACGAATCTATGAACCGATGAATGAACATGATGAAGAGTACAGACTGGCCCAGACTATCAAAAGTTTGATCGAGTCTAAGTTTGGTGTACATGTACCGGAGGCCGAAATAACTTATATGGCGATTCTTCTGAAATCTGTTGAGGAAGAACGACAGGGTAGTGTGGGAATTATAGTGGCAGCACACGGTACCAGTACAGCGAGCAGCATCGTCGGCGTCGTAGACAGCTTGCTGGGCAGTTCTAATCTTTGTGCTGTTGATATGCCCCTCGATGTCAGTCCTAGGGAAATTTTGGAGCTTATTATCGATAAAGTAAAGAGCATTGACCGTGGTAGAGGCGTGTTGCTGCTGGTTGATATGGGCTCTTTGCTCAATCTTGAAGAAACTATTATGGAACGTGTTGGAATCAATGTAAAGACTATTGATATGGTTTCAACTCCGCTCACGCTGGAGGCTGTCCGAAAGGCCAGTGTTTTTGACATGGGGATAGAGGAGATATACCAATCGCTAAAGGATTTCAGGGGATATAACAATAGCAGCGCCGCAGTGAAAGTAGTTCATAAGGCAATTGTGACGGTTTGCTCCTCCGGCAAAGGTGCAGCGGTCAAATTGAAAGAGTTTGTAGAGAAAGTTGTCTGCGATTTGACGGATGAGGAGATACTGGTAGTCCCGGCAAACGTAAGAGAGTTGGATAAAGTGGTCCAGGATATGCGGTCTAAGCGAACAATTCTTGCCGTGATTGGAGTAAAACGGCCAAGCGAGCCGGAAATCCCGTTTATTCCCTTGGAAAAGCTGATTGAAGCGAGCGGTGAGCAGACATTGAGAGAGCTACTGCTGAATAACAAGCAGATCCCTGCTGTGGATCAAAGTGTAGTCGTCAGGGAGTTATGCGAGGAAAGTCTGAAAGAATTTATGACGTATTTGAATCCCCACAAAATTCTGGGAATGGTGATGAGATTTGTGCAAGAGCTGGAACTTGGATTAGAAGTCAAATTTGATTATGCAACAAAAGTCCAAATTTCTACTCACACAGCTTATGCGCTGGAACGTATGGTTATTCGCGATGGACTTGTTTATCAGGGGGAAGTGAAACAGCTCGACCAGCACATATTCGAGGTGGTAAACCGTTCATGCAGCATATTTGTTTCTGGTATGAATCTTATACTTTCTGAAGACGAAAAATATTATATTTGCGAAATGTTGAGCGAAGTATATAACTTTATTCCACAGTAATGGTCAAAGAGTATAAAACGCTTTCATATGTGTATGAAAGCAGTGGAGATTGATAAATAATGATCTGTTCAGACTGGAAAAAAACCTCCGACGCAACGGGGGTTTTTTTGTTGTTTACAAAATTTCCTCTGATCTATACAGAAGTTTGGCACAGAACTTGCATCATAGATATGTGGAGAGAAACAAAGGGGGTGAGACAGATGATCGGTGTAATTGTTGGGACACACGGGAAATTTTCTGAAGAAATACTGAGGTCAACAGAAATGGTTTTCGGCCAATTGGATAATGTGGCAGGTGTTACGTTTGAACCAGGTGAAAGTGTCAGCGGACTTGTAGAGAAATATAAGGCTGCGTTGGCATCGCTGGATTGGACGGACGGTGTTATCTTCCTTGTTGATCTATTCGGCGGCAGTCCTTATAATGCTGCCAGCCGAATTGCAGTTAACCATGAAAAAATGGATATTGTGACAGGAGTAAACCTGCCAATGATCGTTGACCTTCTTGCAAACAGAGGAATTGAACAAGTGGAGAATTTGGTAAATTTAGCGATCCATGCAGGGCACGATTCCATGATGTCTTTTCGTGCCATTCGAAACAGTCAATTAGAGGAGGAATTATAGAATGGAAATTGCATTAGTTCGTATTGATGACCGTCTGATTCACGGTCAGGTGGCGACCGTTTGGGTGAAAGAAGCGAAGTGCAATAAGATTATCGCCGTTAGCGATGAAGTCGCAGCGGATACATTACGCAAAACCTTATTGCTTCAGGTGTCGCCGCCTGGAATTAAGGCGTATGTCGTAACGATTAACAAAGCGATAGAGGCTTATAATAACCCCAAATACAGTGATTTTAAAACATTGTTTCTCTTTACCAACCCTACGGATGTACTGCGGGTTGTGGAAGGGGGAGTACCCATCCGCTCGGTGAATGTTGGAGGAATGTGTTTTAAGGAAGGAAAGACACAGATTACTGGGGCGGTATCCGTAAACCAACAGGATGTAGATGCATTTCGTAAGCTGCATGAAAAAGGCATTGAGCTGGAAATCAGAAAAGTAGCCAGTGATCCGAAAATCAACTTGATTACCAAACTGCAGGATATGTGATCGTAAATACCAGGCGGCAACTAGAGAGGAGTTATAGAAATGACTGTTTTTCAAATTGTGATGGTAACACTGGTAGCGGCCATATGTGGCATGGGTAGCGTCCTAGATGAAGGGCAAACCCATCGTCCTCTGATTGCGTGTACGTTGATTGGCCTTGTCCTTGGCGATCTCAAAACTGGCATTATACTTGGCGGTACTCTGGAATTAATGGCTTTGGGATGGATGAATGTAGGAGCATCCATGGCACCAGACGCTGCTCTAGCCAGCGTGGTTTCAACCATTTTGGTCATCGTCGGCCATCAATCGATCGGCGCCGGAATTGCCGTTGCGATTCCAATTGCAGCCGCCGGACAAGTGCTTACCATTTTTGTCAGGACGATTACTGTCTTCTTCCAGCATTTGGCTGATAAGTATGCGGAATCTGCAAATTTCAAAGGAATTGAGCTATGTCACTTTATTGCCTTACTTTTGCAAGGTCTGCGCGTTGCTTTGCCCGCTGTTTTGGTGGCAGTTGCCGCAGAAACGGGCCTGGTGACTGCTATGCTTAACGCAATTCCGGAGGTTATCACCAGAGGACTACAAATTGCGGGCGGCTTTATCGTAGTCGTAGGGTATGCGATGGTCATTAATATGATGGCAGCCAAATACCTGATGCCATTCTTCTTTCTGGGCTTTGTCATTGCAGCTTTTACCAGCATTAATCTGGTTGGTTTTGGGGTCATTGGCGCGGTTCTGGCTCTGCTTTACATCCAGTTGAGCCCAAAATACAACCAGCGTAATGAGAAGATGGAAGAAATTGAAGAGTTATAGTAACTACCTGAAGGGAGAGGAGAGCACTATGAAAGAAAAGAAGCTGACTAAAAGTGATTTAAATAAGATGTTTGTCCGTTCATGCTTCCTGTTAGGCTCGTTCAATTTTGAGCGAATGCAGTCGATCGGTTTCTGTGTCACCTTGATCCCTGCGATTAAGCGGCTGTACAGCAAGAAAGAAGATCAAAAAGAGGCATTGAAAAGACATCTGGAATTTTTCAACACTCAACCGTTTATCTCGGCGCCTATTATGGGTGTAACGGCTGCGATGGAAGAGCAGAAAGCGAGCGGCCAGCCGATTGACAATGCCACCATAAGTGGAGTCAAAGTCGGTTTAATGGGACCTCTTGCGGGAGTGGGTGACCCCATTTACTGGGGGACTTTACGCCCGGTTCTGGCTGCACTCGGAGCCTCAATCGCCTTATCCGGCAGCCTTGTCGGACCGATTCTTTTCTTCCTTCTCTTTAACACTGCACGCTTGGCAACGAAATGGTACGGTCTGAAATACGGTTATCACAAAGGTACGGAGATTGTTTCCGATATGTCGGGAAACCGGTTGCAAAAACTCACGGAGTCAGCCTCCATACTGGGGCTTTTCGTTATGGGTGCACTTGTTTCCAAATGGACTACCCTGAATGTGCCGCTGGTGGTATCAAGATATGTGGGAACGGATGGAAAAGAGGTTATTACGACCGTTCAGATGATTTTGGATCAATTGATGCCCGGACTTTTGCCACTATTATTGACCTTTTTATGTATGAGGCTACTGAAAAAGAAAGTGAACGCAATCGCTCTGATTTTTGCTTTATTCGCAGTAGGCATTATTGGGTACGCATTTGGTGTTTTGGCTTAAAACGTGCCGGTCAGGGAGTTATCCTTGGCCGGACTTCGTCGGATTTTTGTGACCAAAACAGCGTAAATATAAACGCTTTGTCAAGAACATTACTTGGAGTTCAAAATATTAAAAGAGGATGTGAAAGATGGTGAAGAGGAAGTTAAGTATGCTGCTTATTTGCAGTGGGCTATAACATCAATTGAGACAGACAATATCCCCGAAAACACAGTGAAATCAGGAATAAAGGCTAAGTGAATACAAAATTATCAGTTCATAATTAATCTACGTGTGGTACGCTGGAATTGATGGCTTTAGGTTGGATGAATGTGGGGGCGTCAATGGCTCTGGATGCTGCTTTGGCAAGTGTTAACGATTTTTGTAAGAACGATTACCGTATTCTTTCAACATTAGGCGGATAAATATGCCGAGTCAGCAAATTTTAAAGGCATTGAATTATGTCACTTTATAGCTCTCCTTCTTCAGGGGTTACGCGTTGCTCTTCCTGCCGTATTGGTAGCAATTGCGGCAGAAACTGGCTTGGTTACAGAACTGCTTAATGCAATTCCTGAAGTCGTTACAAGAGGGCTGCAAATTGCAGGCGGATTCATCGTCGTTGTAGGGTATGCGATGGTGATAAACATGATGTCGGCCAAATATCTTATGCCCTTCTTCTTCCTGGGATTTGTCATTGCCGCTTTCACGAACATCAATCTAGTTGGTTTTGGGATCGTAGGAACTGTGCTGGCTCTGCTATACATCCAGCTCAGTTCGAAATACAATCTGCGGAACGATAAAACGGCGGAAATTGAAGAGCTATAAGAAAATATTTTATGAAAGAAGGAGAGTACATATGGAAGAAAAGAAGATGACCAAAAACGACTTAAACAAAATATTTGTACGTTCTTGGTTCCTTAATTCCGACGATTAAGCGGCTGTACAGTAAGGTTACTACCGTTCTTACTGACCTTCCTTTGCATGAGACTGCTTAAAAAGAAAGTGAACGCCATGGCTCTCATTTTTGCGCTATTCGCAATTGGTATTATTGGATACGCTCTCGGTGTCTTGGCTTGAATAATTCTTAAAACTATTTGGTCAAGGAGTTATCCATCACCGGGGATAGGCTTTCATTATGAGGCGTTTTGAACTGATTTATAAAATTAGTTATAAAGGGAGTGAACAAGATGAGGAGTAGAAATATGAATCGGATTTGTTCTTTAGCACTTAGTATCATCTTATTATTATCTTTAACTTCATTCACGAAAGCGTTTGCATCAGATCCAGGATATTATCAGGAAACGTACCGCAATCAATTTCATTTTTCTCCCGAGGCCAACTGGTTGAACGATCCCAATGGAATGGTTTATTACAAGGGTGAATATCATTTATTTTACCAAAATTATCCATATGGAACGACATGGGGACCGATGCATTGGGGGCATGCAGTGAGTAGAGACCTTGTTCATTGGGAACATCTACCTGTTGCACTTTCTCCTGATATCCACGGACAGATTTTTTCCGGAAGCACTGTAATCGACTGGGGAAATACAGCCGGCTTTGGAAAGGAAGCAATGGTAGCCATCTTTACCCATGCAGGTGATAAGGGTCAGGTTCAAAGCATTGCTTACAGCTTGGATAAAGGGAGAACATGGAAAAAGTATGAAGGGAATCCGGTAATGCCTGAACCTCCCGCCGCCGATTGGCGCGATCCCAAAGTATTTTGGCATGAACAATCCAATCAGTGGGTGATGTCGTTAGTTGCTAACAATAAGGTGATGTTCTATACTTCTCCCAATTTAAAAAATTGGACTTATGCCAGTGAATTTGGTCCAGATGGTGGAATACAGGCCAATAGTCTGGATTCCACTTCTTACGCGATTTCCTCACAAGAAGGTGGATCATTCAACTATGAGGGCGACATTACCCTTAATGCAAAAAATGGCCGGGAAGGATCAGGAGGACTGGTTTTTCGTTCTGATAAGCGTGCGGCCAACGGCTATGTAGTCAATCTAGATGCCAAAAATGATCGCGTAACTTTAACCAAAAATAGGAATGGAGAAAGCATTGAACTTGGGGCCAGTTCTTTGCGCTTGGATACTTCATCTACCTATCATTTACAAATTGTAACGGATAGACATCACATTCAGGTTTTTGTAAACAACCAATCGGTTATCGAACAAACGGATGATGAATTTGTATACGGCTACTATGGGTTAACCGCATGGAATTCAACAGCCTCTTTTCGAAATGTGAAATTCAATAATACATCAAACTTTGTGACCAATTTGTCAAAATGGACTGCTGTAAGCGGTTCCTGGGAAGACACCGTGAAAGGAATGACCGGGACTTCCGCGGTGAATTCATATGTAATGAGCGGGCAAGCCGGGGAAAACTTTCGATATCAGGCGAACATTGAATTATCGGATGGCGGAGATGAAATCGGCTCACTTGTTTTTCGGGCAGATGCCGAGGTGAGAAATGGATATATGGCGAGCCTCGACGCTCACAACGATAAAATAAAATTGATGAAGCTTGAGGACGGGAAGCAATCAGTCCTAGCCGAGGCCACTGTATCTCTCGCTACGTATACGAATTACCCTTTAGAGGTGAGGACCTATGGAGAGAATATAAAAGTATATTTAGATGGTAAACTTACTCAGGATGTAAATGATTCTACCTTTTCCTCCGGCGTTTTCGGCTTGCATTTGGCGAATTCCTCTGTGCTCTTCCAGAATGTTCAGTTGGGCAAAAATATCATCACAGAGGAGAATGAAATACTTAACCATGATTTTGAAACAGGGGATCTGACTGGGTGGACCAGTGTACAAGGGGAAGCATTTACTAATGACCATGTAACAGATCGAAAGGATTGGTGGGGTGGAACTTTCGACCAGCAAGGCAAGTATCATCTATGGGGGTTTTCCGATAGTCACAAGGGGGATGATGCTACTGGAGAACTGCATTCATCCTATTTCAAACTGGGTGGCTCCGGAGAGATTAACCTGATGATGGGCGGAGGCAAAGACGTCAGCAACCGTTATTTATCGTTAGTCAGAGCTTCTGACGATCAGGAATTGCTTCGTCAAGCAAATACGAAATCCGAAAAGGAAACGTATAGCAGATACGTATGGGATGCTTCCAATTATATTGGTGAAGTGCTATATATCAAAGCTGTAGACCATGCAACGGGAAGTTGGGGGCATATCAACCTGGATGATATCAATGTTTATAATGACAGACCAATTCCGGAAGACGTTGACCAGGTTGCACAAGAGCCGGAAAAAGGCAATTTGCCACAAAGTGGCCTCATAACGGATTGGTCTGCCGTCTCAGGTTCGTGGATACCTTCTACAAACGGAAGTATAGGCGGCGTATGGGAATGTCCTGCATTAATTGAATTGCCTATTGATGGCGACCCTTCAAAAAAGAAATGGGTTCTGCAGGTAAGTATAAATCCGGGAGGACCTGCAGGCGGATCCGGAATGCAATATTTTGTAGGAAGCTTTGATGGGAAAACCTTCACCAATGAGAATTCTTCCGACCAAATATTATGGTCCGATTATGGAGCTGATTATTATGCCGCTGTGGAGTGGAGCGGAATTGAAGGGGAGAAGGGCGAGAAATACTGGCTTGGCTGGATGAGTAACTGGACTTATGCTCAAGATACACCTACTTCAACATGGAGAAGTTCCATGTCATTGCCGCGAATGATGGAACTGACCCAGACAGAGGAAGGATTACGGTTAAAACAAACACCAATTTCTCTGGCCGGCATTCGTGCTGAAACAAAGGGAATTTCATATATAAATGAAAAGATTAAGGGAGAAAGCGACCTCCTATCCAACTTTTCTGACGATACATTTGAAATGATTGCAGAGTTTGATCTTTCCAACACCGAAGCAACTGAGTTTGGTTTTAAGGTTCGTAAAGGAACTGAGGAATATACAACGGTCGGGTATGATGTCTACAATGAAAAGCTGTTCGTTGACCGTACGAATTCCGGGAATTATGATTTCGGACCTGATATCACAAATAAACATGAGGGCCCGCTGAAGGCTTTAAACGGTACGGTGAAAATGCATATTTTTGTTGACCGGTCGGCGCTGGAGGTGTTCGGGAATAATGGAGAAACAGTGATAACTGACCAAATATTCCCTCATCCTTCGAGTAAAGGAATGCAAATCTACAGTAAGGGCGGGGATGTGGAATTAAAGTCTTTGAAAATATTTCCGTTAAAAAGTGTCTGGAAAGCGCCCCCATCTAGTGTCTCCGTACTGTCAGATTGGACGACGATCAGCGGCAAATGGGCGGATACTATCAATGGAAAACAGGGGCAGGGCGTAGGGGATGCGTTTATTCTGGCAAGTAATTTCGGTGAGAACTTTATATATGAAGCGGACATTAAAGTGCCGGATACAGATTCGCATCCCGATGATCCTGAAAAAGATAACATAGAAAACCCCATCGGCGCAGGTGCCTTGGTCTTTCGTTCAGACCCTACGGCAAAAAATGCGTATGCAATTAATCTGGATGTAAGGGATAATATGGTTAAGTTGATGAAATTTGTTAAAGGGACCGGTAGTGATCTTGCCATCTACAATAATGACGCGAAGCTGAAACTACGGACAAATCAGGATTATCACCTCAAAATTGTAGCTGTCGGGGATACCATAAAGGCTTATTTGGACGGACAACTGGTGATTGATACCAAAGACCAAAGTTACACACGAGGATACTTTGGGTTAAATGTAAGGGATACAACAGCATTCTTTAATAGTGTTCGAATATCAAGTTACAATTCCGGCCATTCCGGTGACAATTCTCAGAACAACAAGGGCAGCGACAGCCAGGCGGTAAAGCTGCCAGTCAAGGCATCTATTCCGGCTTCCGCCACTTCAGGAATATTGGAGTATGCTCCGGGTATTACACAAAAGGCTGATGGCAGGAAAGAAGCCGCAGTGGTCGTGGACGATCTTACTTTGCTTAAAGCTTTGCCGGTAAGAAAAGGTTCTGCACTAACTTTGCATGTGAAAGCTGCTGGGGCTGACGTGGTTATCGTTGAGCTGACCAGCATGGCCAATAAGCTTTGGAGCGAGCATCGAACTCTGGATCTTCAGTTAATTACAGAACTGGGGACGTACACCCTTCCAGCCAGCAGGGTGAATAGAAATACCTCACCTTCCAATAGCGTGCCAGGGCTGCGAATTACGTTATCCAAGGCAACAATGCAGCAAAATGCGGCTATTCAAGAAGCGGCTGTAAAAGCGGGCGCAACCGTGGAAACGACTCCTATAGACTTCAAGGCTGAAGCAGTAACAGGCAGTACAACAACCGCTCTTGATTTCGGTGATACCTATGTGAGCCGGACACTTCCGCTTTCATCAGCGATGGACCCAAATCGTTCCACCGCAGTTTGCTACGATGAAGCCAGAAGGAAACTTATCTTTGTACCGAGCATTTTTCGGGCTGGGGATGATGGAGCCTCCGTTGAAATAAAGCATAATTCCAATGGTGTATATACCGTTGTCAACAGCAGTCCAACCTTCGGTGATTTACCAGCTGGGTACTGGGGCAAAGCCGACATAGAGCTGCTTGCCGCAAAAGGAATTGTTGTCGGTTCGATAAAAGGAATATTTGAGCCATCCAGGCCTGTTACCCGCGCCGAATTTGCCGCTATGCTTGTTCATGCACTTGGGCTTAAAGAACGGGCGACTCCAGCCTTTAGGGATGTAGTCAAGGGTTCATGGTACAGCGGATATCTCAGCGCAGCCTATTCAGCTGGGCTGGTCAAAGGTTATGAAGACGGTGCTTTTCGTCCTGAATCGGGAATTAGCCGCCAGGAGATGGCTCTACTTGTCCATCAAGCATTACAATATACCGGGTATGTCTCAGTCAACAGCAAAAACGGGCAATCGCTAGATGGATATGCCGACCGCTCGTCTATCGCGGTTTGGGCGCAAAATGCAGTAGCCGCTGTTACAGCTCAGGGCATCGCACAAGGTATGGACACTGGACACTATGAGCCACATGCAACAACTACCCGCGCCGAGGCGGCAGTTATGATAAAACGTTTGCTTCAAAAGATTGAATTTATCAATAAATAGGCAAAATGAATAAAGTCCCCGGACTCTTAATGCAATATGCATGCGGACCGGGGACTTGCTATGTGAAATACACAATATAAGCAATTTGCTTATCTTTATAAAAATACTTAAAAACACTTAACAAAAAGCATCTAATCGCTTATAGTGAATATAGGGATAGGGGGGGCTTTATATTTATCAAGAGGAACGACTTTTAAAAATTTTGGAGTATCTCCAAAGCCGTAACCAATTATCAAATTCGGAAATTTGTAATTTATTGAACATCTCGAGAGATACGGCAAGAAGGGATATTATTAAGCTTGTTCACGAAGGGGGGGTTATCAGAACCCATGGAGGTATTGCCTTGCCCTTATTAAAAGAAGAAATAAGAGCCTACAAGGAACGTGTAACTTCAGCAACAAAGCAAAAGATGCTCATTGCAAAAGCAGCTTCCGCGCACATCGCTGACGGAGATGTTTGTTTCATGGATGTATCGACTACCATTCAACTGCTCTGTGGGCAATTGGACAAGAATCTCACGGTTTATACACACTCGTTGGATAATGCAGAAGCTTTATCAGCAAAAAGTGAAATTAACATAAACTTGCTCGGGGGCAAATTTAATCATGAAAACCGTTTTTTTTATGACCACTACACGGCTATGCAGTTGAACGATGTTTTTTTTGACAAAGCTTTTTTAGGAGCTGCCGCCATCATGGAAGACGGAGTGTATTTTGCAAACCGTGATGATGCTTTAGTTAAAAAGCTGGTATCGGGACGTGCCAGAGAAGTATTTTTACTTGCTGATTACAAAAAATTTAATTTAACAAGCCCGTTTAAAGGCCTGAATTTTTCCGAAATTGATATTCTAATTACAAATCAGGATGCACCGGAGCACTCATTGCTGATGTTGCAGGATAGCGGAGTAGAAATTATCAAGGCGCTTGAGGAAGAATCGTGATAAATAATCGCAAGGGAGCCATCGGCCATGATACAAGCAATCTTTAGCGATATTGACGGGACGTTGTTAAATTCAAAACATCAAATTACGTCCGACACCAAAAATACAATCCAAAAAGTTGTGGGAAGAAATATCCCTTTTGTACTTGTTTCAGCGAGAATGCCAAGCGGCATTTTTCCTCTTCAGCAAGAGCTCAATATTCACGCTCCCGTCATTTGTTATAGCGGTGCTTTAATATTGGGCGGCAACAGGGAAATCCTTCATAGCATCTGTTTATCGAAAAAGAGCATTAAACGAATATACGATATTGTAATGGATCATTATCCTTCTATCAGTTTTAACTTGTATGGACATGACCAGTGGATCGTTGGCAACATTCAAAATCCTTGGGTAATTCAGGAAGCGGAAATTATTAATGGCTCCCCCATACAGAGGTTACTCCCCTCATATATAGAAGAAGATCATGATATTCACAAAATTTTATGCATGGGAGATCCCGAAGACATTGAGCGGCTTGTACAACAAATCAATAAAGAAGTTACTGGTATCAGTGTTTATAAATCCAAGGGAACTTATCTGGAAATTATGGATGAGATGGTGTCCAAATCGTATGCCATTCAGGAGCTCGAGGGGATATTTAATATTACTTATCGTGAATCGATGGCCATTGGAGACAACTATAATGACATGGATATGATTTTGTACGCAGGCCTTGGGATTGCAATGGGAAATGCGCCGGAGGAAGTTAAGAAAATTGCCGACAGGGTTACATCGAGCAATGATGAAGACGGTTTGAAAATAGGCTTGGAGGAATACATTTTGTCCGTTTGAAATGATCCAGTGACATTGGATATCCAAACACCAAAAGACGGTAGGCATTGGAAATAGAAGATAGGGGGTAACTAGTTACTTATTTCGAATAGCAGGAGGCAACCTGACAACAGAGTATTGTTTCTTGGATTTGATGCCCCAAAATCAAGCAGATATATGTCTATTAGGAAACTTATTAGGCATGAGTGAGGATGAAAACCTTTTTCATACTTATTATTCTGCTGTAGAATCAGTTATAGAAAAAGCTAGCGTTCAGATCCCAGCGTCTTATTTAACTTCAGATACAAAATGGGGCTTGTTTAATGGATTTTCTTCTAGACCTATGATGCCTATCGCAGCTATAATGCTATTTTCCAAAGAAGTGCTAAAAGAGGATGCACGCCTCATCCAACAACTAAAAGTATCGAAGGATGATATTAGGATACTAAAACTCTATAATATGATGGCAGTAACTTAACAATGTTTTGTTTTAATTAGGTTAATTAGGCAAGCGCTTTCTCGTTCTGTCCACTGTCATTGTTTACAATGCCTGAATAGTTGGTCGAATTATCATTTTACTCATAGATGTATCATCAGGATCATTTATTGCATTAGCAATAGCTTTGCAATCCGATCAGGATAAATGCTAAGTCTGCAATATGAATTATAATGGTTTATGAGAATATCTGAGTTAATTAAAGATGAAAAGTTTTTGGCAATCGAAAAAAATCCTGGCCTGCCTTATATAAAAGAAAACGACTACGTAGGATAAGTACTCGTTTTCTTTTGATTAAACTCCCTCGATATGTTTTAGTTTCTCACTTCATCTTCCAAAGAATGACTAAAAAGGTATCCAGCGACCTTAGAGATCGTCGGACACCTTTTGCTGTTCTTACGCTTCATTCCTTGATTCAACCTTGCGCTACGAAACGATTAACTTCTTCCAACGACGGCAAGGCTGCAATCGCTCCAACTTTAGTGCACACGATGGCGCCGACTTGATTGGCAAGTGTCACAAATTCCTGCTGCTGCTTCGCGTTGGAGGTAAATGCCCTAGGCTGACTCAGCTGGCTGATTTGATACAGCATTGCTCCGACGAAGGCATCTCCGGCACCAGTAGAGTCGATCGATTTGACAGCGATACTGCCGATTAACGAACGGGAGGCACCACTTGAGATGAGGGTTCCTTCTTTCCCTAAGGTAACTGCCACCGTCTTGGCTCCCAACCCATGCAAAAGATCCAATGAAGCATCGCGGTCAGCCAGCCCTGTAATGATGTTTAATTCCTCTTCGCTTACCTTTACCAAATCCGCATTGTGTATTCCTCTTCTGGACAGTGTGATAAATTCCTCCTGCCTGTCTTTCCAGAGGTCCCCCCGGTAATTGGGATCAAAGGAGGTGAATTGCCCGTTGGCCTTCGCTCCATCCAATAAAGACAAATACGCTTCTCGGAAAGGATCGGCGAGCAAGGCCGTTGCCGAGCCAAAATGCAGAATGGCTGCCTGCCGGGTCCATTCTCTATCAATGTCCTGCAGAGACAGTTGACGGTCAGCTCCGCGGTTGAACACGAAATCCCGTTCGCCGTTAGCGGCAAGGGAAACAAAGGCCAGTGTAGTCGGCGTTGACGGATCAAATAGGAGCATGGACGTATCCACATGCTGCTCATCCAACGTTTGCTTCAGGTACATGCCAAAGGGATCAGCCCCGACTTTCCCCAAGAATGACGCTTTTCCTCCGAGCTTGGCTACGGCTGCGCTTACATTTGCCGGAGCGCCGCCGGCCTGCTTGGAGAAATGCTGACCCTTGGCAAGATTAACATCAATATCCGTGCAGAAAAAATCAATGAGCAACTCGCCCACACAAAGAACTGTTCTGTCATTTTTCACTTTGATTCACCTCTTGGTAGATTTAGTTTAGAACAGGGGTCGAGTCTCGGTATACGATATCCGTTGCAACATGAGTCACTCGGTATGGCATGGTATTGTCTTTGATTCTGGACAATAACATTTCGGCTGAAATAATACCCATCTGACTACTATAAATATGCACGGTTGTAAGATGAGGCTCGACAACCCGGGATTCCGAAGCATCATCGAACCCGCAAACAGCAACATCTTCCGGGACTTTAATCCCTTTGTTTTTCAAAGATTTGATCACGCTGATGGCAATGAAATCATTGGCGCAAATAAAGACGGAGGGACACTCCCTCAGGGCATCCAACTGCTGTTCCATCCAGTTCTCCTCTATAAAGAAGTTGCGGTCAGGCGCTACAATGCTAAGGGCAGGATCTACGGCGATTCCTGCTTCTGCTAATGCCTTATTAAATCCGGTCCAGCGTTCATTGAAGCTTTTGCAATGATTGTAATCGCCTACAAAACCGAAGCTTTCATAGCCATGATCGATCAATTTCCGGGTAACACAGTATGTGCTGTGTTCATTTTCCATTAATACCAGATCCGCCTTCAATTCTGGATACATCATATCCGCAGCGCAATCAATAAAAATGGTTGGGATGCAAAGATCTGTGATCAGCTTGCTGTATTCCTTGCTGAACATTTCGATGCAGAAGATGCCAGCCACATTCGAAGGTTCAAAATTGCCGGGTAGGGTCATTGAATTGATATCATTCTCACGAACAAAATAAATAGATAAAGTATAGCCCTGTTTGCTGATTTCCTTCTCCAGTCCGCTGATCAACAAAGATCCAAAGTGTGAGCTATTAGGAAGATTACAGGTCAAAAGTGCGATATTGCCTTGTTTTTCAGAAGCTGTTTCCATATAAGAAAATTGTTTGTATTTAAGCTCCATTGCTTTTTTGACCACCTTGTCCCTAGTAACGGCGGGAATACTCTCCACTCCATTAAGCGCCTTGGAGGCAGTGTTTCTGGAAATCCCCAAGGCATCAGCGATATCTTGTATCGTAACCTTTGACTTTCTCGTCATATTGTTCACCTTATTCTCCGAATTAAGATTCTTCATATTTCTAAATATATAGTATTTTCATGTTTTTAACAATGTATTTATTCAAATGAACAATAAAAGTTTACGTTTGTTTATTTATATTGTGTATTTTTGATGGATTTTTGCTAAAAACATTATAATTATCTTGAAATAAGCTTTTTGAATGAATTTTTCACCCGAAATATATTGACTAATTAAATGTACATCTGCTAAATTGTAAGAGTAAAATATGTTCAAATGTAAATTGTAAGCCCATTCATTTTGGGAATGTGTAAAATTCTCGTTCTGTTGGAGGTGTGGATATTACAAGCAAGTATTTGAAAAACATCTTGGTTAATTATGTCAGAGGGATGACATAACATGGCTTATATTTTGTGTCGTATAACAAGCCGTGAACAGTAGGAGGGAAAAAATTGGCAAATTCGATCGTTCAAAAAAGGGGACTAAAGGCTTCAGAAACAAAAAAAAGAAACCATTGGTTAAGCTATATGCTTCGAAATTATATATTGTATTTGTTTTTGCTTCCGTCCATAATTCTTACCGTCATTTTCAAGTATGTTCCCATGTACGGCTCGATCATTGCGTTTAAAAATTTCAGCCCAAGAAAAGGCATCCTCGGCAGCGAATGGGTTGGATTTGAACATTTTCAGCGTTTTCTTTCATCACCAAATTTTTATGACATTTTAATGAATACGCTTAAATTAAGCGCTTACGGTCTTATTCTCGGCTTCCCAGTACCAATCATTCTGGCCTTAATGCTAAATCTGGTCAGAGGAGCGAAGTTCAAGAAGAATATTCAGCTTATTGTATACGCACCTAACTTCATCTCGGTTGTTGTTGTTGCCGGTATGCTGTTTGTTTTTCTATCGCCAGCTGGAATAGTGAACGCTTTGGTAACAACCTTCACCGGCAAGCCGATTGCTTTTATGACTGATCCTGCCTATTTCCGAACGGTATATATTTTGTCCGGTATATGGCAAACAGCGGGCTGGTCCTCTATCATTTATGTGGCCACCTTAGCCAATGTGGACCCGCAGTTGCATGACGCTGCAACAATTGATGGCGCTTCATTGATGAAGAGAATCTTCCACATTGATCTGCCAGCTCTTAAACCCGTCATGGCCGTCCTGTTCATTCTCGCTGCAGGAGGTATTATGTCGATCGGCTATGAAAAGGCTTACCTGATGCAGACGGCTCTGAACACACCTACCTCGGAAATCATCGCGACTTACGTATACAAGGTGGGGTTGCAATCCGGCGATTATGCTTATTCTACGGCAATCGGGTTGTTCAATTCCGTAATTAATGTATTCCTGTTGATTTTCGTAAATACCGTCGTCAAGAAGCTGAACGAAGGAGAAGGGCTGTATTAAAGAAGGAGGTATTTATGGATATTCATTACACCGGGAAGGACCGGATTCTGCTCATCATCAATTATATTCTACTTGGTTTGTTTGTTCTCGCTATTCTGTTACCGCTGGTTTATGTGGTGCTTTCGTCCTTTTTAACTCCAAATACCCTGATTACCAAAGGGTTTGCCATTACATCATCAGACTGGACACTCACGGGATATGCCAAAATCCTAAGCAACAGTGCCATGATCCGCGGTTTTTTTAATGCTATTTTTTATTCAGCAGCCTTTGCGTTCGCAACCGTATTATTTTCCGTCTTCGCGGCTTATCCGCTTGCGATTGAAGAGTTGGTAGGGAAACGGTCCATTATGATCTTTTTCCTGATAACGATGTTTTTCGGTGGCGGTCTGATTCCTACCTACCTGGTGATTAAGGATTTAGGCATGTTGAATACGGTCTGGGCCATTATTCTGCCCGGCTCGATCAGCGTATTCAATATTATTCTGGCAAAGACTTATTTCCAGGGACTTCCGAAAGAACTGTTCCAGGCGGCGAGTATAGACGGAGCTTCCGAGCTCAGTATTTTCTTTAAAATCGTCCTGCCGCTTTCCAAGCCTATTATTTTTGTTCTAGCTTTGTACGCTTTTGTCGGACAGTGGAATTCTTATTTCGACGCCATGATTTATCTGGATGATCCGAAGCTGTTTCCGCTTCAACTAGTACTGCGCTCCATTTTGATACAGAATCAGGTTCAGCCCGGCATGATTGCCGATGCGATGGCACAAGCGGAGCTTAAGAAATTGTCTGAAATGATTAAGTACTCTGCCATTGTCATATCAAGTTTGCCTTTGATTGTCATGTATCCATTCTTCCAGAAGTATTTCGAAAAGGGTGTCATGGTAGGTTCGATCAAATAACAAATCGGGGGAATAGAGATGAAAAAAACATTACTAACCTTGTCTGTGTTGGTACTTTCTACTTCACTGCTTGCCGGATGTGGAGGTTCAGGCAATAATTCTGCGGCATCCGAAGATTACAAGCTGGAAAATGTTACTCTGCCGCTTAAAGAGAAAGTTACTTTGCATTTTATGACTCAAAGCTCGCCGCTGGCACCTTCCGATCCAAATGAAAAGTTGATTTATAAAAGACTGGAAGAAAAAACAGGGGTGCATATCGATTTTACCAACTTCACCTCCGATTCCTTCATTGAAAAAAGAAACCTTGCTGTTGCCAGTGGAGATCTTCCAGATGCCATACTGGATGCCGGATATTCCGATTACGATTTGTTGAATCTCGGAAAGGATGGAACTATTATCCCTTTAGAGGATTTGATTCAAAAATATATGCCGAATCTGCAGAAGGTATTGAAGGAAGCACCTGAGTACAGATCCATGATAACCGCACAGGACGGGCACATTTATGCCTTTCCTTGGATTGAAGAACTGGGTTCTGAGAAGGAGAGCATTCATTCTGTAAACGACATGCCATGGATCAATGTGGAGTGGCTGAAAAAGCTGGGACTTAAAATGCCAAAAACCACCGAGGATTTAAAAAAAGTTCTGCTCGCATTTAAAAATGGCGACCCTAACGGAAATGGCCAAGCGGATGAAATCCCGCTGTCCTTTATGCTCAATAACGGCAATGAGGACCTGAATTTTCTGTTCGGATCATTCGGTCTTGGGGACAACGGCGATCATACGGTAGTGACCAATGAGGGGAAAGTGGTCTTCACTGCCGATCAGGATGGTTATAAAGAGGGGATTAAATATCTTAATGAGCTGTATAAGCTGAACCTGATCGACGAAGAGTCATTCGAGCAGGATTACAATACGTATCTGGCCAAAGGCCAGAATGAAAAATATGGTCTCTACTTTCAATGGGATAAGGCGAACATCTCAGGAGATAACGATAAATATGAATTGATGAATCCGCTCGCCGGGCCAAGCGGTGAAGTCAATGTGACCCGCACGAACAATCTCGGCTTTGACCGGGGGAGAATGGTGATCACCAGTGACAACAAAAATCTTGAGCTTACGGCAAAATGGATTGACCAACTGTATGATCCTATCCAGTCCGTACAGGACAACTGGGGCACCTACGGCGACAAAACTCAGCAGAACATTTTTGAATACGATGAAGCGAGTCATATGCTGAAGCATCTTCCGCTTAAGGGAACGGCCCCTGTCGAGCTGCGACAAAAAACGAATATCGGCGGTCCATTGGCAATTCTTGACGAGTATTACGGAAAAGTAACGACCAAGCCCGATGATGCAGTGGGACGGCTTAAGCTTATAAAGGAAAGACTCGTTCCTTATATGAAGGCTGACCATAATTTCCCGAAAGTCTTCTTCTCGCTGGAGGATCAGAAGCAGATCTCCACATTGGAAACCGATTTGTTTGCTTACGTTAACCGCAAGCGGGCGGAATGGATCAAGACGGGTAAAGTGGAAGAAGAATGGGCCGAATATAAAGCCGAGCTGTCCAGACTGGGGCTAGATAAATGGCTGGAAATCAAACAAAAAGGCTATGATAGATATCTTAAAGATCAAGGCTGAGACATTTAAATGGTAGTATCTCAAATTCATTTGCAAACGAGCAAGCTCAAATTATTATGTTAAATACCTTATCAACAATCAAGAGGAGAGCGGATACTATGAAAGAATTAAACCTAACGGACGACTATAGCGGCAGAAAGAGAAAAAGTAACTATAGTGAGACGTACAGGCCTCAATTTCATTATTCACCGGAGAAAAATTGGATGAACGATCCCAACGGCATGGTTTACTTTGAAGGAGAGTACCACCTGTTCTACCAGCATACCCCCCATGATACGCAACCTGATTTTGGCAACATGCATTGGGGGCATGCGGTAAGCAAGGATCTAGTGCATTGGACTGAGCTTCCACCGGCAATTCCACCTGGGGAGGACGGAGCGATCTTCTCGGGGAGTGCGGTGGTGGATAAGAACAATACCAGCGGATTTTTCGACGAGGAAGGATCAGGATTGGTTGCCATTTATACGAATGAGGGCAACAAGGCTCAGCCTGGAAAGCCGCAGGTGCAAAGCATTGCTTACAGCAAGGATAAGGGTCGAACCTGGACAAAATATGAAGGTAACCCGGTTTTATTTCCAACGGACACGCTAGACTTTCGTGATCCGAAGGTGATTTGGCATGATGAATCATCAATGTGGATCATGGTTCTTGCCGTAAGGGACCGTGTAGAATTTTACACATCTCCAAACCTGAAAGAATGGTCTTTTGCAAGCGAATTCGGTTCCGACATTCCGCATATCCACCGAGGGATATTTGAATGTCCTGATATATTTCGAATCCAAGTGGATGAGGATTCTAATACCACGAAGTGGATTCTGATGCTAAGCGTCGGGGATAGAAATGGTGTGAATCCAGACGATCCGGAACCACCGGCAGGCGGTTCTGGCATGATGTATTTCGTAGGCAGCTTTGACGGTAAGTCGTTCACGCCAGATGAAGCGTTGGAATCTATCGATACTATCAAATGGGTAGACTATGGATCAGACTTTTACGCGGCCGTGTCCTGGAATGGCATTTCGAACGAAGACGGACGGAAAATTTGGATCGGCTGGATGAATAATTGGCGTTATGCTACCACGCTTCCTTCAAAGGAATGGCGTGGCAAGACATCAATTCCCCGGGAGCTACAGCTAAGGACTTACCCGGAAGGACTTCGCCTAATTCAAACACCCATAAATGAATTAAGTCAGCTAAGAAAACCGATTTTGTCTCTGCAAGATTTGACGATTAAGCCAGGTATGAACGTGTTGTCTGATATTTCCGCAGCCAAGGCAGAAATTATTGCAGAATTTGAAATCGGTACTGCCGTGGAATTCGGGTTTAAAGTACGGAAGTCCGCCAATCAAGAGACGATCATCGGATATAATATCTCGAATGAGGAATTGTTCGTCGATCGGACGAAGTCGAGCGCCACTGATTTTCATTCCGATTTCACAGCAATACACAAGGCCACTATGAAGCCAGAGCATGAGAGGATACAGTTGAGCATTTATCTGGATTGGTCAAGTGTCGAAGTCTTCGGAAATCATGGAAAAGCAATCATTTCAGACATGATTTTCCCGGACTTCGAAAGTAAGGGTCTAGAACTCTACGCCATTGGTGGAGAACTAAGGGTCGTGTCGCTTCAGATCAATGATCTGGTAAGCATTTGGGGAAATGAGAATGTTTAGACGTTAACTATTGATATCATTCAAATTTTAATTATCTCACGAAGGAACTCATTGAGTAGCGAGTGTCAAATTGATTTTTCAATTTGACACTTTTTTATATTGGATAAGATAATGAGTTTGTGTAAGCTAGATAGCAATAAGTCTGTTAAGACTTAGTTGTAGATTCATGTTCGAATGAACCTCTCTCGATTAAATTGTGTATTCTTCTTATATAGACTTTTGGATACAAGGAGGCAACATCCGTGGATTCAATGCAGCATATTATTGGCTCTAATTTGGCCCAAATCAGGAAGACTAGAGGATTAAGTTTGGATAAGGTGGCTGAACTGACAGGGGTCAGCAAAGGGATGCTGGCTCAGATTGAGAAGGGGAAATCCAATCCTACGGTAACAACCCTTTGGAAAATTGCGAACGGTTTGCATGTATCCTTCTCCACCTTTCTCAAAGAAGACCCGCCGCAAATCACGAAGATTCGGAGGGAAGACCTGCATCCAGTTATTGATGAAGACGGTAACTATTTTGTCTACCCTGTATTCCCGTATCACGCTGAAAAGAAGTTTGAGGTGTTCACGGTAAGCCTGAAGCCAGGCTTTACACACCAGGCAGAGAAGCATCTGGGAGAGGAAACGATTCTCATGATCCGTGGGGAAATGTACTTTGAAATGCAGGGGCAACAGCTCAAGCTGAGTGCAGGGGATGCCGTGCAATTTCAAGTATCTGACATACATACCTACCGCAATGATTCGGAAGAGGATGCCGATTTTTATGTATTGATTTATTATGCGGATTAGTGGGATGATTAGCATAGTCTAAAACAGGCTTCCACATCAGGATTTTGCAAAATCCTGAGATATAAAAAGAGAGCAACGAGGAAAAGAGAGGAAAGAACCCATGGAAAGCAAGTACATCCGAGAAACCTACTGCTTCAAGACGTCCCGAGTATTTCCCAACGATATCAACAATCATAACACGCTCTTCGGCGGCCGATTGATGTCGTATATCGACGATATCGCATCTATTGCAGCTGCTAAGCTGTGTCGTACGAACACAGTTACAGCCTCTACGGATTCGGTGGATTTTTTGCTACCTATCCATCCGAGTGATTCTGTCACGCTGGAAGCGTTCGTAACTTGGACAGGCCGTAGCTCGATGGAGGTGTTCGTAAAGGTAATTCGTGAAGGACTGATGACTGGCGACCGAAAAATCGCAGCCACCGCCTTCCTGACCTTTGTGGCATTGGACGAGAACAACCGTAAAGTGACCGTGCCGCAGGTGATTCCAGAAACAGAAGAGCAGTTACAATTGCACCAGACGGCTCCATCACGCGCAGCCATACGGCGTCAGCGGAGGGAAGAAAGCAAGCAGCTGGCTAATTTTCTGACAACAGATTATCCGTGGGAACTGTAACGTACTAGAGATTATCAATTTAATCGTTTTACGTAAAAGGAGCCGTCTTTTCCGTTAGCAGTCGACCATGATCTGCTTGGAATACGGCTCCTTTTGAAAATAATTTGAGCTATTCTACTTTAACTACACGGAAATGCTGATTTGTCCCACCGTTATCGCCCCATTGAATGGCTTTAGCTCCATCGGCGGTGGCGCCTTCAGAAATATCGATCAGTTTGCCGGTTGCCCGATTTTTCAGCTTGTAATAACCACCGGTTACGGATACTAATTGCCAATGCTGACTGGACCAGCCTCCGTCGCTCCACTGCTCAATAACTGTACCGTCTGCTGTCGTACCGCTTTCAACACCAATTAGCTTTCCGCTGTTGCGGTTCATAATTTTATAATATCCGCTGCCTGCATCCTTGAGCTGCCATTGCTGGTTTGCTGCCTCGGAATTTGCACGCTGCTCCAGATCTGCGCCGTCCGTCGTTGCATTGCCAATAATGCTTAGTGGCTTATTGCTCTTGCGATTCACTAGCTGATAATAGTCATCCGGATCAATGGCAATTGGCGTCGTTATCCCCTCGACCACACCACTGGCGGTGTCAATATTAATGCTGTCGAACCAATCCATGGCTAATGAAGTCGCTGTTGGAAAACGCAGTGGCAACCATACATATTGAGAATCCTGCACAGGACCGCTCCACGCACCCGCCCAACGGTCGCCCAAATACAGGTATGAAGTTGTCTGGGCACCTTCAACAGGGATCACGTAAGCCGACTGTGAACCATATGTCGTACCATCCCCGAAGTTTATCGTATTACTCCAGGTTCCTTCAATGCTGGATGCAGTAGCATACTTGGCCTGATTGGGATTCCAGCCCGTTGCCCCGGATGTAATCAGGAAGTAGACGTCTCCTTTTTTGAACATCGCCGGAGCTTCACGATATTGTCCAGGCCAAAGTGTAGTCACCAGCGATTCAACTTGCAGAAAATCCGGTGTCAGACGATAAATGTTCAGATCTGCGTTTACCCGGGTAGCCGAAATGAGGTAAGCTGTACCGTTATCGTTGTATACGGTCATATCGCGCGAATCGTAATCCAGAGGACGGAAGCTGCCCTGATACGTGTAATCGCCGTCCACCGTATCGGAAGAGGCGACAGCCACTCGGGCCTCGTTGTAATTAACCCCATTCTCCTTGTGCATCCATAATACGTATTTACGTGTTTTTTCATTATAAATCACTTTCGGACGTTCAATATTCGAAACATTCAGCTCTACGGCGGAGCTGCTGGTCAGTACGTTTTTACGAAACTCCCAGTTTTTTAAATCAGAGGAACGGTAGGCGGATACCGCCTTGAACGTGCCGTTGGGATTACGATTTTCACCAAACCAATAATAGTAACCGTCTACTTTAATCATACCACCCCCATGGGCATGGACCACGTTTCCATCTGTATCTTTAAACTGAATGCCATTCACAACATTCGCTGAAGCGGCTGAAGCGATCTTAGGTGAAAACATCTGAAAAATGCTCAACGTCAGCAAAATAGAGAGCATAATACACAGCAAGCGGGCAAAATCATATTTCATTGTTTCGTCCTCCTCTGTATGTGTTATTTTAAAGCGCTTTCATTAATGGACTCTATGAAGTAGTTTTAATAGAGCTACTTATCCCAATTGTATCCATATTGAATTGAAAGTGCTAGAGTAGTATATTGACCATGTACACGGCACACGCCATCCATATCTAACAGACTTCCATCGAACGGTGAGTGTTACAAACTGGCTGATATTCATTAGGTATACAGGAGGCAACCATGAAAATATACGCGATTGATACGAGCAAGCCGGAGGCTGAGGAGCATTACGAATCACTGGTAAATCAGGTTTCGCTGGAAAAGCAGCACAAGTTAGATCGTTTTTTACATCGGGAAGATGCTTTGAGAGGCTTATATGCCGATGTGCTGCTAAGATGGTTGGCCTGCCGGCAATTGAAGGTATCTAATGCCAGTCTTCAATTTACATACAATGCATTCGGTAAGCCTTCCTTGATCAATGCACCCACATTCCATTTTAATGTTTCTCACTCGGGAAAATGGGTGGTATGCGCTATTGATGATCACCCGCTTGGAATTGACATTGAACAGCTCCGTCCTATTGATTTTGAGGTAGGTAGAGTGTGCTTTTCAGACACAGAGTATAATGCGTTAATGCGTCAGGACGCAGACAGCCGCTTATCGTATTTTTACGATCTATGGACGCTTAAGGAAAGCTTTGTCAAGGCCGAGGGGCAGGGACTAACCCTACCGTTGAAGTCTTTTTCATTTGAGCTAAAGGCACAACCATTCATAGGCTTCACGACAGAGGGCTTTACCACCGAGTATTGTCATTTTAAGCAGTATGAGCTGGATCAGGATTATAAAATGGCTGTCTGTGCAGCTCATGACCAATTTGCCCAGCAGGTGCAGCAGATAGATATAAATACACTGCGCTTGGAAGTGGCAACATAGGCGTAATATGAAGTGGATATGCGTATAGTTGAAAAAAGGAGATGAGTGGCGTTGACATTCGTTTTGTTCAAGCACGGCCGGTTGTATGGGGAGTGGGCTTCCAAAGGAGACTCCATCGTTGTACAGCATGGACGGATACAGGCTATCGGGTATGCTCGGGAGCTTGAATTACAGTTGTCCGGTAAGGAATATGAAACTGTGGATTGGGAAGACGCCTATGTACTGCCAGGCTTAACCGATTCACATATGCATTTGTCTATGCATGGTATGAAGCTGGCTATGCTGGATTTAACATCAGCTACCTCCAAGGAAGAGATGCTGGCTATGCTGCGCAAACGGGTCGCTGTAACACCGCCGGGAGAATGGATTTTAGGACTCAACTGGAATGAAAATGCGTTTATTCCTGTTGAAATACCGGATATAGCCGAGCTGGATGCCATTACAGATCAGCATCCGGTATATCTCACTCGTACGTGCTTTCATACGTTCTTGGCCAATTCAGAGGCATTTCGACGTGCGGGTATTAACGAGGACACCCCTGACCCGGCTTCGGGAGCCTATGGGCGAGATGCAGATGGACGGTTGAACGGATTGATTTATGAGGAAGCATCCTTTGCCTTTACTAGCGTGCAGCCAGAGCCGGATTATTCGGTTAAGAAGGATATGATTCGGCGGGCTTGTACGGATGCGCTGAGGCTTGGTTTGACTGCTGCGCACACAGAGGATTTACGTTTTTTGGGCAGCGTGGAGACGATGCAGCGAATTTACAGGGAGCTGAGGGAAGAAGGTCTTCCTTTTCGCACACACCAGCTCATCTATCATCCATTTTTGGAAGAAGCGAAAGTGCAAGGGCTGCGTGCAGGTACCGGAAATGAGTGGTTTAAAATCGGTGCGATAAAAATGTTTGCCGATGGCGCTATTGGTGGAAGAACGGCATTATTATCCGAACCTTATAGTGATGCTCCACATACCTGTGGAATGGCGATCCAACCGCAGCCAGAGCTGAATCAGATGGTGGCTGCGGTCAGAGCCGCAGGCTATCCGGTGGCTGTGCATGCCATAGGGGATGGGGCGGCGCACATGATTTTGACAGCGATGGAGGCTCATGCGCTCACGGAGGAAAGCGGTTTGCCAGACCGCCTGATCCATGGACAGGTGCTTAGGGGTGATTTGGTCAAGAGAATGGCGAAGCTGCCGCTGATCGTGGACATCCAGCCCCGTTTTGTCGCAAGTGACTTCCCTTGGGTACTGGATCGGGTGGGGAAAGAACGGACTGAATATTTATATGCCTGGAAAAAGCTACTGGAAGCAGGCATTCCATGTGCTGGAGGTAGTGACGCGCCGATTGAGCCGTTAAACCCTTTTCTTGGTATTCATGCGGCAGTGACTCGTGCCAAGCCGGAAGAAATGCATGAGGGCTATCTTCCCGCTGAAAAGCTGGATGTACATGAAGCCATTCATTTGTTTACCACAGGAAGCGCAGTAGCAGCCGGTGAGGCTGATGAAAGAGGGACGATAGCTGAAGGGAAAGCCGCTGACTTTACAGTCATTGACCGTGATGTATCGGAAAGCCCGCAAGCTTTACTTGATGTTAAGGTACGAATGACAGTTGTAAACGGGAAAGTTGCATATCGGTCATAGGCTGGGGATAAGTATATATGCCAAAAGCCTTCAACTTCACTTTTCATGTGAGGTTGAAGGCTTCGTATTTTATAAACCACGCTGTATAAATCGGTCTGCGTTTTTTACACTGGACCACAGATCAGAGCTTGCTCCGCCCGGATACCAGTAGGCGAAGCCAGCAAACCCAGCATCCTGTCCCAAGCGATACTTACGAGTGAAGGATCGTCCTTCCTCGAGCCACAGCTTATGAAGCTGCGTGTCCTTGTAAGACACGGTATACTGCTGAATATCCTCATTCCAGATTGGTTTGGAGCCGGAACGGGATACGAGCTGGTTTTGCTGATCTAGTGAAATATCAGAGGAAGCGATTGACTTTCCGCTAGCGTTAAGCGTCCAGTTCCGTGTAAATAATGGCAACGCCAAGATCGCTTTCTCCGGATGGGTGGTTTGTACAAAACGCCGCACGCTTTCACGGAGCCATGGCAGTGAGGACACAGAGCCGGGGATCGAGCTACCTCCCCAATGCTCGTCATATCCCATCAGGATCAGATAGTCTGCCGCAGCGCCAAGCTGTTTATAATCAAACGCGGCAGTCCAGTCCGTTCCGTAATCAGGGGATACACAAATCGCCAGTACCGTATTCTGACTCTTCAACTTAGCTTTTAATTGTTGGACGAACAATGTTAAATTGGCACGATCCTGACCATCTACATTTTCAAAATCAATGACAAGCCCGTTAAAACCGTATACAGATACGGCATTAGCAAGCTGAGTTATAGTTGTATTTCGTAGAACCTCACTGGACAGAATTTGGTGCGTCAGTGCCAGGTTGGAACGGTTGCCTACCATCGCCCAGATATTTTTATGATGCTGTTTGGACCAGGCAAGCAGCGACGAATTGGTATAATCGCTGATAATACCTGTTTCATTTAGAAAAAACCAACGTGGTGATAGGGTGTTGATGTTCGATTGGAGCACCGTATTTTCAAACTGCTGAACGGTTTGATCATATTGCCAGCCTATTCGGATGGAAGAAGCGGTGGAAGCAGTTTGGTTAGCATGCTTTGTTGAATACGTTAGCAGTCGTTCCAGCAATACTGCTGTTTCTTCACGGGTCAGAGAGGATGCAGGACGGAAATAGTTACTTTCACCTTTCATAAAGCCGTAACGATTTACGGTGGTTACCGCATTAAGGGCCCAATCTGCAATTTCGCCAGTATCTGTGAAGGAGGAAGTAGCATCTCCTGATCCGCCCGAAGAGCGGATGAGACGTGCGATCATCAAGGCCGCTTCTTGACGGGTTATAGGACTATTAGGTTGGAATGTGGCAGACGTTCCCCCCTGAACGATATTGAGTTGAGAAGCCGCTTCAATCCATCCATAGTACCACGTCTTTTTGGCAACATCTCGGTAGGAGGAAACGGCCGCTTGTACAGGCTCCAGACCGAGTGTACGGTCCAGTGCGGTAACCCATTCGGCTCTGGTAACAGCCTTTTTAGGAGAGAAGTAACCAGGTTGTGTACCGTTCAAAATTCCTTTAGCATGCAGGGAAATAATAGACTGATAGGCATAGCTGTGTGCAATATCTTGGAACGTAGCACCGGATGCTGCTGCTGGAGCAGCTAAGTATGAAGTGAATGTTGTGAATATTGTGATGGCTGCAGTTGCTGAAAGGGTGAGCCTGGTTAACCAACGTGATCGTTTGGAACTCATACCAAATAACCTTCTTTTTTATGATAGATTGTAGACTCATATATCGTTACTCGACGAATAATACTATCAAAAAGAGGAAGGTTATTCATTGCTAAATTGCTGGAAAAACACCAAAAAACCCGCCACCTACGCGGCAACGGGTTTGATATTGGATAAACTATGCTTTTTTGGCATACATAATACCGATGGTCTGTGGACCACAATGACTGGAAATGACACAGCCTGCTGTAGTTAGCAGTACCTCTTGTGCGTTCGTTTCTTCTTTCAAGCGAGCTTGCAGCATCAGCGCATCATCCTCGGCCAAAGCGTGCACGACAATAATGATATCGTTATCCATTTGATCTCGTTGATTCAGTGCATTTTGCAGCATCTGATCCAAAGCTTTTTCACGTTTGCCGCGGACTTTGTAGGCAGGCGTCATTTTTCCGTCAATCACTTTGATCACCGGACGAATTTTGAGCAGACTGCCGATCAGGTTTTGCATGCCTGAACATCTTCCGCCTTTATACAGGTATTCAAGTGTATCAATGACAAATTCCGTGTCTATTAGCGGCCTGGTTTTCGTCAACATGTCTACAATCTGCTCTATCGTATTGCCGTTGGTTGCCGCACGAGCAGCTTTCATCACAAGCAGGCCAAAGCCGCACGATAAATTCAAGGAATCAAAAACCGTAACGCGGCCTTCCGGAAATTCAGAGGCAGCGAGTAGCGCATTCTGGTACGTAGATGATAGCTCGGAAGACAGACTGATATATAAAATGTCGTCCCCTTGTTCT
Source organism: Paenibacillus sp. FSL H7-0703 (assembly GCF_038003485.1). Taxonomy (NCBI): domain Bacteria; kingdom Bacillati; phylum Bacillota; class Bacilli; order Caryophanales; family Paenibacillaceae; genus Paenibacillus; species Paenibacillus sp. FSL H7-0703. Next base: position 1,541,190 of record NZ_JBBOPF010000001.1, on the reverse strand, counting down.
ATGTAGGGCGCAAAGGCTTGAATAAAATCCGACGGAGAAGGTGCGGCGGTACGCGGTAAATGTCCCTCGCGGCTTACACGTTGAAATAATTGTTCCGGGTGAATGTTCACCCCATCCTGCAATGCCTCATCACCAAATACTGTATACAATGGCACAATGCTAATCTCGTACTGTTGACGCCAGTGAGCAGGAACATCACTGGTACTGTCGGCAAAAATTTTAATTTTGTTCATACATTGAATCCTCTCTGTGTGATGCAGAAAAATTATAAAGATTGCACGGAGGAAGGATAGATATCCGCTGTGCTATTTGGAACGGAAAGGCCGATGGCCAGAAGAGCAATAAAGCCTACAATAATAAGTGCATTAATGATTAAGCCTGTAATAGCAAAGGTTTTCTTACGGTTTTTTAACGCAATTCCAATGATACCGACCACAAGTCCGCTACAATTCAGCAACAGGCTGCCTAAAAAAATAAAAGGAAGCAGTACCGTTCCGGTTTGCTGTAGAGCGACTTCCGGGTTCAACGTTTGGTATTGGCTGAAATGAGCCAGCAGATTAATGACCATAATAGCCAGAATAATATATCCGATCAGGCTGACAAGCGACATAATAAAAGAAGCAATTCCGGGACCGGAATGTTTGAGCTTGACCGGAGGCTGAAACACAGGAGCTTCTGAAAAAACAGGGTGCTCCTCAGACGCAGCAGGTTTTTGCAAATTAGGATCTTGGTAACTCATTTTTTCCACTCCTTGAACATAGTCCGAACAGGTACTAATTTTCCACAAAATAAACAAAAAAGCAAGCCATCCTACACATTACCCTTCAAAAGGCAGGGTCTAATCATCCGATTCTGTATGCGGTCTGTTCACACACGCTGGCTGGTAAACTTCATACGGTTTCGATAAAATAAGAAGAACATTCGGCTAAAAGGATGAGATGAAAAGGAGTACACAAACATGCAACGAAAATGGATATTTGTGGGATCTATAATGATGATGTTGGCGGTAGCCATTGGAGCGTTCGGGGCACATATTGTGAAAGCCCGGATCGACGCGGATGCTTTGGCCGTGTATGAAACAGGTGTGAAATATCATATGATTCACGCTGTCGGTTTGCTGATCATTGCGTTGGCTGCCGGACAGTGGGGTCCTTCCAACCGTTTAAGATGGGCAGCGCGTCTGTTATTGACAGGTATCATTTTGTTTTCTGGTAGCTTGTATGTGCTAAGTTTGACCGGAATCCGTGTGCTGGGGGCTATTACCCCTCTAGGAGGCGTGTGTTTTATTGCAGGATGGATATTGCTGGCATGGGCTGCCATGGGTCTGAAGAAAGAGGATTAGAGTTCTTTTCGGATAATGCAAAAAAAGAGAATGGACAAGAAAGACGTCATGTTTTTCCTGACCGTTCTCTTTTTTCATGCTTCGTTTTTTTGTGAAGTATTTACATTTACGATGTGATTTCATCGATCTCATTCATTTTAAAGGAGTACACTTGCTTCTCATCCACATGATACACACTCAGCAGGCTATTATCATGATCCAGATTGAGGATGCGGCAAGGAATGCTGCGCTGTCCGCCATAGCGGTTCACGATTAACCGTACAAGCGTATTATCATGTATATAGCGTTTGATCCATTCATACGTACTAAGGTCTTGTTGTGTTGCAGGCTTTGGCTGTACGTGGGATTGTTTGATCTCTTGAACGACTGGTGGCTTGTTCGTAATTGCGGCTGATTTCTTTTTAGAGAATTTTTCCGCGAGCGTAGCGGCTGCATCAGATGGGCTATTCACGGCTGACTGTTTTTTTAGGTACAGTGCAGCTTCAATTAAATTGCCAAGTTCGATACCGGATTGAATCCGGCTATCCGCAATTTGCTCATTTTGGCTCAAGAGATTAAGCAGGAACTGAAGGGCCTCAACGTTCGAACGGCCTTTAACTAATACATCTACATTAAATAAATAACTGGTTTCGTCTTGATTTGATTCCTTTTTCATACATCCTCCAGCCCAAGCCATGGGTAATTAGTCTTTTATAGTACCTATCAATATATCATTAAAACGTAATCTATCATAGTGCCTAAGGCCCTGTTGTTGGATATTAACAAAAATAAAATCTATATAAAGCCCTATGCGTAAAATTTTCTCAGATAAGCAAAGCCAGAGTTACATATACAGAGAATAAAGGAGGTAGGGGGTGAAATCAAGTAATTTAAATTTTAAATATATTACAGTGGAAAAATATAACGAAGCAGTCTCATCCATCCAGAAGAAAAGTAAAATCCCCCTTAATGAAGGGGGACTTGGCCTATCAAAAACATGATAAATTATAGTAAGCGCAATTAAAGCAATTTTATTTTCGATTAAACTCATACATTTCACCTACAAGCACTTCGTTGATGGCATACCTGAAATCTTCCTTTGTTGGGGATTCGGCCGCTTCCTTTAATATAGAAAAAAAGCCTTTAGGATCATACAGACGAAGTGGGGAAAAGAAGGGTCCATGTGTCAACGGCCAATCGCCCTCAACAGTAGAGGCAATTTTAAGAAGAATGTCTGAACTACAGACGTTCACCTCAGCTTTCCAGGGGCCCGCCGACCATTCATGGCTAAATTCTACAGGGCCGTCTGATTCACTCAGTACGCAAAACATTTCAATGTCCGAAAAAGGGCCGTCAGTACCTTTGGCAACAGATCCATAGATCCCTATAGCCAGAATTTTGTCTCTGTATACTTCATGTAACCTCGCAGCTATTTCGTGGCAAGTCTGAAGTCTCTCACTTCGAGAAATGTTGACAGGTCCATTCATGTCCATTAGTGATCTCCCTCTGCTTCCTACGGTCTTAGTGATTTGTCCAATTTACGGATTTGCCATTCAGCGAGGGCTTAATTTCACTTGTGAGCCCTTGCCGCCCGTCTGGATTCCAGTATCCTTGACTCCAGCTTCCTTCAGATCGACTAGTAACCGCTCTAGTACCGCTTTGGCGACAGGTGCTTCTTTTGCACCAGACGCTTTAACGACCAACTGCACCGGTTTGCCGGAACGAAGATGTTTGTCTGCCTGACGCAGCTTCGTGTCGTAATCATGCTCCTCAATATGAGCAGTGAAGCGAAGCTCCTTGACCTTTTCTTTGCCGCTGTTTCTTGCGGCTCGACCGACATTCGTTTTGCTTGCTGCGGCTTCTTTTTGCGCCAGCGCTTTTCCTTTGCCCTTTGCGACCAAACTACAGGGCGGTGGACTGCTCATCAGTGAAGTGCAGACCAGGTCCACCCCTTGGGATCGGGCCAAGGCCAAGGCCTCTGACTTGGAGACAACGCCGAGCTTCTCCCCTGCGAGTCCAGTGAGTACCACTTCGTCAGCTTTAATTTGCTCGTTGATTAATACTGCCACGTAAATGTAGCCTCCCTTAAACAATGATAAAGCTATCATATACGGAACCTGTTTGCGATTCAATTTTAGATTTATCCGTATTGACAAAAGTCACTAAGCCCTATAATCTTTTACTGATAATGATTATCATTTTCCAATGCAATATACATACAGGGGTGATTGAGAGAAATGAAAAAGATGTTGAATAGCCTATTATTATTTGTAGTTTTGACTATTGTATTGGCGGGCTGCGGTACAGCTGGGGATAGCTCGAAGACGGAAGGTACTGCAGGGTCTGAGCAGACATCCACAACGGCTGGTCCGGTTACGGTTAAGGACGACCACGGGGAAGTCAAACTGGACAAGCCAGCGGAACGTGTCGTGGTACTCGAATGGACGTTTACCGAGGACCTCATTGCACTTGGCGTACAGCCGGTCGGCAATGCAGACAATGAAAACTACAAGCTGTGGGTAACACCGGAGGCGAAGCTGGCTGATACCGTAACTGATATCGGCACACGGGGCGAACCGAATCTAGAAGCGATTGCGGCGCTCAAGCCGGATCTTATTATCTCTAACGCCGATAACAATGCAGCGATCTATGCGCAGCTTAAAGGAATTGCACCAACGATAGAATTCGATCCTTACAAGGGGAACGGCTATGATTACGACCGTATGGTCGAAATTTTCAAGCAAGTGGCTGTAGCTACCGGTAAAACGGAACAGGCTGATAAGGTCCTAAGCGAACTTGACCAGCACTATGTAGATGCAAAGGCTACATTGGAGAAGGCGGGCAAAGCAGACTTTCACTATGCGCTGACACAGGCCTTTACAGCTCAAAATGCTGCCAGTCTACGAATGTTCAAAGAAAATTCGGTTGTAGTGGGAACGCTTGCGAAAATCGGCATGGTGAACGACTGGAAGTCGGACAAGACCGAGAAATACGGATTTAGTACCGTTGGCATTGAAGCTCTTCCAGCTGTACAGGACAGTAATTTTATCTATATTACACAAAAGACGGACGATGTATTTGGAGCCGCGATGAAGAACAACTCGGTATGGAACGGACTAAACTTTGTCAAAGAAAAACGGACCTACCCACTGGATGGTACAACATGGACGTTCGGCGGCCCAATCTCATCCAAAGTACTGGTTGATCAAGTAGTCGGAGCTCTGACGAAATGACCCGAACAGGCACAACGGGTTTATCGAAGACTTGGCGTGTAGGAAGCATCTTTGGGGGCGGATTGATCGTCCTCATCGTGCTTTTTTTTGTAAGCTTGTGTTATGGAGAGGCTTCAATCCCGCTGCATACAGTAATTGAGGCGTTGACCCAGCGTCAGGATACGCTTGATCATAACATGGTGTGGGATCTCCGGATGCCGCGTACGGTCATCGGAATCCTGGCTGGTGGTGCGCTGGCCATCGCCGGTGCTCTGCTCCAGGCCATCACCAAAAATCCGCTGGCGGCTTCTGATACACTAGGAATTAACGCTGGTGCCTACTTTGTGGTCGTCCTTGGCGCGGTGATGTTTCCCGGATTGCTGCACCAGGCGCCGTTTCTATTTGCCGCTGTCGGCGGCCTGCTTGCAGCGGTACTCGCTTACTTCATGGGCGGGGGACGAGCTGGAAGTCCAATTCGGTTGGCGCTTGCCGGCTTGATTGTATCCATGGTTCTTGGCTCGTTTACCGGAGCTTTGCATATCTTTTATTCATTTGAAACCCAGGGACTGTTTCTCTGGGGTTCTGGCTCGCTTGTGCAAAACGACTGGAGCGGGACGACTTACGCCTGGCCCTGGGTCGTAGGACTCTCGGTCATTGCCGTTCTTTTGTCAAGGCAGTTTGATGTTCTGGATCTGGATGAGTCCACATCCACGTCACTCGGGCAAAAGGTTAGCTTGACCCGGGCGGTGGGAATTGTATTAGCTGTCCTGCTGTCAACCATTACAGTTAGCGTCATTGGACCCATTGGTTTTGTGGGTTTGGTAGCTCCGCATTTGGTTCGCTTAAGCGGTCTAAAAATGCATCGCTGGGTGCTGCCTGGTTCCTTCCTGTGGGGGGCATTACTGTTGACCGGCGCTGATGTGCTGGCGAAAATGGTTCACCAATCAAGCATGGATCTGCCGACCGGAGCAATGATGGCTTTGATTGGGGCTCCTTGGTTAATTTGGTTGATTCTGTGGAAGATGAAGCTGCCTTCTGGTATTAGTGGACAATCTTCAATGAACATAGGTGTACGCTCTCGGAAATTACCGTATGGCAGGCTGGTCATGTTGCTTGGGGGCGGTGCTGTGCTGTTGACCGTATTCAGCCTGATGTTTGGAGGAATGCGAATTCCGGTCGGCGATTTGTTGTCCGGCCTGTTCGGCGGTGAGAACGCAAATTCGGCTTTGCTGCAGTTTAGAATTCCGCGCACGCTGGTGGCAGCCGGGGCTGGTATCGCGCTTGCGGTCAGCGGTGTCTTGATCCAATTAGCTGTTCGTAATCCCTTAGCGGATGCCTCGATCATTGGTGTTTCTTCAGGGGCTGGCTTTGGTGCGCTTGCAGTGATTATCGTTTGGCCTGGGCTGCCTGTTTATATGCTGCCCATCGCGGCGATTGCCGGAGCGACGGTGTCGGCGGCGGTGATCTTCTTTTTATCATGGAACAAGCACCTAAACCCGTCTGTGGTCATCCTACTTGGGATTGCTGTATCAGCGATCGGAGCAGCCGGCATCCAGGTACTGATTATCCAAGGCTCGCTTTGGGGCAGCACAGGCTATATTTGGCTGACCGGCAGTACCTACGCTCGAAACTGGGGGCAGGTGATGACGATTCTGGCCTTTCTGCTCGTGTTGTTGCCAATAGCCTGGTGGCTAGCTCGCCGCTTCGATCTTTTGGTATTTGACGATAGCAGCGCGATGGGACTGGGACTTCCGGTGCGCCGCACCCGGCTGCTGGCCATGGCAGTGGGTGTGCTGCTGGCGGGCGGAGCGGTGGCCTGTGTGGGTACAGTTGGCTTCATCGGGCTGATTGCTCCGCATATCGTGCGTACGCTGATCGGGCACCATGTACGCCGCTCCATCGTTCTGTCGAGCATCTTGGGAGCGGTAATGCTGGTGCTGGCTGATACGATTGGCCGGACAGTGCTTGCGCCGACCGAAATTCCTTCCGGATTGCTGATCGCACTGATCGGTGCTCCGTATTTCCTGTACTTGATGTATCGCTCCAATAAGAGTAAGTCAGTGTAGTTGAATATGTACTTGAACAGGCTGCTTCCCAACGGATTTTCCGTGGGAAAGCAGCCTTTATTATTTATTTTTCTACGTAATCATTGGACTTTATATTTACAAATCTAATAAAATAGATATAATGTTTTATATGGAACCGTCACTGATTTATAAAGCATTGTCAAACGAAACTCGTCGTCTAATTATGCTGTGGTTAAAAAAACCAGAAGAGTTTTTTGATGAACAGGCTTATCTAAAACAAGGGCTTAATTTTCAAATTGGTGTATGTGTGGGAGATATTCAGGCTAAAGCGGGACTTGCGCAGTCTGTGATTTCAAGTTATTTATTAACGATGCAAAAATCCGGTTTGTTAGAGTCTGAGCGTATTGGGAAGTGGACGTACTATCGTCGGAATGAAAAAACAATCCGGGAATTTGCCGAGTACGTTCAAAAGGAACTATAAACTGAAAGGAGGTTTTTTTTCACATAACATATCTACAAATCTATATATATAATTAAATTGGAGGCTTATACTTAAAATGAAAAAGGTTAACCCGTTACTTATTATCATTCTGGCTTTAGGCGTATTCGGCATTATTACAACGGAAATGGGGATTATAGGCGTTCTCCCTCAAGTAACCCAAAAATTCCATGTATCAGCTGCCCAGGCTGGTTGGCTCGTCAGTATTTTTTCTTTAGTTGTTGCCATTTCAGGTCCGTTCTTGACCTTACTCGTTTCCGGCATGAATCGTAAAGTCATTCTATTAACCGCTGTATTCAGTTTTGTCATTTCTAATATTGTCTATGCCTATACCACTCATTTTGAGGTCATGCTCATTTTTCGTGTTCTTCCTGCTATTTTTCATCCTGTCTTTTTTTCGGTCGCTCTCGTGACTGCATCGCATCTTGTCCCCCCTGAAAAGAGTAGTAAAGCCGTCACCAAGGTTTTCGCTGGAATTACAGTAGGATTTGCGTTTGGCGTGCCTTTGACTTCCTATCTTGCTGAAAAGATATCGTTAGAAGCTGCTTTCTTGTTTGGAGCTGTCGTAAGCATGATTGCATTTGTGGGAATACTCGTATGGCTTCCTTCCCTGCCTGTTCAGGAAAAGATGTCTTATGGCAAACAGCTTGGTATATTACGTAAACCTCAATTGTGGTTCAACATTGTGACTGTTATTTTTATCTTTGCAGCTATGTTTTCGGTGTATAGCTATTTTGCCGAATATCTTGGAGAAGTAACTCTTATGAACGGGTCATGGATCAGTATGATGTTGATGGTATTTGGAATCGTCATGATTTTTGGAAACTTTTTATTTGGAGGATTATTACATAAAAATCTGACCAAGACCGTCATCATGTTCCCATTGCTATATATGGTCATTTACGTATTCACTTATGCTCTGGGGGCTTCTTTCCTACCGATGATTGTGGTTGTGCTCATTTGGGGGGCCGTGCATTCCGGGGGGCTTATTATTAGTCAAACATGGTTAACCACTGAAGCGAAAGAAGCTCCAGAGTTTGGTAATAGCCTGTTTGTCTCATTTTCTAATCTAGGTATTACGATGGGAGCTGCTATAGGCGGCTGGTTTATCTCTCACTTGGGAATACACCAGCTCATCTGGAGCGGAATGATGTTTGCACTGCTAGCGTTCGTATCTATGATTATAAAAATAAAATTGTTCAATTCGAATGCAACGGAAGTCAACGTGCGTTAAAATATGGAGAGATATTAGAAGAGTACTCTAGAAGATGATGACCATAAAATGATGCATGGGGTGATGTTGATTGAATTTCGTATGGACTTCGATCTTAATGACATTCGTAATCGTTATCGGGATCTTGGCGTTGCTCATCTGGGGAGTGATATCCTTAATTAAGCGTTTTCGCTAATCGCAATGAAGGGGTAGACATCTCTATGTGTTGAATTTATATTATCTAACTGGGAGGAATAGATGAATATTCGAATGTATCACGATCTGGAGGCTCAATTGGAAGAGGAAATTTGGGCTCTTGGTGAGGAAGCAGCTCATATACTCCCATTAGATAGCAACTTAGCTGAGGAAAAAGCACAGAAGGCCTGGGATCTAATACCTGAACCTAAGCATACATGGGGGATTACAGGTGTAACCTTGCATCAATACGTTCAAATTCTCAATTATAACGGGCATACTCAGCGATCAGTAGAGCTTTTAAATGAGGAGATTTTAGATTTGGAAGGTACAGGGTACCGGATTATACATGCTGAACCTTATATTCAGATGGCGGAAACACTTCTTCATCAGAGCAATCCTGTATTAGCTCATGAATATCTCCAGAAGGCATACTTGATTGGAAGTGCAAGAGCATTTCGGGACCAGCCCAAGCTCTATCAAGAAATGGGGAAAAGTAAATCTCTGGATGAACAGGATATACTACTTCAATTTGCGGCGTTGGATGTGAACGCCAAACTTCTAAGTGATTTAGAGGATAATCAATAACCAATGTAATGGTCCTATACAGTCCTAGACAAAATGCCGATTTGGATACGTACAGACAATGGGCTTATCAATTGTTTATGAGGAGGACGATTGCATTGAAATTAAAAGAAGTGCTTTTAGGCACCCACAGTTTCGAAGCGATAAAAGCTTTTTACGGCTCTCTCTTGGATTTGCAGGTTGTGGAGGAAAACCCTTCGCGGTTGTCTTTTCAAGTAGGGGAATCGGTTCTTGCTTTTCAGGAATCCTCCCACATGGAAAATGAATTTTATCATATTGCGGTTACGATTCCAACGAATAAATTCATAGAAGCAAAACAGTGGATAATCGACCGTGGGATTTCATTGATTTCAAGACCCCAAGAAGATGAGTTTTTTTTCGAAAACTGGAATGCAACAGCGCTTTACTTCTATGATCCAGATCATAACCTTGTCGAGTTCATCGCTCACCATACACTCAACAACGCAGTCACTGAAGCTTTCGGGCCCAACTCTATACTTCGTATAAGCGAGATTGGTCTTCCGGTCGATGATGTTCCAGAGGTATCTAGAATAATTACCGAAACGTTCCAACTTCATTCATGGGGAGGGGCTGGACAGAAATTCGCGCCGCTAGGGGATGTAGAAGGATCATTTATAGTCATAGACAAGCAACGGCCTTGGTTTCCTGATGATAGGCTTCCGACCGTGTTCAGCATCAGTGTCTTGTTTGAAGGTCCATACTCTGCCAGTCTTTCACTGCATAATGGTCTGTATAAGTTGAGATCAAACTGATTTAGAGCTTCCCCGGATTTCTGGAATAAAGCTTACGATGGGGTGGAAATCCGGGGATCATAATACATACAGGAGAGAATATATGAATATTAGACTACTTAATTCAAATGAAAAATATCCAATAGAACTCTTGTTACTAGCTGATCCTTCGCACCAACTTGTTGAGGAATACTTAAAAAGAGGGCAGTGTTTTGTAGCAGAGATTGACCAACATATTGTTGGAGTCTATGTTCTTTTACCTACAAGACCTGAAACAGTTGAGTTAGTGAATATAGCAGTATCAGAAGATATGCATGGTAAAGGAATAGGCAGACAATTAGTAACACATGCAATTGAAACAGCCAAGACACAAGGTTATAAAACGATGGAAATGGGCACAGGAAACTCTAGCATTGGGCAGTTAGCTCTCTACCAAAAATGTGGGTTCAGAATTGTTGGTGTAGATCTAGATTTCTTTGTCAGACACAATTATCTAGAAGAAATTTATGAGAATGGCATACAGTGTAGAGATATGATTCGTATGTCTCAGGATTTATAGAGCTTAATTTCTTTGCAAACCCTTCAAAGGTATCTTAAGTAAGGTTCTGAAAGGTATATGATATTGTGCCAAAAGATGGTACAATAAATTGCGGAAAGGCTATACAATCATTGGATTGCAATAGTCCTTTTTTAATAAGTTGATATCCTACTAAGTTCCTGATAAGGGGTGGTTACTTTGTACAACACAACAACCACGATACTCACAGAGATAACAAAACATATGAAAGATAATGATTTAATACTAAGTGATTTAGCTAGAGAGGCAGAAATGAATCCGGGCACCATGAGCAGTATTATTAATGGGAACCGCACTCTTTCAGTGGATCAGCTAGACCGAATTACAAAAGCAATGGGGCATCCCGTTGGTTATTACTATGAACGCTATGTGTCTGAGTATTTAGCAGAGGCTAATCCGAATTGGCGTCGAATGAGTCCTTTTATACATAATTGTGCGAAATTAAACAAGCTGGACTGCATTCATGATGTGGTCAATCTTTTGATGGATAAGTTGGGCTATTCAGAATCCTTATTTGAGCTTGCTGAAGAGCTGTTTAAAGAAGAATGTTATGAAGCGGCAACTATTCTGTACGAGAATGTAGCTATGAGTGAGAAAAAACAGTATTCGGAACGTTTAGCAATTTGCCAATATCGACTGTTCCAAACGAGGCAAGGAGATAATCAAGAAAAAAATTATGATGCGGTTGTTCAATTTGAGGCTTACGTGGAACGTTTGGATGAAGCGGACCAGTTAGATGCGTTAAGAGATTTAGTAAATACTTGTCGTTCATTGCGAAAGTGGGATAAGGCAAATAACTTTGCTACGGCTTTGGGCAATAAAGCTGAAATACAATATAAAATTGACCAGCAGCATACAAAGAGTGAGCAAACAAAGAAGCCTTTTTATCCTCCATTTGTTTATTGGGCATTTTCGCATTTAATTCGTGCTGAAATTTGTGATGCTAATAAAGATTATGAGACAGCGCTTCAGCATATTCAAAAGTATGCCGATTTAAGCTGGGTAGAAGAAAAAGATGATACAACTTTAAAATGGAAAAATCAATTTAAAGAATGGGCCGACGCCAATACTTATGTGAATAGGCTTATGTCTGGCGATGTAAGCGTACTCTCTGATTATGTTGCTTATTTTTCTTCGAAGGAAGATGAAATACTTCCCGCAATAGATAACATAATCGAGGCGGCTAATCGATACAATATAAATGTAGATCATATACTTGCATTGTTTGAAGTAGAAATTCAATCTTTTTTGTATGAACAAAATCGAGTAGGCGTATATACTCAACAAATTATTTTAGAACGTTTTACTCATTTCTCCAATGAATTAGCAAAATACTATTTGAATAAAGGGATATATCCAGAAGGGTTTCGTTTTTTGTTGAGTTGTTTGGAAAAATCTACAGCTATTAATAATAAATCATATATAATCAAATGTGTAAGACTCTATGAGTCCTATCAAGAGTATGCATCACCTGAAACAAAGACAGCTTATAGAAATTTGATTAAAGAGGTGGAGGAAGATGAAGCATAAAATTGTTCTAACCATATTGGTGACTAGCTTTCTATTAATGACGATAGTGGTTGCTCCTTTCCAATATCAAGAGTTTGGGTCTAGATACGAACCAACAGGGCACCACGGGGGAATCTAAGAATAAAAAGTCTCTAGTATAAGGCACAGTAGAACCTAAAAAATTACTATTATTAAGTGGTTAGACGGAATCATCCGTCTAGCCTTTTTATTGCGTCTTGCTGTATATAAGCAATATGAGGAAATCTTCTTTTGAGAAATATATGTAAAAAGTGCAAAAATGTTATGTGTGCTGTTGTAAACAACTGAAGGGTATATGACTTTGTTCCAAAAGACAATGATGGGCTAAAGTAATTCTTACTAACTGTTTCTCATTACATGGTTTAATTATGTATCATATGCCGAGTCTATGTTGAAAGGGTGGTTTATCTATGGAGATCACACCTACGATTAGAGCAGAAGTTCAAACCTATCTGATACGAAAAAGCTTAACCATGACCGAGTTTGGTCATATTATTGATTTGAATGTAGGAACAGTTAGTGGCATTGTGACGGGCAACCGACCTATTTCTGTTCACCAGCTAGATCGTATCACTATGGGTATGAATTTGCCACCGGATTATTTTTATGAACGTTATATTGATGAATGTATTGAAGAAGAACCGCTCAACTGGCGAAGAATCAGCCCTTTTTTGTACCGATGTGTGGAGTTAGGACGACTTGATTGCTTGCGAAGAGTTGTAGGTATGTTGCTAGATAATCCTGTTTATCTTCCTTCACTTTTTGAAGTAGCCGAGGATTCTTTTAAAAAAGGTAATACTGAAGCAGCGGCGTTCCTTTATGAAAACGTGTCAGAAGGGGAAAAGTATCAGTATTCAGAACGATTGGCGGTTTGCCAGTATCGATTGTTTACGATTCGTATTGGAGACGATCAAGAGAAAAACTATGATGCAGCCATTCAATTTGAGCCTTACGTTGATCGATTAGATGAGATAGATCAGTTAGAGGCGTTAAAAGACTTGGCGAATACATACCGCTCGTTACGAAAATGGGACAAATTAGAATTATTCGCTAAAGCTCTTGGAGATAAGGCTAAAATTCAATACAATTTGGAACAAAAACGGCATCATATGAATAAAGACAATTCGAAGAAACCCAAATTTCCTTTGTTTGCGTATTGGGCATTCTCGCATTTACTTCGGGCAGAAGCTTGTGAAGGAAGGAAAGACTACGAGCAAGCACTTCAGCATACTTATGCTTACACCGATTTGAGTTGGGTGAACGCTACAGATGAAACTGCTTTGAAGTGGAAGAGGCAATATGAAGACTGGGCAGTAGTAAATACGTATGCAAATAAGCTTCTTTCTGGCGATAAGAGCGTTCTAACTGATTATGTAGCTTATATTTCTTCAAAAAAAGATGAAATTCTTCCCGCACTTGATAATATGCTTGAAGCGGCAAATCGATATCATTTTGATGTAGATGATATTTTAATACAATTTGAAGGAGAAATTATTTCCTTTCTGGATCGAAAAAAAGTGGAAGGTTTGTATACTCAACGCTTCATAACGGAGCGATATACTGATTTCTCAAGAGAATTAGCAATCTATCTTTTGCGTAAAGGGAAGTTTTCAGACGGTTTTACATTTTTGTTCAGCTGTTTGGAAAGATCCGCTGAAGTTAATAATAAAATACAAGCAATTAGATGTATGAGGTTGTTTACGTATTTTAAAGAACATGCATCTGCTCACACGAGGGCAGTCTACGGAAATCTAATTAAAGTGGTTAATGAAGATGAAGAGTAAGTTGATTCCACCCTCCTAGTATCCAGTTTTATGTCAGTAGCATTAGTAATTATGATCCAACTGGACAATATGGAGGAATGTTGGAATAAAATAGTCTCAATTTTAAGATCACAATAGACCTAGAAAATTAACTATGATCAAGAGGTTAGATGGAATTATACGTCTAGCCTTTTTCATATCGTTTGTTTTGCTCTATATAAATAAGCTTCTAGAAGTGACTTAGCTTGGACTTTTATCTGTCAAATGCTTATTCGATCATTGGAAGATTATATAATGTGGTTAGTAGTATTTAAATAACAAGGCATATTGCCTATTCCCTTCATTTCCCTTATGATAATTGCACTACTACCAAAGAAGGAGATACATATGAAGAAAGCTATTCTACTATTATTAATGTTTGTTATTTTAATTCCATCACAAGTATTGGCAGCAACATCTACAAAAGCAATGTCAACAAGTGAAATCGAAAAAATATACTTTGAGAATTACAAAGATCGTGTGAAGGAAATTAAAATTGCACAAAAAAAACTTAATGCTGTTCTGGGGGCAGAAGTTCGTGAACTAGCTCAGAGATTAAACCAAGCATCTGCGCGCTATAAAAACGAAGTGAAAAATAAATCTAGTAAAGTGGTAATAGCTCAAGCCAAGGCTGATTGTGATAAATTAAAGAAGCAGCTCGGCGTGGCTAAGGTGGAACTAAATAAAACAGTTAAAAATTATAAAAAAGAAAGCGAACAAGCATTAAAGGATATTGCAAATCAGAAAGCAGAGCTTATAAAATTCATTAAGAATCACACAGCAGGAAAAGATAAACTTACAGAGTCTCAATTTAGCAAGCAAGTTAATGGAGGTATTATGTCGATTGACGGCTCATTTACTGGCATTTTAAAAATGTTGACGGAAGCTGAATAATGGTGAGTAAAGGCAGCAGGTATCACCTGTTGTCTTTTTAATTTAGGCTTAGAATGGAAGTCCTTGTTGGAGACTTTGGATTGCTGTGAAATGGGGACAAAGAGGATATATGGATATGGATGAAATAAATTTGTTCATTTTTATATAATGAAGTACGATTAGCGAGGAGAAAAATGTATGAATCGTAAGTTTTTTATCATGGCTTTGATAAGAGGTATTTTCGGGTATTTCCCTTGTGGGCTGGGAGTTGCAGTATTATTGGAGGCTTATAGCAGATATAGTCTAAGAGGTTTTTTAATTGGAGCTACATTTTTCCTTATCGGGGGATTAGTGCTTTACTTCACAAGACGCTATGAATCATCAGATTGGTTACTTTAGATAAAGCAAATATTACATTAGAAGGAGTATATGATGTTATCACCAAAACAAGAAGAGAGCCTTAGTAAATTTATGAGTAAAATTCTTAGGCATACACCAGAACAGTTTGGAATTAAGTTGGATCATGAAGGTTATTGCCACGTGCAAGACTTAATTTCAGCCATTAAATCAGAGAATAGATGGTCGGATATAGGAGAAGCAGGAATTGATCAAGTCGTAACTAATTGTCCAAAGAAGCGATACCACATGGTAAATGGATACATACGAGCGAACTACGGGCACAGTACAGGAAGATTAGATTACAAAGAATCCATTCCGCCAACTGCTCTTTATCACGGAACAAATAGCAAAGTAGTTGATAAAATTATTACCGAGGGAATTAAACCAATGGGGAGAAAATATGTTCATCTATCTGAGACACTTGAATTTGCAACATTGGCAGGTAAGAGACGTGGTGAATTAGTCATTCTTAAAGTCGATACAGTAAAAGCGCTGGATAATAATGTGAAGTTCTATATCGCTAACAATGGTGTTTGGCTTGCCGATTTTGTGCCTCCACAATATTTTAAAAAAATTTAACACTGATATTTTCGTTTATATTAAAAAGTCAGTTGCATTACTTGAATCTGTTAGTGAATTATTATTTCTATAAAATTGGATGCTATCAAAAGAGTGAAGTCAAATAATTTACTTTGCCAGGCATTTATACAATACTTTTGACATAGTAAATCCGTTTATATCAGTCCATTTATCACATAAATATAAAAGGAAATTTCAGGATAACAGGTGGATATCCCTAAACATCTCCTTCTGATAAGATTATTTCCATCTAAATTAAAATGGACGTGATCAATTGGGGAGAATATTGGTTCCGCCTGATAAGCTAATGGAAGTGGCTGACCAGTTCTTGCATGGTAAACACGAAATGGAACGTATGTTAAATTTACTGAATGGAAGAATTGATTTTGTCCAACAAGGTTGGTCTGGCGCTACCCGAGAGAGGTTTTTTCAAGATTTTCAGGTCTCTAGACAATCCATGGGCGTGACGCTTGAACGACTTTCTACGGTTGCACAAGAACTCATTTTTATTTCAAAAAACTTTACACAGGTGGATGGAGAAAAAGTCGTACTGGATGTGCCGGGGAATGGTGTGCCTGTTAAAACGGCATCAAGCGGTGAAGGTTGGTTACATAAGATTTTTGAACAGATTGGACAAGCTGAGATCACCAAGGCTGAAGCTCAGATGGAAGCTAGCAAGCTTCAAGGAGAAATTCTGTGGGATACTGCTCAGGGAGCGAAAGGTGCTATTCAGGAAGATTTAACCTTGGGGATGCTGCCTGACAAAGACCGTGACTATGATCATCCAATGGCTGCTAAAGTAGGTGAAATTCTCGGCCACGTAGCTACGACCTTGCAGGGTGCTGGTGAGGTAATCGTTGGAACAGGTGGAGAAGGATTATCAGTTGCTGTTTCATCCACGGGAGTTGGTAGTATTATCGGAATACCTGGATTGATTGGCTCAGCAGCTTTAGCGGCACATGGAGGTACAACCGCAGTTAAAGGCGCAAGCGGAATAGGGAAGAGCTCAGCGGAATTGTGGCAGATGGCGAAAGGAGAAGGTGGAGGTTCATCTAATTCTACTCCATCTTCGGGAGCTAAGGCAGAAAAGGCTCCACATGTAATCGAGGGAACTCACAATAATAATATAGGGAGTATAATTAAGGAAGGAAATAAGACGAAATATACAAACCCTGCTGGCAATGAATTGACATGGGTTGATCAACATCCCAAAAATATTAACCGGGATATTGAGAACTTTATGAATAGCTCAGATGTAGGAAAGGCAACTGAAGCAAAAGTAGCTGGCTTTTTAAAAGAAGAACGGGAAGTCACTGGTTTTGGACAAAAAATTTTAAAGAAGATGGTCAATTTGCAGGTGATTTAGATGTAGTTACAAAAAATGAATTAATTGAGGTTAAGGCTTCAATCAAAGCAGTTAAAGAAGGACAACTTGAGAAAATGACAATTGCGACTGATAAGCTTTATTTTAATCCAGAATAGAAGAAAGTTATACTTTATATCGATAAGCCTTTGGGCAATCTATCTCAAAGTAATATAGAAAAATTAGATAATATCAAGAAGCTAGGAGTAACTGTTGTAAATTCCTTAGAGGAATTAAGAAAGGTGGTTAAGTGATGGGAAGTTCGGCTTTTATTTTAATAGAACGAGAAAAATATACACCTGAGAAATTACTGGGAGATGCAATCGTAGCTGCCTTTCATGCAGATGCTGGATTATATTTTGACAATGATAAAAAATATAAGAACGAACAGTTTTTTTCAACAACTCTAAATATATCTTATAACCCACTGGGTGCTGAAAATAACCAGCAGTTTATATTCTATATTGACGGAATTGATAATTACGAAATTAATTATGAGCATGATGAAGATATTAGTGGATTAGATTCAAGCTTGTCCTTGTATCAAGTAGGATGTATTGAAGATGTTTATGGTGTTGAAGAGCTGATTTTTCGATTTATATATGAATATCTCAAGCTAAATCCTACTGACTATTTTTGGATTCCTGATTACGATTGGGTCTACAGTTGGGAAGATATGCAGAAGTTCAGATCTCTGCCCTATGATCCAAACTGGTGCTATAAAAATCCTAAATCAATATAATTCACAACGATTAATGAATATCTATAAGCTTGCTCCTTTAACAGTAAAATGGGAGCAAGCTTTTTTCATAGTAATTTATCTGATAAAGAAGATAATTTGCATGCACCTAAGAATTAAGAGGCGGGTTTAAACAGGAGAGTCTTCAATCAGGCTACTAACTTAGCGATATGGGTAAAGTATACGGAAGGTGCGTGAATGTTATGAAGTATGATACATTCTTAAAATTATGGGAAGAACAAAATAGTCTAATGAGACTATTGTTCTGTGAAAATAAAGTGTTAGACTGAAAAACAAAGCATTAGACCGTGAAAAATAAAGTTGTAGAATGGCAGCCGGCATTAGCCAACGGGCAGGATAACGCAACCATTAGATGGACTTATGGTTCTCATATGATACAATTTATCCCAGAAGTATCTTCGCGGGTTCATGAAAAGCAGCGATGATGAACTAATAGGAGACCAACACAAAAAAGTGGTAGTTTTATGGATATGCAATAGTTTACTATAGGGTCTTATTCCTCGGTTCGTCTAACCGATTGTAACGGAGACTTCATGAAGTGCCTGGAGAGATGGAAATAAAAGTGTTGCCTGACAATGGACATAGCGGGACTGGAAGAGCGGAAGTGACAAAGCCCATAAGCGTAGGTCACAGCTCATAATACGAACGGAGAACTATTGCTTAACCAAGAAATTACTGGAAAGTGCGGAGGATAATTTGGATCGCAATTCGCTGGAATCGAGTGGAGATTCACTTCGCAGACAACTGGTGGCACTACGCGCCGAATGGAACTTGGTACTAAAAGGAGGGGCAGGACATATGCAAGAAGAACAGGAAATATTCGCGGGCGACGGATATAACAGGTCGTACGCAATGGCTACGGGTATGCCGATTTTGAATCTTAGGGGTAGCATACCGCGTGAAAGTAACGGCCAACTACCGTTTCCGTGGGTGACAACGGGCATCAGGATTGATAAAGAACAGATGTTGGAAACCGTTATGAAGCAAAAGACACTCGAGTATTTGTTTAATATGCAATTCAGTAAGGAGGAAATGACCGACCGCAATTTGGTTGTAGGCTGTTATGAATACAGGAATCCAAATGACAAGGAACAAATAATGCTATATGCGCTGGTTTCGTTGAAGGAATTTCTCGCGAGATACGGCGATGAACGGGCATTGGAGATTCTGATGCGAGTTGGCTGCACATACGAGAAGATTATGGAGGAATGTGATGAAGCCATTAAAGAACACTTTGCAGTGTTGCGCCGGTCACTTCATTTAAAGAATTTGAGGGACAAATATGATGTCGTTTACGAGTGGAGTGAAGAGGAAGGGGTAAAGACGTACATAAACAGATACACCAAATCGAGTTATAAGAAGATTAAAGCTAAATCATTCGAAGAGTTGACCAAACTCTATGATGAGCAACGGAAGAAGGATGCGAAGAAGACGTTCGCGACTCTGGAACCGTTAGAAGCATTTATGCAAGCATAAGAAAACCGCCCCTTTACGGGGCGGTTATTCAACATTTCATCGAACGAAGATTCGAGGAATATCCAGAGATAGAGAGGATTCTCGACAGTCGCATCGGAAAGTGCTGACCCGTACGCCAGATATGGTCGAATGGGGACTGATGGAAGACGTTGATCCAGCCGATTATTTCGGCAAAACCATAGAGGTAGAACGATTTAAGGCGATTGGAAGCCTAGCGATTCAGGGAGAATTTATCGCCTCGGTGTGTTTCTTACTGACGGCAATCCGATCGGCAGCACCGAAACGGTTGTAGATATCAACGGGGATGGCATGTTCTCGCTCCCCAGTGGCAAGCCGCTGCAGAGTATAAGTGGCAAGTCCTTCGAGGCGTGGCAGCGCGACTGGCTGGATCGGTACGGCGGATGACAAGAACCTCATCTTGTATCAAATAAACTTTATCAAAACAGCCAGTCTTATCGCATGAAATAATTTTGCACCACTTGTTACGCTAACAGAGAACGTTAGTTCAATAAACCAGCGGCAGTCTAGGACTTTATTTTCAGGTCCTTGACTGCCGCTAGTTTTATATTTGGGTCAGTCTAAAACTTATTATTCCAAGTCTGACGATTTAGCAATTCAGAATCAGCTTAGGACCAACAAATCCAGTCTAAATCTTTATTTTCATCGGACAACTATTAGAGAGGAGGGATTTAAGAATCAGAAATTTTTTATCATGGATTTGATAAGAGGTATTTTCGGTTATTTTCATTGTGGGCTGGGACTTGCAAAAATATTGGAGGCTTATAACAGATACAGTCTAAGAGGTTTTTTTAATTGGAGCTACATCTTTCCTTATCGGAGGTTTGGGGCTTTACTTCACAAGGCGCTATGAATCATCGGATAGGTTATTATAGATAGACAAATATTTTATTAAAGGAGTATACAATATTAACACCAAAACAAGAAGAGAGCCTCAGTAAGTTTATGAGTAAGATTCTGAGATATACACCAGAACAGTTTGGTTTGAGCTAGACCATGAGGGTTATTGTTACATTCAAGACCTGATTCAAGGGATAAGATCAGAGAATAGATGGGCCGATGTTAGTGAGTTGGGTATCAAGCAAGTAGTAAACTATTGTTCAAAGCAAAGATATGAGATTGTTAATGGGTACATAAGAGCTAATTATGGTCACAGTACAGACAGGTTAGATTATAAGGAGGCTACTCCACCAACCATTCTCTATCATGGTACAAACACAAAGGTAATCCATAATATTTTCAATGAAGGAATTAAGCCAATGGGTAGAAAGTATGTACATCTGTCGGAATCCCTTGAGTTTGCAATTTTAGCAGGCAAAAGACGTGGGGAACTAGTGATCCTCGAAGTAGACACAGAAAAGGCATTAGCCAATCAAGTAAAGTTTTATAAAGCCAATCATGGTGTTTGGCTTGCCGACCTTATATCCCCACAGTACTTAAAGAAGCTTGAATAAAGTGTAAACCTAGAACATTAACGATGATAAAGGGACTAGATGGAATGATTCGTCTAGTCTTTTTGATATAGCATGTTTTGCTATACATAAATAATCCTCCTATATTTTGAACGTATCCACGAGCGTCCACACTTACCCGCAAATGCCGCATAAAATATCCCGGGTAAACAAAGAGGAGGTGCATGTAATAACCATGATACACATGGAACCCGTACAAGTGGGTGAGCATACATTTATCGGAGTCGAAGTCAAACTGCCTAAAACAACGCTGCTGACTATCTCCAACTCCCGTGGTTACATCATGTGTGGTGCACTGGATGTTGGACTGCTCAATGAGCGGCTGGCGGATCGGAAAATTCTTGCTGCACGAGCTGTGGGGGTAAAAACGCTGAAAGAATTGTTGGAAGCGCCGATGGAATCGGTGACGACAGAAGCGGAGCAACTGGGGATTAAGCCAGGTATGCCAGGATACGAAGCATTATTGAAACTGGTGTAATGAAGCCTATGTGCACATGTTGTATAAAAGTAGAGGAACAAGAAACGAAAAAAACCGGACTTTTTGGCTCCGGTTTTTTTCTATAAAAAGTTTTATTCTATCGAGTAGAATCATTTGACTTATATACGAACTATATAACCTGCAAGAACAATTAATCGGCAAACAAATTAGTCAGGTTCTCGCTAAATGGTGCTTGCACAATTCCTTTTTCGGTAATGATGGCGGTAATGTACTCATGAGGTGTAACATCGAAAGCTGGGTTGTAGACTTTGATGCCCTGCGGGGCGGTCCTTTTACCAAAGCTTTCGGTAACTTCCTCCGCAGAACGCTCCTCGATTGGAATATCTGCGCCTGTTGCGGTCTGCAAATCAATGGTAGATAGTGGAGAAGCTACATAAAAAGGAATGCCATGCGCCTTCGCTAGCACAGCTAGACTGTATGTGCCGATTTTGTTGGCGACATCTCCATTAGCGGCGACTCTATCTGTGCCGACAATGACGGCCTGTACCCATCCTTTGGACATCACCATGCCCGCCATATTGTCGCAGAGCAGGGTGACATCAATGCCTGCCTGCTGAAGCTCGAAAGCGGTCAGCCGCGCACCTTGCAGCACAGGGCGGGTTTCGTCGGCAAATACTTTGAGGTGGATGCCGTTCTCCTGCGCAAGGTACATCGGCGCGAGCGCTGTTCCGTATTTGGCTGTCGCCAATCCGCCTGCATTGCAGTGAGTGAGTACGCCCATCCCGTCCTCGAACAGAGGTAAAGCATGGATGCCGATCTGGCGACATACTTCTTCATCCTCTGCCTGAATGGCTATGGCTTCACGCTCCAGCCCGGCATTCCAGTCTTCGACCTGGCCTCCGCCAGCTTCAACGATGAGTTCCCCGGCCCGCTTCTTCATGCGGTCCAGAGCCCAGAACAGGTTCACTGCAGTCGGCCGTGAAGTAGCCAAATGTCCGCACACGGCGTCTACATGCTGCAGCCACTCAGCAGCGTCGGTGCCGTCGTAGGCGGTAGCTCCTAGCACAACGCCGTAGGCCGCAGCCATCCCGATGGCAGGCGCACCGCGTACCTTCATGGCATGGATGCCGTCCCACACTTCCTCGGCCGTGAATAAATCCAGCATGACAATCGTTTCGGGCAGCAGACGTTGATCCAACATGGACAAATGGTTGCCTTTCCACACCAGCGAAGATAGAGCCTGACTGGACACTGCAGCTTTCCCAGAGGTTACGGGTGC
Source organism: Paenibacillus sp. FSL H7-0703 (assembly GCF_038003485.1). Taxonomy (NCBI): domain Bacteria; kingdom Bacillati; phylum Bacillota; class Bacilli; order Caryophanales; family Paenibacillaceae; genus Paenibacillus; species Paenibacillus sp. FSL H7-0703. Next base: position 1,518,801 of record NZ_JBBOPF010000001.1, on the reverse strand, counting down.
CGAATCTTTCTTTTCACTCATATTCATTAAGCTCCTTTAGTTTGGGCAGCTGTTGCTGTCCGAACAATGTCTCCCAGTTCCCGAATCGAATGAAGCTCGCGATTGCGAAGAACCAAGGATTTACCGATAGATAACGCCAGACGTTCCGCAGCTTCCTTGATAGCAGGATCGGCAATGGTGTCGATATCTGCCACATGCGACAGGCTGATGATACGGCGAATCACTTTGCACCCTGCAAAACCAATCGTATCTTGCAGTACTTTCTGGAGATACAAGTCCTGATATCCCGCTGTACGTGCCATATGATCGGTGACATGCTCGTCCCACAGTTTACGGAACCTACCCTCAAACTGCTCCCATACCTGAATGGCAGTCTCCAGAAGCCAGTCACGTCTTTCCTTTAGAGCTTTCTCGCCAGAGGTCCATCCGGGCTGAGCTGCGTAGTTCAACAGCAGATTGGCGATCACCGCTCCGATATCAAAGCCCATAGGGCCGTAGTAGGCAAATTCAGGGTCAATGACTTTAGTCGATTCGGTCGTTACGAAAATGCTGCCAGTATGAAGGTCACCGTGCAGAAGCGCTTCGGTTCGTGTCAAAAACTTTTCTCGCAGCAAAGCCACTTCCAAGTGAAGCACTTGATCTGTACGTAGTGCCTGTGCTTCGTCTTCGATGTAGGCACCATAGTTGTTATTATCTGAGAACCGATACGGTTCATCCAGAATCAGATCTTCAGTTATTTTGCAGAGATCCGGGTTGATAAAGCGTTTAACCAGGTCTTTTTTATCCTGCTGATTCATGCCCAAATCTGAGGTGAAGAAGAGCGTGCGTGCCAGAAACTCCCCAATATGATTAGCGAAATATGGATAGGTGTTTCCTTCTATTAGTCCCTTGCGCATGATGGTGTGTGAGCTAAGATCCTCCATCACGGTCAACGCAAGCTCATCGTCATACGCCAGTACCGCAGGAACCAATTCGGGGCAAATGTGGTGTTCCTGCTGAAGTGCCTCACGTTCAATACGGGCACGATCCAGTGAAAGCGGCCAGGATTCACCCACAATTTTTACATAGGGAAGTGCCTGCTTGGCAATGATACTCTTGTTAGATTCAGAATCTGTAATATGAAAAACCAGATTTAAGTTACCATCACCGATTTCTCGGCATTCCAGACGGGCTTCCTGACTAAAAAATCCGGGGATGTTCTTCACGAATTCGATTGCTTCTTCAGTCGTTAAAGGATGATATTGGGACAACGAAGTCACCTCCATAAAATGTGCGCATGTAAATAGTTTGAAAAATATCACAATATTAAACCAAGTATTTTGATAGGATAGAGAAAGTATAACGAAAATCATTGAAGTTTTGTACATTTTTTTTATGGGGATTAAAAGAGGAAGAAAGGAGTACTCTTTTTTTGTTTCGTCTCCGTATAGAGAGGGTAAATATGAAACAGACGTCCGGCAGGTGATATTAGGATGCCCGCTGGCGTCTTACCGTCAGCAATGACGGTGATGGATACGTAAACGTTCCTGAAAATCAATTTGATGAAAAAGGAAGGGATTTATGATGGCTAAAACAACAAGTAACTCGAAAAATACGCAAACCAAATCGGTGGAGGAACTTTTAAACCGTCAAGTCGCTAACCTCAATGTGTTATATGTAAAAATTCATAACTATCACTGGTATGTGAAAGGCTCTAGTTTCTACACACTCCATGTTAAATTTGAAGAGTTATACAATGAAGTGACATTGAAAATGGATGAGATCGCCGAGCGTTTGCTCGCGTTGAAAGGTTCTCCTTCCGCAACGTTGAAGGAATACCTGGAGCTGTCGTCGATTCAGGAAGCAACCGGCAACGAAGATGCACCTAAGATGGTACAAACCTTGATCGAGGATTTTGCAACTGTATGCGAGGAGTTTCAGGAAGGTATCGAACTGGCGGAAAGCAATTCCGACCAGCCAACTGCAGATTTGCTGATTGGTTATAAAGCGGATCTGGAGAAACATATGTGGATGCTTCGCTCTTACTTGGGCTAATTGGCCGAATTTCGCTCCATCACTCAATGCCTAGTTCGGTGAATTTAATTCCACTGTCATGGTGATGGGGTTACGCTCTGAAATAAACTCTCTACATGTAAAACGCTACTGACGTCATGCTGTCAGTAGCGTTTTTATGGCTGGAAAGAGATCATGCATCCCATGTTTTTTGTACAAATTTATAATTATATGAACAACCACAGGATGAATTTTGCTATTTGTGTGCCTGGTAGGGTGAACATTTTATGAAGAAAGTTGGATAACGTGTGTCTGTTGGTTGCACCCTTCAAGATATTTATTATAAAATAACTTGAGAATCATTGAGAATCAGTTTAGAATGATTATAAATAAATTTTTAAATATTACTTGAAATCAGGGGGCTCCCCTGTTTAAATATACTTTCTGATTTCGACACCACACTACATTTTTTGGAGGGTATTGCGAATATGGCTACAAACTTTAAGATTGAAGGTCTCAAGGCGACCATTGAAGGCAAGGAAATTTTGAAAGGTATTAACCTCGAAATGAAGGGCGGAGAAATCCATGCCATCATGGGTCCTAACGGTACGGGTAAAAGTACACTTGCGTCTGCTTTGATGGGTCATCCTAAATATGAAGTCACAGATGGTAAAGTAACTTTGGATGGAGAAGACGTGCTGGATATGGAAGTGGATGAGCGTGCACGTGCAGGATTGTTCTTGGCGATGCAGTATCCGAGTGAAATTGCAGGGGTAACGAACTCTGACTTTTTGCGTAGTGCAATCAACGCTCGCCGTGAAGAAGGACAAGAAATCTCCCTGATTAAGTTTATCCGTCAAATGGAAAGCAAAATGAAAGAGCTTGAAATGAACCCTGAGTTTGCTCACCGTTACCTGAACGAAGGCTTCTCTGGTGGTGAGAAAAAACGGAATGAAATTTTGCAAATGATGATGATTGATCCGAAAATTGTCATTCTTGATGAGATCGACTCCGGTCTGGATATCGATGCTTTGAGAATCGTGGCTAGCGGTGTCAACGCTATGCGTTCCGAAGACCGTGGCTTCCTCGTGATTACTCACTACCAACGTCTGTTAAACTACGTTAAACCAGATTATGTACATGTGATGATGCAAGGACGTATTGTTAAATCCGGTGGTCCTGAGCTTGCTGAGCGTCTGGAAGCGGACGGTTACGATTGGATCAAGGAAGAGCTGGGTATCGTTGATGAAACTGTAGGACAAGAGGCGTAAGCCGGAAGCGAGGAGGAAAACTAATGACTACACAAACAATCCTTCCGGTAGATTCCGAGCAACTGCGTGTTCTGTCCGAACGTAACGGCGAACCATCTTGGCTGGCCGAAGACAGACAAAAAGCACTTGAGCTTGCAGGCAAACTGGAGCTTCCGGTATTTGAAAAAACAAAAATCGAACGTTGGAAATTAAACGATTACGGTCAACATAAACAGAGCGAGGTCATTGCATCGGTAGGGCAGGTTCCTGCAGCCATTGCTGATCTGGTCAAAGAGCAACAGGAGGGCGGTCTGATTATTCAGCGCAACTCCGGCGCGGTATATGTGAAGCTGAGCGAGGAATTGGCGGCGCAAGGCGTCATTTTCACGGATTTACAAACAGCGGTTAAAGAGCATGCTGATTTGGTTAAAGCTCATCTGAACACAGTTATTAAGGCTGAAGAAAATTCATTGTCTGCATTGCATGCAGCACTCTGGAACGGTGGAGTATTTGCTTATGTGCCTAAAAATGTAGAACTGAACGTTCCGCTTCAAGCTGTATTCCTGACGGACGATGCGACTGCAACATTTGCACCGCATGTGCTGCTCATTGTTGAAAGCCACAGTTCCGTGACGTACGTAGACAACTATGTATCTGCGGATTTGGCGGCACCTGTTCTTCATAACGGTGCGGTAGAAGTTGTTGCAAATGCAGGAGCTAAAGTACGTTATGCGACAGTTCATCAGTTTGGGGAGCAAGTAACGGATATTTCGATTCGTCGTGCCACGTTGGGAAATGACGCAGCTATCGAATGGATTGTGGGCGAAATGAACAACGGTAATACAGCAAGCAATACCATGTCCGTGCTCAAAGGCAATGGCTCCAATTCGGATGCCAAGATCATTGCTGTAGGTTCCGGCTCACAAAAGCTGAACTATACGACACAAGCACAGCATTTTGGTAAAAATTCCGCCAGTCAGATGATTACGCGCGCAGTAATGCGTGAAGAAGCGTCTTCCATCATTAACGGAATTACAAAAATTGAAAAAGGTGCTACCAAAGCAGACGGTCAGCAAACAGAACGTGTTCTGATGCTCAGCCCGAAAGCGCGTGGTGACGCTAACCCGATCCTGCTGATTGATGAAGATGATGTAACGGCAGGTCACGCAGCATCGGTTGGTCAGGTAAACCGTGAACAAGTGTATTACTTGATGTCCCGCGGGATTAGCCGTGCAGAAGCTGAACGTCTGATTATTTATGGCTTCTTGGCACCTGTCGTATCTGAAATTCCGCTTGAAGGACTTCAACATCAGCTGCAAAGCCTTGTTGAAAGGAAGTTAGGCCAATGAATACTGCATTGATCCGTGAACAGTTCCCGATTTTACATCAGGAGATTAACGGTCATCCGCTGGTTTATTTGGATAATGCGGCCACTTCGCAAAAACCGCTGGCGGTCATCGAGGCGATCAAGCATTACTACGAATATGATAATTCAAATGTTCACCGTGGTGTGCATACCTTGGGTAGCCGCGCAACGGATGCTTATGAAGGTGCGCGGGAGAAGGTAGCCCGCTTTCTGAATGCAAAGCGCAGTCAGGAAATTATTTTTACAAGAGGAACAACAACGGCGCTGAATCTGGTCGCTTCTTCCTATGGCAGGGCTAATTGCCAGGCAGGTGATGAAATTGTCATCACACAAATGGAGCATCACAGTAATCTGATTCCGTGGCAACAGGTAGCCAAAGCCACAGGCGCGACTTTGAAATATATTCCACTTCAAGAGGATGGTAGCGTTGATCTTGCTGATGTGGAGAATACCATTACAGAGAACACGAAAATTGTAGCGATTGCGCATGTCTCCAATGTGCTTGGTGTTGTGAACCCTGTCAAAGAGATTGCAGCTATTGCCCATCGCAAAGGCGCAGTCATCGTTATAGACGGTGCACAAAGCACACCACATATGAAAGTAGACGTGCAAGACATCGATGCTGACTTTTATGCCTTTTCGGGTCACAAAATGTGTGCTCCTACTGGGATCGGAGCACTGTACGGCAAGAAGGCGCTGCTGGAGGATATGGAGCCCATTGAGTTCGGCGGGGAAATGATCGACGATGTGGGATTGTATGAATCCACATGGAAGGAGCTGCCTTGGAAATTCGAAGGTGGAACTCCGATTATCGCCGGAGCTGTTGGCTTGGGAGCTGCCATTGATTTTCTGGAAAGCATCGGACTGGACGCCATTGCGCAGCATGAAAGCCGTCTGTCCAACTATGCCCTCAAACGTCTCCGTGAAGTGGAGGGATTGACGATTTACGGACCTGCAGAACGTCATGTCGGGCTCGTAACCTTTAACCTGGATGATGTGCATCCGCATGATGTAGCTACTGTACTGGATAGCAAAGGGGTAGCTATACGTGCGGGGCATCATTGCTGCCAGCCGTTAATGCGCTGGCTGAAAGCCAGTGCAACTGCACGTGCTAGCTTTTATCTCTATAACACGGAAGAAGAAGTCGACGCTCTGGTCAGCGCCTTAATCCAAACAAAGGAGTATTTTGGCGATGCAACTTGATGACTTGTACCGACGCGTGATTATGGATCATTATAAAAATCCGCGCAATCGCGGACGTTTTGAGGACGATGCCGTTACGGTGGATTTGAATAATCCTACGTGTGGTGACCGAATTTCCCTTCAACTCAAAACGAAAGACGGCGTGGTCGAAGATGCCCGTTTTACTGGCGAAGGCTGCTCGATTAGTATGTCCTCAGCTTCGATGATGACAGAAGCAGTCAAAGGAAAAACGATTGATCAGGCACTGGATATGGCGAGCCGCTTCTCTTCTTTAATGAAGGGAGAAGCCGTCGAATTTGATGATTATGAAGAATTGGAAGCTTTGTCAGGCGTAAATAAGTTCCCGGCCCGCATCAAATGTGCGACATTGGCTTGGAACGCGCTGCGCAAAGGGATTGATGAAGATAAATAATTTAAATAGAACAGAGGAGGTTTGAGAAACATGGCCAAGAAAGCACCGGAAATGGAAGAGTATAAATACGGCTTTCGTGACGAGCACAAGTCCATTTTCCAAACAGGTAAGGGTCTCACTCCGGAAATCGTAAAGGAAATCTCCAAAATTAAGGATGAGCCAGAGTGGATGCTGGAGTTCCGTCTGAAGGCACTGAAGCAGTTTGAAAAAATGCCAATGCCAAACTGGGGCGGAGATATGGATGAACTGGATTTCAACGATATCCAGTACTATGTAAGACCTTCCGAGAAACAAGGGAAGACATGGGAAGAAGTTCCGACGGAAATTAAAGAAACCTTTGATAAACTGGGTATTCCGGAGGCGGAGCAAAAGTTTTTGGCTGGTGTATCTGCACAGTATGAATCCGAGGTTGTCTACCACAGTATGCAAAAGGAACTGGAAGATCAGGGCGTTATTTTCATGGATACCGATACGGCGTTGCGTGAGCATCCTGAGATTCTGAAAGAGTATTTTGCAACAGTTGTACCTCCTGCGGACAATAAGTTTGCAGCACTGAATAGTGCGGTATGGTCAGGCGGAAGCTTCATCTATGTACCAAAAGGTGTGAAATGTGAAGTTCCATTGCAGGCTTACTTCCGTATCAACTCGGAAAACATGGGTCAATTCGAGCGTACGCTCATTATTGCTGACGAAGACAGCTTTGTTCATTATGTAGAAGGCTGTACGGCTCCAATTTACAGCACGAACTCGCTGCATAGTGCGGTGGTGGAAATTATTTGTAAGAAGAACGCACGTGTTCGTTATACAACGATCCAGAACTGGGCACCAAACATCTATAACCTGGTAACCAAACGTGCGGTTGCTGAAGAGAATGCAACGATGGAATGGGTCGATGGTAACATCGGTTCCAAGTTGACGATGAAGTATCCAGCCGTTGTATTGAAAGGCCGTGGAGCGAAAGGTATGGTCTTGTCCATCGCTGTTGCAGGCAAAGGCCAGCATCAGGATGCAGGTGCGAAAATGATTCACTTGGCACCAGACACCACCTCCACAATTGTATCCAAGTCGATCAGTAAGCACGGCGGTAAAGTAACGTATCGCGGATTAGCTTCATTCGGTCGTCAGGCTCAAGGTGCAAAATCAAATATCAAGTGTGATACGTTGATTTTGGATAATCAATCAACTTCAGATACTATTCCTTATAATGAAATTATGAATGACGACATCACGCTTGAGCACGAAGCAACAGTTTCCAAGGTATCGGAAGATCAGCTGTTCTATCTGATGAGCCGTGGTTTGACTGAAGCAGAGGCAACGCAAATGATCGTTATGGGCTTTATTGAGCCGTTCACCAAAGAACTGCCGATGGAATATGCGGTAGAGATGAATCGTTTGATCAAGTTTGAAATGGAAGGTTCCATCGGTTAAAACGCAGTAATCCTTGGCGTGACAAGGTACTTGAGGTAATTAAAGCTGTTAGATCGGAGTCGTGCCGATTTATGCTGACTCGGATTTTCTCTAGTATAGAAGGCGAACTTTTTAAGTTCGTCTTCTTTTATTTTTTCTGTGATGCCTAAGTCCATAAGCCTTCTTTCTACTACATAAAAAAATTATGCTCAGGACTGCGGATAGTTGCCTAGCACTTATGTATGTTTGCTTAATAGGATGTTATGAGTGACATAAACATAAGGAGGCATACCAACAGATGCAGAAGAATAAAACTGGAGTGGAGAAGAAAACCCTCTCTTCTAAACAGACACAGAGGCATGTACATGAATTTGAAGGTAGTACCAAACTGGCTGAAGAAGGCGCAGACCGACATAACCACCGCTTTGCAGGTGTTACTGGGCAAGCGATTCGAGTTGGAAGAAGTCATGTCCATGAAATCGATCTTACAAAAACTGATTTCGTGAACCACTTTCATAATCTGAAAAAAATTAGAACAGGACCAGCTATTCCAGTCGGAAATGGAAAACACGTACATTTTGTTACGGGCCAAACTACATTAAATGATGGTCATGTACACCAGTTTAATTTTGCAACATTAATTCAGGCACCTCTTATTTAATGAACGATGGTTTGACCGAAGCTGAGGTAACACAAATGATTGTTATAGACAGCTGCTCATAAAGAATGAGAGCATCGTCTTCGATTTTTCGGTGATGTGTAAATTACTCGAAATAAATCAAAAAGCTCTGCTAACCATAAATGGTCGGCAGGGCTTTTTAGTCTTACATTGATTCTGTACTTCTTGATTAATGACCGGCTATGATTTTATGCCTTATGATAAGCCGCCTTATTCGAATTTTAAGTATATATTTTTTGTTTCATTTTTATGGTCAGTGTCACCAATTAGCAATCTTTAATATTGGGACAGCTCGTCTGTTACTTGTTTATTTATCTGAAGTTTTATGGTCTAAGTCATGATGTAATTCGGTTGCTGGTATTTTGGCACTATAGATTTGTCCTTTAGCAACAGGCTTAGAGATGTATACATAGCTCCCGCTTCCATCCGGCGCACTTCCTGTTGCCCACAAACCTTCACTAGATTCTTCGCCTTCAGACAAATTCCAAAACTCATAAGCTTCAGGCTGAGACTCTTGCTCTGCTTCAGGAGGAAAAGAAGCCGGGACCACAACACCGTTTTTTTCTTCCAATTCTTGGATTGCCGCCATCCATTGATACTGGTGATAGCGGTCACGTGCTAGCATTTTCCGTAGTGTAGCTCTGACGCTTTCATCTTGTGTCATATGATATAGCCTTGCTACCTGCAATCGACCCTGACTCTCTGCGTGCAAATTGGACCGCATATCCGCTAAAAGGTTGCCACTTGCGACGATATAAGAGCCGTTCCATGGAACTCCATTTGAATTACTAGGTAATCCGCCAAGACCGCTGACCAGCAAGTGCTGCGGGTTAATTCCCCCCATAATGGCAGCTGTAACAGGGTCTTTTGCAGCTTGTTCTTGATCTTCTGGTTTAGCTCCATCAAGTAGTTGACTAATTAAAGCACACAGCATCTCTACATGCCCTACTTCTTCAGTTCCAATGTCCATTAGCATATCTTTATATTTTTCCTCACCGCGACAGTTAAACCCTTGAAACAAATATTGCATCATCACGGTCATTTCTCCAAATTGCCCCCCCAAAACTTCTTGTACCTGCCGGGCAAAAAGAGCATCAGGACGCTCAACTTTCACTTCAAACTGCAACTCTTTTTGATGTCTAAACATAACTACTCCTCCTATAGTTAAAGCAGCTTAGTGAATTCTAACTGTATTTAACCTTTTCAAGATGTAATAAAACGAGGATCAGCATAACAACAATCTGATGGGAGTCTTTACATTTAACTATCTGTTTGTTTGGTTTGTATAAAAATTATTAAAGAGGGAAGCATATGTTTGATAAGCCCGACCCTGCTGCTGCTAAAGTGATTCAAGAAGTATTAGGTGGTCGATTCGGAGAAATGCGTACCATGATGCAGTTTTTCTTTCAAAGTAATAAATTTCGTGGTAATGCTGTGCAGTATAGGGATTTGATACGGGGAGTTTTTCTAGAGGAGCTTAGTCATGTTGAACTGGTCCAACATACTATAAATCAACTTCTGACTGGCTCAGGCGCAGACCAAGCCGGCGATGCTGGAATTGATCATGCTCCTTTAGATGAGGCGATAAAACACGCAAATCCTCATCATTTTATTATGGGAGCCCAAAGTTCCTTACCTGTTGATGCAAGTGGAAATCCTTGGCTAGGTAGTTATGTTTATTCCCACGGCAATCTAATTAGTGATTTGCTTGATAATCTCGTACTCGCATCTACAGTGGTTCTGCAAAAATCCCGAATTTACGAAATGAGCTCGAACAAAACATTCCGGGAAACGTTGGCTTTTTTGATTGTGCGGGATAATGCTCATCAAAATGCGTTTGCTAAAGCTTTAGAGACACTTGGAGTTGATTGGGGAAAATTGTTCCCGGTTCCAAACTACGATATTAACAAGTATCCAGAATGCCGGAAGTATGTTGAATTGGGCTTTCACAATGCACAGTTTAATTTTCGATTGGATTCTACCCGTATTGGAGAAATATTCAATGGGCAAACTCCAAGCAGAAACGGTGGGGATTTGAGTGTAATGGATCCTCCAGAAGGTTTTCCTCTTCCGTATATGCCTGAATTGCCTAATGAACATAGCTCAGGTCTGCATGATCTTAACACTTAGGTTTAAACAAATAAGTAAGATAGTAACTAGGTTAATGTCCGTAACATAAAAAGAGGCTGTCCTTCGTAAAGAACCTACGAATCAAGGACAGTCTCTTTTTATTCGCGTAGCCTGTGCTTCGGCAAAACATTTCGTTCTACCGAAGTAACGCCGGGAGGCAGTAGTAGCGGATCAGGATTCCAAATAAATTTCATCAATGGATACATGGCGTTCTCTAGACAAATCTACATATTCATCATCGTTAATTCTCACTAAGGGTCTGAAGTAATCAGCAGGATTGTTGAGAATAATCGTTCCTGTCTGACCTGTAGTCAGCAGAACCTGCTTATTAATGAAATTAGGAAGCATGTGTCTGATGAACACTTGGGTAGCTTCTGGGTTTAGATGTCCAAAACTCATGCTGTGCAGCTCACGTAATACGGTGAGCAACTCCTGCTTCGTCTGGTACACACGATTGGAAATCATCGCGCTATACACGTCGGCAATAGCTGTTATGCTGGCAAAAGGATGAATATCTTCCTTGAACAGTCCATGGGGATATCCACTTCCATCTTCACGCTCGTGATGCTGCAAGGCGACAATTGCAGAAATCTCATCGCTGGTTGAATTGCGAATAATATCATAGCCATATAGCGAATGTTTTTTCATCTCATGGAATTCTTCGGGTGTCAGTTTATCCGGTTTGTTCAAAATTTCATCCGGTATCATGGACTTGCCTATATCATGTAAATATCCAGCTTTACCGGCGGCATATGCTTCTTCTTCCGTATATCCAAGCCATGTGGCAATGTAATATGACAGTACGCCTACTTGGAGAGAATGATTATAGGTATAGTGATCTCCCCGTTCCATAATTAATAGCAGAGATACGACATCTTTTTGACGAGCCAGCTCTGAAACGAGAGGGCCGAACAGCTCATCCACTCGATATTCATCAAATTTTCCAGTTGAGGAGGCTTCGAGAAACATGCTTTCAAAGCCACTGATCGTCTGCTCCATGAGAGGAACGGCACGTTTGAGGGACTCGGGGGAAGCTGGGACATCGGGGGCAAAGTCAACCGGAATGCTCGCTGAACCGGCATCAATGTCGATATAATCGACACCGTGCATAATGAGTTTGGAAATATCGTCATGCTGTAGCTCGGTGCCCTGAATCATGACAGGTACACCGTGCCCATTGTATGTATCGGATTTGAGGCGATCTCCCGGCTTGGCATCGGTAACGTGTACTCTCATGCGCTAACCTCCTTATTGTCGTAAATTTGTCGAAAATACGAAACAAACTTAATATATCAAGAATTAAATGGGATGACAACGACTAATTTACTATTATTCCAAGCTGTAAAATAGGTCCCAGGAACCCGTTTCCTATCTGATACCTACAGTAGATAACGTCAATACTTTTCACTATGTTTATGATATGAGATTGCCCAGAGACTACAGCGAAGCTTAAGGACTATGTCCACTCACATGTACCATATTGCTAAATATCATGATATGCTTAAACATTAGAAGCTCCAAAGTCGATATATATAAAGTATAGAGGAGGGCGGTTATGGAGATGACGACTCGGCAAACGTTGACCATTTTGCATACCAATGATATCCATAGTCATTTTGGCAGTATGCCTTCGATAGCCGCGATGATCGATGAACGAAGAGCCGCATCACGGGATGCGCTGCTTGTGCTCGACATAGGAGACCACATGGACCGGATGGCCCCCGAAACGGAAGGAACGCTCGGTGGGGCAAATGTGGATGTGATTAATCTAACAGGATACGATGCAATTACAATCGGTAACAATGAGGGACTGACTTTTACCTCGGATATGATTGAACAGGCATATGCGGGGATTCATTGTCCGGTCGTATGCGGCAATCTGACAGAGCGTGCCACGGGGATGAGCCCTTCATGGATGAAGGAATCCCTTATCGTAGACAAAGCAGGAATCAAGGTCGGTTTACTTGGTGTGACGGCTCCTTTTGTAGAATTTTATCAATTGCTGGGTTGGGATGTGCTCAATCCGTTTGATGTGCTGGGGAAGCAGATCGCGGTACTGAGAGAGCAGGTTGATGTTTTGGTTGTGATGTCGCACCTGGGTCTACCTTCCGATAAAAAATTAGCGTCGCAGTTTCCTGAAATTGACGTTATCCTTGGAGGTCACACCCATCATGTGCTGGAAGAACCGCTTTGGATCGGAAAAACAGCTTTATGTGGGGCGGGTAAGTTCGGAACGCTGCTGGGTGAAGTGACACTAAGTCGTAACGATAGCCTCGAACCGTTTCGAGTCACGTCAGGCGGCGTAGTTCCTGTGGATCAGACACTACTGGACGAAAAAGTGGCATCGGCCATTGTGATGCATCGCAGACAAGCAGAGCGCGCCATGGAGAACACCGTTGCGGTGACGGATCGGAAACTGGAGATCGCATATGATCAGGAATCCCCTTTCGGGAATATGCTGGCACAAGCGGTGTCCCATTTTACAGGAACAGAAATTGCCCTCGTCAATGCGGGACAACTGCTCGGCCCATTACCTCAAGGGGATATCAGCAAAGGAATACTACATTCCTTATGCCCTTCGCCGATTAATGCCTGTGTTATGAAGTTGCGGGGAAGAGATATTCGGTTGGCGCTGGAGCAGTCCTTGCTGCCTGAATTTACAGACAAGCCCATGACGGGTTTTGGCTTCAGAGGCAAAGTGCTTGGCACGATGTGTGTGGAAGGCTTGGCCATTCAGTATGACCCTGGCCGTGCTCCTTATGAAAAAGTGACGGACATTCGTGTAGCGGGTCAACCTTTGGAAGAGCATGAGGAATACACAGTGGGCACGTTGGATATGTTCACTTTCAAAGCAGGTTATGAGGTGCTTGCGAACGGAACAGATCTCCGATTTATGCTTCCAGAATTTTTACGGGATATGATTGAAATGGAGTTGAAGCGTCCGGGCGCGATGGAAGAATGTTTTGCAGCTAGGTGGCTTCAGGTATCAAAACAATCGGGAGAGGATTAAGCTGCGACTGGTACCTGTTACATTATTGAGAGCCGGCATGAAGCTTGGCAAAAAAATTTACAATGAAAACGGAATGGTGCTGCTCTCGGAAGGTGTTGAGCTTACTTCGCGATTGATTGAACGTCTAGGCCAAGTCGGTATTGGATATGTATACATTGAGGATGCTGTGACAGAAGATATCGTCATTCCTGAGATGATCCATGAACAGACAAGGGCCGCGGCGCTACAGGAAATCAAAAAGCAGTTTCAAGGGTTGTCTTCCTACTCCGTAGATCATAAGCACAAATATTTTGGCAAGTCATTTTATAAGGTGATGGAATCCATTCTGGACGATATTGGAGGCCGTCAGGACGCCGTCATTATGTTGATGGATATCGGGGCCGCGGATCAGGATTTGTATCATCATTCTTTGAACGTATGTTTGTATTCACTAGTACTTGGAATTTCCAATGGCTACGATAATAACCAGCTCATGGAGCTGGGGATAGGTTCACTACTGCACGATATTGGTAAAATGAAAATTTCACCTCAAGTACTCTATAAGCCGGGTAAATTGACGGATGAGGAATATGAGCATATGAAAACACACACGGTGATCGGCTACAAACTGCTCAAAGACGAACCTGGCATTCCCTTATTGTCGGCTCATTGTGCATTACAGCACCATGAGCGTATCGACGGCAGTGGATACCCACACGGTTGGAAAAAGGACCAGATCCACGAATATGCGAAATGGATCGGTCTAGCCGACTCGTACGACGCAATGACAGCAAGTCGGATATACAAACAGGCTTTGTTGCCCTATGAAGCGATGGAAGTGCTGTACGCCGGGGCAGGAACGTTATATGAGCAGCGAATGCTGGAAGCCTTTCGTGACTGTGTAGCTATTTACCCCCTGGGACTCTCTGTGATGCTCAACACGGGGGAAGAGGGGGTCGTAGTGCGTATACATCCCAAAATCCCGCAAAGACCCGTCATTCGCATTGTAAGGGACCGGGATGGGCAGGAAGTGAAGGCACCTTATGATGTGGATTTGTCCGTATCCCTCTCGGTTATGATTACAAACACATTGGGTGCTACTGTCGCCCCTTTCGGAGGAGTACACGTAGATTAGCAGATGATGTGGAAGAAAGTATGCAGACACTTTACACATCATGATATGATAATTATACGTCTTTTGAGGTTAATAACAGAAATAAGGTGAAAACATAATGACAGTTCTACAAAATAACACGCTACCCCAAATATCGCCAACCTATGATCCGTGGGACCCGATTGTCTCACTGCGTACACATGGTCGTCATTTGCTTACGAGTGTGGAGATGACCGTAACGCATCTATGTAATATGCGCTGTGAGCATTGCGCTGTTGGCGATATGCTGGTTATGAAGGAGGCCCCTTTCCTTCCGCTAGACCTAATGCTGAAGCGTTTGGATGAAGTCGAGCATCTGGAGACGATCAGTATTACAGGCGGGGAACCTGCCTTACTCGATAAAACAGTGGATGAAGTGATCGTTCCACTGTTGAAATATGCCAAGGAGCGCGGTATTCGCTCGCAAATCAACTCCAATCTGACGTTAGATATTCGCAGATATGAGAAGATGCTTCCTTATCTGGATGTGATGCATATTTCATTTAACTATTTGAATGCGGACGATTTTTATGAAGTGGGTTTTGCAAATACCGGCCGACCGACTCCACGTGCGGGTGCTGTTCGCCTGTATGAAAAAATGATGGAAAATGCCCGCAGATTGAGTGAAATGGGGATGTTCATTTCAGCTGAATCCATGATTAACTATCGGACACACACGAAGCTGGAGGGCATTCATCAATTAATCAACGAAATGGGATGCCGACGGCATGAGGTTCATCCAATGTACGCGTCGAATTTTGCCTCTGCTTTGCCTGTGCTTTCACTCGACGACATGCGGAACTCTATCCATAAGCTGCTGGATGTACGTAATCAGGACATGTGGATGTTGTTTGGCACATTACCGTTCTTTGCTTGTTCGGATCGGGAAGAAGACCGCAAACTGCTTCGACGCTTGCGTCAGGAACCGAATATTACGGTGCGTAATGATCCGGACGGAAGAAACCGTGTGAATGTGAATATGTTCACGGGTAGCGTGTATGTGACAGATTTTGCAGACATACCGGCTTTCGGAAATATTCAGGAAGATAGTCTGGACGATATTTTTGGTGAATGGCTGAATGAGCATCCGCTGAATCAGACTGTAAACTGTCATTGTGATGCCGCTGCCTGTTGTGGACCAAATCTGCTCGTGGCGGATATGTATTACAAAGGAATAGACTTTAAATCAAGAAAAGCATTACAACTATAGAAATGGGGAGTTCGTATTGGATGGTCATACCGAGTTTCATTGGGGATTGCTAGCTGTGAATCTCCTCTTGGTACTGCTGCTTGTCTTTCTAAATGGTGTATTTGTGGCCGCAGAATTTTCGCTGGTCAAAATGCGCCAATCCCGATTGACGCAGCTCCAAAGCGAGGGTCATCGCCTGGCAGGCTATGCGCTGAAGGTGAACCAAAAGTTGGATGCTTATCTGTCCGCCACCCAATTGGGCATTACGCTGGCTTCATTGGGCTTGGGTTGGATTGGAGAGCCAGCAATATCCGGCTACCTGATAGAGCCACTCATGCACAAACTCGGTGTAACTGACGGTACACTGATTACAACGGTATCTGTTATCGTCGGATTTTGTGTAATTACCTTTTTGCATATCGTATTAGGGGAACTGGCGCCAAAGTCCTTAGCGATTCAGAAGACCGAAGGTGTGGCGTTGTTTTTATCGGCGCCATTGCTGCTTTTTTATAAGGTCTTTCTGCCTGTGATCTGGGTATTGAATGCTGCGGCAAACTTACTGTTGCGTGCATTCGGCATTCAGCCGGCGAGTGAAGCCGAGGCGGCTCATTCGGAAGAAGAGATTCGTATATTGATGAATCAGAGCGCCAAAAGCGGTGTGATTGATAAGGACGAAATTAAGCTGATGGATAATATTTTTGATTTTTCCGACTTGCTTGCCCGAGAAATCATGCTGCCGCGTACAGATATGGATTGTTTGTATACGAATTTGTCGTTTAAGGAAAATCTCAAGATCATCAGCGAGACCAAGCATTCCCGTTACCCGGTAGCGGTTGAGGATAAAGACCAGATTATCGGTTTTGTCCATATTACGGATCTTCTGCTAGCTGAGCAGGGAGAGCAACTGGATCTGGCTTCGGTGGTACGTCCTATTTTGAATGTGCCGGAGTCCATGGAAGTGAGTCACGTGCTACGCCTTATGCAGAAAAAACATTCCCAAATGACTCTCGTGGTAGATGAGTACGGCGGAACGGCCGGGCTGCTGACAGCGGAGGAAATTTTGGAGGAAATCGTCGGGGATCTCTATGATGAATTTGAGGATGAACGCCCGAGTGTTGAAATGAAGGAGAACTTCATCTCTGTGGACGGTCGTATGCTCATTGAGGATGTCAATGATTTGACTGGAGTGAACATTGAAGACGACGAGGTGGATTCCATCGGGGGATGGCTGTTCAAGGAATTGGAGGGCATTCCGGTGAAAGGGAAGAAAATTGAGTTTTATAACCTTACCTTTGAGGTGGAGGAAGCAACAAGGCTTCGCATAATGAGAGTGAAGATTCACCGCAAGCCTGAGCCTGTGATTGAAGATGAGCTTTCTACCGATTGATTCCTAATCCACAGATATAGGTAAGATCAGTTCAGGTATGTAGAGTGCTGAAGAAAGAGCTTTTAGATCCACATACCGTGGTTTTAAAGGCTCTTTTTTGATTAGAAATAGTTCTATGGTTATTTTCTTGAACAATTATTTTTATCTGTGATTTTTTGTTCGAGACTTGGGCGATGCGGCATATGTTGAATAGTAAAACAGATGGATCAATCAAAGGAGGTCCCGGCCCGTGAAATTTCCACAGCAAGGTGAGTATGTCCCGTTTGTCGGCCCGTTCGATCCGTGTCCGCCCGTTCTGTGTAAGACTTATGTGCTTCCGCCAAACTTGTTTATACAATTTCAGCCCCCTGGTCTACCACAATT
This sequence comes from Paenibacillus sp. FSL H7-0703, assembly GCF_038003485.1. Lineage (NCBI taxonomy): Bacteria > Bacillati > Bacillota > Bacilli > Caryophanales > Paenibacillaceae > Paenibacillus > Paenibacillus sp. FSL H7-0703. The sequence goes on along the minus strand of NZ_JBBOPF010000001.1, from coordinate 1,501,281 downwards.
CAGTCCAGATGAGGCGCTGACGAAGGGAACGCTATGGCCTTTGCTTTACAGCCCTTATGAGCCTAGGAGAAACCAGGGGGGAGGCGAATAGAATGGAGAATCCAAATCAGGGTCAGTCCCCATTCCAGTTCCAGCAGCAAAATCAGCATGAGAGCGGACAGCAACAGCCGAATCCATATCAAAGCCCTTATTCAAATCCGTATCCATATCAGAACCAGTATCAGAACCAAACTCAGGGCTATAGTCAAGCCGGAAACCCGGCCCAAGGCTGCACGCCCCAAACCAAGCCAGTTGATGCCCAGTTTTATGCGTTGCTGGAGAAGCTCCAAGCGGTGGATTTTGTGTTGGTGGAGCTGAATTTGTATCTGGATACGCACCCAGATGATTTACAGGCTATCGAACAGTTCAATAAGCTGACGCAGGAAAGAACGGCGATTGCTAACGAGTATCAGATGCTATATGGGCCTTTACAAAATTTTGGCCGTGCCTATTCCAAGTATCCTTGGGAGTGGAGTCAATCCCCTTGGCCGTGGCAGGTCTAGGTAGGTATAACCTTTTATAAAGGAGGAACATGAATGTGGGTATATGAGAAAAAACTGCAATATCCCGTACGTGTCAGCAAATGTGATCCTCATATGGCCAAACTGCTTATGGAGCAGTATGGTGGAGCGGATGGCGAACTGGCAGCGGCATTGCGCTATCTGAATCAGCGCTATACGATTCCCGATAAGGTAATTGGCGTACTGAACGACATAGGCACGGAGGAATTTGCGCACCTTGAAATGATTGCGACTATGATTTACAAGCTGACCAAGGATGCGAGTGTAGAGCAAATGAAGGCAGCCGGGCTGGGGGAATATTATGCGGCGCATGATCATGCGCTGTATTACCAGAGCGCAGGCGGAGTTCCTTTTACAGCGACCTATTTTCAAGCCAAGGGTGATCCAATTGCGGATTTGTATGAGGATATTGCGGCAGAAGAAAAGGCGAGAGCTACATATCAGTGGCTGATTGATTTAACAGATGATGTGGATTTGCAGGATAGTCTGAAGTTTCTGCGTGAACGCGAAATAATCCATTCGCTCCGTTTCCATGAGTCTGTGGAAATTTTGAAGGGGGAAAGAGACCGGAAGAAAGTGTTCTAAGAAAGTTTTATACCATCAACGGTTTAAATTGTTAGCTTGTTCTATATATTATTACAAATAGGAAAGGCCATCTGCAAGCCTCAAGTGCAGGTGGCCCTTTTTTATTTTTTTTACATTCACCTATCCCCTAATATTAATTACTTGGAACGATGGATTTTTTGGCCGTCTGGACTAGAAACTGTGCTTTAATACAAAGTAGAGGATAGCCTTCCTCAATATTTAAATAAGCAGCCCATCAAAGGAGAAAATTCCATAACCACCGATAGAAAACTTATTTTTGTTCTAGCTGTGCAAAATACTGCTCGTTGTATAAGACGCTTGGATGAGTAGGATGGTGCAACTGAGCTATGCGATGATGCGATTTTGCCTTTTCAATGTCGCCGATTCGGTCGTAACACAGGCATAATTGCAAGTGTGGAAACCAGGTATAGTACGACGAATTGGTTAAGGCCATTACATCTTGTGGGGGCTCTATCAGCGTCGCCTGACGAAACCAGTAAATGGCTTGAGTATACTGCTCATCTTCAATGAACAAATTGCCAAAGGCACAGCAGAACTGGGCGCGTGGTACATCGAGGTTGAGTGTGCGAAGCAGTGCCATACGCTGTTCCTGTTTTTGACCCTGGTGAGCGTAGCAATCTGCCAGCTTAAAGCAAGCAGCAATCCGATCCTCAATCCATCCTTGATCGAGCCCCAGATAGTGTTCGTACTGCTGAATGGCTTCTAGTATGCGTCCGTTATCATATAGTTCATTAGCGAAGTAGTAGTGATCTCGCTCAGAAAATGCAGTGCCTTTCTCCCGGTGCTGGAGATAAATATGTAAATTACGGTCAGTGTAGGCACGTGTCTTTTTATGAGTCACTGCCATATTGCTGTGAAAGGTGCTGCCAGTCACATTCAGGAATTCGTGCACAAAGCCGATCCATCTGAATCTACGATCACGCCGCACCATTCGGTTTCTTTTGAGCTTATGCAACGGCTGCCCCTGTTCATCTACAGATAGTACATAATCCATCGTAATGCTGTCATAGGAGACGGTGGCTTGTTTTTTCCAGTCTAGAAATGCCAGTCGATCTTGCTCCTCTAGGATGTCATCAGCATCCAGCCAAAATTGATATTCCTGTGTTGCCTGATCAAACGCATAATTGCGGGCTGCGGAGAAATCATCGCACCATTCAAAATTGTATACCCGAGCATTGAACGATGCAGCGACCTCTTGGGTACTGTCTGTGGAACCAGTATCAACGATAATGATTTCATCTACTAGGTCATGGACTGATTTCAGACAGGTATGAAGGGCTTCTTCTTCATTTTTGACAATCATACATAAGCTGACAGTTACCATGCTCTTTGTCCCCCCAAAAACTTGGTATAATCTCCATTTTATTAGGATAGCTTGCTCATTATGTAGTAATTCCTATGGATCGTTTAGAGGATGTGTGATGATCATAAATTCAATCTTGCTCTAATAAATTAGAAAATCAAAGTCTGATATGAAGAGGAGGAGATTGTGCAAAATTCGATATTATCAAGTGCGACCGGGAAATAAATTTGATGGCTAAATGTAGTTAGAAAACCGGTAACAGAAAAAAAGGCAGAACTGGATGGTAAGATTGTATTTTTGTATTGATGTCGTTTTCATTGATATTTCCAGGTGTAAGTCCATTCATACTACGCTCACTCCCATATCGCTTGGTCGCAATTATGGTATGTCTTAGGACATGGAGGAGAACGGTTTATGAGGCTTCTACCTGATGGAGGCGTTGGATCATGCGTATACTAATTGGTAGCCCGGTGCACCAGAAACCGGAAATATTGTCTTTGTTTCTTCAAGCTTTGGAGCGACTGGAGGCACCTGACGTGCTGCCGGATTATTTATTTGTCGATGATAATGACAATCCGACTTCAAGCCAATGGCTTGCCGATTTTTCCAATCGGCTGCCGGGCAGGGTTTTACCCTTGTTGACAGGCTCACAGCAAGTAGAGAACCGAAGTGATGAGCACACTCATTATTGGCCGCCTGCCCTCGTCTGGAAAGTGGCTGGCTTTAAAAATCGTCTTATTGATTATGCACTTCAACATAATTATGACGCGCTGTTTTTGGTCGATTCTGACCTGATTCTCCATTCCCGTACCTTATGTAAGCTGGTGGAGGCGGAGAAGGACATTGTATCTGAGATTTTCTGGACACGCTGGCAGCCGGAGGGACCTCTATTGCCTCAGGTGTGGGTTAGTGATGAATATAATTTGTTCCATCGTGAAGAAGGCGAAGTGTTGTCGGCAGAGGAGAGAGCGCAACGCGAGTTGCATTTCATACACCAATTGCATGTTCCTGGTTTGTACGAGGTGGGTGGTCTAGGCGCTTGCACCCTAATCCGTAGACGTGCACTGGAAGCAGGGATTCACTTTGGTAAAATCAAAAACGTTTCCTATTGGGGAGAAGATCGACATTTCTGTATTCGGGCAGCTGCATATGGATTTCCACTTTTTGTGGATACACACTATCCGGCGATGCATCTGTACCGGGAAGCGGACAGAATGAAAGCAGAACAGCTACTATTCGCCCTAAAGTATTTTACAACGAGTGCTGTTCATACGGACCATTCAGAACATTTAGCATATCTGGATCACTCCGATATTCCTACTAACTCTCCTGCCTTCAATCGTTCTGCATCATCAAGTCCCTCTAAGTTCCCTGAACCTCCTGTTATACCGTATGATCTCCGTGAGTCAGCTGTCTTTGCCAAGTACACTGCAGATTCTTTTGCTGTACCACAAACATTCTCTGGTCCACGACAAAGTGAACTTCATACGCCGCCTGTCTCCAAACCCAAATTGACGCTGACTATGACGGTATACAATGAGGCAGATCGCAAGCTCATTGACGTGCTGCGGAGTCATCGGGAATATATTGATGAAGCAGTCATTATTGATGATGGCAGCCAGGATGATAGCGGAGAGTTGTGCCGTGAGATCCTAAAGGGAATCCCACTACGTTTAATACGCAATGAAACAGCTTCTTTTACGAATGAATTAGAGCTGCGTAAGCAGCAGTGGAGAGAGACGTTGGCTTCCTCTCCCGAATGGATATTAAACATGGACGCTGACGAAATGTTCGAATCCCGTTTTGCTCAAGGGGTACATTCGTTGTTAGCGGGAACGAAAGCCGATACGATTTGTTTCAGGTTGTTTGATATGTGGTCTTCCACGCATTACCGCGATGATGATTATTGGCAGGCTCATCGGTATTACCGTCCTTTTTTGATTCGATATAAGGAAGGGTTCTCTTATAAATGGAAGGAGCAGTCCTTGCACTGTGGGAGATTTCCCGAAAATGTGCTTGACCTTCCCAGTGAAATCAGCAACTACCGCATCCAGCATTGGGGATGGTATACACCTGCTATTCGCATGGTCAAATTTCAGCGGTACCAGTTGCTTGATCCAAGCGCTCGTTATGGCTGGAAAGAGCAATATGAATCTATTTTGGACCCGAACCCCCGACTCACGCTCTGGGTGGATCAGGACCACATAAATGTAGAAAAAGAAACTGCACCAGAATATGAAGCTGCCCACCAGGTAAACGACATGGATGTTGCCGAGATTTCGAGTGTCCAGGTTATTGATAATTCCGATCTGCAAATAAAAAGTGAAACCAAGGACTTACTTTATAGTAAATGCAAACTGTGTGGCTCATCTGACACGGCAGTGTTTCATAGCTATGAACGCTTTACCTTGATGGGATGCGGTTCCTGCGGATTGGTTTTTCGTAATGATGTGGATCATATACGCCCAGAAGATATGATTGCAGAGATTTATAATGCCAAATGGGTTGCTATGCGGGATAGTGCAGCAGCGTCAACTTATGGAGATCATGCCCTTTTTGGACTCATGCTGCTGGATATGTTCAGTACCGGTAAAGGAAAATTGCTTGAGATTGGATCAGGTACCGGAGAATTTATCCATGCTGCCCTTCAAGCCGGCTGGGATGCAGTGGGCATTGAACCTTCCATAGACTCGCGTGCTTACGCCAAATACAAATATGACGTGGATTTATTGCCGGGTTACTGGGGCGATGAAGCCGAAGAAGATACTGACTTATTACTGGATCACAAATACGAGGCCGTAGCATGCTGGCATGTGCTGGAGCATATTGCGGACCCTGTTGCATTTTTGACAGATTTACGCGAACAGCTTCAACCTGACGGGACGATATATATTACGGTGCCCAACAAAAATTCGTTCACCAATGAGGCTTATGGCGTTTACTCGCCTTTATTTACGGAGGAAGATCATTTGTATCATTATTCTGAGCATACGCTTGCGCTCTTACTGGCAAAGTCCGGCTTGCGCCCGGTGGCTTTGTTCACCCGCCAGCTTCCCTCTGGTTTGGATGCCTTGCTGCAAGCCCATCCTTTGTACGGTGAGCTTACCCTTACGGAGCAAATGGGATTGTTGGCCAAACTTCAAGGCGAGAAACGGGGTCATGAACTGTGCTGTGTCGCAAGAGTAATTTAGTCATCCCCAAAAGGAGGCAGTATCCATGAACATGTCTGATCCGTATCTGTCTCGCTTTTTTGTATATTCTGACCCCAACTCCTCCAACATGATTTACAGACTCCCCCAAAGCTGGTGGAGTCGCCCCTATGAGTATGAGTGGTGTCTCCAATTTATGTCTGGGCAAGATACAGTACTGGACGCAGCATGTGGAATCCCTCATCCATTCAAATTTGAGTTGGCCCGCCGTTGCGCTCAGGTCTATGCCTGCGATCTGGATATACGGATCGTTTCCGTGGATGCCATTTTGGCCGAGGTGCGGCGGGATATCGGAGAGGAGGCTGCCGAGCGCATTCAGGAGATTTTACCAGTTCGTCTCCACTCCGCACATGCCAATCTGACGGCTCTCCCCTATGAGGATGCCAGTTTTGACAAAATTGTATGTATCTCGGTACTGGAGCATTTAACGCCTGATGAATCTTTGGCAGCCTTACGTGAATTTCACCGGACTTTACGGGATGATGGAATGCTTCTGCTGACGTTTGATTATCCTACAGTGGACTTATCAGCGATGGAGCAATGGATAGAGCAAGCGGGATTTTCGTATTGGAATGGTGTGGATCTCAAGCTTCCACGGAGTGCTTTACACACGGATATGTGGGGCGGTCTGCATTGTTTTAGGACTGTTTTAAAAAAATATAAGAGTTAGCGGTATGCGCAATGAGGTTTACACGGACCTCTCTTATTGCTTATCATGAGAGGGGTTAGAGTTGTAAACCTACATAGGAAAGGAATGACTGATAACTACATGAACAATGCACCTGTGTTGAAGAAACCTGAGGCTATGGTATTTGATATGGACGGTACACTTTTTCAGACGGAGACGCTATTGCTTCCTGCGTACCACAAGCTGTTTGATACGCTGCGCGCTGAAGGGCTTTATGAAGGAGAGACTCCTCCCGAGGAGCTTATTTTGAATAGTTTGGGTATGTTGCTGGATGAAATCTGGAGAAGAGTGATGCCGGAAGCCAGCGAAGCGGCCCACAGAAGAGCGGACGAGCTGCTGCTTCAGCTGGAGCTGGAGGGATTGAAGAGCGGAAGTCATGCCCTGTATCCACATGTAAAAGAAACACTCCAGTCCCTTCATGAGCAAGGTGTCCGATTGTTCGTAGCCAGTAACGGCCTGGAGGATTATGTAAAGGGGATCGCTGCTGCGTATGAAATGGTTCCCATTTTTGAAGGACTGTACAGCGCTGGGGAGTACAGCACGCTTTCCAAAGTGAATTTGCTGGAAATTCTGTTGAGCAAGCACGATATTTCGAATGTATGGATGGTTGGAGATCGCTCCTCAGATGTGGAAGCAGGCAAAAAGAACGGACAGACGGTGATCGGTTGTGCTTATGCTGGATTTGGCGTGAACGATGAGTTGAAGGGGTCTGATGCGATTATTACGGACTTTACGCAACTGCTTACACTTTATAAAAACGCCGAGTAACTGTGAAACACAGGTTAATGGTTATAAATAGGCTTGACGTACCATATAAATAAAACATGCTAGCACTGTCGGACAGACGAAAAAGAAAGGAAGGCAGCCACTTTACGCGGAGCCTTCCTTTGTCTTATTCTCAGTCTTACTCTCTGCTTTATCTTCTGTTTTATCTTCTGCTTTGTAGTCCGTCTGAGGCTTTGGATTAATTTGTGTGTGGTAGACCCACAAGGCATATTCCATGGGCTTGGCGATGGAACGGCGATAGGTATCTTTTTCTCCAATACGTGAAAATACCTCGCGGGCTGGTTTCGGGTTGACTTCCAGCACGTATATATGACCGTCCTTATTAATTGCCAAATCGAGCGCAAGCTCGCACAATGCCCCGTAGCTTTCTTCCAGATACGCAGCGATGTCCAGTCCGAGTTTTTCCCCCTGCTTGATGATTTTCTCTCTATGGCCCTCATCACGAATCCATTGCGTCAGCAATTGGTTCATCGGTACCGCCTTGCCTCCACCATGCAGGTTGGAAGTGACACTCCGATGTGCCCCAATTCGCCCGGCGCATCCGGTTAGCTCCCATACTCCTTGGCTATTTTTCTGCACCAGCATACGGTAATCATGGACCCTGCCATTTGGCAACTGCACAGGAATGCCTTCCTGAACAATGTAGTTATCCATGTTCCAGCTGCTCAGACGCGGCTCCAGACGGTCTAGACGTACCCGCTGCTGGGGAATAATATGGCGTTTGCGATTGCGGCCTTCAATCAGATACAGGCCCCCTTGCTTGTTAACAGGTTCAATACGTAAAATGCCGCGTCCTCCCGTACCGTTAATCGGCTTGAGGTACACTAGTGAATTCTGTTTGAGCATCCGTTTTACACTATGAAATCCATTGAACAGCTCTGTTGCAGGCAAATGGGGGCGAAAGGCAGACCTTCTCGCAAGCTGCTGATGAATGACCCACTTGTTACTCAGCGGTCGGTTTAAATATACAAGGTCTGTATACTGCAATCGAAACTGCTTCAACTGACGATATCGTTCACTGCGCTGTACCCGGCAACGGTCGAAAATCATATCTGGGAACTCTCGCCACTTTCGGCTCCATTTTCCGCTGTGTGGATCATAGATTTGGGCAAGGAGCAGCCTTCGATCCTTATGGACATCTGCAGGAGTGAATACATACATATCCAGTCCCAGTCTTTTCCCTTCTGCAATCATGCGCTCATATATGTCGCGTTCCTCCAATTGCTTCTTGTTGTTCAAATACAAGGTCATGATGCCTAGGACAGGTTTTGGCACAGCATTCCACCTTCCTCTGCCGTCTGCTTATCTTGGGATAACTCCCCGTGAAATATCAGCGTGGGTTTCCCGGTCGGTCCAGTCGTCATTTCATGCGCAACCAGTCCAGCGCGGAAACAGGTTTTGAGACTGGCCATATTGTCGGCGGCTACGCTGCACGTCAGACGGCGCAGCTGTTTGAGCTGGGCGGACAGCAGTCTAGCGCCCAGTCTGCGGCCCCGGTAAAGCGGACGAACAATTACGATGCAAGCATCCTTCCCGTAATTTAGAGCGAGGGAAAATCCTGCAATCCGCAGCCCCTTCTCCGTGCGCACATATGCGCACAGGAGGGAGGAACCAGGGGTGTTCAATTGCTCGGGCGTCAAAACAGCCAGCTGCCGCAGAGCATTACGAGTAATGCGCATGCCCCCTGAACTGCGGGCCAGAAACAGTAACTGTCGTCGTCTCAGCAGCCAGCTCCGGGCAGGCAAATGTTGAACATCGCTAATTTGCGGCATGATTCCACTTCCTTGATCATGATTTCATTCGTCCGGCCAAAAAGGAGCTGTACTGGAATATGCGCCTAAGCGACTTTTGGCGGATTTCCGGCTCGTCAAATTTCATCGGTTTGGCATTGGCCTCAAAAAACCAGAGGGTTCCGAGCGTATCCACGCCCAAATCCATGGACATTTCGCCATGAGAAAGACCGGATGCGCGTTCAATTTGACGTGCAATCTGTATGGCCGTACTTTTAACTTTGTTCAGTAGATCCGTGCTGTCCTCAGGCCCAAACAGTGAGGACAGTAGCTTGAACGGGTCCTCTACACTCCCGCCACGCGGGACATGTGTGGTGATGCTCCCTTTACCCGCCAGTCTGGCACCGACCCCGGTTATACTCCAGGAGCCACGGATATTTTTTTGTACCAGGATACGCAGGTCGAAGGGTTTTTTCTGATAGGTTGCCAGATCGATACCCTGTTGAATGATATAAGGCGAGTTGCCCGCTTCCCGGCGGATACGTCCCCACAGCCGGGATAGCGATACAGATCTGTAGGTTACACTTTTTTTGTCATGCTGAATGGTCAGTCTGTAAGCCATTAGATGTTCTGGGCGGAATTTAAGAATCATAATCCCTTTTCCGGCCTTACCGTTTTCCGGTTTGAGATACAGGTATGGATACGCAGACAGCATTTTTCCTAAGGAAGACAGGTTGCTTAACCGTTTGGTTGCCGGAACAAGCTGACGAGTGGTTTCCGAGGTACGCAACCACTTGAACAGTTCCCATTTGTTAAAAAAGCCTGGATTGTACAGTTCAATGCCTGAAGCATGTGAAATTTCATCCAACTTTGTGCGAACAGAGGTTTTAAGTTCATAATTACGATTGGGGATGCGATTATAAATGACCTGTGGAGGTGGAAAATTCTGTTCCTCCCACGTCTGTAAGCTCTTGTTGAAAACGTAGCCCTTAACCGTTTCGTCTGCCAGTTTCAGGTCTCTGACGGTAACAATGTACACCTGATAGCCCATCCGTGTTCCCGTTTCAAGAATATCCCTGAAATTGCGCTGATTGCCCTTGAAGAATTGTTCTTCGTCGTGCACTGTCAATACAGCAACGACTGGCTTATGCTCCGCCCGGGTATTCATAGTTCCTCTTTTCTGCGGAATTTACTGAGGTAAAGACAGTGGTCCAAAATATGCTCCACGGATGCTTTACCCTCCGCACGCAACGATGGATGCTGAAAAATGGATCGGCCTGGCTTGGAGTTGGCTTCAAACATCCATACCTTTTCATCCTGATCAATACCCAGATCAAAGCCGATTTCACCCAGTAGATGCTGGTGATGGTGTTCAATGGCTTCTGCGAGCGTAACTGCTACGTTTTTGGCACGTTGAAGCACTTCACCCGCCCGGTCTCCGAATACCCGGTTCAACGCCTGTTCAGGTGTCATAAGGGAGCCGCCGTTTTTGATGTGGGTCGTGACACTGCCACGTCCGGCTTTTTTGGCTCCAATGCCGACGACGACCCACTGGTTATTTCCATTTTTATGCATGTGAAACCGGAAATCAATCGGGCAATTGTCAATCTCGATCAGCTGGATACCCTGTTGAATGACGTAACCCTTTAACATCTGTCCCTGATTGGAGTGAAGCATCCTGAGCATGGAGTTAAAAGAGGTGAATTTTAGCAATACATTGCTATTTTTCTTACGGTACCTCACAAAATAGCCTTGCTTGGGAACATGGGACAGACGGTAGATTCCTTTACCGAGGCTGCCTCCACTTGGCTTGTAATAAGCAAATTGATGTCGCTCCAACATACCTCGGATACGTTCAGAGCTGGGATTCATATATGATTCAGGGACATAGCGGTTAACATCTGGGTTATTCTCCAGCAGATTATAAATATCGGACTTATTGAAAAAGCTCCAGTTAAAAAAGGGAATTCGTCTGCGGGAAAAGCGTTCGCGTAGTTGATTGATCGCTGGGGAAAAATCAGAGCGTCGGCTCGGCAAACGATTATAAATTACGTCCGGCAGAGGTACAAGTTTACGTGTGAATTCCCCGCTGGAAGACAGAAAATAGCCGTTAATCGTATCATTTTGCCAGTTAATATCCCGAGGGGTGAAGGCGAAAATATAAGATTTTTTGCTGCCTTCCTTCAGCAGTTGCTTAATAAAGCCTGTGCGTGATCCGAAAGGGCGGGTGGTGGAGTTGGTACCGTCAGACAGCACGCCAATCAACGGTCCTAGCTGTATATCCCCATCCAGATTTCGCAAATAGATGGACCCGCTTTTGGGAACACGGATTGCATTACGTAAGCCCGAGGTCAAGTATAGATGGCGTCCCGCCTTCTGAATTGGTTTTACTGTAGCGGGAATCTGATCCTTACCGAGCCGCAGACGAACGGACTTGGCTCCGGATAATTTAAGGCTTTTCAACAAGGAAGTGGATATATACGCCACCTTGTCGGGCTGCTGTGAGAAATGCACATTGCAATGCGTTAAACTCATCTGTTTATCCTCCTATACCGTATGTTCAAGGGAGGCGCCCGCGCCCTTTGGCCCTGTCGCTTTGGAATGGGTCATTAAATATCGAGCATATTCGAGCGGGCGGTTGACCGACTGGAAAGCGCACTCTGGCTGACGGATCTGAAAAAAGGAGGCCCGGCCAGGTCGGGAATTAACCTCCAATAGCCAGATGTTCCCGCTCCGGTCAATACCGTAATCAATTCCCAACTCGCCAAGGCGGCCATAACGTTCCTCCAGCGCCCTGGTAATGGTCAAGGACAGCGCCATCATCTGCCCGATGATGAGACGCGTGGTGTCCGCGCCAAATTGTTCACGAAGGTAAGGCTCAGCTGGATGGGCTTCGCCCCCACCGTGAAGATTAGAAGTCAGAGTTCCTTGTCTGCCTTCTCTTACGGCAAAGCCCGTCAGGCGCCAATAGCCGTTGCCATCCTTTTGCATGAGTGCGCGAACATCAAAGGGATGATTGCTTTGGCTTGTTAATTTCAAATAAGGCTGCACGATATAAGCGCGTTTGTGTGCAATTCCGTGGATCCATGACAATCCTGCATCCAATTCGGAAAACAAGCGCCGGAACGGGCGGTTACTGGAGTCTCTACCCTGTACAAGTAGTCCTTGGCCTCCTTCTGCCAGCCGGAGATACAGTGTGCTCTTGCCATGTGTTCCGGTCTGTGGCTTCATAAACAGCTCCGAATGGCGTCGTAGCCATTCCACAAGCTGGATCGTGTCCCGGTATGGCGCCGTAGGCGGCACAATGGGACGCACTTTATCTACCGCATGCAAAGCGCGATACACCTGCCATTTGCCAGGTAAGTTACGCGACCAATAGATGAGCTTGCGCGATTTTTGCTCCGCCATATCTTCCAGTGTGCGCCTGACATTCTGGCTCTCGTGAACATGGAGACAGCGGTTATACACAATGTCCGGCAACGGAAAGCGGCCGGATGTCCATACTCCGTTAAGGTAAACATAACCTCGTATGGAGTGATCTTCAGGTGATACTCCTTCGGCGGTAAACGCCATTACGCTAAGACTAGAGCGCCTGCCCAACAAACTTAGCCTGCGGCAAAAATCGGCTTCGGTAATAGGGGGAGTAGCGGCCTGATTCCGGCTAACAAGCACGCCCAGCGTGCCTGGCACAACAAGAGACACTGACAACAGCTCCTTTGGCAGCCAGACTCTGGAAGAGATGAATTCATTTGAAGCCGGCTGAATAACGGCAGTATTCAATCATTTTTTTTACGGACGGGCGAGTTTTCTGATCATTTAACGGCGTGTTGTCATTCTTCGATGGCTTCGAATTGACCTCCAGCAACCAGATGCGCCCCGTGCTGTCTATTGCCAGATCTATACCGAATTCTGCGAAATGGGCGGGAATCGCTTTTTCCACTCCGCTTGCGATATCCAGTGCTGCTGTTTTGAGAGAGGTATGCCCATTCGATTTAACGGTTGCGGGCAGCGTGGTTTTGGCAAGTGCTTCCTTGACTGTACTCAGCGTGCCGCCTCTTGCCAGATTGGACACAAAGTGGCTGCCTCCGGCGATCCGGGCGACAATGGATGTTACGGTCCAGGTTCCGGACGAATTTTTCTGTACAAGCGCACGAAAGTCGACCGGACGCTTACCGTGATCAATCAAGGTAAGTCCCTGTTGGAGTTGAAAGCGTGTTGTTTTCATTTTTCCCGCTAAGCTTTTGTACAGCTTATCGACGTTGGCATACATTTGCTTGCGGGGCGTGCCCGCTGTTGTGGATAGCACCGAAAAGGTACCATCCGTTTGTTTGTTAATGCGCATTATGCCTTTACCTAGGCTTCCGCGCACTGGCTTGAGAAAAACAGCGGGATACTGGTTGCACATTTTTTTGAAAACAGCAAAGGTTTGCAGCAAGTGGGACTCGGGTAAATACTTGCGCAGGGAAGAATTTGATTTAAGCGCATCAAATACTTCATTCTTATCCAGAAACTTTTCGTTAAAAATGGTCGTGCCGTACTGCGATTTTACTTCTTTCATGAAATGCTGTACGCTAGTTCTGTTCTCGAGTTTACGGGAGGTAAGACGATTATTGACGACATCGCCGGCAGGCATGACCGTCTTTTTCCAGCCTCCGTCATACACCCATCCCTGAACTCGCCCGGGCTGACTTCCGATATGCTCCGGGGTGAAAAAATACACATATGCTCCTTGTCTGCGGCATTCCCCGACTAGTTCACGGCAGAACAGGGTGATCGACCCGAAAGGCTTGTCGGGCTGTTCGGGATAGTCCCGACTGACCAGCACGCTAATAAGTGGGCCCACTCGAAGTGTCCGGCGACCTCGGCTGTAGGTTACTCGCAGATTACAATTGGCATGAAGCCCCATTTTTCGGGCTAGCACGCTTCCCACACGTAGGCCGCTGTAGCGGGGCACCGATATGACGGTAACCTCTTGGCGGAACGAACCGAAGGCGAGCTGAACGGGGTGGCCAGCGGATATTTTCCATTTGCGAAGCAGGGACTCGCCGACCATGAGTACGTCATCCTGCAAGATGCCCGATCCGATGATTTGAATCGTTGTTTTTTTGATGGACATCGTGGATCTCCTTCCGGGCAGCAACTTGATGTCTTGAAAGTAACGGGAAACGTGAATGGGCTGTAATAGCACTGATTCATCATATGAGGACATATATCCCTTGGTGATTGACGGACAATGTGAAATGTTGACACTAAACTTGTATTGGAGGAATAAACAATCATGAACATCTATGACAAAGCCCATGATTTAGCGAAAGCATTGAAGGAAAGCAAAGAGGTAGAGGAAATTACGTCAGCGATGAAGCTGATCGAAACCGATCCAGAAGCCAAGAAAATGCTCGACGATTTCCGTGAACGCCAAATGGAAGTACAGCAACGCATGATGAGCGGCGATATGCCAGCACAGGAAGAGATGGAAAAGATGGAGAAGCTGTTTGAGGTACTTAGCTTGAACCTCAACATCCGTCGCCTGTTCGACGCTGAACGTCGCCTGAGCGTGATTATTGAGGACGTTAACAAAATTATTGCAGACAGCCTTCAACATTTATACGGTTCATCTCTGTAAGTTTGTCTCATATTCCTTCCTGTCCTCTCATAGACTAGATACATAGAGTCACAGGGAGAGGAAGGGATACGATTGGGTTCTTTCAAAAAATGGAAACACGGTTTGTACACACTCATTGCATTGGCTATGGTTTTGGTCGCGTTACCACGCATCTCGCTTGCAGGCGGTTTGAACTGGGTCAACGGCTTTGGAATGGTATGGGTACTTTTTGCGTTGCTAGTCATCGGAGCAAATATGCATTTTTTGCTGGGTGTGGATGAGGAAAAGCGCAAAACGCTGGAGCGTGTGCGGCGGGCCAAAATGCAGCAGTGGCAGATGAAATGGGATAAAAAAGCTGACAAAGGCAGCATGTAGTGAGTTTTTTCAGCTTGTCCTGGGCTTGCCTCCCAGATGGCAAATCAATCATAGTAAGAAGCGATTCCTTGTAAAAGAGGGGATCGCTTTTTTTACTATTTGCGAAGCGGAGAACTCAAAATGAACAAGGGTCTAAAATATAGGGATATTGTGCTATAATAGATACAGAATGATACAGATTGAACGTTGGGGGTGTAACAGAGTTGGACGGGCTAGATGAAACAGTTACGAAGCATGAGCAGCTATTGCGACATATCGAGCAGTTGAAAATAGGCTCCAAAATTTCTGTGCGCAGGTTGGCTAAAGAAATGAGTGTCAGCGAAGGAACGGCCTATCGGGCCGTGAAGGAAGCCGAGAACCTGGGAATTGTCATTACCAAGGAACGGATCGGAACAGTACGAGTGGAGAAGCGACCGCGTGGCTTGTCCGAGCAGCTGACCTTTGCAGATGTCGTAAATATTGTAGAGGGACATGTGCTGGGCGGAAGTGAGGGGTTGGAGAAGCCCTTGCACAAGTATGTGATCGGAGCGATGCGCGAGGAAGCTATGGCCCGTTATATTGACGCAGGTAGTTTGCTAATCGTAGGTAACCGTGAGGATGCGCATTCACTTGCATTGGAGCAGGGGGCAGGTGTGCTGATTACAGGGGGCTTCGGTACGAGCCGAGAGGTTAAGCAGCTCGCAGATCAGATTAGTCTGCCGATCATTTCCTCACGCCATGATACTTTTACAGTGGCATCTATGATTAATAGAGCCATATTTGACCGCTTGATCAAAAAGAAAATTATGCTGATTGAAGACATTGCGGCAGGCAAACCGAAAACGTTGACCTTGAAAATCAACAGCACGCTTACCGAGTTTGAAGAACTTTCGGTGACGACCGGACATCATCATTTTGCAATAGTGGATGAATGGAATCGTTTAATTGGTATCGTCAGCCGCAAAGATGTGGAGGGGCTTCTACCTGAGCATACGATGGATAAATGTCTGATCCGCAATCCGATAACGGTCACCTACCAGACCTCGCTGGCTTCCGCTGCGCAAATGATGGCGTGGGAAGGTGTAGATTATTTGCCGGTCGTGGACCGTAACCGCAAGCTGCTTGGGTCCGTTACACGGCGTGAGGTGCTGGAGGCGCTGCGTAACGCCCAAAAGCAGCCACAACTTGGCGAGACGTTCGACCAGTTGATCTGGAACGGGTTTGCTGAAGAGCGTAATGAGGACGGATCGTTATTTTTTCGCGGTTTTATTATTCCGCAGATGGCGACCAATTTAGGTACGATCTCGGAAGGCGTACTGGTCAACGTGATGACACAAGCGGGCTACCGGGCAGCTAGAGACATGACCGGCAAGGATTATGTGCTGGACAATTTGACGACTTATTTTATTAGACCCGTACAGATAGAGGATGCTGTCGTTCTTCGTCCGTTGCTGCTCGAGCTGAGTCGCCGCACCTGCAAGCTAGAAATTGCAATTTCACGGGAAAACCATTTGGTATGCAAAGCAGTGATGACACTTCAATCCATTGAACATGGTTAGTCTACCTATGGATCAGAGCAGGGTGTGAAGTCGAATAGACCGACTTAGTGGCTTTCAGGCAGTCTTTCTTTTGCTTCCAGCCAAATTTGCAGCACCCCTTCCATTACAAGCATCGTTTTGACCTGGATCGTATATTCCTTGTCACGAACGGTGTATTTTTTTTGGTGCAGCAACATACGTACCAGCTTGCTGTCAGAGTCAATCTCGAACATATCTCTGCCGCGCAGCACCTCCAGATCACGACTGACACGGCGAAGAAGTTCCTTCAGGTTGATAGAATCAATTTTTTCGGCCGAAGCTTCCTCCGCGATCAGCTTGATTTCTTTGACAACCGTCTGGCGCTTGCTGTATTTGCGCAATGTTTTGTTGTCTTCCTCGGCTTGCTGGAGCTGGAATTGAAGATCCTGGTTGTTCGTCCACAGCTGATTGAAGCTGGCATGCCAGATGGCATTGTAGATCATTCCTCCCGTTATCATACCGAGTACAAAGACAGAGGATAATTGCATAAAAGGGCGCAGGCGCCCAAAAGGGGGGACTCTCATAGTCGTTTCACCTCACGGTCGTCCGTTGCCGCATACCCACTTGACCAGCTCTGCACCCATATGAGCGCCTAAAAAGGCGAAAATCAAATACAATATCTGCTTAATGGCAGGTGACAAATTACCATCCAACATATTGCTTTCAATGACCCGGATCGGGTCCATCGTTCCCCCCACAGCGGCGGCAAGCGCCCATATTTTAATTCTTCCGGCAACCTCCAGCATCGTCTGGGTTGGCGGCTGAAGCGATACGACAGCTCCCATTCCGCCGAGCATGGCTCCCCCGAGCACGATGCCGAAGGCAATGAAGAAGTCGAGAATCGCTTTGGATATAAAAGTGCTCATGCTCTTTTCCTCCTTAGGTATACGAATCAGGACCGCACTTGTCCGCCGAGGTCTGTACTTTTATTCTATGGGCGCTACTAACGCGGATATGATAAAATAGTTTGAAGAAAATCAAGCGGTGAAAGGAAGAGAAGCGCATGAGTTCATTTGTGCATTTGCATGTTCATAGCGAGTACAGCCTGCTGGACGGCGCGGCTCGTACCGCGGAGTTGGTCAAACAGGCATCAGCTTACGGAATGAAGGCGCTGGCCCTTACAGACCACGGGGTTATGTATGGTGCCATTCCTTTTTATAGAGCGTGTGTAGAGAACGGCATTAAGCCGATTATCGGGTGTGAGGCCTATATGACGGCAGGATCGCGTAAGGAGCGTGGCAGCCGGAAGGATCAGCCCATATATCATTTGATTTTGCTCGCCAAAAATAAAACAGGCTATCAAAATCTGATGAAGTTGTGCTCCATCGGCCATTTGGAGGGCTTTCACTACAAGCCGCGCATCGACATGGAGGCTTTGGCTGCCCATCATGAAGGCATCATATGCCTGAGCGCTTGTTTGGGCGGTGAAGTGCCGCAGCATTTACTGCATGGTCGGGAAGCCGAAGCACGACGAGCAGCGGAACGGTATCGTAACATTTTTGGCGATGATTTTTATCTGGAACTCCAGGACCATGGTCTTTCGGAGCAAAAACGTGTAAATCCTCTCTTGATCGCACTGGCGAAGGAACTGAATATTCCACTGGTGGCGACGAATGACGTGCATTACTTGACTGAGCCAGATGCGGACGTGCAAGACGTTCTGATCTGTATCGGGACAGGGAAGACAGTTGACGATGAGGAACGCTTGCGTATACCAACACGTCAGTTGTATCTGAAAAGTCAGGAGGATATGGCTCGTTTATTCCCGCATGTGGCAGAAGCCATCGCCAACACGGTGCGTATTGCTGAAAAATGCGAACTAGAGCTGGAATTCGGTCAATCCATTTTGCCTGAATATCGCCCGCTGCCGGAAGGAATGACCTCTTCGTCCTATTTACGCAATCTGTGCGTGCAAGGGCTGGAGCGTCGCTATGGAAGCGATCCCGGATGGGAGCAACCGGAGGAACGGGAAAGGCTGAACCAACGGCTAAACTATGAGTTGAATACCATTGACAGTATGGGTTTCAGCGATTATTTCCTGATTGTATGGGATTTTATTGCCTTTGCACATAAGCATAAGATTGCAACGGGACCGGGGCGGGGTTCCTCAGCAGGCAGTTTGGTTGCCTATGTGCTTAACATCACGAATGTCGATCCGATGAAATACAACCTGCTCTTTGAACGGTTTCTGAATCCAGAACGAATTAGTATGCCGGATATAGATATTGATTTTAGTGATGAACGGCGTGACGAGGTTATCGACTATGTAGTACAGAAGTACGGAAATGAGCATGTAGCGCAAATTATTACCTTTGGAACGCTGGCGGCAAGAGCCGCTGTCCGTGACGTCGGCCGTGTATTGAACGTGCCGTATGGCGAGGTGGACAAGGCAGCCAAGCTGATTCCGGCGCAGCTAGGCATTAATATCCGTCATGCGCTGGAAATCACCCCGGAGCTGAAAACGCTATATGAAACGAAGCCCAAGACACGTGAACTGCTGGATATGGCGATCAAGGTTGAAGGAATGCCTCGTCATGCTTCGACACATGCAGCAGGTGTTGTCATTTCGCGGACTCCATTGACCGATGCAGTTCCGCTTCAAGAGGGGAGCGAAGGGGTACCTTTGACGCAGTACTCGATGGAAAATCTAGAGCGCATTGGTTTGCTTAAAATGGATTTCCTTGGGCTGCGTACGCTCTCCATTATTGAACGGTGCATACACTGGATTGCGGAAGAGCATGGAGAAACGCCTGATTTTAATCGTATTCCCGATAACGATCCGCATACCTATGACTTGCTGGGCAAAGGAGATACAGGAGGCGTATTCCAGCTGGAGTCGGCCGGTGTACGCCGGGTACTCAAGGATTTGAAGCCGAGTGTATTCGAGGATATCATTTCTGTCCTGGCTTTGTATCGTCCGGGCCCGATGGGCTTTATTCCTAACTTTATACAGGCCAAGCATGGTCAGATTGAGATTTCTTATCCGCATCCTGACCTGGAACCGATCTTAAAGGATACGTACGGTATTATTGTGTATCAGGAGCAAATCATGCAGATTGCTTCACGCATGGCGGGCTTTTCCCTGGGAGAAGCCGATCTGTTGCGCCGGGCTGTGTCCAAGAAAAAGCGCGAAGTGTTGGATCTGGAGCGCGGGCATTTTGTCGAAGGCAGTATCAAGCAGGGATACACGGAGGAGGAGGCCGGAAGGGTTTACGATATGATTGTCCGTTTTGCTGACTACGGCTTCCCGCGTGCCCATGCAGCTGCTTATGGTGTGCTAGCATTTCAAACGGCTTATCTAAAGGCCCATTATCCGGTACAATTTATGGCTTCAATGCTGACAGCGGTGATGGGAAGTCATCGGAAAGTGGCTGAATATGTCGTCGAATGCCGTCGTATGGATATCGCAGTGTTGCCGCCTGATGTGAATGAGAGCGGGGTGTTGTTTACTCCGTTACAGCAGGGAGGCATCCGCTTCGGCCTAGCAGCGATTAAAAATGTCGGCACACAGGCGATGGAGAGTATTCTCGCTGTTCGCAAGGAACGGCCTTTCGACAGCCTGCTCGATTTTTGTCGACGTGTCGATTTGCGGGTATGTAATAAGAGAGTAATTGAATCGCTTATTCAGGCAGGAGCCTTTGATTCATTGACGGGTCATCGGGCACAATTGCTTGCCATGCTGGATGAAACGGTGGATGCAGCCGTCAAGTGGCGCAAGGAACGAGATGACTTGCAAATTGATATGTTTGGTTTTGTGGAAATGCCCAATTGGGATATCGAATATCCCAATGTACCCAAATTCAGTGCCAGCCAACAGTTAGAGCTGGAACGTGAACTACTGGGACTGTATTTATCCGGGCACCCGTTGGATGATTTTGAGTCGCTGTTGGAAAGCAGCGAGGCGGATCGTTTGATGGAGCTGGGCGATGTGCCAGATGAAACGGTTGTTGTGACCGCAGGCATGGTAGTGTCACTCAAAACGATTACGACCAAGCAGGGTAAGGCCATGGCTTTCATTGAGCTGGAGGATCAGATTGAGCGCTGTGAGGTTGTGCTGTTTCCTGAGGTATGGAAGCGAAGCCAGCAGTGGATTGAAAAGGGAGCTTTGCTTACGCTTCGAGCCAAGATGCAGCAGCAGGACGAGCACTTCAAGCTCCTTGCGGATGAGACCGCCCCGCTGGCGGAAGACTCGCTGGCACGGCTCCTCCAGCGCCGACGTGCCAGTACGCGCTCGTCTGCCGCTGGAACATCCGTGCCAGCTGCTGGCGGCCCGGGCGGGAGAGCGTCGCGCGTGTCGCCCCCGCCTTCGGCAGCCACTGCATCTGCTTCGCCTCAGCCGAAGGCGGCCCATCCCGTGACGGCTGCTTCACCGCGCGGAGCCGAAGCGGCTCGCGGTGAGCAGGTACCGCTCCCTCGCAGCTCGGAGTCGACCGCCCGTCAGCGGGTGTTTGTCAAAATCACCCGGCAGGCCGAGGAGGACGCCAGCTTGCTGGTCAGTCTCAAGGCACTGCTACAGGAGCATCCCGGTGCTATGCCTACAGTACTTTTTTATGAGAGCAACCAGCGTCTGCTGGCCTTGAGCGATGCTTACAGCATTAAGCCCTCTCCTCAGCTTTTTGATCAAATGGAGTCGATGTTGGGTGAAGGTACGGTGAAAGTCAAATGATAGGCACACAGCAAACCGCCCTTATTGTAACGGTTTAATGAACATTTTCCTTCCTTCCCGCATACACTTGGAAAACTGGCGGAACAGGAGATTCAACACGTACCCTGCACCATAAGGTCCCGTACGGTGAAAGAATAGACTGCACGGTGAAAGCGGGAGGGAAATTATGTCCTATGAATATGCAGAAACTTTGTTAAATCGCAGAGGCATTCGTATCGAGTCCATTGCGGACATTGTTTTTCAGCTTCAGCTAAAATATTATCCTCATTTGACGATGGAAGAATGTATAGACAGTGTCAAAGCGGTTTTACAAAAGCGTGAGGTTCAATATACGTTGCTCACAGGTATTGCGCTCGATGAGCTGGCCGAAAAAAAACTTCTCCCCCAGCCATTGCAAGCCATTATGGAGGCTGACGAACCGCTGTACGGAGTGGACGAGACACTGGCTCTTGGAATTACGAGTGTGTACGGCATGATCGGCTTAACCAGTTTTGGTTATCTGGATAAGGAAAAGACGGGGATTATTGAACAACTGAACCAAAAAGGCAGTGGTATTCATGTGTTTTTAGACGATCTTGTCGCCGGACTAGCTGCCGCTGCTTCTTCGCGCATTGCACATCGGAGCCTCCATGCCAAGCATTATCCTGCATCATTGGACGCTTAATTGACCTGTGTAGACAGAGTTGATGATTTTCTAGGCCCTCCGACGGAACTTGAATGATCAGGAGGGCTTTTGTTGCGGGAAAAAAGTAAGGTATGTTATCATGAGTCTATTATATGGGCTCAAAACTTGAGGCTTAGGGGGTAGAAACAAGGCATGTGGACGGTGATTTATATCGCACCGACGGCCAGACTGGCTGACATGATTAAGCTCAAACTGTCTGAAGAAGGTTTTATGGTGCAGGCCCGGGCCATCAGCGCGTCCAAGCAACAGTTTGAGATACTTGTGCCTTCGGGTGAAGTCGAAGAAATTCAGGAAGTGCTTAATTCGATTTTGCGCCCTTGAGTCCGGAACGGCGGAAGTGATACAGCAGCATGAGTGGAACAAAGGATGCACGATCGGCGGTAATGTTTTAGTAACAGGCGTTGACGTGTGTATGAACATAATGCTTAGAGGTGCCGCATAGACGGCAGAGGACCTTGTATCGGTTACGGCTGACAAATAAACGGCTGGAGAGGTGTAGTTGTGTTTAAAGATTTATTCCAAAAGAAGCGTAAATACGCGACCATCCCTTCGGAACGGGCGCTGAGCGGCGATCAAGCGGACATGCCGGATCGTCCCAAACGGGAAATTCCCGAAGGTCTTATGACCAAATGTGGCAAGTGTGGAAGTATTCAATACAGCAAAGAACTAGAGAAAAATTTGAAAGTGTGTCCGGTGTGCGGATACCATATGCGTTTGAATGCAATGGATCGCATTCGCATGGTGCTCGACGAAGACACGTTTACGGAATATGATGCCGATATGATTTCGGTTGACCCGCTGGACTTTCCGGGATATGCGAGCAAGCTGGAGCAACAGACCCTGAAATCTGGCTTGCGAGAGGCTGTCGTTACGGGCGACGGCCTTATTTATGGACATCCTGTTGTCGTTGCTGTGATGAGCTTTGACTTTTTTACTGGCAGTATGGGTTCGGTCGTAGGAGAGAAAATTACCCGCGCCATTGAGCAAGCAATAGACAAGCGTCTGCCGCTAATTATTTTCTCAACTTCCGGCGGGGCACGTATGCAGGAAAGTATTTTAAGCTTGATGCAGATGGCCAAAACAAGTGCTGCTCTTGCTCGTCTGGATGAGCAGGGCTTGCTGTATATTTCTGTTATCACCGACCCGACTACAGGTGGAGTGTCCGCCAGCTTTGCTACGCTTGGAGATATTAATATCGCGGAGCCAGGAGCTGTATTCGGCTTTGCAGGGCGTATTGTAATTGAACAGACAATCAGACAGAAGTTGCCGGATGATTTTCAAACATCCGAATTTAATTTGCAGCATGGACAATTGGATATGGTTGTACACCGCAAGGAACTGCGTGATACCCTCGGGCAACTGCTTGATCTGCACAGTGTGAAAGGGGTGGAATAGATGGCTGGTGAATTGCCTTATGAAAAGCCCCTGGTCGAGATGCGACAGAAGATCGAAGAACTCAAGCAATTCGGACAGGATAAGCAAATTGATTTTACAGATGAAATCAACCGTCTCGAGGAACGTTATCTCGAGATGGAAGAAGAAATATATTCGAACATTACAGCACCACAAAAAATGCATTTGGCCCGTCATCATCAAAGACCAACGTCTCTTGATCTGATTGAGCAGGTGTTTACAGACTTTATTGAATTGCACGGCGACCGCTTGTTTGGAGACGATCTGGCGGTTGTGGGCGGAATTGCCAAGCTAAATGGTATTCCGGTGACCGTCATTGGTCAACAGCGTGGTAAGGATACGAAAGATAACATTGCACGTTTCTTTGGTAGTGCTCATCCGGAAGGATTTCGTAAAGGCTTGCGTCTTATGCAGCAGGCTGATAAATTCAAACGCCCTGTTATTACATTTATTGATACGAAGGGCGCTTATCCGGGTAATACAGCAGAGGAGAGAGGTCAATCGGAAGCGATTGCCCGCAACTTGCGGGAGATGGCAAAGCTTTCGGTGCCTGTTATTTGTGTGGTCATCGGCGAGGGTGGAAGCGGCGGTGCGCTTGCGTTTGCAGTCGGTAACCGTGTGCTGATGCTGGAACATGCCATTTATTCGGCCATTTCTCCAAACGGTGCAGCTTCGATTCTATGGAAAGATGCTTCCAAGGCCGATCAGGCAGCTGAAGCCATGAAGATTACGGCTAATGACCTCCTGCGCATGGAAATTATCGAGGATATTGTGCCGGAGCCGAAAGGGGGCGCGCATCGTAACTATGAAGTGACTGCTGCCGCAATCAAGGAGCTATTGGAACGTCATTTGGCAGACCTTACGAATATGAGCTGCGATGAATTGAGGGAAGATCGGTATCAAAAATTCCGAAAAATAGGTCAATACACCTTCTTGAAGCCTTCGGAATCTGAGCCTATGTTGTAATACGTTGTAAACGGGTAACAATAAATATGACGAACTTCCTATACAAATAGGAAAAAGTGTAGTAGATTTAATTGTTGGAAAAAGATATAAAGAGTAGCACCTTTGAAAACGGAGGAAAAACCCAAATGCGCAAAACTAAGATTGTATGTACCATCGGTCCTTCCAGTGAGTCATTGGAAAATGTGAAGAAACTGATTTTGGCTGGTATGAACGTAGCCCGCCTGAATTTCTCTCACGGTGATTTCGAGGAGCATGGCAACCGGATTAAAAACATCCGTCAAGCTTGTAAGGAGCTTAACAAAAACGTTGCTATTTTGCTCGATACGAAGGGGCCGGAAATCCGGACAGGAAAGCTCGAAGTTGAACCTATTGAGCTTGTTCAGGACGAGTTCATTACGCTGACAACGGAAGAAATTCTCGGTACGCAAGATCGTATTTCCATTACGTACAAAGATCTTCCCTCGGACGTGGAGCCCGGCTCCACCATTCTGATCGACGATGGTCTGATCGGACTCACCGTTATTGAAGTATCAGGCACTGAAATCAAATGCCGCATTGTTAATGGCGGAACGATCAAAAGCAAGAAGGGCGTTAACGTTCCAGGCGTTGCTATTTCTTTGCCTGGTATTACCGAAAAAGATGCTAATGATATCATTTTCGGTATTGAGCAGGACATTGATTTCATCGCGGCTTCTTTTGTTCGTAAAGCAAGTGACGTTCTGGAAATCCGTGAATTGCTGGCGAAACACAACGCAAGTCATATCCAAATCATTTCCAAAATAGAAAATCAGCAAGGTGTTGACAACCTGGATGAAATTTTGGAAGCTTCGGATGGCCTGATGGTTGCTCGTGGTGACCTCGGTGTGGAAATTCCTGCTGAAGAAGTGCCTCTGGCGCAAAAATTGATGATTAACAAATGTAATGTAGCTGGCAAGCCTGTTATTACGGCAACACAAATGCTGGATTCCATGCAACGTAACCCGCGTCCGACTCGTGCAGAAGCAAGTGACGTGGCGAATGCTATTTTTGACGGAACAGACGCAATTATGCTGTCCGGCGAAACAGCTGCGGGTAAATATCCGGTAGAATCCGTATTGACGATGTCACGTATTGCAGAAAAAGCTGAGTCCTCTCTGAACTACCGTGATTTGTTCAAGAAACAAAGAACGGCTCAAGAAATTAGTATTACAGAAGCAATCAGTCAATCTGTTTCTATTTCTGCACTTGACCTGCATGCCAAAGCGATCCTGACGTCCACACAAAGCGGAACAACGGCGCGTATGATTTCTAAATACCGTCCTGAAGCTCCGATTGTTGCTGTGACAACACAGGAAAGAACAGTTCGCCGTTTGGCTCTGATCTGGGGCGTACATGCAGTACAAGGCAGACCAATCGTTGACACAACAGATAGTCTGTTTGACAACGCACTGGAAGGCGGTCGCAAATCTGGCCTCGTTAAAGAGGGCGATTTGGTTGTAATTACTGCGGGCGTACCTCTTGGTGATTCTGGTTCTACGAACCTGATTAAAATTAGCTGCGTTCCAGCACAAGCGTAATTAAAGTCTCCATGACATAATACCGAGGCTGTATCGTTACAACAAGCAAAAGAGCATTCAAGTCAATAAGACTTGGATGCTCTTTTTTTATGTTCTCTAGCTTTTCATTTCCAGTCCTTCTCGTCGTATGAAATCAAGAAATGCCTGTTGCATCAAGTTCATGTGTGTATCTTGTTGATACACGATGTTTATTTGATAATGGCTCCTTTGGTTATCAGCCTCGGGATAAGGGAGCCATTCCACCGAGGGAGCAGCATTTTCATTATTATCCACTCCGCTCGCAGGAAAGAAGGCAAGCGCTTCTCCGCCGCTTACGACTTGCTTTACCGCTTCCCAAGAGTTGATTTCCAGATGAGGCTTAACTAGCGAAGAATACTGATCTACAACTGATGAACCGCTATATTTTACCCATGTGTGCTTGTCCAGCACATCGGGTCCATCGACCTCCTCTAATTTGAATGCAGGTGCAAGTGCAGATGCAGAACGGATAACTCCTACTTGATCTGAAGCCACTGGCTCTGCCACCGTATACTCTGGAAGAGAATCTCTATCGTCGAGAAAAGCAAAATCAATTTCCCCCTGTTTCAGTAGCTGCTTAATTGCATCCGGGGATTGAATCTCCAACTGAATACGACAATCTGGATACCGCTCAGCAAACTTAGCCATCAAAGTGGGGAGGAGATACGTACCTGATATCGACTCTGCACTCAGATGTAATTGCGCCTGTGACTCTTTTGTCAGTTCATCTACAGCTTGTCTAGCTTCTTGCTCCAGAGAGATGATCTGCTTTGCGTAAGGTAATAATTTTTTTCCAGCCTCCGTTAGTATAATCCTGCCTTGTTGAAGAGAGAATAGGGAAACACCCATTTCCTTTTCCAAGCTCTTCATATGAAAGCTGACGGTAGGTTGTTTGACTTGCAAAGCTTCGGCCACATCCGTCGCCTTATGGAATTTGTCGATCAGCATCAAGATACGCAATTTTAGAATATTCATGGAATCCAACAGCTCTCCTTATATGTCATTCATATGTGAATTTCAAACTATAGATTAATTATATACCGAAAAATAATTTATCTATCAATATTTTATATTTGTTTTACAAAACCACGTCGTTCGTCTAACATTCCAGGCCTACAATGTAAAAGTGTTGATGGTCATAAATAAAAAACCGTCACTTAACTAAGGGGAGGACAATAAAAAATGTTGAAAAAATGGCCGTTCATTCTGATGACTCTCACCATGGTATTTGCACTTGCAGCTTGCGGATCAGGTAACAATGCTGCACCACAAGGAGAAGCTGCTACAGGAACAGACAATAAAGCAGCTGCTGAACTGACAGGAAACATTCTGGCTGTTGGCTCCACTGCACTTCAACCATTGGTAGAGCAAGCGGGACAAAAATTTATGGCTGTCGATAAATATAAAGGCATTGCAGTTCAAGTACAGGGCGGCGGTAGCGGTACTGGCTTGACTCAGGTTTCCGGCGGACAAGCGGACATCGGTAACTCCGACGTGTTTGCAAAAGAAAAACTGGAGAGCGGCGCAGATGAGCTGGTCGATCACCAAGTAGCTGTTGTAGCCATGTCAGCGGTAGCGAATCCTAAAGTAGGCGTTACAGACCTGAAAAAAGATCAATTGGTACAAATCTTTACAGGTAAAATCACGAACTGGAAAGAAGTTGGCGGTGCAGATCAAAAAATCGTTATTGTAAACCGTCCAAGCAGCTCCGGTACTCGTGCAACATTTGAAAAATACGCATTGGGACAAAAAACGGAAGATCTGCCGGGCTCCATTCAAGAAGATTCCTCCGGTACTGTGAAAAAGCTGATTGCTGAAACACCGGGTGCGATTGGTTATCTGGCTCTGTCCTACATCGACAACACAGTAACTGCTTTGAAATACGATGGCGTTGAAGCTAACGTTGAAAATGTAGAACAAGGCAAATATCCAGTGTGGGCTTACGAGCATATGTACACTAAAGGTGAGCCAAAAGAGCATGTGAAAGCATTCCTGGACTACATTCTGTCAGATGAAATCCAAAAAACGGATGTCGTAGACTTGGGATACATTCCAGTAGCAGGTATGCAAGTGAAACGTGATGCTGACGGTAATATCACGAAATAAGGAGAGTTACATCTCCTGTTCGATGAACGCAGCTAACGCGAGTATATTCACGAAGAAGAGGCGGACTAGCGTCCGGCCTCTATTCTTCGGTTAAAGGAGTTACAGTATGGAACCAATTGAAGGGAAGGCATACATGGAACAGAATAAACGATCCCGAGTTATGAAAGAAAGACATTACTGGGAAGAATGGACCGGCCGCATATATACGTCGGTTTGTGTCGTTTTTTTAGTTGCAGTCATTTTCTCCATCGTATATTTTGTTGCCTCCAAAGGTGTAGCTACATTTGCGGTGAATGGAGTCAGTCTGCGAGAGTTTTTCTTTGGAACCAAATGGAGCCCGGATGGCGAACCTAAGTCCTTCGGCGCGCTTCCGTTTATTACGGGTTCTTTTGCAGTAACCATACTGGCGGCTTTAATTGCTAGTCCGCTCAGCTTATGTGCGGCTTTATTTATGACGGAAATCGTGCCGAAATCGGGTAAACGTATCCTTCAACCTGCGATTGAATTATTATCCGGTATTCCGTCTGTTGTATATGGCTTTGTCGGCTTGACCGTGATCGTCCCGCTACTTCGGAACGTGTTTGGAGGACAAGGCATCGGCATTCTGGCAGGCTGCCTAGTGTTGTCAGTCATGATTTTGCCGACGATTACGAGTATTATGGCGGATGCGTTGTCTTCCTTGCCGGGGGGGCTGCGTGAATCCTCTTATGCTTTGGGTGCTACCCGCTGGCAGACAATTGCCCGTGTTATTATTCCAACGCTGTTGCCTGCTCTTTTAACAGGAATTATCCTCGGTATGGCTCGTGCCTTCGGAGAAGCGTTGGCTGTACAGATGGTAATCGGGAATGCTCCGCATATACCGCATTCCTTGCTGGAATCCGCTTCGACGTTGACCAGCGTCATTACACTAAGCATGGGGAATACAGCGATGGGCTCCGTTCATAACAATGCTCTCTGGAGCATGGCGCTTGTTCTTCTGCTCATGACATTCATTTTCGTGCTGCTGGTAAGGCTGCTTGAAAGGAGAAACCGGGTTTGATGAAAGCTAAAACGACCGACAAGATCGCTACATTTGTAATCTGTTTCTTCGCCTTGTTTATTGTTGCACTTTTGGTTGGATTACTGGGTTTCATTTTGGCCCGCGGAG
Source organism: Paenibacillus sp. FSL H7-0703 (assembly GCF_038003485.1). Classification (NCBI taxonomy): domain Bacteria; kingdom Bacillati; phylum Bacillota; class Bacilli; order Caryophanales; family Paenibacillaceae; genus Paenibacillus; species Paenibacillus sp. FSL H7-0703. The sequence continues at coordinate 1,472,309 of NZ_JBBOPF010000001.1, read as the reverse complement.
TCAGTCATATTTCTTTTGACTTTTTAACCAGTGCTCCCCAAACATTACGTGCAGGCGGTGGTATTGGCCCACAACTATTTAATTCCGTATTTTTGTTAATCCTAACTTTGATTATCACCATTCCGATTGGCTGGGGCGCAGGTATTTACATGGCGCAATATGCAAAGCCGGGGAAAATTACGGACTTTATACGACTTGTCGTCGAAGTATTGTCCTCCTTCCCGTCTATCGTCATCGGATTGTTTGGACTACTACTTATCGTAAATACGTTTGATTTTGGCTTTTCCCTCTTATCAGGAGCCTTGGCTTTGGCCGTATTTAACCTGCCGCTGATGGTTCGCACAACTGAGCAGGCTTTCCGAGCTGTGCCGAAGGAGCAAAAGGAAGCTGGACTTGCGCTTGGATTGTCTAAGTGGAAAATTATCACCTCCATTTTGTTGCCAGCTGCGCTGCCAAGCTTGATTACGGGTACCATTCTGGCCGCAGGCCGTATTTTCGGGGAAGCCGCCGCATTGCTGTTTACGGCAGGGATGAGTACGCCGCCGCTTGATTTTACCGATTGGAATCCATTGCATGCTAGATCGCCTATTAACCCGATGCGACCTGCTGAGACATTGGCTGTTCATATTTGGAAGGTCAACAGTGAGGGGATTGCTCCTGACTCCAAAGATATTGCTGCAGGCGCTTCTGCCGTACTGGTGCTGCTTGTGCTTGCATTCAACTTGAGTGCAAGATGGTTCGGAAGAGTTGTATACCGCCGTCTGACAGCTGCCAAACGTATGGATTAGAAAGGGGATGGAGAACAATGGAACATGTGATTACGCGAACGGCAAAAACCGCCGCACCAGCAACATCCGTTCAGTCTACGCGTTCGGAACAGCTTGCGGGGCAACCGCCGCATCCGTTCAGTACTGAGGATTTGAGTATTTATTATGGCAGCTTTGAGGCTGTTAAAAAAGTGAATCTGGCCTTTCCCGAACAGACAGTGACTGCGCTGATCGGGCCTTCCGGCTGCGGTAAATCGACCTTTTTGCGCTCCCTTAATCGGATGAATGATGAGATTGCGTCTTCCTCTACAACGGGGCACATCTGGATGGATGGACAGGATTTGACGGCACCGGAAACGGACGTGATCAAGCTGCGTCAGCAAATTGGCATGGTGTGGCAACGTCCCAACCCTTTTTACAAATCCATTTACAATAATATCGCCTTCGGTCCCAAATACCGTGGGGTGCGCAAAAAGAAACAGCTTGATGAAATCGTCGAAAGCAGCCTGCGTAAAGCAGCATTATGGGATGAGGTCAAGGATCGCCTTCACGACTCCGCTTTGGCGCTGTCTGGCGGGCAACAGCAGCGGCTTTGCATTGCACGTGCACTATCCGTTCAGCCGAAAATTCTATTGCTTGACGAGCCAGCTTCCGCGCTGGACCCTGTGTCTACAGGCAAGGTAGAAGAGCTCATCACCGAATTAAAAAAAGAACTGCGCATCGTTATTGTGACGCACAATATGCAGCAGGCTGCACGAATTTCCGATTATACTGCTTATTTTTATATTGGAAGCCTGGTTGAACATGGGAAAACGAACGATATTTTCACGAATCCTGAAAATGAGCTGACTCAGGAGTACATCATGGGTCGATTTGGTTAAACGATGTTGCTCATCGACCTACTATATATTAGCTGCACGTAAAATCCTCTTACTAATCCAGCATTAGTAAGAGGATTTTTATTGTTTTCAACGTTTTGTAACTTTTTTAATCTATTAGTAAATTAAAATATATTGATCCTTTGGGTATATTTTCATATAATACAACTAACTATTTATCATGCATAAATAGTGGTTTAGTTCCCCTCGCTATCAAAAAGAATCTTCAGCAAGAATAAATAGGGTTAAACTGAACACAATTACCCAAATCAAAATAAGGGAGAGGTTTAAATGAAAAAGAAGATGTGTCCAACCGTTAAGATGATAGCGCTTTCAAGTTTGGCGATTACAGTAACGTCAGGACTCCTAAGTCCCTCATGGGCTGCGGCACAGGAGATGGTGCCGGCTACATATGATTCAGGACGTGAATCGGCGACTGCTTCTTATGAACTTAACACAGATTCAGCTGTGGGACGGGACGTTTATGGTGGTGATGTAAATTCAGGTGTTTTGGATCGCGAGCAATTATTTGGGCTGTCGGCTGTGGCGAAGCCAACCGCTGTTGTGAATACAGACAGCCTCCTGAACAAAATGCGCGACTTTAGCAAGTTTTCTACGGGGGATATATCCAAGGATACGACGCTTGCCTTAAATATTGTATCCTGGCAATTGCCGCATGGCGGATTCTTCAAAGCTATGGAAAAGAATTATAAATCCAAATGGGATGGCAAAGCTGCACGCTCCACATGGAAAAGCAAGGATGGTGTTGAACTCGGAACGTTTGATAACGAGGCCACGACAACCGAGATTCGTTTTTTAGCGGATGTATACAAAAAAACCAAAAATAAAGATATTAAGAACAGTGTACAAAAAGCAGTCGACTTCGTACTAACCTCTCAATATTCCTCAGGTGGCTGGCCTCAGGTATACCCTAAACGTGGTAATTATTCCGATGCTGTAACTTATAATGATGATGCAATGGTCAGAGTTATGGTTTTGGCTGACGATATTGTGAACAAGAAGCAGCCGTTTGATAGCGATATTCTGGATAACTCTTACCGCTCCAGACTTCAGCAAGCGCTAAACAAAGGTATCCAGTACACAATTAAATCTCAAATTGTAAATAATGGTACACCAACAATCTGGGGTGCACAGCACGATCCGGCTACTTATGCATCTGTTGAAGCCCGGGCATTTGAGTTACCTTCCAAAACAACTACGGAATCAGTAGGCATTACTGCTTTTCTCATGTCCCAGCCGCAAACCGCTGAAGTGAAAAAAGCGGCTCAGAGCGCTTTGAAATGGTTTGATGCCAACCGAATCGACGGTATCAAATACAATCGTCAAGGTCCGGAGTTTTTCCAAAAGGATGCATCGAGCGTAATGTGGTATCGTTTCTATAATGTGGAAGACAATAAGTATTTCTTTTCAGACCGGGATGGCAAAAAGTATACCGACATCATGAAAATTAGTGAGGAAAGACGACTTGGTTACGCCTGGGCGGGAAGCCAGGCTAAGAGCTTGCTTAAGCTGGCTTCGGATAGCGGATATTATAAACTGTCCAAGCCGTTGCCACAATAATAAAGGCATTATTATATATGATTTGCGAGGGTGGACCGTTCGGTCTGCCCTCTTTTTGTTCCCGGGCTGTAAATATGGTTTAATGGAGAGAGGGCAAAATAGAGATAAAGATGCACAAAGATAGGAGAGCTTGTATGACTCAAGAGGAGAAACAAACGGAATTACGCTGGTATGGCGCACCGCTACGCGTCCGTTATCAGGAAAGCGACCAGATGGGGGTCGTATATCATGCAAATTATTTGAACTGGTTTGAGATCGGGCGCACCGAAATGATCCGACAGGCGGGTTTTAACTATCGGAGTATGGAGGAACGAGGAGTCTTGCTGCCAGTTATTGAAATCAATGCGAAATATGCGAGTCCTGCTCGATATGATGATTTAATTACCATTTATACCGCAATTACGGACTTCTCCAGATTACGTCTAAACTATATCTATGAGGTTCGACGGGTAACGGACGATGAGCATCAAAGGTATCTGGGAAAGGTATGGACCCAGGCAGACACGCTGCCGGGAGAGCTGCTTGTCACAGGGATGACACGGCACGTATGGTTGAACACCGAATGGAAGCCCGTTCGACTGGATCAGGCGCTACCTGAGCTGTACACTGCATTAAGGTTTGCTTTTACAGGCGGGGAGGGACAGAAGTCATGATGATGCGTAAACGTCTGTGGCTGTTGCTGCTGCTCATTCCTTTGGCGGAGCTGTACGGGTTTATATGGGTAAGTCACTGGATTGGAGCGGGCAAAACGATTTTACTCATCATTCTGACGACCCTAATCGGGGCTGCCATGATGCAATTTGAAGGTCGTAAGGTGATTGCCGATGCGAAAAATGAAATGAACCGAGGCCAAATGCCCGGCCGTAAAATGCTGGATGGATTATGTGTCTTTTTCGGTGGGAGCTTACTGCTTATCCCCGGATTTTTAACAGATATTATTGGTTTTACGTTGGTGTTCCCTTTAACACGAGCGTTATACCGACGTTTTTTATTGAAGTGGCTGGAGAAAAAAATGAAAAACGGCAGTATTACGTTTCGGCGGTTTTGACGTAAACTGCCGTTTTTCCTATCCATGATCTAGCGGACTCTTCCGGCGAGAATATAGTTGCGCAAGTCCTGAATGACATTCGCGCGATTCAGTGCATCAACGACAATGAGTGATACAGGTCCGATAATTAGTCCTAAAACGCCAAACAGCTTGAGCCCGATGAACATACCGATGAGGGTGGGAAGCGGGTTCAAGCCCACGCTGCTGGCCAGCACCTTAGGCTCCACGATCTGTCGTCCAATCAACAGGATGATATAAAGGATCGACAATCCTACCCCTAGTGCCAAATTACCAGACATATACGCATACAGTATCCACGGAATCATCACAATGCCAACCCCCAAATAAGGTAGCAAGTCCACTAGCCCGATCATCAAACCGATGGTAAAGGCGGATTCCACACGCAATATGAACAGCCCAACAATGACTGTTAATGCCGTAATGGAGATGATAATAAACTGTGCACGCAAATAGCCGTACAGTGCTTTACGCAGATCGTGCCATATATCCGACAATGGTTTGCGAATCGTATCAGGAACCGTATTTGAGAGCATCCGACTATGTCGGTCCCAGTCCTTACTAATAAAAAAGGCTGCTAATACAATAACCATTAGAACTGCTCCCATATTAGGCAGAGAGGTTAGCAAGTTCAAAACTCCATTAAAAAATTGAGCGACTAGCGTAGTGACAGCCGAACTGACAGTTTGAGTTGTCTTATCAATATTACTGTTAATGGTATGTTGGTAATCCGGATTATCCCGGATAAAATGGTTAATTTCAATTATTACATTTTGAATCAAATCGCTTTGTGTCCAATCGATAAACAGACTTTTAAAACGCTCAATATGCCCGTCAAAAGTCATGGCCAACTTTATAACTTCTCGGACCATGCGGGTGATTGCTGCAGACAGGATAATTGCAATTCCACCTAAATATACAAATAATGAGACCGTGACAGCCGTCCAACGTGGCATACGGGCTTTGTTACGCAGAAAACCAACCAGTGGATTCATGGCATAAGCCACAAGCCAGGCGAATAGGAAAGGATAGACGAGAGGGAAAAGCACATATATGCCCAATAACAGAGCTACAATCACGATTGCCACCCATAGAGCACGAAATATGCGATTCAGGATTAACCGGCTCAAGCTCTCACGGCTCCTTTCTTTTGCGATAGTTTTTCATAAAATAAATGCTCTACTATACATATGCGGGAAAGGGGGGAGACAAGACCTGTGTAAAAAAGTGCAAATGAATCAATAATTTTTGTAAGGGGTTTCAAAAAATTCTTTATGGAAGCGATAAAACATTTGAATGTGTTGGAATAGCCCTCAATGTTCACATAAACGACAAAATCCAGTATAGTGAAAGAAGGTTTAAATATTGACATATGGCGTTAACATTACTCAGCTATTTAAAAGACATATCTTACTTTTGAAAATGTTTACATTGCAAGTCCGTTCACAATGTTTTTACAAAGGAGAGATGTAACGATGACAGCGACTAAAGGTCTGGAAGGGATCGTAGCGACCACTTCCTCCATAAGCTCTATCGTAGATGGCGTTCTCACGTACCGGGGTTATAACATTGATGATTTGGCTGTTAACGCCGATTTTGAAGAGGTAGCTTATTTGTTGTGGTTTGGAAAATTACCTGATAAAGAGCAATTGCAGGAGCTTCGTAACCAGTTAAGCGAATACGCTGCTATTCCGGATGAAATTGTTACTCAATTAAAGTTATATCCGAAAAATTTGAGTACAATGGCTGCCTTGAGGTCAGCCGTATCGTCTCTCGCTTTGTATGACCCAGAGGCGGATGATATGTCGAGAGAGTCTAATGTGACCAAAACCGTCAAGCTTCAGGCGCAATTGCCTACCATTGTGGCAGCTATAGCACGTATACGCGAGGGCTTGGAGCCGATTGCGCCTAAAAAAGGTATTTCCATCGCTGAAAACTTTTTGTATCAGCTGACTGGCAAGGATCCGGAGGAGACGGCTATTAAAGCGTTCAATCAGGCTCTCGTATTGCACGCCGATCATGAATTAAATGCGTCTACCTTTGCTGCGCGTGTAACGGTAGCCACATTGTCGGATATTTATTCCGGAATCACGTCTGCAATTGGAGCTTTAAAAGGACCACTGCATGGTGGGGCCAATGAGGCTGTGGCCAAAACGCTGGAGGAGATTGGTGGCTTGGATCAGGTGGACTCCTATATTCAGGCGAAACTGGATAACCGCGAAAAAATTATGGGCTTTGGACACCGAGTCTATAAAAACGGTGATCCGCGTGCCAAGCATTTGCACAAAATGTCCCGCGAGCTGGGGGAAATGAACGGCGACACAACGTTGTTTGATATGTCAGTTCGAATTGAGGGAATTGTAACAGGGCAAAAAGGCTTGAAGCCCAATGTGGATTTTTATTCTGCCTCTGTGTATACCCAGTTGGGTATCAAGAGAGACCTGTTTACACCTATTTTTGCTGTGAGTCGTGTATCCGGATGGACCGCACACATTTTAGAGCAGTATGAAAATAACCGCCTGATTCGTCCTCGCGCCGAATATACAGGTCCAATGGATCAAAAATATGTATCACCAGAGTTGCGCTAACCCTTTATCGAAGGAAGATTGAGGTTGTATACCCTGAATTTAAAAAATAAGGTACAATAGAGGGGACGACGAGAGATGTACGTTTTTGTCTGTGATAAAGATCATGTCTTTCGTCCTGTACCCATTCATATCTGAGGAGGAAAAGGAACTTATGGCGAAATTTGAAAAGTTTGAGCTCCCAACTGAAGGCGAAAAAATTACGATTGATAACGGTCAACTACAGGTTCCGAACCATCCGGTAATTCCGTTTATCGAAGGTGACGGCACGGGTCGCGACATCTGGAAAGCTTCCAAACGCGTACTGGACGCAGCTGTAGAAAAAGCATATAACGGCAGCAAAAAGATTGCCTGGTATGAAGTATTCGCTGGTGAGAAAGCTTTCAATACATACGGCGAATGGCTCCCTAACGATACTTTGGAAGCCATCCGTGAGTATATTGTAGCCATCAAAGGACCACTTACGACACCTATTGGCGGTGGTATCCGTTCGTTGAATGTGGCATTGCGTCAGGAACTGGATTTATACGTATGTCTGCGTCCTGTTCGTTATTTTAACGGTGTTCCTTCTCCAGTGAAACGTCCTGAATTGGTAGACATGGTTATTTTCCGTGAGAACACAGAAGATATTTACGCGGGGATCGAGTATGCTGAAGGGTCCGAAGACGTGAAAAAGGTTATTCAGTTCCTCCAGCAAGAGCTGGGTGTGAACAAAATCCGTTTCCCTGAAACCTCTGGTATTGGCATTAAGCCAGTTTCTTCCGAGGGTTCAAAGCGTCTGGTACGGGCAGCCATTCAGTATGCTGTTGACCACGGACGCAAGAGTGTAACGCTCGTACACAAAGGTAACATTATGAAATTTACCGAGGGTGCCTTCAAAAACTGGGGTTATGAAGTGGCTGAGGAAGAATTTGCAGATAAAGTATTTACTTGGGCCCAATATGATGTAATCAAGGAAAAAGACGGTGAGGATGCGGCGAATGCAGCTCAAAAAGCAGCTGAAGATGCAGGCAAAATCATTATCAAGGATGCAATTGCTGATATTGCACTTCAGCAAGTACTGACTCGTCCTTCTGAATTTGATGTGATTGCTACGCTCAACCTGAACGGGGACTATCTGTCCGATGCTCTTGCTGCCCAAGTTGGTGGAATTGGTATTGCGCCAGGTGCGAACATTAACTATGTAACAGGGCATGCTATCTTTGAAGCTACACATGGTACAGCACCAAAATACGCCGACAAAGATGTAGTGAACCCTGGTTCCGTAATTCTGTCGGGCGTAATGTTGCTTGAACACTTGGGTTGGAAAGAAGCGGCTGACCTGATTTACAAAGGGCTGGAGACGTCCATTAATAAGAAGATTGTAACTTATGACTTTGCTCGTCTGATGGATGGTGCTACACAAGTGAAATGCTCCGAGTTCGCAGATACCATTATTAGTAACCTGTAAGGAAGGGGAATACCACTTGTCCATTCAACGTAAAAAAATATCCATTGTTGGCGCCGGTTTTACCGGTGCCACTACCGCATTGCTGCTGGCTCAAAAGGAGCTAGGTGATATCGTACTGATCGATATTCCGCAACTAGAGAATCCGACCAAAGGCAAGGCGCTTGATATTTTGGAGGCCGGTCCGGTACAGGGATTTGACAGCCAGATCACGGGCACTTCCAGTTACGAGGATGCAGCTAACTCGGATATCGTCATTATTACAGCCGGGATTGCACGCAAGCCGGGTATGAGCCGTGATGATTTGGTAAATACGAACGCAGGAATTGTAAAATCCGTTTGTGAGAACGTGAAGAAGTATGCGCCGGATTCTATCGTCATTATTCTGAGTAATCCGGTAGATGCTATGACCTATACTGCTTATCAAACGCTTGGATTCCCGAAAAATCGGGTTATTGGCCAATCAGGTGTGCTGGATACAGCGCGATATTGTACCTTTATTGCACAAGAACTGAACGTTTCCGTCGAAGACGTACGCGGCTTTGTTATGGGTGGTCACGGTGATGATATGGTGCCCCTGGTACGCTATTCCAGCGTTGGAGGTATACCTATCGATACCCTGATTTCGCAGGAACGTATCGAAGCAATCGTACAACGGACACGCGGTGGTGGCGGTGAGATCGTCAACCTGTTGGGTAATGGTAGCGCATATTATGCACCGGCAGCTTCGCTTGCACAGATGACAGAAGCGATTGTAAAAGATAAAAAACGGATTATCCCGGTCATTGCCTATCTGGAGGGAGAGTACGGCTATCAGGATTTGTTCCTTGGCGTACCGACACTTCTTGGCGGTAATGGTATCGAAAAAGTGTTCGAGTTGGAATTGACAGCCGAAGAAAAAGCAGCGCTCGATCAATCCGCCCAATCGGTCCGCAGTGTGATTAAAATAGTTACCGTATAGATTCAATTTTCTACTAAAACGGTATACTTTTACTTGAAGAGGTGTCCCAAGCCATAGTTATGGCCGCCGGACACCTCTTTACTTTTAAGTAATCTATTCGTTTTCTTCCTTATTCCTTTGCTTTGGACCACTTCCCCGGTATAATAGAGTTCATATGCATTGATAGTTACATGAGGATTTTGCAAAAATCCTGACATAGAAAAGCATGTCCCAAAACACTGAAAAGATGGTAGTCATTCGTTGGAATATGATCGTTCTATGGAAAAAGAGTTTGTAAGAAAACAAAGAAATGGAGGTTGTGAAAAATGTCTTTTATTCACATTATTGGATCACTGGCGATGGGTTTTTATTTATTGCTCCCCTTCGTTGTGGGCAAAATCGACAAATTGGCTCCTAGCGTGCAGGAGGGAACGATATCGGCTGTTCAGCTATTGAACCGTTTGGCTCAATTTGCTCTGATCCTTGTGCTTGTTAGCGGTATCTATATGATTTTTGCCTGGGGGCCATATTCCGTAGCTTGGATCGTGGTCGTTTTGCTGTTGTTTCTCGCCATTTCTGGTATCGCTGGGGCCATGGGTAAGCCGTTACGGCTGTCGCTGGAAGCGATTCGTAGCCAACAGCCTATTACGCAATACGCTGGCAAAATGCGAATGTTCAGTACGCTGCTTGCCGTCTTCTTGATCCTGATTACGTTTTTAATGATATATAGCGATATTATTTAATGAAGCATTTGGCGAGTGGCTATAATCGAATGATGACAAATGCTAAATTGAAAAAAAACGGTCTGTGCTGAATAAGCATAGGCCGTTTTTTTGTGCGCTCAAATAACTACATTTTTCTTTTTTCGTTTAACGAATAACTTTGTGTGGTAAATCAGGAGTAGAGTGGATGCAAATGTTGCATCCTAAAAAAATATCTGATTTTGAAGGGAGAATGTACAATGCCTAAAAGTAATCAACCTCAGCAAACTTTGCCCCCACAGCATCAGGACCAGCAACCGGGGATTGAGTCCAAAATGTCGCCTGCACCTCAGTTTGAAAAACCAACTTATAAAGCCGCTGGTAAGCTAACAGGTAAAGTTGCACTTATTACTGGTGGGGACAGTGGAATTGGACGGGCTGTAGCTGTCACGTATGCCAAAGAAGGTGCGGACGTAGCTATCATCTACTTGAATGAGCATAAGGATGCGGAAGAAACAAAACGTCAGGTAGAGCAGGAGGGACGCAAATGCGTGTTGATTCCTGGCGATATCGGAGATGACCAATTTGCCAAAAAAGCGGTTGAACAGACGGTTAACGAGTTGGGCAAGCTCGACATTGTCGTGAACAATGCGGCAGAGCAGCATCCACAACAAAAGCTGGAGGATATCACCAAAGAACAGTTGGAGCGCACTTTCCGTACGAATATTTTCGGTATGTTCTTCCTGACGCAAGCAGCATTGCCTCATTTGAAGAAAGGGAGCACAATCGTCAACACTACATCGATTACCGCGTATGCTGGGAACAAGACACTCATTGATTATTCATCGACCAAAGGGGCAATCACATCCTTTACTCGTTCCCTTTCACTCAATTTGGCGGATCAAGGTATTCGGGTGAACGCTGTAGCACCAGGGCCAATCTGGACGCCGTTAATCCCGTCTACATTTGATGCCAAGACGGTCAGCGAGTTTGGAGGAGCACAGCCAATGAAGCGTCCGGGTCAGCCGGAAGAATTGGCGCCAGCCTATGTGTACCTTGCTTCTGATGATTCTTCATATGTAAGCGGGCAGGTTATTCATATCAATGGCGGTGAAGTTATAAACGGATAAGAGGACAAAGGAAAGGCTGGGGCCGTGTTATGCCCTGGCCTTTTTTCTTTTCACAGTGGAACATAATGAAGGTAGCCTGTAGAATGAGACTTAACTTACATAAAGGATGGGCATATTTTATGAAATCGTTTCGTTTCAGGCTTACCTTGATCATGCTGATTTTGATTGGCGTATCTGTCCTTGCTGCTGGAATCACGATGGGACAAATTTTTAAAAATTCGAATATGAAGGTGCTAGAGGAGAACATGGGACGGGAGATCGACCTGCTTCGCGCTACATTCCCTTTTGTTAATGCAGATGCCCTGTCCAGTACGGATTATGTCTCTTATTATTCTCAAAAGGCGAAGGAAATTGCCCGTCTGACGGAATCGCGGGTGACCTTCATTCGCAAGGACGGGACGGTGGTTGGCGATTCGTTAAGCGATCCGCGTAAGATGGAAAACCACGCATCTCGTGAAGAAATTCAGCAAGCCTCCACAGAGAGAATCGGACGCACGATTCGTTACAGCGAAACCTTGCAGCGGAACATGCTATACGTTGCAGAGCCTGTTATATCGGACAAGGGCTTTGACGGATATATCCGTTTGTCCATGAGTCTGAAAGCGGTGGAGGAGGGAGTACGCCGCGGCTGGACGGCCATCGGGATTGGACTCGTGTTGCTATTTCTTGCTGCTGGATTGGTGAGCTATCGTATTGCCCGCAGTCTGACCTCGCCTATTGAGCATATTACAGGGGTAGCCAACCGCATATCAGGACTGGATTATGACGCAAGAGTTGGTGTACAGCGCCGGGATGAGGTAGGGCAATTGGGTGAAGCCATTAATCGTATGGCTGACAGTCTCCAAAACCAAATGAAGACGATACGTGACAATGAGGATCTCCTCCAGAGCGTTATGAGTAATATGACAGGCGGGATTCTAATGATTGATGCAAGTGAGTGTATTGCGCTTGTAAACCGTGAGTCCGAGCGAATGCTCGGTGTCGTAGGCAAACGGGTGACGGACAAGCCGTATCATGAGCTGAAGAAGCACTATGAGCTCACAAAGCTAATTGAGGGCAGCATACAAAGCCGAGAAAGGCTGCATGGTGAGGTTCATTTGTACAATCCCGAAGAAAGACTCGTGTTGCTGGATGGTGTTCCGATGTATGAGGATGAAGGCGGATACCGAGGGATGCTGTTCCTTTTACAGGATATTACGGCTATTCGACGGTTGGAAAATATGCGGAGCGAATTTGTGGCAAACGTTTCTCATGAGCTGAAAACACCAATTGCAGCAGTCAAGGGTTTTGCCGAGACGTTACTCGGTGGCGGGGTTAAAGATGAGGAGACGGCCCGTTCATTTTTGCAAATTATATATGATGAAAGCGAACGATTGAATCGGCTGATCGGTGACATTTTGGAGCTATCCAAAATTGAATCCAAGCGTTCTCCGCTGGATTGCTCACCAGTGCACGTTTCGTCATTCATAGAATCATTGCTGGAAAAACTGAACAATGTAGCTGCCAAAAAAAGAATTACGCTGCATATGGATATCCCGGATGAGCTGTTTATGGAGGCAGATGAAGATAAGCTTCAGCAGATTTTCCTGAACCTTTTGTCTAATGGTATCAACTATACACTTGATGGTGGCAAGGTAAAGATTAAGGTTTTAACGATCCAGCGGGAGAATGACACGGAAAAGGTCGTATTTACAGTCAGTGATACAGGTATTGGAATTCCAAAGAAGGACCTGCCACGTATCTTTGAACGCTTTTATCGGGTGGACAAAGGACGCTCGCGCAACTCTGGCGGAACGGGACTGGGATTGTCGATCGTCAAACACTTGGTCGATTTGCATCATGGCACCCTTTCGGTGGAAAGTGAGCTTGGATTGGGTACCACATTTACAGTTGAATTACCGCTATTGCAACAGGAAGAATGAACTATAACCTTTTTTACATTCTGTTAACAATGCCGTGATAAAATAAACGGGTGTCGCATGAGTATGGAAAAGGTTTCAGGATTTTGACCAATGCGCCTTTAACAGGTAAACAGGAGATGAAGTTATTTATGGGACAACGCTTGCTGGTTATTGAGGATGAACCAACGCTTGCCAGATTGCTATCCTACAATTTGATACAAGAAGGCTTCGAAGTGGACACGGAGGATCATGGCAGTGCAGGGTTTGAAAAAGCCTCCAGAGAGTCCTACGATTTGATCCTGCTGGATTTGATGCTGCCGGGAATGAACGGTCTGGACATTTTGAGCAGACTTCGCCATCAGGGGCTGACAACGCCTATCATTATTTTAACGGCCAAAAACGGCGAGGCCGAGGTTGTCCAAGGGCTGAAGTCGGGTGCAGATGATTACATCACGAAGCCTTTTGGCGTTTCTGAGCTGTTGGCCCGTGTAACGGCTGTGCTGCGAAGAACTTCCGGCGGGGATGAAGGAGTGCTGTCTGATCAGAAAGATAGCTCCAAAATTCAATTGGGTGAGCTGGAAATTTACCCTGAAAAATATGAAGTCATTCTTGGAGGTCAGTCCATCAGCCTCAGACCAAAGGAATTTGAGGTACTTCTTTATTTGTCCCGCAAGCCGGGTGTGGTATTGACTCGGGATGATCTGATGAATGCTGTTTGGGGTTTTGACTACATTGGCGGTCAACGAACCGTGGATGTGCACGTCAGTTCCTTACGTAAAAAGCTGGAGCTAGATCCCGACTCGGTTCATATTGATTCGATCCGTGGAGTGGGGTACAAGCTGGTTGTAAATAAAAAAAGAAGCGCTTCTCATTTATTATAAATGAGGAGCGTTTTTCTTTATCTATGGCAGTGTCCGGCGACTTTTGTGTCCATTTCGTGATTTTACATTTCATTAACAAAACTGATCGCTAGAATCAACAAATGACCGATATGATGTTCCCGTCACTCCAAGTAGTTAAAAAAAGGGGACTTCAGAACGATGATAACGGAACCAAAGACCCAGCCGAGTTCCACTGCCGTGATTGAACGTGAAGCATACAAGCCGATTACTACCTATGTGCCATGCCGGGAGGTTCCGATCATTGGTACGGACATGTCTTGTAAAGAACTGTTAGCACTTATGAAAACACAGGAAGATATACCTTGTGTTATTGTTGTGGATAAAAATGATCTTCCACTGGGCATTATTATGAGAGATGCGTACAATCGCCATTTTACGGGCAGATTTGCTGCGGCGTTGTTCTATGACAAGCCTGCGGCCATATTTGCCGACCCCGATACATTAATTGTGGATTTAAAAAGCCGGGCATCGGACATTGTGGAATTGGCGATGTTGCGTGAAGAACAGCGTTTTTACGATTGTGTGTTGATTAAGGAAGGCACACGATTACTCGGCGTACTCACGATTCGTGATATCCTGTCCGTCGTGCAGCGAATGCAAAGAGAAGCGGACGAAGAGCGGGGCGATGTGATTCGGCATAGCTATGACGGAGTCCAGCGTATACAGCTGACTGTGCTGGATGCAGCTAAAGAGGCCGATGACAGTGTGCGGCTAACCCGCTCAATGAGTGAATTATCCCGCCGTGGCAAAGTAGAACTGGAGGATGTTTTGCTCTCCTATCGTGCGGTCACGGAGCAAATGAAGCGCCAGCATGAGCAGATGTCGGCGTTGACCCAATCGTTGAATGACATTGCGGGCATGGCCTCATCCATTCGTGCATTGGCAGATCACAGCGGACTGCTGGCGATCAATGCGTCCATTGAGGCGGCGCATGCTGGCGAACACGGACGAGGCTTCCAGATTGTGTCTCAGGAGGTGCGGAATATGTCACTCCAGACGAAAGCTTTTTCCACGCAGATTACAGGCTTACTCACCCATATCGAGCAGATGCTGCGTGACACTGCTGAACTGACGGATACAAGTATGCAGCAGATTCATACAGGCTCTCAATATATTTCTGCTGGAACACAAACTTTTGCCAAACTATTGCAGGCTGTCGATGAAATTGAAGCCAAAAACAGCGAAGTGTCCCGTTCCGCAGAGGAAGCGGCTTTGAATGCAGCCGAAATTGCGCAGGAGCTTGAGCTCATGCTAAGTTCTTGATCATTTTACATACCGTTAACAAATCCACCACACTAAATTTACACACAGCTTATATAATCTTCATATTGTGCAAATCAGGTGCAATGCTTGAGGATCATAACTGCAACACGAAGGAGATCATAAATCCATGAATGATTCCGTAATCCGGATTGATAAGCTGAATTTATATTATGAGAAATTTCACGCGCTGAAACATATAAACCTCGATATTCCTGAAAAAACAGTAACTGCCTTCATCGGCCCGTCCGGCTGCGGCAAATCAACCCTGCTGCGTACGCTGAACCGGATGAATGACATGATACCGGGAACGCGTATTGAAGGCACTGTGAGTATCGCAGGTCAGGATATATACGGCGATACTATGGAAGTAGAAACTCTGCGTAAGCAGGTGGGAATGGTTTTTCAACAGCCTAACCCATTTCCCAAATCGATTTATGATAACGTGGCCTACGGCCCGCGTCTGCATGGAATTCGGCAAAAGGACAAGTTGGACGAATTGGTTGAGCAAAGCCTGCGGCAGGCGGCACTCTGGGAAGAGGTTAAGGATTTTCTGAAGCGTTCTGCTCTGAGTTTATCCGGTGGACAACAGCAACGGTTGTGCATTGCCCGGGCGCTTGCTGTACAGCCAGATATTTTGCTTATGGACGAGGCGACATCTGCGCTGGATCCGATCTCCACGATGAAAATTGAAGAACTGGTTCAGGAATTGCGAGACACGTATACCATTGTCATGGTGACGCATAACATGCATCAGGCAGCGCGTGTGTCCGGTCGAACTGCGTTCTTTTTGAATGGTGTTGTGGTGGAAGCGGCGGATACAGAGACGATGTTTTCCACGCCGCAAGATTCGCGTACGGAAGATTATATTTCAGGGCGATTTGGCTAAAGCCTACAGATGAATATGCCAGAAGGGGTGACTTCGAAATGATACGTAGAAAAGGTTTTGATGAAGGGTTAGATGAACTGAGAGCCGTACTGCGCGAAATGGGGGCACACGTTTCGAAGGCGCTCGATCAGGCCATTGAATGTTTGCAGACCAAAAATACAGAATTGGCTCAGCAGGTGGTCAAAAATGATGCATCCCTTAATACGCTGGAAGAGAATATTCTCGATATGGGCTCCAAGCTCATTATTACCCAGCAGCCGGTAGCGAAGGATTTGCGCCGGATCATTGTTGCATTTAAAATTTCCAGTGATCTGGAACGAATGGGCGATTTGGCGCTTGATATTGCCAAGGTGACACTTCGCTTGGAAGGGCAGCAGATCATTAAGCCGCTGGTGGATATTCCGCACATGGCTTCCATTGTTAAAGAAATGATAGATGATGCGATCAAATCCTATTTGGATGAAAATACAGATCTGGCCTATAAAATGGCCAAAGAGGATGATCGAGTAGATTCCATGTATAGCCACATGATCAGCGATCTGTACGCCTTTATGGTAGAAAAGCCGGCAGAGGCTTCACAAGCCATGCTGCAACTGCTTGTAGGACGATACATTGAACGAATTGGTGACCATGCTACGAATATCGGCGAAAGCACTGTATATCTCGTGACAGGGGAGAGACCAGATTTGAACCAGTAGAGCTTTCAGGTATATAGCGGTTGTTTCTGACCCAGACTTGTCTTTGAGCAAAAGGCAAATTTGGTTAGGAAGCAGCCGTTTTTTTCTGAAAAAGGAGTCTTGTATGTTAAGATAGGAAGAGGAATGCGTAAAACGTAAGAACGTTACGAATGCATTGATGAACTTGCGAGGTGCTAAATGGATAAACTCATGCTTATAGATGGCAACAGTATCATTTACCGGGCGTTTTTTGCTATGCCACCGTTAACAAATTCGAGTGGGCAGCAGACGAACGCGGTGTATGGATTTACGACGATGTTATTGCGGCTCTTGGAGGAGCACAAACCAACACATATTCTGGTTGCCTTCGATGCTGGTAAAATAACGTTTCGCCATAAAGGATACGAGGATTACAAAGGTGGACGGGAGAAAACACCGCCAGAGCTGTCCCAGCAATTTCCGTTGCTGAAAGAGCTATTGACCGCTTTCGGCATTGCTCAGTTTGAACTGGATGGCTATGAGGCGGACGATATTATAGGCACCCTCTCCAAGACAGCGGACGAAGCCGGTTTCAATGTGCTGGTCGTGACCGGGGACAAGGATATGCTTCAATTGGCTTCAGATCATGTCACAGTCGGCTTGACCCGCAAAGGGGTTACTGAGGTGGAGACGTATGGACCTGAGCAAATTCAGGAACGATATGGCCTGAAGCCGCTGCAAATTATTGACCTTAAGGGTCTGATGGGCGATACGTCGGACAATATTCCTGGAATTCCAGGCGTAGGTGAAAAAACAGCGCTCAAGCTGCTGCATCAATACGGTTCAGTCGAAGAGGTGCTGGCGCACACGAATGAGCTGAAGGGCAAAATGAAAGAACGCGTTGAGACACATGCTGACGATGCGCGAATGAGCAAAGATTTGGCGACCATTTATCGGGATGTAACGTTGGACAAGCAACTGGAAGATGTGGCCTTTGGCGGGCTGCAAGCAGAAACGGCCGGGCCAGCTCTGGCGAAGCTGGAGTTCAAGTCCTTGCTGGAGCGTTTATCCTTTTCAGGTGAGGTTGGCAGTACTGGGGTAGACGTAGAGGAAGCCGCGGCTGACGTAACAGTGCTGGATGAGCAGCGGATTAGCGAATTGGTAGAAGTGTTGGATCATGTGGATGTGCTGCATGTTGAGACGCATGGTGATAATCCGCATCATGCTGACATCGTAGGTCTGATATTTGCCGCAACGGGGCAGCAGTTTTTTATGACACTGGATGTATTGCAAAGTGATGCAGCTACACCTATTCGCGAATGGCTTGCTGACCCTGGACGCAAAAAACGTGGTCATGATCTGCATCGTACGGATTTGGCTTTACACTGGCATGGAATTGAGTTTGCAGGGGCCGAGTTTGATGTGCAACTGGCGGGATACTTGCTGGACCCGACCGATGCAAACCAGACATTGAGCGGATTGGCAGCCAAATATGGTTTGTCTTCGATCCGTCCAGACGAAGAAGTGTTCGGTAAAGGAGCTAAATATAAAGTCCCTGACGTGGATGTACTGTCCGATCATGTGGCGCGTAAGGCAGCGGTGATTGAAGCTTTGGTGCCTGTACAGCAGGCGGAGCTGGAAAAAACGGAAATGCACAAGCTGTTTCATGAGCTGGAGATGCCGTTGTCCCGCATTTTGGCGGATATGGAGAAGCAGGGCATTTTGGTGAACGTAGAAGAACTGCGCGCTTTGGGGAAAGAATTTGAAGCTCAGATTGCAACGTTGGTGGGTGAAATCTACAGCATTGCCGGTGTAGAGTTCAATCTGAATTCGCCCAAGCAGTTGGGTGAGATTTTGTTTGATAAACTGGGTTTACCTGTCATTAAAAAGACGAAAACGGGTTACTCGACTGATGCGGAGGTATTGGAAAAGCTGGCTCCCTATCATGATATTGTGCAAAATATTTTGCAGTACCGCACCATTGCCAAACTCCAATCGACGTATGTCGAAGGATTGCTGAAAGAAATTTCGGAGAAAACGGGTAAGGTGCATACGTATTTCCGGCAGACGGTTGCAGCAACTGGACGCTTGAGTAGTCAATTTCCCAATTTGCAAAACATTCCGATTCGTCTCGAAGAGGGGCGCAAAATCCGCAAAGTATTTGTTCCGTCCGAACCGGGCTGGTCTATTTTGGCGGCAGACTACTCACAGATCGAGCTGCGGGTGCTGGCTGATATTTCGGATGATGAACGTTTGAAGGAGGCCTTTGTCCACGATATGGACATCCATACCAAGACCGCATCCGATGTGTTTGGGGTAGCAGCGGAAGATGTGGACTCCAATATGCGGCGTTCTGCGAAGGCAGTCAACTTTGGGATTGTCTATGGGATCAGTGATTATGGTCTGTCACAAAATTTGAATATTACGCGGAAGGAAGCGGCTCGTTTTATCGACCAGTATTTTGATGTGTTCCAAGGCGTTCGCCGTTACATGGATGATATTGTGAAGGATGCGAAGCGGGACGGATACGTAAAAACGCTGTTGGAACGCAGACGCTATTTGCCGGAGATTAACGCCAGCAATTTCAACCTGCGTTCATTCGCTGAGCGTACAGCGATGAATACGCCGATTCAAGGTACCGCAGCCGATATTATCAAGTTGGCGATGGTACAGATGGATGAGGCCTTACGTGAACGTAAACTTCGCAGCAGAATGCTGCTCCAAGTACATGATGAGCTTGTGTTCGAGGTTCCGCCTGAGGAAATGGAAACGATGAAAGAGCTTGTCCCGGCTACCATGGAAGCTGCATTAAAGCTGGCTGTGCCGCTCAAAGCCGAAGTAAGCTATGGCAGCAATTGGTATGAGGCCAAGTAAGATATTTCAATGAGTAGATAGTCCCAATTTGACGCTGCTTCCGTTATAATATAGGGTGAGGTGAAGACATCATGCCGGAATTACCGGAAGTAGAAACAATTAAACGAACGCTAAACGAGCTTATCGTTGATAAACATATAGATCATGTCACCGTTAATTTGCCGCGGATCATTCAACGGCCCGATGATATCCACGCTTTTGCGATGGAATTGGCCGATCACCGGATTACAGGGGTGGAGAGACGCGGAAAGTTTCTGCGGATTTTGCTGGATGGGCTAGTGCTGGTTTCCCATCTTCGAATGGAAGGGCGATATGGATTATATTCGCAACATGATCCTGTGGAAAAGCATACCCATGTCATCTTTCATTTTAAAGATGGTACGGAGCTGCGTTATCAGGATGTGCGCCAGTTTGGCACGATGCACTTATTTCCGGCAGGACAGGATTTGCTGGAAAAACCGCTGAACAAGCTTGGTTTGGAGCCGATGGACGAGGCCTTTACACCGGAAATGCTGCGTGCTGCTGTTGGAACTCGTTCGACTTCGATCAAGGCAGCGCTGCTAAACCAGTCATATGTGGTGGGCATCGGGAATATTTATGTAGATGAATCGTTGTTTAAGGCGGGGATTCATCCAGCACAGCCAGCCAAAAGCCTAACGGATAGCCAATTTCATGTCTTGCATGAAGCTATTGTCTCCACGCTGGGTGCGTCGATTCAGGTTGGAGGCTCGTCCATTAAATCGTTCGTTAATGGACAGGGTAAAACGGGCGACTTCCAGCATCAATTGCAAATCTATGGACGTAACGCGAAGCCTTGCGTTAACTGTGGCACATTGATCGAAAAATCTGTCGTAGCCGGACGTGGCACACATCATTGTCCGGTCTGCCAGCCTTTGCGCTAAACAGGCACAGTCACCCCAAGCCCATCCCTCTCATATATTGTTCCAAGTACCAATACTGCGGAGGGTTTCGGTTGTTATAAGGCCTTGCCTTCGCAATGGGAGGGAATTGGAGTGGCTAATCATTGGGGAGCCCTGCTGTTACTGGCATTTGCGCTAAGTTTGGATAGTTTCGGAGTCGGTGTTACATATGGACTGCGCAAAATGAAAATTCCACTGTTGTCGATTGCTATCATCTCCATATGTTCAGGTTTGGTGATCGGCATATCCATGCAATTGGGCGCATTACTATCTCATGTTCTGTCTCCTGTATATACGACCGTTTTCGGCGCTGTCATCCTGATCTGTATCGGCTGTTACTCTTTGATTCAAGCTCTGCACCGCAAAGAGGATTCGCCAGAGGATTCAGCGGAAGCCTCTCGGCGGCTGCTTCTTACAGAACAGACTGA
Source organism: Paenibacillus sp. FSL H7-0703 (assembly GCF_038003485.1). Lineage (NCBI taxonomy): Bacteria > Bacillati > Bacillota > Bacilli > Caryophanales > Paenibacillaceae > Paenibacillus > Paenibacillus sp. FSL H7-0703. The sequence goes on along the minus strand of NZ_JBBOPF010000001.1, from coordinate 1,451,384 downwards.
TCCAGTGAGCAGATCTGTTCTTGGAGAGAAGAAGTGTATAGAGGGTGATGATACAGAGTCTTTCCTTAGCTCAAGAAAAGATCTGTCGGCAGAAGCTTCTGTGGAGCAGCAGGAGCGAACGCTATTTTCTCTGGAGTTCCGCAAATGGGGACTTGTTATTCGGATTCTTCGAAGTCCGTCTGCTGCGGATATGGACCGTTCCGGCAGTATATCTGCTACCGAAGCGGTTTGGCTGGGCATTGCATTATCGGTCGATGCGTTCGGAGCGGGACTCGGGGCAGCTATGCTTGGTTTTCAGCCACTGTCTACTGCGCTGGCTATTACGTTATTCAGTGGAACATTTTTGATTGCAGGGATGAAGGCAGGCTTCTTTCTATCAGCATTTCGATTTATGAAGGCGCTGGGTGTATTGCCGGCATTATTACTGATTATGATGGGCATATTGAAGCTGTTATGAGGTGAAAGAGCATGAATATCGGATTAACCGGAGGTATTGCTACCGGAAAAAGCACCGTGTCGGCTCTTTTGGTCGCCAAAGGTGCGCTGCTGATCGACGCAGATGCCATTGCCCGGGAAGTCATGCTTCCGGGGCATCCGGTGCTGGCGGCGGTCATACAGCATTTTGGACAAGCTATAGTGAACAATGACGGAACCCTGCACCGCAAAAAACTGGGTGAGATTGTATTCGGAGACCCTGCCCAGCGGCAGGCACTTAACGATATTACACATCCTGCTATTCGTGAGGAAATGCGTATGCGCATGGAAGCATATGAACGGGAACAGCCGGACAAGCTTGTTTTGGCAGATATCCCGTTACTGTACGAGTCCGGGCTGGAGAGCTTGTACGAGGAAATTATGGTTGTGTACGTACCACGTGATATTCAGCTCCAGCGTCTGATGCTCAGAGACGGTCTGACGGAGGAGCAAGCTGGACTTAGGCTGTCCGCACAAATGGATATTGAACAAAAGAAAAGCTTGGCCGATATCGTTATCGATAATAGCGGAACACAGACTGAGACGAAACGACAAATTGATCAATTTTGGCAGCGGAAGGGACTTGCATGAATATTTTGCGAAAGAAAAGAGTCCTGCTCACTTTGTTTGTCGGGTTTGTCCTGATTCTGTTCCTTAATTCAAATTGGATGTCCTGGTTCTATCCAATTCAATATAAGGATGAGATTCGGCAGTATTCACAAACGTATGAAGTGGACCCATTTTTGGTGGCGTCTATTATCCGTGTAGAAACCAATTTTAAAACCAGCAAGCAGTCGCATAAGGGTGCACTGGGTCTGATGCAGATTATGCCGAATACGGCAAATTGGATTATGGACAGCGCCCAGATTCAAAAGGTTCCGCTGGACAGTGTCAAGCACGAGCCTGGCACCAATATTGAGCTGGGAACCTGGTATTTGCATAACCTATCCATGAAGTTTCAGGATAATCCCGTAGCAATCGTAGCTGCTTACAATGCAGGGCCGGGTAAAGTTCAGGAGTGGCTGGACAAGGGAGTGTGGGATGGAAAAGAAGAGTCCATTAAGCAAATCCCTTTTGGTGAGACACGACATTATGTACAGCGGGTCATTTATTACTACAGGCAATACACGAAAATTTATAATGATTTTTAAATGGCAAGTTAATGACATGATGAGCCTTTTCGCTTTAAAATGAAAAAAGCGCAGGACAGGCTGTTTTAAGCAGCCCATCCATACACTTTATCTTGTTATTTCTGCATTATTACCGCGATTATTGGTATTGACCTGCCAATTGTTGTTCGGCGATCGTTACGAGGCGTTTTGTGATGTAGCCCCCGATCGAACCGTTCTCATAGGAAGTCATGTTACCTTGGTATCCATCTTGAGGAATGCTGATACCCAGCTCTTGAGCGATTTCATATTTCATTTGCTCCAGAGCGCCGGAGGATCTGCTGACTACCAGATTGTTGGAGTTGCCATTGTTTCCTTGTGCCATTGTTGTTCACCTCCTCGCGATGTGGTAAACATATTATGATCCGTTTCGACAAAATTATTACTAAAAATCTTCGGGAATTTATTGGAAAAAGAAAGTGGTGAGATTATGAAGTGTCCGTATTGTGCCTACAATGGCACGAAAGTGTTGGATTCGCGACCTGCGAATGATAATAAGTCCATCCGTCGCCGCCGTGAATGTGAACAGTGTGCCAGGCGTTTTACCACCTTTGAAATGGTGGAGGAAACCCCGCTCATGGTCATCAAAAAAGACGGCAGCCGTGAAGAGTTTAGTCGTGATAAAATGCTGCGCGGTCTCATTCGGGCCTGCGAGAAGCGCCCAGTATCCATCGAGCAACTGGATATGATCGTATCCCAGGTAGAGAACGCTATCCGCAACACAGCAGCCACAGAAGTGGATAGCCAGCAGATCGGTGAGCTGGTCATGGAACAGCTTTACCCAGTGGATGAAGTCGCCTACGTACGTTTTGCGTCCGTCTATCGTCAGTTTAAAGACATCAATATGTTTATGAAGGAACTGAAAACACTATTATCTAAAGATACAGCCAGCGACTGATCGCTGACTGTATCTTTCTTGGGACAAAGTGGGAAGATGATTATATTTTTTTATAAAAGTATTGACACAGGAATGAAAATTTTATATGATATAGAAGTCGCTTGAAACGTTGATTAACTTACTTACGATGGGGCCTTAGCTCAGCTGGGAGAGCGCATCGCTGGCAGCGATGAGGTCAGGGGTTCGATCCCCCTAGGCTCCACCAAACTTTTATTATGGACTCTTAGCTCAGTTGGTAGAGCAGTTGACTCTTAATCAATTGGTCCAGGGTTCGAGTCCCTGAGAGTCCATTCTTTAGAAAAAACGGCAGAGATGCCGTTTTTTGTTGTTTATAGATCTATTCCCAGTCTAACCGAGAACAGTTAAGGGGTTTTCATTAGCATATTCAAAAGAAGTATGGAAAAAAAGAACATCCTTGTTTAGTGCTGATTGACATAATCGGCAAGGATTTTGAGATACTCGTCATTCACCAATTTTCTTGGGGCGAATACGGCTGTTAAAAAAGTTAGAGATTTTGAACGCGCGATTTTTTCATCCATCATGGAATGGTCGGCTTCAGGTAAATGAATCACGGACAGTAGCTCTGCGGGTATTTTCTGGCGGTAGACTCGCTCGGTATCCTGTACATCAACATTAATATCTTTGCCAGCCAGAACCAAGAGTACAGGAGAATGGAAGTGACTTAATTCTTCGGTGGAATCAGACCGAAAATTTTTGCCTATAAAGCTCCATCTTTCTTTGGAGATCATATCCTCAGGATCGGCTATGCTTAGGTATTCTTCATAAGAAGCATGTTTTTTCAGTAACTGTAGAATCTCTTGATCGTAGTTCAATGTCTTTTGAATTTCTTGAGGAGTAGCTCCTTCTTGCTCCATTTCTTTTCTGGTATTAAATTGTCCTTGGGAAATCCAGTTCACGGCAGGCGATACAAGGATGCTGAATGCAATATCATGTTCCTCTTTAACGATCTTCGGAATGACCCATCCTGCTTGACTGGCTTCCCATAGGCCGATTTTTTGCGTATCAATCATCGGCAAGGTTCTCGCCCAGTCTATTGCATATCGGATCTCCTGTGCGCGGTCCTCCATGCTTTGATCCAGCCAATTGCCAGGGGCACTATTAATACCGGGCTTATTCAATGACAGGGAGGCATACCCCTTGGAGGCGAACTTTTCCCACAGTGGTTTGTATCCATCATCATATGTGTCATTAATAGGACCATCCCCATGGACAAAAACAACCAATCCAACTTTTTCCGAGTAGTTCTTAGGCAAAGCTAATGTACCTGTTAACAGCCCTTTAGGTGTCGTGATTTGTATTTTTTCTTCTGTCATCTTGTAGGAATTTTGATATAGAACAATGAGTATCAAGGCAACAGCTAGAGCTGCCGCAATACCCAAAGTAAGCTTGAATGTTTTTTTCAATAGTGTTCTCTCCTCGAATGCAGGTTCTCTTTCCAACTCATCAGATGCCATACAGGCTCCTTGAACCAAAAATGCCGTAACCCATTATACTTGGATTGTTCTACTTCAAACGCCAGTTTGTGATACAAACGGATAGCCCCTTGGTTCTTATGCGCTACATGGAGCGTCAATGCATGAAAACCAGATTCAACCGTAAATTGCTGTGCGAAAGCTAGAAGACGGCGTCCTATTCCCTGGTTACGATGACTTGAACGAATTGCCAGATGATCAATGTAACACTCATCTGCAGCGGGGGGATACTCCAGCGCATGCATACCTGTCAAAAATTTAAATATATTAAAGCAACCAAACTGTTTTATGAGCGGAGCCAAAGAAATGGGGTTTGTTTCAGGAAGTGAAGAGGAGGGGGCCTTCCATTTGAGGGAAAGAACACCAACAACCTCTTCGTTCTCTTTGGCTACAAATTGTTTCATAGATGTAGAATAAGGATTTTGAACCCAAACCTTCATTAACAACTGCTGTATAGCTTGATCCTCCAGTGTAACAAGAGATTGAAATTTTGCTTTAAACGATTCAACTAAAAGACTGCAAACAGCTTCATGGTCTTGTTTCTGGTATGCAACAATGTCAAAGGATTTTGCACTCATGTAACGCCCTCCAAGATTTATTCTACTTTTACCTGAATTTCGTATTGCAGCTTGTTGTTGCCGAACATCGAAAGATAAGATTTTTCTACTAGGACAATCTTGCTTTGGCAGTTATATTGGTGATGAGCTACATATCGTTCCATTTGTTTGATTTCATAATCAATCTCAGATTCTTCAATGACGGAAAGATGCTTATAAAGATAGTTGCCTTCTTCCAGAATATAGTCAGCCACATTCACCGTTTCATAACAAAGCTTCACCTGTCCGGCATCAGACAAGTAATGCAGGTCATTTTCAAATAATCGAGGTGGGGCAGGGTGGTGTTCAAATAAGTTTCCGGCAGTGAGCTCTTGTCCATTCTCCAATGCAAACCATAGCTTTAAATGACGGGGACCTAATCGTTTGACCTGATATTCATCATTTCGCTGAGTCAGGCTATCATGTTCTTCTAGCACTTTGTGAATAAACTGTTCATGCATTTTCAAGTTAGCTATTTCAGCTTGTACCTTCTGCAACGATTGCTCTAAAAGCTGGTTATAATCATCCGCAGCATAGGAAGTCATACATTCTAGAATCTGGCCGACAGGGACGTTTAATTTGCGTAATAATAAAATATGCGAAAGCTGATAAATCTCATGAAGCCCGTACATCCGATATTGATTTTCTTCTGTATGTGATGGATACAGGATTCCCTTTTCTTCAAAATATCGCAGTTGATGTACAGATACATTCATGAGCTGAGCAAGCTGACTGATCGTAATGTGTTCTTTCAATGACAGGACTCCTTACTGATAGTTGAATAACTCCACTATAAACCTTAGGTCAGACCTAGGGTCAATAGAAAATATCAAATCAAATCTTGGATAGGCGTAGGTGTCGAGCATTTGATGCCCACACCAAGGGGAGGCTGGAGAGTTTACCTGTCGGTGATAACCCGTTATAATCATAAGATTAGTGAGCATAAACAAGATGCTCAGGATGAAGGTTAGAATGGGGAAATCATGTTGAAAACTTTTAAAAAGGTATACATTGAGATAACGAGCATTTGCAATCTTGCATGTAGCTTTTGTCCTCAAACACAGCGTGTCAAAAAATTTATTGATCCGGAAGTCTTTCGAAATGTGCTTGATCAGGTCAAACCACATACGGATTACATCTATTTGCATGTAAAAGGAGAGCCGTTGCTCCATCCGAAAATTGATCTTTTGCTGGAAAGTGCTCATGAGAAAGGCTTGAAGGTCAATATAACCACCAATGGTACCTTGCTGCCGAAGACCGGACATAAGCTGCTTGGGCAACCAGCGCTGCGTCAGATGAACTTCTCTCTCCACAGTTTTGACGGGCATGAAGGCTCCGTGGATCGAGAAGGATATTTGGGTAATATTTTCACGTTTGTAAGAGAAGCAGTGAAACACAATGTCATTATTTCGTTCCGTCTCTGGAACCTGACTCAGGATAATCTGACTAATGTGCAGCGTCAGCGCAACCGGGAAACGCTTGAACGACTGGAGCAAGAGTTTGGACTGGACTATCGGATTGAGGAAAAGGTGATACCAGGCAGTGGGGTCAAAATCGCACCAAATGTTTATTTGAATCAGGACCACGAATTTGAATGGCCGAGCCTCAGTGCCCCGGAAGATGACGGAAAAGGTTTTTGCCATGCACTCCGTAGCCAGGCGGCGGTATTGGTGGATGGAACGGTGGTCCCTTGCTGTCTGGATGGAGAAGGTGTCATTAATTTAGGTAACGTGCATGAACAATCTTTTTCCGACATTGTGGAAGGGGAGCGTGCCAACCGTCTGTACTTCGGTTTCTCCAAGAGAGAAGCGGTAGAAGAGTTATGCCGAAAATGCGGGTACCGCAAACGATTTGGAACATAATCATACAGGTGAGCTCTAATCAACAGTAGAATGAATCGCAAGAAAGATAGCCCTTTTGCAGGGCTTTTTTACTTATATTTTGATATATACATACAGCTGGAAAAGGCAAATCCCTTTCAGAATCAGTATGCTTTCGCACTCATTACCCGCCCCCCCCTGTACGATCAAGTGAAGCTGTTGGAGCAAGAATGGCGTGAAGCTTCTGGACTTGGCAAACTGCATGTTAAAGCCTTATTTCATCAATTTGTATATGAGTTGTTGCAGCAGTTGTAGGGTAGGGCATCGAACCTCTTAAGCCCGACCGTGTATCTCAGGCTGTAGCCTATATGCGTGAGCATTTTAGTCGGCCTATGACACTTGAGTCCATTGCGGAGGAGCTAGAATGCAGTACTGGACATTTATCAAGGTTGTTCAAAAGTAAAATACATACCAGTCCGATTCATTACTTGGGCCAAGTAAGAGCAGATCGAGCGGCAGAACTGCTAATACAGACGGACGCCACTTTGCAGGAGATCGCAGAGCGTGTGGGATATCCAGATGCCCATTCGTTAAGTTGCAGCTTCAAGAAATATAAGGGACTATCTCCCGTACGATTCAAAAAGGAGCGGGAGCATCCTGCCCAGAAGCAAGATCAGGATATGCCCCAAACGATGCTTAAATCTGCCCTTCAGCGGACATCTTTCACACGTTATACTGATATTGATTATCAATATCGGTATCTGCGGAAGGGGATTTATTCATGCACGGAAGAGTCAAAATAACGGCCATGATGATTATGCTGTGTTTATCTTTGATGCTGGGAGCTTGCTCGGCACCGACGAATACAATTGGAAGATCGCAAACGAAGACTAATCATACAGCGACATCATCCAACAGCGATGGACAAGCGGCAGTGCAAGCACAGACAAGAACGGTTAAGACATTAAAAGGCGATGTGGAAGTACCTGCAAACCCGAAACGAGTGGCATCGGATCAGTATATGGGGCATCTTTTGAAGCTGGGGATTATTCCGGTGGGGGTTAGAAGCTATATGCTGAATGAGGCTTGGATTGATCGATCGGGATATCCCAAAGAGAAGTTGGCCGGAATCAAGGATCTCGGTGATTTTCCTATGGATTTAGAGGAACTGACCGTTCTGCAACCGGATTTAATTATCGGTTCAATCGAAAAGAAAATCGACAGCTACCAAAAGGTAGGAACGACCGTGTTCCTGCCGTATTGGGAGGGCGAATCTACAGCGGGACCGCTGGATAGATTCCGTAGAATCAGTGAAATCTTTGGCAAGCAGAAAGAAGCCGAGCAGTGGATTACTGAATACGAGAAGAAAGCTGCAGAGGCCAGAACGAAAATTCAAGGTATCGTTAAGGACGGAGAGACGGTTTCAATTGTACAAGTCGCCAATAAATCGATATATGTTTTGGCAGCGAAAGGCGGCAATTACGGAAGTCCGACCATTTATCAGATGCTAAAGCTGCCACCTACCAAGAAGGCATTGAACATGAAAGAAGGTTTTGAAAATATTTCACTTGAGGTTTTACCCGAGTATATGGGAGATCACATCTTTGTAAACGGTTCAGAAGATGAAGGGGCTAATCAGATTCTGCATAGTGAGCTATGGAAAGGACTTCCGGCTGTAAAAAAAGGACAGGTTTATATGTACGGTTCATTCAGCGATAAAGAGGATGAGTTTGTGATGGAAGAGCCTTATTCATTGGAACTTCAATTGGATACGATAGTTAATCTCTTATTAGCCCACAAAAAATAAAGCTGAATACAGCTATAAAAATCAAAATACGTTACCGATGAAACACATGATATAGAAAAATAAACTGCTAAAAACGAGGGTGAACCTCTGTGTTTTAGCAGTTTTTTTGTCGTAATTCAACAGAGGCACTCTCACCTCAGTCGCTTATGGTAGTCGTCACCGCGCCATTAATGGCGGCCGTTCGCTGCAACGTCCCCGTTTACAAAAAACAGTGACTATTCTCACAAAAAACGACATATTCCGACACTGGAATGCCATATTATAGTAAGTGTTGATAGGCTATAATCGTAGCAGTGAAAACGGATGGTCACAAAAATTTATTAGAGTCAGGATTGGTGGTTCAAATAATGAAGCTGGCAACAAAATTAACCTGGATGATGCTCATCATACTGCTTCTCGTAGGCTCCTCCATTGGATACTTCGGATATCGTACCGCTTATCATCAAGTGGATGAAGCTGCTGGGATCGAGCTGGTGGGTTGCGCCAATATTACGACTGGCCTTATAGATCCTGCGGATATATCGGCTCTGGTCAGTGGAGATAACAGCAAACTTGCTGCCATTGAAGACCGGATCGGCTGGATTGTAGCACATAAGCCTATTTTTAAAGAGGCTTTCATTATCTCCTTGGATGGAAAAATTCTGGCCGCCGATGCCAACTTCAAGCAAAGAGGCTATCAAGCTGGCGATTCCTTCTACTTCACAGACGAAGACAAAGAAATGATAACTACCATGAAGCATTCAGCATATTCCAAGGTTTATACATATGAAGGAACCTCGCTCAAAACCGGATACGGCCCCATTTATCAGGACCATGATCCCACCAAGCCCATTGTTGCACTGATGGCCATCAATTTTGACGGTTCGTTAATTCAGGAACGGACGTTGGATATTATTGTTCAACCCTTTATTATTGGCGGTTCCATTTTCATCGTGGCTATCCTTATTGTTTACCTGTTGATTCGCCATATGGTAAGTCCGCTTACCAAGCTGTCAGCCTCTGTGAATACCATTACCAAAGGCGACCTTACTCATGAACCGCTTCTTTTCAAAAGCAAGGATGAAATCGGGACGCTGGCCCGCGACTTCAACGATATGACAATGAACCTGCGCAACCTGATTACTCAGGTCAATGACACCTCTATGCTGGTCGCTTCTTCGTCTCAAGAGCTGTCTGCCAGCGCACAGGCAACGAACCGTGCTGGAGAGCATAGCGTGAATGTTACGATTGAGTTAGCCGATGGAGCGCATACCCAACTGGAGAATCTGGAAGGAAGCTATAAAGCTGTTCAGGATATGTCACGCTTTATCAGCGATATTGCCGGCAATGCGGACATCGCAATGAACAAGGCCGCGGATAATGTCCAGAAAGCACGTCTTGGCCGGGAATCGATGGATTCCACCACCTCCCAAATGGGAGTTGTCAGCGAAAGCATCGGCGATCTCTCAAGCATTATTCATACGCTTGGCAGCCACTCCAAGGAGATTGAGAACATTGTCGGCACCATCGCCAGCATCGCCGAGGAGACCAACTTGCTGTCTTTGAATGCAGCGATAGAAGCTGCGCGCGCCGGAGAAGAAGGTCAGGGCTTCGCCGTTGTCGCTGGCTCTGTCCGCAAGCTGGCCGAACGTTCTGCCAATTCTGCCACACAAATCAGCGAGTTGATCAGTCTGATTATCGCCCAAATGGACAAGGCAGGAGAAACTATGAAGCGTTCCACGGACGAAATGATGCAGGGCAAAGAGTTGATCATATCGGCCGGACGCTCCTTCTCCGAGATCGAAGTCTCCATCTCCGATATGTCTTCCCAAAGCGAGCAAATATCAGCCACAGTTCGGGATCTGGCGCTGATCTCTGAAGGGCTCGTTGAAGCCATTCAGAATACCGTAATGGTCTCTAACCATACGGCTGAAGGGGCGAAATCCCTGTCCGCCTCTTCGGAGCAACAGCTTGCTGCCATGCAAGAAGTGGAATCCTCCGCAGCGCTTCTCTCATCACTTGCCGAGAAGCTTCAGGTGCTTGTGGAGAACTTCAAGATTTAAATATTCGAGGTTCAAAGAGAAATAAACCGCTAAAGACGAGGGTAAACCCTGTGTTTGGCGGTTTCTTTATAGTGATTTTACGAAGGCATTCACTCAGTCGCTTATGGTAGTCGTTACTGTAACATTGTTGACAGAGGTTGACACTAGAGTTGAAATTAATAACCTCAACGACTACTGTTGCACCAACAATCAGGCCTGTATTTATAATTAGGTTTGTAGCAGAAAGCGTTGTTATGCCGCCTCGCTGCAACGTCCCATTTACAAATACATTGTAGTATCCGCTACTGGTCGGAACCACAAGACTGTTTGCCGCGACTGAAGTACCACTATCATTCGTGAAATTTTGTGCTGGGATAGTGGTCACTCCACCTAATATATTACCAAGCACGACAATAGCTGTGTAACGATTAACCACTGGAGTGACATTGATACTTGTTGTGATAGCAATGTTTCCAGATACGATACTGTCTGCTTCCAGATAGATTCGAATAATAGACATAGGAATTCCTCCATTCCTAATATTCCAGATAAATATTATAGTTTATGTGAATATTCTAGATATGGATTGGATGGGAGGAGTCTTCTAATTATTTCTCTTTGTTCAAGCTTCTTTGGGCCCGGGTTACTATTCGCTTTGTTTCTTTGGTATCCGAAGTCATCAACCATGCATTGCGAGCCCCTTTTCGTGGCACAGGATATACAGAATCATAATACAATTATAGCTTCTATAAGGTATTTTGACCTCTATTACTCACTTGTTTGCGCTAGAGTGAATAATGAATTTTGGGGAATCTGTTGGATTTATGTAAAGGAGAGGTTGGTATAAAATAGATATACATAATTAATAGTAGATACATAAAGAGTGAGGGAATAACGATGATTAAATTAAAAGATGTAGGCAATTTCGAGGTTCTTCCTGAGATAGCGATGCATATCGTTCAAGGCAATATATCCGCTTTACGCCAAGCGCTGACCGAAGGCTGGGATATAGAACAAGGAATCGTACTCAGCAAATATACGACATTAAGTCCATTAGATATTACACTCATCACTGAGCAAATGGAAGTCTTGAAGCTACTGGTCGATGAGGGGGTCCAACTTAATGTGAAGGATAATCCCGCATTCCTGAAGGCTGTTCGCTATGGTACCGAAGAGATTGTCCGTTATGTGGTCGCCCATGGCGCCAAGCTGGACGGTAAAAATCATGTCAAATCCGGTGCTTATGAGCAAGCCTACTACGGTAACAAAAGTAATATGCTGCTTATCCATGAGCTGGGCCTCGATATGAAGCAGCATGCTGGAGCAACACTCCGCAGCGCAGTTAGTAAGCATGACCTAAAAACAGTAGCATTACTATTGGAACATGGCGTAGATATTAATTTCAATGCCCCTAATATGGTATATCCTTATAAAGCCACGTCTTTGACAGTGGCGGCACGCAACAACGATTTTGCGATGGTGAAATATTTGGTTCAGCAAGGCGCTGATGTGACGCTGGCAGAAAAAGATGGAGAACGGGCATATACAATTGCACTAAGTAATAAAAACGTAGAAATGGCTGAGTATTTAAAGTCTGTAGAGCCTCCGGCATTTCATAATCTGGAAAATAAACGACATGCTTTGAAAAGCTACAAGCTTCCGAAGGATTTAATAGCCTTTCTGACGGGGGATCAGCTCCGTGTGAACCTGCCAGAAAATGATCTTGATATTCAATTTGTTGAGTTCTTCTCATTCATAGATACGGTTGAGATGAAGGTAGGTCGGCAAAAGCTGTTGCGTCTGTCTCTAAACGTAGACAATTACTCGGATATCATATTGGTGTGGAATCCGAAGCAAAAGTGTCTGGGTTATTATGACGAGGAGCATCAGGAATATGCGGATATGTGCAGCTTTGCCGAGTTTCTTGCACAGCCGGAAGATTATCTGGAGAAGATTATTGAGGGTGAATATTTATCATAACAAGGTGAGCCATGAATGCGGTACGCACGCAGTCATGGCTCTTGTTATTTTAAAATACAGCGCTAGTGTACACAGGTGCCTAATGCTCATCAGGAATGGTTACGCATGAGCTGAATGAGATTTAGAGTAGCGGTAGATAGGGGTTCGTTCTTACGGGTACAGATGGCGATTGAATTGAGAAGCTGGATGTCTTCTACATATACCCGGCACAGTTCGCCACGTTCTACATATTCACGCACGACCAGTGAGGACACAAAGTTGGCACCATATCCGGCAATAACTGCGGTAATCGCCTCATGCAGCCCTGTGAAGTTTAGGGTGACCTGGGGGGTGGGGGCATTATAGGTTCGACATAAGGAAAATAATCTCTCCCGTGTCGAGCTCCCCTTTTCACGCATAACAAAGGGTTCATGCATCATTTCCAATAAAGAAACCTGCTGATTTGCATACCGATGATCTGGAGCTACCACGAACCACAATTCATCACGAAATAATTCTTCAGTCTGAATCGTATCGGGATACTGCTCAGGCAGTCCTCCGTAGATAGCCAAATCCACTTCTATATTTAATAGCTGCTGCAAAGCATCGTTGGAATTTGTAGTGTTAATCGTCATTTCAACATGTTCATATTGTTGTTTGAATTTTGCAATCCAGGCCGGAATGAGAAAATGAGCCGGTAAATAAGTAGCCGCTAGCCGGATATGACCATGGGCTCCATCACGATAATCTTGTGAAAATTGTTCGATTTGCTGTTCGACAGCAAAGAGCCGTCTGGCGAGTACAGCAAGTTTTTCACCAGCATCCGTTAAGGCAATCCCTCTTCCTAGCGGCATGAGCAGTGTGAGAGATATTTCTTTTTCAAATTTTTTAATCTGGGCGGTAATCGCAGGTTGGCTAATATTTAAAAGTTCAGAGGCACGTGTCACACTCCCTGTAGAGGCGACCACGTGAAATAAGCGTAATGCATGCAGGTTCAAGACCATTCTCCCTTTCCGACAGATTCATATATGTAGATTATGAATAGAGCAAAAACATATATTATTTTTATAATAATAATTCATTTACAATCAAATTGTAAGTTAATCCAAAGGAGAGTGGAGCGAATGAATCAAACGAACACGTGGGATCAAGTAGACCAGTATATCTCGGAGTGTCTCATTCCGCATGATGCTGTCTTGGAACAAGTATTGGCCGCTAATCAAAAGGCGGGACTACCTCCGCATGATGTATCCCCTAATCAGGGAAAGCTATTAAATATCCTTGCTCAAATGCAGGGAGCGCGACGTGTGCTGGAGATCGGTACTTTGGGAGGCTACAGTACAATCTGGTTGGGAAGGGCGTTGCCGGAGGATGGAGAAATAGTTACGCTGGAAGCCAATCCGATCCATGCTAAAATTGCCCGGTCGAATATATCGTTGGCTCAGTTGGATGGAATAGTGGAACTTCGGGAGGGAGACGCTTTAGAGCAGTTAGCACAGATGAAAGAGGAGAGAGTTGACCCCTTTGATCTTATTTTTATCGATGCGGATAAACCCAATAATCCATTTTATCTGGATTGGGCACTTCGCTTCTCACATCCTGGCACCGTTATTATCGGTGATAATGTTATCCGTGAAGGAGAAGTGGTTCAAGCTTATAGCACAGACCCTCGTGTGCAGGGAGTAAGAAAGTTTTATGAGATGCTAGCTGAGGAATCAAGAATTACAGCTACAGCTGTCCAAACCGTGGGGAGCAAGGGGTATGACGGTTTCGTCATTGGAATCGTTAAGGGCTGAACGCTGAGCATCTCGATTGGCTAAACACAAAGGGGAGCAATCTTCGTGTTTAGCCTTTTTCTGAGTAGTAGAGAAGGTGGGGACGAATTGTGCGCATAATGGTAAAATAGTACTGATGGAAGCTTTAGAACGTTTTTGAACGTTTACTGCTGAATTCCTATGTAAGAAGAATGAATTTACATAAAAGTAGATGTATTTTCTTTAAAATGTAAACGCAATCATGATGATTGGAGCAGGAATTCACCATTTTGTAAAAAAATGAATTAGAAATGAATTTTTTTGAATCTTTTTGGAGAAAAGTGATTGTTTTTTGTCAAGTTTGTGGTACGATATGAACAGTTGGGGGAATGATGATGCTGACGGAAGAAAGATACAAGTTAATAATACAGCGCTTACAAGAATGTGGTGTTGTAAAGTTGCAAGAATTGGCTGATCTGTTGGGAGCTTCTGAGTCAACGATTCGGCGTGATTTGATAGATCTTGAGGGCCGTCAGTTGCTCAAGCGGATTCATGGCGGGGCAACCTTGCTGAATCAGAAAAGTCAGGAACCTGGCATGGAAGAAAAAACATTCAAAAACGTTCAAGAAAAAAATGCGGTGGCCCGTATAGCAGCCAAAGAAATTTTGGATGGCGAATGTATTTATCTGGATGCGGGAACAACAACGATGGCGATGATTCCTTACATTGAAGCTAAAGACGTGACGGTCGTGACGAATGGACTATCCCACGTAGAAGCACTGGTAAGCAAAAGAATCAGAAGCTATCTACTGGGAGGGATGATGAAAATTCATACCAAAGCCGTAATCGGGAGTATTGCCCTACAAAATTTGGACAATTTTCGATTCGACAAGTGCTTTCTAGGAACGAACGGGGTGGATATGGAAATGGGGTATACAACTCCTGATCCCGAAGAGGCGCTGATCAAGCGACGTGCTCACCAGCTGTCTGGCAAAACGTATGTGTTAGCCGATTCCAGCAAAATTGGAGAAGTAACCTTCGCCAAACTGTTCGAGCTCAAGGAAGCTATACTTATTACTGAATCGATGCCAGAACGGTCACGCCGATCCATCGCTCAGAAAACTAAGATAATCGAGGGATAACAATGATATATACAGTAACGCTGAACCCTTCCATTGATTATATCGTGGAAGTTGATGATTTGAAGCTTGGTGATTTGAACCGGATGAAACGTGATTTAAAACTGCCAGGTGGTAAGGGGATTAATGTATCACGTGTACTGAACCAGTTGGGAGCAGATAGCACGGCGATTGGTTTTCTCGGAGGATTCACAGGCAGGTTTATCGACGATACATTGCGGGAAGAATCCATTAAAACTGATTTTGTAATGATCGAAGATGACACACGGATTAACATTAAGCTCAAGCATGGCGATGAAACGGAAATTAATGGTTTGGGACCTGCGATTCGTGAGCAAGAGGCCGATGCGTTGGTGCAAAAGCTGGCGGGACTCCAGAAAAATGACATTGTCGTCTTGTCGGGAAGTATTCCACCGTCACTTGGAGGAGACTTCTATGATCGGCTGATTAGCGTATGCCAGCAAACTGGAGCTGAATTCGTCATCGACACCACAGGTGAGGCGCTGATGAAGGCACTGGTTCATAAACCGCTGCTCATCAAGCCGAATCACCACGAGCTGGCTGAGTTGTTTGGCGTAACGATTCATTCAAAGGAGGAGATCGTCACTTACGGTCGTAAGCTGCTGGAAGCAGGCGCAAAAAATGTACTGATTTCCATGGCAGGAGAAGGGGCTTTGTTCATTACGGCAGATGAAGTGTATCACGCAAATGTACCAGCAGGTACGGTGAAAAATTCTGTAGGCGCAGGTGATTCAATGATTGCTGGATTCGTGGGTACGCTGGCTCTTCATGGCGATCCGATCGAAGCATTCCGTGCAGGAGTGGCATCCGGAAGCGCAACTGCGTTTTCCGATGATCTGGCTACTAAAGAGAAGATTGAACAATTACGGCCGCAAGTCACGATTTCAAAACGGTAATCCATCTGCATCATGAGCTTATTATGCGTGTGTCAACACGCTGATCGAACTTAGGAGAGTGTGAAAAATGAGAATAACAGACCTGATGATTAAAGAAACGATGATCATGGACCTGCAGGCGACGACAAAAGACGAGGCGATTGAGGAGCTTATCGCTAGTCTCGAAGCAAGTGGACGTATTAATGACCGTGCCTTGTTTAAAGAAATGATTTACAAACGTGAAGCAGAGTCTAGCACTGGAATCGGCGGCGGCATTGCGATGCCGCATGCCAAGACCAAAGCCGTAAATGAAGCGACTGTCGTTTTCGCCAAAAGCAGTAAAGGCGTAGAATTCGAATCGTTGGACGGTGAGCCGGCAAAAGTGTTCTTTATGATTGCCGCTCCAGAGGGAGCAGCAAATACGCATCTTCGCACACTAGCAGCGCTTTCCCGGCTTTTAATTGATACCGATTTCATCGACAAACTGATGAATACGCAAACACCGGATGAAGTATCCGAGCTGTTTGATACCAAGCAGGCGGAAGAAGAAGCAGCCAAGAAAGCAAAAGAAGCAAAGAAAGAGGCTGCCAAAGCACAGAAAACGCCGGATGTTATCGTTGGTAACCCGAATTCAGACGAGTTTGTGGTTGCGGTGACTGCCTGCCCTACAGGCATTGCGCATACGTTTATGGCTGAAGACGCTCTCATTAAGAAAGCGACAGAAATGGGTGTTAACATCCGGGTAGAAACGAATGGCTCGGAAGGTGCGCAAAACGTACTGACAGCGGATGAAATTCGCCGTGCCAAAGGTGTAATCGTTGCTGCTGACAAAAAGGTTGAAATGGCCAGATTTGACGGTAAACCTGTATTGCAAAGACCGGTAAGCGACGGTATCCGTAAATCTGAGGAACTGATCCGCAAAGCGCTGAACGGCGATGCCCCAATTTATCGTAGTGAAGGTAAAAGCAGCGCTGAAGAGTCGAAAGCGGAGAAGAGCAGCGTGGGCAGTAAAATCTATAAGGATTTAATGAACGGTATTTCTCATATGCTGCCATTCGTTGTAGGCGGGGGGATTTTGTTAGCAATTTCCTTCTTGATTGAGCAAGTGGCAGGAGAAGACAATGCATTGTTCCAACTGTTGCAGACAATTGGCGGTGGAACAGGTGCGTTCCACTTCCTGATTCCGATACTGGCCGGATTTATCGCGATGAGCATTGGAGACCGCCCGGCATTGATGCCAGGTATGGTTGGGGGTCTGATGGCTGTAAACTCTAATGCAGGCTTCCTTGGCGGTCTGGCAGCTGGTTTCATGGCTGGTTATGTGGTGATCTTCCTGCGTAAAGCTTTTGCAGGTCTGCCAAAAGCACTGGATGGTTTAAAACCAATCTTGTTATACCCTGTATTTGGACTTCTAATTTCAGGCGCGATTATGTTCTACCTGTTCGATCCAATTTTCGGTGGTATTAATACGTGGCTTGTTAATGTTCTGAACAATTTGGGAACAGGTAATGCAGTTATTTTGGGTCTGATCCTGGGCGGAATGATGTCGATCGACATGGGTGGACCTTTTAACAAAGCAGCTTACGCATTTTCGATCGGTGTCTTTACTTCCAGCGGTAACACGAACGGTGCTATGATGGCGGCTGTTATGGCGGGTGGTATGGTACCTCCGCTGGCGATCGCATTAGCTTCGACGTTCTTCAAAAATAAGTTTACTGAGCAAGAGCGCAAGTCTGGCTTGACGAACTATGTACTTGGATTGTCCTTCATTACGGAAGGAGCCATTCCATTCGCAGCTGCCGATCCTCTGCGTGTCCTGACCTCTTGTATTGTAGGTTCAGCGATTGCTGGTGGTCTGACGCAGTTCTGGCAAATCAATCTTCCAGCTCCACATGGCGGGATTTTTGTAGCAGCTCTTGCCAATCATGCTTTGCTGTTCTTGCTTGCAGTCGTGATTGGCTCCGTGATTTCCGCGCTCATTCTGGGACTGTGGAAAAAACCGCTCGAAGCGAAATAACGGGTATGTCAAGAGTATAAAAATTAAAAGAGGGCCATATTTCCTTAGGCCATCAAAATATAGTAAAGCCGCTAAACATCAGGTTTCTGAGTGTTTGGCGGCTTTTTCTTTATGCAAAGGTGTCGGCTTTGCCTATATAGCTTAATTAGTAGTTATTGCATTGGAGCTATAACCTAAAAAGCTCCTTAACCAGCTGTATAAATAGCTTTCGGGCCGAAGACATATACTGCTGGTGATGGTTGTTTTGTAGCAGTCCAATAGGAATATTCGGGTCTGTTAACTGGAGGGGGACGGTGACCAGTTCCTCCGGCAAAGGCATTGACGATACAACCACTCCAACTGATGGAATCGTTTTTACAAATGTGGCGATCGACGAGATTTGACTGACAGTATAAAAAAACGGCATCGACGGAAAGCGTGAAAGCTCTTTCTCCAGTCGTATATGGTACAAGCAGTTCTTACCTCCGACGATAAGCGGGTACTCGTACAGATCTTCGAGATAAAGCTCAGTTTTTACCGCAAAAGGGTGATTACGGGACACAATAAAGGCAATGTGTTCGTGATATATGGGTTCAAAGTGTAAGGAAGGAATCGAGTGAGGTTCCCCGGAGATTGCAAAATCCAGCTTACCGTCCACCAAAGCATTTGCGAGTGCATCCGTGTTTCCAACTGTAAAATGGCACGTAATATTCGGTTTATGCTCTCGAAACTGCTGCAGAACCAAGGGCAGTACGGTAGCCGCCACCGTTTCAATCACACCGATATGGAGCGTGCCAATCTCCTCCTTTTTTAGAGACTTCGCCTGGTCCATTACAAAATTCCAATGCTGAATAAGCCCGTTTATCTCCTCGGCATATAGTTTGCCTGGGGACGTTAACTCTGCATCCCAACCCCTTTTAAAAAGCTGAAATCCCAGCTCTTTCTCTAGCCTCTGGATTTGGTTCGTGACTGTAGACTGAGCGTAGTTTAATTTGGCAGCAGCTTTTGAAAACGTTCCTTCTTCGATTATGGTACGAAATGTAGTTAATTCTTTCAGATCCACGCATGTTCATCTCCATCGGTAAAATTGAATATATTTATGATTATTTTCAATTATACAGATGAAAATAAGAGGAGTACAATCATCTTATCCCAGCGAATAGGAGAGATGAACATGCCATTTGTACGAATTGGCTACATGGAGCAGCAATACACAGAGCAAGAGTTGCCTTGGATTAGTCGCTGTATCATGAATGCTTTGATCGAACATTTTCAGGTTCCGGAAAAAGATTACTTTCAGGTTTTTCATGCTCATAAGCTAAGCGAGTTTTATTATAGTCCCGATTATTTGAATGTATCCAGAACAGACAAGCTGCTGTACATCCAAATTACAATGGGATCGGGTAGAACTACGGAACAAAAAAAGAGTTTCTACCAAAAGTTAGCGGAACTCTTATCTATTGAATGTAAGGTTAGACCGGAGGATGTATTTGTGACACTGGTAGAGACTGAATTAGAGGATTGGTCCTTTGGCAACGGACTTGCCCAGATGATTGTATGAAGCATAAATTGATCAGATCGAGTGTTCGGGAAACCATCGGTGATTTTGCTCCCGCTTTTGTAGGTTATACGGAGGATGTTCTTTTTGGAGATGTATGGAGAAGAAGTGAGCTATCTCTCAGAGAACGGAGTCTCATTACAGTTGCCGCTCTGGTAGCGTGTGAGCATGTAAATCAACTTCCTTATCATCTGAAACTGGCCAAGGAGAACGGAATTTCGGAGGAAGAACTGGTTGAGGTCATTACACAGCTTGCCTTTTATGTAGGATGGCCCCGGGCAGCCTCAGCTATTCAGGTTGCCAAAGAGGTGTTTTGCAAAGGGAAAGAGAGTTAAGCGTGAACCTAAAAACTGCTAAGCGCAAGGAATTCCGAGTGTTTAGCGGTTTTTTGGCATGATTGTGTTGTTATTCTGCCTTGAAAGCGGTATAGTAAGAGTAATTGAATGAGGGGTGAAGTGCCCTTCGGGATTGTTACTGGTAAGCAGGCGATACCCAAATAATGACTAATTGATTTAGTCGTTATTTGGTTTTTTTTGTTATTACAAACTTTGTCATTACATCAATGAGGTGAGCAGATAAATGATCATCCGGCAAATTTTTAACAACAATGTCATCCGAGCCGAAAATCAGGTGGGTCATGAATTTGTTGTCATCGGGAATGGTCTGGGCTTTAAAAAGAAAAATGGCCAGAGGGTCGATGAGGAAAAAATAGAAAAAACCTTTGTATTAAAGTCCGATAAAATTCCACAAAAATTAATAGATCTTATTGGGGAAACATCCGTAGAGTATTTAAAGGTGGCGGATGAAATTGTAGGCAGCGCAAAAAAGGAAATGGGAGATATTTTTAGTGACAATATCTATATTTCTCTGATTGACCATATTCAATTTGCCATCTCTCGATACAGAAAATCCGTGGGACTTAAAAATTCACTGTTATGGCAAATTAAAAAATTTTACAAAAAAGAATTTATGATCGGAATGAATGCATTGGACATCATCCATGCTCAATTTGGCATCCAAATGGATGAGCATGAGGCCAGCTTTATTGCTATGCATTTTGTAAATGCAAGACAAGACGGCCAGGGTATGAAACAAACGGTTGAGATTACCGAGGTGATTGATGACATTTTCAACATTGTAACCGATTACTATCAGATTACACTGGATGAAACTTCGTTCAATTATTCCCGGTTTATTACTCATTTGCAGTACTTTGCCCAAAGATTGCTGAGCAATGAACAAGAACAACTAGCTTCAGGGGATAATTTCTTGTATGACCAAGTCAAAGATAAATACGAGAGGGCTTTTCAATGCACCCAATTGATCAATCAATATTTGGAATTAAAGCATGAAAGTGCTATGTCGATTGACGAAAAAGTGTATTTGACGATTCATATACAGCGTGTAACCTCCAGAAACGATATGGCTACTTCTTAGAAAAAAAGCTTGCAAACGATTTCTAAGTGATTTATAGTAGGCTCACAACTTAAATATAAGGATTGTTACTGGTTAAGCAGGCGATACCTAAATGAATGGCAGTGATCATTTTCTTTGATCATATAGGCCTTTCGTTTAGGTATTTTTTTGTTTTCAGGCAATCTGCCCAAGAGGAGAATGAACATGGACCATAAGAAAATGGGCGAGGACATCGTACGTCTCGTTGGAGGAGAAGAAAATATCAATGGGCTTGTCCACTGTGCTACACGACTCCGATTTGACCTGAAGGATTCACGAAAAGCCGAAAGAGAAGCGCTTGAGAAGCACGAGGGGATCATTACAGTTGTTGAAAGCGGCGGACAATTTCAAGTTGTTATTGGCAGCCATGTTGCCTATGTATATGCGGAGATTATGAAAAACAGGGATTTTGGATCGAATTCCCCTGCCAGTGAATCCAGTGGTAAAAAAACATCGGTCATATCCACAATCTTTGAAGTCATTTCGGGCAGTTTCTCCCCGTTGATTCCGGCGATGGCGGGCTCGGGAATGATAAAAGCACTCCTAACGGTTTTGACCTTGCTGGGATGGATGTCTGCAACAAGTGATACCTATCTGATTCTGTCTGCTGCAGGGAATGCTGTGTTTTACTTCTTGCCTATTTTGCTGGGGATTACGCTTGGTATAAAGCTGAAGGCGAATCCTTATGTAGCTGGTGTGATCGGTGCGGCTCTCATGGAACCCAACTTTACGGGGCTGATGGACAAAGGCGCTGATGTATCGTTTTTAGGAATACCGGTGGTCATGATGAACTACTCCGCCAGTGTTTTCCCGATTTTCATATCCATTAGCATCTATGCGTTGGTGGACAAGTTTTTGAAGAAGATCATTCTTAAGGATTTACAATTGTTTTTAGTTCCGATGCTGGCTTTAATGATTATGGTTCCGCTATCTGCGATGGCTTTTGGACCTTTCGGTACAGGGGTAGGAGATTGGATTTCTTCAGGTGTGACATGGTTAATCGGTGTAAGTGGCATTTTGTCAGGGATTGTTCTTGGCGGTTTTATGACCTTTATGGTCGTCTTCGGACTTCACTGGGGTTTTACACCTATTACGATTCAAAATATCGGTGTTGGTGGTGATCCGATTGAGGCGATGGCTGCAGCAGCTGTATTTGCTCAAATTGGTGTCGCATTTGGTATCTTCCTGAAGGCGAGAAAAGATAAAACACTTAGAACTCTTGCCGGTTCCACGAGTATTACAGGATTGCTGGCTGGTGTGACAGAGCCGATTGTGTATGGTCTGGTGCTTCGTTATAAACGTGTCATTCCGATTGTCATTATCGCAGGCGCTCTTGGCGGAGCTATCAATGGACATTTTGGGGTGAAAATGACGGCTTATGTGTTTCACAACATTTTTGCGATTCCAGTGTATACGCCAACCTTGGTTTACGTGATTGCCATTGCCTGCTCATTCGCGGCAGCAACCGCACTAACCCTTATTTTTGGGTATGAAAGCAAGGTGAAGGGGGAGGCCCCAGAAACAGTTGAATCCGTGAAAACAGCAGAACCAGAACCAGTTGCTACAGCAACCAAGGCCGTTGATATCAAGAAAGAAACGATATACAGCCCGATCACAGGCAGGATCATACCATTGAGTCAAGTGAATGATTCTGCATTTTCTACAGGGGCTATGGGAAAAGGGTTAGCTATTGAACCGTCTGTGGGTGAGGTTGTAGCGCCAATAGATGGAGTCGTAACCTCGCTGTTCCCCACAGGACATGCCATAGGATTGACTTCCAATGCGGGTACAGAGATATTAATTCATATCGGAATTAACACCGTTGCGCTGAAAGGGAAGCATTTTAATCCAGTGGTTAAAGAAGGCGACAGCGTGAAACAGGGCGATTTGCTAATCCAGTTTGACAGGGAACAGATCATAGAAGCAGGATACGAAATCGTAACGCCTGTCATCGTCACACTCACGAAACATAAAGTGGATGTATTTGAGACAAATCAGGAGCAGATTCAAAAAAATGAAGTATTGT
The DNA here is from genome assembly GCF_038003485.1 of Paenibacillus sp. FSL H7-0703. Lineage (NCBI taxonomy): Bacteria > Bacillati > Bacillota > Bacilli > Caryophanales > Paenibacillaceae > Paenibacillus > Paenibacillus sp. FSL H7-0703. Next base: position 1,428,323 of record NZ_JBBOPF010000001.1, on the reverse strand, counting down.
TAACCTTGGTTGTGTGATACTGGCAAGCATCATCATTACACACATAAATTGCGAACATCAGAAGGATATAACTATACTGGAGGGACTAGATCATGAAACATAATCAATTGAAGGCATTTCCTGAAAATTTTTTCTGGGGAGGTTCCACTTCTGCTTATCAAGTAGAGGGTGCATGGGACGAAGATGGAAAAGGACCCTCTGTCATTGACATGGCTAATCACGTCGAAGGGGTCACTGATTTTAAGGTAACCAGTGATCATTACCATATGTTCAAAGAAGACGTAGCTCTGATGGCTGAAATGGGCTTTAAAGCATATCGTTTCTCTATTGCTTGGACACGTATTTATCCCCAGGGCGCAGGTGAAGTTAATCAGAAGGGAATCGCGTTTTACAGCTCATTAATTGACGAACTAATCAAATACGGGATTGAACCGATTGTTACTATGTATCATTTTGATCTGCCTTATGCTCTTGAACAACAAGGCGGTTGGTCGAAGAGGGAGACGATTGATGCCTTCGAACAATATGCTAAAACATTGTTTGAGAACTTTGGAGACAGGGTGAAATATTGGTTAACCATTAATGAGCAGAACATGCTGATTCTCCATCCCGGTTCTATTGGCACATTAGATACAAGTCTGGAAAATCCGCAAAAGGTACTGTACCAACAAAATCATCATATGTTAGTCGCGCAGGCGAAAGCGATGGTATTGTGCCATGAAATGCTACCTGACGCGAAAATTGGACCAGCGCCGAATATCGGGGTTATCTATCCAGCCAGTTCCAAGCCGGAAGATACACTGGCGGCTGATAACTATGCAGCGATTCGTAACTGGCTCTATCTGGATATGGCTGTATTTGGCCGTTACAATCACATTGCGTGGAGCTATTTGGTCGAGAAAGGCTATGAGCCTGTCATTGAAGAAGGGGATATGGACATTTTAGCGAAGGGAAACCCGGACTTTATCGCATTTAATTATTATACCTCTCAAACCGTAGGAGAAAGTTTAGATGACGGAAATGATTTTTCACATACAGGTGATCAGCATGAAATTGTGGGTGAACCTGGAGCATATCGAGGTTCCGTCAACCCCAACCTGCAAACGACGGAGTTTGGTTGGGAGATTGATCCGGTCGGTTTTAGAACCACATTACGACAAATTTATTCTCGCTACCACTTGCCTTTAATCGTAACAGAGAACGGCCTGGGCGCTTTTGACAAGCTTGAAGAAGGGGATGTAGTGAATGATCCTTATCGTATTGACTTTTTCAAGAAACATATCGAGCAGATTCAACTGGCTATTACAGACGGTGTAGAAGTATTCGGCTTCTGTCCGTGGTCTGCGATTGACCTTGTTAGTACCCATCAGGGCTCCAGCAAACGTTACGGGTTTATCTATGTGGATCGTGAGGAGTTTGATCTCAAGGATCTGCGTCGTATTCGTAAACAAAGCTTCTATTGGTATCAAAAGCTGATCTCCACAAACGGTGAAATTCGTTAATTAAAGTATCATAACTAGAGCACCTCCCTGAATGGAAGATTTTCATTTAGGGAGGTGTTTATATTTTTTAAACCTTAGGGGGAGAGGTTGATTTCATTTAAGCAACAACTATCCCTTTTCCAGAAGTGTGATTATGTATTATATAATAGAAGAAACACAAACGGAAAGGACATCATGCATTGACCTTACAACAATTAAAATATGTCATTGAGGTTGCCAATCGTGGCTCCATGAATGAGGCTGCGAAGCGGTTGTTCATTTCCCAGCCCAGTCTGTCGAACGCGATTCGCGATTTGGAGGAAGAAATTCATATCACCATTTTTGAGCGTACCAATAAGGGAATTTCTTTGTCCAAGGAAGGCGTGGAATTCCTCGGTTATGCACGTCAGGTCGTTGAGCAGGCGGAGCTGCTGGAAAGTCGCTATCTGGATGCCAAGCCTTCACCACAGCATTTTGCTGTGTCCACGCAGCATTACGCTTTTGCTGTAAATGCATTTGTGAATCTGGTGAATCAATATGGTCAAGAAGAGTATGAACTGGCTTTACGAGAGACCAAAACCCATGAAATCATACAGGATGTCAAAAGCCTGCGCAGTGAGATAGGAATCCTGTATCTGAACGAATTTAACGCCAAGGTCATTAACAAGCTGCTAAAAGATGCGAATCTGCAATTCAATAGCCTGTTTACGGCCAAGCCACACATTTTTATCAGTGCCAATAATCCGCTATCCCGACAGTCTATCGTGACCATTGATCAGCTTCATCCCTATCCGTATCTGTCCTTTGAGCAAGGGGAGTACAATTCCTTTCACTTTTCCGAGGAGATTCTCAGTACGTTGTCACATCCCAAAAGCATTCGTGTCCATGACCGGGCGACCCTTTTTAATTTGCTCATTGGCTTGAACGGCTATACGATTTCTACCGGGGTGATCAGTGCGGATCTGAACGGTAACGACATTATTTCCGTCCCTCTGGAATGTGATGAGTCTATTAATGTGGGATGGATTTGCCATAAAAACGCTGCGCTCTCCAAGCTGGCTACCGTCTATGTAGAAGCGTTGCATGAGGCGATAGGGGAATAAAAGGTTGGGTATAGCCTTAGGCTATAACTAGCTATAGTTTATTGGAGTTACCTTATAACTGAAAATGTATGTTATCTTTCTTACAAGAACTTCACTATAGAAGCGAAAAAGGAGATAACCCTAATGAGCAGCATCCTTGACAATGCATCCCAACGTAAAGTCACCCCTTTTAGACATGATATGGTCGGCAGCTTTTTGCGCCCGCAAGCGATTAAAGACGCCAGAATTCAATTTCAAAATAATGAAATCTCTGCGGACGAGCTGAGAAAGATTGAAGATAACGAAATTATCAAGCTAGTGGAAAAGCAAAAATCCGTAGGACTTCAAGCCGTGACAGACGGTGAATTCAGACGCTCCTGGTGGCATCTTGATTTTATGTGGGGTCTGGACGGTGTGGAAAAGGTACAGCTTTCGAACGGCTACCAATTCCAAGGTGTGGAAACAAGAGCGGAAACCGCACGCTTGTCCGGTAAAATCGGACATTCCCGTCATCCTTTCATTGAAGATTTCAAATTCCTGAAGCAAGTAGCAGGTGAGGATGCCATCGCGCGCCAAACGATCCCGGCACCTGCACAGTTCCTAGCCGAGCTGTTGCGCGGAGAGAATAAAGAAACAACCGATACGTATTACAGCAATCTGGATGAACTGGTGACGGATATCGCCAAAGCCTACAAATCCGTGATTCAAGCGTTGTACAATGAGGGCTGCCGCAGCTTGCAACTGGATGATTGCACATGGGGGATGCTCTGTGATAAAAACTATTGGGAAGCTAGACAGCATGCAGGTGAAGATGTGGAAGATACCAAAAAGCTGTTTGCCCGTGTGAATCAGGAAACGGTGAAGGATCTCCCAGCCGATTTGGTCGTAACGACCCACGTATGCCGTGGTAACTACCATTCCACCTGGGCATCTTCTGGCGGCTATGAGCCTGTAGCCGAAACCCTGTTCGGCATCGACAACATCGACGGCTACTATCTCGAATTCGACACCGACCGTGCAGGTGATTTCACACCGCTTAAGCATCTGAAAGATCAAAAGCAGGTCGTACTGGGCCTCGTTTCCTCCAAAACGGGTGAACTGGAAGACAAGCAGACGGTCATTAACCGCATTAAGGAAGCGACTCAATTCGTCGACATCAACCACATCTGCCTCAGCCCACAGTGCGGCTTCGCTTCAACAGAAGAAGGCAATATTCTGACAGAAGAGCAGCAGTGGAAAAAGCTTGCCTTCATTAAAGAGATTGCGGACGAGATTTGGAAGTAAGGTTTGGTTTAGGATATTTAAAAGGTTCTATTAGTTAAGGATATTTTATTGAAAAACACGTCATATATGGACGTGTTTTTTGATCTTTACAAGATTAGGTGGGGGTTTTCTTTTGATTGAATTCTATAACATAAACAACATGGTCATATGGTTTCGCTAAACTGATGGCGGGAAACTCTAAAAAAGCATAATCTCTGAGTATCCTAAAAAAGGCTAAGACTCTTTTATGTTTGTCCACTTCCTATTTACAACTCTTGCATACAATGGATTGTAGAATGGTATTAAGAGGGAGTGACAAAAAAATGAGTCTTTATTTTCGAAACAGCACCAATTCTACCGTACAGGTAGCCATTTTCTATCACGCGAGTAGGTGTGGGTTTGTCTTTGTGGGACAAACGGGTATATTGTCTACCTGGTACCGTCTGGCGCCTGGTCAAACGAGGGAAGTTGTTACTGGCAATGTAGGGGATAGAACAATATATTATTACGCTGAGAGCGTATCAAGAAATCTTGTGTGGTCAGGTAGTTTTCCCATACATGTTCCTAATTATAACTTCAGTGGATGTTGGATCTGGAATATTAATGGTAATCTATGCAATAATTGCAGAAGAGTTGGTTTTAAAACACTTAACATCCAACGCGGTTTCGTGAACTTTACAGTCAACCTTATTACAAATAGTGCTCAAAGAAAAACGAAGCTAAAAAATGTTCGTATGGTATTGCCCACAAAAAGGGTAAAAAGAAAATCTAAATTGAATGACCGCAAGAAACTACCTAGAAGCCAATAATTTCATAATGGCGGGAAGTCCTTTGCAATTTCGTATTCGATTCGCGCTTTTATATAAGAAACTTGAAATTAAGTTAATACTGGATATATATATGTTATTTTAATGTTCGATAGGGTATTGAACTTACGTAAAACAATAGTGCAATAGGAACTGCCTTGTTAACTAAAGGTGGCTCCTTTATTTTTGCTAAAAAATCCTTTTAATTTGTAATCTCCCGTATCACATTCCTCGCCAAGCGTACTTTCTCTGGACTCGATTTTTGGAGTATTTTTACGATTTCTTGTATATCAGTTTCATGTTTTGTAACCTTAATATCCTCATTTACATAAGCAAAAAGCTGAATCAAATTAACATCCAGTGCATTAGCAATTTTAGCTATATTTATTAAAGATACGTTTTTTTCTCCACGCTCAATCTGCCCTATGTATGAAAAATGGAACTCACCTTTTTCCCCAAGCGACTCCTGAGACAATCCTTTTTCTTTTCGCAAAGCACGTATTCTGGCACCCACTAATTTAAGAACTTCTTTATCTTCCATCGTCTACACCTCACTATTCTAAAAGTGTAGACAAGATATCCAAATGAAAACATTGAATAATGAATATAATAAATAATAATAATATCTATAAGTATTATTTTAGAGTATAATAAGACTAATATTGAAATTCTCTGGAGGAATAGATATGAAAGAAGCTCCTTCTACCTTTATTTCAAGTCCCACTCAACCGTCCAGACCCTCACAACACCTACATCATTCAATAACGGATTTTAAAACTCTATCCCAATACCACATGAAACTAGCCCAAATCCTGTACAAGCACAATCAAGTCCAATGCTGCATTATCCTATGTGACTGGGCTTTGACCTCCATGTTAAAAGCACTATATATGAAAGAAAACAACAGCCGTTTCCCTCCCGGATTACTGTCTATGACTGATCTGCTGCACTTATTACATACCGAAACCAACCCGGGATTGGATGTTGTTGTATTTATAGGCACCACTCAATTTCTTTCATCCCAGTTAGAAACCCCGCTCCTTCAAAAAATGAAGTACAAGGATGTGAGCAGGTTACTGCGAAGAACGGACGACATTCTCTGCCAGTTGTCATCCAGAGTCATTAGCGATCTATCTCAAACGTATCAGTCCATTTTCTGAGTAGTCCTTCCATGGCAAATAAACTTGCCGATTCGCCCTGTCGTTATCCGCTTTTCTTCATACGATAAGAGTAAGCTTTAACGCAAGGAGGGATTCAGACATGGGTGAAGTAGGTTACGGTGGAGCATGGACATCCACAGGAGCGATTTTGGTATTGTTCATTTTGTTGGTAATTATTACTAAGTCTTTTCTGATCTAACAGCAGGTTAGCATCGCTTAAATCCACAAATCGGCCTTCTTTCACGACATCGTGAGGGAGGGCTTTTTATGCAGAATAGGTGTTAGCCCAACATGTTGTCTGGCCCTGCAAGCATTGTTATACTTTACATACAGGGGGATTTTCCCTCAAATATATGGCAATACGGATAGCGTAAGACGTGGAAAAACAGAAATTCGTTGACCAAAATCAGGAGGATCGCATGATGAATATGGCAAGCAGTCCATTTCAATTTACGACAGACACGGCGACTCTTTGCTTATTTGATACGCAAGCTCTTAAGCATCGTTTGGACGATGATCCGGATTGGTGGTCCATCGAAGAGGACGAGCTGGGCGAGTTGAATGCGGGAAATGTAGCTTTTTTGAATCTGGGAGCCGACGGGACCTATGAGGTTTTGATGACAGATCATATTGACAAGCCTGCTGTACGACTGTTTTTGAAGGTTCCCTCAGGCAACCTATTTATTGGAGCAGGGGAGGAAGCCACAAGTGGTGGACTGGAGCCTGAATGCGTATGGGGAGGGACGTTCCTTTCTGTGCAACCGGGATTTTATGAATGCTTGGCGAGCAGAGAAGACAATCGTATTTATCTTTCTTTAAAAAAAGGAAGCGAAGGCAGCAATAGCTTTACAGGTCTGATTCGATTGTAGGTTGCAGGCAACCCGTAGCGGCCCATACAAGCCGCCTGAACAGGTGGAAGCAGGAACATCCGAAACCAGGAAAATGGATAAAAGGCTATCCCCACGGCTTACACATCCGTGAAGACAGCCCTTTATCTGTCTATTGATACTTTACAATAATGGCATTGCTGATTTGGCGGCCGGGTGTGGTGAGGTAGGAGCCGTTGTAATACAGCCCGCTGGAAGCACCGCCGTCCAGATTCATGGCTTGATAAGCGCCGGCCTGCTTCATCATTTGGGCGAGCTGCGGTATAGTCGCTCCACTTGTGGTTAGGAGGATTAGCTTATGATCCCGACTTATCCCGAGTGCGCTGCGGGCGCCGCCGCCTGTTAATATTTTAGGGTCCTTGAAGCCTTCGGCTTTGACATTTAGGGAAACCTGACCGTTCGTGACCAGACGAGGCCCGGCTTGAAGGGCACCTTCGACACTGCCTTGGCTTAAGCGTTGTTCAAAGGCAGAACCCGACATTAGCTCGGATAAATGGTTGGCATCGTAGGTGAAGACCGTCCGTTGGTCGCCGGAGCTTTTTTTCAACATCTTTCCATGGCTGACCAGATAGCCGTAAGGCGTTTTGTAGGAACTTTTGGTATAGGCGTCAAAGAATGTACCATTGATGGCTACAACCGCTTGGTTACGTTTGGCGAGACTACTTAAGTCTTCCACTTTACCAATGGAATCGCCTGCCAGTGCCACGTCCAGGCTTACCTTGGGATGGAGCATAGAGATGGTGACCACCTTAGCGGAAAATGTACGAGACCCGACCTTGAAGCTTTTATGAGCTGTCGTAATGGGTGTAGTGTTTCCGGGTAACTTGCCAGTATGTACCGGAAGCGTGACGGACTTTGCACCTTGCTTAATGCGTACAGCTGAGGTTTCCTTTTGCCATGAGACTTGCAGGTTTAGATATTGGCTGATGAACTGCAAGGGTACATAGGTCGAACCATTATCGGTAAAAGGAGCATTTTGCAAACGGACCGTTTGATCGTTCACTTTGGCAGTAGATTTCCCGGCAAATAGGGTGATCCGAGTATTGCCTTGCGCAATTTCTATTTTTTTGTCCGCTGCCGTCATGTTGAGTGTGATCCCTTCATAGCTGTTCAGAAGACGAAGCGGGATGAAGGAGTGGTTACTCTGGTCCACATAGACCAGCATAGGTGCTGGGGCAGCAGCGTAGATCGGGGATACCAGTAATAGCAAAGACAGGATAACAAGTGCGGTGATTCTTTTCATGAATAGATCAATCTCCTTATGTAGTCTTGACACTTTACGAGGTGCTTGTAATTATATCGGGTTTTATAAGTTGTAAATGTATGTTATGCGAATTTTGAGTGTTTAGCTGGTATAGGAAGCGGGAGGTTGAAGATGAGCAGGTATGAGACAAGACTTGAGGATTACCGTCGCAGAGAGCGCCCGTCTTATCGTGTATTTGAAGGATTGCAGGAATTGGTGCGTAGCGTGGGGCAACTGCATAATAACTGGTTATATGTGAATGTGGATCAATGGGATCAAGACCCTGTTCACACACCAATTTATTATTGGGATGAGCATTGGCTAGAGGAATGTGCAGAGGAGGGTACAGTCGTAACCAACGAACAGGACGAGTATATTCCCAAGTGGGTGCCGGATCGTCAGGTTCAAACCTGGTTTGAGTTGGCGACCTTCGAAAGTATTGTGGAAGTCCTTAAGGCTGCTGGACAGCCAGTGACGCTTCAGATGGTGATTATAGCGGTAAAATACTATGACAAACGAGATGCCTTTCTGGACTATGAAGAGGTGAAGGCAGTGACAGACCTGTGGTCTGTGCTGACAAAGGTGAGAAACCACCTAACAGAATGAACAAAGCCTGTAGAACAAACAGGGCATACATACACTGGATGGGGGAAGCAAATGAGTTGGTTGAATCATGAAATGGCAGCAAAGTGGCGACAGGAAGGAAAAAGGTATGCCGCAGATGTGAATGAATTTGTCAGAGTCGGCATGGAAAGTGAATGGCAGCAGGAGCAATCAGAGCCAAACCAGGACGAACGCCCCAAGATGGCCAAAGATATTTTTCGTATGATTCAGGAGGCGAATCAGGCTGGTGAAATGGAGCAGTTACGTCGAGAGATTCCAGCCGCGTCTTGGCCGCTTACACCAGCGTTCGAGGAGGCTTTGCAAGCCGTTAGGCCGATAGCTTTTGTGAATGGAGGCAATGAAGTCATTCTACATGCGGGCAATCCTCGGGAACGTGGGACGATCTATGTGACGGGAAAAGATAGAATCTTGCAAATCCCCGGACTGCATCGAGTAGGCTGTTCGCCGGACAGGACTTATTTTGCGTTGGTGGATGGACAGGGGATTCGGATTGTTCGTCAACCGGACTTAAATCTGCAAGGAGAAGAGACAGCACATTTTCAGTGGGAGGATATACAAGGCCGCTTAAAAGCATCCATTCCTGATCTGGAGTGCTTGGGAGATGAGGAGCATCCTGAAGATATATTAGATGAAGTGATTCCGTTTGGCGATGGACAGCGACTTCTGCTGCTTTGCGGTTACGGCGTTTATTTGCTGGCTGGTGATCAGGTGGATTTGATCCATCCCGAGGCGTCTGAACGAAGAAAACTAGAGTTGGAAGACACGATTGTGGATATGGCCCATGGAGCTGTGTCGAGGGATGGACGTTGGATTGCTTACGGTAGCCAGATGAGTGAGCATATGCTTATGGATCTGTCTGATAAGACGGTGCATACATTGGAGCCAAGTTCTAGTTATCCGCATTATGCTCTATTTTCCAATGATGATCTGGACGTCTGGTACAATGCCTGTCATTTCTACAACGGTGCCACCATTCAAGTGTCGATTGCTGAGGTGGAGCAGGGTCTTGCTCAGAATAAGGAAGAATGGCCGATGATGAATGAAGAAATGCGAGTATACGCTGCAACAGCGCTGACACAAGGATCTATTTTGGGTGATGCCTACGGTTATCTCCGTCTGATTGACAGGGAGGGCCGTGAACTTTGGCGCTATTTTGTCGGCAGTACGATATCCGGGCTGGCAGTTACACCTGATGAAAGTATGTTGGCGGTTGGAACGTATGGCGGTATGCTTCATTTGATTGATTTGCAGAGCGGCACGAAGGACGAATATAGCATTGGCACCGCGCCAATTCACGAGACAGCGCGTTGGGTGATCTGGCGGAACTATGAGCCCTTGCGCTGGTAATACTAATATTCCGCAAATGGTGATAAAAGCAAGTTCTGATAAGCTGAACTTAAAAAGTGTAGCAGCACATGATTACAATGCTATTTTCAGATAGAGGGCATTTGGCATTAACCCATGATGCAAAATGTGAATAGAGAGGAAAGAGGTGTGAAGACATGGACAAGAAAGCGGATATTCGTACATCCATGAAGGAACTATTTGCTCAGATGGATGAAGCCTTTTTTATGGATGTGGAAGAAAATGTACCGATGGAAATGCGTGATGGGAATGTTGACGAGGAGGGATGGATCAAGTGGAAGCCTCTCCTTTCACAGATTACTGAACAGGAAGTTCGGGAGATGGAGGAAAAATACCATTTTGAGCTGCCGCCCCTGCTGAGGAGTTTTATCACGTCCTACCATTATGTATCTTTACAATTCGATAATGAGTCCATCCCGGGAGTATACTGGAGCGATTGTACGTTTGTTGAGTTCCCACGTCTGCCTGTAGGTCAAGGATTAAAGGCATTTTATGATTTGCTTGATCAATGGTCACCTCTTCTGTCAGCAGGCTACATTCCTTTTGCAATAGCAGAGGACGACCAGGGTCCCGTTTGTTTAAATGCAGGCAGCAGACATAAGGACGGCGATTATCCTATTGTTTGGTTCTTTCATGAGGACCTCCAGCATTTGAATGAGGATGAGCTTCGGATCAGGAGTAATCTGCTTCCCCATGTACAGGGACTGTTTCCATCTTCTGTCGAAATGTTTAACGTGATGTTTAAGCACATTAGACACTAGCGATTTCCTAAAATGTAATTTTAATGTTCAGTCGACCGAGATATTGACATAAAAAATGAGGAATGATATAAAAAAGGTAGGCTAGCACTCGAATGATGGGAGTGCTAACAAAGTTGAATCGTTTGCATAGCTCATATCCGCTGGCCTTACATAGGTTCATATTTGAAAGGAGATATCCGAATGGAGAAAAAACAGTTTCAGGCTGAGTCCAAGCGTCTGCTCGAAATGATGATTAACTCGATTTACACGCAAAAGGAAATTTTCCTAAGAGAGCTGATCTCCAATGCAAGTGATGCGATTGACAAAATTTATTACAAAGCATTGACGGATGATCAACTGGTCTTTGACAAAGAAAATTATTATATCAAAGTAACTGCCGATAAGGATAACAGAACGCTAACCCTGCGTGATACCGGGATTGGTATGACCAAGGAAGAACTAGAAAATAACCTGGGTGTTATTGCTAAAAGTGGTTCACTGGCATTCAAAAATGAAAATGAATCCAAGGATGGTCATGACATCATCGGTCAATTCGGCGTCGGCTTCTATTCAGCTTTCATGGTAGCCGATGTGGTTACAGTGACTACCAAGGCTTTGGGAAGCGATACTGCATATAAATGGGAATCCACAGGTGCAGACGGGTATACCATTGAGGCAGCTGAGAAGGACGAGGTCGGAACCGAGATTGTTCTAAAAATCAAAGCAAACACCGAAGATGAGTCCTACGACGAATATTTGGACGAGTATCGTTTAAAAGCACTGATTAAAAAATACTCCGACTTTATTCGCTATCCGATTAAAATGGATATTACAGGCAAGCGTCTGAAAGAGGGAAGCGACAACGAGTTCGAGGATTATGAAGAAGAACAGCGCATCAACAGCATGGTTCCGATCTGGAGAAAAAACAAAAGCGAGCTGACCGACGAGGATTATCAAAATTTCTACGCGGAAAAACGCTATGGCTACGACAAGCCGCTCCAGCATATCCACGTCAGTGCGGATGGCGCGGTAGTGTACCAAGCTATTCTGTTTATTCCTGAAAATATTCCGTTTGATTTCTACTCCAAGGAATATGAAAAAGGGCTGGAGTTGTATGCCAACGGTGTGCTGATTATGGAAAAATCTCCTGACCTGCTGCCGGATTATTTTAGCTTTGTCAAAGGTATGGTCGACTCCGAAAGCCTGTCGCTCAACATTTCCAGAGAAATGCTGCAGCATGACCGTCAGCTGAAACTGATTGCCAAAAATATCGAAAGCAAAATCAAAGGCCAATTGCTAACCTTGCTCAAAAATGACCGGGAGAAATATGATCAGTTCTACAAATCATTTGGCAGACAATTGAAATTTGGTGTCTACAACGATTACGGCAGACATAAAGAAACTCTGCAGGATCTGCTCATGTTCTACTCTTCTACAGAGAAAAAGCAGGTTACTTTGGACGAATACGTATCGCGTATGCCAGAGGATCAGAAGTATATTTATTATGCTTCCGGGGAGTCCAATGAGCGTATTGAAAAACTGCCGCAAACCGAAATGGTGGCTGACAAAGGCTACGAAATTCTGTATTTCACCGATGATATTGATGAGTTCGCTATTAAAATGCTCTTAAGCTACAAAGAGAAAGAATTCAAATCTGTATCGAGCGGCGATCTGGGCATTGAGCCTGACGAAAACGAGAAAGAAACAGAAGCAGAACAAAACGACAACAAAGAGCTGTTCGAGTACATGAAGGGCTTGCTGGAAGGCAAGGTATCCAGTGTTAAAGCCTCCAAGCGCTTGAAGACACATCCGGTATGTCTGTCCGCAGACGGCGAAGTGACGATTGAGATGGAAAAAATCTTGAACGCCATGCCTAATAACGCCGATGTCAAAGCGAATAAAGTGCTGGAAATCAACGTAAACCATGCGGTGTTCAACTCTTTGAAAGAAGCTTTTGACAAGGATAAGGAGAAGGTAAACCTCTATACGGCATTACTGTATAATCAGGCTTTGCTGATCGAAGGCTTGCCACTGCAAGATCCGGTTGAATTCACGAACGATATTTGCAAAATCATGGTTTAACAAGCTTTATTATTGTATAGAGCCGTTCCCATACTGGGGGCGGCTTTATTTATCATAAACACTTCTTAAATCTCCATAATAGGTCATATAGCGCTTACAGAAGAAGGGATGGGCCCACACAATGCCGATCATACTCAATTAAAGGAGGGCAATTATATGAGTCTGGATAGAGATAGAAAGGAACTCCAAAATTTAGAGCGAAGTGAGCTTATAGAGTTAGTGGAAAAAATCATCAGAGGTGAGGGAACAGAAGAGGAAATCGACAGTATGCTGACCATAGTGATGCAAAATACGCTCCATCCGGGGATCAGTAATTTGATCTACTGGGATGACCGTGACTTGAGTGCAGCTGAGATCGTAGATGAGGCATTACGCTATCAGCCCATTATTTTACCACCCCATGAATCTTCTTCATAGGATGCGGAGGGGTGGTCTTTTGTTTAGAAATAAGATAGTATTAACTCTTTAGGACTATGAGCATTAGATTCAAAAAAACTTCCGTTAAATACGTGCTGACTTCCCTGGAGTGTATGAGGTAATGTTTGTTTTCTGCACACTTTACGGAGTTTTTATGCCTAATTTTGAGATTTGTAAAGTTTTTGTGACATGTTCCTGTGAATTTTGATACAGCAAATTGTCGTTTTTCTTGATTATTTGGTGGGATGTCTTTATAATCATTTTGTTTGCAAGAATGATTAGCGATTAGCGTATGGAATAAGGAGGTTATTTATTTTGGGAAAAGCATTGATTATTGGCGCCGGTGGCGTGGCCAGCGTTGTGGTGCATAAATGTTGCCAAAACCCAGATGTATTTGAAGAAATTTGTATCGCAAGCAGAACTGTTGAGAAATGCGATGCGCTTAAAGAGAAGCTGGGTGGAGGTCGTACGAAGATCCAAACGGCTCAGCTTGATGCTGACAACACCGACATGGTCATTGACTTGATTCGAAGCTTTCAACCGGATGTAGTTATCAATGTGGCTCTCCCTTATCAGGATTTGACGATAATGGATGCTTGCCTTGAGACAGGTGTTCATTACGTTGATACGGCGAACTATGAACCGCCGGATACGCCGAAGTTTGAATACAGCTGGCAATGGGCCTACAAAGAAAGATTCGAAAAAGCAGGAATTACAGCTCTGCTGGGCAGCGGTTTTGATCCAGGCGTAACTGGAGTATTTACGGCTTATGCTCAAAAGCACTACTTTGATGAAATTCATACGATTGATATTGTGGATGCGAATGCAGGGGACCACGGATATCCTTTTGCAACTAATTTTAATCCGGAAATCAATATTCGTGAAATTACGGCGAAGGGCCGTTACTTTGAAAACGGAGAATGGATTGAAACTGAGCCACTTTCTGAGAAAAAGGTATACGACCTTCCTGAAATTGGACCGAAAAATATATATCTTTTGTACCATGAAGAACTGGAATCTCTTGCAGTGAATATTAAAGGCGTGAAAAAAATCCGCTTCTGGATGACGTTCTCGGACAATTATCTGAATCATTTGAATGTACTTCAAAACGTAGGCATGACTTCGATCGAGCCTATTGATTACGAAGGACAACAAATCATTCCACTGCAATTCCTGAAAGCTATTTTGCCAGACCCGGCTTCTCTGGGACCAAGAACAAAAGGCAAAACGAACATTGGTTGCATCATCCAAGGTGTGAAAGATGGAAAACCAAAAACGTATTATGTTTACAATGTTTGTGATCATGAGGAATGTTATGCTGAAGTTGGCTCCCAAGCCATTTCTTACACAACTGGTGTTCCTGCTATGATCGGCGCAATGCTTATTATCAAAGGTATCTGGAAAAAACCAGGCGTTTACAACGTTGAGGAATTTGATCCAGATCCATTCATGGAAGCACTAAATAAACACGGATTGCCATGGCAAGAGAACTTTACGCCAACGTTGCTTGATTGAGGCCTGCGATGAATATTGATATTACAGGACTTCCATCACCTTGTTATCTTGTTGACGAAAGACTTCTTGTCAAAAATCTTGAGGTTTTAAATTCCGTTCAAGAGCGGACAGGCTGCAGTATTTTGCTTGCTCTTAAGGGATTTTCGATGTTTTCGACCTTTCCTCTGGTTGGCAAATATTTAAAAGGCGTAACCTCCAGTTCGTTGTTCGAGGCCAGACTCGGTCGCGAAAAAATGGACAAGGAAGTTCACGTATACGCACCTGCTTATGTAGACAGTGAATTTGATGAGCTATTGGAATATGTTGACCATATTGTTTTCAACTCCTTTGATCAACTGAAACGCTACAAAAGCAGAGTGCAAGGCGTAACTTCCAAAAAAATCGACATCGGCATTCGAGTTAATCCGGAATATTCGGAAATCGAAACGCCGTTGTATGATCCTTGCTACAACAACTCCAGAATGGGTGTGACCCTGGCTAACTTTAGACCTGAGGATCTGGATGGCGTGGATGGTATTCATTTTCATACGATGTGTGAACAGAATTCAGATACGCTGGAGCGCACCATTAAAGTCGTGGATGAGAAATTCGGGCCATACATTAAGAACATGAAATGGCTCAATTTCGGCGGCGGTCACCATATTACCAGAGAAGACTATGATCTGGACACGCTGGTACGCTGTATTCAATATTTTCAGGATAAATATGGTGTGCAGGTTTATCTGGAGCCAGGCGAAGCTATTGCTTTGAATACTGGATATCTGGTGGCTACCGTATTGGATACGATGAAAAACGGAATGGATATTGCCATTCTGGATACTTCGGCTGAATGTCATATGCCTGACGTGCTGGCTATGCCATATCGCCCGAATATCATCGATGCAGGCCAGCCTGGCGAGTATGCACATACTTACAGACTTGGTGGGCTTACGTGCTTGGCTGGAGATGTGATTGGTGACTATTCCTTTAAAGAGCCATTGAAGCCGGGAGACAAGCTTGTATTCTGCGACATGGCCCATTACACGATGGTCAAAAACCACATGTTCAACGGAGTCAACCTGCCAGCCATCGCCAGCTACAACGACGAAGAAGGCATCAAGGTAATCCGTCAATTCTCTTATGAGGACTTTAGCTCTCGTTTGTCGTAAGACTTACACAGGGGTAAAAGAACTGAGTGCACCGAATAGAATGACTGAACTACAAAAGCCTCGCCCCTTGAGAAAGGGGTGAGGCTTTTTGGCGTAGTTAGGGATTTTTTAGTTTTTATATGTGCCTGTTGCATGTATCCAATACGACAACGGGCATTAAATAATGGTTCAATACTTGAAAAGTTATATAAATTTAGTTAGTCTAGCTTACAGCTTCAGAAGAGAGTTTATAGTCAAACATTTTTCCTCCGAATTGAAGTCCGAGCGCATTGACGGCTAGGTAGTAATCCTTACCTTGCTCAAGAGTTGCATTTAAAAAATATTGACCATTTTTTGAACTTTTAATGCTTTGACCATTACTGTCGAAAAGGGTTAGTTCCAACCAAGAGTCGGGATATCTGTGTCCCTCAATTGTGAAGTGAACTTCTCTCGAGTTATTTTCTGCCATTATTTTATATACATCGTAGTTTTCCCACATCCCATGCTTCTCTTCACCGAGGGTTCCAATGACCCCATCACCTATAAAATAGTAGTTAGCCTGTTCAAAACTATCATTTGGTTCCTGTTCATGATATTCAAGTGCAGAGGTTAGAGTTGATTCCTTTGCTACTGGTACAGAATCTGCATCTTCAGCAAAAGCGGCACCTGCAGAAGTGCTTAGCAAAAGTGTGAGACCTAATGAAGTTAACAACGTTTTTTTCATAAATAAGAGTCCTCTCTTTTTTTGGGATTTATATTCATTTATATGAATATATTAGTAACTAACATGGACTATTATATATTATTTACCAGAAAATTGGAATAATAAAAAGGGATATTTATCAATAAAATGAATATAATAGAACATTTTGTTACAAAATTGCATTTTGTATGTTCACAAGTTTGTCTTAGGGGTTCTGTTCAAAGGTTAGATTTCTTGGAGGAAAATATATATGGTATACTCATTGGATTAGGAACAAACTTCGACATGAGTTGGGGAAATAAATTGTAACGATAGGCAGAGGTGAATTGCACATGTTCGACCCGACCGTTTTTGATAATTTAAAAGTAGCGATGGAAAATACAGTATACGATATGGATAATTTGGATTCACGTATTGACATTACACAGCGGATCGACAGATTGGAAATGTCCGTGATGTCACGTGAATTTGCTGTCCAATTTAGACTGAGAGAACAGCCTGGTGTAACGGCAGAAATTCAACTAAAGGCGGATCTAAACAACTTGGCTGCGGAAATTTTGGAAATCAAAGATCAAATTCCGGGATGTGTCTTGTTGCTGAGTTTTTACATGGAAATTCGTGAGATTGAGTCACAATGCAGCCGGATTGAAAATATACTGACCGAAATTTGGAAGCCCGATCTTCGACCGGTACAAACGCTTAGTCAGATTTACGGAGAGAAGACATCTACATACCAAAATAGGATTGAACTCCGATTTTCCAGACAAATTAACGAAGATCAGATGGAAGACATTCCAGAGCTGTTGGAACACATATTGCTGACGCTTATGGAATTAAACAAGGTCTAAACATCCCTCTTCCTCTTAATGAAAGACAGGCTGTTGTCGTTTGGGGGATTTAGAGGTAAAGGAGCTAGGGAGATATGATAAATGAACCCGATTTTTCTGAAATATATGCGATTATGGAGTCTTCTTTTCCAGCATCAGAATGCAGGACGTTTGAGGCTCAAAAGGCTTTATTGAAGCGTCCTAGCTATCGTATTATCACTGAAAAAAATGAGCAGGGGAATATAGTCGCTTTTTTGGCGGGCTGGGAATTCGCGTATTTTCGGTTTGTAGAGCACATTGCGGTAGATTCCCGTATACGAGGTGGCGGATTAGGCAAAAAGCTTATGAGTAGATTTATCTCACAGTCTGATCATCCGGTAGTGCTGGAGGTTGAGCCGCCAGTGGATGAATGGTCACGGAGAAGAATTGGCTTTTACGAGCGATTGGGGTTCCATTTGAACCATTTTGAATATGTACAGCCCCCTTTAAGAGAAGGACAGGCGGATCTGCGGCTTCAGATTATGAGCTATCCAGGTGCGTTGGCTGAATCGGCGTTTGCTCCGTTTAAAGAGATTTTATATACCGAGGTTTATGGTCTTAAATAAGAGACTAGACAGCTAGTAGATAAAAGTAAAAGGCTCTGCTTATACCGTATGGGTACGGGAGCGGAGCCTTTGTTCTAAAAAGCTAGAGGTGCTTCATTATCGTTCATGTTTTGTCCATACCATTACAAATTCTTTCTCGTCAGTTTCGGCATCAACAGATTCCGCTTGAATGGTAAATCCATTTTTAGTATAGAAGTTAAATGCTTTCGTGTTCGACTGGTATACCTTTAATTGAATCTCATCATGTTGCTTCTTGATCCAATCTAGTAGTAACTTGCCATAGCCTTTTCTTTGAGAATCAACACGTATAAACAGAGCCGCCAAGTATCCATCCAACATGGAGACGAAGCCGCCAATGCTATGATCATCTTGTATGATAACGTAGTTTTGAGCGAGAGGAAGGTACCTGTTTTCCATCTCGGTAACTTGTGATGCCCAATACTGCGGAGCAATAAAATGATGGGCTTCTATGGAAGCATCTAGCCAGATGGCTGCCAACTCGTTGAGCTCTTCCACATTTGCGGGTCTAATCGACATCGTATCTCCTCTTTCACAGTGCAGTATGTAATCTTATAGATGATGCTGAAATAAAAAAGACCGTCCGAGGACGGTCTTTCTACCCGTGGCGCTTATTTAAAGCTTTGATCCGTATCCCGCGCCTCCGTCAACTCTGTAAATTAGAGAATAACGGACCGGGTAAGGGATACGCTCAACATGTGATTATTGATGTTGACGCACCTCCTTTCCTGATGGACCCATTTTACCATATCTGGTTTGTGATATCCAGTGATTTTCTTATATTTACGGAAATGATTCATAGAAAATATAATATAAAAATAGCTTGATTTTATGTTCTATGGAAGATATAATCTAAATTGCCGTGATTGAAAAACATCGGTGTGAATACATAATATGCGGTCGTGGCGGAATTGGCAGACGCGCACGGTTCAGGTCCGTGTGGGCTAACCCCCCGTGGAGGTTCGAGTCCTCTCGACCGCATCATAGCCTAACATTTACAGGTTCTTGGATTGGCTGGATGCCACCAAGAGCCTGTTTTTATATGGTTAAGCTGCGCGTACCATTATAACTATTTTATTTATACTGAAATATATATTTAATATAGTCTTTTGCACTCTGATCAATGTCTTCGTCGCTTGCTTGAAACGAGGCTCCGAAGACAGCGAAATAGGGTAATGTTATGGCGCCAACATGCACTGCGCTTGCCTTAAAAGGTGCTATAACTTCATCTACAGTAAAAGAAACGGAACCAGTAGGTAAGTAATTTTCTTTTTTATCGCCAATGGACATGGCTATCCCTAGCTTCTTTCCTTTTAACTTATCACCCTTTGAACCATAAGCCCATCCATGGGTAAAAACATCATCGAACCACTTTTTTAATAAAGGAGGGTAACTATACCAATACAAAGGGAATTGAAATATGACATTATCGTATGCTTCAAGTAGCTGTTGTTCTTTCAAAACATCAATGCTCCAGTTTGGATACTCTTTATAAATCTCATGAATTGTAATTTCATTGGTATATTGAAGTAATTCTCGTTTCCATCTGTTATTTACTCTAGAATCTTCGATATTGGGATGAGCTAAAATCACAAGAGTTTTCATCATAAATCACCTTTCTTACGTAACATATTTGCCTTTGTAGATGCTCTATTATTATTCTGTATGCTTCAAAAAAAGTAAATACACACAATAAAGTAAGATAGTTACTTGAAAGTATGCATTGGACTTAAAGTGAAGATATGCGATTATAGAATTAATTAGATAAACTTTGTTATTTTTAGCGTTGAAGAGGTGGTACTATGAAACAATATAATTTAGGCATAGAAGCAACACTTGAGATCATCGGAGGTAAATGGAAATCATTAATCATATGTTTATTAATGTCTGGTAGAAAAAGGACAAGTGAATTACAGCGTAGTATTTCAGGCATTTCTCAAAAGGTTCTTATACAGCAACTTCGCGAACTTGAAAAGGATGGTATCATAGGTAGACATGTGTATAATCAAATGCCTCCAAAAGTGGAGTATTATATAACGGAATATGGAATTACAGCAAATGAAATTATTGACTTAATGTGTTCTTGGGGAAGGGCTAATATCCAAATAAGACAACAGCAAGGAGAAGATGTGATGTTGTTAGAAAATGATTCAAAATGAATAGTGGAGTAAAAAAGCGTTGCAGACTATGATGTTTACGGTAGTTTTCTTCGGCTGTCTTCAAGTGTTATGTTATGTGTTGAGCCGCAAGCTGATTTGCTATATAGTTATGACTGGACAACCATTACATCCATATTAAATGAATGCTAAAGTAGGGGGACCCTTGCAATGATTATTAAACCGAAAATCCGTGGTTTTATATGTACGACTGCACATCCTGCAGGATGCGCGGCTCATGTTAACCGTCAGATCAACTACATCAAAGAAAGCACATCAATACAAGGAGCTAAAAAGGTGCTTGTGATCGGAGCATCTACTGGATACGGGCTGGCTTCTCGTATTGCTGCGAGCTTCGGTCTGGGAGCGGACACCATAGGGGTATCCTATGAACGTCCTGCATCAGAGGGGCGCATGGCTTCAGCAGGCTGGTATAATACGGTAGCCTTTGAAAGAGCGGCCAGAGCAGCTGGCTACATAGCAGAAAGCATTAATGGAGATGCTTTTTCTCATGAAATTAAGCAGGAGACGTTGAAGCTGGTAAAGGAAAAGCTGGGCAAGGTAGACCTGATTGTATATAGTGTCGCTTCACCGCGACGGACACATCCCGAAACGGGTGAGACCTTTAATTCCGTTCTCAAGCCTATCGGACAGTCTTTTTCTAATAAAACAGTGAATACGAATACAGGTGTCGTATCAGAAATTACGCTAGAACCGGCTACGCAGGAGGAAATTGAGAACACCATTACGGTAATGGGTGGCGAAGATTGGTCCTTGTGGCTGAAAGCGTTGGAAGAAGCTGATCTGCTGGCTGAAGGGGTAACCACACTGGCTTACTCGTATATTGGTCCCGAAATTACGGAGGCTATCTATCGTAAAGGAACCATTGGCCAAGCTAAAAATGATTTGGAAGCTACAGCACATACTTTAACAAGGCAATTGGAGCGTTATCATGGAAAAGCTTACGTTTCTGTGAATAAAGCTTTGGTTACACAATCCAGTTCGGCTATTCCAGTCGTACCTTTGTATATTTCTTTGCTGTTTAAGGTCATGAAGGAAAAGGGACTGCACGAGGGATGTATTGAGCAGGCACAACGTCTGTTCGAGACGCTATACAGTGGGTCCACTGTGGAAACGGATGAAGAAGGACGCATCCGTCTGGATAACTGGGAAATGAGAGACGATGTGCAGCAGGCTGTCAAAGCGGCTTGGTCCGAAATCACTACAGAAAATGTATCTGAATTGGGTGATCTCGAACAATACCGTCTGGATTTCCTCCAATTATTTGGATTCGGGTTTGATGAAATTGATTATGAATTAGACGTTAATCCATAGGTTGATACACTTTCATAAGTGATATTTGTAAAACAAAAACGGGTACTCTCAAGCGATGCAATTGCTTAAGAGACCCGTTTTTTATGTATATTGGCAAAAAACAAGTTGCACTCGTTTTCACTAACGGCATTTATCGAGAATTAGATGTGGAAAGTGACTTACGGTGCAGCAAGCGAAAAACGGCAATGGTAATGACAATCCCTACAACGCCAAAGACTGCAACAGAAGTCAGAGCTCGATAGGCTTGCCAGCCGAACAAAAATGCAATACCACTGCCAAACGTTGTACCTGCCAGTAAACCAAGTGCGCAGGCAATATCCGTTCCAAATTTCATAAACATGTTCCTTTCGAATGTATAAATTAAAAAGCAACTTGTACTTTTTCGCTGGACTTGGACATACACTTGTGCGTACAATTAAATAGTAATCGTTTTCAAACGGAATCTATTAATCATTATGGATCATTCTTGTGCAAATTATTCCTTTTTCAGGAGGTAGATGAAATGAATATGAATGAGCAGATCAAGCTGTGGAACGAAGAGGCGCAGGCTAGTAACGCTGATCATCCTCATCGAAAGGTTGAATTGTTTATTGAGGTACGGGATGGAGCACTGGAGTCTGTTGTTCCTTATCTGAACCAACAGGATTATCGTCATGTAACTCTTGTAGAAGATGAGCATACTTCGGCGGCGGCAGGAAAAAAAGTAGCTGAGCTGATTCGTGAGGCAGGTTTGACAGTTGATGTAGTCCGCTTACCTCCGAATGCTGTAGGGGATGTCATTGCTGATGAAACCTACATTATGAAAGTGCTGCTGGGTGTGGCGGATAAGAGTCAGGCTGTACTTGCTGTAGGCTCCGGCACGATTCATGATCTGGTTCGCTTCGTATGTTATAAAATGAATCGTCCGTTCTTGTCAGTACCGACGGCTGCTTCGGTGGATGGTTTTACTTCCGCAGGCGCACCATTAATTGTGGACGGCAGCAAGCAGACATTCCAAGCAGTTCCGCCAGAGGCGATCTTTGCTGATTTGTCCGTGCTGGCAAATGCGCCACAGACGATGACTGCCGCCGGTTTTGGCGATATGCTCGGTAAGTTCACCTCACTAGCGGACTGGCATGTTTCCAGAGATTTGGGAAACGAGCCGTATTCACCTGTGGCTAATCGCATTACCGAGGAGGCTCTGCGTGCCTGTGTAGAGCATGTCGATGAGATTGCGGCAGGCAGCAAGGCTGGTGTCGAGGTATTGATGAATGCACTGATTGCATCCGGTATTTCGATGCTGATGATAGATCATTCTCGTCCAGCGTCAGGGGGAGAGCACCATATTTCCCACCGAATTGAAATGGATTTTATTGCAGAGGGACGTAAGCAAGTTTTGCATGGTGCCAAAGTAGGCGTAGCATCCGCATTGCTGTCCGACCTGTACAGGGATTTAGCAGCCAGTCAGGATGTAGAGGCCTTTAAGGTGTATCGGGCTTTGCCTACGTCGGAGCAGATGCGTGCATGGCTGGCTCAGGTCGGAGGCCCATCTACCATTGCCGAGCTGGGGGTTACGGAGGAACAGCTTGCTCGTGCATTGCGCACGGCTCATACCTTGCGTGATCGCTATACAGGACTTAAGTATATGAACGAACATCAATTGCTTCGTTCGTAATGTGCAACAACTACACAAATTGTCCTTAGATATTCAGCCAATCTTGTGTGGCAAAGAAGGGATAAGTGAATGGGTTTACACTTCTGGCAGCAATACGATGATATCCTGTTCCTGTAACATTTGTATGTACAAATGAACGGTATGCTATAATCGTGGAATATGAACAGGTACACGATATTGCAAGTACGGAGGAAATTATGGCGCCCAAATATATACAAGTTAAACAGGAAATTTTGTCATGGATTCATTCATCTAAACTGGAACCACAAAGCCAGCTTCCATCTGAGCATGAAATGTCTGAACAATTTGCCGTTAGTCGGCAAACGGTGCGTCAGGCGCTGGGTGAGCTGGTGCAGGAAGGCTGGCTGTTTCGGATGCAGGGCAAGGGAACCTTTGTCGCGACACGGGACAGCAAGCAGCCCGAAGATCCAAAGACGATTGGAGTCATTACAACCTATATATCGGATTATATTTTCCCATCCATTGTACAGGGAATTGAATCTAAATTGAGTCGTCAGGGCTATAAGATGCTGCTGTCAAGCACAGGTAATGACCCTGAGCAAGAAAGTCAGTGCCTGGAAATGCTATTGAGTCAACCGCTGAGCGGAATTATTATCGAACCGACCAAAAGTGGAGAGCGTAACCCCAATCTGAACTATTATTTAACCGTGGAAAATCGCCAAATCCCTTATTTGATGATCAATGCGCGTTATGAGGAAATGGATGCGCCATGTCTGCGAGTAGATGATGAAAAGGGTGGTTTTTTGGCGGCCGAGCATCTGATTAAGCTGGGACACCGACGCTTGGCCGGATTTTTCAAAACCGATGATATGCAGGGGATTCTTCGTATGAAGGGATTTGTGGCCGCTCACCGCAAATATGGTGTGACACTACACCCGAACGCAGTAACGACTTACCGGACAGAAGAAAAAAATGAGATTCCGCTACAACGTGCGTCGGAGCTATTGGCGATGGAGACGGGAGAGCGTCCTACTGGATGGGTGACCTACAATGATGAGCTGGCTGTTCGACTCCTGGATATTGTACGTTCGGTGGGCCTGAACATTCCCAATGATCTATCGTTGGTTGGGTTTGATGATTCATTTTTGGCGACAGCAACGGAAATCAAGCTAACGACAATTCGGCATCCAAAGGAAGAGTTGGGGTTACGTGCTGCCGATACCATGCTGTCGATGATTGAAGAGAAGGGGTACCATGAAGAAGATCGTCAGTTAATTCTACCTCCTGAGCTCATCGTTCGTGAATCTACTGGGCCTGTCCAGGTCATGCCTAGAGAACACTAGGCTGGAAGATCAGTCGGTTTTATTTCTTAACATGTAAGGACAAGTTAGTAAGTATACAGCTTTAACGCTTAATATTTGATGGCATGTTTCTCGTCATACCGAACAGTCTGTTTTCTGGATTGCAGAAATAGGCTGTTTTTGTTATATTTTTTCTGAAAATGAGTACATAAATCTATCGAGAAAATACATAAAAAAAGACTAGCTAAGCTGTACGTACAAGCATATAATGAAAGCGCAAACAAGGTTAAAGGGTCGTTAAGACCTTCCTGTAATTTCCATTTGAAGTTAGTTTCATTCACCTCCTCCATTGCAGATTTCAGAAATGATAGTAAAAGGTGTGTCTTATACATATTAGAACAATTGAAAAAGGAAGTATGGAAGGCCGATTTGGCTCTTCCAAGGCGTGGCCTATGAAGAACTGAAAGCGGAGCAACTGGTTGTACTGATTCTACAAGGCGATATTGTCGAGGTTGACCTTCGGCCTTCGTCAGATACGCCTACACATCATCTGGCATTGTACCGTTCTTTCGTTCGGAATCCAGAATTCACCTTAGTGGATCTGGTGCTGCTGGGTAAGCATTTTCTGCGCAAGCATGGGCGAACGCTTATTATGGTCAAACGAAAAAGGAGGAGGCACACAAATGAGCAAGTATACAATTGGTGTCGATTATGGAACGGAGTCCGGCCGTGCGATTATTGTTGACCTGTCTGACGGAGCTGAAATTGCTACACATGTAACACCTTACCGTCATGGAGTTATGGATGAAGTGCTGCCTGGTAGCGGACGCAAATTGGAAATGGATTGGGCGCTGGAACATCCGGCTGATTATATTGAAGTGCTGACTATTTCTATACCTGCCGTTATGAAGGAGACTGGCATTTCTCCAGACGATATCATCGGGATCGGAATTGATTTTACAGCATGCACGATGCTGCCGATTGACGCGCAGGGACAACCGTTGTGCTTTGACGAGAACCTGAAAGATAACCCGCATAGTTGGGTGAAACTGTGGAAGCATCATGCAGCACAAGATGAAGCGGACCGTTTAAATGCCATTGCCTCGCAGCGAGGAGAGGTGTTTCTGCACCGCTATGGAGGGAAAATTTCTTCCGAATGGATGATCGCAAAAATTTGGCAAATTCTGAACGAGGCACCGGACATTTATAATCAAACAGACCGCTTTGTAGAAGCGACCGACTGGGTAATTTCCCAGCTCAGCGGGGAACTGAAACGTAATCAGTGTACAGCTGGCTACAAGTCTATTTACCATCATCGCGATGGTTATCCGAATCGTGAATTTTTTAAAGCGCTCGATCCGCGTCTAGAAAATTTGACGGATACGAAGCTGCGCGGTGAGATTTATGAATTGGGTGCTCGTGCAGGTGGATTAACAGAGAATATGGCTGCAAAACTCGGACTGAATCCGGGAACGGCAGTAGCGCTAGGCAATGTGGATGCACATGCGGCTGTTCCGGCAGTAGGCGTCGTCACACCAGGCAAGCTGGTGATGGCGATGGGAACTTCCATTTGCCATATGCTCCTCGGTGAGGAAGAAAAAGAAGTAGAGGGTATGTGTGGCGTTGTAGAGAACGGAATTATTCCGGGCTATTACGGGTATGAGGCTGGACAATCGGCGGTAGGAGACATTTTCGCATGGTTTGTGGATCATGCTGTTCCCGGCGAAGTGAAGGAGCAGGCAGCTGCGGAAGGTGTGAACGTCCATGTATGGCTGGAGCGTAAAGCGGCTGAATATAAGCCGGGGGAAACCGGGTTGCTGGCGCTGGATTGGTGGAACGGTAACCGTTCTCTGTTGGTTGACACCAACCTGACGGGGCTGATTGTCGGGTATACGTTGCTGACGAAGCCAGAGGAAGTGTATCGTACATTGCTGGAAGCAACTGCGTTCGGAACACGTAAAATTGTCGATGCGTTCCATCATAACGGCGTGCCAGTAGACGTATTGTATGCGTGCGGTGGATTGCCGCAGAAAAATCGTCTTTTAATGCAAATTTATGCAGATGTAACCGGACGTGAGATTAAGGTGGCGGCTTCTACTCAAACTCCTGCATTGGGTGCGGCCATGTTCGCAGCAGTGGCTGCGGGAACTGAAGCTGGAGGGTACGACGATATCGTCGAAGCAGCGCGTCATATGGCTCGTGTACGGGACGAGAGCTTTATGCCAATCCCTGAGAACGCGGCCGTGTATGATAAGCTGTACGAGGAATACAGCCGTCTTCACGACTACTTTGGACGTGGAGGCAACCCGGTGATGAAAAAGCTAAAGACTATCAAGGAAGAAGCTGGACGTTCAACTGAAACGGCAAGCATTCATTCTTAAGAAACTGACAAAATATAAGCAAGCAGTATTTAAAACTCTGTTATCTAAAAAGCACAGTACACCGAGGAAT
This sequence comes from Paenibacillus sp. FSL H7-0703, assembly GCF_038003485.1. Classification (NCBI taxonomy): domain Bacteria; kingdom Bacillati; phylum Bacillota; class Bacilli; order Caryophanales; family Paenibacillaceae; genus Paenibacillus; species Paenibacillus sp. FSL H7-0703. The sequence goes on along the minus strand of NZ_JBBOPF010000001.1, from coordinate 1,401,520 downwards.
CGGCAGACTGTGCTTTTTTTGCATTTTATATTCTGTGAATTACATGATGTGAAAGTCTCAGTGGATGAAAGATGGTAATGCGTTCCTTTCAAAGACTTTCATGAAAATTACAATCGTTTCGGTTTACGGACATTTTTACTTCTTCAGCATGGCATCAGCAAACAAAATGGATTTTGGAATACGGAAAAACTGTTCCGCCTGATCCTGGAAGGTTTGCGAAGGAACGGTACCCTGATGCAACCATTTCCGAAATGTACCGGGGTGAACGCCAATCCAATGACTCACATCGGTCACCGAAATATCATGTACCATGCATAGACCCGCCAAGATCCGATTTTTAACCGGAGAACGAGTCACAGTCCGTTTCATAAAACGGGACGGCGCTGGTTGACAGATGAGTGGTGAACGCCGGACAACCTCTTCATTAAATAGAATATGGTGCGGATAACCAAGTGTATTACACGTCTTTTCCAGATTAGTGTTGCCGGGAATGCGACCTTCATATACCCACGCACTGACACTACGGGAGGAAATGGAAAGCTCCTCGGCAAGTTGGGACAGTTTAATGTCATTAGCCATCAAAACGGCAAGCAAAACGCGATTGCGCACTTGACAGCGTGTTGGTTTACGAAAACGTTTGACACGCACGCCTTTTCCCAAATATTTGCGATTGATCAGAGACCACGCCTGAATGGAATGTTTATCTTGTTGTTTAGGCATATACCCTCCGATTTTTTTTAACCACATACTACTATACCCGAAGGGGGCTTTGCAAGTGACTCCTCTCCTGATTTTCTTTTAATCCCATGGGCTTAACCGGTTTATGGAAAATAAGGTCCATTTGGCCTATAAAAATGGAAGTTTAAGGTGCCGATATATTAAATTGTGACATTTTTTATGGAAATGGAGGTAATATGTTCTTCTCTTATGATTGTAAGGATGTACAGAGAGAAAAGTGGGTTTTTGCAGCCCAACATGCAATTTTTTTGACGAGAGAAAGGGAGGTTATACAGTTAGATGATTTGTAAAAAGGTAATGGTATGGTTTCTGACGGCGATTTTAGCGATTAACACCTTGCTGTGTCTGCCTGTTGTAGCAGGAGCAGAAAAACAAAATGCAACGGGCGGAATACAACAAGGTCATGCAGGTTTGGTACAGGAGGAACAGGAGCTTTCTGATGGAACAGTTTCTTTCAATCCGCCCACTTCTGCGACAAACAGCGTTTATAACGCACTCATGATGAGTTTGGCAGCGGTAGAGTATACGTCGATCATAATTGATCCTGGAGAAAGTTATGAATTTCAGAATACAGATACAGTTAGCAAATCTATATACAGCAACGCTTCTCAATCTAAAGGCATTCTGTACGATAGTGTAAGTTACAAAGAGGACGGAGACATCAGCACTGTCCATATGGACTACGGCATTAGCCCCATTGGTGTTCCTGGGGGAGGCACAGCGTTTATTACGAATACAGGAACAGCAGCATTAACCGTAAAAGTAACGGACGTCTTCACCTACAGTACATCGGAGGACCCGGCACTAGAGCGAGTTACGGTCTCTAAAAATGAAAGCTATCGGATTGTGAATGAAGGATGGACTGCCCGTTCGATTCAGCATGATGGGTCAAATGCAGACAATCGCCGTTTTGATTACGCAAAATACAAGGCAGACGGAACTTTATCCGCATCTGATCTCAATAGCATTGCTCATCCCTCTTTGGGTGATGGCGAGGAACTGATTATTACAGGTTCCACTGCCAATGCGGTGACCTTCGGATTTCCATACGGCAAATACAGTATAGAAAGCACCGGCGAGCCGGCTTATGCGCGGGTTACCCTAAATCAGGGGGAAAGCTACCAATTTATCAATGTGGGAACCCGATTGGATACGGTGGAAAGTGACGGTACATCTAAAGATAAACTTGACTATGTTGTTTATCTGGCAAACGGAACAGAGGCTTCACGCGGCAGTGGCACTACGGCGAAGCCGCAGATTGCTGTGGACAGATACGCGGTAATTACCCAGGTCACTGCCAATCCGGTTACATATGGGGCTCCATATCGCAATTTTATTGCTCGTCCTGTGGGTGGTGATGCAATCAGCCGTGTGGAGCTTGAGGTGGGCAAGAGCTACATTTTCCACAATAATGGTACGCTAATGAATCCGATCTACAATAACTCCAAAAAGGTAGGAAGCTTGTTCGACTATGCTATTTACAAGCCGGATGGAACGGTAAATTCCTCTGGTTTTAACAGCCAGTCTGGTCCCATGATCCCGCCTTCGGGATATGTCATTGTGACTGTGATCGGTCCGAGTCCTATTATCTTTGATTATACAGATGATTTTTCCTGGGAAACTAGCAATGATCCTGCCTTTTTACGCGTAACACTGTCTAAAGGCGAAAGTTATGCTTTTACTAATATTAGTGATCATTTGAGGAATCTGCATAGCACAGCCAGTACCGTTAAAGGAAAATATGATGTGGTTCTGTACAAAGCAGATGGTACAGAGCAATCCAGGCGCAATACCGGAAACTCAACCTTTTTGGTTGGTGCAGGTAAAAAGGCCAGTGTGACGGTAACCAGTGACACGCCAATCACGTTTGGTGGTATCTATCGGAGCTTTAAGGCCAGCGAAGATGATAATGGTATCGGGCAAACGACGCTGGAGCCAGGGGATTCGTACATTTTCCGCAATCATGATAGCAAATCGCATTCATTGCGGCATGACAAAAGTAGTGGAAGTGCACGCTTTGATTCGGCAAGCTATCGAGGGCTTCGTTTACTGACATCAGATCATTTCAACAATACAGTGGACCCAGAGATTGTTGCAGGCGGTGAAGCCATTGTCACCAATGTATCCGATCGGCCAATCACCTTTAGTTACAGCAGTAAGGTAGAGGCTATGCTTAACGCACAGGCAGCCTTCCATCGAATTACATTGAAACGCGGTGAAAGCCGGAAATTTATCAATGTAAGCACTTTGGACAAGGCTCTGGATGTCATTTCAGTCAGCGGTATGAAGTGGAATTACATGAATTACAAGGCAGACGGTACGGTGTACAGTCAGGCCAGTGATACGACTCAATTGCCGTTGGTACAGGCTGGTGGATATGCCATTGTAACGACGGTTTCGGATGTGCCAGTGACTTATGGAGCTGTGTTAGGAATATTCGACGTTGAGGATGCTCAGGTGCCGACAGGCAATCAAGTCACTGTCAAGCAGGGAGAAAGCTATGTATTCCATAATACTGGTTCACAGGCTTCCTCATTAACGACAGATGCTTCAAACGAAAGCCGCCTCTACGACTATGCCATATATGAAGAAGGTAGCGGTGTAAATTCCAAGGTGGATAGAGCAGGTATGGATGCTTCTCTACCTGAAATCTCACTTGGAGCCGGAGATACGCTTGTTGTGACTGTCACTTCGCCGCAAGCCGTGACCTTTCATTTCAAGAATGAAATTAAAGCGGAGCCAAGCACAGAACCGGCGTTGTTAAAAACGTCTTTGTCTGGCGGCAAGCAGGAGATATGGATCAATCGCGGAAGTCAGGAGGCCCCTATCGTGACGAATGCGAAGGCGGCTGGTGGAACGTATCAATATACCGTTACGGATCAGGCTGGAAAAGTGATTCGTGAACATAAAGAGGCGATAGATAATCAACAGCAAGTGCCAGCTAATGCCAATATTCATCTTGCCGTAGCTGCAGCTGCTCCTGCTGTTAACTTTGGAGCGCCTTATCGTGTGTTTGCCGTAAAAAATAACGATGACAGCAAGCTGGACGAGCTAATTGAGCTCATAGATAAAGAAGCTGACTTTACGGCAGGCCAACAAGGGAAATATCGGTTTACACCCAAAGAAGACGGGATTTACCGTTTTGCTGTGAAGGAGAAATCCAACTTTGCTGCGCAGCAACCCATTGTAAGCTTGTTTACGGACCCTGATTTTAGTAACCAGCTTGTCTCTTCAACAGAGCAAGCACAAATATATGGTTGGGATTACACGGTCTTAGAGTATGAGATGAAGGCAGGCCAAACGATTTATGTGAAGTTGACAGAAACCAATAGCGGCGCATTACAAACCGTAATTAAGGCAGCACATATGGCGCTTGGTAAGGATACTTCATATGAATATGGAAAAGGGAACCGACTGAATAAAGTTATTTTGTTCACCGGTGATCAAATTCAACTGGATTATGACTTAAACGGAAACGTCATTAGACGGACGAAGAAGGTATTTCCTTTTACAGATTAAAAGGATGTCTTTGCTTCGAAAAAACATAACAGATAGTTGGATGTACAGGCATTATTAAATAGGGGTGAGCGAGTGTTTAAACGTTATATTTGTAGTCTACTATGTATGGCAATGTTGCTGGGTCCATGGAGCACATGGGCATATGGAGAAGAAGGGAACGGAGATGCAGTAGCTTCTCAGTCTTCTACTCCACAGATTATTACCAGAGCATGGCTTGCACAGCAAACAGGTAAGGATCAGGCTTGGGTCAATGCACAGTTATCCAAAGGCTATACTTTATATGATATTTATAAAGCTTGGCAAAAAGATGGTGGAGAAAATTCATTACCGGAACAAAGTCCAAGCTTGTGGGTACAGCAGAATGGGCTGACATTGAGCACAAATGCAAAGGCGGAACCGTCTGATGAGTCGGCTGAGCTGAAGGAAGGTGAAAAGCCCACTCAGACCGCCCAGGATGAAAAGGCAACTCAACAACCGCTAGATAAGGAAGAGGGTAAAGCACCGGCTCCAGACACGACTGAGATGGATATACCATCCATCCCCCGTGTAATTGATTCCGTATATGCTCCGACTCCAGGAGAAAACGGACTGATCGGGAAGGATTTACTTAAACAAAGTTTGTTGCAGGTATCTGCTACAACAGATGTGTATGCTCCTTTTGATCAGGCGGCGCTTGCACAAAGCAGGTTGAGTGATGATACATCGCGTTATGGAATGGATTATGGTGACAACAGTGTGTCCACCGCTTCAGGACAGCTCGTTGTTCAAAATACGGACTTGGTACTGCCGGGGTCATTGCCCTTTGCATTGGCTCGTGTGTATAACAGTTCATTGGCAAATAATCAGGTTGGTGTGCAGCAAAATGAAGGGTTGTATACAAACATAAGTGCCATCCGCGAGGAAGAAGCAGCTTCTGGTCTAGGGAGAGGCTGGAAATGGGATCTTCCTCATATGCAGAAACAGGATGGTAAACGGTATTTGTATATTCCGGGAACAGGCTCCTATGAACTGAGAGATGATTTGCAGCTTGAAGGATATGCATACAAAGATCTGAAGATCAGTACAGATCAAAGCGCAAGTGTGCAGGGAGTAAGCAGTGCATACAAAATAGCAGTGTTGAATGGAAATGACTATTATCTCGATCAGGACGGTTATTTGATTTTAATCCAGGATGCGTATAAGAATCGAGTGGAATTTGATTATACAAGTTCTGGCGGAGCAAAGCTTATTCGTTCGATTAGAAACAATGATGGCAAAGAACTTGATTTCACTTACAATGCTGGACAGCTTGTTGTTAAAGAGCAAGGCACGGACCATCAGTATACCTATCGTCAAAGTAGTGAGGGAAGCAGCAAGGTGCTGTCAGAAGTACTGGATTCTCTTTCCCGAAGCACAAGCTATACGTATACATTCATGGATGCTCCTTTTAATGTGGTCGTAGATGGTGAAAGAAAGACTGGAGCCCTACAGCCCAATGAAACCGCGTTGCTTACACGAATTGTACGACCTACTTCATCGATCACAGACATTCGTTATGAAGCCTATAACAAGCAGATAGGCGTGTACGGTACACAAGGCGTGTTCAAGGTGGCTTCACGCGCTGATATGTACAGTACAACTGCCGGCGATCGTTTTTTAAATAAAATTGATTTCGCGTATTCCGGAGAAGATCTAGCCAGTTATGGCAAAAATGCTGAGTGGACGGTGGTTGCCAAAGGGACGCGTACAACAGAAACCTTCCATTTTGGTAAAGTCTTTAGAGGAGATAACACACCAGACAAGCTTGTTCTTAACCGCTATGATCAAGAGGGTGATTCTACCGGCTATCATATAAACTACACCTATAATGAGGCCATGGATTGGAATTTGCCTGTGCAAATGGAAGAGTCCTATACGGAAGGAGGTTCTTCGTCAGAACCTGTAACCACCTCCTATGACTACAATGAATATGGTCTTCCTTTGAAAATATCCCAGAGTACGGGATCGGAGACTGTTCATACGTATAAAACCTCTAATGAGCCTTTTTTCTGGGTTCAACCCGCTCAGACGGTCAACAAAATAAGTGAAGGAAAAACGTTGACGACGGTTCGCACCTACAAGTCAGAGGGCAATTTGTATGAGCTAAAAAACTATGAAGGCACAGAGCAAGGAAAGCTATTATCGCACAGCTCTACTTTTTACAATACAAAAGGGAATGTAAGCAGCCAGAAAATTCAAATTGATGACAGAAGCGATGCTAATGTGTCTATTGATTATGATTCTCCTTATGGTTCTTATCTCCCAACAAGGCAGCTTTTGCCTAAAGGTGTTGAGTATACGTATGATTACTATCCGACCGGAGAAATCAAGTCCCAAACAGATGCCAAGCGCAAAACGGAGTCTTATGTGTATGACGCAATGGGGCGTGTAACAAAGGTTACTTATCCGGACGGCACTCAAACTGTCGTGGTGTACAAGGATGATACGAATGATGTCACTGTTACCGGACCCGATGGCGTAAGCGTTGAAAGATTGTATAATCCGTTCGGGCAGATGCTCCAGCAGCAGGTGGATGATGCAATCTATGGTTATGGTTATGATGATCATGGAGATATGGTAGAAAGCACGGATGCTGAACAAGCAACCACTCGCTACGCCTACGATGCTTTTGGGCGACCTGTAAAGACGAACTATGCGGATGGAACAACAGATACCGTGGCGTATAATGCGGTGGATCGTACCGTTACTCAGACGGATGCCTCTGGCTACCGTATACGTGAAGTATCGGATGCTCTAGGTCGTGTGACCTCCACACAAGAAGCTAAAAATGGATCATTTCAGCCGCTGGAGTCGCTAGCTTACAATCATGCGGGTATGGTCACTAGCCGGACGGACGGTAACGGTCAACGCATGATCTATGATTACGATGCTCTGGGACAAATGACTTCGGTCACAGATCCATCCGGGCAGCAGGTTAGCTATATGTATGATCTGGCCGGAAATTTGAAGACCGTTCAGTATCCTGATGGGCAAAAGAATGTGTATTCGTATGATGAGTTGGGCAGACGTACTTTACTTGAGAAATCGAGCGGAGGAACCACGTTAAATATTTACGATACGGATGGAAACATCACCCGTATGCTGACGGGGAAATCGGACGCAATCACCTTTCAATATAACGCTGACGGATTGGTTACCGAAGCGGCGGGTCCTGATTTTAAAACCAATTATACCTACGATAACGCAGGACGAAGAAAAAGCATGACAGATGGGCAGGGAACTACCTCTTATGCCTATGATCCAGCAGATGGGTCGTTGACTGGACTGAAGTACCCGGACGGCACGCAAATAAACTATGAGTATAACAAGCAGTCTCGTACAGGATATGTGCTGACAGATGCTTCCGGGACGTCTATGCACGTTCAATCCAAGCTGGACAGTGTGGGCCGAGTTACCCAAATGGACATTAGCGCTGGGACCGGTGTGGCAAATGTACAGAGTTTGGGAGAAGCGAGTGCTGCTGCGGGTGGATCACTAGATAGCATGACGTTTGATTATGCTCCTAATGGTTTGCTAAAAGGTCAGTCTTCGAGCAGAGGACTGAGTACACGATTCAGCTATAACGGACTGGATTTGTCCGGGGTTACAGTGGAGCAAGGCGGTACAGCGCTACACCAATTTGGTTATGAACGAGATGGGAATAAAAACATCATCGGACGTACACAAAACGGAACAACAGACCAATTTGGATATGACCCGTCAAATCGAATTGCCAGCGAAGCCGCAGGTGAGAAGAATAAGACCTATGGCTACGATCCGAATGGAAACCGAAGCGCCGAAGGCAGTGGCAAAGTGTTCGGCATGAAAAACGCTGAATATACGTATGATTCTGTCAGCCGTCTGACAAAGGTGAGCGGTGAAGGCAAAGAGGTCGGGTATAGCTATAACGGAGACGGGCTACTGTACGAGCGTACAGAGGGCGGCAAAACGACTCGGTATTACTATGACGAAGAAGCGAAGCTGATTGCGGAAGCTGAGGTCGAAGGTGGAGCAGCGAAGATCACGTATGCTTACGTGTATGACTTGTCTGGTCAACTGTGGGCGAGACAAGACAAGGCAAGCGGGCAGTTGCAATATTATCAGCTGAACGGTCACGGCGATGTGGTGGGCCTAAGTGATAGCTCGGGCAAGGAACTGAATAGCTACAGCTACGATATCTGGGGCGGCCCGGAGAAGGTCAAAGAGACCGTACCGAACGTGCTGCGCTACGCTGGCGAGTATTGGGACGACACGACCGGACTCCAGTACCTGCGGGCTCGCTGGTATGATCCAGGCACAGCCCGTTTTATGGGCGAGGATACGTATCAGGGCGAGATGAATAATCCGCAAAGCTTGAACTGGTATGCGTATGTAGCTAATAATCCGCTATTCTATGTGGATCCGAGTGGACATTTTTTTGAAACTAGAGATTATCAAGAGCTTAGAATATTACTAAATGAAGCCAGACTTAAATCGAATTCCAGCAAGAAGAATCAGAATTATCAGGTATACAAGGATTTCATACGAAAACGCTACGATTTTGTGTCCATTTATGGAGGAGCAAACCAGTACAATTACTTATACGACCTGCTAACGGGAACAAGTGACTATAAGAATAGTTCTGGCAAGTCTGATTGGGCTAAAGATCAGTTATTAAGTGCATACCAAAAGTGGACAGATGCCGAAGTTCTTGGCATGGCCGCAATGGGTATGATTGGCAATTTTGGTGGGAAGTCTGCTGGTAGAGGGAAGTATAGTGGTAAAATAAAATCAGGGGAATGTAATTGCTTTACCGCAGGCACTAAGGTTCAAACAGACGAAGGAGAGAAACCTATCGAGGAAATCGAGGTAGGGGAGAAGGTACTTGCTAAGTCTGATGAGACTGGAGAAGTGGCATATAAAGAGGTCGTGGGGCTGTTCCAAAAACAAGCTGACGAAATCTACTATGTCCATATCGGAGATGAAATCATCGAGGTAACAGGAGAACATCCTTTTTGGTTGCATGGTAAGGGATGGATACTTGTTAAAGACCTGAAAGTAGGAGACTTGCTTGTTTCAAGTGACGGTACTACACTGGCAATAGACAAGATTGAAAAAGAGCCGCGTGAAGCAACAGTTTATAACTTTGAGGTAGAAGACTTCAATTCTTACTTTGTTTCTAACCTTGGGATTTGGGTGCATAACTGTGCGTTACAAAATGTATATAAATCCATTAAAGATGCGCCACTTTACCCACAAGGTTTTTCAGGTGCTAAAAACGGAAGTGTAAAGAACAAGGTTAATAATACAGAATTACTTGAAGAACTACGAGCTATTGAATCCGGTACTTGGCACAAAATTTACAAGGATGGTGTGGGGGCAAACGGTAAAAAAATCTCTATCCATTACTTCCAAAGCCAATCGGGTCAAGTGTTTAATGTCAAAGTGAAAAATGGATGGAGCAATTCGTCCAGTAAAATGCCTTAATACGAGGAGGGATACATTGAACCTACAAATTGAATTGGAGAATTCAGAAGAAATTCAAAAATTTTTATGTATATTAAATCTTGGTATGCTTGATTCCTTGCTTGAAGGGGCATTATCATTTGAAGATGCGTACGCATATCTATACCGTCCTTATGTAGCACAGCTTCTAAAAGAAATTGAAGCGAATAAGACAATAGTTGAGTTATTTGAGGAATGCTGTATGTTGGAAGATATACGAGATATAGCCCCTGAAAAGCTAAAAGATGCAATTAAACTGAAAAAGAAAGAGACATTAGATTTACTTAAATCAATATCTAACACAGTGAAGCCAATGTATTGGCTCAACAAATTTGATGAATGATTCAAAGACCTTGGGGCCGGCACTCCTCAAGGTCTTTCTTTATACCAACACCTAATACCAAGTAAATGGGCTGAATGATACTCCTTTATGACAATCCCATAGCCTATTAGAAACCCAAAATCTTCAGATAACACTGTATCTTGCTCCAAGCACCTTACCTCCATTTTTTTTTCGGTAGTTTCTAATTCCATTAAAAGAATCTACTACCCACTTGTACTTCTAAACACAGTCGATTTATTCACAACTTTGTAACCTTCTCTGGCAGGGGGGTTGCGAGATTGTTTTCAAATTGTTTTACTATATTTACCTACTATAGTCTGGTAATCTATTAATATATATAGGGGGAACGAAAAGACGTCCGGTTCAGTCGGTTCATAAGCGTTTATGTTCTATATGTTGAGTGAATGTCTATATTGCCATGTCTATATCGTCATGTCTGTATAACTTCATAGACAAGCTAGAGATAGCTCCCGCACATTATAAAATACAGCACAGGATGGTGTAATGAATGAAGCTTTTAAATGCAAAATGGATGGCTGTATGCTTGATGGCAATCTGTTGTTTGGGTTTGCTAGGTATACATACGAATACGGCGAGTGCACAAGCGAAGGCTCCTTTGCTGGGGGTCAATGATGTGTTGCTAGATTCGAATACCATTCAGCCCGTAATGAAAAATGATAAGTTGTATGTTCCTATCGTTACATTAGGGCAAAAGATGGGGATTTCTACTTCGGCCAGCGGCAACACATTGGTACTGACTGGACATAATCGCAGCTTTACGCTGGATTTGAACAAGGGGGATGTGTTCGAGCGTGGAGATCGTACAATGGTGCCCATTCGCACTTTGACCGATGCGTTTGGCTTCACTATTACGCTTCCAACAAGTAATCTGTATCGAATTCAGAACGCAAATGCTAGTTTGTCTGATGCTCAGTTTTTGAATACATTCGCAACAGAAATTAAACAGTATGCAGCTGTCAAACCGGACAAAGCCAGCAATACTGGCAACAAGGGAACTGCCTCATCATCCAGCCGTACGATTTATTTGAGCTTCGATGATGGTCCTACGGCGCATACGTCGCAGTTGCTGGATATCTTGGACAAATACAATGCGAAGGCTACTTTCTTCATGCTGGGACCTGAAATTCGTCAACATAGCGCAGTGATGAAAAGAATGGTAGAGGCGGGTCACGGTTTGGGCTTGCATGGGATGACGCATCAGGTGAAGAAAATCTATGCATCCCCTGCAGCAGCATTGGCAGAGATGAATCAGGATAACGAAATTTTATTTATGGCTACAGGAAAACGCACTTCTTTGATTCGTACACCTTATGGCAGCAAACCATATTTGAAGAAAGCATACCGCGATCAACTGACGGGCGCAGGCTATCATATTTGGGACTGGAACATTGATTCCAATGATTGGCGTTATACTAAAAATCCAGAGCATTTTGTACAGACTGTCCTAAGTGATATTAAGAGATTGAAAAAGCAAGGCAGAACACCAGTCGTTCTTATGCATGATAAGCCATCTACGATCAAGGTGCTTCCACAAATCATGGCTGCTTTGCAGAAAGAAGGCTATTCGTTCGAGCCGTTGAATGATAACCTGACTCCGCTTAATTTTTGGAATGATCATCGTTAATTGAATAGCATGAAAGAAAAGACACCTTTTCAACCATTTATATAGTGGTTTTGAAGGTGTCTTTTTGTTGTATTTGCTTGGAGTTGTGAAGTTTGCAGCACGCTTTATATGAATCTATGAATTCATGTCTATGCACAGGTCATATGACTTTACGGGTTACCATGTCGCTGCATATATTACAGTAACCGCCCCGAGAGGAGGAGAGGTATGAATATTAATCCGAATATGTTTAGTATGATTTGCGCTACCGCAGGAGCCCTTATTACGTTTGCCTTTGGCGGCTGGAATCAGCTAATGGTGCTATTCACGGTTGCAATGGCTGTTGATTATGTGACTGGAGTCGCCGCAGCAATTAAGACTGGGCAAGGTTTGAGCAGTAAAGCCGGCTTTTGGGGGCTGGCGAGAAAGGCTTTAATGCTAATGGTGATTTCTTTGGCGCATCACGTGGATCTCCTGATGGGTACCGAAATCATGAAAGGGGCGACGACGTATTTTTATTTATCCAATGAATTAATCTCTATTACGGAAAACTGTTCACGAATGGGTCTGCCGCTCCCACCGAAGCTCAAGAATTTTTTTGCCCTATTAAAGGACAAGGAGTCTGATGGTAAAAATGGTGGAAAAGATCGCTAGAATTACAAAGTTTCTTTCCGTATGTGGGGCGTTATGATAAAATTTTCAAGAGAACATTTTTAAGATAAGGAGCCTATACGCATGATTAAACATATTGTTTTGTTCAAATTGAAAGACCGCTCCCCTGAAAGCATTGAGCACACAGCATCCATTTTGCGCAGTATGAACGGCAAAATCAAAGAGCTGCTGTCACTCGAAGTAGGTACGGATGTGATTCGTTCGGAACGTTCTTATGATATTTCCCTTACCGCTGTTGTCGAAACACTGGAGGATTTGCAAACGTATCAGGTACACCCTGTGCATCAGGAAATTATTGTACACATGAATGAAGTGAAGGATGTATCTATCGCAGTTGATTATGAAATCTAAAGCGATTACTGGAGGTGCAGGACCTTGTATTATGTCAACCGGGAACAAATTGAGCTTCGACTAGGGGCTGTTCCCGACATTGTCGCCGGACTTCGCCAGACTTCTGCTGCCTGGAACGGCGATCTGTTGCAGGGACTAGTGCAGGAGCGCTGCCTTCATCTGGCGATTGAGACGGTAACGGACGTAGGAAGCTATATCATCGACGGATTTATTATGCGTGACGCCAGTAGCTATGAGGATATTATCGGTATCATTCATGAGGAAGGTGTACTGGATGATACCGTATTTCATTCGCTAGTAGAGCTGGTAGGCTTACGTAAACCCCTAGTACAGGAGTACTTTCATTGGGACCGGACAAGCCTTCACCCGCTTACACCAAAGCTGCCTGGGTTGCTGGAGCTTTTTGCATCTAACGTGCATGATTATTTAAATAAGGAATTGGGTCCCCAGCCCGAGGGAGTGTAAAGGCAAAAGTGACGGATAAGTATATCGTACCCGAAATGCCCACTAGGCGCATGATCATGACATTATTGAAAACCCAGGGACCTGTGGGAGTCGGAAGCTTGGCAGCTCAATTGGGCATTACCGAAATGGGAGTGCGCAGGCATCTCAAATTGATGGAGCAGGATGGTCTGATCGTGGCTACGATCGTGAGACAGGCGATGGGACGCCCGACGTTTTTATACAGTCTGAGCGAGCAGGGAAGCGAGCAGTTTCCTCGTAATTATGATCATCTGTTACTGGAACTGTTAGAGGAGCTGGATGAAGAACAGGGAATGGAAGCTGTTTACTCGCTGTTTGATGGTAGAAAACGTAAAATGATGAAGCGCTACGCCCCTCACATGGAGGGGGAGACTACACTGGCTTCACGTGTGGAAAAGCTTTCGGGCATCCAAAATGCTTCCGGATATATGGCAGAGTGGCGCGAGGAAGAGGATGGTAGCTACTCAATTGTGGAATACAATTGTCCTATCTCTCAAATTGCAGGCCGTTACCGCAAGGCTTGTGAATGCGAGCAGCAAATGTTTGAGGAGCTGCTTGATGCCGAGGTTGTTCGTGAGGATTGTTTAGCGGATGGGGGCCGCTGTTGCCTGTATCGTATCCGCTCTAAAAAAAAGTAAAACTTTTCAGGCTTGTTTTCTGTATCATGACAAGCTCTCCATGCTTATAATGCACTAACAGATGGGCATTCGCCCGGGCACAAGGGAGAGATGATGATGAAGGAGAACTGCAAAAGTTTTATCCGAGGCGCGTTGGCAGGCAGCATTGTTGGTTCGGTTGCTGCTTTGTTATTTGCCCCTAAGTCAGGTCGTGAGCTGCGTCAGAATATTACAGATCAGGCGCGCAACGTAAGTGATAAGGGACAGGAGCTAGCGGGGAAAATTTCAGACACCTCAATTGAGTATACTGACAAAATTAAGGAGACAGCCTCAGCCGTCATTCATGAAATCGGGCAATGGCGTAAAAAGGGTGAAATTGTTCCTGAGGTTAGTATTTCATCAGCGACTGTTCAAGAAGATACGGAAAAAGATGCTCTGTAACGGTCTGTAAAAACGTAGGTGAAACACTGAATACAGTTTGAATTCGTGGCTTCTCCCGTTGGGGTGGAGCCTTTTTATTGATCACTTCCTCGTTTTAGGGTAATCTTTTGGGGTACCTTTTACACGAATACGACATAAGGTATGTAGCAACGGATAGCTTTCCGAGATGAAACAACTCATATTTGAACAAAAAAGGAAGCGGTGTGTACGTGCAGCAAGCGATTGCAATATTGGATTCCGGTGTAGGAGGTTTGACGGTTGTAAAAGAAGTCATGCGTCAGCTTCCGCGGGAAAAAATCATTTATTTTGGAGACACTGCGCGCACTCCGTATGGCCCCCGACCATCGGAAGAGGTTAAAAAATTTACAGAGCAAATGGTTGATTTTCTGATCCAATTTGATCCGAAAGTCATTATTATTGCTTGTAACACGGCTACTGCCGCGGCATTGGACTATATAAGCCAAAAGGTATCCATTCCGGTGATCGGAGTCATTCACCCCGGGGCTCGTGCTGCGATCAGCGCGACTGCTACCGGGCATGTCGGGGTGATTGGGACTGTCGGTACGATTCGAAGCGGAGCGTATACAGCTGCGCTCAAGCAATTGTCTCCTTATGTAGACGTGGTGAGCCATGCTTGTCCTGCGCTTGTTCCATTAGTGGAACAAGGGTTATTCCGCTCCAAGACGACATCGCAGGTTGTGGAGGAGACATTGAGACCTATTCAAACGTATCCGATTGATTGTCTGATACTTGGTTGTACGCATTATCCTTTTTTGAAGGAAACGATTCAAGAAGTCATGGGACCTGCAGTAAAGCTCATAAGCTCGGCAGATGAAACGGCGCGTGAGACGAGCACCATTTTGTATAACAAAGGCAAGTTGGAAGCTGGGGACGAGACGCCGGTACATCAGCTTTTTTGTTCCGGCGATCCTGAATTGTTCCAGCGCATTGCCGCACAGTGGCTCGGGGAGCAAATTCGCCAAACGCCTGTCGTCTGGCAAGTCACCAATTTGGATTAACGAGACAACCGACTTTTTTTGTCATTGGACAAATGAAGTCGGTTGTTTTGCTTTTCGCTACATCAAGACACGCCGCGTCTGCATAACATGCAGTAAGGCAGATGGAAGGGGCGTAGTAAGATGAGGGAATATATCGTTCAAAAAGGAGATACATTGCACCGGGTCGCCTCGGCTTTTAAACTATCGGCGGATACTTTGATCGTAGATAATCCGTGGGCCGCCACGCAACCCTATCTGATTAGTGGTCAAGTGTTATATATTCGTCCGTCTACGGATCGTAAATACGTTATTCAGCCTGGTGAGTATGCAAGCCAGATTGCCAAGCAGTTTGGTGTGGAGCTTGATGAGTTACGGCTAGCCAATCCAGGACTTGCGGAGCATGATTTTACGGAAGGGAAAACAATTGTTATTCCTGAAGACCATCAGGATCAGATTGTACGATTACGTGGAGAGTATGGATATGAAGATTTAAAGGAAGACCTAGCGGCCTTGGCCCACAGATATCCATTTATTGAAGTTGGCAGCATTGGCACCAGTGTCATGGGGAAGGATATTCCTTATGTACGTATTGGGCAGGGAACGCGTAAAATTCATGCCAATGCTTCTGTTCATGCTAATGAATGGCTGACGACGCCTTGTTTGCTGCGTTTTATAGAGCAATATGCACAAGGGATCGATGGGAATGGAGAACATGCAGGGACCTCTCAATGGGTGTATGGAGGTTCTCCGCGGGATCTGCTGGAGCATACATCCTTATGGGTGGTCCCGATGGTCAACCCGGATGGGGTAGAGCTGGTGCAACAAGGTGTACTCCCAACTCATCCGTTGTATCATGACCTCGAAAAGTGGAATGAAGGACGTGCTGATTATCGCGGTTGGAAGGCCAATATTCGTGGTGTTGACCTCAACGATCAATTTCCGGCATATTGGGAAGAAGAGGTACGCAGACGCGGTAAAACAGGTCCGTCTCGACGAGACTATGCAGGACCTGCACCTTTGTCTGAACCAGAGTCCAAAGCGCTTGCCGATCTGACGGAGCGCGAACAGTTCGACATGGTGTTATCCATACACAGTCAGGGACAGGAGATCTATTGGAATTATCGGGATCTAGAGCCTAAGGAGAGCCGAGATTGGGCCTTACGGCTAGCTGCCGCAACAGGGTACCGGGCGGTAAAGCTGGGTGGTAGCGATGCAGGGTACAAGGATTGGTTTATACAGCGATTTGGTAAACCAGGGTTTACCGTTGAAGTCGGTCTAGGTGTAAATCCGCTGCCCATGCGTGATTACGATGATATTGCAGCAGAAGTGGGCATGTTAATGGCAACAGTGCTGTCATGGTAAAAAATTCGGCCTACTGAAACGTATCGAACCATTTGCGCGTATTAGGAGGAACACGTTTTTTATAAGTGTTCCTCTTTACATGTCCCTTCAATGGGGTATATATACTTAGGAGCATTGGAAATGGAGTGAACAACCTATGAAGTGGAAAAGATTACTATCTCTCCGTCAATGGTCACATGTATTTCGTCGTATGCCCCGATTTATTACTTCATCAAGGATTCCGCTGGGGGAAAAATTACTCTTTGCGGTGCCTGTGTTGCTCTATTGGGTATTACCTGATGTCATGCCATTTATGCCCATCGACGATATTGGTGTGACGCTATTGCTTATGAATTGGTTTGTCACCCGTGCCGAACGAAAATATCCAGATGTGCTTGAAAAGCAGCATGTACGTGTTCGGTAGATAAGCTTATGAATTTCGTGATTGCGATTTTTCACGATTTTCTTTACAATAGGAATATTGCCTTTTGCTATGCTGAACATAATTGTGATTTATCCAATAAACCACATTTCATTTAATGAATATGAAGGAGATGAAGTTTGATGAACTGCAAAATTACTCGTAACGCAGCTAAAGTATTGAAACTTGAACTGGATAAGGAAGAGAACCAAGGGAAGAGCCTGCGCGTTGTTATTACTCATGCTCATGGAGATCATGCTCATTACGGGCTGGATTTGGACACGCCTAAAGAAACAGATACTGTCGTATCTACAGATAAAGGCATTGACGTCATTTTGGAAAACGACCAGCCGCTGCTGGATGGTGTAAAAATTGATTACTTGTACTTCCCCGAAGAAGGATTTGTCATTACTAACCCTTCCCAAGGTAATCACGGCGACCACTAAGCCGGAGCTCGGAGGGACGACAGATGGCCAATGATATTCGCGTATGTGATGAATGCAATCATATCCGCTTGAAAACGATCTTGCCCAAGTTGCAAAAGATGGCACCAGATGCCGAGATCAAAATCGGCTGCAAATCGTATTGCGGTCCTTGTGGGAAACGGGCGTTTGTGTATGTGAACGGACGTTATGTGAGTGCGGCCACAGAGGATGAAGTATTGGAGAAGGCTGCGCGCTTTATCAAATAGTTCCAGACGCAGCATTCGCAATTTTTGAATATTTCCCCTTCTTCTGATCCATGCTAATGGATGTAGACCACTGCCCAGAAGGAGGAGTGACGCATGGCCCAATATGATTCCAATCTCGACAATCACAGTGTTGAGGCTCAAACACAAAACTCGGTCGACAAGCTCCACCATGCCGTTTCTCAGGCATTGTCACATCCGGCTGAGCAACTGATTGAGCAGGCGGAGCAATCTCGCACTCATGCTGAACATGCCATACAGCAGGCGAAGGATAGCCTTGGTGACGATGCAGTAGAAGTTGCGAAGGACATGCTTGGTGAAGAGGTACAACGGCTTGAGCAGGCTAAAAAAACGTTGCGTTCCTAAGCATTTGTGAATAGTAACGAGCGCAGTCGAGTGACAATCCATATAAAAAAGCACGATCCACAGCACCTACAAGCTGATGGATCGTGCTTTTTTTATTATATACAGGGCAGTTATGCGATCGACATCCTTATAGGAGTCCGGGAAGATGCTATGTTAGCAACCTCCTACAGAAAGTCAATTAGATACAGATACAGAAGGAGTTACTTCTTTGTTTGTGGTTCCCATTCGCGAATAAGATCGTATGTGATAACCTGATCGGATATGTTCAACCGATTGAGAGCTTCGGTATAGCCCGGCCCGCAGGCATTCACATCTGTAGGCTGGCCTGTATTCAGGTTGTAACAGGTCCCTTTGGAGAATGTGCCGTCCTCAGATGGAATGTAGTATACTCGGCCATCTGTGAAAGCACCACTACGCAGCACGACCATACGAGGCTTCCCGCTAAACAGATCGTTTCCCATAAAATGATATGGTTTTGTAGAAATCCCAAGCAGGTGCATTACGGAAGGCGTCAAATCCAACTGGCCTGCCGGTTCTGTATACGTTCCCGCATGACTTCCGTCAGGAAGATGCACAAGTAATGGCACCTGATTCATGATTTTCTGCATGTCTAGATCTGTGAGTGGCTTGCCTAAAAACTTTTCATACAGTGCTTTGTCTTTAATTGAATTGTCATGATCCCCATAAAACATCAGGATCGTATTATCCCACAATCCGTCTTTCTTCATCTGATCTACCAATTCACCCAGTGCTTCATCTACATAATGGACAGATTTCAGATAGTCTCCGAACATGGTACCTTCAAACTCGCCAACATCTAAATCTACCGCGTCAGGTGACAGGTTGTACGGATGATGGCTCGAGATACCGACCATATAGGCGTAGAACGGCTGCTTAACTTCGGTGGTGAGATCATTGAGCGTTTGACGGAAAAAGGATTTATCTCCCAGGGACCAGCCCAGGGGCTCATCTATTTTAAAATCTTTTTTACTATAGAACTTGTCATAGTTCATCGCCTTATACATGGTGTAACGGTTCCAGAAGCTGCTGTCGTACACGTGAAACGCATTGGGACTATACCCAGTATCCTTCAAAATAGAAGGCAACGTATCGAATTTATGGTCCGCATAACGGATAAATACGGAGCCTGTAGGGAGCGGATGCAGCGAAGCATGTGTAGAGAAGTCCGCGTCCGAAGTACGGCCCTGGGCAGTCTGGTGAAAATAATTGTTGAAATACATGCTTTCCTTCGTCAGTTTGTCAAAGTTAGGCGTAATCGCTTGACCATTGATCTGTTTGCCGATAAAAAAGTTCATGAACGCTTCAGCTTGAATGACCATCACGTTTTTGCCCTTATACTTGCCAGATAGATCATTTTTAACCTGAAGCAACTTTTGGTGCTGATTAAACCATTCCTTATCCTTATCGGATTCTGCTTGAGCCAATGTAGGCTGGGGACCAAGGTGATCCTGACCATAGCGGTAGATGTCGTATCCATGAAATCCGATCAATCCGGTTACGTTGTACAAGGCCATCGACCACCAGTTACCGACAAATATGCCAGTTGCCCACGTGGAGGTATAATATTTGATCGGCCCAAATGTCAATACATAGCCAATCAGGAAGGCCAATGCCCCTTTGGAGAAGCGAAGCAGAAACCTCTTAGTGAACGAGCTTCGGGATGCTTCTAAGTAAGTATCATTCGTTGTAAACCGACGCCGTAAGGAAGCCACAAATATGACATACGGAATGAATAGAATCCAGTCTGCAAAAAAGAAAACGTCCCTCCAGTACATAAGGGATGCGATACTTCCGCCCAGAGAATCAACTTGTCCAGCTTGAAGTAAGACAGGAATCGTAATGAAATCCTGAAAATACCGATAATAAACCATGTCGGAATAAATGAGCGCGGTGAGCAAAATGTCGAGCACCACAAGAGCAATCAAACGTCCGCGACGTGACAGCCACAAGGTCCAAAAGCTCACAAGTAAGAGCGAACCAATAGCGATGACATAATCCAGCGGATTCATGTCAATATTTTGGGCATGCAGGTTATAGTGAATCAGTACGAGCTTGCCAATCATAAGTACAAAAAACAGACCTAATCCGAAATATCGAGACAGCAGCATTCTGCTGAACATGTTACCAGTGCGACTTGCACTGGCCGTGCGAATAACCAACACTTTACCCCCTCCGGCAGAAATGTTCGGCTAGTATAAACTACATATTAACGTAATGTTAAACCGAAATGCCTTTAATTATTATAGCGCTCATCCCGCACATTTCAATGATTAAGTAAAGAAAGTACAGCACAAATCAGGCCAGAAGAACGAACAGAAGGTTCGTTTCCTGGCCTGAGCTCCATCTATTTAGGACTGCAACGGCGAAGTATCTTTGCGGCGCGGAGGTAGAGGGCCCAGATACTGATAGTATTGGCATTCGATCCGGCCGTTAAACAGCTTACGGCGCTTATCTGCTTTACGGCCCCAATAATGTTCAAATTGCTTGGTGGAACTGATGGCAAAGAAGGACCAAGTCTTCATCTCGGCTGCTGTGCGTGCAAGTGAACGGATCAGCTTTTCCACCTCGGATTGCTCGCTCAGTCTCTCGCCATAAGGTGGGTTTGTAATCATCACACCATATTGTCCTTCAAGTCTGACTTTAGTTACAGGCATCACCTTAAGCGAGATGTCTTTAGCAAAGCCTGCTGCTTTTACAGCTGCCTCAGCCACTTGTATGGCATTCGGGTCGATATCGCTACCTGCAATCTCAAAAGGAATGTCATCGCGGGTCAAATCCATCGCCTCGTCGCGAGCCTGATCCCATAATTCTCTGCCAATGACAGGCCAGTCTTCCGAGTTAAAGGTACGTCTCAGGCCTGGCGCAATGTTCCAGGCTTGCATGGCAGCTTCGACCAATAAAGTACCGGAACCGCAGCACGGATCATAGAACGGTCGATCGGGGCTCCAGCGACTAAGCTGAATAAGAGCAGAAGCCATTGTCTCTTTGAGAGGCGCCTCTGTAACGAGCTTGCGGTAGCCGCGTTTATGCAATCCTGGACCGGTCGTATCAAGCGTTAACAATGCACGATCATTCAATAGAATGACCTCAATGACGTAACGAGGGCCATCTTCAGCAAACCAATCTGTGTGGTAGGTTTCCTTGAGCTTCTCTACAATCGCCTTCTTGACGATTCCCTGACTGGCTGGTACGCTACTAAGCTGTGATTTGTGCGAACGTCCCTCTACGGGAAATTCACCATCTACAGGAATCCAATCCTGCCAAGGCAATGCTTTGGTACCCTCGAACAGCTCGTCGAAGGTAGTTGCAGCAAATTCACCCATTTTTATAAGCACGCGGTCTGATGTGCGAAGCCACAGGTTACACCGGCATATATCCATATAATCTCCGGTAAAAACGACGCGGCCATTTTCAACGGTCAGATCTTCGTACCCGAGTTCTCTGAGTTCCCGGGCCACGACGGCTTCAAGTCCCATTGGCGCAGTTGCAATTAGTTGCAGTTGAGTCATTAAACGTATTCACTCCGTCCCCATAATCATGTAAGCTTGGTTCAATCCCTATAGTATAGGTCATTGTACTCGAAGAGACAAATCATTAAGGTAAAAAATTTACGAAGGACACCACGTCCAACCTGCGTTATGATTAAGCAAGAAGGAGAGATGAACCGTGGAAATTACACCAAATATGACGCCTGAACAATATGTAGACCAGCTGGTACAAGAAGATGAAGCACTGCGCAGTATTAGGGAGGCTATCGTTAAAGAAGGTATGCCGGAAGTATCCGTTGCTCATCCTTACGGAAAACTGTTGACCTTTCTTATTGAAGTATCTGGCGCACAGCATGTACTGGAAATCGGCGCATTAGGCGGCTACAGTGGATTATGTCTGGCCCGTGGGCTGGGAGAAAAGGGCCGCATTGTGTCACTGGAGCTGAAAGAAGCATACGCAGCGCTGGCACATCGACATATGGAAAACAACGGCTACGGTGACCGTGTCGAATACCGTATCGGACCCGCAGCGGACAGCTTGAAGGAACTTCAGGAAGAGGGAAGAACTTTCGATTTTTTCTTCATAGATGCAGATAAGGAAAATTACCCGGTGTATCTGGAATATGCGATTGCTCTGGCGAATCCGGGTGCCATTATTGCGGGAGACAACTGTTTCCTTCGCGGACGGACGCTGAATACGGATAAGAACGGCCCTGCCGTCCAAGCCGTGAGACGGTTTAACGAAACGATAGCAACAGATCCGCGGCTGGTCAGCACGCTTTTGCCAGCTTACGATGGATTGGCGCTAGCTCGAGTTAAATAGCATGCATTCCATATGTATAGCTATGTAAAAAAGAACCTCCTTGTCCACAGCAGCGTGAATAAGGAGGTTCTTGTCTGTTAAGGCGGGCTTGTCTTACCCGAAGGTTATCTTACCTGAAATCAGGCGTAGCCTTACGATCAAAGAGCTTCATGCGTACCCAGAATATGTTGACGATTAACAGGACACCTGACATGATAAACAATCCTTCGATGCCGATAAACCCGGATAGTACCCCGCCAATGACAGCACCCAGCATATTCCCCAGCGCCAGCGAACTGGTATTGAAGCCGAAAGAACGGCTTTCCATTCCTTCCGGTGTATACGTGCGAATCAGCGCATTTACGCTTGGTAGCAGACCTCCCATAAATACACCCATGAAAAAACGGATAATGACAAGTTGCCATACTTCATTGACAAAAGCCTGCGGAATAAGCATAACCGCCGTTCCAAGCAGTGCAATGGTCAAGATCTTGTGTGCTCCTATCTTGTCACTCAGTCTTCCAAGGAGCGGTGCAGCAACCATATTGGATACACCTGTAATAGCCGTAACAAACCCGGCAATCAGCGCAATTCCTTCTGCCGATCCATACAGCTTTTGCACATACAACGGCAGAAGAGACACCGTACTGATCATGGCAAACTGGAGCAAAAACGTTACGGTGAACAAAGCCGGAAGCTGGGGCGTATGGCTTAACTCCTTTAATCCGGCAAGAACCGAAATTTGTGGTATGCGTGCAGCTTCCGTTTTGCTGAAATTTTCTTTAACCAGAAACATTGCGATAAGCGAGGCTATAAAAATTAGAGTGCCTG
This sequence comes from Paenibacillus sp. FSL H7-0703, assembly GCF_038003485.1. Taxonomy (NCBI): domain Bacteria; kingdom Bacillati; phylum Bacillota; class Bacilli; order Caryophanales; family Paenibacillaceae; genus Paenibacillus; species Paenibacillus sp. FSL H7-0703. Next base: position 1,378,274 of record NZ_JBBOPF010000001.1, on the reverse strand, counting down.
TAATATAAAAGATCGGTCTGAATCCGACCCAGTCAGCCAAAAATCCGCCTAGCAGAGGGCCGAGAATCGTGCCAGCCATCTGACCGGATTGCATAATTCCCATAGCGAATCCGGTTCGCTCTTTGGGAGTGGTACCCGACACTAAGGAAATCGATGCCGGATTGAAACCCGAAATCGTACCGTTCAGCAGGCGAAGCGCCAGCAGTTGCCACGGGTGAGTGACCAAACCCATACATCCGATGACCAAAGCCATACCAAAGCCTGAGCGAAGCAGCATGACTTTACGTCCATATCGGTCAGCCAGCTTGCCCCACAAAGGCTGGAACATAAATGAGGTCAAAAAGTTAGCGGCAAAAATAACTCCGGCCCATAGACCAATATCGTGCTCTCCCTTCACATGAAGGTCCTGAGCCAGATACAGGGCGAGGAACGGAGTAATCATCGTAATACCCGCATTGACCAGAAACTGACCGAACCAAAGCACAATGAGATTGATTTTCCATGTCTCCCACGTTTTCAATGTGCTTTCACTTCCTTTCTGCCCATTCTCATCCTGTTGTAAATCCTACTTATCTAAGCATAACTTCTCCGGAGCTTTAAAAAGCCATTTCTCTAGTATAGCACACTTCATTGAAACTTTATCCAAATGTCATGGGTTTGTCATGGTTTGTTCGAGAGCTGCGGTTGTTACGACTCTTGAAAAAGGGCATAATAAAATATAGTATTTATGATTCGAACTGGAGGCTGAAGTCATGACCTACAATGATACTTTTATCCGCGCTTGCCGCAAGCAAGCTGTGGATCATATTCCCGTATGGTACATGCGGCAGGCCGGAAGGTATGACCCTGAGTATCGCAAAATTAAAGAAAAATACACGTTGCTTGAAATATGCCGCCAGCCCGAGCTGGCCGCAGAAGTGACTTTGATGCCCGTGCGCAAGCTTGGGGTAGACGCTGCAATTTTATATTCTGATATTATGAATCCGGTAGCCTCGCTAGGGGTTGATTTTGATATTGTCAAAAATATTGGTCCGGTTATTGATAATCCGATTCGGTCAGCTGCAGACGTAGACAAGTTGCGTCCGATTGATGTGGAACGCGATTTGGGTCATATTTTGGAAACGATTCGTATTTTGGACCGTGAACTGAACGTGCCATTGATTACGTTCGCTGGAGCGCCTTTTACCATTGCAAGCTATTTAATAGAAGGAAGACCCTCCAAAGGATATATTCGCACCAAAGCGATGATGTATGGAGAGCCTGAGTTGTGGCATCGCCTGATGGATAAGCTAGGGGACATGGTTATTACATACGTGCGAGCTCATATCGCTAATGGCGGTAAGGCTTTTCAATTGTTTGATAGCTGGGTAGGTGCGCTCTCGCCTTATGATTTTCAAACTTTTGTGCTGCCGACTATCACGCGTATTTTCCATGAATTATCTGATCTGGATGTACCTAAAATTTATTTCCCGGGCGTAAGCTCTGGTGAATTGCTTCCACACTTGAATGGGTTAAAAGCCGATGTGATTGGACTGGACTGGCGGGTAAGTATACCTGAAGGACGTCGTCGCTTGGGGAACGGTTTTGGTGTACAGGGAAATCTGGATCCTTATGTGCTTACTGCGCCAATCGATGTGATCAAGCAGTATGCGAAAACCATTGTAGATGAGGGCATCTTGGAGCCGGGTTACATTTTCAATCTCGGTCACGGTTTATTTCCTGAGGCCTCGCTAGATAAGCTAAGAGAGCTTACTAATTATGTACATGAGTATTCCCGCTCGGTTTTGTCAAAAAATGAATACATTAGAAATGTTAAGAGGTGATCTGCTAATGAAAACCAAAGTGGGTGTACTGGTCATGTCCTACGGGACGCCGGAGAGTCTGGATCAGGTGGAAGCCTATTATACACATATTCGTCGCGGTAATGCTCCCTCGCCGGAGCAGTTAAAGGAATTAAAGGATCGTTATGAAGCTATTGTAGGCGGTGTGTTTCCGCTGCGGCAGAATACGGATCGGCAGGTTCAAAACCTGCTGGAAACCTTAAATCGGGAAAATCGCAACCCGGACATTGAATTTGTCTGTTATCAGGGACTCAAACATGCCAAACCGTTTATTGAGGACGGTGTGGAAGCCATGGTGCAAGATGGCATCCGTGCAGCGGTAGGTGTCGTGCTGGCTCCGCATTATTCCGTTATGAGTGTAGGCACTTATATTAAGCGCGCACAGGCTAAGGCACAGGAACTGGATCTGGCCATATCATTTGTGGAGAGCTATTATCTTCATCCTAAGTTGATTAAGACGCTGACTGAGCGTGTGAACGCCAAACTGGCGCTTTTTGAAGAAGCTGGAGCCAAGCGGGATGAGGTTCGTGTTCTGTTTAGTGCGCACAGCTTGCCTGAACGGATTTTGGCTATCGGTGATCCCTATGTGAAGCAATTAATGGCTACTTCGCAGGCTGTTGCGGACAAGGCGGGAATTACCAACTGGCAGTTTACGTGGCAAAGTGCCGGTCGTACAGCAGAACCATGGCTGGGGCCAGACATTTTGGATACCATGCACAGTCTTAAGGAAGAGCAAGTGGAGTATGTGCTGGCTGCGCCAGTTGGCTTTGTTTCTGATCACTTAGAGGTGTTATACGATCTGGATATTGAAGCACAGGCGTTGGCGAAGGAATTGGATATGCGTTTTCAGCGTATTGATTCACTCAACAGTGATCCACTGTATATGGAGACGCTTAGTGATGTCATCATAGACCAATGGAAAAAGGGATGAGGGCATAATGGAGCAAAAGTTACGTAATATTGTAATTGTAGGCGGAGGCTTGACCGGGCTTAGCACTGCTTTTTATACACGAAAAATGTACAAAGAAGCTGGCTACACGCCTCGAATTACGCTGGTGGAGAAAGCTTCCGTGTTGGGCGGGAAAATTGAAACCTTGCATAAAGATGGTTTTGTAATTGAAAAGGGGCCAGATTCCTTTCTGGCCCGTAAAACGGCCATGATAGACCTGGCAAAAGAGCTGGAGCTGGATCATGAGCTAGTGAGCACAAATCCTGAGGCTAAAAAGACATACATTTTGCATGAAGGACAGCTTCATCCGATGCCTCCTGGGCTGGTGCTGGGGATTCCAACAGAGCTGAAACCCTTTTTGCGTAGCGGCTTGATCTCTTTAGGCGGGAAAATGCGGGCTATGATGGATTTTGTCATTCCACCTCGCCGTGTACCGGGAGATGAGGCGTTGGGTGATTTTATTGAGCGCCGACTGGGCAAAGAAGTACTAGAGAATGTAACCGAGCCACTGTTGGCGGGGATTTATGCTGCCAACATGAAGACGCTAAGTTTGCAGGCGACCTTCCCACAATTTGCTGAGGTAGAGCAGCAATACGGAAGTCTCATTCACGGGATGATGACAGGTCGAAAACCAGCTGAAACACATACGGGTACGAAAAAAAGCGTCTTTCTGACCTTCCGTCAAGGCTTGCAAAGTTTGGTGCATGCGTTGCTGAATGATTTGTATGACTGTGATTTACGCACCGGAATTGCTGTTACAGAATTCACAAAGACAACGGAAAGTGAAGACAGCCCATATCGAGTTATGCTGGACAATGGAGAGACGCTGGAGGCAGATGATATTTTTGTAACGACTCCCAACTTTGCTGCTGCGCCGCTATTGCGAGATCATGTCAATGTGGCTGCACTGGAAGCCGTTAATTACGTCTCCGTAGCAAACGTGGTCATGGCCTTCGATAAAACAGATATTGAGAATGTCTTTGACGGTTCTGGTTTTCTGGTACCTCGCAAAGAAGGACGCAGCGTGACCGCTTGTACATGGACGTCTGCCAAGTGGCTACATACTAGCCCGGATGATAAGGTGTTGTTGCGCTGTTATGTAGGGCGAGCAGGGGCTGAAGACACTGTAGAGTTACCGGATGATGAGCTGATTGCACTGGTACGTAAGGATTTGAAAGAGATGATGGGAGTTACAGCAACTCCGCTATTCACGGAAATTACACGTCTTCGCAATTCCATGCCGCAATATCCGGTAGGGCACCCGCAGGCTATAGCTGATTTGCGGGAAGAGTTACGCACTGCCATGCCGGGAGTGTATGTGTTGGGTGCTGGCTATGATGCGATTGGTTTGCCGGATTGCATCCGTCAGGCTAAGGAATGGGCCTCCCATGCCGTCCAAACGACACAGCAGGAAGCGGTCAAGGTACAGGTGTAAATGTTCAATGATGAACCCTTCGCGATCCAGGCGAGGGGTTCTATTTATATTGAAATTTGATATATAATGGAGAAGGTGTAAATTCGCCAGCTAATAAAGAAGTTATGCAAATGCAATAGCATAGAAGGAGTGAAGAATGTACCCTCCCAGATCACAGCGAAATGAAGGTCGCAAGAAAGCAAGAAAACCAAAAATAGGCAAGGCTTGGATCATTACGAATCTGGTCCTACTGCTTATGATCGTAGGTCTTTTCGGTTATTATTACATATTTGAACACGACAACAGTGGCTCTCTTGCGGAAAATGGCGGGTATTCGCAAACGGAGAAGAAAATCCAAACGGGATCTGCTAGTGAAGAGAGGTCTACTCCCTCGGTCAGTGAAAATGATACAGCCTTGTCAAATAAACAGCTGGACGAAGACCCCCATGCAGATAAGCAATTTGCTGACAATGAAACGAAGCAATCTGCTGCTTCAGACACAAGCCATCGTCCCGCGACAACGTCTGACACAAATGCTCCCGAAGGCAGCTCTTCAGGAGCAAAATTATCCTCGGGGAAAGACGGGCAGGCAGGGAACGATATGTCCAAGGATGTATACGACGGTAATCCATCCGCCGATAAGGGAGGAACGGAGGATGTGAAAAAATCAAAAAAAGACGATGCAGGTTCTCCGACAGTCACGCTTCACTTTGTAGGGGATGTGCAATTTTCTGGTAAAGTTGAGCAGCGATTGGAGCAGAATGGGTTTGATTTTCCGTATCAATATCTCGGAAACTTGTTTCATAAAGACGATCTGACGATGGCCAATCTGGAAACGCCCGTGACAACGAATGGTGTGGGTGCGTTAAATAAAACGTATGTGTATAAATCTTCGCCCAAGGCGTTAACTGGGTTGGCTGCGGCAGGGATAGACGCTGTCAATTTGGCCAACAATCACATTTTGGATCAGGGCACAGGCGGATTACTGGATACACTGAAATATCTGGATGAAAAAGGTATTGCCCATGCTGGAGCCGGACGTAATGCAAAAGAAGCGTATGCGCCGCATTATTTTGAACGTAAAGGGATCAAAATTGCGTTGTTGGGGACTACACGTGTCATGCCTGAAGCCAACTGGAATGCGGGCGCCAAACTGCCTGGTGTAGCAGGAGCCTATGATTCGACCGCTATCGTAAAGTCCATCCGTGAGGCACGAATGCAGGCTGATCTGGTTATTGTCATTGCCCATTGGGGGAAGGAGCGCGCTACTGCACTTGAGCCTCATCAAACCGAGTTATCGCACGCTTTTATTGATGCTGGAGCTGATCTTGTCATTGGCGGTCATCCACATGTGCTTCAAGGGATGGAACAATATAAAGGTAAATGGATTGCATACAGCACAGGCAATTTTATTTTTTCTAAATCAACGGTGCCAGCCACTTGGGATACAGCGATATTTCAGGCAACCTGTACCCGAAAAGGGGCTTGCGAAATGAAGCTGACCCCTTACCGGGCGGAGCTAGGTCAACCAATCCCATTGAAGGATACGGAGGCCAGCAAAATTTTGCAGAGAGTGGCGGCACTGTCACCGGGAAATGTCTCGATAGGGACGGATGGTACAGTAAGCGCTCAATAGAAGTTCGAAAAGAAATTTTTTATATGGGATTGACGGAACGATCGTATGAGGGACTCCTTTGTGGATGGAGGTCATAACAAGATGAATCATTTGTGCGTGGCTCACCGCGGTTTTTCGGGGATTGCTCCCGAGAACACGATGGCAGCCTTTCAGCTTGCGTTGGAGCAACCATTTGTACACTGGATTGAGCTGGATGTACAGCTGTCAAAGGATGGTGTTCCGGTAGTAATTCATGATTTTACGCTAGAGCGAACGACGAATGGTACAGGGAGAGTAAAGGATTCGGACTGGAAAGCATTGCAACAACTTGATGCTGGTAGCTGGAAAAGTGCAGAATACCGTGGAGAAATGATCCCATCCCTCGCACAGGTACTGGATTTATGTCATGGCCGCGTATCGCTCAATATTGAGCTTAAAACCGCTGGTGACATGTATCCAGGATTGGAAAAAGCCGTACTCCGTGAAATTGTGATGAGAGGGATGGAGGGAGAGGTGGTATTAACCTCTTTTGAGCGTGCCGCATTACGCCGGGCTAAGGAGCTGTCTCCTGAGATCCGTACCGGATTGATTATCGACGCGCGTCCAGATGATTTGGCAACGCAACTGGAGCAGCTACAATGCACTTTTTTATCCATAGGCTATCCGCGTTTGGATCGAAACCTGATGAAAGATCTCACTGGCCGCGGTATTACTGTCATGGCGTGGACGGTGGATGACCGCCGTATAATGCGGAAATTGTCCTCATTGCATCCTGAATTGATGATTTGCACTAATTGGCCGGATCGCTGGGAGCAGGTTTTTTTGCTTTCCAAGCACCGGATGTGGCACTATATACGTAAACTTATTCGTTAATCAATTGAACTACATACGCGGGAAGGGTGACGGATCGTGATGAACGTGGATATTCGTAATGTTTACTGTGTCGGACGCAATTATAAGCTGCATGCGGAGGAGCTGGGTAATGAGGTTCCCGCAGAACCGATGATTTTTTTGAAGCCGTCTCATGCAGTCGTACCGCTGGATGGCGCCACGCTGGAGCTTCCTCAGGGGCAAGGAGATATTCATTTTGAGACTGAGCTGGTTGTGGCTGTAGGACGTAAATACGAACCAGGCATGTCCGCAGATACATGTCTGAACGCATTTGCATTCGGCATTGATTTTACACTACGTGATGTACAAAGTGTGCTCAAGAAAAAAGGCCATCCATGGACCGCCGCCAAAGGCTTTAAATCGTCTGCACCCGTGACACCATTCCTGCCTTTAGAAAAATTGGACATGCTGGAGCATCAGGATTTTTCCTTGCTCAAAAATGGACAGGAAGTGCAGCGTGGACATGTTAAGGATATGATTTTTTCTATCCAGCATATCGTTGAATATATAGCGACTCATTATGGACTGGGCGAGGGCGATATTATTTTCACAGGTACTCCAGCAGGAGTAGGGCCTACAGCAAGTGGGGATCGCTTTGAGCTTTTCTGGGGAAGTGATCGTCAGGGAAGCTTCACCATCGCATAAATTTGTGAATGGCATCCATGAAGAGGATTAAAAAAGGGAAGTTCTTGGTGGATGGGAGTAAAGAGAGATTCCCGTAGATAAGCATTGTGAAGGCCGTGTCCTGTGCCAAAGCATGGGACACGGCTTTTATATAAGCGTAGAGCGTTGTACAATAATATACAGAACGAAAAAGAAAAACGGAGATTCATTTCAAAAGCGGAGGTATATCATGGACTGGATCATCGGATTGCTTTGTGCTGCTGTGGTGGCCGGAGCTGCATTTTATAAAAAATCCTTAACCTTATCTGGCTTTGCCGCGGCTGTACTGATGGGAACTGTATATTATGGGGCGGGTAACCTGTTCTGGTTCGGCACATTGCTCTTGTTCTTTATCACGTCGACCCTTCTGTCGAGGTTCAAAAAGGAGCGCAAGGCTGAACTGGAAAAATCGTATGCCAAAACTGGAAACCGGGATGCAGGCCAAGTATGGGCCAATGGGGGATTAGGTATGCTGTTATGCCTGGGTTATGCGATATGGCCCCATGTAATGTGGCAGCTGGCTTTTGTCGGTGTCATGGCTACGGTCACATCCGATACGTGGGCAACGGAATTTGGCAGCCTGAGTCGTAGGCCACCCCGTTCGGTGCTTAACGGGAAGGTGCTGGCACCCGGAACCTCAGGAGGAGTCTCTGTATTGGGAACGGCTGCGGCCTTGGCTGGGGGTGTACTGATCGGCATAGGTGCATGGGGCTTTGGACACGTCATGGGAACCCCGAGCTTGCCGTTATGGCTGTGGGCACTGGTTGGAGGTATATCCGGTAGCGCCGGGGCCTTTGCTGATTCCTATCTTGGTGCTACGGTGCAAATGATGCGTTCCTGCACGGTTTGCGGACGGGAAGTAGAAGTAGACTCACATTGTGGACAAACGACGGTCTATGTACGGGGCTGGCGTTGGATGAGTAATGATCGAGTGAATAGCATTAGTTCTATTTTCGGGGGATTGGTCGCTCTTGCAGGTATTTTTTTTATACTCTGAATACGGGGCTGGAGATCGTTACAAGGAATTAACTGTTATAAGAATTGACCGTGTATCAATCCTTGTATAAGGAGGTGCTAAGATGGGCGATATACACGGAGATAAATATGAAGCTATTTTGGACGCAGCTTACGCTGTCTTTGGCACCAAAGGCTTCTATGAAAGCAAAATTTCAGAGATTGCAGAACAAGCGGGAGTTGCCAAAGGCACAGTATACTTGTACTTTAAAAGCAAAGAGCAGCTATTTACAGCAGTCACACGTAGAGATTGTGAGCAATACCTAGCCGAAATGCAAGGTGCATTAATTAATCGTACTTTGGGAGAAGGACTGCTGCGGATGGCGAATTTGCATCTGCACTACTATTTCAAGCGCAAGCAGCATACTAAATTATTTTTTATGACCCCCAACAGTGACCCCGATCTAATGGAGTTTATGCGGGGATTTATTCAGGACTATACTGATTTGGTCAACAATAAACTGGCGTCAGAGGGTGTACAGCAGTCCGAGTTTCATGCGAAGGCATTCATTGGTATGTTGGAACGCCTAAAAATGGATATTTTATTGAATCAAGATTTCCGCGAATGTGACGTGGATCAGACGGCTGAATTAGTGGCGAACTTATTTATGCATGGCTGTAAAGCCGGAATACAAAAATCCTGACACATCTTGTTGCTAAAAAACCGTACTGACTTCGTTCAGGTAACGGTTTTTTTAATCATTGGCTATGTCTGTGTTAAAATAAACAGGATGCATCACAAAATTGGGGAAGAGTAGGGAATCCGTATGAATATTATGACCGTTGAACATATAACGAAAAGCTATGGCGAGAAAATGTTGTTTGAGGATGCTTCCTTTGGTATGGATGAACGTGACAAAATAGGAGTCGTCGGTGTAAATGGCACCGGTAAATCAACGTTTTTACGGGTAATTTCCGGATTAGAGCCGCCAGATGATGGCAATATTGCAGTGAACAACGATGTGCGAATTCAGTATCTAGCACAAAATCCGGAGTTTGATCCCGAAATGAAGGTACTCCAGCATATTTTTCATGGCAACCAGCCTGAGATGAAAGCGGTCCGTGAATATACGGAAACCATGGAGTTGTTGGAATTAAATCCAGGTAGCGAGGAGCTTCAAAACCGTCTATTGCGAGCAAGTCAGCAAATGGATACGTTCCAGGCATGGCAGCTGGAGAGTGAGGCCAAAAATATACTTACCCGACTGGGGATCACCCAGTTTGAGTCTCGTATGGGCGTTCTATCCGGCGGGCAGCGCAAGCGGGTGGCTTTGGCAGCGGCTTTGATCCAACCCTGCGAGTTGCTCATTCTGGACGAGCCTACAAACCATATTGATAATGAGTCGGTTGAATGGTTGGAGCAATATTTGCAAAAAAGACGTGGTGCGTTGTTAATGATCACGCATGATCGCTATTTTCTGGATAGAGTTGCAAATGTCATGCTGGAGCTGGATCATGGCCGCCTTTTCCGTTATGAGGCTAACTATACCCGTTTTCTGGAGCTGAAGGCAGAACGTGAGGAGCGGGAAGCGTCTACGGAACAAAAAAGGAAGAACTTGCTGCGTAATGAGCTGGCCTGGATTCGCCGTGGAGCAAAGGCTCGTTCCACCAAGCAGAAAGCGCGTATTGACCGATATGAGCAGCTTAGGGATCAGCAACCGGAAGCTCGTTCTGGATCTGTAGATATGTCCGTCGCCTCCACACGTCTGGGTAAAAAGATCTTGGAGATCGAGCATCTGTCCAAATCGGTAGATTCTCGTAAGCTGATACAGGATTTGAGCTACATTGCGGTTCCTGGTGATCGTGTTGGTATCCTAGGTCCTAACGGTAGTGGGAAATCCACTCTGCTCCAAATGATTGCCCAGCATATAGAACCGGATTCCGGCAACGTTGTGCTGGGACCGACGGTGAAGCTTGGCTATTTTACTCAGGAACATCAGGAAATGAACGAATCATTACGTGTCATTGAATATATTAAGGAAGAAGCCGAAGTGATTCGTACAGCAGACGGTTCGACGATTACAGCTGCACAAATGCTGGAACGTTTCCTGTTCGCACCAAGCGCGCAATGGACGGTTATTTCGAGGCTGTCTGGAGGCGAAAAACGGCGCTTGTATCTGCTTCGTGTTCTGATGTCGGCACCGAATGTGCTATTGCTGGATGAACCAACAAATGATCTGGATATTCAGACCCTTTCCGTTTTGGAAGATTATCTGGATGAATTCCCAGGCGTGGTTTTTATTGTTTCTCATGATCGCTATTTCCTGGATCGGACAGTGGACAAAATACTGGCGTTTGAAGGGGATGGACAGGTACGAGTACATGTAGGGGACTATAGCGAGTATGCAGAATGGATCAGTAAAAATGCTCAATCTTCTGTGAATACGTCTGTCTCGACGAGTACGGCTTCCTCGAATCGCTCTTCCGCGCCTAAGTCTGCGGGTCCTTCTGATTCAGTCAAGGAGACAAGTAAAACCAAGCTCAAATTCACCTTTAAGGAACAGCGGGAATATGAGCAAATTGATGAAATGATTGAACAAGCCGAACAGAAGTTGGCCGACATTCAGCGACAGATGGAAGAGTCTTTCAGTGATTCAGCACGACTACAGGAGCTCATGGCTGAGCAAGTGAAGGCCGAACAGCATCTGGAGCATCAAATGGAACGCTGGACCTACCTGAATGAGCTGGCCGAGCAGATTGAACAAAGTAAATCTTAAAAATACAGAAGCAAGTCACCATTCAGAGTGGAGGCTTGCTTTTTTTATCGAATTATTAATATGTTTTTCATATTAAAAGTGCGTGAATTATATATTTCTAATATTAAATTACGGTGGGTATAATGGATTGCATATGGGAGGGAGGAATTAAAAATGGAATATCGTAAACTTGGAAAAAGTGGATTAATGGTAAGTGAGATCGCATTGGGAAACTGGATCACCCACGGTGCTCAAGTGGATGATACTATAGCGCAAGCCTGTGTAAACGCTGCACTAGACTCAGGGATTACCACGTTTGATACTGCTGATGTGTATTCGGATACCATGGCGGAAACGGTTTTAGGTCATTCTTTAAAGGGAATACGCCGTGAAAGTATTGAATTATGTACTAAGGTTTTTCATCCCACAGGTACCGGACAGAATGATAAAGGGCTGTCTCGCAAACATATCATGGAGGCCTGCCATGCTTCTCTTCGACGCCTGCAAACGGATTATATTGATGTATATTATGCACACCGTTTTGATCCAACCGTATCGCTTGAAGAAACTTTTTTGGCCTTATCCGACTTGGTGCGGCAAGGGAAGGTTTTGTATGTAGGAGTAAGCGAGTGGACAGCAGAGCAGATAAAGCAAGGAGCCGCTCTGGCTAAGGAATTAAAGGTCCCTTTCGTGGCAAGTCAGCCCCAATATTCCATGCTGTGGCGTGTCATTGAAGCTGAAGTGATTTCCGCTTGTGAGCAGGAAGGGATTGGGCAGGTGGTTTGGTCACCTCTGGCACAAGGTATTCTTTCTGGTAAATATGCAGCAGACAAGCCGTTACCCGAGGGATCAAGAGCTTCTACGACAGCAGGGTCACCATTTTTCGAACGTTTGGCTGGACAATGGTTACGTAAAGAAGTCCTTTTGGCAGTAAAGAAAATTCAGCCGATTGCAGAAGAATGCGGACTGACGCTACCCCAGCTTGCAGTCGCATGGGTTTTACAAAACCCGCAAGTGTCCTCAGCTATTATCGGTGCTTCCAAGCCCGAGCAGGTTAAAGAGAACGTAAAAGCTGCGGGTGTCCGTCTAGATGGGCAGGTCATGAGACAATTGGATAGCATCTTAAATGGTATTGTTGAACGTGATCCGAGAAAAACAGGTTAAGATATACGATCAGGGAGATCTACATGTCTAACTCTTCGTTACAAGCTGTTTCTTCAACCACTTCCAGAAAATGAGTCAGAACAGTTTCATGTGCACCTGTTTTCCATGCAGCATAAAGTGGGATGGACGGAGACTCTTCTTGAAAGGAACGAAATACGACATCACTGCGTTGAAAGACAGAAACGGAAGAGGGGACAATGGAGATACCTATACCCGCCGCTACCAAGTTAACGATCGTATACATTTGAACGGCTTCCTGTACGATTTGAGGCTGAAATCCGTGTTGTCCGCAAAAGTCGAGTATGAGATTATGAAAAGAAGCTCCCATATGAGGCGGAGACAGGATAAAAGATTCGTCCGCTAAAGAACGTAAAGACAAGGTTGAATGGTGGGCTAACGGATGTGTTTGTGGAAGAACGGCCATGAGTGATTCGTTGGTGTAAAGACGAGAAGTGATATGTATAGATGGATCTGCACAGCGCAGAAAGCCCACATGAACTTTGCCATCGTGTATGGCTTTCAGTTGTTGGACAGATGTCATTTCAAATAACGTAAGCTTCACATCTGGAAAACGCTCACGGAATTTCTTCAAGGCATTAACCATCAGACTGCCAGAGGCTGAATCTACAAAAGCGATGGATAATTGTCCGAATTTCCCCTGACTTGCAAGCTGTGTGATCTTAATAGATCTTTCTAATTGAGCAACCACGTTTCTGGATTCTTCTAAAAATATCGCTCCTGCTGACGTAAGTCGAACTTGTCTCTTGGTTCGTTCTAAAAGCTTCACGCCAAGCTCTTCTTCAAGGCTTTGAATTTGTTGGCTCAAGGGAGGTTGGGTGATATTCAGTTTTTTCGCAGCACGGTTAAAATGCAGTTCTTCCGCTACTGCGATAAAGTAACGTAGTTTTTTTAGATCCATAGCTGTGATTTCCTTTCACTAAGCCTTCACCGACCTATTCTCCAGTGGAACAGGTCGGTTTTTATCGTTCGAATTAAACCATCACATAAGCTGCAAGCAGACGTGCAGTGTTCACCACGGCCTGCTTGTGCGTGCGCTCCATGGCATGGGAGGCGTGTACGCCAGGGCCGATCAACGCAGCACGGATGTTATTACCGGCTCTTAGTGCAGCCGAAGCGTCTGAACCGTAGTGCGGATAAATATCTACCGCATACGGAATATTCAGCTCTTTGGCAAGCTCAATCAGACGGGTCGTCATAATATAGTCGTAAGGCCCGGAGGAATCCTTGGCACAGATAGAAACATCCGTTTCCTTGCAGCTCAGATCTTCACCCATACAGCCCATGTCGACAGCTATCATCTCACTGATTCCTTCGGGTATGTAAGCCGCTCCGTGCCCCACTTCCTCATAGTTAGAAATGAGCAATTTAACGGTATGTCGAGGCTTCCAGTTTCCATGTACAGCAGATTCCAGTAAACCAAACAGTGCAGCTACACTAGCTTTATCATCCAGATGGCGTGACTTGATAAATCCACTGGGTGTTACGACTGGACGCGCATCGAACGAAATAAAATCGCCCACCGCAATACCGAGCTGAAGCACGTCTTCTTTTGACCCGACAAGCTCGTCAATCCGTACCTCCATATGGCTCTCTTTGCGCTCAAAGCTCCGTGCATCATCATAGACGTGCACGGATGGATGGCTGGACAGAATAGTGCCTGTATACGTTTGTCCGCTTCGGGTATGAATAAGGCAGTATTCGTTCTCAATGCTGTTCATCATGAAGCCGCCGACGGATGTCAGACGTAGGGTGCCTTGTGCTGTAATGGAACGCACCATTGCGCCCAATGTATCCACATGTGCGCTCAGCGCCATCGTATGGTCCTTTTCCTGACCTTTCAGAGTCAAGATGGCACCGCCTTTTGCATTCCATTCGATTTGTACCCCGAGGCTTTCCGCTTCTTTACGAATCAGCTCCATCACATGGTGTGTATACCCACTGGGACTAGGTGTGTTCAGTAGCTGATTTAAAAAGTTCATCATATAATCTTCATTTAATTGAATCGTCATTTGTTGCTCCTCCTCATTTGGACAACCGATCAGGGTTAGAGGACGGTTGCTCTATATCTTGGTCGAATGTAGACCCTGTGCTGGAAGAACCCGTCGCGTTATAGGTCACATCCGCGTTTGCTTCCACCGTGGATGTGTGCTCTTCTTGTAGTGTATGAAGCTGAGTAGTCAGACGTTTAATCTCTCTCTGAAGCCTATATTGGCGGAAAATACCGAAAGAACCGACAATAAGTCCACCTAGAAGAGTGCAACCAAGAATAAGCAAAATCAAAGGAATGCTAACCCTACTGAATAGAAGGTTCACTTGAACCGAATTCACATTAATAACAGCAAATACAGCTGTTAACAAAGCAATAACAAGAGCTGCGATCAAAGACCATTGTGTTTTCAAAATGCCACCTCCTCCCGTTACATTATAAAATCCCTTGCCCGCCATGGACAAGGGATTTATCCGTGCATCATTTCAATGCTGGATTTTAAGTGCGCACGGTTTTACTTTCCTTCAGTTAGCTTTTCCATTTCTGTAATGACTTCTTTGAATACGCTCATCGCTTCGCGGATCGGCTGCGGAGAGGACATGTCAACGCCAGCTTTTTTCAAAATATTGATTGAATAATCACTGCCACCGCTCTTCAAGAAGCCCAAGTAACGGTCAACGGCTGGCTGGCCTTCTTCCAGAATCTGTTTCGAGAAACTGGTTGCTGCCGAGAAGCCAGTAGCATACTTGTAGACGTAAAAACTGTTATAAAAATGAGGGATCCGTGCCCATTCCATTTCAATGTCTTTGTCTACCTTCATACCAGGCCCGTGATATTTCACATTCAGATCATAGTAAATCTCTGATAAAAGCTGCGGTGTAAGGGATTCTCCCTGTTCAGCGCGTTCATGTACAATTTTCTCAAATTCCGCAAACATGGTTTGACGGAATACCGTTGTGCGGAATTGATCTGCATAGTAGGTGAGAAGGTACATTTTCTCTTTCGGATCGGTTGATTTGTTCAGCAGGTAGTCCATTAGCAATGCTTCATTGGTTGTGGATGCCACTTCAGCCAGGAAAATGGTGTACTGTGCATCTCTATACTTCAATGCGTTGTCTGAATAGTACGAATGCAACGCATGCCCCATTTCATGAGCAAGTGTGAACATGCTGTTCAGGTTATCTTTATGGTTCAGCAGCACATATGGGTGGGTACCATAAGCTCCCCAACTGTATGCACCAGTACGTTTGTTTTCGTTTTCGTATACATCAATCCAGCGCTCATCATAGCCTTTTTGCAACGAAGCCAGATAGTCCGCGCCCAGTGGCTTAAGGCCTTCCTTTGTTTGCTTTTTGGCGTCTTCATACGTAATGTCCATCTTGTATTCGTCCACAAGTGGAGCGAACAAATCATACATATGGAGCTCATCCACACCTAACAACTTTTTACGCAGCTTGATGTAGCGATGGAGCAGGGGCAAGCTTTCATGAATGGTATCAATGAGATTCGTATACACTTCCTTCGGAATATTGTCACCGTACAGTGACATTTCCAGTACAGAAGGGTATTTGCGAACACGAGAATAAAAAATATTTTTGTTTACATTGGCACTTAGTGTAGAAGCAATTGTATTTTTATTTTTGGCATATGTGTCATATACCGCTTTAAAAGCACGTTCGCGAACTTCGCGGTGCGGACTTTCAAGGAATTGAATGTAGCTGCCATGAGTCAGCTCAACCTCTTTGCCGTTTTCATCCTTAATTTTTGGAAACTTCAGATCGGCATTGTTGAGCATGCCAAAAATCGTTTGCGGGGCTTGAGCCAGATTGCCAACCTGAGCGAGCAACGCTTCTTCTGTCTTGCCCAGAATATGTGCTTTTTCCCGCTTCATTTCTTGAAGTGTAAACCGATAATCTGCAAGCTTCGGATCTTCAATGAAGGCATCGAGCTGATGATCCGGCAATGCCAAAATTTCAGGCGTCACGAAAGAAAGAGACTCACTAACCTCAACGCCTAATTTTTTGGCTTTTTGCGAAAGACCCTGGTATGTAGGTTCAGCTGTATCCTCATCATGATGCAGATGTGCGTACACATATACACGCTCGGTTTTAAGCGACAATTCATCTTCCAATTTAAAGCAGCTGCCAATCGACTCTGCTGAATTGAGCTTACCTTGGAATTGTTCAGCCTTTTTGGCTAGTTGTTTGACTTCTTCGTATTCTTGATCCCATGCTTTGCGGTTGGGAAACAAATCTTCCAGTTTCCATGTATTTTCCACTGGCGCATCAGCGCGTTTTACAATTTCACTCATGGAGAGCCTCCTCTGATCGAACGTAATGTGGGGTAGAGCTGCGGCAGTAAGGGACGGATGCCAAAACGAAGAAACCGCCACGCTTACCGTAAGCAGCAGGGCAAGAGGTTTTACAGGATGCATGTAACGGCAGATCCTCCTTATACCATGGCTTGTTATGCCATAGTATGACCTCTTACGCCCGAAAGTATAATTTTCCTTACTGTGGGTTGGAACCTATATTTAATAAGCTGTATACAATGAGATAAAAGGCAAGGCAAACCATGATTACAGCAGTGAGGGCCATCCACTTTTTGAGAGGAGTCGGTATCGTATCACGCTTCATGATCAGCACTCCGCCCAGCGTGAAGGCCAGAATAATGAAGATGAGATAGCTGTTGGACACCATGAATAGGCTAGACCTGTTTGAAAGCGTTCATGATCCGCTGCCACTCTTCCTCATTATCTTGAAAGGACTGCTTGGGAAACCGATTTTGAGCCCAATGCATTAGCGCCGGACGGCTTAAAAACGTGTGGGCTTCCTCGCCCCAATCATCGGATATTTCCCGTAGAACGATGTAACGGCCCTGCACCTCGACAGTCATCATGTTCCAATTGTCTTTTTTGTATATTTCGTGTTTTTTCATCATATGCATGTCTCCGATTTTATAGATGTTTTGGTTCATGATACCGCAGTTTCCGCCGCAAAAGCAAATCATTCCAGCCCGAAAAACCCGGAAAAACATCAATTGCATTGTGAAAAAGCATGAAGTATAATATGGATATTCGCCATAGATGGCGGTATTTTTAGGAGGTTGTTCACTTGAAAGGTACAGTTAAATGGTTTAACGCAGAAAAAGGTTATGGCTTCATTCAAATGGATGGTGGCGAGGACGTATTCGTACATTTCTCCGCAATCCAAGGCGACGGCTTTAAAACTTTGGACGAAGGTCAAGCGGTTGAATTCGAAATTACTGAAGGTAACCGTGGACCCCAAGCAGCTAACGTAATCAAACTGTAAGTGTAACTGAATTGTAAGAATGGTTCCGTTTCTACGGATGTCTTATATATTACGGTTAAACTATGAATTGAGAGCGCAGTTCCTTTAATTTAAGGGACTGCGCTTTTTTGCGTAAATACGTTTATGATATGAGAAGATTGAGCAGGAATAGGGTATTATACGTAATAAAACTAGGCAGAAGACATTTCAAATTGAAGGAGTTGAGAAAATGAGTGCAGCAGAGGCTAGTCGTAAGCCTTCCCTGATTGAAGGTCCTATTGCCAAAACGCTGTTTATGTTCTCTTTGCCGATGCTGTTCGGAAACATTCTGCAATCCCTGAATGGAACGATCAATTCGATCTGGGTGGGGAAGTTTCTGGGAGAAGCCGCATTGACTGCCGCTTCCAACGGAAATATTATAATGTTTTTTCTTATCAGTTCGATTTTTGGCGTTACCATGGCTGCCACTATTATGATCGGACAAAATATCGGAGCAGGAGACGTAGCTGAAACCAAGCGTATAGTAGGTACAAGTGCAGTCTTTTTTCTGGTGCTCGCTTTTGCTATAGGTATTATCGGATTTTTGAGTGCGCCTTGGATTCTTCATGTACTCAATACACCTGCCGAATCAGTGGATATGGCGATCACGTATACGCGTATTATTTTCGCAGGCATGCCCTTTTTGTACGGCTATAACTACATAATGACTGTAATGAGAGGGGCTGGAGATTCCAAAACACCATTTTATTTTCTGATCGTTTCCGTCGTACTGGATGTACTACTCAACCCGCTGTTAATATTCGGATGGGGACCGATTCCCGCTATGGGCATTGGAGGTTCCGCTACTGCTACCCTGATCGCTCAAGGGATCAGCTTTGTTTTGATCCTCATTTACCTATATCGAGTAAAATATTTTTTGCGCATTACATCTTCAGAGCTTCATTTACTCAGATTTGATTGGAAGATTATTTGGACCCTAATCCGTAAGGGAGTGCCGATGGGGTTGCAAATGATTGCTGTCTCCACCAGCGCGATTGCTTTAATGAATCTGATTAACGGCTACGGGACAGTGGCAGCAGCAGCTTATACAGCAGCCAATAATTTGTCGAGCTATGTGCAGATGCCAGCAATGGCGTTAGGTGCAGCTGTATCTTCCTTTGCCGCTCAAAATATCGGAGCCGGACGTTGGGATCGAGTGCGCATGACAACCTGGATTGGGATTGTGTATAATTTTGTGTTGACAGGTGGAGCTGTGGTATTAATTTACGTGTTTAACCGTCAGGCCTTGCTCATGTTCCTTCCATCTACGGGGGGTGCATTGGAATTGGGAATGCGGATTAATATGATCACCTTGTGGTCTTTTGTTATATTCGGTGTTACCAATGTCATTACAGGTGTTGTTCGATCAACGGGTTCCGTCATGATACCGCTTTTAATTACCATTATTTCATTATGGGGTATTCGTATACCTTTGGCCTATGTATTTGTCAATGAGTATGGTCTAGATGCTGTATGGTGGAGCTTCCCTGTTGGTTTTGCTATTTCTGCCGTAGCAGTCATTTACTATTATGCTTTCGGGAAATGGAAGCAGGCAAGCATGGGAGAGGGAATCCAAGCCATGAAGCCCGCAGAGGACAAGGGATAGGTAGGCCATTTATACTATTTGCGATTAAAGTCTTATAAGGATAGATTTTGTGTAACTCCTATTTTTGACTAATAAAACATTACAGGTATAAAATTCTTTTTGTAAGAATAGCTCATTTTCTTGAATTTTAAAGAAAAAAGTGAGGTTGTTCATTTGTGCTAAAAGGACGATCATATTATAATGGATATGGTTTGGATAGGTATAATTACGTAGACAACAATGTGGAGGCACCGTCATTTGAGTTATGTTGAGCAAGGACGTTATCAAGTACCGAGAGGCCCCATAGGTCTAATGAGCCGAATGTACAAGCACATTCTCCCTGAAACGAAACTAGAATTGAGTAACTGGAAGAGCAAGGCCGAACAAATTCCGGACCCTGAGCTGCGAAGCCAGGCGCTTGCGAGCATAGCGGATAAGACATTTCACTGCGTGGGTGGAGCGGTTTATGCCGCTGCCAATATGTCTGCCCGGCAGACGCTAATTCCGCTGATCGTAGCGTATCAGACCATTAGTGATTATCTGGACAACCTGTGTGATCGCAGTACGTCCATGGACCCGGATGATTTCAGGCTACTGCATCAGGCTATGCTGGATGCGGTTAATCCGACGGCTAGGCCAGTGAATTATTATGAGTTGCGTCGTGAGCAGGAGGATGGCGGTTATTTGACCAGGCTGGTGACAACCTGTCAGTCTTGTGTAAGCAGGCTTCCGGGCTATGAGGCGGCCATGCCTTACGTTCAGGATTTGGCGCGATTATACACGGATTTGCAAGTATACAAGCATATTAAACCCGAGCTGCGGGAACAAGCGCTTTTGGATTGGTGGTCGCTTCATAAAGACCGTACACCAGAGTTGCGCTGGAATGAGTTTGCTGCGGCTACCGGTTCAACTCTGGGGGTCTTTATGCTGTTTCTTGCTGCCAGCGACCAGCATCTGACAGATGCAGGGGCTGCCTCAATACATGCATCGTATTTTCCACATGTGTGCAGTCTTCATATTTTGCTGGATTATCTAATCGATCAAGACGAAGACCGGAAGGGCGGAGATCTTAACTTTTGCAATTATTATGAAGATACCGACATGGTGCTAGACCGGATCGCCTACGTTGTGAATCGGGCGCGGGCTGATATTGCAGATGTCCCTGCCAGCTCCTTTCACCGGATGATTATCGAGGGATTGCTGGCTTTATATTTATCCGACCCTAAAGTTAGCGAGCAGCAGGACGTTCGCGCTGTTTCGAGACGTTTAATGAAAAATAGTCCGCTCATGCGTTTGTTTTTCTTATTAAACAGTCGATGGATAAGAAGGCTTATATGATTATTTTGAGGAGGTCATAAATCATGACAGCAGTTAAGAAAATTGCAGTATTAACAAGTGGTGGAGATTCACAAGGGATGAACGCGGCAGTTCGCGCCGTCGTACGTAGCGGATTGTATTTTGGACTGGAAGTATTCGGGATTCAACGTGGTTATCAAGGCCTTTTGAACGACGATATTTTTCCAATGGATCTGAGAAGCGTCGGAGATATCATCCAACGTGGGGGAACTGTACTTCAATCTGCAAGATGCCTGGAATTTACGACTGAAGAAGGGCAGAAAAAAGGCGCTCAAATTTTGCGTAACCGTGGAATTGACGGCGTAGTCGTGATTGGTGGCGACGGTTCCTACCAAGGAGCTAATAAACTGACCAAGCAAGGCATTAAAACGATGTGTCTTCCGGGTACGATTGACAATGACATTTCCTTCACGGACTACACTATTGGTTTTGATACGGCGGTTAGTATCGTAGTGGACGCAATCAACAAGCTGCGTGATACGATGTCATCCCATGAACGTTCTTCTATCGTGGAAGTTATGGGACGTCATTGTGGTGATATTGCTCTGCATGCGGGTCTGGCTTCTGGCGCAGAAACGATTTTGGTGCCTGAGGTAGAATTTGACCTGAACGAAGTATCCGACCGGATGAAACAAAACTTTAAGCATGGTAAACGCCACAGTATCATTATCGTTGCTGAGGGTGTAGGCAAAGGTGAAACAGTAGCACAAGTTATCCAAGAAAACTGTCCGGATTATGAGCCTCGTGTTACAGTGCTTGGACACATCCAACGTGGAGGCACACCAACAGCGTTTGACCGCAACCTGGCGAGCCGTTTGGGTGACTTTGCTGTTCGCCAATTGATCGAGGGCATATCTGACAAGGCTTGCGGAATGATCGACGGTAAGTTGGTAGCTACAGATATTGACAAGGTTGTAAATACCAAAAAAGATTTCAATATGGAGCTTTATGAGCTGGCCTTGCGTTTGTCCCAATAATAAGAGCCTTTATGTAAAATAGATCGGCTCTGATATTGGAAATGATCAAAATTATGCGGATGACCCGAGTCATCCGCTATTTTTTTAGCTTTGAGTCCTATCAGGAGGTAGTCATATATGTACCTATTCAAAATCGAAGTGGACAGTTCGGAAGGAGCGCTGACCGTCATTATCGCTGCTGAAAATGAAGAACAGGCATTTGAAGAGATTGAACAACATGTGGAGAGACACTTTCTATATCCTCCCAAGCTGAACGAAGTGGCTATTGTGGAGAAAAAACGAATAACTTTAGGCGCAGCATATGTAATCGAGACACGCAAAGGCTAAATAGCCTCTGCGTGTTGTTTTTTTTCGGCGAAACGACGTTGTACTCTCACCAGACGCCAGAGAAGTAAAATAGCGCCTACAGCCAACCCTGTTATCAAACCGATCCAGTAGCCGTAGGGCCCCAATGAAGTCCAGCGTGCCAGTATATATCCTACAGGAAGCCCAATGACCCAATAGGAGAGGAATGTGAGCAAAAAGGCTGGATTGACGTCTTTATACCCGCGTAGCGCTCCTTGTGTAGGTGTAGCGACAGCATCAGATATCTGAAAGAAAATCGCATAGATTAGAAAATGCTGTGCCAATTGAATGACCTGCGGATCGGTGGAGTAAAGTCGAGCGACCTGTTCACCCCAGATAAGCAGTACAATAGCTGTAATCAGTGATAGACCTACTGCGCTGCTAATCCCCATTACACTATAAGCTTTGGCATCCCGCGGACGAGCAGCCCCTGTTTCATAGCCAACTAGAATCGTAAGTGCCATGCAAATGCTGAGTGGAATCATGTACAGCGTAGATGCAAAGTTCATGGCGGCCTGATGTGCGGCTATGGTAGCTGTATTATAGCTACTCATGAAGAGAGTGACGGCTGAAAAGACGGCAGTCTCAAAAAATATAGCAAATCCAATCGGTACGCCAATCTTGATGAGCTCTTTCAAAGCACCAGCTGCAATCCCGTATATTTTGCTGAAGATTCGATATTCGGTAAATATTTTTCCACGATGCGTAGTGATACCGGCGACCAGCATGATGATCCAGTAGGTGGTTGCCGTTGCCACCCCGGAGCCTACACCCCCCAGACGCGGAAAACCCCAGTTTCCATAAATAAGTAGATAGTTCAACAATACATTAATGGGTAACGACATGAGCGTGATGAACATCGTAAAGCGGGTTTGTCCCAATGCATCCATAAAGCTTCGGAGCACAGTGTAGGCAAATAGAGGAACAATCCCGAAAGCCATCGCACAAAGATAGTACAGGGCCACATTATGAACTCTCAATTCCAAATTCATACCGTTCAAAATAGGCTTGACCAAAATGATGCCAGCAATCAAAACGACCATAGACAGGGCGAGAGAGAGCCAAAGTGCTTGAATGACATAGTAGGAGACTTTATCTTTGCGCTGTGCTCCTACCAATTGAGATACAATGGGCGTGATAGCCATAAGTATTCCGTTAAGGCCTGTTTGTACAGGAACCCATAGGCTTACTCCAATGGCTACTCCAGCCAGATCGGCAGGGGAAAAGTGTCCCGACATATTCGTATCAAAAAAAGTCATGGCAGATAGTGCAAGCTGGGTAATCAGGATAGGGAACAAAATGTAGAAAAGTTGCTTCCATTTCTGTCCCGTTGTTAGAGTCAATTGCATTTTTGTTTTCCTCATTTACTAGGGATTGATTATTCGTATGTATCATAACATGTAAGTATTTATTGTAAGGGATACCGCTACATTTGAACAGTAATAAAAAAGACTGCACCCGTTCGCCAAACAACGGGACAGCCTTCGAAATGATTATATAATTTCTAGATTTTATATAAAATAATAAAAAGTCCGGAGAGATAAATTATTTGTATGTTACTCCGCTAGTATAGCGGTTTGTGGCATTCCAAAGTAGATATTCATCCACTTTCATATCCTTAAGCGCTCGAATTTGGTCCTCTACTTGAGATTTTCCATACTTAGCATAATGTCCGCTCCCCAACCAACTTGCGGTAAAATCCTGGATCCAAGGACGAATAATTGGCTTTAGCTTGCCCGTCGGATCGAGCTTTTTGTGTGTATCGGCCATGGAGCCTTTAATCGTCTGGTATGGATTCTTATCGGGGTCTTTTACACCGAACCAGCCTGTGGTGTAGTGACTTGGATAAACCATGGGCGAAATGACATCCACATTTTCGGAGATTTTAGTGAAATCCTGTCCGATCCCCTCCGCAGCAGGAACGGATGCGGCATATCCGAAAATATCTACCGATACTCGTACACCTAATGGAGCAAGCTCTTTACGGGCATATTGTACGAATTCAGCGACTGCATCCGAGCGAGATTGATCTGATTTGGTATATTTCAGCTTGTCTGCTCTTTTCTCAAAGCCTTCGGGGAAACGTACATAGTCAAATTGAATTTCCTTAAAACCAAGTTTGGCTGCTTCCTTAGCGATGGCGATATTATAATCCCATACTTCTTTATTATAGGGATTGACGAACCCGTCTCCTTTGCCGTTTTTCCAGACAGAGCCGTCAGGGTTACGGAAAGACATCTCGGGATTTTTGTTAGCCAGTACCGTATCTTTAAATACGACAATACGAGCAATCGGGTAAACATTATGCTTTTTCAATCGGTCCATCAAACCGGAAATATCCCCAATGAATTTTTGCGGCTTGCCCAATTTGAGCAGCTCGGTATTGGTCGTTGGATAAGTGATGTAACCTGCATCGTCTTTAATATCAATAACCATGGAATTGAGCTCTGTCTTGTCAAGCAGTTCAAGCAGCTGAGTCATACGCGAACCGCCTGCGCTATAAGCCGTGACATAGATACCCTTGATAGCAGGAGTCGTCGGTTGTGGGTCAATTTTAACTGGAGGATTGGAGGCATCCACCTTCATATTATTGTGCTGAGCCTGGATCATGGCGCTACTAATTGTTGTTGCCACCGTATCTTTTACATTTGGAGCGTTGGCTGACTGATCGCCGTTTCCGCCTATCCCCATCGCCAATAGCATAATTGCCCAAATCATATTCATTTCCTAACTCTCTCCCTTATGTATGTCGCTTACCTGATTATACGTAAAGTTATGTATCGAAAAACAACACGCTTGTAACCAATACTGGAATCATCAGGCACAGTCTTACATGATTAACCCAACCTGTGTTCATTGAATCCATAAAAATGCATAAATAATGCCGCTCTCTTCGCGGTTAGATGTAACCGGAAGAAGCGGCACTTGGTAAAGAAATTTATTGAAGATAATTATTGTCTTGATGCTCGCAAATACTGTACTGAATAATTTCTAGCGCATCCGTTGGCTTGAGTATGGCCATCCCGTCCCGAAGCACAATCATCGAGTTCAGCTCATCCTTTTTGAGAGAAGGGAGCATTTCCGGGTACCATCTTAAGACAATGTCGGACAGTTTTACCGTTTCCATTTCCACAAAAATCACCCTTTCCTGCTCGGAATCATTCCAAAAGAATCATTCAATACGATTCGGAAAAGCAAAGTGCCTGTGAAATAGCAGGTAAAGCTGGTCTTTATATACTATGGGAACAGCGCACATATAGTGTACCACAGAAACTGTATTTTGACACTTGGGTTTGTGCTTATCTTCGGCGAAATGAACCCATCACCCCAACCGTTTCCACAATATTGACAAAAGCTGAAGGGTCCACTTCTTTAATGATCCGTTTTAATTCAACTAGCTCGTAGCGTGTCGTGACAGTCATCAGCATGTCCTTTTCGGTATGTGAAAATGCGCCTTCAATTTTTATTTTGCTAACACCGCGTGGTGTGGTCAACATCCGCTCCAGTAGCTTGTCGGTGTGTTCTGTAATAATGTAGACGGTAATCTTCGTGTGACTGACATAGATTTGATCCAATACCTTGCCAGTCACAAAAATAGATAGCATGGACGCAAGTGCAATATTCCAATCATCGTTCAAATATCCTGCTGCAAGAATGACCAGTCCATTCATGCCAACCAGTACAGTTCCTACGGGGAAGTCACGATAACGAGTGACGATGGAACCGATAATGTCAAAACCGCCCGTTGAACCCCCTACCCGAAAGGAAATTCCTGCTCCAACGCCGATCATCACCCCACCAAAAACGGAGGCTAGCAGGGGGTCCGACACGACAGATTGCACCGGCACCCAGGCCAAAATCCACGTTGTAACGACAACGGATAAAATGCTCAGGCTAATAAAACGCTTGCCTAAAATAAACCAGCCTGCAATAAGCATCGGAATATTGATAATAAAATACATCGCGCTGATATCAAATTTTGTGAAGTAGCCGATTAACATGGAAAGACCGGCTACTCCCCCGCTCAGCAAGTGGTGTGGCACGAGAAACAGATTAAAACCGCATGCAATGGCAGCGGCTCCAAGAATGACAATTAAGCAGTTTAACACTATTTTTAACAACTTATTTTCACCTCATTTAAATTATACGGGAAGCAACTTGCTGGTATTCATGAATTGTTCTGTGCTATAATGCGATGTGGATATTCTTGAGTAGGGACCTATGTCCAGAGAAACACTTAAAATTTAAACTGTTTTAAAAAGGATAAATTCGTTTAAGATGTATCGGATAGGTTCCCCAAATTCATTACAGAAAGATACAGTTATAGGTCTAAATAAACTTCACTGTATTGGGGAAAACTTATACAATAATATCGCTACTTAAGAATACAGACAACATTGTGGATTGTCCACCACATCCACCATTATGAAGGAGTTTGAATAAATTTGACGACATTTGCAGAATTTGATCTTGAACCGAAAGTAATTCAGGCGATTACAGAACTGGGCTTTGAAGAAGCAACACCAATTCAATCCCAATCCATCCCGATTGCACTGCAAGGCAGAGACATGATTGGCCAAGCCCAAACAGGTACTGGTAAAACCGCTGCGTTTGGTATTCCGCTGATTAACAAAATTTCTAGAAGCGACGAAAAAATCAGAGCCCTGATCATGGCACCAACACGTGAGCTTGCTATCCAGGTAGCTGAAGAAATCGAAAAACTTTCCCGTTTCAAAGGTCTTCGTACTTTGCCAATCTATGGTGGACAAGATATCGTACGCCAGATTCGTGCTTTGAAAAAGAAACCTCAAATTATTATTGGTACGCCAGGACGCTTGCTTGACCATATTAATCGCAAAACCATCAAGCTGGAAGATGTAAACACAGTTGTTTTGGATGAAGCAGATGAAATGTTGGATATGGGCTTCATGGAAGATATTCAATCCATTCTGAAGCAAGTTCCAGACGAGCGTCAAACGATGCTTTTCTCGGCTACAATGCCTCCTAATATTAAAAGATTGGCTGAGCAATTCCTCAAAAATCCTGAGCATGTTTCAGTTATTCCTAAACAAGTTAGTGCTCCACTGATTGATCAGGCCTATATCGAAGTTCCTGAGCGTCAAAAATTCGAAGCATTGAGCCGTTTGATCGACATGGAATCCCCAGAACTTGCTATCGTATTTGGTCGTACAAAGCGTCGGGTAGACGAGCTGGCTGAAGCTCTGCAAAAACGCGGATATTCTGCAGACGGTTTACACGGTGACTTGTCTCAAAACCAACGTGATGCTGTAATGCGTAAATTCCGTGACGGAAGCATCGACGTGCTCGTAGCGACTGACGTAGCTGCCCGTGGTTTGGACGTTTCCGGCGTAACTCACGTTGTGAACTTTGACCTTCCGCAAGATCCAGAAAGCTATGTTCACCGTATTGGACGTACTGGACGTGCAGGTAAAGAAGGGGAAGCTTGGTCTTTCGTAACGCCTCGTGAAATTGACCATTTGCACTTTATCGAACGTGTAACTCGTCACCGCATTCCACGCAAGCCGCTTCCAACGTTGGCTGAAGCTCTGGAAGGTAAACAACGTATCATTGCTGAACGTCTCCTAGAAGCTGTAGAAAGCGGTGAGCTGAACGAATATAAAGGTTTGGCTATTCAAATGCTGGAGCAATATGATTCTGTACAACTTCTCTCTGCAGCTCTGAAGCTGATGACTGGTGAGAAGAGAGAAGCGTCGATTGAACTGACTCCAGAAGATCCAATCCGTGCAAAACGTCGTAAACCAGACGTGCGTTCTGGCGGTCGCAAGCCTTCTAACTATAGCGGTCGCAGCAACGGTGGTTACAATTCCAACCGTTCTGGCGGTAGCGGCGGTAGTGGAAGCAAAGGTGGATATGGCGGTTACAACCGTGGCAAAGAAGGCGGTGGCTACAACCGTGATTCCGGAAGCCGCTACAGTGGAGATCGCAAACCACGCCCGAGCAGCAATGGAGAAACTCGTCGTCCTGCAAGACGTGAAGATTCCTCTTCCGAATAAGAAATGAAATAATGAAAAGTCGAAGCAGATGAAGCTTCGACTTTTTTGTTATGATTAATCAGTATGTATGAACCTTTTAGAGATCTGCTTTAATGGGTCACGTATTGATTTCACTGGCGTATTAGGGCTGAAATACGGTATGATATAGTCAAGAGCCGGAATTTATAGGCATAGCAACATGAGTCTTGGAACTGCCAAGGCTTGCGGAGGGAGAGACTAACATTGGAGTTTAAAGGAGCTATGGGTGGTATTTACCGCCTGACCGAGTGGATTACCCGACTGGCGGCTACAAATTTGTTATGGGTGTTATGTTCGTCGCCTTTTGTGTTCTGCCTCATACTGAAACTACTTGTAATGAATCAGAATTTGGCTAATGAGTCTTTACAAATGAATTGGGCGATGGCTATTTTGGCACCGCTTACTTTATTTCCAGCCACATCGGCTATGTTTACAGTGGTTCGCAAATGGGTAATGGGCGATACCGATACGGGCGTGTTTCGTACCTTTTTTAAAGGGTATAAAGAGAATTATAAGCAAAGTTTGATCGGGGGTATCTTTTACACGTTGCTGTTTGTCATCATGTATGTGGATTATACCGTGTATATGACACAACTCAGCAACCTGCAAATCGTCGGCGTAATTATGCTTATTCTTATCATTATTTTGCTTGTGTCTATGTTTAACTTCTTTTCGATGGTGGCTCATTATCATATGTCTACCGGACAAATTATTAAAAATGCGGTGTTACTGACGCTGATTCGACCATTTCGTGTATTTTCTACCCTACTCGGCAGCGCTGTTGTTATATTTATCGGAGTCAAATATCCTGTGCTTTTCCTATTCTTCATTGGCAGCGTGGTTGCCTGGTTCGCTTTCTTTAACTTTTACGGAACGTTCCTCAAAATGCAGGATCAAATGGAAAAGATGAAGCAGAAAGATGAAGATACGGCAAGCATTGAAGACAAAAAAAGTGATAACCCCTAAAAATAAAACATATTTCTCCTAGCATTTACTTTCTGAGTGAGAAGCGCTATAATAAGGTCACATCCTGCGATGCACGTTACGGTCATTTGTTGTTTTGAACCAATGACAATGTCTAGGGAGATCTATACGGATGAATAGCTGAAAAGCCCTGTCAATTCCTGACAAGGGGACTTCAAAAGTTTATTCTGCGGTCACCCACCTGCTAAAGCAGGTTCAGAAGACGCTATGGTCGAACGGCATCGGCGGGTACTCCAAAGATAATGAATACACTCTGTTCATGCTTCGTGCAGAAACAGGGTGTTTTTTGTATGCAACAATGTTAAACTAAGACATGAGGTACTAAGGTCGCATACCACAGGTATGGTCGGTTAATTTTTTGTTGTTTAACGTTTTTATAAAGCGCTTGCAGCAAAAAACCGATGTGCTGCATTATGGCAACGATTATCGTGAAGGAGGAAATGTCTTGTCGTTGAAGAGGACTCTGGTAGGGATTGTGCGCAGCCAAGAAGGTACAAGCGACCGGGTCAAGGACCCCCAAATGAAGACACGCTATTATAACTTATCGAGAGACAAGGCTTGGGAAGAAGTATCATCTATTTTGAAAAAAATTCCTGGCTACAAGGTACTCCATGAGGTAGCATCCGTAGGTGAGATTACGTTAGAGAAGCGAACGGCGTTCGGTAGAACCGTCGACATTACCGTTTCCATATTGTCCGTCTCGCCAGTTCGGAGTGCGGTGGATATTTATTCTGCTTCACGCGGATCGCTAGGGGACTTGGGCGCGAATTACCGCATCATTTTGCAACTGTTCGCTGTGATTGACAAGAAGCTGTCCGCTCATAAGGTCGTGCAGTAATTGTAGATGCGTGAGCAGTGATGTGGCAGACAAACGTCAAAAAAAGCGAGGAAGGCAACCCTTCACTCGCTTTTTTAATATTCAGTCTGATTTAGACGAGTTTTTTCACTGCTGCAATCGCTTGGTCATAGTCAGGATGTTCGGACATTTCGCTCAAGTATTCTACGTAAGCGATTTTGTCATTTTGATCAATTACAAAAATAGCTCTATGATCCAAATGAAATTCCTTAATGAACACACCATAAGCTTCGCCGAAGGAATGATCCTTATAGTCGGACAGTGTCAATACGCGGTCGATACCGGCAGCACCGCACCAACGAGCTTGAGCGAAAGGCAGATCGACGCTGACAGTTAGCACCACGACTTGATCCCCAAGGGAATCAGCTTCTTGGTTAAAACGTCGAGTCTGTGCGTCACACACGCCTGTATCCAAAGAAGGAACAACACTGATCAATTTGACTTTGCCCGCAAAGTCTTGGAGCGTAGCTGCTTCTAGCAGGTTTTTCTGTAATTTGAAATCAGGTGCCTGGTCTCCAACCTTCAGTTCAGGTCCTAAGAGTGTCAAAGGATTGCCTTTAAAAGTAGCAGCTCCTGTACGTTCTTGTGCCATATGTAATAGCCTCCTTGGTTTTTAGCATTGGTTATCGTTGCCGAAATCTATTATAATCTTTTATAAAAGACATTGTCCAATTTGAATAAGGTGGAGACACCCATGAAGGAAGGATTGCCTTGATTTTTTTACGTTATGAGAACTGGAAAAGTTATTTGCGGTTTTACCCAGTGACCTGTCTGATTTTGCTCATTAATATTGTGATGTTTATTGTACTCACCGTACAGGGTGGATCGGAAAATAGTTTGACGCTGATCCGATATGGAGCTTTGATTAATGAAGCGCCATTCACTGATCAGCTGTGGCGATATGTATCAGCCATGTTTTTACATGCAGGGTTTGATCATCTTCTGTTCAATTCCTTCGCCATACTCGTATTCGCTCCTCCGCTGGAGCGTTTGCTGGGGTCCTTCCGCTATGTGTTATTGTATCTGGTCACGGGCATTGTAGGGAACATACTGTCCATCGCGCATTACAACATGATGGCGGAAACGACAGTCTCTGTAGGAGCCTCAGGAGCGATTTATGGCATCTATGGAGCATTCCTATACGTTGCCCTGTTCCAGCGGTCACTGATGGATGACGCCTCGCGCAAAACGCTGTACACGCTGCTTGGGTTTGGTATCCTGTTTTCTTTCGCTGTAGCGAACATTAACTGGACGGCTCACTTCGGGGGATTACTCAGTGGGTTTTTCCTTTATGGATTAATGATCAGATTGACTGGCCAACGCAAACGTCACTAAAGACAGTTTTACCGTAAGTTAGCAGGGTAAGAAAGAGGATGATGTTCGATTGACGTCTTCTTCCGGATGTTGAAAAACAGATTGGAGCGAATATCGGAGTGGAATTACGACAGTTGCAATACTTCATGAAGGTAGCGCAAAAAGAACATGTCACTCAGGCAGCCGAGGAGCTACATGTGGCGCAATCTGCGGTAAGTCGGCAAATTCATCAGCTTGAAGAGGAGCTGGGAGTTAATCTTTTTATGCAAAAGGGTCGCAATTTGCAGCTAACGCCAGTGGGACAGCTATTTTGCAAACGGGTTGAGACGATTATAAAAGATCTAGAGCGAGCTGTTTTGGAGGTTCATGAGTTTTTGGACCCTGAGGGGGGCGAAATCCGCATCGGTTTTCCGCACAGTTTGGGGATTCATCTTATTCCTACGGTGGTGGCTGAATTCCGAAAGCGGTATCCCAATGTTAAATTCAGATTTAAACAGGGGATGTACCCGAGTTTAATTCGTGATGTGTTAGCGGGTGAGGTGGATTTGGCTTTTGTATCTCCTTTTCCGGATCGTCATGATCATGTAGAGGGGGATGTGGTGCTGACCGAGGAGTTGTTTGCTGTTCTCCCGCCCAATCATCCTTTAGCCACGGCCAAACACATCACGCTGAGTCAGCTTAAAGGAGAAAAATTCATCCTGTTCAGAGATGGATATTCGTTACGCCCGATTGTCTGGCAGGCTTGTCTGGAGGCAGGATTTACGCCAGATATTGCTTTTGAAGGTGAAGAGACAGATACGATTCGCGGATTAGTTGCGGCTGGTATGGGAGTCAGTCTTTTGCCTGAAATGGCGTTGTTTCAGACCAACCCGCTTCAACCTGCAAGAGTGTCAATTGTTGATCCAGAGGTCACGCGAACTATAGGCTTGATTCATCGCAAAGATGACAAGCTACCATTAGTTGCAAAGTCATTCCGGACTTTTTTGTTGCAATATTTTGGTCTTAAAGGTAGTGTTGCTACTCCGAATGGAAGTGCAAAAGCGGATTTAGGGCAGTGAGTATAGCTGGTTGGTTTTAGATAAAGAAAAAAAGGTTGTTCCTCAACCGTTAACTTGGTGGAGGAACAACCTTTTTTGCAACACAAGCAATTAATCCCGGCTGTTAAAGATACCGATTAAGCGAATTAGTTCCAGCAAGGAAACGAGAGCTGCAGCCACATAAGTTAATGCAGCAGCATTTAATACTTTGGCGATACCCCGTTCTTCATCACTACGGATAAACCCTTCGGAAACCATGATTTCCCGGGCGCGGTTGGAAGCATTAAATTCAACCGGTAATGTAATTAATTGAAAAGCAACAGTAGCCGAGAAAAAGATAATACCCAAGCCAATCAGGTTCGTGTAGCTGAATAAAAAACCGGCAATCAGCAGAAATGGTGCAATCCCGGAAGCGAAGTTTACGATCGGAAAGATCCGATGACGGAGTGCTAGCATGGGATAATGCTCTTTATGCTGAATGGCATGACCGACCTCGTGACAAGCTACGGCAACTGCGGAAATGGATTTTTCATAATAAACGGGCTCGGACAGCCGTACGACTCTTTGCATCGGATCATAATGGTCAGATAACGCACCAGGTACTGGTTCAATAGGTACATCATGCAAACCATTGCGATCCAGCATATGCCGAGCTGCATCATAACCGGTCAACCCATTTTCATTTGGGACATCAGACCATTTATTAAAAGTACCTTTTACACGGAATTGCGCCCATAAGGATAATCCGAACGCAAGAATAATCAATATATACATACCCATCATAAAGCAACCCTCCATTATTGTTCATCATAGCCCGGGCGTCTACATCATAGAACTATGCTCCAGCAGATACTTCAGAGCTTCGATACAAGCGGCGCTTTGTGGTAGTAGACCAGTAAGCAACTTGCGCGCTTGAACGGGCTTGAGCTGCCCCAAAAGAGGCTGTAGTTCATTGACTTCACGTTCTAGACGCTGCATGTGCATCTCTAGACTCGTTAGTTTGTCAGTGACGTGCTCTTCCCCCGCGACCGAGTTCCATTTAATCAGTGTCTGTCTGATTTCCTCAAGGCTATACTTCTCTTGTTTCATTTGGTTAATACGTTCAAGCCTGTTTAAGGTTTCATCATTATAAAGCCGATAATTTTTCAATGATCGTTCTTCAGGTGTGATCAAACCAAGCTTTGTGTAATAATCAATAGTTCGTTCGCTGACACCAGCCGCCTTGGCTAGCTCACCAATTCGATACAGCTTCATATCCCCATCTGTCTTCACCTCGCGCTCTTCGTTCAACCTTCAATATTAGCATTTGCAAACGGAGTGTATATAAAGAATATTTTACATGATTCCCAACCATACAGTCAAACGTCATGCTTTTTTTTGGACAGAAACAAGCTACTTTTATAGTTAGTAAATGTGACATGGAGTGTTCGGGACCATATTTTTTTAACATAATAAAAAAAATCTTGTCAACTTTCATGTATTCTGATTATAATGACAATAAGAATTTCACGAAATGTAAAGAAACTTAACATTTGAGGGAGTGGGCTTCATGAGAAAAAAGTGGTTAGTTGTATTATTGGCCATGCTGACAGTATTAGCTTTTCCGGTAGGTGCGTTTGCTGCTGACGGTCCGACAAATATTCAACTTCAAGCCGGGCTAAACACGGCCTTTACGTTCTTGGCATTTATACTTGTATTTTTTATGCAAGCGGGATTTGCATTGCTGGAGGCAGGATCGACACGAATGAAGAATGCGGGCCATGTCGCTGGTAAAACGATTCTTACCACAGGTGTTGCGGCTTTGTCCTTCTGGGCACTTGGATTTGGATTCGGCTTTGGTAATGATGGCGGAAACGGATTTATGGGACTGACGGGTTTCTTCATGAGTGGTACGAATGCTGCTGCATCGTTTGATGCTCTTTCAGGTCTGGATGTTCCGATTACAATTATGTTTTTGTTCCACTTTGCTTTCGCTGCGGTATCACTTTCTATCGCATGTGGGGGGATGGCAGAGCGTGCAAAATTAAGTGTATACATTATCTTCGGTATTTTGTTCTCTATCGTGATCTATCCGGTTGTAGCTCACTGGGTGTGGGGCGGCGGATGGCTTGGTAAGTTGGGCATGCAGGATTATGCCGGTTCGACGGTAGTCCATTTGACAGGCGCTACGGCGGCACTCGTCGCTACACTGCTGCTCAAACCGCGTCTGGGCAAGTTCAATAAAGATGGCAAGCCGAACATTATCCCTGGTCATAATCAGGTGTACTCTATCTTGGGTGTTATTATTCTCTGGTTTGGTTGGTTTGGGTTTAACCCAGGTAGTGCTGTATCGGCTATGAACGACGGATTCTTTGGATATGTGGCCTTGACTACCAATATTGCTGCTGCGGCAGGTGGGGTTTTCGCTTTGCTCGTATCCTGGATGGTATATGGAAAAGCAGATATTCCTGCTATGCTAAACGGTGTGCTGGCGGCTTTGGTTGCTATTACTGGTTCTTGTGCCTTTGTAGCCCCTTGGGCGGCACTGGTCATTGGTGCAGTTGCAGGGATCGTCACTTTCTTCACAGCGCAATGGTTCGAGCGTGCAAGAGTAGATGACCCGGTATATGCTTTCTCCGTGCATGGTGTTGCAGGGATGTGGGGCGCAGTGTCCACAGGGTTCTTCGCTACTCCTGAGCTTGTAAAAATAACAGGTGTAGGTCAAGCGGGTTTGTTCTATGGTGGTGGATTTACCCAATTAGGAGTACAGCTGCTTGGACTGATTGGCACCTTGGCTTTCGTGTTCGTCATTTCCTTCATTATTCTGGGGGCGATGAAAGCGATTATGGGTATCCGCGTTACGGAAGAGGAAGAAACGATGGGACTGGATATCAGTGAACACGGTACGTACGGCTATCCTGAGCAAATGAAGTTGGTTGCCGAGGCTGAAAAGCGTTCTGGAATTGTGAACTAATATGTAAAATATAAAGAACCAGTATGGATGAGCGGAGGAGATGGAAGTATGGAACTGCAAAATATGGCCTCTTGGGTGAGTTCCGCTGAAGCGATTGATCAAGCAGATACGCCTGAATCGCTAAGGCAGGCCAGGGTTGACTCTCAAAAATGGCTGCTGGCTTCCCAAGCCTCCGCTCCGTTATCAGACTGGTTACAAACGGCGAATGAAATGCATGACCGCATCGCGGCCAGAGCTGTACAAATGTGCGAAAAAGGGATGGTTGAGGATGGCTTCGGCCCTCCTCCCGTCCCTTACGCATTTATAGCCTTCGGAAGCATGGGGCGCTCGGAATCGACGCTGTGGAGTGACCAGGATAACGGTATGATTATCAGTGACATAATATCTGCTGACAAAGAATTGTATTTTAGAGAGTTTGGTCGCAGAGTGTCTGCGATGTTAGAGTATTTGGGATATCCCAAATGTGAGGGGAAAGTAATGTGCTCGGAGCCGTTGTGGCGCCAAACATTGTCTGGATGGCAAGAACAGCTAACGAAATGGTCGGACGATTTTGCTTGGGAGCCGATCCGTTATCTGATTATCTCGTCTGATATGAGGCATATCGCTGGAGATGAGCAATTATCTGCAAACTGGAAACGAAGTTTTTATGAGTTGTTCCGAAAACATCCTGATTTACCCTCGGCGGTACTTCGGAACACAGTGAGGCATAAAGCGACACTTAATATTTTAGGTCAGATTGTTACCGAGCGCTTCGGTGAGCATGCGGGCGATTTTGATGTGAAATACGGGTTGTACATTCCGCTGGTGAACGCAGTCCGTTTTTTGGCGTTGCAACATGGTGTAGAGGAAACCTCCACCCTCAAAAGGCTCAGTCGTCTCGCATCATTGGAAGCGGCGCCGTTGCCTTTACTCGACGCTTGCGAGCGTGCCTTTCGGATTGCGCTTCAGCTTCGAATGGCTACTCCGGTGAAGAAGAATGATGGATTGCTGGTCAGCAATGGCTACCTGGCTGTAAAGCCGCTGAAACAAAGTAAAGGCTGGCATGAGTTGCGCGAGGCGCTTTCGACGGTACGACGGCTGCATCGTGCGTTGCAAAGGCAGTTGCGATTTATGGAAGGGAGAAGGTCATGAAGGAACCAGCGCAGGGAAGTGGCTTCTGGAGCGCTCTCCGCAGAGGAGGAGTGCCGTCTGCGATTGCATCTGTAATGGGGGCTCCTACGGCTCAGCAGATGGCTTTTATTCGCTCCTTAACCCGGGAGCAACGGCGCTCTGAAGTATTGCGAACCCCGCTGGATCGTCTGGAGACGGTAGTTTTTGATCTAGAGACAACGGGATTTTCAGCACAGCATGGAGATGAGATTTTATCGTTCGGGGCGATTCGGGTTGTCGGGGACATGATTATGGAAAAAGAGCAGTTTTATACGCTTGTTAATCCACGGACTGTGATTCCTGAGCATATTACCGAGCTAACTGGGATTACCCGGGAAATGACGGATGATGCTCCACCGCTTATGAACGGACTGCACGACTTTATGTCCTTTGTAGGTGGGCGAGTACTTGTGGCACATGCTAGCGCTCATGACAAGGCCTTTTTGAATGCTGCGTTATGGAAAACATCTAAAGTTCAATTGACTCACCGTGTTCTGGATACGATGATGCTTGCCAAATGGCTTGAGCCACAGCAACATCAAACCTACAGTTTGGATGAATTGTTGACCCATCAATCCATTCCGATTGAAGGACGGCACCATGCGTTAGAGGATGCGAAAATGACGGCTAAGCTGTGGGTTGCTTATGTTCAGGAAATGTTGAAGCGTAATGTGACCAATTTGGCAGATGTCTACGCGCATTTAAGTCATGCCTGATTCAGTACAAGGCATAGCATAAAACAGCAAGTTCGCGATTTCGTGGGTTTGCTGTTTTTTTGCGTCCTGTTCAGATTTAGAAGGTTAGAGGTGGGAACAGTATGGGCATCCTATGGAGAAGGTAAGGGTTATTTAGACGAAAGACAGGTGATAAGACTGTGAAAAGATTTCTTTTCATCAGAGCGATGGTTATGCTGGTTGTGGTTGGGGCTTCGTGGGGAGTTATTGAAAACACAACTTATGCAGCAAACCTGTCCATGGAAAATGCACCATTAAAAGAGGAATACGGTAGAGAAAGACTTAAAGCTGAGAAAGAGGTAGAGGATGAAACAGATGCGGTAGAGGTAATGAAAAAGATAAAGCCTGGTCAACGGCTTCCTTCTATGATTTTAAAGGGGTTAAACGGCAAGACCTACGATGTAGGGGTCACGCGCAATAAAGCTTTGGTTATTAGCTTTTGGGCTTCGTGGTGCGATCCGTGCCGATTAGAAGCGCCTATGCTGAATGAGTTGTATAGTAAGTACAAAGATGATGTGGATGTGTATGGTATCAATGTAACTCGCTATGATCGATTGGAGGATGTACAGAAGTTTTCCCGCTCTTTGGATCTCAAATTTCCCATTTTACTTGATGAGCAAGGAGCATTGTTTGAACGATTTGGAGGAGTGGCTTTTCCAACTCATGTAATGGTTGATCATCATGGACAGGTCCGCGAAATCATAATCGGCATGCTCAGTGAGCAGGAGTTGGAACGCAAAATAGAAACTCTTGAAAAAAAGAAGGTGTCTTTGGGAGCCGAGTAGACCCCAAAGACACCTTCTAAGCTCATGCGAGCACCTGATTAGTGATTAACTAATCCATGATGAGTAAGCTCTGCCTGATCGTTTTTTGGAGTCGGTGCTTCCAATAATGCGTAACGGAAGCTGTCCAAGAGAGCTTCCCAGCTGGCTTCGATTACATTTTCAGATACACCTACGTTACTCCAGACGTCCTCGTAATTTTTAGACTCAATGAGCACACGTACCTTGGCGGCAGTGGCATCCTTTTCGTCAAGCACACGTACCTTGTAGTCAGCCAAATGCATGTCCCGCAAGGCAGGGAAATATTGAGAAAGAGCCTTGCGGAGTGCGTTATCGAGCGCGTTGACAGGACCGTTGCCTTCAGCTGCGGTATAGACACTCGTCCCTGCGACATTCAGTTTCAAAAATGCCTCGGATACGACCGGGCGGCCGGCAGTTTTCTCTACCAGCACTTTGAAGGATTCAAAAGAGAACATTTCCTTCACTTCACCACCTGCTTCACGAATGAGCAGTTCCAACGAAGCATCCGCGCCTTCAAACTGGTACCCCTGATGCTCCAGTTCCTTGATGCGGCTAATTACGCCACGTGCCTCATCACTAGATGGGTCAAGGGTGATGCCCAGCTCTTGCGCTTTGGATATCACGTTGCTTTGCCCGGCCAGTTCGGAGACCAAGACCCGTTGCTTGTTCCCCACGAGTTCAGGAGCGATGTGCTCATAAGTTCGCGAGTCGCGCAGAATGGCTGACACGTGGATGCCCCCCTTATGGGCAAAAGCTGCATTGCCTACATAAGGCTGGTTCACAGGCATATTGACGTTGGCGACTTCGCTCACAAAGCGGGCTGTATTGTGGAGTTGATTTAACTTCTCAGTATCTAGACAGTCGTAGCCCAGTTTGAGCTGCAAATTAGGAATGACGGAGCACAGGTTAGCGTTACCACAACGTTCACCGTAGCCGTTGATGGTACCCTGAACCTGCCTTGCGCCTGCTTGTACAGCACTTAGAGAGTTCGCTACTGCCAATTCGCAGTCATTGTGTGTATGAATACCCAACTGCGACCTCGTTATCTGGCTTTGCAGCATAGTGACAATTTCCTGAATCTCATGCGGTAGGGTACCGCCGTTTGTATCGCACATCACGAGCCAATCCGCGCCTGCTTCTTCTGCTTTTTTCATAACGGCCATTGCATACTCGGGATTGTTTTTATATCCGTCAAAAAAATGTTCGGCATCAAAAATAACCTCCATGCCCCCTTGCTTTAAAAAGGCGATGGAGTCGTAAATCATAGACAGATTTTCCTCCAGTGTCGTCTGTAGGGCGGTGTGTACATGGAAATCCCATGATTTACCCACAAGTGTAGCAGCCTGAGCGCCGGATTCCAGAATTCGTTGTAGATTGACATCCTGTGCTGCGATGCTATCTTTGCGGCGCGTGCTGCCGAAGGCGACAATCTTTGCCTGAAGGCCTAGCTCTTGTACCCGTTTGAAAAATTCGATATCCTTGCTGTTGCTTCCGGGAATCCCGCCTTCAATATAATGAACACCGAGATCATCGAGTTTTTTGGCGATTTTCAATTTGTCATCAGCAGACAAGCTAATTCCTTCTCCTTGAGTGCCGTCTCGCAGCGTTGTGTCAAAGATAGAAATAGCGGTGGACATGAGGGACTCCTCCTTTGCGGATTGCTCAGATTGGTGATGCTCTGCTTTTTTAAGCACATTAATTTAGTTGTTTAACGCTTAAAAACAGGAAAGCGTTAGTTTGTCGTGTTCGTATGTTAGTCGATTATATCAACTTATGACTTCAATTGTAATATATAATTATCATTTTTAGCCGCAAAACCTTTATTTTTTATGTAAAATAGAAATAGCATTTAAGGGTATTTCAAGTATAAAATCAAAACACATATTCCCGCGATGACGGGTGAATTTACAGTTAAAAAGAAGGGTTGAGCATGAAAGATGTCAGTGCTTATTATCCGGCTGGTGGACGAGTTATTCTGCATGTGGATATGAATGCATTTTATTGTTCCGTTCATGCAGCGGAGGAGCCGGAGAAATATAAGGGACTGCCTACCGCGGTGGCAGGCAGTAGTGAGCTGCGCAAAGGTGTAATTGTAACCTGCTCTTATGAAGCTCGACGATTGGGCATTTCAACAGGGATGGTCGTTCAGCAGGCTCGTCGGATCTGTCCGCAGCTCATCGTAATACAGCCTGATTTTCACTTGTATCGTCGTTATTCCAAGGCATTTATGAGTATTGCCTATTCATATACGCCTATGCTGGAAGCAACTTCAATTGATGAGTGCTATCTGGATATTTCTGGCTCCAAACAGTTTGGAACACCTATGGAAATTGCTGAGGAAATCCAGCGCAGAGTAGAGGACGAACTGGGTCTCCCCTGTTCAATTGGAGTTGCTCCCAACAAGTTGCTGGCCAAAATGGCCTCTGATCTGAAAAAACCACGCGGGATATCTATTCTACGTTTGCGTGATGTACCCAACATTTTGTGGAACCTTCCTTGTGGTCAATTGTTTGGTGTGGGCCGCAAAACGGCAGATAAGCTTCTACAAATGAACATTCGCACCATTGGACAACTAGCTAAGGCTGATGAGCATATGCTGGTTGGCGTATTTGGTGTGACGGGTTCGTGGTTAAAATTGGCCGCTAATGGGATTAACCATTCTCCAGTCAGCACTGAACGGGAGCCAAACAAGTCCATTGGTCACACGACTACCCTGCCTATGGATGTGGTAAAGCTGGCAGAAGCCCAACGGGTACTTCTTAACATTAGTGATCAGGTAGCCCGGCGGCTTCGACGACACGGTATGCTGGCAGGAGGTATACAATTGACGATTCGGACGCCGGATATGAAGACCTTTACGCGTTCTCAAGTCAGGAGCACTCCTACGGAAAGTGCAGAGGACATATATAAGGAAGCTTGTGCGTTGTATCGTCGCCATTGGGGAGAAGATAAGCCTGTGCGCTTGCTGGGGATTACGCTACAGCAGCTCATTCCAAAGGAGGAAGCGGCCGTTCAAATGGATCTATTTGAATACCAGGATCAGCCTAAGAAGGAAAGCTTATTGAAGACGATGGATGCACTGCGCGATAAGTTTGGTGAAAATGCAATTTTGACCGCTGGGATGCTGGGAGATGATCCTTCGGTACTTCTTCGCAACTCCAAGTTGCGCGGAACTTCGCTGCAAAAAGACAATCTACCAACTCCGGAGTGAAACTTTTGGGTAGATTATTGCAAGCATCACAAGCTACGTTATAAGTGTTTTTTGCATGAAGGATAAAGGAAAATAATTTGTAATAATATTGGGTTTGTATTAATATGTGAATAGAATGCAAAAGCTGGTTTGTTTGACTGTATAGGAGGAAGAGAAAAGTTATGGCTAAATACACTTGGGTAGAAAAAGATACATGCATTGCTTGCGGAGCGTGTGGCGCTACAGCACCAGACATTTATGATTATGATGATGAAGGTTTGGCAGAAGTGATCTTTGAAGGGGATGCAAACCAAGGCATCAAGGCGATCTCAGAAGATTTGTTTGATGATATGCAGGATGCTTGTGACGGTTGCCCTACAGATTCCATCAAAGTAGCAGACGAGCCGTTCAATAAAGAAGGTTAAGCGTAGGCTTCTTCGATAGGCACAGCACTGACAGCTCTCTTCGCCGTATAACGGTGAAAGTAAGCTGTTGGTGCTGTTTTTTTAGATTATAGAATGGTTCAGCGGAGCTGAACTATCCTATAATCGCAAGAAAAACTTCTGCCAAGCGCGGTCTGGCTTCCGTGAGAGTACGTCGATAGACGTTTTTTTTATGTGCTGTCCATCGAGTCTATTTTTGCCGATATACATAATAGGAAGTATGCAAGATTACACGATCAGGAGGATCCGATGAACCATTCGCCTCATCTTAAATCGTATGTAAAAAAACACCCTGATAATAAAATGGCCTGGTATTTACTCGGCAAAGAGTATGAGAGCAGCGGTCAAGAGGGCAAAGCAAATTATTGCTTTAATCGCGCAGGAGAAGTGTTCGAAGCCTTCGAGCATAAACAGATTCCGGCAGACGTATGGATGGAATATCAGGATAAACTGGTTCAAATGTCCAAGGAGAAGGAGCGAAGGACGGCTCGAACGCGCCACCTGTTAACTGCGTTAATGGTACTACTGCTCATATGGGTTCCTTCAGCCAATTCACCGAGACCTTCAAATGAAAATGCATCTGTTCCATCTGGAACTGAGCAGGCAGCAATTGATAATATTGAAGTTACGAAAGTGGCCACTGCTGATCCGAAGGAGATGGCCCAGATCGGTGTGGTTGGTGGTGTGTTTACGGCTCAAGCTCGAAAAGGGAGTGGAGCTGGAACGGGGCTTACTGATTTGTTGGCTAAGACTAGCCGACTGCCGTCTAAGACTACGGTGTTGGGTATGGAGCAAGGGGGCTCATGGCTGCTCTGGAGAGAGGGTATGAAGCCATTACTTAGTGTACAGAACAAAGGAAACGGTGGATTAGTTGTTCAGTCTTACGACGCCGCTGCGTGTGCTTGCAAGCCGTCAGACAGTGAAAATCTTCGCAAAGCAGGTCTAAAATGGGCTGCTGGACAGGAGGAATTAGCTGTGTTGAATAGCTCCATGCGTGCTTTTCGCTCACAGCATCAACGTCTTCCCCAGAGTCTTGATGAACTGACTCGAGACTTTCCTGCTAACACGATGTACGGTACGACAGACGAGATGAAGAAGGCTTTTACACCTATGCGTAATTTACTTGTTTCACCAGGACAGGGAACAGGGAAGGCAGTAGATTTAGACGCTGACTCGTCGGCCGAAAGCAGTCCATTACTGGCATCGTCATTGCACGGACGACCTTTTCTGGGGCAACCGCTGCGAATTGTGGTGGACAAATCCAAGCACAGGCTCGCACTGGTGAGTGGCAATGTACTTATTCGAAATTATCCTATCGGTTTGGGCGGAGAGAAAACACCAGAAGGGAAGTTTGTGATTACCGATAAAGTAGTAAATCCGAACGGCAAATCCAACGGTGAGTTTGGCAGTCGTGGAATGCAACTGTCTGCAACGAATTATGCCATTCATGGCACGAACGAGCCGGACAGCATTGGCAAAAATGAGTCGTTGGGTTGCGTCCGAATGGGTAAAGAGGATGTGGAGGAATTGTTTGCACTCGTACCTTCGGGTACGGAGGTAGTCATTGGTAACGGGG
Organism: Paenibacillus sp. FSL H7-0703; assembly: GCF_038003485.1. Taxonomy (NCBI): domain Bacteria; kingdom Bacillati; phylum Bacillota; class Bacilli; order Caryophanales; family Paenibacillaceae; genus Paenibacillus; species Paenibacillus sp. FSL H7-0703. The sequence continues at coordinate 1,335,335 of NZ_JBBOPF010000001.1, read as the reverse complement.
GATTGCCTGAGCAAGTGCTTGTGCCTGGTTCTCGATTTACAAGTGAGCCGCAGCATGACCAGACGAATCCCCGCAAAACCTATCACTGGCTAAATTAACGTTTTGATGCTATTGCTACTTGGTGTTTAACGATTTCCTGCTTGTGCTAAAACAATGACCAGAATAATCACAATGATGAGGAGAACAAAGCTGACGGCGGTCCATACAATCGCTTTCTTGTTCACCTCATCCTTTTTCTTTTGCAAACTGGGCGGCTTGCGCTTGGTCTTCATATCAGCAATCCCTCTTTTCTAACGGGCTAAGGTCTTGTCTTACTATGTCCATTGTAAATGGTTTGATTATACATTTTCAATGACATCTCCATGACAACTGAATTGTTCTGGAGCTACACCTCGCAAATTACTTTCTTTTTGGTATGGAAAAAGCTAAACTATTTTGTAGAGATGTTTTTTTAGGATTGTGCAAGGGCATAGAACGGAGTGGATGAATCGTGTTGTATCGAAGGATTGCGAAACCTGTTTTTTTTAAAATGAGTCCAGAGACGGCCCATCATGTAGTCATTGACGGCTTAAAACATGCGGGCTCATTCCCTGGTGGAGCAGCGACACTGCGAGGGATGTACGGAGTCAAGGAAACGGAGGATCTTGCCGTTGATCTGTTTGGCATTCATTTTCCCAACCCGATTGGACTGGCTGCAGGACTGGATAAAAATGCAGAAGCGGTTACTGGTTTTTCTTCCATCGGGTTTGGATTTATGGAAGTGGGAACGGTGACACCTGTGGGACAGCCCGGCAATGATCGGCCCCGGTTGTTCCGACTGCCTCCCGATGAGGCGTTAGTCAATCGGATGGGCTTTAACAATCTGGGTGCTGAGAGCATGGCCAAACGTCTGGCTGCACTCAAACATCGACCTGTTCCGGTCGCAGTTAATATCGGCAAAAATAAAATCACGCCCAATGAGGATGCTCATAAGGACTATGAAAAGTGTATTTCCGCACTGTATCCGTATGCGGACTTCTTTGTAGTGAATATTAGCTCGCCGAATACGCCGGATTTACGAAAGCTCCAGCATGGTAATGAACTGAAGTCGCTATTGGAAGCGGTTCGGGCAGAGATGGGAGTTCAGGCGAAAAAGTATGGCAATGCCAAGTCTGTACTGGTTAAAATTGCGCCAGATGTATCGGATGAGGAATTGGAATATATGACAGATGCGATTGCTGCCAGTGGAGTAGACGGCATTATTGCGACCAATACAACAATATCCAGAGCTGGTCTGACGCACCGAAATGCGAGTGAAACAGGAGGGCTGAGTGGTAAGCCGCTGCGTGACCGTTCCACAGAGGTCATCGGACGGGTGTACCGCCAGACGGAAGGTAAGCTGCCTATTATCGGATCAGGCGGCATCTTCACGAGTCGTGATGCCTATGACAAAATTAAAGCAGGCGCAAGCCTGATTGAAATTTATACAGCATTGATCTACGAAGGGCCGGAAGTAAATAGGGCTATACATGCTGGCCTGCGTGAGCTGCTTCGAAAGGATGGCTTTAGACACATTACCGAGGCTGTTGGTGCAGATCACAGATAAAAAAGCGTTGTCGGAAGAGACAGGAGGTACGGGGATGGACGGAAGAGACTGGGGAACATTTTTACTGCCATACGATCAGGCGGTGGAAGAGCTTAAGGTCAAGTTCAAAACAATGCGTGCGGAGCTGAAAAAGCGCGAGGAATACGCTCCTATCGAATTCGTAACCGGACGGGTTAAAAAAATATCAAGCATCCTCGATAAGGCGAAGAGATTACAGGTTCCTTCTGATCAGCTGGAGACGGGAATCGAGGATATTGCAGGCATTCGCATTATGTGTCAATTTGTAGAGGATATTCGGCGGGTGGCCGAATATATCAGAAGACGTAAGGATTTGACCGTACTGTATGAAAAGGACTATATCACCAATTATAAAGACAGCGGCTATCGCAGCTTTCATATGATTGTGGAGTATCCAGTTCAAACAGCAGTGGGGCTGAAAATTGTGCTGGCAGAAATTCAAATCCGTACTTTGGCTATGAATTTTTGGGCAACCATAGAGCATTCTCTTAGCTATAAGTATCGTGAAAGCTTGCCTGATAATATGCGCACACGATTGAAAAAGGCAGCTGAGGCAGCCTTTGTATTGGATAATGAGATGTCTTCTATGCGTCTTGAAATATTGGAAGCGCAGAAAAAGTTCGAGGATGAAGCCAATATTGTTTCTAAAGTGCTAACAGGTATGCACCGGCTGTATTTCTACCATAAGATCAGTGAAACGATTGATGCGCAGCGCAGATTTAATGAACTGTGGGAACGGCACGACATGGAAGGAATCAAGCTGCTTCACGATGAGGTCAAAGAGATGTTAGAAGCCTCTACCAAGGAAGAAGACAGGGATGAGTATTAAATGGAAAACCTTTCCTACGAACCGCTGTACGTGACTTATTTGGTATACTTCAATCGGGATCGGGATTACTTTGAATGTCATGAGGTACTGGAAGAGCTGTGGCTTAAGCTGGACCGTGACCCTGTATATAAAGGTTTGCTGCAAGTTGCTGTAGGACTGTATCATTTCCGGAATGGTAACTATCGTGGTGGACATATGATGCTGAATAGTGCGGTCCACAGGCTGGAGCATGCTCCTTCGCAGGCGCTGGGCATTAATATGGCGAAGCTGGTGAACGAGGCGCGCGTTTGCGCCCGTCAGCTTGCTGAAGCAGTTATGACCGGTACGGAAGAGCTTCAGCACCAACCGCCGGTTTATCGGGATTTGACGATAGAAATCGTCGAGCCCGGGCTGCGCAGGGCCGTGGAGAAGGCATCGTCGTCCATTCCAGTCAACATCCCGCAGCAGAGAGGTCCTCGGCGTGGGGAAAAGCATGAGCAGCGTCAGCAGGCGCTGGCAGCTTCAATTAGGCGAAGACAGGCAGCTGGCGGCTCAGGCTCTGTCTCGGCGGAAACGAAGGATACGCCTTGAGTTTGAAGCTCATGATAAGCAAGCAGCCCGATCCGTTTCATAAGGATCGGGCTGCTTTATCGTTTCAGGTGTGTGAACGTTTGACTAGGAGGTTACGTTCTTTTTATATTTCTCAAAGAAGGCTTTGAAATCGTCGAGTGTGTACCCATTGTCCGAAGGACTTTCCTTCAACCCGCCTACCATACGTTCCTTTTCCACGCCTTTTTCGTAATAAATGAGCGTAGGGGTATACTCAATCTTATACTTGTCCCAGCCATCCTCATACTCACGCAGGTTAAATTCGTGCATCGTAATGTTCTCCTGCTTGCTCAAAGGCAAGAGCTTAGGGGTAGTGGCGCGGCAATGCACACAGTCGGACGCGAAATGATAGACGAAGAAGTTTTCCTTTTTGTCAATTTTACTCTGTAGATCTTCCGGCTTAATAATTTGCTGATAGTTCGGGTCATTTAACAGCTCTTGAGTAGCAGGATTTAACGAGGCTGTGGAAACGCCATACAGCTTGTTTTTAGTGCCTGAATTTAAAGCGAGCAGCACTCCAAGCAAAATGACCAGCACAACAAAAAAGCCGATGACAGGTATAAGCTTTTTTTTGTTGGATTTTTGTGCGTTCAATGCAATCTCTCCTATCAAAATTCAAAATATGTAGCTATGAATCTCATTATTATACAACATTACAGATTGTAGTGAAAGTTCGTAAATCACACCGATATTGCAGGATAACAGGTTGAATATGGTACAATAAAATTTATTTTAAAAGGACAGGATGATTACGATTATGGGTGTACAGCTCCCCACAGCATTTGTAAAGCGCATGGAGCAACTGCTCGGCGACGAATTTGAAGCATTTATGACCGCCTACGACCACACGCCCCATGCCGGGATTCGCGTCAATACGTTAAAAATTTCGGTGGAGGACTTTAAGGAACGTTCTCCGTTCGAACTGCGGCCAATTCCATGGTGTGCCACGGGTTTTTACATTCCGCACGGTACGAAGCCGGGGTTACATCCTTACTACCATGCGGGACTGTACTATATACAGGAACCGAGTGCAATGTCTCCGGTTGAACTGCTCAATGTAGCTCAAGATGAAGCTGTATTGGACTTGTGCGCTGCACCGGGCGGGAAATCGACCCAAATAGCGGCCAAACTACAAGGAAGCGGCGTATTGGTGACTAATGATATTAGCGCGGACCGAACCAAAGTGTTGGCTAAAAATGTGGAATTGTACGGTGTGCGTAATGCCGTGGTACTGAATGAAAGCCCGGATCGAATCGCCGATGCCTTTCCTCATTTTTTTGACAAGATACTAATTGACGCACCTTGCTCGGGAGAAGGTATGTTCCGCAAAGATGAGGATATGGCAAAACAATGGGAAACGCATTCGGTGGATAAATGTGTAGTCATGCAACGGGACATTTTGCGTGTAGCGGCCTCGATGCTGAGCACAGGAGGGAGAATTGTCTATTCGACCTGCACCTTTGCGCCAGAAGAAAATGAAGGAATGATCGCAGAATTTCTGGAGGCTCATCCCGATTTTGACGTAGTCCCTGTTCCGTCGGAGGCAGGTTTTGCACCAGGCCACCCGGAATGGATGAGTGAAGAGGTCGCGGCATCACATCCCGAACTGCGGGGAACAGCACGCCTTTGGCCGCATCTCGTAGAGGGAGAAGGCCATTTTATCGCTGTGTTGCAACACCAAGGTGGTCGTGTCACTGGAACTGAAGATCACACTGAATCCGGGGATTTGACTCCATTTGAGGGCAAGAATGACAGGGCATTGAACATAGATGCAGCGTATCCACGGAAAAAGCAGTTTTTGTCCGTCAAGGAAGCACTGACGCCAAGCGGTCAAGGAAGACATGCGACTGGTGAGCCTAAACGAAGTGGAAAAGGAATGGACGGGAAGTCCGGTAAAGGAAAGTCCGCGCGCGGCTTGGGTGGCAATAAGTCTCGTTCTGGCAAAGAGAATGTAAAATCCGCTGCACGCTCCCCACAAGATGTACTGGAGTCCTATCACCAATTTGTGAAGGATCAGCTGGAGGTGTCCTTTACAGGCTATACGGTGGTCTATGGAGATCGTATTTATCAGTCGCCATTGGCATCCCATCGTTTGGACGGCCTTAAGGTGGTGCGACCAGGCTGGTTTATGGGTACCGACAAGAATGGTCGCTTTGTGCCTTCACACCCGTTGGCGGTGGCATTACGCCCTTCAGAAACGGCTAGAAGCATCAATCTCTCCAGTTCAGATGCTGAGGCCATCCGGTATTTAAAAGGGGAGACCTTGTCCATCCCCGTTGAGAGAATGGCACTGCGGAACGAAGTCCAGCCCAAAGGCTATACTCTCGTGTGCATTGATGGTTATTCGGCTGGGTGGGGCAAATGGCAGGACGGCATGCTCAAAAATGAATACCCTACAGGTTGGAGGTGGACATCGGTATGAGTGGAAAAGGGAGACAAACGCAACGTTTGGATAAAGTTTTAACCCATATGGGATATGGTTCCCGTAGTGATATCAAGCGACAGGTGAAGCAAGGGATGATCACAGTAAACGGGAGGATCACCAAGGATAACGGCTTACAGGTTCATCCATACCAGGATCAGATTGAAGTGAACGGGGAACGTGTTGTTTTTCGGGAGTATATTTACATCATGCTGCACAAGCCACCGGGCGTTATATCTGCAACTGAAGATACGAGGGAGCGGACGGTGCTGGATTTGCTGAGCGCGGAGGAACGACACTTTGAGCCTTTTCCAGTAGGACGCTTAGACAAAGATACAGAAGGGCTATTGTTGTTGACCAACGATGGTAAGCTAGCGCACGAACTACTTTCTCCACGGCGGCATGTCCCTAAAACATATGAGGCTACCGTATCGGGGCATGTCACGGAGGAGGACATTCATCAATTTACAGCAGGAGTGGAACTGGATGATGGGTATGTTACACTTCCCGCGCAGTTGACCATTCTTCGCCACGAACATCCGCACCAGGCAGATGGAGAAGTCATTTCCTATATTTCGCTTGTAATCCATGAGGGAAAGTTTCATCAAGTGAAGCGTATGTTCGAAGCGGTTGGTAAAAAGGTGACCTATTTAAAAAGAATAGCTATGGGGCCATTAAAGCTAGATGAACAGCTTCCACTGGGCAGCTATCGAGAGCTGACTAGTGAAGAACTGGCATGGATCGGCCGGGATATAGCATCTGCAACGTCAGAAGTTTGATGGGCAGATTAAATATAAATGACGCACAGGCTCTTGTGAAATTCCTGTGCGTCATTTTATGATAATAGACAACCAGACAGAGAATTATTCAAACTCAACGTTCAACACTGGATCGCAGTTTACGAATTATTGTGCGCGTGCTGCCCGACTCTTTTTCACTTCAGCTGCTGTATAAGCTGTAACCTTGTTTTTACCTGTCGTTTTGGATATGTACATCGCTTGATCGGCCTGCTTGACCAGTTCATCCGGGTTCATTTCCTTCTTCACTGTACTGTGTCCGACACTGATGGTGACAATGCTTTCTTCCGCGACCCGCTCGCGGATACGTTCTGCGACATGTCCAACCTTGGCACGTCGATCTACAACCATTGCGACCAGTTCCTCGCCACCGTATCGTCCGGTCAGTCCGATTTCATCCAGTTCATCCTCCATAATCTGTGCCACCTGTTTGAGTACTTCATCCGCACGAGCATGGCCTTGCGTATCATTCAACTTTTTGAAATTGTCAATATCGCAAAAAATGACCGACACGCGGATTCCTTGATCCATATATCGCCGTAGTCGTCCCGAAAAATATTTACGGTTATATAGCCCTGTCAAGCCATCGGTGATGGAAGAACGGTAAATCCTTTGGAGCAGCTCCACAATCCGTTCAAACAGGATGAGGAATAGCGTAGTGTAGTACAGCAATGGTAAAAATGACATATATATATCTGTGTTTGACCTGCTAGCTTCTGCAGGGATGTCATTTCGCAGCCACAAATAGCCGAGCCAGAGCAAATACATGGATAAGCCCGCTACATACTTCTTTGGCTGTCCGATTCGTGGGGTGATGAACACAAGGCTCAGTATAAGTACCAGTACTCGATAAAACAGAGTGAACCCAACCAGTTTCGCTGCGCTGATCCAAGCGGGCAACAAACCTGCAGTCCAGGCAATAACCGGCAATATCAATAACGCACCCAGCAGCAGCAAGGTCCATGTCTGCGCACGTTTCAGCTTCCGGTAGAGTTGAAATACGGCGGCATTGATGAGCACGAAGGCAGACGCCTCCAGCACATTTTTCCACACGATTCCTTGGAGTTGCATCTTGCCTCCACCTGCTGAATAGAGATTCATGGCTTCATATGTCATAATAATAATAGCGGCAACCGAAAAAAGGATATAGGCTTTTTTTCGTTGTCTGCTATATATGATCACGCACATCAGTGCCATCATGAGTATAATATACAAACCGCAGGCTGCACTTACGGCCCCGGCCAGAGATGGGAAACCCAAGGTTCCCGATAAGGACAACAACGTCAACATCACCGACTCCATTTGCAAAAATAGTCAATCTATTGAACGGTTGATATCGTTCCGATACAATAGACAGGATTTATCCTATTTAAAATGTTATAATTTTCTTTTGTGACTAACATTTATTCTCAATATATCATCTTTCAGAAAATCCGGAAACCTATACATACAATCTGTGATCCGGGCAGTTTAATGCTTGAAAGGGGAAGCACGTCATGAAATTGCTACAGGCTCTCTTTTTCCCACCCGAGCAACCGGGAGGCGTTTCATCCATGATTCCATATCTGCAAGAGCGATTTACATCCCCCCGTTGGGAAATGGAGCTATTTTCAATCCCTAAACGGATTCGTAACAAGGGTAGGGACGAAGTAACTTTTGACACCTTTGACTGGACGAGATATGAACAATATCCAATCGTTCAAAAATATATTCAGACGTACCGTGACTATTTATGGTGGACACGGCTTCGTATTCAGAAGCCCTATGACCTCATTCATGCTCATCATCCGATTGCGGGAATCGCCATGAAAACTGTTTTTCCTGACATTCCGCTCGTACAGACGATTCACTCTTCCTATGAGAAGGAGTTAATTCTAAACGGGAAAATAGAGGAGAACGGGCCTGAACACCAATTCTTGGTGTCACTGTATGGGGAAATGGAGCAGAAGGCGGATCGTCTGATAGCGGTATCTCATTCTTTTCAGCATTACTTAACTCCTTACGTTCAGAATCCGCAAGACATTGCAGTCATTCCGAATGGATATGATGAGAAGCGCTTCAAACCCATTCCACACGAAAATGAAGTGACACAGCTCATAACCGTTTGTCGCCTTGTTCCGGCGAAAGGACTGGATATTTTATTGGGGGCCTGTGCTGAACTTAAAAAAAGAAATCTGGATTTTGTGCTTCATATTATTGGAGACGGCCCGGTTCGCCCTGAGCTGGAAGAGATGGCGCGACAGCTCGATATATACCATGAGACGATTTTTTATGGATATACCCTTCATCCAGAAGAGTTTATGCCTTTCTTTGATGTATTTGTCTTGCCTTCTCGGGCGGAGGCCTTTGGTTCGGTATTTGCGGAAGCAGCGTTAAGTTGCCTGGCATTGGTAGGTACAGAAGTGGGAGGAATACCGGAGCAGATTGAAGATGGGGTAAATGGTCTGCTCGTGCCACCCGACAATCCGAGGGCACTGGCAGACGCATTAGAAAAGGTCATTGCTGACCCTGCCTATCGTTATGAGCTGGCTAGATCTGCCTGCGATAAAGCTAAATCAAGCTATTCTTTAAGTCGGGCGGTTAACGAGTTGAAGAAAATGTATTTGAAATTTCCACATTAACCATGACGAGTACCACCTGGTTTGGAATCGGAATGCCGAAAGCTGGAGCGAGGACGTGAGGAACGGAAAGGTCTCCTGCGTCCTGCTATGATCAGTTTGCTAACCCACATCAGACTGAGCATTCCGAAAATAGGATAAAGGACAGATAACAGTGAACTGAAGCCGAACTGACTGATTAAAAAACAGGTGAGCATAATGAATAGTGTGATGAGCTTGGGCGAAATTTGGACATGCTGACGAATTTGCAGACTGACTCCATAAATGTCGGCTACAAAGGTACTGAAGATTTCCATGAAAATGAGTAGAATGTATATGATTTCGACAAAGGCACCCAGACGGTAAGCAATGCTTCCCATAGGGATTTCAAATTGCTGAATACCCGGCATATGTGCTGACATGGCAAAGTGTGCAGCCATTAGCATAAACCCGACACCAACTCCGCCCAAAACTCCGCCCCAGCGGATAGTTCTTCGGGAAAAGGTTTGGCTGCCAAGTGGTACAAGCACGGCTTGGGCCATAGTTAGGTTAAAGGACGTGTACAGCAGTGGAGAGAGCAAGGTTCGAAATGTACTGTGATCTGTCGTATTCGTAATAAAACTCTGAGGATTGGGCATGGAGAGCGTGCTGTGAACGAGCAGAAGAGACATGATGATCATCAGAGGGACAACCACGGTGTTCATGTGCAAGATGGCCTTAATGCCTTTACTTAGCAGCAAATAAGTACCAATCAGTGTAATAAGCAGTCCGGTTTGGTAATGCAGGTGAAGGTGCTCTACAAAAACAGAGCCGGCTCCTGCCAGCATGACGCTGTTTACGCCAATCAACACGATGAGTGTGAACCAGCTAATCCATTTCCCGGCATTGGCACCAAAAAGATGTTTGTTCAGGTCCTCGTAGGATTTGGCTGAAATATCATGTGCGATCAGCATCATTTTCGTACCCAACCATACAAATATGATTGTGGATAGCATAATAGTGAGTGTAGCCCAACGACCATACTGCGTAAAAAATTGCAGAATTTCTTGTCCGGTAGCAAATCCGGCACCGACGATTGTACCGATGTATGTAAAAGCAATTTGAAAAACATGAATATTACGTTTCATCCCCAGTCCCTCCTTGCTTGCTTGAATAACGCTGCAGCGAGCATATAATACAAACTATGTTCAACTGAAATAGGACATGACTGGATGAGACTGAAAATAATTAAAGTGAATTAATGAATAGCTTGACGGGAGCGTAATTTATGGGTCAAATCCTTGCATGGATACTTGAATACGGATATTTGGCAATGTTCGGCTTGCTTGCACTTGGAGTAGCGGGTATGCCGATACCCGACGAAGTGCTAATGATCGCCTTCGGCGGGCTCGTGTCTCAAGGGCACTACAACTTCATTGCTGCACTGGCAGTCACATTTTTCGGTAGTATGACGGGTATGATGCTTAGCTACACATTGGGGCGTCTGTTGGGCAAACCACTTTTGCATCGATACGGAAAATGGGTGAGGCTTACGCCTTCTAGGATTGCCTCTTCTGAAAATTGGTTTGGGCGCTATGGTACCTGGGGAATCCTGTTTGGATATTTTGTCCCCGGCCTGAGACATGTATCCTCATATCTGGCAGGTACAACCCGTCTAGGCGTTTTTCGCTACATCAGTTATGCATCAGCAGGAGCTTTGCTGTGGTGCGGTACATTTTTGGGGATTGGACATGCGGTGGGCATGCATTGGGAGCAGGTGGCGAAGCTAATGGAGAAGGTGACGCATCAGGTAGGGCTGGTCGTTATTCTTTTAATCGTTGCGGGAGGAATCACCGCATGGTTCTGGAACAAGCGTAAAAAAAATGTCACATGACCGCATGGAAAGCAGCTATAGCTTGAAAGCGGCGGGTGAAGTATGGTACTTTTACCGCATAGGATTGCCGTGGGAGGTCATGTAATGGAAGTATTAAAGAAACGAATTTTAAATGAAGGCGTGATTGCATCAGATCAGGTGCTGAAGCTGGATGGTTTGCTTAATCACCAGGTTGATCCAGAACTGACAATGGCAATGGGACGAGAGTTCGCAGCACGTTTCCGGGAAGAGAAGATTACCAGAGTAGTGACCGTGGAGTCCTCAGGCATTGCCATCGGGTTTGCGACAGCATTGGAATTGGGTGTACCGTTGGTATTTGCTCGTCGTAAAAAGACCCTATTAGCTGATCCAGACGCGCTGTGTGAACGCGTACCTTCGTTTACAAAAGGTATTGTTACGGATATTATGCTGTCTCGTCAATTTATTCACGAAGATGACCGTGTTCTGTTCATTGATGATATTATTGCTAATGGTGATGCGGCGCGAGGTATGGTTAAAATCATTCAACGCTCCGGAGCGGAGTTGGTTGGATTTGGTGTCGCAGTGGAAAAAAGCTTTCAGGCCGGAGCGAGAACCATCCGTGAGCAGGGTATTCGTGTAGAGTCATTGGTCAAAATTTCGTCGTTAGCTGACGGCAAGATTGAGTTTGCTGAATAGTAACAATTCAAAACTCCTGATCCTTATTTCTAATAATAACCTTTGCATGAGCTTCAATTTCGCTTATAATATAGATAAGGTTTTGGAGAGGAGGCAGCAACATGGGGAAAGAACAATTGACCGAACAGTTTTTTCTGGAAAAACTGGCAGCGGCTAAAGTACACTTTGAGCGTGCCTTGGATTGTAAGCATACGGAATTCGACGATTTGTATCCCTATATGATTGAACATCCTCAGTTTTTTTGGTATAAACGCTATGTGGCCTGGTCTGAGTTGTTGACGTTGGTTAACCTATGCGAAGAATTGTCCTTCTCTTGGAAAGAAGAATTTACTGCTCACCAAGTGGAGTATGTAGATCAGCGAGTGTTGTCTGCACAAGTGCTGGACTTCTGGTATGAGAAGAACGATACAAAAGAACATGATCACAGTGTGAATCAGTCGGGATAATTTGTCGCTCTGTTGGCAATCCATATAAGTAGTAAGAGAGAAGAGACCTAAATGATTCGTTTAGGTCTCTTTTTAAACTTTTTTCATGTATATAGAACCATGATCGTTATGTTAAAAAAGTGAATAAGGAGGGGACAAGGATGATTATGGACGAAGAATTGGATGCTTATCGACTCTCCGGTGAAAAGGTGCGTGTCGTACGCGATGGATTGGAGTCCAACGATGTTGTGGGCATTGTACTGGCATGGGATGAGGAACAGGTGCTTATTCGTCGCCAGAATCGACGTGTGGTCAAATTGGATCGCAGCTATACATACCAGTCGTTCAGCGAGCCGCGTCACAATCCGATAGATCTGGATTAGGAATGGGTTCTCAAATGGGTGTTGGATAAAAATAACTGGGTGATTCATTAGGCATACAGAAACTCTAAATCGGACACAGTAATGAAGGAAAATCCAACAGAGAGGACGTGCTGTGTCAATGACGGTTATGGACGAAAAAGTACATGCATACAAGGATCAAATCAGCCATTTGGAAGATCAGTTGCCCGAGGTAGTTCATGCATATCATCGTTTTACCGGAGAGTGCTTTCAAGCCGGCAGCTTAGATGAGAAAACCAAGCAACTGATTGCGCTAGGCATTGGCTTATTTGCCAACAATGAGGTATGCACGTTTTATCACGTGGACGAGGCGCGGTCCAAAGGAGCCAGTGATCAGGAAATTATGGAGACCATTGCTGTAGCCGCAGCAGTAGGTGGAGGACATGCTCTAAGCCAAGGGGTAACGCGTGTACAGAAGGCGTTGCAATAAGGCGAATCATTAATTGATGTGCTTATACTTCGTCATAGCGGTTATAGATCGATTTGGATATATGATGAATATGGAAAGGAGCTTCCGCGCACACTTGGTGTCTGCGGAAGCTTTTCTTTTGCGTGTTGGTTGTGCGGGGATTATGCTCTTCTGCTTGCGGCAAAAGCAGCAGGGCGAGACATTTTACGCTTATAAGCCAAAGAGGATGTAACCAAACTTCGTTCAACGATGCGTAGAGGTTTGGATGTTGTATTGTTAGGTAATTCGGGGCGATGTTTCTCTAGTAAAGGAAGGGCAGCTGTATGGGGCATAGAGGTTGAGAGCCCGAGATATGCTCGCATCCGCTCATACATTTCTTTGCGGAATGCTGGCATTGCCATACTGAACTGCTCTTTATTGCCTTTACTTATATAGGTGGCGTGAACGCCGGAGTGGTTTTGTTGTATGTCCAGAACATGAATGTGATATTTATTAAATTCATGTTTTATTTCAGACAGCAGGATCCCGGTACGATCTACACCTGCGTTAACCATTTCGACATAAAGACCAGGGGTTTTCAGCATACCGCTTTCTTCAAGAATTAGGCTGTCCCGCTCAAATACTTTTTGAATAAAGGTAAGGAGTAGATAACTTTTCACAAGAGACCATTCATGCTGAGTAGTATCTAAAGAGATCATTACCATTCACCGCCTTAGGAAAATGTGATGATAATTCATAACCGAATGAAGAAAAGGAACCTTCGTTCCCAGGAACTTATGTTCTTATTTTAGTTTATTATTCCTTTTTTATCAAGAGGAAATTAACAAACATAAAAGGTTTGACATCTCGATATGAGCATGGTATGATCTATCTTGTCGCTAAGAAAGATTGATCTTTCGAGGATAAACGACAACTTATATGCGGTCGTGGCGGAATTGGCAGACGCGCACGGTTCAGGTCCGTGTGGGCTAACCCCCCGTGGAGGTTCGAGTCCTCTCGACCGCATCTATTAGAAAAGGTCTATAGAATTGCTCTCGTAGCAGTTTTAGAGACCTTTTTCTTATATTTCCGGGGATTTGCTCATAGTTTAAGCTGAACACGTTTCTTGTCTTCCCGCAAACTATGGATTTCCAGATATGATAGAAAATTTTAAGATGAAGTTATTGAAAGGTTGGATGTAAGATGGAGAAAGCGACTTTTGCAGGTGGATGCTTCTGGTGTATGGTGACTCCGTTTGAAGAACAGCCGGGCATTCATGGCATTGTGTCAGGATACACTGGAGGAACGATTCCCGATCCGACCTACGAGCAGGTTAAAACAGGAACTACAGGTCACTACGAGGTGGTGCAGATTACTTTTGAACCTGGGCTGTTTCCTTATGAAAAGCTGCTCGAATTATATTGGCCGCAAACAGATCCTACCGACGGGGAAGGTCAATTTCAGGACCGGGGTACACAGTATAAACCAGCAATTTTTTATCATACAGAGCAGCAACGTGAGCTTGCACAACAGTCCAAGGAGCAGTTGGCACAAAGTGGACGCTTTGATAAGCCAATTGTAACGGAGATTCTTCCTGCTTCGATTTTTTATCCTGCAGAGGATTATCATCAGGATTACCACAAGAAAAACGTGAAGCACTATAAGGAAGATCGGGCCCAATCAGGTCGTGATGAATTTATTGATAAGAACTGGTAAGCGGCTTTAACATACGTTTCTACGCACGATAAGGCAGATCAGGGAGTATTCCATGGATCTGCCTTATACATATTTAGACGACGTTACTCACACAATGAAGGGACAGAGAAGGAGGCTGACCCGCAATGAGTACACGACGGAAGCTGCACATGAGAAATATAATAAAAAAGGCTTTAAAGGAATCTCGCGCTCGGAAAGAGCCAGCTTATGTACCTGTATTCCATTCAAGCTCCAAAATGCGAAGAACCGTAGTACTCTGTATTTCGGTATGCATGTTATTCATGGTCTGTAGTACTGGTGTTGCAGAAGCAATAGACAAACAGGACGAGCCGCAAAAGATGGTTGCTGTCATTATTGACGATCTGGGAAACAATATGAAAGGAACTGAGCAAATTTTAAATTTACCCGTTAAGATTACCGTTGCTGTGATGCCCTTCCTGCCTACAACCAAGCAGGACGCTATGGAAGCGCATAAGCGCGGTCATGATGTCATCGTCCATCTTCCAATGGAGCCAAAGCAGGGGAAGCCCGAATGGCTTGGGCCTGGAGCAATTAAGGCTAATATGACGGATGAAGAAGTACGTGCGAAGGTGACAGCAGCCATTAAGGATGTTCCTTATGCGATAGGGATGAACAACCACATGGGTTCAAAGGTCACTTCGGATAAGCGCATTATGTCCATTGTTCTTGATGTTTGTAAGGAGCATGGACTATTTTTTGTCGATAGCCGTACTAATTATTGGTCAGTGGTCCCTGAGCTTGCCGCTAAAAAGGGAATGCCACCAGTACGAAATGATGTTTTTCTGGATGATGTCCATAACCTCGCCCATGTGAATCGGCAACTTACAAAAGTGGTTGAATGGCTGGATGAGCACAACACCTGCGTAACGATTGGGCACGTCGGCGTGTCTGGTATGTACACATCCTCCGCTCTTCATTCGTCGGTTCCCAAGCTAAAGGAGCACGCCAAATTTGTGGGTATTAGCGATTTGGTACGAGCTGTATGGGGATGGACGGGAGACCCAGCCACCAACACTACCATGCCGTCAGATGCGCAATAATGCCTTCGGCAATAGCTTCGGCAATGCTTTTTTGACCACGATCCTCGGAAAGTATAGCTCTGTCCTGTTCGTTACTGATAAATCCAGTTTCTACAATTACAGCAGGATGCTGAATTTTATTCAAAAGATAAAAGGGCTTTCCGTACACTGTTTTTCTATTCATGCAAAATAAGCGGTTTAATGAATGCTGAATCCGTTCAGCTAACAGATAGCTGCTGCCTTCATCCTGATACAGTACAATGGGTCCCCGTTTTTCGGCACGTTTGTTCCAATTGACATGCAGGCTTACAACCAAAGCGGTGGGCAATTGTTCTGTTAAGCTTTTCCGTTGGGCGAGGTCTTTAAGGTGCCGGGATTTGGACTGCAGCCAACGGTTGTCGTCACTCAGTGCGTAGTCCTTGTCCCGATTCAGGACAGCAGGATATCCCTGGGAGCGTAAAATCAAGTACAGCTTTTGAGCAATGGCAAGATTGATATCTTTTTCCAAAATTCCTTTGTGACTTGTTCCACCATCCACACCGCCATGGCCTACATCAATCAGGACAACGGGCTTGGCAAAAGCGTGATAGGACGAATGTACGTTGGATGGACTATCTATATACTTGTTCGGTTCGTTACTTTTCTCGTCGGGCTGAGCAGCTATATAGGTAAATGGGGCGAATACAGCACTGCAAAGGATGCATAGACTGAACCCCAAGCATGTCAGCCATATTTTGTTTAACTTTTTTTTTCTCACATTCTATTCCTCCAGTGGACGAATTGATTATTTACTGAAAAACCATGCATAACAGGTATCAAACCTAAAGCAGCGTAGCTGCCTTCAATATGACAATTAGCCTTGGGGTAACTGTTATGTTGAAGATAGTATGTTCCATTTAAGGGAAACCATGCATAGTTATTTCCACAGGGGTTAGACCTTTTGGAAAATGAGCAAGCTAGTTTTATCTGCACCTAACGTGTGAATCCGATATTTCCAAGCAATGTAAATGGAAATAATAGGCGCAGATTGGAGGAGGTTATGGAGGATGGCGAAAAGTGACGAACTGGTGACGTATATTACGCAGCGGATTGTTCGCTATATGGAAACGCCGCGTGATGTTCGGCGCAGTCAAAAACAAGCCAGAGAGCCGTGGGGGAGCAAATGGTTTGGCATGTTGCCTCTCGCTCTGAAAATGTGGATGAAATCCACACGCAGAGGGCGAAGGGAGCGACATTAAACTCGCCAAAGAGACCACAAGAGGCATAGGGAATGCCATTTGAGGTCTCTTTTTATGTTGTAGGGATCATTCCGATCTTTTCGTGTTTCTTAATAACTAGGAGTCCAAACGATAAAATTCGCCAGCTGACAATAACTGTTTTAATGGTACAAATCGGGAAAGTCCATGATGGTAGGTTAACGCATATAAATTGGGTTGGGACGGATGATCTGGGGATATCCAGGACTGATACCCACTAATGGATAAGGGACCTCCAAAGACAAAATTGATACCTGTGGCAGAAAATATAATACGCGGTGAAATACTCAGTGTATCCATAAATTGGGCTGTGTTACGGACAGAAAGTTTTTGCTTGGGTTGAAGCCAACCCAGATCGTCATAGGGATCGAAAGGAGCAGACGAGACCGTAACTGCTTGCGCCTGTGTTTTCAAAAAGGGTACAGATGAAGAGAACACGTTGTTTTGGAGCTTATGTTTCCAACTCCCATCTGCCACTTCTTCAGGTAACGGATCGCCAGTTACAGCATCAATACATATTTCGCTGCCTGTAGAGGAACGCACCAGCCAGTAGGCTAGTAGCGGTTCCTCATACATAGGTGTGATTTGCAGCTTGTCGATAGATGAAAGATCGGTTTCTGTGAGCGACACCAGAGATTGGCGAAGTATATCCATACTATAAGGTCCACCCGGACCATTCCCATATTCGTTGAGTTGATATGCGCCATTTGAGTCTGATCCGATAATCAGGTAGCCGATGTATTCTCCCGCACGGTTTACTTGAACAAGCCAACTATGGGTTCCAGGTCCGAGCGGATGATAGCTAAGCTCAGCATCTTTCCACGAGGCAAAAGGGGGCTGCGACGATAGGGATTGTACCATGTTGTCTACAGTCTGTTTTACGTCTGCGGGCACGCCTTGCACCTCAGTAGGAAAACTTGCTGAAACGTCACCCGGGGAAGGAGTAGCAGGACTCGTGGAGTTCAATGGAGGAACCCGGGAGCTTTTGTTGTAGAGAGACACCAAGTTTAAATTGTTGCCTTGAGCGATTGAGGGAGCCGCATGAATGGAAGCGAACGGACAGACTGCGGACAGGCCGATCAGAACAGCTGCGATCATACCTATGCTATAGTGCCCGGAATGATTCTTCTTCAATGAAATCCACCTTTCTGTCGGCTTGATTGCCCGACGGAGGCATTCTTTTTATACAGCATACAGCCTGTCCGATAAAAAGACTGCTGCACCTTGTCGGCGCAAATGTCGTATCCAGGTTCGCTTTTTGCTGTCGATACATAGGAGACATGTTTAACCAAACTTGTGGTTACAGCAGCGGAAACTGATGTAGGCTGAAGCAAGATGTTACAAGCTGACGATACCTCTGCAACTCTCCTGCGAAGGAGCAAGAGATATCGGTTACCGCAGATGAAATATCCCGCAGTTAATGGCGGATACGAGTACCTTGGGCTCATATTGCCATACCATCTCTTTACGGCGGGCTTGATGCTGCTCTGATATGGCTTCTTTTTTATCCTCTTCCTCTTTCTGCTCCTTGATTAGATCATCATAGTAGTGGTCAATAACCTCCAATTCCTCGCGCAATCGTTCCTTCGCCTGCTCAGCCCAATCATAATCTTGCTGACGGAGCTGTTCGGTGAGGTAGCTTTCAAGCGAGCTAGAAGCTTCAGGGACAGATAACTCGGCAGGCTGCACATGCATATTACCCGCCAGCAGCGGGCTGAGCTGTCGAGTTTCGAGCATGGCGCCAAAATCGGTTACAATGGTGCCGCTTTTGAGGGAAATACCTAGCCACTGAAGTTCTTCACGCTTCAAATCGCAGGCGAATTCAATCTTATAGCAGATGCTGAGCCAAGCTTCATAGACTACGGGAGAGCGGGCAGACAGCTGACGGGCATCAGGCTGCTCAAACAAATAAACATATTTTCCTCCATCTCGTGCGGCTTCAAAAATTTGATGTAGCCGACGGCTTCCATATCGAAGCTCCTCCTGCAGAATACGTCCAGGTCCCAATTGTGGTAATGTCGGTACATGACCGAAGTAACGCCCCATGACCTGATCTTGTGCTGCGTTGCCTGATGCTGGAGTTGGGGGCGTATGATCTGCTAAACGTTCCTGTTCTGTGCGATAGGCTTCCCCATCAAAGATGAAAGTGAAGGACATCGTCTGCGCTGGAACGCCAGTACGCTCTACGTATCCCCAATAGTAGGGCCGGTTTGTTAAGGCTTTATCCGCTTCTGGAGAAAGCTTGACGGTTACATGGTGGGGCGACCTCTCAATGACACTGCATCCGGTAGCTTCCAGATAGGTGTGGACAAAACGCTGGACTTGCTGGGCATCCATGGTCAAACTAGCGACCTCCCTTCACACTGCGTCGAGCTTTGCCCGGTGGAACCGTGTTGTCTGCTAGGCCTAATAAATCCTCGGTGTTTGGCTGGTCTGTGCGCAGTTGTTCCATTTCCTGCTTGATGGAATCCAGCGAGTGGCCCAGCTTTTGCATTTTTTTGCGAATTTCATCATCGCTACTGGATTCAAGCATGATCTTATACAGACTTTTTTCAATGGATTCTTTTTTCTCAAACTTCTCAAGAATAACGTCCAATCCGCCAATGACCATCTCAAACATATTTATCTTTTCATGCAGCAGATGCAGGATATGCTCCTCTATCGTTCCGGTTGTGGACAAGTTGAAAATATTAACATCATGCGTCTGTCCAAGCCGATGCACCCGTCCGATCCGCTGCTCCACACGCATGGGATTCCACGGTAAATCGAAGTTAATCATATGGTGACAAAATTGCAGGTTAATGCCTTCACCACCCGCTTCGGTGGCAATCATGACCTGAATGCGCCCACGGAACAGATCCATCATCCAATCCTTGCGTCCACGGTTCATACCGCCTCGATAAGGAACAGCAGATAGGCCACGGTCACGGAAATAGTTCAGCAAATACTCCTGTGTGGCCCGGTATTCTGTAAAAATGATCACTTTTTCGTTCATCTGACGGATAAGTTCGAGCGCTTTTTCTGCTTTGGAATTGGCCTTGATCGCTTTAATATGTGCAACCAAATCCCAGACACGATCGCGTAGGGGAGAGTCTGGGGCCATCTTTTTAGACAAATTGACCAGCGTCACGAACACAGCGTCCCGGCTGCTGCAGACTTCCCGTTGAAGGGTGACGAGAGACAGCATGCTACTTAAATTTCCGCCATTCGCCTGGTATTGCTCTTTGACAAAAAAGGTCACCCCATCGTACAGCGCTTGCTCTTCCGGCGAAAGTTCCAAGTGAATGTTGGAAACATTTCGTTTGGTGAATTGAACCGGGCCTTCTCCGCGACGATTGCGGATCATGACTTTAGATAGCTCATCCTTGAGCTGATCTTCATTTTTGGGCAGACGTTTATCTACAACAAAGTTGGCTGAAAAATCGCCATGTCTTCCCAATTGACCAGGCTTGAGCAGTGTAATCAGGTTAAACAGCTCAGACAGATCGTTTTGTACAGGTGTTGCTGTCAGGAGCAAACAATATTTTTTACGCAGCTTCATAATGAACTGGTAGTTGGATGTCTTTTTATTTTTCAGCTTATGAGCCTCGTCTATAATGAGCAGGTCATAATCGGTATCTAGCAGGATGTTACTATGGGGCTCCCGCTTGGCGGTATCCATAGAGGCCACGACGACCTCGGAAGACCATGAATACGCTTTTTTCTGGGCGACAGCGGGAATACCGAATTTGCTGTTCAGCTCACGTACCCATTGTAGGACCAGAGATGCGGGTACAAGAATAAGCACTTTGGAAGCCAGCCCGCGAACCAGATATTCCTTTAGGATCATTCCAGCTTCGATTGTTTTGCCTAGGCCGACTTCATCGGCAAGAATGGCACGTCCGGACATTTGAAACAGTACCTTTCGAGCGGTATCCAGCTGATGGGGTAGTGGAGTGAGGTCTTGCAAATGCTGTAGACATTGAAGCTCATCAAAGCTCGGCACCAGTTTGACTTTTTCAGCCTCAATGGCCAGCTGATACAGATTCCAATCTCCCCAAGGGCCACCTTTGCGCAGCCGCTGGTCCAGCTCATCCTGCCAGCTTCGATCAAATTGCACCGGAACAGGCAGTGGCGCTTGATTAGGTATGTGCGGGGAACTTGTCGTTTTGGCTTTCATGATGATTCCCTCCCTCCTGGTAGTAGCACAGTTGAAGCTCTTGGTTCTGTCACATATGTGGCATCTATTTAGCACAGATCGTAGATGTAGTATGGACGGAAAAAGATATCTTCATAACAGGAGGGATGAAATCCTTTAGCTGCCTTCCATTAACTTTTGGAGTTTACTTTCCGTAGAGGTCTGCGCATTAGGGGTGTAGATGCTGCAACGGAGATCAACACTGCCCTGTACCTGAAGAGAAGTCAGGTCAAATAGCATTTTGCCAGCCTTGGCATGACGAAATTCAATGAGCACCTCCGGCGCGGAGCTTACTTCACTCTGATTCCAAAGCTCGTTAAACTCTGGGTAGGTCTGACTCATATTTTGTATAAATTGTGCATACCAGGGGTCTGTTACGTATTGTCCGTAATAAGCGCGGAAAATTGCAAGGAACCCCTTTACAAAGTGTTCCCAATTCACGGCTAGACTTTTAAACTCCTTTTTGGTGAATAGCAGTTCAATCATATTGCGTTGCTCATGTGGTAGCTCGGCAAAATCCATAAAAACATGAGCAGCAGCGGCGTTCCAGCCGACAATATGACAACGCCGATCTGAAATAATAGCAGGGCAGTAGTGTAGCTCTTGTACGATCTTTTGCAGAGAGGGGGAAATGACGGCCTGCTCTGCAGGAACAGGAAGGCTGTGAGACCCGGCCTCGATCGCCAAATCATACAAATATTTGCGCTCGTCTGTGTTCAACTGCAATGCGGCAGCAATAGCATCCAACACAGAGGCGGACACCTTAATATCTCGTCCTTGCTCCAGCCAGGTATACCAGGTCGTACTGACACCTGCCAGCTGAGCGACTTCTTCTCTGCGCAAGCCTGGTGTTCTGCGACGTGATCCTTGGGGGAGACCGACCATATGTGGGTGTAGGCGGGCCCTTTTTGTTTTTAGAAAAACAGATAGTGCTTCCAGACGTGCTTCCGTTTTCATAGGTATTTTCTCTCCATTCAATGGGTATATCCGAAGTGAGCAAATAAGGCGTTTACTATAGTAGTGTTCATTATACCAGGATAAACAAACACTTGTAATAGGATAAGACAAGGGTAAAATGAGGATTATAAGTAAGTCACCGAGCAGGAGGAATGAATAGCTTATGCAAAGAGTAGTGATAACAGGTATGGGTGTCGTTTCCCCACTAGGTAATGAAGTGGACACGTTGTGGAAGAATTTGCTGGAAGGCAATTCAGGTATACGTAAAATTGATACATTCGATGTGTCCGATTTGAAAGCACAAATTGCTGGACTGGTACAGGATTTTGATGCAGAAAAGCAATGGGGACGTAAAGATGCTAGACGAATGGATCGGTTTACTCAGTTTGCATTATATGCGGCAGAACGAGCGCTTAAGGATTCCGGTCTGGAACTGGATCACACCGATTTGGAGCGTGTAGGTGTCTATGTGGGATCGGGAGTCGGCGGTTTGGATACGTTGGTGAACAATGTAGATGTTCTGCTACATCGTGGACCGGGTAGAGTTAGCCCGACGCTGGTACCCATGATGATTTCGAATATGGCAGCTGCTCAAATTAGTATCGCGTTTGGAGCGATGGGACCTACGCTTTCACCCGTGACGGCTTGCTCTATTGGGAATACAGCAATTGGAGAGGCGTTTCGGACGATTCGCACAGGAGATGCGGATGTCATTTTTGCTGGTGGAACTGAAGCGGCGGTGACTAGATTGGCCTTGGCAAGCTTTGCTAATGCGACTGCCTTGTCCACACGTAACGAGGAGCCTTCTATAGCAAGTCGACCTTTTGATCAGGATCGAGACGGCTTTGTCATGAGCGAAGGTGCAGGTATTCTGGTACTGGAGTCACTGGAACACGCTATCCGCCGTGGTGCGGAAATCTATGGTGAGGTCATCGGTTATGGAGCCAGTTCGGATGCTTATCACATGGTTGCACCGCATCCCGAAGGAACCGGAGCTTACTTGGCTATGAAAGCAGCCCTTCATTCGGCCCGCATCTCCCCTGAAGAAGTGGACGTGATTAGCGCCCACGCAACGAGTACGTCTGTCGGGGATGCCGCTGAGACCCTTGCAATCCATAAGCTGTTTGGTGATTATGCCTATCAGATTCCGGTTACTGCGAATAAGTCCATGCTGGGTCATATGCTGGGAGCTGCGGGCGGGGTCGAAGCGATTGCGCTTGTGCAAAGCCTACGGGAGGGCATCATTCCACCAACGATGCATCTGGACAATCCGGACCCGGTTTGCGATCTGGATTATGTGCCTCACGAAGCGCGCAAGGCTCCACTAAATATTGGGCTATCTAATTCTTTCGGCTTCGGTGGTCATAATGCGGTCATTGTGCTGAAGCGCTACGAGTCATAATTTGTAAGGAGTTATTGAAACCTCAGGCATTCTATCCGGCTGGATAGAGCACCTGAGGTTATTTTAATCGAAGAATAACAGATTCATTTTAGATAAGAGATAGAGTAAGATGAAGGAAAACATTCGGAGGGACGGGAAGCCATGGTTTTAATTAGGAACATACAACCAGCAGACGCTGAGGCTTATTGGAATTTGAGATTGGAAGCCCTACAAATGAACCCCGAAGCTTTTGGAACCTCCTATGAGGAAGCCGCACTAGTTCCGCTATCTGATGTGGTGAAGCAGATACAAAATAAACGAGATCATTACATACTTGGTGCATTTACAAAGGATCATCAGCTGGTTGGCATGACCGGGTTTAGAAGAGAGCAGAAAATAAAGACGCAGCATAAGGGAGCAATTTGGGGAGTTTATGTACCATCGACCTATCGAGGCCAGGGGATCGCTAAAAAACTTTTATTGGAAGTTATCAGCCAAGGTAGAAAAGTGGAAGGTTTGAAGCAAATCAACCTGAGTGTGGTGACTACCAATCAAGCTGCTGTTGAGCTGTATAGGAAATTGGGATTTGAAACCTATGGTATAGAAAAGAATGCTTTGGAATATCACGGTCAGGGATATGATGAGGAGTTCATGGCTTATTTTTATTAATGACGAAAGGTTTTGAAAAAATGAAAATTGACCGATTGCTTTCTATCGTCATTTTGCTGCTAAAGAAAAATAGAATACAAGCGAAGGAACTGGCTGATTTATATGAGGTTTCGATCCGGACGATCTATAGAGATATTGAAGCGATTAGTATGGCAGGTATTCCGGTGGTCACTTATCAGGGAGCCAATGGGGGAATCGGTCTGATGGAAGGATACCGCCTGGATCGCAGTATGCTGACGGATCATGATATAAAGGATATCGTGATGGGTTTGCAGAGTTTGTCCTCGTCGTTGGGCGGCCCGAATGTGTCGCGGTTACTTCATAAATTTGAAAGTATTATACCGGAATCTGGGAAAGAACAATTTAGTGTCCATACCACACAGTTTATCGTCGATCATTCGGGATGGGGAAATCGGGCTGCGCAGGAAGGCAAATTGATAAAGGTAAAAGAAGCAATGAGCCAAGCGCGCACTGTCGCCTTTACCTATCGAAATGCGGGGGGAGCCATAACGGAACGGAATGTTGAACCGCATACGCTCGTTCTGAAAGGACAACAATGGTTTGTATATGCATATTGTCCCGATAGGGAGCAGTTTCGTCTATTCAAACTCTCGCGCATGAGTGACCCTGTGGTTACAGAGACAGTTTTTGCTCGCAGGGATCTTTCTTATGAAGTGTTGCCGTGGAATGAGGGGCGGATGGAGGTATCCAGAGCCGTACAACCATTTACGCTACAATTTAACCGTGACTCAAGGCATCTGGCGGAGGACTGGTTTGGCGTAGAAGCATTGACCGAGCAGGAGGAAGGGATCTATACGGTTTCGGTCCCGTTTCCTGAGGATGCATGGGCGTACGGATTTATTTTAAGCCTGGGACCGGATGTGGTTGTCAAAGAACCAGCCCATTTGCGTGACAAGATTCATAAGATGGCGCTGCGTATTGCGTCTAATTATGAAGAAGTTCAGGAATCATAAAGGAAATCTTAGTTAAAGTAAAACAAACCTGACCCATAGTTGTCAGGTTTGTTTCGTTATACTGGTGGCATACCTGATATCAGTTAGCGAAAGGGGATTTACGAGGATGGATAAAGCTTGTCAAAGTTGCGGGATGCCGCTAGAGCATGAGGACCAATATGGAACGGATGCACAACATCAAAAAACGGATGAGTATTGCAAGTATTGTTACAAGGAAGGCGAATTTGTACAGCCTGACTTGACTATGGAGGGAATGATTCAGCAGTGTGTGCCTATCCTGGTAGAGGAGGGGATGCAGGAAGAAGAAGCGACTTCGATGCTGCGCAATTACCTGCCGTATTTAAAACGATGGCGGTCCTCAGAGGATACGGGGCTTACACTGGATGGACCCATTCGGGAGGAATATCGAGGTGATATCCGTTTGATTGGACTGAAAGCACGTACAAGTAATCAGAATGAACAAACATCTCACGGGATCATTCCAAACATGTGGGAACGTTTTTGGAGTGAGGACGTGCCTGGTCGGATAAAGGAAAAAGCAGGACATGCTTCTGTCTATGGTTGCTATACTGACTATGAAAACGGAGCTTTGGGCGAGTATACGTTTTTTATCGGGAAGGAAGCGGCCGTAGATTTCCAAACTCCTGATGACCTTGAAGAACTTGTCATCCCGGCTGCACGCTACGCCATTTTTCAGGCAACTCAGGAACCCTCTTCTGTCTTCCGTGTATGGCAGACGATCTGGGAGTGGGCTGCCACGGGACAAGGGGAGCGGACATACACAGGTGATTTTGAAGTGTATGGCAGTCCTGATGGACCTGTTTTGATTTATATTGCAATCAAGTGATATTTTGTTGTGACAGAAGAGAACCGCCGGTCATTGTCGTGGACCCGGCGGTTTTTCTGATTCAATCAATAGCAGTCTCTCCATCAAGTTGAACGTCGAGTTAAAGCCCAAAAGATGAGAGCCAGAGCACTGACACCAGCTCCTAATAGACACACCCCGTTCCATCCGGCATAGATGTACATATGAGTGGAAGCAATGGCCCCGGTAGCGCTACCAATGGAATAAAATATCATGTAGCCTGCAGTAAGTCGGCTCCGTGCCTCAGGGCGCACATTGAAAATCAAGCTTTGGTTGGTGACATGTACAGCCTGTACCGCCAAGTCCAAAAGAATGACGCCAAGAACTAAAGCGAACAGAGAATGCTCGGTGTAGCGGATAGGTAACCAGGACAGCAGCAACACAACTAGTGAGATACCCGTCGTCCGTTGTCCCAAGCCCTGATCGGCAAGACGCCCTGCTCGTGCTGCTGCTAATGCCCCGGCGACTCCAGCCAGACCAAAGGCCCCGATAGCAGTATGTGAAAGAGACAATGGGGGTGCACTGAGAGGTAACACAAGCGAAGTCCACAATATGCTGAACGCCGTAAAAATGAGCAATGCAAGGACAGCACGAATACGCAGAATTCGTTCTTGCAAGAATAGTACGATAACCGAGCGGAGCAGTTGCGGATAGGAAAGTGTCGTACTTGTGGGTTCGTTCTTTGGCAACACCCGCAACAGAGCTCCAGCCATAAACAGCGTAAGTATAGCTGAAACAAGGTAAACTGAACGCCAGCCTGCCAGATCAGTTAATACACCGGCCACGGTTCGTGCCAGCAGAATGCCGATAACGACTCCACTGGTCACCAGACCTACGATACGCCCACGTTCAGTCGGATTAGCCAAGGTAGAGGCGAAAGCCACGAGTGTTTGAGTGACTACAGCCAGCAGACCAACCATTGCCATTCCCATAAGCAGTATTGTACGGGTAGGAGCAAAGCTAACCACGATTAGTGCCAGCACGGATAGCAGCATTTGCCCTGTAATCAGTCGCCGTCGATTCAAAAGATCGCCAAGCGGGACGAGCAGCAATAATCCCAACGCATAACAAATTTGCGTGATGGTAATGACCATGCCTACCGATGAGTGCGTAATGCCAAATTCGTTTGCCAGCGCATCCAGCAATGGCTGTGCATAGTAAATATTAGCGACAGCCAGCCCGCAGGCTATGGCAAACAAGAGTGCCACAGATCGGGACAGGGAGGGAATGGGGGCTGTTTCGGCAGCATTTGCTACCGTTTGATGAGGGAGGAGTACCGCTTTTTCTTCTGACGTCTTCATTTTCACATACCACGTCGCTTTCTGTAATTTACATACCGTTGAGTATAATATACCGATTGGTATGTAATGATTTTAGGTCAATATAACTCGTGTATATATGAAATGTCAAGAGTTCATCATGTACATATTTGACAGTTTCTTATCGTGATCATACAATCTTAATATACTGAACGATATGAAAAGAAGGAGCTGCTTATGGTTCGACCACGGGAATTTGATGAAGATCAAGCGTTGGATGCAGCGATGCGAATTTTTTGGGAAAAGGGATTCGAGGCTACATCTTTAAGTGATTTAACCTCCAAAATGGGAATTCAGCGCCCTAGCATTTACGCTGCCTTTGGAGACAAGAAGCAATTATTCGAAGCTGCGCTGCGCAAATATACGCAATCCCACGCTGCTTATGTACGCTCTAGACTACAAAGCAATTCTTCTGTAAAAGAAGCGTTTTACAATTTTTTTGGAGGAGTCGTGGCAGAAGAGTACGAGGATGGGCCTAATAGAGGATGCTTTTGTATTAATACGATGGTAGAATTAGCCCCTCATGATGAGAAATTTGAGATTTTAACCAGAGAACATCAGATGTATCTTTCTGCCGTCTTTCAGGAAACCCTCGAGCGTGGTATAAGATCAGGAGAGCTGGAGGCTAGCATGGACGCACGAGCTCTGGCCCATACGATGGTCTCTTTGTTAATTGGGATTACCGTGATGATGAAGTCGCGTCCAGAGCGTTCTTTTGTGGATCATTCGGTTGCGACTGCACTTATGTTACTGAAGTAAGTTTCTTTCATATAGCTGATAGTACTTGAGAGAGGTATTTTGAGTAAAACTATATACCGAACGAGAGAGGGGTTTCTTCATTGCTTAATAAAATGAAAGTTATTATAACAGGAGCTGCTTCCGGCATTGGAAAGGAAATTACTCAGCAATGTCTAAGGGAAGGCGCAAGTGTTATTGCGTGTGATATGAATAAACGTTCTTTAAACGAACTTGAGGCTGAACTGAATTCACCAAGTTTGTACACCTATCTGATAGATATAAGTAACTATACGGAAGTAACTGATTTTTTTACATACATTAAGGGAGAACACCCGGACATAACAGCTTTAGTCAATAATGCAGGTGTTTATAGAGGAAAGAATATACTCGACTATGGTATGGAAGAAATAGAGAAGGTGCTGGACATAAATATTAAGGGATGTGTATATTTCTCGCAATTTTTTGGAAAGTTCATGATTGAGAAGAAGCATCAGGGAATTATCGTAAATATGTCTTCTGTTTCTGGAATGGAAGGAAGCTCAGATGCGATCTATGGATTATCAAAAGCTGCAATATTGGGCTTTACTAAAAGCTGTGCCATGAATTTTTCACCTTATATAAGAGTTAATGCTGTGGCACCAACGATGGTAAGTACTCCAATGATGGATCATATTCCTGATTGGAGAAAGGAGGAATATACAAATCATCAGCTAATTCCTGAGCCTTTAAAAGCAGAAGATGTTGCTTATACTGTCCTGTTTCTGCTATCGAAAAGATCCAGGCATTATACGGGAGCGACCTTTGATATTAATAATGGGTGTTATCTAAGATGATTTTTTACGAGAGGAGGAGGATTAATGAATACCCAAATTGAACTTAGATAAACGTGAATGTTGTTCATACCGTTGGTCCTGTGTGGAATGGTGGCGACCATCAAGAAGAGGAGCTATTGGCGAAATGCTACCATAATGCACTCCAATTAGCTTTAAAACTGAATGCACGAAGCATTGCCTTTCCGAATATCAGCACAGGCATCTACCGTTTCCCGAAAGAAAAGGCGGCGGATATTGCTATACAGGAAGTGACACGTTTTGTACGTGAACATGCGGCTTTGAATGAGATTATTTTTGTTTGTTTTGATGCGGAAAATGCTCAGTTATACACCCGTAAGTTACAAGATGGTGTTAAGGATATTAAAAAAGATACAGTTGAATGAGAGAATACATGAGTAGAAATTAGGGGGGATCATGAATGCATGAGGAGCAAAACCAGGAACATTGGCCGGTGTGGGCTACGGAGCCTGTAAAAATAGTGAATCCTGATCCTGCCTGGTCAGAGCAGGGCTTAAAGATCATTTACCAGTTGCGGGAGTTATTACTGCCGTTTAAGGTGACGGAAATCGAACATATAGGAAGCACGGCAATTCCCAATCTTTCCGCTAAGCCCATTATTGACATAATGGCAAAATTAGAATCATGGGATCAACTGGAACAGATCGTGTCTGCTTTACAACCAGCAGGCTGGAACTATGTTCCGCCTGAATTGGACGGTCGGGAATGGAGAAGATTTTTGGTTAAAGTGAAACAGGATCAAAGAAAGGGACATCTGCATCTCATACTGAAATCTGATGAGCATTGGGATCGGCAGCTGTTGTTTCGGAACCGACTTCGTGAACAGCCTGAGCTGATTCAGCAATATGATGTATTAAAAAGGCGGCTGGCGATGGAAAATCAGCATGATCGTGAAGCGTACACGGAGGCCAAGACTGATTTTGTGCAAAACGTTCTGAATACCGGACATCCTAAAGATTAGGATGTCCGGACTCCCGGGTGCTTTCCGACCAAGCGCCGAAATCTCCAACATTTGTTATTGCCGTGTAGGGGAATGGCCAGAAGGCTTGCCAGCACACCAGAAAAAGCTTATTCAGAAGCTGCTACGGTAGTGTTTATCCAGTGTTCATATTCATTTTATGATAGGAAAAATCGCATTTATAGACGTTTCAAGAATGCGCTAATGCGTTCCAAAGCCATTTCCAACTGTTCTCGCGATGACGCATATGAGCAGCGGATAAAGCCCTCGCCGCCTGGGCCAAATGCGGAACCGGGTACAGTAATGACTCCTTCTTCTTCCAGCAACCGCTTGGCAAACTGCTCTGAGCTTAACCCTGTGTGCATAATGGAGGGAAAAGCATAGAAGGCACCGTTTGGTTCGTGACATGGCAGTCCTGTCTGACATAGGCCTTCAACGAACCATTTTCTACGCAGATTGTAGGATTCCATCATACGATCTTTTTCCTCCAGCCCGTTACGCAGGGATTCAATAGCGGCAATTTGCCCGATAATAGGAGCGCACATGGCGGTATATTGATGAATCTTCAGCATAGCTGAAATCAACTCTCTTGGGCCGCACACGTAGCCGACCCTCCAGCCTGTCATCGCAAATGCTTTGGAAAAGCCGCTGATGAGCAGGGTACGCTCTTTCATTCCCGGCAGAGAAGCGAAGCTTACATGCTTCTGTCCATAGGTCAGTTCAGCATATATTTCGTCTGATATAACGACAAGATTATGCTCCTCAACCAGGCGGGCAATCGGCAACCAATCCTCATAGGTCATCACCCCACCCGTCGGATTATTCGGATAACAGAGAATAAGCACTTTGGATCGTGGAGTCAGCTTGGCTTGGAGTGCCTCAGCTGTTAGCTTGAACTGCTGATCCGCAGAGGTTTCAACCGTTACGGTATGTCCTCCGTTCAGAAACGTGATGGGCGAATACGAAATATAACATGGAGCCGGAATGAGTATTTCATCGTGTGCGGTGATCAGAGCGCGTAGTGCCAAATCCAGTGCTTCACTGCTCCCAATGGTAACCATGATTTCATCTGTCGGGTTGTAGGATGTGCTAAAGCTGCTCTCCAGATACCCGGCAATCTCCTCACGAAGCTCAGGAAGTCCAGCATTCGGTGTGTATGATGTTTTACCATTTTCCAGTGCTGTGATACAGGCCTTTCTGACATGTTGAGGGGTTACAAAGTCAGGTTCACCGACACCAAGCGATACAATATCTTTTCTGCCTGTACTATATTCAAAAAACTTACGGATGCCTGAAGGTGGCATTTCCCGTACAGCTGGAGTCAAAAAATCGGTTATAGATACTGCTGTCGATACATTTGTCATGATGATTTCCTCCTTTTTGAAAAACAAAAAAACCCGCCCCTGTAAAGGGACGAGTTTATACCCGTGTTACCACCCTAGTTTCATTCCATACGAAATGACACTCTGTTCACGTATCCATCAATACGTGTTCCGGTTAACGCTGGAAAGGCGGCAGAGCTTACTTCAGGTTCAGCCCGCTTCTCAGAGATGGCGTTCGGCTACCCTCGGAATGTTGGCTCTCACCTGCCCCAACTCTCTGCAAATCCGCTGTATAGCTTACTCGTTCTCGTCATTGAAATTTGTTACCGTATCAAGTTAGGTGTAATTATAAGCACAACATTTCAGGATGGCAAGTCTTTTTTTTTATAAACTTTAAAGACAGATCATCATTGTTGACGACTGGAAAATAACGTATATAGTGGTATCAAGGGGATTGTGCCCCAGATTTCAATGTGTTATATGACTATATTGCCAGAGAGGAATGGTATCCATATGAACGTATTTGAACGCTTTAGCGGTAAAGTTTTGCCGGCGGATTGGAGTTGGATCAATGAGCCGGCTGAATGGAGATTCGATGATTCCAAGTCTTTGCAAATTTCTGCACCTTCACAGGCAGATTTCTTTAGGGATCCGTCTGGCGCAGCGGTAAAATCGTCCGCACCCTTTTTGCATACAACGCTTCAAGGTGATTTTACAATATGGACGAGGGTTCGCGTTGATATGAAGCAGCCTTATGATTCAGGATGCTTGATGATGATGGCGGATGATACCCACTGGGCTAAGCTGTGTTTTGAATATTTTGAAAGCACTCCATCTATTCTTAGTGTGGTCACTCGGGATACATCCGATGATTGTGTCTCTGGGGCGATGGATGTGTCCAATCCGTATTTACGAGTGGCACGAGCTGGAAATTGCTTTGCATTTCATTATTCATCAGACGGTCAGCATTGGAAGCTGGCGAGATATTTTGGTATGAATGTTCCTAACCAGCTCAAAGTCGGAGTTGTTGCTCAATCTCCGGTGGGGGAGGGCTGTGCTGTTACCTTTGATGCCTTGACGATAACAACCCATGTATCCGAGGACATACGAAACGTGGAGTAAATAGACAAAGGCCCTCTCTAAATATGAAAGCGCTATAAAGTAGGGCTTAAAAAGACGTATATACGCATGATCAGGCAGGAGGTAGATGGAAACTTGCTGTTAAGAAGAAAGGGTTACAAGCTGCCCAGTTTGTTGGGAGTGCTGCTTGTAGCTACGTTGGGCTGTTTCGGACTCATCATGTATTTACAGTCCACAAGTGGAACGAGGATGTATCAATTTCTGTATTGGGATATATTCCTGGCCTGGGTTCCGGTCTTTATCACTCTGGGAATGATGGCTTTATCCCGACTGCGAAGTACAAAAGTGAGAAGTATTCTTTTATTTTTCTCCTCAATTGTATGGTTGTTTTTTCTGCCGAATGCTCTTTATTTGGTGACTGAGTTACTTCATGCGTTTCGTTTTTACGATGTGAATCCTGATACACGTTTTTGGTTGAACACACAATTTTGGTTAATCTTATTTACGTCTTTTTCAGCAGCAGGGCTTGGCCTTTTTCTTACATCCCTTTGTGTATTGGTGATCCACCATATGCTGAGGAGGATTTGTTCAGGTGGGCTCGCATGGGCTGTAGTATTTGTGTTGTTGTGGCTGGCCAGCATAGGCGTATATATTGGTAGATTTGCTCGCTGGAATAGCTGGGACATATTATTGCAGCCACTGGTGCTCCTTACGGATATTTGGAGATGGGGAGTACATGCAGTACCAAGGCTTCATTTACTGTCCTTTTGCTGGTTGGTGTTTGGGATAGCAGTCATTTTTTATTTATTGATCTATATCTCTTTAAGTGAGGATCAGGATATTTAGGCCGAGGACATGTATTCAATGAATACAGGCTTCGGCCTATTTTTACATGTGGCGTGTCAGGAGTTGGCGTTGTCCTCCCCGTGCACATCATAAAGCACACGCACAAGCAGATCCTGACTGAAATTCCCAAATCTTTTGCCGAAAATAGTGAGCCCACCTTTGTTTTCCGATTGATCGGTTACGGATAAGCGGAGTGTAATGTCGCTTTTATAGTTAAGGTTAATATCGTCTATTGTGACTTCGGAAATGCGGCACCCGTCAATGAAGCTGCCTTGCTGATTGATGCGAATTAATTTGAGCATACCATATTGATTTAAATGCGGTGGCCACCAATCTGGATTGAGAACCCCCGGCACTTCTCCAAAATCTCCGGCGCTGGTCCAGTGCCCAATAGGGATACCGTTAATGTGAAAACAAATGTCGGAGGGATATTCCTCACAATAGCAGGGTGCTTCTGAGCCTAGTTCTGCGGAGAATTGAATTTCTTTAAAGGATTGATTCGCTTTCAGATAGTTGGGGATGCGGTATTCCAAAAAGCCTTCGGCCATCCAGATCATTTCCGACTCCAGCCGCCCGGGATCTGCAAAATAGCGTGGATCATCAAAATCGCCGATAATGCTGTCTCGGGTCACCAATCCACAAGTGGGGGACGCTTGATAGTTACTATAATGACCTACGCGAATCTCAACCTCATACACATTTTTTTGTTCTCTGCTGCGCAAATCTACCATCAGCTTATCCTTGTTCAAATAACACATTTTTCGGGTACCGTGCTTGCCGCTCACCGTATTGATCTCCACAAGACCGCATTCTTCCAATTTTCGAATATGCATTGTAATGGTACCGTTACTCAAATTAAGTTTGTTGGCAATGTCATTCATACTTTGTCCCTGGTAAGCAAGTAACTCGAGAATTTGAATGCGGATTTCTGAACCCAGTGCTTTAAAAATATCTAACCCTGACATTAAGTCCTTAATATAAATCATAGCTATAGACCATCCTTATCTATAAAAATTGTAATGTAAGCGCTTATATATTTACTTTGATTTATGTTAAAATAAAATCAAAAAGAAGTAAACTTCTTTTTTGTAAATTTTTTTTACTAAACCAAGAGGGGAGCGAATTGAACTCAAAATTAGGGATTACTTCATAAACAAATCGTATTTAAGATTTATTTCTAGTTTTTTTGATATAAATAAACTTAAATACGATTTAATTTTGCTTTCCATGTTACTCTAACCTATGTTTTATAACTATTTAAAAAGATTGAAAAATACATTGACGAACTGAGGAAAGGCATGCTATATTTTGTTTGTAAACGAATTCATTATTGATAAAGAAAAATGTTAATTATACGGTACATGAGAGGGATGATAATCACAGCGGCAATCAACAACGGGTTGTGTACCGCACAGTTAAAGATTAGGCCGAGTGGTATGAAGTTATTTTAGCACCGATTGTATGCGGTTTCATTTAAATTTAGGAGGGGTCGCGTTGATAAAGAAAAAAGGTTTTGCAATAACAATGGTCGTTCTGTTGTTAATGGTGGCTGCACTGGCTGGTTGTAGTGGGGGAAGTTCCAGTAGTGATGGAAGTAAGGAACTGACATTCATGTTCCGTGGTGGAACAGATGAACAAAAGGCTTATAAGGAAGTAATCAAGAAATTTGAAGCGGAACATCCTGGCGTAAAGGTTAAAATGGTCGTGACGGCAGCAGATCAATATGCTACAAAGCTTAGAGCTGCGATTACAGGAAACAACCTCCCAGATATCTTTTATTTTGCCCCTGGAGATGTGAAAGCTTATGTAAACAGTGGGGTGTTGAAGAATCTCACTCCTTACATTGAGAAGAACAAGGATATTAAACTGGATAACATTTGGAAATACGGTGTGGATTTGTATCGCTATGACGGTAAAATGGCCGGCCAAGGAGATATTTACGGTATGCCGAAGGACTTAGGTCCATTCGCACTCGGCTACAACAAAACGATGTTCGAAAAAGCGGGCGTTCCCTTGCCTGACAAAGACAAACCGTATACATGGGATGAATTTATCAAGGTTAGCCAAGAGTTGACCAAGGATACCAATGGTGACGGCAAGCCAGATCAATACGGTACAGGCTTTAACGTTCAGTGGGCATTGCAAGCCTTTGTATGGAGTAATGGGGCTGATTGGCTGGATGAGAGCAAAACTAAAGTAACGATTGATGATCCGAAATTTGCGGAAGCGCTTCAGTACTTTGCTGATATGCAAAACAAATATAAAATCACACCTGGTATTGAACAATCACAAACATTGGACACATACCAACGTTGGATGAAGGGCGAAATGGCATTCTTCCCGGTAGGTCCTTGGGATATGAGTACATTTGAAAAACTGCCATTTGAATATGATTTGCTGCCGTTCCCAGCCGGATCGACTGGCAAATCGGCAACATGGATTGGTTCTCTGGGTATCGGCGTTTCCTCTAAAACAAAATACCCGGATGAAGCTGTTGAACTGGTTAACTATCTGACAACTTCTAAAGAAGGAATGAAGCAGCTCGTAGATGCCAAGGTACAAATTCCGAATCTGTTGGACATGGCTGATGAATGGTCCAAAGATACGAAAACCAAGCCTAACAATAAACAAGAGTTTATTGATATCGTGAATGACTATGGACGCTCATTACCAGGCAACTATACGTATAATGCAGAATGGTACGATATTTTCTTCACAGATATTCAACCTGTACTGGATGGTAAAATTACGGCGGCAGATTATGTGAAACAAGAACAACCGAAGATGCAGAAACTGCTGGATAAAGCGGTGGAGCAAGAGAAAAAATCACAGAAATAATGCGTAAATAGAGGAAAAAAGGATGATGTTAGTGGCTAAATATCATGCTGCTAACATCATCTTCATTCCAAATTAGAAACAGAGGTGAGCCCTGTGATAACCAAATCTAATCTCTACCGCAAAGAGAAGGTATATGGATACTTATTTATTCTTCCACCTATTCTCGGTCTGCTAATCTTTACGTTATTCCCGTTTGTCTATTCGTTATACGGCTCTTTTACAGACTGGGACGGATTGGGACAAATGAACTTTATTGGCCTCGACAATTTTAAAGATTTATTTAGCGATGAGCTCTTTTATAAATCGATGTACAATACTCTTTTCTTAATGCTGGGTATTCCAATCGGTCTTGTACTAGCTTTACTGCTGGCACTAGGTTTGAATCGCAAGATTCCAGGTACGACAACATTTCGTGTGATTTACTATATCCCGGTTATTTCTTCATTGGCTGCCGTTTCTATTATGTGGAACTGGGCGTACAACGGAGATTACGGTTTGGTGAACCAATTCCTCGAAATATTCGGTATTAAGGGTCCTAACTGGCTGATGGATAAGGATACGGTCAAACCAGCCTTGATTCTCATGACCGTCTGGAAGGGTCTCGGATATACGATGTTGCTATATTTGGCAGCCCTGCAAAGCGTGTCTCGCTCTTATTATGAAGCAGCAGAGCTAGATGGAGCGAGCGGATTCCAGATGTTCCGCAATATTACATGGCCAATGGTGAAACCAGTAACCTTCTTCCTAGTCGTAACTAATATCATTGGTGGTTCGCAAATCTTTACTGAAATGAACATTATGACACCTACAGGGGGTCCGGAATACTCATCCGCCTCAATCGTCTTTTATATTTGGGATAAGGCATTTAAAAACCTGCAAATGGGATATGCCTCCGCGATGGCTATGATTCTCGGCATCTTCATTTTTATCGTAACTTTGATTCAATTTAAAATGAATGAAAAATCGTCCTTTGATGGGGATTGATTTTCGCGGAAAGGAGTGAGTCTGATTATGTCCCATAGTCAAAAAACGAAAGTTACCAATATCATTATCTTTATTGTACTAGCGATTGGAGCGATTGTGATGATCGCGCCGCTGCTTTGGATGCTGTCCACTTCGGTGAAAGAAAAGCAGGATGTCTTTGCTCTTCCACCAGTATGGATACCAGAGGTGTTCCAGTTTGGGAAATATAAAGAAATTTGGGAAGCAGGACCTTTGTTAAGCGGGATCAAGAACAGCGTGATTGTGGCTGTAAGTGTTACCGTTGTAGGTACCTTCACATCCAGTGTGGCCGCTTTTGCATTTGCAAAGCTGAGATTCCCTCATAAAAACAAACTGTTTTTGGCACTCATCGCATCTATGATGATTCCATACCCAACGGTTATGATTCCACAGTTTATGATGTTTTCCAAACTTGGCTGGGTCGATACACTTTTGCCTCTGATCGTTCCAGGTTTGTTCGGAAATGTAGTTATGATCTTTTTCCTGCGGCAGTACTTGCTTAGCGTACCGGATGCCATTATCGAAGCTGCGAAAATTGACGGAAGTTCTTATTTCCGACTCTATTCGTCGATTACATTCCCGCTCATTAAGCCGGCAGTTGCGGCACAGCTTATTTTATGGTTCATGGGGATTTGGAACGATTATTTGGCACCGATTATTTACTTGAACTCACCAGAAACGCAGACACTGCAACTGGTTATCGCGAATTTTAATGCGACTTACGCCATTCAGACGGACTATCCGCTTATTATGGCAGCATCGATTATAGCCTTGTTACCTGTACTGATTATATTCTTGATCTTCCAGAAACAAATTATTGAATCGGTTGCCATTTCGGGTGTCAAAGGTTAATTGACACTTGGAGGGTACGGATGAACGATGTAAGGCAGTCACAATATGTAATGGGTAAAGGAAGGAGGAGAATAACAGTTATGGTTATGCTGCTCATGCTGGGTCTATCCGGCTGTGGGGATAACACTCCGGACCCTGTGTATCCGCAGGCTCCGCCTCCCGATCAATTGTATGATCAAAGTACGATTAACGATGAACAGCGCTGGACCATTAACAATGCACATGACCCGGCGATTATCAAAACAGATCAAGGCTATTATGTCTACTCAACGGATGTAAAGACAGGTGGAGAATTGAGACCTGGTGTCATGGTACGCAAATCGACTGATCTGATTCATTGGAACTGGGTTCAGTATGCACTCCCCGGCATTCCAAAGGAAGCAGAGGCGTGGTCATTGGCAACCAATCTGTGGGCACCGGACATTATCAAGATGGGTGATACCTATCGCATGTATTACTCCGCTTCTACCTTTGGCAGCACACGGTCTGCGATCGGTTTGCAGACATCCAGCTCCCCGGAAGGCCCTTGGAAGGATGAGGGACTGGTCGTTAAAACGGAAGAACATGACAAGCTGAATGCGATTGATGCCAATCCGGTGCTGGATGCAGAGGGAAATCTATGGATGGTATACGGCTCTTTTTTCGGCGGTATCTATATTACACCGCTTGATCCCCAGACTGGAAAGCTCAAAGAATCTGGCTATGGTAGAAATATCGCTGCCAGAGATCGGGCAACTGAGGACGGTGCTGTAGAAGGGCCTTACATTGTGTACAATCCAATGTTCCGTAAATACTACTTGTTCGTCTCGTATGATTCTTTGTTCGAGGACTACAATGTTCGCGTTGCTCGCTCAGATTCTATCACAGGCCCTTATGTGGATATGAATGGACATGATATGGCAGATACCAGCTATTTGCCTCAATACGAGATCGGAAACAAGGTATTGGGCGGTTATCGGTTCAGCGAAGGAGAAGGCTGGGTTGCGCCAGGTCACAATTCTATCCTGAAGGACGGTGCGGATTATTATATTGTACATCATGCGCGGGGAGAAACGGACAAGAGCTGGCCGTACCTGCATGTACGCAAAATATTATGGACGGCAGAGGGCTGGCCGGTCGTCTCTCCGGAGCGCTATGCGGGGGAAAAGGAGCAGGATATACCCAAAAGGCTATTATCCGGCAACTGGGAGCGCATCGTGATAAGGCAGGAAGTAGATGGTCAGGTGGAAGCTGAACCGCTCCGTTTGGAAGATGGAGGGCGGGCAACCAGTGGTTCTCTTGAAGGTCACTGGAGATTTGATGGCAAGCGTACTCTAACAATGGATTGGAGCAATACATCCGAAGGAACAAAGGAAGAACTGTTATTGCTTCCTTCATGGGACTGGGAGCTCGGTCGCTATACTCTAATTTTCACAGGTATGAATGAAAAGGGAATTTCCATCTGGGGAAAACGTATCAGCGATTAATTGTATGAACTACATACTACACATAGAGGAGAGAAAAACCATGAATCAATCTGTACCCTTTAATAATCCGGTCATTGAGCAACGGGCAGACCCTTGGATTTACAAGCATAGTGACGGATACTATTATTTCACCGGATCTGTGCCAGAGTATGACCGCATTGAGGTTCGACGAGCAAGTACTATTCAAGGCTTGAGTACAGCAGTGCCTGTCGCAGTGTGGCACAAATATGAAACGGGCCCGTTAAGTGCGAACATTTGGGCACCGGAAATTCATTATATTAACGACAAATGGTACATTTATTTTGCAGCAGCTCGTACAACGGAAACGAAGGAAGGCCTGTTCGACCACCGGATGTTCGTGCTGGAAAATGATTCAGCTAATCCTCTGGAAGGGGAATGGGTGGAGAAAGGACAGATCAAAACCCGTTGGGAGACGTTCGCTCTCGATGCGACAACCTTCCAGCATAATGGAGTTCTGTATTATGTGTGGGCTCAGAAGGACCCTGACATCGTCGGTAATTCCAATCTGTATATTTCTGAAATGAGCAATCCATGGACACTGCGCGGTGAGCAGGTCATGATCTCCACTCCTGAATATGATTGGGAAATCATCGGTTTTAAGGTGAATGAGGGAGCAGCAGTTCTAAAACGGAATGGGCGGATCTTTATCAGTTATTCAGCTAGTGCCACTGACCACAATTATTGCATGGGCCTGTTGACAGCAGATGAGAATGCGGATTTACTTGATCCGAAATCATGGACGAAATCACCTGAGCCGGTATTCTGCACCAATGAGGAAACAGGACAATTCGGGCCAGGTCATAACAGTTTTACGGTTGCTGCTGACGGTAGCGATGTAATCGTATATCACGCCCGGAATTACAAGGAAATTACAGGCGACCCGCTGTATGACCCGAATCGTCATACACGTGTTCAGCCGTTCAACTGGAAGGAAGATGGAACACCTGATTTTGGTATTCCAGTACCAGATGGCGTCTCCGTTAATAACTAAGCAGAATATATGCTATACGATTGACGTGTCACATAGCGACGCTATAACTTTATAAAACATCGCAGAGAAATGATTTTGCTGCGTCTAACAATATCAATGAGATATCTTCGGCCTTAGGCTGGAAGGTATCTTTTTGCTTTTGGGAGGGAGAGACGTCTCGGAAACTATGGGAACTTTAAATCAGGTTATGTGAAGCCTAGAATATGTCAAGCGATTAATTGATACAAATGTTTAATATTTTCCACGAGATGGAAGCTACAAATGTATGGTAAAGTGTACTATATACAAGGTTTAATCCAAATGTCTTATCCAAAGTCTCCTGTGCATACCGAATCCGAATCACACGAGGTGAGAAAAATGCTGCAATCGTTAAAAGCCATTGCTAATTACAGGAAAGAAAATGATCTGGCCTGGGATACACCGACTTGGTTAAAGCTGCTTGTTTCGGCTGAGGAGCGTATTGTAAATTTGGAACGCATTCGATCCATAGGTGAGTTAAAGGATGCCAATCCTGTACTGGATTACGTGGAGCGTACGTTGCTTATTTTGGACGGACTTCCATTGTCATTCTGGGTTAAAGAGCTACTGGAGGATGTTTTGGTATGGTCTGAGACAGCCAAAGGAGGCACAGTCCGCGAACGGCTACGTTGGCAGCATGAGGGCATTAATTTATTTGTACATAATATCGGCTCCTCTCAACTGTATGTCAGACAGGCCCAAGCGGAGTCCCCTGCTTACCCGCGCAATAGCATGACCCGAATTCTGATTGAGACGCATGGATTGATTGGGCAATATATACGGGGAGAAATTCCTTTTGCGGAAAATCGACTGCTGCTTGAAATTACTCGTAAGGGCTGGCTGAGCCCTGAGGAACTGGAGCTTGTTTTACGGGCTCTGAATGAGTGTATTATCGCCGGGGTAGAACCTGCATTATGGGACCAAGTACGCAGTGAAGTGGAGCAGCTGATCGGCTGGATTGCATGGGATAACGCACCTGTAGTCTGGAGTGTAAAGGAGCGACTGGAGAGATTACGGTCGGTTTCCATTCATGAAGGGGAGCCGTTCGAGCAGGCTTACGCAGAACTAGAGCGGGAGTTGAATGTAGAGAAGGCGCTGGCTCCCTTGGAGAATCGGACACTTTGGTATGTAGAATCAGCTTTGCAGGATTTTTCACTTCAAGAACTGGTAAAGGTATTTTTACTCACATTGAGGGATGGCACAGGGCAGGAACAGCCTGCAACCGTTCGCCATATCAGTTTCGAATCGCTCATGAATACGATGTATTATGACTATCGTGGTGTCAAGAAAATTAACGTATATAAAAAACGAATGATAGAAAAATATTTAAGTGCACTGTCTTGGCAGGACATCTCAAAAGGAAAACGGAAGCATAATCCTCACTTAAGTGTGATCGTGGAGCATAAAGAGGAGCTGCCGAGTACTGTATTTTTTAATTTTGTATTTTCATCTGCGGCTGAGAAACTAATCGATTTTTGTATTGAAGCAGAAAAAACGCCTCTGTATGACAAAGCAGTCCTGCTGCTGTTCGATCTGTTCGGATTACGGCGTGATGCTTATGATCGCTTTCACAATGAGGAAACGTATCTTACAGATATGAACCAGACCGTAGATTACAAAAGGGTCATTTTGGATTATGTGACTGGAACCCGTATACTGGATATTGGACCCGGCGGGGGCGTGCTGCTGGATCTGATCGAACAGGAAAGACCAGATGCGAAGCCATTAGGTCTTGATATTTCTGTGAATGTCATTGAGGCACTTAAACGTAAAAAGCAATTGGAGCGCCATCGTTGGGATGTCATCAAAGGAGATGCGCTTCGGTTGGAGGAATATGTGGAAACGGGGAGTATGGACACGGTTATATTCTCTTCGATTCTTCACGAGCTCTATTCCTACATCGAACGAGATGGAATTCGGTTCAATCCGCAAACGGTGGAGGCTGCTTTGCAGAGTGCCTATTGTGTGCTTGCACCCGGCGGGCGTATCATCATTCGTGACGGTATTATGACCGAACCAGTAGAGCAGCGCAGACGAATTCGATTCTTGGAGCCGGATGGAATGGAATGGCTGATGCGGTATGCGCAAGATTTTGCGGGTCGCCCCATTGAAATAGAGCGCGTAGGTGAGCATGAGGCTGTTTTGCCGGTAAATGATGCAATGGAATTTCTATATACCTATACATGGGGGGCGGAAGCCTATGTGCATGAGGTGCAGGAGCAGTTTGGTTATTTTACCCCATCACAGTATGAAGAGCATATTCGTAACACACTTGGACCACAAGCGATTATCCGGGTGAGCCGCCACTATTTACAGGAGGGCTATGCCGAGGCGCTGTCCAGCCGTGTTGAGTTCATGGATGAGCAGGGCCAGCGGGTTCCTTTGCCAGACAGCACCTGTCTGATCGTGATTGAGAAGCCGAATGATAGGGCTGGAATTGCTGAATGATTTTTAATTTGAACAAGAAAATGCCTTCTGATTTGTGCCAAGCACGATTAGAAGGCATTTTTTAGAAAGCTAGTGGAGGTGTGTTCATGTATGTCCTCGCAGGTGGAAATATCCGGGTATGACCCGCAGTGGGCTGAAGAGTATATGCGAGAGAAAAGGAAAATTGTAGAGGCTCTCAGAGATGTATGTGTTGGCATAGAGCATATCGGTAGTACGTCCGTTCCCAATCTGGGAGCCAAGGCTATTATTGATATTATGGTTGGAGTGGAAGAGTTGGCAAGTCTTCAATCCGAACATCGAGAGCGTCTACAGGGTATTCAATATGAATATGTACATAAGCCTGATTTTCCAGAGAGAGCTTTCTTTCGCCGTGGAGAATGGGGAGCTGGAACTCATCACTTGCATATTTACAAGTATAAAGGTGAGCATTGGGAAAACCATCTATTGTTCAGAGATTACTTAAAAGCGCATCCTGATAGCCTGCGAGCGTATGATACTTTAAAAAAAGATTTGGCGTACCAATTCAAATATGACCGTGCAGCGTATACCGAAGCCAAAGGACCATTCATTCGGCAGGTGGTTGAGCGGGCGAAGCTTGAAAGATATAGGCAGGGACAGATGAATTCTTAGTACGCATGGACACAAGGTGGAGGAATGATGAAGAATATGATGCTTGATGCACAGGTAACGCCGAATGGCTTAAAAGACAGAATGCTGCTGCTGTCAGCGCTGGACATTATATTGTCTCCTGAAGATTGGTTACGCACGTATCGTATGCAGTCTGAATGGTCTGGTGATGTGTGCCTAGGTGAGGTGAACAACGGCGCTGGAGATACGATTCATATGCTATGGACGTGTGGAGGTGTGCTATTGAAGGGTTTTGACCACGAATCCCCTGTAAGTCCTCATGCGAGAGACGAATATGAGGTCTGGCCGGGCATGTACGACGGTGTGCCTGATGATATGATGGAGCTTTTGGAAGATGAAGCACTGGAGAAGGAGGACGTTACCTTTTGTATGTGGAGGGAAGCGGGAGATAAGGAGTGGAGTATGGGCAACACGAACTTTCCTGAGGGATATGACGATGGCTCATCCTTTTTGCTGGGGAAAATTATAGTTACACCGGAGGAATATCAGGATTGGGCTGAAAGTTACTATGAGTTGCCGATTTCTCTAGGAGTGGTAAGCCAGATTTTCAACGGCGTTCCGATCACTGCACAGATGATCTCTGCGCTTCATCCACAGCGTAACGTTACGGAAGCGATAAAGGAGCTAAAGCAGCTTGGCGTTCAAGTGCATTAAAGCTAAGCATACAGATTTGTTTTTCTTGACAAGTTTTGTATATAATACAGGAGAAATGCTGGGTTAATCACCTCGAATTAAAGGAGCTGTGTTGAAGATGTCCAAACGTTTGATTCCTTACATCACGATGGATGGAAATGCAAAAGAAGCAATCGAATTTTATAAAGAGGCATTGGATGCTCAACTGCTTTTTATTCAAACCTTTGGGGAAATGCCGGAAAACCCCGATTTTCCCATTCCCGCAGAGGTCAAGGAACGTGTGGGACACGCTACCCTTAAAGTGGGTGAGACAGAGCTCATGTTTTCTGATACCTTTCCCGGATCACCGTTTAGCAGTGGGAATCAGGTGAGCATCTGTATTACAACCGATAGTGTGGAGCAAGCTCAAAAAATGTTTGATGCTCTACAGCAAGGAGGACAGGTGGGAATGCCTTTGCAGGAAACCCATTTTAGTCCAGCTTATGGGAATGTAACAGACAAGTTTGGTGTCACCTTTCAAATGTTCACAGAGGCTCGGTCTTAAGAAATGGAAAACGGCTCGATTCCGCTACTTTAGCGATCTGGCCGTTTTTTTGCGTGTATGTCCTCGTCTGAAGAATAAATATACATACAGCATGGGGAGTGATATTTTTTTTACCCTGCTTGCCGTTTAGTAGATTAGGTTTATTTACTGAATGCTTAGACGCTTGTTGAAATAGAAACAAAAATATATTATATTATGTTGTTAATGCACCAACGGGTGGGAGGACAGGCCATGAGCAAAGAAGAACAGGTCATAATGGGTTTCAGGGACTTATATAACAAGATGGTTTGGCTTAATAAGGATAAGATGGAAGACAGTCTTAAGGGTTATAAGTCTTCTGAAGTCCATTGCATCGAATACATTGAAAGAAATATAGATTCCAACGTGACAAAACTTGCGGAGTCCCTTTATATGACTAGCGGTGCCATAAGTAAAATAACTAAGAAGCTCATAAAAAAAGGCATTATCGAAAGCTACCAGAAGCCGGATAACAAGAAAGAAATCTATTTTCGGCTTACGGAGCAAGGGAAAGTAATCTATAAAATCCATGAGGACCTGCATAAAGAGTTTCAAGAGCGAGATAAAGCCGTATTTGAGCAGGTAACCGAGGAACAATTTGA
Organism: Paenibacillus sp. FSL H7-0703; assembly: GCF_038003485.1. Lineage (NCBI taxonomy): Bacteria > Bacillati > Bacillota > Bacilli > Caryophanales > Paenibacillaceae > Paenibacillus > Paenibacillus sp. FSL H7-0703. The sequence goes on along the minus strand of NZ_JBBOPF010000001.1, from coordinate 1,290,525 downwards.
TAGTATGCTTAACTTCGTGGAAAAGTATAATAGGCATTTGGATGCAGAAATAAAGAAACAGGGTATAGATATTAAGTCGGAATAAATCTAAATAATGAAAATCAAACCACAGGCAGCCGGGCTCTATTGAGAACGGGCTGCCTTTTTTTTGTTATTATTTTGTTGCCGAGGAAGCAAAATTGTGATACGATGTTTTTGCTTCCAAGGAAATAAAAACATAGCTTTTGAGGGGAGAATTTAATGTTCAAATTTAGATCACACAATGAACAGAACACAGAACAAACCGTAGATAAACATGCTTTAATATTCGGTCTTATCTCTGTGTTTCTTTGCGGAATAGGCTTCAGTATCATAGCACCTGTCGTCCCATTCTTAGTACAGCCTTATATAAGCAATCCGGGAAAACAAGCTATCGTTGTTACGCTGCTGACCTCTGTTTATGCATTCTGCGTGTTTTTTGCGGCCCCCATACTTGGAGCTTTGTGCGACAAATATGGCCGTCGTCCATTGCTCTTAGTATGCCTTTTGGGTTCCGCATTCGGGTACTTGGTTTTTGGCATAGGAGGAGCTCTATGGGTACTATTTGCGGGACGCATAATAGAGGGTATAACAGGTGGGAGCATAAGCACGATCTTCGCCTATTTTGCAAACATCATTCCTACAGAACAGAGAACTAAATACTTTGGATGGGTGAGTGCGGTTGTAGGTGCAGGCACTGTCATTGGCCCAACTGTAGGCGGATTACTCGCCAAGTTTGATTATTCTGTACCCATGTATTTTGGAGCAATCATAACTTTAGTGAATGTTATATATGGGTTCTTTTTTATGCCTGAGAGCCTTGACAAGAAACATAGACTGAAAGAAATTACTTTTGTAAGACTTAATCCATTCATACAGCTTGCAAACCTGCTTTCCATGAAAAACTTAAACAGGCTACTTATCTCAGCGTTCTTACTTTGGATACCCAACGGATCTTTACAGGCCGTTTTTTCACAATTTACAATGGATACTTTTAGTTGGAAGCCTACACTAATCGGACTTATGTTCTCAATTATGGGTGTCCAAGACATTATCTCACAAGGTTTCATCATGCCAAAGCTTTTGAGAAAACTTAGTGATAAACAGATAGCCATTCTTGGAATGGTTTCGGAGATTATAGGCTATAGTCTTATTGCAGCATCGGCTTTGTTCTCATTCTATCCTCTTTTTATCGTTGGAATGTTTATATTTGGTTTTGGTGATTCGGTCTTTGGGCCTTCATTCAATGGGATGCTCTCCAAGTCTGTTGATTCTAGTGAACAAGGAAGGATTCAAGGAGGTAGTCAATCTATTCAGGCTTTAGCAAGAATGATGGGGCCTATCATTGGAGGTCAAATCTATGTATCACTTGGTCATGCCGCACCCGCTTTTATGGGTATAATCCTTATAGCAGCGGCAATACCAGTTTTATATAAGCGAACGCAAGTAAATGAGGATTTTGCAAAAATCCCATAAGCGACTTCCAATGAACAAGATATAGATCGAAATGGTTTAGTTCGTCTATATCTTGCACTTCGGAGCGACTGGAATCGAATTTTGCAAAATCCTAAAATATGTAAACTATCTACTTTGTTTACAGTCTGAGCCATCCGCATGCGGACGGCTCTTCATAGTATCACCTTGCTAAATTAATTTCACGTATTTGTACTTAGACGCCAAAATTAAAATCATCATCTGTCAGCGGCTCTACATTCATCGCCCGCACATAGCCGTTTCCTTTTTTAGAAAAGAAATCATGCTGCTTAGTGTGAGTGCTGATGCCGTTGAATACAATGGGATTAACTTCCTCTTCTTCAAACAGTGGATCAAAGCCCAAGTTCATCATGGCCTTGTTGGCGTTGTAGCGCAAAAAGACTTTCACATCGTCTACGAGTCCAATAGGAGTGTAAATTTGCTCGGTGTATTGTTCCTCGTTATTATGCAAGTAGCGCAACAAGCCTACCAGCGTCTGGTAAAGATCACGTTGTTCTTCCTCATCCAATTCTGCATAAATCTCTTGTGCCAGTACACCTACGTACACACCGTGAATACTTTCGTCCCGTAGGATCAAATCGATAATTTCTCCACTGCATGTTAACTTGCCCTGGCCCGCCAGATAAAGAGGGTAGAAGAAGCCGCTATAAAATAAATAGCTTTCTAACAGCACCGACGCTGCCATCGCGAGATACAGGTCTTTCGGTGTGTGGATATTCATATAATACTGACGAATGGTTTCTGCCTTGGTTTGGAGATGGGGATTTTCTTCCACCCAGCGGAATACACCGTCAATTTCTTCCGTGGAAGCTAGCGTTGTAAAGATGCTACTGTACGACTTGGCATGAATTTGTTCCATCATCGCCATAAAGCTTAGTACGGCTTTGCGCTGTAGTCCGTCCACATGCTCCATAATTTGCGGCATACCCACGCCGCCTTGAATGGTATCCAGTAGCGTCAAGCCGCCCAGCACCTTCATGTAGGCTTCTTTTTCGATATCACTGAGGGTTACCCAGGACATTTTATCGTCAGACAACGGGATTTCATCATCCGTCCAAAATTGCATAATGTTCTGGTTCCAGAACATCAGTGTGAAATCATCGTCCGAGCGATTCCAGTTTACAGCTTGTATACCTGTCATTGTTAGCATTCTCCCTTCAGCTTGCGAGATTCCCTGAAAACACACATTGAAATAGTGCAGGCGAATCATCGTATGCTTGACATACGGAAGCTGTATCCGCGAGGGTCTGTCCAGTCCCGTAAAGGTCTGAACCACACGCTGGATACAGCTTCTAATGCAAAGCATCTATATCTATTCAAAATCTAATTTTTATACTACAGCTTGTTACCTTATACTTTAGATGGAGCAGGTGAGGCACTCTTCCACAGACAGCTTTTTGGTGCGTGTGTAGTATAACGATTTAAGTCCTTTGTGTGCAGCGTACAGATAGCAACGTGCTAACTGACGCGTAGTCACGTCACTGTTCACATGAAGCACGGTCGAAATCCCTTGGTCCACGTGCGGCTGGATTTCTGCAATCAGATCAAGCACTTTGAACTGGTCCATTTGATAAGCAGATTTATAGAAGAACACGTTATCCTTTTGTAAATAAGGCATTGGATAGTAGGTCGTCGAATTGGCATAGGTACGGGTTTCAATCTGCTCAACAATCGGCATGACGCTGGATGTTGCATTTTGAATGTACGAAATGCTAGCAGTCGGCGCAATCGCCATACGATAGGCGTGGTACAGACCATTTTTCATCACATCTGCTTTTAATTTGTCCCAGTCCGCTGAAGTCGGAACATAGATGTCTTTGAACAACTCTTGTACACGTGCAGTTGTTGGACGATAATCTGTGTTCAGGTATCGGTCAAAATATACGCCTGTCGCATAATCCGATTCCTCAAATCCATAAAAGCTTTGTCCAGCTGCTTTAGCGATTTCCATACTTTTTTCAATGGAATGATAGTTCATCGTCATGAAGAAGGTACGGACAAAGTCCTTCGCTTCATTGCTTTCATACGCAATTTTGTTCTTGGCAAGATAGCCGTGCAGATTCATAACACCCAGTCCGACGGAGTGCATTTCACGGTTTGCTTTCGCAACACCCGGTGCATTAGCTACTTGGGTCATATCGCTGACCGAGGTGAGAGCAATCATACCCTCGTGAACGGATTCGCGGATTTTGCCATGTTCCATCACATTTACAATGTTCAGAGAAGCTAGATTACAGCTCACGTCCCGGCGGATGGTATCCTGTTGGCCGTAATCTGTAATTTCGGAAGTTTCCTGCAACTGGAAGATTTCCGTGCATAGGTTCGACATCTTGACTTGACCCACGTTTTTAAGAGCATGTGCCTGGTTCGCGTTACTTTTGTTCATGATATATGGATAACCAGACTCCAACTGAATCATGGCAATTTTCGTCAGCATGTCACGTGCGCTCATCGCTATTTTTTTCTTCACCCGATCGTCAGCGAGCAACGTATCGTACATTTCATCCAAATCCATGTCGTCCAGATGCGTTCCATAGGCTTTGAACACACTGTAAGGAGCAAATACATGCAGCGGTTCATTATCTTGAGCCAGCTTGTAAAAGCGGTTTGGCACCAGTAATCCAATAGAAAGTGTCTTGAGACGTACTCTTTCGTCAGCATTGATTTTTTTGCTATCCAGGAACTCAAGCACGTCCCATCCGAAAATGTTGTAATAGGCTGCCCCAGAGCCTTTACGTTGCCCCATTTGATCCGCATAGGAGAAACCGTCTTCCATCAGCTTCAGCACAGGCATAATGCCTTTTGCTGCGCCTTCTACGCCTTTAATCGCTTCGCCGCGTGCCCGCAGTTTCGACAGGTTGACCGCAACACCGCCCCCGATTTTGGACAACTGCATGCAGGTGTTCAGCACATAGTTAATTGAGTTCAGGGAGTCGTCCATTTCGAGCAGGAAGCAGGATACCAATTCCCCACGGCGGCTTTTGCCTGCATTCAGGAAGGTTGGTGTTGCTGGCTGAAGGCGTTGCTCCATCATCGAGCGGGACAACAGGCGTGCCTTATCGGCGTTACCGCGTCCTAAATGCAGCGCGACAGCAGCAACCCGGTCAGGGTAATGTTCCAGATAGACTTTCCGGTCGTTACTCTTCATTGCATAGTCGGTGTAAAACTTGGATGCTGCCATATAGGAAGGAAATTTAAAATTATAGCTATGAGTGATATGGAAAATATCATTAATTTCGTCAGCCGTGTAGCTGTTATAGAAATTTTCGTAATAATCATTCTCAATCATATACAGCACTTGAGCGGCTGTGTCAGCAAACTTCAAACTCCGTTCCTGAACTTCCTTCATAAACTCTGCTACAGCCTCTTGGTCTTTTTCCAATTGGAAAAAGCCGTCTGTATCGCGTTTCATCAACATGTTGTTCAATTCAATATGCCGCAACTCGGCTCACCTCCTGTTTAAAACGCTCTACATCTCCGAACGTTCCAGATAATTCAAATTTACTAATCACGGGGACATTATAATGATCGGCAATCAAATCCGCACTTTTGGCAAATTTCTCACCCCAGTTACGGTTGCCGCTTGCAGCTACACCAACAAGGTTTTGAGCATTCTTTTTTAAAAAGGAAGACACCCTCTCAGGTATCTGCCCAAACCCAGTTGTATATGTAATAAGTACGTAAGGTTCTTCTATAGTCATTTGCTCCTCGATCTGAACCGCTGGAAGCTTGAGCTTGTTTATAAATCTTTTTACATTGCCGGTCTTCGAATCATATGCAATCAGCATGGTATGCAACCTCCTTAAACAATTAACGAAAAAAGAAAACGCATTGCCTAGGATCTATTATAGATGGAATCCCTTGCTGGCTGCGCCATTTAAGATTTTGACTCTATATTTACATGTATTTTCATACCTGTATCTTCAAGATATCGGGCATAAATACGTTTTTTACACTATATTTAGAGTACATTCTCTATTTTATATCTATATATAGTTTTGTCAATCGGTCTAGAAGGGATCAGAGGACCCAGATCGGGTATAAGTCCAAGCGGGGTGCGGAAAAGAGCGAAAGAACTTTTTTTTCGTAAGTATGTTAAAAAAGTATTGGAGTTTTTGAGGGTGAAGATGTACGATTTGTCAATGGGCAATAGAATGGAAAATTTACATTTTACTGTAGAAAGGATGAAGCAAATGGGAAGTGATTTTATGGAATTTCAATCCTTTAATACAATCTTTTTTATAGTATTTGGACTTATTGTTTTTGTAATCATTATGGGAATTGTCAAAACGATAGGAGCGGGCCTGTCCAATCAAGCAGCCGAACGGGTAAAACGTTCATGTAAGGTTGTGGATAAACGGACGAGAGTGCGCGGGGGATCAGGCGATTTTTCAGCTTCGACATATTATTATATCACCTTTGAGTTTGACGGGGGTGAGCATATGGAGCTGGAGGTGAAGGATACGGATTTTGGTATGATTGTGATCGGAGATCGTGGGGAGCTTCATTATAAAGGTACACGTTTTCTGGAGTTTGTAAGAGTAATGGAAGCATAAAGGTTGACCGGAAAACTAGAGTACTACCCGAACAAAATACATACTGAGAGGAAAATGACGATGCCACATATCATTGGAAAACGAATTGTATTGAGAGAATACCGTCAAGAAGATATACCGAATATCCGAAAATGGGTCAATGACCCGGAAATCACACACGGGTTAAGCGACGTGTTTGTCTATCCGCATTCACAGACTAATAGTGAGTCTTTTGTACAAATGATGATTGACGGCAACTCCGAGATCAAAGGTTTTGTCATTGCGCATAAAGACACACTGGACTATATCGGACAACTGGATTTATTTAAAATCAACTGGGTGAATCGGCACGCTACCCTTGGTATTGTGATCGGGCGTGACGGTGACCTGGGCAAAGGTTATGGACGGGAAGCGATCCGACTGTTACAAAAATTTGCATTTCATTCACTGAACCTGCATCGGCTGGAGCTGGAGGTCTATGCGTTCAATGAACGTGCACACCGTTGCTATTTGGCATGCGGCTTCAAGGAGGAAGGACGGCTGCGGGAGAAGCTATTCAGGGAAGGGCAATACTATGACATTATTCAGATGGGGATTTTGCGAAGTGAATATGAGGCTGCAAAGCAAGCGACGGAATCCTGAGAGTGCAATCTCATAAGCTATTTTACTCCGTCAGCTTTCTTCAATTTTTTATGAGTGAAATCACTGGGACTACGCTCATCCTTTTTCTATTAGCTAAAGGACTTTCTTTGCAGAGTGCAAACTTCTTACTAGTTGTATTCTTTGTAAGTATTTTTTTGTTTGAGATACCCACAGGGGCGATTGCAGATAAGTATGGAAGAAAAATTTCTGTTATTTTGGGACTTTGTTGTTTTCTAGTCTATAGTGTGTTGTTCGTTTGGACAGATCATATCGGGGTGCTTGTGTTTGCGCAAGTTTTTGGGGGTCTGGCTATATGTTTACAGTCAGGTTCGTTGGAATCATGGGTTGTGGAAAATAGTGATAAGCCCATGGAAGTTCTTTTTACAACCTCTAACAGTATACAGTACATTTCGGGATTTATTTGTGGTCTGTTGGGGGCCTTTCTCGCAACCTATAACTATTCACTTCCATGGGCGGTCAGTATTTTATCTATTATTGTATGCATTTTTCTATGCTCCTTTTATATGGATGAGGAGAATGTTGCTCATCGAAAGACGTCTACTACTCGCATTAAAACGATTATCGGAGAAAGTGTGCGTATTGGTTTTGAAAATAAGTCTATCTGGATTGTGTTTATGATTGGTTTATTTATCAGCTTTTCGAACTCAGCGGGGAATACATTTCAACAGCCACGTCTGGTTGGCCTTTCCGAACAAGGAATTTGGATTATGGGGTTTATCAAGGCAGGCTATTCACTATGTATGACTTTGGGAAGTTATCTAGTTCGAAAGCTAGGCGCCAGATACAGTGATGTACATATACTCATGTATGCTTGCGGGATGATTGGGATATGGCTCATTTTAGCCGGTGTGTTCAACACATTTTATCCTGTATTGCTTACCTTTTTAATCTATGAGATTGGGCGCGGGATGTACCCGGTTGCCAAACAAATTTTTCTCAACAAAAGAATCACGAATGAGTATCGTTCCACATTACTATCTCTGGATTCTGCGATTTCACAATTAGGCATGTGCGTAGGTTTAATCGTGACAGGGATCATCAGTCGTAATTTTACGGATTTGTCTTCCGATCAAACACCTATTCAAATATCTTGGGTGATGTGTGGCGGGATTGCGTTGATTCCAATCATTTTATTGTTTTACGTCCATCGTGTTTCAGGAAAAAGTAATTATTGGAAAGAAAAAGAAACCAAACAAAATATTTAATGTAAAAGTTAATGTAGAAGGGCTGAACAGCATGGTCTGTCAGCCCTATAATATTTCATTAAAAAGCAAGCAAACCTTATTTTTCACCGTACCACAGTTTCAGCCGATTTTGGATTAGGCCAGTATAGATTTCTTCAGCCTTTGGAACACCTGCCTGGTCCAGCTCTTGGAGCATGCGGTCATACACAGCGTCGAACTGATCTGGCTTGGCGAGTACAGCCTCAGGAATCCGTTTGCGTACAATGTCCTGCGACTTTTGATAAATAACATTGTAATTCGTATCGGTCGGAACAGGCATGTTGTAGGCAGCACCCCACTCTTTTACCGGAAAATCCTTTTCGTTCGGAAACAGGTCTTTCCACGTCTGGGCTTTGTATGCCTGAAGGGACTCTTTTTCGGCTTGACTATAATTTTCGGTAATCATCTCCGGATAATTGGTTGTGTAATAGTTGCCAGAAGGGTCCTTCACGCTATCGCCATAATGTGGCCCCCATATCCAGTACAAACCGATTCCTGACTCTCTGCTAAAAGAAGCGTTATCAGTGTTTTTACGTTGTTGCACATCCGCCGGAATGACTCGTTTGCCGTTCTCTACGTTGTAATGCTGGCCTTCAATTCCCCAATTGCGTAAAATTTGTCCTTCGTCGGAGGCCAGAAAATCCAGAAACTTGATAGCTCGCACCGGATTTTCGCATGAGGTTGTAATTCCGATCCCGGATGCAGTATCGAAGCCGATAGGCTGAAGGGAATGGTCCTCGTATTTCTCATTTAAAGTGACTGGAAAATGGGCGTAAGTGAATTCATCCTTACCGGCTGCCTTGAGCGCATTTTCGGCATCTTGATAGTTCCATTCCTGATCAATGAGTCCGATGACACGGCCTGCGGCGATTTTGGACTTGTACTGATCACTTTTTTGTACAAAAGTATCCTTATCCAACAGTCCTTCATTGTACATATGGTTCAACCAACGGAAATATTCGCGTTCTTCTGGGCGCTTGTAGTGAAGAATGGCTTTGTGTGTTTTAGGATCAATATAATATTCGCCATCGTCGGGTCCACCTGTAGCAGTAACAGCCGGGTTTGTCACTGTAATTTGAATTTTCCAGTCTTCGGCATCAAGTGATAGGGGGATGGTAGGCTGGCCATTGGTGGTAGGGTATTTGGCGACATAATCTTTAAGTGCTTTTTCAAAATCTTGAACGGTGCGGATTTTAGGGTATCCAAGCTTCTTAAGTGCCTGATGCTGGATTTCGAAGCCAGCTTGTGCATCAAACGCGATGTGATCCACACCCAAATTGGTCGGGATCGTGTAAATGGCTGGATCTTCACTACTATATTTAATACGATTAAAATAGTCTCCATACACTTTCTTAATGTTAGGGCCGTATTTATCAATGAGATCTGTTAAGTCAATGAGTGCTCCGGCATCGACCAACTTGCCAATGTCTGATTTGGGGTACACGAGATCTGGATACTCTCCGCTCGCTGCCATTAAAGCAAACTTTTCCTCGCCTCGACCATTGACAGCATGTTCGGCATTTAGCGTAACGCCCGTTTTCTTGATAATTTCCTGCCCGACAGCATCCTTCATGTTGTTCCAGTTAGAGCTGGAATCACCGCCAAAGAAAGTAAGTGTAATGGGACTGGTGTCATTAGGATCTTCCTTTTCTGCCTTACCGTCTGTTCCATTCGCGCAGCCCGTTGTAACGAGCAGCAGCAAAGACAGGAGTAGAATGGAGCTCTGTCGTACCAACCTGTTCTTGAACATTTGCAAATCCCCCTTAATAAGTATGATTTACACAATGTAAGTGCTTTCAATAGTAAATTGTAGGAAATAAAGAACCTCACGTCAAGTAATTTATAATTGCTTGTTATGCGGTTTGTTTTTTTATTAAGCAAACATATTTTGGTGGAGGGTGTGGATTTGTACAAATCTATCATTTGATGATCTAAAACAAAGTATGCTACGATGGTACCAGTTTATAGGTACACCCGTGTATTAGAAAGGTTACGATAGAAAAAGACTCCGAATAGGGTTGGGTGAGAAGATGCGTGGAAAAGTAACGTTGCAAGAAATTGCGGATGCGGCGGGCGTTTCAAAGTTCGCTGTTTCGCGTGCACTATCAGGCAAACCCGGTGTAAGTGAAGAGACAAGGGCGGTTCTGGTCAAGCTTGCCGCCCAGATGGGCTATTTTCGCAGTCACCCCAAAATGACAGGGGTAGAGCCTCGGGACACAGATACCAGAGAATGGTCAGGTACCGTGCTAGTGTTATTTCCGAATATTAGGTATCAGAACAGGGAATCTAGATACTGGGGGCCAGTATTTGAAGGGATTTCTGAGCGTCTGAACCGTAAGGGTATGGATATGATCACGTTAACGGAGCCCTCGACTGAAGATATGTTTTCTTTACTGAACCCGGAGGCGATTAAAGGGATTATCACAGTGGGGACGATTTCAACTTCGTTGTTGCTGAACATTTATCGGATGGGTATTCCGGTCGTCATGGTAGATCATTGGGATTCTGCATTTTTAAGTGATACGGTGTTTACAGATAATCGCACATGCATGAGTGAATTAATGAAGGACTTGCTGTGCAGGGGCTATACCCGCTTTCAGTTTGTGGGTCATATTGATGACGCTCACAGTTTCTACGAACGCTGGGAAGCATGTCGTTCCACACTGGAAATGAGCGGAGTAGAATTGCGGCAGATTAAAGCTCTTCTTCACAGGGGAGCGCAAGCGCTTGCTGAGGAAATGGAAAAGTTGTCCGAGGACGAACTGCCTGAGGTTTTTGTATGTGCTAATGATGTGACTGCTGGGCAAGTCGTGGATGTGCTGAAAGAAAAGGGGATTGACGTTCCGAGGCGTTGCGGAGTGACCGGGTTTGACGATACGAATGAACAAATGCCGATTTATGCCACGGTGAGAGTGGATAAGGAATTGCTGGGAATGCGTGCAGTGGACCAGTTGTTATGGCGCATAACGAACCCGAACTCGCCTGTCGAGAAAAAGTTGCTACATGCTGAGCTATTCGTACGGGAAGTTCATGCACCCCGGATCAGTCGGGAAAATGATGACCGTGAGCGTCCCATCAGCACAATCACATATAGTTAATGTCCAGATACGTGTTATGACACCATACACCGTGAAGACGAAGGAGGTCGCTTTTAGCCTGTTTAGGGGCAGAGGGCGACTTTTATTTTGTATTTTTCCATTTGTTCTAAAAAACAATTGACTATTTTGTTAGCTTAATGTTATTTTTGTTATGTTACTGACGAATCCAGATGTTCCCAATCATGCTTATAGGAGGCTTGTGACGATGGTTAATGTGATAGGGTTGGATGGCTGGAGGTTTAGGGAAGCGCAAAGTGATGAGTGGCTCAGCGCGAAAGTGCCGGGTTGTGTGCATACTGATCTTTTACGACATGGCAAAATTCCTGATCCGTTTATCGGTATGAACGAGATGGAGGTACAGTGGATTGATAAGCAGGATTGGATATATGAAGCCCATTTTGAGATAAATGAAGATCAGCTTCAATGTCAATGTGTAGAGTTGGTGTTGGAAGGTCTGGACACATACGCGGATGTAAAAGTGAATGGCCAATATGTCTTGTCAGCCAATAATATGTTTCGGGTATGGAGACAGGATGTGAAGGCAATTGTTCAGCAAGGGGAAAATCGGCTGGAAATCAGTTTTCGTTCTCCGATTGCTGAAGATGTACCCAAGCTGGAAAGCTTAGGTTATGGACTCCCTGCACCCAATGATCAGTCCGAGATCGGTGGTTTGTCCGACAAAAAGGTAAGCGTTTTCGCACGTAAGGCTCCCTACCACTATGGTTGGGACTGGGGACCGAGGCTGGTGACGAGCGGTATCTGGAGGGAGGTCCGGATCGAGGCGTGGTCCGGTCTGATCGTGAGAGACTTGTTTATTCGACAGGACGAGGTGAATTCGGTAGGGGCTAAACTCATGGCAGTGGTAGAGATCGAAAATGCAGATGAGATTAGAGATGCCGAGTTGCGTATTTCCGCTGACGGGAAGGTGTGGTCCAAGCCGGTACGGCTGCTGAAGGGGAAGCAGACGGTCGAGCTGGAGCTGGAGATGAAGAAGCCGAAGCTGTGGTGGTGCCGTGGACTGGGGGAGCCGCATTTATATACGTTTGTGGCCGAATTGGTGGAGCAAGGACAAGGAGCTGTAATCGCGGAAAAATCAGTAAAAACGGGACTGCGTTCCATCCGTCTTGTACGTGAACGGGATGCAGCAGGAGAGAGCTTTTATTTTGAGCTGAACGGAATTCCTGTGTTTGCAAAAGGGGCTAACCATATTCCGAATGACAGCTTTGTCACTGAAGTTACGATGGAACGATATCGGTATGAAATTGCCAGTGCAGCCGCCTCGAATATGAATATGCTGCGGGTGTGGGGTGGCGGTATTTATGAACAAGACATATTTTATGAGCTTTGTGATGAATACGGTTTGCTCGTGTGGCAAGATTTTATGTTCGCCTGCAGTATGTACCCGGGGGATGAGGATTTTATGGACAATGTGGCACAGGAAGCCGAGGATAATATTAAGCGGCTGCGTCATCATCCCTGCATTGCCTTATGGTGCGGCAACAATGAGATCGATTCTGCATGGGCGCATTATGAAGAGAATGGAGGCTGGGGCTGGAAAAAGGACTACACACCTGAGCAACGGGAACGCCTATGGAATGATTATGAAACACTCTTTCATCGGATTCTACCGGAGGCGGTACACACCTGGTCTGCGCAGACAGCCTATTGGCCCTCCTCCCCGCTGATTGACCTGACGCGAGATCGGAACCAGCATGCCCATCGGTCTTCAACTGCAGGTGATATTCATTATTGGGGTGTATGGCACGCGTCTGAGCCGTTTGAGAATTATCATGTACATGTGGGTCGTTTTATGAGTGAATATGGTTTTCAGTCCTTTCCTGAATACAAGTCTGTTCGTACTTATGCGGAAGAGAAGGATTTGGAGCTGGAATCTGAGGTGATGCTGGCACATCAGAAGAACGATGCGGGCAATCGTCTGATTAAAGAATATATGGAGCGATACATGCGAGAGCCAAAGGATTTTACATGTTTTCTTCCCATGAGCCAAATTTTACAGGCAGAAGCAATGAAAGCAGCTATAGAGGCGCATCGTCGTCACAAGCCCTATTGCATGGGAACATTATACTGGCAAATGAATGACTGCTGGCCCGTTGCCTCCTGGTCGAGTATGGACTATTTTGGTCGTTGGAAGGCGCTCCAATATACGGCTAAGCGCAGCTTTGCTGATGTGCTGTTGAGTGCAACAGATACAGAACAGGGGAATAAGGCCCTGCATCTGGTCAACGATACACTAGAGCCGATATCAGGTACGCTGCGGCTGACTCTTTTGCATATCCGTAGCAGCCAGGCAGTTCATGAAGAGAACGTTAAGGTAAAGCAACCAGCAGGCGGTGCAGGAATTGTACATATACTGCCTATCGACAAATGGCTGAGTGGCCTGAACCGTGCGGAGCATATGCTGGTCGCGTGTCTGACTCAGAATGGTGAACAGGTCGCCTCTGGTGAAATTTATTTTGCAGACACGAAAGAGATGGATTTACCGCAGGCAAAAATTGAAGTGACAGAGATTCAGGGAAGTGGGGGCAGCAGATTCATGCTGTGTTCGGATGTACTTGCTAGACACGTGTGGCTATCGGCAGAGCTGGAAGGCATTTTCAGCGACAACCATCTGGATCTGGCTCCCGGTATTCCAAAAACAGTGGAATTTTTGGCTTTGCACAACGGTTCATCAGCATTTGTGGCAGCTGCGCCGGGTACATTGGCAGTACATTCATTAGTCAATTGGATACAAGGTTAGACAACAGTAAAAGCTTATCCGTCTTTAAGTAGATGATGGATAGGCTTTTTTTGTAATATAAATTTATTTTTTGTGATATGTGGAGCGCTTTCATAATGTTAATATACATAACAAAAGAAGGCTTGGGAGTTAAGTGGTAACAGATCATTTGTAAGAAATCTGTCTATTTAGCAACTAACTGTTGGAATATAAAAAAGCATACGGTTGGTCGAGAACTTGTAAAGGAAATCCGTCAGTTGGGCTTTAGCAGGGTGGAGCTGAACTATAACATTACCCGGGAAATGCTAACGACGATTGAGCCTATGATTGAGCGGGGAGAAATCGGCATATCGAGTGTGCATAATACATTTCCTCATACACCAGATCCGGATTACGGCACGAATTCCGTTCTGCTCGGGTTTGACGTTGAAACCAAGCGACAACGTGCGATAGAGCTGCTGGTGCAATCTGTGGAATATGCGCATCATTATGGAGCAAAAGCGGTAATTGTGCATCCCGGACGCCGGATGGCGAATGGACGGGATTAGTGACGAAATTTATAATGCCGTTAGCGATATTACGCTAATTCATGCTGCCCGAATATTAAAACTACCGGAGCTACGCCTTTACCTGTGAGTGAAGTCTAAAACACAGTAAGCATCTATTTTTCGGGGATGAAGTCCATTCCCGGAGAACGGATGTTTTTTTGTGTTCATTGATGCAGAGGTAGAGCGCTTCCATTGAGCTTGAAGCCATTGTGGTGTACACTGTCCAGAACAGGTGTAAATTGGAACGTCAGGAAGGCAGGACGGTTACAAGGAGGGAAAGACACATATGTATGCCCGTTTAAGATCGTTAAATTATCCACTAAAAATCTATGTTTTTTTAGCACTGGCCTTATGCTCCGTAATCAGTACATTGTGGATCATTAACGTGCGACTGCCCTCAGGGGGCCGCCCTTATCTTTTTATTTGGTGGAATATGATGTTGGCCTGGATTCCTATGCTGTTGACGTTACTGCTTGATGTAATGTACAGCTCGTGGAGGCGGGGAACGAGGACATTTTTACTCTGGGCTATGGGGGCGGCATGGCTTTTCTTTTATCCCAATACACCCTATTTGATCACAGATTTGCTGCATGTATTCGCCAGATATCCATTTCTCGGGGAGCAACGTTTCTGGGGCAATCCGTACTTTTGGAATCATGTACTGGGGATGCTGCTGGTAGCCGTACTTGGCCTGACAATGGGTTTTGTATCGCTCGAATCCGTACGACAGTTGGTACAACGTGCACGTGGTGGGCTTGTTAGTTGGCTGTTTATGCTGGCGGTACTCTTGTTGAGCAGCCTGGGTATTTACATTGGCCGTTTCTTTCGAGGGAACACATGGGATATTGTTTCTGCGCCCTCTCAACTGTATGCACAGGTATCTTCCATATGGGCAGACTCCTTGCAACGTACTCATTTTGTGGAGTTTAGTGGGATGCTATTCGTCATTTTGCTCGTCAGCTATGTATCCACGATGTGCGTAGTCTGGATAGGGAACAACCGCCAAGACGAATGGCGTCGCTGGTGATTTGATTGCAGCTGAGTGGCTGAATATTATCAAAAAATGTAAATCAAAGGAGGAATAGCTACAATGAACGGACAGAATCGATCCGATATCCGCGCTGGTCTTCAGGTGGATATTGTGCTTAAAAAGGATCAGTCTACCGGTAAGTTGACGCGAGGAACGGTGAAAGATATTTTGACCAATTCCCCGCGTCATCCGCATGGAATCAAAGTGCGTTTGGCAGACGGACAGGTTGGGCGTGTCAAACATATCGTAACGAACGAAGGCTAGAGCTTTGGGTGAGGAGGAATGAAGATGAATCAGGCAACGGCATGGTCTAAAAATGATCGCTACCCGCTTGTTTTACTTGTATTGCTGGCGCTTGCCCTCATTTGGTCTTTAATTCGCCCGGCGGATCATTTTACATGGGTACTGGAAGTTCTCCCGGCAGTTTTGGGAGCTGTGCTGCTGGCGGCTTTGTACCGTAGATTTCGGTTTACCAATCTGGTATACACCCTAATCTGGCTGCACGCATTGATCCTGATTGTCGGTGGACATTATACCTATGCCGAAATGCCACTGTTCAACTGGATTCGGGATACGTTCGGACTGGAGCGCAATTATTATGATCGACTTGGGCATTTTGTACAAGGTTTTGTACCTGCACTCATTGTCAGGGAAGTGCTGTTGCGTAAAACGGCCTTGGGAAGCGGGAGCTGGCTTACTTTCCTCACGGTTAGTGTGTGTCTTGCGATCAGCGCTGTGTACGAGCTGATTGAGTTTGCTGTAGCCAAGGCAACCGGAACGGCAGCAGAAGCCTTTTTGGGCACACAGGGAGATGTATGGGATACCCAGTGGGATATGCTTCTTGCGTTCATCGGCGCCTTGACCGCAGTGATTTTGTTGAGTGGGGTACATAACAAGCTGCTGAAGCAATTAAGGTATTAGCAGAATTTATTTAACCCGCCATTATCATGCTATCTGAAATTTCGCTGTTTTTGAAGGCTACATTCGCGTCATGGGACGGCTGTCGAGGTGTAGGGTTGCTGCGTCCATGTAGCTGTCCAGTAGCCGTTCAAAAATACGGTCCCATGTCTGCTCCAGGCTGTAGGCTCTACCAGCTCTGGACATAGCATCACGAAGTGAGGCATCCTCGTACAACAGCTGTACAGCTTTGGCAAAGGCAGCGGAGTCCCCAGCAGGACACAATAGCCCTGTATTTCCATGGATTAGATTATCTTTTACCCCGCCTTCATTGGCACCGACCACAGGTGTACCGCTCGCCATAGCCTCCAGTACAACATTGCCGAAGGTTTCCGTGGTGGAAGGGAAGAGAAATACGTCGGCTGCGGCGTAGAGTTCAGCTAATTCCGGCCCTTTCACAAAACCAAGCCAGTGGACTGCATGCTCCGGCACCCCTAGATCCGCTGCAGTTTTGACCTTATACAATGGACCATCTCCTGCAATGACCAGCACAGAGGCTGCGCGGACGTCATCGGGTAACTGGAGATAGGAATCCAGTAACGTGTCTATCCCCTTTTCCGGTGCAAGCCTGCCTACATACAAAATAACAAATGCATCTGCATGAACGCCCCATTTCTTCCATACTGCATTACGGTCCACCTTTGGTTGGAATCGGTCAGTATCAATGCCTCTACTCCAGATTTCGAGCTGCCCCATTCCTTTATTGTGCAACAATTCCATGGTTGATTGAGAAGGGACATATACCCTTTCGCAATGTCTGTGAAACCAGAGCATGTATTTCCATAACGCAGGTTCAAGCCAGCGAAGCTTGTAATATTCGAGGTATTTATCAAAGTGGGTGTGATATGAGGCGACGAGTGGAATATGGTGTTTGGCTGCGTAGCTTGTTCCATACAGGCCAAGGTTAAATGGAGTAGCGACATGAATCAGATGCGGGGAAAAGGCTGACAGACGCTCGTTGATCTGTTTGGCGTTGGGGATCGCAAGTCTGCATTCCCGGTACAATAAAAAGGGAATACTCCGAAATCGCTCTACACCCGGCCCAGAGGGCAGATGATGGTCTGCCTCCGGTGCGAAGACGAGCGTAGATACTCCATGTGTCTCCAGATAGCCAATCCATCGTTCCAGGGTCAGAGCAGCGCCATTCACGTCAGGCGTATACGTGTCCGTAAATAATGCAACTCGAAGCATGCCTTCATTCCTCCTCGCCATTCTCATTTATCCTATGACGTTCCAGGGGAGTCCGCTTGGAGGCTCCGGCTTTTATTGTGTCATGATTTTGTTTACGGGCTTGCTGGGTTTTGTAAAAGCTGGCCCGCGGACGGGCGCTTTTCTCGGAACATTCTGTAATAGACGAGGGAGGACAAAATATAGAAAACACCTGTCATGCTAAATGTGATGGCATAGCCCCAGTAGTTGCCATATGTTGTAACCAAATAGGCTTGTACAGGTCCCATACCTGCGGTGCCTAGCATCCAGGTCGTCTGGAGAATGGAGTTGGCAATGCCGCGATTTTTATCTGACACACGTTCGACGAGAATGGCGGTTTGCAGCGGATTGGCTGCATTCATTAGCGCTTGCCTGAATAGAAAGCTGATGGAAGCGATCCATAGCACGTTCGTAAAGCCGGTAATGAGAAGGAAGGGTAGCGAAAGCAGTTGGAAGCCAACTACAGCTCTGACCAGTCCAATCCGGCTGCCGAGGGTAGGCCCGATCAACATGGAGAGGATGGTCATGAGCTGGCCGAGTGCAATCAGTAAACTCATTGCGCTGAGCGATACGGAGAAGCGGTTCGTAAAATACAAATTAAGATACGGGATGACCAGACCTGAACCTAACCCAAGAAAAAACTGGGCCAGAACAAATTGTCCAATAACCCGGCGATCAGAAGCAGCAGTAGGCGTCTCTGAGGCAGGGATATCGGGTGCACTGTGCGGTGTATGTACTTGTTCTGTTTGAGGTGAAGATTCAGCAGGAGCTGGTGCTTCTACGGTTGCTGTAGTTTTTGTGATGAACAATAGAGGAATAAAGGCGGTCAATGTTGCCATTCCTCCAAGGAACAGAGCGACCCGCAGACTGGATAGCGGTGTGATTCCCCACGTCTGCAGCCCATCTGCGAGTACGCCACCCCCGAAGCTACCCAGAACCTGGGCTGCCAGTACAAGAGCTGAGTAATAGCTGAATATTTTTAAGCGTTGAGCTTTACTTATGCTTTCCGCTAAAAAAGGCACAGCCAGCACCTGAATAAAGGCGGCGAATACACCTGAGATTACGGCAAATACCAACATGCTTCCGCTGGTATCTGTAAAGGTACGGGCGAGAAAGGCCAGGCCGCTGAATAATGCGCCGATGACCAGCATATTTTCGCGGCTCGTCCGATCCCCCAAAAATCCGACCGGAATGAACAGCAACGCCGTCGCCAGCGCCTGCATGCTGACCACCCGGCCGTTCATATCATCATCAAAGCCAAGCCCTTGGATATACAGGTTATACAGTACAGAAAACATTCCCGTGCCCATCTGGTACAGCAGATTGGCCATAAAAAACAATCGGATATTACGCGGCCACTTTCGGGGCTCTTCTAACATTTTGCTAATCCATGACACGATGAGTTCCTCCTGTGACGTTGTTGCAAATAAGTTAATTCTGTTGATATGTATTCTATCAGGAACTGTACATTTCATAAATATTCCTGATCTCCGATTGTTTTGGGTAATAATAAAGCATGGACTTTACATTGAATTTTCATTATAGTAATTCGGTATGAATAAATTTGAAAGGTAAGCAGGAGGGATGGCTTTGGCTTTTGGAGCACGGGTGTTAAAAACGGGAATCGCAGTGACGCTCGCCCTTTTTCTGAGCACGCTTTTGAACACCCATTCGCCTGTGGGGGCAGCGATAGCCGCTATTTTTGCCATGCAACCGTCGATATATAGGTCGTGGCGTTATTTTCTGGATCAACTCCAAACAAGCACACTAGGTGCAATCATGGCGTTGCTGGGCGGAATGGTATTTTCGAATGAGCCGATTGCAGTTGGACTGGTATGTGTATTGGTACTTATGATATGTCTGAAAATAAATATGGCTGATACGGTTGGATTGACACTCGTGACTGTTGTTTCTGTAATGGAAGCCTCAGGGGACTGGAAATTTGCGGTGACCCGCTTTGCGCTCACTTTGATTGGGATTGTGTCTGCTTTTGTCATCAATGTTAGTGTTTTTCCCCCGAAACCGAAAAGGCAGTTTATTAATCAGATTCAAAATGTATTTAACAGCATGTCCTTGCTGCTGCGTACTGCCATTTCCGATGAGATTAAGGAGTCTGTCTTTAAAGAGGAAAAAGGAAATCTGGAGGGAGCCATTAAATCGCTGTCGGACAAATATCATTTGTTCGAGGAAGAGCAGAAGAAGCTCAAGCGCTCCAAGTTTAGTCAAACGAGACAAATGGTAGTATACAAACAAATGCTCGGAAGTTTACACAAAGGATATGAGGTACTGGATGCGGTGGAAAGACACTACTTCCAGTCTTTACGGCCAAAAGGAACGGATGCTTTTTTTGACAGTCATCTGGAGCTGCTGATTCGTTTTCACGAGCATGCTCTACTGAAATTCGAAAATAAGCTAAAACCGAATGAGGACGAAAGTGAATTGTTTCAGCAAGCCAACGGCGAATTTATGAAGCATGCGATCACACGTTTTGACCATTGTCAGGAAGGAATGCTGCGGCTGTCCATTGTGGCTGCGGCGATGTACGACTATGGTCATCAGCTGGAGAGGTTGAGCAGACTGGCCGATCATATTCATCCTGTAGAAGAGAGCAGATAGGCGAATTTCCTAAAGAAAAGCGACCGCATTCATCAATCAGATGGACGGTCGCTTTTTTATGTAATGAATTCAAGTATGTAAGAACAGGTTAATAGATGGTTGCCAGAACGCACAAAAAAAGCCCGCTGGTTGCGAACAGGGACTGAACTTGCTACAATAGAGGATGCTCTGTTTTATTGTGAAACCATATGCATAAGTTGTGAATTACACTTCTTGTTACATTATAGCATGCTTCAAAGGATTAGTCAATTTTCCCGGATCAGGGGGATGCCGCGAGTATGCCCGGGTCCATAATAGAGCATAGTTTGTACGCAAGGGAGCCCTGCATGGAGCAGGAGGAAACGGAACAGGAGCGATGCCAGTGACTACTGAACAGCAATGGAATGAAGAACAACGAAGAGTAGAAGATGTGACCGCAGTGATTAGCGGGCGTATTCGGAAGCTAGAGACAGAGGTTGGTTCTGTGCGCGGAGATGTCGTCGATATGCGTAAAGACTTCTGGGATGAGGTAACGATCAATTTCAGTGAGGCAGATGATGTGGGTGAGACGTCCACCAGTTTGCGTCAGCAGTCTGAGATTTTGTCTGAGCGGGAACGAAGACACAAGCATTCTACAGAGGCGTTAGGTCGTTTGAAAAAGTTGCTTGATTCACCGTATTTTGCACGCATTGATTTTGCTGAGAAAGGGCAGACTGCGGAACGTGTTTATCTGGGGATTGCCTCCCTGCTGGATAATCAAGATGAGGAGTTTCTGATCTACGACTGGCGCGCGCCTATTTCCAATCTTTATTACGATAACATGCCGGGCCCCGCTTCATATAAGAGCCCGGCAGGGGAGATGGAAGGGGAACTCACGCTTAAGCGCCAATTCTCGATCCGTGATGGACAGATCCGTTTTATGTTCGATACAGGGGTGACGATTGGAGACGAACTTCTTCAAGCTGTATTGAGCCGCAGCTCGGATGCTCAAATGAAAAGTATTGTCGCTACCATCCAAAGGGAGCAGAATCGCATCATTCGTGATGATCGAAGCCGGATGCTCATTGTTCAGGGGGCGGCAGGAAGTGGCAAAACCTCTGCTGCGCTTCAGAGAGTAGCGTATTTGTTGTATAAGTACCGGGATCGCTTACGAGCAGATCAGGTCGTGTTATTTTCGCCTAACCCGATGTTCAACAGTTATGTATCGACAGTATTGCCTGAATTGGGTGAGGAAAATATGCTTCAGGCCACGTTTCAGGAATATTTGGAGCGGCGTTTGGGCCGGGAGTTTCAGTTAGAAGATCCATTTGAACAGCTGGAATATGTGCTTTCAGCTTCGTTACAGCCTGGGTATGAAGCCAGGATGGAGGGTATCCGCTTTAAGTCGTCCAAGACATTCTTACATGTGATTACAAGCTACAAGACGTATTTGGAACAGGAGGGAATGCGTTTTAAACCTATCCGCTTTCAGGGACGTGAGGTAGTTTCAGTAGAGCAAATGGCACGCAAGTTTTATGAATTCGACTCTACGGTGCGGCTGGCGAACCGATTGGAATTGCTGCGGGATTGGATGCTCAAAGAGCTGGCCCGCTTTGGTAAGGAAGAATGCTCCGCCCCATGGGTGGATCAACAGATGGATCTGATGGAGCCGGAGGATTATCAGCGTGCCTATAACCGCATGCGCCGTAAATCCAAGAATAAGGGCGATACCTTCGACGATTTTACGCGTGAAAGAGAAATATTGGCGCGTATGGTGGTCAGTGACCGCTTAAAGCCCCTGCGCAAATGGATTAAGGCGCTTCGCTTCGTAGATACGACCCGGCTCTACAGCGAGCTGTTTATGAATGAGGCATTGTTGAGCCAACTGGCGAATCATGCAGAGCTGCCCGTCAGCTGGGGTGAAATTAGTCGACAAACTCTGGAACGAATTCAGGCTGGGGAGTTAGCGTATGAGGATGTGACACCCTTTTTATATTTGCGTGAGCTGATGCTGGGCTTTCGTTCCAATAGCAACATCCGTCACGTGTTTATTGATGAGGCACAGGACTATTCCCCATTCCAGCTGGCGTTCTTCAAGCGTTTATTTCCACAGGCTAAAATGACGGCACTGGGTGATTTTAATCAGGCCATCTATGCCCATGCCTCGGTGCTTCAGGATGCAGAGCCATTGTATGAGTTGTATGGTGCAGATCAGACCGAGATGATTTCCCTCACACGTAGCTATCGCTCAACACAGGAGATTGTGGAATTTACCCGGGGCATGGTCCCTGGGGGAGAGCATATTGTACCGTTTAACCGTAAGGGTGAGAAACCTCTTGTAACCGAGGTGCGTTCGCTTGAAAAGTTGCATCAATTGATAGTTGGGAATGTCACAGAATTGTTGGCAGAAGGCTATGAATCCATCGCGGTGATCTGTAAAAATGCTGACGAAAGCGCGGCAGCCTACGAAGCGCTGGAAGGACAGCTGTCAGTGAAGCCAAAATTAATTAAGAAAACAACTCCTGCTTTTGAAAAGGGGATTCATATCATTCCGGCCTACCTGGCAAAAGGCGTGGAATTCGATGCGGTCCTGATTTATGACGGATCAGCGAAACAATACCAGCGTGAGAGTGAGCGTAAGTTGTTCTACACCGCCTGTACGCGAGCGATGCATCTGCTGCATATTTATAGCATAGGGGAGATTACGCCATTCGTGAGTTTACGGGATTCGGATACGTATACCCGCAAAGTGGAAGAAAGTGATCGTGTTCTATAGAGAGGACATTGGCAATCAGCTGGGGACAAATGCCTTAGAAACCCATGCGATGCTTGAATAGATGTAGAGTTGGCTGGCATTATGGAGCGTATTCCAGTAACATAAGCAAATAAGCAAAACAGGTAAGAAGCATAAACGGAGGTTACAAACGTAATGGACATGAAGAGTGTATTTCAACGCCCGCCGCTGGCGGACTGTGTACCCGAGCTGGTGGCTACAGCTAGAGGGGAGCGCAAGGCATCGCTGGTGATCCGCGGAGGAACGCTGGTCAATGTGGTATCGGGCGAATTGCTACCGGGCATGTCTATTGCTGTGCAAGGTTCTCGTATCGCTTACGTCGGTAGGGACGTCAGTCATACGATTGGAGAAGACACCATAATCATTGAAGCGGAAGGCCGCTATATGGCACCGGGGTTACTGGACGGACATTGTCACATCGAAAGCACACAGCTGACCGTAACGGAGTTCGCTAAGGCTGTACTGCCGTTGGGAGTGACGGGTGGTTTTTTTGACCCGCATGAAATTTCCAATGTACTGGGTCTAAAAGGGCTTCGTCTGATGTTGGACGAAGCACGTACGACACCGCTGGCTGCTTACATGCAGGTGGCTTCTTGCGTGCCTTCCACAGGTCCAGAGCTGGAAACGACGGGTGCCTCCTTCGGCCCCGCGGAAGTCGCAGAGGCGTTAAGCTGGGGCCCGGATATGATCGGGCTGGGCGAAGTCATGAATTTCCCTGGTGTCGTCTATGGAGACGATGTGATGATCGGGGAAATTCAGGCCACGCTGCGCGCGGGCAAGGTGGCGGATGGCCATTTTACATGGGCCTCCGATGATTGGCGTCTGCCGGTCTATGCAGCCGCGGGAATTACGGGCGACCACGAGTGTGTCACGCCCGAGGATGTAGCCGAGCGTATCCGGCTCGGCATGTATGCCAAGATGCGGCAAGGCTCCGCATGGCATGATGTGGCCGAGACGATCCGAGCCAGCACGGAAATGGGTCTCGACACGCGCCGCATGATGCTGGTAACGGATGACCGTAGCGCAGAATCCCTGCTCCATGAAGGGCAGATGGACTTCGTCGTGCGTCATGCCATTGCACAGGGCGTCAAGCCCGTAACCGCGTTTCAGATGGCCACGCTGAATACGGCAGAGCGCTTCGGCGTGGCAAGGGATATCGGAGCGATCATTCCGGGTGCGATTGCCGACATTATTTTGCTTGATGGCCGATTGGCCGAAGTGAATGTGACGGCTACCATCGCAGCGGGCCAGCTGGTGGCCGAGCACGGTCAAATGGTCGCCGATTGGGACGGCTTCGTTTATCCTGCGGAAGTGATGGACACGGTCCACCTGGGACGAGAGCTGAGTGCTGCAGATTTTCGCATTGCGGCTCCAGTACAGGAGGGGAATGTACCTGTACGGGTGATTCGTGTTACGGAAAACCACGTGGACACGAAGGAAGTGCGAATGACCGTTCCGGTCCGTAATGGAGAAGTCACGGCAGATCCTGCACAGGATTTGTGCAAAATAGCCGTTTTCGAGCGCCATCATGCCAGTGGCACTCACGCGGTGGCACTTGTGACAGGTGTCGGCTTCACCGAGCCGGCTGCGATTGCCATGACCGTCGCGCATGATAGCCACAACCTGCTCGTCATTGGTAATGATGACGAGCTCATGACCCAGGCGGCGAAGCAGGCTGTTGCCCTGCGTGGTGGCGTGGTGGTCGTATCCGCCTCGGGTGAGACGCGCTTCCCGCTGCCTATCGCCGGGCTGATGTCCCCAGCTCCGTTTGCGGAGGTAGCTGCGCAGTCCGAAAGTATCAGCCGGGCGCTTCAGCAATCCGGCTGCATGCTGAACAACGCGCTGATGACACTGTCACTGCTCGCACTGGTCGTTATCCCTGAAATCCGTCTGTCGGATCAGGGGCTTGTCGTGATCGGAGCGGATGGCATCCGCAAGGTATCTCTTTTTGTGGAAGAGGATGCTGCGGAAGTCTGATAGAACACGTCGCTGGGGGTTGTCCTGCAGGTCTGCTTAGACCTGAGGGATAACCCCTGTTTTTCATATACGAAGTCAAAAAAATATCTTCGATTCCTTTATAAAAGTCAAGGAGCGGTGAGCAGATGCATCCCTATTATCGTTCATTAGAAAAAATGGCTCATCATGCCTCGATTATAGAGCAGGATTGGAACAGGTTTGTAGAGCAAACCTGTGTGAAGCATATTCAGCAGGGAACGGTTCTCATTGAAACGGGTGAGCCTGTGAAACATGCCTATTTTTGTTCAGAGGGATTATTCCGTTTATTTTATACATTGGCAGATGGCAGAGAATATAATGCTGGTTTTTCGCCAGAAGATGATTACGTAACCTCTTATGGGGCTATGATCCAAGGAGAACTATCCACTTTTTCGATTGAGGCCATGGAAGATTCGGTCGTCATTGAAATTCCATATCACGTATTGAAGGAGCTTATGGATACAAGCCATATGTGGGAAAGATTCGTCCGTAAAAGTGTAGAAAGACTTTATATTCGAAAAGAAGAACGGGAGCGCGAATTATTGTATCTTTCCGCTAAGGAGCGTTATCATGCTTTTCTTCTCAAATACCCCGGATTGGACAAACGAGTTGCCCAATATCATATAGCTTCGTACATAGGCGTCTCTCCTGTATCACTTAGTCGTTTGCTGCGTAGTGATCCGCATTAACCTATGTTAATGAGACTTTGTAGACGAGCAGCGTACAATAATGATAAATCATTCAAGCTTCACCAAAAAAGGAGATAGGCATATGCGTTATATGATGATTGTATTGTTGGAATTCTACCCTTCCTGGTTGGCTTTGCCTCGAGAAGAACGTCGAAAACATGCGAGGGCCTTGCAGGCTACCATTCAAAAATATAGCGAACATGTTCAGGTTCGTTTTTTTGATGCAGAAGCACTGCCTGGAAAGGACTACACCGATTTCGTCGTATGCGAAACGGAGGACATGAAGCAATATCACTATATGTGGGAAGAAATTCGCGATTCGGAGCCGTATACCAAAGGATACATGAAGATTAAAGATGTAGTGATGGGTATGGAAAATGCATTTCAGTCCTATGAGTCAGAAATGCTACAGATGGAAAAATAACGTCATTCCGCTTCTATGTAAAATGAAGAGTTCAGCTTATATGCGATTAAAAAAGGCGAACTCCTGTGCTGCTTATGTTCAGCTGGGAATTCGCCTTTTATCTTTTGGAGACAAAAAAGTGTAATAAGAAAAAATCACATTATACAACTGTGTTACTTATAATCTTCAGAAAACCATTTTTCCCAGCGGTATCCATTAACTGATAAATGGATTTTCCTGCGGTATCGTTAAACAAATACCACTCATCATTCGATACATCATGAATCAAAGTCTCTGGGTAGCCTGTTAAAAGTTCAGGTGGATAAGTGCGAATTAAAGAATATATATCAAAACGAGCTAAGCTTTTCCCTTTTTGGTCTAAAAAATCATATTGTGCATTTTTATAATAAGATCCAGGTGTGTCAAGAGTTAAGCTCCAAGAATAGTTTGCAGGTGCTTCGACCTTTTTACCTTTGTTTTTTGCAAAAATATTATAAATGGTTTCATTATATGCATTGCCATGAATTTGCTGAACTACGCCGCAAAGTCATACGGTATTCCTGTTGAAGTGCTTTTACTTGTACACCGTTTATGAACAATGGTTTAGTATCAACAGTCACTGCAAAGTTGCTGTAATTAACATTGCAGCCAAACGCCTCTGCAATAAAACGAAGTGGAACATATATGCGATTATTTTTCGTATATGGTTTTACATCAAGCAGCATCTTTTTACCATTTTTCTCCGCTATGCTTCTGTTTACTGCTAATTTTACTTTCATCTCGCTTTTAGCGAGAATAACCTCGGAATCGGACCATTCGACACTAGCCCCCAAACTTTCGCTTATAACACGTAGAGGTACCATAGCGCGTTTATTCTTCATTTCGGGCTTCACATCGGATGTAATAGCCACACCGTCAACTTTGATCTGATTTTGTGCTGCATAAGTTGTGGACGATGAAATAAATAAAAAAATTGCAAGAAAAGCCGCAAAGAATGCTTTTTTCATAAATGATTGCTCCTTTTTCGGTTAAATTTGTTGCGCAGTAACTTTCCCCCATATTAAGACGCAACTGGATAAAAAAACGTTGCGCTGTCCTGTCCGTTAACTTAACGTAACAACCAGTTTGTACTATTTAATTACCTTCCGATATTTACCAACTAAAAATTGCTAATCTTCCTGGAGAATTATGTCGATAACACTGAATATTATTCATAAAATTTATCAAAGTAAATCTTTAGGGGGAAAGTTAATGAGAAAACAGCTAAAAGTTGCGATTTCTCTAGTATGTTTAATGATGTTTATAGGTTGTTCAGCTTCACCAGTATCACAGCAGACGACCAAGATTACACTTTTGAATTCCAAATCTGAAATAAAAACCCAATTAGAAGAAGTAGCAAAACAATACAATCAAGAGCACCCTGAAGTATCTTTAGAGATTATAACCGCTCCTGAGGGGACGTCTGCATATCAAAAGCTGATGTCGATGTACGGCTCAGGAACTCCCGCTACCATGTCGATGCTTGATCCTGGGGATGCTCAGCAATTTCTGGATAAAGCCGTTGATTTAAGCAAAGAAAAGTGGGTAGCTGATACGATAGAAAATGGACTTGACGCCGTTAAGAAAAGTGATGCTGTGCTGGGGTTTCCATTTGCAGTGGAAGGCTACGGATTAATTTACAATAAGAAAGTGCTGGACAAAGCAACAGGTGGGGCTTTTGATGCTTCCTCGGTAAAAAGTAGAAGCAACCTGAACTCATTAATGGCTAAGATTCAGAAGACGGGAGTAGCACCGGTCATGCTATCACCAATGGACTGGTCTCTGGGCTCACATCTTTTAGCTCTGTCTTATTCTGTTCAGCCTGGGGGTTTTCCAGAGTTTGTTAAGGGTATGCAGGATAACTCCATAGACATGTCCCAGAATAATGTAATGTCTGGATGGGTACAAACTTTAGACTTGCTCAAGGATAACAGCATCAATAAGAATTCGCCTTTGGACAGCACGTATGACGATGGAGCCAAAGCATTAGGAGAGGGAAAAGTGGGGCTTTGGTTTATGGGCAACTGGGCTTGGGCTGGGATTAAGAGCAATGATACAGCAAATGAGGAATACGGTTTTTTGCCCCTTCCGTTAAGCGATAATACGGATGACCCTAACAATGCTAAGATTACAGTCGGTGTAACAAAGTATATTTTCATTGACTCCACAGCTACCACACCTCAGGAGCAAGAGGAAGCAAAGAAGTTTCTGAACTGGCTGGTATACGACAAGTCCGGACAAGATTTTCTGGTAAACAAGGCTAATACGGTACCTGCGTTCAAAAATATTGATTTAGAGCCTGCCGATCCTTTGGGACGATCAATCAAGTCGTATATCTCGACCGGAAAGACACTGCCGTTTATGGCAACCCTTCCACCTGATCATGGGGGCATCACAGGAGCATCTATCCAAAGCTATATCAGTGGAAAGATAGATAAGACTGAGCTGTTGCGCCAAATACGCATATACTGGAAAGCTCAGCAGTGATGATACGAGACCTGTTACGGGAGGAAGATAAAGATGTTTAAATTAACGTTAAAGAAAAAAATAATTAGTGCAGCGCTCATACTGGTTATCGTACTGTCCCTTTCAAGTGTTATAGGCGTCATTAAAATGTCGGAAATGGGTGAGGCTTCTGACAAGGTAAATAACAGGTCTTTACCCGCGGTTATTCTTCTTCAGGGTATGGATAAGCAGATTACAGAAATCGATAGACTCACTGTTCGATTGATACTTGAAGAGGATGCGGCTGTTCGCAGTACTTATCAAGAAGAACTAACCAAAGCTACAGCTTCAATGGATAAGAGTGTAAATGAATATCAAAGTTTAGCCTCTACGGCAGAGGAAAAAGAACTGTTCACCAACTTTTATGGTCAGTGGGCAATGTATCTTCGCCATCTAAAGGTGGTTTCCGCTGCCATGGAAGAAAACGACAAAGTGATGGCCTACATGATCATTCATGGAAATTCTTCTATTTATAAGGCAGCATTAGAAGATGTAAATAAACTGAAGCTACTTAATGAGCAATACGCAACTGATGCCGCTAATCAATCGAGTCAATCTTACCATTCAGGTAGAATTTTGATGATTTCTCTGACTATCATATGTACGATCCTTGGAATCATCGGTTCTTTTTTACTGGCTCAATCGTTCACTAAGCCCATATTAAAGATAGCGGAACAGATAAAGCTGGTAACGAGGGGGGACCTGCAAGTGGAGCCCCTTAGAGTCCAGTCAAAAGATGAGGTCGGGGAACTGGCATCCGATTTTAATGAAATGTGCGATTCACTGCGCAACCTTTTAAAGGAAGTTGTGGATAATTCCTTACTGGTTGCCTCTACGGCTGAACAGTTAACGGCCAGTGCGGAACAGACAAGCATCGCTACCGAGCAGATAGCTATAAGTGCCACTCAAGTTGCAGAGGGATCTCAGACACAGCTTGCAGATATAGCTGAAACGCTGAATTACACGGTAGACGTTTCTAAAAGTGTAGACAACATAACCAATCGCTTTGTTCATGTGGCTAATCTCACAACCCAAGCACAAGAAAAAGCAAACAACGGGAAAACCCAAATGTCTTCGACTGTCTCCCAAATAAGAGATGTGCATACCAAGGTAACTCAATCCGCTGAAGTGGTAAATATTCTAGGAGAAAAGTCTGCGGAGATCAGACAGATCACAGCTATGATCCGTGATATAGCAGCCCGAACCAACTTGCTTTCAATAAATGCGAGTATAGAAGCTGCGAGGGCGGGAGAGCAGGGAAAAGGGTTTGCGGTTGTCGCTTATGAAGTACGCAATCTGTCGGCACAAGCAAGTGAAGCAACAGGCAAGATCTCTTCGCTCGTCAACGAAATTACCTTAAGAACAGATGAAGTTGTGATTTCAATGAATGAAGGTGTTCAATCTCTGAATGAAGGTATGATGCTTGTCGAAGGTGTAGGTAACGTTTTTTCTGAGATTGTAGGTGCCGTTGAAGAAGTGAGCGGTGAGGTGGACACGGCGGCTTTAGAAGCAAGATCCGTAAATGAAGGAACCGTTTCTATGGTGGAATCGATGAAGAAAATTGCTGAAATCTCCGAACGTGCAGCAGATTCTACTCAAACAGTCGCAAGCGTAGTCGAGGAAACTACTGCATCCATGCAGGAAGTGTCTGCAGGTGCTAACATGCTTGCCAAGAGAGCGGAAGAGATGAATCAAACGGTGTCGGTATTCAAGATTTAAAATAAGCTTCAAATCAACTGGAGTTAAGAGCGGCAGCCGTGGACGAGAAAAAAAGTCCTAGACTGCCGCTGTTTTGTTAAGCTCAAACCATTAGATTACGAATGAACGGCTTCAGCTTTTTTGGCTGCTCTTTTCAGATCCTGTTTACGACGTTCCTCCAGAAACCGCTCCCCATTCTTCTTGTCTGCTGTCAGTGTAAAGCAGGATATGATGGTGAACAGGCCTGCAATGGAACCCAGAATTACATAAGTTATCGGGAAATTTAATACTTCATACATATGCCCCACAATGGGCGAGAAAATGGAAACCACCAGGGAGCCCATAAACAAATACAGCAGGTACATGGTGGAGGACAAGCGCTGGTCGAAGTTAACGGTAATGTATTTGAAGATGGCTACCAGAATAAGCGGTTTCTCCAGGGAGTGAATCATCTTCATTGCAGCTACCCATATGGAACCGAATGGCAACGAAGAGCCGATAATACGCAAAGACATGATCGACCCGGCAATAATTAATGCCCATTTGGCGGTCGTTTTGTTCACAAACCAAGGGGTAACGAAAAGGAACACAAATTCCAGGAAAACCTGCACAGCGCTCAAATCGCCAAGGAATTGATTTCCTTCCGCTTTGGAACTGAACTGTGATACGAAGTATGTGGCAAATTGTTGGTCATATACCTCATAGATTTGGGTCACGCCAACCATGAATAGCATAAGAAACCAGAACTTTCTGGTACGCACGAGATGCAGCACATCAATTAGCTTCAACGATTCTGTTTTCTGCTGCTCCTGTCCGGAAATTTCGACTTTGGTCAGGAAGATGCAGATCATGGCAACAACGGCAGATACCGAGGCAATCCAGAAGGTCAGATTTACATTGATATTGATGACCCGTCCTGCAACAAAAGTAGCCGCCGCCCACCCAAGCGAACCCCACATACGAACCCGTCCGTATTCAAAGCCGTATTTACGCGAAACTTTGTCCATATACGAATCGACGACACCGTTACCTGCATTAAATACCAAGCCGATAAATAGCGCACCAACAATGGCACCAATGACGAACTGCGTTTGTAGTAATGGACCGTACACATAAATAAAAAAGGGTCCAACGAGCAAAAGAATCGTAAAGAGTATGTACAGCAGATGTTTTCTCAAGCCCAGCTTGTCGGATAAGTAACCGAACAGGGGCTGCATGATCAAGGCCACGATTGAGTTAGCCGCATATAGAAATCCCGTGTAGGTTTCTGAAATTCCCAGGCTTTGTCCCAGCCAAATGACAAAAAAAGACATGGCGGCAGACCATGTAAACAGATAAGCGAAGTTAAAAATACTCATAGACCAATAGTTGCGTTTTGCCAAATTCATCATGTTTAGCACCCCTTCAAATTGTAGCCGCTCAATGTGTTGTCAACGTCAATATGTATTGTCAATACTATTAATTGTAAGGATTTTTCATTCGCTTCCATAGGGCATTTTCCCAAGATTTCCTGTGCTTATTTCAATCAGTTGAGGATTTGAATAAAACAGCAGATCCTGATATGGATTAAATTGGGCTCAAACTTTTTTAAATATGTTGAAGAGGAATAGTACTATATCTACATCTTGTAAGAAATAAGTCCTAAGTGTAAAATTCTCTTATAGTTCATTAAGCTCACTAAGTTCATTCTGCAAGTACAAAGTTACTTGAAATACTGATCGTATATAGAGTATTGTGTAACGATGAGTTAAGACGAAACCCACTCATCCTAAAGGCACGGGTTATCACTAGGCTCTATTAACATATATTATACAAATTAAAAAGAAAACGAATAAAAACAAAATGTTGTGAGTTCGTAGTTGGAGGATTTATTATGTCGAAAAGTGTTTCTTCGTCCTTTATTATCATTATAGGCTCAATGCTATTTGCCTTATTTTTTGGTGCAGGGAATCTAATCTTTCCACCTATGCTTGGGCAAATGGCTGGAAAGAATGTATGGATAGCCAATGCGGGTTTCTTGGTTACTGGAGTTGGCTTACCATTACTAGCCGTCACAGCCTTTGTTTTTTCGGGCAAAAGCAATTTGCAAACTTTAGCGAGTCGTGTACATCCTGTCTTCGGCCTTGTCTTTACAACAATCCTTTATCTAGCCATCGGGCCTTTATATGCAATTCCTAGAACCGGTAGTGTGTCATTTGAAATTGGAGTAAAACCTTTTTTTTCAAACAATGCAGATCATCCTGTCGCACTTTTTGTATTTACTATCCTTTTTTTTGCAGTTGCATGTTTGTTATCACTTAATCCTACAAAAATTATTGATGTAATCGGAAAGTTCCTAACACCCATTAAATTGACATTCATTGGATTACTTGTGATTGTAGCTATTATTCACCCAATAGGAAAATTCCAAGAACCTGCGGAAGGTTATACATCGAATGTCTTTTTCAAAGGCTTTCAAGAGGGTTATTTAACATTGGACGCTCTTGTAGCCTTTATTTTTGGAATTATCATTGTGAATGCAATTAAGGATAGAGGGGTTACTACAAAAAAAGAGTTGATGATCATTTGTGCCAAAGCGATAGCAATTGCGGTTATACTCTTAGCTTTTATCTATACGTCTCTTTCATACATGGGAGCTTCTAGCGTTGAAAAATTGGGTGTTTTAGGAAATGGCGCTGAGGTGTTAGCTAAGGTTTCCTCCTATTATTTTGGATCTTACGGTTCTATTCTATTAGGCTTAATGATTACAGTAGCGTGTTTAACGACAAGTGTGGGGCTTATCACTTCCTGCTCTTCCTTTTTTCATGGATTATTTCCAAAAATCTCTTATAAAAGAGTTGCTCTCATGTTATCTATATTTAGTACCCTTGTAGCCAACATAGGTTTAACACAGCTCATTAAGGTTTCAACGCCAGTATTAATGGCAATATATCCTATTGCTATTTCTCTTATATTTTTAACTTTTTTACATCCCGTATTTAAAGGGAAATCAGAAGTATATCAGGGCAGTTTGATATTAACCTTTATCATTAGTTTATTTGATGGCTTGAATGCTACTGGAATAAAAATCAATGTAATTAATGATTTTTTCACTCATCTTCTTCCATTATATAATGTAGGGTTAGGGTGGTTAGTTCCCTCTGTTTTGGGAGGCGTAGCTGGCTACATATTTACTAAGTTAAGAGGAAGAAAAATAATTTTAGTACTTATGAAGCCCAAAAAAAATAAATGATTTATCCTATGCATATTAGTCTGTTATATAAGGGACAGCAAGCGCCTGATCTGCTTCGTGCTGCTTACGGTACTGCGAAGGGGTCAGGCCGTTCCATTTTTTAAAGGTCGCAATAAAATAGCTTAGATTGTCAAAACCAACATCCAGCGCAATATCTACTACTTTACGATCACTTTGCTCCAGCAGCCTGCAAGCCTTTTGAATCCGATGATAGTTGATGTATTCTACCGGACTTTTCTGAACCATCTGCTTAAAAAAACGGCAAAAATGCCCCTCACTCATTCCAATCTCATCTGCGATCTCCCGTAAACGTATAGGTTCATGAGCATGACTGTTGATATACGCCAGCGCTTTTTTGATCCGTTCAACTTTGTTGCGTTGACCCGCCATAATCACATCCTCTCCGTTAGCAGGGGTCATGTGTGGGTACAGACAGGCGATCATGCTATAGAGCTGCGCCTTGGTCGCCAATTCACGGGCAGGCGCATTCTGCTCATGGCTGGTGATAATGTGTCGCAATGCAGCCAGCACCTCTTGCTCCCAGGGCTGCACGCCGCGAATGTGAGGGGGAGGGACAAGCTTTTTACTGATAAATGGGTCAATAAACTGCGTTTGCACCGTATCCTGCGTGCGGCTGTGCAGCATGTCGGGGTGAAACACCACCGCAGAAAATACGCAACGAGCGCTTTTTTGTAAATAACCTGCATGAAGCTCGCCGCTGTTGACAAAAAGAGCTTCACCTTCGTTCACCTCCGTATAGACCATATCCGTCTGAAATATGGCGCTCCCCTGTTCCACTACGATAAACTCCATCTCCTCATGCCAATGGGACTCCAGTACACTATTTCCATTTAGCTGCTCTACGCTCGGATATACGCTGACCGGATACATGGGATTGCCGTGAATTCGATTTTCCCGCAACATTTCTCTTTGCATTTCTATGACTCCTTTTCCGCAAACTGATTTATATATAAAACATCAAAATATTGATACAATACGTCAAAATAAAAGAAGTAAACCCTTACATAAATCAATATTATTATAGTAAGGATTTCGAAAAAATCCAATAAGCGATTTGGGATTAAGAAAATAAAGATTGAAGCGGAGGAAGAAACAGATGAAATTTACTGATGGCTATTGGATGGTTCGCAAGGGCTATGAAATACAAAATCCTGCTGATATCCGTGATATTGTGACGGACGATGCTTCCATGACGGTATATGCAGCGACCCACCGGATCGAGCACAAAGGAGATACACTGAACGGAGCGTTGCTGAAAGCGACCTACAGCTCGCCTATGCCGAATGTCATTCAGGTGCGTCTGAACCACCATAAGGGACGGGTGCATCAAGGGCCGAATTTTGAAATTCACACCTTGCCAACAGAGGTAGATATTATAGTGGATGAGGACGCAGCGGTACTGAAAAGCGGCGATCTGAGTGTGCGAGTCGGTCGTGGGAAGAGCTGGGATGTAGGCTTTTATGTCGAGGATCGTAAAGTCACAGGCAGCGGACATAGGGGACCAGGCTATATTACAGACCCGCAGGATCAGCCTTTTTTCCGAGAACAGCTGGAGCTGGGCATCGGTGAGTACGTATACGGACTCGGAGAGCGTTTCACCCCGTTCGTAAAAAATGGTCAAGTAGTCGATATCTGGAATGAAGATGGCGGGACTAGCAGTGAGCAGGCCTATAAAAACATTCCATTTTATCTATCGAATAAAGGGTATGGTGTGTTCGTCAACCATCCGGAAAAGGTATCCTATGAGATTGCATCGGAAAATGTATCAAAGGTTCAGTTTAGCGTCTCCGGCGAATCGTTAGAGTATTTTATTATTGGTGGAGCTAACCCTAAAGAGGTACTGGACAATTACACCAAGCTGACGGGTAAGCCTGCATTACCACCAGCCTGGACCTTTGGTTTGTGGCTGACCACTTCGTTCACAACAGATTATGATGAAGCGACCGTTAACCATTTTGTGGACGGGATGGCTGAGCGGGATATACCACTCTCGGTATTCCATTTTGACTGCTTCTGGATGAAGGAATACCAATGGTGTGATTTCCAGTGGGATCAAGATATGTTCCCAGATCCAGAAGGCATGCTGCGGAGATTGAAGGCTAAGGGCCTCAAAATTTGCGCATGGATCAACCCGTATATTGCAGAAAAGTCCATTTTGTTCGATGAAGGCATGGAGAATGGCTACCTGGTCAAAACAGCTGATGGAAGCGTTTGGCAATGGGACCTGTGGCAGGCAGGGATGGGGCTGGTTGACTTCACGAATCCGGCTGCTGTCGCATGGTACCAGGATAAGCTGAAGGTGCTGATCGATCAGGGCGTGGACTGTTTCAAAACCGACTTTGGTGAGCGTATTCCAACACATGTAGTTTATCATGATGGCTCTGACCCAATGAAAATGCATAATTATTATACGCATTTGTATAACAAGGCAGTGTTTGAAGTGCTGGAGGAAAAGCTGGGTAAAAATGAAGCAGCGTTATTTGCACGTTCTGCTACGGCCGGGGGGCAACAGTTCCCAGTTCACTGGGGCGGAGACTGCTCGTCGACGTATGAGTCGATGGCAGAGTCATTGCGGGGCGGATTATCACTTGGCTTGAGTGGGTTTGGCTTTTGGAGCCATGATATTAGCGGCTTTGAACTAACGGCTGCGCCGGACTTATACAAACGGTGGGTGCAGTTTGGACTTTTATCCTCCCATAGCCGACTACACGGAAATGTGTCGTACCGTGTTCCTTGGCTGTTTGACGAAGAGTCAGTTGACGTGGTACGCAGCTTTACCAAACTCAAATGCTCGCTGATGCCACACCTGTATGCTTCTGCTGTGGAATCCTCGGTGAAGGGACTGCCGATGATGCGGGCTATGGTGTTGGAATTCCCGCAGGACCCAACCTGTGCAACGCTCGATCGACAATACATGCTAGGAGATTCCATTTTGGTAGCTCCGATCTTTAATAAAGAAGGCAGTGTACAGTATTATGTACCAGAGGGTCAGTGGACGAATTTGTTAACAAACAAGAGCATGTCTGGTGGTCGTTGGGTCAACGAGTATCATGATTTTACAACCTTGCCTGTGCTCGTGAAGCCGAACACACTGTTGGCAATTGGTCATGAGGACAGTCGTCCGGACTATGATTATGCAGATCAAGTGGCGCTTCATTTGTTTGAGCTTGGAGAGGGGCAACAAGCTAGAACGGTTATTGTGAATACGTCAGGTGAAGAAGAGCTAACGGTTACTGTCAGCCGCAAGGATTCTGTTATTACGGTGAAGGCAGAAGGTGCTGTTAAACCATGGTCGATAGTCCTGCGCGGTATCCACGAGGCTGTTCAAGTGGAGGAAGGCAGCAGCCAGTCGGGAGAACAGGGTGTAATCATTACACCAGCTTCCAGCGGACAGCAAGAGCTTACGATTCACGTGGGCTAGGTAAGGCTCTAGAAAGTGGATGTGTCATAATGTAGCGATTATATGCAAAAAAGGGCTTGCCTGATCCAACAGGCAAGCCCTTTTTGATGCAGATTTTTGCTAGAGCCAGTTGCAACTTTTAGCTTTGGTATTTATTTCTATTTATTCTGCTGGAGTAGCAGCGGTACAATATACTGCCGGAAAATATCTACAGGAGTCCTTTTCTTTTTAAATCTATCAGCGGTAACGACAACAACCATGTCATACGACGGGACGACAACAATATATTGCCCACCAAAGCCGAGAGCGTAAAAATAGTCCGTTTCAGTTCCTATCTCTGTTTCATCTGAAAAGGAAGAAGTCCACCAGTGCCAGCCGTAAAATGCCTTTTGTGGTTTGGCAGCAGGAAGAAACGGACGGGTTGAATATCGGACTGTCTCTGTTTGGATGATGTGCCGTCCTTCCCAGCCTCCTTGGTTCAGATAAAGCCGCCCGAATTTGAGCATGTCCATCGGCCTGAGATGCAGTCCGAATCCACCCGTATGAGTACCCTGAGGATCGGTTTCCCAATGATAGCTTTCGATACTGAGCGGTTGGAATAATTGCTGCTCGGCAAATTCAGCAACTGTTTGTCCAGAAACATTACGTAGTATGGTGGCCAAAAGTTGAGAACAGCCAGAACTGTATTCCATTCGCGTACCTGGCACATCCGATAATGGCTGTGAAAGCACAAATTGCACCCAGTCTGACGTTTTGCTCATGGTAGGAAAAGAATTTTGTCCGCCAAATTCCGTCCAGTTAAAGCCTGCGGACATCGTCAGCAGATGTTCAATCGTAATATCACGCTTACGAGAATCACTATCTGTGGCCAACTGGGGAAAGAATTCGAGGATCGGCGTCTCCGGTTTCGGTCCCCGCTGCTGGTCCATAGCGATACTAACTAATGCGGAAATCACGCTTTTGGTACAGGAATTTATTTTATAGAGTTCATTAGCAATTTGAGGTTCACGATAATAATTCATGATCATGTTACCCTGCTGCTCAATAAGGCAGCTGCGGGTTTCCAACTCGTTAAGCACGTGAATAAGCGGTTTGAGTTCCAGACTTTTCATGCAGATCCTCCTTGAGGCTTATGGCATACCAATACATAGTATATCATTTTAATAGTCTGAAATTCGAAGGGTACAAACTGAAAAGAGTTCATTTACCTAATTTTGAATTTTTTTGTTCTTTGATATTAAAAAAGATATATATGTTCACTGAATAGACATAAATATATTAAAAAATCTATACACTTTTTCTGTTTCATTCAAAAAAACAGTCGAATAAAACGATATATAGTAAGTTGGACATTTTATTCAGAGATAACTGGGGGACCGATTCATGAATTTAACCATTAAGGCCAAAATGATTCTTAGCGCGATACTGATCCCGAGTGTGATTGCAGCCATGCTGCTGACCAATTACATTTTAAGCGTACATAGTGAGAATGAGTACAAGGATATTATGAATCGTGAAGAGGCTATAGCGTATAACTCGAAGTCTCTTCAATTTTTGTTAAACGGCATATCTAATGATGAGCGGGCATATTTGCTAACTCGTGACGAACAGTACGGGCGAGAGATCGGAAACAAGCAGAGTGAAGTTGCAAAGTTGCTACAGGAGACAGAAGCTCTGCTTAGTGCAGGTAATGAGGATTCTAAGAAAAAGATGACTGATCTCAAGACGGGAATTAATACCTATATGAATCAAGTTCATCGTTTACTGACTACAGCGGGGTATCAGAGTACAAGAGATGATGCTTTCCCGCCATTTTCTGATTTGCTCGATGATTTTGAAAACGAACGGGTGTTGCGCAAGCAACTTGATACCAAGGTAGTAGCCTTTGTCAAAGCTCAAGAGGATATGGTGACGGTGAAAGTACAGCAAGCGCACCAAACGATGACGAATACATCCTTGATTACGAGTGTTGTAGGACTTCTAGTTATCATTTACAGTATTTTTCAATCCATCGTGCTGATTCGTTCCATTCGTCCATTACACCATATGAATGAGCAGCTGTTGGAAATGTCTGAAGGTGGGGGAGATTTGCGTAGCCGACTGGATATTACGTCCAAAGACGAAATCGGTATGATTGCAAGCTCCTACAACAAGCTTATTGAGGGATTCCGCAGTATTATAGTGGATGCGCAGGATACGGCGCGTACATTAACCGTAACCGCAGAGCGGGTTAGCGTAAGTACAGAGGAAATGAATCAGGCCAATCGTCATACTTCCGGTGTAATGGAAGAGCTAGCGGCTGGTATGGAGCATCAGGTCGATGATATTACACAAACTACAGATACCGTGAAAGAGCTAGCCCACGAACTGGAGCATATTGCAGCTACGAGCCAGCAGGTGTACGAGTTATCTGATACAGCCGCTAAAGATGCAGAAGCAGGAGAACAATCTATAGGTCAGGCTATGCGTCAGATGGAGAAGGTAAGCGAAAGTGTAGACAGCTCTGCACGTGCTGTGCGTTCACTTAGTGAACAGGCCGAACAGATTGGCATGATTGGAGCTGTCATTACCGGAATAGCCAAACAGACAGGAATGCTAGCGCTCAACGCGTCGATTGAAGCGGCAAGAGCAGGAGAGCAGGGGAAAGGATTTGCTGTTGTAGCCTCTGAGGTAAGAAGATTGGCCGAGCAGGTATCAGTTTCAGCAGCAGAAATTACACAATTTGTGCAAAATATTCAGGAGCATGTTGGAAATGTCGCTTCCAGTATGCAGACAGGTACGGTTGAAGTGCAGTCTGGCGTAAAGGTCATGCAATCCGCAGAAACCGCATTTCGTCAGATTGGGAGTTCCATTCAACAGGTCAGCGAACAGATTCACAGTGTAAATCGGTCCGTAGAACAAATGTCCGGCGGATCCGAGCGAATGGTGGAAGCAGTAGAACGTATTCGTGAAGTAGCAGAGCAGTCGGCAGGGGGAACCCAGAGTGTCAGTGCGGCGGCTGAAGAGCAACTGGCTTCCATGGAGGAAATTGCGTCTTCCATTCATACACTGGCGGATATGTCGCAACTTCTGAATGCAAGGGTCGGTGGATTTAAAGTGTAGCCGCATAAATTCCCACCAATGTAAACACAATAACATCTGTTGAACGAATCAGAACAGCTGTGTTATTACTTTTGCAAAGGTGGTAACGGGATGCAACAAAATAAAGGGAATCTGCTTGCGTTAGGTTCCATCCCGCTGATGATGACGCTGGGTAATTCCATGCTGATTCCAGTTTTACCGGAAATCGGACGTAAGCTACATGTAAGCTCTTTTCGGATTAGTATGTTGATTACAGTATATGCGGTGGTGGCCATTTTACTGATACCGATTGCGGGCTATCTCTCCGACCGATTTGGCCGTAAGGCGGTGATTGTTCCCTGTCTGATTCTGACTGTGATTGGAGGGGGGATTTCTGCGGTGGGGGCATGGCTGCTTCACGACTTGGCAGCTTACTGGACCATTATTGCAGGCCGTCTACTCCAGGGTGCGGGAGCGGCAGGGGCTTTTCCTATAGTCATTCCGCTTGTGGGCGATCTGTACGAAAATGAGGATGAGGCCAGCAAAAACCTAGGGGTAGTTGAGACCTACAATACATTTGGTAAAGTGCTAAGTCCGATACTCGGTGCTGCGTTGGGCGCTGTTTTATGGTTTTTGCCATTGGCGGTGATTCCGGGCCTCTGTCTGATTTCGCTCATTTTAGTGCTTTGGCTGATCCATGTGCCTAAGCGTAAGAACCAACCGATTATGTTTCGAGAATTTGTGGGAAATGTGAAGCAAGTGCTTGCCGAAAAAGGACGCTGGCTCTATGCTATTTTCGCCATGGGCGGTATTTGTATGTTTGTCATTTTTGGCGTCCTGTTCTACTTATCCGACATACTAGAAAGTCGTTACAACCTTCATGGAGTGTGGAAAGGTTTTGTGTTAGCCATTCCGCTGATTTCCCTCTGTCTGTGCTCATATGTAGGAGGCAAGATCATCGGCAAGCACAAAAAGCGCATGAAGTGGATCGGTTTCAGTGGTTTGGCCTTATTGACGATCAGCTTTGCCATTCTCGGATTTTTCCAAAATATTTATGCGGTGATCGGATTGTTTACGTTAGGGGGCGGCGGGATTGGGCTCGCACTGCCTTGTTTGGATTCCCTCATTACGAAGGGAATTGAAAAAGAGGAGCGCGGAACCATTACTTCGTTGTATAGCAGCATGCGCTTTGTCGGGGTATCGTTAGGCCCTCCGGTTGTTTCATTGCTGCTGGGTCGCAGTGGACATGGTCTGCTTTTTGGCGTGATGGCCGCAGTGGGAGGCATTGCAGCTATGCTGATGCTGTTTGCGGTCAGACCCAAGCAGGATGAACCCACAGATGACAAATCCACTGACCCTATGAATGTGGATAAGGGGCTAACAGATGTGTCCCGAGAAAAGCCTCTTTCTCCCAAGCTAAGACGCAAAGCTCCTGTGAAATAAGAAATAACACCCGTTGTCCATGAAATCATGGCAACGGGTGTTTTTGAAAACTGAGCAAGTATAAACTAAATCTATAGTCTTACCCTCCTAGAGGGACATGCGTCTTAGGCTTACGGCTCGCGACGATTTGTATGACATAGATCAGTAAGAACAGTACAATAAACAGCGAGGAAAGACGGTACATCCACGCATAATCACTTGCTTTGGCGATAATGCCAAGTATAAGCGCTCCGGCTGCAACACCGAAATCGAGGGAGTTGAGAAACATTCCGT
This sequence comes from Paenibacillus sp. FSL H7-0703, assembly GCF_038003485.1. NCBI lineage: Bacteria > Bacillati > Bacillota > Bacilli > Caryophanales > Paenibacillaceae > Paenibacillus > Paenibacillus sp. FSL H7-0703. Next base: position 1,248,887 of record NZ_JBBOPF010000001.1, on the reverse strand, counting down.
TTGCCATACCCCTCTGTTTAGGAGACACGACCTGAATCATCCAGGTTTGCAGGGTCGGCTGCATGACACCAAACCCGATACCGTAGCAAAGAGCAGACATATACATGAAGACATCACTGTGCGCATAGGAAAGCAGGATCAGACCGCCAATTAAAAACAGGGAGCCGGGGATGAGCAGTGCTTTTGCCCCCTTTTTGTCATAAATACGGCCCGAGAAGGGACGCACGATCAGCACGGATACCGCATTAAACAGGAAAAAGTAGGCAGGATGCGCCAGATTTGCTTCATCCCCGTAAAGCGCCATAAAGCCGAGTAACCCACCATATGTGATAGACATCAGCATGTTCAACAAGGCGGGAATCCACAATTTACGGTTAAATGCCGGTTTTCGCCCTTCTTCCAAAGGAACCATAGGTGGTTCGATGTGCCCCTTAGGTAGTGTACGAATCAGCCAGTAAGCCAACGGGAATATCACAACAATTACAGCTGCTGTCGTATAGGCAAGCAGGTTGAAACTCCCGTATTGCAGCATCGAAATGCCGATGGTTGGCCCAATCGACATCGCTAGACTGGTGGACAGACTAAAGAAACCCATTCCTTCACCGAGACGTTTGGGCGGGATGACATCAGAGGCCATCGTTGGAAAGGCTGTACTACTCATACCGAAGCCGATCCCAAATAACATCCGCATGAGTAGAAGCACTGTAATCGTCGGTGAAACACTGTACCCCAGCGTTCCTGCCAATGCAAACAGTAGGCCCACGAAGATCAGGGTACTGCGGTGTCCTTTTTCCAGCATACGGGCTGAAAAGAGTCGTGCTGCAATCGCACTTAAAGCGAATAAGGTGGTAACGAGACTCACCTGAACGGAACTGGCGTGGAATGTATTTTTCACATAAGAAGGAATGGAAGATAGGATCATCTGTAATTCCAGAAACAAAAATAAATTGGAAACCGTAAGAACGATAAATTCTTTGGTCCAAAGAGGTTGCTTGCCTTGTTGCATATTAATCGTTCTCTCCTTGTTTCTCTGATTCGGTCATGTTGGCGTGAATTTGTAAAAGAGTCCGGCGGAATTGCTTCAGATCGGCCGAGGAAATTCCTTTTACAAAATCGTGATTGGCATCACGTTCGACAGGAAGAGTCTCCTCCACAAGCTGTCGGCCTGCTTCAGTCAAATGAAGCAAATAGGCCCGACGATCCTGTGGGCTATTTACACGCCGTACCCAGCCCTTCTTATCCAACAAATCAATAATTCGAGTCGTGGTAGGCTGGTCCTTCACGGCCTTAGCTGCAATTTCTTTCTGATTTAAACCCTCAGCCTGATAGATTTGGTACAGAACCGACCATTGCTCTGGGGAAATATCATAAGGTTTGAGACGCTGTAAGAGCTGCTGACTCATTTTGCGGTGAGTAATCCCGAGCAACATCCCAATGGAACAATCGGGAGGTAAGTTATTCATAGGTACTCCTTTCCGTTTTCCGTACATAAATTACTTTGAAATTAATTAGTTGTTATAACAATTATATGAACAACAAGTTATTTTGTCAAAAAAAGTTGTTCAGCGTTTTGGGTTCTGCCATCGCTAAAGCCAAAATAAAAAACAGCCCGTAAAATACAGGCTGTTTGGGTTGATATAGTATCGTTTTGCCATGACTGGCGAATTAAGCTTTTGGTACAGTTTCCCAGTCCTTCAGGAAGCGTTCGATACCGCTATCTGTCAGCGGGTGTTTCCACAGAGAAGGGAGCAAGGAACCTGGAATGGTGGCAATATGTGCACCAGACAGAGCAGCATCTTCTACATGCTTAATATTACGGATGGATGCGGCGATGATTTCGGATTTCAGACCATGAATGTCCAAAATTTGTCTCAGTTCACGAATCAGCTTCATACCATCAACAGCAATATCATCCAGACGTCCTACGAACGGGCTGATAAAAGTAGCGCCAGCTTTGGCTGCCATCAAACCTTGAGCCGCGGAGAAAATCAGTGTTACATTCGTTTTGATTCCGTTCTTGGTCAGCTCGTTACAAGCGTACAAGCCGTCTTCGGTCATAGGAAGCTTGATAACCACGTTCGGTGCCCACTTGGCGATATCATAAGCTTCTTTGAGCATATCCTCAGCCTTCAGACCAATAACCTCAGCACTTACAGGACCTTCAACGATACTGCAAATCTCCTGAATGACTTCCTTGAACACTCGACCTTCTTTAGCGATCAGTGAAGGGTTCGTTGTTACACCATCAACCAGACCCAAACGTTCAATACGTTTGATTTCTTCAATGTTACCAGTATCCAAGAAAAATTTCATTTGATTTCCTCCTCAGGTTTATATAATACATAATACATATTACATGCGATGTACAATAGTTCATTTAAATGTAGCATATTGCACACGTTAAACTTATAATTAGTATGTATTACATTCTTAATTGTGACACATTTTAAATTTGAAAACAAGCTGTGTATGATTAAAATTTGATGAATTGTCGGAAGATGCTGAAATTTATCGATCTATGCTCGTCTATAATGTATACTACCCCACTCCATAAGGAGGTAATCATTATTCAACTGTCTGAAAGACAGCGGGAAATTGTTGATATTGTCCGGCGTCTGGCACCTGTTACGGGGGATAAAATTGCTGAAACACTGGGACTGACGCGTCCGACTCTCCGTTCTGACCTTGCTCTGCTCGTTATGCTCGGGCTGGTGGATGCCAAGCCGAAGGTAGGCTACCTGCCAGGACGTTACCCCAAATATGATAGTCATATCGGCAACATGCTCAAAAAGCTGACTGTGGCAGATATACTTAGCGATCCGATTTTGATTTCCGGTGACACGACCGCCTATGATGCGGTGCTGATGCTGTTTCAGCAAAATACAGGCGCGCTGATGGTCACAGGGGAGGAGCAGGAGTTCATTGGGATTGTTACCCGCAAGGATTTGCTGAAGGTCATGCTGGGGCATACCGATCTTCACACCGTCCCGGTGACCATGGCAATGACGCGCCGGGCCCAAATGACGACGCTTGCTCCAGAAGACACTTTACTGGAAGCGATATCGAGACTGATTCGGCATCAGGTCAATTGTCTTCCAGTTTTGGACGAGCAATGTAGCTCCTCAACTTCAATTCGGGGGTTGGTAGGACGGGTTACGAAAACGGATATCATGAACGCCATTCTGAGCTTGACAGAAGAAAAAACGTAAAACATTGAATAAGGGGGCCTTGTATGTACTGGTTGGCCATGCTGACGATGCTGATTGACCATGTCGGGCTTGTGTTTTTTCCGACGGATCCGGCTTGGAGAATTGCCGGCAGGCTTGCTTTTCCAATCTACGCGTACGCGCTGTATTTGGGATATACTCATACCCGAGACATACGGAGCTATATGCTCCGTCTACTCGGACTGGCTCTGATTTCTCAAGTTCCCTATATGCTAGCGTTTGATGTGCTTAGACCGAATGTAATCTGGACGCTATTGGCCTCATTGCTCGCGCTGGCTGCTGCATCCCGCTTGAAGCATTGGACAGCTGTAACGGTTCTGTACGTCCTTTCAGCTCTGGTTATGGAGCTCAGCCAGATGGATTACGGAGCCTATGGACTGCTGTTGGTTCTCATTTATCGATACACCCGTTCATATATGATGATTGCAGCCCATTTTATTTTGAACGTAGTGTATGATATGGTGCATCACGCGAATCTCCAACACTTTAGTCTGCTGTCCAGCATTCTGATCGCATGTTTTGCAACTGGAGAAAGCGGATTTTATAATAGGGTACCGCGCTGGTTGTGGCGCAGCTTTTACCCGGTACATCTGGCTGTTATCGCTGCAATTCGTATCTGGCCCTAATCTAACATCTTATACAGCAAAAGAACCTTTAAAACCAGGACATAAATGGTTTTAAAGGTTCTTTTGTTTTCTTTATTAAGCTAGCCAATGTTTAGGATACCTTGTTGGGACCTTGGGCAAAAGGAAGTGGACGAAGGGGAGCACCTTCCTTCATGTATTGCACCAATACTTCTGGAATATTGTGTATTCCACCTGCATTGACGCGATAGCCGTTCGTTTGCCCTGGCGAGTTAATCCCCCGCTTCACCGTGAACGTAACGTCAATTCCCAAGGAACGGCAAATTTCCAGCGTCTCCTTGGTATACCCACCATAAGGGAAGGCAAGTACATTCTGATCATTGTGTAGATGCTTGAACAGCTTCTTGTCAGCCATCCCCAAGTCGGTATAAATCCGCTGTTTGAACTCATTCTCGGTTTCCATTCGCCCCAGCTTTTTCGAATACACCGGACCCATCAGAAGTGGCTTTTGTTGGGTGCGCGCTGTGTTGGAGTATCCGTAAGCATGCTGGTCATTGGTATGGTTGTAAAAATCAATACCCTCGGCATGCATCTGATGAATTTGATCCCATGTCAGCTTAGGAATTCCAATATGTTTGGGATTGCTGATCGTGGACGTGATGAGAAAATTGGTTGCCGGTACCTGGTACTTTTTCAACACAGGAAAAGTGTCCGTATAAAAGGACTCATAGCCGTCGTCGAATGTCATAAGTACTGCATTATCAGGAACCTTGGCTTTATGTAAAATAAAGTCCGTATACTCTTTCATCGTGATCCAGTGGAAGCCGTTAGCTTTCATTTCGTCCAACTGCCTCGTTAAATTACTAAGCTTGAGAGCGCCGGGATCAGGTGGAGTCTTGGTCACCTCATGATACATCAGGACAATTACTTTGTTTTGGTAATATACTTTATCTGGTGTAGGCGTCAGTGAGAATAAATGGCGTACCAGTCGATCTGCATGAGCTGTACGTGTACGATGAGTCCCTTTAACTGTAGGGGTGTGGTATATGCTACGTGCTTCATACACCAAAATCCCTAAAATAGCCAACAAACTTATGATTAGCAACGTTCTTTTAAAAAAAGTGTGTTTCATTGAATGACATCCCCCGCATGCAAAAAAATTCTGAAAGTATAGAGGTTTATACTAAATATGAAACTAGCAAAATCTAGTCTATCATACCGAAAACATGCGGGGGAAATATCACAACTTTGTTACCTCTGTGTTGCTTTTACAGATACCGAGGGAGAGGTCGGGAAGTAACCGATCTCGACGGCATGCTGGATCATGTTCCGAATAAAGTTAAGGTCGGTTGCCGGGCATTGAACGCCAGCTTGTTCCAGCAGAGCTGCGGTTACAGAGCATCCGTAACGGTAAGCTGAATCCTTGGCTCCGTCACCTTCCAGTTGTCCCATAGCAAGGTGAAGGGCATCCTCCTGAATGCCGGAAGACGGATTCAGCAGCCAAGCGCTGTAATCGTCAAAAGGCAGAGTTTCTACTGCGTAACCGAGTTGGTTTACCATAGCGATCAGTTCATCATATGGCAGTGGGTTCGGATTGCAGATATGGAAAATGCGGTTTGCGCTTTTTTGATGAACGGACAGCTCTACGATAGCACGGCTGGCGTAATCAATCGGTGTGAAGTCCGTATGCCAATCGGCTTGTGGCGCTTTGCCCAGCAGCAGCATCGCCTTCATCATACGATAATAAGCATTGCTGTCGATATTTCGCTGGAAGCGTCCGTTGGCCGAATGGGCTGTCAAATTGCCTGCGCGATAGATCGAGACAGGCGTACCCGCTTGAGCTGCTTGGAACAACAGCTTCTCCGCCGCGAGTTTACTGTTCGTGTACAGGTTGTCCACGTTCAGTTCTTCTGGGAAGGCAGAAAGCTCCAATGCCGACTCCCATTTTCCTTCGTTAGCAAGATCCTCCGGAATTCCCATAGTGGAGACATGATGGAAGGATACTCCCGGCTTGGCTTGAGCGATTTTCAGCAGTTCCAGTGTTCCGGTCACATTCGTGCGATCGAAGGCTGCCGAATCACCAAAATGGCGAACGTCAGCGGCGCTGTGAATGATGCCGTCGATTTGGTGCTCCAGCATATGGCGGTCGACGGAAGAGAGACCCAGATCAGCTTGCTCCAGATCCCCATAGACAGCTTTTACCCGTCCTTCAATCAAGCTGGAGATATCTTGTCCAAAATATCCCGTCAATACGGACTGAATACGCTCGATACCGGATGGACCGTCCTGAGAAGGGCGTACCATCGCGTATACTTTGGCTTCTGTCCGTTGAAGTAGGTCATACAGAATGTGCGAGCCCAGATAGCCTGTAGCACCGGTTAACAAAATCACACGCAAGCCGCGGACTTCAGCTAAGTCAGAAGCACCAGACAACTCAATAGGATGCTCATTCAAGTCCATTTTTTCTTGAGAAATCGTGAGTGGCTTGCGTTGCGGCGTTTGTTCCGTACCTAATTGTTCCACATATTCAGCAAGCTCACGAACGGTTTTGTAGCGGAAAAAATCTCCGATGCGCAGCGCGCCATAACGCGGCTTTAGAATAGCCAGCACATGAATGACACGAAGCGAATCGCCCCCGATCAGGAAGAAATCATCGGTAGCGCCAATGTTATTTTTACCAAGCACTTGAGTCCATGCTTCGGCAATGAGTGTTTCGGTTCCTTCTCGGAGAGGTTCTCCGCCAAATGAAAGATCAGACGCTTCGGGAAGTGGTCGCAGGGCCAGCTTTTTGCGATCGATCTTGCCAGTTGGTGAAATTGGCATGGCTTCCAGATGAACGACATGGCTTGGTACAAAATAAGAAGGCAGCTTGCCCCCAATATAAGACTGAATAACGTCTTGTGGAATGGATTGTCCATCCGAAGTGGTAAAATAGCCAACTAACATGTTCTGATCTGTGTGATCTTTGACGGCTACTACAGCGACGTCCTGAACACCTGGATGTTTGGAAAAATGGTCTTCAATTTCTCCAATTTCAATCCGATTCCCCCGAATTTTGAGCTGTGAATCCTTGCGACTTACGTATTCAATCGTACCGTCTGGCAGCAGCTTGGCGATATCACCCGAGCGGTACATTTTTTCACCCGGAACAAAAGGGTTGTCCACAAACGATTGAGCTGTACGTTCTGGCTGATGGAGATAGCCATGGGCCAACGCAGGCGTAGCAATACATACTTCACCCGGAATATTGACAGGGCAAAGCTTGTTATCATCGTTAACGATATACACTTTATAATTGTAAATCGGCTTGCCGATCGGAATATTGACGACATGCTCAGGCACGGCACCACGAACCCGGTGGGTCGTTGTCGCCACGGTGCATTCGGTCGGTCCGTATACGTTTACGATGTCGGTATCTGTACCGAATTTACTTTGGAACGCTCGAACTTGTGAGCCGTACAGCGCTTCGCCTGCCACGGTAACGATCCGTACCTTAGCGAGTTTGCGATAGCCTTCGTCTGACAAGTACGTAGATAGCTGATTAAAGAATACGGTCGGCAAAATGGTAATAATCGTCGTGCCTGTACGTGCAATGGCTTCAGCGAATTCTTCAACAGATACACGTTCTTCGGAAGACAGCAAGTACAATTTTGCACCGTAAAACAAGGCTCCAATTGTATCCCAAACGGATGCATCGAAGCTGTAGGTTGCAAATTGGGTCAATACATCCTGAGGTGTAATGTCGCAATCGCGTTGCACGACAGCTCCTAGGTTAACGACACCGCGGTGAGCGATCAGGGCCCCTTTCGGTTTGCCTGTAGAGCCGGATGTATAGATGACATAAGCTAGATCATCTGGACTTACATTAACGTTTGGATTGCTTGCAGCATAGCCTGCCAGTGGTCCGTTAATTGCTAAAATTTCTTTTACCGTCTCAATGGAACCGCACAGTTCAGTCGCTTGCTCCATGAGTGCGGAAGTTGTTAAGACAAAAGGAGAACGCGTGTCTTCGACAATGTAGCTGCTCCGGTCGGCGGGGTGGGCGGGATCAACAGGCACATACACGCCCCCGGCTTTCAGGATACCCAGAAGGGAAATAACGGTCTCCAAGCTTCGTTCCATGAAGATAGTCACGAATTCACCTTTGGTAAGACCTTTAGATAACAAGACACGTGCGACTTGGTTAGCACGTTCGTTCAACTCACGGTACGTGTACTCTCCAGTGTGGGAAGCAATAGCCGGACGATCAGGGTATTGTGAAGCAGCCTCCTCAAACATTCCATGAATAGTTTGATGCTCAGGATATTTCACGACTGTATTATTTAAAGCTTCGTGAGCAGCTCGATCTGCATCTGATAATATATCAATGGAGTTCACAAGTGCATGGCTGTTGGTTAGCGCGCCGCGCAAAAGGGTTTCAAAGTATTCTGCGTATCGGACAACCGTTGTTTCCAGCAAGAGTGATTGATCATATCGGATCTGTATTTGATAAGTGCCATTGTGTTCACTAACAGCCCAGTCCATAATACGGGATTCTACTCCGCTGTCCGTAGGCAGATTTGCCGAAAATGAAGTATCGGCTTGTGGTTCCGCTAGGTATGCATTAGGCTCACGGAGCATCTCCTGAAATAAGTCTGCTAGTTCATGAAAAGTCGTTTCCTTTTCGACTGTCAGCGAAGCTGTAAGCAGACCGGTTTGTGGCACAAATGTAGAAAAAGAAACTTCTTCTTCTGCGGATAGGCGATATACCCATGCAGTATATGCTGATAAAAGCAACGCTTGTTTGTCATCCGCAGTTTGTTGCTGATTTAATTGTTCCGAGATGGACGCTTCTAACTCTACTTGATAAGTAGAGGATGTATGCTTGCGTTGTATACGTGCACAATCCAAGGGAACTAGGAATGGGGATGGGGTTGTCTGTGTGCTGTTTTGTAGTAATGAAGCCATTACGCTAACCTCCTGAATGTATGATGTCTTAATATAAATGGTAAACTCAGTAAATGCCTCCGATCCCTTCAAATGCATGAACAGGAGGGAGGCATTACCGAATGATTTACTTATAAATTTTGGAGCCGATAAATGGTTATTATGATTTGGTACGGTTGGTGTCTGCAATTTTGAAATAAGATGTAATTTCTTGAAGCTCTTCAGACATGGACGTCAATTTATGGGATGAATCAATGATCGAATCCAAAGAAGCTTTTTGCTCCTCCACCGTTTGCACAATGTGAACACTGTTATTGGCTGTTTTGGTTACAGTGGAAGAAAGATCGTCTGCTGTCGCGGTCATTTCCTGTGTACCCGCAGATATTTGCTCAGTAGCGCTGGAAACTTCTTGGATTTGCCATGCTACATTTTTAGTTGCTTGAAGAATATCATTGAACAGCACGCCTGCTTGTCCGGCAACGACGATTCCGTTTTGAACTTCAACGTTTCCTTGCTCCATCGACTTCACAGCTTGTCCGATTTCACTTTGAATTTCTTCGATCAGGGACGTGATTTGTTTGGTTGCATCCGCAGATTGTTCTGCCAGCTTACGTACTTCACTGGCAACAACGGCAAAGCCTTTACCTTCTTCACCAACGCGCGCAGCTTCAATAGAAGCGTTCAAAGCGAGCAGGTTGGTTTGACTGGAGATGCCTGAAATGGTACTGATGATATTGCCAATTTCCTGCGAACGACTGTCCAGCAACTTGATGATACGGGAAGTATTGGTGACTGTATCGGTAATCAAGTGCATTTGGGATGATACCTTGCTTACAATCTCGTTGCCTTCGTTAGAACGTTTCTCTACCGAATTGGCTTCTTCCGCAACATTGGAAGAACTCGTGGCAATATTTTGAATTACCGAAGCCATTTCAGCCATGGCACGTGCACTATCGCCTGTTGCTTTTTCCTGCGAACGGATATTCTCCGTGATTTCACTGATGTTTTGATTGATGATGTTGGAGTTGATTCCGTTTTGTTCGCAGATTGCGAGTAGTTCCTTGGCAGATTCATTGACTTCATCAGTTGTCTGCTTCACTTTGGTCATAATGCTGTTAATATGACTTACCATATCGTTGAAATTCTGATTTACGAGCCCCAAATCATCATGACCTGCATGAATTTGAACATCCAGATTTCCTCTGCTTACTTCACTGATACCGTACATCAGTTGCTTAATCGGTGACAGCGTGCGCTTCACAACCCAATATTGAAGCGCCAGGCAGATCAGTAGGAAAATCACTAAAATGGTAGCGCCGCTAATGAGCAGCTTGGTTAAGCCGGCAGGTACGGCGCCAGCATCTGCATCGACTGCAAAATATGCAAAGATTTTGCCACTTGAATCTTTAATCGGAGTCATCAAAGTCGTCCATGTACCAAAAGAATCATCGTAGAAGCTAGTAAATGTTGGTTTGCCACTGTCCAGCATACCGGTTACGCCGACTGCCACGACATTGGGTTGCTCGTACATAGAGCCAACGAGCAGCTTATCTTTTTCAAATGCTTCTCTGAGATCCGTTGGCATCGCCACAATAGAAGTTAGATTGCCGTTTTCGAGCTCCGTCCCGAATATATAGGCATGAGAGATATTCGGATTGGTCGCCATGATGTTATCTAGGTACGTGCGGAGTTTGGTTTGAACGGGTCCATCATAATTTTTCTCTTGAACCGCTTGGGTTACTTCATCGGAATTAATGCCCTGGGCCCACTTCAATGTGATTTTTTCCACTTGCCCATGCAATTGGTCTATCAAAATCGTACGTTGGATCAAATAACTGGACACAATAAGGACTAGTCCAATCAATACGATGTTGAAGAAGGATAATAATAAGTTTTTGGTGAAGAATGATAAGCTACTCCACTTTTTCAAAATGTTCCACTCCCTGGTTGTATTTTTGTATATGGTGTTGAACCGCTTATCGAATGAGATAATCAAGTCCCCCTTACAAACATAATAATAGAGATAATAGACCCTTGAATTTTATGTAATAGGTCTTAAGTCCTTTTATAGACAAGTATGATATCCCTATATATATGTCGTACGAAAAGCCCTTGAAATGAATACCTTACACAATAAAAAATTAATTTTTAATAGGTAAACGCTGTCTGTGTTTCAGTATATTCCAATTTATACTTCAACTTGAAATTCGAATTCATTACAGTCCATAAGCAACTATTCAACAGAAACCATCATACTTTATAATAGAGTCAAATGCACTTATCAATTTGGGACATTTTTCATATTTAACGTTGGAAATGCTTGATTTATCGCGGTTTTTGTGAATTGTTTGCGAAATGAGTCCTTATATCCATGCAAAGAGAAGAGGGATAAGAAGAATGTCCAAGCTTACGATTTTAAAGGTTGAGAGTCATCACGAGGATCTGCATGAGTTGATTCAAAGGCTGGATGAGGACTTGCTGGAAAGGTATCCTGCCGACGAAATTTACTTGGTTGATTTTTCCAATCCAAAAGTTAAAGAAATGATTTTCGCTGTTGTGTATGTGGACGAAAAACCGGTGGCTTGTGGAGGGCTTAGGCCTATAGATGCGGAAGAAATGGAGCTCAAAAGATTTTATGTCGATTCCTCTTATCGCAGACAAGGAATTGCGGTGAGCCTATTATCTTTTTTGGAAGAGGAAGCCAGCAAACGGGGAGTTGTAAGGATTAAACTGGAGACCGGAGCAGCTCAACCTGAAGCGATTGCTCTCTATACCAAGCGGGGATACGAACCTATTGAACGGTTTGGGGAGTATGAACACGATGAAAACAGCCTTTGTTATGGTAAAAAGCTGTCTCTGTTATTATAAAGCGTTCTCTTATAAAATGGATGATGATCAATACTAGCCTATATAGCGGGAGAGATGATAATGAATTTGAAGCAAAAAGCAGCCGAAAAAGCAGTTGAGGCGATTGAGGACGGCATGAAGGTAGGACTTGGTACAGGCTCGACAGCCTTTTGGGCTATTCAAAAAATTGGTGAGCGTGTAGCGCAAGGATTACATATACAGGCTGTAGCTACATCCCAAGCTTCGGAGGATCAGGCCAGGGAGCTGGGAATTCCCATCATTCCGTTTGATCAGATTGGAAGGCTTGACGTTACCATCGACGGTGCAGACGAGGTGAACGAGCAGCTGGTGCTGGTGAAAGGTGGAGGCGGAGCCCTGCTGAGAGAGAAAATTGTGGAAAGCAATAGCGACCGATTAATTATTATTGTCGATGAGTCCAAGGATGTGAAGGTACTGGGTGCATTTCCTTTACCCGTTGAGGTCGTACCCTTTGCCAGTGAATGGACGTTGGAGGCTTTACGGCAGACAGGCTGTAGGGCGGAGTGGCGTATGAAAGACGGCGAGCGCTTCCTTACGGATAACGGTAATTATATTGCCGATTGTCGCTATGGTACGATTGAGAATCCGCAGGAGTTGGAAATCCGCTTGAATCAAATTCCGGGTGTAGTCGATAACGGACTGTTCATTAATATGGCGGACCAGGTTATTATCGCACGGGCCAACGGACAGATCGACGTTCGTAACAAGTAATGTTTAGGACCCGCCTGCTTCATCATGTGGCGTTGATGTTATTGATTTTATATACAGGACTTCTATTATATTGGATGTTTCTCGGTTTTGGTCGTACATTACGGCCAGGACCCCCGTATTCGTATAATATTGTTCCGTTTGATACGATCAGGCAATACTGGCGGGCAATGGAGTCGTTTCCTTTTCGGGTATGGGGTGTTAATTTGCTCGGCAATATTGGCGTATTCATTCCCTTCGGTATTCTTGTGCCTATCATTTGGGTGTCCATGCGAAGTATAGGCAGTCTGTTGTTAACGATAGTGATCGCACTGGTCATTCTTGAGGTGTCCCAAATGCTGCTGGGCGCAGGTACAATGGATGTAGATGACATCATATTGAACGTTCTGGGAGTATTATGCGGCCGTGTTGCCTACGTATTTTTACGTAAGAAGTTAGGGGTTACAACATAATCGTCCTGCTCTCTGGATCAGTGCATTAAGACTGACTGAGAGCGGGCTTTTTTTACATAATGAACTGTAACCTTCACATAATAGACGGTAATTCCTCCATTTATAGGCCGTATGAGCAGGGGAAGGAACGCTTAAACTTGACAAAAGCGCACAATTAAGATATCTTGGAATAAAGATATGAGTAACGGAGGCTGTTAATATGTCTGTAAAACCAGATGATCAGGACTTAGCGCTTAATTTGTTCGTGGTTCTGGCTCGTGCTTATAATTCGGTCACGTCCCGTACGAATCGGGACATTCATAGTCATGGATTAAATACAACAGAATTTGGAGTGCTTGATCTGCTGTATTATCGGGGACCACAGCCTTTACAGAAAATTGGAGAAAAGGTACTAATCTCTAGTGGGAATATTACGTACGTGGTAGATAAACTTCAGAAAAAAAACTTGCTTACCCGTCGTGCATCACAAGATGATCGGCGTGTGATTTATGCAGAATTGACTGATGATGGACGTCATTTCTTTGAGCAAATATTCCCGCAGCATCATCGTGTCATTATGGAGACCGTAGATGGCTTATCTGTGGAAGAGAAAGAGCAGGCTATTCATCTGTTAAAAAAGCTTGGACTAACGGCTGAGGGGCAGAAGAGTAACGGATCATAAATTGTGCGTATGCAGGTTAAAACTGCTTTTAGATAAAATACCGACTTCTCGGTATTTTATTTTTTTGTCGTATTTTGGGGAGTAGGGTTAATGTAGAGACGCAAATCAGGTATAATTGTCTAATAGTCACGTCTGGAACAAATCCCCAGTATCTGTTTCGAATACAAATACCTTGTCGGGGAAGGAGCTGTACATGAGTATACAGCAATATACCGCAGGTGAATCGCTATTGATGCAAGCAGGAGCTTTGGCTGAATTAGTTACCCATAAGCAATACGAATTACAGCCCGATCTTTTGCAGCGTTTTGGGGATAACGGTAAAATAAAGACAAAACAGGATTCTATATATAGTTTGAACTATTTAGCTGAAAGTGTAATCATGAACAGCCCTATTTTATTTACACAGTATGTTTCTTGGTTAAAAAAGCTTCTGGAGGGTTTCGGCATAACCCAAGAAGATTTGAGCATCAATTTCCGATTAATCCAGGAGACGTTGGTAGAGCATTTCGATCATACAGATAAAGCTATGATGCTGGAGCATCTGGATTTGGGGATACAGCAAATAGGGAAGAAAGAGGAGTATGCCTCTTTTATTACAGATGATAATCCCTATGCTGCTGACGTGGCTCAATATTTGGAATATTTACTCTCAGGTAATCGCAGACAGGCTTTGGATTGGATCGTCCGTTTGCTGAATGAGGGTATCTCTATTCAACATACGTATAAATATATTTTTCGAATTTCGCAATATGAAATAGGTCGTCTATGGTATGAAGGCAAAATCACCGTCGGTCAAGAGCATTTTTGCACTGCTGTGACTCAATTTATTATTTCCAGCCTGTACCCCCAATGGATGGGGAATGGAAATAAGGAACGCTGCCTCGTGGCGGCGTGTGTAGGCAGCGAGCAGCATGAAATTGGTCTGCGTATGCTGGCTGATATATTTGAAATGGATGGTTGGGATACGTATTATTTAGGTGCCAATGTACCTAACCGTAGTCTGCTTCAGGCCATTGTGAGTTACAAGGCGGATGTGGTGGCTATCTCAGCTACCATGGCTTACCATGTCCATCTAGTGAAAGAGTTGATTGCTCTCATTCGGCAAGACCCAACGACTAGCCATGTGAAAATTATGGTTGGGGGCTTGCCTTTTAATCTCGATACCCACTTGTGGCAGGAAGTAGGGGCGGACGGATATGCACCAGGTGCGGAGGAAGCGATGGAGGTTGCAGGGGACTTACTTTCGCTCAGGAGATAAGGTTAGTTTTGTGAACCTGTTAGTCATTTTGTAAAGGGGGCCTTTTAATATGAAGGAACCGACAGCAGAAATGGCTGTCCTGCGGAAAACGGTCGAACAATTAACGGATGAGATTGTGAAAAGCAAGGCTGAGGAAGAAAAGTTGCTGAATGAATTTTCATCAATGAACAACGAGCTGGTCAATCTGCAGCGTCAGCTTGCCAAAAGCAATGCGGAATTAACACGGACGAAGGAAGAAGCGGTACGGGCTAATGACCTCAAGAGCACTTTTCTGGCTGTGGTTAGTCATGAATTCAGAACGCCAATGAATGGAATACTTGGAATGATTGAAATGTTAGGTTCATCCAAACTTTCCCCAGATCAACGGCAGGCCATCGGTGTCATACGTGAGTCAGCTTCTCTGTTGTTGAACATGATTAATAATCTGCTCGATATATCTAAAGTGGAAGCAGGACAGATGGAACTGGAGATCGGAAACGTCAGAGTTCAGGCGATTATGAGCCACGTTGCTCAGTTGTTGGAGCCACAAATCTATCAGATGGGTAACCGTTTGCGTATAGAGACCGATTCCGGTGTGGCAGAGCATCTGGAGGGAGATTCGGCAAGGATCATGCAGATCTTGCTCAATCTGTTGAACAATGCGAATAAATTTACCAGTGAAGGATTGCTCATCATTCGAACAAAATTAGTGGAGGAAACAAAAGATTCCCAACGTGTTCGGTTTGAGGTGCAGGATTCAGGTATTGGGATTTCACCGGAGGATCAGAATAAGCTGTTTCAGCCTTATGTACAGGCCGGTGAAGGCAGCGCCTCCCAATATGGAGGAACGGGTCTGGGGCTATGGATATGCAGTTCATTTGTGGAACTCATGCAGGGAGAAATTGGGGTCGTCAGTAAAGAAGGCCAAGGCTCTACGTTCTGGTTTGAAATTCCCCTCATGAAAGGATCGGAGCAGGCAGACGAAATGGAGAAGCATGAAAATGGTGATTTGAAGGCATTTAGCGAGTTGCTGCGTGAGCATAGTCATTCTCAAACTATTTTGGTGGCTGAGGATAATCGGGTGAATCGGCAGGTGGTGCAATTACAGCTTAACCACTTGGGATTCCAGCATATTGATTTTGCTGAGGATGGACAAGCTGCTGTAAGAGCGGCCTCCGAACGATCCTACGCTTGTATTCTAATGGATCATCATATGCCTCTGCTGAATGGTCATGATGCGGCGAAAGCGATCCGACAGTGGGAAGCAGAAAACCAGCAACCCCCTGTACCGATCATTTCTTTGACCGGAAATGTGTCCGAGGAGGATCAGGCACGGAGCCAGGAGGTTGGAGTGAACGATTACTTGATGAAGCCAGTAACGATTGAAAAGCTCTCTGAAAAGCTTGTCAAATGGCTTCCAAAGGCGGAAACCGAGCCGATTTTGGATGAGGAAGTTATACGTGAAATTATGCTGCTGGACGAGGACGGCAGCACGGGACTACTGGAGTCATTGGTCGAAATGTATACAAGTGATACACCTGCCAAAATCAATAAGTTAAATGAACTGGCTGCTGCGGGCGAAGCCACAAAAGTAGTAGAGGCTGCTCATGAGTTGAAATCAGGCAGCGTGAGTCTGGGTGTCGGACGTTTGTCCTCGTTGCTGTCCGATATTGAACAGCTTGCACGGGAGAACCGACTCGAGAATGCGAAAGCGAAGTTGTCTGCGCTCCAATCTGTCTATCAAGCAACGTGTTCAGAACTGGAACGTTATATTCACCAGTGCTAGACAGGTTTCTCCCTTATTAGACTTGCATACGGAAGGAGGACGTAAGAGACATATATGAAAGAACAGTTACGTTCCATTCACCCGCTGGCCTGGACGATTATTGTCGGTACAATTTTTGGACGGATGGCGACATCCATGAGTATCCCATTTTTGTCTATTTACCTTACCACCCGTCTAGGGGTGTCCCCCTTTCATACAGGGGTGATCGTATCGGTCAGCTCGTTGGTCGGCATTTTTGCCAGCTTTTACGGTGGATATATTTCAGATCGAATCGGACGGCGTAAGGTGATGCTGGTGTCCATTGCGAGCTGGGCGCTTGTATTCGTTGCTTTTGCGTTGGCGGAAGCGGCCTGGGCCTTTTTTGTCATTAATGCTCTGAATGGACTGTGCAGATCCTTGTTCGAGCCAACCTCACGGGCACTGTTATCAGATGTAACCCCGAAGGAGAAAAGACTGCTTATCTACAATATGAGATATGCAGCCATTAATGTTGGGGTGGTGGCAGGACCGTTGCTTGGTTTAATGTTAGGATCTGCATCCACGGGTACGCCGTTTATGGTAGCTGCTGGTGTGTACGCATTATACGGGGTACTGTTGTTGATCCAATTTGCCCGGTATGCATCGGATCTGCATATAGGTACAACGGCGGGAGAGGCTCCACTGCGAATGGGCGAGGCATTCCGTACAGCCAGCCGTGATCCGGTGTTTATGCCAATTTTGCTGGGAACGGTATTTTGTGTGATGGGCTATGCGCATTCCAATTCCACAATGCCTCAATTCTTGTCCTTATCCTTCGCAGAAGGAACCCGATGGTTTACATACATGCTGACGGTCAACGCGGTTTGTGTATTGGCATTTCAATATCCGCTGGTGCGACTGGCAAGCCGATTTTCCCCGGTAAATTCCTTGATTGCAGGGAATATATGTATTGCGGTCAGCCTGTTGCTGTGCGGTATGCTAAATTCAGGCTGGATGTTTATACTGGATATGGTGCTGTTTACGGTTGGTGAAGTGTTATTGTTCACGATGCTGGACGTATTGATTGACCAAATTGCAGATGCTCAATATAAAGGGACCTACTTCGGTACAATCGGCTTTAATAATTTGGGAAGCGTGCTGGCTCCTTTATTTGGTGGCTGGTTGCTGGATATCTATGGTCAAACGGCGCCGCTTGCTGTTTTTGTTCCGGTTGCCCTGTCGGTTGTGATTGGTATTCCATTCCTTCTGGTCGCACGCCGCCGTCTGGTGCAGCGTACAGCACGGATCGCGGCTCAAGGAGGAGAATCGGTGCAGCAACTGTCATCATAAAAAGGGAGTTGAGTGCAGGATGAAATCGGAAGAAAATGTGCTACGAATCATACAATATATGAATGATCCGCAGGTACTGCAAGACTTGCGCTATGTGCGAGAGCTGAAGTTGCCGCAAGGATGTATTTGCGCAGGCTATGTACGTAACCGGGTTTGGGACAAGCTCCATGGCTATACAACTGCTACACCTTTAAACGATATTGATGTTATTTATTTTGACCCGAAAAATACGCTAGAGGAACGAGATGAGTATCTAGAATTGTCCTTGAACCGTAAGCAGGCCGGACGTAACTGGTCTGTCAAAAATCAGGCTCGGATGCATATTCGCAACGGGGAGGCTCCGTATTCCTCGGTAGAGGATGCGATGAGCCGCTGGCCAGAGACGGCAACGGCTGTAGCGGTTAGATTGAATGACAAGGATCAAATAGAGGTCATTTGTCCGCATGGATTGGAAGATTTACTGGATATGCGGGTACGGCAAAGCCCTTTGTTTCGTCACACAACGGCTTTTCGTCAGCGTGTATTTGAGAAGCAATGGCTTGATAACTGGCCGTTGCTTATTATGGAGAATTAGAGTGTAATCCTAATTTCAGGATATTAAGGAGAGACGACAAACAATGTTTAAAAATATAAAAACAGATTCAGATCGTGAGGAGGTTCTGGAGCTGTTAACCTACGCTGTACTGGATCACCCTGAACGCGGAGAAGCAGCTTTACGTACCTATCAAGCCTCGGATGACTGGAAGCTGTTCGGTGTAGAAGATGAAGGACTTATTGTAGGTATTGTCGGCTTTGAGGAGCAGGAGGATGGGACAACCGTAATTCGTCATCTGGCCGTGTTGCCTGAAAACCGTCATAGAGGATATGCCAGAGGTATGCTGCTTACGCTCATTCAGGAGCGTAATCCGAAACGGCTTACTGTGGACACGGATGCGGAGGGGGCAGATTTCTTCCGCAACGTGGGCTTTGCCGTCTATGGATCAGAGGATTTGCCAGAGGGTGGGCAATTCCATTGTGTATATGAAATAGACGAAGAATAAGCGAATCTCCGGGTCCCGCGTTCCTCTTTCTACATAAGATATGTTATGTAGAAAGAGGGAGGTGGGTTTCATTGGCGTACCACTACACAGCGATTGGAGATTCTTTAACAACAGGTGCAGGGACGTTGCTGAGTGGCGGATTTGTACCTATCTATCGGCGAATGGCAGAAAGACATCTCCGTACGCCAGTCAGTTACGAGAATCTGGGAATCAATGGGCTGACATCGCAGGAGTTGCTGTCAATGGTCCGCAACAATCCGCTTTTTCGGTCGGCGCTCAGCCGGGCTGAACTTATAACCGTAACGATCGGCGGAAATGATCTGCGCCCATACATCAGCGCCCTTGCTGGAGGTTCCGGCTTGTCGGGTTCTTCCATTCCGCAAGCGTTGAATCACACAAAAGAACATGTGCGCCAAATTGTACATGTCCTGTATCAGATAAAGTCCGGTCAGCGTGAGCCATTTATCATCCGAATGGTGGGATTATATAATCCTTTTCCAGGGGTGAAGGAGGCGGGAGTATATGTGCGCCAGTATAACTCGTTTCTCTATACATTGGGCGGACCGAATTACCGGGTGGCTAACATTTATCCCGCATTTGAGGGCTGTGAACGGGTACTGCTTTCGTTAGACCGGGTGCATCCGAACAGTCGTGGTTATCGCGTGATTGCAGAAGAGCTGAATCGGCTTGGTTATGCGCCGTTACGGTGAGCGTGAGAGGATGCTTTGGATCGGACAAAGTATATTAAAGAAAGAGGTTCATGATGGCAGTAGATCTGACTATCATGAACCTCTTTTTATGCATTTCGGCGTGCTAAATCTCCAATACAGCCTTCAGCTTGGTACAGTCTTCCAGCAACTCGGGCAGCTGTCCCAAAAATAGAAGGAGGGCTTTCACGTGAGCTATTTCCACGTTTTCTTCCGAGAGCTCACGCTGTAATCTGCTTAGGATTTGCACATATTCATTCCGTGTAGCTTCATTTAATTTAGTTTGTTTCAGAACCGTATCTATACGTTGCAGTGCATAGGAGATTTGTTTTCCTTTGGTCCAGATTTGATCAGAATCTTCATAGAATACGGAATCGCGGCGCCACATGATTTGATGTTGAACATCAGGGCTCAACATTCCTTGTGCCAGTATATCCGTAATGCTGACAATAAATTCAGCCAGTGTTTGATGCTCCGTCGAGGACAGTTCTGAATCGCTCATTCGGAAGGAATTAATAATGATACTTTTGATGACAAAATTGATATCGTGCGCATAGTCACGTATAGATTGTCCATAAGCATCAATTAAGAAATCAACCATCACGTTAGACAAATAATGTTCAACACGATCAATGGCTTGTGCGATTTTTTCTTCCTTAGAACCGATTAAAGGGACGGAGTATACCAGCAAATGAACTTTATTCTTATAAATCCGGCCCAGCGCAATCAAATACAGTTGTCTCAACTTTTCACGGGAAGGTAGCTGGTGCTTCAAATAAAGTTCTTTAATATCTGCATCAAGAAGTTTTTCAATCAGGACGATTGTCCCCAGCAGCAACTCTTCTTTACTTTGAAAGTATTTATAAAAGGAAGCCTTGACCATCCCGCTTTTGCGGGCAATTTCATCCACCGAGGTGGCATCGTACCCTTTTTCAGAAAACAGGGAAAGGGCGGCATAGATAATATCTTCACTCGTTATTTTTTTCATTGTACCCCCAATTTTTTGCTCTGTCTCTTTAATTTCCAGCGGGCAATAACCATATACAGGGACGGAACCACAAACATCGTAAGAATGGTCGAGTACATCAATCCAAACATAATGGTATACGCCAGCGGTCTAAACATAAGCTCTCCAATAAGCGCAATCGGAATCAGACCGACAATGGCTGTCAGTGAAGTAAGCAATATGGGACGGAAACGCGCTTTGGTCGCTGCAATAACCGCCTCCTTCAGTTCGATCCCTTCACGTCTTGCATCCTCAATAAACTCAATCAGCACAATGCCGTTACGTACGACAATACCTGCCAAGGTCATTAAGCCCAACACGCCCATAAAACTAACCGGCGTATTTAGAATGAACAAGCCAAGAAATCCGCCTGCTGCTGCCATATACACGGTAGTCAATATGATGAGTGGAGTCGAGAAAGAATAAAATTGCAAAAAGATCAGCATGAAGATTAATAGTATGACGACAACATATAACCATCCTATTTCTGATAAAATGTCATCTTGTCCTGAAATCTCGCCCCCAATTTCCCAAGTGTAGCCTGGAGGAAATTTAATATCCTGCAATTTAAGCTTGACATCCTTCATGACTTCGGAAGCTGTACGCCCGTGAACTTCAGCTTCAACAGTAATCGAACGTTTTAAATTATAATGGTTTATTTTTTGTGTTGCAAAGGATGGTTTCAACTCAGCCAATTGAGATAAAGGGATTTGAATACCATTGGCATTGGTCACATTCAATTGCTGAAACAAAATTTCAGGATTTTGATCGGTTTGGCTTAGCTTCAGCTTAATATTGATCAAATCTTTCCCCGTATCAAATCGGCTAAAGCTCACGCCATTACCCATTAACAAGAGTGTACGTGTCAGATCATTATTGCTTACCTGATATTGATCCATCGCTTGTTTGTTGATTTGGAAATCCAACGTATATCCTTCATTTTCCATATTATCTTGTATGTCCTGTGTTCCTCTGGTAGCCATAATGCCTTCTTTTAACTGCTGTGACAACGAACGCAACTGATCTACATCATTGCCTAAAATCCGAATGGAGATCGGCTTACCGAGAGGCACCCCCACTTTAGCTATTTTCAAGGAAATGGATTGACCCGGATAACGATCCTTTAAGATGGAGGGCCATTTGTCTGCCATTTCATCGGGATCAAATGCACCTTCTTCCCCAATAATAGCAATTTGACCCACGGTTGTGCCTGTTTTGGCGTCAGCGGTCATATCTTGAAACAACCGGGGAGCGTCGCCGCCAGCCGCATAACTGATCGTTTCCACATGAGGTTGCTGCTTCACCCATTTGGCAATATCCTCGGTGACCCGCTTGGTTTCTTCTATAGAAGTACCTGTAGGCATACGCACATTAATGCTTAATTCCGGATCGTTGGTTCTGGGGAACAGGTCGATCGGAATCAGAGCAAGTATGCCGTACAGCGTGGTACTGATCAATAATCCTAATGCAGCATATAATCCAGGTTGCTTAATGACTCTCGGAATCAGCTTGCTGGTATATACGTTACGAAGAGCATCAATTTGTTTTCCCAGCAGTCCCGACGGCTTCATGGTGGAGTTGGGCGTTTTTTGATTTCGTTGTCCATACCATTCTCTAAAGATTGGGATGACGGTAAAGGACATGAGCATGGAAGCCAATAACGTAAAGATAACAGCAAACGGTAATGGTTTGATAAGGGAGCCTGCATCGCCTGATAAAAAGAACAGCGGGGCAAAGGAGGCTACAGTTGCCAGGGTTGCGGTCAAAATGGAAATGGAAACTTCTTTCGTTCCATTTAATGCTGCTATCTTGGGACTCTCGCCCAAGGTCATCATTCTGCGTTCAATATTATCATTAACCACCACAGCATCATCGACTAGAATCCCCATTACAATAATTAAGCCAATGACCGTAACCTGATTCAATGTTATTCCGAGCATAGGGAGAATAATGAGACCTATGGCGATTGAAATAGGAATAGCCAGTGCCACAAAAGAGGATGTAATCAGATTCAAGCCCAATGTACATACGATCACAACCGCCGCAATGGCAAACAGCAATTCACGGGTCAAGCCATGAAAAATATGATCAATCCGCTCGGTCTGTGAAAATAACGTATTCAGTTGAAACGTATTAGGCAGATCTGGTTTTAACAACTGCATTTCTTTATTTACTTTGCTATAAATCGTGTCTACGTCAGAGCCGGTATTACCGTTAATCGTCAGCGTAATAGCTGGTTTACCGTTAAAAAAGGCCATATAGCTGCTGGTGTTATGTGTAAGCAATACGGTGCCCACATCACTGAGATACACAGGAGCGCCGCTGTCCGTTCTGGAAATAATGACTTTACTCAAATCCTGAGCATCCTTGGACTGCTTTACATTCAAGCGATAGGTACGTTCATTGTAATCCAGATTGCCTATCGGATATTGCTCATTTTCCTTCTGCACTGCACTCATGAGCTGTTCCCAACTGATATGGTACTGTTGGAGCTTTTGAGCATCAATCTGAATCTGAACCTCTTGATCCGGTAATCCCTTGATTGTTACTTCCGATACACCGGGAATGGTTTTTAATTGATCCTTCCATGATATCACCATATCATTTAGTTGATACAATTGCTCCACAGAGTCCCCCGTGATGGCGTAGGAATGGATAAATACTTTATTCAAATCATCGTTAACGACAGGCTTTTGAGCATCTGTGGGCAGAAAAAATTGGGCATCGTTCATTTTTTTGCGTAATGTATCCCAGACTTCTGCGGCATTGGCGTTGCCTTCTGTCTCAATGATAATCGTCGAAAGTCCATTTTCGGATGTAGAAGAAATCTTTTTAATATGATTGATTTCTTTCATTTTTTGTTCCAGAGGCTTCGTGACCGTTTGTTCTACCTTTTGGGGTGTAGCTCCAGGGTAGAGGGTCGTGACCACAGCGGTTTTCTTGATAATATCCGGCGTTTCCTGCCGGGGAAGTTGAGAGACACTATATAGCCCGGCAACAATCGCCATGATAAAAATAAAGAGGGTCAGTTTTTTCTTTTTGATAAAATATGCAATCATTTGCTCGTTCCCTCCATGATCTGAACGAGCAGCCCATCGTAGATCAGGTTTACTCCGGTGGTAACGATACGATCCCCGACATTCAGTCCCTTGGTAATTTCGAGCTTATTGTTGGACATCTGACCGACATTCACGACCGTCTTGACCGCTTTGTTGTTCACCACTTTATAGACAAAAGTATCTGTACCGTTATTAATGACAGCTTTGGCTGGGAGCAAAATTTGCTCACTCTGAGTCAGTTGGCGGCCTGCCTTTATGACTTGTCCCGGGGCCCAATCATGCTGGGGGTTAGGAACAATCACTTCTACGTTGATACTGCCCGTATTGGTGTTGGTGGCCGGATAAATTTTGCTGACCGTTCCTTCTCTGTTCTCATCGTACAGTTGAAGTTGGACTGTCTGACCTTGCTTCCAGTTCGTGATTTCATGATCGGGAACAGGGAGCAGCACCTTGAGCTTGTCGATTTGTCCGATACGATATATCGGCTGTCCAGTGCTTGCCAATTGTCCCACCGTTGCCTTTTTCTCCAGAATAACGCCGGAAATGGGGGCTTTTAAAGCTGTCTTGGAGAGGGAAAGTTCGGCTTGCTTTTTGGCAATGACCGCCTGTTGATATGCCGCAGTTGAGTTATCTCGGGAGGCTTCTGCCTGTTCCTTCGCAGCGATAGCAGCTTCTTTCCCGGCTTGGGCTTGCTGTAGGCTGGATTCTGCCGATTGCCGATCTTCCAATGTTGCTCCCTCCTGGATTAAGGAGAGGGCTTCTTGTGTATCCTCCAGGTCCTTGGTGGCATTGGTCAAAGCGAGCTGCGCATTTTCATAATCGTTTTTGGTTGCAGCTCCCTGATCATATAAAAGCTTGGTGCGTTCAGCGGTAGCCTGTGCTTTAGTCAAAGCGGACTGTGCTCTTTGCACTTTGGTACGGACCTGTGCCCTTTCCTGCTCACGGGCACCCTTGTTCACTTTGTTAACTCCAGCTTGAGCTGCTGCCTTTTGCGCGTCGGCGGATTGAATGGAGGCATCTGCACTTGAAATGGCAGCTGTAGCATTTTTGATACCTGCCTGTGCTTCAAGAATAGCTGTACTAGCCTGCTCCAGTTGTAGCTGGTAGCTGGATGAATCAAGCATCGTCAAGATCTGCCCCTGGGATACGGAGTCTCCCACATTGACTACTGTGTCGCGAATCAGTCCGGATAACTCAAAAGATACGGAGGTATCCTCATAGGGCTGTAGTGTGCCTGAAAGGTCAAAAGAAGCAGACAGCGGTTCTTTTTTAACAACCATCGCTTCCACCTTTTGCTTTTGTTGTTCTGCTGCTTCATTATTACTCGATCCTGTAGATGAGCAAGCTGAGGTGAACAGAAGAATGAATATAGCAGATATGTAGAGACTGGGTTTTAACAAGATGATCATCCTTTCTGTTTTTTTGTACTTTAAAGTTTATGTATAAACTCATAAGTTCATAAACGGATTATATGACCTGATTTGTGGCATGTCAACGACTGATTACAAAAAAATGCCTCAAATTCAGGATGCGAAAGGGAGCCGATTCAGGTCCGTGGAAGTACATGGTAGACAAACGTAAATACGACCTTTCTCAAAAGAAGAGAAAGGTCGTTAAGAAAATAAATATAGCTGTTTAGCCGATTAATTTACGGAATAAGCTACGTACAGCCCACTTGCGCTCACTTCGTTTACGGTATTTGGGCAGAGAGCGATAGACGGCAATGGACTGGTTAAAGGCTACAATGGCCTCATCCTTGCGTCCCAGCATACGGTACATCAAGCCTGTCAGATAATAGCCCTCACTGGAAGAAGACTGAATCTCCTGAAACTGCTGCAGATAATGAAGCGACTTATTGACGTCACGTTCCTTGAAAGCAGCGGCTAAATGCAAATAAGGCTCACCGTATTGCACCCGCGGGTTAATATCCAGTGCTTTCAATAAATGCTGTTCTCCAACCTCCAGATGGTTTGTGTGTACTTCAGCCGTTCCCCGTGCGTTCCAATAGTCTGCTGATTCTTCATAACGGGATTGAATTTCCAATAACAGCTCCAAAGCCTGAGGATATTTCTTGCTTTCGATCCAGATACGAGCCAAATCGAACTTGGCAGCCACATCGTTGGCGTTTAGCGTAATCTGTTGGCGCAATCGAGCGGCATTGCATCTTCTTTTCCATGGTCTGCTGATGCTGGGCAATACACCGACAAAGCTGCGATCCAATATATAGATCACGATTAGGAGTACGAGCATTGCCAAAAACGGGTTGCCGAGCAAACTCCATAGTAGAGAGAAAATTAAAAATTTCCCAATCATTTTGCTCCAATCCTCCTGTGCATGTAACAATCCATACTTTCCACATTATAGCATAGTGTTACTTTAAGGGTCATTAGCATGAGGAGATTTGGAAGGATGGTAGAGGGGCGAGAAGAAACATACTTATTTGTGATGCTCGATGTATAGTTTTACGAGAAAAGGAACCTTTTTTTATCCCCGCCAAAAGGTTGAACAGTCTGCCTTATCCAAAATATTAAACTCGATCATTTTCTCAAGTAATGAGAAATCAACGGGACTATCCCACTGGATACGTACCAACTGCTTGGTGTGATCATAGCCAGCCTGCATAATTAACTCAGAAAAATGATTAATCCCTGCCTTTTCAGGGGCAACGGCCAAATGATGTTTGGCTACGCTAAAGCCAATAATAAATGTGCCGTGATCCGTAAACATAGGCTGACTCCACGCAATTTTTGCCATTAAATTTGGAAACTTCTTGGTTACCCAAGCCAAAACCTCTTGCGTTCGAGCCCGATGTTGGGGGTTATCAATATGCGCTAAATATTCTGCAAAAGCTTCCATGTTGTTCCCTCCTTAATTAAAAATTATATCGTTCAGAAAAGTTCCTCAAATCTATTTGTCGTTAAAACTCCTCACAGAATGGCTCAGACACATTCTTAACAACACCTATTTCCAACTATATATATTTTCAAACTAGATAGTCAAAATGGTTTAACTATCATTTTATCGCAGCAACATGTTTCTCAAGCAGTAATTGTCTGTTGAAAAATACAAAAATATATTTAGATATAAAAAATACCTTTTATGCTCTGTTATATTCCTCAGCAAGAATAGAGTACAAATATGAATCATGAAACTCGCCTTTGTAGTACCAGTGTTCACGCATCAAACCTTCACGTTGCATTCCAATCTGTTGCATAACCTTCTCAGAAGCTTTGTTTTCTGGACGACATGTTGCATAAATACGGTGGACAGCAAGTGTGCTAAATCCAAAGTCTAGTAACGCTCGTGCTGCCTCTGCTGCATAACCCTTCCCTTGATAATCGGGATTCAAAACATAACCCATTTCTGCATTAGTATCTTTGACATGAATACCAACACCGCCGATCAGCGTTCCATTGTTTTTCAGACAAACGGCTAGTTCATAGTCTTGTCGTGGCTGTTCCTGCTGTGAAGCTAGAACTTGTTCTATATATGCCTTTGTATCTTCTTCTGTATTCGGTCCCCAGGCCGTATATCTAGTAACTTCAGGCAATGACGTGTAGGTATGTATACTTTCCCAATCGGATCTGCCAATATCACGAATGATGAGCCGATTTGTCTCAAATTGCATAACGATTCCTCCTGTCTATAATCAACAGACTCTACTTAGTATTTTAAAACGATTAACATCTCAATCCAATCTTTTATGCGTTCGTAGCCTTTAAACGTTGGACCTCCATTTAACAATGAACCCAGACCTTTTGCCGCCTGAACGCAAACCGCAAGGGAGGCGTCCGACAAAAGGCAATCAGAAGATAATGAGTGTGGTGCTGGAATCCTCCTGTTATTGGCTATCTGGTTCGTCCTAAAACAGCCTGCGCGCTGTTACGAAACGTTTCTGCCATTTATCATCAAGCGTGTCAAAATGAACGCCGCGTTCTTTGGAGAAGGTATGCAGCAACTTGTTGTTCCCTGCATAGATAGCCACATGGCCGATCTCCAGGCCGCGTGCGCTGAAGAACAGCAGATCGCCTTTGCGCAGCTCGTTCAGCCCGACTTTCCGGCCTTCTTTAGCCTGATCGTAAGAGACACGGGGGAGGTCGATGGAGAGCGTATGTCGGAACACTTCCCCCACAAAAGAAGAACAATCAAAGGTCGATGTCTGACCGCTTGCTGCGCCGAATTCATAAGGAGTTCCAAGGAATTTCTCTCCGTAGGCGATCAGTTCATCTCCCTGTCGTTCCACCAGGGATGGGCTGGTATAATCGCTGTATTTTGGTTTAGCCGATATGTATCCGGTCAGGTTGTCTTTAGTGCGCACTTCCAGCCAGAGAGCATTGACCTCGCGAATGACATGAACCTTTTCGTCGGCTGGAATAAGCCGCAGGGAAGGGGAAGCTCCCGCTGAATCTGGTTCGTTGCGTAGGTTGACCCTGGAAAGAACTGTTGTGAAAAAATCGTCCCTGGAGGCAATCCGGATTGTACGGGTAAGGGCATCCCACTTCACTGTGCTCCCAAGTGCTTCGCTCACAAAACGCAGTGGAATCATCGTGTTGCCCTCAACGATCTGTCCCGGAACATTCAGGGACATCGTTTTGCCGTTTAGGGTGGCAGCGAGTTCCCCAATGTGGTAGGTCAGCACCGTGTCGGTTTTGGTTGCTGTTACGGTTTTGCTGAATCCGTTCCAGGAAAGCACAGCTCCTTGCGCCTCAAACAACTGACGCATGGGGACGAGCGTTGTCCCGTCTAGCAGCAGCGGCTGGACGGCAAGCTGAAGCGGGCGGTCATCTACATAAACGGTTGTCACCGGAGTCGTCCGTACCGACTTTGCATACGACGGGTTTGCCTGGAGCAGTGATACCGCTAGCAGAGCTAGCAATGCTTTCTTGTTGATTATCATGCTGTTATCACCTCATTGTGAATATGTTCATCTAAGTTGTACGAGACTGCATCCGATTAGTTGTGTACTAAATATTGGGTTCATTTAATAAAACAAAACAAACAAACATAAAACAAAATAATATCTGTGTTTTATTATTGACATCAAAATAAAATAAAGATAAAATTATAAATGTGAAACATTTCACTTTTAAGAGATATCCCTATATTTAGCGAGGCAATAAGAAGTGAATCCTTTAGGAGGCCGATTTTTTATGAGCGCACATGTATTTTTTGTACCATCTATCAATCTTATGGGAACAGGCTGTTTACAAGAAGTTGGGCCGTATATAAAAGAACTGAATTTAAACAAAGCTCTAGTCGTTACGGATAAATTTTTGATGAAGAGTGGCATTGCAGGCAAGGTTACATCTTTGCTGGATGATATTGGGTTGAACTATGCGGTATACGATGAAGTAAAACCAAATCCGACCTGTAAAAATGTACATGATGGTGTTCAGTTTCTGCAAGAAAACGGATGTGACTTTTTAATTTCGATTGGCGGAGGATCACCACAGGATACGGCTAAGGGAATCGGCATTATTGCTACCAATGGGGGACATATAACCGAGTATGAGGGCGTTCATAAATCGACGCATAAATCGCTTCCTATTGTGGCTATTAATACCACAGCAGGAACATCGGCTGAAATCACGATTAATTATGTCATTACGGACGAAGAGCGCAAGGTCAAGATGGTTATGGTTGATAAGAATAGTGTTGCTACGATTTCGGTCAACGACCCTGAACTGATGGTAGATAAACCCGCCGCGTTAACGGCAGCTACAGGGCTAGATGCTTTGACCCACGCTATTGAAGCTTTGGTTACGCCAGGCTCCTATCCTGTAACGGATGCGACTGCGTTGGCAGCAGTAGAGATTATTTTTAATTATTTGACCCGTACGGTGAGCAACGGTCATGATATAGAAGCACGTGAGCAAATGGTATACGCTATTTTCTTGGGAGGACTTGCATTTAATAATGCCGGATTGGGTTACGTTCATGCGATGGCGCATCAGCTTGGCGGCGTATACGATTTGCCTCATGGTGTTTGCAATGCCATGCTGCTGCCGATTGTGGAGGAGGAGAACGCCAAGCATGTACCAGAGAAATTTCGTGCCATCGCTAAGGTCATCGGTTTTGAAGATAAGGGGAAAACGGATAAGGAATGCGCAGACTATGTAATCCAAAGAATCAAAGACCTGTCGAAGGAAGTTGGGATTCCTTCCAAACTTTCTGAACTGGGTGTAAATGAAGTGGATTTGGATCTGCTTGCCGAGAACTCAATGAAGGATGCTTGCGCTCCGGGCAATCCGTTCATACCTAGCAAAGAACAAGTTATCGAGATGTTTAAGAAAATTCTTTAAATAAAAGATGCAATTATTTTACTAAATACTATAAGGGCTGTCCCAGGAAATGATCGAAGAATACTGGGAACGGCCCTTTTTATTTGCATTTTCTACTAAGAAATTTGTGAAACTAGAGATAAGACAACCCCATTGAATATTAATGGCACAGCTCTCTCGGCTAAATCTGTAGGGGACTCTTTTTTTCCTTCCACATTCCAGCGAAAGGTTACACCATAAATGGACCAGCTTAAAATAGTCGCGGCAAGTTCTAACGTTCTTGGGTCTGTATTACTGGTTCCTCTTGTTATGAGTTGAAGTATGAATTGCTCTAATTGATTCTTAATATGTTCTTCCAGGATGGGTGCGACTGAATTATATTTATGGACGCATTGGTTACTAGTGTCATGATAGTCGCATAACGAAAGAATAAGTTTCTGAATGGTCCCCTCCGACAAACGCGCCTCAGCATCAATCCTCTTAATAACATGCTCCAAAAATGCTTCTGACAAAAGGGTTTCAAGCAGTGCATATTTATCTTGAAAATGTGCATAGAACGTAGCACGGTTAACGGTGGCTTTTTGGGTAATGTCATTGATCGTAATCGTGTAGAAGTCTTTCTTATTTAATTGGTCAGTGAATGCGTCGAGAATTAGTCTACGTGTTCGAATGACGCGCGGATCGTTTGGGTTGGGTGAGGTTACACCAGGCATCCTCAAGACACTCCTTTCAGGTAAATTAAATGATTCCCCCATTATAAACATGTGTTGTTTTGTCAACAAGTGAGTTTAGTTATACAACAATTTTATAACCCTTTTGGTTAAGCAACAGAATGAACATTTTGTCGGTTGAATGATAAATTAAACATTGCTAACATTTCACTTGCACCCCGTTTGATGGTGCACGAGTCTTTTATAAAATCGCTAAAAAGCGATAAAAGAAAATGAGGAGGTACAATCCTTGAGTAATCAACCGCAAAATGTCCATTCAACAGAATATTTATTTCAACCTTATACCATTCATAATCTGACCCTACAGACTCGTATTGTAATGCCGGCAATGGGCCGCGCTTTTTCACCAAATGGTGTGCCAGGACCGGATGTAGCCGCTTATTATCGCCGTCGCGCAGAGAATGATGTAGGCCTTATTATTACTGAAGGCGCAGTGATTGACCATCCGGCTGGAACAAGTGAGCCGAGGATACCTAATTTTTATGGGGAAGCGGCTTTAAACGGTTGGGCTGAAGTGGTCAGACAGGTTCATGAAGCTGGTAGTAAAATTTTCCCACAGCTTTGGCATATGGGGATGGCTCGTCCTTTGGGATCTCAGCCGAATCCCGAAGCGCTATCGATTGGTCCATCGGGGCTGGATCTGGAAGGCAATAAAGTGACCGAGCCGATGACAGAAGAAGAAATCGCCAAGGTCATTGGCGCCTATGTCGATGCAGCTGCGAATGCAAAACGACTGGGCTTTGACGGCGTTGAAATTCACGGAGCACACGGCTATCTGGTTGATCAATTCTTTTGGGAGAGAACGAACCAACGTACGGATCGCTATGGTGGTGATATCATAAAACGTGCTCAATTCGCCATTGAGCTTGTGGAAGCTATTCGTGCTGAGGTTGGCCCTGATTACCCTATTGCCATGCGCCTATCCCAATGGAAAATGAATGATTACAACGCAAAGCCGTTCGATACACCGGATAAACTGGGGCAGCTCCTGAATGTGTTAGTACAAGCGGGCGTGGACATCTTCCATTGCTCGACACGTCGCTTTTGGGTACCTGAATTTGAAGGCTCCGATTTGAGCTTTGCCGGATGGGTGAAGAAACTGACTGGAAAAACCACGATTACGGTTGGCTCTGTAGGTCTGGATGAGGATTTTGTAAGTTATATGGAAGGGAAAGGGGCAGGACACCAAGATATTAATGAACTTCTGGAACGGCTGGACAACAATGAATTTGATTTGGTAGCTGTTGGGCGTGCGCTTCTGGGCGATCCTGCATGGGCTACGAAAATACGTGAAGGTCGAATTCATGATCTTCAAACTTTCACACCTGAGGTACTTCAAACGCTCAACTAAAACATATCATACTTTGAACACCTCTTCATTTCATAAATAAACACTGTAAGCCAAAATACTCAAAGTCAGATAAGGAACTTTGGTATTTTGGCTTTTTTATGCGTCTGCGATAGTAGTCCACCATGAACCATTTTAGATTAAGTCATATTTGCTCTAAAGTTGTCTTTTCTTGGGTACTCAAGTATTGAATTTTTTTAAAAAGCTGCTCCATTTAAAAAGCTACTATCTATTTTAGATTTCATTATATCAAACTTAATCGTAGTTCTTTGAATCATTCATATACTAAAACCCGATCAGACTGACACCAACACTTGATATATATAGATGTCTATGTAATAATGCTTGTATGTTAAAAAATAATGCAGCTGCACTGATAGGAACCATTAGAGACTCGATCAATAAATTGATTGTGTCTGAGCTCGAATCGAATGGAATTGAAGGGATTGTTCCTACTCATGGCGGAATCCTAATGTTCCTTTATCAAAAAGACGGGCTCTCCATTAAGGAATTGACGCAAAAAATTTCTCGTCAGCAACCCACGGTCACTGTTTTGATCGACAAGCTAGTGAAGTTGGGATATGTCGAAAGAAAAAAAGAAAGGGAGGATAGCCGAGTTACCCTGATATTTCTGACCGATAAGGGAAGAGAGATAGAGCCTGTATTTGAGATGATCTCCAATAGATTACAAGAAACCGTCTATGGTGGTCTTAAAGATGAAGAAAAAGAACAGCTGGAATATTTGCTAGAGCATGTAAAAAACAGATTATAAATTTTTTTAAGTAAATGTATAGATATCTATATTAATATCAAAATAATAATAAAACATCTGGAGGTTATTAAAATGAAACATCTTATTATCTATGCTCACTCTAACGCAGAAAGCTTCAATCACGCGATACTCGAAACGGTTGTAAATACTCTGAAAGAAAAAGGTGATGAAGTCGTTGTACGCGATCTATATGCCCTTGATTTTCAACCTGTATTAAAACCTGAGGATACTGCCGCTATGAGAGCAGGGCAAACTCCGGCTGATATCAAAATGGAGCAGGAGTACATTTCACAGTCCGATACGATCACGTTTATTTCTCCCATTTGGTGGACAGGTCTTCCGGCTATCCTGAAAGGTTATGTAGATCGTGTATTTGCATACGGCTTTGCATATACGGCTGGTCCGGAAGGGATTAATAAGCTGCTTACAGGTAAAAAAGGGTTTATCGTGAATACACATGGTACTCCTAACGCAATCTATGATGAAATCGGTATGACCGCAGGATTGAAGCTCACATCCGATACGGGAATTTTTGATTTCGTTGGAATTGAATCCGTCGGTCACTTACTGCTTGGAAGTATCGGCTACCTTGATGATGATGGCTATAAAGGGCTGCTACAGCAAGTACAAGACACAGTTAAAACGGTGCTGTAAAGTCAGTTTATGTTCTCTTAGAAACGTAAGACATTCTTTAAATGATGAGGTCAACCCGTATTTAGTGGTTGGCCTTTTCTTGTAAATGCTTATATTTCTCCAACATCCCGGTCCATAGATCTTTTGAATTTGTAATAGCATCTTGGGGCAGATGTAACTGGACATTCAAGGGTGGACGTCTGGCTGAGCTTCCTTGAAAAACAATTGTGGGATTGGCGAAGAGTAAACCGTTTCATCTTATGTAACAACTCCTTTACTATAAACTGGCAAGAGGTGATCAAGCTTATTTTTTCTTATTCGACGCTGAGCTCATTAACCCTTGTATTAAAATTCACAAATATTTCATTGTTATTATCGTGGGCAATTCATTATAGTACATAGTATTAATAGTTAACTGTATGTATTATGTGTGTTGCGGAGGTTCACTATGAAATATTATGAACTAAGGGACGAATTGAGAGAATCCGTTAACCGGATTTATGACATGGAATTATTCAGTAGCCTGACGGAGCTTGTTCAGGGGGAAAACCATGTGCTTCAATATTTAGTTCAGCATCGGGATGATGAAATTAATCCTTCCTTGCTCAGCGATCATCTGCATGTATCCAGATCAAGAATTACGGCAGCGCTTACGGGATTAAGGAAAAAAGGCTATGTGACTATGGAAATGTCTGAGCATGACAGACGACGAATGTGTGTAAGGCTCACAGTAGATGGTGAATCCTTGATCAAACAGAAGCAAGAGAGAATTGAAGGTTATTTTGAAGCGCTTGTAGTAGGTTTGGGTGAGAAGAATGTGAAGGAATTTATACGGTTAATTGAGCTTTCTTTGAGTATTATGAATGCGCGTTCTATTGAAAAATAACATAATGTGAGGGTGTACCGGGTGAGATATAAAATAATAGCGGATAGCTGCTGTGATTTAACGAGAGAGCTTAGAGAAGAGATGCAAGTTACTACGATTCCGTTGAATATGACGCTGGGAGATAAATGCTTTGTAGATGATGACACATTAGACTTGCCTCAGTTTATGGAAGAAATGAAAGCCTGTACAACCAAAATTGGATCCGCATCACCGTCACCTATGCTGTATAAGGAAGCCTTTCAAGGTGCGCATACTTCTTTTGCCATTACATTATCCAGCAACCTGTCCAGTTCGTATTCCAGTGCATTGGTAGGAAAAGATATGGCGGAAGAAGAAGGGGCGGATGTTCATGTATTTGATTCGAAAAGCGCTTCGGCTGGACAGCTCTTGTTAGCTCTAAAACTACGCAAGTTGATTGACGAGGGATATCATAAAAGCGAAATTATTTCTTCCTTGGAGAGCTTTATTAGCAAGATGAAAACCTACTTTGTTTTAGAAAATCTGGATAATTTGGTTAAGAACGGACGAATGAACAAAATCACTGGAAAGATACTTTCACTCTTGCATATCAGGCCTATTTTAGGCTCGGATGGTGACGGGAATATCGCATTTTTTACTCAAGCACGCGGTCAGAATCAAATTATCGAAAAGCTGGCAGATACTATTGAAAAAAGTGGTCGGGCTACCGAAGGAGAAAGCATCGTCATTACTCACTGCAATAATCCTGGGCTGGCGGAAAAATTAATGAATGCGCTGAAGAAACGCTATCAATTTAAAGATATTCATATTGTGTCCACCAGAGGGATTAGTTCAATGTACGCTAATGACAAAGGGATCATTATGGCCTTTTAAAAATATTCAGGGTTTATCCTCGCTGTATGGATAAACCCTTTTTAGTACACTGAGACTTTGCGGGAGTTCAAGCCTATCTCAATTTTCTAATGAGGACAGAAGCGTTTATGCTGGCTTGAGTTCCTCCGGCTTGTGTTTGCAGGGTAACAGCAGTAGTAGAGCTATGGTTTCGCAAAGTAAGGACGTCACCGCATGCCAGAGCGAGGATGGCTTGCCCTGTGTTCTGTTGTGTCCCGGCTCCTGAGCCGTATACAGTTCCCTCAGCCAGTGCGCCATTAATAAAGAGGGCGAATTGGTTAGGTTCCACGCCGGACACCGAAAAGTGAACTTCATATTTTCCAGCATCGGATACAGCAATCTGTGTAGTTCCTGGAACATGAGCAATTCCAGGTGTAAGTATACCGTTTGTATCCAAAATGACATCCCCTTCAATCGGAACAACTTGGGGCTTCACATTATAAATATAACCGAACTGCGCTAAATCACCTATGGTTCCAGAATCCCCTTCAGGCCCTAAAGCGCCATGATTAATATTCACACTTACAAGTTGCTTTTTGACGATGATGTCTTTCCCGAACCCTTTCCGTTTCGAGCGGCCTTTTCTCTTTGGGGGCTTTTCCTCAAACTTTTTTTCTAACTTATCAAACCAGGCACGAACAAAAACATTTTTTTTACGGCCTTTTTTTCGTTTTAATTCAGGATGACCCAATACAAACACCTCCATATGGTTTGTTGTATACTACTCCATTCATCTAGAGGAGGCATGGATATCTGTCCTGTGATCCATAGGAAACGATCTATTTTGACTGAAAACAGGCTGCTGTACAAGGTACATTCGTCTAGTATGTAAAAAAGCACCTTTGAATGTGCACTTGGATGATAACCAAGGAACAGACAAAGGCGCCAGTAGAGACGTGTATCATGATGAAGCGGTTTGAAGCCGCTTTTTGCGCACATATAGGGCGTACAAGATGCCCCCAAGCAGACACAGGATGCAGGCGAAGCCTGCCAGCAACCACGCCGATGAGACTGCTCCACCACGATCCATGCTATTTCCGAGCCATAAAGGCAGCAGAGCTCCTCCAACTCCACCTGCGCCTATAAGCAGGCTGGTGGTGGATTCTTCGGTGCCTGGCATCATTTTGCTGGCAAAAACAAGTGCGATGGAGAAGATCCCGGACATGCCCAGCCCCAGCAGTACAATAAGGATAAAGGCGCCGGCAGTGCCTTTGATCAGCGGGAACACGCATAGCAGCAAGGTCGCTGCCAGCGAGCTCAGGGCGACAAAGACACCGTAGCCGTATCGATCGGCAATGTAGCCTGTGAATAACCGGCCGGTAGCCATTGCTAACCAGAAGCAGGTGACACTAAGTGCTGCTTCGGCTTGCGTGAGACCCAAACGTTCGATGAACATGGAGGGCAGGAAATTAGCCAGGCTCATCTCTGTTCCTACATAGATAAAGAAAAAGACGATAAATAGTGCAAGTAGCTTCCAATTGCCTATAGGGCTACCTTTAGAAGCCTCTACCGTGGGGGATTTGGATGAGTTAGTGGAACGCGCATGGTTGTCACCTCGGTGTTCCTGTTGGTCTAATACAGCGTCCAGCGTGCCGAAGGACCCACGCAGCCAAGCTATGACGGTCATGGCTGCAAACATGGAAATGATGGGAAAGGCCAATCGCCACCAACCGAGAGAAATGAGCTGGCTGGCGATAGCGGGCATAGCCAACGCGCCGATCCCAAAAAAGACTTCCAGACGGCTCATCGCCGCGCCCGTTCCTTGAGTAATACCGCTGATAATAATAGTGCCAATGAGTGTTTCTACCATGCCGAAGCCAAACCCGGCTGCTGCCCCGACGGCATATAGCCAACCCCAAGGCGGCAGCAATGAGTACAGCACTTCAGCCGCGCACAGCAGGAGCAGGGCGAATACTAGACTTCGGCGTTTGCCGAAACGCCGGGCTAGCCACGGCGACAGCAGGACTCCAGCCAGAAAACCGGAAAATTGAGCGAAGATTAGGCTTCCGCCGTCCGTATAGTTTCTACCGTAATGCTCTAACAACACAGGCAGTAGGGAGCCTACAACCACGTGTGCCAGTCCGATTAAAAAATAAGACAAGCTGCCGATCCATAGCAGTCGTTTCATGATGAACTCCTTTGATACCTAGATTTGACTCATGCAGCAAGCTGAACTGCATGAGTCAAATCTGAGTGATTATGATAGCTCCAGTACATGAAAGCCGTAGCCTTCAATAGAAATTTCTCCTTCCAGGTATTTACCGCTGATCAGCTCGTTCCCTTTCTGATCATCCAGATGATATTGCTGCGTCTGGGCGTTATGATTCAGAACGAATAGATATGATTTTCCATCTTTGGTCCGGACAGTGGCTTCTACACCCGCAGGAGCGCGCAGCAGGGATGGAATCCCTTTTTGCTCACAAATGTAGCCCAGTAGGCCATCAAGGAAAGTCTCTTCAGGATCTGAAGCAACGTACCATGCCTCACCTTGACCGAAACCATTGCGTGTCAGCACTGGCATGCCCTGATAGAAATCATCGCCGTATTCGGCCAGTACTTCGGCGCCTTCGCTATGCAACAAGTCACAGAGTAGACCGCATTTATATTCACCTTGTAATACGCCCACCTTTTCTTTCAATACAATGCGATTGTGTGATTCCGGCAGAAGCGCGTCAATTTCTTCCACCCAGATCCCAAGCAAGTTACGCAGTTTACCAGGATATCCTCCGGTTGTGACCAGATCATTTTCATTTACAATGCCACTGAAAAAGGTCGTTACGAAGGTGCCACCATGCTCTGTGAATTGTTCCAGCTTCTCGGCGGTACCCGGCTTGACCATGTAGAGTACAGGCGCGATAATGAGATCATATTTCTGGAAATCTGCATCAACAGAAACCAGGTCTACCTGTACATTCCGCCGGAAGAGGGGAGCATAATACTTGTGTACCTGATCCATATATTTCAAGGCAACAGAAGGGCCGCTTGATTTTTCCAAAGCCCACCAATTGTCCCAATCGAATAAAATGGCTACTTTGGCATTAACGGTCGCGTCAAGTAGCGTGTTGCCTAATGCGCCAAGCTCACTGCCAAGCTGTGCCACCTCGCGAAATACACGTGTGTTCTCATGCCCGGCATGTTCAATGACGGCCCCGTGGAATTTCTCACAAGCGCCGATCGAGCGGCGAAGCTGGAAGAACATGACCGTGTCCGCGCCATGCGCGACTGCCTGATAACTCCATAATCGCATAACGCCAGGCCGTTTAAGCGAATTATACGCCTGCCAGTTCTGCTGGCTCGGTGTTTGCTCCATCAGCATAAAGGGTTGCCCATCCTTCAAGCCGCGCATCAGATCGTGCGCCATCGCCGTATAGCTTATCGGAGTATTGGCCCCGGGATAGCTGTCCCAAGATACAATATCCATGTGCTTAGCCCATTTAAAATAGTCCAGTTGTTTAAAAAAGCCCATCAGATTGGTCGTTATCACGGCATCGGGAACATGTTTTTTAATCGCGTTATACTCCAGCAGATAACAATCAAGCATACTGTCTGAATTAAAGCGTGCATAATCGAGGGATATGCCCTGAAAGGTCGAGTGATTTTCTCCCCAATGCTCGCTCAGATTATTTGGTGGTACAATTTCATCCCAATCATAGAAG
Organism: Paenibacillus sp. FSL H7-0703; assembly: GCF_038003485.1. Taxonomy (NCBI): domain Bacteria; kingdom Bacillati; phylum Bacillota; class Bacilli; order Caryophanales; family Paenibacillaceae; genus Paenibacillus; species Paenibacillus sp. FSL H7-0703. The sequence continues at coordinate 1,210,123 of NZ_JBBOPF010000001.1, read as the reverse complement.
GTGTGACCCCAGAAGGAAGTATTCCACACCCGGTTTAGTTCTTCCAGTGATCCGTATTTTTGCTTGAGCCACACCCGAAATGCGGCCGCACAGTTATCACAATAGCAATCCCCGCCGTACTCATTGGACACGTGCCACACGAGGATCGCAGGATGGTTTTTGTATCGTTCTGCAAGTCGGTCAGCCATCTGCTCCGCATATCTTCGGTAAGTTGGGCTATTCGGACAAGAGTTGTGGCGTCCGCCGAATTTCCGCTTACGCCCGTCAGCATCGACCCGCAGAATGTCGGGATAACGCGTAGCCATCCAGGCTGGATGCGCTGCCGTGCTAGTAGCTAAACAAACGAAGATATAGCTTTCATAAAGACTGTCAATCAATTGATCCAGCCATTCAAAATGATATGTGATTTCGTCGGATTGAATTTTGGCCCATGAGAATACGTTGACCGTGGCGATATCAATCCCTGCCTGCCTGAACATCCGTAAATCTTCCTGATGTGTGGCCTCATCCCATTGCTCAGGATTATAATCTCCACCGTAAAATACTTTAGGAAGTTTGCTGCTTATCATGCCAATCACCTCTGTATATAAGAATAATCCTATCTTATAATACAAATAACTGCTTTTAAATATAATAAAATGAACGTGTATATAACAATATGGATCTACATGTGAAATACATACCCGCATACGCCGGAGGTGCTTTTTATGATTTTAACTCCCCATCATTTAAGATTTTTCCTGACTACGCGTGAGCATTCTTTACCCCTTTTTATTGAAAGTATCGGATTTAACAGCAGGCAGGAAGATGTGTCCCGTCCAGAGGGTTATCCGTGCTTTCACTGGATTCAGACGGTGTCTGGTGAAGGGATATTTACATTTAAAGGGGGGAGCTTCCGTTTGGGAGAGCAGTCCGGGGTTCTGCTGCTGCCCGGGGAATCCCATGCATACAGACGGGCGACCAAGGTATGGCGAACGTTATACATTACATTTGACGGCCCCATCGCCGCTGCTGTATTGACTGCACTGGGATTGAAGCATACGCGTGGATATCATTGGGACCCGGATAGCGAGCTACACAGCTTTGGGGAAACGATGCTCCATTCCATGGTTAGTGAACGTGATTTGTCTGGATTAGATGCTTCGGCCAATATGTATCGTTTTCTGACTCTACTGCGTAAACATGGACAACATAGCTCAATGCCTTCCCTCTCCCATAATGTGGAACGTTTAACCCCTGTACTGGCCTTTATGGAGCAAAATTATGCCAGTCCAGATGTGGGCCTAGGTGATATGGCAGTTATGATGAATGTCAGCTCCCGCCATTTAAATACATTATTTAAGCAAGCGTTTGGTGTGACTTCTTATGCTTATCTGATTGTAATTCGGCTGCGGAAGGCCAAGGAAATGATGACGGAATATCCGCAATTAACAGTAAAGGAGATTTCGGAGCGTGTAGGCTTTCGGGATGCCAGTCATTTTGTGGCAACTTTTCGCCGAGCTGAAGGAATTACGCCTGAAAGGTTCAAATTACTGTATACATAAGGGTATTTTATCGAAATACTCTTTCTTACTCGGGAATGCTCATTTTAGGGAGCATTCCTTATTGTTTTTTTCAGGATGAGGGAGTATAAAATAATAGTTCATTTGTTTCATCAATCTGATGTTCAGGTGACATAATAAACATAAGATCCATAGTTCTTTTGCAAAACCCTCATCCAAAGAAGGAGTCAACGAAATGCTGAGTAAAGTCAAAAGATTATTAATCGGTCGTCCGCGAAAGTCGACGGCCCTTGAAGATGAGAAACTGAATAAGCTCAAGGCACTGGCCATTCTGTCCTCAGATGCCTTGTCCTCTGTAGCTTACGGAACGGAGCAAATTCTGCTGGTTTTAATTACAGCCGGCTTCGCTGCCCTATGGTATTCCATTCCTATATCCATTGCGGTATTGGGATTGCTGATCATTCTGATCCTGTCCTATAGACAGACCATATTTTCCTATCCTGGTGGCGGAGGAGCGTACATTGTTGCACAGGACAATTTGGGAAAGAGTCCGAGTCTGATTGCAGGTGGTTCTTTGCTGGTCGATTATATTCTGACGGTAGCAGTTAGCTCATCAGCAGGTACAGATGCCATTACATCGGCTTTCCCGTCGTTACATGATCATCGGATCGCCATTGCTCTGATTATGATTATCTTTTTGACTATTATGAACTTGCGCGGGGTGACAGAATCTGCCTCGGTGCTGGCTGTACCGATTTACTTATTTGTTGTTGCGATTTTTGTTTTGATTATTAGCGGTATCATTCATTACGTGGCAGGGGGAGCTCATGCTGCAGCACCGCAATTTGGAGCTACGGTATCCAACGTCAGTCTGTTCCTATTACTGAAGGCGTTCAGCTCGGGTTGCTCGGCATTAACTGGGGTAGAAGCTGTCTCGAATGCCATTCCGAACTTCCGCAAGCCTGCTGCCAAAAATGCAGCAACTACACTAATGATGATGGGTTTGATTCTCGGGTGTATGTTTATCGGAATTAGTTTGCTGGCTTATTGGTACGGTGTTCGTCCTAATCCGCATGAAACGGTCATCTCGCAAATTGCGAACGCCACTTTCGGGCGCGGTGTGATGTATTACATCATTCAGGGCGTAACGGCGCTCATCTTGTTTTTGGCGGCAAATACAGCCTATTCGGCCTTTCCGTTGCTTGCTTTTATGCTGGCGAAGGACAAATACATGCCGCACATGTTCATGGTTCGTGGAGATCGGCTCGGATACTCTAATGGTATCCTGTTTCTGAGTATCTTCTCGGCATTGCTGGTCATCGTATTTGGCGGCAACACAGAAAATCTGATCCCGCTTTATGCCGTAGGGGTATTTATTCCGTTCACGCTCTCGCAACTTGGCATGATGATTCGCTGGATCAAGCTCAAACCGCCAGGCTGGATCGTCAAACTTGCTATTAATACGGTTGGGATGCTGACCACGCTGTCGATTACGCTCATCTTTATTTTCACCAAATTTAGCCAGGTGTGGGTAATCTTTATCTTTCTGCCTTTGGTTCTGTATTTCTTTATGAAGATCAACAGGCATTACAAAAATACGGCTGAACAACTGCGCATTGATATTACCAAGGATAAACCTATGGTGAAAGGCAATACGATTATTATTCCGGTGGCAGGTATTACGCGAGTCGTTATGAATACGATCAGCTATGCCAAAACCTTGTCGGATAATGTGGTTGCCGTATATGTGGGAGTGGATGATGAGGCGATTCAAAAAATGGAACAGAAGTGGGAAGAGTGGGACGTGGGCATACGTTTAGTAGTGCTGAGATCCCGTTATCGCAGCATCATTAATCCGCTCCGCAAGTTCATCGATACAGTAGAGTGGAAAAAAGCAGACGAGGACCATATCACTGTTCTCATTCCACAATTCATCACCAAGCACTGGTGGGAAAATATTCTACACAATCAGACCAGCTTACTGATGAGAGCTTATTTGATTAATTATAAAGACGTGATCGTAACGACCGTTCCTTTTCATTTAAACAAATAAAGTCACTGCCAATTGTAGGGTACAGCTGAATATAGCATGACCAAAATGAACACCTTTTGGCCGCATTTCTTTGCGGTCGGAGGGTGTTTTTTTTGCATAACGGAGATATTTACTTTGGTGATACATTTTGTGTATTATAGATACGAAATGTATCATTCAAGACTGTTATGGAGGGATACGATGCCCGAAGCCACGGGGAAAATGGAAGATGACAAGCTGCAATTTGTAGATACGCTGAGGGCGCTGGCTATTATTGGAGTTTTACTTGTGCATGTCAGCCAGCATGTAGACGGATTAAACGGATGGTTGCAAAAAGGTTTGAGTATAGGAGCTAAAGGAGTCGCTTTATTTTATATGGCCAGCGCTTTTACGCTATTTCTGTCCTTGAGCAGACGTTCGGGTGACAAGAGGGAAAGAATTTCAGCTTACCTGTTGCGTCGTTTTTTTCGGATTGCTCCTTTGTATTACGTGATGTTAGGAATCTATTTGGTTGTGAACGGGACAGGTCCAAGATTTTGGCTTGGAGATCAGGAGGGAGTCACTGTCGCCAATATCACTGCTCATGTCCTGTTTTTGAATGGTCTGAATCCGTACTGGATCAACAGCATTATTGGTGTGGAATGGTCCATTGCGGTGGAATGTATGTTTTATCTGTTTATTCCCCTATTATTTAAGCTGATCCGATCAGTCCGCCATGCGACCTGGTTTGTTGTGATGGCGCTTGTGGTAAGCTTCGGGCTAAATACGGTATTTGCTCAATATCCATGGATTAGTGATCACTCTTTATGGGGTCACTATCTGTATTTATGGTTTCCGAATCAATTGCCTGTCTTTGGGCTAGGTATATTGTTGTTTTTCATTTGGAAAGACGAGCGGCATTGGAAAAGTATAGACCGAGTCAGTGGAGGTTTGCTGCTTGTTTCTGTGCTATTTGCATTTTTTGGAGGCATGACCGATTATCTCCTAGGTTTCGGGTTGCTACTGGGAGCGTATGCTTTGTATCACTGGCAGCCGATATGGCTGCTTAATCGGGTATGGTCATGGATCGGCCGCCTTAGCTACAGCATGTATTTGACGCATATGCTGGCTCTGGGACTAATCGTACAGGTTAAAATACCTTTTGCTCCCCTAGTCAGCCTCACACTTATGTTTATCATGACGTTGCTAGTCACCATCGGACTATCTTGGTTTACCTACTCGTGGATTGAACACCCCGGCATCCGTTGGGGGAAAAAGCTTATATCACGTATGAAGCCTGTGCGCAAGCAGGGAGATTCGGTCAAAGAAAGTGTTGCCTAAGCTACAACTTGAAGCAGCATCCGATAACATTTGGTTGAAGTGCTTGAATAAATCTATGAAATAATTGAAAAGACCTCTTGAAAAGTAGCTCCCAGCCCTTTATATTCGATGTACATCCAAGTTTTTGAATACACCGATGAGGTTGGTTGGAATTGTAAAGGAGATGCGCGCATGCTTTTGAAGCCAATCGGCTTTTTGGTTTTCTCCACGCTTGAGGGAGTAGCTGTTTTTGCGCTGATTTTGAGTATTTTTAAAGTTAAAATGACCCCTTATCTTTGGCAGGCCATTTTTGTTAACCTGATTATGAATATGCAAAGTTATATGCTCCGAGAGGAGTTTTCCCTTTCGTATTTGGTGCCTGTCGTAAATATGCTGCTTTTTATTTTTTTACTCGCTACGGTCGTGAAGATTCCGATTGTGTGGTCCGGTATTATGACGGTTACAGGTTATTTTGCATATGCCGTTGTTCAGTCGGTATTCTTAAAAGTCATGTTCGGCAACCTTCCGGTTTCTGAGCTGCAGGATGGGTCCTTGAAGGGCTATCTGCTACAAGTGGTAAGTGCGGCAGTAGGACTGCTTATTTCATTGATGTTGTATCGAAAAGGGATTGGCTTTTCCCCTAATTTCAAGAAGCTTAAGTTCAAAGAGGAATATGGCATTGTCATCACGCTGATTATCCTGTCCCTCATTTCAACTTCTATTGTGCTCTACTATAACGAGGTATGGTTAAGTATGATATTTTTTGCACTGGTTTCGGGATTTTTCATCTATTATGCAATCGGAAAGGAATACCGGGATGATTGAAGCGATGGCTTTCAAACTTGCTAACCAGATCAAACGTACTGTGCCTGATCATCCAGCCTCTGTCGCGGTACTTAAATACGCACTTGCTCTCATTCTGAATGCGTCCATGATCATCGTGTTAACACTATTCGCCTCAATCTTCACGGGACGGATGGTAGAAGCTGTAACGATTCTCATCGCTTTCGCCCTACTGCGCCAAATATCAGGAGGCATTCATTTGAAAACGGGCATGGCATGTGTGTTGGTGACTTCAGCAGCTTTTACTTACATATCCTGCATTGCCTTAAATAGTTGGTGGACAAACCTGTTTACCGGAATAGCTCTCATTCTCGTTTTATGTTTTGCCCCATCCAGAATTGAAAAGCAGTCGCGCATTCCAGTACGTTTTTATCCCCTCTTGCGACTGTTATCCTCCTTGCTTGTATGTACTAATTTTGTAATCGGTTCCTCTGTAGTGGCTGTTGCTTTTTTGGTCCAAAGTCTAACATTGATCCGGGGAAGGAGGTGAGTGGAATGATGAGGAAAATGGTATATGGATTAGCCACATCGTTGTCTATGTTTGCAACATTTGCTGTCTCAGTGGCGAGTTATGTGTATGTTTATCAAGGGGATACACCCGAGGAACTGCTTAAATAAACAAAAATAGAAAAATGATACATAGAGCTGCTATTAAGCAGCTTCTTTTTATGTAAAAAAAATCAGGCGCTCCATTAAAGAGCGCCCGAATGGGAGAGGAGAAACCGGACGAAGAGCTTATGGGGAAACGTAAGTCTTCTCCGCGGTTGTCTACGACATTGGTTGAATGCCGATATCCTAAGGATGCCCAGGGAATGGTTTTTTATACCTGCCTCATCCTAAGTTTTTCAAACGGCGGTGCATGTGGTACGATAGCGTCATAATCTTATATGGTTATGAACACATATAGAAAATAGGTGAGTTTCAGCGTGAGAGTGGTATCGGGTAGTGCCAAAGGAAGGCCGTTAAAGGCAGTTCCCGGCACAGGGACGCGGCCGACCACGGATAAGGTCAAGGAAGCGCTATTTAGCATGATAGGTCCTTATTTTGATGGGGGAGTCGCACTTGATCTGTTTGCTGGCAGTGGTGGCCTGGGTATAGAGGCGCTTAGCCGGGGAATGGACAAGGCTGTTTTTATTGATATGGAATCCAAAAGCATTGATGTCATTAAAGAAAATTTGCGAAAAACTGGATTGGAAGGACAGGCTGAAGTGTTCCGCAATGATGCCGGACGAGCGCTCAAGGTGCTGGCAAAACGTGGAGCTCTTTTTGATGCTGTTTTTCTGGACCCACCCTATCGTCTCAAACACGGAGATGAATTAATGAGCCGTATGGCTGAGTTGAACTTGCTTCGTTCAGATGCAATCATCGTGCTGGAGTATGAATCGGGACATGAATATCCGGAAAGCTTCGGGCCGTTCGAACAGGTCAGAAAAGCAGTTTATGGTGAAACGGCGTTATCTATTTATCATTTTGCAGCCGATGTTTTGTCGGATGTCGTAGAACATACAGAAGCCGGAGGGGTCAAATTCGGCATCAGCGAATCAGACGGGGAGGACCATCATGATTGAGCACAAACCACGTATTGCTGTATATCCGGGAACTTTTGATCCCGTGACGATGGGGCATCAGGATATTATTCAAAGAGCAGCCAGACAGTTTGATCTATTGATTGTCGCGGTTCTTAACAATATTAGTAAAAATCCGCTGTTTTCACTTGAGGAACGAATGGAGCTGCTGCGAACGGTAACTCGCGATATCCCGAACGTTGAAGTGGACAGCTTCCGTGATCTGACAGCTAATTATGTACGTCAAAAAGGGGCCCAGGTTATTGTCAGAGGAATCCGGTCGGTGACTGATTTTGAATATGAGCTGCAATTAGCCTCTACAAATCATAAGCTGAACCCGGATGCGGAAACGATCTTTATGATGACCAATCCGACTTATTCATATCTGAGTTCCAGTATGGTGAAGGAAATTGCGCATTTTGATGGCAAGGTTGTAGATCTGGTGGCACCCGAGGTGGAAGACGCGCTGCGTGCGAAGGTCAACGCGAATCGTGGCGGCTCCACCATGAAGTCATAAAGGAAAAGGCCAGCAGGGTAACTATAATTGTACCTAGCAGTGCAATGGACAGTACGGTTAGTTGCCAAGGGTACATAGATGTTCCTTCTATTTGTGTTAGTAAGCCGCTGGCTCCGGCCATGACAGGATGCGTGGCGGATTCATTTACGCTTTCCACAAAAGAAGACACAGAACTGCGACTGACGTAAGCGGGAGTTGTATTGCTGACGATGCGGTTAAGTGGGACCCATGTCGCTAAGGTAAGTCCAAAAGCAGTAATCCCATGGAGCACTCGTGACAAGGTGAAGGTGATGCCCTTGTCGGAAGGTCTGGTGACGGCGGTAATTTGAAGCCAGCCGCACAGGCCGCCCCAGCCCAACACAGCACTGATCAGGGCTGCTTGTGTACGGAGATCGTAGGGCAGACGGCTGATTTCATAGGAACCCAAATGGATTTCCATCCAGGCAGGCCATATGAAAGAAAGCGATCCTTGGCCTGTGTATATGGACAGCAGTCGAATTAGTACGGAAAAGAAAATAATGAATCCACCTGTCACCATCAGCGTCTGTACAGCATGGGATACGGTTTCGCCCAACAGTTTTCCGAAACTGCGGCCGTCCCGTTCTCTGGCAGAGCGGGTAGCTTCCCATGCGGATCGGATCAGGGAGGGAGAAGTACGGGAAACTGAGGTGCGCCGTAGGGCAGCTGGCGTTTCCCGTTTTTGCAATTCTTTAGACGATACAGGTAGTCTGGCGGTGATCCAGCCTGCCAGCAGCCCGGAAATCCAGTGAACTGCAAGTAACATCACGCCTGCGGTAGCATTGTGCAGTAGCCCTGTCCCGATGACGAGCAGGATGGTAATCGGATTGCAGAAATGAGCGATAGAGGTTAGACGTCGAAGCTGAAACGCAGTCATATCCTCCTGTTGTGCCCATTGGCGCACTGCTTCCGCAGCAGCGGGGAATCCCGCGGTCAGGCCGAGGGCCAACACCCAGCCGCTTCGCCCGGGTAGACGGAACCAGGATCGCATAAACGGCTCCAGCAGGATACCTAGTCCATGTACTAGACCAAAGGCGATGAGCATTTCGGACAGCATCAAAAAAGGCAGCATGGCTGGGAAAATAATACTCCACCATAGCTTAAGGCCTTGAGTAGAGGCTTGAAATACTTCTTCTGGTGAGGCGACAACAGCCAGTACAAGCAAAATGGCTCCGAGGCCAAGCAGTATGGTTGTCCAATAAGGAGCGGAATGGGCTTCCTTTTGCATCAAAGAATTCACCTCTCATAAATATACTAAGGAGAGTGGGATGCTGTCTCCAGTGTTTATTCACGTTCGTTGTCTTGGGATAGGTTGTTCGTATACGTTGTCGTAAACAATGTATGCTTTTTCGGAAGGCTTGAGAACAGGTGGCGCAGAGGCACTTGGATAAGATAGGAGAAGTTAGGCTGCAAGGGGGGAGAAGCAATGAAACGAATAAACCGGAAAAGAGTTTTTTTTACAACCGGTTATGTCTTAATGCTGGCTGCAATGGTCTATGTGCTGGTCTATATGCCAACCCCTTATCTGATCTATGGACCAGGTGGGGCTAACGAGATCAAACCGATGGTTAAAGTCCGGGAGGGTGACAGCATCGAACGGGGGAGCTTTATGATGACGACGGTATCGGCGCGTTATGCCAATGTTATTATGTTGGGCCTGTCCAAGCTGGACCGCAATTCGGAGATTCAGCGCAAAGAGGATCGTCTGCATGGAAGAAGTGAAGACGAATATGCGGCAGAGCAGGTATGGTATATGGGGGATTCCCAATCTTCCGCGATGGAGGCTGCCTACACCCGTGCCCATGTTCCCTATCGCATTGTGCCAGATTACGTGTATGTATTTAAGGTCCCGGGATCGAACAGCGTGTTTGAGCCTGGAGATGAAATATTGGAGCTGAACGGCGTGCGAGTGACCGATAATCGTTCCATTCGGAAGGCTTTGGAGGACGAAAAATCGGGAAAAATGGCTAAAGTGAAGCTAAAGCGCGATGGAAAGTTGCTGACCGTTCAAGCTCCCTTAACGACCATCACGGACAGTGAAACGGGTAAGCAACGTTCTGGATTTGGCGTCAGTATTGCCACGGTACAGAAGGTAGAGCCGAAGGATGAACGTAAAACGATTCATTTTACATCTACGGATGTTGGCGGTCCTTCGGCAGGTTTGATGTTTACCATGGAAATCTATAACCAACTGACACCAGGTGATCTGAGTAAGGGATATCGTGTAGCCGGTACGGGTACTATTGATAAGGACGGTCAGGTTGGAGCGATTGGTGGTGCAAAGTATAAAATAGTTGCTGCTGACCGTCAGAGTGCGGATTTGTTTTTCGTCCCTGCGGATAATTATAAAGAGGCGAAGGCCAAAGCTGAGCAAATGGGAACCCGGATGAAGCTTGTTCCGGTTCGCAAGCTTGGCGATGCGCTGAATTATATGGAAAAGCTGCCCATCAAACCATAATGGGCGGTCGCAAGTAATCAGCATACATGTCGCGGATGGCGGGACGTGGCATCCCGGCTGCGTGTATGGCGGCTGCGGCTGTATCCCAGTCCAGCTGAGGATGTGATCCGGCAGACAGCTTGACCCATACCGGAAGGGTGGCTGTCTGCTTCATACGTGCCAGCAGCTCGCGTCCAGCCCTGTTAAAGCCGAGCACGCGGATATAGCCCGGACCTTTCGCCAGCTCAGCAGGAGTCATATCGGTTTTGGCATGATTCAGCAAAATATGTGTACACATCCGCTGAAGCTTCGTACGAGTATAGCGCCTTGTCTTGATCGCGGTGAGCAGGGCCTCCACAGAAGGCTGGGGGAGCGTGTACAGCGATTGCCGCAGACGATGCTCCAGCCCTTCGGTGACCTCGTGCAGCTCCGCCAGCTGCTGCGGGCTACGTGTGATCAGGGCGTTCAGCAACGGCTGGCTGAACGCTTCCCAGTGCAGCGGCGCGCGTTCAGCTTGCCACTCGCGCCGCAAAATCTCCAGTGTCGCCGCAGGTATGTAGAGCGACGCGGCTTCCGGCCCGCCGTCCAGCAGCAGACGGCGGATGGCCGTGGCGCTGGCGATGACTCCGTCCGCAGGGGCCACGGCTTCGTGGTAGCCCGATCCTGGGCGGGCAACCACGAAGGGCTTGATTGTGCTGCCCAGCCGTTCCAGCGCAATCAAATAATGCAGCCCCAATGTATTGTTGGGCTGCTGCATTAGGGCGGCGAGCGCAGCGCCGTCCGCTCCTTCGGCCGCGAGCGCGGCTGCGGCTCCCGCGTAGGCAGCGGGATAGCTCGTGCCACTGCTTAGGCGCTGCGCGATGCCGGCCTTGAGCTCGGCCGGCTCTGCCGCCAGCACGCGAGCCAGCGCGCGCAGCGGGGCGATGTCTCCGCTCTCGCTGCCGAAGCAGAGCGCGTCGACGATGCCCGTCGCGTGGAGCAGGGCGACCGCTCCGCGGGCAAACCATTCTGCGGGCTGGACGGCATAGGCCACAGGCAGCTCCAGAACTAGGTCCACACCCATGGCGAGTGCCATTTCGGTGCGGGACCATTTGTCTGTAATCGCGGGTTCACCCCGCTGAAGGAAAGGACCACTCATCACAGCCACTGTGCGCTGTGCACCAGTGATGCGAAGAGATTCCTCCCAGTGATGGACATGTCCGTTATGCAGGGGATTGTACTCTACAATCATACCGAGTGTTTTCAAGACCGTAGTCGGCTCCTTTCTTAAAGTAGCTTATTGGGTATCCCTTTTGATAATAATGGTTAAGTACCCGTGAATGATTGTTTTCAGGGTAGCTATACTGATTTTTCATCGTCGGCATGAACAAGACCATTGAGACCTGGACGAAAAAGCTTTATACTCGCATTATTGTACACGAAGAGTGGCGGGGGTACGAATACTCATCAGTACATGTTTAGCACAATGCATTTTTACTTCTGCATAAAACTTGTCGAACCATTGGAAAACCGGTGGATTTGTGAGTGGTGTAAAGTGAAAGGTGTTGACAAACGACTCGATCAGTCGGTATAATAATTTTTGTTTGTTTGGAGTGATAGTGATGCAACTATTTTTTCGCAAAGTAGCAACAAGTGACGGTCCTTTTCCTATCCGTGAATCTCTTAATGTGAGTGAATTGGTGGATGATCGTGCTGATGTTACGGCCGTTTCCCCGCTGGAGACCGACTTGGTCGCCGTTAGTCTGGGTCAAGGCTTGATGAGCGTGGAAGGCACGTTGACCGCAGGTCTGGACATGCTGTGCTCACGCTGTTTAAGCCCGATGCACGAGGATTTAAAGATTGAATTCCGTGAACGGTTCAAGCAAACCTCTTCGAGTGTTGAAGAGGAGGATGAAGATGGCGATTTTATCGCAGTGACGGAGGACTCCTTCGACATTGCACCGTATTGTGAAGAACTGTTTGTACTGCATGTGCCGTTTGCGCCTTTGTGCAGTGAGGATTGTCAGGGAATCGCACCAAAGACCGGACAAAACTGGAGTATTGGCTCCGATGACAGTAGCGATGGCAATACGGAAAAGATTGATCCGCGTCTGGCAGGGCTTAAGGATTTTTTTAAATGAGAATTGAGTTCAATTCTGAAAAATCATCATCCGCTTGTGCCGGAGAGTTACTGAACCGATGCGTGGATGTTGCAGGCTTGATTCACCGGCTGTAAGATAATAGCTTCTAGCATTTTCTTTCAGTCTTGAATGAGATAAGAAGTCATACCCGTTATGCGGGGTTGATCTGGTTAAGGAGGTGGGAAGAATGGCAGTACCTCAACGGAGAACATCCAAAACTCGTCGCGACAAACGTCGTACTCACTTTAAACTGGCAGTACCAGGTATGGTGAAATGCTCCGAATGCGGCGAATTGAAACTTGCTCACCATGTGTGCAAAGTTTGCGGAACGTACAAAGCTAGAGAGATCATCTCTCAATAATGTCCGATAAGCGGATTCTTTGGAATCTTCGCAGAAAGAGTAGCGCTTCACTTCAGTGAGGCGCTACTTTTTTTGTCTGCATGCTTCCTTTTTACGTCAGCATGCTATATACTGTTTTAGTACCAGGTTCTAAGAAAGAAGGGCCCAAGGGGTTCCTTTATACATACAAGAAGACAAATCGGCTTGAAGTCTCGCCGTTAGAAAGTGAAGTAAAGTAACCCAAACTGTCGTCTGAACGACAGTTTATTGTAGAGAAAGGAGGCGTCATTGATATCGAACGTTTGCCGAAGAGACAGAGACAGCAGCGGCTGACTCAATTAATTGATGATAATCCGTTCGTAACGGATCAGGAATTGACAAGACAGCTGAAGGTAAGTATTCAGACTATTCGGCTGGACCGGATGGAGCTGGGAATCCCGGAATTGCGGGAACGGCTAAAGCTGATGGCTGAGCGCTCCTACGACCAGGTTCGTTCCTTGCCTTTGCATGAAGTGATCGGGGATATCGTTGATCTACAGTTGGATCGAAGCGGTATTTCGATTTTTGAGATTAAAGAGGAACATATTTTTTCGCGTACTGGCATTGCGCGGGGGCATTATGTATTTGCCCAGGCCAATTCATTGGCCGTTGCCGTGATTAATGATGAGATAGCATTGACCGCGTCAGCGGATATACGCTTTGTCCGCCCGGTTCATTTAGGTGAAAAGTGCATTGCCAAGGCATATGTGCGCTCCAATCCAGAACAAAAAGGGAAGGCTAAAGTGGAAGTCTTTGCCTACGTAGGAGAAGAAATGGTGTTCCAAGGCAACTTTGTCATTTATCGCTCCACGGAGGAAGAGTATAGCGAAGGAGGAAGTCAGCATGCGGATCGCCATTGATGCCATGGGGGGAGATAATGCTCCTGAGGCGACAGTAGAGGGCGCGCTATCTGCGGCGGCGGAATGGAAGGATACGGACATTACGCTGGTTGGTGACCGGGAACGAATTGAATCGGTTCTGAACGGCAGGGCGTTGCCGACGAACCTCAGCATTCGCCATGCATCCGAAACGATAGATGCGCAGGACGAGCCTGTAAAGGCAGTGCGCCGTAAAAAGGATGCTTCGATGGTCGTGGCTGGTCGAATGGTCAGAGAAGGCGAAGCGGATGCCATGATATCCGCAGGTAATACAGGCGCGCTAATGACCACAGGGTTGCTGGTGGTTGGAAGAATGGAAGGCATTGAACGTCCGGCTCTTGCGCCGATGATACCAACGATTGATGATCAGGGTATTCTGGCGCTTGACTTGGGAGCCAATATGGATGCCAAGCCTGAGCATCTTGCCCAGTATGCACTGATGGGGAGTCTGTATCGTCAGAAAGTTCACGGTGTGACTTCTCCAAGGGTGGGTCTGCTGAATGTGGGGACTGAAGCTGGGAAGGGCAATGAACTGACGAAGTTGGCATTTCCACTTATTGAGCAATTACCTGTCAATTTTGTGGGTAATGTTGAATCGAGAGATGTGTTAACCGGGAATTGCGATGTACTGGTGTGTGATGGATTTGCTGGAAATATCATGCTAAAATCACTGGAGGGTACAGCCGGAGCCATATTTTCTCTCTTAAAAGAGCAATTCACCAAATCCTTGAAGACCAAGCTTGCGGCAGCCTTGATTATGCCTGAGCTTCGCAGTCTGAAAGGTAAATTGGATTATAAAGAGCATGGCGGGGCTCCTTTGCTGGGTTTGAGTGGACTCGTCCTGAAAAGTCACGGTTCGTCTGACGGCGTTGCCGTCAAAAATGCGGTAAGGCAGGCTCGTACGGCCTTGCAAAACCGGTTGGTGGAAAGTATATCCAAGGAAATCAGCAGGAAGTGAGTGACGATATGAATAAATTACGGCCGGTTGGTGTTATCGGAACAGGGAAATACGTACCTGAGAAAATTCTGACCAATAAAGATTTGGAAGCAATCGTAGAAACGAGTGATGAATGGATTGTCAGCCGTACAGGGATTCAGGAGCGCCATATTGCGGCTCCAGAACAGGCTACATCTGATTTAGCTTATGAAGCAGCAATTAAGGCGTTGGAGTCCGCGGGTATGACGGCACAGGATCTGGATTTAATTATTGTAGCTACGGTTACACCGGATATGGCGTTTCCGTCAACTGCTTGCATTCTTCAGGACAAATTGGGAGCCAAAGGCGCAGCAGCTTTCGATTTGTCTGCGGCATGTTCGGGTTTTGTATACGGACTAGCTACGGCAACAAGCTTCATTAAGACAGGTATTTATAATAATGCATTAATCATTGGGGCAGACTGTCTTTCTCGGATTACAGATTATACCGACCGCAATACCTGTGTTCTATTCGGAGATGGTGCAGGAGCTGTAGTGATTGGCGAAGTGCCTGAAGGTAGAGGATTCCAATCCTTTGATCTCGGGGCTGAAGGTGCCGGAGGCAGCTTACTCAAGTTGGAAGCAGGAGGCTCGCGTTTGCCTGCGAGTGCAGACACACTGGAAAATAAACAGCACTATATTTACATGAACGGACGCGAAGTGTTCAAGTTCGCGGTTCGTGTTATGGGAACGGCAACGGTTGATGTGTTGGAAAAAGCAGGGCTGTCCAAAGATGATATTGATCTGTTCGTTCCGCATCAAGCCAATATTCGCATCATCCAATCGGCGATGCAACGTCTGGATTTACCAGAGGAAAAGGTAGTTGTTAATGTTCATAAATATGCGAATACATCTGCAGCATCAATCCCTCTCGCTCTTGTGGAAGCAGCTGAGGAAGGCCGCATGAAGGAAGGCGACCGTGTATTAATGGTGGGCTTTGGCGGTGGCTTGACCTGGGGAGCGTCGGTTCTTGTCTGGTGATTAGTTGGAATTTTTGATATAATATTGAATTTGTGTAGTGTTTTACAGGACAAGCATTGGATACAGAGAGGTGCATACACGATGGGCAAAACGGCATTTATATTTCCCGGTCAGGGTTCACAAGCTGTAGGTATGGCTAAAGATGCTTATGAAGCAGTTCCAGCTGCAACAGAAGTATTTCGCCAAGCGGACGAACGGTTAGGGTTCGCACTAAGCACGCTGATTTTTGAAGGGCCGGACACAGCTTTGAAGCAAACATCCAATACGCAGCCTGCACTGTTAACGGCGAGCATTGCGTTGTATGAAGCGTTCAAGGAAAAAATGGGCATTCATCCCGATTATGTGGCTGGACACAGTCTAGGAGAATACAGCGCGCTAGTCGCTTCCGGTGTCCTCGCATTTGAGGATGCGGTTGAGATCGTTCGTACACGTGGCGAGTTCATGGAGCAGGCCATTCCTGATGGGCAAGGCGGGATGGCTGCTGTGTTGGGAGCTGATCGTGAAGCATTGGCAGCATTGTGCCGTGATATTACGGAGTCTGGTCAACTGGTCGAACTAGCCAACATCAATTGTCCCGGACAAATTGTTGTATCTGGTACGAAGGAGGGCGTAGCTGCTGTCGCTGAACGTGTGAAGGAAGCAGGAGGCAAGCGCGCTATTACTCTGGAGGTTAGCGGTCCTTTCCACTCGTCATTGATGAAGGAAGCAGCGACCAAGCTCTCCGGCAAGTTGGGGGCTGTAACTTTCTCCAAAGCTCAGATTCCGGTTGTTGCCAATGTAACAGCTAAACCTGTACGTGAGGGGAGCGAAATCCGCCAACTGTTGGTGGATCAGGTCTATTCTCCGGTACTGTGGGAAGACAGTGTAACATGGCTACTAGAACAAGGTGTTGACACCTTTGTTGAGTTTGGACCGGGAAGTGTTTTGACTGGACTGGTTAAAAAAATCGACAAAACGGTTAAGCTGTATAATATAAGCAGCCTGGAGTCGTTTGCTTCTGTAACGGAAGCCTTGGAGGCCCGTTAAAAGTATAATCATTGCCTTAACGGGTTATATACTTGCAAGGGGGGACTATGATGTCTAAGCCATTGAGTGGAAAAACGGCGCTCGTTACGGGAGCGTCGCGCGGAATTGGCCGTAGTATCGCGCTGGCGCTGGCTGAAGCAGGCGCTAATGTGGCAGTAAACTATGCTGGTAGTGAAGCGGCTGCGACTGAGGTAGCAGAGCAGATTCGTGCCAAAGGTGTAGAGGCTATTACAGTTCAGGCTAATGTCGGTCGCGCTGACGAAGCAGATCAGTTGATCAAGGATGTGATTGGCGCTTGGGGCAAGATTGACATCCTGGTGAATAATGCCGGCATAACAAGAGATAATTTAATCATGCGCATGAAGGAAGAGGAATTCGATCAGGTGATCGAAACGAATCTGAAGGGTGTGTTTAATTGTCTTAAGGCGGCAACACGTCCAATGATGAAGCAGCGTTCTGGCCGAATTATCAATATCTCCTCCGTGGTCGGTGTACTTGGCAACGCAGGACAAGCCAACTACGTTGCTGCTAAAGCAGGGGTAATTGGTCTTACCAAATCCTCTGCTCGAGAGCTTGCATCGAGAGGTATTACAGTGAACTGTGTGGCTCCTGGATTCATCGATACCGAGATGACGCAGGTACTGGCTGATGATTTGCGTGACAATATGCTTAGCGGTATACCGCTGGCCCGTCTTGGACGGCCTGAGGAAATTGCTGATGTGGTGCTGTTCTTGGCCTCGGATGCTTCCTCATATATGACGGGCCAGACTTTGCATGTGGATGGCGGCATGTATATGTAGTAGCATGTTGCCAATCCGCATGCCCCGATGAAGAGTTGTCAATGAAAACTCTCTTCTATGGCATTTTAATTGTAATTTTCGTATAATACCTAAGAGGAGGTGAGCCGGATGTCCGATGTATTGGAGCGCGTAAAACGCATTGTCGTTGACCGTTTGGGAGCCGACGAAGCCGAAGTTACACTTGAAGCATCTTTTAAAGATGATTTAGGCGCTGATTCTCTCGATGTAGTTGAATTGGTAATGGAATTGGAAGATGAGTTTGATATGGAAATCTCTGATGAAGATGCAGAGAAAATTACAACTGTAGGTGAAGTTGTGAAGTACATACAATCTCATACCTAATTCATGTCATCAAAAGTCCCGTTCTGTTACAGGCGGGACTTTCTCCTAATTATACAGATTGAACTAAAGACGGAATTGCCGTGTGTTTTTGAGTTTGGCTCAGCTTCACTTAGTCAAAGGCTGAGAAGTATGCGGCATTACTAACTTTAGTTGATTCTATATTATTTTTACGCACAAGAGTGTGCGGTCTTAAAATACAATATGCAGTAAACATAGAGGTGATTATCTTTGAAACAACGTGTTGTCATAACAGGAATGGGTGTAATCACTTCGCTGGGACAGGATTTGAACACACTATGGGATAATCTGATGGCTGGAAAATCCGGCGTCAGTGAAATCGAAGCTTTCGATACAAGTGAGTACACTACGAAAATAGCCGCTTCCATTAAAGATTTTAATCCAGAGGATTATATTGAACGTAAGGATGCGCGTAAAATGGACCGCTTTGTGCAGTTTGCGGTTGCTGCTAGTAAGTTGGCGCTTGAGGACAGCGGACTTGTAATCGGAGAAAATGCGGACGCTGAGCGTGTTGGTGTATCTGTCGGTTCCGGTATTGGCGGATTGGGAACTTGGGAAGATCAGCACAACGCGCTGATTGAAAAAGGACCTAAACGCGTAAGCCCTTTCTTCATCCCGATGATGATTGCTAATATGGGTTCCGGTCAAGTATCGATTTCACTCGGTGCTAAAGGCCCTAATACATCACCAGTTACGGCATGTGCCACGGGTAGTCATGCTATTGGCGATTCCTTCCGCATGATTCAGCGCGGTGACGCAGACGCCATGATTTGCGGAGGAGCTGAGGCCACTATTCGTCCGATTGGTATGGCTGGATTTTGTTCCATGCGAGCGATGTCCACGCGTAATGACGAGCCTCAAAAGGCAAGTCGTCCTTTTGATACCGAAAGAGACGGGTTTGTTATGGGCGAAGGTTCAGGTGTTCTTATTCTGGAATCGTTGGATCATGCTTTGAAGCGTGGTGCGCGTATTTACGGTGAAGTGATTGGCTACGGACTTTCTGGTGATGCCCATCATATGACGGAGCCTGATCCAGAGGGAGCGGCGCGCTGCATTAGAATGGCGATCCGTGATGCTGGATTGAATCCTGAAGAGATTGATTATATCAATGCACATGGTACATCTACACCAGTCGGTGATAAATCCGAAACGGAAGCAGTTAAGAAAACGCTTGGAGAGCATGCCTATAAGGTAGCGATCAGCTCAACCAAGTCGATGACAGGGCATTTATTGGGTGCAGCGGGCGGCGTTGAAGCCGTGATCTGTGGTCTCGCCCTTCAGCATCAGACGATTCCGCCAACGATTAATTTGGATAATCAAGACCCGGCATGCGATCTTGATTATGTACCTAATAAGCCGAGAAAAGCGGAACTGAATGTGGTTATGTCCAATTCCTTTGGTTTTGGCGGTCACAATGCTACGGTTATTCTAAAAAAATATGAAGCATAAGGGGTCAGTTCGTTGAGTGGAGACTTGAAGCAATTACAGCAGAAACTTCATATTCAATTCAACAATCGGCAGCTTCTGAAGCAGGCCTTTACGCACGCTTCCTACGTAAACGAACATCGGTTCAGTCAGAATGCAGACAATGAGCGTCTTGAATTTTTAGGTGACGCTGTTCTGGAACTGACGGTGTCCGAGCAATTGTACAATCAGTACCCTAACCGACCCGAAGGCGAACTCACCAAGTTGCGTGCAGCTATTGTCTGTGAGCCTTCTCTGGTGAAATTTGCTGTCGGGCTTGAGTTCGGGCAATATGTACTGCTTGGAAAAGGTGAAGAGTTGACAGGTGGACGTACTCGTCCGGCTCTGTTGGCTGATGTATTCGAAGCGTTCGTAGGTGCGCTTTATTTGGATCAGGGTCTGGAGGCCGTCCGTTCGTTTTTGGAATGTTATATTTTTCCTCAAATCGTATTAAATGGTAAGCTTCAGATGAGTGATTTCAAAACAGAGCTTCAGGAACTGACGCAGCATCATAACATGGGGATGCTTGAATACAAGATTGTAGAGGAGCGCGGACCAGCCCATGAGCGCGAGTTTGTAGCTGAGGTATATATGGACAGCGAACGGCTAGGGGCAGGTACGGGACGCTCCAAAAAAGAAGCTGAGCAGCAAGCGGCGGCAGTAGCTTTAAACCGCTTGAAGCTGGCAGAATCGTAATCGGTACCTGAGCAGCCCGGACGGGTTACGCAAGCAGGGGGCACAAAGTAAGAGCAAAGGGCAGTCCGCGGGGAGTCCCGGCCCGTAATGGCGAATGGACTGCGTTTTGCTCTTTTTTCGTGGCTTTGCTGGTGTAATGTGAGTGTCGGTACTGTGCTTTATACAAGCTAGTTTATGCTACAATAGGGATAATTCATATCAATCAGGTATACGGTGTTGTACAAGCATATTTGAAATGTTAGAGGTGAGATTGAGCATGTTTTTAAAGCGCATTGAGCTGGCGGGCTTCAAATCGTTTGCAGATAAAACGGAAATGGAATTTGTCCGCGGCATTACGGCAGTCGTCGGACCCAACGGAAGCGGAAAAAGTAATATTTCCGACGGAATTCGTTGGGTGCTAGGCGAACAGAGTGCCAAATCACTGCGTGGCGGCAAAATGGAGGACATTATTTTTGCGGGTAGTGATGCTCGTAAGGCTGTTAATTACGGTGAAGTATCGCTTACGTTGGATAATGAAGATCAGGCGTTGCCTCTGGATTTTGGTGAGGTCACGGTAACGCGACGTGTACATCGAAGTGGGGATAGTGAATATTTCATTAATCGGCAATCATGCAGACTCCGAGATATTACAGAGCTGTTTATGGATACAGGCATTGGTAAAGAAGCTTATTCAATTATTGGGCAGGGACGCATTGAAGAAATTCTGAGTACCCGATCTGAGGATCGTCGAGGTATTTTTGAGGAAGCTTCGGGTATCGTAAAATATAAATCGCGTAAAAAAGATGCGGTTCGCAAGCTGGATGAAACGGAGCAAAATTTGCTGCGTATTCACGATTTGGTTAGTGAACTGGAGGATCAGATTGGACCGCTTAAGGAGCAGTCTGAAAAGGCGATTCATTTTAAAGAACTGCGCGGTGAATTGAAATCAAAAGAAATTTCAATGTACGTCCATCAAATTGAACAAATTCATACTTCGTGGAGCGATGCGACTTCCAAACTAGCTCTGTTGCAGCAGGAGCAGCTTCAGTTGTCTACGGTGGTGTCCCGACACGATGCGATGCTGGAAAGCGACCGCAACGAATTGCGCCAGCTGGAAGAGCGGGTAGAGCAGTTGCAAAGGGATCTGCTGCAATACAGTGAAGCGACGGAGAAAAGTGAAGGCTACGGCGAATTGCTCAAAGAGCGCACACGCAATCTGGAGGCTAATCGGGAACAATTGATCTTATCACTTAGCACAAGCGAATCACGCCATTCCGAGCGCAGGAGTGAACTGGATCAGCTGAACGAAAAACTGTCTACACTGAATGTAGAGCTTGACGAGTTGCGTGCGCGGCTGTCTGACGAAGAGGCCAAACTGATTGGTGTTACAGGCGGAATCAGCCAGGAGCAGGAAGAAAGCCTAAAGGGTGGTCTGCTGGAGCTGATGAATCAGATGGCGCAGGCGCGTAACGAAATTCGTTATACAGACCAACAGAAGGAAGCATTGGAACGGCGTGTGACTCGCGTAAGTGACGAATCCGGCAAATGGGAAGCCCAGAAAGTACAACTTGAACAGCGCAAAAAGGGATTGGAAGCTGCGGTTCAGAAGCTGGGGCAGGAAATCAGTAGTTTGCGTAGTGGCTATATTCAGGGAAGTGAAAAGTACCAGGCCCTTCAAAAACTACTGGAAGAAAACCAGGGTACGGTTCGTAAATGGGAACAAAAACGTGAGGCTCAAATTTCACGGCGAGATACAATGAAGGAAATGCAGGATGACTTTGACGGCTTCATGCTTGGAGTTAAAGAGGTATTGAAGGCTGCACGAAAAGATACTTTGCACGGTGTGCATGGAGCGGTAGCGGAGCTGATTCGGGTGCCTGAGCATTTAGAGCAGGCGATGGAAACCGCTTTGGGTGCTTCAGTTCAGCATATCGTGATGGAAAATGAATCCGTATCCAGACAGGCGATCAGTTTTCTAAAGCAGCGTCAACTGGGCAGAGCGACATTTTTGCCTATGGATGTTATCCGTCCGCGTCAAATCGGTGCAGGAGAACGCCAAATTGCAGAAGGAGCCGAAGGCTTTGTCGGAATCGGTGCAGATCTTATTCAGTATGATGATCGATATGCCGGAATTGTAGGCAGTCTCTTGGGGAATGTGGTCATTGCCCGTACGTTGGAAGATGCAAACCGTATTGCGGCCCGTTGCCAATATAGATACCGCGTGGTCACTTTGGAAGGCGATGTTGTCAATGCAGGGGGTTCCATGACTGGGGGAAGCCAGTTTAAGAAAAATGCTAATCTGCTTGGACGCAAACGTCAGCTGGATCAGTTGGACCAGGACATTGTAGATACGGAGCAGCAAATTGCAAGGTTGCGCCAGAGTGCAATAGATACCAAACGCCAGTTGGAAGAGACACAGACCCGTCTGGACGAGTTGCGCCAGGGCGGCGATGTGAAGCGCGGTGAAGAGCAGCAGATGGCAATGGAACTCAAGCAACTGGAGCATGAACTTCGTCATGTTCTGGAGCAGGTCGCTGCGTCTGGTCAGGAGAAAAAGGGCTTTGATCAGGAAATCAAGGAGCTGGAAACTTCCCGTGAAGAAGCGTTGGTAAAGTTGGCTGCGCTGGAAGAAGAAGAAAAGAAAACGCATCAGGCCATTCACGCTGCTGAATTTGCCCGTAAAGCTAACGAATCTGCCAAAGAGCAGCTGCAGGGAGAGCTTACGAATCTCAAGGTAAGAGAAGGAAAACTGGACCAAGAGCGCTTTTCTTTGGAAGAGCAGTTGCGCAGATTGCGTGGGGATTATGATACTCTTGGTAAAGATTCGAGACAAAACAAAACCTTGCTTGCTTCCATCGAAGCAGATTTGCTGACCAATGAGCAGGAGACCGTGAAACAGATTGAAAATCTCAATCAATACCGTTTGAAAAAGGAAGAAGCCGCACAGCAACTGGAATTCAAGCGGGCTGCACGTAGCAGCTTGTCCAAAAAGCTTGAAGTGGCTGAGAACGACACGAAAGAACAGCGAATTCAGCTCAAGTCAGTGGAGGAGTTGCTTCGTCAAACGGAAATTGGAGTAAATCGGCTTGATGTGGAACTGGAAAACGTTCTGAAAAAGTTAAGTGATGATTATGAACTCAGCTATGAGTTAGCCAAGCAGCGTTACCCTATACCGGAAGATATTGAAGGTACGCAGAGCGAGGTAGAGAGGCTCAAACGGGGGATTTCCGCGTTGGGTGAGGTGAATCTGGGCGCCATTGAAGAATACCAGCGTGTGCATGAGCGTTATACGTTTCTTGATGAGCAAAAGTCTGATTTGGTGGAGGCCAAGACAACGCTCTATCAAGTTATTCGTGAAATGGATGAAGAAATGTCCAAACGCTTTAAGACAACGTTCGATGCTATTCGGCGCGAATTTGGAACGGTGTTCTCCAAGCTGTTCGGAGGCGGACGTGCTGATCTCGTGCTGCTTGACCCGGAACGCTTGCTGGAGACGGGGATCGACATCGTAGCTCAGCCACCGGGCAAAAAATTGCAAAACTTGCAGCTACTGTCGGGCGGTGAGCGTGCGTTAACAGCGATGGCGTTATTATTTGCCATTTTACACGTTAAACCTGTTCCATTCTGTGTACTCGATGAAGTAGAGGCTGCACTGGACGAAGCAAACGTGGTGCGTTTTGCCCAGTATTTACGGGAATTCTCGGAACAGACACAGTTCATTGTAGTCACACACCGTAAGGGCACAATGGAAGAATCTGATGTGTTGTACGGGGTTACGATGGAGGAAGGCGGGGTTTCCAAACTCGTATCTGTCAAGCTGGACAACGATGAAGCTGAGATTGCCTGACATTAAACAACATACTTTCAGACCAACGGAGGGAATCCATGAGTTTCTTTAGGAAATTGAAGGAAAGCATTGCAAACAAAACTGAATCTGTCACAAAACAGTTCAAAGATGGTTTGGAAAAAACACGTAAAGGTTTTGTTGAAAAAGTAACGGACTTGATGATTCGCCGTAAAAAGATTGATGAGGAATTTTATGAGGAACTGGAAGAAATTCTGATCGGAGCGGACGTAGGCGTCAACACGGTTATGAACCTCATTGAAGACCTGCGAGAAGAAGTGAAAAAGCGCAAAATTGAGGACGCATCGGAATTACAGCCTGTATTGTCGGAAAAGCTGTCCGAGTTACTGCGGGGGAATGACAATAGTCAGCTCAAAATGAGCGCTGACGGGATTACAGTCATTCTATTCGTAGGAGTCAATGGCGTCGGCAAAACGACAACCATTGGCAAGTTAGCTCACCGTTTTAAACAAGAGGGCAAAAAAGTATTATTGGCTGCTGGAGATACGTTCCGGGCGGGTGCGATTGAACAGTTGGAGGTATGGGGCGAACGGGCAGGTGTAGAGGTTATTAAGCAGCAATCCGGTTCCGATCCGGCTGCGGTTATGTTTGATGCCGTACAGGCTGCCAAGCAGCGTCAAGTGGATGTTTTGTTGTGTGATACCGCTGGACGTCTTCAGAATAAAAGCAATCTGATGGAGGAACTGAACAAAATTTTCCGCGTGATCCAACGAGAAATTCCAGATGCTCCTCATGAAGTGTTGTTGGTACTTGATGCGACGACTGGACAAAATGCACTTAACCAAGCCAAGCTGTTTGGTGAGAAAAGCGGTGTAACCGGGCTGGTACTAACGAAGTTGGATGGTACAGCGAAGGGCGGGATTGTTGTGGCCATCCGTCAGGAGCTGAATTTGCCTGTTAAGCTGGTGGGCTTAGGTGAAAAAGTGAATGATCTTCAACCGTTTGATTCCGAGCAATTCGTTCATGCGTTGTTTGCGGGGTTGATTCAGGAAGAGACCGTCGAAGCAACTGCTGCAGACGAGGAAGAACAGAACTGATACGTTTAAAGTAGGCTTTCATGCTACGTTTGGGACTAAGTAGCCATCCTGTTGCTGTTCAAGTTCGCCCAGATGTATAATGAAAGCAAGAGGTCTGTCGATGCCGTATATGTAATGTATGTTGTATGTAAAATATAAATAAGGAAGCCGGGTGAAAAACCGATGGCAAACACCTATACCTACTCCCGACGGGAAGAAGTAGCCAACGCCATTACACATGGAATTGGAGCCGTTTTAAGCGTGGCAGCGCTTGTGTTACTCATTGTTTTTGCTAGCTTGAAAGGAACCACTTGGCATGTCGTCAGCTTTACGATTTACGGGATTACGATGTTGCTGTTGTACACCAATTCAACGTTGCTTCATAGCCTGCGTGAAGGGAAAATGAAGGATTTGTTCGAAATATTCGATCATTCTTGCATTTACCTGTTCATTGCAGGTAGCTATACCCCGTTTATGCTCGTTGCACTGCGAGGTACTCTGGGATGGACATTGTTTGGAGTGATTTGGGGGATTGCACTGTTTGGTGTGTTGTTCAAGGCGTTCTTCACCAAGCGCTTCCTGTTTATGTCTACCGTGTTTTACATTGTGATGGGCTGGCTCATCACCATTGCCTGGAATCCTTTGGTTGCGACTGTTCCCGCCGGAGGGATGACGTTATTGTTCGTAGGTGGTCTTATGTATACGTTGGGCACAATTTTCTATGTGTGGCGGGCATTTCCATATCACCATGCGATCTGGCATCTGTTTGTTTTGGCAGGCAGCATACTTCATTTTCTGGCTGTTCTGCTGTATCTTACTCCAGTAAGGGTTTAAGTAACAGTGGGCAAAAAGCCGATCCGTACTTCCGTTTGAGGGCAGTGGATCGGCTTTTTTTTGTATGACAAGGGATAACGCTTGACATCTTCTTTTCTTTTATGTATCATAAGGAACGTTGAAAAGAACTGTAAAGTGTTTTTCCTTGACGATGGAGGTATACAAGATGAGTCAGGAGAATCGGCTGGAAAAGACAAACCGGATTAACCGACTGTTTGACTTCTATGAACCTCTGCTTACAGAGAAGCAACAGATGTTTTTAAAATATTACTTCCATGATGATTTTTCTTTAGGGGAAATTGCATCGGAATTTCAAATTAGCCGTCAGGCAGTATATGAACATATTAAACGTGCTGAACAGGTATTGGAAATGTACGAGGAAAAGCTTGGTTTGCTAAGCAAGTATGAGCGTAGAATCCAAGATCTCGAAGAATTAAATAAGACGTTGTATGAGGCATTCGGTAAAATCGGTGAGTCCGATGAAGGCATTCTGCAACATGTTCATCAAATTGTAAATCGCCTGCAGGAACTGTAGGACATATAGATTAAGAACAAACAACCCTGGTAGACAAGGAGGTGCGAAAGTATGGCATTTGAAGGATTATCGACTCGCTTGCAAAATGTATTCAGTAAACTGCGCGGTAAAGGAAAAGTGTCTGAGGAGGATGTAGCTCAGGCGATGCGTGAAGTACGATTAGCTTTGCTTGAGGCGGACGTTAACTTCAAGGTTGTAAAGGACTTTATTGCCAAGGTAAAGGAGAAATCCGTTGGTAAGGAAGTGATGGACAGCTTTACGCCAGGCATGGTCATCATCGACATCGTGAACAAAGAACTGACCGAGTTGATGGGTGGCAGTCAGGCCAAGCTTGCCAAAGCAAACAAACCGCCTACGGTCATTATGATGGTGGGTCTCCAGGGCGCAGGTAAGACGACGACGTCTGGTAAACTGGCGAAATTGCTGCAAAAGCAAAATCATCGTCCATTGCTTGTAGCTGGTGATATTTATAGACCAGCCGCGATCAAGCAACTTCAGGTTCTTGGGGAGCAGATTAATACTCCTGTATTTACACTGGGAGATCAGACAAGCCCGGTAGAAATTGCAAAACAGGGTTTGCAGCATGCTAAGGATAATGGTAATGACTACGTTATTATAGATACTGCTGGTCGTCTTCATGTTGATGAAGAGCTCATGGAAGAGTTGCGCCAGATTCATACCAACGTCAACCCGGATGAAGTTCTACTGGTTGTAGATAGCATGACGGGGCAGGACGCAGTTAACGTTGCGGAGCACTTTAATAATAGCTTGGAGTTAACGGGAGTTGTACTGACGAAGCTGGATGGTGACACTCGTGGTGGTGCAGCTTTGTCGGTCAAGGCTGTGACGGGATGTCCGATCAAGTTTGCTACATTGGGTGAAAAGCTGGATGCGATGGAGCCGTTTCATCCTGAACGGATGGCTTCACGGATTTTAGGCATGGGTGATATGTTGTCCCTGATTGAAAAAGCGCAGTCCAATATCGACGCCGATAAGGCGAAGGAAATGGAACGGAAAATGCGTAATGCCGAGTTTACTTTTGAAGATTTTCTGGAGCAAATGGATCAAGTTAAGAAGCTTGGCCCAATCGACCAGATTCTTGATATGATTCCCGGTATGGGCAACATGAAGCAAATGAAAGATATCAAAGTGGATGACAAACAGATGGGCCGGATTGAGGCTATCGTTCATTCTATGACCACACAAGAAAAGCAAAACCCAGATATGATTAATCATAGCCGTCGCAAACGTATTTCTGTAGGCAGCGGAACATCACTGGCTGAGGTAAATCGTCTGATAAAGCAATTCGACGAAATGCGTCGCATGATGAAGCAGTTCTCAGATATGATGGGACCTAAGGGTGGCAAAAACAAGGCTATGAAGCAGTTGAAGAGTATGGGTAAAGGTATGAAGTTTCCTTTCCGCTAAGGCCAATAGGCCCTTGGAATTATGGGATAACAATATACAGTCTACTTTTTGAAGGAGGTGAATTTTCGTGGCAGTTCGTATTCGTCTGAAACGTATGGGTGCACATAAAGCTCCTTTCTATCGCGTCGTGGTATCTGATTCTCGTTCCCCGCGTGACGGTCGTTTTATCGAAGAAATCGGTTACTACAACCCAATCACAGTACCAGCGGTTGTAAAAATTGATGAAGATAAAGCGCTGAAATGGTTGCAAGATGGTGCACAAGCATCCGACACAGTCCGTAACTTGCTTAGCAAAGCGGGCGTAATGAAAAAGTTTCATGAGTCTAAACTACAGAAATAAGGTGCTGATACGGAGGGTCAACCATGGAAGAATTAGTGATAATCATTGCTAAGGCTTTAGTCGATCATCCGGAAGATGTAACCGTGAAGACCTTGGAGAAGGATCGGCTTGTTGTATATGAGCTTAGTGTGCATCCTGAGGATGTAGGCAAAATCATTGGTAAGCAGGGTCGTATCGCCAAGGCGCTTCGCACTGTGGTTGCATCAGCAGCCGTTAAGATGGATAAACGGGTTACCGTAGACATCATATCTTAAAGATATACGAAAGTGGGTTAGGATGTATGTCCTAACCCTTTTTCGTACATGATGAAGATGATATGGAGCGGGACCGATTACAAGCAGGAGGAACACGATGCAACAATTGTTTAATGTCGGAAAAATTGTGAACACCCATGGAATCCGTGGGGAGCTTAAAATATTAACGACGACAGATTTCCCAGAGGATCGCTTTGCTAAAGGTAGTGAACTTTTGATTGTTCCGGCTGAAGGTAAAGCCCCGATTCCCGTAACTATTGAAACAGCGCGTTTTCAAAAAAATATGGTTGTCGCTAAATTTAAGGAATATCACAATATCAATGAAGTTGAAAAATATAAAGGTACTTTGTTGAAGGTATCTGCTGATCGGTTAGGCGAATTGGAAGAAAATGAATTCTATTTTCATGAAGTAGTCGGCATGGAAGTGGTGACCGAAGACGGAAATGAGCTCGGCGTGGTTAAAGAAATTTTGACTCCGGGAGCCAATGATGTATGGGTAGTCAAAATGCCTAAAGGCAAGGAACTGCTATTGCCGTATATAGAGGATGTTATTTTGGATGTAAACGTGCGCGAAAAACGGGTTACGGTACGGTTGATGGAAGGTCTGCTGTAATGCGGGTAGATGTGCTGACCCTGTTTCCAGAGATGTTTGATGGAGTATTTAATGCAAGCATTCTGGGAAAAGCAAGGGATAAGGGAATTGTATCACTGCAAGCGGTTAATTTTCGTCAGTATGCCGGCAACAAGCATGGACAAGTGGATGATACGCCCTATGGCGGTGGGGGCGGCATGGTTTTGAAGCCTGACCCTATTTTTGCTGCCGTGGAAGCGCTGTTGGATAAATCAGAGGAATCAACATTAGAAACTGCCGATGAAGTTATTCAACATGAAGGGATAGAACGTAACACAGACATAAAATCTCCGCGTATCATTTTGATGTGTCCACAAGGCGAGACTTTTACGCAAAAGAAAGCGGAAGAGCTGGCCAAAGAGGACCATCTTATTTTTATATGTGGGCATTATGAGGGTTATGATGAGCGTATTCGAAAGCATTTGGTGACGGATGAGCTTTCTATCGGAGACTATGTGTTGACTGGTGGTGAGCTTCCAGCCATGGCCGTCATTGACAGTGTGACACGGTTGCTACCAGGAGTGCTGGGGAACGAAACGAGTGCGGTAACGGACTCGTTTAGTACCGGGCTGCTGGAGTACCCCCATTATACCCGGCCTGCGGAGTTTCGGGGCTGGAAAGTTCCTGATGTACTCCTGTCAGGGCATCACGTCAATATTGATTCTTGGAGACGCCAAGAGGCGTTACGTCGCACGATGGAACGCCGACCAGACCTGTTGGAACAGGTTGAACTGACAGGCAAGGAGCGCGTGTGGGTTGAGGAGCAGCGCAAATCTGACTGTTTGGGGGATAAGCAATAAAGCGTCTTAGGCATGAGTGGATTTGAAAGCAGGCAGTGACCTGTTTTATAATGGAGTCAATTAAATAATGTTTGGTCAAATCCCTTTTTGTTGTTGCAATGCGGTATCCTCCATGATACAATACATCTGTTGTGTGTAATACGGTGGTCCTCTGTGGATGATGAAGGAAACGGTTGTGTTTCCAGAAGAAGCATGAACACCTGTACGGAAGGAGGGAGTCATAGATGAATATCGTCCAAGCGATCACTGAAGAACAACTGCGTAAAGATTTGCCTAACTTTCGTCCTGGTGACACTTTGAAAGTGCACGTGAAAGTTATTGAGGGAACTCGTGAGCGTATCCAGTTGTTTGAAGGTGTTGTAATTAAACGCCGTGGTGGTGGAATCAGTGAGACTTTTACAGTTCGTAAAATTTCTTACGGTGTAGGTGTGGAAAGAACTTTCCCGCTTCATTCCCCAAAAATCGATAAAATCGACGTGGCTCGCCGTGGTAAAGTGCGTCGTGCGAAGCTTTATTATCTTCGTGAACTGCGCGGTAAAGCAGCGAGAATTAAAGAAATTCGTCGTTAATACAACGAAAAACGAAAGGGGCTTGGTTACAAGCTCCTTTCGTTTTTTCTACGTACATAGGGAACTGTGGATTATTGACCGTAAAGAGAGGACAGTGAGCTATGGAGCAAGAAGTAGGACAAGGAGCTGTACAGCAGCCAACTGAACAGGATGGTACGCCCAAGCGTAAACCAAAAAATGAGATTTTTGAGTGGCTCAAGGCCATCATTATTGCGTTAGTGCTTGTCTTTTTAATCCGCTGGCTTCTCTTTAAGCCGTTTATTGTGGATGGCCCGTCGATGCAGCCTAACTTTCATACCGGAGAACGCGTCATTGTAAATGAGATTTTGTATGATTTCCGTGCCCCTAAACCAGGGGAAGTGATCGTGTTTCATGTGCCGGAGGAAGGAAGAGACTTTATCAAACGCGTCATTGCCGTTGAAGGAGATACGGTCAAGGTAGAAGGTGACACGATTACAGTAAATGGTAAGCCGATTCAGGAATCTTACTTGAAAGCTCCTTTAGAAGAAGCGCATCAAAATGGTGAGCTTTACAACAAATTTACAAATTTTCCAAATGATAAATTTAAGGATGGAAAAGTTCCGGCGGGGCATATTTTTGTAATGGGAGATAACCGTTCCAATAGTACAGACAGTCGGATGATTGGATATATTGATTTGAAGGAAGTTGTAGGTCGGGCTGACGTTATTTTCTGGCCGGCAAAAGATATGCAGTGGATTAACCACTAGAATAACTAATAAGCAGCATAGCTGCCGTAATCCTAACTAAGAGCCTAAGGGTAAAAGTAGGAGTTACGATCAATGGGGTGATGACGGTGACGATTCAATGGTTTCCTGGTCATATGACCAGAGCGCGCCGCCAAATTGAAGCAAAATTAAAGTTAATTGATTTGGTCATTGAGCTGATTGATGCTCGATTGCCGCTCTCTAGCCGAAATCCAATGATTGATGATATTTTGCAAGGCAAGCCGCGAATGATTATTTTGAATAAAGCAGATTTGGCGGACCCGGTAGTATCACAGCAATGGATTGCCTATTTTAAGGAGCAGGGGCATGTGGCCTTTCCGGTGGATGCCACAACTGGGACGGGACTAAAAGAAATTCCGATTCAGGCCAAGCTGCTGCTTAAGGAAAAGATAGATCGGCAGATTAGGAAGGGAATGAACCCGCGTCCTATGCGTGGGTTGATTGTTGGTATTCCGAATGTCGGCAAATCGACACTGATCAACCGAATGGCGGGACGTAATATTGCAGCTACGGGTGACCGTCCAGGGGTAACGAAGGCACAACAGTGGATCAAGATTGGAGAAATTGAATTGCTGGATACACCAGGGATTCTATGGCCTAAATTTGAGGATCAGAATGTAGGCTATCGTCTGGCAGTTACAGGTGCGATCAAGGAAGAAATTCTGAATGTCGAGGATATTGCCTTTTTTGCGACTAAATATTTGGTTCAGTACTATTGGGACGCACTGGCAGAGCGCTTTGAGCTCACCGAACGTCCTGAAGATACAGAAAATCCTGATGAAATTGTCAACGTTATGGAAGCGATCGGACGTAAACGTGGCTGTATTGTTAGCGGCGGACGTGTAGATCTCGAAAAGGCGTCAAAAATCATTTTGCGTGAGCTGCGTGCAGGGAAGCTGGGACGATTCAGTTTGGAAGCTCCTTACTGATTTTACTGGTACACCGATGCAGAACATAGCATTTTGTGGCAAGGAAGAACCTTCCCCATCTCTCCGGAGAGGAGGAAGGTTTTTTTGGTATTTGAAGGCAGTTAGAAAAGGGTTTTGGACGGTGAAGGTCTGTGGTAAGCTGAATTCAATCGCTAGAGCTACGGCATGAATGACGCGTTAAACTACATATAGATGGGCAGGTATTGAATATGGAAAATAAAGAGATTGTAGTGAAGGACATGCTACATTATGAAAAAAAATGCTGGGAGCAGTCTTGTGAGCGGATTGCAGGTATTGACGAGGTAGGTCGTGGATGCCTGTTTGGTGATGTTGTGGCCGCAGCAGTCATTTTACCAGTGGGTGAGTTACTGGAAGGTGTGGATGATTCCAAAAAATTGACGGACAAGAAGAGAGAAGCATACTACGAGCTGATTATGGAGAAGGCTATTGCTGTAGGAGTTGGCTATGTAGACGCGCAGACGATTGATGATATCAATATTAAACAAGCAGCTCGTTTGGCTATGAAGCAGGCTATTGAGGCTTTACATGTGTCTCCTGATTATTTACTGGTGGATGCAGAAAAGGTAGATGTGCCTATTCCTCAGCTCTCTATTATTAAAGGAGATGCCAACAGTCAGTCTATTGCGGCGGCATCTATCATCGCCAAGGTAACCCGTGATCGGCTGTGCAAAGGTGAATGGGATGCGAAGTATCCGGAATATGGGATCGGTATACATAAAGGTTACGCTACCAAGTTACACAGGGAACAAATTTTGGCGCTAGGACCTACAAAGATGCATAGACGCAGCTTTCTGGGCAATTTGTTGACGGAGCAACCGACGCTGTTTGATCTGTAGTTGCTTATTATGAATCAGGACAATGCCGATATAAAGTATAACTAATACCATAAGCCCCTTTGAATGGGGGAGAGTGAGAGGAGGGGCGATATGAACATCGGATCTGTATTTCGTGGATTACTTGGAGATGTGAAGGCTGGAGAGGCTAAAAAACTTGATATGCAGCCAGGTCAGGTTGTACGAGGAGTCGTGCTAAAGGTGTCTGAGGACGGCAGCGAGGCTGTGTTGCAAATACAAGGTTCTCAGGTCAGGGCAAAGCTGGAGACCCCTCTTCAACCTGGACAGACTACAACGTTTCAGGTTCAACCGGCTTCCCCCAGCGGAATGACGGTGCTTAAGCCTCTGAACGATGTGACCAATACACCACAGCAAACCGTAGCGCTGACAGATGTATTGGAATCGGTGGGACTGCCGGATACAGCTCAGAACAGGGAGCTTATACAGGCAATGCAAAAGAATGGTGTGCCGTTGACATCTGAAAATGCGGCCTCTTTGCGAGAAGCTATGGCGAAGCAAAACGGCAATGTACAATTGGGAACGTTTGTGCAGGCGGCGGCAGTTGCCTTTCAGCGGGGACTTCCATTGACGGCAGAAAGCATAAACGGATTGCGTCAAGCGATGTTTGGGCCTCCTTTAAATGATCTGTTGTCTTCGCTGGAGCAAGAGCTTGAAGCGGTATTAAAGCAGCAAGGACAGGGAATATCCACTGACCGTTCAGTGGCGGAATCAACAGCTATAAAGAGCGCTGATCGAATGCCTGCTAGTCCAACAGGTGCTTCTTCCGGGGTGGTTGTAGATGGACAGGAAGGCCCAGCTCTCATATTGTCCAAGGATGCTTCTACCGCTGCAAAGCAGGCAGAAGCTGGACAAACCACAGGCGGCAAGGAATTGTTAAAAGGGACTCAAGCAGCCAACCTTGCTGCTGCAGTGAGTGAAGCGAGTGCTTTAGCAACAGATTCAGATACTGCGACGGGAGCTACATCTGCAGCCAAAGGGACTGCTCCAGGAGAAGCGGAGACAGTCAATGGACGCGGAGCGACAGTGGCATCGGAAGCTAGCGTAATTGCTCCAGAATCGGGTGCTGATGCATTAAACGGTCCTCGCACCAGAGTGGAGCAGTCACAGTCACAGCAAGCTACTGCGTCAAGCACACAACTTAAGAATGCGGATGGCGCTCCAGCGGTTGCCACGGCAGAATCTGCGGGGGCAAAGACAGCCTTAACCGCGGCCACGGCTGACCGTCCCACTGCACAGCAGGCTGGTGCCCCTGTGCCGCAATTCACAGCAGGTAACACTGCTGCGCCAGAGGTGCCGCTCCAGCGGCTGCGCACGTTGCTGCAAGAGCTACGCGCGGCGGTGCCGCCCGCACTGGGCACAGCTGCGCCGGAGCAGCCCGCAACGGAAGTGGCGCAGCCAACGGCTGGCGCCTCACGAGCCGCAGACGCCGCTGCGTCGCAGCCTGCGGCGTCCAGCACGCAGCTTCCCCCCACGGAGGACCCGTGGGTGGGCCGCGTACTGAAGCTGCTCGGTGCAGAGCACGAGCAGCAAGTACACCGCGCGACTACACAGGTCGCGCAAGGGGCGGCGGCACGTATGGAGCCGCCAGAGGGAATGCCGCAGCCGCTGCCGGGATTAGCGGCTGCGTCTGGGGACACGGTGTCAGCAGACGCAGACACCGTAAAAGGGGCGCTGCTCCA
The DNA here is from genome assembly GCF_038003485.1 of Paenibacillus sp. FSL H7-0703. Taxonomy (NCBI): domain Bacteria; kingdom Bacillati; phylum Bacillota; class Bacilli; order Caryophanales; family Paenibacillaceae; genus Paenibacillus; species Paenibacillus sp. FSL H7-0703. Next base: position 1,175,751 of record NZ_JBBOPF010000001.1, on the reverse strand, counting down.
GCTGATGAGCAGTGACGATCTGCCGCCCGCTTTGAAAGAGGCGGCCCAGCAGGTTGTACAGCACCTGACAGGTCAGCAGTTGCTACTCAATACAGACCGAACGGCGCCTTTTGCCCAAGTACACATGTTTATACCGTTCGTTGGAACGGACGGTCGTGAAACAGCTACGATCCAGATTCAGTCCCGCCGCGGCAAACGTGGAGAGCTGGACGCCTCCAACTGTCGTCTTTGGTTTGATTTGGACATGAAGGGGCTTGGACCGACCCTGGTAGATGTCCAGGTTGTAGATCGGATTGTAAGTGTCAAGCTCCATAATGATCATGAATGGGCGGCTTCGTTGTTAACCAGTGGGCGTGAGTCCATTCACACAGCGTTGGAGTCACTAGGATACCAACTTCTATCGCTTCGTACCGAGCCTATGCCCATAAGGACTGAACAGAACAGTCTCGCCTCTTCTGAAGTACAAAGCTATGTGCCTCAGCCGTATAAAGGAGTCGATCTTAAAATATGAAAGAGCCGTTGGAACCTCCTTCTCCTTCCATAAAGAAGGCGGTCGCCCTTAAATATACGCCTGGCGAGAGCGAAGCACCGATTGTCGTTGCCAAAGGGAGCGGCCGTATTGCGGATAGCATTTTAGAAAAAGCTAAAGAACATGGTGTTCCAGTACAGGAGGATGCCGCGCTGGTTGAAGTACTATCCAAACTCGATTTGGACGAACAAATTCCTGCTGAGCTCTATCAGTTGGTGGCAGAGGTGCTTACCTATATATATCAAATGGATAGGCTTGCATCAAAGGATGACTGGTGATGTCGAATGAAATGAAGGCTGGAGGCAAGGATCAACGGAAAGCCAAAGGAGCGATGGGCGAAGAGGCAGCGGCTTTGTTTTTAGAAAACTTGGGTTACCGTATCATAGAGCGTAATTGGCGATGCCGCAGTGGTGAAATAGATCTGATTGCCAAGCAGGAGCATACACTCGTGTTTATTGAGGTACGTAGTCGAAGTAGCTCCAAATATGGAACGCCAGCAGAATCAGTTACTGCGCGTAAAATAGCCCAAGTTCGCCAAACAGCCGCTGTATATTTGCATATGAACGGGATTGGAGATGCTCCAATCCGCTTTGACATGATTTCTGTACAATTAACTGACGAAAAGGCAGTTGTTACGGACCATTTAATAGGCGCATTTTAAACGAGTAAGAGCTTATACAAAGGTAAGAGTGCGGGACTGAATTCATATGTGCAGGTTGACAGGAAGGAAAGCTACAGGTATATTTTATTGAGAATAGTTATCATTTTCATCTTAAAATGAATATCTAGAAGTTGTACCTGTGAAGGAGGATTTACGTGACAAAGCATACCTTTAGCGAACATGTCATAGATGTAATTCAGGAACGCCGGACGATTAAACGATTTAAATCCGACTCCATTCCGGTAGATACGATCAAAGAACTGCTGGACGTCGCTGTGTGGGCTCCTAATCATAAAATGCGTGAACCGTGGCGTTTTCTGTTATTTGCTGGTGAAGGACGGAAAAAGCTTGCAAAAGCAATTGCAGCCGATATCGGTAAGGACAACAAGTTTGAGAGCGGCATTTTGCACAACCCGATCCAGCTTTTAGTAGTATTGGAAGAAGACCCGCGTCAAGCGGTTTGGGATGAGGATTTTGCAGCGGTCAGCGCGCTTGTACAAAACTTTATGCTTGCCGCATGGAGCAAAGGAATCGGAACGTTTTGGGTGACAAAGCCATTTTTGTATTCGCCTAAGTTCCGTGAGCACTTGGGAATTCAACCGGGTGAGAAGGTAATAGGAATGATATATGCAGGCTATCCTGACGTTATCCCAGAATCAAGACCACGTACTCCGGCAGCCGATAAGCTGACCTTGTTTGACAAATAATCTGTCGTCAGATAAACTTAGTCAAGAATTTTGAAAGGCATGGTTCGGAGTTAAAATTTCGGACATCACATTTGCAAAGAATGAAAATTTGGAAGCACCTTTTTTCATATATGCAATGATTCCCGAGAGGGAGCATTCCAATATGAGGAGAGGTGCTTTTTGATATGTATGGAAAATTACACGGAGCTTGTTTGTATGGAATAGATGGTGTTCTGATTGAAGTTGAGACTGATTTGTCCAATGGCTTGCCTCAGACAGCGATTATAGGATTGCCGGATTCGGCGATTCGAGAGGCAGTGGAGCGTGTCAGAGCAGCAATTAAAAACTGTGGCTTTAAATATCCGTCCCAGCGTGTCACGATTAATTTAGCTCCTGCTGATTTGCGTAAGGAAGGTTCATCTTTTGACCTTGCTATCGCTTTAGGGTTGCTGACGACCAGTGAACAGGTCGTTTTACCCGTGGGAGAACGGACGCTGTTTATTGGTGAGCTGGCGCTGGATGGCAGTATTCGCCCTGTGAATGGGGTACTGTCCATGGTTGATCTGGCCAAGCGAGAAGGATTCAACTCCGTGCTGCTTCCCCAGGAAAACGCAAGCGAGGCTCGTCTGATTACGGGTATACGTATTTACGCTATACGGCATCTAGCAGATCTTATTCCGATTGAAGATCGTGCACAAGGCACTGTTGATAGCCCAGCGACAAATCAGAGTTGTACTGCCAGTAAACAAGTCATGATCTGTTCCTATGACCATTTACCTCAGGCAGAGCATATACCGTTGTGTGAAAAAGAAAGGATAACTAGCAACATGGAGGATTACAGCGATGTGTTGGGTCAGTTGCACGCCAAGCGTGCGTTAGTCATCGCTGCAGCCGGAATGCATAATATCCTGCTTATGGGACCGCCGGGGGCTGGGAAAACAATGCTCATCCGCAGATTGCCATCTATCCTTCCGCCTTTGACTGAAAAGGAGGCGCTTGAAGTCACCAAAGTATACAGCGCTGCCGGGAAGTGGAAGGAGTCATCGCCTCATCTGATGAATATTCGTCCCTTCCGTTCGCCTCATCATACGATCTCTGCTGCTGGTTTGGTGGGTGGGGGAGGTATACCCAAACCAGGAGAAATCAGTCTTGCACACCGGGGGATTTTATTTCTGGATGAGTTGCCTGAGTTTAGCCGTCATGTACTAGAAGTGCTGCGTCAGCCTTTGGAAGACCACAATGTTACGATCAGTCGTTCACGTGCTGTTTTTAAGTATCCGGCGCATTTCTTACTTGCTGCCTCTTTAAATCCGTGTCACTGTGGCTTTTTCGGAAATGACACGGAACATCAGCGCTGTACCTGTTCACCTGCAGCAGTAGCCCGCTACCGTTCACGTATTTCTGGTCCACTGCTGGATCGGATTGATCTTCAGCTTGAAGTATCGCAACCGAAGGATTGGCGGGAGGAAAAAGAATCATTGTCGTCCGCTGAAATGCGAAGACAGGTGCTGGCTGCTCAAGCGATACAAATCCACAGATATAGCAAGCTTCCCTTTTCATGGAATAGTGAGCTGTCCGGTCAGATGCTTCGTAAATATGCCGTATTAGAAAAAAATGCAGCGGAGTTGCTTGATCAAACAATGGACGCACTCGGTTTAAGCATGCGTGCGTATGATCGAATTCTCAAGCTTTCGCGTACCATTGCAGACTTACATGACTCAGAGAAAATTTTGACTTCACATGTGGCTGAAGCTATTCAATACCGCCACATGGATAGAGCAAATGCCAGTTTTCCTGAAAGTTAAAAAGGCGATAAAACTTAATAGTTATAACACATTATTTTTATGAAAGAGTTTTTCCAAGGGGTATGATAGAAAGTGGAAAAAAGAGCAAAAAAAAGCTCCAGGCAAAAAGACCTGGAGAAGAAAAATAAGATTATGACAATAGTGATTATACTATGAGTATATCATTTTCGTATATACGATTATGCATCATCTCCCATGTTACTTGATGGAAAAAAACAAACAGTCTTTAAGGAATGGATAGCTCAAAGGATAATAAACCCCTCGACCAAAACGGTTGAGGGGCTTGTTGTGAACTTTATTCTAACGAAACGATTGAATCCATGAAGAGAGATGAGACGTCCCCCTACATAAGCTTAAGGAAATCTAAGTTACAAAACGTTCAGTTTCACTTCAATATTACCGCGAGTAGCGCGGGAGTATGGACATTGTTCGTGCGCGCCTTCCACCAGTTTTACTGCAGTTTCATGATCGACGCCTTTTACCAGTACGTCGAGACTTACTCCGATTCCGAAGCCGCCGTCTTCCACTTTGCCGAAATGGACCGTAGCTGTTACTTCAGTACCTTCATGCTTAATACGTTGCATGCGAGCAACCATATTTAGGGCACTGTCAAAGCAAGCGGAATAGCCTGCTGCGAACAATTGCTCTGGATTCGTACCTGCACCGCCTGCGCCGCCCATTTCTTTTGGGGTATCAATATCTAAACGGAGTTCAGGGGAAGAAGACTCGATATAACCGTTACGTCCACCAACCGCTTTTACTGTTGTTTCATACATTTTTTGTTGAATGGTCATCATAATCCAATCACTGCCTCTCGCTCAATTTATATTTTACACAATTTAATTTATCAAAATAATTATTGTTTGTAAAGTATTTTGTGCAATTAGCACGTATTTTATTATATAATGTGCTAAAATAATGACGAAAGTAGGTGATCAGACAGCATGAAAGACAATCCTAATGAAGGTACAGCGTTGAAACTTGATAATCAGTTATGCTTTGCCATATATGCATGCTCCAGAGAGATTACGAAGCTATACCAGCCTTATCTGGAAAAGCTCGGTGTGACGTACTCGCAATATTTGGTACTTATCGTGCTCTGGGAGCGTGAAGAGTGTACAGTGAAGGAATTGGGTGAGGCACTATATTTGGACTCCGGCACACTAACTCCGCTATTGAAGAGATTGCAGAACGCCGGGCTTATCGATCGAAAGCGTTCCACTCAGGATGAGCGTAAGGTGCTGATTTCTTTGACGACAGAGGGAAGCGCATTACGGGAAAAAGCTCTGTCCGTACCAGGATGCATCCAGGAAAAAACAAGTATGACTCATGATCAATTTGGGTCGCTTCTGCTCCAGTTCAATGATCTGCTCGATCGTGTTCATCAAGCTAATGTACAAATTGAAAAATCATAAGGTGTTTTCAGTTGCTCTTGCGAATCTTATGGCATGAGTTGTTCTCAGCTGAAAGAAAAAATACCTAATAATGCTTGAAGAATTAAAGTGCCTCTTAATGTGGATTAGGTAATCCCATGTTGTAGAGGTGCTTTTTTTGTGTGAATTTGTATTAAGAGAAATATCCAATAATATCCAAACATTCGATTTTGGGAATGATAATGATATCAAAATACTGTAATTCATGAGGTTAAATTATAAGGAAAGCGTTTTAAAAACATGTTACAATGATGTAGGTTTAGTATAGATTTCCTTGTGAACCGCCCTTGTTGCAGTCATGTTGATAGGAGGATTCCAGAATGAATATCCATGAATATCAGGGTAAAGAAGTATTGAAGCAGTACGGAGTGGCTGTACCGAACGGTAAGGTTGCCTATACGGTGGAGGAAGCCGTTGCTGCGGCAGAATCGCTTGGAAGCGCTGTTACGGTGGTAAAAGCACAAATTCACGCTGGTGGACGCGGTAAAGCGGGTGGCGTGAAAGTTGCCAAAGGTTTGGATGAGGTGCGGACTTTTGCTTCTGAAATTTTGGGTAAGGTGCTGGTGACGCATCAGACCGGACCTGAAGGTAAAGAGGTCAAACGCCTTTTGGTTGAGGAAGGCTGCGATATTCGTAAAGAATATTACGTCGGCGTTGTCGTAGATCGTGCGACTGGACGTATCGTAATGATGGCCTCAGAAGAAGGCGGTACGGAAATCGAAGAGGTGGCTGCAGCCACTCCGGAGAAGATTTTTAAAGCGGTTGTTGATCCAGCGATTGGGCTTCAGGTGTATCAGGCACGTAAGTTGGCGTATGACATTAATATCCCAAATGAACTGGTAAACAAAGCGGTCAAGTTTATGCTGGCACTATACGAAGCTTTTGTGGACAAGGACTGTTCGATTGCAGAAATCAATCCCTTAGTCGTTACGGGTGATGGGAATGTACTGGCGTTGGATGCCAAACTGAATTTTGATTCTAATGCGTTGTTCCGTCACAAGGATATTTTGGAATTGCGTGATTTGGATGAAGAGGACGAGAAGGAAATTGAGGCATCTAAATACGATCTAAGCTATATCGCTCTGGACGGAAATATTGGCTGTATGGTCAATGGTGCGGGCTTGGCGATGGCAACCATGGATATTATCAAATATTACGGTGGCGATCCGGCCAACTTCCTGGACGTAGGGGGCGGTGCGACGACGGAAAAGGTAACCGAAGCGTTCAAAATCATTTTGTCCGATCCGAAGGTAGAAGGTATTTTCGTGAACATTTTCGGCGGAATTATGCAGTGTGACATCATTGCGAACGGCGTCGTGGAGGCTGCCAAACAGTTGGGGCTGACTCGTCCGCTTGTTGTCCGTCTTGAAGGGACAAATGTTGAGCTCGGCAAACAGATTTTAGCGGAATCCGGTTTGAATATCGTAGCAGCGGATTCCATGGCGGATGGCGCCCAAAAAATCGTCGAACTTGTTCAATAGCCTGTTTGCATTCCGATATGCCGAATAAACGATAGGGGATGTGAAGATCGTGAGTATTTTGGTCGATAAGCATACAAAGGTGATTACACAGGGGATTACGGGAAAAACGGCGTTGTTTCATGCCAAGGGTGCGCTTGATTATGGTACACAAATGGTAGGTGGCACTTCTCCAGGTAAGGGGGGCACCGAGGTAGAAATTACACTGGAGAACGGACAACAGGTCAAATTGCCAGTGTTTAACACCGTAAGCGAAGCCAAGGGAGCTACTGGCGCAACAGCGAGCGTGATTTACGTGCCACCGGCTTTTGCAGCAGATTCCATTTTGGAGGCTGTAGATGCGGATTTAGATCTCGTGATTTGTATCACGGAGGGCATTCCGGTGCTTGATATGATCAGGGTCAAGCGTTTTATGGAAGGTAAAAAGACCGTTCTGATTGGCCCTAACTGTCCAGGTGTTATTACACCAGGAGAATGTAAAATCGGTATTATGCCAGGTTACATTCATCTACCAGGTCATGTAGGTGTTGTGTCACGTAGTGGTACTTTGACCTATGAAGCAGTGCATCAGTTAACGACCCGAGGTATAGGACAATCTTCCGCGGTTGGTATTGGCGGTGACCCCGTTAAAGGTTCAGAATTCATTGACATTTTGCAACGTTTCAATGAGGACCCCAACACTCACGCTGTCATTATGATCGGAGAAATTGGTGGTACAGCCGAGGAAGAGGCTGCCGAGTGGATCAGGGACAATATGACGAAGCCAGTGGTTGGTTTTATCGGCGGTGTGACTGCGCCTCCGGGCAAACGGATGGGGCATGCAGGCGCCATTATTTCTGGTGGAAAAGGAACGGCCAAAGAGAAAATTGCCACGCTTGAAGCCTGTGGGATCAAGGTGGCACCGACTCCTTCCGAAATGGGCTCGACACTGGTAAGTGTGCTAGAAGCACGTGGTATTTTGAATTTGTGTACGACACATTAAATCGTGTTTCTTCATTAATATACAGGCCATAAAACTGCATCGAAATTTGCCGCAGGCTAGTGTATAATGAAAGAAAGGTAAGCAACCTTTTTATCTTCTGAAACAGGGGATGAAAAGGTTGCTTTTTTTTGCGTTAAGACAGGCTTGTCAGGGAAACGCTTGCAAAATGATTCATTGTGCCACAAAATAAGGGAGGGTTCACTCTTCCGTGAATGGGGGAACCATAGTTTGGAAGAAAGATGGCTTTTGTTAGGCTTACATGAGTTAGAGGGAATCGGAAGAAAAACAATTCAGCGTATTTGGTCGAGTGACTATCGATTGCATGAGCTACTGCATTTTAGCGAACAAAAGTGGATTGAGATAGGGTTAAGCCCTGCTCAGGCACGAATTGCGGCTCAGTGTTACGATGAAGAATGGGTGCATGAACGATATCAGCGAGTTCTATCCGGTGATATTGGAACGGTAACTTATGTGGACGAGGATTATCCCCTATTAATGAAGGAAACAGTTGACCCACCATGGGTAATGTATACAAAAGGGGATAAATCACTTTTGCATACATGTTCTGTAGCCATGGTAGGAACCCGCGTTCCCACCGCTTATGGACGTAGAGCAGCGGAGATACTAACAGATGGATTATGTAATGCAGGGATTACAGTAGTTAGCGGATTGGCGAGAGGAATTGACAGTATTTGTCACGAAACAGCCCTGCGCCGGGGAGGAAACACGATTGGTGTACTGGGAACAGCGATTGATCAAATTTATCCTCCCCAAAATGCGTCTTTATTTGCAGAGATGGCTAGCAAAGGCTTGATCGTATCGGAGTACCCTCCAGGCACGAGGTCACATCCAGGAATGTTTCCACAACGTAATCGGATTATAGCTGGCCTAACGAAGGGAACGCTCGTTGTTGAAGCAGATGCAAGAAGCGGCTCCTTGATTACAGCTGATGCTGCGCTAGAGGCAAATCGAGATGTGTTTGCTGTTCCCGGACCCATTACGTCACCGAAGAGTAGAGGCACGCTGAGCTTGATCAAGCAAGGAGCCAAAACAGTCACTGAAGCTTCGGATATTATTGAAGAGTATGAAGCAGATTTGCGTACAAGGGAGGTTTCTTCATACAATAGAGAGCAGAGTCTTAATCTGAAACAGGCCTCCAAAGTGCCAGAAAGTGAGACTTCTGAGGAAAACCGTGTCATACTGTTGCTCGAACAGGGAACCATGACACTGGATGAACTGCTTGATGCTACGGCATGGGATTTTGGACTTTTACACGCAGTTCTGTTATCGTTAATCATAAAAAAAAGGATCGCCCAGCTAGCGGGCACAAAATACAAGCTTATTTAGTAGTTGTTTTTGCAAAGTCCTTAGTTAGTAAATGCACAAATTCAATTTTAAACATCAGGTGGAGGGCAGTATGGTATTCATCCGCGCCGCGGATTCCTACTCCTTCCCCACTTCCTGAAATGTGTTGACATTATGACTCGCAGTAGCGGAGCAGATGGAATCTTTCTGAACAAGCACAGCGATCTGGAAAAATAACCAATCTGTTAAGCGCTCTCCGCGTCATAACTCACCACATTTCAGGAAGTCTATCATATTCATGTGTGTAATTGAGAGGAGGAAGAGCCTATGGCGGATTCACTCGTCATCGTGGAATCGCCTTCCAAGGCGAAGACGATCGGCAAATACTTAGGCAGCAAATATATCGTCAAGGCTTCCATGGGTCATATCAGGGATTTACCGAAGAGTCAGATCGGCGTAGAGGTCGAAAATGATTTTAATCCCAAATACATTACCATTCGAGGTAAAGGCTCAATTCTAAAAGAATTAAAGGATGCCCGAAAAAAAGTAAAAAAAGTATATCTGGCGGCTGACCCGGATCGCGAAGGTGAGGCTATTGCCTGGCATCTGGCGCATGCGCTGGAACTGGACGATACAGCAGATTGCCGTGTTGTATTTAATGAAATTACGAAGCAGGCTGTCAAAGATGCTTTTAAAACCCCCCGTAAAATCAATATGGATTTGGTTAATGCTCAGCAGGCACGACGGATACTGGATCGACTTGTTGGCTACAAAATCAGCCCGTTGCTCTGGAAAAAGGTAAAAAAGGGTCTATCCGCTGGGCGGGTGCAGTCGGTTGCGGTGAAAATTATTTTGGACCGGGAAAACGAGATCAGTGAGTTTGTACCGGAAGAATACTGGACGATTACAGCTAAACTAGCTATTAAAGACAGTACCTTTGAAGCGAAATTTCATAAGCTGCGCGGTGAAAAGAAAGAGCTCTCCAGCGAAGCGGATGTACAAGAAGTGTTGGAAGCTATCGGAAAATCGTCTTACAAGGTGCGCGATGTGAAAGAGAAAGAGCGTTTACGCAATCCTTCTCCTCCATTCACAACAAGTTCCTTGCAGCAGGAGGCGGCTCGGAAGCTCAACTTCCGTGCATCTAAAACGATGTCTGTAGCTCAGCAGCTATATGAGGGTGTGGACTTAGGAAAAGAAGGGACCGTGGGTTTGATTACGTATATGCGTACGGATTCCACACGGATCGCCGCTTCAGCTCAAGAGGAAGCGAAAGATTTAATTATTCAAAAATATGGCGAAGCTTTTGTACCTGAAACTCCTCGTCAATATTCAAAAAAAGCGGCCAACGCCCAGGATGCGCATGAAGCGATTCGCCCAACCTCTGCGTTACGCGATCCGGAAACAGTTAAGCCGTTTATGAGTCGGGATCAGTTCCGTTTGTACAAATTGGTATGGGAACGTTTCATGGCCAGTCAGATGGCATCTGCTATTATGGATACTTTGTCCGTTGATATTGAAGCGGGTGAGACGATATTTCGGGCAGCAGGTTCTAAGGTTCGTTTTCCAGGTTTCATGAAAGTGTATGTAGAGGGAAATGACGATGGTAAAACCGAAGAAGATAAACTGCTGCCACCACTTCAACCAGGCGATAAATTAAAAAAAGAAGCGGTTGAGCCGAAGCAGCATTTTACACAACCGCCTCCCCGTTATACGGAAGCGCGACTGGTGAAGACGCTGGAAGAACTGGGTATAGGACGTCCAAGTACGTATGCACCAACGCTGGAAACCATTCAGAAACGTGGGTACGTTGCTATTGAAGAAAAGAAATTTTTCCCTACAGAGCTGGGCGAATTGGTCATCGAACAGATGGAGGAGTTCTTTCCAGAGATACTGAATGTGGAGTTTACAGCTAATATGGAAGGTGATCTTGACCACGTCGAAGAAGGCGAAGGTAATTGGGTCAAGGTGTTGAGTGACTTTTACGAGTCATTCGAGAAGCGACTTGAAGTGGCTGAAGAAGAAATGAAAGAAATTGAAATAAAAGATGAAGTATCCGATGTCATTTGTGATAAGTGTGGCAGCCAAATGGTGTATAAGCTTGGCCGATTTGGTAAATTCCTGGCCTGTTCTGCTTTTCCAGATTGCCGTAACACAAAGCCAATTGTTAAGGATATCGGGATTAATTGTCCTACATGCGGTGAGGGCCATGTCGTCGAACGACGGAGTAAAAAGGGACGTATCTTCTATGGATGTGACCGCTACCCGGAATGTGATTTTGTTTCCTGGGATAAACCGTCCATTAAGCCTTGCCCAAGTTGCAGTAGCCTAATGGTCGAAAAACGTACAAAACAAGGGACGAAGCTCAACTGTACGGTCTGCGATCACAGCGAAATGCTGGAAGAGAGCGATGAGAGCGTAGAGACTTCTTAAGAACAACAATAGCAGGGGGATTTAAACGTGAGTGAACTACAAAAGGTAACGGTCATCGGAGCAGGTTTGGCAGGCAGCGAAGCTGCCTGGCAAATTGCAAGCCGTGGAGTGCCAGTCAAGTTATATGAAATGCGGCCGGTCGTAAAAACACCAGCACATCATACAGATAAATTTGCCGAATTGGTATGCAGTAATTCCTTGCGAGCAAACGGCCTAACGAATGCAGTAGGTGTACTGAAGGAAGAGATGAGAATACTAAACTCCTTGATTCTGAGTGCAGCAGATCGTCATGCTGTTCCGGCTGGCGGTGCATTGGCAGTGGATCGTGACGGATTTTCCGGTCATATTACTGAGACGCTTCATCAACATCCTTTGATCGAGGTTGTTAATGAAGAGCTTCAGGAAATCCCACAGGACGGTATTGTGGTCATTGCGACGGGGCCTTTAACTTCTCCGGCTTTGTCGGAACAGATTAAATCACTGATGGGAGAGGAGTATTTCTATTTTTACGATGCGGCAGCCCCGATTGTAGAAAAGGACTCTATCGACATGAGCAAGGTTTATCTGGCTTCCCGTTATGATAAGGGAGAAGCAGCGTACTTGAATTGTCCGATGAACGAAGCGGAATTTGATGCTTTTTATGAGGCTCTGGTTACGGCTGAGGTAGCGCAAGTCAAGGAATTCGAAAAAGAAATTTATTTCGAAGGCTGTATGCCCATCGAAGTGATGATGCAACGTGGGAAACAAACGGCATTGTTCGGACCGATGAAACCTGTGGGTCTCGTAAATCCACATACAGGAGAACTGCCCCACGCAGTTGTTCAGCTTCGCCAGGACAACGCCGCAGGAACGCTGTATAATCTGGTTGGTTTCCAGACTCACCTCAAATGGGGGGAGCAAAAGCGTGTGTTTTCAATGATTCCGGGTCTTGAAGACGCAGAGTTTGTACGTTACGGTGTGATGCATCGCAATACCTTTATTAATTCTCCGCAGCAACTTCATCCAACTTATCAGTTTAAGGGAAGAAGTAATCTATTCTTCGCCGGACAAATGACCGGTGTAGAGGGATATGTGGAGTCAGCGGCTTCTGGTCTGCTGGCCGGGATGAATGCTGCACGAGCAGCGCGTGGACAGGAAATGTTTGTATTTCCTGCGGAAACGACACTAGGTAGCATGGCGCGGTATATTACGACCGCTGATTTTAAGCATTTTCAACCGATGAATGCAAACTTTGGTTTGCTTCCAAAGTTGGAGAAACGGATTCGTAACAAAAAAGAAAAAAATGAAGCTCTCGCTAATCGCGCGTTGGAAAGTTTGCGTGGTTATATCAACGAAACGGGAGTTATGTCAGCTGAAGTACAGGCATAAGGATGAAGGAAAAGGAGGAGCGCGTTATGGATATGTCCTTTCATGCTACCACCATCTGCGCTGTACGCCACAATGGCAAAGGAGCTATTGCGGGTGATGGACAGGTAACGTTCGGCAACAGTGTTGTCATGAAGCAGACGGCTAAAAAAGTGCGCAGATTGTATCGAGGTCAGGTCGTTGCAGGATTTGCGGGTTCAGTGGCCGATGCTATCACGTTATTTGAAAAGTTCGAAAATAAGCTGGAGGAACACCACGGAAATCTTCAAAGAGCAGCCGTGGAACTTGCCAAGGACTGGCGTCAGGATCGTATCCTGCGCAAGCTGGAAGCGCTCATGATTGTGATGGACTCATCCGGAATGTTGCTCATTTCTGGAGGCGGCGAAATTATAGAGCCGGATGATGATGTGCTTGCGATTGGCTCAGGTGGTAATTTTGCATTGGCGGCTGCCCGTGCTTTCAAACGCCATGGCTCTGGCATGGAAGCAAAGGATATGGCACGGGAAGCGCTAGAGGTTGCTTCGGAAATATGTGTGTATACGAACAATCAGATTATCGTGGAAGAACTGTAAATCGGCTCTGAGTATTCAAGGGTGGAGGAGTGCAAAATGAATAATCAATCGTTGACGCCCAGACAAGTGGTATCCGAGCTGGATAAGTATATTGTCGGACAAAAGGAAGCTAAAAAATCTGTTGCTGTTGCCTTGCGCAACCGTTATCGGCGTAGTAAGCTGCCGGATGATATCCGGGATGAAATTGTGCCTAAAAATATTTTGATGATCGGACCGACAGGTGTGGGTAAAACGGAAATTGCGCGTAGACTTGCACGGCTCGTGGGAGCTCCTTTTGTCAAGGTAGAGGCGACCAAATTTACAGAAGTGGGTTACGTCGGTCGTGATGTGGAATCCATGGTGCGTGATCTGATGGAAACCTCTATTCGCATCGTTAAGACGGAACGAACAGAGAATGTGAAGGACAAAGCGGAAGACATGGCAAATGAACGGATTGTCAGCATCCTTGTACCTGCAGAAAAGTCAAACAAATCGCAACGTAATCCCTTTGAAATGCTGTTTGGTAATAACACGGGAACTTCAGTAGAAGAAGAACCACCACAACAGGATGGATCTTTGGCAGAAAAGCGCCGTAAGGTTAAATTCGATCTATTGTCTGGTAAGCTTGAGGATGATGTCATAGAGATTGATGTGGAGGATACTGCCCCCAATATGCTCGATATGTTTGCTGGGCAAGGGAATGAACAAATGGGTATGAATATGCAGGAGATGTTCGGAAGTTTTCTGCCCAAGCGGACGAAAAAGCGCAAGCTACCAGTCAAGGAAGCTCGCAAGGTGTTGATTCAAGATGAGGCTGCCAAATTGATCGATATGGATGATGTGATTCAGGAGTCTGTGAAGCGTGCTGAGCAATCCGGTATTATTTTTATTGATGAAATAGATAAGATTGCCAGCCAGGGTAAGGGTAGCGGCCCCGATGTGTCGAGAGAAGGCGTCCAGCGCGATATTTTACCTATTGTCGAAGGATCTACCATCATGACCAAATACGGTCCGGTAAGAACAGATTACATTCTGTTTATTGCTGCAGGTGCTTTTCATGTTGCAAAACCATCTGACCTGATCCCTGAGCTTCAGGGTCGTTTTCCAATCCGTGTGGAATTAAGTAGCCTGACTTTGGATGAGTTTGTGTCGATACTGACGGAGCCTAAAAATGCGCTGACCAAGCAATACACTGATCTACTCCGTACTGAGGAGATTGAAGTCGAATTTTCTGCGGAAGCGATCCGTGAGATTGCCAGCATTGCTGAGTCTGTAAATCGCAACACCGAAAATATTGGCGCACGTCGTTTGCATACCATTCTAGAAAAGCTGCTGGAGGATCTGTCGTTTGAAGCACCAGAGCTTACATTGGATCGTATGATCATTACCCCGGAATATGTACGTGAGAAGCTGGGAGATATTGCCCAAAACAGGGACCTTAGTCAGTATATTTTATGAATAGGGTTTCTAAAAATAGGGTGTGAGGTCCAGAATAACACTATCTTGCACCGTCGTTAAGACCTAGATAATGGTCAAGTTGATGATTTTTCTGTCTATTCCAAAAGTAGGACGTATAATCTTTTACAGGTGTAAAGTGCTAAGAAAACATTCATTTTCTTGAAATAAACCTGAAAAATTTAACATTTTATGCATCTAAAGCCCTCTTTTTTAAAAAAGATAGGGCTTTTTTCTTATTGTAATTAGGTCCCAACTCTACGAAACTTAGAATATATGACAGAAAGTTATTATTTTCTACTTAAGACCTAAAAGAAATGTATAATTATGAAATTTTATTGTCGAAAAAAAGTGAAAAATCTTGTTTTATTGAATCTTACTTTGGAGTAGACGCTGGGAGGGAGGAGCTAAATGAATCTGCTGGGTGATATGAGCTTTCAAAAGCTTCAGGCAGGTGTACAGGCGGCAAATACGAGACAACGTGTGATGGCCGACAATATATCCAATGCGGATACCCCGTATTTTAAGCGTTCGGAGGTTTCATTTGAAGAACTACTTCAGCAGCAAATGGACGGCGATGTCACACCACTACGTGGAAAAGTAACCAATTCAAGACATTTTCAAATAGGACCTGTGAACTCCATTCCAGATGCCACGGTCACCAAAGATGGGTACTCAGTCATGAATAACAATATGAACAACGTAGATATCGACAGAGAAATGAGTCTTATGGCTGAAAATCAACTAAGATATAATACCTACATCCAAGAAATTAATGAGCGCATCAAGATGATGAGAACAGCGGTAGAAGGGAGATAGGACTAGGTGAAGATTAACAACGGCTTTGATATTAGTGCATCTGCTCTTACGGCCCAACGGTTGCGGATGGACGTTATATCTAGCAACATTGCCAACGCAGAGACAACTCGGGCGAAAGTAGAGAATGGACAAGCAGTTCCATATCGGAGAAAAACGGTTGTTTTGGAGCCGAACCAATCTGGCTTTGCCGATGTTTTGAAGGCTCAAATGGAAGGAAGTAGCACAAGCGCTGCTGGCGTTAAGGTTTCGCAAATTCAGGAAGATCAGTCACCTTTAAAGCCTGTGTACAATCCGGGTCACCCGGACGCTGATAAAGATGGCTATGTATATATGCCTAATGTAGACATTATGAAAGAAATGGTCGACATGATTTCCGCAACACGCTCATACGAAGCCAATGTAACAGCTCTGAATGCATCAAAAGCTATGGTTTCCAAAGCGCTTGAAATCGGTCGCTAAGTTCTAGGACTACTAACTACTTAATAGGGAGAGTAAAACATGATTCAGAACGCCATGTTTAATGTACAGACACCGGCAATACAGCAGATTCAATCGCCTAACAATGAGTTGACGAAAGCGACGCCTTCCGAATCCTTGAAGGATTTTGGTTCCTTCCTAAAGGATGCTCTCAATGAAGTAGGGCAGCAGGAAGCCGCTACGCACCAGATGTCCGACCAATTCATGGCAGGCAAAGTTGATGTAGATCAGGTCATGATCACTTCCCAACAAGCGCTGCTTTCCCTGCAGCTTACTACACAGGTCCGAAACAAAGCGATCGAAGCCTATCAGGAGATCATGCGTACACAGATGTAAAGAGGGTTTAGCAAAGTTTCGGATGGGGTGACGGAGTGAACGAGAGAATCGCCCAATATCGGGATAAGATTTCCGGGTATTGGAATAATTTCAGCAAAAAACAGAAGATATTACTTGTTTCGACATTAGCATTCATCATTATCGCCGTTGTAGTGCTAACGATGCAGTTTACCAAAACCGAGTATGAAGTGGCTTTCCGAGATTTAAATGCTAATGATGCTGCCGGAGTCATTAAATATCTCGATTCTGCGGGTATACCGTACCAACTTAATGCTGGTGGGACACAAATCTCAGTCCCAACCGCTAATGCGGATAAGGCGAAGGTAGATGTTGGGTCTCAAGGCCTGATTCAGAAGGGTTCAATCGGCATGAGCGCTTTTGACCAGTCCTCCTCTGCGATTGGTATGACGGAGAACGAGTTCAATGTGAAGTACAATAATGCATTGAACGGCGAAATACAGCAACTGTTGGAACGGATGGATGGTGTCCAAAGCTCCAAAGCTGTCATTAATATGCCAAAGGAAAACATTTTTGCCGGACTTGAAGAAAAGGACAAAGCCTCCGCTTCGATTCAAATGGAATTCGAGCCTGGCTTTACTCCAAATCAGCAAGCGATCGACGGATACTTTAATCTGGTAAAAACGGCCGTGCCGAATCTGCCAGTGGAAAACATTACGATCACCAATAAGGAATATGAGTTGATTCCAACGGCCAAGGGCGGCCAAGGTGGGCTCACTAGTGGTGTTCAGGAAAACATGGCTCTACAGAAGAAGTTTGAGAGCGATGTAAGGAATAATGTTCAACAATTTTTGTCGAAAATTGTTGGAGACGACAAGGTAAACGTGCTGGTTATGTCCCAGCTAAATTTCGACAAAGTCACATCAAAAGAACAAATGGTCACACCGGTTGATCAAACGAAAATGAAGGGTATTGAAATTAGCGCCCAACAAATTCAGGAAAGCTATACGGGCAGTAGTGGACAAACCGGAGGAGTTGCAGGAACAGGAACACAGGATGTTCCGGGCTACCCGGGAGGAGCTAATTCCGGCAATACCAGCTCAGATAAGAGCTCAAGTACGATTAACTACGAAGTTAACCGAATTGCAAGGGATATTATCCAAAGTCCGTACACTGTAAAAGATTTAACCATTAATGTTGCAGTTGAACCACCAACAGGTCAGCAAACGTTGGATACTGCAACTCAGACAGCAATTCAAAATATTTTGGTTAATATTGTAAGAGCATCGTTGGCGAATTCTGGTACTACTATTACAGACGCTGATTTGGCTAAGAAGGTTTCAGTGTTCTCACAAGCTGTTCCAGCGCCTGCGAGCACGAATACATTCTTCTCAGCTTCCAACCCTTGGCTATGGGGCATCGGAG
Source organism: Paenibacillus sp. FSL H7-0703 (assembly GCF_038003485.1). Classification (NCBI taxonomy): domain Bacteria; kingdom Bacillati; phylum Bacillota; class Bacilli; order Caryophanales; family Paenibacillaceae; genus Paenibacillus; species Paenibacillus sp. FSL H7-0703. Next base: position 1,158,056 of record NZ_JBBOPF010000001.1, on the reverse strand, counting down.
CTGCTGTTCTGGCACTGCTGGCGGGTGTAATCTTCCTCATCGTACGCGGTCGTCGTAAGCAGGAAGAAGAGTTGGATGAAGAATTGCAACTCATGCCAACGCCGACGGAGTTCCCGTCTATTACCATGGAAAGTGTGACAAATGAAAGTCAAGTGCGTAAACAGCTTGAAAGTCTGGCGAAAAAGAAACCCGACGAATTCGTCAATCTGCTTCGTACATGGCTGGCTGACGAATAGAGGTGAGTTCATTGGCAAAGGCAAGCAGTCAAGGTTTAACGGGAAGACAGAAAGCAGCTATACTTCTGATCACAATGGGACCAGAGGTATCTGCTCAAATATTCAAGCATTTGCGTGATGAGGAGATCGAGCAACTTACATTGGAAATTGCCAATGTGCGGAAGGTCGATGCCATTGAGAAGGACTCCATCATGGCCGAGTTTCATCAAATTTGTTTGGCTCAGGAGTACATTTCCCAAGGCGGTATTAATTACGCTAAAGAAATATTGGAGAAAGCACTCGGATCGCAAAAAGCAGTTGAGGTCATTAACCGTCTAACAGCGACGTTACAGGTAAGACCCTTCGATTTTGCCCGCAAGGCTGATCCAAACCAGATATTGAATTTTATACAGAATGAGAATCCGCAAACGATTGCTCTCGTGCTTTCGTACTTGCAATTTGAGCAGGCGGCTGCAATTCTGTCGTCTCTGCCACAGGAAAAACAGGCAGATGTGGCCCGGCGTGTCGCTGTCATGGACAGTACATCTCCGGAAGTTATTTCCCAGGTGGAACGAGTGTTGGAGCAAAAGCTGTCTGCAACCGCGACGCAGGATTATACGAATGCAGGTGGTATCGAGTCCATTGTTCAGATTTTGAATGGCGTAGACCGCGGAACCGAACGTACGATTCTCGACTCGCTTGAAATTCAAGATCCAGAACTGGCTGAGGAAATCAAGAAAAGAATGTTCGTGTTCGAGGATATCGTCAATGTGGACAACCGTTCCATTCAGCGCATTATCCGCGATATCGACAATGCAGATTTGCAATTGGCGCTTAAAGTGTCCAGTGAAGAAGTACGCGATGTGATTTTCCGAAATATGTCGAAACGTATGGCAGAAACCTTCAAAGAGGAAATGGAGTACATGGGACCGGTGCGGTTGCGTGATGTGGAAGAAGCACAGACACGTATCGTATCGACGATCCGCAGATTGGAAGAGGCCGGTGAGATTATAATCGCACGCGGCGGAGGAGATGACATCATTGTCTAACTTGATTAAATCTTTCCAATATGTTCCTGTAGAGGCTTTGAAAACAATTGATGTGGCACATACGTATGCGCCAGAAACGACGGATGAAGAAATCACAACTGAATATACGGAGCCGGAGCCTCAGCGAGATCACGAGGCTGAACGGCTGCGGGATGAAATGCTGAATGATGCCAAGGATTTTGCCGAACGTCAGGTTCGCGAGGCAGCTGAAGAAGCGGAACGGATGCTTCAGGAGGCACAGCAGCAGATTGAAGCCTGGTGGCAGGAACGACGCGAGCATGACGATCAGTTGACTCAGTCGTTAAAAGCTGATGGGTTTCAGCAAGGATATGAAGAAGGCCAGAAGCTGGCTGAGGCCGAGCTCCAAACGAAATCGGAGCAGATGATGGAAGAAGCACAGGATATTCTGCGTCAGGCCTATGAGATTAAGGAACAACTGATTCAGGAAGCGGAGCCTTTCTTGGTCGAACTGAGTAGTGCTATTGCTGAGAAGGTCATTGAGAAACAGCTTAGCCTTGAGCCGGAATACACGATTGAATTAATTCGTAAAAATTTGGCTCGTAAGCGGGAAAAAGGGACCATTACATTGTGTGTGTCACCTCAGCATTTCGCATTTGTGCAAGGTGCACGGGAAGAATTGTCATTAACTGTCGATTCGCAGGCAGAACTGCAAATTATTCCTGATGGTACCGTGAAAGATCGCGGTTGTGTTATCCGTTCTTCCTTTGGAAGCGTGGATGCGCGGATTGATACGCAATTAGCTGAGATCAAAAAGGAACTACTGCGTCTGGCACATGAGAATGAGGAGCGAAGACATGAAGGGGCTTAATGCGCAGCGCTACATGGATCATTTGCGCCAGTTGGACCCGGTTCGGGTAAATGGCAAGGTTACGCAGGTTATCGGCCTGATGGTTGAATCGGAAGGTCCGGACGCCAGTATCGGGGATGTTTGTTACATTTATCCGGGCAAAACGGCCAAGCCGTTGCAAGCGGAAGTTGTAGGCTTCAGGGACAATAAAGTGCTTCTGATGCCACTTGGAGAACTGCAATCTATTGGTCCCGGTTGTGATGTTGTAGGAACAGGGAAGCCGTTGAATGTGCAGGTCGGGTCGGAGCTGTTAGGCAAAGTGCTGGACGGCTTGGGTCAGCCTTTGGATGGCTCATTGATCCCCTCGCGAATGGCGAGATATTCAACCTTCAATATTCCGTCCAATCCGCTGAATCGTCCGCGTGTGCAGGAACCAATCAGTATCGGGGTGCGCGCTATCGACGGGTTGCTTACTATCGGTAAAGGACAACGGGTTGGTATTTTTGCAGGTTCGGGTGTAGGTAAAAGTACCTTGATGGGAATGATTGCTCGTAATACGGAAGCCGATGTGAATGTAATTGCCTTGATCGGAGAACGTGGACGTGAAGTGCTGGACTTTATTGAACGCGATTTAGGCCCGGAGGGACTAGAACGCTCCGTGGTCATTGTGGCAACTTCCGACCAACCTGCGTTAATCCGTATTAAGGGTGCACTTATTGCAACGACCATCGCAGAATATTTTCGGGATCGCGGATTGAATGTCATGCTGATGATGGATTCAGTTACCCGGTATGCGATGGCCCAACGTGAAGTCGGCCTAGCGGTAGGGGAGCCACCGGCAATGAGAGGGTACACCCCTTCCGTGTTTGCTAGTCTACCTAAGCTTTTAGAACGTGCAGGGACAGGTCCTACTGGCTCCATAACCGCTTTTTATACGGTACTGGTCGATGGTGATGATATGAACGAGCCCATCGCGGATGCGGTGCGCGGGATTTTGGATGGACATATTGTCTTGAATCGTGGGATTGCGAACAAAGGACATTTTCCCGCAATTGATGTGTTAGCGAGTATTAGCCGGGTTATGAAGGATATCGCACCACGAGATCAGATAGACGCTGCCGAGAACATTAAGCGCTTGATGGCCATTTACAAAGATTCGGAGGACCTGATTAATATCGGGGCCTATCAGCAGGGTTCAAATGCAGAAATTGACGAATCCATAGAGCGCATACGGGATATATGGGATTTTACAAGACAAAGAACAGATGAAAAGGCTGAGCTGGACGAGGTAAGGGAGCGTTTGATTTCTGAATTTACGAGGAGATGAAGGTTGAACGATGAGATTTCAGTATTCCTTTCAGAAAGTTGTAGACTTGAAAACCAACGAAAAGTCACAGGCCGAATGGTTGCTTTCCAGTGCTGTTGGACAATTGCAGGCTGAGGAGCAGACATTAACACAGCTTGTAGGCGAAAGGAATCGGGTCATATCAGCCATTCAAAAGGCTGCCGAGGATTGCGCGCCACTCTCTACCATTCAGGAATTACAGGCTTATGTTAATCATCTGGACCAATGTATTACACGCAAGCATAGGGATGTTCAATATGCGCAGCAAAATGTGCAAAGCAAACAAACCGTTTTGACCGATAAAATGCTGGATGAACAGGTTTGGCTGAAAGCGAGAGAGAAGGCCAACGTGAAATTCCAACAGGAAATGCTCCTGCGCGAGCAGAACGAGCTGGATGAAATGGCTTCCGTGCGATTTGCCATGAAAGCCCGGTAAGCGGAAAGTCATAGGATACGCATATCAGCTGCCTGAGGAGGAAGACGATGGCACAGAAGTTAGCAGAAAATGAACTGGATATGGATTTAGGAAAAGAATCAGGCGGGGGATTTGAACGGTTTATGTTTTTCCTGATTCCGATTGTGTTCACAATCGTTCTGGTAGGGGTCCTGCTTACATTGTTCAATATGGACTTCAGAAGCGAAATGATTTCATTAGGGAATAAAATACCAGTTGTTAAAAATTGGGTACCTGAACCGAAAGATAAGGCTACCCAGACGAAAGAGGCAGATCGGAAGGCACAGTCTGAAAGTTCTGAAGCAACCATTCAGCAGTTAAAGGCAGATTTAGCCAAGCAGACGGAGGAGCTCAAAAAGGCTACCGCTGCTAAGACGACACAAGATAAAAAGGTTACTGAACTGCAGAATCAGGTCAATACGCTGCAAACGCAACAGGAACAGCAGCCACAGGCCAGTCAGCAGGGACAGGCCGGTACGCAAACTACAGGTGGAACAACAAATGAAGATCCTTATGTAAAACAGGCCAGAGATCTTGCTAGCATGTATGAAGGAATGACAGCTAGTAAAGCGGCACCGATTATGGAGAATCTGACCACGGAAGAGACTGTGCAGCTGTTAAGCTACATGGACCCTGCCAACAGTGCAAAGATTTTGCAAAAGATGGACGCTAAAAAAGCAGCTGATATTACTATGGCTCTGAAAAACGTAACGCCATCTACGGATTTGTCAGTTGCTGCGTTGCAGTCTCGTCTGAAAAAGGATCAAGGTACCACGGCTGGAACAACGAGTAAGAGTTTGCAAAGCACTCAAATCAGTAGCACATTTGCTTCCATGGACAAGAAGAGCGGTGCCGAACTTATTTTACAAACTTACAAAATCAGTCCAGACAAGGCATTAAACATATTAAATACAGTAGATGATTCGACACGTGGTTCTTTACTACAAAATATGTCTGCCAAGGATGCGGCTCAGACCGCAAAAATTTTGAACAAACTGATGGGCAGTAAGTAATTTAAATGAAGGGAGGTGAAAAATAAATGACTCTTATTTCTCAAAGTGTATCGCTCGGCTCCAGTCAGACAGCTAGCAGTACAACGGCCTCAACAACGACTACAGCCACAGCTGCTGGAGCAACCACGGGTGCTTTTAATCAAACACTTACGCAAATGATGACAGGCGGGCAAACGGGCTCAGCAGGCACAGATGCGAACGGTTCTCCATTAGTTATGGTACTTCCGCTTATTGCAACTGGAGAATCCACGGAAGCTCCAACCGAGCCGCTGGCCGAAACACTGGCTCCTTTGCTGCAAAATCTTGAAAAGCTGGATGATCAAGTAGCTGCTGATCCTGCTCTGCTTGCAACTCTGCAAGCGTGGATTCAGCAAGTACAACAGTTTTTACAAGGCGACGGAACAAATCAACAGTTAAACGGTGGGGAAACGACAGAGGCGACAGGCTTAACAGCTTTGGCAGCCAACCCGGCTACTCTTCGATTTGCATTACAGGACGCTTTGTCACAACTTGCCAATGTAGCAGAGCAGGCTTCTGGAGACCAAAAGTCCCAAGTGGCACAGTTACTACAATCGCTCCAAAGCGCAACGGCAGGTACGGGAGCTATTTCCGATGAGCAATGGAATGGTGTAATGAAAGCTGTGGAACTTGCTGATGGTGGGGATTCACAAGCAGTTCAGCCTTCTGCAAATCGAGCAAATGGTACTCAGACCGTAGCTACAGCTACTACAGACAAACAGGTTGTTGCTTCTCAGCAGCAAGCAAGTCAGGGTGAAACTAATCAACAAGGTTCAGAAGGGCAACGTTCATCAACTAATATTCTCGTTCAGTCTGCAGTTAAGACGACTGTAACAGATGAAGCGAGTGCATTCGTAGATGCAACTGAGCAAGCGAATTCGACAGCAACTGACAATCAGACTCCAGTGATTACGACTGCGGGACAGCTTTCGATACAAACGCAAGGAACAACACCTTCGGCTCCGGCTCAACCAGTCGTACATGTACGGCAATTTGCCAAGGAGATGACCGAATTTGTAGTGCAGAAACTTGACATTGTAAAACACACTGGTTTGACGGAAGCGACTATCATGCTTCGTCCAGATCATCTGGGCCAGCTGGAAGTTAAGCTGACAATGCAAAATGGTCATCTGGTTGCCCAGTTTATGACTGAGCATAGCGGAGCGAAGGATTTGCTGGAACAGCAAATGTCGCAGCTGCGTTCGAGTCTCCAAAGCCAAGGTATCCAGGTAGATAAGGTAGAAGTAACGCACAATGAGTCGCTTTCCTCCCATATGTATCAGGATGGACGCGGATCTGGAGCTAATCAACAGCAGCAATCCAACCAACGTTCCAAAGCTCGAGGTAGAGAAGAGAGCGAGGATGCTTTGAAGGTAGCTGAAATGGCAGAAGAGCTTCGTAACTGGACAGCTGAACAACGCGTAGATGATATGAATCGGACAGGCTCCTTTACAGCACAAGCGTAATGATGGAGGTGAGAACACAATGACGACTACAGACAACAATGTATCCACCAGTAACGTCTGGCCGAATTACAATGTGAATAATGTCAAAACAGCAAGTGCCAAGGATACTAAAACGATGGGTAAAGATCAGTTTTTGAAAATTTTGATCACCCAGCTACAAAATCAGGATCCGATGCAGCCTTTGGAGGATAAAGAATTTATCGCTCAAATGGCCCAGTTTTCCTCGGTGGAACAACTGATGAACATTTCTACGCAGTTGAATGCATTGGGACAATCTTTAGGTACGGCTTCCGGTTTGATAGGAAAAGAAGTTAGTTGGATTGAGGCAGGTAAAAAAGACTCCATCACAGGTGAAACAGGTGCGGGTACAGTGAAAAGTGGAATCGTGGATTCCATCGTTATTCGCGACGGTGTGCAGTATGCCAAAATGGGAGCGGCTGAGGTGGCATTAAAAGATGTAACATCAGTGAGTCAGGCTAACACAACGACTCCCGCTACAGATACATCGGATACTTCATCTTCTTCCTCTACTGGAAGCGGTGAGAACTCATGAATGACAGGATAACGGTCGGACGCCTTTTTCCCGCCAACGTGCCACCGGCAGCAATCTCACAAAACCGAGTAAATTCGGTATCCAAGGATGCCAGACCGTTCGGTCAGGTGTTGCAGGAACAGGTGCTCAAGCTGAGTAACCATGCAGCCAAGCGTCTGGAGCAGCGGGGAATAGAGTTGAGAAGTGACCAAATGGCGAAAATTAACTCTGCTGTGGATAAAGCAGCTGCCAAAGGCGCCAAAGAATCATTGATTTTAATGCATGATATGGCTTTGATTGTAAGTGTACCTAATCGAACTGTTGTTACCGCGATGGATAAGAAATCCATGGAGGATAACGTATTTACGCAGATAGATAGTGCTGTAATTATTTCATAAAAATGTATACGAAGTGGCTGGCCCGAATAGGAAAGCCATGAAAAAGCCGCGGATCGACTGATGCGGTCAACTAAGCAACCAATCAGAGGAGGATTTATACTCAATGTTGAGATCAATGTATTCAGGTGTATCGGGCATGAAGGGCTTTCAAACGAAGCTGGACGTTATCGGTAACAACATTGCAAACGTAAATACTACAGGCTTCAAGTCCAGCCGTGTGATGTTCAAGGATATCTTGAGCCAAACGAGTTCAGGCGCAAGTGCGCCAGACGGAACAACAACCGCCGGGCAAAATGCCAAACAGGTAGGTTTGGGAGTGTCGGTCAGTTCAATTGATACACTGCACCTTCCAGGTAGTGCAATGACTACGAACAACCCAACGGATTTACGTATTAACGGTGACGGATTTTTCCTGGTCAAAATGAATGATGCACAGGAAGTTCCTTATCTGACTCGTGCGGGTGATTTTCACGTAGATGCGAACCGAAACCTGGTTACTTCTGATGGATTTTTCGTAGGAGATGCGGGTGGAGATCCCATCACACTTGCTGACAATGTTACAGCGTTCTCCATCTCGCAGGACGGTACAATTGTACAACAATTGGATGACGGAACAGTTGATAATGGCACGCAAATCGGATTAGCCAGAGTCACGAATCCGGAAGGTCTGGAAAAAATCGGAGGGAGTTTGTACCGTACTACGGTCAACTCAAATATTGATGCAATTGAGCCTGGAGCAGCCAACTCAGAGGGGCGTGGAGCTATCATCGCGGGTCAGCTGGAAATGTCCAACGTTGATCTGACAGGCGAATTTACCGAAATGATCGTAGCTCAGCGCGGATTCCAAGCGAACTCGCGTATCATTACGACCTCGGATGAAGTTCTTCAGGAAGTTGTAAACTTGAAACGATAATCTCATTTAAACGCGGAGGAGTAGAGGCTCCTCCGCACCTATCAGGAGGTTGGTGTTACGATGATCCCGTTAACGCGGCTGAACGGCTCGCCTATGTGGCTTAATGCGCTGCTCATTGAGACTGTGGAGGAAACACCGGATACATACGTCACTTTGGTGACGGGGAAACGGTTGATTGTATTGGAAAAAGCGGCAGATGTCGTCTCCTTGATCAAGGGTTACAGCCGTGAAATCGGCATGCATGCCGCCACGATAAAAGTGCAACAAATGGAGGAAGACGAATGAAGAAGATGCTGCCATGGCTCATTACAATTTTACTCGCGATTACTTTGATTGCAGGCGCGGCCTTTGTACTTATACCAGCGCTTAGCGGGAAGAAGTCGGAAGTCATAACGAATGCGCAAGCTGCTCAAGCAGAACAACTTCCAAGATTGTCAGCAGATGAATTGGTGGAAGTGAGCTCTGAAATTACCGGTATCAAAACGAATTTGGCAGACGCAGATTATATTGTCCAGATGAACCTATCTTTTCAATTGAACGATGCCAAAGCAAAAGAATCTTTTGAAAAAATTAAAGACATCAGTATTAAGCCCATCGTTATTCAATTGCTTGCAGACACCAAACCTGATGAGCTCAGAACGGCTAAAGGCCGGGACCAGTTCAGTGACAAGCTGACGGATCTCATCAACAAGTCGCTCCCTGAAGGTCACCTGGGGAACGCCAAAATTACAGATTTTTTGCTGGCAGCCATTTGATTCCAGGTGAACTTGTCAGGAACACGTAAGGGGGTGAATAACATTGGTGGATGTACTGTCACAAGGGGAAATTGATGCCCTTTTAGCAGCTCTTTCGTCCGGTGAAATGGATGCGGAAGAACTTAAAAAGGAAGATACCCAAAAGAAAGTTCGCGCTTATGATTTTAAAAGAGCGCTTAGGTTTTCCAAGGATCATATACGGAGTCTGACGCGGATACACGAGAACTTTGCACGGTATCTGACCACATATTTTTCAGCGCAGCTTCGTACTTTTGTCCAAATTAATGTCGTTCAGGTGGAGCAGCTTCCTTATGATGAATTCATTCGCTCCATTCCGAAAATGACCATTCTAAACATTTTTGAAGCTGAACCGCTGGAAGGCCGTATGGTGCTTGAGGTTCACCCGAACGTTGCTTATGCCATGTTGGACAGGCTTCTCGGAGGAACAGGTTCGGCACCGTCAAAGGTTACTGCGTTGACCGAAATCGAGACGACGATCATGGAGCGAATTTTCAGCCGTACCTTTGATAGCCTGCAAGAGGCTTGGAAAACGGTACTGGACATTGAACCGCGCCTAGAGGCGATGGAAACGAATCCGCAGTTTATGCAGATTGTTTCGCCGAATGAAACGATTGCTCTGATTTCGCTTAGTACCAAAATTGGTGATACCACAGGGATGATTAACCTCTGTATCCCGCACGTGGTATTGGAACCCATTATGGCCAGACTGTCTACGCACCAGTGGTTTACATCCGAAAAGAAATCAAGGGCGCCCGAAGAGATCGACGCCTTGAGATTACGGGTCACCAAAGCAGAGCTCCCTATTATTGCGGAGTTGGGTGAATCCCGGATAAATGTAGCCGAGTTTCTGGGTCTTTCGATAGGGGATGTCATTTCATTGAACAAGCCTGTCAAAGAAGGACTATCCATCCGGGTAGGCGAGAAATTGAAGTTTATGGGAAGTCCCGGCATGGTAAGAGATCGTGTTGCCGTACAAATTGATGAAATTGTCAACGAAGGAGTTGAAGAAATTGACGAGTAAAGACTATTTGTCCCAGGAGGAAATCGATGCCTTGCTGAAACAGTCTGAAGCGGGGACGGATTCTACTCCCGCCAACAAGACCGTTGACGATTTTCTGACTCCTCTGGAGCAGGATGCTCTCGGGGAAATCGGTAATATAACGTTCGGCAGCGCAGCTACGGCTCTTTCCACACTGCTCGGTCAAAAGGTGGATATTACGACACCTAAAGTTTCAATTATTACCCGTTCTGAATTTGAAACTGCATTTCCAAAGCCACACGTAGCTGTACATGTAAATTATGTAGATGGATTCGAGGGTATTAACTCACTCGTAATCAAAAAGCGTGATGCACAAGTGATAGCGGACTTAATGCTTGGTGGTGAAGGAAACCCAGTAGATGAAGAATTGAATGAAATCCACATCAGTGCCGTGCAGGAAGCGATGAACCAGATGATGGGGTCGTCGGCGACCTCTATGTCTACCATGTTTAATCGTTTTGTTAATATCTCTCCACCGGGGATTGATATTTTGGATCCTATGCACGGTGATGGAGTATCCAGTCTGCCGGATGAAGAGACGCTCATTACAGTATCCTTCCGTTTATTGATCGGGGATCTTATTGACTCTACGCTGATGCAACTGTTACCTGTTAATTTCGCCAAAAAAATGGTGAGCATCCTAATGAATGGCGGAGAGGATGAGGAACAACCGCAAGCGTCCGCACAGCAGGTAGCTGCAACAGCAGCTCCTGAAGCGCCGCAACAAGCTAGCGTTCCGCAGCAACCGCCTGCACCAACCTATCAGCAGCAGCCTGCAGCCGCGCAGGCGCCACAAGACGCAGGCTATGGGCAACAACCGCCAATGTATCCTCAAGACCCGGGATATGGGCAGCAGGGCGCTCCAGGCTATGGAACACCGGGTTATGGAATGCCAGCTGGTGTACCGCCGCAAGCTCCTTACGGAACGCCTCATCACTACGGCGCAGTACCGGGACGTAATGTAAATGTACAACCTGTACAATTTTCTAACTTGCAGTCCGGTGCATTTGCGCAAGTGGATGAAAACAATTTAAATTTATTGATGGACATTCCCCTTAGAGTCACCGTAGAATTAGGAAGGACCCAAAAGCAAATTAAAGATATTCTGGAGCTCTCACAAGGTTCAATTATTGAACTGGACAAGCTTGCCGGGGAGCCGGTGGACATTTTGGTTAACAACAAACTGATTGCCAAGGGCGAGGTTGTCGTAATCGACGAGAACTTTGGCGTGCGTGTAACAGATATTGTAAGCCAATGGGACCGTATTCAAAAATTACAATAAAAGCATAATTTAGGGAGGATTTATTTCAGATGGCAAACCGTATTTTGATCGTGGACGATGCTGCATTTATGAGAATGATGATTCGGGACATCCTGTCCAAAAATGGATTTGAAGTAGTAGGAGAGGCCCAGGACGGATCACAGGCCATTGAAAAATTCAAGGAGCTTCGTCCGGACCTGATTACGATGGATATCACGATGCCTGAAATGGACGGCATTGCCGCTCTGAAGGAAATCAAACAAATTGACGCGAACGCAAAGGTTATCATGTGTTCCGCGATGGGTCAGCAAGCAATGGTTATTGATGCCATTCAAGCTGGCGCAAAAGATTTTATCGTTAAGCCTTTCCAATCGGATCGGGTTATCGAAGCCATCAACAAAACACTGGGTGTGTAAGGCGCACCCAGTATGGATACACAACAGGGTGCCTCTGACGCATTGAGTACATCCAGCAATATAGGCAACATTGCCTGGGTCCTTTTCGTGCTAATCTTTATCATCGTACTGATCGTGTACTTGATACGGTTTTTGAGTAAAAGAAATCAGAGCTGGTTCAGCAACCGCTCCGTTCGCATACTGGGAGGCGTGGGACTTGGTCCCAATAAATCCCTTCAGCTTGTTGAAGTTGGTAGCAGTGTGTACCTCATTGGTGTGGGAGAAGATATCCGGCTTGTTGACAAAGTATCCGATCCTGAAGAAGTGGAGCAAATTTTGGCCGCACTGGAGCAAGAAGCTTCTCTGCAGCGCGGCCCGATTGCCCCGCTATTCGCTAAAATTGCGGATAAGCTTCGCCGGAACAACGCGGCACAGCAGCAGTCTGAAGAGGAGACATCTTTTCACGAGATGTTTGAATCCAAGCTTCGGCAAATGCCGAATCGCAAGGATAAACTTGAAAAGCTGCGCAATGAGGAGAATACTACAGATCGGTCGGGAGATTCATGAGAAAAAAGATTATACTTGCATGTTTGCTGCTTGTCTTGTTCAGCTTCATTTCGGTGACGGCGGCCTCTGCGGAACCGATTCCGAACATTGATATTCAAGTCGGCAATTCGGACAAAGGACAGCCCGGTGCCACCTCGCTGTCTATTATTTTACTTATTACTGTCATTAGTGTAGCACCGGCGTTGCTTGTACTTATGACAAGTTTTACGCGAATTGTGATTGTGCTTGGCTTTGTGCGAACTTCGCTGGGAACCCAGCAGATGCCGCCTAATCAGGTGCTTGTCGGGCTGGCTTTGTTTCTCACTTTATTCATTATGGCACCGACGTTCTCAGCTATGAATGAAACTGCACTTCAGCCGTATCTCAAGGGGGATATAACACAGTCTCAGGCGCTGGATAAGGCATCGGTACCGATCAAGACCTTTATGTTCTCTCATACACGTGAGAAGGATCTACTGCTCTTTATGAAATACACCAAGATGGAAAAACCAAAGAATTATCAGGATATTCCACTAACGGTGATGGTTCCGGCTTATGCAATCAGTGAGTTGAAGACGGCATTTCAGATGGGCTTTATGATTTTCATACCGTTTTTAGTTATAGACATTGTGGTGTCGAGTACACTCATGGCTATGGGGATGATGATGCTACCACCAGTAATGATTTCACTTCCTTTTAAGATACTGCTTTTCGTACTTGTAGATGGTTGGTATTTGGTTGTCAAATCATTGCTTCTGAGTTTTAACACATGAATACTTCATGCAAGGACAGCAATCAAGGAGGACGGCAATGACTTCGGAGTTTATTATTTCCCTGGCTGGGCAAGCGGTGTACATTGTACTCAAGGTGAGCGCTCCGATGCTGATTTTGGGGCTAGTCGTGGGTTTGATTATCAGCATTTTTCAGGCGACAACCCAAATTCAGGAGCAAACACTGGCCTTTGTTCCGAAGATTGTCGCCGTATTGCTGGCATTGCTTTTGTTCGGGCCCTGGATATTGACCACATTAGTGGACTTTACGTATAACATTCTGGACAATTTGTACAAATATATAGGTTAGGCTGAATGTTATGAACATATTGTTACAGAGTTTTCCTGTTTTTTTGCTGATTTTTTGTCGGATTACTTCATTTTTTGTAGTAGCGCCTATTTTTTCAACCCGAGGGGTACCTAATATCTTTAAGGTCGGAATTTCAGGATTTCTAGCTTTGGTCGTGTATCTTACATATGGTACGCATCAACAGGTACCGACCGATGTAGCGTATGTGCTCTTAGTGGGCCGTGAAGTGCTGATTGGGTTGTTATTGGGGTTTACTGCATATCTGTTCATGACAGCGATCCAAACCGCAGGTTCTTTTATAGACCTACAGGTGGGTTTCGGAATGGCGAGTGTGTTTGATCCCATGACAGGGGCTTCAACGCCTTTAACGGGGAATTTTAAGTTTGCCATTGCAGTATTGTTCTTTTTAAGTATAAATGGGCACCATCATCTGCTAAATGCTATCTTATACAGCTATGATTGGGTACCGTTGACAAATGATTTTTTTGTAAAGCTGTATGGTGGCAGTGTAACTGAATTCCTGGTACGTTCTTTTGCGGAATCATTTATGCTTGCTTTTCAAATTGCTGCTCCTATTGTAGTGGCTACCTTTTTAACAGATGTGGGACTTGGTTTTTTAGCTAAAACAGCGCCACAATTCAACATTTTTGTTATTGGTGTACCTCTTAAAATTATTGTGGGACTGTTCATGTTACTGCTTCTCATGCCAAGTTTTGCTTTTATATTCGAAAGATTGTTTTCGGTGATGTTCGAATCCATGCGCAACTTGTTGGATATTATGGGTAATCGTCCTTAATGTCTGGTCTGGAGGAACGTAGTTTGTCATTTAAATATGCTATGAACCTGCAGTTGTTCTCAGGGGAAAAAACGGAAAAAGCTACACCCAAAAAGAAACAGGATGCAAGACAAAAAGGGCAGGTTGCCAAAAGCATGGAGTTGCCCGCCGCTGGTGTCCTGCTGGTTACGTTTTTTTGCCTCATGATTTTCGGCGGGTATTTTAAGGACCATGCAGTTCGACTATTTCGAGATATTTTTGTGAATCGGCTCTCTATGGAGGTAACGCCGAACACAACGCTGCTGATGATGGGCGAGTATGGCGTGCAAATCTTGATTATGCTGGCACCTATTTTTATTGGGGCTATTGTCATCGGGATAGCAGCCAATTACATGCAGATCGGTTTTTTATTAACCGGAGAGGGCATTACGCCCAAGTTTAGCAAGCTTGACCCGATTAAAGGATTCAAAAACATTTTTTCCATGAGATCATTAGTTGAATTCCTGAAATCTGTTTTAAAAATGACCATAATTGGTTATCTGGTGTACAGCGTACTCTGGAAAACAAAGGCTGACCTACCCAAACTGGCTGAAATGTCCGGCGATCAGATGTTGAGCTTTACAGCTTCATTAACGATGGAACTGGGGCTCAAAATTGGTGTGGTGCTGTTCGTTTTAGCGGTATTGGATTATATGTATCAACGTTATGAGCATGAGAAAAACCTGAAAATGTCCAAACAAGACATCAAGGATGAATACAAGAAAATGGAGGGTGACCCGCTGATTAAAGGGAAAATTCGCGAGCGTCAACGCCGTATGGCTATGCAGCGTATGATGCAGGAGGTTCCTAATGCAGATGTCATCATCACCAACCCTACGCATTTTGCTGTGGCTTTGAAATATGACGGTTCGGAGATGGAAGCGCCGCAGATTATTGCGAAAGGGCAAGATTACGTTGCACTCCGAATTAAAGAAATTGCCAAGCAAAACGGCGTAATAACGATGGAAAACAAGCCGCTGGCGCGGGCGCTGTTTCAAAGAGCCGAAATCGGGGATGCGATACCAGCTGATCTGTTCCAGGCCGTTGCCGAAGTGCTGGCGTATGTATATAAATTAAAAGGTAAAGT
Organism: Paenibacillus sp. FSL H7-0703; assembly: GCF_038003485.1. Classification (NCBI taxonomy): domain Bacteria; kingdom Bacillati; phylum Bacillota; class Bacilli; order Caryophanales; family Paenibacillaceae; genus Paenibacillus; species Paenibacillus sp. FSL H7-0703. The sequence goes on along the minus strand of NZ_JBBOPF010000001.1, from coordinate 1,142,847 downwards.
GAAATAAAGGGATCGGAGGGCTAGAGACCCGTGAAAATAAAAGAAATAACTGTCCTTGCAGGCGTCATCGGTATCGTTCTTATGATGATTCTCCCGATCCCATCATGGCTGCTGGATATCCTACTCGTCATTAATATTTCTATTGCTTTGATGATTCTACTCGTTTCTATGAATACGAAGGAAGCTTTACAGTTTTCTATTTTCCCTTCATTGCTGCTCATTACAACGTTGTTTCGTTTGGCACTTAATATCTCTACAACCAAACTTATTTTAGGTGAGGGACATGCAGGGGAAGTAGTTGCTACGTTTGGTAGTTGGATTGCAGGAGGGCAAATTGCCGTCGGTTTTGTTGTCTTTCTCATTCTCGTGGTCGTACAGTTCATTGTTATCACCAAGGGATCTGAGCGGGTTGCTGAGGTAGGCGCACGGTTTACATTGGATGCGATGCCGGGTAAACAAATGAGTATTGATGCTGATCTGAATGCAGGTTTGATCAATGAGCAGCAAGCCCGTGAACGACGCAGTAAAATCGAACGGGAAGCTGATTTTTACGGAGCGATGGATGGTGCGAGTAAATTCGTTAAAGGTGATGCCATTGCTAGTATTATCATTTTGATCATTAACTTGGTCGGCGGCTTTATTATCGGTATGGCCGTTCAGGGGAAAGGATTTCAAGAGGCGCTGTCGACTTATTCTGTACTCACCATTGGTGACGGACTGGTCAGCCAGATTCCCGCACTGCTCATATCCACGGCGTCAGGCTTGATTGTTACGCGGGCTACGTCGGATGGCAACTTGGCAGAGGATTTAACTGGACAGCTCTTTTCTTATCCAAAACTGATCTACATTGTGGCTGCCACAATTGCATTATTGGGCCTCTTCACGCCTATTCATATCATTACAACTCTTCCACTGGCGATTCTGCTGTTTTTCGCGGCTCGAAGAATGCAGGGCAATATGGAACGCAAGCAGATAGCCGATGAACAGCTGGAAGAGGAGCAACAAATTGAAGAAGTCCGTAGTCCAGAAAGTGTCATTAATCTGCTTCAGGTAGATCCAATTGAATTTGAATTTGGATACGGGTTAATTCCGCTGGCGGATACACAGCAGGGCGGGGATTTATTGGATCGGATTATTATGATCCGTCGTCAATGTGCTTTGGAGCTGGGTTTGGTTGTGCCGGTCATTCGTATTCGGGATAACATTCAGCTCAAGCCTAACGAATATGTCATTAAAATTAAAGGTAATACCGTGGGCGGCGGGGAGCTTCTGTTAAATCATTACCTGGCTATGAGTCCGGGATACGACGATGATTCTATTACAGGGATTGAAACGACAGAACCGGCCTTCGGATTGCCCGCGCTCTGGATTGATGAAAACACCAAGGATGTTGCGGAACTATCGGGTTATACCGTAGTTGATCCACCTTCAGTTGTAGCTACTCATCTTACGGAGACGATTAAGAAACATGCTCATGAGTTGCTTGGCAGACAGGAAACACGGTCGCTGGTCGACAATCTCAAAGAGAATTATCCAGTGCTGGTGGACGACCTTATTCCTTCTGTGCTTGCGATTGGGGATGTACAAAAAGTGTTAGCCAAGCTGTTGAAAGAAAAAATCTCCATTCGCGATATGGTGACTATTTTCGAAACGCTAGCTGACTACGGTACTTATACAAAAGATCCCGACGTGCTGACTGAATATGTCCGTCAGGCGTTGTCCCGACAGATTACGCAGCAATTTGCCCAACAAGGGGAGACGTTACGCGTTATTACAGTGGGACCAGGATTGGAGAAGAAAATTGCTGAAAGCGTGCAACAGTCGGAGCAAGGTAGCTATTTGGCTCTTGATCCGGTGTCTACGCAAACGGTGTATCAAAGGATGATGGAGCAAATCAACCGTCTCATTCAATCTGGACAGCAGCCTATTGTGTTAACGTCACCGACAATTCGGATGTATTTGCGGCAAGTGATGGAGCGGACTATGCAGGATGTCCCGGTACTGTCGTACAGTGAGCTGGAGCCGAACGTTGAAATTCAAAGTGTCGGGGTGGTGAACTTATGAGAGTGAAACGCTATGTAGTGGATACCATGCCAGAAGCTATGCTGCAAATCAGGGGTGACTTAGGAACAGACGCCGTCATTTTAAGTACAAAGGAAATGAAGGTCGGCGGTTTCATGGGAATGTTCAGTAAAAAGAAAATCGAAGTGGTAGCTGCGGTAGAGGAGAGACAACCTCAAAAGCCACGACGGTTTGGATCATCTTCACAAGAGCTTGCCCAGGCGGCTTCATCTTCAATGAATGCTCCTGAACAGTCAGAAAAATCATTTATGCCTGTGGTTCCCAGACAAGCTGCTCCAGAAGCTTATCGGCGGGTAACGCAGATGACGGGTGGTTCCAAAGAAGAACAAGCTGAATTAACGAATGATGCAGAACAGGCAGCTTCAGCAACTGAGCATTTGTTATCTAGGCCTGCTAATAATCTGGAGACTATGTCTCAAGTACTTGATCATGAAGCATTGCTTTCGAACATGAAATCATCCAGTGAACTGTTTAAACAGCCCATTGAAGTAAGTGTTCCAGAGAAGAGCGGAGCAGAGGAAAATCAGGCTCTGCTTAATGAATTGCGGGAAATGAAGGCTATGATGACTCGGTTTTCCCGAAATTCTTCATTGGAAAGTACTTGGCCGGAGCCGCTGCAAGAGATTTGTGAGCGTGTGCTGGAGCAGGAAGTGGAACGCGATTTACTGGAGTATTGGCTCGAACAGGTATATGTGCGCCGGAGTGAGCATCCTTTTGCGCCTGAAACTTTTGATTGGGAAAAAGCCTTTCGTGAGGAAGTGGCCAGTTTTATTCAGACAAGACTGGACAAAGGGATCTCCAAAGATACCAAAATTGTGTATGTGGCAGGTCCTACTGGAGTAGGGAAAACGACAACCATTGCCAAGTTAGCAGCAGAGCAGTTGTTTAAGCATCATCGCAAAGTTGGATTTATTACTTCTGACACGTACCGGATTTCAGCCGTCGAGCAACTGCGTACATATGCTACGATTTTGAATGTACCGCTTGAAGTTGTGCAGTCTCCCGGTGACGTCCACAGAGCCATTCAACGTCTGGAACATTGTGACCTGATCCTCATGGACACCGCAGGACGAAATTATCGTAATGAATTACTTGTTTCGGAACTGCAAAGTCTGCTTTCGCCTATTAATGAAAGTGAGACGTATCTGGTACTCAGCCTCACATCCAAAAGCAAAGATATGCTCAATATAACTGGACATTTCAGTAAGTTTGGTCTTGGTAAGGTTGTATTTACTAAGATGGACGAGACAGGTAGCTGCGGTGGAATGTTTAATCTTTTGTATCAATTTCCGATGCAACTGGCCTATATTACCAATGGACAAAATGTTCCTGACGACCTGCTTCATCCCGATACAGAAATGGTGACAAGCATGCTGCTTGGACCCAAAGCATCATCAGGAGCTAACGGAGATTCCATATGAGTGACCAAGCCCAATCACTTAGACAAATGGCTTCTTCCTTAGATAAATATCGATTGCCCCCACGTAATCGTCAAGCCCAAATTATAACGATTACCAGTGGCAAAGGCGGGGTGGGCAAATCCAATTTTACGCTGAATTTTGCTCTGGCTCTGCAATCCCTTGGTCGAAAGGTACTTGTGTTTGATGCTGATATCGGTATGGCCAATATTGATGTCTTAATGGGGGCCAATTCACAATACAATCTTCTTCACCTGTTAAAACGTGAGAAATCAATTGATGAAATTATTCAAACGGGTATAGGTGGTTTGCCTTATATTGCTGGAGGATCGGGCTTGAGCGAATTGTTTACGTTATCGGATGACGATCTGAATTATTTTGCCGAAGAAGTAGAAAAAATGGCGGCAGATATGGATTACATTCTATTTGATACAGGTGCAGGTTTATCTAAAGAAAACCTTAAATTCATCACTTCAGCTGACGAATGCCTGGTCGTAACCACACCGGAACCGACGTCCTTAACAGATGCGTATGCGCTAATTAAAGTCGTCAGCGGGTTGCAAAAGGATACGGTATTCAAAATTATAGTCAATCGTGCCGATAACGATAATGAGGCCCGTCAAGTTGCCGATAAGATCGCACTGGTTGCGAAACGCTTTTTGGAGATCGAAATCCCGTTGCTTGGGCATATCAGTGATGATACTCATGTCATGCAAGCAGTCAAAAGGCAAGTACCTTTTATGGTTGCTTTTCCGGGATGTGCGGCTTCAAGAGATGTATTGAATCTGGCACACCGTTTTGCAGCAATGCCACAGATTCCGCAATCAGGTGCATTGAGTGGAATTAAAGGGTTTATGCAAAAATGGTTGCGACGTTCTGTACATTGATTTTGATGAGAGGAAACAGAGGTGTTTAACATGTGTGCTTACCGGGTGCTGGTTGTAGATGATTCGGCCTTTATGCGCAAAATTATTACAGATTTAATTGTAAGGGATGAGTCGTTCAACATCGTAGGTACAGCCGCCAATGGCAAAGAGGCTGTAGAGAAAGTGAAGGAATTGCAGCCCGATTTGGTCACCATGGATGTCGAGATGCCTGAAATGAATGGTCTTGAAGCATTGCCATTGATTATGGCAGCCCATCCGCTACCTGTTATTATGCTGTCAGGCATTAATGAACAAGGCATGAAGGAGACCATCATGGCTTTGGAGGCAGGAGCTTTCGATTTTATAAGAAAGCCTTCCATTGCTCATGCGCAAGATATCGAGCAAGTGAGCAAGGCGCTGCTGGAACAGATGCACACTGCTATGCAAGCAGTGCGGAGCCGCCTGGAGCGCAAGGAAGCTAATGAGCGCAAAGCTGCATTGGAACAAGCGAAAAAAGTGCCACAGGAAAAGCCTACAGGACAGGCGGTGACTGAGAAACGAGCAGGCAGTCAAGCTTCGACAGACAAGCCTCCGGTTGTTCCGCTTGCTCCTTCACCTGCTGTATCAACTCAGCCGAAGCGTGATGCTGGCAAGTCCGTCCCGGCAGCAGCCAAGCAGGAAACGAAACGACAACAGTCTGGAACATCTGTTACGGCGGGGCGCATAGAACAGCCAGCTGCTCAGCCAAGCAAGTCAGTCCAAGCATTTACTGTTCAAAAGAAGGAAGACTTGTCCAAGGGGATGGGACGAACACCAGGGAAACTAAACAGTTCTAATACGGCCGCTGACAAATCGCTGCATGGTAAGGATAAAGCAGGGCTGGTTAAGCCGGAGCCCCGTAAGACGGTGAGTTCATCAGCTACGCCTATTCCAGCGGCTGCTACGCCTCCAGTAACGGCACCTACAGTTCCTGCCGCACCTAAAGGATTTTCTCTTAAAAAAGGTGTGCATACGTCCAGCTTTCGCAAACTGGTGGCGGTGGGATGTTCTACGGGCGGTCCGCGGGCGCTTAAGACGCTGTTGGAACGCATTCCTGGTGATTTTCCTGCTCCAATAGTTATCGTTCAGCATATGCCGCCAAACTTCACTCGTTCGCTGGCACAACGCTTGAACACGTTAAGTCCACTCCGAGTTGTGGAGGCTGAGCAGGGAATGACGCTGGAGACTGGAACGGCCTACATTGCCCCAGGGGGATATCAACTAAGAATTGTGCCAGGAGCCGGTGGTAAATACACTGTGTCACTGAAGATGGAGGAAGCTCGCAATGGTCACCGTCCTTCCGTAGATACGATGTTTGAATCGTTGCTCTCGTTAACCTCGTTGGAGCGGCATCTAGTATTGCTCACTGGAATGGGGAGCGATGGGGCCAAAATGATGAAAAAGCTTTATGATGCTGGGGTACAATCCACATTTGCTGAAAATGAGGAAACTTGTGTAGTGTACGGAATGCCCCGCTCAGCAGTAGAGTTAAAATGTGTGCGTCACCTTCTGCCAATGCAGGAGATCGCCCCCAAGCTTGTACAAGTTGTGAAATAATCGGAGTGTAACTCATGGAGGAGGTGTCTCACAATGGACATGAACCAATATTTAAACATGTTTATTGATGAGTCGAATGATCATCTGCAATCTCTTAACGAAAAAATGCTTCAACTGGAAAGCAATCCAACCGATCTAGGCATCGTTCAGGTGATTTTCCGTTCTGCCCATACCCTCAAAGGAATGGCTGCTACGATGGGATTTGAAGACCTAGCATCGCTAACTCACCAAATGGAAAACGTTCTTGATCTGGTACGTAACAACAAGCTGGCGATGCATGAATTTATATTCGATACCTTATTTAAAGGATTGGATGCTTTGGAGTCCATGGTGCAGCACATTACAGAGGGAGGCGACGGGAAAGCGGATGTCTCCTCTATTGTATCTTCACTACAATCCATCGTGAGTGGGGATTTCCAAAAGTCCGGCACAAATGCTGCCACTGAGGAGTCTCCATCTAAAAAAGTGGACAAAAACGATAGTGCTGGGCTTGTCTTGGATCAGTTCCAGTATTCTGTACTGGAGCAATCTATTTCTGAAGGACATCGTGTTCACTATATACAGGTAACAATCAGCTCAGAGAGCCAGTTGAAAGCGGCACGTGCCTTTATGGTGTTCAACACGCTGGAAAACTCTGGTGAAATCGTCAAGGCCTATCCGTCGGTACAGGATATTGAGCAGGAGAAATTCGAGCAAAGCTTCTCGTTATATTACATAACGCAGAAAGAAGTTGGGGAGCTGGAAAAGGAAATCGCGGGTATCTCTGAAATTGACACTGTCTCAGTGGTACAACTAGATCAGGAATCGCTTAAACAAATGAGCGAAGTTACTGCTGGACTGGCTGAGGCTGCTGCGGTGCAGGAAGCACCTGTTGCCGTGCAACCACCTGCTCCATCCCAGCCGCAGTCTCCAGCTGCGGCCTCTGTGGCTAAGCCAGCAGCAGGTAAAGCACCAGCAGCTAAGGCAGCTGCACCTACGCATAACCGTACGATTCGCGTAGATATTGAACGCCTGGATGTGCTTATGAACTTATTTAGCGAGTTGCTCATTGACCGTGTGCGGTTAGAGCAGTTGGCAAGTGAAGCTTCCAATCCAGCACTGACAGAAACGGTAGAGCACATGAGTCGTGTGAGCAGCGATTTGCAAAACGTCGTTCTTAAATTGCGGATGGTACCAGTAGATACTGTTTTCAATCGTTTCCCGCGTATGGTGCGCGATCTGGCCAAATCGCTAGATAAAAAACTTGATTTGGTTATTACTGGAGCAGAGACTGAAATGGACCGCACTGTTATCGACGAAATTGGCGATCCTCTGGTGCATTTGCTTCGGAACTCCGTGGACCATGGCATTGAGTCGGTAGCCGACCGGATTGCAGCTGGTAAACCTGAGACAGGAACGGTTCACTTGCGTGCTTTCCATAGCGGAAATAACGTATTCATCGAGATTGAAGATGACGGAAATGGTATTAATCGCGATAAGGTACTAAACAGTGCTATTTCTAAAGGGATTTTGACGGCAGAGCAAGCAGCGGTCATGACCGACGAGGAAGCCTATCAGGTATTGTTTGCTCCGGGCTTCAGTACAGCTGCAGTCATTTCAGACGTATCAGGACGTGGTGTCGGTTTGGACGTTGTTAAATCCAAAATCACCGCTTTGGGTGGCAATGTTACGGTTCACTCTACACTGGGCCAAGGCACTAATTTCTCTGTGCAATTGCCGCTGACCCTATCCATTATTGCAGCCATGATGATACAGATCGGTTCTGAAAAATATGCGATTCCATTGTCATCCATTGTGGAGACTGCGATCGTCAAGCGGACACAAATTCGTTCAGTACATGGCAATAAAATGATTGCTTTCCGCGATTCTCATATCCCGCTCATCTCCTTGAGTCAGCTGTTCGAGGTACCGGACTTCAATGAAGATGAAGAAGAAGAGACAGAGGTCGTGGTCATCCGCAAGGGAGACCGTCTGGCAGCTCTTTCCGTACAGGACTTTTTGGGACAAAGTGAAATTGTCCTTAAAAATTTGGGCAAATACCTTCCAAACATCCAAGGAATTTCAGGCGCCACGATTCTGGGTGACGGTCAGGTTGCTTTGATCATCGACCCGAATGTTTTCATTAAATAATGTCTTCATCAAAAATGAAAGAAATGTGAAGTTGCTGACATCAATAAGGAGGGTTTTTAGACATGGGAGAAGAAATTAAAGTTATCGTATTTAAGCTTGGTGAAGAGGAATACGGTGTTGAAGTAGAAAAAGTCCAATCTATTGAACGCATGGTGCCGATTACACGGGTTCCAAGAACCTACGATTTTGTTAAAGGCGTATTCAACATGAGAGGCGTAGTCATTCCGGTTATTGATCTTCGTGGCCGGTTTGGATTACCTGAAGCTGAATATACCGATCAAACTCGCATCATTATCGTTGCAGTGGGTGAAATGCAAGTCGGCTTTATCGTTGACTCAGCGAATGACGTTATTGACCTGAATACTGACAATATTGAGACACCACCGGAAGTGATTGGTGGAGTTAAGGCTAAATACCTTCGTGGAGTTGCTAAGATTGGTGAAGAGCGCTTGTTGATTATGCTGAACTTGTCTGAAGTCCTGAATCGTAGCGAGATGAACCAACTGGAAGGCTTAGAGGATTAACATATGGAAAATCTAGGAAATCTTGAAGACTTCAAGTTGGATGTGTTGAAAGAAGTCGGCAACATTGGCTCGGGGAACGCTGCTACAGCGCTCTCCCGGCTTCTCAATAAACCGGTGGATATGGGTGTGCCCAAAGTACAAATGCTGCCCTTTGAGGAAATTGCCGAGAAAGTCGGCGGCTATGAGCAACTTGTTGTTGCCATATTTTTTAGGGTAGAAGGGGAAGCCCCCGGGAATCTATTCTTCATATTGCAGCCTCAGGCGGCAAAAAGCTTACTTTCCCGTTTGGCAAATATTCCTTCAGATGACGAGGACAGTTTTAACGAAATGGAGCACTCAGCCCTGTCGGAGATCGGAAACATTTTAGCAGGCTCATATTTGTCTTCGCTGGCAGACTTTACGCGTTTATCTATGTATCCAACAGTCCCTGCGCTGGCGTTGGACATGGCAGGAGCAATTCTCAGCTATGGACTGCTGCAGTTTGGGCAGATGGGGGATGCTGCATTATTGATTGACACATCGTTTCTGGAAGGGCAGAATCAGATAGAGGGTCAATTTTTCCTGATTCCTGATCCAGAATCGTTCGGGAAAATCTTTAGGTCGTTAGGAGTCCCGATGAACGATGATTGAGGATAAAAGCATCATTAAAGTCGGTATGGCTGACTTAAATGTTACCAGTAACCCGAACTCGATTCGCACGACAGGACTCGGTTCTTGCGTCGGATTGACTCTCTACGATCCTCACTTGAAACTGGCAGGTATGGCACATGTGATGCTACCATCCTCGGATATTGCACGTGAAGGGCAACTGAATATTGCTAAATACGCCGATACGGCGCTGCCCGAGTTATTTGAGCGGATGCTGAAATTGGGTGCTGAACGACGCAGACTGATTGCCAAAATGGCAGGGGGAGCGCAGATGTTCGCCTTTGCCGGTAGTGGAGATACCATGCGCATTGGTCCACGCAATGTAGAATCATGCAAAGAGATGCTCGTAGATCTCGGTATTCCCTTGATTGCGGAGGACACAGGCGGCAATTATGGACGAACGATTGAGTTGGACTCTGAAACTGGCGTTTTGAATATTCGAAGCGTACAAAAAGGTGTAAAGGAATTATAAACATGTTATTTGGCAGCTTACGCATTAATCTTTGGTCTGGAGTAGTCGGATTTATTCTGACTTTTGTGTTGTCCGTTGGCAGCAATCTGCTGACCACGAGCTTAATTCGTGGCTTGATCGCCTTCGTTTTTTGGTTCCTACTTGCATTTGTGCTGCGCTGGACACTAGGTGTTGTAGCGCGGCCAGATCTGGGGAATGCCCAAAGCCGGGCAAGCTCTCAGCTAGATGGCGTAGGGGGGAATCTGGACTTGACGACACCAGACGAGAATGAAAACCTGAATGAATTGCTGAAACCGAAACCAGATCAGACGGACGAAGGGAACAATGGTTTCGCGCCTTTAAACCCACCTAAGCTGGTTTCCAACAAGGACCCTGAAGAATTGGCCAAGGCCGTTCGTCACCTGACAGACAAATAAGGAGGGTGAAGCCGATGAACGAGCGTAAAGCCGCTCATTTAAACCATTCCGAACTATGGGAGCAATGGAAAGAACACGGTGACAAGGAAGCAAAAAAACAGTTAATTGAAAAGTATCTCCATATTGTGGAATATGTTTCGGGCCGCCTTGCAGTAGGCTTGCCCAAAAATGTATCCAAGGATGATCTGGCGAGTAACGGCGTTATGGGTTTGATTGACGCTTTAGAGAAATTTGACTATGAGCGTGGTTTGCAGTTTGAGACTTATGCTTCTTGGCGTGTTCGCGGAGCGATTTTGGATGGTCTTCGTCAAGGGGATTGGGTTCCTCGTTCAGTTAGGGAAAAAGCAAAAAAAATCGAGGATGCCTACCAGCATCTGGAACAAAGATATTTACGCACGGTAAGCGACGAAGAGATGAGCCATTATTTGGACGTTTCTGAAAAAGAGTTTCAAAATATGATCCAGGAAGTTGCCGTTATGTCGATTGTCTCACTGGAGGACCCGATCCGTGAAGAGGAATCGGAAACACGGCTTTCCCTTTTGGTGGACGAGAAGGCGAAAAATCCGGATCATAAGGTCAATGAATTTACACTTCGTGATGCCCTTGCACAAGGCATTGATAAATTGACTGAAAAAGAACGTATCGTTGTTTCTTTATTGTATTACGAGGATTTGTCACTCAGTGAAATCGCTGAGGTCATGTCGCTATCTCCATCGCGAATTTCACAGTTGCATTCCAAAGCAATATTACGTCTGAGAGCGACATTGGACAAACAGCGGGATTTGCTAATGCGTAAAGATTAACGTACGGGAGGTTACAGTAACAGTTAGACGGAAGGAGCACCCTTGTGGAGAAGCAATATGCTTTGGACCAGTATTTAAAAGTGGTTGTCTCACCTGACAAACAAACAGCCTACTTGGAGTTTGCCAAACGTGAAGAAGGTTTTGCCTGTTCTGTGGAAGAATTAGAGCGTTTTCTAAGCAACCAAAAAATATCCTACGGTTTAATGACCGATGCGATTCGCGTATTTGCGGCAAATCCGGAAGATCATTTCTTCGGAAAATTACTGATTGCTCAGGGAAAGCAGCCGATCCATGGCACAGACGGAAAAATTAATCTGGCTGATATTGTGACTGGGGAAGATGCGCATAAGCCACTTGAAACCGTAGATGGACGGGTGGATTATAAAGAACTAACTCGTTTAAGAAATGTAAAACGTGGACAATTGATTGCCGAACGAGTTGATCCTCTGCCGGGTGTACCGGGGATTGCTGTAACCGGAGAGGAAATTCCTTTTCTTCCAGGTAGAGAGGCGCGTTTTAAAGTTGGAAAAAATGTAGTGATCCATCCGGAAGGTGTTGCCATGTATGCGGCTATTGACGGACTGGTGACTACGACTGAAAAGGGCAAGCTTAATGTGTTCCCCGTATATGAAGTGAACGGGGACGTCGATTATAGTGTCGGTAACATTGATTTTGTTGGAACCGTCGTCATTCGTGGGAATGTCTTGACAGGGTTTCGCGTTCGGGCGGCTGGCGACATTCGTGTCATCGGTGGTGTGGAAGGCGCTGAAATTGAGGCGGAAGGTTCAGTGGATATCAGTGGCGGTATTATCGGATACCATAAGGGGTTCGTGAAAGCTGCACAAAATGTCAAATGCTCATTCATACAAGATGGTAACGTGATTGCGGGAGGCGATATACTTGTATCCCAGAGCATCTTGCATTCCCAGATTAAAGCGAGTGTAAATGTACTCTGCGAGGGGACCAAAGGGCTTATCGTAGGTGGCAGTGTACAAGCTGGTAAAAAGGTAGTGGCTCGTACCATCGGTAATACGATGTCCACAGCTACTGTTATCGAAGTGGGTGTGCTTCCCGAACTGCGCGATGAACTGACAGAACTCCGCGCACGTTTGAAGCAGCAGACAGACAGTCAGGATAAAACGAATAAGGCTCTTACCATATTGGATCAGCTTGCCGCTGCCGGACAGCTTGCACCTGAAAGAATGGCTATGCGAATCAAGCTGACGTCTACTAAAAAATCTAATGAACAGGAGCTTTTGGAAACCAAGTCCAGAATGCTTGAAATTGAACGAACATTAGAGGATACGAGCCGGGCACGGGTAGAAGTTAAAAATGTGATTTACGGTGGCTCTAAAATAGTTATCGGCAGATATACAAAATTTATTAAAGATTCAGTGGAAAGAATGGCGTTTTATTATCATGAGGGAGACATCAGCATGTCCTCCTACGTGTAATTCAGCACACTGTTAATCATTTAACATTGTATTCCTTGAAAGACAGATACGGATGCCCAATCGGAAAGGGTGTGGTCCAATGAGCTTGAAGGCTGTTGAATTGCAAATTGCCGTACCTCGCACCAGTGAAGCAGGAAAATACCAAAGTGAGTCCCAGCAGCGGCCAATGAATGACCAAGCATTGCTTGGACAAAAGGCCGCGCTGGAGACAGAGAACATGCGTCAGCGAAGCAGTGCCATAGATCAGTCTGCAGAAACATTCGTCGGTGAGCGGCAAACGGGAGGACAGAGCAGAGATTCTTCCCAGCAGAGCCGTTCCCAATCAGATGAGACTGAGGTGCCTAAGGAGCATCCGGCAGAGCATCCGTACAAGGGACACCATATTGATTTTTCGCTCTGATCCGACAGGTGGAGAAGCGTTATTAAAGGAGACGATGGGCAGTGGATCAACCATGGATTTATATTGTTCTGCTGGGCGCTGCAGCTGTTGTCTACGCCTGGCTTCTGCCTAAGCGTCAGCCAGGCCGGGGAACAGAAGAGGCCGTCGTTCAAAAGGTCGAGGCCACATTGGAGCAGTATATGGCCGATATTGAAAACGACAATGACGAGCTGATTGAGCTCGTATCTGGTATGAAGCAGGAGCATACAGTTAAACAGGCGGCATTACAGGAACAAGTAGCTGAGCTTCGGAACCGTATCGTGGAGCTTGAGCGCCAGGCTATGTTTGCTACTGTTTCTATGCAAACCGAGCCTGTATCTAAGGAAATACAACATACAGTAACTTCTCATCAGGCAGCGGTTGCTTACGGTCAATTTCAAAGTCCGCAACCTGGAGTGTCTGTACAGAAAGGCTATTCTGATTCAGAAGCTCCTCTCGTAACTATGGAGGAGCAGACAGTATTGCAAGACCCTGAAACTGAGCAGGAAGTAGAGTCCATCCGTGATCGTTATCAAGAGTTGTTTGCGCTGCATGAGCAAGGCAAGTCGTTGGATTATATAGCCAAGCAATCAGGCATCCAGCGGGGGGAAGTACAGCTTATATTGCAACTCGCGGAGCGGGAGGATGTAATGTGATCAAAAACCGTTCATTTATGCTAGGCATGGGTGCGGGCCTTATAACGGGGGCATTGCTGTTGCAACTGGCAATGATCGGTCAGGGACAATCGCAGCAATCTTCAACAGACCCAAAAAACATGACGCGAGAGCAATTAGAAAAGGCAGCTGCCGAATTAAATCTTCAGATCAGTGACAGTTCTGATCCGAAAATGACAGAAGAGGAATGGCGTAATAAGGTGATCAAGGAAGGCAACAAAACTCCGGTTGCACCCCAAAAGGCTAAACCAGCTCAAACGCCGTCAACACCAAAGGTACCTGCAAATAGCACATCCTCGGCGGCTTCTAAACCTTCGACCAGCGCATCGGTTCCACAAAGTCCGAATAAGCCGCAAACTCAAAGGTCTGGCACTACAACGACTCCCAACATCCCCAAGCAGCCTGCCACCCCACAAGTGCAGTATAGCATTGCATCGGGAAGCAATTTGAGAAGTGTGGCATTAGGATTGCAACGGGCAGGGGTTGTGTCGGATGCTAGTGCATTTGAGGCAGCAGCTAAGGCCGAAAAAATCAATACCAAAATTCGTACGGGTACCTATCAGTTTGCTAAAGGTGAGGATTTCAGTTCTATTATTACTAAAATTACGAAAAAGCCGTCCAACTGACCAGACCGGGAAGTGGACGGCTTTTATTTCATGCTGACAAGTTCGATAAGAGGCGTAAAACGTCACATTTTGCGTTGTTCCAACTATTGTCGAAAAGTTGGTTGCAACGATGCAAGTGTTATGGTATATTAATTGACGGTGTTAAAAACGCACGTCGGTTAATTTTATAGAGGGTGCTTTCCAATGGAAAGTCTTTATGAAAAATGATGTCGGCGGAGGACACACAAAAAACCAAACTTAGGAGGTGCGTGAAGATGGCAGTAATCTCCATGAAACAGCTTTTGGAAGCTGGGGTTCACTTTGGTCACCAAACACGTCGCTGGAACCCGAAAATGGATCGTTATATCTTCACTGAAAGAAACGGTATTTACATCATTGACTTGCAAAAGACAGTGAAAAAGGTTGAGGAAGCTTACAACTTCGTAAAAAGCATTGCAGCTGAGAATGGTACAATTCTGTTCGTAGGCACGAAGAAACAAGCACAAGATTCCGTTAAAGAAGAAGCAGCACGCGCTGGTCAATTCTACATTAACCAACGTTGGTTGGGTGGTACGCTGACTAACTTCCAAACGATTCAAAAACGTATTGACCGTTTGAAACAACTGGAAGCTTGGGAAGAAGACGGTACATTTGCAGTTCTTCCTAAAAAAGAAGTTATCATTCTTCGCAAAGAAAAAGATCGTCTTGAAAAATTCTTGGGCGGTATCAAAAACATGAAGGGCCTTCCGAGTGCTCTGTTCATCATTGATCCACGCAAAGAACGTATCGCGGTTGCTGAAGCTCGCAAATTGGGTATCCCAATCGTAGGTATCGTTGATACAAACTGCGACCCAGACGAAATCGACTATGTTATCCCAGGTAATGACGACGCAATCCGCGCTGTTAAATTGCTGACAGGTAAAATGGCTGATGCAGTTATGGAAGCAAACCAAGGCGAAGAAACTACAGCATAACATTTCCATTAGGAAATAACTATATGAATTAAATGAAAAGGGTGGTTGGCAGGTGTATAACCTCTCACTACCCTTTTTTTAAGGAATAAAGCACGGTATACCACTGAAAATCAAATTTGGAGGGAAATAATATGGCAGTTAATGCTAGCGCAGTAAAAGAGCTTCGTGAAAAAACAGGCGCAGGAATGCTGGATTGTAAAAAAGCGCTTGAAGAAGCAAACGGTGATTTGACAAAAGCGGTTGAAGTTCTGCGCGAAAAAGGACTTGCAGCTGCAGCCAACAAAGCAGGTCGTATTGCTACTGAAGGTGTTGTTGAATCCTACATTCATGCTGGCGGCCGTATCGGCGTACTGGTAGAAGTAAACTGCGAAACAGACTTCGTAGCTAAAACAGACCAGTTCAGAGATTTTGTACGCGACATTGCAATGCATATCGCTGCATCGAACCCTCGTTATGTTCGTCGTGAAGAAGTGCCACAGGAAGAAATCGAAAAAGAAAAAGAAATCCTGAAAGCACAAGCTCTGAACGAAGGTAAACCAGAGAAAATCGTTGAAAAAATGGTTGAAGGCCGCATTGGTAAGTTCTATGAGGAGTTCTGCTTGTTGGAGCAATCTTTCATCAAAGATCCAGACAAAACAATCTCCACGCTTATCAACGAAAAAATCAGTACAATTGGCGAAAACATCTCTCTGCGTCGCTTTGTTCGTTTTGAACTGGGTGAAGGTCTGGAGAAAAAAGAAGATAACTTCTACGAAGAAGTTATGTCTCAAGTGAAACAATAATTACCAACGAACGGTAATTGCATATGGAAAAAACGGAAATGGAACACATCAGTGTTCCTTTTCTTGCAACAGGACACCTATCCTGTTACATAAAGTATAAATGATATTGGAGGGTGATCATTTGGAAAAACCTGTGTTTAAGCGTGTTGTCCTGAAAGTTAGTGGTGAATCGCTGTCAGGTCCTAACGGTTACGGTATTGATGCGGATACAATTGCGTCCATTGCCGAACAAGTCAAAGACGTGGTGGAACTGGGAGTAGAAGTTGCTATCGTGTGTGGTGGCGGTAACATCTGGCGTGGTATTGCTGGAAGTGCCAACGGAATTGACCGGGCCACGGCAGATTACATGGGTATGCTGGCAACAGTGATGAACTCACTGGCCTTACAGGATGCTTTGGAGCAGATTGAAGTACCTACTCGCGTACAAACATCCATTGCGATGCAACAGATTGCTGAACCTTATATCCGCCGTAGAGCTATCCGTCATTTGGAAAAAGGTCGGGTTGTTATTTTTGCAGCAGGTACAGGTAATCCGTTCTTCTCGACTGATACTACTGCTGCACTACGTGCTGCTGAAATTGAAGCGGAAGTAATTCTGATGGCTAAAAATAAAGTGGATGGCGTATATTCTGCTGATCCGTTTAAAGATAGCACAGCCGAGAAATATGAGCAGCTTACGTATTTGGATGTGCTCAACAAAAATCTCGGTGTCATGGATTCTACCGCTTCCTCGTTGTGCATGGATAACAATATTCCGTTGATTGTCTTTGCTATTACAGAGCAAGGTAACATTAAACGTGTCGTGCTGGGTGAGAAAATTGGTACGATCGTCAAAGGGAGTGTAAATTAATGCCACAATCTGTGAAAAAGAGTGCTGAGGAACGCATGCAAAAAGCAATCCAAGCATTGCAACGTGATCTTGCATCTTTGCGTGCAGGACGGGCGACACCAGCTTTACTGGACCGTGTACAGGTAGAGTATTATGGTGCAATGACTCCAGTCAACCAGCTGGCGAATATCAATACACCTGACAGCCGGACCTTGATGATTCAGCCTTGGGACAAATCTTCCTTGGCCGATATCGAGCGCGCTATACAAAAATCCGATTTAGGTTTGACACCTTCGAATGATGGTAACACCATTCGTCTGAGCATTCCTGCTTTGACGGAGGAACGCAGAACTGACTTGGTGAAGTTGACGAAGAAGAACGGTGAAGAAGCGAAGATCGCTATTCGTAACATTCGTCGTGATGCCAATGATGACATCAAAAAATTGGAGAAAAGTGATATTTCCGAGGACGAATCTCGTAAACATCAGGAAGATATCCAGAAAACAACTGATAAGTTTATCGCTGAAGTGGATAAAGTTTTAGCTGCAAAAGAAAAAGAAATTATGGAAGTTTAAAAGATTGGCAGCCCCTCCCTTACGGTGGGGTTTGTCTCTTTTCAAGCCTGAGGCACATTTTCAGAGAATGCTGGAGGAACTGGAATGATCAAACGGGTTCGGTCTTGGTGGAACGGGGAACAAAAACAGCAAACACCGGCCATTTCAAAAGACAATATTCCGCAGCATGTTGCTGTCATCATGGATGGGAACGGCAGATGGGCCAAACGGATTGGAATGCCGCGGATTGTAGGGCACCAAAATGGAATGAAGGCAGTGAAACGCACAGCAATTGCAGCGGATGAACTGGGTATTAAGTATTTGACTTTGTTTGCATTTTCAACTGAAAATTGGACGCGTCCAAAGGACGAAGTTGATTTTCTAATGCGCTTACCGCAGGAATTTCTGGCTATTGAGCTGGATGAGCTGATTGAAAAAAATGTGCAAGTGCGTATGATGGGCAATAAGGAACATTTACCTTCCCATACCGTTGAGGCGCTGACTGAAGCGACTCGACGAACTGAAAATAATACCGGACTTGTTCTTAATTTTGCATTAAATTATGGAAGTCGGTTGGAAATCACAGAATGCATGCAAACATTGGGCCGTCAAATTGCGGATGGGAAGCTTAAAACAGAAGATATAACATCTGAGCTGATCGGTAATACGTTGCTTTCTAGTGGTATGCCAGACCCTGATTTACTGATTCGAACAAGCGGTGAGCTTAGACTTAGTAATTTTATGCTCTGGCAGCTTGCCTACAGTGAGTTGTGGTTTACTGATATTTATTGGCCTGAGTTTAAGAAAGAACACTTATACGAAGCAGTGATCGAATATCAGCAAAGAACACGGCGGTATGGCGGACTGAAGTAAATGGAGGATGAAAGCCGTTGAGACAGAGATTAATTACCGGTATTCTGGCAGGCATATTCTTTTTGGCGATGGTCCTGTGGGGCGGCTTGGCCTACCATTTGCTTATATTGGCGATGGCCCTAATCGGATTTTATGAGTTCGCACGAATGACGCAGGTATCTCCTTTTGGAGGTACAGCAATACTTGGATACGTAAGCATATTAGCTTTTGTATTCCCGTATGAACCTTTTGGTTTGCACTCACCCTTACCCTTTGCCAGTATGCTTTGGCTGGTAATGATAGCTTTTATGATTATCACGGTAGGAACCAAAAATAAAATCCCGATTCAAACGGTAGCTATATTATTTCTTGGTACCGTTTATATAGGGTTTGGATTTTCGTATATTGCGGAATCACGTCATATGGAACATGGACTGTTATGGACATTTTTATTATTGGCTTGTATTTGGGCAAGTGATGCAGGGGCATATTTTGTAGGCAAAATGGCAGGAAAGACGAAATTATGGCCTGCGATCAGTCCGAACAAAACGGTCGAAGGATCCATTGGCGGCATTGTTTTAGCGTTGGTTATAGCTCTTGTATTCGCTGGATTATCGGGTGGACTGCTGCCATGGGGCAAAGCCATCGGCATCGGTTTGTCTTGTGCAGTTGTGGGACAACTGGGCGATTTGGTACAATCTGCATACAAACGAGTGTACGGCATTAAAGATTCTGGTAATCTGCTGCCAGGGCACGGTGGTATACTAGACCGCTGCGACAGCTGGATTGTCGTTTTTCCATTTGTACATATGCTGATGCTGCTTCCATGAGTCTGTTGATTACAGTTTATGCTCAGGCTAATCTCTATGCTGCTCACTCTGCGCTACTAGAAGGTTGGAACCAGTAGCATAACTGCCTGAATAACAATCAATGAGCTCCTGGATAAAAGTGATTTTCAGGATAGGAAGGTGCATCATGAAAAGAATTACGGTACTTGGTTCAACCGGATCTATTGGAACTCAAACGCTGGATGTAGTGTCCATGCACCCGGATCAGTTTACTGTTGAGGCTTTAGCAGGTGGTTCTAATATAAAGTTACTTGCTGAGCAGGCGCATCTTTATAAACCCAAAAAAGTGTCTGTGGGTACTCGGCAGTTGGCGGATGAAATTCGTCCTTTACTGCCTTCTGGAATGGAACTGCATTGGGGAAATGAAGGACTCGTTGAGCTTGCTGCGAACACAGAGGCGGATATGGTTGTGACGGCTGTAATGGGCAGTGTCGGATTGCACTCCACGCTGGCCGCAATTGAGGCTGGAAAACAGATCGGTTTGGCCAATAAGGAAACACTGGTTACTGCTGGTCATCTGGTCACAGCGCGGGCTCGGGCGAAAGGAGTGCCGTTGCTGCCGATTGACAGTGAGCATTCAGCTATTTTCCAATGCTTGAATGGTGAGCGTATGAAAGATGTGGCACATATTACTCTCACAGCATCAGGGGGTTCTTTTCGAGATTTGACAAGAGAACAGTTGCGTGAAGTTACAGTGGAAGATGCACTCAAGCATCCCAATTGGTCAATGGGGGCTAAAATTACAATTGATTCAGCAACGATGGTAAACAAGGGGCTGGAAGTCATTGAGGCGCATTGGCTATTTGGACTTGATTATGAGCAGATTCATGTGTTGCTTCATCCGGAAAGCATTATTCATTCCTATGTTGAGTTTCAGGATACAAGCATTGTTGCTCAACTTGGGAATCCGGACATGAGAGTACCCATTCAATATGCATTGACTTATCCTGAGCGTATGAAGTCCCCGGCGAAGCCGTTGTCACTGGCTGAAGTGGGCAGACTCCATTTTAAGGAAATGGATTATAATCGTTTTCCTTGTTTAAGGCTTGCCTTCGAATGTGGTAAAATGGGTGGTACAGCACCGACCGCATTTAATGCAGCTAATGAGATTGCTGTTGCCCGTTTCCTGCGTGGAGAAATTTCTTTTCTGCATATTGAAGCTATTATTGAACGTGTGCTGGAGCGGCATGTCAATGTGGCTAATCCTGATCTGTCTGCGATTGAAGCATGTGACGGAGAGACTCGTAGCATAGCTGCGGAATTGTAGGCCAATGTTGGGTTAGAAACGAAATGTGATTCTCTTGTGCGGGATCGGAGAATAATGATAATCTAGGAAGACAAACTCGATCTCATTGAAAGGGGAACGGAAACGATTGGAAACGATTCAAATAGTGTTGATGACGGTGCTCATGTTTTTCGTCATAGTGACGGTGCATGAATGGGGGCATTATTATTTTGCCAAGCGCGCCGGGATTCTGGTACGGGAGTTTGCGATCGGTTTCGGTCCGAAACTGTTTTCTTATAAAAGAAACGAGACGCGATTTACGTTGCGTTTATTGCCGTTCGGTGGCTTTGCCCGCATGGCGGGAGAGGATCCGGAGGTCAATGAAATTGAGACCGGACAAACGATTGCTGTACGCGTAACGGATGACGTCGTGAAAACCATCTATCTGGATCAACTGGATAATCGCAAGAATGTGGTGCGTGGCGAAGTGTTGGATATTGATCTGGAACAGTCGTTAACTTTAAAATTGGATGTAGATGGCGAAGATCAGCAATACACTGTATACCCGCAAGCGATGATGGTAACCAAAGGTCAATCCATTCAGATTGCACCCAAGGATCGGCAGTATGGGAGTAAAACAGTAGGACAGCGTGCGATGGCTATTTTTGCTGGACCACTGATGAATTTTATTCTTGCCTTTATTTTGTTTGGTCTGCATATTCAGATGGTCGGCATACAAGTGGACAACCCGACTTATGTCCAAATTAGTGAAATTACAGCAGGTATGCCTGCTGCTGAAGCTGATTTGCATAAGGGAGATATCATCGAATCGGTGAATGGAATAGCCATTGGTGCGAATGTTGAAAACATGATCAAACTGATTGCGGATTCTCAAGACAAGCCGATGAAGTGGACGGTTCGCCGTGATAATAAGACCTTTGATCTTACTATTACACCTCGTGCAATGGAAGGACAAAAGGGTGGCAAGGTGGGCATTGTGCCTGAACTTCCAAAACGCCAAGCAGGTGTGGGTGAAACGTTCAAATTTGCCGGACAATCGATGGTCAGAACGACCGATATTATTTTCCAAGGATTTAGCCAGCTCATTCAACGATTTTCTATCAATGACTTGGGAGGCCCAGTACGTACTTTTGAAGTGACGGGGCAAATTGCCAAGCAGGGGATTGAGCAGTTGACGTATTGGACTGCTATAATGAGTCTTTATCTGGGGATATTTAATTTATTGCCCATTCCGGCGCTGGATGGAAGCAGACTTGTTTTCCTGGGTGTAGAGGCGGTAAGAGGACGTCCTGTTGATCCGAGCAGGGAAGGAATGGTCCATTTCGTTGGTTTTGCTATGCTATTCCTGCTTATGATTGCGGTCACGTATAACGATATTTTACGCTTAATTAATGGTTAATTAGAGACGGACTTATATAAAAACGGTCTGTATGGGAGGACATGCATTTCTATGTCGAACGATAAACAGTTTGTCGAGGAAATTACGCCGCAGAGCGAAGATTTTTCCCGATGGTATATTGATGTTATTAAAAAAGCAGAACTGATGGATTATTCCCCTGTTCGCGGATGTATTGTATTCCGCCCCGATGGTTTTGAAATCTGGGAGCATATCAAGGAAGCCATGGACGTGCGCTTCAGAGAAACAGGGCACCGTAATGCCTATTTTCCAATGTTCATTCCAGAAAGCTTTTTTCAAAAGGAAAAAGAGCATGTTGAAGGGTTTAATCCTGAACTGCCTTGGGTAACCGAAGCTGGTGGGGAAAAGCTGGAAGAGCGTCTTGCAATTCGTCCGACTTCGGAAACCATGATTGGTCATATGTACTCCAAATGGATTCAATCCTATCGTGATCTGCCTGTGCTTATTAACCAATGGGCTAATGTAGTGCGTTGGGAAAAACGCACGCTGCCTTTCTTGCGCACAAGTGAATTTTTGTGGCAAGAAGGTCACACCGCCCATGAAACAGAAGAAGAAGCACGCGAAGAAACGATGAAAATGCTGGAAGTATACCGTGAGGTTATTGAGGAAGTTCTGGCTATTCCGGTTATTACTGGACAGAAAACACCTTCTGAAAAGTTTGCAGGTGCGAAGGATACATTTTCACTGGAAGCGATGATGAAGGATGGACGGGCGGTACAAGCTGGGACCTCCCACTATATGGGAACTAATTTTGCCGTTGCATTTGACATTAAATATTTGAGTCGTGAAAACAACTTGGAATTCGCGCATACGACTTCATGGGGAACAAGTACACGTTTGATCGGTGCACTGATTATGGTACATGGAGATGACCGTGGTCTGGCATTGCCTCCTAAAGTTGCGCCTACGCAGGTTATTATGGTTCCAATTGGACCACCTAAGAAGCGTGATGCCGTTATCGCTCGTGCAGATGAACTATTTGCTGAGTTGAAACAAGCGGGAGTGCGTGTTAAAATGGACGACCGCAGCGATGTAAGTCCAGGCTGGAAATTTAATGAATATGAAATGCGCGGTGTGCCGGTTCGTCTGGAAATCGGACCTCGTGATATGGAAAACGGTGTCTGTGTGCTCGTGTCCCGCATCAGCGGTGAGAAAAAAATCGTGCAGCAGGATAATCTGGTTGAGGAAGTACACGCGATGCTCGCACAGGTACAGCAGGAGATGTTTGATCGTGCGAAAAATTTCATGGAAGAAAACTTCTATTCCGTCGATACGCTGGATGAAATGAAGACTCTCATGGAAGAAAAACGCGGCTTTACTTTGGCAGGCTGGTGCGGAGCTGAAGAATGTGAAGACAAAGTTAAAGAAGTAACAGGTGCTACAAGCCGTAACATACCGTTTAAAACAACCGAGCAAAAGTCCACATGTTTGTGTTGTGGCAAACCGGCCAAGCATACAGTAGTGTTTGCACGGGCGTACTAATATAGATGTAGGGCAATATCACTATACTCACTTCATTCTTTTTGCTGACATGGTAGCTATTACGGGACAATGTTCCGAAGGATCTATGTCGTTGTGAGAAGGATTGAAGAGGGCTACGAAAAGCTTTTGCGGTCGGAGATGTTTTTGACGCAGAAGCTTTTCATGTTTTCAGAATGGTAGATTTAAAATTGGGGGGAGAGTCATGGGCGGAGCTGAAGAAAAGAGAAAGCGGCTGGAACTGCTGATGAAGCAAGTTGGGATGCCGGCTGGAGTGGTTGAACCTTATTTTTTGGACGGTTGGATTGATCAAGTGGAGATTAGCCGTACCAATAAGGATTGGAATATCACCATTGCCAAGGAGACACTGGTCCCCGCTCAGGTGTATCGTACGTTCTGTATTCAAGTACAGGAAAAAATGAGTCACATCGCAAAAATTACGTTCCGTTTTCAGTATAGTGAGCAGATTCAGCCTGGTGATATCATCAGTGAATACTGGAAACTTTTTCTAGAGTGGGTGCATCGTGAGATCCCATCTGTTAACGGTTGGATGAATCGGGCTGTGCATGAGTGGGAAGACGGTCTATTATTGCTGACGATGAGCGATAGTATGTCATTGGAACTGGCGCGTAAAAAACAGATAGATCAAGCTATCATCAAATTTTACGATAAATATTTCGGCCTCTCTATGCGCATTAAAGTCCAAGTGGGTGAAAGTAACCAGGAGGCATTACAGCAATTCCAAGAAAAGAAGATGCAGGAAGAACGCGAAGTTATTCAGCAGATGATGGAAAGTATGGAATCCGAAATGCCGCCTTTGGATGAAGAAGAAGGAGACGTACGGCTTCAATTTGGTTATGACATCAAAGAACCGGCTGTTCCGATGCAAGATATTCAGGACGAAGAGAAAAAAGTCACCTTACAAGGAACAATCTTCGGTTTGGATAGTAAAGAATTGCGCAATGGCAGTACGTTGTTTACGTATTATTTGACCGACTTTAGTGATTCCCTGCAAATGAAAATGTTTGCTAAAACTAAAGAAGATCTGAAGATCCTCAGTTTGTTGGCTAACGGGAAATGGGTCAAAGTGCGAGGGCGAGTTGAATATGATCGTTTTATGCAAATTCCCGAGCTGGTTATGATTCCTTCCGATCTAGTTGAAGTACAGGCTCCACCCACACGTAAGGATAATGCAGAGGAAAAACGGGTTGAGTTCCATCTCCACACAAAGATGAGCGCAATGGATGCTGTCGCCTCTATTGACCAATACGTCAAAACAGCCGCCAAATGGGGGCACAAGGCGATTGCGGTCACTGATCATGGCGGTGTGCAATGCTATCCCGATGCAGCAAAAGCAGCAAAGAAAAACGGAATTAAAATGATCTACGGTATTGAGGCCAACGTGGTTAATGATGCCGTTGAGGTTGTAATGCAGGCACAACCATTAAATTTGAAAACAGCGACTTATGTCGTTTTTGATATTGAAACCACCGGTTTATCGGTTACGCAGAATAAAATCATTGAGATTGCGGCTGTAAAAATGCATGATGGCAAAGAAGTTGATCGTTATGCTACCTTTGTCAATCCACATGAGCGTATACCATACAATATCCAGCAACTGACCAACATTAACGATGAAATGGTCAAGGACGCGCCGGATGTAGAACCTGTTATGAAGGAGTTTGTAGCTTTTGCTGGCGATGCTGTATTGGTTGCCCATAATGCGCGATTTGATGTCGGGTTTATCCAGGCCACCCTTCGAAATATGGGGTTGCCTGAAATGACCAATCCGGTACTGGATACGCTAGAATTGGCTCGTTTACTGTTTCCAACAATGAAAAACCACCGTCTGAATACGCTGACGGCCAAATATAAAGTTGCGCTCGAAAGCCATCACCGAGCCATTGACGATACAGTCGCACTGACTGAAGTGCTAAATGGCTTGCTGAATGATGCGGAACAAATTAAGGGTTTAAAAATGCTCGATCGTCTGAATGATTATGTGGGTAAGGATTTATCGACCGTTCGTCCTTTTCACTGCTGTATTTATGCCCTCAATCCGATTGGTAAAAAAAATCTGTACAAGTTGGTTTCGATGTCTCATACCGAATATTTCAAGCGTGTGCCTTGTATTCCTAAATCCAAATTGTCAGAAATGAGAGATGGATTGCTTATTATTTCTGGTTGCGAAAAAGGAGAGTTCTTTGAGGCTGTGTTGAACAAGTCCGAGGAAGAGGCCGAGGAAATTGCACAGTTTTATGATGTGTTGGAGATTCAACCTTTGACGATGTATATGCATTTAGTAGAAAAACAACTGGTAAGCGGGCCTGATGCTCTGAAAACGGCAATACGCAAAGTATGCGAAATTGGACGGCGACTTGATAAGCCCGTAATTGCCACAGGCAATGTTCACTACTTGGAAACTCGCGATAAGTTGTACCGTGATATTACGATACACGGCATTACGGGATTTAGCCCGCTAAAAGATATTCGTAAGCCAGATGCGCATTTACGCACCACAGACGAAATGTTGGCAGAATTCGAGTTTTTGGGCGAGGAGAAAGCCTATGAAGTCGTTGTGAAGAATACCAGTGAGTTGGCGGATCGATTTGAGGAGCTGGAGCTGTTCCCTGACAAGCTGTTCACACCTTTGCTGGATGGGGCGGACGAGGAAATCCGCAACACTTGCTACGAGACAGCTAAATCCATCTATGGTGCGGAATTGCCCGAAGTGGTTGTAGCCCGTCTTGAAAAAGAACTAGAGCCGATTATTAAATACGGTTTCTCTGCCAACTATCTCATTTCCGAGCGTTTGGTTAAAAAGTCTAATAAGGATGGATATCTGGTAGGTTCACGGGGTTCTGTTGGATCTTCTGTGGTCGCTACCTTTCTCGGTATTTCCGAGGTTAATCCACTGCCTGCACATTATATTTGCGGTAATCCTGAATGCAGACATAGCGAGTGGATTTTGGACGGTAGTGTGCCGAGCGGATTTGACTTGCCGGACAAAAACTGTCCGAAATGCGGTGGTAAACTGAAGGGTGAGGGACAGGATATTCCGTTTGAAACGTTTCTTGGATTTAAGGGAGATAAAGTTCCCGATATTGACTTGAACTTCTCTGGCGAATATCAGCCTGTCGCACATAACTATACGAAAGTACTGTTTGGTGAGAAAAGTGTATTCCGTGCTGGAACCATCGGTACAGTTGCCGAGAAAACAGCCTTTGGCTTTGCAAAGAAATATGAAGAGGCGCATCATAAAAAATGGCGTGGGGCTGAGCTGAACAGGCTGGCTTCGGGCTGTACAGGGGTCAAACGCAGTACCGGGCAACATCCAGGCGGAATTGTCGTTGTTCCCGATTATATTGAGGTCGAGGATATTACGCCGGTACAGTACCCCGCCGATGATACAAGCTCGGAATGGAAAACAACGCATTTTGATTATCACGCTTTTGATGCGAATTTACTCAAACTTGATATTCTGGGTCATGATGATCCGACCATGATGAGGATGCTTCAGGATTTGACTGGTGTCGATCCTACGACCATTCCAATGAATGATCCAAAGGTGATGAGCATGTTCAACTCCACGGAGGCGCTCGGTGTAACACCCCAGCAAATCCGCACACCTGTAGCTACCTATGGTGTACCAGAGATGGGGACAAAGTTTGTACGCCAAATGCTAGTAGAGTCGCAGCCCAGTTCTTTTGCTGATTTACTGCAAATATCCGGACTGTCTCACGGCACGGGCGTATGGTTGGGGAACGCACAGGAACTGATTAAGAATAATACCTGTAACATCAAGACTGTAATTGGTTGCCGTGATGACATCATGCTATTTTTGATTTACAAGGCAGGGATGGACGCAGGTCTGGCCTTTAAAATTACGGAGAGCGTACGTAAAGGTAAGGGGCTTAGTGCTGAATGGATTGAGGAAATGAAAAAATGCAAGGTGCCACAGTGGTACATTGATTCCTGTCTGAAAATCCAGTACATGTTTCCGAAGGCGCATGCTGCGGCCTACGTTATTTCAGCAGTGCGTACAGCGTACTTTAAGCTGTATCATCCGATTGAATATTATGCGACTTACTTTTCAGTACGTGCAGCCGATTTTGATATTGAGCTGTGCTGTCAGGGATATGATGCAATAGCACGGAAGATTGTCGAAATCGAGCAACTCGGCTTTCAGGCACCGCCCAAAGAAAAAGGGATGCTTCCGATCCTGGAAATGGCTCTGGAAATGACAGCTCGCGGGTTTAGTTTTAAATCCATTGATTTGTACCGTTCTGAAGCTACACGCTTCAAGGTGGATGGAGATTCACTCATTCCGCCATTCGGAGCTCTTCAGGGAATTGGAGACAATGCAGCACGTAACATCGCAGCCTCCCGTGAACATGGTGAATTTTTGTCTGTCGAGGATTTTCAACAAAAATCGAAAGCTAGTAAAACCATTGTCGAAATGCTGTCCCAGATGGGTTGCTTTCGAGGTCTGCCAGAGAGTAATCAGCTGTCTCTGTTTTAATCCGAACCACAGTAGTCAAGCTCTGGCACTTGTCACATAACTATGGTTATGTTATAATTTTTTTGGTAATCATGGAGATAAAACCGTTGCTAAAAGAGTGGGGAAACCCACTCTTTACTGTTTGATATACAGTTACAACGTGAAAAGGTTATTTTCGGGCACGAAACCGGTACGCCGGTTTATTTGCAGTGAGCCCGAAATGAACATTACATCAAATGAAAATGAAAAAGCCGGTGATGGAGAAGCATTGTCCATGGTAATAGGGCGTCTTTTTTTCACCACAGGAAAGTTCACTTTTGGAGGTTATAATCTTTGAGCACACCAAAGATCAAATCAGTAGTAGAAGAAATGGCCCAACCTTTCCTCGATGAGCATGGTTTTGAACTGGTCGATGTCGAGTATGTCAAAGAGGGCAGCAATTGGTTTCTTCGCGTTTTTGTGGACAAAGACGGAGGAATTGATCTGGACGACTGCAGTATGATCAGTGAATATCTGGGTCAAAAGTTGGATGAAAATGACCCTGTTTCTACAGCATATTTTCTGGAAGTGTCTTCACCAGGCGCCGAAAGACCGCTGAAAAAAGCGGAGGACGTTACTAAAGCGGTAGGCAAAAACGTATTCGTTACTACATACGAGCCGATCAACGGCCTGAAGGAATTCGAAGGTCGTTTGCTTTCTTTTGAAGACGGGGAACTCACCGTTCAAAGCGGACAAAAGAAGCATGCCATACCTTATGACAAGGTAGCTGGTGCAAGGCTCGCGATCATATTTTAATTCAGATTTGACTGTTGCTGTTTGACATGTACTACATGTTTTTTTGCCTCGTGTGCCGACCAGTACGCAGGTGCATCATTTGAAAGGGGGAGCAGTAATCCATGAGTATGGATTTTATTGAAGCAATGAACGAGTTGGAAAGAGAAAAGGGGATCAGCAAGGATGTGCTGTTTGAGGCCATTGAAGCAGCCTTGATTTCCAGTTACAAACGGAATTTCAACACCGCACAAAACGTGCGTGTTGATATGAACCGCAACTCGGGAGTCATTAAGGTATATGCCCGCAAGTTGATCGTTGAGGAGGTATTGGATCCTCGCACCGAGATTTCGTTGCCTGCGGCCCGTGAGATTAACCCGCATTTTCAGTTGGAGGATATCGCTGAAATCGAAGTCACACCACGTGATTTTGGACGGATTGCTGCACAAACTGCGAAGCAAGTCGTGACCCAGCGTATCCGCGAAGCGGAACGGGGACTGATCTACAACAAGTTTGTGGACAAGGAAGAAGATATTGTAACAGGAACTGTACAGCGCCAAGACCCGCGTAACATTTATATTGATCTTGGTAAGGTGGAAGCGGTTCTCCCGTTAGGTGAATTGATGCCTAATGAGAAATTTAGCCATCTGGATCGAATCAAGGCTTATATTACCAAAGTAGAAAACACAACCAAAGGACCGCAAATTATGCTGTCCCGATCACATCCGGGTCTGCTTAAGCGTTTGTTCGAACTCGAAGTGCCTGAAATTTTTGATGGTGTTGTAGAGATTCGTTCCGTAGCGCGTGAAGCAGGCTTCCGTTCTAAAATCGCGGTTCATTCCCGTAACGCCGAGGTTGACCCGGTTGGCTCTTGTGTGGGTCCTAGAGGAACACGTGTACAGACTATTGTAAATGAGCTGCGTGGCGAAAAAATCGACATTGTACGTTATTCCGATAATGTTGATGAATACGTGGCTAATGCGCTGAGTCCATCCAAGGTGCTCGAAGTGCAAGTATTTGAAGAAGAGAAAATGGCGCGTGTTATTGTGCCTGATTATCAGCTTTCTCTTGCTATTGGTATCAAAGGGCAAAATGCTCGCCTTGCTGCTAAGCTTACGGGCTGGAAAATTGATATTAAGAGTGAAACACAGGCGGAGGAAGAACTCGGCAGACCGAGAACATCCACCGATGAAATGCATCAGGATTCCGTTTCTGTAGATTAAGCGGAGTGTAGGGGGGTTAATGCATGAAACAGAGAAAGATACCTTTGCGCAAATGTGTGGCCTGTCATGAAATGATGCCAAAGAAGCAGTTGATCCGTGTCGTCAAAACCCCTGAAGACGAAGTGTTGATTGACTTGACTGGCAAAAAGTCGGGACGCGGCGCTTACTTGTGCGGCAAAGCCGCCTGCTTCAAGCTGGCTCAAAAGAGCAAGGCACTGGATCGAGCATTGAAGCACTCGGTTCATCCTGATATTTATGAGCAGCTAAGTCGTGATTTTGCTGCCGTCGAGGAAGAATTCCTGGCGGCACAAGGCAGCGTGCAGGATGAATAAGGCGCTGTCTGGATTGGGTCTTGCCATGAGAGCTGGCAAGCTGCTAACAGGTGATGAGATCGTTTTTAAAGCGATCAGGTCTTCAGAAGCCAAGCTGGTCATTCTTGCGAAAGATGCTTCAATGAATACTCAAAAGAAATTCCGCGACAAATGCGGGACGTACAAAATCCCCTTATTGATAGGATTTGACCGGGAAAGCTTGGGAAGCAGTATCGGCAAACCTGAACGGGTTGTGCTGGCTGTGACGGATCAAGGATTCGCGAAATTGATCAAGAAACATGCGGGGATAATGTCGGAGGTGGAGTATATTGAGTAAACAAGAAAGCAAAGACAAAGTGCGGGTATACGAATACGCCAAATCGTTGAACATGAGCAGCAAAGAAATTATCACCATTCTTAAACGGCTGGATATTCCCGTGAACAACCATATGAGCGTCATGGAACATGATGCCGTAGGTAAAGTGGAAAGTTTTTTTAAGAATATTAAATCCAATGCTGCGGCCAAGCAAGGCGGAGCAGGTACGGCGCAAGTAAGCTCGAATCAGGCCGGTTCAAGCCAGAATAGTAATCATTCAACTGAGCAAACCAAAAATCAACAGGAAAAGCAGGTAAGTATGAATAGGACAAACAACAACCAAAACAGTAACCGAAGCAGCGCTCCTAAAGCGCAAAGCAGTCAGCAGGGCGGTCAAAACCGCAGTCAACAAAGTACTAGCAGACCCACTGGTCAGCAAAGTACACAAAACCGCAGTAATGGTCAACAACAGGGAGGACAACAGCGTCCTAGTGGCAACACAGGTTCGCGTCCTCAAGGTAACCAAAGCACTAACTCACGCCCTCAGGGAAGTAGTCAGGGTGGTACGGCTGTAAGAACATCATCCTCCACAGGTAGCAACAATGCGAACCGTAGTGGTGGCAACCGTACAGGCAGTAACTCCAACAACGGTGGTAACCGTTCCGGTCAAGGACGTTTTGACGATAACCGTCAAGGCGGCGGACGAGGTGGTAACGGTGGTCGCGGAGGCAATAATCGCGGTGGCAGTAATCGTGGCGGGAAATTTAACAATCGTGGTAAAGGTCAACAACAGGAACGTCGCGAGAAAATCGACAACACGCCTAAGAAAATTATTGTGCGTGGTGAGATGACCGTAGGCGAAACAGCCAAGCTTCTTCATAAGGATGCGTCAGAAGTCATCAAAAAGCTGATTATGCTCGGAACGATGGCGACCATTAACCAGGAACTGGATATGGATACCATCCTCTTGCTTGCCGGAGACTTTGGCGTCGAGGTAGAAGTGAAAATTCCGGTAGAAGAAGATCGTTTTGAAACCGTGGAAGAAAATGATGATCCTGCGGATCTGAGAACACGTCCACCAGTTGTAACGATTATGGGTCACGTCGACCATGGTAAAACAACTTTGCTGGATGCCATTCGCTCGACTAATGTAACCGGTGGCGAAGCTGGCGGTATTACACAGCATATTGGTGCATACCAAGTTGAAATTAATAGCAAAAAAATCACTTTCCTGGATACACCGGGTCACGAAGCCTTTACCGCTATGCGTGCACGTGGTGCTCAAGTGACAGATATGACGATTATCGTGGTTGCAGCTGACGACGGTGTTATGCCACAGACGGTCGAAGCTATTAACCATGCGAAGGCAGCAGGTCTGCCAATTATCGTAGCTGTGAACAAGATCGACAAACCGGATGCCAACCCGGATAAAGTGAAGCAAGAACTCACTGAATATGAATTGGTACCTGAAGAGTGGGGCGGCGATACGATTTTCGTCAACGTTTCCGCGAAACAAAGAATGGGTCTGGAAGACCTGCTCGAAATGATTCTGCTCGTAGCTGAAGTGAATGAGTACAAAGCGAACCCGAACAAACGGGCACGTGGTACCATCATCGAGGCAGAACTGGATAAAGGCCGCGGTTCTGTAGCCCGTATCCTCGTTCAGAACGGTACACTGAAAGTCGGCGATGCTTTCGTAGCGGGTAACTGCTTCGGACGTGTGCGTGCCATGGTCAACGATAAAGGTCGTCGTCTTAAGGAAGCGGGTCCTTCCACTCCAGTTGAAATTACTGGTTTGACAGAAGTTCCACTTGCTGGCGATCCATTCATGGTGTTTGAGGATGAGCGCAAAGCTCGTGCTATTGCTGACAGACGTGCGATCACGCAACGCCAATCTGATCTGGGCAGTAATACCCGCGTAACACTGGATGACCTGTTCCAACACATCAAGGATGGCGAAATGAAGGATCTGAACGTCATTATTAAAGGTGACGTACAAGGTTCCGTCGAGGCGTTGAAAGGTTCCTTGAACAAGATTGAAGTCGAAGGTGTGCGCGTTAAAATTCTTCACAGTGGTGCAGGAGCAATCACCGAATCCGATATTATTTTGGCCGCAGCTTCCAATGCTATTGTCATTGGTTTTAATGTTCGTCCGGATAACCAGGCGAAATCTACAGCGGAAGCTGAAAAAGTGGACATTCGTCTACACCGTGTCATTTACAATGTCATTGAAGAAATAGAGCAAGCCATGAAGGGCATGCTGGATCCTGAATATAAAGAAAATGTGATTGGGCATGCTGAAGTACGTAACGTATTCAAAGTTACTAAAGTCGGTACGATCGCTGGTTGTATGGTGACATCCGGTAAAATTACCCGTTCAGCAGAAGCACGTCTGATTCGTGATGGCATCGTCATTTTTGAAGGTAAAATCGACTCACTGAAACGCTTTAAGGACGACGCAAAAGAAGTTGCCCAAGGTTACGAATGCGGTATTACCCTTGATGGCTATAATGATGTTAAGGAACTCGACATTATTGAAGCGTTCGTCATGGAAACAGTGGAGCGCTAACGGCAGAGAGGTGAGCATCCATGGCTAAAATACGTACAGGTCGGGTTGGCGAGCAGATCAAGAAGGAGCTAAGCCAACTCATTCAAACTGAATTAAAAGACCCCCGCATCGGTTTTATCACCGTAACGGGTGTCGATCTTACAAATGATTTGTCCCAAGCCAAAATATACTTGAGCGTGCTCGGGGATGAAGAACAGAAAAATTCTTCCCTGAAAGCATTGGACAAAGCGAACGGTTATCTTCGTTCTGAACTCGGCAAACGGATACGGCTACGCCATATTCCTGAGTTGATTTTCAAAATTGACGAATCTATTGCTTACGGCAGTCGAATTGAAAAACTGCTGAGTGATATCGACAAGGATGAAAAATAAAACTTTTAGTTTGTCTGAAGGAACCATGAACTGAATGTAAAGGAGAAGGCAATGCATACCTATGAACAGGCGCTTCAACAAGCGAAGGAATTTATTCTGGAGCATGATGATTACCTGATCGTATCGCATGTACAGCCGGACGGAGACGCAGTCAGCTCCACCGTAACGGTGGGCTGGCTTCTCTCATGTCTGGGGAAGAAATTTACCATGCTGAATGAGGGGCCTATTCCCAAACGTATGGATTTTTTATGGCATGCCGATGAGATTATGGATATGAGCCAGCAACCGCCAGAACGGAAATACAACCGGATCATTTGTGTAGATTGTGCGGATTACCGTCGTGTTGGTTTGACAGAGCAGTTTTTTTCGGAAGATGCCATTATCCTGAATATTGATCATCATCCAACGAATGATGCTTATGGTACAGTTAATGTGATTAAGCCGGATGCTGCGGCAACAGCAGAAATTCTTTTTGACCTACTGAAAGAGTTTGCAGTAACCTGGGATGTCGAAATAGCTACGGCTTTATATACAGGGTTGCTAACGGATACAGGAGGTTTCCGTTACTCGAACACTTCACCGAAAGTGATGTCTACTGTGTCACAGCTACTTGCTTACGGTGTAGATGGTCCATCTTTATCCGAGAAATTGCTCGAGGAAATGACCTTTCCACAAATGAAGGTGCTAACAAAAGCATTGCAAACGCTCACGATGTCGGAGGATGGGAAAGTCGCTTGGGTCGTAGTAACCCCTGACGACATGACGGATTGTGGTGCTGTAAATGAGGACTTGGAAGGCATCGTGAATTATCCAAGAAATATTCGTGGAGTTGAAGTAGGCATTTTCTTTAAGGTTATTAATGATCAAGCGGTCAAAGCCAGCTTGAGATCGGCAGGGAATGTTGATGTAGCTGCGCTGGCTCAATCATTTGGGGGCGGTGGACATGTACGTGCAGCTGGCTGCCGGCTAGAGGGTAAGCTGGGAGATATCATTGAGACAGTTGTAGGGCGGGTGAAATCTGAGCTATGAACCCAATAAAAAAGGAACAGGCAACTTGGGAAGGCATTCTACCTGTCTATAAACCTGCTGGATTTACCTCTCATGATGTGGTGGCCAAGGCTCGCCGTTTATTAGGTATGAAGAGAATCGGACACACTGGAACGCTTGATCCGCAGGTAACCGGTGTTTTGCCCTTGTGTCTGGGACGTGCTACCCGTGTGGTGGAATACATGCAGGAGCGGCCCAAGGAATATCGGGCTACACTGCGATTAGGAATTGCCACGGATACCGAAGACCTGACTGGGAAAATCACGGAAGAGAGTGAACGTCCCGTAGAGGTGACGGAAGTGGAAGTCAAAGCGGTTCTGAAGCGTTTTTTTGGTACGATTTCCCAAGTACCTCCAATGTACTCCGCTCTAAAAGTAGACGGCAAACGTCTATATGAACTGGCTCGAGAAGGCAAAACCGTGGAGCGCAAAAGTCGTGAAGTGAACATTTACGAGTTGGAAATGACGGGATTCGCGGAGACGGGGGTGTATGTGGATATTTCTTTTCGTGCCTTATGCTCCAAAGGTACTTATATCCGTACACTATGTGTTGATATTGGTCGTGAATTAGGATATCCTTCCACGATGGTCAAGCTGGAGCGAACCATGTCTGCGGGAATTCCTGCGGAACGTTGTCTGACTTTCGAAGAAATAGAGCGTTTCGTTGCGGATGGCAGTCTTGGAGAGCGACTTATTACAACAGATCAGGCGATTGACTATATGCCTGAGCATATAGTGGCTGAAGCCAAGGTAACTGCGGCTCTGCAAGGCCAACGCCTGTCGCTGAATATGATTTCACCACCTGTGACGGACAATCAGCCCTTCCGTTTGTATAAAGAGGATAAAACGTTTTTAGGTATATATGGTCGGGATGAATCAGACGCGATCGCTCCCATTAAAGTTTTTTTACCTTGAATTGTGCTATAATTTTGACGAAGTTAGTCAAATGATGTGAAATGCAGGTGAATTAATAATGATTACCGTATCGTTATCTTATCCATTGAGTGATGAGCTTTTGCAGCAATGGGGACGTCCACAGGTCACGGCGATCGGTCAGTTTGATGGTCTTCATCTGGGACACGCAAGCGTGATACGTAAGGCCGTTGCGCTGGCTCGTGAACAGCAGGTGCCGGTATCTGTCATGACATTTCATCCTCACCCGAAGGAAGTCATGAAAAAAGGCGATTATGAAGGTTATTTAACACCGCTTGCGGACAAGCAGACTATTCTGGCTGATATGGGTGTGGACGTACTTTATATTTTGAGTTTTAACGAAGAATTTTCCAAGGTCAGCCCTGAGGCGTTTATGAGCGACGTGCTGCTTCCGTTGCAAATTCGAACAGCGGTAGTAGGCTTTGATTTTCGGTTTGGCCACCGGGGAGCCGGGCATGAGGATACACTTCGGAAGCTGGGAGGAGAGCTGATGTCGGTGCACACCGTACCACCGTTCGAACTGGATGGGGACAAGGTGAGCAGCTCTGGCATTCGCCGTGCTTTACAGACCGGGGATCTAGCACATGCCTCTCGCTGGTTGGGACGTCCTTATCGTATCCAGGGTACTGTAATGGATGGAGAGAAGCGCGGACGTACGATCGGTTTTCCGACCGCTAATCTCAAACTGGATGACACTTACGTGATTCCGATTAAGGGTGTGTACGCTGTACGGGCGCTTGTAGGCGATCGTTGGATAAACGGTGTAATGAATGTAGGGGTTAAGCCTACTTTTCATGAAGGTGTGCTGAATCCGTCGTTTGAGGTACATTTATTTGATTTTAATCAGCAAATTTATGGAGAGTCTGTTCTTGTGGAGCTTCACCACTATATCCGCCCTGAACGCAAATTCTTTTCGGTGGATGAGCTGATCAGCCAAATTGGCAATGACGCACAAACGGCTAAAAAGCTGTTAGGCTAATTTATTTACATAAGACAGGCGCTGTGTTATACTGACTTATGTTGTGTAAACAACGATGAACCTTAGCTTGGTTGTCCGCTTTCACCGGCGGCTACGAGGCTAATGGCGATTATAATGAAGGAGGTGAACAGGATGGCATTGACTCAAGAGCGTAAACAGCAATTGATCGAGGAGTACAAAACTCATGAATCCGATACAGGATCACCAGAGGTACAAATCGCTATCCTTACTGAAAACATCGTCAACTTGCAAAGTCACTTTCGTTCGCACAAGAAAGACCATCACTCCCGCCGCGGGTTGTTGAAAATGGTCGGTCAGCGTCGTAAACTTTTGGCTTACCTGAAGAAGACTGATGTTAAACGTTACAGTGCGTTGATCGAGCGTCTCGGACTGCGTCGTTAATTTTCAGACATGTAATGAGAAAAGAAGCCTGGTTGTTCACCGCTTGTCCCTGCTAAGGCGACGGCGGACAGCAGCCGGGTTCTTTTTTGAAATGAGGAATCTTTTTTTGAATTACATATCCTGATTTGTCTGCTAGCTTCTTATGAATAAGACCTACGCAGGAAATACTGGATATGTATAGAACTTTTACAATGAAATGAAATGGAGGGATACCATGGAGCAACGCGTAGAAATGCAGCTCGGCGGAAGAAAGCTGGTGTTGGAAACAGGACGTCTTGCGAAACAAGCCAATGCGGCAGTTAAAGTGAGCTACGGAGAAACAGTTGTGCTTTGTACCGTGACCGCTTCCCGTGAACCGAAAGATTTGGACTTTTTTCCACTGACCGTAAACTATGAGGAAAGATTGTATGCTGTGGGGAAAATTCCTGGCGGATTTATTAAACGTGAAGGACGTCCGAGTCAAAAAGCGATTTTGTCCAGCCGTTTGACAGACCGTCCAATTCGCCCATTGTTCCCGGAAGGTTTCCGGAATGATGTACAGGTGTTGAATCTCGTTATGAGTGTCGATCAGGATTGCGAACCTGAAATTGCAGCAATGATCGGAACCTCGGCAGCACTTAGCATTTCGGATGTGCCTTTTAATGGGCCAATCGGGGGAGTCGCTGTAGGACGTGTAGACGGGCAATTTGTGATTAACCCGGATATTGCACAGCAGAATGCAAGCGATCTGTACCTGGTTGTAGCCGGAACGAAAGATGCCATCATGATGGTAGAAGCCGAAGGCAATGAGATTCCAGAGGAAGTTATGCTGGAAGCTATTATGTTCGGTCATGATGAGATTAAGAACATTGTGGCAGTTATTGAACAATTGGTGCAAGTAGCAGGTAAAGAGAAAATGCAGGTTAAACTGCATGCTGTTGATGAAAAAGTGAACAGTGAAGTACGTGCTTATGCAGCTGAACGTTTAATGCAAGCTGTTAAAATTGCAGAAAAACATGCCCGTCAAGAGGCAATTGATGCAGTCAACGAAGAGACAGTTGCCCATTTTGAAGCACAATACATAGAGACACCTGAGCTTTTGAGTGACGTGAGCGAAGTTCTCTATGATATCGTTAAGGAAGAAGTACGTCGTCTGATCACGCATGATAAAGTGCGTCCTGATGGTCGTAAGCTTGACGAAATTCGTCCGATTGAAAGCGATACAAGCATTTTGCCGCGTACTCATGGTTCGGGCTTATTTACACGCGGTCAAACGCAAGCACTTAGCATTTGTACACTTGGTGCATTGGGTGATGTACAAATTTTGGACGGTATTGATCTGGAAGAAACAAAACGCTTCATGCATCATTACAATTTCCCGCCATTCAGCGTAGGTGAGGCTCGTCCTTTGCGTGCGCCAGGTCGTCGTGAAATCGGACATGGTGCTCTTGGTGAACGTGCGCTTTCCAAAGTAATTCCTTCCGAAACTGAATTTCCATACACCATCCGTCTGGTTTCCGAGGTACTGGAATCGAATGGTTCGACTTCACAAGCCAGTATTTGTGCAAGTACACTGGCTATGATGGATGCAGGTGTACCGATTAAAGCTCCGGTTGCAGGTGTAGCCATGGGATTGATCAAGGATGGAGACCATGTTTCCGTATTGACTGATATCCAAGGTATGGAAGACCACCTGGGCGATATGGACTTTAAAGTTGCTGGTACCGCGGAAGGCGTAACTGCCATTCAAATGGATATTAAAATTAACGGTATTGACCGCCAGATTTTACAGGATGCGCTCAAGCAAGCTAAAGAAGGACGTTTGTTCATTCTTAGCAAAATGATGGAAGCGATCCAGAAGCCGCGTGAGCAGTTGTCTCCGTATGCTCCAAAAATTATGACGATGCACATTAACCCGGACAAAATCCGTGATGTTATTGGGGCTGGTGGTAAAATCATCAACAAAATCATCGAAGAAACCGGCGTGAAAATCGATATTGAACAAGATGGTCGTGTATTCATCGCTTCCACAAATCAAGAGATGAATGAAAAAGCACGTTCTATTATTGAGGGTATCGTAAAGGAAGTCGTGGTCGGTGAGATTTACATCGGTACAGTAAAACGGATTGAGAAATTCGGTGCATTTGTTGAAATTTTACCGGGCAAAGATGGTCTGGTTCATATTTCTCAACTGTCTACTGAGCGTGTAGCCAAAGTTGAAGATGTAATTGCTATTGGGGATACAATTACGGTGAAAGTAACCGAAATTGATCAGCAAGGTCGTGTCAATCTGTCCCGTAAGGCTGTTCTGACTGCAGAAGCACCTGCAAAATCCTAGGTATCTGCATGTTGCAGACTAGAAAGGCAGGAGTAGCTTTTCGTATTAACAGTACAAGGGATTTGAATAGCATTGTTTAAGCTTTAGGAAAGAGGCAGAGCTACGTTTCTGGCTCTTTTTTCATACATATGCACAAGCTGCACCCAAGTGAGCTTCTAGAGCTTGCTACGTCATAGTTCTTGTCCTCGCCGCATACAATGTGGACAAACGGGCGGGGGGATGAAGGAATTATGAGTAGGGCAAAACGAGCAGTGTGGGTGGTAGCCAGTTTAGCCATCACACTCGTAATCGGGCAGTTTAGTGGGGTTCGTGACTATGCTAGTCAATTACGCAATGGAGACGTTACAGGGGTTAAAGAGCCAGAGGCTGTAACCACGATGGCGATAGCAGCTTTGCCCGACAATGCGCTTATGCAGCGACTAAGAACAGAAGCAGCACGTCAGCGGCGGGAACCAGTTGATGCCAAGATCGACAGGGTATGGAAGGCTATTCCAGGCTATAACGGACTGGAGGTGGATTTGGATGCTACCTATCGCAAAGCGATTGCATCTCCGGATCGACCCATTCAATATGTTTATCGGCAATTGGCACCTAAAATACATTTAAATCAGCTTGGTAATGTTCCAATTTACAGGGGGAATCCCGAAAAGCCGATGGTATCTTTCATGATCAATGTAGCATGGGGGAATGAATTTATCCTGCCGATACTGAACACGCTGGATCAGGAAAAGGTCAAGGCTACATTTTTTCTTGATGGAAGTTGGTTGAAAAAAAATCCTGATCTCGCCAAGGAGATTCAAAAAAGAGGGCATGAGCTTTCGAACCATGCATACTCTCATCCAAATATGAGCCGTCTGAGTCGGGCCAGAGCCACACAAGAAATTGAAAAGACTCAAGTGCTTCTTCAAGAAACTTTGGGTATCAAAAATAACTGGTTTGCCCCTCCATCGGGTGATTTTAATCAGCAAACGGTGGATATAGCAGCAGAACATGGGCTCAAAACAGTGTTGTGGACATTGGACACTGTAGATTGGAGACATCCGTCACCGGAATCGGTGATTAACAAAATCAGTAGTAAGGTTGAATCAGGCTCCCTGATATTGATGCATCCAACAGATTCCTCATCGGCTGCTCTCAAAGGCATGATTCATGCTATTCGTAGTAAGGGACTTGTGCTCGGAACTGTCAGTCAGACACTTTCCCCTGATCGGCAACTACCTGCTCCGGTTGAGTGAACGTCTTTTTTCTGTTAGGATTGAACATTATGGCTAAGTATGCAATTCAGTTTAGGAGGGCCAATCGTGGAAAGAATTCAACTTAAAAACGGCCTAAGAGTGGTCATTGAAAAAATTCCAACCGTACGTTCAGTTTCTTTCGGTATCTGGGTTAAAACTGGCTCCCGGAATGAAACGCCGGACAATAGCGGTATTTCTCATTTTATCGAACACATGCTTTTCAAAGGAACAGAGCGTTTTAACGCTAAGGAAATCGCTGAGCAATTCGATGCCATCGGAGGAAATGTTAATGCTTTCACTTCGAAGGAATATACATGCTATTATGCCAAAGTATTGGATGAGCATCTACCGATCGCAGTTGATGTGCTGTCTGATATGTTTTTTAATTCCAAACTAGATCAGGAAGAATTGGCAAAAGAGAAGAATGTGATTTTGGAGGAAATCTCCATGTACGAGGATACACCGGATGATATGGTGCACGATCTTGTATCTCGCGCGGCCTATGGTGAACATCCACTGGCTTATCCGATTCTCGGAACCGAAGATCACCTGCTTGCTATGGATAGCTCACACCTCAGTCATTATATGAAGGAGCATTATACAATCGACAATACAGTTATCAGTGTGGCTGGTAATGTTGACGATCGCTTGGTAGAATTGTTGGAGCGACATTTTGGACATTTTGATAATCATGGAACCGTTTCGCCGCTGACAGTACCTGTGTTTAACGGTGAGCTGTTGTATCATGAGAAAGCAACGGAGCAAAATCATATTTGTTTATCCCTGCCTGGATTTGCAGCGGGTGACGAGCTCCAGTATGCTATGGTTTTGCTGAATAACGCGATCGGCGGCGGCATGAGTTCACGTTTGTTTCAAGAAATTCGGGAAAAGCGTGGACTGGCTTATTCGGTTTATTCCTATCATAGCTCCCATGCGGACAGTGGGTTGTTCACGATCTATGCAGGTACGGCTCCTAAGCAAACAAAGGACGTGCTGGATTTGACGCTGGAGCTTTTACGAGATGTGGCTGTCAACGGTTTGGACGCTAATGAGCTTCGTAAAGGTAAGGAACAATTAAAAGGAAGTTTGATTTTAAGCCTTGAAAGTACAGGTAGCCGGATGAATCGGCTTGGAAAAAATGAATTAATGCTCGGTCAGCATTATACGCTGGATCAAATGATCGAACATATCGAGCAAGTGACGGCAAATGATGTGAACAAAGTGCTGGATCGGATGTTCTCGGAGCCGTTTGCCCTGTCGATGGTGGGAGCGAGTGATTCAGCGGTAAAGGATATGAGGAGGGACTATTTTGTTAACTTACGTGGAAATTAACAGACTTGCGGGCAATGAAGATATTGAGCTGCCCCGCAAAATGTCAGAGCTTGCATCAGGGTTTGACTTGTATGCAGCAGTACAGGAAAATCTGGTACTGGAACCCGGCAAACGTTGCCTCGTTCCCACTGGATTTGCAATAGCTATGCCAGCGGGATTGGAGGCACAAATCCGTCCGCGAAGTGGACTGGCTCTTAAGCATGGTATTACTTGTCTCAATACACCGGGAACGATTGATGCGGATTATCGTGGGGAGATCAAGGTACTTCTTATTAATTTGGGGGAAGAATCGTTC
Organism: Paenibacillus sp. FSL H7-0703; assembly: GCF_038003485.1. NCBI lineage: Bacteria > Bacillati > Bacillota > Bacilli > Caryophanales > Paenibacillaceae > Paenibacillus > Paenibacillus sp. FSL H7-0703. The sequence continues at coordinate 1,101,159 of NZ_JBBOPF010000001.1, read as the reverse complement.
ACGATTACGCGCAATGAGCGAATTGCACAAATGGTATTTCAGGTTGTACCTGAGGTAGAGCTGAAACAAGTAGACCAATTATCTGAAACAGTGCGTGGTGCTGGAGGCTTTGGCCATACAGGACGCTGAGCTATGGTTGGTTTGCAATGTAAGCATGTCTATTTTGTAAAAGCTTCAAATTTACTTGCTTAAGAGTAAGTATGCATATAAAGGTCGCCTCATCAAGGGGCGGCTTTTTTTTGTGTTTTTTCACCCCTCTCCGGGCACTCGCATAGACTAAAAGCATATCGTGTCTCGGAAAGGAGTGATCCGGATGCTAACAGGAATACGCGTCGTTGTTTTGGGTGGCGATGCGAGGCAGCTTGAGGTAATCCGCAAATGTGTGGACATGGATGCTACCGTCAGTGTGGTCGGTTTTGACAAGCTTGAAGTACCACTCAAAGGAGTGACACTAGAACCAATGTCTGTTAAGCTGCTGGAATCGTCAGACGCACTGATTTTGCCGGTGGTGGGATGCGATGAGGAAGGCAACGTAAATGCACTTTTCGGAGCACAGAAGCTCCAGTTTCTGAATGAACATGCTGCTGCTCTTCCACCGCATTGCGTTGTATATACAGGGATGGCGCGGACGTACTTAAAAGAAATTTGTACCAGACATGAGTTAAAGCTGGTAGAGCTGCTGGAGAGAGATGATGTGGCCATATACAACTCTATACCTACGGCCGAAGGCGCACTGATGATGGCCATTCAGCATACTGATTTTACGATTCACGGTGCAGATTGTATGGTTCTAGGCATGGGACGGACTGGATTTACCATGGCAAGAGCACTACAGGGGTTGGGAGCCAGAGTGAAGGTTGGAGTACGGCGGGCAGAGGATGCAGCAAGAGCCGTGGAAATGGGTTGGGAGCCTTTTATGACAAGGGATTTGGCGCATGAGACAAAGGGAGTTGACTTGATTTTTAATACGATACCCTCTATGATTATCACAGCGCAAATCCTGTCTAAATTGCCATTGAGCACCGTGATTATAGATCTTGCTTCCGCCCCAGGCGGATGTGATTTCCGTTATGCGGAAAAGCGTGGAATCAAGGCTATGCTTGCCCCTGGTCTTCCCGGTATAGTTGCTCCCAAAACTGCTGGTGCCATTATAGCGAATACGCTGGTGCAGTTGTTAATGGAAGATAATCCTGATCGGGGGGATGCACAATGAGTTGGCAAGGGAAAACAGTAGGTTATGCAATTACAGGCTCACATTGCACATTTGAAGAGGTAATGCCTGTTATACAGCGCTTTGTTGATGAGGGTGCGAAGGTCGTTCCTATTATATCCAATACAGTACTAACAACGGATACTCGCTTTGGTACTTCGCAAAGTTGGCAAAAACAGTTGAAAGATATAACAGGGAATGATATCATTTCTACAATTGTGGAGGCTGAGCCACTGGGTCCCTCCCAAATACTCGATGTGCTGGTGATTGCACCTTTGACGGGGAATTCGATGAGTAAGTTAGCGAATGCAATGACAGACAGCCCAGTTTTGATGGCTGCCAAGGCGCAATTGCGCAACGGTCGTCCACTTCTTTTAGCTATATCTACTAATGATGGACTGGGTCTAAATGCTGCCAATATCGCCAAATTACTCGTAGCCAAAAATATCTTTTTTGTGCCGTTCGGACAGGACAATCCAGTTAAAAAGCCGAACTCGCTTGTAGCTAACATGGAGTTGATCCCGGAGGCTGCTTATGAAGCATTGCAGGGCAAACAGCTTCAGCCGATGATTGTGGAACGCAAGACCCCATGAAGTATTATAGTTAACTGCTGAGCATCCCTCGCCTAGAAGATGATTCGATATTGTATCGGGTCTAATTTCTTGTTGGCGGTGGATGCTTTCAGAATAAAAAATGGTTTTTTAGTCGAGAAGGGGAGATACACCAGATGAGCAATAGAAAGTTTAATGTAGCTGTCGTTGGAGCGACAGGCGCTGTAGGAGAACAGATCGTAAATCTGCTGGAAAAACGGGATTTTCCTGTGGACAAAATCAAATTTCTTTCTTCGCCTCGTTCTGCCGGCACGTTAATTAGCTTTAAAGGTCAGCAAATTCCAGTAGAGATTGCTACCCCCGACAGCTTTGAAGGAATCGACATTGCTTTGTTTAGTGCAGGTGGAGACGTAAGTAAGGAATTGGCGCCGCATGCTGTTCGTCATGGGGCAGTTTGCATTGACAACACCAACGCATTCCGAATGGATCCGACAGCTCCTCTTGTAGTGCCTGAGGTGAACAGCGACAAAATTGCCGAGCATCAAGGAATTATTGCGAACCCGAACTGCTCCACCATTCAGATGGTAGCTGCTTTGAAACCATTATATGATCAGTATGGCATTTCTCGTATCATTGTATCCACATACCAGGCCGTTTCCGGCGCTGGAAGCCGAGCTATTGATGAATTGAATCGTCAAAGCGTAGCGATTCTGAACGGTGATGAAGTCCAGCCTGATCTGTTGCCAGTAGGCTCGTTGCCAGTAAAGCATCAGATTGCTTTTAATGCTATCCCGCAAATCGATAAATTCCAGGACAATGGTTATACACTGGAAGAAATGAAAATGGTACGTGAAACGAAAAAAATACTGGGTGACGAATCTGTGGACGTAACAGCAACGTGTGTGCGTATTCCTGTTGTATACGGTCACTCGGAATCTGTATATGTAGAACTTAAAAAAGATTATGATTTAGAAGAAATCCGCAATCTGCTGGCTTCGGCACCGGGAGTAACGCTGGTGGACGATCCTGCTGCTCAGCTTTATCCACTGGCATCTGATGCTGCAGGAAAACCTGACGTATTTGTGGGGCGTGTACGCCGTGATTTGGGCAATAGCCGTGGATTGAATTTGTGGGTCGTATCCGACAACCTGCTCAAAGGAGCAGCATGGAACGCGGTGCAAATCGCGGAAATTATTGCTGCAAACGCGGAGTAACGTTCCGATATGGGGGAAGAATAATGGGTATTTTGGTGCAGAAATTTGGGGGAACCTCGCTGTCCACACCTGAAGCACGTCAACTTGTGCTGGCACATGTGAAGCGGGAGTTGGAACAAAATCTTCAATTGGTTGTTGTTGTGTCGGCCATGGGGAGAAAAGGAGAGCCTTATGCCACCGACACGCTGCTGGATTGGGCGGCGTCTAACGGCGACAGTCTTCCGAAGCGCGAACGGGATTTACTGCTGTGCTGTGGTGAAATCATTTCTGCTGCTACATTATGCAGCCTGATGGAGAAGGAAGGTATTCCTGCTACGGTGCTAACTGGGGCACAGGCGGGCTTTATTACGGATGATCAATACGGCAATGCTCGTATTTTGGATATAAAGCCAGACCGTGTTGTTGAAGAGTTGAACCAAGGCAGAGTTGTCATTGTGACAGGTTTTCAGGGACAAACAGCAGACGGTGATATGACTACCTTGGGTCGGGGAGGCAGCGATACGTCAGCTACTGCTCTGGGTGCTGCTCTACATGCGGATATGGTTGATATTTATACGGATGTGAATGGTATATTGACTGCCGATCCGCGCATTGTGGAAAACGCAAAGCCACTTACACATGTTAGCTATACGGAGATTTGTAATATGGCTCATCAGGGAGCAAAGGTTATCCATCCTCGTGCTGTTGAAATCGCCATGCAGGCTAATATCCCGGTCCGTGTTCGCTCTACCTTCTCCGAAGGAGAAGGTACGTTAGTTACCCACCCGGAAGGCTTTAAAGACGTGCAGGCAGACATCGTAGACCGTTTCGTGACCGGTATTGCGTATGTCGGCAATGTCACTCAGATTAATGTTGAATTAAAGCCGGGTTTGGAGCACTTGCAATTACAAGTATTCAAATCTATGGCTGAACATGGAATTAGCGTTGACTTTATTAACGTAACGCCATCGGGGGCAGTTTATACTGTGTTCGATCATGATGGAAGCAAAGCGGTTGAAGTATTGAACGGTTTGGGTCTAGAACCTAAGATACTGGCCGGATGTGCTAAAGTTTCTGTCATAGGCGGTGGTATCAACGGGGTACCAGGCATTATGGCGACAATTGTGGAGGCATTGGCAGATTCAGACGTACAGATCCTTCAATCCGCAGATTCCAACACGACGATCTGGGTACTTGTTAAAAAAGAAGATATGGTGCAGGCTGTACGCGCATTGCATAATAAATTTGAACTCCATCAATAGGCGCATTGTCCGTGCTCGGACTTGCAAAAAGGAGGCAGCATGGTGAACTTCGGCAGATTGATTACCGCAATGGTGACACCTTTTGATAAGCAAGGAGAGATTGACTGGACTGCATTGTCCTCGTTGATTGATTACTTAATAGAAGAACAGCACTCAGAGTCGCTTGTTGTATCTGGAACAACAGGGGAGTCTCCTACCCTGAGCGATGATGAAAAAATCAAGTTGTTTGCATTTGTTGTAGAAAAAGCAGCTGGACGATGTAAAATTATTGCCGGGACTGGAAGCAACAATACGCGTCACTCCATTCATCTAACCCGTGCCGCGGAGCAGGCAGGAGCAGATGGTGTTCTACTGGTAGTGCCATATTATAATAAACCGAATCAGGAAGGGATGTATCAGCATTTCGAAAGTATTGCGAACTCCACATCCCTCCCAGCTATACTGTATAATGTTCCAAGTCGTACTGGAGCGAGTCTAACAGCTGAAACAACACTGCGCCTTGCACAAATTCCGAATATTGTGGGAACTAAAGAATGTGCATCACTTGCGCAGGTCACACAGATTGCAGCGGCAGCGCCAGAAGGTTTTCTGGTTTATTCCGGGGATGATGCTTCTGGGTTGCCTGCTATGGCTGTAGGTGCTTATGGTATTATCAGCGTAGCGAGTCATGTGGTAGGTGCTGAAATGAAGCAGATGATCGATTCACTTGTAGGAGGACACTCGCAGAAGGCAGCAAAGTTGCATCAGCAGTTGTTCCCGATTTTCAAGGGTTTGTTTGGCTGTCCTCATCCTCTGCCTAATCCGGTGGCAGTAAAATATGCATTGGAATTACGGGGGGTTAAGGTAGGTTCGGTTCGGTTGCCGCTCATTCCTCCAACTGAGGATGAAGCGGAATTTATTAAGAAATTATTTACCCGCTAAAGAGAAATAGGAATGTAAGAGTTAATTAATACTAAGGAGTATCCTTGTTAAGGGCAGTCGGTAGGTACAAAACCGATAGGGTTTATTGTCTGACAAGGTTCCCAGCGTGAAGGGCGTTCTTATAGGACGCCCTTTTTGCTGTGCTTTTAACCATGTATGTAGACAAAATGACAGATACTAATGGTTTCAGACGGCAATGGGAAACCTAGCGTAACGAACAGGATGACTTGTTTTTTCGTATTTTAATCATGTATAATGGGGTCAAGTGACTGGGTGCGGTATTTTTTTGAAAATTAAATAAACAAATCAAGGTACGACGTCCAACTACCATAGGAGGTTTAGATTCATTTGTCTAAAAAAACAAACAACGATAAATTGATGATTTTCGCTTTGGGCGGCGTCGGTGAAATCGGGAAAAATATGTATGTCGTTCAATACGGCAATGACATTGTCGTGGTGGATTCCGGTTTGAAATTCCCGGAAGAGGACATGCTGGGCATTGATATCGTTATTCCTGATATTTCCTACCTTACAGAGAACCGCGACAAAGTAAGAGGCATTGTGCTGACTCATGGTCACGAGGACCATATCGGCGGTTTGCCTTACGTGTTGAAACATTTGAATGTACCAGTATATGGTACCAAATTGACGCTGGGATTGGTGGAAAACAAGCTGAAGGAAGCGAATCTGCTTGGTGAAACCAAACGTATTTTGATCAATGCTGATTCTGAAATCAAGCTGGGTTCCACACTGAAAGCAACATTCTTCAGAACCAACCATAGTATTCCAGATTCTGTAGGTGTATGTATTGATACTCCTGAAGGCGCTGTTGTTCATACAGGTGACTTCAAATTTGACCATACTCCGGTCAACGGACAATATGCAGATTTGCAGCGTATGGCTGAAATTGGTACACGTGGCGTACTGGCTCTTTTGTCAGACAGTACGAATGCCGAAAAACCGGGCTTTACACCTTCGGAAAAGAGCGTTGGTATTGTCCTGGAAGACATTTTCCGCAAGTCGAGACAGCGTGTGGTCGTAGCTACTTTTGCTTCTAACGTACATCGTATTCAACAGGTAATTAATGCTGCTGAAGCAACGGGACGTAAAGTAACAGTTATTGGTCGAAGCATGGTTAATGTCGTAGGTATTGCTTCAGACTTGGGCTATTTGGAAATTCCAGATGGAATGCTGATTGAGCCTGAAGAAGTTGGCAAAATGTCAGCGGATCGTGTAGTTATTCTCTGCACAGGCAGTCAGGGTGAACCGATGTCAGCTTTGACAAGAATGGCTCGTTCCACACATCGAAAGGTTGACATTCTTCCAGGAGATTCAGTCATTATCGCAGCTACTCCAGTACCAGGTAATGAAAAATACGTTGGACGCACAATTGATGAGCTGTTCCGTCTGGGTGCCAATGTATATTACAGCGCAGCTAATCCAGGTATCCACGTTTCTGGACACGGAAGCCAGGAAGAACTCAAGCTGATGCTGAATCTGATGAAACCAAAGTTCTTCTTGCCAATTCATGGTGAGTTCAGAATGCAACGTCGTCACGCTCTTCTTGCTGAAGGCGTAGGTATTGAGCCTGAAAATATCTTTATCACGGATATCGGTGAAGTCATTGAAATTCAGAATGGTGGAGCACGCAGAGCTGGTAAAGTTACAGCAGGTAACGTACTGATCGATGGACTAGGCGTAGGGGATGTAGGAAATATCGTATTGCGCGACCGCAAATTGCTGTCACAGGACGGTATTTTGGTGGTTGTTGTTACGCTGAGCAAGCAAGACGGAACGATTAAATCGGGACCAGATATCATTTCCCGAGGTTTCGTATATGTCCGTGAATCGGAAGGTTTGCTGGATGAAGCGAATCGTATTGTCTCAAGTACACTGCATAAGCTCATGAGTGAAAATGTAAATGAATGGGCTTCCCTCAAGACAAACGTCAAGGATGCACTAGGTCGCTTCTTGTATGAGCAAACTCGTCGGAGACCGATGATCCTGCCAATTATAATGGAAGTGTGATTCAATTGAAATTTGTTCAAAAACCTGAATTAAAAACTTAAGTCACAGGCACACAGTCGCCTCTCTTCCCGCAGGAAATATTGGACGGTTTCCGCGGGAGGAGAGGCTTTTTTGATTTCCCGAGACAAGGAAAATCATGGGGTCGGGTATAAAATATTCCATTTACATCCCATACTATAGGGTGAATACGGGTCATATAGATGCGTAAAGCGAAAGGAAGATCACCCATATGGAACAATACAGCAATCTAACATCTGGCAACGAGGAAACGGAAGCGCCAGATCAACCAGAAATTGGGCAAAGACCCGCTTTGCCTGCTATGGAGGCTTTGCAGCAGCTGGGTCAAACCTCCATGCCTGGAGGCGAGTCCAATATTTTTTGCATGACGATTATCGGTCAGATTGAAGGGCATCTCATTTTACCGCCTCAAAACAAAACGACAAAATATGAGCACATTATTCCCCAGTTGGTAGCGGCAGAACAAAATCCTCGTATCGAAGGATTAATGATTTTGCTGAATACAGTTGGTGGTGATGTAGAGGCAGGACTGGCTATTGCTGAAATGATCGCATCGATGAGTAAACCAACGGTGACCATTGTCATAGGTGGGGGGCATAGCATCGGTGTGCCTATTGCTGTGTCTTCCACTTATTCCTACATTGCGGAGAGTGCGACGATGACCATTCATCCCATTCGTATGAACGGTCTGGTCATTGGAGTACCACAAACTTTTGAATACATGGAAAAAATGCAGGAACGTGTTGTACGCTTCGTCGTTTCTCATTCTCGTATTACAGAAGAGCAGTTTAAGGAACTGATGTTTAAAACCGGTGAGTTAAACCGCGATATTGGTACAGCGGTTGGGGGAGCCGATGCAGTGAAGTATGGATTGATGGACGCGGTTGGAGGCATCGGAGAGGCTTTAAAACAGCTGAACACCATTATTGAAACGCGGCGTCAGCAAAACGGGATCGCTGGGATTCAACAGCAGGCTCCGTATGCTCCTTTTTCTCCTAGTGCCACAGGAACTCCTACAGAGACACTGTCAGGGGAGGCTAGTGGGGAGCTACCACAATGACACTATATACTGTAATGCCAATGGAAATGGTATGGCAAGGGATGTGGAAAGAGGCTGAGGAGTTTGCAGAGGTTCGGGTAGACGGTCTACTTATGCAAGTACAGCCGCTTGAAACTCGTCGGGGGATCATTGTACGGTTGTTGGACTGTCCACTGGAAGCCTACCTGAATCCGCGTTATGGACCAGGTCAAGTCATCGAGTGGTCGTAGAAGGTGTCGAATAGTTTAGAAATAGGTCATTTACTGTTGAAAAAGAACATATGTGCGGATACCGGGTGACGTGGTATAATATTCTTCTGGGGGGTGACCTTGTATGTCCAGAAGAAGAAAAAGAAAAAAGAAAGCCGCATTTGGCGGAGTTCTAAAATTTGAAATTTACGGCATTGTGCTGATTACATTAGCGGTCATTGCGTTGTCGGGTGAAGCGGCAGTTGGTCGGTCGCTATCCAAGATGTTTGGGCTCGTACTGGGGAAATTCTATTTTGTTATCCCTCTCATTGGCATTTATTATGGTCTGATGGTGATGATTCACCGCAAGTGGCCGAACCAGTGGAACTCCCGCAAAACGGGTTTGCTCCTGTTAGTATTTGCCTTTACACTTATGAGTTCTATCTCATCTATGGAGCAGCGTTTGGGGCCGATCAACGCGCTTCAGCCGGGCGGAGTGATGACCCAGATACATATAGATATGCGTGAGCAGTTGCTGTCGCCTGACCAGCAGGGTCATACCTCAATGCTGAACAAGGATATCAGCGGGGGTTACGTAGGCGCATTGCAGCTTACTGTTCTGTTATGGCTGTTTGGTCTCACGGGAGCTAAACTGATCATGATTGTTATGTTCGTCATTTGTTTCATGCTGATGACCCAACTGTCCTATGTGGATTTGGTACGGATTGTAAAGACCAAGCTGCTGACAGCCGGGGGAAGTGTGCGCAAAAAATGGACTGGTAAAGCTACTCCGCTTTCAGCATCAAGCAAAGGCAGTGGAAATAGAAAAATCAAGTCTGAGCCCATTCCTGCCTATGAGGAAGACATGGATGATGACTTTGACGAAATGCAGCCTCCTGCACGCAAACAGCCGATTTTCTTCCAGTTGTTTGGTCTCAAAAACTCAGATAAAGCGGACAAGGATGAGCATTCCGTCGATACGGATGAGGATGATCATGATCTTCCATATGAAGCTGAGGACGCGCAGGTCCAGTGGAGAAACGGCAACCAGAGTGAAGAGATGTCTGACGTAGTCGAACACGTTGAGCAGGAAGCTGCAACTCCGGTAAAAAGGTCGCCGATTATTAGGGATTTCTTCGAACAAGTAAAGCATGAGGAAAGAAGACCGGAAGCTGAATTTGGAGAGTCCCTGACAGGGGCAGAGCAGCCAACTTCCATTATTGACGAATCCCTGGATGATGACTTTGTGGATGCCAATGCAAATACGGATATGGATGATTCGACAGCGATCCAGGGGACATTAGAAGGTGCTCAGGGACAAGCTCAGACGATTGCAACTGGGGTGGCAGGCGAAGAGGCTGAAGGTAACCATACAGCTATTCCGGCTCCGCCGCCGCCTAAACCGTACAAGCTCCCATCATTTCGTTTACTTGCTAAACCACAAAACGCAGGCAAAGGTATGGGACAAAAGGATTACATGCAAACGGCACGCAAGCTGGAGGCAACGCTGGAAAGCTTCGGTGTGCGGGCGAAGGTGCTGGAGGTTGTCCGTGGTCCTGCCGTAACGCGTTATGAAATTCAGCCGGACATTGGAGTAAAGGTCAGCCGCATTGTGAGTCTGACGGATGACATTGCGCTTGCGCTTGCTGCCAAAGATATCCGTATGGAGGCTCCGATTCCTGGCAAATCTGCTATCGGAATTGAGGTTCCGAATAATGAAGTTTCCATTGTAACGATGCGTGAAGTAATGGAGACAACCGTTTTCCAGGAGTCAGCTTCCAATTTATCTATTGCATTCGGACGTGATATCGCAGGACAGACGATTGTCGGTAATTTGGCCAAGATGCCCCATCTGCTTGTAGCTGGGGCAACAGGTTCGGGTAAATCAGTGTGTATCAATGGGATCATTACGAGTATTTTATACAAAGCAAAGCCGGATGAGGTCAAATTTTTGATGGTCGATCCTAAAATGGTGGAGTTGAACGTGTACAACGGAATCCCGCATTTGTTGGCTCCGGTCGTGACTGATCCAAAGCGAGCCTCACTTGCATTGAAGAAAATTGTAGTTGAAATGGAAAAAAGATATGAGTTATTTTCCAAATCAGGAACCCGTAATATTGAGGGCTATAATAATCTGATGAAAGATAACCCGGATGCATTTCTGCCTTACATCGTCGTTATTGTGGACGAGTTGGCAGATTTAATGATGGTAGCTGCGGGAGATGTGGAGGATGCGATTGCACGACTTGCCCAAATGGCGCGTGCAGCAGGCATCCACCTTATCATTGCAACGCAAAGACCTTCGGTTGACGTAATTACCGGGGTGATTAAAGCCAATATTCCTTCACGTATTGCCTTCGGCGTTTCCTCGCAGGTAGACTCCCGTACCATATTGGACATGGGTGGAGCCGAGAAGCTACTCGGACGTGGTGATATGCTGTTCATGCCAATGGGTGCTTCCAAACCAGTCCGCGTTCAGGGAGCATTCATGAGCGATCAAGAAGTCGAAAATATTGTTAGCTACGTACGTGAACAGGGTGAAGCGCAGTATGATGAAACGCTAGTGCCGGAGGTGGAAGAGGTATCGGCTGATGCAGATGAAATGCTGGATGAGCTGTACGATCAGGCTGTCAACATCATTTTAGAGGCTAAACAAGCTTCCGTTTCGCTCCTTCAGCGCCGTATGCGGATCGGTTATACACGTGCTGCTCGACTGATTGACTCCATGGAAGCTCGCGGAGTCATCGGCCCTTACGAGGGCAGCAAGCCCCGTGAGGTCCTTATCTCAATGGAGCAATATCAGCAAAATAAAGTAAGTTCCTAAGCATGATCTCTATCCAGCACTACATTAAAACGCTGTTTGTTCGCATGGTGGTTGTTCTAATATGACAACTCCAAGTGCACAAACAGTGTTTTTTTGTGATGTTTTTTGAGGTGTGGCGACTACCTGCTGAAAGAAGATTAAAAGGGTGAATAGCTTTAAGCGGAGCTTGTCATAATAAACGTAGCCATCCTGTTAATCCCACAAAAGAAAGGTAGAGCGCAGCATATGAAAAAGACAATGGTCTGGATTTGCACGGGTATCCTCGCAGCCTCGGCTATTACGTACACAGGACTTTTTAAAAGTGACTCTGCACAGCAGCAAGCAGAGCCGCTGAGCACACAGCAGAAAGTACAAGCGGCGCAACCTTCCCAGCCGACATTCAGCTCGGGAGCGGTTGATTTTGGATCTTATGGTCAGGATGTATATGAGTTGCAATCACGTTTGAAGTTGCTGGGCTTTTTTGGCGGGAAAGTGGACAGCCATTTTGGCAGCAGTACACTAAAAGCTGTTAAGGGTTTTCAAAAGGAATTTGGCATCCGTCCCGATGGAGTGGTCGGAGCAAAGACGAAATTAAAGCTGGTGAATGCTACTCCTAACTGGAAGCCAACGGAAACTCCTATGCATCGTAACAATCAAGGTTCCGCTCAGGGACAGACAGCGGACAATAACGATAAAGCAGATCAAAATGATGAAACGATGGGATCGGCCAACACCATGGGACTATCTGAAAACGATCTTAAAATTATGGCCAACGCGGTCTACGGTGAATCCCGCGGCGAGCCGTTTGAAGGACAAGTTGCCGTCGCGGCTGTTATTTTGAACAGGGTCAAGTCACCTAGCTTTCCCAACTCACCATCTGGAGTGATCTTTCAACCAGGAGCTTTCACAGCTGTAGCAGACGGTCAAATCTGGCTCACACCGAATGAGACTGCACAAAAGGCGGTACGCCAAGCCCTGAACGGTTGGGATCCAAGCGGAGGATGTCTCTATTATTTTAACCCAAAAACAGCCACCTCCAAATGGATTTGGACCCGTCCGCAGGTGAAAACCATCGGGGAACATATTTTTTGCATGTAATACGCCGAAGCAGCCGGGAGCTTGTCTCCGGTTGCTTCTTGGCTTTTGCATGGTTAGAATAAAGATTGGTACACTTTACCTCTTTACAGGAGGATGATTTACAGCAGCTAATGCTAATCAAAGGCTAGACGCAAATTGACGTCACAAAGGAGTTTTGGACTTGAACAAAACAGGTTTCGAGCGTGGCACACGCAGACAACTGAGGATTCATGTACTGCCGACCAAGCGCTTTAAGACGTTTGCTATATCATTGTATGTAGGCACTCCGCTACGGGAGGACACCGTAACTCGAGTGGGGCTGGTACCTTTCGTTCTGCGACGGGGTACAGAATCGTATCCGCAGACTACACAATTCAGAGAACAGTTAGAGCAATTGTATGGCGCGGGTTTCGGTTTCGATGTGTATAAACGTGGAGATTATCAGATCGTGCAATTTCGCATGGATACAATTAATGACAGCTTTGTAAATAGTCCAAATAGTTTACTGGATCGTTCGTTTTCTTTTCTCGGAGAAGTGCTAACGAAGCCTGCATTGGAAAATGGTGCATTTCAAACGGGATATGTCCAGCAGGAACGAGAAAATGTGCGTAAGAAGCTGGAATCTATAGTTAACGATAAAATACGTTATGCTGGTGAGCGCTGTATGGAGGAAATGTGCAAGGATGAGCCTTATCGTCTGCACCCTCTTGGTCAACGATCTGATCTGGACAGTATAGATGCACAGAGCTTGTATAAGGCTTATGGAGAATGGCTGAATCATGCCAGCATGGATTTATACGTTGTGGGAGATACGACGCTAGAAGAAGTTGAGAAGTTTGTTGATCGCTATTTTCAATTGAATCGTTCAGCGGAAACAGGGTATGTTCCTGAACAGCTCAAGTCGGTAGAGCGTGATGTTCAAACCGTTGTAGAGCGTCTTGATGTGAACCAGGGCAAGCTCAACATGGGGTTGCGCACCCCTATTACGTATGGAGACGATCGCTATGCTTCCGCTCTGATGTACAATGGCATTCTGGGCGGGTATCCGCATTCAAAGCTGTTCGTTAATGTGAGGGAGAAGGAAAGTTTGGCGTATTACGCTTCATCACGGTATGACGGGCATAAAGGTATTGGTACGATTCAATCTGGTATTGAAATTCCTAATTATGAAAAAGCGGTTACTATTATCCGCAAGCAACTGGAAGATACGCAAAACGGAGCGATTACTGAGCTGGAAATGACCCAAACGCAGGCGATGATTCGCAACTTGCTAAAGGAGATGCAGGATTCCGCTTTTGAAATGATCGCCTATGATTTTAACAGACAGCTTTCCGGTAAAGAACGGACAGTAGATGAGCTGCTGAGTCAGGTGGAGGCAGTCAAGGTGCAGGATGTTCAGGATGCCGCCCGGACGTTCCGACTGGACACTATTTATTTCTTGAGAGACCAGAAGGGGGAATAGCGGTGGAGCATATACCTTATGAGCATTTGCAGGAAACGCTGTACTATGAAGTAATGGATAACGGTTTACACGTTTATGTGTTGCCCAAACCGGGTTTTCAGAAGACATACGCCACATTTGCAACTAAATACGGCTCAGTTGATAATCATTTCCGCGTAGAAGGTCAACAGCCCGTAAAGGTGCCGGATGGCATAGCCCATTTTTTGGAGCATAAAATGTTTGAAGAGCCTGAAGGCGATATTTTTGCTACCTTTTCCTCTAATGGGGCATCGGCGAACGCATTTACGAGCTTTGATCAAACAGTATATCTGTTTTCGGCAACCGAGCGTATTCAAGAAAATTTGACCACGCTGGTCAATTTTGTGCAGCATCCTTACTTTACAGATGAAAATGTAGAAAAGGAAAAAGGCATTATCGGCCAGGAAATTAATATGTATGAAGATAACCCCGATTGGCGGAGTTACTTTGGTCTGATCGAGGCGTTGTACAAGGTCCATCCGGTGCATATAGATATCGCAGGTACTGTTCAATCCATCAGTACGATTACAAAAGAAACGCTGTACAGTTGCTATGAAGCTTTCTACCACCCAAGCAATATGATTCTTTTTGTAGTGGGCGGAGTGGATCCAGCTGAAGTAATAGAGCTGGTACGTAACAATCAGGCCAAAAAGGACTATAAGCCGCAGGGAGAGATTGAGCGGATTTTCGACGATGAACCCACTACAGTTGCAGAACCACGTCGTGAGGTGAAGCTGGCCGTTTCTCTGCCAAAGCTACTGTTTGGATTCAAGGAGGCTGAAGTAGGCCTAACGGGTGAAGAATTACTTCGTCATGATCTGGAAACCAAGCTGATGCTTGATCTCCTGTTTGGTTCCAGTACACAACTATATCAAAAGCTTTACGATGAGGATCTGATTTCGGACAGTTTTGGTCATGAGTACAATAGTACGCAGCAATATGCATTCTCTGCAATCGGCGGGGATACCAAAGACCCGGATCGGCTGTTGGCGAGAATACGTGAAGAGGTGGAGTCCATTCAGAAGCAGGGCTTTGCAGCAGAACATTTTGAACGGGCACGCAAAAAGAAAATCGGTGGTTATCTGCGTACACTCAATTCACCAGAAAATATTGCACATGAATTTACAAGACATCGCTTCCGGGGCAGTGATTTTTTCCAACTTCTTCCTATTTATGAAAGTATCACGCTTGAGGATGTAAATCGCCGTCTAAAAGACCATGTCCAGTGGGATCAACTCGCAATATCACTAGTGGTGAGTCCGTAATGTCCAGGGAGAGGGAAACGATGACCACCGGGGGCGGAGAATTAAAAGCAATTGGCGATACAACGGTGCTGATTACAGGAGCGAGTGGCGGAATTGGTGCGGCAATTGCTGAGCGTTTTGCAGCTGTAGGGATGAATGTTGTCATTCACTATATGAAGTCTCATGAAAAAGCAAATGAAGTTGCCCGTCGTTGCATGGCTTATTCAGGCAAGGTAATGACCGTGTCAGCGGATCTGCGGAGCAAGGAGCAGATCGAACGCATGCGGGAAAAGCTGGATAATCACGGGATGAAGCCGGATATTCTTGTGAACAACGCCGGATTATCTCATTATGGGCTGTTGACAGATGTTTCGGAAGAGGAATGGGACGAAGTGATGGCCGTCAATGTTAAGGGAACCTTTATGTGCACGCAGGTTTTTATGCCACATATGATTTCCCAACGCTATGGCCGCATTGTGAATGTTTCCTCCGTGTGGGGGATATGTGGCGCATCGTGCGAGGTGTTGTATTCCACCACCAAGGGAGGCATTAACGCTTTCACTAAAGCGTTGGCTCAAGAGGTAGCACCTTCCGGGGTGACAGTGAATGCTGTAGCTCCAGGTGCAGTGGATACGTCGATGCTGGATCATTTGGATAAAGGCGAAATTACCAGTTTGGAAGAAGAAATTCCTGCCGGACGGTTGGCTCGACCTGATGAAATATCTTCCCTGGTTTATTTTCTTGCGCTTCCTGAGTCAGGTTATATTAATGGCCAGGTCATAAGTCCTAATGGAGGATGGGTGACTTAAGGGATAGCGCTTGGAGGAATCCACCAGTATAGTAAGCGTCTGAGAAGAGCATATTATAACTGTTGATTTTAAATCTGAATCATCTAAGGAGGATTTAAGTATGTCAACAGTTGTTCAGAATTTTGATGTTTGGAAAAAGTTCCTTGGTCAGCGTGTAGAGCAAGCGGAGAAGCTGGGAATCAGCCAAGATACCATTTCAGAGCTTGCTTATGAAATCGGTGATTTTCTGGATGAGAAGGTCGACCCAGCGAACCACTCCAACCGCGCACTGAAAGAACTGTGGGGAGTTGCCGATGAGGACGAGCGTCACACCATCGCCCGGCTAATGGTTAAATTGGCTAAGAGCAACGCATAAGTAGGAACCAACATGAAAAGCTCCCTTTTGGGGGCTTTTCTGTAATGGTTACAGAGCTGTTCTTGTAATTCCATTGTAATTTATATATCATAAACGTGATTGAGGCTTACAACACAATGTAGCCTATCGAATTTCAATAATTGGTTTTGTCGAAAGATGTTATTTTATGATACAATAATGCTTTGATTTGGAGTTGTTGACGGTTTGAATGTGAATGAGGTGCTAACGTGACGGAAGAAACGAAACAGTGGTACATGGAGTACAAGATACATAAAAATCGACCCGGACTGCTGGGAGACATTGCTTCCATGCTTGGTATTCTGGGGGTTAATATACTGACAATCAACGGTGTTGAAGGTGAAAGACGGGGGATGTTGCTTGAAACGGACGATGACGAGAAAATACGCATTCTCGGAGACACGTTAAAAAAAGCGAGCAACATTACAGTCACGGCCTTACGTGCTCCGAGACTGGTTGATATATTGGCAGTAAGACACGGCCGTTACATCGATCGGGATTCAGATGATCGTAAAACATTTCGCTTTACACGCGATGAGCTTGGGTTGCTGGTCGATTTTTTGGGTGAAGTATTAAAGAGGGACGGCAATCAGGTGATCGGTCTTCGCGGGATGCCGCGTGTGGGCAAAACGGAATCCATTATTGCCAGTAGTGTATGCGCAATGAAGCGTTGGACTTTTGTGTCTTCAACGTTACTACGACAGACGGTGCGCAGTCAGCTCTCTGAAGAAGAAATGAACCCAAACAATGTGTTTATTATTGATGGTATTGTGAGTACAATTCGGTCAAATGAAAGACATTATCACCTGCTTCAGGAAATCATGAGCATGCCAAGTACTAAAGTGATTGAGCATCCTGATGTATTTGTACGTGAATCAGGATACAGCTTTGACGATTTCAATATCATTATTGAACTTCGCAATAATCCGGCTGAGGAAATTATTTATGATACCTTTACAGCCAGTTATACAGAAGATCTTTAAATAAGCGTAATTATACAAGGAGATGATGACATGTCAGAACTGGGTCAGCAATTAAAGGAGGCCCGGCTGCAAAAAGGATTGAGCCTTGACGATGTTCAGGAAATGACGAAGATACGCAAACGTTATCTGGAAGCCATTGAGACGGGCGATTACAAAGTGCTGCCGGGAAGCTTTTATGTCAGAGCTTTTATTAAAACATACGCTGAAACTGTCGGGTTGAACCCCGATGAGATTCTGGAAGGGCATCAAAGCAATGTGCCTGAACCTGAGCCGGAAGCAGTGATGGAGCCTGTTACACAGAAACGCTCCAGCCGTCCCGCCACGATTGGTAATCTTAAATGGTTGCCTACAGCGTTAATGTGGCTTTTTCTAGTTCTCATTGTTGGGGTTATTTATGCTTATTGGGTGAGCAACAACCATTCAACTCCAAAAACAGCAGAAAACACAACGCCGATTACAACACCAAGTACAACACCAAGCACGTCTACTCCTGATACCACTACGACACAGCCGAACAATGGTCAAACGACGGCTCCAAATGGTGCTGGTGGGAAGACTCCTGATGCGGGGCAAACCGGACAAACTCAGCCAGATGGTACGGGGAATACGGATGCTACTACTCCAGATACTGGACAGCAGCCGGATACGACTACACCACAACAAGGTATAACTGTGGCACAGGACGGCAAGCAAGGCAAGACGACGATTTTCAAAGTTTCCAGTGCAACGGGAGCCACAGCCAAGGTTGATATTAAAGCTACGGGTGAAAGCTGGCTTGAAGTGTACAAGGGACAAAATTCCCGTGGAGAAAAGCTGAGCTACGGTATGACTAAAAGTGGAGATGCCATGTCTTTCGATATTGGTCCGGAAGGTTTATATATCAAATCAGGACGGTCTTCTGCCACAGATATTTCCGTAGCAGGTCAACCGATAACAGATAATAAATCGACTACACGTGTACTGATCCAGCAAGGAGAAGCTTCTTCGACCGGAACGAGTGCAGGAGTGACGGGTTCACCTGCAGATTCTACGACAGGTAGCAGTACGGATTCAGCACAAAATGGTACAGATTCTACAACTACTGATGGTGAATAAACGCCTTGGTGCGAGGAAATACTAATGACTGTAATTCCTGGAAAGGCAGTCATTTCATTTTCCGCAAAGTGAGGTGTATACGTTATGACCGTCAGCTGGATTGTGACTGGGCTCGGTATCATTGTCAGTTTACTGGGCTATTATCTGACACCGAATGCATGGGGCTATGGCATACTGGGCTTTGGTCTTGCTCACATTGTGCTTGGACTCTTGGATATGTTCCGAACTCCAACACGAAGCCATAATTAGATATTTTGACCGTAATTGAAATAAAGGCGTTTTTGTCAGGAAAACTGGCAAGAACGCCTTTTTAGTCAACGGATTATTGGATTTTTGTAAATGACTAGCCTATAATTAGATATTGAACTTTGTTGTGGAAAGGAAAGTGAAACGATGGCTTCAGAAAATTCATTTGATATCGTCTCCAAAATGGATATGCAGGAGTTAACAAATGCGGTTCATCAGACGGAGCGTGAAATTGAAACACGATTTGATTTCAAGGATAGCAAAAGTAGCCTCAAGCTTGAGAAAGAAGCTCTTACGATTGCATCGGAAGACGAGTACAAGCTGAATGCGGTGATTGATATTTTGCAATCTAAAATGGCCAAACGAGGTCTGTCCCTTAAAAATGTGGAGTATGGCAAATTGGAACCCGCTTCTCTAGGTTCAGTGCGTCAGCGTCTTTCGCTTAAGCAGGGAATTGATCAAGATAATGCCAAGAAAATTAATATTCTTATTCGGGACTCCAAGCTAAAAGTCAAAAGTCAGATTCAAGGTGATCAAATCCGAGTAACTGGAAAAAACAGGGATGATTTACAGGCGATCATTCAATTGCTACGTAAAGCTGATTTGCCATTGGAGCTTCAATTTACAAACATGAAATAAAGCCGTTTTCCCTCATATATTTTGTAGGAAAAAACGTTGCTTGATGTGCGGCAGGTTATTTTGACATGCGTTTTGCGCCATATTATACTTGTAACGAAAATGCAGACAATTCAGGTGTATAGCGCTCGTCGAAAGCGATTTACATAGGATTGAATTTAATCCGAAAACTGCCATTTGTAATCAAGTACGATAATCAGGGGAGAGTGTGTTGTGAATTTACCCAACAGAATTACAATAACGCGGATTTGCCTTATCCCGGTGATGATGCTGGCTTTGCTGGTGGACTTTGATTTTTATCCGCCGCCGATTGAGATCGGAGCTTTCAAGCTGCCGTATAATCAGCTGATTGCGGCTATCATTTTCCTTGTAGCAGCCAGCACGGATGGTCTTGACGGATATTTGGCACGTAAAAATAATATGGTCACCAATTTGGGCAAGCTGTTGGACCCCCTTGCTGATAAGCTTTTGGTAACCGCTATTTTGGTTTCCTTGGTAGAAATGGGGAAAATTGATTCATGGATTGTCGTTGTGATTGTTAGCCGTGAGTTTGCGGTTACGGGGCTGCGTCAGATTGCCTTACTGGATGGGTCTGTGGTTGCTGCAAGCAATTGGGGCAAATTAAAGACGATCATCCAGATCGTTGCTATTGTAGCGCTGCTCATTAATAATTTCCCGTTTGTTTTTCTTGGTATACCGTTTGATTTAATAGCGATATGGGCAGCAGTGTTGATCACCATTTATTCGGGTATTGATTATTTCGTGAAAAATATCCATTTGCTGAGCTCCTCCAAAGTTTAACAGGATAAATTTTATGGAAACAGCAATAGGGACTAAACTTATTGCTGTTTCTTTATATAATTCCCATAATATTCGCAGTACAGGAGGAAGAATTGATGAAAGCTGAAATAATTGCAGTAGGAACAGAGTTATTACTCGGACAAATAGTGAATACAAATGCTCAATATTTGTCACAAGAGCTGGCTACAATTGGAATCGATGTATATTTTCAGACTGTGGTTGGCGATAACATAGATCGGCTTCAGGAAGCGATAAGAATTGCTCAGAAGCGTGCGGATATTATTTTGTTTTCCGGCGGTCTGGGGCCGACTCAGGATGATTTGACGAAAGAGGCGATAGCGGCTGTATTGGGGCGAAAATTGCACATAGATCGTCTTGCAATGGACAAGCTAGATCAATTTTTCCGTAACCGTGGGGTAGAAATGACCGAGAATAACCGCCGGCAGGCGCTTTCTATTGAAGGTGCTACTCCACTTGAAAATGAGACAGGGCTAGCTGTGGGCGACGCGATTGCACAGGACGGTAAATTTTATGTAGTTTTGCCTGGACCGCCTAAGGAACTCAAACCCATGTTTGCAAACCATGCGAAACCTTGGTTGCTTCAGCAAGCATTGAGCGGTGAGGAAATGCCAATTTATTCGAAAATGCTAAAATTTGCAGGGATCGGTGAGTCAGCTCTTGAAACCCATTTGTTAGATTTGATCCAATCCCAGACAGATCCTACGATTGCTCCTTATGCCAAGGAAGGGGAAGTCACGATCCGTATATCCACCAAGGCGGCCAGCGAAAGTGAAGCATTAATTAAGTTGACAGCTACGGAAGTAGAAATTCAGCAGCGTCTTTCGGAGTATATGTATGCAAGCGAGGATGTTGCGCTGGAGAAGGTTATCGTAGATCTAATGGCCAAACGCGAACTCACTGTGAGTGCGGCAGAAAGCTGTACAGGTGGAATGCTGATGGAACAGATTACTTCTATACCTGGCAGTGCTGCTATGTTTCAAGGTGGCATCGTGTGCTATTCCAATGAAATGAAGATGAAGTTACTCAACGTGCCTTATGATTATTTGGAAGGGGACCATGCGCCAGGCGCAGTGAGTAAGGAAGTAGCCCTTGTGCTTGCAGAGCAGGCGAGAATGATCATGGATAGCGATTTTGGACTTTCAGTTACTGGTGTAGCTGGGCCTGGGTATTCCGAACGGAAGCCAGTCGGTCTAGTGTATATTGGCATTGCTGAACGCGACAAGGAAACGGAAGTACATGAACTGAGACTGAGTGGCAACCGTGAAACAATCCGACTGCGATCAGTTAAAGCAATCCTGTACAGATTGTGGCGCAGGCTGGTAGAGAACGAGAAACTCTCTTAAACATCTATGTACAGTGTGACTCGTAGAGTTGTTTTAGATAGATATTCATGGTATAATCATCTTATCGGAAGAACCGTTGCAAAGCCTTTTGCCAGCGGTTCTTTTTTTGTTTTAAGAGACAGGTGTAATTATAGAAGAGAGTTGTGCGAATAAAAAAAACGAATGTATGTTCGAAAAAATGCTTGGCAAGCGTGTCAAAACAAGGTATTATTAAAGTACAAACAATGAAGGATGTGAGTTTATTGTCAGATCGTCGTGCTGCGCTGGATATGGCGCTCCGTCAAATAGAAAAGCAATTTGGTAAAGGTTCCATTATGAAGTTGGGTGAGTCTACCCATATGCAAGTGGAAACGATCCCCAGTGGTTCGATTGCTTTGGATATTGCGTTAGGAACGGGCGGCTTTCCAAGAGGCCGGGTTATTGAAATATACGGACCGGAATCATCCGGTAAAACGACAGTAGCTCTTCACGCTATCGCAGAGGTGCAAAAAACAGGCGGACAAGCCGCCTTTATCGACGCCGAGCATGCGCTTGATCCGTCGTATGCAAGCAAGCTGGGTGTCAATATTGATGAGTTGTTACTATCGCAACCAGATACAGGAGAGCAGGCGCTTGAGATTGCCGAAGCCCTTGTACGTAGTGGAGCAGTAGACATTGTAGTTGTTGACTCCGTAGCGGCACTTGTGCCCAAGGCAGAGATTGAAGGCGAAATGGGAGATTCCCACGTTGGTCTTCAAGCACGTTTGATGTCTCAGGCATTGCGTAAGCTTTCTGGAGCCATTAATAAGTCGAAAACCATTGCTATTTTTATTAACCAGCTACGTGAAAAAGTAGGTGTTATGTTCGGTAACCCTGAAACAACACCAGGTGGACGCGCCTTGAAGTTTTACTCTACGGTACGTTTGGATGTTCGTCGTATTGAAAGTTTGAAAATGGGTAACGACATTGTGGGTAACCGCACACGTATTAAAGTCGTGAAGAACAAAGTTGCCCCTCCTTTCCGTCAGGCTGAGGTGGATATTATGTACGGTGAGGGTATTTCCAAAGAAGGTAGCTTGATCGATATCGGTACGGAGCATGACATTGTCGACAAGAGCGGAGCCTGGTATTCCTACGAAGGTGAGCGCCTTGGTCAGGGACGTGAGAATGCTAAACAATTTTTGAAGGAAAATCCGAATATTGCTAGTACGATCGAACAAAAAATTCGGGTGGCCAGCAATTTGGTTACGACGGTTGCTCCGCCTACAGAAGAAGAGTTGGCACAGCAAGCGAAGGAAGAACAGGAATTGTTGGAGCTTGAATAAAGCTTGGTGAACCCTGATTTGTGAACTGGGGCCAGGGTTATGGCACCGTCCGTTTGAATAGCATGATTCTGATGCCCTGCACAGTTGTGCAGGGCATTTTTGCATCAACTAAAGTCTGCTTTGTCGCGGAATCTAACTTTGCGTAGCAGGTGTTCAAAGGCTGCTTTCGTGAATTTCAAAGTGAGGGAAATATATTGCAGTTGGACGATGAAGATGAATACACTTCGGAAGCAAATAAGCAACAAGGGATTTCTCTTTTTCCGGATCATGAGGAATTGATGATTACTAGGGTAGAGCAGGGACAGGGACGCAAACGTGGAAGGTATATCATTCATTTTGGTCCGTATTCGCTGTCTGTATTAGAAGATGTAATGATCAAGTACAATATGTTCAAAGGAACGTCATTTGATAAAAAAGAACTGGAAGATATCGTTCTGGCAGATGAAAAGCAACAGGCTTATGTACTTGCGCTTCGCTATTTGGGGCGAAAGCCTCGCACACGTCAGGAAATTGCCCAACGTTTGTTACAAAAAGAACTGGATCAGTCTGTTATTGACGAAGTAATGGTTCGACTGCAAAGGGAACAACTCGTAGATGATGATTTATACGCCCGCCAATGGGCAAGGCAGCGCATAACTAGCCAACGTAAGGGGAAGATGTGGGTTAGGCAAGAACTTCGTCAGAAGGGCATCTCTAAAGCCTCTATTGGTGAAGCGTTAGGTGAGATCACCGATAATGAGGAGTGGGAGAGCGCTTTGACGGTCGGACGTAAGAAATGGAATCAGATACGTGGTGATATAATGGAGAAAAAAAGGAAAACCTACCCTTTTCTCATGAGACGCGGATATTCGGGGGATATGACACGCCGAGTGGTCAATCATCTCACTGCGGCCGAGCATGACGTTGCTTCAGATGACGAGGAATTGTTGCAGTGGGAGGAATAGTTGCCAAACGGCTGCTGAACCTTTGGCTAGTATGAACGGATAGGATGAGCTAGTTATTACAGGGAAAGCTGCATGGTAGTCTACTAATGTTTGCATTCCCTTGACAATGCCATTTGTCAAATAATAAAATATATATGAAACGATACTTGTGGAACGCCCTTTTTCCTTCCAAAAAAGCGGAATCCACGGGTGAGTTCTCATCGCCAAATAACAAGTGATGCCGCTATGCCAGGCGGAATTGTACATGTGAAAGCATGTGCATATGAAATGAAACGACCTTGTGTCGTTGTCTTAGTTTGACGATCAAAGTAAATGTGACAATTGCAAAAAGTCCCAAGGAATGCCTTGGAGGAACCAACGGGGAGGTGAACAGTATGATGACTGCGATCTGGTTCGTTCTCGTTGCTGTAGCCGCGTTATTCTTTGGGTTCGGGATTGGTTATTTTATTCGCAAATCTATTGCAGAAGCTAAGATCTCCAGTGCGGAAGAAGCTGCCGCGCAAATCGTGGAGAACGCGAAAAAAGAGGCAGAAGCGCTGAAGAAGGAAACGGTATTGGAAGCGAAAGATGAAATCCACCGCATTCGTGCCGAAGCTGAAAAAGAAACTCGTGAACGTCGCAATGAAATTCAACGACAGGAACGAAGATTGCTGCAAAAAGAAGAATCGCTGGATAAAAAATTGGAATCGCTGGAACGCAAAGAAGAACAAGTGGCCAACAAAGAGAAACGAATCGATGAAACCCAGCAGCAAATTGATTTGATTTACAAGAGTCAGGTAACTGAGTTGGAACGTATTTCCAATCTGACGATGGAGGATGCAAGAAGTATTATTCTGACCAACGTAGAACAGGAAGTTCGTCATGAAACAGCTCAGATGATTAAAGAAATTGAACAGCAGGCCAAAGAAGAAGCGGACAAAAAGTCTCGTGAAATCATCACACTGGCCATCCAACGCTGTGCGGCAGATCATGTAGCAGAAACGACGGTTTCTGTTGTCACATTGCCGAACGAAGAAATGAAAGGCCGGATTATCGGGCGCGAAGGCCGTAATATCCGTGCACTTGAAACTCTTACAGGAATCGACCTCATTATTGATGATACGCCGGAAGCTGTTATATTGTCTGGATTTGATCCGATTCGTAGAGAGATTGCGCGTACTGCGCTTGAAAAGCTCGTAGCGGACGGACGGATACATCCGGCTCGTATTGAAGAGATGGTGGAAAAATCCCGTAAAGAGGTGGACGAACGAATCCGTGAGTATGGTGAGCAGGCCACCTTTGAGGTGGGCGTGCATAGCTTGCATCCGGATTTGATCAAGATCTTGGGACGTCTCAAGTTCCGTACGAGTTACGGACAGAACGTATTGAAGCACTCGATGGAAGTTGCATACTTGACAGGTCTGATGGCCGGGGAACTGGGCGAAGACGTTGTACTGGCAAGACGGGCAGGATTGCTGCATGACATCGGGAAGGCGCTGGATCACGAAGTGGAAGGATCGCACGTTGAAATTGGCGTGGAACTGGCGAAGAAGTACAAGGAACACCCGGTCGTCATCAACAGCATTGCTTCACATCACGGCGACTGCGAAGCGACTTCAGTGATCGCCATGCTGGTTGGGGCGGCAGATGCCCTGTCAGCAGCAAGACCGGGAGCGCGGCGTGAAACGCTAGAGACGTACATCCGTCGTCTTGAGAAGCTGGAACGCATCTCCGAATCTTTTGAAGGCGTTGAAAAATCATACGCGATTCAAGCCGGACGCGAAGTTCGTGTCATGGTACAGCCAGAGAAAATTGATGATGCGGAAGCATTCCGACTGGCCCGTGATATTACGAAAACGATTGAGAATGAACTGGACTATCCGGGACATATCAAGGTTACCGTCATACGCGAGACCCGTGCGGTAGAATACGCAAAATAAAAGCATTTCAATGAAAAGTGGCCGCTGCTTGTAGGGCCACTTTTCATTATGTAAGGCAGACTAGGGAGGGCTTTCTATCAACGTATTATTTATTGGAGACATCGTCGGCAGTGTAGGCAGAAAGGCATTGAGGGAGAATCTCCCTTCGCTAAAATCAAAATACAACCCGCATGTTATTATCGTAAACGGAGAAAATGCGGCTTCGGGAAGAGGAATTACCCCAGCCATCGCCAGAGAATTTTTTGATTGGGGCGTTCATGGGATTACGATGGGAAATCATACTTGGGACAATAAGGAAATATTTGATTTTATAGATGATGAGCCACGGATCATCCGCCCGGCTAACTTTCCACCAGGAACACCAGGCCGGGGGTATACCGTTGTAAAAGGTGGAGGTAAAGAGCTGGCTATTGTTAATCTGCAAGGTAGAACCTTTTTGCCAGCTATTGACTGTCCATTCCGTGCAGCAGATGAAATTGTCGATGAACTACGGAAAAAACATAAGCATATCCTAGTTGATTTTCACGCCGAAGCAACCTCGGAAAAAATCGCTATGGGTTGGCATTTGGATGGACGTGCTTCAATCGTGGTAGGTACGCACACACATGTACAGAGTAATGACGATACGATTTTGCCACAAGGAACTGCGTATCAGACAGATGCGGGAATGGTAGGTCCTTATGAGGGAGTGCTTGGGATGCAAAAAGAGGCTGTGTTACAGAAATTCCAGACCCAGCTTCCGGTACGTTTTCAAGTGGACATGGGCAAATGGCACTTTCATGCCATCAGCGTAGAACTGAATGATAATGATGGAAAAGCCCGCAAAATTCAGAAAATTAGACTTAAAGAAGATGAATGGCGGATGGATTAACTTTTTTGTGAGCTACTTAAGGAAAGAATAAGGAAAACTGTCACCAAAAAGCAGGAATTATTTGCTGACCCTCGAATAACATCTAATAGTGGAATCAAACCATCATCATTCCCAGGGGAGGTACTTACTATGGATGTATTAAAAGTATCAGCAAAATCCAATCCCAATTCAGTTGCAGGCGCACTCGCTGGAGTACTGCGTGAACGCGGAAATGCAGAATTACAGGCGATTGGAGCGGGTGCACTAAACCAAGCCATTAAAGCGGTAGCCATTGCCCGGGGATTTGTCGCACCAAGCGGAGTGGATTTGATTTGTATTCCTGCTTTTACAGACATTGTTATTGATGGAGAAGATCGGACTGCGATCAAATTGATTGTAGAACCAAGATAATAAATGTAAGTTGCCTGAGCCTGTTTACGATTTGTAAACGGGCTTTTTTGCATTGTGAGTCTGTTACTATGATTTTTTAAAATAAATTTGTAGTGCTTCAATCTATAAATGGAGGTAAGATGCATGAATGATAAGCTAAAAGTGAATTGGCCTGTTGTTGACTTTCATTGTGATGTGTTATGTAAAATGCAACTCAATACGCAGATTGATTTCAGTCATCCATCGCTTGATGTCACAAAAGAACGTTTGCTAGAAGGTAACGTGCGGTTGCAAACGTTTGCTATATATATTTCACAGGTATTGGGCATGCCAAGATTTGAGCATGTGGTTCGTCAAATTGAGCTGTTCAGGCAGCATGTTACCTCTATCTCAGGTGGGTTGAGACCATTGCTGTGGAAGGAAGACTTGGCAATGTGGGGGCATCAGATGGAGCAAGTAAAACAGGTAGGAGAAGAGAAGCGCACGGAAAAGTTAACGTATGTGGATGGTAAGGGGACGGATCATACATGGGTACCTTGGGCTTTGCTCTCACTGGAGGGGGTAGATGCGCTGGAAGGGAACCCGTTTTATGCAGAATTGTGCTATGCCATGGGAATACGATTGATTGGGCTGACATGGAATTATGCGAACTGGGCGGCTGACGGCATTATGGAACATAGAGGAGGCGGGCTGACTAGCAAGGGGCGTGATTTGGTCAATCGCTGTAATGACCTGGGACTGCTGCTAGATGTGTCGCATTTGTCCGTACAGGGCTTCTGGGAGGTGCTGGAGGAGGCTGCTCTACCACCCATCGCCTCGCATTCGAATGCCTTTGCGAGATGTGCTCATCCTCGTAATCTACGGGATGAACAGATTCGTGCACTGATCGCTCGTAACGGACGGATTGGTTTGACCTTCGTCACGATGTTTCTCAAAGAGCAGGGTACGGTAACCGCTGAGGATCTGCTACCGCACATTGAGCATATTTGTTCATTAGGCGGCGAAAGGCATTTGATGTTTGGCTCTGATTTTGACGGTATCGAGCACCATGTGCAAGGGCTGGAGCACTCGGGTAAATTTCCGGTTTTTGCAGAACTGCTGCTGAAGCATTACCCTGAGGAGCTAGTCAAGGGGTGGCTGGGAGGACATGCACTGGAATACCTGCAAACGAATTTGCCTTCCAAAGTGTCTTCTTAAATAGCTATATACTAAGAGTTATTATTGGCTGCGAATACCTTGACAAAGTGAGAACGATTACGAAATAATTGGAGCATCTTAGAATTTCATGGTGCTAAAATAAGCATAAATAAGGCAGACGTTGGAGCAAGACTGAGGGGACACCATGCTGCACCGCCATATCAGAGGGGGCTCCATTACACAATGTTAATAAAGAAGGTTACCTGGCTTGAGCTCTTTTATGACTTATTGTTCGTAGCTGCTGTCTCTAAGGCCACTCATGTATTACTACATGTTGAGCATGGTAGTATTTCGTGGGAACATATGGAAAAGTTTATTATGATTTTTATCCCAATATGGTGGGCTTGGGTGGGGCAAACGGTCTACAACAATCGTTTTGGGCAAGACAGTATAACGCATCGAATTTTTATGATCCTGCAATTGTTTTTCGTGTTGATCATGACCGCCAGCCTTAATATAGATTTTGATGCGTATTATGTATCTTTTTTTGTTGGCTATATTGGGTTAAGAGGTTTGACTGTCGTTCAATATTTACTTTCGGCACCCAAAGAAACGGCTCATAAACAGGAAACAGCTCGTTTTTTTGGTACCTATTTTTGGATTGGAATAGTCATCTCTAGTTTCTCCCTCTTCTTTGATTCTTGGGTTCGATATTTGATTTTATATACCGGTATAGCTATTGATATCCTCGTTCCTTTGATTGGCCGTAAAAAGTTGGTGATCACACCAATCCATACGGAGCATCTTTTAGAACGCTTTGCACAGTTCACCTTAATTCTGCTTGGCGAATCTGTGATAAGTATGCTTTCTGTTTTACAATCCGATCATTTTACGGTTTCTTCTGTTGTATTTGCTGCTTTGGCTTTTGTATTAGTCATCGCAATCTGGTGGCAATATTTTGAGAATATGGAGAAGCGCGTAGATAAATCAAAACAATCAGCAGGCCAGACTATTATTTATGGTCATTTGTTTATTTATCTTTCCCTTAGCATGCTAGCTGCTTCGATTCAGCTCTTGTTTTTGGGACAAGTAGACTATATCTTTGTGCTTTGCTTTACCTTTGCTTCTGTTTTTATTTACTTTTTGTCGGTTTTGCTGGTATTTCATCAGTACAGATTAAGTCATCTTAAACCTCGTCTCAGAGTCATTTTTTTCTTGACTGGAATACTCTGTGTCCTGTTTATCCTTAATATATTTATTGTCGTTCCCCCTCATCTCATCGTAGCTGAAATCATGCTTTTCTTTCTCCTGTTCGCTAAAACGACGGTTTGATCCGACTTTATATGGAGGATATTTAACGCTGATTGGGGCGAAAAAGGGAACTTTATGCGCTCTCCTTTTCTTTCTTGGCAAAATAGGAGTATAATAGCATGGATGTGTAAAGTATTGTATAGAGAAAAAGGAGTGACCACACGATGAGTAAAATCGTACCTGTCGGCGTTTCCGCCCGTCATATTCACCTGACTCAAGAGCATATTGAAATTTTGTTCGGAGCAGGCTATCAATTAACTGAATTTAAACCATTGTCCCAACCAGGACAATTTGCCGCAAATGAAACGGTAGCTGTAATTGGTTCTAAGGGCCAATTTGATAAGGTTCGCATTTTGGGACCTGCTCGTCCCGCTTCCCAATTGGAAATCTCTCGCACTGATTCCTTTGCTATTGGTGTAAAAGCACCTGTACGCGAATCTGGTAGCATTGATGGTACACCAGGAATCACGGTAAAAGGACCAGCTGGTGAAGTGGAACTGCAAGAAGGCGTGATTGTAGCAGCCCGCCATATTCATTTCCATACATCTGATGCAGCTAAATGGGACATTAAGGACAAGCAGTTGCTGAAAGTACGTGTCGGCGGCGAACGTGGCCTTGTATTTGAAAATGTTCTTGCACGTGTGTCCGATTCTTTTGCTTTGGATATGCACATTGATACAGATGAAGCGAACGGAGCCGGTGTGAAAAACGGTGACAACGCTGAAATCGTAGACTAATATACACGTATTTAAATGGGAAGGCTTAAAGAGTCCGATTCTTGCAAAAGAATCGGGCTTTTTACATACTATATAATTTATAAATACTTCACTTATGTACAAAAAGAACATGAGTTCAAATTACACTCCATGGTATCTGCGGTTGATCTATGGCGATGGCCTATAAATCATGCTATAATTTAGTGTAATGCCTTTTTTAAAGGTTTTTTAGAACTTAAGATAAATTTACCCATGCCTAAAAATACAGTAAAATTACAAATTAGCTCGTGAAATAGATGGTGTAAGGAGTGACTAAGGAATGGAAAAGAAAACAAAAGATTACTCCAAATATTTTGATTTCTCGGATGCGAAGATTATTTCTGAAGATGAGCATAGCAAAAAGATCCGTATTCGCGGACGTGAAATCAACATTATGGCGGAGCCGAACCATAGAAAAGAAAAGCAGCGCGGTAAAGAGGACGTACAGGTATTGTATGATAACACAGTTCCGGATGAGCTCAAGCATATCGGTGAGGGAAAGCATTATATCGTATACACATTTGGTTGCCAAATGAACGAGCATGATTCCGAAACCATAAAAGGCTTGCTGGAGCAAATGGGCTACCAGGCAACCGAGGATCGGAAGGAAGCAGACATCATTTTACTGAACACTTGTGCTATCCGTGAAAATGCGGAGGATAAAGTGTTTGGCGAGTTGGGTCACCTCAAGCATCTCAAAACAGAAAAGCCAGGATTACTGCTTGGCGTGTGTGGCTGCATGTCACAGGAAGAGAATGTCGTTAACCGAATTATGCAAAAACACGGTTTTGTTGATATGATTTTTGGTACCCATAATATTCATCGTCTGCCTCAGCTCGTCAAGGAAGCACTCTTTAGCAAAGAAATGGTGGTCGAAGTGTGGTCTAAGGAAGGCGACATTATCGAAAACTTGCCGAAGAAGCGTGAGGGTATGCGGGCTTGGGTGAACATTATGTACGGTTGTGATAAATTTTGCACCTATTGCATTGTTCCCTTTACACGTGGTAAGGAAAGAAGCCGTCGTCCAGAGGATGTAATCGCTGAGGTACGGGATTTGGCACGTCAAGGCTTTAAAGAAATTACCTTACTGGGGCAGAATGTTAACGCTTATGGCAAGGATTTGAAAGATTTGAATTACAGATTCGGGGATCTGATGGATGATATGCGCAAAATCAATATCCCGCGTGTACGTTTTACGACATCACATCCACGTGATTTTGATGACCATTTGGTTGAAGTGCTTGGTAAGGGTGGCAATTTGGTGGAGCATATTCATCTGCCTGTTCAATCCGGTAATACGGATATATTGAAGAAAATGAACCGAAAATATACCCGTGAGCGTGTTCTGGAACTGGCCGCGAAGATTAAAGCAGCTGTTCCGCATGTTTCTCTGACAACAGATATCATCGTAGGTTTCCCGGGCGAAACAGACGAGCAGTTTGAAGATACTCTATCTCTGGTGCGCGAGGTCGGATATGACTTTGCCTACACATTTATTTATTCACCACGTGAAGGTACGCCAGCTGCTTCGATGGAAGATAATGTGCCTATGTCGGTCAAAAAAGAGCGTCTCCGGCGTCTGAACATTGCTGTGAACCAAAACAGCCTTCGCTTTAATAGTCGTTTGCGTGGCGAAGTGGTTGAAGTGCTGGTGGAAGGCGAGAGCAAAAATGACAGCAAAGTGCTTGCCGGTCGGACCCGTTCCAATAAGCTTGTACATTTTGAGGGTTCTAAGGACCTGATTGGTTCCTTTGTTCAAGTGAAAATTACGGAACCTATGACCTTTTACATCAAAGGTGATCTGGTTGAAACGGCTGTAGCGGTTAACGGATAAAAGAATTTCTAACGGGTTGCATGCGGTCTGAGTAAAGGGCTGTGTGCAAGGCCGTCTAAGTGAGAAAAGGAGCGATGGGCAATGACAGAGGAGCGGTTGCAACAAACAGAACTTCAATCGGCGGCGCGCCAGCATGATCATTTGGTCAATCGCGAAATGATATTGGCAAAAGCCAAAGAATTGGCAGGTATTTTGGGTAGCAGTGAGGAAGTACAGGTATTCCGGAAAGCAGAAGAAAAGATTCAGGATCATGGGCGCATCCAGCAACTGATTGCAACGATGAAAAAGAAGCAAAAGGAAATTGTAGCATTTGAATCCTTGAAGAATCAAAAAATGATTGCCAAAATAGAGGCCGAGCTACAGGAGCTTCAGGAAGAGCTTGACGGTATTCCAATTGTCACGGAGTTTCAGCAGAGTCAGGTGGAAATTAATGAGCTACTGCAAATGGTAATCATGGCGATCCGTGATACCGTTGCTGAGAAGGTGAACGTAGAAGAGGGGAAAAGCACTTCCTCGTCGAATTGCAGTGATTAGAGTGAAATCTATGGTGTGGAGGCGTAGCTTCCACGCCTTTTTTTCGAAAGCAATTTACTATCGTATGTGTTTATAAGACATCAGAGAAATGGGACAACATCGAAGGGATGGAAGCAAGGGAATGGATAAGTTGGGTAAGATGCTAGAGGGAGAAAATAATACTTTTTGGGAGTATTTAGGGTGTGAGCTGATTGCAGCTGATGCAAACGAGGTACAGATCGCTTTGGAGGCCAAACAAGAGCATACCAATGTGATGGGTATTGTCCATGGGGGTGTACTTACTTCATTGATGGATCAGGCGATGGGGATGGTCAGTATGGCTTCACGGAATATGGATCCATGTGTAACGACGAACCTGAATGTTCATTTCTTGTCAGCCATGAGGAAAGGACGACTGGAGGTTAGGGCGCGAATTCTTCATCAAGGAGGTCGAACTATAACCACTGAGGCGGAAGTAAGAGATAGTGAAGGCACACTCGGTTCTACATCTACAGCAACCTTCCGAGTATTACGTACACAAGCAAGTGATTCAGGCAAGGCCTGACACTTGACAAAAATTTTTATTATGTCATAATGAATTTATCAAAACGATATAATATGGTGATGCCAATGGATAGCAATCGTATAAACGAAGAGGCGCAAAAGGCGTCGTACAACATTAAGAAATACCGTACCCCGGATGGAGCTCCAGCGGATATCGTTATGTTTACCTTAACGAAGCGGGAGCGCAAGACGGTAACAAAGACATTGCCTATTCGAGAGCTGAAAGTGATGCTCATCAAGCGCCGCAGTTGGCCGTTTGCAGGACGCTGGGCGTTGCCTGGAGGGTTTTGTCAGGAAGATGAATCTATGTATGGAGCTGCCAAGAGGGAGCTGTTAGAGGAAACGGGTGTGGACGGCGGGCATCTGGAGTATTTGGGTGTATATAGTGGACCGGGACGTGATCCGCGCGGGTGGATTATATCACATGCATTTTTTGCGCTGGTAGAAGAATGGATGTTGGAACAGCGTCAGGCGGCCGATGATGCTTCCGAGGTCGGGTTATTCACGATCCGCGAAGCGTTGGAGGAATTGGAGCTGGCATTCGATCACCGGGATATCATAGTAGATGCTTATCGCAAAATTCAGTTACAGATGCTTCAGACGACGATCGCCAAGCAGTTTTTACCGCTACATTTTACACTGGGTGAATTATATCAGGTGATTCAGAGTGTCGTACCGGATTTCGAAGAGCCAAACTTTATTCGCAAAATAACATCGACTCGTAGCAGGCAGGGAATACTGGAAGAGGTGCGTGATGAGAACGGCAAACCGCTCAGTTCCAACCAGTATTCACAAAGACCTGCACAGTTGTACCGTTTTAGTGACAGAGTACCGCGTTTATCTATCTACACGTAACGTCTAATGTAATAGGTTACGCATAGAATGTACAATTTCACTTTGAGGATAAGGAGCTGACCGTACGATGCAGGCACTAATTGTTATTGATTACACGAAAGATTTTGTGGACGGTAGTTTGCCTGTAGGACAACCTGCGATTGAGTTGGATGAACGGATCGCAGCAATTACGCAGGCATACGTGGATCAAGGGGACTTTGTTGTCATGGCTGTGGATTTGCATGAGGAGAACGACCTTTATCACCCGGAGAGCAAGCTGTTTCCTCCACATAATATACGTGGAACCAACGGACGACATTTGTATGGCAAGCTTCGTAGCCTCTATGAGCAACAAAGTGATCTTATCTACTGGTTGGATAAAACACGGTACAGTGCTTTTGCGGGCACAGATCTGGAGCTCAAGCTGCGTGAACGTGGCATTCTGGAAGTTCATCTGATTGGTGTGTGTACAGATATATGTGTACTGCATACGGCTGTAGATGCTTATAACAAAGGTTTTGCTATTACTGTATACAAGGACGTTGTGGCGAGCTTTAATCAAGCTGGACATGATTGGGCTTTGGGTCATTTTGAAGGAAGTCTTGGAGCCGCGGTACGGTCGGCTGAGGATACGGTTTTACGCCAGAAGAAGTAAAATAACTTAACGATTGTGAACCAATGTCCGATAACAAAATGGAGCCGGATATTGCTGAATCTGGGCAGATGAGGCGGTACGCTGCCACCACAAACCTGGAGACAGTCAGAGAGGATGATTACGATGCAGTCAACGAGCCTCGCATTACATACAGATAAATATCAGATTAATATGATGTACGCCCATTGGGTGAACGGAAGTCATCAGCGTAAAGCTGTGTTCGAGGCGTATTTCCGTAAACTCCCTTTTGGTAATGGATACGCCGTGTTCGCTGGTCTGGAACGCATTGTGAATTATATTGCAAATTTGCGGTTTACAGAAGAGGACATTCGCTACCTGTCTGAACAGGAGGAGAAATACGATCCCATGTTCATGGAGGCGCTTCGCCAGTTTAAGTTTGGTGGAACGGTCCATTCGATGAAAGAAGGGGCACTTGTTTTCCCAAACGAGCCTCTGGTACGTGTTGAAGGAACGATTATGGAAACGCAGCTTGTCGAGACGGCATTGTTGAATTTTATGAACTATCAGACACTCATTGCGACAAAGGCATCACGCATCAAGCAGGTGGCAAGTGACGATACACTGCTCGAATTTGGGACACGGCGTGCGCAGGAAGCTGATGCGGCGATTTGGGGAGCACGAGCAGCTTATGTGGCAGGTTTTGACGCGACTTCTAATATGCTGGCAGGCGAGCACTTTGGAATCCCGACGAAGGGGACACATGCCCATTCATGGGTGCAGACCTTTATGACGGAGCAGGAGGCGTTTGACGTATACGCGAAGGTTTTGCCAGACCAGGTTACACTGTTGGTAGACACCTTTGACACGCTGGAAAGCGGTGTTCCTCATGCAATTCGGACAGCAAAAATGCTGGAGAGTCAGGGCAAGCGTATGAATGCAATCCGTCTGGATAGCGGTGACTTGGCTTATCTATCCATTCAGGCGCGGGAAATGCTCGATGCTGAAGGTTTAGATTACGTACAAATTGTAGCTTCCAATGATTTGGACGAAAATACGATTTTTAACCTGAAAGCCCAAGGGGCACGTATTGATGTATGGGGTGTAGGAACACAGCTTATTACGGCTTCAGATCAACCTTCGCTTGGCGGGGTGTACAAGCTGGTTGAGCGTGAAGTGGATGGCGAAATGTTGCCGACGATTAAGATCTCGGGTAACCCAGAAAAAGTATCCACACCAGGCAAGAAGGATGTATATCGCATTGTGGATAAGAAGAAAGGGAGAGCTGTAGCCGATTATATTTCTTTCCCGGATGAAGAGCGTCCGCGTAATGGTAAGCGCCTGAAGCTGTTTAACCCTTTACATCCGTATATGAAGAAGTATGTAGAAAATTATGAAGCCGTGCCAATGCTTGAGCCTATTTTTATAAATGGACAGAAGGTATATGAGCTTCCTGAGCTGGATGAAATTCGTGCCTACCATACTTCACAGTTGAAATTGTTTTGGCCAGAATATTTGCGGAAGCTGAACCCTGAAATTTATCGTGTAAATCTGAG
Organism: Paenibacillus sp. FSL H7-0703; assembly: GCF_038003485.1. Classification (NCBI taxonomy): domain Bacteria; kingdom Bacillati; phylum Bacillota; class Bacilli; order Caryophanales; family Paenibacillaceae; genus Paenibacillus; species Paenibacillus sp. FSL H7-0703. Next base: position 1,065,314 of record NZ_JBBOPF010000001.1, on the reverse strand, counting down.
CGAGAAGGTATGGGAGTTGAAGCAAAAGCTGATCGACAGCTATATGCAGCCCGAAGTTGAAGAAAAAGAATAGTTGGAAGAGGCACCTCATGAATGTATGGGGTGCCTTTTTGTGTCGCGGCATGTAGGAAATAGGAGCTTATTTATAAATTTCTCTCATCACATGTCGTAGCTCAGGGACAATAATGCGTTCCATTGCCAAACGAACGGCTCCGCGTGAGCCAGGCATAGAAAATACAGCTGTCCGACCCACAGTACCAGCTACAGCCCGGCTTAATATAGCTGCTGAACCAATGTCCTCAGAAAAGCTTAAATAACGGAAGATTTCCCCAAAGCCAGGTAGTTCCTTATCCAGTAGAGAGGAGACGGCTTCATATGTAGTATCACGTGGAGAAATACCGGTACCGCCTGTCAAAAGTACAGCCTCGATGTCATTCTGTGCCGCTGCTTCGGATACTAACTGCTGAATACCTTCGTAGTCATCCTTGACGATGACATATCGAACAACCTTATATCCATTGGTTTCTAGTAGATCCATGAGCAGTTGTCCCCCGGTATCTGTTTCCACGGTACGTGTGTCCGAGACAGTCACGACCATGCAATTAACCTGTTGCGGGGATTCCTGTCGATGCTCCTCTACGGAAGACATATTCATTAAAATGTTCACTCCTTGATCGATGGTTAGACATACACTTTTTACAATAGAGCAATGACTGAGCGTATGCAAGTCAGAAACAGGGGCTAAAAATCCATGTGATTAATATCCTTGCACTTACATACTGGAATATAGTACACTTCCTTACATAAGTCGGGATTGTTTTGTTTTTATTTTATTGTAAGCGCGCACATCAAATGATTAATCTCAAGGGTCAGCGGGTAATAGTACAGCAGGGTCAACAACTGGGAGGTAATGTAATATGAATCATTCATACCAACAATGCGTGGATGCTTGCCTGGAATGTATGAACGCTTGCAATGTATGTTACGTAGCGAGTTTGAAGGAATATGATTTAGCTATGCTGCGTGAATGTATTCGAGTGAGTAGGGAATGTGCAGAAATATGCGGATTTGCTGCTCAAATGCTGCAGCGCGGAACGGACTTCGCCGAGCAAATCTGTGAGCTGTGCGCCAAGGCCTGTGAGGTATGTGCTGCTGAATGCAGCAAGCATTCCCATGATCATTGCAAACATTGTGCAGAAGCCTGCCGTCGTTGCGTTCAGGCATGCCGCCAATTGGTGGCAGTGTAATTACATATATGGAACTAGTGCCTGAAGAGGAAATAAAAGGTTGCTTTCTACTGAATAGGTTTGTATAATGATTGGAATTAACGTCATGGAACGGGAGAGTAGCAGCGGAGCCGTATCATTACAGCGAGCCGGAAGAGGTGGAAGCCGGTATGAGGTCCGATGTGAAGCGCACCCGGGAGACGGTTGATCCAACGAGCAGAATTTCTAGTAGATCAGCCCGGCAGACACCGTTATTAGTCATTGGAGTGAAATCGCGATTTGTGTAAGTTAGCTTTAGCTGCACAACCGATTTACGAAGAGTGGTACCGCGGGGATATTGAAGTTCTCGTCTCTTGAATTATTTCAAGAGGCGGGAGCTTTTTTTGTTAGATTCTATAAAAAGAAGGAGAGAGATCATGTTAGTGAGTATTGCTGCTCAAGCGATATTGGCCCATACGGGCTTGGAGGAAAAAGAAATTTTATCTTTATTCGAGGTGCCTCCGCAGCCTGAATGGGGAGATGTAGCGTTTCCCTGTTTTGTGCTGGCTAAAAAGTTTCGAAAGTCTCCGCAGCACATTGCAATGGAATTAGCGGAGCTAGTGAGCCATGAAGAAGGTTTAACTGCTTCAGCATCGGGTGCCTACGTAAATATAATATTGGATCGATCGGTTCATATTCCGCTTATGCTTGCTGAATTGAGCAAAGCTGATTTCCTCAGGCCTAATATCGGACACGGACAGCGGGTGGTCATTGATATGTCTTCGCCCAATATTGCCAAACCGTTTGGTATTGGTCATCTTCGCTCTACTGTTATTGGTGCTGCCTTGTATCGTATTCTTGGTGAAACCGGATATGTTCCAATTAGTGTGAATCATCTTGGAGATTGGGGAACACAGTTTGGCAAGCAAATTGCGGCCTATAAAAGATGGGGAAATGAGGAGCAGCTACAACATGATCCGATTGGTGAATCGCTGAAGCTATATGTTCGTTTTCATAAGGAGGCCGAGCATGATCCGACTTTGGAGGATGAAGGCCGCGAGTGGTTCCGACGTTTGGAGCATGGGGATGCTGAGGCTCAACAACTATGGAAATTTTTTGTTGAAGTCAGTCTGGGTGAATTTGATCGTATGTACCAGCGCCTGAACATTACATTTGACCATGTGCTGGGAGAAAGTTTTTACAATGATAAGATGCAGGCAGTTGTTGCTCAATTAAGAGCAAAGGGATTGCTGGAGGAAAGTGATGGCGCGCTCGTAGTTCGTCTGGAAGACGAGGAACTGCCGCCATGTCTTATTCTAAAAAAGGATGGGACTACCATTTATCCGACACGTGATCTGGCAACAGCCATTTATCGTCATGAAGTGATGAAGGCTGATCGGCTTCTGTACGTCGTTGGTGGGGAACAGAAGCTGCATTTCCAGCAGGTGTTTGCGGTGCTGAAACATGCAGGAGAGGCATGGGCGGAGCAGTGTGAGCATGTGGCGTTTGGATTAATGCGGTTTGCGGGTAAGAAAATGTCTACAAGACGTGGAAAAGTTGTCAAACTGGAAGAGGTGCTGGATGAAGCTATAGCCCGTGCTCAAGCCATCATTACTCAGAAGAATCCCGATTTGCAGGAACAACAGGCAGTAGCAGAGGACGTTGGTATTGGGGCGATTATTTTTGGTGACTTAAAAAACAACCGTCTGAATGAAGTGGATTTTTCGTTGGAGGAGGCGCTGACCTTTGAAGGTGAGACCGGGCCTTATGTGCAGTATACTCATGCGCGCATACGCAGCCTTCTGGAGAAAGCTCATGCCCGCGCCGATGTTGATGTTACTACTAATTCTAGCGACAACGCCCTTGTCCAAGATAGCCATTCTCGTGATTTGAATGACATATCGGATGGAATATTTGGTGACGCAGGTTGGGCGCTGCTTAAGCAGTTGGATCGTTATCACGGACAACTGATACGTGCGGCTCGCCAACTGGAGCCTTCGGTTATTGCGAGATTTGCACTGGATACGGCCCAGGCGTTCAACCGTTTTTACGCCAAGGAAAGGATTGTCGATGGTGGACGCTGGCGTATTCAATTGGCGGAACAAACTGCGGATATTCTAGCATGCGCGCTGCAACTTCTTGGTCTGAAAGCACCGAATCGGATGTAAGCAAAGCGAACAAAGGGGAGCGAGGTTTGCCGGCAGGATACTGCTACCCAGATCCGGTTCTTCCAAGGGGATACTGTAAAAGGTAATCTGTCACAGGCACTTTTGAGGATGTATAAAGATAGTGAGCAGAAAAGAGTTAGACGGGTTACACTAATCGCAGCTATTGCACAGTTTTGCAACCAATTTGTGCATATTTGAAACATTTGATGCTTTTATTGCGTCGGTAAGTATAGAAGCAAAGTAAACATGGAGGTGTATCTCATGAAAAAAAATAAAAGCGTGGCAGTTGCCCTGCTTGTCGTCTGCTCATTGGCTGTGGCTACGTCGGCTTCTGCTTTTCGTGATATAAAGGGAGCTGAACAGGAGAAGATCGTAAACTCACTTCAGGATAAAGGAATTATCCAAGGAATAACCAAGGATAAATTTGCACCGGATCAAACGCTCACCTATGCACAAGGAGTGCATTTGGTTGTTCGTGCGATGGATCTTCAGGTAATGCCTGATTTCACAACGGGTTCCTTTGCAAACATTCCGGCTTCCGCATGGTATGCCCAGTCCTATCGGATTGCGGCCCAACACCAAATCCCTTTGTCACCAGATATTGATCCAAGCACCCGTATGACAAGAGAACAATTTGCGAATATTCTGTATAAAGCAGTGAGTGCAACGGGTGAATATCCAACTGTCCGTATGTTAATTAATGTAGCGGATGGCAAAAAATTAGATCAGGAATCAAACGCAGCAGTTCAATTCCTACTGTTGACCAAAATTGCAAAATTGGACGAACAGAGCAACTTTAACCCGGATCGTAAAGTAACGCGGATGGAGGCAGCAGAAATGGTCTATAACGCATCCGAATTTGTACAAAGTCATAAAACGGTTGAAGCTACTCCTGAAAATCCGGCTGAGCCTGTAGATCCGGTTCAACAAAACAATATTAGTATGAGTGTAGAGAAGGCAAATGACCAGCAGAACAAAGTGACAATTACCCGTCTGCAGGCACCTAATCCAGGTTACGGCATTGAAGTGGATCACATCGACTACGTAGATGATACGAATGCAGTAATTTACTACAAGCTGACAAGTCCAAAGCCAGGGGAAATGAATATTCAGGTCATTACGGATACCCACACAAGCACATTGGTAGACAGCAAGTATAAGGTTACGCTTAAAGCAGTAGATGGAACAGTGCTTCCGCCCACCGAAACAGGCACGTCTGTAGCTAAATAAAATTACGAGCCATATGTTATAGATATAAATAAAACCAGCGAGCCTCCAATTTGTAGGGGAGACTTGCTGGTTTTTTTTATACCAAATGTTAATCGTTAGCCCTAAGCAATAGGGCTATTCAAGCTTTAAATGCTGACTTTGCCTGCAAGTAGGTCATCTTGCGCAGCATGCGTAGCAGAGGATGCAGCCGAATCTGTTGCAACTGTTCCCGACTGGAGCTGATACATTTGGAAGTAACGACCACCTTGGGCCATAAGTTCGTCATGGCTACCCCGTTCAACAATTTCACCCCGATGAAGCACCAAAATTTGGTCCGCACTGCGAATGGTGGACAAACGGTGAGCAATGATAAAGGTCGTACGTCCCTTCTTGAGTACCTCAAGAGCGGATTGGATGAGCGCTTCCGTTTCGGTGTCAATATTGGCAGTAGCTTCATCCAGAATTAAAATTGCGGGATCAAAGGCTAGTGCACGAGCGAAGGAAATAAGCTGGCGTTGCCCGGCTGATAAAGTGCTACCTTTTTCAATAACAGGCTCATCGAATCCTTGCGGCAAATGGGCCAGCAATTTGTCGGCTCCAACATCATGCAGCGCTTTATTCACCTGTTCTCTCGTGATTCGGCTGTCTTCGAGACTGACATTAGAGGCTACCGTACCTGTAAACAAATATGGATCTTGAAGAACAATACCCATATGATGGCGAAGCCATTGCTTAGGGATGTCTTTGACAGACGTTCCGTCAATGGTGATCGTTCCTTTTTGCGGATCATAGAACCGGAATAGCAGGTTAATAATCGAACTTTTGCCTGATCCGGTATGACCGACAAGGGCAACTGTTTGCCCGGGCTGTGCTGTAAAGGAAATATGTTTAAGTACATCATCCTTTTTGTAGGCAAAGGAAACGTCGTTAAACTCTACCTGGCCTTTGTAGCGCGGCATCGTGCCGTCCGTCACCGGCTCTCCAGTTTCGTCCATCAACTCAAATACGCGTCCTGAGGATACGATGGAAGTATCCAGTACGGCGAGTTGGTTGACCATACCCGTCATAGGTTGGAACAGTCGACCCAGCACATCGACGAAGGCATACAATACGCCTAGTGAAACAGCACTACCTGTAGTTCCGAGCGCCTCAGATCCGAAATACCACAACACGACGGCAAAGGCGAGATTTCTCAACACGTTGACTAAATTGTGCGAAGTGAAGGCGTTCAAATTCAGCATTTTATTCTGATGCTTCATATAGTCATCATTCAGTTCTTCAAACTCTTGCTGCGTTTGTTTCTGGTGCCGAAACACGCGAATAATGGACATCCCTTGAATCGATTCATTGATAATCGCATTAATTTCACTGAGTCTGGACCGAATGATTGTATTATAGCGGGTGGCGACCTTGCGATACAATATAATCCACAAGATCAATAACGGTACAATAAACAGAGAGATAAGACCCAGTCTGAAGTCTAGCAAAAAGAGTGCAACATATACTCCTGCCATCGTCACAATCCCTGAAGTGAAATTGGAGAGCACAGCCACAAACAAATCTTTGACTGCCTCAGTGTCATTCGTAACACGGGATACGACTTTGCCTGCGGGCAAGTTATCAAAAAAGTAAACTGGCAACCGCTGGATGTGCGCGTAGAGATCAAGCCGAAGCTTTTGTATGACCTTGTTCGCAGAGGATTGCAGCCAGTATGTTTTGCCGAATTCAGCAAAAATGGAAATAACCAGGAAGAAGCAATACCAGCCAATCAGCTGAAAGATACCGGGCATTTCCGGTTTGTAAAAGCTATACAGTTCATCAGCTGTCAGAGCCTTAGCTTCATAGCGAAAGGTGTCGGAGCCGCGTGTCACAGTCAGCGTTCCGTTCGTAAAGGAGCGGTTACCGTCAGCCACTTGAACCGAGCCATCGACAAATACGAAAGATTTCCCAACTTGTAAAATCCTCGCTTCGCGACCTTTAGTCTCCCCGGACTCAAAGCGATCTTCACGCTTAAAGTGGGTTCCAGCATAGCTTACAGTTCCGTCCACACGAGTTGTTTCATAAAATGGTTTTTCAATAGCGAGCATATGGTCGTCGATCATCGTTTTGGCGATGAAGGGACCAGCCAGCTCGGCGGCTACTCCGATAGCCAAAGCGATGAGAGCGGCGATAAAGCCTGCTTTGCTCGTCAGCGCGTACTGAAATAGCCTTTTGCCGATATTGGGTTTCATTAGGATACCTCCCCTGAGGTCAGATCAGATTCCACTTGTTGCCGTACATACTGTTGTCGGTACCATCCGTCAGCCTGAAGCAGCTCGCTGTGGGTCCCTTCCTCAATAATGCGTCCTTGCTCCAGCACGACGATCCGGTCTGCATGTTCTACAGCAGAGAGGCGGTGGGTGGAGATCAAGGTTGTTTTACCCGAGCGCTTACGTCGGATATTGTCAATAATCCTTGCTTCCGTCCGGGCATCTACTGCAGATAGTGCATCGTCGAGCAATAGAATATCCGGATCACCGATAAAGGCGCGAGCCAGCGAAACACGCTGCTTCTGGCCGCCGGACAGGGCGATACCTTTTTCTCCGACCAGTGTATCCAGCCCATCAGACAGGGTACCTAAATCCTGGTCGAAGGCAGCAGTACGGATAGCTTCCATAATGTCGTCGTCATCTGCATGAGGTTTTCCGAATTGAATGTTCTCGCGCACCGATTTGGAAAACAAAATTTGCTCTTGTGGCACATAGCCGATCCAGCTGTGTAGTTGTTCTACTGCAATGTCCTCTAGACGTATGCCGGAGATTAAAATATCACCACTACCCGTCGGATATTCATGTAGTAGCTGTTTGAGCAGCGTGGATTTCCCACTGCCTGTTCTACCGACGACGCCTAGCGTTTCTCCGCGTTTGAGCTCCAGACTCACATGTGACAGATTGTCAATAGTTGAGGTAGGGTAACGGAAGGTAACGTCTTTCATCCTGATGGATTCGAGGCGATCCACTGGAACAGGTTGAGCCGCATCTTGAACATCTGGCTGGACATCGAGAGTTTCATTAACCCGGTCCAAGGAAGCGCTACCGCGCTGCATAATGTTAATCAGCTCTCCAATGGCAAACATCGGCCAAATCATCATTCCTAGATACATATTAAAGGAGACCAGTTCGCCTAGCGTGATATCGTTATGAAATACCAGATAAATACCATACCCGAGTCCAATGACGTAGCTAAGTCCTACACATAAACGAATTGTTGGTTCAAAGAGAGCATCCATCCGAGCGACAGCCAGATTTTTACGAAATACATCGTCGGTAATATCAGCGAAACGCTTTTCGTCCATTCGTTCTTGTACATAGGCGCGAATGACTCGGATACCTGCCACGGATTCCAACACCTGATCGTTCATATCACCAAATGCATCTTGTGCCAGTGTGTAACGCTCGTGAACGGCTTTACCGTAAATGCTCATAGCCAGTGCGATAAAAGGTAGGGGCAGGATAGCTGCCAGTGTCAACTTCCAACTGATTAGAGTGCCCATGGCAACTAATACCACGCTCAGATAGACCGTAGAGTCTGTCAGTGTCAGCATGCCGAAGCCCGCTGTACTTGCTACGGAGCGAAGGTCGTTCGTGGCACGAGCCATCAGATCCCCAGTGCGGTTGCGTTCAAAAAATGGAGGGGTCATTCGCAGCAGATGATTCATAAAGCGTGTGCGCAGTAGGCGTTCCACCAGATTGGCACCACCAAACAGCTTGTGCATCCATATGTACGTAATGTAGTAGATGACGGCTAGAATGCCTATGATGTACAAAATATAACGCCAAAGTGAGGACCAGGAAATCGAACCGCGCACAATTTCATCAATGGCACTACCTAGCAGCCGAGGTGGAGCAAGCTCCAGTACACCAACGGCTATCAGCAAAAACAATCCAATGGAGTATCGGCTTCGTTCTCTTTTAAAAAACCAGCTTAAATTTTTAAGTACCGAAAACAAGAGGAATCCCATCCTTTCATGACAAGTTCATTCGAGAGTTGTGTACCATTTTGAAGAAACAACAGGGCTTGCTGCCACAAGTATGATCCAGCAACAGGCGCAAAAAAGGCATACCGTCCGCAGACGATATGCCTTAAATCTCAATATCATATGGCGCGCAGGTATTTTCAGCACACTCACCACTGAAAAACTGCTCAAACGCAGGCAGCCACTCGTATTAAACCATACAACGCGAATGGCCCAATTTTGAAGGATGCGACAGGGGAGATGCTCCGGTATGAAGTTGTTGTGTTTGTAGATGTGGGTAAAATGCAATAGGAAATTTTAGCACCGGTAACACTCCTTTCTTCCTCAAAATGGGTTCATTCTAACATGAGTAATCGTTCGAATTGGTAATAAATTTCAAAATGGATCTCGTATGGTTGAATCTTAACACCCTTTTTTGCGAATTGTCAAACCTTTTTCAAAAAAATGTATATGGCTTGTCCAAGAAGTCCGCTGGGTTGGAACGGTTGGTGGTCATTCTAAAAGATGCTATGATATAGTTGGCAGACGTCATTGTACAAGGAGATGAGCATAACGTATGAGCATACAGGTAACTGAACCTGCGGCACAGTGGTACATTAAGGAGCTTAGTTTGAATCGTGGAGATTCGATCCGTTTTTTTGTTCGCTATAGCTCTGGCGGCGGGTTGCATCCAGGCTTTTCTCTGGGAATTGCCGTAGAGCCTCCGCAGCACCCCGTATTACAGCATGAAGCGGCTGGCATTACGTTTTATATGGAGGACCAGGATTACTGGTATCTGAAGGGCCATCATCTGGAAGTTAAGTATTTGGAGGAACATGATGACATTATTTACACCTATGTTGAGGATGAACAAGCTTAGTGTTCCACTGTCAATCATAGCGTGCAAATAGTTGTTCTTGGACATGAAAAGCGGCGGAGTATCGTGTTACAGGAGATAAGCCTGTACATGATGCTCCGCCGCTTTTTTGTGGTCAAGGCGGGTATGTCGTATGTCAAGGGTTGTTAAGTATCGGGCCATCGAGTGCAAAATCAAAATCATCAATGTCGTACACATGTACAGGTACGGAAGCTTCGATAATGCGGTGGATCCAGTCCAATTGATCCGTCAGAATGGGTAAAGATTCACGCTGAGCTGTCAACACCAGTTCAGTCTCAATTGGATCAAAATATTCTCCGTAATGCGCTGTATCAACAGCATTAATGATGATGAGTGATGTATTGGCATCGAATAGAATAGGCAAGCTCTTGGCCCAAGGCATCTGAAGGGCACGCCGAATTTTTTTCTGATTCAACGGTTCCTCAAAATAACTGATCAGCTCGCTTACCTTCCGCTTCACATGTTGATCGTCCATAGGATTATCCATGAGCGGCTCTGTGCTATCCTGGAATTCGTATAGCTCTAGCAGTGATGTGTAAGGCACTATATATTCCACAGGGGCGGGAGATGTAAGTAGTTGGCCGTATATAGCCACCATTACAGCTTCCGTTACAAATTGTCGAGACATCGGTCAAGCCTCCTGCATTTACCAAATTATGCGATATGAGTATACCACAAAGCGGGACTGAATTCAGCCCGACATGCAGATTGCTATCATGTATTCCTATATTTGTTGTACGAATTTAGCTGCGGCCGATTAACAAGGAAAGCAATCCGGCAGCAATCAGAGGTCCAACAGGAACTCCTTTAAAGAAGGCAACGCCAATGACGGTCCCGATCAGTAGACCTGTCACAATAATGGGCTGTCCAGACATTAAAGTTACTCCGCGGCCGCCAAGATAGGCTACCAGAATTCCGATACCAATCGCGAGCAGAGATTTCCAGTGCAGGAAAGACTCCATCACCTGATTAATACTGATTTTACCGCTGGCTAGCGGGGTCATGACCCCGATCGTCAAAATAATAATTCCGATCGTCAGGCCATACTTTTCAAGCCAGGGGAAAGCAGTGTGAAAGCTGGTTACCCGCAGTAGCAGTAATACAACCATGGCAATAGTCACGGTAGAGTTGCCACTAACAATCCCAAGACCAGCCAATACCAGTAAGATAAGTGAGCTGTAATCCATACAGATGTTCTCCTTCGTTTATTTAGCTTTGGATATGTTCGGCGATTTGTTGCCCGTGCCAGCGGCCTGTTTCAATAAACACTTCATTGGCATTGCTGCCTGAAGCGATGACCCCAGCGACATATATACCTGGGATGTTCGTTTCCATCGTGGCAGGATTAAATTCTGGTTTGTCCAGATCCTCAGCCATGTGGACGCCGACAGACTCCAGCAGTTTTCGCTCCGGGTGAAATCCAGTCAGTGCCAGTACAAAATCATTTTCGAGTCGGAATGCTTCAGTGTCCAGCGGAGTGACTACGACATGGTCTGGATGGATTTCGGTAATGCGTGCGCCTAAGTGCAGCGTGATTTTCCCTTTTTGTACCATGCTGTCAAACAGTGGACGTACCCACGGCTTGATGTATTGGGACAACTCGCTTCGACGATATACCATATCAATCGTAGCTCCGACCCGCACCAATTCCATCGCAGCATCTACCGCAGAGTTACTGCCACCGATGACTGCGACCCGGGTTCCTGTATAGGGATGGGCTTCGCTGAAATAGTGCGTGACTTTATCCAATTGTTCCCCGGGAATGCCCAAATAGTTCGGATGATCAAAATATCCTGTAGCCACTACGACATAGCGGGACGAATACGTTTTGGTTATTTCTCCTTTGCTCAGGGTATGTACGGTAAATGTACCGTCATCCTGGCGATGAATGGACTGGGCCTCCTCATAATGCTGAATGTTCAAGTTATAATGAGTGGCTACCTTACGATAGTACGCCAGTGCTTCATGACGATAAGGTTTGTCATTAGGGGTGCTGAATGGAACATCACCGATTTCCAGTAGTTCGGCGGTGCTAAAAAACTGCATGTTCGTCGGATACAGAAAAATGGAGTGAACGATGTTGCTTTTTTCAATAATGACAGTTTGCAAACCTCTGCGGCTGCATTCGATTGCAGCGGATAGTCCGCAGGGTCCGCCACCGATAATGATTACGTCGTGCATTTGGATGAACCTCCAGTTGTATTGGTTTATTACGCCAGTTTTGTAGGGTTAACATTATTTTGACGTTTAAAAACGGATCTCAGGATTGAAGTAAATAGCTCAGTATGTGAGAAGTTTTCAAATAATAATCCTACCGCAATGCGAACACAATATCCAGCCGTTTTCAGAAAGAGATGACGGACAGTGAAGATTGACAGCCACTTTTAGCAAACATATAATTAGATATATATCTATTTTGTATGATTGAATTCGCTTGCATAGCAAGTATGTACTAGTGAAAAGAGGTGCAATAACGATGCAACTGGATAAAATGGTCAATTATCATAAAGCACTTGCTGATCCAACGCGAATGCGGATATTACTTCTTTTGTCCCGTGGGGAGATGCATGGCCAAGCTTTGGCGAAAAAGCTGAATTTATCACAGCCGACTGTTACACATCATGCTTCCAAACTCCGTGAGGCTGGGTTGATTAAGGAACGACGTGATAAAAACACGGTGTATTTTACACTGAATCCAGAGCTGATCCGGCAGCATGCCGAGGCGACGGTGCAATTTATTTTTGAAAAAGGAGAGAGGGAGGAAGATATGTCAGAGTTGAATGAAACGCTGGAGGCGTCGGTCTTACGCAATTTTTTTTCCAAGGACGGCAAGTTGCGCCAAATCCCCGCACAGTATAAGAAAAAATTGATTGTACTTCAGATGCTGGCAGAAAAGCTGGAGCCAGGCCGTATGTATCCTGAACGTGAATTAAACGAGTGGATCAAGCAATACCATGAGGATTTTGCAACGATTCGGCGTGAGCTGATTATGCATCAGTTTATGTACAGGGAACGGGAAATGTACGAATTGAACCCGCGTGAGATGTGGACACGCTGGGATCAGGTACGCTAAACGAAACTTGACAAAGATTTCAAAAAAGTTTCGTAGCAGCCTTGACAGACAATTGATGGACTTGTATGATAAAGGAAATTTTAGGAGGAGGCGATGTTATATGCGTACGAACATGAATGGGTGGGTTCAGCAGCAGAATGACTTGTCTCCCGCACGGACGATGCACGGTTAAAGACTGTATAGATCTATAGTCTTGGCTTAGCAGTTGGTTGGACAGTAGAACCAACGAAATCCGCAGGGAGTGATTCCCTGCGGATTTTTTATGGTTAGGCGTCTTGTTATCCAGTTGTTGATTCTGGGGAGTGGTCCTTGAGAGACTGCTTGCTTAAGTGAACGAACGGATCACATCGGCCTGAATCGTATACCCTCCGCAGGGAAACCCCTGCGGATTTTTTGCGTTGTTTGCATGCGGGGAGAAAAAAATGTACACCTATCGAATAACACTACGATCAAAAATAAACGATGATTTCAGGAGGAAAACAATGAGTATACATGAATACGGTTGGTCTGATTATTGGAACGGTTTTTGGGACCAATGGAAGCAAAGCTATGAGGAAAGAGCAGGAAATACACAGGTACGTCCTGCCCGCTTGATTGCCGATTATGGACAAAAGGTGAAGCTTATCACAATGGATGGAGAACGCTGGGGAGCGGCTTCAGGTAAGCTACGACATGCTATGGTAGATCCGGCGGAAATGCCGGCTGTAGGGGACTGGCTGGCAATCACCACGTCGGATGAAGTGTCGGATGCAGTAATTCATGCCGTCTTGCCACGTAAAAGTCGAATATCTAGGCAGGCCGCGGGCTTTGAGACGAAGGAGCAACTGATCGCGACAAATGTGGATACGCTTTTCCTTGTTAATGCGCTGAATCATGATTTTAATATGCGCAGACTGGAACGGTATTTAATTATGGCTTGGAACAGCGGGGTAAACCCGGTTGTCGTTTTGAGTAAGAGTGATCTTTGTGAAGATGTCGAACAACGGGTTGCTGAAGCGGAGGGAGTTGCCCCTGGTGTACCTGTTATCGTTATTTCTGCTTTGCAAAACGAAGGCAGAGAGCAACTGGAGGCGTTTCTTCAACCTGGCTGTACAGTTGCTTTGACAGGCTCTTCCGGTAGTGGCAAATCCACGATAGTAAACTGGCTCTCCGGGTCTGAAGTTCAACTGACACAGGATGTGAGGGAGGAAGACAGCCGGGGCAGGCACACAACCACTCACCGACAGCTTTTTCCCATCGCAAAGCAAGCTGTTCTACTGGATACACCCGGCATGCGTGAGCTTAATCTGTGGGATGATTCCATGGGTGTCGCTCATACCTTTACGGATATTATGGAAACGGCGCAGCAATGCCGTTTTGCAGATTGCAAGCATAAGGGCGAAGCTGGATGTGCAGTGGAGGAAGCTATAGAGAGAGGGGAATTGTCGGAATCCAGAGTGAACAATTATCGCAAAATGCAGCGTGAACTGGAATATCAGGCGCGTAAGGAAGCAGATCGACGCAGGAAAGATAGCCGTTCAAGCACAGCCCCGGGTCGTAGGGATCAGCGAAGCGGCTGGCGACGTGATGTGGAGTGGTAAGCCAAGCTGCAGTGAAGCATCAAATGTAAAAATATAAGAAAATCTAAGTTGTAGTCGGCATAGGGTATAAAGGGGTGAATATATGCCGAACTACAGCATTGTGGTGGATTTATCGGATCGTCGTTTATATTTGAAAGATGGAGATCAGATTGTTCTTAGTTATCCAGTCGGTATTGGCAAGCTGGCTACACAGACACCGCATGGGCAATTTACGATTATTAACAAACAGCCCAATCCCGGCGGCCCTTTCGGAGCGTTCTGGATGGGGCTGTCCAAGCCGCATTATGGCATTCATGGCACCAATGAGCCATGGTCCATTGGCAAGATGGTGTCACATGGCTGCATTCGAATGCAGAATAAGGATGTGCTTGAGCTTCAGGAAAAGGTAAGTATAGGCACGCCAGTCACGATACAGCCGTAGCGGCTAGAAGACACTAGATTCTGTATCTACTCAGACGTGGAAACCGCGTCCTAGGCTGTATCTGTGAAGCGTATCTCATGGCGAACGGCCGTAACTTTAGGTTAGATACTGCGTTTAGTTACGATTTGGGTTGGATAGGGATACGGGCTTCAATCTGTTTGGAGCCCTCTTTGTCGTCTGCGGATTTGGCTAACGGTCCCGAAAGGCGTTCCCCTTGTGTACCGTACGCCTGTTTGGCGTTAGTCCACATATCTTCGTTCGGTTCGAAAATTATAACTATGGTATAGTGGTTGGCAAGGCTCGGCTTTTTGACCCTCATGCTGAAGGAGCCGTCAGGCATAACTTTGGTTTGATCATCGTAGCCAAACTGCCATCGTCCCGGAAAATCAATCGTGAGTTTGACGTCCGATCCTTCCAGCAAATTGCTGCGCGCATATACATGATAATAGTTACCTTCTTGCTTCACATCAGGCTTAATCCACACTTGAGGGCTACCGTAGTCCTTAGGTTTGTTCCAGACGGGCTTAACTAAAGGGGTATTGCGTTCTTGTTCAGGATCAAATTCAGCCCCAATCCGAACTTCATGCAGAAGCTGTTTGTTTTCTTCGTATTGATATACATAAGGACCTTCTAATTTGTTGCCACCGCTGCCATACAGATTTCGTATTTCATTGTCTTGGTCATCTGGACGGAACAGAACAGTCAGATCCATACTGCCCTGTATTCCGGGGCGTTGTACCTGGAGTACAAAACTTCCATCCTTTTGAACGGTTGTCTCATCCGTGTACCCAGTTAACAGGGAGTTTTTGACCGCAAGATTCCCTTTAATTCGTGCTCCGGCCGGGAGGTTGGAATGTCCTGTAACCTTCACGGTATTTTTATCAATGCTAACGCCACCTGATATTTCGACATAGCTGCTGCCTTGCTTATGGACAGGTGTATGATTGGCAGCTCGTTCATCAAGGGATGATGCGCCTTGGTTGGGATTACCCGTTACGGTGTAGGCACGTGCTTCAGCTTCATGTTGGGCCATACTCCGGGTTGAAGCTTTTTCCCTGCTGCATGCAGCCAGCATCGTTAGGATTAAGAATGCACATAAAAGGTTCCAGCCTATTTTGGTAATCATGTGTTTACTCATGGTTTTTGCTCGCTCCTTGTCCATAGCTTCCAGGCTTAACGTGATAAAATTTTCGAAACTTTATGTATTTACCCTAATTAAAGGGTATGTAATCCCGTCTGCTTTATCCTATAAGTAACGTCCTGTTTAAACAACAGACAGAATGGTTAAAAATGGATAGCCTGATCATCCCCTTGAAAAGCAGGGGCAGCTTGCTGTAAAGGAGCCTGAGTCATATGTCCATTGACCGTTTTATCTTAAAAAAGCTGGACAACTGCCGGGAAGAGCATACACGCGCTAATTTACTAGAACTGTTTAGAATACGGATTGAGAAGGCGCAGAATAAGGAACGAGGCGGTAAAAAAGGTTATCGCAGAATACTTTAAATAGAGTCTAATCAAATGCATAAGCTGCGGTAAGTCACATGTATCATGTTTCAAAGCTGCTGATATGGAGAGGGTGCTGAAATGCCCCTCTCTTTTTTGTGTCTAATGTGGACAAAAAAAGTCCCTCTTAATAGAGGGACAATGCCAATGAATCATTTTCACTAACGCTATGCAGGATGGCTTCACAACCGACAATCTCTATACTGATCAAAGAGTTAAGACATTTTTGAAGGGCGCGCTTGCCGCTGGAGATTTTATTCTCCAAAGTGTTACTTAGAAGTTTTAATGTTTTTTGTACCGGTTGCTTATTTTCTTGATTGAAGTATACGGGAATACGTTTGTTTTGAAATGTAATTAATGTTCTCACAAAAATCACCTCGCCTGAGTTATTTCATGGCTTAATTGTAGTGCCCGTTTCTTAAAATTACCTTAAAAACACCTTATAAAAACATAAAGGTCTGAAAAATTTACAAAGTGTTCACAACAATCTAGGTAACAATCGAATTTAGTTCTAACTAATCGACAATATGACGTATATCCCCATATTAAAAACAATTAAATACATATTATTGATGCTAATGGCTCTACTAATGTGAGAAAATATGACTAAAGTCGCTGTTTTATTTTTGGAGTGGGTATTTTGTAACAAATTGACAGTCTAATAGTCGGATGCTACAGTTACGATAGCCATATTTCCGTAGAAATAGGCTTTTTGCGTGAACTTTGCTATATATTAAGGATCGGGAGGGATGACAGATGATCCTGACCGTGCTTTCAGGACGACAGGAAACAGAGTGGTTTGACATCGAGGTAGCTGATGAATACTCGGTGGAACATTTAAAGTTGATGCTGGGTGTGCGCATTTTCGGCGAGCCTCCAGCGGAAGGCATGCAATATATTATGGAAGCAAAGTTCCCGGAAGGGCTTTGGTTCAGGGTGGGGGATAACCAGCTACTCACAGGATCAGGCTTGCGGGAAGGCTGTACTGTGCGTATTCAGCGCGCTTTTTCGACAACTCAGGACGAAGCGCCTGTGTATGGAAGGCGTTCTCTGTTTCAAAGTGAAAAAAATGGGTAAATACACACATGAAATTATATGAAACCTTGGTAAAATGAAATAGTAAGCGAAAAGGGGGACTTTTGTCTTGAATGCATTATACCAGCGATCCCCGAGATTAAGGCCGGCGCTCCGAGAGGAGAAGCTGGAGATTTTACGGCCTCCGGCTGAGCCGAGCAAGCCGTCTTTTTCTATTATATCTATACTTATTCCGTTAATGATGACGTTGGTGACTATAGGCTTTTACGTATATATGAGCAAAACAGGTAAGATGGGCAACAGTAACTATTTGATGTTCCAGATGGTTACTGTGGTCATGATGCTTACATCTTATACGATTCCTTTTTTCGTCTATCTAAATAATAAGAAGGAATACAAGCGTAAGCTTGAGGAACGGGACCGCATGTACCGGGAACAGCTCCAAAAGCATCGTGAAGAACTTGAAATGAAACGCGAGGAGCAAATTCGCACACTATATGAAATTCACGGTGACCCGCAAATATGCACTCAAATTGTCAAAAACCGCAACAGTTCACTCTGGGAACGATCACCGGAGGATGAGGACTTTTTGCAGGTGCGTATTGGGACTGGACAAGTTCCCTTCCATATTAAATTGCAAATTCCACGCCCAGACGGTTATGATCGAGATCCTTTGTTGGGAGCTGCGGATGAACTGGAAGAAGAGTTTCGTCTGGTAGACGCTGCTTCCATTGCATTACCGCTGTTTCAATCCAAAGTGGTTGGATTGGTCGGCGAACGGGAGCATACCCTTGCTGCGTTAAGAGTCATCTTGGCACAAGTGACGGTTCGTCACTCGCCAGATGAAGTGAAAATTGCTTCCTTCTATGACGAGCGAGAGGAAAGTGAATGGACTTGGATGCGCTGGCTCCCACATGTGTGGGATGATGACCGAATCCAGAGAATGATGTCAGACCGCAGTAGCAGTGCACATCAACTAGCTGATTTTCTGTTTGCCAGACTGAACCGCCGTAAAAATAATCGCAATGATCGTCAGGGCAGAGGGATGGAAGTCCCGTGTTATGTCGTGGTTTTATCTGACACCCAGCTGATTGAGGAAGAACCGTTGCTGCCGTTGTTACTGGAGGACGGCCGAGCCATTGATGCGTGTACGATTGTGCTGGCTTCTCGTAAAGAGGCTTTGCCGATGCAGTGTCAACTGATTGTGGAGGCTTCCAAAGAGCAGGGCGTATATGCCCGTAAATCAGAATCGGCGGAGGTTGAACAGCAAAGTTTTAAACCGGATCGTTTATCAAAAGAGGAAGCCGATGCATTGGCGCGGTACATGGCTCCTATTCGCTTGAAGCGTTCCTCTGCTTCTGATATTCCCGCTGTGCTACCTCTGTTTGATATGATGAGCGTAGCGAGTGTAGAAGAACTGGACGTGGCAGATCGGTGGCGACGTAACCGCCATCCTGATACCTTACCCGTACCGATGGGCGTGCGAGCAGGCGGCAAGAAGATTATGATTAACCTGCATGATAAGATAGAGCGTCAAGGACATGGTCCCCATGGCTTGATCGCCGGTACAACGGGTTCAGGGAAGAGTGAGGTTATCCAATCCATCGTAGCCTCGCTTGCTGCCGAGTTTCATCCGCATGATCTGGCTTTTATGCTGATCGATTACAAGGGTGGAGGCATGTCCAACACGTTCGTTAACTTGCCGCATGTGGTGGGTACGATTACGAACTTGGACAATAATTTGATTGAACGTGCCAAAATATCTCTTAAAGCAGAACTGGTTCGTCGACAGAAGATATTGAACGATGCAGGCAATTTACAGCATATTGATGAATATTACAGACTACTCCGGCAGCGGCAGGAACAACCGCTGCCTCATCTGGTTATTATTATTGATGAATTTGCACAATTAAAGCGGGATCAGCCAGAGTTCATGGACGAGCTAATCAGTATTGCTGCGATTGGGCGTACACTAGGTGTCCATCTGATTTTGGCGACGCAAAAGCCCGCAGGTGTCGTGGATGATAAGATCTGGAGTAACTCCAGGTTCCGCATCTGCTTACGGGTGCAAAGCGAAGGTGATAGCCGTGACATGTTGAAAATACCGAATGCTGCGTGGATTACGAAGCCGGGACGAGGATATTTTCAAGTGGGTAGCGACGAGGTTTTTGAAGAGATGCAGTTTGCTTGGAGCGGTGCGCCGTATATAGGCAACAGCGATATTTCTTCTGCACTACCTGTCCATGAAGTGAGACTGAACGGGAAACGTGAAGCGCTACTGACGGGTGGAGAACGGGCAAGCTCAGGCTTAAAAGGTGAAGAAGCTCCTAAACAGCTTCAAGTATTTATTGATTATATTGCGAATGAGGCTGCTAAAGCAGGGATCGAACGACTTCAGGGACCGTGGCTTCCACCGCTGCCTGAATTGCTGGATTTAACAAATCTGCCTGCATGCACCGAAATAGATAGTACATCATCATCTTTGGAGCTGAAGGCTCTTATGGGTCTGGTCGATGATTTGCCCAATCAGCGGCAGGAGCCGATTTATGCATCGCTGGATCATGGTCATTGGGCTGTGTATGGCATGCCGGGCATGGGGAAAACTACCTTTTTGCATACATTGCTGATGTCCACGGCTCAGCGTTTTACTGCGAATCATTGGAATGGTTATATCATTGATATGGGTCGAACGATGCGCGACTTTGGGGAACTTCCCCAAATCGGGGCTGTTATGATGGCTGAGGAGGATGACCGGATCAAGCGATTGTTCCGTTATCTGTTCAAGATGGTGGCCGTACGCAAGGAAATGCTTTCCGAGGCTGGTGTCAAAACAATAAGCTCTTATCGACGTTCTGCTGTCGAGGATATTCCGCAAATTGTCGTAGTCATTGATGGATATCTTAATTTCCGTAATGCTTATCCAGATGAAAATGAACTGCTGGAATCTCTTTTGCGAGAAGGAGGTAGTCTAGGTATCACGTTTATCATTACGGCGAACCGGATTACCGATGTGTTTGAGAAATTCCGCAGTAACATACCGAATGCTGTTTCTTTTGAAATGTCCGACCCGAGTGACTATTATTATGCGGTAGGACGACCAGCCAAAACGCCAGGACCGTTAATTCCAGGCCGCGCCTTGGTTAAAGGACATGTTCCTCCGCTGGAGTTCCAAACGGCTTTGCCTTCACCAGGTGAAGATGAGGCGGAACGATCAGCACGGTTACGTCGCAATATCGCTGGCATTGCGCAGGAATGGAAAGGCAAGCACGCACCAGCCATTCTTCCATTACCTGAGCGGATTCCACTGTCGGAACTGCTTCAGCAGTGGGATCGGACAAGTGGACCCTCGGGCGCACTTCCTTATGAGGTGCCTGTAGGTCTACAGAGTGACGATCTTGAGCCTTTTCTCCTGAATCTAAAAGAAGGGCCCAATTTTATCGTGGGTAGTCCAATGGAGGGTGGAAAAACCTCTTTTCTAATGAGTTGGATTATATCGCTCGCTTATTACACATCACCTAATCAATTGGAAGTCTATACGATTGATACACGCTATGGAGGCGGAGGACTATCTAGATTACGGCATCTTCCTCATGTTAAGGCTGCTGCCGAAAGCGAAGAAGAAATGGGGCCTCTGGTACAGAAAGTGTATGATATCGTTCAACAGCGGAACAAGGAAGGGAATGATCCCGAATTGCTCCTGGTCATTGATGATGCGGATATGTTAAGTAAGCAACTGAACGATTTTATGATAAAGGATCAGCTCTCCGCCATTGTACGGTTGGGACGTGATCGCAATGTGCATGTCGTGCTATCGGGTGTGCCATCTGATTTTCCTACCTTTGGGGTGGACTGGTTTAATGATGTCAAGGCAAGCCAAAGCGGTATGCTATTTGGAACACTAGATTCGAATGATCTATCGTTCTTTCGTATCCCTTATTCGGAGGCGAACGCCGCTGCTGGTGGCCTAAAAGTCCTGCCACCTGGGCAGGGATACTACGTACGGCGCAAATTTACCAGGATAAAAGCGGCAATTCCCTTCTCAGAGCAAGTGAGCTGTGAGGATTGGATAACGAAAATTCGTGACCGATGGCATGTTGTAGTTTGAAGGGAGGTGGCTCATAATGTTAACGTTTCAAGCTTCCAAGCAGAAGTTAATAACCCTTAAGGCGAAGGAACTGTTTTTTCTAGCAGGCGTATTGGGTTCTGACAGACTGCTTGGGGTGGAAGATCCGTTTAAGGGCTATCTAGCAGAGGAGTTGGCGGAAGAGTGGGAGCAGGTAAAAGCTACTCTTTTGGAAAAGGGTTATCTAAAGCGGGCAGATAAGGGCAAAGAGCTAGCAATGCCTCCTACCGTTTTTTCAAGAGTCGCTATCGCGGGATTATCCAACAGGGCTTGCCGTATACGCTATGTGCGGGGAGGCAAGCAGTTTGAAGGCTATCTCCATTGCACGAACGAACGTGTAGTGGAACTCGTGAAATCCGCTGATGAACCCGATGAGTATCGACTGTACGATCTGGGTAATGTGGAAAAGGCTTGCGAAACATTGATTGATAAAATGGGTTGGGTAGATCGACTTGTGCCTGAATCCCCCGCACTTATGTTCTCCAAGCAGGCATTTAATAAAATTTACGAGCAGTCGGCAGGAGAAAGTGTATCTCTGATCAGCAGTAAACTGACCGAGGCTAGCGGAGATGCAGAGGGGTCTGCAAGCCTGGCTCAGTCTTTGAGTTCCCGTGTAGCCGAGGGAGAATTGCAATTGCTGGTCTGGAACGGTAGGGAGTGGGAGTCACAACGGGCAGCCTTTGTCCTGTGTCCCGCAATGAACTGGATATTTCGGATGAGCTCTAGTGGTAACGGAGACTGGCTGATTGCAGCTATGGCTTCAAGAGATCAGTTTGTGGATTTATTATTAAATTGGTTGAAACAGTCGGCAGTGAATGAAGAAGTGACAGAAGAAGGGTGATGGATATGCGCATTCGAGTTGAACCGGATGTGCTTCGGGGGCTTAGCGGGCAGCTACAGCATGCGGCGGAGCAAATTCAACAGTTAACAGCAGGTTTGGAGCAGGCATTACAATCGCTGGATTGGGATGTATCTGCACGCGAGGCGATCTTGAATCATTGGATGCAGGCCAAGCGGATGTCAGAACAGATCCATGCTTACCTCCATACATCAGGTACACAACTGAACCGAAAGGCAGAGCAGTTTCAGTCTGTTGACCACAACTATCAAACGATTCTGTCATTTGCCAGCCAACCATTGGGACGACCCGTCACGATGCTCGATTGGTCGAATCAGCAATCACCGTCTATTCTGCCTGGGCAAGCTTCGGAAGGAGGCAGTCTGATTTCAAACCCGCAGTCTGTCGTACATGCCATTGCTGGTGTACAGTCTTCGGATATAGAAACGTTGCATCAGGATATTCTGATGCAGGCGTCTTCTAGCAGTCCGCAGGATTGGTATTTTACTGATCCGTCTACAGCAAGAGATCAGCCTGTCGCATAGTTGGGAACGCGTTCCGGGACAATCTGGATCGACTGCAAAATTTACTTGAATTCGTTTCGCAATTCCCGGCTTTATGGGACTTATTAGGTGGTTGTTTTGTTAATATTATACTGTTAGGTGCTGTTTTATAGTTAAAAAGTGGGATTATAACAATTAGGTCCTTTGCCTTTTGTAGGGAATTAAATAGCCATAGTACAATTTGAACCAGATAAACAAAAACATTATTTATCATCAAGGAGGACGCAAAAAATGGCAGGACGCATTTTAATTACCCCAGAACAGGTTGATCAGGTGGCTAACCAATTTAAACAAAGTGGTGAGCAAAGCCAGCAAATCGTTTCCAGTTTGACACAGTCCATCTCAGGTATGGAAGGTCAATGGGAAGGTATGACTAAGCAACGCTTCTTCCAAGAGTTTCAGGAAGCTAGCAAACAAATGCAAGCTTTCGTAACGACTTTGAATAGCATCAGCCAAGAATTGACAGCTATCGCTAACAAATTCCGTACGGTTGACCAAACGAAATAAGTTGCCTTGCCTGATAGGGATCAACTTATCATACACCACTCTATAAAGAAGCAATATGTGAGCCATTCCTCATGGTTTGGCACAGGATGTTCAGGAAAAACCGGGCGATCTTCGGATACCCGGTTTTCTTGCCATCCATAGATGTATATAATAAGGTGAGGAATACTAGCATACTGAATGATGTAAGGAGAGGGATGTTTCATGTCTTTTCAACCGAATCCGGGAGACGAATTGATCATAAACGGCACAGCTTATGTGGTTGGGCGACATCCCGCTGCACCCGGTTTAGCCTATGCTCAAGCAGGGCGACAGGGAATTGTATACCAGCTAAATGCCAAAAACGGAGCGCCGCATGAGGCCAAAGCCCTTAAGGTGTTTTTTCCGAAGTTCCGCATCCCGGCTATGGTTTATCAATCGGAGCATATGGAAGCATACGGGGATATTCCCGGTTTGCAGGTATGCAAGCGTGATGTGCTCACTCCAGAAAGAAACGGAAGTCTGATCGCCGAGCAGCCTGATTTGCTGTATGCGGTGCTGATGCCATGGGTTCACGGTATGACATGGTTCGATTGTCTCACAGATCAGCGTCAGCTTGAGGCTTCCGATAGTCTGGCTTTGGCCAGAGCATTGGCAGGGATCGGTTCAGCTATGGAGCAAAAAGGATTGGCGCATTGTGATTTATCGGCGCCGAATGTAATGCTTCCGTTTTTTTCTGAAGTGGAACTGCCTCAAGGCACGTCAGCTGTGGAATTGGTGGACGTGGAACAAATGTATAGTACTAAAATGGATCGTCCAGATGCTCTATTGGCAGGTTCGCCAGGGTATGCCGCCCATCGTACCGTCCACAGCGGGTTATGGAGTGCGTATGCAGACCGTTTTGCAGGGGCAATTATTATAGGAGAAATGCTAGGCTGGTCTGACCGTGTAGTAGTGGACAAAGCGTGGGGCGAAAGTTATTTTGATCAGCATGAAATGCAGACGCCTTGTGAACGTTATTTTATTTTACGAAAATCACTTGAATCCCGGTGGGGCAGCAAGGTGGTAGAATTGTTCAGCCGTGCCTGGGATAGTCAGGATTTAAGCAGTTGCCCTACTTTTGGCGAATGGCTGGTTGTACTTAATGCGGTTACTGAGCAGAAAATTCCAGTTGAGGCTATAGAACCGGAGCCTACTGCGACAGAAACAATAGAATCGGCAGCGGTGGGCGGCCTTGCCAGTGAAGCTGCACCCTCTTTGTCAGCGCCTGCACCGCTCAAAGCTGAACAGGCTGCATTGCTAAATCAGGCTGCTCTGGAGCAGGGAGAGCGTGGGGTAACGGACAAGCTGTTCCGACAGGCACGTGATTTGGAGCAGCAAAACAAACCTGCTGCAGCTCTAGAAGTATACCGGTCGTTGTATCATTTTGTAGAAGACGGTAGTCCTCTGCATGTGGAGGTGTCGGCTGCGATCACAGGGCTAGAGGAGCAGTTGAATCCCAAGACGCCAGAGCAACCTGAAAAATCAAAAGCCTGGTATCGCTCCAAAGCATTTATCGTGACAACTGCGGCCGCAGTCGTTCTATTGGCAGCTGGAATCCCAGCCATGAATATTCTTGCAGATCAGTCCAATCAGCGGCAAATCGAGGCAGCCAAGCAGGAAGAGGCAGCGAAGGCTGCAAAGGCGGCCGAGGAAAAGCTGGCAGCCGAGCAGGAAGCGGCTCAAAAATTGCTGACGGAGAAACAACGACAGGAAGCGGAACAGCAGACCAAACAACAGGCACTTGCTGCTCAAAAGCAACAGGAGGAGCAGAAGAAACAGCAAGCCCTTATCGCTCAACAGGTTAAATATGAAGCTTATCTCGCCCAAAAGGAACAAAACAAGCAGGCGGCTGCCAAGTTGGCGAAGCAAAAAGCGTATGATCAACAGGCAAAGTATGAAAAATACTTGGCTTTGAAAAAAGAGCAGGAAGCTCGTGCCGCCCAGGAAGAGGCAGCTCGTAAGGCAGCAGCCGAGGCGGAACAAAAGCAAAAAGAGTCCTTGCATGCACGAAACAAGGAGAACGTTCTTCAGCTTATTTCCCTGTACAACAAGGCGTATGCCTCTCAGGAAGGTGGAAGCGCTGCGAAGGCTAAGAGCTTTGCCAAGCGTTTTAGAACACTATATGATAGTAATCCTTCTTATTATCGTTCGGTAGGTGAAGTGGGATATCGGGCTTCCTCGATTTATAACTTTTTAGGAGATACGAATTTTAGACTGCCTAAAATTTAATATTTCATATGTTTATATATGGGCGGAATGATAGATGGAGATAGAAGGTAACTGAGGGGAGCATGTACAAACCATGAATTATACAATACAGGCTTCACAACGTACTCCCGCCCTGATCATTTACCTGATTGACATCAGCGCGTCGATGAACATGCTGATGGAGGGGCGGCGGCGTATTGACGTTGTATATGAAGCTATATCGTTGGCGATCCGGCAGATGGTTTTTCGGTCAACCAAAGGAAATCGGCTGACAGCGCGCTATCGGATTGCGATTTTGGCTTATAGTGACGACGTGTATGACCTGCTGAATGGTGTTAAGGGGATAGATGAAATTGCGGCCATTGGCTCGTTGCCCGATTTGACACCCAAACGATTCTCAGATTCTGCAAAAGCCTTCTTGCAGGCTGAACGTATTTTGCAGGCAGAATTACCAGGGATGCAGGATTGCCCTGCACCATTGGTCTGTCATATGACAGATGGGGTTTCTACAGGCGATGATCCAGAACCGATTGCGAAGCGTATTATGAGCATGAGTGTACCGGACGGTAATGTACTGGTGGAAAATATATTTTTATCCGACAGGTTGCTGGAAACGCCTATTCAGGACCCCCGTCGATGGAAAGGTCTGACACATAATACGCCGTTGCAGGATGAACATGCTGTGAAATTGCGTGATATGTCTTCTGTACTGCCTGAAAGCTATCGGGAAATGCTATTTGAGGCGGATTATCAGTTAGGTGAAGGAGCCATTATGATGCTGCCCGGAACCTGTGCGGAACTGGTGTCCATTGGGTTCCAAATGTCGGCCGCAACGCCTGTACGGTAAGGAGGTAAAAGCATGAATCCACTGCTGTCCCTGCTCCCCGCGAGCAAAAAAAAGGGAATGAATGCAAGGCTGACTCAGCAATTTGCTTACATAAGCTCTCAGACAGGCGATCAGCCATTATCATCTCATCACAGTCGTTTTATGTGTCGTTATGGCTATGGAAGGTCTGCCGAATCTGCCAGTATGGGAGAAAGCGGACAGGATTTCGCCGCAGTACGTATTCATAAATCCGTCTGTTGTTTTGTCTTGTGTGATGGTGTCGGGCTCAGTTACCGAGGAGATTTTGCAGCCCGCTATCTGGGTTCTTCTTTACTGGATTGGATGGAACGGGGACAAGATCTGTCTGCTGATCAGTTGAGGGGGTATCTTGAACGTTTGGCAGGTACAGCGGCAGAGGAACTGGATCGGCAGCCTTTGGATCATGAATCAGGCTTAATGCGTTCGGTATTGGAAGATAAACGTCGTCAGGGAAGCCAGTCCATGTATATTTGCGGTAAAATCGAACTGCCGAAGCGTGGTAGCCGTGGCCGTCTCCGACTTGCCTGGCAGGGGGATTCACGTTTGCGACTATGGAATGGTGCCGAGGAAATCAGCGAGCTGTTCGATCATACCTTCTCTACAGCGGAGCGCTGGTCTACAAGTCGTGGGCCGATTGGAGGGAAGCCTCATTGGTATGAAAGAAGCATACCCGCAGATATGCCGATGAGATTACAGGTATATACGGACGGTTTATCCGATTTAGACCCCATTCGCGAGCCTGTCCCTGATGAGCAGATACAGGTATTGCTGGATGCATCCCATACCGGGGGACTTGATGATGATGCTGCATTTATTGAGTTGCAGTGGTAAATAAATAAGAAAAGGACGTTATACAACCATGGATATGGATGTATACGTCCTTTTTTTGATGAATACATAGAACATAACGATTCTTTAAGATATTTGTAGAATGTAACGAGGAAGAGAAGGAAAGAAGCGCTAATACGCGTAATATTCGTACTTTTCTTAAATATCGCAAAGGAATAGCAAAAAATGCGCAAAAATGGTGATTATAAAGTATATCCTTTTGGGTAATCTTGTGATTATACAGATTACTGAAAGGGAGCGATACATATGAGCTACACATATGCAGGAGGCGCGCGCTTTGAAGGCAAAACCGCTCTAATCACGGGAGCTGGTTCTGGGATTGGCAAGGCAACGGCCATTCAGATGGCTAGAGAAGGAGCGAATGTCGCTCTTTTTGACGTAAGTAATGAGCGCATTTCGGAGACGGAAAGAGAAATTAATGCTATACGTGAAGGATCAGCGCGGGCTTTTGACGTGGACATTGCCGATCCGGTGCGTGTGGAAAAGGCAGTTCTGGAAGCGGTTGAATTATTTGGCGGGCTGCATATCATTTTTGCCAATGCGGGGATTAACGGGGTCGTCGGACCGATTGAGGATCTGAGCATTGAGGATTGGCGGCAAACATTGTCCACGAATCTGGATGGTACCTTCCTGACGGTGAAGTATACAATACCACATTTGAAAAAGAACGGTGGCGGCAGCATTATTATTACCAGCTCCATTAATGGAAATCAGCGCTTTACCAGCTTTGGGATGTCAGCCTATAGCACATCGAAGGCGGGTCAAACCGGTTTTGCTAAAATGGCTGCGCTGGAGCTGGCTAAGTTCCGTATTCGTGTGAATGTCATCTATCCGGGTGCCATTTCGACGAATATTGATGAAACCACGGAGAAATCGGAAGGGTTAAAGCAAATTACCATCCCCGTCCAGTTTCCTGAAGGAGGACAACCGTTGGCTGATGGACCGGGTCAACCCGAGCAGGTAGCTGATTTGGTAACATTTTTGGCCTCTGATCATTCGCGTCACATTACTGGCGCACAAATTGTAATTGATGGGGCAGAGTCGTTATTGTTTTAGAAAATACTGTCCATACGCTGATCGACAGCCTGGATGACAAATATGTTGACTATTACTTTCATCAGCTTCACGATGCTTGGTGATATGTACAATGCTCGCAATGGGCGCGATGAGAGGCAATGATGCAGGGGAATGAGGCAAGAATATGAGGGCGTACAGGGGATAAAATGCGGAAGAACCACCGAAGGATGAAAAATCCAGTGCGGTGGTTCTTTTTTTTCACTCGTCTTGTATGCCATCATTATAGGGGGAGGCGATGAAGGATGTTCCAGGATTTCAAGCTCGTAAGTGACCGCCCGGTCTCGATACAAGTAAAAGAATACGTCAATCGTTTAATTATAAAAGGGGCGCTTCAGGCGGATCAGAAGCTACCTTCCACACGAGAAATGAGCGTTCTGCTTAAGGTGAGCCGCAATACAGTCATTGCAGCCTATGAAGGCTTGGAGGATGACGGATTTACGTATGCGATTCCCGGAAAGGGTAGTTATGTGGCCGCTATGGTGGGCCAGTCGGCCGTAGATAACGGAGGATCTGACGGTTCTGCCACCTGGGAGATCGACTGGAAGGCAAGAATGAACGAGTATGCTGTATCGGCTGTTGATCTGGATATGATGAAGCAGGGCATTCGTGCCCAAAAGGGAACTATCTCGTTCACAAGCATCGCTCCGGATGAGCAGCTGTTTGATCTGGGGGATGTAAGGCGAGCTTTTATGGATCGGATGGCAATCGAAGGGCAGGTGCTGCTCAACTACGGCTATGCTAAGGGCTACAAGCCGCTGATTGATTACCTGATGCATTATATGGAGAACAAGGGCGTTGATATAATTGGCAAGGATATGCTGATTACAGGCGGTTTTACAGAAGGCTTTGACATTGTGCTGTCGGCTTTACGTCCTTCTGCACGCCGCGGAGCGGCAATTTGTGAAAATCCGACCCATCACACAGCGATCAAAAATTTGAAGTTGCAAGGATTTGAGATTACCGGCATTCCGATGGAGCGTGACGGTATTGATGTGGAGCGGCTAGAGGAGGTACTGCAGACCAATAGCTTCGATTTGGCCTATTTGACTCCTTCCTATCACAATCCGACAGGCATCGTCATGTCGCCGGCAAAGCGCAGCGCTGTTATGAAGTTAATGGCGCGCCATCAGATTCCGGTGATCGAGGATGGATTCAATGAGGAGCTACGCTACTCGGGAGCGCATGTTGCGCCCTTAATAGCGACAGCAGGGCAAGGGAACGGAGTAATCTATATAGGCAGCTTCTCCAAGGTGCTGTTCCCTGGCTTGCGAGTAGGCTGGGTGCTTGGAGACCGAGCACTGATTGACACTCTGGAAAGCATTAAGCGTGCGCGCACCATTCATACCTCAACAATCGATCAATCGATTTTATACCAATATATGCTTAACGGAAATTTCGATAAACATGTAAAAAAAGCACGTACAGAGTATAAACGCAAATATGAGCTTACAAAGGCATGCTGTGAAGCACATCTTCCTGAGGCACAGGTGTCTGGTGACGGGGGCTTGCATTTATTCCTTACCTTCCCGACAGACGTAAATACACGCCAGCTGCTAGAAGCTTGCACAGAACAGGGCGTCATTTTCACACCGGGAGACAAGTTTTTTATTCAAGAAGGCGAAGGGACGAATACATTGCGGCTTGGGTTTTCACGAGTAACAGATGAAAATATCGAACGGGGTATTCAAATAATCGGTAAACAGACGCGTAACTTTCTTAAGGCATAAGGATTAAGAAAAGAGCTATAGAGACGGAATGTTGTTCTGAAGAAGCACTAGCGATCGGATGAACATCCGTAGCCACATAAAGATTTTGAAGAAAAATGAGGTGTCATGATGAAAATTGGCGTTATTATGGGCGGTATTTCCTCTGAGCGTGAGATTTCTCTGCAGACAGGTCAAGAGATGATCAATCATTTGGATCGCAGCCGTTATGAAGTGGTTCCAATGGTGATCGAGCAGCGAGCGGATTTAATCGTGCAGGTCCAGCAGGCAGGCATCGATATCGCGCTGCTGGCACTGCATGGTCAGTATGGCGAGGACGGCACGGTGCAGGGAGCGCTGGAGACACTGGGCATTCCCTACACAGGCAGCGGTGTCCTGGCAAGCAGCTTATGCATGAATAAGCAGTTGTCCAAGACGCTGCTGAAGGCAGCGGGTGTGCATACGCCTGCAGGCCTTTGTTGGCAGGGGATGGACGATTATGATCCGCAGGTGGTGGAGCGTTTGGGCTACCCGGTTATTGTGAAGCCGAATACGGGAGGATCCAGCATTGGCATCCAGCTTGTACAAAATGAGAAGGAGCTGCTACCAGCTGTTCAGGAGGCTTGCAGCTTGGATCAAGCGATCTTGATTGAGCCCTATTATAAAGGGACGGAGATTACCTGCTCCATCGTAGATGGCGAGGTATTACCAATTATTAGCATTAGCTCGGCTCGTTCGAAGTGGTTCGACTACAAAGCAAAATATGAGGTCGGCGGTGCTGAGGAGAAGGTGGTCGAGCTTCCCCCCGTTATTGAGCAGCGTGTGCGCGAGGCGGCACTGGCCAGCTACCGGCTACTGCAATGTAAGGTCTATGCAAGGGTCGATATGATTTTGTGTCAGGATAGACCTTACGTGCTGGAAGTGAACACATTACCGGGAATGACCGCCAACAGCCTGCTTCCGAAGAGTGCGGCAGCTGCGGGTATAACCTTTACACATTTACTGGACCATATTATTGCCAGCTCGCTCCATGAGCGGAAACAGGAATGGAGGATGGCGTAATATGTTTAGTGAAAAGGGGACAGGGCGGTTTGTATCCTCGCGTGTACGGGATATTCGGCCATCGGGAATTCGCGCTTTTTTTGATCTGAATGCAGCAGGCGGAGGTACAATCGCCCTTGGGGTCGGAGAGCCTGATTTTGTTACACCGGAAAAGGTACGTGAAGCTTGCATTCAGGCATTGCGTGAAGGACAGACGAAATATACTTCGAATGCCGGCTTGATGGAGCTGCGGGAGGAGATCTCTGCTTATTTTTCCGGCAGCTTCGCGCTTTCCTATGACCCTGAGCAGGAAATGATTGTGACGGTGGGGAGCAGTGAAGCCGTCGACCTGGCGCTGCGAGCAGTGATCGATCCGGGTGACGAGGTGCTGATTCCAGCGCCAAGCTATATTGCCTATGAACCCATTACCCATCTGCATGGTGGTAAAATTGTAGAGGTGGCGGCTACGGCAGAGGAGCAATTCAAGCTGACCCCGCAAGCGCTGCAAGCGGCAATTACACCTCATTCAAAGGTTTTAATGATCAATTATCCTTGTAATCCGACTGGGACAGTTATGACGGAGCAGGATTGGATGCCAATTACAGAGCTCATTATCAAACATAATCTGGTCGTCATTTCGGATGAAGTGTATGCCGAACTGACTTACGGGAGAAAGCATGTCAGTATCGCCTCCTTGCCGGGCATGAAGGAGCGTACGATTGTCATCAGCGGTTTTTCCAAAGCATTTGCGATGACAGGCTGGCGGGTAGGCTATGCGTGCGGTCCGCATGAGCTGATTGCCGGCATGCTGAAAATCCATCAGTACACAGCCATGTGTGCGCCCACCATTGCACAGATTGCCGCGCTGGAATCATTGCGCCATGGCTTGGCTGCCAAGGATGAGATGATGGCGAGCTACAACGAACGTCGCAAGCTGTTTGTGGCAGGCTTGAATGCAATCGGGCTTGCTTGTCATGAGCCTGAAGGGGCTTTCTATGCCTTCCCTTCAATTACTTCTAGTGGCATGTCATCTGATCAGTTTGCACTTCGTATGCTGAAGGAAGCGAAGGTGGCGGTCGTACCGGGACATGTATTCGGATCAGGCGGAGAGGGCTTTATTCGCTGCTCATATGCAGCCTCGCTCGTCGATTTGGAGAAGGCGCTGGAACGGATGGGAAGGTTTATGCAGGTAATGCAGCCGGTATGATGAACAGGGTTAATAACTCGAATTTTGCCGAACGTCTTTATGAAATATTTTACAATACCTTTATGTTTTTTGAAAACATAAAGGTATTTTTCTAGGGCGTGTATTCAAACTATAAATCATAGTTAAATGATGGTAAATTGAGATATGAAAAGACGATACGAAATACGCGACGATCAATGGGATCAAATTAAAAAACGATCATGCCATTTTGCATTAATTAAACATGTGGAACCCGTCGGTGATCAGCGGCATTACCCGCACAGCCAGCTCGGAGGGGGGCTCTGTTCTTCCCTCCAGGTTCCAGCGGTAGGTAACACCGTATAAAGACCAGCTTAACAGGGTTGCTGCGGTTGCGAGCGACTTCGAGTCCGCAGCGGCGTCTGCTCCAGAGATCAGCTGAAGGGTGAGTTTCTCAAGATGCAGCTTGATATTTTCTTCAAGCAAGAGGGCCACTGAATCGTATTTCTTGAAGCAGTGGTGGCTTGTTTCATGGTAATTACATAATGCCACAATAAGCTCCAGAAGCGTCTTCTTCGTCAAAGGTCCTTTCGTATCGACTTTACAGACTACCATATTCGTAAATGCGTCCAGCAAAAAGGCTTCGAACAGCGCATATTTATCCGGGAAATGTGCATAGAAGGTCGCCCGGTTAATCGTGGCTGCCTTGGTGATGTCACCGATAGTTATCGAGTTGAAGTCCATGATGTTCAACTGCTGGATGAAAGCATCCAGAATTAATTGACGTGTCCGAATGACGCGCGGGTCGTTTGGATTGGGAGGAAGTACACCAGCCATCCTTTGAACACTCCTTTTCAGTAAAGATACTAATCTCTTATTATAAACATGTGTTGAATAGACAACAATTATTATCTCCCAATACGACAGTTTTTTTCACTTCTTGCTTAAGCAACAAATTAGTCGGATTGTTGGTTGAAGCGGGAACAGGAGCTTGATACTATTGCACTCATATCCACTTTGAAAATAATTATTGAAACTATAGGAGGCGTTATTCTTGACTAAAGAGCAGCAGCAAACTCATTCACTGGAGGCCTTATTTGAACCTCATACGGTTCATCAATTAACTATACCTAACCGGATTGTAATGTCGCCGATGGCGCGTGCTTTTGCACCGGAAGGAGTGCCGGGTGAGGATACTGCCGCCTATTACCGACGCCGCGCAGAGAACGGGGTAGGGCTCGTCATCACCGTAGGCATGATTGACCATCCGGCTGCAACAAGTGAGCCCGGACTTCCTAGTATCTTTGGCGAAGCCGCTTTGAACGGCTGGAGGGAAGTGGTCAGACAGGTCCATGAGTCTGGAGGGGTCATATTCCCGCAGTTATCGCATATGGGGATGATTCGCCCCGTGGGTTCCCAGCCTTACCCGGACGCTCCGTCGATTGGGCCTTCGGGACTGGATATGCAGGGGAACAAAGTAAGCGAGCCGATGACGGAAAAAGAAATTGCCAAGGTCATCCAATCCTTTGCCGATGCGGCAGTAAATGCACAGCAGGTTGGCTTCGACGGAATTGAGCTGTCGGGCGGTCACGGCTTACTGATCGACCAATTCTTCTGGAAGAAAACCAATCAACGGACGGACCGCTATGGCGGCGATTTCCTGAAGCGTACCCGGTTTGCAGCCGAGATTGTCCAGGCAGTCCGCGCTGCCGTCGGCCCGGATTATCCGATCTCCATGCGCCTGTCCCAGTGGAAAATGGCAGATTATACGGCGAAGCTGGTAGATACGCCGGAGCAGCTGGAGCAATTCCTGACTGTGCTGGTACAAGCGGGCGTAGACATTTTTCATATCTCGACGCGCCGATTCTGGGAACCGGAATTTGCAGGTTCGGAGCTTAGTCTTGCCGGATGGGTGAGGAAGCTCACCGGGAAGACAACGATTACTGTTGGCTCCGTAGGCATGGACAATGATCCCGCAGATGGAGAGGAGGCAGACAACCAAGGACTGAAGGAGCTGCTGAAGCGGCTGGATAACTGTGAGTTTGATCTGGTAGCTGTCGGACGCGCGCTCCTGGGTGATCCGGCATGGGCGAAGAAAATCCGGGAGGGACGGACAGAGGACATTCTAGCCTTTACTCCTGAGTCTGCAGCCAATCTGTATTGATTGCGTGCTTGTCATAAGAAGGTGACATAAGAAAACCAAACAAGCAGGTTAAGACATCCAGTCTTGATCCGCTTGTTTGATTTCATAAATTAGGGTGATGGTATATTGTATAAAGACAATGTAAACAACCAAACGAAAACAGATGGACGATAAGATCAGAAAAAGAATACACTGACGAAGACGATTGCGGCCTGCTATCCCCAAACCGAAATCCAAAAGTGTATCAGGCTGTGCGGTTTGGAAGGACGGCGACGGTTCAGTACAATTCCGTTAGGATGGGCTGATCTTACAGCAAAAAGATGATTTTCACTTCCATGGACACCATAAACGCCCGCCGTTTGATAATGTGAATGCCCTATTTTCTTTTGCCTATACACTGCTGTCCAACGATATGAAATGGGCACTGGAAGCTGTGGGCTTGGATGCTTATGTAGGTTTTCTGCATAGAGGTTGTTCAGAGTGAGCCTTATTGGCATTGGATGTGATGGAAGAACTTCGAGAAGTATATGCCGGCCGTTTTATCCTTACATTGATTAATAAGAAAAATGATTAAATAAAAGATTTTACAAAAAAAGAAAACGGGGCTGCCATGATAAACGATGTTACAAGGAAAAATCGTAATGAAGGCATGGCACAATGAAACAGGATAGGATTATTTATCCCTATGTGAATGTATTTCGGATTTTACCCAATTCGACGTTTAAAGTACGAACTCGAAGAGTTGATAGACAAAACAGAAGACAGCTTGCGCTTCTACAACTTAGAAGATAACTACAAAAAGAAAGTGGATCATATAGGGGCCAAAGAAGCTTACGATATGGAAAGGACGCTGATTCTGTAAGGTGCGAATGTGAAGCTCACATAAAAATCCCGGGTCCTTCGCACCTCGAAAAATGTCGAAAAGCAATTGAATCGGTTGCCTTTAGAAAAGGGCAATGGTTGATCCAAGCCTTTTTGGCATCGTTTTTTGCGAGAATGTGTGGAATTGATATCATTAGGGTATGAATTACTGCATTTTCGCTGTCGCACTCCATGTGAGTGCGTGAATGATATGAAAAAAGAAGTCTTATTTCGTGGCCTGCCCAGCAGTGAATAAGTGCAAATTTCTTTTTAACGGATTCCTTATTCGACAAATTCCCCCTTACTTTTATGCAACAATTAACTAGCATTTACAATGGTTGAAGTATAAATTAAGGTGGGAGTTGCTTATGAGAATTTCCATGAGTAAGTTTCTAAAGCGCTATTTGGGCTACGCAATAGGTATAGGGTTATTTTACGCTTTGGGATATCAGATGAGCGCTATGGGAATCTATGCAATTTTGACAGGAATTGTGATTGGAGAAATAATCAACTTCGCATTATCAAAGCGAGAGAAATGACCTATGTATCCCTTGATTTGCATCAACATCAGGGGATTTTTCATGTAATTAAAAGGTCCAACAGAGTTTCTGCATGGGACCTCTATATCATTTACTGGTGAGAATGACATGGGGAAATGAATCCGTCATGTCAACATTGTGAAACCTTTTATTTCGGCAATCCAATTTTACTTTTGCTATTCGTTTTCACAATCTTCCCTTGTGTGTAAGTTATGCTGAATTTTCGTTATAAACATTAGCTGCATAATATATTGACAGATGGTTAATTATGGAGAAGAATAGAGGGTGATTTTTAAAATAATGGAATTTTTATGTGAAGGGTGGTTATGACTTGAAGCATACACCTACGATTTCAGCGGAGTTTGAGGATTATCTAAAACAAAATGATATGACGTTGAGTCAATTTGCCGAATATTCAGGGGTTCATCAAAGAACGCTTAGTCATTGGATTACTCAGCATCGTCCTGTTTCTGTACAGCAGCTAGACCGAATTACTGTGGCTATGGATTTGCTGGAAGGCTATTTTTACGATCTATACATAGAAAATTACATCATTGACCTTTCCCCGAATTTTAGGCGAATTGAGCCATTA
This sequence comes from Paenibacillus sp. FSL H7-0703, assembly GCF_038003485.1. Classification (NCBI taxonomy): domain Bacteria; kingdom Bacillati; phylum Bacillota; class Bacilli; order Caryophanales; family Paenibacillaceae; genus Paenibacillus; species Paenibacillus sp. FSL H7-0703. Next base: position 1,029,136 of record NZ_JBBOPF010000001.1, on the reverse strand, counting down.
TTGTATCGTTGTGCGGAGCTGGACAAGCTGGATGCAATCCGTCGAATGGTTGGACATATCATGGATAATCCGCTATATGCGACCAGGCTATTTGATGTTGCAGAAGCATTATTTGAACAGGGACGACATGCTGCTGCGCTGCCTCTCTATGAGAATGTCGCAGAAGTGGAGAAATATCAGCATTCTGAACGCTTGGCCATCTGCCAATATCGTATATTCTCGATTCAAGTTGGAGACGATCAGAGCCGTAATCTCAAGGCAGCAACGCTATTTGAACCCTTCGTGGAACGTCTGGATGAAATAGACCAGCTTGATGCTTTAAAAGATTTGGCGAATGTGTATCGTTCTTTGCGCTTATGGGACAGGCTTGATGTGACCGCTCGAAAAATGAGAGATAAAGCGGAAATCCAATATACATTAGATCATCAGCAGAAAAAACGAAAGCCTGCGGAACTAGAAAAGAGGCTGAGCCGTCCATTGTTTGTGTACATCACCTATTCTGATTTATTGTGTGCCAGTGTATATGAGGACAAAGGAGATTATGAGCAGGCATTAGAATATACATACGCTTACGCTAATTTAGATTGGGTCAAAGAGACAGACGAGGATACTCTGCATTGGATTAAACTATTTCAAAATTGGGCGCTATGTAATACTTACGTTAATAAATTATTATCTGGAGATATAAGTGTGCTTCCGGATTATGTTGAATATATTAGTGTATCATCAAACACCACTAAAGAAATGGTTACTCAACTATTGAATATTATGATGGCGGCTAACCGATTTCAAGTTGATGTGGATGAAGTACTTAAGCAGTTCGAAACGGAGATAGATTCGATCACCCAACAGCAACCATCTGCTGATATGTACACTCATCAAGTGGTTCCAGAACAATTAACGCGTTTTAAATATGAACTGGCTAAATACTACTTAAATAAAGGTAATTATTCATATGGATTTAAAAATTTACTAGACGTTTTATCTAAATCATTAATCATTAACAAAGAAGCCTTTTTCATTAGCTGCATAAGATTATTTGAGCAGTTCAAACAATTTGCAGACTTTAGATTGTGTACAAAGTATGAAAGTTTAGTTAGAGAAGGGCGAAAAGAAAGATTATTTTATTATTAATAGTTATTAAACATTTCTCAGTATTTATTCCAAGCTGAATAAAATAAAATGTATATGGAAAACGAAGAAGGCAGAATGTTGCTGTGCAAGTAATGCGGTCGCATTTGCCATGGATTTTAACCCTATCTGACTTTATTCATGAAATACAGGGGCGGTGACGATGGGAAGCAACATCGGGCTGCGTAGCAAAGCAATAGTTGAATTTTAAGTTCATCTTGTAGGAGTCTGTGGCACTTTAAATAAACATAAAACGCCAAAAAAGTGCCTCTGGAATGCTCCAGAAGCACTTTTTTTGTCGAGCAAATTTTCAAAAAATCCAAAAATTTACGTTTTGTATTAGGATATGACACAGAAGGGGGAATCATGCTGATGAATCCAGGTGTGACTTTACTTCGTGTCGAACGGGCCAGAAAAAGACTGTACCAAGTCCAGAAGAAATACGGATTTTTAACGCATCCCAAAGTGATTGAACAATCCATGAAACTGGATGAACTATTGAATCAATACCAAACCTGCAAAATGAAATCTTAGCTAATGTGTGTGCATGACGCGCTTTTAAAGGAAGAAGACGAACTCCAATCCCCAAACCCCAATCAAAATTCTAAATCCTATACTTATGAAGAGGTGATAACGTTGTTGAACAAACGAAATCCTGTAACTCCTTTTGGCTGGAAAATCAAAGAAAAGCTAGTTGAGAGGCAAATGGATCAGAGAACATTTGTGATACCTATCATATTCCTGCTAGCCGTTTGTCCAATCTCATTCACGGAACACGTAAGGCCAAAAAATATAGAGTGCAAGTATCTCAATTGCTTGGGATCGAAGAATAACCCCCTTTCTCCTTTATGTAAACAGGACATACTAATGATATGTAAGCTACAGTGGCAAAGGACTCCAGGTTTCTTTAATATAGATTGTACATAGGATGTTTAATACAAGGAGTGGAAAGGGGCGATGGGGATGTTCTCCAGAATGGCAGAGCAGAAGATTGCCGAGGCGATGGCCAAAGGTGAATTTGATCATTTACCGGGAGAGGGCAAGCCACTGGTGATCGAGGATTTGTCACATGTTCCAGAGGAGCTGCGGATGTCGTACAAGCTGTTGAAGAATGCAGGCATTTTACCGGAAGAGCTTCAGTTACAAAAGGAATGTGTCCAGTTACGTGATTTGCTTCACGCTTGCCATGAGGCAGGAGAGCAACAGCGGATCAGTCGCAGGCTGACTGAAAAATCACTACGTCTCCGTATGCTGCTGGAGGAAAGAGGGCTGAATACGTCATCTGTATTTTATGAATATGAGTCCGCTATGCGTAAGCGACTGGAGGAATAGAAGCGAGAGGAGCAAAGGGCGGAATGCCCTTGCCCGTACACTTTAATCTCCGTGCTTTACCTCATTACCGTTGCAGTGCAGATAATCTCGTGAGGCATTGTTTCGTCAGGATGACAGGTTCTTTGGGCAGTTTGTCCAAATGAAAGTCATCGATTAAATCCACAGCCTTCACAGGCTCAGGTGAATCCAGCAGCCCTGAAAAATAGGCGAGCCAGCCAATGACTGCTTCCGGTGTGACCCCTTGTCGGCGCATAGCTCGGAGTGCTACGCCACCATGTCGTTTGGCCAGCCTTCGCCCATCAGGGCCTAGGACAAGGGGAACGTGTGCAAAACGTGGCGGCTGCAACCCCAAAGCTTGGTACAGCAATAGCTGGCGGGGAGTCGAATCGAGAAGATCATACCCGCGTAGTACGTCGGTCATATGCATATCCGCATCATCGACAACGACAGCCAGCTGATAGGAAAACATGCCGTCGGCTCGTTTGACGATAAAATCGCCCCCCTCAGCCGCACCAAAGGCCACATGACCTGCTACCTGATCATGAAACGAAATAACGGCATCTGTATGTTGCGGTACTTTAAAGCGAAGTGAAGGGAGTTTATGCTGTGCTTTGGCTACTGCATCTTGAGAGCTAAGGTTACGACATACCCCCGAATACGCAGGCCCTTCACCAGACAGTCCATGTGGAGCATGGGCGGCGGCCAGAATGTCGGCCCGACTGCAAAAACAAGGATACAGTAAATCTTGCCTCTGTAGTTTCTCCAATGCAGACTGGTAGCGTTCCAGCCGTTGGCTTTGAGTGTAGGAACCGTAGGGACCGCCTATGTCGGGTCCTTCGTCCCAATTCAGCCCGATCCAGCGCAAGTCTTCCATAATCCCTTGCGCCAACTGGCTGCGAGCTCGCGTCATATCAATATCTTCCATGCGCAAAATATAGGTTCCGCCCAGGGAACGAACGTGCAGCCAGGATAATAAGGCAGTACGAGCGTTTCCTAAGTGTATCCATCCCGATGGTGTTGGGGCAAATCGCCCTCTGATGGGTTGGGCCTGTAATTCCATACGAAAGTGACCTCGATTCTATGTTCCGTCCTTCAGCAATCCATATCAAACTACATTATAAAACGATCTTGCCGCGAGTGCATCCCGACAGGTATAGGAGCTAACACAGAAAACTTACATAGCTGCGATGGCCAGACGGGAAATTTAAATATCTGTATAATAGATTTAGAAGAATTATGCACGACAGACCGAAGAGAAGTCCCAGAGGGCAGCTTAGCATTTTCTATTCAGTGCTCGATAATTACAGGTAATGAAAAATTCACAATAATAAAGAAATTAAAACTTAGATTCTACGCATCAAGCGTATCATTGGAGAGATTTCATTGACAGATAAACAACTGCCTATTATGCAAGTGATCCCCGAGCTTAAACATACACTGCAATCCCATTCGGCGGCGGTACTGATTGCACAGCCGGGAGCGGGGAAAACGACGGTAACACCTCTGGAGCTACTGCATGAGCCGTGGCTGGCAGGGCAAAAGATGATTATGCTGGAGCCGAGGCGTTTGGCAGCGCGTGCAGCAGCAGCGCAAATGGCAAAAGCGCTCGGAGAGCCCACCGGGAAGACCGTGGGTTATCGGGTTCGTATGGATACAAAGGTAGGGCCAAACACACGGATTGAAGTGGTTACGGAAGGCGTACTGACCCGGATGCTGCAACATGATCAGGCGTTGGAGGGAGTCGGCCTGATTATTTTTGATGAGTTTCATGAACGCAGCCTGCATGCAGATTTGGGATTGGCACTTGCCCTGCAAAGCCAGGCACTGTTGCGACCGGATTTGAAGATATTAATCATGTCTGCCACCCTGGAGGCAGAGCCTGTATGTAGATTATTAGGGGATGCGCCATTGCTGGAATGTCCAGGCACTGTATTTCCGGTAAAAACCTTTCATATATCCAAACCTTCGTCAACTTCATTAGAGTCCTTTACGGTTGAGACGGTAGAAAAGGTACTCCATGCTCATGAAGGTGATCTGCTGGTGTTTTTACCAGGGGCTAGAGAAATTCACAGAACGGAACGAGAATTGGCTTCAAAGCATTTACCAGCACATGTCAAGGTCATTCCGCTGTATGGGAGCATGAAGCTGGAGCAGCAGGATGAAGCAATACGCCCGTCGGCTTCGGGCAGTCGAAAAGTGGTATTGGCCACTTCAATTGCCGAGTCTAGCTTGACCATCGCCGGAATCACGGTGGTGATCGACAGCGGACTATCGCGGGAGTCTGTATTTTCCGCGCGAACCGGCATGAGCCGTTTGACCACGGTCAAGGTGTCCAAGGCCTCCGCCGATCAGCGGCGCGGACGGGCGGGCCGCCTCCAGCCGGGCGTATGCTACCGGCTGTGGAGCGCGCAGGAGCAAGCCGCGCTCCCCGATGCCAGCCGCCCGGAAATCGCCGCGGCGGATCTGGCCCCGCTCGCGCTGGAGCTAGCGGCCTGGGGCGTGCGCGAGCCCGCCGAGCTGGCCTGGCTGGATGCCCCGCCTGAGGCGGCGTACCGCCAGGCCACAGGTCTGCTGCACCAGCTCGGCTGCCTGGGTGAAGCAGCCGATGGCACTACAGGCGGCATTACCGCGCATGGGCGCGAGGTGTCCGCCCTGGGCACGCACCCGCGCCTCGGGCACATGCTGTTGCGCGCAGCCGCCCTCGGCCTGGCACCAACTGCCAGCCGTCTGGCTGCGCTGCTGCAAGAGCGGGACCCGTTCCGCGCTCATGGCGGAACGGATTTACGCCCGCGACTGGACGCCTTGCGCGAGGCGACCCATGCCCGCAGCACCCACAGCCTGCTGCGGACGGCAGACGATACGGTGATTCGCCGTATCGTGCAGGAGAGCCGGCAGCTGCTAGCCACGCTGCCGACAGCAGCCGCAGCGCAGGACGAGCCTGATGGCTCCGCGGCTTGCGGGCTGCTGTTGGCCTTTGCGTATCCGGATCGGATCGCGCAGGGCCGGGGGGATGGCCGCTTTTTGCTTAGCGGCGGTCGGGGGGCGCGACTCCGACAAGTGGAGTGGATGTCGCGTTCGTCCTATCTCGTCGCCGCTGAAGTGGACGACGAGGGAGCAGACGGTGCCATTCAGTTGGCGGCACCAATTGAACTGCAAGAGCTGGTCGAGCATTGCAGTGAAATGCTGTTGGAACAAGCTAACGTATACTGGGATAGCTCCGCCTCAGCAGTGAGAGCCCGCAAAGTACTGCGGCTGGGCTCACTTGTCTTAAAGGAAACGTCCTATGAGCGACCTCCGGCAGAGGAAGTAGCTGCTGCCTTGATGCAGGGTGTCCGTGAACGAGGTCTAAAGCTGCTGTCATGGAATCGGCAAACCCTCCAGTTGCAGGCGCGTTTGATTTTTATGCACTTCTCGGCCCCTGAGGACTGGCCGGATTGCACGGAATCGGCATTGCTGGATTCTCTGGAAGCGTGGCTGCTACCTTTTGCTATAGGAGCCAAAAATGTATCCGATCTGCAACGGCTGGACAGTGCTGCATTGCTGCTTGGCAGGCTGGATTGGGAACAGCGGCAGCTGCTTGATCAGGAAGCGCCGACGCATATCCGCGTACCCAGCGGTTCCCGCATTCCTGTCGATTATTCAAATCCTGAGGCACCAGCGCTGGCCGTACGACTACAAGAGTTGTTCGGTATGGGGGATACGCCTCGTATTGGACGCGGACGTGTGCCAATTGTATTGCATTTACTGTCACCTGCCCAGCGACCTGTCCAAGTGACTTCCGACTTGTCCAGCTTCTGGAGCGAGGCTTATTTTGAGGTCAAAAAGGATCTAAAGGGCAGATATCCCAAGCATTATTGGCCGGATGATCCACTGGAAGCTGTGGCGACCAACAGAGCAAAGCCAAAGCGTTAAATAGAAGCTATTTTATGCTAATCGACTTTTTGAATTTTTGTAAAATCGTTTAAACGTCATAATAGTGGGGTAATGAAAAACGAACCACTCAACACTAAAATATTTGGGAGGTAACTATCATGGCTAATAACTTAAACGATTATAATGAAAAGAAAATTGTTGGTGTTTTTGATACAGAACAGGAAGCATCTCGTGCGATAGGACAATTGCAGAGCAAAGGAATTCCAAGCAGTGAGATTTCTGTGATCACCCGTGACCGTGACGAGCTGAGGACGATTAGCGAAGAGACAGGCACGAAGGCACCGGAGGGTGTAGCGACAGGTGCGGCTACAGGTGGAGTTGTAGGCGGTGTCGCTGGCTTGCTGGCAGGCATCGGGGCCTTGGCTATTCCGGGTATCGGACCTATCCTTGCCGCTGGACCTATCGCGGCTACTCTTACCGGAGCAGCTGTCGGAGCGGGAGCAGGTGGCTTGGTCGGTGGACTGGTCGGGCTGGGCATTCCAGAGGATGATGCACGTCAATACGAGACCTACGTCGATCAGGGCAAGATTTTAGTGCTGGTGGATTCCGCTGACCATCACAGGGATGTTTATGATATTTTCCGCACCAACCGTTCGCTGAATGCGGATCGTTACAGAACGTATGATGATACGGTGGCGGACACGCCGCGTACAGATGTGTACACAGATACTAGAAGGAACCTGTAAACACCTTACGGCTAGTTAAGAGAGTGATGTACAGTAGGCTTTCCTATTTCCTTTGCATATAGGTTGTTTTTACAGCAGCAGTCTCCCTGAGAGGGAGGACTGCTGCTTTTACATATTTTTACTCATTGATAAACCTGAGATAAACGATGCTTTGCATGCCGTTGGCACGTTTAACCTTCTATATATTTTTACAGAATTGTCGTTATAATAGATTGAGGATTTTGCAAAAATCCTGGATTTATAAATTGCTAGATGTAACAGGAGAGTGACATGAGTCAAAAAGAGAGAATTTCCGAAGTCGCTTTGCTGAGAGGGCTGGCTTTTGCGGCCGTTGTTCTTCAGCATTCCGTCGCACACTATGCGGTTGCGCAGGGGGCGCGCATCCAGGACGGGGTATTGATGACACTTTTACTGCTATGTTCCAAATTTGCAGTTCCTGTGTTTGTATTTATCACTGGAATGGTGTTATTTTACAATTATGATGGAGCCTTAAAGTACGGAACGTTTTTACGTAAAAGATTCATGGACATCATCGTTCCTTATATCATATGGTCTCTTTTATACGAATTGGGAAATCAGCTTGCCCAAAGTGGTGGATATATTCACCCACTTGATTTTTTCCAGAAGTTGTTGAACGGGAAAAGCAGCTATCATCTATGGTACATCGTTATGATTATCCAGTGTTATGTGTTATTTCCCGTGTTTCGTTATGCGGTCCGTCATTTGTCTGCGCTGCTGCCGTCAAAATGGCGACCCGCTGCATTGGCTGGATTCGGCGTGCTATATATTTTGCTCATGTTCGCCGTTGGACCCGTATACCAAGCGATGGATAAGCTCCAGCTTCCGGTTATTACCTCTTGGTTTACCCTGTACGCTGACCGGAATGTGATCTATTTTTTCTTTTATTTTGTGCTAGGAGCGGCAGCCGGGATGAACGTCAAGCGTTGGAATGCTTGGGTAACCAAAGCACAGATGATATACTGGCCGTTGTTTATCGTGATTACAGGCTACTTACTGTATGAGATGATCGGTCAGTTCCAGACGCCGCGAGGTACAGTTATTTCCTTTAACTATTTATCTCTGCTGCGTCCGATCATGGCTGTATATTGCGTTGCGTCTATTTTTGTAGCTTATCGGGTAGCGACGTGGATTGCTCATAAGGGGGGACGTGCGGCGAGTATGCTGACGGCCATCGGAACGTTGTCCTATGGAGCGTATCTCATGCATGCCTTTATGCTACGTATGACCTATTATTTTGACGAGACGTTGTTTGCAGACTGGAGTCACGTTCTTCGTACGCTGGCTTCATTCGTTCTCTGTATGATCTTTTCCGTTGCTGGAACATGGTTGCTGGCACGTTTGCCTCTGGGCAAATGGATCGTGGGGCTTCGGGTTCGTCCTCGCCCGAATGGAGGTCCGCCAGCCTTACAAAAGCAAGCCTGATTTGATAACCCAATCACATATGTTCACAAGAGTATCCCAACGCCAAGAAATAAGGCCAAGGGATACTTTTCTATCTACATTTGTTTAATAGTACACATACTGATAGACTGGATGTTCACATCCATATGGGGAGGGTCGCTGAATGAGTGGTCCAGATATAAGAAGCGTTTTTCCGATGAAAAATATTAGAAGTCTGTGTTTTTTGAACAATGTAGTGATTAATCCATATATCGAAATCGGGGATTATACCTATTATGACGATGATGATAACCCTTTGGATTTTGAGAAAAATGTCCTTTACCATTTTGATTTTATAGGGGACAAATTAAAGATTGGTAAGTTTTGCGCGATTGCAGCCAAAGCCAAATTCATTATGAATGGCGCTAATCATAATACCAATGCGTTTACCACTTTTCCTTTTGGAGCGTTTGGCGGAGATTGGGAAGTTGGTGTACCCAATTTAAGTGGGGGCTACAAAGGGGACACTGTGGTTGGAAATGATGTTTGGATTGGTTACAATGCTACCATTATGCCCGGAGTTCAAATTGGTGATGGCGCGATCATTGCGTCAAATGCCGTGGTGACAAAAGATGTTCTGCCATATTCCATTGTAGGAGGAAATCCCGCGAAGTTAATTCGTTATCGGTTTGATGAGGAAACTATAGCGATGCTCCAAACCCTGAAATGGTGGGACTGGGACATCCAAAAAATAACAGAATATATTCCTGTTTTGACAAGTAACGATACGGAGGCCTTAAAACAATTAATCCAGTCTTCGTAATCTGTAACTCTATTTTTTTAGCTTTAGTTACATTATTTCAACATATGAAAAATTCATAATAGCAAGAACAATAAAATCATTTCTCAGCGCTTCGCACACTACTCTATATCGCCTCATTCTATATCTCTCACCATCTTAAAACAGGTCACAAGGGATGGAGAGTTCTCATAAACTCTTATCTCATCAAAGGAAATAGTGTATGGACGCAGAGTGGTTTATAATGGAAGATAAGGTGCACGAATAAGGTGTGGAGGAGGCTGTGAAATGGCGTTTATGATATCCCAGCGGGCTTTTATCAAAATTTATCTGATCACAATGGTGGAGAGGCATCGCGGTTATGGATATCAGATGCTCGAATCGATGAAGGATGAGTTTAGTGGCTTTGGATATGTTCCGCCTCAGAGCGAGGTTTACCGGGCGCTGCATGAGCTGGTACAGGAAGGCGTTTTTTACCGTACCAAGCGATTGAAAGGAACAGACCCGCGCGTGGATTTTCAGGAGATTGTACTCTATCACTTTACAGATGATGGGGAGGAGAAAGCCCGATTGTACAAGAAGCAGGTCAAAGCTGATTTGGACCGTTGCTTAGGTATGCTGCATAAAGCGGAACAAGACAACTATTCCTAACCACGAAAGGATGAGAATGATGGGTAGAAAGCTGAAATGGGGAATTTTAGGCACTGCGGAGATCGCCCAAATCGCTGTAATTCCTGCGATTCAGCAATCCGAACGCGGAGAAGTGCTTGGGATTGCTAGTCGTAATGCGGATAAAGCCGCTGAGGCCGCCCGGGAGTTCGATATTCCGAAAAGTTATGGAAGCTATGATGAACTGTTGGCTGATCCTGAAATCGGAGCGGTGTATATTCCGTTGCCAAACCATCTGCATGAAGAGTGGACCATTCGGGCAGCGGAGGCTGGGAAGCACGTTTTGTGTGAAAAACCATCTTCTCTTAGCTCGGCTGGGACAAGCCGCATGATTGAAGCATGTCAACGTGCAGGAGTGATCTTTGCAGAGGCTTTTATGTATCGCTATCATCCCAAACATCGAAGAATTAAGGAAATTATCAATAGTGGGGAAATTGGTGACATTCGCGGCATCCATTGCACATTTACGTTTAACAATACCGATCAGGCAGATAATGTGCGCTTTAATAAAAACATGGGCGGCGGCTCGCTATATGATGTGGGCGTCTATCCGATATCAGCCGCTCGTATGTATTTGGACCGGGAGCCGGAGGCAGTGACGGTACATGCCTTATTTTCCCCGGAGCATGACAACGTCGATATGATGGCTTCCGGCTTGCTGGAATTTCCGGGTGGAGTCAACCTTACTTTCGATTGTGGCATGTGGGCAGCCAACCGTTCCAACATGGAAATTCTCGGTAGCAAGGGTACGATTGCGATGCCCAAAATGTTCGGTTGGGAAAGAACGTCTGTAGTACCGCAAATTTTCGTCCACGTCGGTTCGGTTACGCGTGAGGAACGTCTGAAAGGTTTTAATTCCTTTGAACTGCAAGCGGATGCTTTTGCTAAAGCGGTGCTTGACGGTGTCCCGTTGCCGTATGAGCCAGAAGATGCGGTGAGCAATATGAAGGTGATCGACGCTTGTATTGAGTCAGCTCGCAGTCGAAAACGGATAGAAATTGGATAAACGGGATCACCGTATTCCCGTAAGGCATAAAAAAGCAGCCTGTCCAAAGGACAAGCTGCTTTTTTAGATGAACGAATACATAAGCGTATAGCATTACATATTTTCATCATAATCGGTGACATCACGCTTGGCGGCAGTTGCAGGCGAGTTCGATGTACCGTATTTTTCTACGGCATCCCATGCGCCCGCATCGTCAAATCGTCCTGCATTTCGTTGGCGAACCTCACCTGCACCCTTGGGTGGCGGAGTCATGACCTGTTCCTCTACCGGGCGGTCATTCGATAATTCTCGAGTTGGCGTGTGCTCGACGGTATAGGCTGTATATGGAATGGCTTGCAACCGTTCAAAAGGAATTTCTTCCCCGCTCTCCACACATATCCCGTACGTCCCATCCTTCATCCGTTGAAGGGCTGCATTGACCTGCTCCAGCTCGTCTTGCAGCGAATCATTAATCGCCAGATCACGGGACCGTTCAAAGGTTTCTGTCCCTATATCAGCGGGGTGGTTGTCATAGGACGAGAGCTCACCTGTAGAATCTGTCAGTGTTTCTCCCAATGGAGCGTTTTCCTGACCGTTTTGTTCAAAATGCTTTTCTAAATCCTTTTTCTGCTCCAACAACATATGTTTCAGCTCTGCAAGCTGCGAATCGTTCAAGTGGTTCATGATCATCTCTCCCCTTCGTGGTCTGGATAAGTTACACGTATGCTCTGTTATACCCGTTCATAGGGCTGGGCAATCAGCAGAGACTTTTATTCCCAGCCTAGAATGTGATATAAAAAGAATAGTGTGTTAAGGAGGGAATAACCGATGGATGAACATATGAAGCGTCGTCTGGATAAGCAAAAGCAGTTGTTTAAGCAACTGGGCATTCAGCTGGACGCGCTCTCCATTCATGAGAAACAGTTTAAGAATAAAATGCGCGGCTATGATCCGGACGAGGTGGATGCCTTTCTGGATGAAGTGATCAAGGATTACGAACGCTTTTATGCGAATATAGCCGACCTGATGGACAAGTGGCAGGAGCAGCAGGCAACCATACGTGATTTGAAAAATGCACCCAAGCCTGCCGCCGACCTTAATGGACTTGACCGTCGTCAACTGGAGGATATCGTTAAGCAGTTGGAATATAGTGTACGCCAATTAAAAGTGCGAGTACGTCCTGAAAATGACTATTTTCCGGAGTAAGGTGCAGTAAGCACTGTGTTGGTGCCTCTATTGTGGTATGATGGAAACATGCATTTTACCAAACATTTAATGAGGCACACACATAAAGGTGGTTAACATGAGTACCCATTTTTCCGTTAGTATCCATTGTCTGCTTCTTCTGGCTGAAGGGGCACCGGAGCGAATGACATCGTCACTTATTGCTTCCAGCATCAATACAAACCCGGTAGTTGTGAGAAGGATTATGAGCCGACTCAAGCAAGCGGGTTTGGTGGATTCGTCGCCTGGAGCACGCGGCTTTCGTCTAAGCATGTCCAGTTCAAACATCAATCTGAAAATGATCTATGAGGCGACCAAGGATGAAGGTCCGTTGTTCGCCATCCATACCGATAGCAATCATAATTGTGAGGTAGGCAGGAACATAGACGCATTGTTGGATGGTTTATATACCGTGGCAGAGCAGAAAATACAGGCGTTTTTCGAGACCGTTACGCTGCGAGATCTGGAGCAGGCACTTCAGCAGCGCGTGGGGCAACAAAGTTCATCTGTGTAAAGACGCTGGTAAGGAGAAATTGATATGAAAATCATCGTACTTTCAGACACTCATATGCCGCATAGAAGCAAAACGTTGCCTAGTCGGCTTGTACAGGAGTTAAAAGGCAGTGACCTCATTCTCCATGCCGGAGACTGGACGGATTGGTTCGTATATGAACGTCTAGCTGAGTTTGCGCCTGTGCAAGGCATTGCCGGAAACAATGATGGAATGGACATCGTGGAGCGTTTAGGCTATCAGCGAATCGTTGAAGTTGAAGGCAAGCGGATCGGTATGGTTCACGGTCACGGCTGGCGAGGAACGACAGAAAATATCGCATTGAATACGTTTAAGGGAGAAACGCTGGATTGCCTGATTTATGGACATTCGCATATTCCGGTGGTCAAAACGATTGACGGTCAGCTTGTCCTTAATCCGGGGTCTCCGACGGACAAACGTGGCGAAGACGAATATTCATTTATCGTGCTGACGATTGAAGCTGATCAGATGGAAGCACAGCTTGTTCTTTATCCAGATAAACATTGATTTAAAACCAACAACTGTTGATTAAAGGGGAAGCTATGGCTATTTTTGAATTGGAACCAATGAAGCATCATGTGTTGATCTGCAATGGAGGCACATGTATGCGACATGAGGGTGAAGAAGTTACACAGGCAATTAGGGATGAAATTCGTAAACAAAATGCAGAAGCATATATTCACACGACCAGAACTCGCTGTAATGGGCGTTGTCATGATGCTGCGGTTGTGATCGTATATCCTCAAGGGGACTGGTATGGTCAAATGACCCCTGACTCGGGGACTCAACTGGTGCAGAAGCTCGTAACGGGAGAGAAGCTGGAACCTCATCTTTTTCATGAGTGTACAGGTCAATCCAGTTCGGAATAATTCAATCAACCATCTATAAGTACATGAGTAGAGAAAATCTTTGCAGAGATTTTCTCTTTTTTGCGTTTAATCCCCGATGTGAAAGGTAAAAGTATACTGTGGACACCAATCCGATAGGGAGGGAAGTAAAATGGCCCCATTTGAAGATAACCTGCACGATCAGAATCAGCAGAAAGGACAGACGGGGAAAGGAATAACGGAGTCTAAACATCAGAAACAGTCGATCAATCGAGATCATGCAGAGCAGTATCCGACAGAGCAGGAAAGCTTGTTCGACCGTTTTGAGATCGAGCAGACGGTAGACGCCATTCCTGTAGAGGATTTGAAGATGGAAAGACAGGAGGAGAGAGACAAGGATGCAACCAAGCACACCTCTTCCAGTGAGAAAAAATATAATGGTGGCGTATAATTATCAACTAACTGGTAATATTTAAAAAGAAATCTCTTGACTTTAAGATATATGTAATGTATATTAAGTTACGAAAAGTAATTAATTTTTCTCAGGAGGTAACAAAATGGCTAAAGACTTCTTCACAGCTCTGAAAGACAGACGCTCCTATTATGGTATTAGCAAAGAACAGGTCATTTCTGACCAACGGATTCAAGAGATTGTAGAGGAAGCTGTTAAGTACACACCTACCTCTTTCAACTCCCAAACTTCACGTGCTGTAGTGTTGCTCGGAGAGCATCATGATAAACTGTGGAATATTACAGAAGATATTTTACGTGAGGTTGTAGGCAATGAGGAGCAATTCAAGTCTACTGCCGAGAAAATGAACGGTTTCCGCAGCGGATACGGAACAGTCTTGTTCTTTGAAGACAATAACGTGGTGGCTGGTCTGCAACAACAATTTGAAGCCTATGCGGACAATTTCCCAATCTGGTCCAACCAATCTAATGGTATGCTGCAATTGGTGGTATGGACGGCTCTGGAGCAAGAAGGACTGGGGGCATCCCTTCAGCATTACAACCCATTGATTGATGAAAAAGTGAAAAACGAATGGAACATTCCTGAGCATTGGAAACTGATTGCTGAAATGCCATTTGGTAAACCGACATTCCAACCAGGTGAAAAAGAATTCCAGCCTGTTGAAGAACGCGTAAAAACATTTAAATAATTATAATTTTCACGATAAAATGACGATTCAGGCTCGGCCTGGTAAAGCACTGTGGGTATCCACAGTGCTTTTTGTCATTCCATTTTTAAGGCATATAGGCTTTGATATGGACGGACACAGGGGTTAATTCATCCGTTAGTGGGTGATATTATGTTTAAAATTGGATGAGAAGTTTACATTGGTGTTATTGCGGTTTTATGCAGATGTCTAGGATAACGCGCATTCAAAGGAGGAAAAATGATGAACTATGATTGCATTATTGTTGGTGGGGGAATTGCCGGATTGCAAGCAGCGATTCAATTGGGGAGATACAGCAGTCATCGAGTTCTAGTGATAGATTCGGGCTATGGTCGATCTACGCTGTGCCACCAGTATCATAATATTTTGGGCTTTCCTGACGGAATTTCTGGTGAAGAGCTGCGACGGCTTGGACGTAATGAAGCCACAAAACTAGGTACTGAGTTTATTGTAGGGAAGGCGGTAAAAGCCGCCAAAAGAGATGAGCTTTTTGACATTCAAGTAGAGGCAGAAACCGTGTATTCATCTAAGACGCTGTTGTTAGCTACAGGGCTAACGGACCGTTTTCCAAAGCTGGATGGTTTACAAGCCTGCTTGGGCAACAGTGTATATGTGTGCCCGGATTGTGACGGTTATGAGGTTCAGGATCGCAGCACGGTCGTCATGGGAGCAGGCAAAGCAGGAGCTTCCATGGCACTGATTTTATCAGCGCGCACCGATCAACTTGTTTATGTCAATCATGAGCGTTCAGAGGTGCCGGACGAGCTGATTGTGAAGCTGCGGGAAAAAGGGATTGGCTATAAGGAAGAAGCCATTTCTGAGATTATAACCGGAGCACCGGGCTGTTTTGAAGGAGTGCGGCTGGCTGATGGACAAGTGGTTCGAGCAGAGCGGGGCTTTTTAGCTTTTGGCAGCAATCATGTTCATTCAGAGCTGGCAGAGCAACTGGGTGTACATCTGCTGCACAATAAGCATATTGAAACTCATCCTCGCAGCAAAATGACAAATGTGGAAAATGTATGGGTAGCCGGGGACTTAGGAGCTCATGCCGAGCAAGCGACTGTGGCGATGGGAGAAGGGGCTATGTCAGCGATTTGGATACACAAGGTATTAACTGGTATGAAAACAAAAGTACCGCAGCTCTGAGAGCTGCGGTTTAGAACGATGGGCGTGTACTCGTTGGGAGTTGAAGTTCAAAGCGTTTAAATTGATCGCTAATGCCATACTTACGTAAAATTTCCGCTTGTTTGTTACCGATGAGATCAAAATGCGGATAGGGCTGACGCTGATGAATATATTGGGGGTCTAATCCGTTTTGGTTGCACCATAAGCGCAGCTTGTCCAAATCAGAACATCCTACCTTGGTGACAGTTGTAATGCCTGGAAAGCGATCATCCAGCCAGTAATGTGTCAGAAAAGCAATTTCACCACGACTGACCTTTCTTTTCCAGGCCATAAGTTCCTGGCGGGTAATGCCAAATGCCATCGTTCTCATCCTTCCTTGGCCCATTCTGAAATTATGAGCTGCTGAGCGGTTGTCCCATTATTTTCGTACGTATTATGATCCACATGGGGTAACACAATAACAGGAGACCATGTGTGGCGACCTCCTGTTAGCAGTTAAAGCCATCTCTCGGCCCAGCTCTCCACACCATTCAATGCATCACCTAGCTCTTTACCCTTGCGTGTCAGCGAATACTCAGTACGCACAGGCCGCTCAGTGATGACATTGCGAAGGATCAGGCCGGAAAGCTCTAGTTCCTTGATGCGTTCGTTCAGCATGCGTTTGCTAAGATCAGGTATGGAGACGTGAATTTCACTAAATCGTTTGGGATGTTCCATCAAAGTATGAATGATGAGAGCGGTCCATTTTTTGCTGATGATCTGAAAGGACTGTTCCACCTTACCGCACAAAAGCTTAGGCTGCCTGTCGTCGCTCATCTGAATCCCCTCAATTTCATTGTTGTTTTAAACAGTATACTAAAAGTAACTCTGTATACCAATAGTAACTATAACGCTTTGTATCAACTGTGACATATTTAACAGTTTTTTCTCTTTCCTTTCGTCAATCATACCACAGAAAACGTTATCATTACAGGATATATCGAATGTTCACGATTTCGCTAAAATTTGATTGACTTGCCCCTTATTTTGGGTGTATTATGGGTTACGTTAATTCCTCAGGTAACTTTTAATAACCTCATCTTTATAATGGGAAGAAGGAATAATTCATGGATTCAATGACATTTGTCTTATTTGGAGCGACAGGGGATTTGGCAAAACGCAAAATTTACCCTGCCTTGTATAATTTGTTTGTAGAAGGTAAAATTCCGGCTTCCTTTTCTGTAATTGGGATGGGGCGTCGTGAAGTGGCGGACGAGCAATTTCAAAGTAATGTAGAGCAATCCATTAAGGATTTTTCCAGACACGTGAATGAAGACCGTGCACAGATGGATCAGTTCTTAAGTGCTTTCCGTTACAGCGCATTGAACGTCAACCACCCGGAAGATTATAAAAAGCTGCTACAGCTTGCTGAGCAACGTGAAAATGACTTGGGAATTCCGGGGAACCGCATGTTTTACTTATCGGTGGCACCGGAATTTTTTGATGTGATTGCCCTCAATATTCGCGAGAGTGGTCTAGCTGAAACAAAGGGTTGGAAACGGCTCATTATTGAAAAACCATTTGGACATGATCTGGAATCCGCACGTGAGCTGAATGATCGCCTAAGCAGAACCTTTGCTGAGGATGAGATTTATCGTATTGACCATTACTTAGGTAAGCCCATGGTGCAAAACCTGGAAGCCTTAAAATTTGCTAATCCATTGCTCCAAGGAATATGGAACAATCAATACATCGCCAATGTGCAAATTACCGCTTCCGAGACTGTAGGGGTGGAGGAGCGAGCGGGATACTATGATCATTCCGGCGCTATTCGTGATATGGTACAAAATCACATGCTGCAGGTGTTGATGATGACGGCTATGAACAAGCCGGGACATGTCACGGCTGACCAGGTGCGTGACGAAAAAAGCAAGGTGATGGACGCGCTTCGTGCGCTTGATCCTTCCGACATTGCTTCCAACGTGGTTAGAGGCCAATATACCAACGGTGAGATCAACGGAAAAGCAGTTCCTTCCTATAAAGAAGAGCCGGATATCGGACCTGATTCGCAAAATGATACTTTCATTTCAGCTCGCCTATGGATTGACAACGAACAATGGTCTGGTGTGCCGTTCTATATTCGTACCGGCAAACGTATGAAAGAAAAATCTACTCGTATCGTCGTGGAATTCAAAAAGGACAGCACAGATCCTTATGCCGCTCAAGGGCAACCGACTGACCCGAACTTGCTGATCATCCATGTTAACCCGGATGAAAAGGTAACGCTGCGTCTGAATAGCAGAGACCCGCTAAACGCTGGTCAACTGGAAACGGTTCTGATGAATTATCATTCCGAGGCCAAGGATGTACCAGAAGCCTATGAGCGCCTCATCTTTGATGCGTTGCGCGGCGATTCCACCTTTTTTGCTCATTGGAACGAAGTTGAGCTTTCATGGGTGTGGGTTCAACCTGTACTGGAAGCTTTTGCTCGTGGTGAGGTTCCACTTCACACGTATGCAGCAGGCTCTTACGGTCCAGAAGCTTCAGATCAATTGTTAGAGGAGCAAGGCTTTACATGGTGGTTGGACGAAAAGTCCGAAAGCTCTGAGAAAGCAGTCGTTCGTTCTTAACACTTATAAGAAAGTATATACAAAATATGTTTGCTACGGCAGGAGGCCTTTACTATGCAAGTAGGATTAATTGGTTTGGGAAAAATGGGCTTGAATCTCGGAAAAAATTTGATCGATCATAAGCATGAACTTGTCGCTTACGACGTCAATGCGGCCGCAATTCAAGAAATGAAGGATTATGGAGCTAAAGGTGCTTCTACATTGGAAGAGCTTGTACAGACAACTCAATCCCCTAGAGTATTATGGATTATGGTTCCTCACCAAATTGTTGATTCTGTGCTGGATCAGCTTCAACCGATGTTGTCCAAAGGGGACATCATTATTGAAGGTGGTAATTCTCATTACAAAGAGTCTATTGCTCGTCATGCCCGTCTTCAAGAATATGGTATCAGCTTCATGGATGCTGGAACTTCAGGCGGGATGGAAGGCGCACGTAATGGCGCTTGTTACATGATCGGTGGCGATCCGGAAGCTTGGTCGGTTGTTGAGCCTATTTTCCGCGACACAGCAGTGGAAAATGGATATTTGTATGCAGGTAAATCTGGAAGCGGACATTTTCTGAAAATGGTTCATAACGGTGTGGAATACGGCATGATGGCTTCCATCGGTGAAGGATTTGAAGTGCTAGAAAAAAGCAGCTTTGACTTTGATTATGAACAAGTAGCGCGCGTGTGGAACAACGGTTCTGTTATTCGCTCTTGGCTGATGGGTTTGACTGAACGTGCATTTTCCAAAGATGCAAACCTGGACGAAATTCGTGGGGTTATGCACTCTTCTGGTGAAGGAAAATGGACGGTTGAGGAAGCATTGGACATTCAGGCTGCAACTCCAGTCATTGCTTTGTCCCTGCTGATGCGCTATCGTTCTCTTGATGCGGACACGTTTAACGGGAAAGTGGTTGCTGCGTTGCGCAATGAATTTGGCGGTCACGCGGTAGAAAAGAAGTAATAACAATATAAGTTAGTATCTATCCCCGTAGCTTCACAACTGCGGGGATATTGCTATATGTTTTGTTGTTTATTGGATTTTTGCAAAAGCTGCATATGCATATTTTTCCTTGTATATCCGCACAATAGGTGAAAAAGGCGGAAGGATGAATAGCAAATGTGCAAGAGGTTTTCGTTATCGGCTGATTTGGATGAGGTAAGGGATCACTTTGGTATACAACGGGTGATGTATTATTACAAAACACGCTATAACATGAGTCCCACTCAGCATGTTCCAATTGTGCTGTATCAGGATGGAGAACGGGTACTTGATGAATTTCGCTGGGGATTTATTCCCTACTGGGGCAAGGATTGTGTCAATGCAGACTTGAATACGGTTCGGGTAAATCCGACTTATCGCAAGATGGTGGAAACCCGGCGCTGTATCATTCCATGCAATGGATTTTATTACTGGCGAAAATTGGGTAAACGCATGTGTGCTGTACGGGTGGTACTGCCGGAACAGAAGATGTTTGCGGTCGCGGGGCTATATGAAGTATGGCAGGATAGTCGTAAGGAGCCTTTACGCACCTGTACGATGATGACAGTTCAGGCCAATACGGATATACGTGAATTCGATACCCGTATGCCAGCTATTTTGGAAGCTGATCATATAGATTCATGGCTAGATCCGTCTGTCCAGAACATAGATGAGCTGTTGCCTCTACTGCGCACATATGAGAAAGGGGACATGAGTACCTATCCAGTGACCCCGCTGGTGGCCAATGATGAACATGATAACCGTGAATGTATTCAGGAAATGGATTTGCAGTGGTCCTGGATTAAACCTTAAACATATGGAGATTTTCATCCATGATTGATCATAAGCTTCCCGCCGCCTGCATAGGTATGTATTGGGGAACAAGCGTCATGATCCGGGGAGAGGGGAAACGGCCGAAGGAGTATCTCATATGGGATGGAGGCGATTGGAATGAGTAACGATACACTCATCCAGCTGCTGGTGCTCATGGTGACGATCATCGGTCTGGTCCAAAACCGGTAAGTGGCAGGTTCCAGAAGGCGGGAGAATTGCCGTAGGCAATCTTCCGTTTTTTTTGTGTTAAAAAGCTCGCAGATTAAGGAAGCTTACGGTACAATAGATGCTAGGCTACAGGTGACAAGACACCTGAATATACGTCTACATACGATATATTTTTAAGGGAGAGCAAATCATGAGTGAATTAACTTCATTACCACCAGCCCAAAAAAGAAAATTGCTGTTTAGCGCAGGGCTCAGCTGGTTGTTTGATGCTATGGATGTGGGGCTGCTTTCATTTATAGTCGCAGCGTTGGCAAAGGAGTGGCATCTGGGATCTGAGCAAATTGGACTGCTAACTGCAATGAATTCGATAGGAATGGTGTTCGGAGCCGCTTTGGCGGGGATTTTGGCGGATCGTTACGGCAGACGTGCCATATTAGTGTGGACATTGTTGATCTTTTCTATTGCCAGTGGATTATCCGCTTTGGCGACAGGTCTCGGAATGCTGCTGGTACTGCGTTTTATTGCTGGTGCAGGCTTGGGTGGGGAATTGCCTGTTGCTTCGACGCTGGTGTCAGAATCAGTACCTGTGAAAGAACGAGGAAGAGCGGTTGTCCTGCTGGAAAGCTTTTGGGCGGCAGGCTGGATCCTTTCGGCTCTTATTGCTTATTTTGTTATTCCAAAGTATGGTTGGCAAATGGCGTTTATTCTCGGCGCAGTACCTGCGCTGTACGCTCTTTATCTGCGCAGAGCTATTGATGATTCACCGCGTTATAAGCAGCAAAGCGTCAAACTTCCGCTGCGTGCACGATTGGCTTCGATTTGGTCGGGACCCCATCGCAAGTCTACGCTGATGCTGTGGATTTTATGGTTCACAGTTGTATTTTCATACTACGGCATGTTCCTGTGGCTACCGAGCATGATGTTTATGAAAGGTTTCGAACTGGTTAAAAGCTTTGAGTATGTGCTGATCATGACGCTTGCGCAACTACCGGGTTACTTTACCGCCGCTTATCTAATTGAAAAGCTGGGCCGCAAATTCGTACTGATCATCTACTTGCTGCTCACAGCAGTGTCCGCTATTTGGTTTGGCACCTCGGAAACGGCGGGAATGCTGTTGGCTGCTGGTATCTGCTTGTCCTTTTTTAATCTTGGTGCATGGGGAGCCATGTACGCCTATACTCCAGAATTGTACCCGACAGCTGTACGTTCAACTGGTGTGGGTATGGCGGCTGCGTTTGGCCGTATTGGAGGCGTTATCGGGCCTTTTGCGGTCGGTATACTCGTAGGACAGGGCGTAGCGCTACCATCTATCTTTGTGATTTTCTTCGTAGCTATCTTGATCGGAGCTGCGGCTGTATGGTTGCTGGGTACGGAAACCAAAAATCAGGAGATTGACTAACCTTTACATTCACCTGTGTAAAGATTCATAATATAAGAGAGAGGAGTGACCTGAAATGGAGCATACCTTTCTGCTCAAGGCAGACTGGAACGGGGGGCGCAACAGCGACGGCCATATTGAGGCTGGACAGTTGCGGACAGCAATTTCGATCCCGGCTGAGATGGGAGGCCCTGGTGTGGGCACCAATCCAGATGAAATGCTGCTCGGTGCCGCTGCTACCTGCTATTTGATTACGTTGGCGGCGATGATGGAGCGCGCGAGTCTCCCGGTGGCATCACTGGCGCTGGAATCCGAAGGGATTGTCGATGTAACGAACAATATTTTTACATATCGCCGAATTGTGCATCGTCCGCAGGTTCAATTGGCTGCCGATGCGACAGAATCGCAGATCGAACAAGCATTGCGACTGGCAGAGCAGGCAGAAACCTCATGCATGATCTCGCGTGCCGTTGCGGGAAATGTGGCGTTGTCCACAGAGCCCGTGGTGGAGCGCGCCTCTTAAAGCGATATTTGTAACAGGAGCAATCATTCCAATTGCCCATCATTTTTTTAATCCAAGGAGGACACAACCATGACAGCACAACAAAAATTGCTCGTATTTGCAGGCTCTTACGCCGAATTGGAAGGTAACGGAGTTTATTCGTACACTTTTAATGAACAGACAGGAGCACTTACACTACAGGATGAGTTCTCCGGCTTGAAAAATCCTACATTCCTGAATGTGGACGTCAAAAATCGGAAGCTGTATTCCATTGGAGAGACGACTTCTGCTGCAGGAGCGAAAGTAGGCGAAGCCTCTGCTTTCGAAATTGACCCAGTTAAAGGAACATTTACATTGCTGAATCGTGCGGAAAACGTGGGTGCAACAACTTGCCACATTCAGCGTGATCCATCTGATCGTTACCTTATTGTAGTCAGCTACCACGGTGGCATGGTGGGACTCGTGTCCCTGACTGAGGACGGACGTATCGGTGAGTTGCTGGATGTTAAACAGCATGAGGGCAAAGGAGCGCATCCTGAACGTCAGGATCGTCCACATCCACATTCCAGTTTCTTTAGTCCGGACGGCCGCTTCCTGTTCGTACAAGATCTCGGTCTGGATCTGATCCGCGTTTACACTATTGATGACAGCAAAGGACAACTGGTGTTTCATGGTGAAACGAAAACCCATGCAGGTGCAGGTCCACGTCATTTGACGTTCCACCCGAATGGTAAATTTGCTTTTGTCATTAACGAAGTGGATTCTTCCATTACTTCTTTTGCATATGATGCAGAGGCTGGCAAGCTCACTGAGCTTGAGAGCGTACCGACATTGCCGTCTGACTTTACAGGTGAAAACACAACTGCTGAAATTGCGATTTCGGGGGATGGAGCTTATCTGTACGGTTCCAACCGTGGGCATGACAGCATTGTGGTATACGCTGTAGACGAAGCAACTGGCAAGCTGAGCCTAGTCGAGCATGTATCTGCTGAAGGAGAGCATCCACGCCATTTTGCTTTGACTCCAAATGGTGACCATATGCTCGTGGCCAACCGCGACACCAACAACATCGTTACGTTCAAAGTGGACAAGGCAAGTGGACGCTTGACCTACACCGGGCAACAAGTAACCGTATCCAAGCCAGTATGCGTACAGCCTTTTTACTTTTCTGTGTAAAAGGAGCGTTACATTTATATCATGCGGAGTGGTTAAGTGATAGTGATGCGAATAATGGTCGCTACGAGGACGGTGTATTCTTCCGAACGCTCCGCTTCTTGAGAACGATTCCGTCCTCTCCGCTGCTTTAGTGCTTTTGGCGACCATTTTTTTATGCAGAAACAATAAACGAATACGTTATATGTTGATGGTACTGATAGATTAACCAAGCATATAAAATTTTTTAGTAAAAACGGCTCGTAGAATAACCTACAGCCGTTTTTATTTTAGGACTTAGTCATTTCTAAAGAAGTCACTACCTACAAAAATAATATAAAATTTTATGGTTACAAATAAATACGAATAATCTTGGTAGCAAAAGGGTACATATGTTATAAGCGGGATAAGAACCCCTCAAGCACTCCGATAATGCAAATCTAGGACAAGCATTGTGAGTTCCATATAAGGGTTAGAGGCTTTAAATAAAAGTATTATATTTGGCCTAAGTATCATCTTAGCCCATTATTTTTATAGTGACGATATTATGAAAAATGAGAATGGTAGAGATAAGCTGAGTAACGAAGCGGGCAGATGGACTTCGGAGAAGCGATAGCGTTCGCCTTTGGAACCTGATTTTAACCATTTAAAATATAAATTCAAAAAATCAGGTTCCAACAGCGATTGGAGAAACCATCTGTTGCGTAGTGGGCCTCACAGACCGATAAGAGTATATAAAGGAGAGATTCACATGAAAATTATCATTACACAACAGGAAGCTGTCGACAAAGGAATATGGACAGAGATCATGGGGATGTTTGCTGTAAACAAAGAGGACGAAGTATGGCAAAATGAAGAGTTTATTCTCACCGAAGAACAGGCACGTCAGGTCGGGTTATTAAGATAGCAAAGATAAATAGGACTTATTATCAAGTTTTAGGACCAAGTCTTAAAAAATCGTAACTTCTTTTTTATGTATCTGATACACTTTTTAACCGTGCAACGTTTATGATAAGTACACAAGGGTAATGAAGCTTACAGACACCGTGTACATACCCAAACGGCAAGGAGAGATCAGACATGATGAAACTAGCTTCGAAATGGACCGTATTGGCTTTAATGATGATGCTGATTACGACGGCTGGGGCAACAGCGCAAGGCTACACGCCTGTAGCAGCTGCTGAAAATCAGGAGACCGTATATATAAACCAAATGGAGATTCGTGACGGACAGATTTATTTGTCGGCAGACCCGATTGAATGGTATGAAGGCGCGGCAGCTGACAAAGCATTATTGGAGCATGAAGGAAATACAGGATTGGATGGAGCTCCAGATGGCTACTACATCGTAAACAATTCCGTGCAAAATGACGTGTATCAGGTTGCACCAGATGCTTCGGTAGAGGTGCAGATTTATGATCACACGGGTAATATAGAAGATACAGACGTGCAATGGAATGAATCGATTCCTCTGGCACAGTTTGAGAAAGATTTTGCTAAAAAGGACGTTCTGGACCTCAGTCAATTTCCATACCATGTTACGCTTCGTGAGGGTAAAGTTGTAAAAATCGTGCAGCAATTCATTCCTTAAAATAGAAGTAATCTCATTTCACAAACACGTGCTTTCACTTGATTATAGATCAGGGGAGCACGTGTTTTTTATACTTTATAACAAAAAAGAGGATATCCAGCCCATATAGGGCGCGGATATCCTCTTCTCTTCATAATATATGATTAGAACGATTTTGCTGTGTCCACTGCACGTTGTACGGCAGAAGCAACGATTTCTTGTGCTTGATCTGGAGCTTGGTTATGTCCTTCCAGAACAACTTTCACGATGTCCTTTACTCCGAAGAAGGATAAGATGTTGTTCATGTAGTTCAAAGACATTTCAGCTGCAGCAGCTGGTCCTTCGGAATAAACGCCGCCTCTTGCATTCAACAGGGCTACTTTAGTTTCAGTTACGAGACCAACTGGACCTTCAGCAGTGTATTTGAATGTTTTACCAGCTTGGTTCAGGTAATCAATGTACGTATGCAGTACAGCTGGAATCGTCATGTTCCAGAGCGGGAAAGCAAATACGACTTTGTCTGCTGCCAGAAATTGATCCAGGTAGCCATTAGCGATGTTTGCCAGGCGAGCTTCTTCTGCGTTCAGCTCCATGCCTCTAGCGGATTTGAACGTGCCGTTGATCATGTTAGCGTTCAAATAAGGAAGCTCGACGGAGAACAGGTCCAGCTCAGTGATTTCATCAGTTGGGTGGGAAGACTTGTAGCTTTCTACGAAGGCGTTATACAATTTAACTGTTGCAGATTCTTCAGCTGTACGATCATTAGCTTTGACAAATAATACTTTAGACATGATTTATTTCCCCCTAAGTAAGTTGAATAAGTAAGTTAAGTTAGTAAGTTACCACGTAATATTACAATATAAAGATAATATCTGTCAACACTTTTATATTAAATTTACTTTGAAAAGCTACTTTATTTTTTACACTATAAATTTTACGTGTTTCTTTTGCAAAATATCAGTTTTGCGGTAAAATTTAAATGTAAAGTTTAATGAAGAGAATGGTTTGAGTAGGGGAATAAGAAAATGAACATGGTGCCTGCAAGATATGGCACAATAGTTGAACGAAAAAAGGTGAGTAGCTTGAAGATAGGTTTTTTTGATTCAGGATTGGGTGGAATTACAGTATTGTCCGAGGCACTAAGACGTTTGCCAAACGAAAATTTTGTATACATGGCGGATACGCTTCATGTGCCTTACGGGACGAAAACTCCCCAAGAGGTGCTTGGTTATGTCAAGGCTTCAGTAGAAACGATCCTTAAAGAAGATGTTAAGGCATTGGTCATTGCCTGCAATACGGCTACAAGTATCGCGGTTGCGGAGCTAAGGAAGGAATATCCTATTCCGATTATTGGTATGGAGCCAGCTGTGAAGCCAGCGGTCGAGATGAACCGAGCCAATGGTAAAAGAGTTCTGGTGTTAGCCACACCATTGACGTTGAAACAATCCTGTTATGCAGCGCTGGTATCCAGGGTTGACGATCATGGGAGCGTGGACTCACTACCTCTGCCGGAGCTAGTACATTATTGCGAACAGTTGAATTTTGACCGGGCAGAAATGTTCGAATATTTTAACCGTGAGCTGTCTTCGTTCAATCTCGACATATATGGCACGGTGGTATTGGGATGTACTCATTATCCTTTTTATAAGGAAATTCTAAGGGAACTACTACCTTCTCATATTCAGTTAATTGACGGGAGCCAGGGAACAGTTAGGCGGTTGAAACAGGTGTTGTCTGAGCGTAATTTGCTGGAACCTTCGCCAAAATCCGGTCCATCGCAGGAGGGACACATTACATTTCTATGTTCTAGTCAGGATGAGGCCTATGTGCATAAGATGGAGCGGGCGCTTGAAATCTATGCGGAGCATGAAAAGATTTATTTTTAAAAGAAGAGTGGCTGGCGAACGTGTGGGAGCTAAATGAAATATCCAAGTCGCCAGCCGCATTGTGGATCAGATGCATGGAGGGAGGCGTGAGATGGATGTTCAACTGATCCTGAATGAGCTTCACGAAACGGACGTGCTTGAAAGCCGTATGCGAAATCTCAAACCACTGACCGGCGGAACTTCGAGCAAAGTGGTAGTTGTCATGGACGGAACTAAGCCGCGATACGTGATTAAGCAAAATAATCCCGCTGTCGTAGAAGCCGAGGCAGAATTCTTACATACCTATGTACAGATTGAGAAACTATCGCGTTTGGTTTATGTAGATCCGTTGCACCGTTATTTGGTATACACGTTCAGGTCAGGGTTCACACAGTATCAAGGAAGAAACAAAAGCGATTTGTTGCTTCGTCTGGCAACGGAGGTGATCTCGCACTATAAGCCTCTGTGGGGTACATAATTTTGTGTTTACCGAAAACGGCACATTGACGGGTATTATTGACCCTGATCCAGTGATAGGAGAACCTCTGTATGATCTGATATACGCCTTTTGTTCTTCACCGGATAGGCTGACCGTCGATATTATTTTGCCTGCCATAGAGAAGCTTGAGCCGGAGATGACAGGGGAATACGAGCTGAACAGGGAAGTGTTAATGGGATTATATTTTCGTATAGCCACCTGCATTCGTCATCATCCGGAAGATCTCGATCAATATACAGAAGCGTGGACCTATTGGCTGAACAGGGTTCGCTGAAAGGAAGAGGGAATATGAGCATACAAGGATGAGATCATATTTGCTTTTTGATATCAAATTTGGAGAAATCGATACATTTTTATCAAAAAGTACTAGAGAATATCAAAAAACTTGATTTTCAACCCAATGCAGATAGATGCAAGCAACAGAAATAATACTCCACTCCAGGTAATCAGGTGTGTTCCCATCTGTGATAGAAACCATCCGCCTAGGGTGGTGCCAATCGTGACACCTAAATTTGCAAAGGAGACAAACAAGCTATTAGCAAATTCAGGTGCTTCTGAGGCCTCCGAAGTTAACCAAGTTTGACTTACAATCAGACCTCCGGTAAAAACAGCCCCCCATATAATTATTATTATAATCATGGGAATGTAGTAACTCCCGATATAATATATCAGAAAATAGATGGACCCAAGCACAAGGGGATAAAAAATAATTGTTTTTACCATGTTTCTGCTTAAATATTTAGCGGTTTGCATATTGCCAATGATACCGCTCGCGCCAAAAAGAATTAACATGATACTTACTATTTTACCGCTCATACCTGTCACTACTTCGAGATATTCAGCAAAATAGGAATAGACAGAGTATAAGGACGCTAAGATAAAACAAGCGGCTGCGACGTTAAGCCATAGTTGTGGTTTTGCCAAAACATTCAATTGTTTGCCAAAGGTCAACTTTCCCTCAACCGGTAGAGATGGAATAAAAAATAAAATTCCAAGTAGTGCAATTGCATTGATGACTGAAGAAAAAAGAAATGCAGCTTCAAGTGAAAACTGATCCCCAATAAAAGATGTGACCGGAACGCCTAATACCATCCCTATAGTTAACCCGTTAAAAACTTTAGCCACCGCTATGGCACTTTGTTCTTTTGAAACAGAGCTTGCAGCTGCTGCAAATGCTACAGAGAAATAAACTGGATGAAGAAAAGCGGGTAAAAGTCGAAACATCATCAAGGCATTATAACTCGGAGCAAAGGCGGAAAAAAGATTAGAAATTGTAAAAACAACAAGTACGCCAGCCAAAATTTTTTTTCGATTTATTCCAGAAAATAAAAGAGTCATGAACGGACCGGAAATTGCAATGATCAAAGCAAACATGCTTACGAGCATACCTGCCTGAGATGCACTTATTTGGAAATTGGTGGTGACTTTCGGCAAAATGCCCACTATGCCAAATTCTGTATTTGTAATGCCAAATACGCCGAGAGCAATAGCATATGTGGGAAATGACTTATTCAAGCGCAAGTGAGATCATCCTTTCATTATATAATATGAACTAATCGCATTTGTTTAGTTGGTATTTAGATAGAAACTCTTAAACACCAAATGAAAAACAGCAAAGAACTCATTCCATTTGATGTATTGTGAGTTTTTAATAGAGAAAATCTGTTCTACTTACTCGGAAAATTCTTGCTTTAATTGGTAATTGTTTTCCATCTCCTTATACGTCACGATTTTATCAGCGAGTAAATCAAGATTATTCTGGAGTTCCATTATTTTCTTTTGAACTTCTTTATAGTGTTCTTCGAGAAGAATCCTCCTTGCAGTTAGAGTTGAATCACCTTGCCTCCGAAGTTCGGCGATTACTAGCATTTTGGTAATCGACATTCCAGTGGCTTTAAGACGAGTTAGAAACTTAATCCAAGTAACGTCCGCTGAAGAATAACAACGATACCCATTTTCATTGCGATCAATGTAACATAGAAGACCTATATTCTCATAATAGCGAAGGGTGTGGACACTAAGACCTGTAACAGTTGCGACTTGTCGAATGGTTAATAACTTTTCCATGAAACAAAGTATATACCTTTGAGTAAACTCTAGTGCAAGTCTTTTTTGTTATATTGATATCTGTAATAGTTGTAGTAGGTCATGTACGACTTGATTTCTCGTTTAACTTCGTCCAGGGGTACATGTTTTTGCCCTTTGAGGCCCACCTACATGATAGCCAACTTTAAACCGAGTCTGGTTTCTGCGTATCGCCAATCATGCCTCTTTTGGAAAAAAATTCGCAAGAGAACGCTTCCATTATTCGGCGTCGGAGCTGTCAAAGTCCATCCCAGCCGGTGAAGCACTTCCAGCAACCGCGTAGGAACATGCAAAGATTAGGATAGCCCATGTTTTGCACTGCTGTCCCGAATTTCTAACTGATGCGATATGGACCAGTGGACAGCCGCCAATTCCTGTCCTCTAATAAGCTTAATGAGATTGCGGGCGGCGACCATGCCCAGTTCGGATGCTGAATATCGGACAGTTGACAATTTAGGCCGGATTATTGTAGCCATATCAATGTCGTCAAATCCCAAGAAGGAGACCTGTTCAGGTATTTTCACCCCATTCTCGGTCAGAAAGTTCATAGCGCCTATGGCAATTCGGTCCGTCGCGCAGAACACCGCACTAGGCAATGGGCCTGAATGATACAGTTTTCTCATCGAGGTTACGCCATCTTCAACTGAAAAGCCGCTTTCCAACACACGTTCAGGACGTACTGGCAGGTGAGCGGCCTTCAATGCCTGTTCATAGCCCAAAAAACGCTGACTGCCCACTGAAATATCCCCCGCTGCTCCCCGCAGCATCGCGATATCCTGATGTCCCTGCTGAATTAGATAAGTTACCGCTTCAAAAGCAGCCGTTATGTTGTCAACATGTACGGAAGGAATGGATTGGTCTCGAAAATCCCGTCCGACAAGGATGCAGGGAATTCCCGCCGCTTCAATGAGCGCGAATAGCGCATCCCGGATTCCGCTTACCGATATGATAATTCCGCTCGCCTGCATTTCACGGAACATATTGTAATAGTGTATTTCAGAGTCCGCGTCCCCCCCTGACAAGGCGATTATGACATCGAAGCCGTATAGATGCGCTACTTGATTGATGCCTTCAACCATGTCATCAAAGACGTTGTTTTTAATCTCGGGCAGAAGTACTCCAATCAGAGATGTATTATTCTTTACCAGTGTCCGTGCTATGGCATTTGGGCGGAATTGAGTGGCTTCAAGGACATCTAGAACTCGTTTGCGTATTTCACTGTTCACCGTCTGGCTATTATTGATCACTCTGGAAACCGTTGAAATGGAGACGTTGGCCATTCGAGCCACATCTTTTATAGTCATTTTCATTGTACACACCGACTTTCAAGCAAGTATTTATTTAGAAAAAGGTTCTCAAAGTGAATTGAATTTATTATATCAGTTTATTGAATTGTTTATTGAGTTTAACAAAGATTCCAGAGCAAAGAAAGCGCTTGACCTTGGTTTGTAGGGAGAGTATAATCAACTCCGGAAAACGTTTTCTAGTATTTTTTGGTCATAATTGATTGTTTTTACCAAATAACTAGCTGAATTCAAGGTATTTCAGCTTGTTTTTATGATTATAAAGAAAACGTTTTCCTAATGGCTTGGGATTGTAGAGAATAACAAGGGAAAAGGAGCATGAGCATGAGAAGTTCAAGCGATATTGTTGTAATGGGAAATGAGGCTTCAATGCAAACCGGTTCAAATATTACGCTGAAAGAAAAGATGGGTTATGGATTCGGTGATTTTGCCAGCCAGTTGCTGTTTGCCGCCGCAATGACTTTTCTGTCCTACTTTTACACAGATGTAATCGGGATCAGCGCCGGGGTCATTGGTACTTTAATGCTAGTTGCGCGTGTACTGGATGCGTTTATTGATGTCGCGATTGGGGCTTTGATCGATAAAACGAAGAGCAGACACGGGAAGGCCCGTCCTTGGTTACTGTGGATGTCCGGGCCATTTGCGTTGTCTGGAATTCTCTTGTTCACGGTTCCAAGTGGAAATATGACGATCACTATTCTATACATTTACGTTACCTATCTGCTGATGAACATTATCTATTCCAGCATTAATGTCCCTTATGGTGTGCTTAATTCCATGATAACGCAGGATTCTTACCAGCGCTCTCTGCTTAATATTTTTCGTATGTCTCTGGCGAATATTGGTGCCTTGCTAATTAATTTTTTCACCCTTCCGTTAGTGAAGTCGTTCGGCGGCGGTCAAAAGGGGTGGATTTTCACCTTTATTCTGTTTGGTTTGCTCGGAACCTTCTTATTTCTCGTTACCTTCTTCAGTACCAAGGAAAGGGTTACTCCATCTGTTGTACAGAAGCCAATTCCGTTTGGACGTGCTTTTGGAGCGCTGATGCGTAATAAGTATTGGAAATTGATTCTTGGGTTTGCTGTGGTCTATTTCATAAATAACTCACTGGGCACAGGTATGAATATTTACTACGCACGTTATGTGTTAAAAGACGCCAATCTGATTGGGGTGCTCGGCATATCCTTACTCCTTCCTTCCCTGCTTGGTTATCTGTTATTGCCTCCCGTCGTCAAGCGGATCGGGAAACGAAATTCATCCATTATCGGAAGTATCCTCCTGATTGTGGGATCGCTTGTTATTGCCGTCAGTCCCGCAAGTCTTATGGCGGTCTGCCTGGGACTCGTTATTAAAGCCCTTGGACATGCCGCTATTCTCGGAACCTTCTTTGCTATGTTGTCAGATACCATTGAGTATGGCGAATGGAAGACAGGGATGCGCACCGAAGGACTGGTGTACAGTGCGGGTAGTTTCGGCACAAAAGCGGGAGGCGGTTTCGGAGCGGCACTCATCGGTTGGGGACTGGCATTGGGAGGATATGCTGGTGGACAAGCTACAATCAGTGCCACAGCGCTAGCGTCTATTCATTTCATGTTTATCTACGTTCCAATTATCTTGGCTGCCCTGCAAATTTTATTGCTGGCATTTTACAACCTAGATAAATTATTTCCGGGTATTGTCAAAGAGCTTGAATTCTTAAAAAACGCTAAATAAGGAGAGGAAAGCAAATGGAGAAGAAATGGTGGAAAGAAGCCGTATTCAAACCATTATCCACTAAAATTTCTCTAATTCTTTGCTTCCTTTATATTGATGATCATTTCCCCTACTAAAAACAAAACACTTTGCTTAAAAATTCGAGAGTGCTTTATCCCTTCTACTTCCTTTTGAGTTTCTATTCTTTGAATCTCATATTTATCAGAACTATAAGGTAGGTCAACTAAGGTTATGAAGCTCAATGATCTGAGAAGCCCCTACCTGTGGGCTTAGGAAACGTTAGCTGAATAAAAGAGCGGTAGTCTAGAATTTTAACTATAAAAACCGACGATGTTTTTTTCTTGACCAGTTCAAAAAAGGACTATAACATCAATCTTGATGATGTTATAGTCCTTTTTTGATAAGAAATTATTATTTTAACGAGGCATAGACTCTAGGGCGTGTCTTCAAAGTGTTTAAGTAGGAATATATTGGTTAAAACCATTAAATGAGTACACGATATGAAATTCAAGATCAACAATGGCGGCAGATTCAAGATCTTTTTCCACCTGAACGAAAACCACAAGGAGGACGTTCTGCAGTGGACAATCGAATCATGTTGAATACCACGCTTATCAAGCTGAGAACTTTCAATTTCACCATTTTGCCCGGACGAGAACGGAATGAACAGGACAAAAGGTCGGTCTATTTTACAGATCCAGACGGACATAAGTTTGAATTCCACACAGGACAATTGCAGGACCGCTTGGAATATTATAAAAAAGATAAAAAGCATATGACTTTTTATGATTGATTAATTGACGTGTAGGTATTAAGTAATAATTGGGTCGCATTTAGGAGGAATACGGAAGGATGTCACTTTCTCAGGAAAACGGTTCCAAGCAAGCACAAGTCGTTAAAACAATGACGGTTTTTGCAATCACTTGGCCGATCTTTATAGAGATGTTGTTTCACATTTTGATGGGTAGCGTGGATACGTTCATGCTAAGCCATGTTTCTGATGAGGTTGTATCGGCTGTGGGGGTGTCAAGACAGTTGATTGAATTTACGATTATACTGTTCAATCTGCTTGGTCTTGGTGTAGGTGTGATCATTGCTCAGCTATTGGGGGCGCAAAAGCATGTGGATGCAAGCCGTGTTACGGCTTCGGCACTAACCTTTAATCTGGTGTTTGGTCTGGCGCTGAGTTTGATGTTTATTGTGAGCCGGGATTTTTTGCTATCTTTTTACCATATTACCCCGACGATCAAGGAAAATGCAGAGATCTATATGATGCTGGCAGGGGGTTCGCTATTTCTGGAAGCGCTTATGCTAACCGCAGGTCCGGTTATTCGATCGCATGGTTTTACTAAAGATACGATGATCGTGGGCATTGGTATGAATATTTTACATATTGTAGGAAATGCATTGCTCATTTATGGCTGGTTTGGTCTGCCGCAAATGGGAGTGGCGGGAGCAGCGATTTCAACGGTTATTAGCCGTGCTGTAGCATGTGTCTGGATTTTTCTACTGCTGTACAAGCGTGTAAGTGTGCCGATTCGCATACGGTATTATGTACAGCTCCAATGGAGTAAGCTGGTAGCCATCCTGAAGATTGGTATTCCTGCTGGGCTGGAATGGTTGTCTTATCAACTTAGCCAAATGATGGTGACCCGGTTTGTCAGCTTTATGGGTACAACGGCGATTGCAACTCATTTTTATACGAATACGATTGTATACTTCTTTATGGTATTTGGAATGGCCGTAGGTGAGGGGACAGAGATTATTGTTGCCCGCCTGATTGGAGCAGGAGACAAGGAAAAGGCCTATCATCAACTTTTACGGAGCCTGAAATGGTCTTTGGTCATTACGATTGCTGTGATCGTGGTAGTATCCTTTTTCCGATATGAAGTGATGGCGATCTTTACAGATGAGCCGGCGATCATTCAATTAGGGGCAGCGATTTTGCTATTCTGTATATTGCTGGAGCCGGGCCGTGTGTTTAATCATGTTGTCATTAACTCCTTGCGAGCAGCGGGAGATGTTCAGTTCCCGTTAATGATGGCCATTATTTCAATGTGGGGGATTAAAATCCCGCTAGCATATGTGCTGGGCATTTATATGGGATATGGTGTGCTGGGTGTGTGGATTGCACATGCCTGCGATGAGTGGGTACGAGGCATTTTCCACTATTTACGCTGGAAGGGGCGGAAATGGCAGCATAAATCGCTGTTATCTAAGGCTGAACTTCAGGCGGAATCAGTCTAAGGCTGAAAGAGATTCTACAACAGACATTCTCCAAGCGAATTGGGGGATGTCTGTTTTTTTTTTTTACAAAAATAAGCAAAATGGGGATGTTCAAACTTTCCAAAAATTGCTAGAATATAGTAACCTCGAACGTAGTAGAGGTTTTCAAATTTTTCAAAGTTTCAAAGTTTCAAAGACGGATGGTTTCCGATTGAATCCATGAAGGAGGGAATAGGATGGAACGTAAAGTGCATATCATTCCTTACCAAGTGATCAAGCAGGAGCAACAAGTGAATGAAATACCGCGAGGGGTAGAGCTGATTCAGGCTCCTGCGGTATGGAACCAGACTCGAGGCCGAGGCGTGAAGGTGGCGGTGCTGGACACGGGCTGTGATTCGGACCATCCTGATTTGAAGGCGCGCATTATTGGCGGCCGGAATTTCACGGATGATGATCAAGGTAATCCGGAAATTTTCAAGGATTACAACGGTCATGGTACGCATGTGGCGGGAACTATTGCGGCAGCAGAAAATGCGGATGGTGTCGTGGGTGTTGCTCCAGAGGCAGACCTGCTCATCATCAAAGTGCTAAACAAGCAGGGCTCCGGTCAATATGACTGGATTATTCAAGGCATCTATTATGCGATTGAGCAAAAGGCAGATATCATATCGATGTCACTTGGCGGTCCCGAGGATGTGCCAGAGCTTCATGAAGCAGTAAAAAAGGCTGTAGCTAGCCAAATCTTAGTCATCTGTGCAGCTGGAAATGAGGGAGACGGTGACGACAGAACGGACGAGCTCGGCTACCCCGGCTGCTATAATGAAGTGATCAGCGTAGGTGCTATCAACTTTGATAGGCATGCCTCAGAATTCAGTAATTCAAATAATGAGGTGGATTTGGTTGCACCGGGAGAAGATATTTTGTCCACCGTTCCGGGCGGCAAATATGCGACCTTTAGCGGAACTTCGATGGCTACTCCGCACGTAGCAGGTGCATTGGCGTTGATTAAGCAGCTGGCGAATGCGAGCTTTGAGCGTGATCTTACAGAACCGGAATTATACGCACAACTCATCAAACGCACGATTCCACTCGGCAATTCTCCTAAGCTGGAGGGCAACGGTCTACTGTACTTGACGGCAGTGGAGGAGCTCACCCGCATTTTCGACGCACAACGTGTAGCTGGAATACTCACTACAGGATCATTGAAGGTTAAATAAACCGTAACTTCAGCTTCGGATATATAGCGGCTCTCCTAAAGGGAGGGTCGTTTTTTTGGATTTCAAATCTTAGGAAAAACTCCATTTACATTGCATTCAAATGTCGGGTAACATATACCTCAAAGATAGGCATGAGTCAGAAGTGGAGGATGAATATGAACGATATCATGGCGCAAGCTAACGAGCTTAGACGAACAGGGCAAGCAGAGAAAGCACGTAAGCTTCTTTTAAAGGCATTAGAACAGCAGCAAAATGATGCAGAATTGTGGTATCAGACAGCTTGGACACATGATTCATTGGGCTTAGAGAGGGAAGCGGTTGCCTATTATGAAAAAAGCCTAGGTATGGCGTTATCCGCAGAATCAAGGAAAGGAGCCATCCTGGGATTAAGCAGTACATATCGTGTATTGGGAGATTACGCCAAGGCGAAAGCGTGGTTGGACACAGGAATGAACGAATTTCCGGATTACAGACCGTTTCGGGTATTTTACGCGATGGTGTTATACAATCTGGGGGAATACGGGAAAGCCATGCAGGAGCTGCTAATGGAGGTGGCTGAGACGACCTCGGATTTATCTACACAGGAGTACTCACGTGCTATTCAATATTATGCAGATAAACTGGATCAGATCGAGGCATAGGTGAACCGGAGTGAGAGCATAAGCAGTAACGTATATATATGCTCGTACATAAAAAGATCACAGTCAGAGAGCAGTAATTCTCTTCCCTGACTGTGATCTTTTACTGTTTATTGTTTAGCTATAGGGTCCGTAACTTGATGAGTTATATAACTGTGATTACTGCGCACCTTCAGTAACGGCAATTTCTTTCTCCAGGTTTTCTCTGGACAGGTTGGCCTTCAAGTAATCCGGGGTATCGGGCAGGACCAGATGCAGATTGGATTTTTGACAAATGCGGATGGTACACTTTTCGACGATAAAATCAAAGACATGCCCGCCACCAGTGCGTTCATCGTTAATAAAATGCAGATGAAATCCGGCTACCCCAATACCTTGAGCATAGGCAGGTGTCCAAAAACCTGTAATCACGCCGGAAGCCTCATTAAAAGTGAAGGTAGGCTGTGACTTGGTCGCTTCGATAAAAGGTTTGTATGGTTTAACTTGGTGAGGCACGGTCCGTGTCTTTACTTCATGAAAAGTGCCATCCATACGGAAGGCATAGAACAGATTACGGCTTGGAAACAACGTTAACAGCAGAGCTTCCAGCTCTTCACGATGCATAGGGCGGTCAATAGTATATGTGAAATCTTCCTGGAAAAAGGTGACGGTGGAAAAAGGTGTAGTTTCTTCCGGTTTTACGCGATGGGCCGTACCGTCTGGAAGCAAGTGATAAAATTCACCATCGAACGCGATCATCTCGCCATTCAGTTGATCAAAGGTACCAATTCCGAAATCCCCGTGCTTTTGTAACTCCTCAAAGGCAACAACTCCGTCATAAAGACCATCTAATAGAGCAAGCATAGTGGAGGTTTGGTAAATATCATGATCAGCTTCTTGCTTGGTTTCCAATTGCGCAACGGTCATGGCAATACACTTCCTTTTATAATTGTATGCATTTATTTTCTTTCTTTTTCAATAATAAACGTAAAATTTCAGTAAATAACATGAATAACTCAAAAAAATCATAAAAAAAACGTTATACTCCATAATTGTCATAAAGCCGTCACGAGTGAGGCTTGGTTAAGGTTAGTTTAATTGGTTAGGCAGCAGTTTACGTCCCAACTGGATGTTATCCTGATAATCAATCGGAATATCGACGACCACAGGACCATCGGTATGAAGTGCCTGCTGCAATACACTTTCTAGTTCTTCAGGAGAGTGCACGCGTAATCCAGTGGCGCCGAAGCTTTCAGCATATTTCACTACATCAACATCTCCAAATTTTACACCAGACGTTCTTCCGTATTTAATCTGTTGTTGAAAAGCGACCATGTCATAGGAACCATCTCTCCATACGATATGCACCAACGGTGAGTTAAGACGTACGGCGGTTTCGAGCTCCATGGATGAAAAAAGAAATCCTCCGTCTCCAGAAATAGAAACGACTTTGTGACCGGGATTGACGAGCGTGGCAGCAATCCCCCAAGGCAGCGCTACGCCTAGCGTCTGCATTCCGTTGCTGAATAGAAGGCGCCGCGGTTCATACGAACGGAAATATCGTGCCATCCAAATATAGTGTGAACCGA
This sequence comes from Paenibacillus sp. FSL H7-0703, assembly GCF_038003485.1. Lineage (NCBI taxonomy): Bacteria > Bacillati > Bacillota > Bacilli > Caryophanales > Paenibacillaceae > Paenibacillus > Paenibacillus sp. FSL H7-0703. Next base: position 991,021 of record NZ_JBBOPF010000001.1, on the reverse strand, counting down.
CATCACAGGTGACTGTGACGTTATCATCAATCAGGCTGCGCAGTGTACGAATAAATTGCAATGGATGAATCAGAAAATCATGCTTGTGTGCGGGAACAGCCGCTTGCTCGTTTAGATCATGGCGCAGACGATTCAATTGTTCGCAGGAGGATTTAGGTAGCTTTAAGGTAGGTAATTCTTCTGCAAGGCTACCCACAATCAGGGCTATATTTCCGATTAGCTCGTAGTCCGGTTGATAATCATGATCAATATCGGCTTGATGGTCATCCAGATGAATGAGTGTTCGGTTTGCCGGAATGTTCCAGTTTTTTGGATCGTATTCGATAGGATCATAGCCAATCGTCAGTACCAAATCTGCGGCTCCAAGAAGCATATCACCCGGTTGATTGTGGAACAGACCCACTCTTCCAAAATAGTGGTCTTCTAGTTCACGGGAGATGGCTCCAGCGGCCTGGAAGGTTTCGACAACAGGCAGATCTGTATCTCGGATGAGAGCACGGATAGCTGCGGTGGCTTCAGGCGTGCTGGCTTTCATGCCGAGAAGAAGTACGGGCAGCTTGGCTTTTTTGATTTGCTCTGCGACTTGTTTGATGAGTCCGGCGGGTGCGGTTCCGAGTTGGGGAAGAGAAACCTTCTCAATGACTGTTACTTCAGATGACGAAGTCAACACGTCCTGCGGCAGGCTGACGAATGTGGCTCCAGGCTGGGCTGAGGTCGCAATTCGAAATGCATTAGCAATTGCTTCCGGTACATTATCAGGATGTTCTACTTCTACACTGTATTTGGTGATGGGCTCGAATAGTCCGGCGTTATCCATAGATTGGTGCGTGCGTTTCAAGCGTTCAGATCTTGGGACTGCACCCGCAATGGCGACGACAGGATCACTTTCTGCATTAGCGGTGACAAGTCCTGTCGCCAAGTTAGATGCGCCTGGACCTGAGGTAACAATGCATACGCCCGGTTTACCGGTTAATCGACCGACTGCCGCTGCCATAAAGGCGGCATTTTGTTCATGACGACATACGATCAATTCGGGCCCCCGATCTTGAAGAACATCAAAAACAGAATCGATCTTGGCACCTGGAATGCCAAAAATATGGGTAACCCCTTGCTTGATCAAGCAATCGACAACAAGGTCGGCTCCTTTTGTATCGGATATAGTTTTAGTTTGAACAGCTTGCACTTTTGTACTCAATGCTACCACCTCTTCTTCTTCTCTGTGAAATAACTAATGAAATACTTTTAATGTAAATCAATGGATGTATATTGCAATTATAATACAATAACTGGTATTTTCAAGAAAGAAATTTTCAGAAAAAAAGAGAAAAATATATAAAACGTTTTCAAAGTTTGATCTATCAAGGAAAATTAAAATTGTGGAATTTTCTTGTGGTGTCGGTCATCGAGAAGGTATAGAACAGATCTGTCCCAAATGGAGGCAGATCATTTTTATCCGCTCACATGATAAAAATCACTTTCCTCTACAAAGGATAGCGGTTACAATGTAATTGTTGTTAACGTAAACATTAAATTTAAGGTGAAGCAAACCAGTATGACATGATGTACAGGTATCATATTATAGTTGTATTTTCCTGTACAAATCATATGGATTTCCCACTGCTATGGGGAATGTAATTGTTAAAGGGCAAGTAGTATCTCGAACATTTTTGTTAACGTTAACAAATTTGCTAGGAAACACGATTACAGAAGGGATGAGAAAGTAATGACCAAAGCGTTTTTAGACGAAAACTTTTTGTTGAGCAATCCAACGGCTGAAACCTTATATCATCAGTATGCCAAGGATATGCCGATTATTGACTATCATTGCCATTTAAGTCCACAAGAAATTTATGAAAATAAAAAGTTCAAGAATATTACGGAAGCCTGGTTGTACGGAGATCATTACAAGTGGAGACTTATGCGGGCCAATGGGGTTGAGGAACGCCTGATTACGGGGGATGGTGAAGATTATGACAAGTTTTTAGCTTGGGCCAAAACCGTACCTACACTAATCGGCAATCCGCTGTACCATTGGACGCATTTGGAGCTTCAACGCTTTTTTGGTGTCTATGAGCTGCTGAATGAACAGAGCGCACCTGTAATCTGGGAAAAGGTAAACCAAAAGCTGCAGGGAAAGGGCTTTGGCGCACGAGATCTGATTGTGAACTCGAAGGTAACTGTGGTGTGCACCACGGATGATCCGACGGACCATCTCGAATACCACAAACAAATCAGCAAGCTGAACGATTTCCCAGTGGCAGTGCTGCCAAGCTTCCGCCCCGACAAAGCTTTGGAAATTAATCGCGAAACTTTCCAGCCTTGGGTGACTCGGTTGGGTGAAGTCAGTGGACTGGATGTTTCTGGACTGGAAGGGTTTTTGAATGCGCTGGCAAGCCGGGTGCGCCATTTCCATGCTGCCGGAGGTCGGGTATCTGATCATGCGCTCGATACTGTTGTCTATGAAGAAACGACACTGGAGGAAGCAGCAGCCATATTCAGCAAGGGGCTGGAGGAAGGCCATGTGACTCCTTTAGAGGAGGCGAAATATAAATCGTACGTTTTGGTTTTTCTTGGCAAACAGTATGCAGAACATGGCTGGGCTATGCAATACCACATTCACGCGCTGCGTAACAACAACACGGCTATGTTCCGTCATCTGGGACCGGATACAGGCTACGATGCCGTAAATGATGGCTCGATCGCTCGTCCATTGGCGGCATTGCTGGACGCACAGGAGATGGCAGGAGGATTACCGAGAACGATTTTGTATTCGCTTAATTCTGTTGATTATCCAGTACTGGCAAGTCTCGCGGGCTGCTTCCAATCCGGTGGAACTGTAGGGAAAATCCAGTTTGGCACGGCATGGTGGTATAACGACCACATCGAAGGTATGCAGGAGCAGATGAAGTTGCTGGCTAACTACGGGGTGCTGTCCCGCTTTATTGGTATGCTGACGGATTCCCGCAGCTTCCTATCCTACACACGCCATGAATATTTCCGCCGTATACTTTGTGACTTAATCGGAACGTGGGTTCAGGAGGGTAAGGCGCCTGAGGATCTGGAACTGCTCGGAGCAATGGTACAAAATATTTGCTACAATAACGCCGAGCAATATTTTAATTTCCCAACGGTTGTTCATAGTAAGTAAAGTTATTGCCTAGGTGAGAACTCACTAACTTCATAGAAAGAGCTCTTGCCAGGAGCTTGTTTGAAAACTCCCGGTAAGAGCAATTGAAAATAAATTAGTTATCAACTGAGGATTTTGCAAAAATCTCATAAGCGACTTCCAATGAACAAGATATAGATCGAAATGGTTTAGTTCGTCTATATTTTGCACTTCGGAGCGACTGGAATCGAATTTTGCAAAATCCTGAACTAATTATGTGAAAATAATTACAAACATAGAGGAGTGTGTAGGTATGGGAGTGCCTATCGTGCAGGAGAGCGTCCAAACTGACAACAAGACAGGCGAGCATATTAGCCTGAAAGAAAAGATTTCGTATGGTATGGGTGACTTTGGAAACGGATTCATGTTTGATTTGGGGCAGTTGTATTTGCTGAAATTTTTTACAGATGTAGCTGGGGTTTCTGCAGGAGCCGCCGCAGGCATTTTCTTGGTCAGCAAGCTGTTTGCCGCCGTCTGTGATCCCATTGTCGGGTCCTTTGTTGATTATCGCAAACATATCGGTACACGTGGAAAATTTAGACCTTTTCTTATCGTTGGAAGCGTTATCCTTGCAATTCTTACGATTCTTACCTTTATTTCGCCGAATATTTCGCCTACTGGAAAACTCATTTACGCTTATGCGTCCTATATGATCTGGGGAATTGGCTACTCTATTGTAAACATTCCATACGGCTCGCTGGGTGCCGCTATTACGCAGGATACTCATCAGCGTGCCTCATTGTCATCTTTCCGTCAGGCGGGATCTCTGGGCGCATTATTCGTCACCAGTGTCGTTGTCATGCCGCTTATTTTACTGTTTCCTAACCACCATGTTGGCTATCCGGTTGTGATGGGGATTATGTCACTCATTGGTGTGATCGCTTTCATCATATGTTACCGAGGAACGAAAGAACGTATTATTAGCCAGTCCGGGCCAAAAGAGAAGCTATCTATAGGCGTTATTGTGCATACCTTTACGAATAACAAGCCTTTGCTGGTACTCGTTTTGATGACGATTTTCACCATATCCGCGTACAATATCAAGTCCGCACTGCTGATCTATTTTGCCGAATATAACTTGGGGCATGTAGAATTAATGGCTTATATGAATTTTATTATTATCGGTTCGTCGCTACTGGGTGTGTTATTCCTGCCCAAGCTGGTACGGCGCTTCGGTAAACGAAAAACAGCCATACTGGGGATGCTGGTTAGTGTCATTGCCGACTCCATTAACTTTTTTATGCCTTCCAATGTATACATTTTCACAATCCTGGCCAGTATTTCGTTCATTGGTATTAGTATTCCTAACGGGGTGACCTGGGCATTCGTGTCCGATATCATTGATTATGGCGAATGGTCATCCGGAGAGCGTAAAGAAGGGATTACTTACTCGTTATTTAACTTTTCACGTAAGCTGGCTCAATCCTTGTCTGGCTTTCTATCGGGTATTGGACTAGCGCTCATCGGGTATGTTCCGAATGTGGTTCAGTCCTCTGGAACGCTGCTTGGGATCAAGGCATTGCTTTGTCTCTATCCGGCTGTTGCCCTGGCTTTGGCCATGCTGGTCATCGGTAAAATGTACAAGCTGACGGACAGCAGACATGCAGAAATGGTTCAAGAGTTACAACGTCGACATGCGGATAACCGCGTATAATTTGTGAAAGTCTTCTTTTCCGGGCGGCTCCTGTGGTATGGTGGGTATATAATTTTTTTAGAGCCTCACTAAGGAAAGGATACGTATATGGCAGCTACCATTAAGGACATTGCCAAATTGGCTAATGTTTCCCATACAACCGTCTCCCGGGCGCTCAATAACAGCCCGCTGATTAAAGAAGATACGAAACGCAAAATTATGGAGTTGGCAGAGCAACTCAATTACATCCCAAATTTTAATGCCAAAAGCCTGGTTCTCCAGCGCTCGCATACGATTGGCCTGTTTTTCACCAGTATTTCTGAAGGCACCAGCTCCAGTTTTTTTGCGGATACCATCCGTGGAGTTAATCATGTCATTGGGGTAGATTACAATCTGTTTGTGCGAGGAATTGACGATTACGCCGATTTTTCGGCCATTCACCGCAAGCGTTTTGATGGTATCATTCTAATGAGCCAGAGCGAGGCGGACAACCCTTTTATTTATCATGTGCTCGGTCAAGGTATTCCGCTTGTTGTTCTGAATCGGCAGGTGTCCGGGGCGGGGATTGTAAATGTGATTTCTAATGATAAAGAAGGGTCCTATGAAGCGGTCTCCTTTCTCGTTGAAAGTGGGCATGAACGCATTGCGATCATTGAAGGGGTAGAAGGCTTCAAGTCTACCCAGCAACGCCGCGAGGGTTTTATGAATGCGTTAATTGATAGTGGCAAGCCGATTCGACATGAATATATCGTGCAAGGCCATTATGATACTGAAAGCGGAAGCCAGGCAATGAAGCAACTGCTTTCCTTGCAGGAGCCGCCGACAGCGGTATTTTGCTCTAACGATGATATGGCTATTGGGGCAATGAATGCGGTATTCGAAAATGGCTTGAAGGTACCAGAGGATATCTCTGTCATTGGTTTTGACGATATCGGGTTCTCAATGTATACGACTCCACCGTTAACAACGGTCAAAAGACCGATTGAGCAGATAAGTGAGCGCGGAGCCGCCTGCATTCTGGAACGAATTCAGTCACCGTCCAATGAGGGTGAGCTTATATTTATGGAGACCGCGCTCATGAAGCGGAAATCAACGGCAGGCAGACCACGCTGAGTCTCGTTTAATTAACAGGCAGGCCAAAGGGGCAGAAACCATGCTAGATGTATGGTTTCTGCCTCTTTTAGGTTAAAATGTGCTCCGCTTCGTCTGTATTTAACGAAAGAGATTGGTTTTAGCTAGTTCTACAATCTCGTCACCGCGTCCGTTCAGCATCGCTTTCATCATCCACAGTGTAAATCCTTCTGCTTGTTTAAGATTAATTTTGGGTGGCATGGATAGCTCTTGACGGTTAACCACCACGTCTACCACAACAGGGCCATCATGAGCCAATGCTTGCTGAATGGCATCCTCCAGCATTGTCGGATCTTCAACCCGGATGCCCTTGAGTCCCATGGCTTGCGCTACAGCACCAAAATCAGGATTCACCAGTTCCGTGCCGTTTTCCAGGAATCCGGCCGCTTTCATTTCCAACTCGACAAAACCGAGAGCGCCATTATTGAAAACAATGACTTTAATAGGCAGCTGATGCTGCTTCAGGGTGAGCAGGTCGCCCATCAGCATCGTGAGTCCGCCATCGCCTGAGAGGGCAATCACTTGTCGGTCAGGCTCAGTGGCCTGCGCTCCGATCGCCTGCGGCAGGGCATTTGCCATCGTGCCATGGTTGAACGAGCCGAGAAGCCGACGCTGACCGTTCATCTGCAAATAACGCGCCGCCCATACAGTGGGAGTACCGACATCACAAGTGAAAATAGCATTTTCCTGCGCGGCGTCACTGATGACCTTGGCGAGATATTGCGGATGGATCGGCGTATGACCTGGTTTACCGACGGCAAGATCATCCAACTCCTGGCGTACCTTGGTATAGTGGGAGACGGTTTTCTCTAGATGCTTGGAGTCATGCTCTGATGTTAAATGCGGTAGCAGCATTTCCAATGTGGCTTTTACATCCCCGCATAAACCATACGTCAACGGAGTACGTCTGCCGAGATGGGCTGGCTCTATATCTACCTGTAGGACAATCGCATCCTCAGGGTAAAATTGTCTGTAAGGGAAGTCTGTTCCGAGCATAAGCAGGACGTCACAATCCATGATCGCATGGTACCCGGAAGAATACCCGATCAGTCCGGTCAATCCAGCATAATAAGGGTTGTCATACTCCAGATATTCCTTGCCTCGCAGAGCGGATACCATGGGGGACTTTAGCTTGTCACATAACTGCATGAGCAAGTCGTGAGATTGTGCACAGCCAGCGCCGCATAGTAACGTAATTCGTTTGCCTTTATTCAAATATTCGGCCAGTCGGGAAATTTCGGAAGCGGACGGATGCACTACAGGTGCAGTGGGATGGTAGACATGTTCAGGGACGGGTACCTTTTCCGCCTCCAAAGCTGCTACATCACCGGGAAGAACAATGACGGATACACCTGAACGTGAAATTGCCTGTTGAATGGCCATGGTCACCGTTCTGGGAATTTGACGCGGTGTCGTAATAACCTCACAGAAGTGACTGCATTCTCCGAAAAGATGCTCAGGATGGGTAGCTTGAAAATATTCACTTCCGATTTCGTCGCTTGGAATATGAGCGGCAATAGCCAGTACAGGCACCCGATTGCGGTGGCAATCATATAAACCATTAATCAGATGTAAATTTCCGGGACCACTGCTTCCAGCACATACAGCAATGCTGCCACTAAGGTCAGCATCTGCTCCAGCTGCAAAGGCAGCCACTTCTTCATGCCTTACATGAATCCATTCAATTTGACCGTTGCTGCGAATGGAATCAACCATATTATTTAGAGAATCTCCAACAATGCCATAAATCCGCTTGACCCCTGCATTGACCAAAACTTGTACAATAGTATCTGCGATTGTCTTCATAGATGTTCCTCCTGCCTAGTAAGTAGTGTTATCCTGCCCGTGCTTTCTTGCGTCTATTCTTCTGAAATGTATATAAGAGCAAGGTCTCGGGATAGGGTGATAGTTAGCCTTAACCGTCTTAGATCAGGTGCGAAACAACAGAAAAAGGACGATATACTTGCAGATTTTTATATAAACGTATATGTTAACGTGTTCATATTATTGTCATTATTATTTTTTTAAACTAAAAATGTTGATAAAACTATTTTGTTAACGTGTGCATTGTGATAAAATAACGATGAAATCATTATGGTAATTGTGGGAGGTTACTCCGGATGAAACAAGTAGATGAATTAGACCAATTAAACAGAAAAAGCTTTATCGTTACTGAACCACTTCCTGAGAGGGTGCTGCAATTCGGGGAAGGGAACTTCCTGCGTGCTTTTGTAGACTGGCAATTTGACAAAATGAATAAGCTGGCAGAATGGAATACGGGAGTTGTGATTGTACAACCGCAGCCAGGAGGCCTCGTGGAGAAGCTTAACGAGCAGGATGGCCTGTATACGGTTATTCTTGAAGGGATCAAGGATGGGAAGGCCATGAAGGAGCATACCGTTGTGGAGTGCGTCACTCGTGGGATTAATCCGTACGGTTCGGACTTTTTGGAGTATGAAGCATTATCCCAAAAGCCGGAGCTGCGTTTTGTCGTGTCGAACACGACGGAAGCGGGGATCGCTTATGCCCCAGAGGATCAATTGGGAGATCGTCCGCAAAAGAGCTTTCCAGGCAAGCTAGCCGCCTTTCTGTACAAGCGCTTTCAATTCTTCGGGGGCGATCAGAGCAAGGGATTGGTGATCATTCCGTGCGAGCTCATCGACCGTAATGGAGACGCTCTCAAGGAAATCGTACTGAAATATGCGGACCAATGGAAGCTTGGGGCTGAGTTTATTGCATGGTTGGAGGAATCGAATACGTTCTGCAACAGTTTGGTCGATCGGATTGTACCTGGTTATCCCAAAGACCGAATCCATGAAATTCAAGCAGAAATGGGTTACAAGGACGATTTGGTTGTTGTGGGTGAACAGTATCATTTATGGGTTATTGAAGGGCCACAGTGGCTTAAAGAAGAATTACCTGCGCATTTGGCCGGATTGAATGTACTGATTGTCGACGATATGGCGCCCTACCGTACACGGAAAGTACGCATTTTGAATGGAGCACATACGGCGCTTACACCTGTAGCTTATTTATATGGCCTGGACACGGTGGGGCAGGCGGTCGAGCATGAGATTATGGGAAACTTTATCCAGTCGCTGATTCGAGAAGAAATTATTCCGACGCTGGACTCGCCAGAAGCGGAATTGAATGTATATGCCGATGATGTTATTGAACGATTCCGTAATCCCTATGTAAGTCATTATGTTATGAGTATCGCACTAAATTCGGTGTCCAAGTTCAAGACACGGAACTTGCCATCTTTGCTCCAGTATGTGGAGCAACGTAAGGCGCTGCCTGTCAAAATCGTGTTTTCACTGGCGTCCTTGCTCGTATTTTACCGGGGTGACAGAAATGGCGAGTCGATTGCGTTGGCTGACGAAGCTGAAGTGTTGAGTACGTTTGGTGAACTGTGGAGTCAATATGACGGTACTCTTGCCGGGGCGAAGCAATTGACTGCGCTGGCACTTGGCCGGCAGTCATGGTGGGGTCAAGACCTGAATCAGATCGAAGGACTGGCTGAACAAACGGCACAGCACGTGTATGAAATTACAAGCAGAGGAATGAAGGAGACGCTCGATTCTCTAACCGGGAACAGCGTGCCCAGAGCATAAGCAAGGAGGAGACCGGAATGCTGGAATTCATTCAAATTCATGATCAAGATAACGTGGCTGTCGCCTTGCGTGATTACAAGCAGGGAGAGACACTGGCGTGGGGAGCACAAGAAGAACAACGGGTGGAGCTAGCCGAGGATGTAGCACGTGGGCATAAAATCGCCTTGCAGGATATACCTGAAGGTGGGTATGTTCTGAAATATGGATATCCCATCGGTCATGCCATTCAGCCCATTCAGGCAGGTCAGCATGTGCATACGCATAATACGAAGACGAACCTGACAGGCGTGGAGGAGTACACTTATAAGCCTAAGCCAGCTCCTCATTTATATGAACAGGAGAGTCGTACGTTTCAAGGTTTTCGGCGAAAGGACGGTCGTGTGGGGATTCGCAATGAGTTGTGGATTGTGCCGACGGTCGGCTGTGTGAACGGGATCGCTGAACTTATTTTAAACCGTTTTAAGCAGGAAGCTGGAGATATTTCACCTTTTGAAAATGCACTTGTGCTCAAGCATAACTATGGTTGTTCTCAGTTGGGTGACGATCATGCACATACACGCACGATTTTGATCGATGCCGTAAAACATGCGAACGCAGGTGGCGTACTTGTACTGGGTTTGGGTTGTGAGAACAATGAAATGAAAGAATTTAAGGAAGCCATCGGGGAATATGATTCGGAGCGGGTAAAGTTTTTGCTTTCCCAGGATGTGTCGGATGAAGTAGAGGAAGGGGTAAGGCTGCTCCACGAAATTTTTGCGGCCGTGCAAGAAGATCGACGGGAACCTGTACCTTTGTCTGAGCTCAACATCGGCTTGAAATGCGGTGGATCTGATGGCTTATCGGGTATTACTGCCAATCCATTACTCGGACGATTGTCGGATTATATGGCCGCGCAAGGTGGAACAACGGTATTGACAGAAGTACCTGAAATGTTCGGGGCGGAGACGATTTTAATGGAGCGCGCTGCCGATGAGCAAGTATTTAATAAGATCGTACATCTGATTAACGATTTCAAACAATATTTTCTGGATTACAAGCAGCCAGTATACGAAAATCCGTCACCGGGCAATAAAGCAGGGGGCATCACGACACTGGAGGATAAATCACTGGGCTGCACGCAAAAATCCGGGTCTTCCACGGTCACTGATGTCATTCAGTACGGGGAACGTCTCAAGACGAAGGGACTCAACCTGCTCAGCGCGCCGGGGAACGATCTGGTGGCATCTTCAGCTCTCGCCGCAGCGGGCTGCCAGCTCGTCATTTTCACAACCGGACGCGGTACGCCGTTTGGCTCCTTTGTTCCGACGATGAAGGTCTCAACCAACTCGCCGTTGTATAAAGCTAAACCTCATTGGATCGACTATAACGCTGGTTCACTGGTGGAGGATGTCAGTATGGAAGAAGCGCTCCGCAACTTTGTCGATTACATTGTCGATGTAGCCAGCGGAACCTGGGTGAACAATGAGAAAAACAATTTCAGAGAGCTCGCTATTTTTAAAAACGGTGTTACGTTGTAAAAGGCTGTAGTGTAAGGGAGGCGGAATTATTCCGCTTCCTTTTTTGTGTTTGTATGCTTCAAAATAGGCATGTTAGACTTACTGCAAAACATGCAATATCGATTTTTAAATGAGGGGGGAAGTACAAGTGCAAAATGAAATTGTTGCTTATCGTGAAGAAAATCATGATCAACTCGTTGATATTTGGGAGCGGGCTGTACGCCGGACGCACACATTTTTGTCGGAAGAGGACATTCACTTTTATCATCATATCGTACGCAATGGTGTTTTAAAAGAACTTGAAGTTTGGATGGAATGGAATACAAGTCAAGAACCAACAGGTTTTATCGGGCTGGACGGATTGAAAATAGAGATGCTGTTTGTGGACCCTGAACGGCATGGGCAGGGCATAGGCAGCCGACTCATCCAGTATGCTGAAAAAATAAAAGGGAAGCATCTCAAAGTGGACGTGAATGAGCAGAACGAGAAAGCGTATGCTTTCTACAGACATTACGGCTTTGTACAAACGGGGCGATCTGCACTGGATGGATCAGGTAAGGCATTTCCTTTGCTTCACATGGAAATGAACAAGTGAACGATCCACTTACATCGGTATTTTAAAAACTGGAATATATTATCATAATGCACTTGTCATATGTTTGAATTTATGATATAACTTAATTACGTAATAACTACGTAATTAAGTTATTTTTAGTTAGGATTTAGATCTTACTTTTGTTTGGTGAATATAAAAGTCGGATAAGGAGGCGGGAACGGTGGATGATCTTGTTCACTCCGACATCACAGATCTAGACACACTTGTTAACATGATTAAGCTGTCTTTTTCATTTGCGGATGGTGCCAATATGATTGCTTTATGCGACCGACTGTATAACCATGTCAACCAAAAGTATCAGGAATTGCAGCTCTACAAAGCGCGCAAGAAACCTATACAACCCATACATACCAAACGGCCGCTAGTCTACTACTACGGCTACAGTCATCTCATGAAAGGCATGGCTTTCCAAAAACAGGGCAAGTATGAGGCCGCTCGCGATTGCATCGAAAAATATGCAGAATTGGGCTGGTTTAATGGTCTCGATCAATATGGGGAAGCAGAGGTCGAATATTACCGCTATGCTGCCAGAGCTAATTTGTATGCCCTTGATATTTTGTCAGGCCATGCCGAAGTGTTGCAGGAATACATGCAATTTCTTCGTAACAATCCGGAAGAGCTGTTACCGGGTCTTCTTTCTATCGTTGAGGGAGCGTCGAGATATGACTATCCTTTAGAGGCTGTGCTTGAATCATTTGCCGAACAAATTGAAGGTTTTAAATATTTTGAAGAGCCCGTGAATGTATCTTATTATTTTCGCTTTTGCTATCAGTTGGCTCTTTATTATATCAAGCAACAACAGTTTACGGTTGCGTTGGGCTATATCCTGCAATCTCTCATGCTGTCCGATACCCTGGGTATGGAACATGAGCATGAGTTTAGGAAATGTACCGCTATATTTGAAATTTTCAGATCCCAAGCTACAGCAACACAGCAAGACCAATATATAACTATTTTAAAAGGAGTGTTAAAGGATGAAAAAATTGATTTCACGCCCTCTGTCGCTCAGTCTGTTTAGCTTGCTAGTGTTTGTTACAAGTCATGATCTCATCACGGTGTTTTATCATGGAGCCAATCATTAAGAAGGCAGAAGTAAAGTAGAAGTACACCCAATAGCAAGTAAGCTCATTAAGATCAGGGCTTACTTGCTATTTGGCGTATTATGAAGATCGATCATAACGCATATATATAACGTGGTACATGTCCCAAAATTATTTAAGCTGTCGTAGGTTTATGCAGCAAACCTTGTTCTGATGGGTGCAATGAAATCCTTGTCTGTTGGTAGCTCGGGAATGGTTCTTCCGTGCTGTATGATCTGCTTTTTAACGCTGCATCTAGTGCCCGTAGCAAGGAGCCTATGAATTGCTCTGGAGAAAAGAAAATGCTTTTCCCGACCATATGAATGTGAAGCTCGTTATGGTCACGGTTACTTACAGACAGCAATATACCTTGACCCTGAAAACCCGTACCGATTGCGCGTATTTTGTTTATACCCGAGAGCAGCATTTCCGTTTTAACCGCACGCCCTTGTTCCTCCACAAATACAGAAATCAGGCGTTTGTCTGTAACGATAACAATTTGGTTACCCCGAAACGTATGGCTCAGGTGTAGAAAATCTTTATATACCCCAATAGTCTGCTCATGCGGAGAAACAATCCCCATTCGTACAAACTCATCCAGCTCAGTGATATCGGGCTCCTGGTGATTTTTAATTCGTTTTTTGATACTGAACTGAATGGTTAGGATACCCAGAATAGCTATGAGAAAAGCGCTAAGTCGGACGTTAAATATAAAGAACATCAGGACAATAAGGCCGCCTACTAACCACTGTCCCCAAGTTAGATAGCGCAGCTTTTGTTGTACCGTACGACGATAATAACCGTAGCCCTTTCCCGGTTGATACTCCTTAGTAAACTTTGTCATACCACGCATCATGGTTAATCCATAGACGGATAAAATTGTCATCGCGAGCGCCAAGAGCGTCATAAGCCATTCCTGAGCTGCAATGCCAACTAAAGTACACAGGCCAAACATGATAAGCCCCGCCCAGCAGGCAACCTTTTTAATTCGAACCTGTTTCTGAATCGAACGAACCAATTCTTCCATTCTTAATCCTCCTGATCTAGGTATATAGGTAATGATTGGAATCACATATAGTCTTATCGTACCATCTGATAGTCTTCTTCGTAAATTAATAGATGTAAAAATCCAAAGGCTGGAAGAAAACTTGTGCGTATAGTCAGATCCCCACCTGAACTTTAGATACCAAAATCGAAAAATCCAGTACTACTCATTCGAAGCAGAAGCCTCTAAAATAATAAATGTAAGTGCTTACATTACAAAGAAGGGAGGTTTTCGTATGAGTACAGGATGGAAGAATCCGCAGACACAGCCGCCAGTTCGATCGGGGAGAGGGGCATCACTAGCGCGCAAATGGGTTCAACAAAGACATTTGCAGACTATGGCGCTGCTTGGGGTGGTTTGGATGATTATTTTTCATTACATTCCGATGTACGGCATTTTGATTGCTTTCAAACATTTTGACATTATTGGTACCCTATCAAGCGCACCTTGGGCGGGGTTAGAGCATTTTCGGGCCTTTTTGGAGGATGATAACTTTTGGTACATTGTCAAAAATACACTGGGCATTAGCCTACTCAAGCTGGCCATCGGGTTCCCGTTGCCTATTGTATTTGCTCTCTTCCTGAATGAAATACGATCTACTCGGTTCAAAAAATCTATTCAGACCATTTCATACCTTCCTCACTTTTTATCTTGGGTCATTCTTGGCGGGATCTTAACGACGTGGCTGGCAGATACCGGGATGATTAATCAACTGTTGCTAGCCTGGGGTTGGATTGACCAGCCGATCAGTTATTTGGCAGAGCCGAGCTATTTTTGGGCTATCGTCGTTAGCACGGATATCTGGAAGGAGCTTGGATGGTCAGCTATTATCTATTTGGCAGCAATGGCGGGGGTATCTACGGACATGTATGAAGCGGCCACCATTGACGGAGCCGGACGGTTTCAGAAAATGTGGTACGTCACCCTTCCCGCTATCAAGGGGACAATATCTATTTTATTTATTTTGGCGGTTAGCGGCATATTGAACTCCAACTTCGACCAAATTCTCGTCCTGCGTAACTCGCTGAATGAAAGTGCAAGTAATGTAGTTGATATTTATGTATATCAGTTGGGCATTCAGCAGGGCCGTTTCTCGTATTCTACCGCAGTGGGTTTGCTAAAATCGGTTCTTGCTCTCATTTTGCTGCTAATTGCCAATTCGGTGACCAAGCGGGTGAATAATACATCCCTATTTTGAAGGAGGACGGCTGCATGCAGCTATTGCAACGCAGAACAGCAGGCGAAGCGATATTCGATTTCGTGAACAACGTCTTCATGCTGATCGTTTGTTTTGTGACGTTGTATCCGGTGTGGTATGTGCTGGTGAACTCCTTTAACGAAGGAGCAGACGCTATGCGGGGCGGCATTTACTGGTGGCCGAGGGTCTTCAGTCTGGGCAGCTATCAGGCCGTGTTTGCCAACAACGGTATTATGACCGCGATGGGAGTGACTATTGCGAAGACGCTAATCGGCACGATTGTTCATGTGTTTTTTACCGCTATGATTGCATATGCATATTCCCGTAAGGAGCTGATCGGGCGCAAGCTGTATATGCTGATTGGCACCATCACCCTGTTTTTCGGTGGGGGATTGATTCCAACGTACTTGCTGATTCGTGATCTCGGACTGCTGGACAGCTTTTGGGTGTACATCATTCCTGCGATGTTCAGCTTTTTTGACCTTATTATTTTTATGGCTTTTTTCCGAGAACTGCCGGATGCATTGGAAGAGGCGGCGAAAATAGACGGTGCGAACGATTTCGGTATCTTTTGCCGGATCGTGCTTCCTGTATCTATGCCGGTAGTAGCGACGATTGCGTTGTTTCATGGGGTATACCAGTGGAACGATTATTTTACTGGAATGATCTATATTAATAATACGGATCTTCAGCCGATTCAAACGTATTTGTACCGGGTTGTTGCCCAATCCAGCTCTAATCAGATGATGGCTGCTGCATCGGGGATCGTTGCCCAGTCCGTCACTTCGCAATCGATCAAGCTGGCGACGATGGTTGTGACGACACTGCCCATTGTACTGGTATATCCTTTTCTGCAAAAATATTTCGTCAAGGGTCTGATGATCGGCTCGATTAAGGGATAGCACATCATCCAAGGGGGAGATTTATGATGAACATTCGCAAATGGCAGAAGGGGCTGTTGGCTTCTGTTCTGCTGGTGGGTTTGCTCGCTGCATGTACGTCCGGTGGAGGCGGTACTGTCACGGAATTACAGGACGAGAAGACCAAGGCTACGGCAGATGCACCAGGATGGAAGGCGGATATGGAGCCGATTACGTTTGACTGGTATTTGAACTTTTCCTGGTTCCCGAACAAGTGGGGAACGGATATGACCTCGAAGTATGTTACGCAAAAGACCGGGGTCAGTGTCAATTTTATCGTACCCGCAGGGAATGAAAATGAAAAGCTCAATACCATGCTGGCCTCCGGCAAGCTGCCTGATTTTGTCACGCTTGGTTGGGGAGAGGACGCGGTCAAAAAAATGATTGAAGGCAAGATGGTGCTTCCGCTCAACAAGCTGGCCGAGAAATACGATCCGTATCTGATTAAAATAGCTGATCCGGCGAAAATGTCCTGGTATCGCCAAACGGACGGGAATGTATACGGGTATCCTAATGCTTCTTCTTCGCCACAGGATTATCAAAAATACGGCCAAAATTTTGTTTCCAACCAGACGTTTATGGTTCGGAAGGACATGTACGAGGCGATCGGCAAGCCGGATATGAGAACACCGGAAGGATTTTTGAAAGCGCTTCAAAAAGTGAAAGAGAAATTTCCGGAGGTGAACGGTCAGCCTCTTATCCCGATAGGATTTCACGAATTTACAGATAACGGAAATTATTCTTTTGAAGAGTATTTACTCAATTTCCTAGCCATTCCTCATGAAAAGGACGGCAAGCTATACGATCGTCGTTCGGACGAAGAGTATATTCGCTGGCTCAAAACATTCCGTCAAGCAAATGAGCAGGGCCTGATCGCCAAGGACGTATTTATCGACAAACGTCCGCAAATGGAGGAAAAGGTGGCACAGGGCCGATATTTTGCCATGCTATATCAGCGTTCTGACTTTGCCACGCAACAGGTACTGTTATATGCGAAGGACCCGAACTCCGTCTATATCGCGGTGGATGGACCTTCGAACAGTAAGCTGGACCCGCCGATGCTGGCCGGGCCGGGTATTTCCGGCTGGACGGTGACGCTTATTTCGAAGGATGTCAAGGACAAGGAGCGGGCTATTGAATTTCTGACTTATCTGATTAGCGAGGAAGGAAATCGCGACCTATATCTGGGGGAGCAGGGCAAGCTATGGGACATGGTTAACGGTAAGCCAGCCTTCAAGCCGGAGGTACAGGAGCTGCTGAACAAGGATCGTTCTGCTTTTGATAAAAAATATGGCGCCTCCTTCACCTTCTGGATGCTGATGGATACGAATATGAATTTGCAGTGGGCGCCGCCCAGCGTCGAGCCGTATAAGCAGCCAGAGGATTGGACGAAAGGCAAGACGAAAGGCTTCTCCCAATATGACAATATTAAACCGACCGGAACTTCGGCAGAGGGCATTGCGTCAGGCCAGATAGATAAAATTTGGGGCAAGACATTGCCGAAGCTGCTGCTGGCTTCCTCAGATGAGGAATTCGACCAGCTGTTTGCTCGCTTTTTGGAAGACCGCAGAAAAGCAGGATATGACAAAGTTATGGTCTATCAACAAAAAGCCTATGAGGAAAACCTTAAGAAAATTGAACAGTTCACCAAATGATTAATTCAATGACTTAATCTATTGAACCCCTAAGGATGTGATTTCATGCCAGGCCGTGCACGTTCACAGATGAAGAGCCTGCTGCGCCGCACTATATGGCAGTGGATGAAGGGTACGGCCGATCGGCTTGGCGGTTGCTCCCTTCAAGTTAAGCTCATTGTCGCGTATATCGGAGTCATTTTAATTCCGGTGGTATTATTCTCGCTATATACCTTTCACCAACTGTACGAGAATACCATGCAAGACATCACCGTACAAAATCAGTATGTGTTGGATACAGAGCTGGCCCATATTCACAGCAATATGGAAATTATGGAGCGAACCGCACAGCTTGCGATCTCAGATCGCAACGTAATTCGTTATCTGACCGAGGAACGTGAAATAAGCAGCGATGAGCTGGTCCAATTCAACTTGAATGTGTTTCCAAATTTACAGCACTTGCTGTACAGTAATCCCAATGTAGAGAACATTCGACTGTATACGAATAATCCCCAGGCGCATGAAATATGGCCGATGATTTTCAAAGAATCACGATTGCCTAAGGCTTCCTGGCTGAAAACGGCCCAACTCCGACAAGGGAAAATATGGTGGGAAATGTACAAGGGGCCGAAAAGCTTACTTCTGGGGCAATCCCGGCAGGAAAGTGAGACAGTGCAGTATATGGCACTGCTGCGTGAAATTCAGTCTACCGGAGGAAGACACGCAGGGTTGGTAGAAACCAACATGAGGCTGGAGCTATTTTCACCTAGAGTGTTTGGAATCCTACAACGTGATCGCGCATGGCAAATGTTCATTCTGGACGGCGACGATTCCAGCTCACGGAACGCTGACAAACCACTGTCTTCTACCGATATAGCTACAGCTTCCTCTCAATCAGATTCACTTTCGATCCCTCTGTCCCATGTGCACCATCTGTTTCAGTCCCGTGTTAAGGGACCGGGTGGTGTTTTTGATTTTTCCTATGAGAATAAGCCTTATCTCGGTATGTACCGTTATATAGAAGGGTTGGACGCCTATCTGCTAAATGTGGTGGCGCTGGACGGTCCGCTAGGTGATCTCCGTCAGAAACGCAATGCCATGCTGCTCATTATTAGTATGCTGATTGTGTTTATGTCCGTCATTTCTTATACCCTGCATGCCTTCATTCTCAAGCAGCTACATACACTGCGTGAATCCATGAAAAAAGTAGAGCAGGAGGGTGACTTTCAGCTTAGAATTCCAGTATATGGGCGGGGAGAAGTGGCTGAGCTGGCTCTATATTTTCGCAGTCTGCTGAGTCGGATTAACGGACTCATTGCCGAGGCAGTACACAAGCAGGCCGCTGCTCAAGAGGCTGAACTGCTAGCGCTCAAGCATCAGATTGATTCCCATTTTCTCTATAATACATTGGAAAATTTAAAAATGATGGCGGAGATAGAACGACAGTATCCGTTGTCGGATGCCCTTACCTCCCTTGGCTCGATGATGCGTTATAATCTCCAATGGTCCGGGTCGTGTGTTGCGTTGCGAGATGAAATCCGCCATATCCAGCATTATGTGGCCATCATGAACATTCGCCACGATAACCAAATTGGATTGGAAATTCATCTATCGTCGGCGTTTATGGAACTGGAGACGCTGAAAATGTCGCTGCAGCCTGTAGTCGAAAATGCTATCAAGCACGGTTGGAGTACATTGCAAAGCCCATTCAGCATCACGATTGAAGCCTGCTCTAAGCAGGATATCATAGAATTGCGTATACAGGATAACGGAGTGGGGATATCTGAAGAAAGAAGAAATGCCATCATGGCTGGTCTAGCGCGAACGGATATGGATTCCCACGAGCGCGGGATGAATGGGGGAATCGGTTTGTATAATGTGCATCGCCGTTTAAGTATGCAGTATGGCGAAGAGTATGGCATAAGACTGGACAGCATCCCCGGACAATCGACGACAGTGACCCTAATTTTGCCTAGACGTTACATGATGAGGGGGGCGGACCATGACGACCAAGCTGTTGATTGCGGATGACGAGAAAAATATTCGAATGGGACTTCAAGCCATGATCGAACGGGAATTTTCCGGTCTCTATGAATGTGTACTGGTCAAGGACGGTAGGGAAGCCTGGCAGCATGTGAAGCAGTTTTGGCCCGAGTTGGTGATTACGGATATCCGTATGCCTGTTATGGATGGCATTATGCTGATGCAGCATATTCGCGAGCTTGAGCCGGGACGCAGACCTTTGGTGATCATTCTTAGTGGATATGACGAGTTTCAGTATGCGCGCGAAGCGATTCGCTGCGGGGCACGGGAGTATTTGCTCAAGCCGATTGTGAGGGAGGAGCTATTCGGTGCGCTGGCAGCTTTGAATGAGGAATTGAAGCAGAGGAACCACCTCATAAATGATAGTGTTATCAGCGTGGAGAAAGATAGACTGGCTGGGAGAATAGATGGTGCAAGTGCCATCGCCGATAGAAGCGGTAGCATGACGCGTGCTATCCAATACATCCATGCTCATTACAGCGAGGATTTGAATATGGCGGTAGTATCCAATTCAGTATCCTTGAATTATACGTATTTTAGTCAGGCTTTCAAAGCCCATACAGGCCTTAGCTTTGTTCAATATGTAAAAAGGCTGCGCATTGCAGAAGCCAAAAAGCTGCTGGGGTGTCAAGGGGGCAGGATTTATGAAATTGCGGCTACCGTGGGTTTTGACAATGCAAAGCATTTTAACAAGGTGTTTCGTGAGCTGGAGGGGATGACCCCGCAGCAGTTTCGATTAAAGAATCAAAGGGGTAATGAGAAGTAAGGATGGAAAACTACACTGCCTTTTTACCCTTATCCTGATATAATAAACGTAAGCATAACCATGGCCTTCGATCAGAGAGTTTGTATACAATCACACGAATCGCCGAACGGAAGGGGAGAGCATATGGTTATTTATGAAACGGACCAAGCTTATATCATGACGACGCAACATGACCATGCCCATATTTCGGGTGAGTTGGCTTCACAATGGGAAGAGAGTGCCTTCAAGAATAGACGTCACAAGCAGGATTTTGTATATGCAGCAAGGGAGCATGATCGGGGCTGGATACAGTTAGACGCTGCTCCTTTCTGGAATGATCATGTGTCTGCACCTTATACATTTATTGATTTTCCGCTCAATCCTCGTTTTGTTTTCTATCGTCTTGGGATTGATGAAGTCGAACAAGGAAATACGTATGCGGCGTTGCTGTGTAGCTTGATGTACAAGGAGCTAGTCGGACGGACCGAGCACCAAAACGCTCAGGACAAGCAGATTACGCATGCTTATCAGGAGGCGGAGGAACAGCGGCGGCAGAGGCTCAAACAGCAGCTGGCATGTGGCGTAACCTTCGACCATCAAGTGCGGACGGATGTACGGAGAATGTTGTTTTGCGACGAATTGAGTCTGTTTTTGTGCAGCCGAGAGCCGGGTACGCCTACAGCAGATTATGAATGGTTTGCTGAAGGTTTAAGCTTCCCGGCTGTTCGACATGAAAGCGGGCGAGTTTGGGCCGAGTGGCTATCGGATCAGACTGTAGGTCTTTCCTTTTTTCCTTTCAGGGGCAAGGTAGGGATTACTCATACCTTTAAGCAGGTGGACAAGGAGAAAATTCGTACCTTTGGTCTCCTAGAGGCTTACCGTTCTTCCAAATGGACGCATCGAACCTTTACCGTTGAACATATCATGGAAGTAGAAGAACATAAGGAGAATGCCTGACCGTCTACGGATACAGCCTCGAACCATATTTTGTTCGTAGACGCAGAAAAAGTCAGAGCAAAGCCTCCCTGAACCATGATTCAGAGAGGCTCGCTTTTTTCTAGCTTTAACATTTTACGATTTTGCAGATGTTTTCGCACGATTGACAATGGTCTGTACCTTATTCAATACCTTATCGCGTGCCCCTTTATTTTTCATCAGATACGTAACACCCATTCCCAATGCTGCTACCACCCATTTTTTATTCTTCATGAATAACGCCTCCTTATGATCATGTTGTCATACACGAATACTTTAAAAGCATCCAAAATGTGAAAAGATGAACGGGATTTTACGATTTAGTGATTCCTTGCACTCGTTCCGCATAACTATGATTTTACCCTTCTCCATCACATCTTACCCGTTCCTTCGCCAATGAAACGATTACGACTGTCTTTTCATGTTTAATGGATATTATTAAATATCCCGCCACAATTGCTTCAGACGCACATGACAGGGAGGTCTTTGTTATGAGAAAGAAGGAAGTGGTTGCCATGCTGCTCGCCGGCGGACAAGGCAAAAGACTCAAAGGACTTACCCGTACACTAGCCAAACCGGCAGTGTTTTTTGGAGGAACTTACCGCATTATTGATTTCCCTCTAAGCAATTGCACTCATTCTGGTATAGACACCGTAGGCGTATTGACCCAATATGAGCCGTTGGTGCTTCATTCCTATATCGGCGTTGGGAGCGACTGGGATTTGGATCGCCTGGATGGAGGAGTTTTTGTTTTACCACCGCACGAGAAAGAAAATGGAAACAACTGGTACAGAGGCACGGCGGATGCAATTTATCGAAACCTGCATTTCTTGGATCAGTATGACCCGGAGCATGTACTCATTCTGTCAGGGGATCACATTTATAAAATGGACTACAGTCGAATGCTCCACTACCACAAGGAGAAGGAAGCAGACTGCACCATTTCTGTCATCAATGTCACGATTCAGGAAGCCCAACGATTTGGGATACTGAACGCCGATGATGATCTGAAAATATATGACTTTGAGGAGAAGCCTGAACAGCCGAAAAGTACATTGGCCTCCATGGGCATTTATTTGTTCAAATGGGAGGTGTTGCGTCGCTATTTACTGGAAAGCGCAAGCGATTCTGAATCCTCACATGATTTTGGCAAGGATATCATTCCATTGCTACTTCAGCATGGCCGGTCGCTGTATGCGTACCCGTTTGCCGGGTACTGGAAGGATGTAGGTACCATTCAGAGCTTATGGGAGTCCAACATGGATCTTCTGGTTCAGGATCCGCCTTTGGATCTGAACGATCCTTCCTGGCGCATCTATACCCGCAGTCCCAATCAACCGGCCCAGTATATAACCCAACGGGCGATTCTCAAAAACAGTATTGTAAATGAAGGCTGCATGGTGGATGGAGAAGTAAGGCATTCTGTACTATTTTATGGGGTCGAAGTAGGTGAAGGGAGCGTTATTACCGATTCTGTCATCATGCCAAACGTAAAAATTGGGCGCAATGTACGTATCCACCGGGCTATCGTGAATGAGAACATCGTTATTGAAGACAACGCGTTTATCGGACCTGAAGATAGTTCTGATGAGATTATTTTGTTCGATCAGGAAAGCCAGCTTCATGCACGAATTTAACCCGGATAAGGACGGTGTCTGCTATGAGCCGACTCATTGGAGTTATCAACCTAGATCACGAACTGGATCAGTTGAAGGAGTTGACCTATTTCCGGTGCGGGGCCGCAGTTCCCTTTGCCAGTCGATATCGGCTCATTGATTTTACCTTATCCAACATGATGCATGCAGGGGTGCATGATATTGCACTGTTTATCCGCCGCAAATACCGTTCGCTGCTGGATCATCTGGGTGAAGGTCGGCCTTGGGATTTAGACCGCAGACGGGGCGGGTTGTTTATTTTGCCACCGGACTGGAATGATCCGACGGATGCATCACGTGGGGATTTGCAGCATGTGCACAACAATTTGGACTTTTTCCATCGCTCATCGGGGCAAACCATTGTTCACGCAGGAACTCAGCATGTCAATAAGGTTGATATCGAGGATGTATACCGTTATCATCGGGAGAAAAATGCAGATGTTACCCTCGTATATAAACCCATAGACCAGCTCGAATCTGAGCATGCTCCTTGTGCACGACTGGAGATTGATGAGAACGGACGGGTGACTGGTATTCATCAGGAGCAGGATCATCATAATATTTATCTGGAAATGTTCGTAATGGACAAAGGCTTGTATCTAGATCAGGTGAAGCATTGTATAGCCCATCAGGATAATCATTTCTTTCGCGATGCCATCCAGAAAAACCCAAGTGGACTGCGTATTTATGCGTATCGTTATGAAGGTTATCATGCGGTCATTAATTCTATCGAGAGCTACTATAAAAATAGCATGAAGCTGCTGGATCAGCAGCAGTATCAAGCACTGTTTCAGAATCAGCCGGTGCATACCAAAATCAAGTATGAAGCCCCGACTCGTTATACGCACAGCGCCGAGGTGGATCATTCGCTTGTTGCTAATGGCTGCACCATTGGGGGCAAGGTCGAGAACAGTATTCTTTTCCGTGGAGTGCAGGTGGAGGAGGGCGCGCGGGTAAGCAACTCGATTATTATGCAAAAATGTGTCATCCGTAAAGGGGCAGTTGTGGAGAATGTGGTTTTAGATAAAGATGTACAGCTTTCACCAGATCGAACTCTGATTGGAGACATTAGAGTTCCCTATGTCATTGCCAAGAATAGCGTAATTTAAAGGATATACTTAGCCATTAAAACGGAAATAACAGGAGGTACAACTTTGTTCAGCAATAAAGAAGCATTTAAGCAGGCTTTTCGAGAGCAACTGGTCGGAAGGCTGGGCAAACCGATGCAGGAGGCTCAGTCGGAAGACGTATATAAGGTTTTGGGTGGCATGATTCGCGAACAAGTCGGCAAGAATTGGGCAGAAACGAACCAAGCCTACAAAGAAGGACAAGAGAAGCAGATTTATTATTTTTCACTGGAATTTTTGATAGGTCGTCTACTGGGCAGTAATCTGCTGAATTTGGGCGTACTGGATATGGTTCGGCAGGCATTGGGTGAACTGGGCTGGGATCTGGAGGAAATTGAAGAACAGGAGGCGGACGCGGGGCTAGGCAATGGTGGTCTTGGCCGTCTGGCGGCTTGCTTCATGGACTCACTAGCATCCCTTGGCTATGCAGGGCATGGCTGCGGCATCCGATATAAATATGGACTGTTTGAACAGCGTATTGTGGACGGCAATCAGGTTGAACTGCCGGATTACTGGCTACAGAAAGGGAATGTCTGGGAGGAACGCCGTCCTGACAAAAAGATCGAGGTTCATTTTTGGGGAAGAGTGGAAACCCGTGAACAGGAGGGACGTCTTGTATTCGAGACACAGGATGCCGAAACAGTCTGGGCTGTCCCTTACGATATTCCGCTGGTGGGCTATGGTCATGCGCAGGTGAATACGCTGCGGATTTGGAGTGCGGAATCAGCGCTTGATCCCGTTCGAGGACCGATTCGAGGCGAGGGCGGTTATTACCGCTTTCTCGACTACAATCGATCGGTGGAATCGATCTCAGCATTTCTATATCCGGATGACTCCAATTATGAGGGAAAGCTGCTTCGCTTGAAGCAGCAGTATTTCCTGTGCTCGGCCGGATTGCAAAGTATTTTGCGTACGTTCGAGAAGCTTCGTTTACCTTATAGCCAGTTGCCCGATAAAAAAGCACTGCACATTAACGATACACATCCGACGCTGGTTATACCGGAACTGATGCGTATTCTGATAGACGTGAAGGGCTTGGGCTGGGACGATGCATGGGATATTACGACGCGAACCGTTTCATATACGAATCATACGATATTAAGTGAGGCGCTGGAACAATGGCCTGTCAATATGGTACGGGAGCTGCTACCTCGTATTTCCTTGATCATTGAAGAAATTAACAAACGTTATTGCGCTATGCTACTGGAGCGTTACCCAGGCCAGGACATCAAAATTGGTGAAATGGCGATTATTCACGGTGAACAAATCCGCATGGCTCACTTGGCAATCGTCGGTAGCTACAGCGTTAATGGGGTGGCTGCGCTGCATACGCAAATATTAAAGGAACGAGAGATGAAGTCGTTTCACGAGCTGTACCCTGACCGTTTTAATAATAAAACAAACGGGATTGCCCATCGCCGCTGGCTGATGCACGCCAACCCGGAGCTGGCAAGCTTGTACGATGAGACCATCGGCACACGCTGGAGGACCCGTCCAAGGGAGCTCATCGACCTGCTTCGTTACAGTGGGGACGAGTCGTTCAAAGAACGGATACAGGCGATTAAGCGAAATAATAAAGTCAGGCTCGCTGAGCATGTTTTTGCAAAACAGGGCGTGCGACTGGATACGTCCTCCATTTTTGATGTACAGGTCAAACGGTTGCATGGTTATAAGCGACAGCTGCTCAACATTTTGCATGTGATGCACTTATACAGCCAGCTTAAAAGTAATCCTGGCCTGGATGTGACGCCGCGCACGTTTATTTTTGGAGCCAAAGCCGCTCCCGGCTATTTTCTCGCCAAACAGACGATCAAGCTTATTAACAACGTGGCGGACACGATCAATCGGGATGTAGATGTCAAGGACAAGCTGAAAGTCGTTTTCCTTGAAAATTATTCGGTCTCGCTAGCGGAGCTGATTATTCCTGCGGCGGATGTCAGTGAGCAGATTTCCACGGCAGGCAAGGAAGCCTCAGGCACAGGGAATATGAAATTTATGATGAACGGTGCGCTCACAATAGGTACATTGGACGGAGCCAATGTTGAAATGCATGAAATGGTAGGCGATGCCAACATGTTCATTTTTGGATTGAAGGTGGATCAGATCGAGGCATATTACCGGGACGGCCAGTATTCGGCGCGCAAAACAGCCAATAGTGACGAAAGACTGCGTGAAGTGTTGGATCAACTCGTGAACGATGCTCCTTTTACGCGGCATGAACGGGAATTTGAGGCCATTTATCAATCCCTGATTGATCATAATGATGAATACTTTGTGCTCAAAGACTTTGCATCCTATGTGGATACACAGGTTCATATTGAACAGGTGTATCAGAATCCCTCGGAGTGGACTCGGCGTGCTATGGTCAATATGGCGCACTCTGGTAAATTTTCTAGTGATTGTACGATTCAGCAATACGCGGCTGAGATTTGGGACATTGTGCCTCTCCAAAACGATGTCAACAAGCGAATTCTGTCCTAAAACGGCGAAACAGGCGGAATAGCATTGCTTTTCGAACGCTGAGGGTTATAATGACAGTATAGACATAAGTAAGGATGGGAACTTTATATACTCATTCCTGAACTTGAATTGTACTGTTAAAAGGAGTCCTCCTATTGATAAAGCTTAATCCAAAAAGGCTCAAACCTCATAAATCGAAGAAGAAATATAATATGTTTCAAAATATATGGCGTGCGATTCGGCTGAATTTCATCAAGCTGTTGCGCGCCCCTGGTGGAGTTAAAAAGATCTCTTTGGGCTTCGCCATTGGCTTTGCGCTGGAGATGATTGTGATTTCCACAGCTTCTCTGGTATACCTTGTCTTTTATCCGATTGTTCGTCTGTCTGGCGGTTCGCTGCCTGCGGCCATAGTGGGTAATGTTGTAGGTAAGCTGACCTTTTTGCCGATTGTACTGATGCCATTCGCCAAGCAACTGGGGGCTTGGATTTATCCATCTCATTATCCAGTACATGTCAGGGGCGGTCGACTTCACGAGCATTCTTTTATGGAGCTGTTTCACGGCAACTGGTCTGTATTCAGAGACTTGCTGCACGGAGGCTTGCACATCCTGATCGGCATGTCAATTTTCGGTGTAGTGCTAGGCATTATCTCGTATTTTGTCATTCAGGTTCTGTATAACCGTTCGCTGCACAAACGGTTGGAAAAGCGGAAGTTGCGTCATGGTGCAGCATTTTCGGCGGCCAGACTGCTGAAAAATGGATAATGTAGTGAATAAGAAGCTCCTTGAGCCTAAAATTAGGCTTGAGGGGCTTCTTTTGGTTTGGGATTTCTGGATGAGGCTTGAAGAGCGATTAGAGTAGGTAGCAACTTTTTACTTTTGTGACACGTCTAAGGGATATGTGTGCTTTAATCATTAAAGAATTTTTTGTAGACAACAGGAGGAATGGACTGAATGAAAAAATGGAGTTCTGTCACAGTAACTGCGGCGGCAATATCAATACTTTTAGGATCGGCGCCATTGGCATTGGCACAGCAGCCCGCTGCTGCCACAGTTCAAAACGTACAAACCTCTGTTAAACTGGATCAGACTGTCACCAAACGTTTAACGGATGTACTGAATACATTAGCCGGGAAACAAACGATAGAGTTTACAAGTGTCGACAATGCTTTTGGCTTATGGACTATAAACGGAACTTTGCGCGGCACAGCTAATGCTGATTTTATCCAAAATTATGATTCCAAAAAAGGAATCGTGCAGTCCACCAGCATCATCTATGATTCCGCTGATATGAACAAAGTTATGGATCATAACCTGCGCAGCAAGGTTGCATCTTTCCTGAAATCGTTCGATACCGATAAAGTTTTTAAAACGGAGGCCATCTGGCGCGTATATTCCCCGGTAGACGAAGTAGGACTCCAAAATTATTGGGTGCTGTGGGGGAATGATCAAAGCATTTATATTGATCTTGATCATGGAAATCAAATAACAGCCAGCTTTATGTATTCGCTCAAAGATGTTAAAGCTGCCCTGACCAACAAAGCGAACCGTTCGCTTAAAACACTTGGTATGACTACAATCAAGCCGTTTGAATATGTGCTTCGTCAGCAGGAAGGCAATGATACCGTTTGGAATTTCCGGGACGATAATGAGTTAAATAACGTGCTGATTGGCGTGAAAACAGGTAAAGTGTGGGCCGTAAAAAACGAACTTGGTATGGATTGGACGGGGGATAAGGATTTTGTCAAAGCATTCGCTAGACCAAAGCTCAGCCAAACTCAGGCGCTTTCAGCCGCGAAGTCGAAAGTGCAATCCCTTTTTGGAATTAACCTAAAAGGATATACCTTAAAAATGAAGGATAACGAGTATACATTCTCCCAAAAAGGCGCGGTTACTGTGGTGGGAAAAATCAATAAAAAAGGAGCATTTTATTCCCTAGAGGCTATGCCCGCGAATGGAGTTCGAAATTAAGCAGATTGATTTTATTGAAAAGCGTATGATCTCTATAAGAGCCATGCGCTTTTTACATATTTTGTAACAGGATTGGCTTCATTTGCTCGAATCGTTTACAATACGTGTGCATACAACAATGGACGACAGGTTAATGTACATACGAGGAGTGATGAAGTTGCGGAAGATATGGCAAATCTATTTAACAGACTGGAGAAATGTATTCAAAGTATCGACCGGGACTTTATTAGTCATTGGCATCATTCTTTTGCCTTCCGTCTATGCATGGGTGAATTTGAAAGCGATGTGGGATCCGTATGCGAATACATCTGGGATTAAAATTGCAGTAACCAGCCAAGACCAGGGTGCAGAAGTGAATGGTAAAAAGATTAATATCGGCGATGAGGTTTTGCATAACCTTCAAAATAACAAGAAGCTGGGTTGGACTTTTGTCAATGAAGCGGAAGCACGAAAAGGTGTGTTGGATGGTGATTATTATGCCAGCCTGCTGATCCCGAAAGATTTTTCAGAGAAAATTACGAGTGTGCTGACAGAAAATCCGCAAAAGCCGGAAATTGATTACGCCGTAAATGAAAAAATTAATGCAGTAGCTCCGAAAATTACATCTTCGGGGGCAACCTCTCTAACGAACCAGATTAGCCAAAACTTTATTGAAACTGCCAGCCAGGCCGTATTGACGAAGTTGAAGGAAGCCGGAGTCAAGTTGGAGGAGGAGCTCCCGACGATTCGTAACATTGAGAACCGGGTGTTGGAGCTGAATAATCGATTGCCGGATATCGAAAGGTTGGGCAAACAGGCATTGGAACTGGAGCAAAATCTGCCCAAAATTAAGGCACAGGGACAAAAGATCATTGCATTGAAGGAGAAAATCCCTGAAATTAACCGTGCCGGTGACCTGGTGCTCAAAATTGACAAAAACATGCCTGAGCTGGACAAGGTAGCCGCTGTTATTTTGGATATCCAAAAAAGACTACCTGATATTCAAAAGGCTGGTGATCGAATTGTTGAACTAGATCAAAATTTCAGCAAGGTAGAAAGCGCACTGGCCACCGCCCTAGAGGACACGCAAACGGCTCTTAAAGTTATTAATGCTGCCCAAAAGGCACTGCCAGAAGTACAGAAGATAGCGGATACAGGCAAAGACTTTACAACCGGTTTACTTGAATTTCTGGACAAAAATGAGGGTGCGCTTGATTCGATTGGTACAATAGTTAAAGAAGACTTACAACTGGTACAACAAATCGCGAATGAAGTTTCTCAGATTACAGACATCATTCGTGGTGTGGATTTTGATCCTAAAGCAGCACAAGCTGCGGTGAATCGTGTCAGCGGTAGGCTGACAACTGCCGTGGGAGTGTTGGATCATATTTCTCAATTGCTGAACCGTGTGAACGGATATTTGCCAAGTAAACCTTTGGATTCACTTATTTCCCGTGTGAGCGGGGTGGAGGATCGTTTCCGTCGTCTGAACAGCACGGTAACTAGCATCGGAGATGCCATCCAGCGCGGTGAAAAGCCTGCGCAAAATCTGCTGGATGACACTGATCGCCTTGCAGGAGAAATCAGTAGCGGAATTGACAGCATTTTGGGCAATTATGATACGGAGTATGCACCCGCCATTCAAAAGACGCTGGATCAGATCAAATCCGTTGCCCGCAATTCTGCCAATGTGCTGACTACAGCTCAAGAGCAGCTACCGAATATTGAAAAGCTATTAAATGACGCACAGGCTGCAGCAGAATTCGGTCAGCAAGAGCTAACACGTCTCCAGCAGGATCTGCCACAATACCGTCAAAAACTGCATGAAGCGGCGACGACGATTCAGGGACGTATGGGCGAGTTTACGAATGCTGTGAACAAAGCGGCAGACTTCGTAAATAACGATTTGCCGGCGGTTAAAAATAAAATTCATCAGGCAGCAGATTTTGTGCGTAATGATTTGCCCAAAGCGGAACAACAGTTTGTCAAAATGGCTGATTTAATTGAAAATAAATTTCCTGAAGCTGAAAAAGCGGTACACCAAGTAGCCAATTTTGTAAGGACCGATCTTCCAGCTGCCGAGGATTCCATACGCCAGGCTGCAGACACAATTCGCAAGCTTAAGGGCGAAAATGCACTCGGACGCGCTATTGCATTGCTCAAGGGAGATGTGAAAAAGGAAAGTGATTTTCTCGGCAGTCCGGTATCGTTGAAGCAGGAGCGGATATACCCAATCCCCAACTATGGTTCGGCGATGTCACCTTTTTACACTACATTGTCGATTTGGGTGGGTGCGATGCTACTGGTCTCGATGTTCAGGGTAGATGTGGATGACCCGGAAGGACAATTTAAAAGCTACCAAGTGTATTTCGGACGGCTTATGACATTCTCCACGATTGGTATTTTTCAGGCGCTGAGCGTATCTCTCGGTGACTTGTTCCTGCTCGGGGCGTATGTGGATGCCAAAGTAGCTTTTGTACTGTCCTCTATGCTGATCAGTCTGGTGTTTACGGCGATGACCTATACACTAGTTTCAGTGTTCGGTAATATCGGCAAGGGACTGGCAGTCATCCTACTGGTGCTTCAATTCTCCAGTTCAGGAGGGACATTCCCGATTGCGACGAGTACACCGTTCTTTCAGGCGCTGAATCCGTTTGTACCATTCACCTATGCGGTTAGTCTGTTACGAGAGACAGTAGGAGGGATGTTGCCTTCAACGGTGACACGGGATGTGGTGATGCTGTTTGTATTTATCGGTGTTTGCTTCCTGTTTGGATTGGTGTTTAAGAAGCCGCTCAGCAAGCATACGAAAAAAATGGCCGAGCGAGCAAAAGAAACGAAATTGATTCCTTGATTGTAAAAAAAAGTGAGTTACGGTGGTTGAAGTGAGCCGCTCCGCGAAGGATTTGATCTTACGATCGCTGTTGCCACGGGATTCTTTGGATTAGATAGACATGAAAAGGTAAGAATCCCGTGGCAAAGGCGAACGCTTCGCTTCTCCAGATTCAAATTCTCCGCTCCGCTGGTAACCACCGTAAAGTCACTTCTTTTTATATTTGGGGGTAGTATAAGGGGAGATGGCCTCGCGCTTGCTGCTTTTGCGGTGCGTGGGGCTTTTTTGCATGCGTTATCCAACCTTTAAATTGCATTCGGGGTTGTTTCAATGTGGTTTGTTCTGGTGAATAAACTGAGTATGGTCTTTTTTGGCATGTCATTTTGCGGAATTTTAAAATCCTTAGGCAAAGGCGGGAGATAGTATGGAGTATTCATACTTAGGAAAGTCAGGCTTGAAGGTTAGTCGGTTATGTCTGGGCACGATGAATTTCGGACCGGAAACCGAAGAAAAGGATGCGTTTAAAATTATGGATGCCGCACTGGATGCAGGCATTAACTTTTTTGATACAGCTAATGTATATGGCCATGATCGTAAAGGTTGGACAGAGGAAATTATCGGACGTTGGTTCCAGCAGGGCGGCGGAAGACGCGAGAAAGTCGTGTTGGCAACGAAGGTATACGGAGATATGAAAAATGAACATGACGGACCCAATGCAGGATCAGGCTTGTCTGCTTACAAAATTCGCCGTCATTTGGACGCGTCGCTGAAACGTCTTCAAACCGATCATGTAGAGCTATATCAAATGCATCACATTGACCGTAATGTGTCATGGGATGAACTATGGGGCGTATTCGAGTCCGTGGTGGATCGCGGACAGGTTGATTATATCGGTTCTAGTAATTTTGCAGGCTGGCATATTGCGGTGGCGCAGGCCGAAGCGAAGGCACGACGTTTTCTGGGGCTTGTATCCGAGCAGCATTTGTACAATCTGAACGAACGTTCCGCTGAGCTTGAAGTGTTACCGGCAGCTCAGGAGCTGGGTCTGGGTGTGATTCCATGGAGCCCGCTGGCGGGCGGACTGCTGGGACGGAATGCGTTAGCAGGTACTGGTTCTCGCAGCGCACGCGCCAAAGAAAAGGTGGAGCAGTATCGTGCGAAGCTGGAGCAATTTGCATCATTGTCCCGCGATCTGGGTGAAAAGGAAGACGTGATTGCACTGGCTTGGGTACTGTCCCATCCGGCCGTAACGGCTCCAATTATCGGACCTCGGACCTTGGAACAGTTAGAGGATGCTCTACGGGTACCTGAGGTCAAATTGAGCGAAGATGTGCTTGCCAAGCTGAATGAGATTTTCCCCGGTCCGGGAAAACCTGCGCCAGAAGCCTACGCTTGGTAATAATACTTCGTACTCGTCATAAAGCATCATTCTTTGTGAGAAATAATCGGCAAAAAGCAGCAGATCAGGAGCTTCCTCTTTGATCTGCTGCTTTTTTTCTGGTGCCTGATCCACACTTGAACGACCATGGCAAGAATAAATATATGCTAAACGGGATCTATTTTTTTAGATATTATTTGCTGAGTAGATCACCCCTGAAAACACAGCCACCAAAGCAGACTGTACCGTCTGTTCCTTACTTGGCATTCCCGCGCTGAAAACTCCATATAACGAAAGCAATAACCAGAAGGGGAAGCTGGCTAATGTCATCCCGAGCACACGTTGATAGGCATCCAATCGTCCCGCACAGGCTTCCATCATTTTACGATTATTTAATGGATAGATTATTCATTTCAAGAGTTTCTTCACAGTTGACAAGGCAAAAGGGATGCTGTATATTACTGAAAGTTGATGTTAATAGTAATTATTACGATTTAAAAGAATGAAAAGCTAATATTCAAGGGAGCGTACCAGCGATGAATAAGAAACCAATACCGGTAACCGTGTTGAGCGGATATTTGGGTGCAGGAAAAACAACGATTTTGAATCATGTATTAAACAATCGGGACGGAATGAAAGTGGCAGTCATCGTCAATGACATGAGTGAAGTGAATATAGATGCCGAGCTGGTTAAAAAAGAGGGCGGCTTGTCCAGAACAGAAGAAAAACTGGTCCAGTTGTCTAATGGTTGTATTTGCTGCACATTGCGTGAAGATTTATTACTGGAGGTCAAGAAGCTGACGGAGCAAGGCGATTTTGATTATATTTTAATCGAATCTACAGGCATCAGTGAACCCGTGCCAATCGCTCAAACTTTTACATACGTTGATGAAGGAACTGGCATTGATTTGGCTTCGCTGGCAAAACTGGATTGCATGGTGACCGTAGTTGATGCGAACCGTTTCTGGCATGATTTTGAATCAGGAGAAACGCTATTGGATCGCAGGCAGGCTACTGGTGAAGACGACACGCGTGATATCTCGGACTTGCTGATTGACCAGATTGAAACCTGTGATGTATTGATTCTGAATAAGTGCGATCTGGTTCAGCCTGTGGAGCTGGACAAGCTGGAGGGTGTGCTGCGGAGATTACAGCCTGAAGCCCGAATCATTCGAACTTCCAAGGGAAGGGTCGCTCCTTCGGACATTTTGAATACAGGGCTGTTCAATTTTGACAAAGCTAGTCAATCTGCTGGATGGATTCGGGAGCTGGAGCTTGAAAGCCATACACCGGAAACGGACGAATATGGGATCAATTCCTTTGTATATCGCCGTAGAAGACCATTTCATCCTGCGAGATTGGCTGAATTTATGGGCTACTGGCCGCAGGAGGTTGTTCGCGCCAAAGGTTTGGCCTGGATTGCAACCCCGCAGGATTGGGCAGCGAGTATTAGCCAGGCTGGACCATCTATTCAATTTGGCCCTGCGGGAAGCTGGCTTGCTGCGTTATCTGAAGAAGAACGGCAGGAGATCGTGGCAGCCGATCCTGAGGCTCTGGACCATTGGGATGAACAATGGGGCGACCGCATGAACGAAATCGTCATGATAGGTATCGGAATGAATCGACCGGACTTGGAAGAAGAGCTAGATGAATGCCTACTGAACGATAACGAAATGGATATGGACTGGTCCAGTTTTGAGAATCCGCTTCCTTGGCCGACATGATGAAGCTAGTTGATCCATTCAGTAATAAAGTCCATACATTTTTTAGCGGCTGGAGAAACATTTTTTAAGGAAGCGGTAGCGATACCGATAGTACGGGAATGCCTTTCGTCCAAAGGTCGAATAGAGATGTCGTAAGGAATGTGAGACAGGATCATTTCAGGAAGAATACTCACGCCTAGGCCATTCTGCACCATAGCCATAATCGCATGGTCATCTTCTAATTCATATTTGATTTTAGGTGACATATTATGCTGTGAAAAAATATTTCTTACATCCGTGTCACAGCCTGCAACAGGCATAATGAAAGGCTCATCTCTGAGCTGTTCTATTCGAATTGAGGCTTGATTTCCAAGAATATGATCGGAAGGAAGTAGACAAAGCATACTTTCTTCTTTTAATGGCAATGCCTCTAATGCGTCTAACGTGGGTAGGTTCACAAAGCCGAAATCAGCTTCCCCACTGACTATCCAGCTCTCAATTTCATGGTAGTTCCCATCGAGCAGTTTTATCTCAATAAGAGGAAACTGCTCATTGAATTTTTTTAGAATACGGGGCAGCCAATGAATAGAGACGCTTGAAAATGTGCCGATCTTTACGGTTCCGATTTCCAATCCTTTAATTAAAGCTACCTCTTGGTAGAGCTTTTCGTCCATTTGTACAATCTCTCTAAATCGCTTCATTAATCTTTCCCCGTTATTGGTCAATCGGATGCCTGAACGACCTCGGATCAGAAGAGTCAACCCTAATTCATGTTCCAGTCCAGAGATCGCATGGCTGATTGCTGATTGTGTAAGATTTAAAACTTCCCCGGCCTTTGTGAAACTTCCCATTTCAACTACGCAAAGAAAAATCTTATATTTAAACAAATTCGTGTTCACTCCTAATTTTTATGAAATATATTCATGTATCATATCAGATATATTCATTTTTTTTATTTAATATTAATGATTATATTCAAATGAAAGAAAGGTTATTTAATTTTGCTTTAGGAGGGTCATATGAATTCAATTGCTAAAACTCCTCATCCGCCCTATTATGCGGCTATCTTTACTTCTGAACGTACGGAAGGAGATGGCGGGTACGGAGTGATGGGAGACAAAATGGTGGAACTGGCTGCCCAACAGCCTGGTTTTCTAGGTGTGGAAAGTGTTCGTGACCACAATGGAGTAGGCATTACAGTTTCCTATTGGGAGACTCTGGACGCTATAAAAAATTGGAAACATAACGAGCTGCACAAGGTAGCGCAGGAAAAAGGGAAATCCGAATGGTATAAAACATTTGGTTTAAGAGTGAGCAAGGTAGAACGAGATTATTTTTTTACAGTGTAAATAGGTTCAATATCGTTCTATTCATATTCA
This sequence comes from Paenibacillus sp. FSL H7-0703, assembly GCF_038003485.1. Taxonomy (NCBI): domain Bacteria; kingdom Bacillati; phylum Bacillota; class Bacilli; order Caryophanales; family Paenibacillaceae; genus Paenibacillus; species Paenibacillus sp. FSL H7-0703. The sequence goes on along the minus strand of NZ_JBBOPF010000001.1, from coordinate 955,242 downwards.
GTTCATAAACGTGGGTTATCCTCTCTATAGAAACCGTACAGGGAGGATATGAATGTGGATTATACTGACAGAAAAGAGACCTTAGCCATTGAAGCAAGGGGACTCGTAAAAGCTTTTGGTGACAAGCAGGCGGTTGACGGTGTCGACCTGAACGTGCGTGCTGGCACGATCTACGGTGTGCTTGGTCCTAATGGAGCAGGCAAAACGACTACCATTCGAATGCTGTCAACGTTATTGCGGCCTGATGGGGGATCAGCCCGTATCTTCGGGCACGATGCAGTAAAGGAACCGCAGGTGGTGCGTCAATTGATCGGGGTGACAGGCCAATACGCATCGGTCGATGAGTCGCTTAGCGCTACTGAGAACCTGATCATCTTCTCCAGACTGCTTGGGCTGGGACGTGCCGAGGCGCGTCATAAGGCAGCGGAGTTGCTGGAGGAATTCGGCTTGGCCGAAGCGGCCAAAAGACCGCTAAAGCATTTCTCCGGAGGTATGCGCCGCCGGCTGGATTTGGCCGCAAGTCTCATTGCCAAGCCGCCGCTGATTTTCCTGGATGAGCCGACTACAGGACTAGACCCGCGCACGCGTGTCCAGATGTGGGACACGATCCGGCGTCTGGTCAAGATCGGTTCCACCGTACTGCTCACTACCCAGTACCTCGACGAGGCGGATCAACTTGCTGATCGAATCGCGGTGATCGATCATGGCCGGGTAGTCGCTGAGGGTACGGTGGATGAACTGAAAGCGGCAGTGGGGGCGTCGACTCTGCAACTCAAAGTACAAAATCAACAGGATATTGAGAGAACTGTTCAGATCGTCGAACAGGTGCTTTCAGTTAAGTCCAGCGTGTCAGTGGAAGCTGGAAAGATTATTTCTCCGATGGCCAATGCAGATCGGGTAACGGACCTGCTGATTGCCCTCCGTACAGGAGAGATTCGCCTAGCAGAGATGAGTGTGCAAAAGCCGACGCTTGACGAGGTGTTTTTGTCCATCACTGGTCATGGAGCACAAGTAAAAAAGCAGCAGACGTCCCAAGGAGCGCATGCTGTGGAGGGGGCGAGAGCATGAAGAGTACTACTGTTATGACAGGTTCTGATCGCACATTGAAGAAGTCTGTGAGTTTCAGGCAGGCGTTCTCCAATTCCATGACGATGGCCTACCGGGGCATTCTAAAGATCCGGCATACTCCCGAGCAATTGTTTGATGTCACGCTCCAGCCGATCATTTTCACCCTTATGTTTACCTATATCTTTGGCGGCGCCATCTCAGGAGACGTGCAGCACTATTTGCCGGTTATTATTCCAGGTATCCTCGTGCAGACTGTCATCTCGACCTCCGTCGTTACCGGCGTCCAACTACGTGAGGATATGGACAAAGGAGTGTTCGACAGGTTCAAGTCACTCCCGATCGCACGTATTGCGCCTTTGGCTGGAGCTCTGCTGGCTGACAGTATCCGGTATACTATTGCGACTGTACTCACCTTCGCTATGGGGTATATTTTGGGGTATCGGCCAGAGGGAGGACTGCTGAGTGTTGCTATCGCCGCGCTTCTGGTCATCGTATGTTCCTGGGCAGTCAGCTGGATTTTCGCTTTCTTTGGCGTGATTGCCCGCACTGCTTCCAGTGTGCAGGGCATCTCCATGATTGTTCTGTTTCCGCTCACCTTTGTTTCCAACGCATTTGTGCCTGTTAGCACAATGCCTGGCTGGTTGCAGTGGTTTGTGAACGCCAACCCGATTTCACATCTTGTGAACGCAGTCAGAGAGCTTGCGAATACGGGAACGATTGGCGGGGAACTGGCGATCTCCCTACTTGGCGCTACAGTCATTGTGGCGATCTTCGCGCCGCTTACGGTGCGTGCTTATATGCGTAAAGCATAAGATGGCAGTCTTCTTGACGAGGACGAGAGATTTAAGGCAGAGTTAGTTAGGGGGGATTGAAATGACGCGTGTATTGGTCGTTGATGATGATCCGCATATTCGCGAACTGGTCGGACACTTTTTGAGATTGGAAGGTCTGGAGGTAGTCGAGGCGGTGGATGGTTTGAACGCGATGCGCATTTTTGATCAAATCAAGGTCGATTTGCTTGTTCTTGATATCATGATGCCGGGAATGGATGGTTGGGAGCTGTGTCGTAAGCTGCGAGAGCAAACCGACCTGCCGCTGCTTATGCTTACAGCTAAAGGCGAGACGTCACAGATCGTGAAAGGTTTCGCGCTCGGAACGGACGACTATCTTGTCAAGCCATTCGACCCCATGGTGCTTGTCGCACGTGTGAAGGCTTTATTAAAACGTTATCGTATCATGGCTTCAAAATCAGTAACTGTCGGCGATCTTGTCCTGCGCAGCGATACATTTGAGTGTCAGGCTGGAGAGAAGGAGATTACCCTGCCGCTCAAGGAATTTGAGCTGCTCTTCAAGCTGGCCAGCTATCCTGGCAAAACCTTTACCCGCGACCAGCTGATCGAACAGATCTGGGGTTATGATTATGAGGGAGACGAAAGAACGGTTGATGTCCATATCAAACGCCTTCGGGAACGATTTCCGGAGGCAAGCCACTCCTTCCGGATCAGTACGATCCGGGGATTGGGTTATCGGCTGGAGGTAAGGCAATGAAGCGGGAACCGGGATTCCTCCATATCCTTGCGAGACTCATGCTGGTGTTATTGGTGTTGTATCTTAGCTGGACTGCCGCGTACTTTATTACGGCGGCGATCTATTCGCGCATGTCATGGGCTTTTCATGATTTGTTCGTCTTTCTTATTAATGCGACGCTTGGCTTTTTCTTCTTCGGTATTATCAGTATGACGGTAAGACGCTTCATCCAGCCTAGAGAGCAGCACGCTTTTACCGAAATGATCGATGCTTTAAAACGTATTTCGCAAGGAGACTTTCACATTAATCTGGATTGGGACCTCGGCGGGCGGAACGGAAAACATCGGAGGCCGCATCCTTATGTACAGTTGGTGGACAGTATCAATGATATGGCTGCAAATCTGAAGGCTATGGAAAAACTGCGGGAGGAGTTTATTTCGAACGTATCCCATGAAATCGGCTCACCACTGACCTCGATAATCGGATTCGCCAAGGCGCTTAAGGATGAGAATCTGGATCGTGAGCAGCGAGACCGGTATTTGTCGATCATCGAGACGGAGTGTATTCGTCTATCCAAGCTAAGCGATAATCTCATGAAGCTGGCGATTCTGGATTCGGAGCGGCATCCGTTTCGTCCGTCCCTTTATCGGCTGGACAAGCAGCTGATTTCGCTTATTCTCGCCTGCGAACCGCAATGGGAGGCTAAAAAAATCGAGATGACTGTTGAGGTGGATATAGTTGAGGTCAACGCGGACGAGGATCTGATGGGCCAGGTTTGGGTGAATCTTCTTCACAATGCCATTAAATTTACACCACAGGGTGGAAGCATATCTGTTTCTCTTTCAAGTAACGGTGATCAGGCGGTTATCTGCATTGCGGATACGGGACAGGGCATCAACGAACAGGATCAGCAGCGCATTTTTGAACGTTTTTATAAAGCAGACCAGTCACGGGCCCGAACTGCAGGAGGCAGTGGCTTGGGACTTTCCATTGCTTATAAAATAACAGAGATGCATACCGGCTCTATCTCTGTATCCAGCAAGGTGGGAGAAGGAACGGTATTTACAGTTATGCTGCCGCTGTGCCAGAAAGTAATGAAAGGCAGCAGCAACTGTGAAATGTACAACGGCACAGTAATTTAAAAAGGAGCGTCTTCAAAGCCACAAACGGCTGAAGGACGCTCCTTTTTAGTTCCCATACTTATACTCTTATGGCATATGCGTATGTGCTCAGGACTTAGATGTATTTACCGGCTGCATCTCCTGTATAGCTTCTTTCAAGCTTTGTGAGCATTGCTCATATAGCTGTTTTCTTTGTTGCTCACTGGAACCAGATGCGAGTTTTTGCAACTCCGTTGTGCATTGTTCCAGCAAAGTCAGCACGGCTTGATTCGAATCCTGCACCTTGTTTAGCTGTACATTGTCACTATATTGGTCAATGTACAGTTCTCCTTGCGGGTCCACCTGCGCGAAAAACACATCTTTAACCGTTAAACTCTTTTCCTTTAGCTTGGCATCCAGCCATTGTTGAGTGATCCCCATATATGCCATTTGTTGCTCCATAAGTTGTCCATCCATAATGACTGCTGTTGGTTCCTTCTCCGGTAATTGCTGCATATTCAGATCCTTAAGTGTCACAGGCTGCTTGTCTTTGGTTAACAGCACATTGACTTCGCCACTGGTTTCCATAAGAGCAAATTCCACGTCAGATACTTTGAATACATTTTTGCTTCGAAGCTGCTCCATGAGTTCATCCAGGGTGAGCCGTTCTTTTCTCAGATTATCCTCTAAAATTTTGCCGTCTTTGATCAGGATTGTTGTCCTTCCATCTGTTATATCTCTGATTTTCTTGCTTTTAATTTGCAAATATTCAATGCCAAGTGTTGTCAGTACCCATACTGACAAGGCTATGAGGCCTAGATACCAGGTGGATTCACGCTCCATAGGAATGGTAGCAGCCAGGTTACCTATCGTGATTCCTGTTATATATTCGAACAAGGAAAGCTGGGATACCTGACGTTTTCCAAGAATTTTGGTGATTAAAAATAATATAGCGACAGCCATTAATGTGCGTATAGCAACCTCGGCCCAATCCTGCATTTGCTCAACCTCATTTCATTTCGCCACAAGGACGCTACTATTCCAAGGATATCCGCGTCAAGGCACATTTAAACTCCAATTCCCCTAAATTTAAATAACCAAGCTGCCAATAAGCGATGAAATACAATATATAATTAAAATTTTCTATCGATGAATTATCATTGTCTATTGCACAAGCAATTGACGGAAAGGAGGGGGGAGGATACATTATAGATATAATTCTTATTTAATTCATCGGGATTATAAACATTGAGCTCACGGAGGTATGTATATGTCGTCCAAACCTAAAGTTGTATTGTGGAGCAAAACCGGCTGTCATTTTTGTGGAGAGATCAAATCGTACCTGGAATCCCAAAATCAGCCGTATGAAAATATCCAAGTGGACGGAAATGATGCGCTGCGTGACGTGCTGGAGACCAAATATGGTATTCGTTATGTCCCTGTCGTCGAGGTAGGCGGCGATAACAAATATGAGGCACTGCTCAACCCGGATCTGGAAGAGTTGGGTAAAGTGCTGGAAAGTTACAATCAAGTGGTATAAGCCGACGGGAAATCATTATTTTCAAGAGAGGTGGAAGGGTTATGGCTAAGAATAGACAAATTAAATTTGGTGCGATTATTCACGGTGTTGGGGGAAGCATGACGACTTGGCGTCACCCTGAAGTACCTGCGGATGCGAGTGTTAACTTTGAATTTTATAAAACGCAGGCGCAAAAGGCAGAGGAAGGAAAGTTTGACCTCGTATTTATCGCAGATGGCCTGTTCATTAACGAAAAATCCATTCCCCACTTTCTGAACCGTTTTGAACCAATTACGATTTTGTCCGCTTTGGCTGGGGTGACGAAGCATATCGGACTGGTCGGCACACTGTCGACTTCCTATAGCGAACCGTTCACGGTAGCACGCCAGTTTTCTTCCATTGATCATATAAGCGGAGGTCGTGCAGGCTGGAATGTGGTGACTTCCCCGCTGGAAGGCTCTGCCCTTAACTTTAGCAAAGGCGAGCACCCGTCGCATCCGCAACGCTATAAAATTGCAGAGGAATATTTGCAGGTTACCAAAGGATTGTGGGACTCGTGGGAAGAGGATGCGTTCGTTCGTGATAAGGAAGCCGGCGTATTCTTTGATCCTGAAAAGCTGCATACATTGAACCATAAAGGTGAGTTTTTCTCTGTGCAGGGTCCGCTGAACATTGGACGATCCAAGCAGGGACAACCGGTTATTTTCCAGGCAGGTTCCTCGGAGGATGGCAAAAACCTGGCCGCCAAGGAAGCGGATGCTGTATTTACAGGACATGAAACGTTAGAGGAAGCGCAGCAGTTTTATCGTGATGTGAAAGAACGTGCAGTACGTTATGGTAGATCCGAAGAGGATATTGTCATTTTGCCGGGCATTTCGCCGATTATTGGCAGCACGACGGAGGAAGCGGAACGTAAGTATGAAGAGATCACTAATCTGGTGACGATTGAGGCTGCGTTAAAATATTTGGGACGTTTCTTCGATCATCATGATTTCTCACAATATCCGCTGGATGAGCCATTCCCTGAGCTTGATGGTATTGGCAGCAATGCGTTCCGCAGCGGTACAGATAAAATCAAACGAGTAGCCAAGGAACAAAATTTGACCTTACGCGAGGTTGCATTGCGTTCAGCTACACCGAGAACCTCTTTTATTGGAACCGCTGAGCAAGTAGCGGATCAAGTGCAGGAGTGGTTCGAAAGAAAAGGGGCAGACGGATTCATTATTGGTTCTGATGTGCCATCGGGTCTGCATGACTTCGTAAATCTGGTTGTACCTATTTTGCAGAAACGCGGTATTTACCGTCAGGATTATGAATTTAGCACACTGCGTGAAAACCTGGGCGTGCCTATTCCTGAGAACCGCTATACAGCAGCCAGATCCAAAGTGAAGGTTGACGCATAACAGAAGGAGGGAAAAATATGTCCAAGATTGTCATCCTATCAGGCAGTCCGTCTACACAATCCCGTTTATACGGCTTGATTAACTATACAACGGAGCAGTTGCAGCAGGCTGGAGCGGAGGTCACATTACTGAATGTAGTCGACTTGCCAGCGGAGGATCTGGTCACAGCTAACTTTAACAGCCCCGACGTCACAGCATCACTTGCATTGATTGCAGCAGCGGATGCCGTTATTGTGGCTTCTCCAGTCTATAAGGAGTCCTATTCAGGACTATTGAAAATATTCCTGGATTTGGTCCCGCAGGAGGGGCTAAGAGGGAAACCTGTCTTGCCTTTATTTATCGGAGGTACACTGGCTCACCTGCTGGTCATTGACTATGCCTTGAAGCCAGTTATTAATGCACTGGGCGGAAGACATATTCTTGGCGGGGTGTATGCAGTGGATCAGTGGGTCGAACGTCTGCCAGATGGAGCATACGGGTTGTCGGAAGAATTGGTTGCACGGTTGGAACGTTCTGTTAAAGAACTAAATGAGCTATTAAAATTATAGATCTTTTCAATATTTCCATTGACAGGTCGTTCAGTGAGTTTTATGATACAAAAAACCAAGTTAACTTATTGGATAAATGTATATAAAACTTACTGGGGGACTTGCGTATGAATATCGAGAATATGGAAGCCTTTGTATACGTGAATCATTATGGGAGCTTTAATAAGGCTGCAGAAGCTTTGTTCTTGTCCCAGCCCTCTGTTACAGCCCGGATTCAGACGCTAGAGCGCGAGCTAGAATGCAAGTTGTTCGACCGCCAAAGCAAGCAAACGGTTCTGACGGAGGATGGACGAAAGTTTCTTCCTTATGCGGAGCAGATGCTTCAGGTGCTGCAAAAAGGGAAACAAAAGCTCCAACAGCGTAAGAAAGCCCCTCAGCAAATTCGAATTGGTTGCACGATATCGGTGTCGAACTACATCATTCCTGAAATATTAAAGCAGCTTCGTGCCCGTTATCCAGAGGTTAACTACAAAATTGTGACGGCTACGACGGATCAACTGGTACATAAACTGTTGAACCGTGAGGTAGACATTAGTTTTGTCCGTAAAGTGATGCATCCGGCTATCCGTACGCTTGCTTTTTATGAAGATCCGATTTCCCTGTATGTATACGACGGCCATCCGTTTATGAAGACAGGAAAGGCCAGTATACAGGATATTCAACGTGAAACACTGGTGTTTTTTGAATGCGGATCATTAGATTGGATGAGAATCCATCGCGCTTTTGAATCACTGGAGCAGCCACCGGACATTGCTTTTCAGGTAGACAATGTGGTTACGGCCAAAAAGCTGGTATTGGAAGAAGCGGGTATTGCCTTTTTGCCAGATGTCTGTGTGAACCGTGAAGTAAAAGATCAGAAACTGTTCCGTGTCCATGTTCCAGAGGTAGCTGGGGTGTCGATGCAGATTAGCATAATAGCGACCAAAGAAGACTGTGCAGTGACCTCGGATTTTGCAGATGCACTGACAGAAGGTTTCCGGGGTGCTGTTTTATTATAGAAAAGTTCTATGGCTTGATGGATTGACGTATAGGTTTCCAGGTGTTAAATTAATCACATCCTAAAACCGATTAAACTTATAGGAATTATTAATTATTGGATGTTGTAGCTACCATGTATGTCGCAAACTGCTGATATACAAAGAGATGAGGGGGATTCATATGAAAAAGTGGTTTGCAATATTGTCTGTTATGGCAATTATCCTGGTGTTGGCAGGCTGCGGTTCCTCAGATAACGCGTCTAGCGCGTCAGGTTCAAGCGGAGACGTGAAGAAAATTATCGTAGGCACAGGCACTCAATTCAAAAATGTATGCTTTATTGACGAAAACGGAAATTTAACAGGTTTTGATGTGGAGCTGATTAAGGAGCTGGACAAGCGCCTGCCTCAATACGAATTTGAATTCAAAACGATGGACTTTGGAAATTTGCTGCTAAGTCTCGATGCCGGCAAGATTGATCTGGTATCGCATCAAATGGAAAAAAACCCGGAGCGCGAGGCCAAGTATCTGTTCAACAAAAATCCGTATAGCATTTTTCTGAACAGAGTCGCTGTAGCGAAGGATAACAATACCATTCATTCAATTGATGATTTGAAAGGGAAAAAGGTACTCACCAGCCCAACCAGTAATGCGGCGTATGTGCTGAAAGAGTATAACAAAACCCACGCAGATGCCCTAAATATCGTTTATACGAGTGGTGCAGCCAATGATACGGTGCAACAAATTACGAGCGGCCGTATAGATGCTACCGTTACGACAGACTTTGCGAACCGTTTTAACACCGATGAAAAAGGAGAAGTAGCTCTGAAAACCGTTGGTGATCCTTTGACTCAATCGGATGTACTGTATGTACTGAACAAAAATGAGCAAGGGTTGGCGGATGACCTCGACAAAGCCATTCAGGAAGTGAAGGACGACGGTACGCTGTCGAAGCTGAGCATTAAATGGCTTGGAGAGGATTTCACTAAGTCTCTGGAAGATGTGAAAAAAGAAGGCAGCAGCAGTAAGAAGTAAGGATAGACGTGGACATTTCAGCGGTCAGGGTACTCTATGTATTCTGGCCGCTGATGTATAGAAAGGAGGCAGGCATATGAGCAGAGAGTTCAATATTGACTATGTTTTTAGCTTTATCCCGAAAATGCTGTCTTACTTACACATCACCTTGTTTATTGTGGCAAGCTCGCTTGTGTTGGGGCTTATTATTGGTCTGTTGGTTGCGCTGCCTCGCATGTATAACATTCCATTTCTCAAACGTGTTTCTCAGGTGTATGTTTCCTTTTTTCGCGGAACCCCTATTCTAATCCAATTATTTCTGGTGTATTACGGCCTGCCGGAGCTATTAAAGCTGGTGGATATCAATTCCTCCAGATGGGATGTGCTGTGGTTTGCCGTAGCAACCTACGCGCTCAATAGTGGAGCCTTTATTTCCGAAATTATCAGGTCAGGAGTAGAGGCTGTAGATCGGGGGCAAATCGAGGCTGCACAGTCCGTCGGCATGTCAGGCTATCAGACCTTTACACGTATCATTATGCCGCAAGCGCTGGCTGTCGTGGTTCCGGTATTTTCTAATCTGGTGATTGGCAATCTGAAGGATACTTCGCTGGCATTTACGATCGGAGCGATGGAGATGACAGGGAAATCACAGACATTAGGGTCAGCTACCCAACATTTTGTTGAAACCTATATCGCGTTATCCCTTATCTATCTAGTGATCAGTCTGATTTTACAAAAATTGTTCAAGGTGCTGGAAAATACGCTTCTCCGGCATGAGCATCGGGATGCAGTACAGAAAGAACCCGAAAAACGAAAAAGCTTTGTGGTGCGTTACCTGAGAAGTCCCCGTCTTAGTAAAGGAGGTAAAGGCATATGAGTCTGGATTTTGGCTTTATATATACTGCCTTTTTAGGGTTGTTCTCCGCGTTGCCCAACACTTTAATTATTACGGTGGTTTCCGTACTGGCAGGGTTGGTCATCGGTATTATAACGGCGCTGGCGCGAATTTATAAGGTTCCTGTGTTGTCCCAGATTTCTCATGGTTACGTCACCTTTATCCGTGGCACACCGATGCTGATGCATTTGCTGCTTATTTATTTCAGTTTGCCTTTGTTGATTGATGCGGGAGCGAAGCATTTCGGCTGGCCGCTGCAATCCAAAGATGTTCCTTATATGGTATTTGCACTCATTTCGTTTTCCATTACCAGTGGCGCGTATATGTCTGAGGTCGTCCGTTCTGGAATTCAATCGGTCAACAAGGGACAAATCGAGGCGGCTTATGCCGTCGGTATGACGACGTGGCAAGTGCTGAGACGGATTGTATTTCCGCAGGCGTTCGTGGTGAGTTTGCCAAACCTGACGAATTCCGTTATTGGGATGCTTCATGGCTCTACCTTGGCCTTCACGGTTTCGGTCACAGAAATCCAGGCACAGGCTGAAATTCTGGCATCTACCAACTGGAAATATTTAGAGGTATATATCGCGGCTGCACTGCTATTTTGGGGCTTGACGGTATTAATTGAGCGAATATCCGGCTTGGTAGAGAAAAAAATCAATGTGTTTAATGGAGGTCGAGCATCATGATCCGTCTGCAAAATATAACGAAGTCGTTCGGCAAACATGAAGTGCTCAAAGGCATTGATTTGACCGTGAACAAAGGCGAGGTCGTCGTTATTTTAGGCCCGAGCGGTTCAGGAAAAACGACTCTGCTACGCTGCATTAATTATCTGGAAAAGCCGAATGATGGGGAAGTCAGCATTGGCGATTTTACAGTGAACTGCAAGCGACCTGCGAAGAAGGATGTTTTGGCTCTACGTCAAAAGACGGCTATGGTTTTTCAGCAATACAATTTGTTCAAGCATAAAACAGCACTGGAAAATGTCATGGAAGGACTTGTCGTTGTCCGCAAGGTCAAGCAGGAGGAAGCGAAAAAAATCAGCATTGAAGTGCTGGAAAAGGTCGGTCTGGGTGAAAAGCTGAATCATTATCCAAGCCAGCTATCTGGCGGGCAGCAGCAGCGTGTCGGCATAGCGCGTGCTTTGGCGCTGAACCCGGAAGTGATTTTGTTCGATGAGCCGACTTCGGCGCTGGACCCTGAGTTGGTGGGTGAGGTGCTGTCGGTGATCCGCAAGATTGCGAAGGAAGGCATTACAATGATTGTCGTTACACATGAAATGGGCTTTGCGCGTGATGTTTCAAATCATGTGGTATTTATGGATGGCGGTCATATTATCGAGGAAGGCACACCGGACGACATTTTTAACCACCCCAAAGAGGAACGTACCAAACAATTCCTGAAACGGATTACACCGGAATATAACTATTCAATTTAGACGGGAGAGGAAGACATGAGTATCAAAATCGGAGTATTGGATCAAAGCCCTATACACGAGGGGGAAACGGCAGCGCAGGCCCTTCGTAATACGATTAAGCTAGCACAGCGTGTAGAGGAATTGGGATTTACGCGCTTCTGGGTATCAGAGCATCACGATTCCGAGCAGGTTGCGGGCTCTTCGCCAGAGGTACTCATTTCCCATTTGCTGGCACGCACTGAGCGTATTAAAGTCGGTTCTGGTGGAGTGATGCTTCAGCATTACAGCCCTTATAAAGTAGCTGAAAACTTTAATGTGCTGTCCTCTCTTGCACCGGGTCGCGTAGATTTGGGAATCGGACGCGCACCGGGCGGGTTGCCGAAATCCACACAGGCGTTACAACGAAACATTCATGATGCGCCTTCTCTCGAAGAAAAAATTGATGAAGTAAGTCGCTATATTCATAATATTCCGTCTGAAGAAGGACCGTTAGCCGGGTTACAGGCGAATCCGGTTCCAGAAATACCAGCAGATATTTACGTTTTGGGTACAAGTACAGACAGTGCTGGAATTGCTGCGCGTTTAGGGTTGCCCTACGTTTTCTCGCAATTTATCAATAGTAATGAGCAGGTTGCATTGGAATCATTCCGTACGTATCGGGCGTCTTTCGATTATAGTTATGGACGTGAGCCGAAAGCTCTTTTTGCGCTTTCAGTCATCGTAGCGGACACTTCCGAGGAAGCTGCGGAGTTAGCAGGTGAGCACAAGCTGTACAAAATTCATCTGGCCAGTGGCAAGACGGCTACGGTGGGCACGCTGGAAAGTGCAGAAGAGTTTGGCAAGCAATCGGGTGAAGAATATACAATTGAAGCTACACAAGCGCAAATTAACAAAGGGAATAAAGACGAAATTTATGCTGTGCTGACGGAAATTCAAGCGAAGTATCAGGCCGATGAGCTGATCGTTACGACAGGAATAAGAGATATACACAAGCGTGTGCGCTCGTTCGAGTTGTTGCATGAAGCTTTTGCCGGATTGCCTGTGCAGTCCTAGATGTTGTTGGTCTGAGAGAATTGTAACTATTTTAGGTTCACGAAGGAGGAATAGGGATGAGTGGATCAACCGGGACGAAGGAGCAGGTTTTGGAGCAGAAGCTGGTGGACATTCGCCGCCATCTGCATCGAAATCCCGAGCTATCTAACGAGGAGGTTGAAACTACCGCCTTTATCCGCCGTCTGCTGGAAGAACAGAACATAACCATTCTGGATGTGCCGCTGCGTACCGGATTAGTTGCGGAAATCGGCGGACAGCAGGAAGGGCCAACTGTTGCGCTTCGTGCAGACATTGATGCGTTGCCCATTCAGGAGGAGACGGGATTGCCTTATGCTTCGGTGCACCCCGGCAAAATGCATGCCTGTGGGCATGATTTTCATACCGCATCCCTGTTAGGAGCAGCCATGCTCCTGAAGCAGCGGGAGCAGGAGCTGAAAGGCACGGTTCGGCTGGTGTTCCAGCCAGCCGAGGAAAAGGCCAAAGGCGCTGCCCAAGTGCTGGACAGCGGTGCGTTGGCAGGGGTGCAGGCCATATTTGGCCTGCATAACAAGCCGGACCTGCCCGTAGGCACGGTCGGCATCAAAGAAGGTCCGCTAATGGCAGCGGCAGACGGTTTTTACATCGAGGTGGAGGGTCTGAGCACACATGCGGCAGTGCCACATGCAGGGATTGACCCCATCGTGGTATCGTCACATATCATTACGGCGCTGCAATCCATTGTGAGTCGGAGCGTTAATCCGCTGGATAGCGCGGTCATTAGCGTCACGAAGCTGCACAGTGGCAACGCCTGGAACATCATTCCAGACCGCGCCCATTTGGACGGAACCATTCGCACATTTGACGAGAATGTTCGCGCCCAGGTGACTGAGCGCTTTGAACAGGTCGTAAAAGGCGTTGCCGATGCTTTCGGCACGAAAGCGACCATCCGCTGGATCGAGGGTCCGCCGCCTGTGCTGAACGACGGTAAGTTGGCCGCCATCGCGGAGGAGGCGGCAGAAGCGGTCGGTCTTGACGTAGTTCGTCCCATACCATCCTCGGCCAGCGAGGATTTTGGGTTTTATCAGAAGAACATCCCCGGTGTATTTGTCTTTGTTGGCACTGCGGGAAGCCAGGAATGGCATCATCCTGCCTTTGATCTGGACGAACGCGCGTTGCCCGGAACAGCGAAGCTACTGGCTTCACTGGCAGATTCGGCATTGATATCCATAGAGTAGGAGTGCGAGCCTAGTCAATGGATACTTATCCCCTCCTTGTAGAGGGGATATTTTTGTTTGACGCTGTATCATTCCAATTATAGTATAATTTTGTAATTTCATTAAAAATCAAGAGTGGGTGTAATAAGAGAGTAGGCGTTGTCCTTTTAGATGTCTCGTAAAAATAAAAGGTAGCTCAACCAACCGTGAAAATTTGATTTTTGGTCAAATCTATGCGGGAAAAGGAACGCTAAATTATGTAGTGCGTTGGCAATCCTTTAAAAATATCACTCTCAGCAGCGTAAAGATATGGTTTCCTGCTGAGTCGGCAAATTAATAATTGGAATAAGCAGTTGAAAGGGTATGATAAGGCGGAGCCAGCGGGGATTGTGGAATTGATTTAGTGAATAAACGGTTTTTTCATTTTATAAAATACCAGTTTTGTACATGCAAAGGGTATGTGTATATTCCAAGATACGATTAAAATGACTAATTTAAATCATTAAGGAAAATATTGACGATGTAATAATCCAGTGATAATATGATTTGTGATTATTTACAAAAAACGACAAGGAGGTTTGATAGTGTACTCTTGATCTCCTAGATTTGTTCGTAAATGCGAAAAGAGAGGTGATAGAGATCATCGTTTCAAGAAAACTATTGCAATAATACAAATGGATATGGAGGTACATACATGTTGAACAGAAAAGGAATGATGATGGCTTCTTTTTCAGTAGTCATTGCTAGTTCACTACTGATGGGAAACGCTAGTTTTGTATTCGCGGATTCTCATCTAAACGGGGATTCTGTAATTGCGGCAACGGGTGATTCGACATTGGCTGACATGCCAGCTTATCTCAAATCATCGGTGGAATGGGTTTGGAAGAATAGAATGTTGACCGAAGGCTCGACGGCGCGTAAAAATACGATTTTTGATCAAATTTTTGCGGGAAAAGGGACTCTTAATTATGTTATACGCTGGCAATCCTCTAAGCCCGTTACACTGAAGCAACGTCAGGATATTGCTAGAATGATAGATCGGCAGATGAACCATTGGACAGATCATCTACAAGGATATGACGGCTGGCCCTATAAGAATATTAAAGTAAAAGTGGTAGGCTGGGCTGTTGCCGATCCTTCACTGCTCCTAGACAAGCAGCCTGACGAGGTCATTTATACGGATACCATTACAGATACACTAGCTTCTGAAAAACCGGAAATTCCTGCCGCGCTTCCCGTTGCACCTAATGAAATATCGCGATTTGAGCATTTTTCGGACCCAAACTATTCGTATCCGGGTGGATTGGATAAACGCTTTGATATGTATCTCTGGGCCACAGAAAATTTTGGCGGGGGAGCCGGCGGCGACTGGGGACAGCGTATGAATGATGAATACGTTCTGAGTACGGTGAATTCGGATGAGATTGAGATTACTGAACATGAAATTGGGCATGGATTTGGATTAAACGATTTTTATGAAGAACATGAGCGTCCACCAGGTGGATTCCCAACGAACACTATTATGTGGGCCGGTAATTCCGATCATATCACCGACTGGGATATCTGGATGCTGCGTTATACCTGGAGTCAGCTCAAAAAAGATACTTCTCGTTTCCCAAGCGTGACTAACGGCGATGAGGGTCCCATCGATCCATCACCTGATGAAAACGCAAACATTGCGCCAGCTGCAACGGTCAGCACTTCTTATACTTCGCCTTGGGAAAATGTGAGCGCGCTTAATGATGGATTTGACCCAACCAGCTCTAATGATCGAAGTCATGCCGTGTATGGTAACTGGCCTGAGACGGGTACACAATGGGTCCAATATGATTTTGATCAAGAATATACGTTATCCCAAACGGATGTCTATTGGTTCCAAGATGGCGCTGGCGTTGATGTTCCTAAATCTTACAAGATTAAGTATTGGAATGGTCGCAGCTGGTCCAATGTCAAGCAGGCTAATGGATTGGGTACTTCGGCAGACCAGTATAATACAACTACTTTTACGCCTGTGAAAACAACGAAATTAAGAATTGAAATGGTATCCAAAGGTTCAGCATCCACAGGAATATTAGAGTGGAAAGTAGCAGCTAACAAACTTTAAACATCATATTATTTGTCCAAAGGTTGTCTCCTACGATATTTGTGGGAGACAACCTTTTCTAATTTCATAGCTGAACAGTTAGAGTCTGATGAGATCAGGCTTTTTTTGCGCCTTGATTATGATGCTTGTTACGTTCATATTCGTATCTGTGTTTTGCTACATTCTCGTATGAATGGATCACTAAGAATGAACGGGTGTACGATAGTATGTATAATGGACATCAGATATGAAAGAAAAGAGGACAGAAAGCGATGAGTCACGACGTGAATGCTCCTTACGATGTACATGTAGCATATGGACCGGTGTTTGAGTTGCTTAGCAGCTTACACACCTTTATTTGCCGCAAGGCTTACAAGAAGACCGATTTATCAGCCGAGTGGGCGGAGCAAGTGCGTGGAACGCTGTCTCCAGGTTTGTCCGAATTGCTGGAGTCCATGGAAATCAATGCAGATTGGAAGGTTATTTATGGACTCGTCTGTATGCTTTCTGATCAGGGGAACGTTGAAGAGGTCGTAGACCGTCTGGAGAACCGAACTGTACAGGAATTAAACGAACAGGCATCAGCCTATGGGATACCGCTGCCTGACGACATGGAGAAGCTTCGCAAACTTGCTTTGCAGCTGCTATCCGGTTGGGATAAAGAGTATTTTCGTCATGTGGATACAAGGATTCTAAGCGGGCTGAAACAGGAAGCGGAACGCAGAAACCGGGAGAAGGGCGCATATAGCTCTATGGAGTGGGTGGATCGTACAACTAATGGCTTCCGATTCGAGCCTTCCGAAGGGTTGACGCAGGTGTTGCTGGTACCGCAATATCATTTTCAGCCGATAAATATTATTTATCGATTTGGGTCGCTCCTGTTGTGCCATTACTCGGCAGGAATTTATGTTCAGGAGGACGATTTTTTATCCCCACAGGAATATCGAATGATCCGAAGCTTGGGGGAGAAGAGCAGGCTCAAGATTTTAAAATATTTGTACCAAAGCCAGTCTCCACGCACCTTTATTGAGATTGTCCGTTATCTCAAGCTGTCCAAGGGAATCACGCACGACCATATTTTTAAGCTTCGTGCCTCTGGCTTCATCCATGCACATTTTGATGGTGAAACATTGCTCGGCTATAGCGCACGGCTTTCGGCAGTAGATGAAATGCATCGGAGCATCCTGGGCTATATGGAGCGAAATTAGGCTGCACGCACCAGTTAGACTTTAACACTTTAAACAAATAGACGCCGCCATTTGGAATCCAGATGAGTGACGTCTATTTTTTTACATAAAAATGGAGTTCTCTCTTTACAGAACCGGAATAGATTCCTATAATGAGATTTATCTTATTAATTACAACTTGTTCGATCGGAATTTACTAAATTAACTTGGGGGGATTATTTTGAAAAAGGGAATTATTCTACTCAGCAGTCTACTTCTGGCAAGTTCTACCTTATTAGCAGCTTGCTCTAGTGGTGGATCAGATAGCGCTAGCGATGCTACTTCGCAAAATAGTGATGCCGCACAGACAGCCGCTACAGCGCAGCCATTAACAAGTCTGGTACAAGCTTCTGATTTATCCAAATTGCCGGAAGTGTCCCAAAAGAGAAGCGACACGATTATTGTTGGTCTGACTGACCCAGCTGGGGTGTTTACTCCGTATTTTAACCAAAGCGGCTATGACGGCAACGTGATTTCGCAGTTGTGGACTCCGCTGGTCACGGTAGATGAGAAGGGGCTTCCGCTGCCCAATCTGGCTAAGAGCTGGGATATTTCCAAGGATAATCTAACGTATACGTTTCATCTGGTTCCCGGTACAAAATTCAGTGATGGCTCTCCTTTGACAGCTGAGGATGTCGCTTTTACCTGGACGTTGATCTATGACAAAGCCTATCCTGGTGACAGCCAAATCCGAAAGCTGAACATTAAAGGCGGCAAAGATTATACGGAAGGCAAGGCAAAACAAATTGCAGGAATCAAGGTGATTGATGAGCAGACCATTTCTGCGACGTTGGAAAAACCAAACGCGCTTGCTTTGCCGATTCTGGGTGAGTATGTACTGTCCAAAGCCTACTACGGCAAGGATTATAAGTTTGGACAGCTGGATTATTTTAAGAATCTACATAGTAGTCCTCTGGGGAATGGGGCTTATAAACTGGAAAAATTCATTCCGGGGCAAGAAGTTCGTCTGGAGGCGAATGATTACTTTTTCAAAGGCAAACCGAAAACACAGCATTTCATTTACAAAACAGCAGAAGGCGACGCTTGGCAATTCATAGAAACAGGCGATACCGATTTTGCTCAATTCACTGCAACTCAGGAAAATATCGACAAACTAAAAGGGCTTGGCTTTTTAAATATTTTGCCGTATACCCCTAGCACTTACGGATATTTGCAAGTCAATCTTGAAAATGAAAAGCTTAAGGATAAAAAGGTTCGTCAAGCATTGACCTATGGACTGGATCGGAAAAGCATTTATGTCGACGCAGCTCAGGGAGCAGGGGCGGTCGCAAACATTCCAGCTTCCCCAATATTCTGGTCTTACACGACCGATGGAATCAATCCATACAACTACGACCCAGAGCAAGCGAAAAAGCTGCTGGATGAAGCGGGTTGGGTAGAAGGTAGTGACGGTATCCGTGAGAAAAACGGACAGAAGCTGACCATTCACCTGCTGACCTCTAAACGTCCAGAAACAGACACCTTTATTGCGCTTGCGGCTGAAAATTACAAAGCGATTGGTGTTGACCTTCAGCCGGAAATCTTTGCAGACTTTAATGCAATGGTCGCCAAAGTAGAAGGTAAAGATTATGATCTTGCCGCCTTCTCGACAGGCATGCTGACAGATCCATCAGATGGAATCGAGCAATTCGTCAATGGAGAAGTCAAGGGATATAACAATCCAAAGGTAAAAGAGCTATATGAAAAAGGCTTGTCTACGACGAATATGGAAGAACGCAAGAAAATATATCAAGAATTATATGTGCTGCTAAACGATGAACTGCCCGTTATTTTTACCAACTATAAGAAGACGGTGTATGCCTACAATGGTCGGATGGAACATGTAAAGGTCAGTCCGTTCATTGGCTTGTCTGGTAATCTGTTCGAATGGTCCCTTAAATAAGCCACATTTGCGGGCCCCTTGTGAAGAACATCAGGTTCAGATCAAGGGGCCTCCCAAATGGGGGAAACGTAATGAGTAGCCTGACCTTGAATTGAAAGGAGTCTGTCATGAGCTCGTTTTTAACGAAAAGACTGACGTATATGGTTATTATTTTGTTGGCCGCTTCGATGATGATTTTTTTCCTGTATGCCATGACACCGGGAGATTTCATTAGCGGCAATCTGAAGCTGTCGCCGGAGAGAAAAGCGGAGCTGAGGGAAATTTACGGCCTGAATAAGCCTATTCTTGAACGCTATGGAAATTGGCTAGGCAATGCGCTGCACGGCAATTTTGGTTATTCGCTTGCCCAGCAGAAGCCGGTGCTGACCTTATTTAATGAGTACATCTGGAACTCGTTTTTGCTGGCCGTTATATCGACCTTCCTGACCTGGTTTATCGCGGTCATTATCGGTGTGATTGCTGCTTATAAGCAGTATTCATGGTTTGATACTCTGGTAATGGTGGTGATTTTCGCTGCCATGTCTGTTCCCTCCTTTTTTATCGGGTTGTATCTGATTAAAATCGCAGCGGTTGACCTGAAGTGGTTGCCACCCGGTGGCATGCTCAATACGGGCAGTAACGCTACAGGTATGGAGTATGTGAAGGAGGTTCTCCAGCATATGACTTTGCCAGTGATCGTTATGACGCTGCTGGGACTGGGGTCGTTGACCCGCTACTTCCGTAGCAATATGATCGACGTGATCCAGCAGGATTATATACGCACAGCCCGTGCAAAGGGCTTAAAGGAAAGAAAGGTACTTTTTACGCACGCATTGAGGAATGCATTACTGCCTGCCATTACGCTCGTTGGCTTCGAATTACCTGCGCTGTTTGGCGGGTCCCTGATTATTGAAAAGATTTTTAATTGGCCGGGAATCGGTCAGTTGTACATGCAATCCTTTTCGCTCCGGGATTATCCGCTACTTATGGGCTTTACGATGCTAATTGCCATTTTGAGCGTTATCGGAACACTGTTGTCCGATATTTTGTATCGCATCGCGGACCCGCGTGTGAAAGTGTAAGAAGGGGGCTAAGGAATGTCATCCGTGAGCAGTAATTTGAGCAAGAGCAACGGCAGACTGCGAGCAACTGTTAAATCTTCAATGTGGCAGCAAGCGCTCCGGCAGCTTTTCAGAAACAAGCTTGCTATGGCTGGTCTGCTCGTCGTGGTATTTATGTTTTTGCTCTGTTTTATCGGTCCGTTATTTTCTCCTTATTCCAATAATAAAACAAATATATTAATGATGAACAAGGCGCCCAATATCCATCACTGGTTAGGAACAGACAAGCTGGGACGGGATGTGCTGACACGTGTGATGCAGGCAGGTCAAATTTCTCTTACCGTGGGTTTGGCTTCAATGGTATTGTCTGTGTTTTTGGGCGCTACGCTGGGGGTCATATCCGCATATTTTCGCGGAATTGCGGATCAGATTATTATGCGCGTTGCTGATTTGCTGCTGACGATTCCCAGTTTGCCGCTGCTATTTATTATGGGCGCGCTGCTATCTGACTGGAAGGTTCCACCCGATCAACGGATGTATATTGTCATGCTGATGCTTAGTCTGGTCAATTGGCCGGGGATTGCACGGATGGTGAGGGGCCAGATGCTTAGTTTACGGGAACGTGAATTTATGCAGGCCGCGACAGTACTGGGACTATCGAATCGCCGAAAGCTGTTCAAGCATCTGCTGCCGAATATTTTGCCGTTGTTGATCGTTATTGCTACATTGAATATTGGCGGAGCCATCCTGAGTGAATCTGTACTCAGCTTCTTTGGTCTTGGTGTGCTGCCCACGACACCGACTTGGGGCAATATGATTGATGCCGCCAACAATGTGCTGGATTTTCAGCAACGACCTTGGTTGTGGATACCGCCAGGCCTGTCTATTTTTGCTACTGTCATCGCTATTAATATTTTTGGTGACGGGCTGCGGGATGTACTTGACCCGAAACATAAGAGGTAGGTGATCATACACCATGGACAATTTACTTTACATTGAACATTTAAGCACTCATTTTTATACAGAACATCCTGAGTGAATCTGTACTCAGCTTCTTTGGTCTTGGTGTGCTGCCCACGACACCGACTTGGGGCAATATGATTGATGCCGCCAACAATGTGCTGGATTTTCAGCAACGACCTTGGTTGTGGATACCGCCAGGCCTGTCTATTTTTGCTACTGTCATCGCTATTAATATTTTTGGTGACGGGCTGCGGGATGTACTTGACCCGAAACATAAGAGGTAGGTGATCATACACCATGGACAATTTACTTTACATTGAACATTTAAGCACTCATTTTTATACAGAAGAAGGAACGGTTAAAGCGGTGGATGATATCAGCTTCCGTGTGAAGCCGGGGGAAACGGTATGCATTGTCGGTGAATCGGGCTGCGGCAAAAGTATTACCGCGATGTCGATCATGGGTCTGATCCAGAGTCCTGGTGGTAAAGTGGCAGGCGGAAGCATCCGCTTTGAGGAAACCGATCTACTAGAGCTTAGCAGAAATGAGATGCGCACAATTCGCGGACATGAAATCTCCATGATCTTTCAGGAGCCGATGTCTTCATTGAATCCAGTCATGACCATTGGCGAACAGCTATCCGAACCACTGATTGAGCATTTGAAAATGGGCCGTAAGGAAGCTCGTAAGCGGGCACTGGAACTGATCGAACAGGTCGGTATATCCCGGCCGGAGCAGATTTTAAAAAGCTATCCGCATGAGCTGAGCGGGGGGATGCTGCAGCGAATTATGATTGCCATTGCTGTTTCTTGCGGTCCCAAGCTGCTTATCGCGGATGAGCCAACCACAGCGCTGGATGTAACGATTCAGGCGCAAATTCTCGATATGCTGCGTGAATTTAAAGCCCAATCCAATATGTCGCTCATGCTAATCACCCATGATCTGGGTGTTGTCGCCGAAATGGCTGATTACGTCATAGTGATGTATGCAGGCAAGATCGTCGAGGAAGGCGAAGTGGTACAGCTGTTCAATCATCCCAAGCATCCTTATACACAGGGGTTACTAAAATCCAAACCGGTGCTTAATCAGCGCCAAGAGGAACTGTATTCCATCCCCGGGCAGGTCCCTAATCCGCTGGAGCTGACGACTTCCTGTTATTTTCACGACCGCTGTGGGTATTGCATGGACATTTGCCGTATAAAAGAGCCTACATTAAAAGAAGTTTCAGCTCAGCAGAAAGCATCCTGCTGGCTATATGAGGAGGCGGTTGTTCATGGCTGAGCCATTGTTGGAAATAGACCGCTTAAAAACATACTTTC
Organism: Paenibacillus sp. FSL H7-0703; assembly: GCF_038003485.1. Taxonomy (NCBI): domain Bacteria; kingdom Bacillati; phylum Bacillota; class Bacilli; order Caryophanales; family Paenibacillaceae; genus Paenibacillus; species Paenibacillus sp. FSL H7-0703. Next base: position 932,996 of record NZ_JBBOPF010000001.1, on the reverse strand, counting down.
CGGTGAAGTCCGGGTTTATGAACCGTACTTCAGGACATGTGCGGGCGGTAGACGATATCAGCTTTACGATCCGTCAGGGTGAAACCTTTGGATTAGTAGGGGAATCGGGGAGCGGTAAAAGCACGGTGGGCCGCACGATTGTTAGATTGACGGATAAAACGGACGGTACCGTAAAATACAAAGGGGTGGATCTGCACAGTTTGTCTGCCAAAGGGATGCAGGAACTTCGTCCCAAAATTCAGCTGATTTTTCAAGACCCGTATAGCTCGCTGAATCCGCGTGTACGGATTGGTGATGCCATTGGTGAGGCGCTACTGGATCACGGTATAGCAACGAAGGAGGAGGTCCGGCAGATTGTGCTGGACGTGCTCAAGCTATGTGGATTGTCAGAGTATCATATCGACCGTTTTCCCCATGAATTCTCGGGAGGGCAACGCCAACGGATCGGCATTGCCCGGGCGCTGGCACTTCAGCCGGATCTAATTATCGCTGATGAGCCGGTATCAGCGCTGGATGTGTCCATACAGGCGCAGATTATTAACCTATTCGCCAAATTGCAGGCCGAACGGGGTCTGACATATTTGTTCATCTCGCATGATTTGAGCGTGGTAGAACATTTGTGTTCCCGTATTGGCGTGATGTATTTAGGCTCCATGGTCGAAACGGCTTCGCGTGACGAGCTATTTGTGAATCCGTTGCATCCGTATACGAAGGCGCTGCTGTCGGCTGTACCTATTCCGGTGCCGAAGCTGAAAAGAGAACGAATTTTGCTCAAGGGGGATATTCCAAGTCCGGTTAACCCGCCATCGGGCTGTAAGTTCCACACTCGCTGCCCCTTTGCAATCGATCGTTGCTCTAAAGAAATTCCACTCTATCGTGAGGCTCGTCCAGATCACTGGGTGGCTTGCCATTTGGCTGAATGAACAGAGCTAGTCAACAAATTTTAAAGCCGTTGAAACGGCAGACCGTTCACCACAATGAATCGGTTCTACTGTTTCAACGGCTTTTTAATGTTGTGATTCAAACCGCTTGGGTTGACAACACACCTGGAGTAACGTTATATTAAATATTAATCGTAATTATTACTATTTAAGGTGTGAAATCATGTCCATATCCGTGTTCATCCATCCCGCGGTAGTGAGGGTGAACCTTCATGATTGGCATATATCACAAGGAGGAGCTTTACATGGCCAAGAAGTCAAAAGTCGTAAAAGAGAAGAAACGCCAGGAAATTGTAGCTAAATATGCGGATCTAAGACGTGAATTGAAAACAAAAGGGGACTACGAAGCTTTGCAAAAGCTTCCGCGTGACTCATCTCCAACCCGCCTAAAAAGCCGTTGCGAGCTGACAGGCAGACCCAGAGGATACTTGCGCAAATTCAAGCTGTCTCGTATCGCGTTTCGCGAGTTGGCACATAAAGGCCAAATTCCAGGAATTACGAAATCAAGCTGGTAAATAGGCACTCATGTCAATCGTCAGCGCATGGAGATTATCTGTGTTGTTAACCTGAGGGTATGTCTGATAGAAGGTTGTAACGGGAATGCTTCATGTCGTAGGGGACATGGGGCATTCCTTTTCCATGGAAAATATTATCGTTTGTATTGATTCTCCTCAGCTGGTTAGGTAGAATATGGACGGGTTAAAAATAATACATAACAAACGATGATATATCAGATTATGTATACCTCAGGAGGAGCTACAAGATGGAAGTGAAACAGAAAGAGGACTCCTTTTGGAGTATGGTCAAAAAAGGAAACAAATCCTCGGGCTCGGCGGCGTTAGGTAATACCGGCATTGCCTTGATTAAGGGGATTGCTTTTGCCTTGACAGGCAGCGGCTCTATGTTTGCTACGATGATGCATTCCATTGCGGATGCAGTGAATCAAATGTTTGTATTCGCGGGCAGTGTACTGGCAGAGAAAAAACCGACAAAACGCTTTCCTACCGGCTTTGGACGAGTGATTAACCTGTTCTGTATGGTTGCCGTTATTGTCGTAACGATTATGGCCTATGAAACCGCATTGGAAGGCATTCATTTGCTGCAGCATCCGGCTGAATCTACACATGGATTTTGGATTAATGTTATAGTACTGATTTTGTCACTAGTGGTGGACGGATTTGTATGGAGCAAAGCGATGAAAGAAGTGCTGCATGAATCCAGAGTAGAAGCGAAGGGGTTAGGCATTTTCACCTCTGCGTTCCGTCATGTGGGGCGTGCTGCACCGCCAACCCGGCTGGTGTTTTATGAAGATTTGGTAGCAACAACGGGTGGAGTACTCGCTTTGCTAGCAGTGGTGGTCACATCGCTGACAGATTTTAAACTGCTGGACGGAATTTCGAGTATTCTCATCGGTTGTCTGATGGTTGGTGTTGCTTTCCGGGTCGGTTACGACAACATGGTAGGTTTGATCGGTGTATCTGCTCCTCCTGATATCGAAGAACGTGTGGCTTCCATTATTCTCGCAGATACGCATGTTACGGATATTTATCAAATGCGTATTTTGCAGGAGGGACGCTATTATCACGTGGAAGGGTTGATTGAGCTTACGCCGGGCATGACGCTGGCAGATGCTGACGATATTAAATTTAGAGTCGAGGACGCTTTGCTACGTGATCCTAATATCTCAGATGCAGCACTGGGTATTCTGGAGGATGACGGGATTAGAAAGTGGAAACAAGAGAAACCCACAGTTTAGAAAACATGATCAAAGCGAATCTGGACGGAGATTGGCACTAGTGTAAAACAAGAACTTCCATGACCACGGCAACGGGGCATAGAGGTTCTTTTATTTTTTCTCAATTGTTTTGCTACCCCTTTGAATTTACAATGATTGTTAGATACAATGAAAGCGTTAACAAAAAAGAAGGTGAAACAAATGCTTCTCATGAGGAGGAAATGCAGATGAGTCTTCTGAGGGAGGCTTGGCCTGCTTCGCGGCTCGTTAAGGCGCTGGCTGGCGGCATGCAGGATTCAGCAAGGCAACGGTTAAGGAGTAATTGGACAAAAAGGCTGCGGACGACTGTCTCTGAGCCGATATACGCCGAGCTTTGGATGGATATTGAGCGTGTCTGTAAAGATAATCGGGAAGCATCATGGCCTGAACTGCCGTTGTCTCTGTTTCGGCAATTTGCTAATACAGGAGAGCGCAAGCCGTATGAGGATGTGTATTTTGAACGGCGTGGACGACTGGTTGCTATAGTGCTGGAAGCTGTTGTCAAGCCGGAGCCTCGAAAGATGAAAGAGGTGGAAAGCGGTCTGCTGGACATATGCAGTGAGTACACATGGGCGCTTCCTGCACATGTCAATGAAGAGGACAGCGTAACACCACCTTGGCAGCAGGTGGATTTATTCGCGTCCGAAACAGCACAAACGCTGGCTGAAATTTTATTGCTGCTAGGAGAACAACTGGCTAGCCATGTGGTCGCTCAGGTGCACGAAGAGATCGAACGTCGTGTACTGGAACCCGTTTTTTGGGAGCCTCGTCATTTTGGATGGAAAACCGCAGATCATAACTGGTCGGCAGTATGTGCTTCCGGTTGCGGAATTGCAGCACTGCTGCTGGTAGAAGATGACTCTTCCAGAGCGGTAGCCATCGAGAGTATGCTGGGCGCGCTGGATTGTTTTTTGGCAGGCTATAGTGAGGACGGGGGATGCCCCGAAGGCGTAGGATACTGGGTGTACGGCTTTGGTTATTTCATTTATTTTGCCGATATGCTTCGTGAGTTTACCGAGGGAGCTGTGGATATTCTGAACTCGAAAAAGGTTAGGCAAATTGCAGCCTTTGCAGAGCGGGTTCATCTGTCGAATGGAATTTTCGCTAATTATTCGGACAGTAGTGAAACGGAACGATTGCCTTCCGGACTCATCTCTCATTTGAATTCATTGCAAGAACGACCATCTACACTCCCTTTCCGCGTACCTGGTCTGTTGGAAGACCCCTGTCGCCGCTGGGCTCATGTATTGCGTAACCTGGTTTGGACGAATTCTTTGGCATTTGGGAGCGGTGAAACCGTTGCTAATTATTTGCCGCAACTCGGTTGGCTGATGTGCCGCAGCCGCAGTTCCAGCCATAGTGGACCCAGAAGCCAAATGGGTGAACCAGGTGTCATGCTTGCTTTTTCAGCGAAGGCTGGGCATAACAATGAACCGCACAATCATAACGATCTTGGACATTTCATCCTTCATGGCGGTGGCGAAAATCTATTGTGTGATCTGGGAGCAGGCTTATACACGAAAGCCTATTTTTCATCGGGACGAGAGTCGATTATTAATATTTCCTCTAGTGGTCATTCCGTGCCTGACATCAATGGGACTATGCAGCAATCGGGCGCAAAGGCAAAGGCGGTTGTGCTGGATATGGCTTTGGATGAGCAAGAGGAGGTACAGACGGGCACAAGGCTTAAGCTTGATTTGACATCTGCTTATCCCGTAGAAGAATTGACAATCTTCACCCGCTCCTTTACATGGACTGTGCTGGATGGAAACGAGGGGGCAAGGCTTACCGTCACCGATCATTTTGAGTTTGAAACGTCTGGCGTGAGTATGAAGTCACGGGATGTGGTGGAGCTTTTCATCAGCCGTATTCAGCCTAATCTGGGAGCAGGCTTCGTGGAATGGAAGGGAACGAACGCAGTCGTCAGGCTAGATTATGATGCCAGCGTGCTGCGGGCGGGGTTGGAGGCTGTGAAGCACATAGATCATGACGGAGCTCCCTTTGTGTTTTATAAAACATCGCTGCAACTGGACTCCAATCACTGGAGCGATTCTGCAAGCGTAGATTGCAATCTGTTTTTTACCATACATTAATTTTCATTTTGAATGGGAGGCAGACAGGATGAATAAGCTGCAGACAGGCAGCGTGTACCCTTGGCAGACGGAACTGGAGAGATTTATAGAACAGGTGGAAAGCGCGCCAAATCGAGTGAATGACGGATGGACTCACCAACATAAGCTGGTCGTGCTGGAAAAGCTGGTTCGCGCATATGCCCTGCATCAGGATGATACCGGAGCTATCATTGACCCCCATTCTGAAAGTGAACGGTACTACTCCACCCCGTCCTATGCGTTGGCTGCGGCGGTGTTGGTCAAAGAAGGCCGGCATGATTTACTGGAATCTGCTGCTGCGGCCTTGACGCATAGCATAGCTTGTGTAGTGGAGGAAAAAGCGCCAGATCACCACCCAGACTTTTTTCCAATTATGATGATGGGCGCGTATCGGCTCCTTAAAAATTTGCTGCCAGAACAAGCCACGGCATGGAAGCAACAACTGAGCAGAATTCAGCCGGAGCAGACCTACATTTTTACGATGAGCAAAATGAAAAATCCGAACCGGATGATCAACTGGAATGCGATTATGATTTCCGGCGAGTTTTTGCGTGCAGCGGAAGGAATTGCAGCCGATTCGGAATGGATGGAGACGTATATCCGCAGCTACCACCTGCCTCGTTTTACCGGCTTGGGCCTGTACCAGGATGGACCGCTGGATCGGCCCAATAGTCCATTTGCCTACGATATCGTTACACGTTTTCATTTGGGCGTAATGCTGGAGAACGGATATGATGGCAGCTGCGCACTCGAACTGCGTGACCACCTTCGCAGGGGGGCGCTCAGCACATTGCTGGCACTATCCCCGCACGGGGAAATTCCACCGCGTGGAAGAAGCGCGCAGCATCAGTGGAACGAAGCGGCGGCGGCCTTTGTCTTTACAACACATGCTCAGCAGGCTTTTACAGCAGGAGAGCATGGGCTCGCAGGTGCGTTCCGACGGGCAGCAGATCTATGCTGGCATGCGATTAGCCGCTGGCAGACCGATGAAGGCAAGCTGTATATCGTCCGTAATCATTATTCGTCCGAGGCACGACATGGCTTCGAGGTGTACTCGAATCATACCTGCTACAGTCTGTGGACGGCGGCTGTGCTGGCCCACACCCTTCTACATGGGGAGGAGATGGATCGCATTTCCCCAACCTTCATCCCGGCGGAGATCGGCAGCCGGGTGTTGGCAACGGACGGTTGGTTCCAGACTGTCATTGCAGCCGTAGAGGGGCAGCAAATGCTTGTGCAAACATCGGTCAACGATCCGTACAATGTTCCGGGCATCGTGCGTATTCAGCAGTCTGCGCTGCCGTCGCTGATCGGTCCGTCCTCAGCAGGTCACGCAGACCGCGGCTTTACAGGCTTCGCGGAGGGAGATATTTTCCCGCTAAGCTACACCCCGGCCTGGCAAACGGAGGACGGAAAGTGGCACAGCTTGTCGGAAGGTATTCCCGGTACGCTGGAGTTCGACCGGGATGGAGGGATTGACCCGCAGGATGGTGGAGGAACCGTACAGATGGAACAAAGCTCGGCGTCTGACGGAGCAACGGATTTTACACTCCTGTGGAAAGGCCCATTCCCGGGAGTGAGGGAAATCCGAACGCATTATCGTCAGGTACCCGGCAAAATTGAAGTGGCGTATGAGCTTCAAGGCAATATTCAGAATGTAGGGGCGCTTATTCCCTTAATGGCGTATGACGGTCGGGAGCGCAGCGTTATTCATCATGTCATGTCAGCCGGGGAAGAAACGGAAAGCATTCGAGTAGAATACGCAGGTGCAAGCCTCGAAGTCATCCCGACGACGGAAGGAACGAACGTGGTATGGCCGGAAGAATTAGCTTCCGTGGCCTGTCGGAATGGGTTACTTAAGGGAGCGCGTCTGGAATGTGAAAGTAATCGCATTTCCTTTATCATTCGGTTACCTGAATAGATAGAGCTAGAGCCATAAATATGGTTTAACATGTGGAAAAAGGAGAGGAAAAAGAAATGACGAAAGCAGAAGCGTGGCTGGAGCAATCGTGGGAGCTGGCTTTGGATAAGACGCTTGCCTTGGCGGCAAGACTGGGAGACACTTTTCCACATGTTGCTGAGGGTGGACGTTATGATAATCGTGAAGAAGCGTGGTGGACAGCAGGCTTTTATCCGGGGCTGCTATGGCTAGTCAATCGGGCGCGTCCTGACAGTGTGGCTGCCGGGATTGCACAGCGGTGCGAGGGTCGTTTGGAAAAAATACTCTATAATAGCGAAGCTGTAGACCATGATCTTGGCTTTATTTGGCTGCTCAGCGGTGTGGCCGCCTATCGGCTGACCGGAGATTTAGAGTCCAGAAGACGTGGGCTGTTGGCTGCCAATCTGCTGGCTGCCCGTTTTAACGTGAATGGCCGTTTTATTCGCGCGTGGAACTTTCCCTCGAAGGACATGGATACACGGGGCGTTGCGATTATAGACAGTATGATGAATCTACCCTTGCTTTATTGGGCTTCGGAGGAAAGCGGAGATCCGCGTTTTGCCGCTCTAGCTGTGCAGCATGCAGATACCGTAGCACGTGAATTTGTCCGTTCAGACGGTTCTATCACACATGTGGTCGAATTCGATCCGGAGATTGGAAAAAAGGTCGCCGAGCATGGCGGACAGGGATTTGCTCCAGGTTCTGCCTGGGCACGTGGCACGGCTTGGGCTTTGTATGGTTTTACGCTTTCGTATGGGTACACGCGCGATTCGCGTTACTTGAAGGTGGCCGAGAACACGGCTGATTTTTTCCTATCCCAGTTGGGTGATGCTTGCCTGCCTGTGTGGGATTTTAGAGCAGAAGAAGAGCACCGCGGGGCATGGGATTCATCGGCTGCGGCAATTGCGGCCAGTGGTTTGCTGGAGCTGGCAAAATATTCGACGCGTGCGGAGCATTTTACAGAAGCTGCAGAATCTATCCTCGAGGGCTTGCATCATACGTGTACAGCGTGGGGCGAGGAGCATGAGGGATTGCTGATGAACGGGACCGTACATTATCCTGAGCAAAAACACATCAACGTTCCCATTATCTATGGCGATTATTTCTTTGTCGAGGCATTGGCAAAGCTGCGCGGTGAAGAAGGTTTGTTTAGTGTTGAATGCAAAAAAATATAGTGTATAAGCGTGCAAGAACGAACTCATTTTTAATCGTCCTATCGTTTTTCAGATTTACGGAATGAATTGTGAGGCAGCGTGTGTGTAATTTCATTTACATATGCGCTGTTTTTTATGCCTGAAAGGGCTGAATTTATTTCGATGCCAAAGTACTACTTATGGGTAGTTAAGAGATCATAGCTGCGCTATTTTGTACCCAATCAAAGAAAAATCATTGTATATAAGCTCTTAATTCCTATGAAAATTTTCATTTTGATGCATGGAAATAGGTCCTTTTACTTGTTTAAGCGTATTTATTCGTAAATTGACAATATAGGTAGGTAACCGTATGATATCATCTTGTGTAAAGGAATAAACTGGATTTTAAATCTCATTTGCAAAAGGAGTTATACATATCATGACAGCAACAAGTGATAGTACAAAAAGAATATACGGAGGATTTTGGATAAGAACAGCAGCGTTTTTGATTGATCTGATCATCATGACTTTATTAGTCATTTTAGTAGGGAGTATACTTTCTATTACTCCAGCCCTTCTGGGCATAGAGGAGACTGGCTTCATATTAGAGTTTTTAATTTGGATGCCGCTGATTTTTTGGCTCGTGCTACCATGGCTGTATTGTGGTTTATGGGAATCATCGAAAGTACAGGCTACACCGGGTAAGCTTGCGTTCTCTTTAGTTGTCGTGGACAAGGAAGGAAAACGTCTTGGATTTTTACACGCCTCAGGGCGTTATTGGATTAAGGCTATTTCTTTTGTAATTGCTCAAATTATTTATATTGTGGTTGCTTTTACTGCCAAAAAACAGGGACTCCACGATCTTTGTGCCAACACCTTTGTTGTACATAAAAAAGAATTGCAGCGATATGAGCAGCAATCGTCTTTTCTGTAAGTATCAGAGGAGATCACCAAAGCTTCTGTTTAATGCATATTCTTCAATTAACAAGAAACCAGCTAATGCTTGCAATACATTAGGTGGTTATTTGTTTTTTCATTTTGTTATGGTTCTTTTACTTTTTTTGTCAGGAAAGCAAGACATTTATCATTTATAAAATAACGATACAACGGTGGTGTGCAGCGTAGTGGAGGATTTGAATCTGGAGAAGCGTAGCGTTCGCCTTTGCCATGGGATTTCTACCTTTTAAAAGGTTTATGAAAATCTGAGAATCCCGGGGTAACAGCGATTGTAGGATCAAATGCTACACGTAGCGTCTCACTCAGACAAAAGTATGTCCCTTTATTTTAAAGGGATTCTTATAGCGAAATAAAAAATGTAAGCTGTTCTTACAGTTTTCATGTTCTTTTTAGCTTGTTTTGCGTTATAATGAAAGGATGCACATTATGAACGAATTGGAGGCACAGCCCGATTGACTACTTACCCTTTTGCCTTTGATCCGTCCAAGCCGTTTATTGAGCAGGCAAGTGACTGGATTGCGGATGTATTTTATGAAGTTTTGCCTGAAGTCGGTTTTGAGGTTCGGGATGAACAAATTTATATGGCATTCCAGCTAGAACGTGCCTATAAGGAAAAAAAGACCATTTTTGCAGAAGCAGGTGTGGGCACTGGTAAAACGCTCGTATACCTGCTGTACGCTATTGCATATGCCCGATACATGAGAAAACCGGCGATTATCGCCTGTGCGGACGAATCGTTAATTGAACAATTGGTAAAGCCGGAAGGGGATATTGCCAAGCTGGCACAGCATTTGAATCTGACGATTGATGCCAGATTGGGGAAGTCGCCGGATCAGTATATTTGTCTGAATAAGCTGGATGAGGTACGAGGCGGACTGGATGAGGACGCAGATGTTTTCCGTGATATTTATCAGGAACTGCCGGATTTTGTTCATTTTCCAGATACGTTACAGTCCTTCACTCCTTACGGGAACCGAAAGGAATATCCCGAGCTAACAGATGGACAGTGGAGCAGACTCGGATGGGATGTATTTCAAGACTGTCTCGTTTGCCATCAGCGGCATCGTTGCGGTCAGACGTTGTCTCGTGATCATTACCGTAAAGCGGCAGATCTGGTCATCTGCTCACATGACTTTTATATGGAGCATGTATGGACCTACGAAGCGAGAAAGCGCGAGGGTCAGCTGCCGTTGCTGCCGGAGCACAGCTCTGTTGTCTTTGACGAAGGGCATTTGCTGGAGACAGCGGCACAAAATGCGCTTACCTACAAGCTTAAGCACGCTCAGTTTGAATCTATAATTACCCGATTGCTGGAGGGAGAAGTGCGGGAATCTTTGGCAATGACGATTGAAGATGCGATCTCCCAAAGTGAGGCTTTGTTCGCTGCGCTTGATAAGAACAGTCAGCCTGTACAGGGTTCTAATCGCAAAGAGTTCATCCTGAATGAGTCGCTGATTCGAGAGGTAAACCGCTTTGGTGAATTGATCGGCACGATTGAGGAAGAGCTTGTATTTGAAAGCGGGCTATTCTCTTTGGATGAGTATCAAGTCAAAATTGTGGAAGAACATTTGGAAATGATTCAAACCGCGTTGGCTTTGTTTAAGCGTCCTGAACTTCTCATTTCGTGGGTGATGGAGGATCAGGATGGATTAACGCTTGTGGTTATGCCGAAGATGGTAAAAGAGATTCTCAAAGAACGAGTATTTGCGCAGCATATACCGATCGTATTCTCTTCAGCTACACTTTCCGTAGAGAGCTCTTTTGACTATATGGCGCAGAGTCTCGGTATTGAAAATCCGCTAACGTTTTCTGTTGCTTCACCTTATGACTACAGTGATCAGATGCAAGCTGCACTGTACCCGTTGCAAGCGGGGGATGATCCAATCCCGAGAGCACTGGCACTGCTGGAGAAATCACAGGGAAGAGCGCTTATCCTGTTTCCTTCACAGGAAGAACTGGCTGCATTCCAGACGGGTCTCGTTGCCTACCCGGAGGCGTCTGCCTATCGTTTTCTGTACGAAGGTTCGGCTGAAATCAGCCATCTGATCTCAGCTTTTCAGAATGATGAGGAAAGTGTGTTGTGCGCTGTTACATTATGGGAAGGATTGGATATTCCTGGACCTTCTCTGTCGCACGTCATTATCTGGTCACTGCCATTTCCTCCGAATGATCCGGTTTTTACGGCTCTGCGTAAGGATGCAGCAGATCCGTTTATTCAGATAGATATGCCTCACATGGCACTTAGACTCAGACAAGGCATAGGGCGTTTAATTCGCTCGCGTAATGATCGGGGCTGGATATCCATCATGGGCCAGGATTTGAGTCGTCAAGAAGTACGTACACAAGTTGAACAACTACTGCCTGCGGGCGTAGAATGCACCGTAATTGAAGGAAACCCGGGGGGAATAAAAACATGTTGAACTTTACAACGTACACAGTAGATCAGATTAAAGATGCTTTTGGTATTTTGACTGGACAGCGTTATGAATTTATCATTGATGTAGAGGTAGAGGAGGACGACGAGCTATACACTGAAAACGGACTGTATATCCGTTGTCTTTATTTAGTAGACGAAGAAAAGACGGGACTGCTAAAGTATGAATTAATTGAAAAAGTAACGAATCGTTACATTGATCTTGAACTTGAAGATGATGAGTTGCAAGCTGTTGAGACCTTCTGTAAAGAACATGTACAGGATGAAACAATGAAGTAATAGTATAGAACACTTAGCTAGCAAAGCTGGTATATAGCTAACATATAATGAAGATATCAAGGAGTCCTGACATGATCAGGCTCCTTATTTTTATGGCCAATGAAGAGAACTTATTTGCTTTAGCGCAGTCTATCCCACACATTCACCATAAACAGCATAGTCCCCCCGGCGAGTAACACCCATCCTATGACGATCCAAACTCCAGCCTCTGGAACCTTGTAATTTTCACCTATAATCGCAAATATCAACACGGGCAGACCGATATTATGCATCCAAAAATGGATATGTGCCAGAATAGTAACTGAAAGTGCAGGAAAGGTCACATAGATCAGACCTATAATTCCAAGTGCAATCCAACCCAGCAAATGGGTATGAGACTGAACATTGGACAGGCTGTAATCACCCGACACGCCAATAATTACACTAAGCAGCACACTGAGGGCAAAATATACGGCAGCTATCTTCAGAAATTGCTTTCCCATATATGAACTCCTCCTTATGTTGCACGGGGGTATTTTGTGACATCTTCTCTATCATATCGAGTAAGCGGGCAGGGGGTGTGGGTATTGTGACTGGTCCATTTGACAAAAGCTTCAAATACACATAAAATCTTATTGCATCAATACTTACCGTATTACTATGTTTTCTCGGAGATGATAGTGAACTTCTCCGACAATAGGCGTTAATTTTTGACCATTGGTTTATTTTGGATTCGCCATTAAAAGGAGCTTGAAATTATGAATGTATATCAAAATACCCTTGAACTCATTGGACGCACGCCATTAGTGGAGCTGAACAGCTATTCTCTACCGAGAGGAATTCGCCTGTTTGCGAAGCTGGAGTTTATGAATCCCGGTGGCAGTGTTAAGGATCGGGTGGGGAAGGCTCTAATTGAAAAAGCATTAAAAACAGGTCAGCTGAAGCCAGGGGGGACATTAATTGAAGCAACAGCAGGCAACGCAGGTATTGGTCTTGCGATGGCGGCGCTTCATTATAATATCTCGGTTATTTTTGCTGTGCCTGAGAAGTTCAGCCAAGAGAAGCAGGACCTGATGAAGGCATTGGGAGCACGCATTGTTCATACCCCGACAAGTGAGGGAATGAAAGGAGCCATCGAGAAAACAAAAGAATTGGCTGCTGAAATAAAAGATGCCTACTTGCCACGGCAATTCAGTAATCCGGACAATCCCGAGGCATATTATACGACAATGGGACCTGAAATATGGAACGATCTGGACGGCAAAGTGGACGTATTTGTGGCAGGTGCAGGCTCGGGGGGAACATTTATGGGAACCTCGCGTTATCTTAAGGAACAAAATGCAGCCCTTAAAACGGTCATCGTGGAGCCGGAAGGGTCCATTTTGAATGGCGGCGAGTCAGGCCCACATAAAACAGAAGGAATTGGCATGGAATTAATCCCTGAATTTGTGGATAAAGGATATTTCAATGCCATTCACACCATTAGCGATGTCGATGCTTTTGACCGTGTCAAGGAACTGGCTGCACGTGAAGGCCTTCTTGTTGGCAGTTCTTCAGGGTCTGCTTTACATGCCGCTTTACTGGAAGCAGAAAATGCACCGGATGGCGCACATATTGTTACCATTTTCCCGGATAGCAGCGAACGTTATCTGAGCAAAAAAATATATGAAGGCGGGATATAAAATGAAACGCAAAACAAAACTAATTCACGGCGGGCTTCCTACCGATCCCCATACAGGCGCGGTTAACGTTCCTATTTATCAGGTAAGCACTTATGAGCAAGAGGAAATTGGCGTCCATAAGGGATACGAATATTCACGTACAGGCAATCCGACCCGGTTTGCTCTGGAGGAGCTGATCAAGGATCTGGAGGAAGGAAAGCGCGGTTTTGCTTTCGGTTCGGGTATGGCAGCCATTCATGCGGTATTTTCACTGTTTAACGCAGGGGATCATATTTTGCTGACCGATGATGTATACGGAGGCACCTACCGTATTGTAAGCAAAGTGCTCAGCCGTATCGGAATTGAATCCACATTTGTGGATACGACTGACCTGGAAGCCATCTCCAAAGCAATTCGTCCGAATACGAAGGCATTGTATGTCGAAACGCCAACGAACCCGCTTTTGAAGGTTACGGATATCCGCGCTGTTTCGGAGCTTGTAAAAAAACATGATCTTTTATTGATCGTCGACAACACATTTGCTACCCCTTATTGGCAGACGCCAATTACACTTGGGGCTGATATCGTCATTCACTCTGCTACCAAGTATTTGGGCGGCCATAGCGATGTTGTAGCCGGTCTGGCTGTTGTGAACAGCGACGAGCTGGGAGAACAACTTCATTTTCTGCAAAACGCCATTGGTGCTATTCTCGGCCCGCAGGATTCTTGGTTATTGATCCGCGGTATTAAAACATTGGGTCTGCGTATGGAAGCGATTGAGCAAAATGCGAAGGAAATTGCAGCCTTTTTGGAAAAACATCCGAAGGTTAGCAAAGTGTACTATCCTGGACTGGAAAGCCATGCACAACATGAACTGTCCAAAACCCAGGCTGAAGGCTTTGGCGGCATCATTTCCTTTGATGTAGGTAGTGATGCTAACGCGGTTGCACTTCTGAAAAAGGTAAAATATTTTACACTAGCTGAAAGCTTGGGAGCGGTTGAAAGTCTGATTAGCGTTCCGGCACGTATGACGCACGCCTCTATTCCGGTAGAACGTCGTGCAGAGTTAGGCATTACCGAAGGTTTGGTGCGGATTTCGGTTGGGATCGAAGATCTGGAAGATTTGATCGAAGACTTGCAGGCAGCATTGTAAGAAAATAATCGTAATGATCAAGAGAGGTGGCTGAGGCTGCCTCTTTTTTTTGTTTTTTTATCATAGCTACTTTTTTGAGAAGTACAGAGGAGTACGTAGAGGTAATAACGAATAGTTTTATATAGTTCAATTGAATGTTAAACGGAATATTACCGCGACTACGTCTCTGAGGAAACAAAAACCTAGAGGGGGAATGTTATGAGGTTCACACATCTGGAAAAAGCAACAACTGTGCTGTCGGATCATCCGGTACGTCTAAGGTCTGCTTATGCAGTCGGTCCGGTCATCCTCCCGGAGAATTGCGGTGTGGGCAGGGAATGGTCCAATTATTTTGCTCATGAGGATTGGAATTTGGAAAAGGCTTGTGGTGAAGAAGGAATAGAGCTTTCAGCCGGAGGAAAGGCAGCGTGCCGATTATTGACCGAGCTGGACCCTCGGACTGCCGAACTCAATCTAGGTGTTTTTCCGCCTTTGGCCGAACAAGAAAGGCTTTTGCTGGTTTCAAATCTTCGTTGTATGGCTGCACAGGAAGTGATCTTCAGACCCTTTGAAGGAACGGGACAAATTTGGATAGATGGCACACTGGTATATGCGGAATCCGGTCCTTTTCGCTTGTATCTGGAGGAAGGCGATCACACGGTAGTTATCATTGCTGCGTTTATTCCCGAGGAGGCCCGTTCTATTCGTATCAGTGGAAATCAGGTATGCGACGAACCAGATGTGACAGAACTGCATCGTGAATTTGTAGAGCGTAATATACGTTTTCATATGGCATGGCTAGAGGTTGAGAAAAGTGCTGGCAGGGAGGGTGAAGACAGCCCGGTCTTATTTTATTTACTGCGTAAGGATCGGATAGATCTTCCCTTAGATCAAACGTTATGGGTCGAGGTAACAAATGATGAGGGCATGAAGCTGGATCGCTTTCCAGCACATTGGGAGCAGGAGCAAAGCTATGACTGGGATGAGGAAAAGGCCGAGAATACGGGAATGCTGCACTTCACCGTTACATATCGGGATCATGAGGCTGTGGAGCATCATTTTGTGTATTCGGCACTTGTGCGGCCTTTGTCAGTCGTCGTGGAGGGCTTGCAGGAAGAGTATGACCGGTACATTCAAGCCCGCGCTATAGATATTCTTCCTTCTGCGCAGAAAATACAAATAGAGGGCCTGCTTGAGGAATTAAAAAGGTTAACGGATTTGCCGGAAGATCCTTTTGAAATCTGGGATTACCGGGTTGTACGTGAATATATCAAGCTATTAAAACAAATCTTCACAAATGGATATACCGAACAGTCACAGCTCCCATCCTTACTTCAGGAAGAACACATTTTTTTGTCTAATGACGGAATTGGGGAAGGATTCTTTGTCTCCCGTTTGGACAATAGTTTGCAACGCTATACCATTCAGCTTCCCAGAAGCTACTCGACTGACCGACAGTATCCTCTGATCGTCCTGATGCCAGGCAAGCGATATGAGCTGGGTTTGCCGGATTTTCAGAATCGAGGTTTTGGACAAGGCTGGGAAGAGGAAGCTATATTCGTTACTTTTTCGTGCCGTGGTGTAACGTTGGGCAGTTATATTGGAGAAGCTGCTTTTTTGGAGGGGCTGGATGTCATACTGCAAGCGTACCGAGTGGACGAAGATCGGGTCTATCTGACGGGTTATTCGAACGGAGCATATGCGGCCTGGGCGATGGCACAGGCTTATCCTTCTCGTTTTGCGGCTATTGCGGTTATCTCTGGAGCGCCACATCCTAAGCATCTGATAAATCTGTTGAATATGCCAATATTGAATGTATGCGGAGATCAGGATTACTTATTTGCACAAGCATATGCAGCCCCTGTAACAACGCTTCCATCTGATCATTTTAAAGGTGTCGTAGAACGTCATTCTAATCACTGGGACACGCATGAGCTGAGACTTCTGGACGGCGTACTGGGTTGGCTTATGCAATGGAAAAGAGATGTCGTACCTCAGCGTATTGCCTATCGGACGGAACGGGGGAGACATAACCGGGCTTACTGGCTGGAACTGACGCGAATGGATGAAAATGAGGAATATGCCGAGTTGTACGGTGAAATGAGTGCCACAGGTGAGTTGGATATCGAGGCAGTTCACGCCGAAGAATTTATCATTCATCTTTCTCAAGAGGTCATGCCCTTGGAGCTGGCCCAGGTTCGTATCGGAGCCCGTATTTTCGTGTTGGACTTGCGGGAATACAGCCGCTTTCGCTTTGTTAAAACACAGTCACATAAACGCCCCTCACCTGAATACCGTTTGATTGCCGAACGGGAGGAAGAAAGCAGTGGATGCTTTACAAAAGAATCGGATGCCAAAAGGAAAACGGTGGGCTCGAAAAGCGTGGGAAGAAACGTTTTGAGCCACGGTATGGGTGTGCTTGACGTTTATATGGATCGTCTTCACATTGTCCTTCCATCCAGCTATGCTACACCGGAGGAAGAGCAGGCGGTGAGACGGACGGCGAACGCCTTGGCTAGCCCACGAACAGCAACTTGGAATCCGTATATCGGTGTTCATTATCCCGTGGTGTCTTCTAATGATATTACGGAGGAAGCACTGGCTGATAGCAACGTGATTTGTATCACTTCGGGCTTGTCCAGACATGAGCTGCTTCAGAAGCACCAGGCCGATCTGCAAATTACATGTACGGAGGAAGGGTATACATTGGGCGACGACTTTACGGCAGGCGAGTATTGTCTGTCATATATTCAACCTAGCCCATGGTCTGCGTACCAGCAAATGCTTGTCGTAGCGACCAATTCACCCCGTATGCTGGGTAAAAACCTATTTATGCGCAGACTAATTATGCCTGGATATTTTAATGGTCTACACCCATATTTGAATAAAGAGATTATTGTGTATGATAGCAAGGGTGTGCGTGCTCTTAACTTTACTTCCATTCGACATGCGCAGCAAAAACTGCAAGGCCAATAAAAAAGATAACAATGTTATAATAATCCATAATTAAAAAAACCGTCTGGAGGCACATTGGTGATCCTGACGGTTTTTTGCTGATTCATTGCAGTGATTTGTGATCGGGATGACGTCATATAAAGAAGGGCATTGTGGGCAGCTTAGCTTTTATATTGCTCCATCAGGTACATGATCTTTACTTCATCGGCCAAATCTCCAAAGGGTTCTAACGGATTCTCTTGAATGATATGATATAAACGCTGGACTCGCTCCTTTGGCAGTTTGCGTACATATCTGGAAATGAAAGCGGCATGGGTGACTACGTAGCGCTTTTTACGGACAGCTGCACTGGCTACGCGGACGAGAATATCTTCGCCCCCTGCCAATTCCAGAATACGGCGCTCATAAAAGACTACGTATCGGAATGTCCGGTCCTTGATCAGCTCACGATTGAGTCTGGCAATCTCTCCGATATATCTGACCATAAGCGGCTCAAAGCTCTTGATCAGGAGAGGATCGAGCGTTAATTCCATGTCTTTACGGAGAACAAAAGATTGCAGCAGGGCAACCTGCTGGAGCCTTATCCGATCATTATGAATGAGTACAGCCATCTCACGCAGCATCTCATAGGAGACACGCTCACTGAGCTGCCGCAGGGCAACCGCGTTTTTATGATTAACGTTTAGCCCTTCCTGGATCTGTTCTATACGGCCTCTAAACAGACGTATAAGCTGCCTACGCTGCTCATAAGGATAAATACCCTGCTGTAGAAGCACTAAGGGCAGCAGAAGCAGCGCACCGACGATACCGCATAGAAACATTTGTTGCTGCGAGTGGCCGAAAAAGACAGTAGCGGCCAGCAGTATGACGCCGACGGCAAAGTCTTTACGAAAATAACGTTTGGCTCTAAGTTTGGCATATTGCTCTACAGGAACTAGTGTATCCCGACCACATGATGTACACTTCTCTTCCCAAAGGGCGGTGAATTGTCCACAACGCTTGCAGACTCTTAGCTTTTGGAAGGCGTGCTCTGTGCGGGTAAATGGGCGAAATTGTACAGCTTGTTTGGAACTATTCATTGCGTTCACTTCTCCGGTTCAGCAGGGCCAGAAGCTCGGTGTCGATTTGTGTAATCGACGGGGCGCGTTTTTTATGTATATAGTAAATTAGTGATTTGATGGCGACAAAAAGAAACATAATCGCCAGACATCCGTATGAGATCATAGTGTACTTCCTCTTTCTGCTTGGATTTTTACTTCAATATTTTACATGGGCGGGTTTCGCTACTGTCATTTTTGTCGTATAAAGGAGAAGGCTGGTGCCCGATTGCCCTTGTTGGGGTATAATTATATCATTACTGCAGGATATTGGTAAAATCTTGCGGTATAACAGGCTTTTTGGTTGGGTTCAGACCATTCGGGCAGTATTTTCAGCTGGCGCTCATGTAAAACTCATTATAATTTAATAGTAGGGGAGTACAACTGTAATTTAGAATGAGAATTAACCGGCAAAGGGGTACAAGCGATGTTTAGTAGAGACAGAAAATGGTTTTTGGTCATCGGAATCATATGTACAATGATCATGACCTCGATTTTGGCATGGCAGCCACAGATGGCGAATGCCGCTTCACCCTCTGCTTCTAAGGTGGATGCGGTGCTGGTCGTCGATGTAAGTAATTCAATGAACACCAGTGATCCTGGGAAAATTGGCAATGAAGCCATGAAAATGTTCATTGATATGCTGTCGACGCAAAATGACAAAGTCGGGATTGTAGCGTATACGGATGTCGTACAGCGCGAGAAAGCCTTGCTTAATATTACATCCGAAGCGGATAAGCAGGAACTGAAGACGTTTATTGACGGACTGAACCGGGGGGCGTATACTGACACCTCCGTGGGTGTCAAGGAAGCGATCCGCATTTTGCAAGATGGTAAAACAGCTGGACATGCGCCTATGATCGTCATGCTGGCCGACGGTAACAACGATTTTAATAAGACGACAGGCAGAACCGAAAGCCAATCCGATCAAGATATGGCACAGGCTGTAGCTGAGGCTAAAAATAGCGGCGTTCCAATCTACACCATCGGTTTGAATGCAGATGGAAAGCTGAATAAAAACAAGCTCGCCGACATAGCGCAGCAAACGGGTGGCAAGTCCTTTATTACAAGCTCAGCGGATGACCTGCCGAACATTTTGAGTGAAATTTTCGCCAGCAATTTGAAGTTGAAAGTGGTGCCTTTGCAGTCCATTACGGCAAACGGCGACTATCAGGACGTAACGGTAACCGTACCGAACGATAGTGTGCTGGAGGCTAACATTTCGATCATGTCCTCGAAACCGGTGGATGCGAGACTGATAGACCCGTCGGGTAACACCAAGCCGATTCCTTCGAGTGATGTGCTGCTGTCCAAGTCCAAAAGCTACTCGCTGATTAAACTGCTTAAGCCTGTGGCTGGTGACTGGAAGCTCCAAGTCAAGGGAGTCCAGCAGGATCAGATTGATATTAATCTGGTGTTTAACTATGATTTGGAGCTGAAAATGGACGCACCGTCAGCCAAATCATACAAAAAAGGCGATGCAGTTCAAATTCGTTCCTACCTGACGAGCAATAGCCAGCAGCTCCAGGATCAGGAATTGTATGCGAATATGAATGCTGTTCTGAAGGTCAAGGATCTGGATTCCGGTACAACGAATGAGGTGCCGTTAACCAATGCAGGGGATTCTTTTACCGGTTCCTATACGATTCCAGATGAGCATGACTACGAACTAACCGTTAGAGCAGAGGAGAAGAGCTTTTACCGTGAAACACAGCCTGTAACCATCAGTGCTAAAGCAGGGGCGACGAGCGGTACGAATACGGGCACGACGCAGCCAACAACACCTGCTGAAAAGTCCAAGCTAATGCCACTCATTCTTTTAGGGCTGGGACTGCTCGTTCTGCTGGTTGCCGCGTATTTCATCTGGAAGGCTGTCAAAAAGGCCAACCGTGGCTTTGTCGGTCAAATCGTACTGGAAATCCGGGATGAGAACACCGGCGAAAAAACGTATCCGCAATACAAGAAGCTGAACACCTTCCGAGGCAAATTTAATCTGCACCAGTTGCTGCAACTGGCACCGGAATTTGCTGGAACCGACAAGGTCGTGTTCACACCAGCCAATCAGGATCGTATCATTGTGCGCAGTACCCCCGAGATTACGATTGAAAAATCCGGACGGGCTGTTGACACAGGCAACGGTCTTGAACTCAAAAACGGTGATCGTCTGACGATTCCGTTAGCCAGTGTGGACAAAACCATTTTACTGGAGTTTATTTCAGTAAACAGCTAAACGAACCCTTAGGAGGTCATATCTATGAAACCAGTAGTTAGAGAGCATATCCAACAATTAGACGTATCACTCGGCGGAGGGATCGTAAGCGATAAGATCAGAGTTGATACTATTGATAATCCTATTTTAATTATCGGACTCGGAGGAACGGGGATTGATGCCCTTCTCCGCTTGAAATATCAAATTAACCGTAGATTCAAGCTTCCAGCAGATCCGATTTCCAAGAAAAAGAGTGATAAACCGGACAATGTGGAATTTCTCGCTTTTGAAACGAATGAACAAGACCGCAACAAAAAATACAAGGGGATTGGTTTGGACCCTATCAATGAGTTTGTACTGCTATCCAATGCGGAAATCGGTGGATTGCTGCAAAACCGCAGCATTCTTGAGCCGTACATTACCGATTGGCTGTCTCCCGAACTAAGCATTACCGATGGTATGAATGGTGCGGCAGGGGTGCGGCAGGCAGGACGATTGCTGCTGTTCACCAAAATCAATCAGGTCGTACAAAGCATTGACAAAAAAATCAAAACCTTGTCTGAAGGCACCAACAAGAAGCTTATGGTGTTCCTGCTGTCCGGTTTGTCCGGCGGTACAGGAAGCGGTACCTTCCTCGATATTTCATATATCGTCCGAGGAATTATTGAGCGCGACTATGGCTCTGCAGGCGTAGACCGTGTAAATACATTAGGTTATCTGTTTACACCAGATATTAATTTGGCGAACAAAAGCCTGAGCGAGCATACCCGTGAATATATTAAAAAGAACGGCTATGCTGCACTGAAAGAACTGGACTATTGGATGAATGTAGACAGCCGTGGTGAACGTTTTAAGCAGCAGTACGGAAATATTCTGACCGTGAACTCGCCGCTTCCACCGTTTAATCTGTGCCATCTCATTTCGGCCACGAATACGGAAGGCAAGCTGTTGGAAAATGCTTACGATTACTGCATGAATGTCACCGCTGAGAACATCACTAACTTTATGGCGAGTGAGGAAAAACAGTCGGGCGAAGAGTTTGCCATTCATGACTATATCAGCAATATCCGTACCAACATCGCACAAATGAATAAGGCGTATCCGGCAAACTACGATTACAATATTATCGGGGCTTCCTCGGCGGTACTGCCAATGGAGGAAATGACGACATATCTGGCCTATCGAATGTTTGGCAAAATGTCCAAAATGTTCGAGCAATCGCCAAATCAAGAGGATGTAGAGAAGTTTGCCCGCAAGCTGGGCGTGGATCTGGATAGCATGATCAAAAACTTTGAATCCCGTGTACCTGAGCCACTTCCTGGCTTTGAAAACAGTGAACGGTTAAGTTATAGCAATGTCGTTAAAATGCAAGTTGTCAATATGGACACCGAGCTTGAGCAAACGTTCCTGACGCG
Source organism: Paenibacillus sp. FSL H7-0703 (assembly GCF_038003485.1). Classification (NCBI taxonomy): domain Bacteria; kingdom Bacillati; phylum Bacillota; class Bacilli; order Caryophanales; family Paenibacillaceae; genus Paenibacillus; species Paenibacillus sp. FSL H7-0703. Next base: position 910,980 of record NZ_JBBOPF010000001.1, on the reverse strand, counting down.
TGCCCGCGAAGAGTATATCAAAGCGAAGAAGCAGCTTCCTGGTGAAATTACTGGACAGTTTACGGATCAAATTCGCCGGATGTTTCTCCATCCTGAGCAAGGGCCGTTTTATGTATCCCGCATGATTTATACTGAAAAAGGATTTAGCTTGCTGAAAATGCTGCTTTCATATGTTGAAACGTTGCGTGAATCACTGCACCGTATTCCTACGGACATTGAATGGGCACGTGAGCAGGCGAACGAAAAGCTGGGCGATGCCAAGAGCGCGTTTGTGTCTAAGGATAAAAAGAAAAATGCGTACATCGAAGCGAAAATTAATGAATATTGGCTGCGGGCTGATGTGGAACGTACAGAGCAGCTCATTGAATTTTATGAAGACCTGTATGACTTGTTGAACAAGGAAAATAGCCGCATTTATAATGTATTTACTGAAATTTTGAACGCATTGAGCGCAATTTTCGAGAAGAATGGCGATCTGCTGATTAACGGCGAGGAACAGTCCGATCACAAAGGCAACAAAACGTACTATTGGAATCTGGTAAGTGTACCGGATATTTCTGAAGTTGTGACCAAGCTGCTGGATAACCGCAACGGTGATGATTTGATTCGTGATTTTGCCCAAGAATTGCTGGAAAATTCAGATCAATGGGTGAAGGATCAGGATATGGACATCATCAGCTCAATCTCCAATTTCTTGACTGATAAGTTCGGTGATCTCATTACCCGTTCCATGGAGGATTTCCTCGTCATGAAATACGGGCAAGATGAAGCCATTGAAAAGTTTGTGGAGCGCTACATTGCGAGCAAACTGGATGAGGAAGCTGTACCAGTGTTCCATCTGAGCAATAGCTCTGGCAACTTGTACTTCCCGTCATGGGGATTCGTTTCAGTACCTGTACAGTCGCCTAATATCCTGAAGGGCGTTCGCAATTATCAAAATAATGCAATTGGCAAATCACACTTTACTATTAAAGAGAGTGAAGTTCGTAACCGGATTTTCTGGCTCAATACGCGTAATGGTGTTCCTCTGTTTGTATATACGCCGCTCAAAGTGTATGAAGAAAGCTATGAAAAAACGATTCTTGACCGCGAAGGTATTGGCCGCCATCTGGTACAAACAGGTCAGAACAACTGGACTAATCTTCCGTCGCCGATTCCTGAAAAGTCATGGGGCGAAACTTACGTCAATTCGCGTGTGCAAGCTTACAATGCCCGCATTCGTAATGATTTTGACCGTGCCAAGTCACTTGGCGTGATTCGAGAAAAGGATGTCGATCAGAATACGAGCAGCCGCTTCACTGTAATCCGTTCACATGCGCTAGATCTGAATGCGATGCTGGCAGGCTACGATATGCGCTTGCAGGAATCCAAGCCGAATTTGGGTGAGGTGAAAAGAGCATGGTCTGAGTTGAAACGTCTGCTGGCTGAAGGGCTGGAGCAGGCCGGAAGCAAGGACATCTTTGGCAGCATCAATGAAGAGATGGCGAAGGAAAACCTGATCCGTTCACCAGAGTTAACACAGGTGGTTCGTGAAGAACTAGCGAAATATACACAAATTGAAGCGAAAGCCACTGAACTGGAAGCTTTGCTGGGCAAATATCAGGATGAAGAAAAATGGCTGGATCAGTTCATTCAGGCACTCTATACGGATACGATTACGAAAAAAGGTGCTTTGTACGTCTATGATCGTGACGAAGAAGAAGAGGCTTGGGAGCCGTTTGCCAATGTCATGAAGAGCCGTAATTATGTGGAGTTTGAAGTGTTTACAAACTTCCGTGGTTTGGATGAAAAGAAATTCGCAGCTCTAATGCGCAAGGCGGATCGCCGTGATGCTGTATTGACTTCATCGGAGGATATTACACCACTGCTGTCGAAGCTAGATGAACTGGCTGCTACTTACACAGAGGCCCGCAATCAATTGGAATATGAAAAGGTGGAGCTGGCTAACGGAGCGGAACTATATGCATTTTATGCTCAAATGGCTGGAAAATTAAACGACATCCGCAGAAAGTTGAAATAAAGTATGAGAGAGCAGCTGTTACGTTATGCGGCTGACTATGCAGCCGCAGAGGACCAATTAATCGGAAGCGGGGATGGACGCAGCAGCATCCATTTCCCGTCCGTGTTTCTTTTTATCGGTGATCGCATGAACCCGGTGATGAACACCATTGCAGATATCAACCGGACCAAGTGGGATAACAGCACGGGAGTAACGTATATTCAGATCCGCTCGCAGGAAGAACATGCGGCTGTAGATCGTTCGGTGGATGCTATTGTTCATACGATAGCGGTACCGGAGGAAAGTGGCCACCAAACGATACGCCGTGACTTGCACCAGGCTTTTTATACACATGAATCGCAGCTAATTGAGCTTAACACCGCGTTGCGCCGGGCTAGTGGACATCTGGCAGATTACGGTCGGTTGTATTCTTCGTTCGAGCGTGTCCATTTGTCGATTTTGACGACAGCGGATGACCCCATGAACGTATTAATCCCTGAAATTACGCTGTTGGCGGAGTATATTTTTGCACAGTCTTTTAAATCGGTACAAATGGATCTGTATGTGTTGGTGAATGAAAGCGATCAGGCTGTCCAATTCGGTTACAGTAATGCAACGTCCGTTGCTTTCATGCGGGAGCTGGACTATATCCAGAGTCCAGAGTATACGTTTACGGCACCGCTTCATATGACCGAGGACAAATTGACCATTCCAGTAACCCATGCTCCATCACCGTTGTTCGACCTCGTCTATGTGCTGTCCGACAAGAACGAACGCGGCGTAACGGTGCCGAATAGCCTGCGAGAAAGCTGTGACATCATTTGCCATATTCAGCTTCTTAAAAACCGCTATCAGGCAGGAGATTCCTATCGGTCACAGGATGGGGGATACAACAATACATCGTTTAAAAACAACATCATGACGGAATCCGGGCGGCAGGGTTATGTGTCGGCTGGATTTTCCCGAGTCAACCGCCCTAACCAGTCAATCGCACTTACGGTGCTGTATCACTTTTATGTGAAGCTGTTAGAGCGTATGAGAACAGAGCAGGAGTGGGACATACGCGATAAGCTGAATTATTTTGGTTTAGATGCTGCTGAGCGTGGTCGCACGCGAAATGATCTCGTTCCTGGTAATGAAGCGATCACGGACATGAGCGCACTGATGACCAGCGGAACCAGCTACGGCTCGTTGAAGCGAATGACATTACGTGAGGCGGAGGAAGCCTTGTTTGGTCAGGGCTGCGAAGCCTTTTTCCGCGATAACTGTGAACGGATTGTGCACAAACGGTTGGGAGATTTTCAGGCGGAATCAGGTCTGCAGTCGGCTGTGAATGCAGCTGCCAAGGAATATCCTGAAATCGGCTTATTCGAGTTAACAGACTGGACAGATGAAAATAAAACAGGAAATGTGCTTACCGCCATTCGGGGGCTGATTCGGGATACGTCCAATGACTTGCAGATTAGTGCTGCTGAACTGGACACCCTGTATAGCGGGCGAGTGGAGGACCAACCTTTTCAACGACTGCCACTCATGGATAAGCATAATGTGCGCAGCTTGATTCGTTACCTGACCGAGACGGTTTACGGGCACAAACTGCACATGCTGCGAATTCAAGCCGATTTGGAGCTGCTTCGCCGCTATGAACTGGCACTAGAAAAATGGCATGCACAAGCGAAGCATATTACAGTACAGCTTTCCAGCCTGGAGCGTGAATTACATCAAGCTGCAACAGACAGTATTCGGCAGGCCGACAGTTACACAGGTCAAAACCTGTTCGAGTATTACGAGCGTGTGACGGAGGATGTCATGCGTGAGCTGGAAAGCAAGCGGGGAAAATCTATATTCTTTGATACCCGGCATATGGGGCCTGTATCTGGATTGCTGGACGGGGGCCTGTCCGCATTGGTGGATCGACTTACGCAGACCTGTCGCACCTTGATTCTCAGTTCACAGCCGTTTAATCAGACCTTCGAAGAAGAATTATTGCGGCGTGCGAATGTAGCTGCTGCATATGAAAATCGGCTGGTCGTTCCGAAGGATGAGCTGTTTAAGAAACTGTATCAAACGTTAGAGGAACATGGTGGAATTAACGTACGTTTGCTCGACTATACCCATGAGCATCGGTATGAAGAAAAGTACTTCTTTGGTGACTACGAAGGTGAATTTCTTCCTTATGCGATGGATGTGGACATTACTTCGCGTATTTACAAGCTGGGTTTTGTACATGAGCGTCGCAGCAGCGGGGTGGAAAAGCTGCATTTGATGGGCGGCTTCCATCTGGAGGATCTGATGGTTTACCGCAACGGCAAAACGTATTATGAGACATATACTGCGAATGGTTTCGTGTTTCACGGAATCGACGTGGACCGGTTGCCGGAATTGCGGTAGCCACATATTCATCCTACTTTAATGATGGAAGGAAGCAACGATTCTTATGAAGCAGCGTAAATTTAACGTTCTCCTATTGCTGTTCGGCTTGCTGGGCGCTGTAGTAGGCTTCATCTTGGGAGAGCTTATTCTTCACAAATTGATAGGGCACTGGCCGCATATCGTCGTGATCGGGCTGTATTTTGGCATCATGGCACTGTGTATTGGCCTAGGTTGTCTGATCGGCGAACTAATTTCGCCACAGTTAAATGGGCATTCATGGCGGCAGCGCTACTCCGGGTTATCCTGGAAGTTACTGGTGCCTGCAACGCTGGTGATGTTATTCGTCGCAGGTCTGCTATTGGAGTTGGGCTATCAGGTTAACCCTGAAGGGCGCAAGAGCGTACAGGACCTCGTGCTAGTGATTGATAATTCCGGGAGTATGCAGCAAACAGATCCCGATAATGAACGCCTAACGGCTGCCAAGAGTCTAATTGGCCAAATGGATGGAGACAAGCGGGTAGCCATTGTTTCATTTGATTCTACTGCGCAGTTGGTTCAGCCGTTTACTCCCATTCGCACAGATGCAGAGAAGCAAGCGGTTTATTCCAAAATTGATAGTATGCAGACTATAATGTCAGGCGGTACAGAGATCGGACTTGCTTTGGATGAGACGATCAAGGAGATTGAAACCCAAGGCAATGCAGAAAAAGGTTCTCTCGTTATTATGCTCTCTGACGGCTTTAGCGAGCTGGATACCCAGACGGCATTGGCTCCTTATATCGCCCGCCAGATTCCGATCAATACGATCGGGCTGAAGCTGGCAGAGTCGGATGGTATAGCCTTATTGCAAAATATTGCTGACCTGACAGGCGGAACTTATTCTAATGTAGCCAATGCCCAAGGACTTACTCAGGCGTTCGGTAAAATATATAACAAAATCGGTGATCGCACACTGGTAACGGAGCGGACAGGTGAGTATGCCGACAGTCTGTATTTTGCCATTTATCGCGTAACGGCTCTGGTCATTATCGGCGCTCTATTAGGATTAGCTCTTGGGCTGATGTTTGATAACCGTTTTCTCGCGCGGAATTTTGCGATTGGAGGAGTCCCGGCAGGCTTGCTCGCTGGCTTTATTTTGGAAAAGGGATTATCTGGCTCGCCTATAGGCGACTTGATGATTCGTTTGGTGGCAGCGCTCGTACTGGCAGCCCTTATCGCTGTCTTTTCGCTTGTTCTACCGATTGCGGAAAATACTCGCCGATCTTCCGGTGGAGGAAGTCAGGGTGCGCCGTCAGGACGCCGGAGAGGGGCACCGGAAGCCCCGACGCGCAATCGACGCAGCAGTGGATTTTAGAACGGGAGGCCTGGAACTTATGCAGTATAGGGAAGCACAGCCCGGTGATCCTGTTATTTCGGAGCTGAGCCACAAAATTGATGACAACCGGGTTGTGTTGCGCTGGCAGTGGCCTGAGGGCGCAGCCGTGGTATATATTGCGAAACAATCAGCCGATGCAGGTGTGAATGGGCAAAATGAGGGTGAAGTTTTACCGCCTTTTTCAAGCCTAAAACTGTTTACACGCGAGGAGTATAAGGCTGCTGGTAGCTATCGTGACCGAATTGATGGTATTGGACGCGTACGGTATATCGTATATCCGGCTGTTCGGGAGGATGGAGACACTTACGTGATCCGTCAGCAAGACGGAGCCAACCAACTGGAGTTGAGTACGGGGAGGGCTAAAATCAGATATGCGGTTCACCATAAAAAAAGCTGGTTTCGCAGCCGCAAAACCGTCCAGATTCAGGTGACAGCCGAAGTTCCTGTCCCGCAGGAGGCGCTTTGCTACGTGAAGAAGCGCGGGGGCTATCCCGCAGACCGGGACGATGGAACCTTGTATCCATTCACGGCACCCTTTGCCGCGGGACGGAATGTTTTACCCGCTGTTGAAGTGGGGGGAGATGAATATGTGCGGCTGTTTTTTACAGACGGCCAGAAATATGGCACGGTATTTGAATTAGTTCCTGAATGAAAGGAGGCCGCAACCGATGAGTTTTCTTAGCAATTTATTCAGAAGAAAGCCACAGGCAGCGCCAAGGCCGTTATTTTATGATATTGTGTGCCCTTATTGCTTTAGTAAATTTTCCCCGGAGGACGTGGTATTCCGCGCTTCTCATCACCGTGAAGATGACGAGGACTACGCTTTAGGTGAAGATGAGCTATTGAACAAATATCGGGAGCGTTTTGGCTTGGATAGTGTGCATGATATGGAGGCGATTTTGCATCCCCATGATGTTCCTGAGGAACATCGATTGTATTCTGATCATGTACTGACAGGACTGACGGACCGTTATGGCGAGCTGACGCGCCACCGACTGTGCCCGCACTGCCATAACGAGCTGCCCGTGACGGCGGGTAAGGTGCCTAGCAATATCATTTCGATTATTGGGGCTTCGCAGGCGGGGAAATCTGTCTATATGACCTCCCTGATTCACACGTTGCAGCATGTTACGGCCGATCATTTTGACGCGGCTTGCATGCCGCTCAATGCAGAGATCAGCCGAAAGTTCCGCACCATGTATGAGGAACCCCTATTTGAACGAGGCGATCTGCTTACATCGACACAAAAAGAAAAGATGCAGGAGCCTTTTATCTTCCAGTTTGTATTTAAGGATGAGGAAAAGCCGCCACTGACGCTGGTATTTTTTGATGTCGCCGGTGAGGGAATGGTAGATCAGGACTATCTGGGACTGCATGGACAGCATATTAAGAATTCAGCAGGTATTCTCTTTATGGTCGATCCACTGCAAATCCGCTCTATTCGGGAGCGCATTAAGATTAACCTTGGCGATAAGCCGGGTGAATGGGTCTCACAATATGATGAACCGCGTGATGTCGTACTTACGATGTTCGGTGATTTTATTGCTTATCAGGAAAAAGGGAAAACGGACATTCCGACCGCTGTCGTCCTGACCAAAAGTGATATGCTTACTGCATTGGCAGATGAAGAAGGCACATACATCAAGAGGAATAGCAATATTTTTAATCCGATGGAGCATCGCAAATATATGGATTTGGATGAGTTCGCGAACATTGATGGCGAAGTTCGACGCTTCATCGAAAAGGTGGATAAGCCGTTCAAGGGCACGATGGATGTATATTTTACGGATACGGCCTATTTCGCGGTTTCCGCGCTGGGTAGCAATCCAGTGGAGCAAAAGCTGCAAGGATTGGTTAGTCCGATCCGTGTGGATGAGCCATTCATTTGGCTGCTTTACAAGTTGAAGTACATTGAGGGGAGAGAATCACAGTGAGTTATTCTACCTCTCATTTGATACAACAGCAGATGTACACACGGGAACGGCGTGGAATTTTCCGTTCTACGGAAGGCTTCGATACAGTGGCTAATTCCAAAGGATTGGATGCTTCTTTTATTAAAAAGGTGCTCCATCCCTTATGTGTATATGATGCGCCTGCTGCCTTGACGGCGCGTGGCGAGAAGCAGGAAAGCGTCTATCCGGAAGCCATGCATCTGGTACGGACGGAGTCCGGGGATGTAGTGCTTGGCCGCAGTATTTATAAGGTTGCGGATTTTACTGGGCTGCGGAGCGCCTTTTTCACGCACAACTATGTGATTCCAGCCGGACATGGTGAATCTCCGTCTGACTATAAGCAGTGGCTGAACACATCATTTGTTGATACCTATGATATTGAGCAGGGAACGGATTTACCGGAATTGGAGCGTCTACCGGGTGGAAGTGTATTTCCGGCTGTTGACCCGTCTACAGTGCTGGCTCAATTGCAGCTGAGCGAAGAAGTGTTCAAACAGCTTTTATACGCAGTCATGATGTCCGCAGCGGGTCGCAAAAAGGTATATGTAGCGCTGAATGTTCCTGTAGAAGCGGTCGGTTCTTCAGCCAAGCAGCTGCTGGGTGTGCTGTATGCGGCACTGCCTTATGCATTTCGTAACAGACTCGGATTTCTTACATATGCACAGGAACCGAACAGCAGAAAAGGCATTCACTTAATGTTCGTTGAGCCTTTTAGTTTGCGTCCCGGTGATCGGAATGTGGAAAAGGACTTTGTATTTGACCTGTCTAACCATAGTCGAATACTTAATGTGGATGCAGAGCAGGTGAGACAGCCGTATTTTGACTGGATTGTCCGTACGTTGCTGAATGGTGAGACGCCGGATGATTTCTTCAAATTTGCCGAGCAGATGCTGACAGGTATGGAGGCAGGGCGTGATTTGACGCCATCCAGCTATCATGAGCTCATTACGTTGTACAGAATTGAGCAGGGAGAGCGGGCATTATACAACGAACAACGAATCGCTGTATTACGAAGCTTGACTGATTATTTATCGCCACCCGATGCGCTGCCACGTAAAATGAGGCTGAATGATCTGTTTCTATCGTTTTTTGATCATGAATTTGATCGGGTGAAGGATGGATATATTCCAGATGTAGGTCTAGTCGATAGTTTCAAGGACTATTATAAAGTTCATGCACGCAGCAGCGAAAATCGGTTGGTGGAATATTTAATCCGTTCGCTAAACAATGCTTATACTGCCAGAAATACGGAAGCAGTCACGTATATTTACCATACGATTGAGGAGAATCCGTCATTAGGCAAGGCATATTTTACGAAAGTGCTGGGTAATCCGGCGCTTACAAAAATGCTGTTCATTCCCTACATGGACAGTCAGATGAAAAGAACACCGGATGCCAAGGGGCTGCTGGCCGTTGTGCACGAATGGGGCAGTCGGTATATCGAAGTGTCGGCGAATGCCGATTTTCAGCTTTTGGCAGAATCTGCATTGATGGGCAGACTGCGTGCCGAAAGAAAACCAGTAGAGGCTGTGGCTGCCATTCACCAACGCTTGCGTCAATGGGACAGCAGCTCTGCCGTAGGCAAACTGTCCCCGCTGGAGCAATCTGGATTGACAGAGCGCTTGCAGGAAGCGTCGGATCGGTATTTACTTACCGAAGTAGAGCTAAAAGAAATATCACCCGATCAGGTCATACAGATTCCATTTTTTACACGGCCCGATTTGGTGCAGTGGGTTGGAAAGCTGCCTGCTCCTCTCAAGGGACAAGCAGTGCGATTGATTGCAGCTTACGATTGGTTTAACACGGAGGAACCGGAACCGTCGGTACTGGATGGCCTGGAGCCTGGCGAAGTAGAAAAGGTACAGGATTGGGCTTATGGCTGGCTGCCCCAGCAGCTTGCGGAAGGCCATTTTGCCCGTCTGTTGCCTGCTTTCTATCGTTCTGACGGGCCGGGAGAAGGAATATTGGACTTTGCTCGTCTGGTCAGTTCGATCCGCAAATGGGCGAAGGATAACGATACGATGTACCGCTTTATCCGATGGTCGGAAGAACACCCCGAGTTTGCTACTCCACGTGGCGGTTTCGAACCGTCGTATCGACGTGCGCTACTTCTATTCTTCCAAAAGGAAGGACGAGAGGGACTGCATAAAAAAACGCTGTGGCGTCAATATTTTGAACCTGCAAAGCCTGCTTTTAAAAATTTCTATTTGGCAGCAAAGCGGGAGACGGACACACCGTTGGTTAAAACACTTCGTCGTTTTCGTAAAGGTGGGGTGATTTCCGGGATCGTGCTGATTGTCATTGCAGGTACGCTCGGCGGCCTGAAAGCAACCGGGGTGATCGGATCTGGTGACACACCTGCGCCTGTTGCTGCTCCGAAGCCTGTACAACAGCCTGTAGAGCCTACAGTGCCCGTAAAAGAGGAGCCTACGGCGATAGTGACACATGTGCCTAATACCAAGTCCACTACGAAAATGGTCAAGCTGTTGTTTGCGTTTCAGACATCGACAGAGCAGGCAGAATTTAAGCCGAAGAAGCTCGTCATTGTTGGGGCGGATCAACAGGAGCACTTATACGAAAATTTTACGCTTGCTGAACAGAACGACAAGGAAGCTGCCAGTAATGCGAACAATGATCCATCCGGTGACGTAATCACTGGGAGCGCCACTACAAAAAGTACGACAGCAGATGGACAATCCACGGACAGTGGTTCCACAGCTCGTGGTAGTACATCCAGTGGAACAAGCGGCGATCAGTCTGGAGCAGTGACAGGCAACACGGACGGAGGCTCGACTTCGGAGATTTCTACTGAGGGTAGTGGTATAGCAGCCGATAAAACCATAGGTAGCACGTCCGGTGATGGTACAGAGACAAAGGAGTACGATCTGAAGAAGTATCCTTATCGTACGTTGTTAACCATTTGGCAACGGCTGGAGCTGAATGATGCTAGTACGGTTACCGTTGATGAAGAAGAATATCCGCTAGTTCAAGTGAAAGCCGCGGACTAAACAACTATAAAACAAATGAATGATGAATGAAGTAAAAGACGGGTTTCCTTCAAGGACTCGTCTTTTATTATGCCTATATTTCCATAAAGGATGAATCCGTAATTTGAAATTCACCTTATCTTAGTAAACATCATTTTACGAAAGTATTGACACCAAGTAGGCAGCTGATTAAAATTAGTTGGAATTCAAACTATTAAAATTAGATGGATATGGAGGTTCGTAGTGAGATGGGAAGCGAGGTGTATCCCGTTTGTCTTCCTTGGGAGGAAGAGAGCACGATGTATTTAATTAAATGGATTTTCACTACCGTCCGGCGCGAAATTGAAACGGCACTGCGCCCTTTGGGACTCACCTCCCCACAATCGCAGACGCTCTATATACTGGCGGTGTCGCCTGGAGTCACCAATACGGATTTGGAAAGGCTATTGCTTATTGATAAATCAAGCGTTACCAGCCTGGTTAACGGGATCGTTAAGAAAAACTGGGCAATACGCAAAAGTCACCCGGAAGATGCACGAATGAAGCAAATCTATTTGACTGAGGAAGGCTTAGAGATTCACAAAGTAGCTGAACGTACTATTGAGGCAATTAAAAGCTCGGTAGGTGAAACATTATCTGTCGGAGAATCGGAGACGCTGCGCGGCCTGCTTAAAAAAATTCTCCGCGACTACCACCATGAGGACACCCGCGTTTGAGCGGATATATAGAGAATTTGCCCGGATAGGGGTATCAAAAACAGTGAAATATGATCTTAGATAAGAGGTTTACAGGAGAGGGAGACAACCAAATGATAAATGAACAAACTTATCCCAATGCGGATAAGCTTATGCGAGTGCTAGCTTTCACACTTGTTTTTTCAGTGATGAACGCTTTTATGTTTAATGTCGTTATGCCTGTGATTCGAGAGGAGTTTCATATTAGTGCTTCCGATGTAAGTTGGTTGCTGACTGGCTATATGATCGTGTATGCAGTTGGCTCGGTGACCTACGGCAAATTGGCAGATAAATATCGTCTTAAGGATTTGCTGACGTTTGGGATTATCTTTTTTGCACTGGGTTCGCTTATTGGACTGTTGGCCAATCAATTTTGGATGCTCATTGTAGCTCGTTTGCTTCAGGCTGCAGGGGCTGCTGTTATTCCGGCAACTGCTATGATCGTCCCAGTCCGTTATTTCTCGGCTGAAAAAAGGGGACGTGCTTTGGGCGTCACAGCAATCGGCTTGGCGTTAGGTACTGCACTGGCTCCGATTATTTCCGGTTTGATCACAGGCTTTGCAAGCTGGCGTTTTTTGTTCGTCATTTCCATGCTGCCACTGATCGCATTGCCGTTCTTCCGCAAATATTTGGACGATCAGCGTGGAGAGGATCAGAAGTTCGATTTTCTAGGTGGATTATTGCTGGGTGGAACAGTAGTCTTCTTATTACTTTCGATTTCGCAAACCAATATGATGTTTTTTCTGGTCGGTATGGTGTTATTTGCACTGTTTATATGGCGCATTAACACTGCGCATGATCCATTCATCCAGCCGAAGCTGTTCCGTAACAAGCAATATTCATACGGGCTCCTTATTGCTTTTTTAGGGACGGGGATTAGCTTTGGATTGCCGTACTTGGCACCGCAGTTTCTAAACAGTCTCAATCAGCTTACGCCGGCAATAATTGGACTGGTTATGTTTCCGGCTGCTATTGCTTCGGCTCTATTGGGTAAAAGAGGAGGGCGTTTGGCGGATAGCAAAGGAAATTCGTTTCTCGTCTATACAGCTGTATCGCTTTTGTTTATCTGTTTTATCAGCTTGTCTACATTTGTGGGTGCCTCTCCGTATCTGATTTTATTTTTGCTTATTTTCGGAAACGTAGGTCAGACCTTCATGCAAATTGCCATGTCCAACACGATTTCTCGTACCTTGTCGAAAGACCAGATTGGTGTTGGAATGGGGCTGCTATCTCTGCTGAATTTCATTGCCGGGGCGATCACGACAAGTATTTTGGGCAAAACGCTGGATAGTTCGTCGTCCTTTCATTTGAATCCTGTCGTATCTAATGTGCAGGTATTCAATTTTAGCAATATTTTTACGGTGCTTGCACTGATTGCGCTTGTGACGATGGCACTTTATGCGTTGCAATTCAGAAGGGGTTCACGCCGTAATACGCCTGCTGTTGAACAAGGATAAACATTTGATGTAAACTCATGCCAAAACAAGGGTATAATATAGAAGGAAAAGTTCATCTATGGAAGGACGGAGTGTCCGGCATGACAAGAAACCTTCAATATGTACCCTATGGTTATGAGCCTCCGATCGAGACGCATAAAGGGACCATGGTCTACTATGATACGTTCGAGCAGATTACAGCCAGAGAGCTGGAGCTTTTTGCCGAAACAGGGGCTGCATTATCTTTTACAAAGCTGGTGTTGTATCCGCTACATGAAGAAACCGTCAGAAGAATGTGGAAGCAGCCGGTACGTTCGTATTACAAGCGGGTGGACGAGCTGGGAGAGTGGCAGCGGGAGCAAGCTTTGAGTGCTGTTGTGATTGAGAACTGGGAAGGTAAGCGTAAAAAGTATACACCGATTGAAGCAGCCATCCGTTTTTTGGCGGAAAAGTATACGACCCCACTTTTTTTGTACATGAGTCCTGAAACTGCAAATTTGTGCGCTTCCTATGCATCGTTTGGAGAATGGATTAGAAATGTCAGATTGGTGCTTTCGAGCGCACCCCAGGAACTTCATCCGAAGCTTGCACAGTACCGTAATCGCTGGAACACGGTCGAAGAAGCGACAAACCGTGACTCTAAGGTTGACAAAGCGGAGCATGAATTATAGAATAGAACTAATCGTAAAAATTACTATTGTAATTGTATACCATGTATTCCAATTAAGGAGGAAGAGAAATGCGCGTAATTGTTACCTTGGCATGCACCGAATCCGGTGACCGCAACTATACAACAACCAAGAACAAAAGAAATCATCCGGACCGTCTTGAAATGAAAAAATACTCTCCGCGTCTGAAAAAGTACACGATCCATCGTGAAACTAGATAATTTTAGGTCTGCTGTATAGCAACCTGAATGATTCTGCTTCCTGAGCGAAGCCTGTTAAGTTTGCAAAAGCCTGCGTTATGGAACCGGCGAAAACTTGAATTAGTCCAGTGGACAGAGCGTCTAAAGTTAAAGCTTGCATCTAAGAGAACGGCTTTTTTCATGGCTGTATGATAGATGCTGAGCTATATGGCACGCTTTGCCTTTTGAATCGAAAGCACGTGGCTACCGACTTCTCCTGTGCTGGTGTCAGCATTTGGGACGAGCCGGAGGACCATTCACTATATGCTTATATAACGATGAAGGCTGACGAAAGATCCGGAGCGTTCGTGCAATGGGCGATGCGATATATGCTGCATCGTTTGCTTGTCGTTTACGAGCTTGAGCGTAACCGTTATGATCTGTCGTCTTTTTTTCTGGGACATAACCGTTCCTTTTGCCAACTGATGGAGTATTGCGCCAGTACGTTTGAGTTTGAAATTAAAACTACATGAAAGATTAGGTGAAACTAATGAAAAAAGATATTCATCCAACATTGAACAAAGTTATCTTTTTGGACCCTAGCTGTGGATTTACTTTCCTGAGTGCTTCCACTAAATATTCGCAAGAAACGATGGAATGGGAAGATGGCAACACATACCCAGTTATCCGTGTAGATACTAGCTCCGCTTCCCACCCGTTCTTCACTGGTAAACAAAGAAACGTGGATATCGGTGGCCGTGTGGATCGCTTTAACAAAAAATATAACCTTAAGTAAGAATCGTCGAGAGCTAGGTTTACGGATTATGCCAATAATTCGTAAACCTAGCTTTTTTATTTTTTACGGATAGTTACATCCGAAACAACGCGAATAACAAATGTATTTTCAAGTCTCGAATTTAACATTCTTCTGGAACAAGTCCGTGAAGCTGCTGCTTTTTAATGCTAAATGAAGCTGAACAATAGTCGACGAGGGCTATGATGAAAAAAAGATACGAATATAACGTTTTAAGATATTCAGCAGCGGCATTGCTAATCTTGGCAACTAATCATTTTAAAACGTAATTCTATACTTCGCATAGGCTGTCTTAATTTAAAAATAATCGCAGGTATCTAGCCTGCGATTATTTTTTTTAGCACAAGAGTCGCGATTAAGGGAGGGTTCCGATAAATCATTTACGGAAATAAGTTATTTGAAGGATATAGTTAGAGACTTGATACAACTAGGCATCATTATAGATAAGCTTTTGTTCAGAATTGGTTCAGTGGTTTCATGTATATTAGTTGAAAACGACATAAATCACTTATTTTCGACAAATATATGAATAAAAGATTAATATAAACACATTTTTATCGGTAAATACAGTGAATAAGCTTTATTATCTTTGAATTATGTAGAAACATTTCGAAGATCGAATAGGGTCGTTTTACTCAAAAGTAAATTAGGAGGTAGAACCATTGAAAGTTTATTCACTTAAGTGGGCAGCCGCTCTTGTTGCTCTTCAGGCGGCGTTTGGTACTTCTGCTTACGCTGCAACGCCTACCAATAATTTGTTTTCAGATACATCCTATGTGACGAGTGATAAAATGGTGGCCATCCAAGAAGCTGTACGCCAAGGGCTTTTATCGGGAGATCCTCATGGAACTTTTCGCCCTGCAGCAACATTAACTCGTCAGGAACTCGCAGTATTATTGGTCAGAGCTTTAAAATTGGACCCTATTTCGAGTTCTTCTACTTTTAAAGATGTGCAAAGTAAACAATTTGCTGCCCCATATATAGAAGCCGCACAAAAAGCCGGGTTTCTATCCGGGGATGGATTAGGAAACTTCCGTCCGAACGATCCTGTTACACGTGAAGAGCTGGCAGCTGTGTTTGTCCGTGCAGTCGGAGGGGTTAATGCAGAGGGCGGATCAAGCATTTTACCCAAAGATCAGTCCTTGGTAAGCCAATGGGCGGCTGGATCGGTAGATACAGCACTTCGTCTAGGTTTAATTGACATTCATGACAGCAAGCTCAATCCCACGGGTGAAGTAAAAAGGGAGGATATTGCTCCTTTCCTGCTGGATATTTTCAAAACTCAAGAGCAAACAGCTACGATCAATAGCATTGATGGAGACATTGTAACAATCGATAATGTTCCTTATTTAATAGAGGGAAATTTGAAAGAGTTAATCGGAAACTCCAATAAAGATGCGTTAAAAGGAGCTAAATTAAAGTTTAATTCGCGCAATCGTAATGTGGACGGGCTGCAACAATTAGAAATCGTACAAAAAGATGTTGTGTTAAACACCAATGGTCTACCGGAAAGCAGCCTGCTTCGAATTTCAGGTGATGGTGTTCAGATTAAAGGGGATATCAAAGGAGTAATCGAGCTTAATGACGGTGTTTCTAATATCCAGCTGAATGGAAACGTAAACCATCTTAATGTGAATTCCGGCAATGGTATTTCTATTAAAGGAACCGGAACAATCGGGGAGCTTCAAGTTGCCAACGCAAACGCTAAAGTGACATTGAACCCGAATTTTAAAGTTGAAATGATTCAGCTGCCTAAAGATGCATCCGTTTCACAAGTTATCCAAAATTACAACGAAGTACAAAAGCAGATTGGACAAATTCAGTCCGCTGACGGAACGGTTCAAGAACCGACTACAGTTACGTCGAGCAGCGTGACATTTTCCTCCGGAGGTGGAACTTCAACAAAATCAGTGACTAACCATGCGCCAGGCGTTACTACCGGGTTTACTGATATTACGTTAAATGCAGCAGATGAGCCTAAAGAGATTAATTTGGCAAATAGTTTTGCTGATGCTGATGGAGACACACTGACCTACACAGCGAAATCTTCAGCAACGAACGTAGCGACAGTATCGGTGAATGGAAGTCAGCTGACTCTCACGCCGGTGAACGCCGGAACAGCCACGATCACGGTTACGGCGAACGACGACAAAGGCGGGACCATAAACAGCCAGTTCAACGTGACGATCACGCCGGTGATCCCGGAAGCCGTGAACCATGCGCCGACGGTGGAAACGTCGATCAGCAATGTGACGACAGGAGCCGCGGATGGAGTTAAGACGGTGAGCCTTGCGAGTGTGTTTGCAGATGAAGACAGCGACGCGCTGACATACACGGCAACCTCGACAGATACGGGCGTGGCAACAGCAGCGGTAAACGGAAGCGATCTGAAAATTACGCCAGTGAACGCGGGTACGGTCACGATTACGGTAACGGCAGATGACGGCAAGGGCGGCACGGTGGATACGCAGTTCAACGTGACGATTACGCCTGTGATCCCGGAAGCCGTGAACCATGCGCCGACGGTGGAAACGTCGATCAGCAATGTGACGACAGGAGCCGCGGATGGAGTTAAGACGGTGAGCCTTGCGAGTGTGTTTGCAGATGAAGACAGCGACGCGCTGATGTACACGGCAACCTCGACAGATACGGGCGTGGCAACAGCAGCGGTAAACGGAAGCGATCTGAAAATTACGCCAGTTAACGCAGGTACAGTCACGATTACGGTTACAGCAGATGACGGCAAGGGCGGCACGGTGGATACGCAGTTCAACGTGACGATTACGCCTGTGATCCCGGAAGCCGTGAACCATGCGCCGACGGTGGAAACGTCGATCAGCAATGTGACGACAGGAGCCGCGGATGGAGTTAAGACGGTGAGCCTTGCGAGTGTGTTTGCAGATGAAGACAGCGACGCGCTGACATACACGGCAACCTCGACAGATACGGGCGTGGCAACAGCAGCGGTAAACGGAAGCGATCTGAAAATTACGCCAGTGAACGCAGGTACAGTCACGATTACGGTTACAGCAGATGACGGAAACGGGGGTACAGTGGATACGAATTTCACTCTAACGGTGACTCCTCCACCTGCTGCTAATCACGCTCCTGTTGTTCAAAGCACGATTAATGATGTTTCTACAGAAGCAGGTGCTGTGGACACAACTATTGGACTTGCTTCAACTTTTGCAGATGAAGATTTGGACTTACTGACGTATTTCGCTGATTCATCGGACCCTAGCGTAGCAACGGTTTCCGTTACAGGCGACCAACTGAGTATTACTCCGCTTGCAGTGGGAAGTGCTACAGTCACAGTTACCGCAGATGATGGGAAGGGGGGAACCGTTCAAACGATCTTCCAAGTCACTGCTGGAGAAAAGAAGGGACTTTTCTTCTCTGAGTTGGCATGGGGGGAGAGCGACTCTATGATGCAGATTATTGAGCTTTATAATGCGGGTTCTGAGGAATTGGATGCTTCAAAAATTAGAATTGAACGCAGTGATAGTGGAAATTCGATCGAAATAAGTCAAGACGCTGGTGCTTTTATTCCAGGTGGAGCTACTTTCGTGATAGGAGATACCATGTATTTTGGTGATGCGCATGTAGATTACTTCACAGACATGGGATTTTATAACGATGATTCAGCACCTGTTACTTTATCGCTTTATTACGATAATCAGTTGATTGATACGGCAGTGTTTCAGCCTCATACCACTTTAGCTAGACAATCCGATGTTACCCATGGAAATGCAGACTACGAGGCAAGTGAATGGTTTGATGAAGGAACCGATTATACGGATAATATCGGCATCTTTAGTAGTGAGGCACCATAATGAATAAAAAGAATAGAGGGAACATCATGAGTTCTAAACCTAATAAATGGCTGATTACATTAGCTTTGGCTGCACTTGTTGCTCCAACGGCTTTGCAGACGATTGCATCTGCTGCCAGCGGTGCATCAAACGGAGCAGCTCTGGCCAGTCTGCCTTTTAAAGACATCAATAATATTGCTTCAGAGCAAAAGACAAACATCCTGCGAGCCATTGAAGCTGGACTTCTGCATGGTGACCCATCTGGATCCTATCGGCCAACGGATTTGTTGACCCGTCAAGAAATGGCGGTTCTATTAACTCAAGCTCTGCAACTCTCTATTTCTAAAGCAGTAAGCAGCAGTTTCTCGGATGTAGACCCGAAAAGTTGGTCGAGTCCCTATATTGAGGCTGTACATCGTGCAGGACTCATGAATGGAGACGACGGCTCCAAATTCAGGCCCAAAGCGGCAGTAACCAGAGAGGAGGCTGCGGTTCTGCTTATGCGGGCCGCCGGGCTTCCTATTACAGCTGACGCCACGGAGTCTGCTAAACTTACTGATTGGAATCGGGTCAGTCCGTGGGCACGGCCTTACGTTAATACGGCTTTACAGTCGGGCTCCATGAAGACGGATCAGTCCGGTTTCAAACCTAAATCGTCCGTTCAGCGCCAAGATATAGCCCAGTATATGATGTCTACCTTTTTCCCTAAGGACCATGTAGTCCAACTCCAAAAAGTAGTGGATGGAAAGGCCTGGATTAACGGGATTGAATATAAACTCTCGGATTCAGTTAAAGGAATCCTGCAAACCTCTAACCAAGAGATTCTCAAAGGAGCAGATATTCAATTTGTAGCATCACAGCGGACCATTGAATCGATCACCAAACTGGTCATCCATGCGAGCGGGCAAGCTACGATAGGGCAAGCTTCCGAATTCAGCGGCAATCTTGTATTAGATGGTCATAACTCCTCGATTGACGGAGATTTAACTATTGACGGTGATTACATTTCGGTTATGAATTTGAATGTCAAAAATAGTTTTACAGTTACGTCAAGCCTTGAACATGATTTCTATGCCTCTAAATTTACGGTACAAGGAAAAACATATATTCAGGGCGGTGACCAGAACACCGTATTGTTTAACACATCTGAGCTGCAGGATGTCGAGGTATCCAAACAGGATGTCCACGTAGTCATTCAAGGAAATTCGACGGTGGATCAAATGTCGTTGATTTCCAATGCAACGATTGAAAATGATTCATCCTCAACGATACAGCAGTTGAATGTTCTTACCGGTGCCAAGCAAGTAGAGTTGCAGGGGATTATTAAGCAATTGTCGGTCAACAGTGATCAGCCCGTAGCTCTGACAGGCCAGGCCTCTATTAATACATTGGCTGTGAACAGTTCCTCTCCGGTCAGTCTGGAGGTAGCTGGAACTATTTCAAATTTACAAGTAAATAACTCTGCAGCAAATATTAGTGTAAGCTCCTCCAGCCAAGTCACGAATACTTCATTTGCAGTAGGTGTGTCTTCTTCGACGGTATCAGGAGTCACTGGAGTCACTACAACTTCTTCTGGTAGCTCGCGTTCTACGGTTGTGACCAATACAGCACCGAAGTTAGTGACCAAATATGACGATCAAGCCGTAACGGTGGGCGATTCTGAACTTCAGATTGACTTACTTGGTCATTTTATGGACGAGGAGCAGTCCGAGCTCAAATATACGGCAGTGTCGTCTAGTACAAAAATCAGTACAGTCCGAGTAGAGGGAACAAACCTGTTTATCAAGGCTGTTGGCAAAGGGACTGCGACCATTACGATCGCCGCAGATGACCAGGCCGGGAAAAAAGCGGGAACGAATTTCAAGGTCCGTGTCAATGAATCTCCTGTTTCATTGAGTATCCCCGATCAAAACGAACAGTTGGGGAGCGACGACGTAACCTTATCTTTAGGATCGTTTTTTACGGATTCTGAAAATGATCCTATGACTTATGAGGTTGCGATCGATGATCCTTCCATTGCCACCTTTACCCTGACGGGTGATCAATTGGTATTAACTCCGGCAGCTGTAGGGCATGCCCAAATTACCGTCAAAGCATCCGATGGTCGGGGAGGCAGCGCAAGCCAGTCGTTTCAATTGGTTGTAACTGCAGTACCTAATCAAAATCCGGTTGTAAATCAGAAGCCGGGCAACCAAACGCTCACTGTGGGCGATGCGGACTACATCCTGGATTTATCTCCGGTGTTCCTTGATTCGGACAGCAATCCGCTAACCATCTCGGCAGAATCCTCGGATCTATCCATTGCGACAGTCTCCGTTAACGGAAACCAGGCCACAGTTCATGCGGTTTCCTCAGGAACAGCAAACATCCAGCTAAAAGCGGCAAATGGCCTTGGAGGCGAGGTTAAGACCGATTTTGATATTACCGTTAATGAACCTCCGGTATCCTTGCGAATTCCGGATCAGACGAAACAAATCAATTCAGACGACATTCAATTATCTTTAAACGACTTCTTTACCGACCATGAGAAGGATTCGTTGTCATACAGCATTGATATTTCCGATTCTTCGTTTGCGACTGCAGTGCTAAATGGGGACACGCTTACCATTACACCGTTAAAAATTGGCAGCACATCAGTTTCTGTTAAGGCATCTGATGGCCATGGAGGTAGCACAAGCCAGTCGTTTCAAATGGAAGTAACTGCTGTATCTAACCAAAATCCGGTTATAGACCAGAAGCCGGGTAATCAGACACTGAATCTAGGCGATGCGGATTATATCCTGGATTTATCTTCGGTATTCCACGATCCCGATGGCGACCCTGTGGACGTTCTGGCAGAATCTTCGGATTCGTCAGTTGCTGTTGTATCCGTTAACGGATACATAGCCACGGTCCATGCAGTTTCCTCAGGAATGGCAACGATTCAGCTTAAAGCAAAAGATGGCCGTGGGGGCGAGGTCACTACTGATTTTGATGTTACCGTCAATGAATCCCCGATTTCCACAGGGATTCCGGATCAGATGAAAGAAATAAATACAGGCGATATTCAATTGTCCTTAAATGATTTCTTTTCCAGTCCTGATAGCGATGTTTTAACTTACGATGTTCATAGCGTTTCTGACCCGACTGTTGTGACGGCTGCCGTTTATGGGGATATGCTTACTCTTACACCGTTAACGATCGGTAGCACATCGGTATCGATCAAAGCAACAGATAGCCGGGGAGGGGAAGTGATCGAAACTTTCAAAACCACCGTCACGGCTGGAACTCCACAGAATCAGTATCCAGTAGAAACTAAACCTGCCGACCAGTCGCTTACTGTAGGTGGTGCGGTCTACTCACTCGATTTAGGTTCCGTTTTTACTGATCCTGATGGGGATACGTTGACCTTTAAGGCAACCTCTTCTGATCCGTCCGTTGCTTCGGCGGAAATCACTGGAGCTCAATTGGAAGTACAGGCACTAAGTGCAGGGACGACAATCATAGAAATCAAGGCTATGGATGGCCGTGGAGGGGAAACTTCAAGCACCTTCCAAGTCAGTGTCCAATCATCCGGTTCATCTAACCCAACTTCTAATCAGCCGCCTCAAGTAGATGCGACCATTTATGAACAAGTGTTGACTGCAGGAGTTACGAATGCAAGAAGCTACGACCTATCTCAATTGTTCAGTGATGCTGACGGGGATGCCTTGACGTTTACTTCTACTGTTGAATCAACCGGTATGGTAAATGCAGAGGTTAACGGATCAACGTTGACTCTTACTCCGGGTAATCAGGCAGGAAGTACCAAGGTAACGATTACTGCGAATGACGGGCATGGCGGAACAGCCACCTATAATTTTCAGGTAACGAATGCTCCTCTTGCGACGAATGGAATTGTTCAAATCCGAACCAAGCAAGGGGTTAAAGATCCGATTACTTATGACATGTCAACAGTGTTCCCGGGTGAAACTTCATTTAAAATCTATTCGGGTACGGCAGATTCCACCTTTACTGGGCCAATCCCTCTTAATGGGACGGTTTGGACATGGAACGGGGATATTTTTCAATACTTCTGGGTAATCGGGGCGAACGGATCTGCCGCTATATTCCAAGTGACCTCAAATCCTCAAGGACCGGAGGATCTATATTTTTCCCAGTATCTATCTGTGGATAAAACCCGTACTGCTATTGAGCTGTTTTACAATCCGGTAGGAGATACTTCTAAACCTATAGAAAATGCAGGATACTCACTTGAGATTCATCAATACAATTTAGCTACAAATACTCCCAAGGTGTGGAGCCAGCCTATTAATTCGTTTTGGAAAGGCATGCCTTATATATATATCGATTCCATCTTTTATGACTTTTTCGACATTGTTCCTGCGACATACTATAATGATGAATTGATGTTACTAGAAACGAATACAAATGTAACGACAGGTTATGTCCTGAAAAAGAACGGCGTAACGATCGACGTCTTAGGTGATCCTAACGGAAAAACGCAATTTATGCCGAATAATGGGACTATTATCCGAAAATCGGGGATTAAGTCCGGTTCCTCCTCTTATAATCTTCCAGGAGAGTGGAACTCTTATCCAACCGGAACGCTTCAATACTTTAGTCATCATACTCCATAACATTTTGTTGAATTAACGGGAAGCCCTCCAGCGCCGATGGTACTTGGGCCGAAGGGTCCCGGGAGAGTAGGATGTCGCCAAGCAATTAATGTATAACTCTGCATAGTCGTACTCAAGCTGTCGAGACATTCTCGACAGCTTTTTTTATTCCCAATCTTTCAACATGGCATCCTATAAGGTACATACCATACCAAAAGGAATTTTCATCATTACGAGCCGAATATGTCGATTACAGCGACACGAAGCACTGTTCCCATTGGTCGGTAATGGAGGCTTTGTCAAGCTGTTCTCCAATGAGTGTAACATATCCCTGGCTCACAGGAAGTGCAGTAGGCTGCCACTCCAAGTGATTTCCTGAAAATTGCAAAAGCATTGTACCTTCCTGAGGAAGCACGCAATAACCTTTCGCACGAAGCAACGAGGAACCTAACCCGGTCAAAAAGTTTTCCAATCGTTGTTTTTCGAGTGGCTGAGGAGAATATTGATGCAGAGTTAAGCTCTCCAGACGGGAGAACGAATGAGGCTGCTTAGGATCGTGGTTATGACTGTGTGCCGCAATAACTTTGAAAGCCGTACTTCTGGAGACACTACTGGTGCTTCCGATACTTTTGACGGGAATGGAAACGGACGGTACACCTGCATCGGTGGACTGGAGTTGTGCAGGTGCTGGTTGAAGTGTCTGTACAGGTTTTGCGGCAACGGATGCGGAGGCCAGAACAGGCTCTAGTAGTGGTTCAAGGTCAATCCGGCTATATTCAGTAGTTTGCAGCTTGGCCGTATCGTTGAGCTTGCGGATGCTCTTGACGACCTTTGTCACTTCACGGCTACTTGCTGCATCCGTCTTGTTCACCACAATAAAGTCTGCGGTGCGCAGTTGTCCGTGCAGGGTGCGAACCAGTTCTTTATCAGCCGTAAAGCGGCTATTGTATTCATGGAACAGCTCAGCATCCACAACACTGATGCTGTGAACCAGATAAAGCCGATCTGCCAGTAGAGGGGAGCGAAGCTCCTCCAGTACTTGTTCGGGGTTGGCTACCCCGGTGGTTTCCATGAAGATCAGGTCAGGCTTCTGACTGAGCAGGGTATGCAGAGCCCCTGCTAGCTCATTTCTTTTGCTGCAACAAATGCAGCCTTCTAGCAATCCTTCTACTGTTACGTCAGGCATTTCCTCTGAAATTATAGCGCTGTCTACATCATATTCACCCATTTCGTTCATTAAAACAGCAGCACGAAGGGGAATTTGGCGAGTATGGGCTAATAGGCGCAAAAGTAGTGTTGTTTTGCCGCTTCCAAGAAAACCACTGATTAAAATAACAGGAACTTTGTTCATCATTTTTCCTCCTTGATGGGTTTAGTGTGCTGTGTTCAAGCGATCAAAGGTAGCTACCGAGTCTGCTTGGGTATAGACATAAGGGGATTCTGGCTGCTCGACAGCGGTTATTTTTTCGGATCGAATTTCAAGTACTGGAACGTTGCCCTTTTGTGTGGCATGCAGTGTTCCTTCAATGGTCACCCAGGTATCCTTGTCAAAGGACGGGGCCTTCTGGGATTGGACGATGATCCCGAATGGCATGGCATCGGCAGTACAGCACATGACGAGGAATCTTCCTACTGCAAATAGGCCTTTACCCGGCAGGTTGTCGTCTTTATAGACAAAGCCAGTCACCTGTACTTTTTTTCCTTCAAAAGCTTGTTTATATAACTCAATGGCTCCAATAGTTTCGGAAAAAATCTCAGGCTTGATCTGTATGACAGGTTGCTGATACAGGCGTTTCGCCAGCTCGGCGAATTCTACATTGTACTTGTCAGGCGGAACGAACAGCTTATCCAGCGTTTCCTGACTCCATTTTCCCTCTGGAGGGGACGAAGTTGGGACGGAAGATGCAGTTGATAAAAGGGAGGCGGTGGATGCTTTCGTGGTCTGTGTATCTGTTTTTCGTCGGATATCCGGGTTGGGATACGTGAAGGACATGCCTTTTTTGGCGGCCATATCACTACCTAGTGCCTGATTGGGCAGTAGAGAACCGAACAGGAGCGGGATGAGCAGCATTCCATATACGAGTGTTTTTTTGAACCAGCTTTGCGGCAACGGATGCTCACAATCACATACATCCTCACCGTCCCGCTCCCCGACAATTCCGTGCCATGCCATTGCCAATGCGATGAACAAGAGTGGTACAGGACAGAGTAGGAGCAGATTTTGCATATGGGGAGCCAAGTAGTAATGAAGTGCATTCGTACGGTTTAATGAGATAATGTACATAGCTAATCCAATCAGGAGCAAGGAGCGCATGCCATATTGCCAGCGGATGCTAAAGGTTGAATTCACGTTTGTATTCACCTCCCCAATAACCATTCAGCAGCTATAGAACCCACTAGGACGAGTGAAACAATAAGCAAGCCCAGGATGGCGACAAATTTGGTGCGGAAGGTGCTTAGCAGCATGAGCGTGCCTTTGAAGTCTAGCATCGGACCGAGTACAAGAAAGGCTGCCAGCGGACCTAGTGTAAAGGTGTGTGAAAAAGCAGTGGCTACAAAGGCATCGGAGGTGGAACATAGCGACAGTATGTAGGCAAAACCCATCATAAAGGCGTACGATCCGACCGTTCCGTTGCTTAACGAAAGCATCTCATCACGTGGGATGAAGGTTTGGATGCAGGCTGTTAATAATGCGCCGATAGTGAGATATTTACTCATGTCCAAAAACTCGTCACCAGCATGTACAAAAAAGCCCCGCCATGTGCGACTATGCCGATGAGTCTGATTGTTCTGCTTTTGCTGGTTAAAAGAGAGCAACGACCGTTTGAGCGGATGCACTCGCACAAAGGCATACACGATCAGCCCGATGATCGCGGAGACGGCAAAAGCCAAACCCATTCGAACGGCAGTGACCTCGGGATGGGAAGGGAAAGCCATCATCGTCGCAGCCAGTACCACGGGATTGATAATGGGCCCGCTTAAAATAAAAGTGATACCCATATAGGCAGGCATTCCCTTGAGCATTAATTGGCGAACGACAGGGATCATGCCGCATTCACAGATGGGAAACAGCATACCTAGTAAGGAGGCCAGCAGGACACCCGGTACAGGATGCGCAGGCGCTATTTTGCGAATCCATGTCTCCGGTACAAGCCACTGCAAAAGGGATGAGACGAGTACACCGATAAGGAGAAACGGAACAGCTTCCAGAAAAATACCCATAAATACCGTTTTTAACGGTTGCAGCTGGCCCATATCTAACAAACGAAGCCACTGGGGAGATAGCGTGACAAGCACAGGGATGAGAAAGGCAAACGGAATCATAAAAGGCAGCATCTTCAACAGCGTACTGTTTTTCATTCCACGTCTCCTTGGGAATAAGGGTTCTTATCTACATCCTATGTCTGTAGAGGGACAATCATGCCCGCTGGATTGTGCTTGTCTCACCTCCTATATTGACAATTCAAAGAGTGGTCATATATATTTATGTTTGTTGTTAGTAATTATTACGATTAAAATCCGATAAATGATTGCAAGAAGGAAACTTTTACGGTACGATCCATATTAAATGTTGTAAAGACAAGGAGGGGTTATATGATACCGATAGTTGTTTTATCCGGTTTTTTGGGTAGCGGTAAAACCACTCTTCTTCAGCAGGCGCTGGCTTACTACAAGGAGAAGGGCCTCAAGCCAGCCATTTTGATGAATGAGTTGGGTGATGTTAATCTGGACGGCAGTTTGGTGAATGGCCAAGCACCCATGAAGGAAATGCTCAGTGGTTGTATATGCTGTACTATTCGCGGGGATTTGGGCGTCGAGCTCATGAATCTTGCTGAAGAATATAAGCCGGACGTGATTATTGTAGAATGCACTGGAGTAGCTAACCCGATGGAAATTGTAGATGCAGTGACAGACGCCTCCATCTATTCTTCTATGATATTACAATCCGTTATCACGGTCATAGATGCGCGTCAATTTCTGGATTTTGCCTCGGGGAACGAGAGAGGCAAGTCGCTTCGTTTGATGCAGGATCAGCTTCGGTGCGCTTCCAAACTGATTATTAACAAGACCGATTTATTGGCTGCGGGCGAGTTGCAGAAAGTACAGGCCCTCGTAAAAGAGTTAAATCCATATGCTCTGACTGTGAGTACGCAACGAAGTGACGTGGACGCGGGTATTTTTTTCTCCACTCAAGGAGAGGAGCGTATGGACGTTGACCATCAGTCTCATGATCACCATGACCAAGCCCATGACCACGAACATGGGGAGCATTATCATTCCTACGACCACGTAGTGGTTCACACGCATTTCTTTGGACAACCTGTGCGACGCTCCGAGTTTGAACGGTTGTTCCGCAGTTTGCCAGCTGAAATATACCGGGCCAAAGGAATTGTGCGGTTTCTGGAATCAGAGGGCCAGATGATGTTTCAGTTCGCCTATCGGGAGCTGGAAATCATTCCGATCCGCCCGCAAAAGCCAGTGAACGATGTAGCGGTTGTCATGGGTGAGAATTTCTCTGCTTCCGAGATCGAGGAACAATTGAGAAAGTTGGAAGCGGCCGAAAAGCCATTGAGTAGTAGTTCATGACTTCGAGAACGAGTAACCTTAATCCATCAAGACCTAATCCATCACAACATAATTCTCGCGCACACCTAGCTGGCAAGTCTACTTGGGGATTTACAACAATTCTGCTGCTGACTGCTGGGCTGTTGCTTTCGGTGACACTCGCAGTCCTGCTCGGTCCTGTAGCTGTCGCACCGGGGACGATATGGCGAATTGCACTGTCTCATCTTCCCTGGCTGGACCAGTGGATACCCGTGACATGGACCAAGCCTGAGCAATATATCGTTTGGGAAATCCGCTTTCCACGCGTGCTGCTAGGTGTTGTCGTAGGAGCAGGACTTGCTGTTACAGGGACGACTATACAGGCATTAATTCGTAATTCGTTAGCGGACCCCTATATTTTAGGAGTCTCGTCTGGGGCTTCGGTGACAGCCACGTTGGTAATTGTGTTCGGAGCTTTCGGATTTTTAGGACGACTTGCGCTGCCTTTATCTGCTTTTATAGGCTCGTTAGCTGCAATGCTTATGGTGTTCGCGTTGGCTCGTGTGGCTGGGAGCATATCGACGACCCGCTTATTGCTGGCAGGAGTGGCGGTGTCCATGATGCTGTCGGCTGTGACTAGCTTTATCGTTACGATGGCCCCGAATGAAAAAGGCATTCGTGACGCGATGTATTGGATGATGGGAAGTCTGGCAGGTGCTCAATGGGACACGCTTTTCATTCCAAGCCTCATTGTAGCCGTTGGAACGGTAGTCCTCCTGACCCGATACCGTTCGCTGAATGCTTTGCTAACGGGTGAAGAAACCGCAGTAACGCTAGGTGTGAACGTACAGACGTTCCGCGTATTACTGGTTGTTGTGGCGTCTCTTTTAACCGGGGCAGTCGTATCAGTTAGTGGCTCGATTGGCTTTGTGGGGCTTATGATTCCGCACATCGTTAGGCTGATAGTGGGATCAGATCATCGGCGTGTACTGCCCGTCAGTCTGTTGGCGGGAGCTATTTTTGTCGTGTGGGCTGATGTATGTGCCCGGCTCGTGCTGGCTCCACAGGAGCTGCCGATTGGTATTGTGACGGCTGTGTGCGGAGGACCCTTTTTTGTGTGGCTGCTGCGTCGTAGTTCCTACTCGTTTGGAGGCGAAAAATGAATATAGAAGTCGAAAGCGTGACCTTCAGTATTCACGATAAACGGCTGATCGACGGCATCTGTCTCCAGGTAAAAGCAGGGGAGCTGGTCGGATTGATTGGTCCGAATGGCAGCGGGAAATCGACGTTGCTCAAAAATATGTATCGTGTGCTAAAGCCTGACAGTGGTTTGGTTACGTTGGATGGTCAAGATATGCTGCAGATGAAGTATAAAGAGACGGCCCGACAAATGGCAGTGGTGAGTCAGGATGCGCCGCAAACGTTTGATTTTTCAGTACGTGACATTGTCCTGATGGGTCGCCATCCGCATAAGAAACTGCTGGAAGCAGATACTGTCGCCGATCATGAATTGGTCGAGCAGGCGCTGGAGCGGGTAGGCATGAATGCTCAGGCGGATCAGGGCTTTGCCACCTTGTCTGGCGGCGAAAAGCAACGGGTATTGATCGCCAGAGCTTTGGCCGGGCAGGCGAAATTTCTTGTTTTGGATGAGCCAACAAATCATCTGGACATCCGGTATCAGCTGCAAATTCTGGATTTGGTCAAAACACTTCGGATAACTACGCTAGCTGCACTACATGATTTGAATTTGGCTGCATTTTATTGTGATCGAATGTATGTATTAAATGAAGGCAAAGTGGTCGCTTCCGGCATAACAGAGGATGTGCTTCAGCCAGACCTGCTGTGGAGTGTATTCGGGGTGGAGACAGAAATCTGTATTCATCCAAAAACCGGGAAGCCGAATATTACCTTTTTACCGGATTCTCTTAGGAGAGGAGGCTATCCATGATGCTAACAGAAAAGGTGATATGATGAGGTAAGATAAACTACAAATAAAAGAGGAGACGGTACATATGAAAAAATATAGCAAGCTCGCGTTACCGTTGGTTATGCTCGCTTTGGCGATGATGCTGTTGTTATCAGCCTGCGCAGCAGGAAACACGGCTCAAACAAGCGATCCATCGGCAAACGGGCAGCAACCTGCCGCATCGCAATCGGCAACCAATAAGACGTCGGTAGAGCTTGAGAACATGGGCGTTAAAATGGCATTTCCCGAGGCGCCCAAACGCGCGGTTACACTGAACCAGCACGCGACTGAGGTTATGCTGGCTCTTGGACTGGAATCCTCTATGGTAGGAACTGCGTATTTGGACGATCAGATTTTACCGAAATATAAGGCTCAATATGACAAAATCCCCGTACTGGCCGAACAATATCCGTCCAAAGAGGTGTTTATGGCCGCTGCACCGGATTTTGCCTATGCAGGCTGGAAGAGTGCCTTTAATGATAAAAATCTGGGTTCCCGTGAGGAACTAGCCAAACAAGGGGTGCTGACCTATGTACAGGAGTCCTCAAACAAGCCGGGTCCCATATTAGAAGATGTATATCAGGATATACTAAATATTGGGCGTATTTTCAGGGTTGAGGAGCGTGCAGAAAAGCTGGTAAATGACATTCGTGAACAAGTGAAGTCCATTCAGACTCAAATTGGTACTGTTGAGCAGGCACCCAAGGTGTTTGTTTATGACAGCGGAGAAGACAAGCCCTTTACGGCTGCCAACAATTATCTAACGTCTTTGATTGAAAGTGTGAAGGCGAAAAATATTTTTGATGATATTGACAAAAGTTTCACCGAAGTAAGCTGGGAAGAGGTTGTGAACCGTAACCCCGATGTGATCGTCATTCTCGACTATGGTGATACTTCACTGGCTGATAAAGAGAAGCTGCTCCTGAGCAAGCCTGCGCTGGCTGGTGTGGAAGCGATTAAAAACAAACGGTTTATAGTCCTGCCATTATCCGCGGCAGCTGAAGGTGTACGTGCACCGATTGCACTGAAAACCTTGGCTGCAGGCTTGTACCCGGACAAAATGAAGTAAACAAACAAAAGAGTTGCCAAAACATTGACGAACCTTGCCTAAACTGTTAAACTTGCTAATGCGTAAAGGTTACGTTTATCAAACGCTTATTTTTTTATTACCAAATCGTAATAATTACGGTAGATGGTTTAATGATCATAAACGACCTGGAGAATCTGCGCAAATGATGATCGCTCAGATGGCTCCAGGCTTTTTAAAGGAAAAGGAGATTTGCGTCATGTTATTGGCCTCATTGGAACAGGTCACATTTGGCTACGGAGATGTTCCTAACTTGGTGGATGCCAATGTTGAAATTTTTTCGGGAGAATTTGTGGCTATTACCGGACCGAATGGTGCTTCCAAATCAACCATGCTCAAACTATTGCTCGGCTTGCTTCAGCCTTGGAAGGGCAAGGTGTTTATGTCTAACCGTACAGGTGAAGGCAAAAAGCTCGTTGTCGGCTTTGTATCCCAACAAATTGCTGCCTTCAATGGCGGATTTCCAAGTACGATTTTAGAATTTGTCCGTTCAGGAAGATATACTCATGGCTCTTGGTTACGCCGTATGCGGTCTGAGGATCATGATCTGACTGAGCAGGCGCTGCGTCAGGTAGGCATGTGGGATTTGCGTCACCGTAAAATCGGCGAATTGTCCGGTGGACAGAAGCAACGCATTTGTGTGGCGAGAGCGCTCGCTCAGGAATCGGATTTGCTCATTTTGGATGAGCCCACGACCGGCATGGATCAGGAAAGCCGCCATCATTTCTACGATCTGATGAATCAGCAGGTTAAGAAATATGGAAGAACCGTGGTCATGGTGACCCATGGACTATCGGAAGTGCAACATTATCTGGATCGAATTATTGAGCTTGAAAGGAAGGAAGATGGCGGATGGAAATGCTGCACTACGACTTCATGCAGCGGGCATTTTGTGCCGGTGGGGTAATTGCACTGCTGGCCTCGGTGCTTGGAGTATACCTGATGCTGCGGCGTCAGGCTCTCATGGCGGACATGCTATCGCATGTATCGCTGGCAGGGGTAGCAGCGGGTGCCTATTTAGGCATTAACCCGACGATAACCGGATTTGTTGTTGCCGTAATCGGCGCGATTATCGTTGAATACGTCCGCAGGTCTTATAAAACATATAGTGAGATATCTGTGGCTATTATTATGGTAGGTGGCCTCTCGACGGCCGTTATTTTAATGAATCTGAATCAGAGCATCAACAAAGGGTTTTCCGCTTATTTGTTCGGCTCGGTCGTAGCGGTCAATCAGACAGAGCTGATGTTGATGATTGTAGTGGCTGTGATCGGAGGTATTTTCTTTTTTGTATTCCGGCGTCCTTTGTATCAGATTACCTTTGATGAAGAAACGGCGAAGACCAATGGTCTTCCTGTCAAGTCCATTTCATTTGCATTTAGTATTTTAACAGGGATGATTGTAGCTGCTGCAATGCCGATTGTCGGTGTGCTGCTTGTCTCCTCACTCATCGTGCTCCCTGCAGCGCTGGCGATTCGAATTGCACCGAGCTTCGCGGCAGCCATCTGGATATCTATGGTCACTGCATTGATCGGCGTATTTATAGGTTTAACGGCATCATATGAACTCAGTACACCCCCAGGGGGGACGATTGCCATGGTGCTGTTATTATTCCTGATTGTAGGAGCTGGTATTCAAAAGCTGGTCCGCAAGCTGGGCAAGCAACAGGCTTCACGGCGGAAGAATGCGACAGGCCAGTGAGTGTAATTACAGTGGGAATTAACTAAAAAATCTAACGCATAAAGGAGTAATGAATATGAATACATGGTTCAAAAAATCATTTGTATTGTCTGCGGGACTAGCACTTATTTTATCTGGCTGCGGAGCCAAATCTGATAATACAGCTACAAATGCTTCCCAAACCGAGCCGAATGCGGCACAAACAGCAGACAGTGGTAAGAAGCTGAATGTAGTCACCACTTTTTATCCAATGTATGAATTTACCAAGCAAGTTGCTGGAGACCATGCTAACGTAACCGCGTTGATTCCTGCTGGTGCTGAACCGCATGACTGGGAACCGAGCGCCAAAGATATGGCACAGGTTAAGGATGCTGACGTATTTGTGTATAACGGTATTGTCGAAGGTTGGGCAGAACAGGCTTTGAGCAGCGCGTCCAACGATAAGCGTGTAGTAGTGGAAGCGAGCAAAGGGTTGAACCTGATGGAAGGGACTGCTGAGGAGGAAGAAGGAGAAGAAGCACACGCAGAGGAAGGCCATGATCACGATCATGTGCTGGACCCTCATGTATGGCTTGATCCGGTCTTAGCTCAAAAAGAAGTAGAAGCTATAGAAGCAGGGCTTGTAAAAGCCGATCCTGCAAACAAAGCAGACTATGAGAAAAACGCCGATGCTTATATCGCTAAGCTGAAAGAACTGGATACCGAGTTCAAAACGGGTCTGAAAGATGTAAAACGTAAAGACTTTATTACGCAGCATGCTGCTTTTAGCTATTTGGCTAAGCAATACGGTCTAACCCAAGTACCCATTGCCGGTTTATCTCCAGAGCAAGAGCCTACACCGGACAAGCTGGCGGGTATTATCAAATTTGCCAAAGAAAATAATGTTAAAACTATTTTCTTTGAAACTCTTGTTGATCCGAAGGTCGCTGAGACCGTAGCTACTGAAATCGGTTCAAAAACCGATGTACTGAATCCGCTTGAAGGGTTGACAGATGAAGACAAACAGAAGAATCTGGATTACGTTGGTGTAATGAAAAACAATCTGGAGGCTTTGAAAAAAGCCTTGAATGAATAGGTAGACTTTAAACGAATAGTACAAAAAATGACGTTGGGAACGATACCAGCGTCTTTTTTTATGTCTGTCTAAGAAGATTGTACTTTTTTAGCTAGTGCTCTAGATACAGTAGATATATAGTGCTTTGTGATTTGCTTTACAGGAAAGATTTACGTCATTGTGAAACGTTTTTTTGAAAACTAATGCTGTAGTAGCTAGTTTCAAATTTCTTTTATAATTCATTGGTAGCGTTTTTATTTTTACAGATTCTTTCTATTAATATTACTAGTTTATTCACCGATATTGAAGTTTGGACGTGCATATCATTTGACAACGGATTGGAGAGGTTAATTTGGCAACAGTTATAGTAGTGGATGACTCTTTATTTATGCGTTCTGTGCTTAAGGATATTCTTTTGGATTTAGGTCACGCTGTTATCGCGGAAGCAGAAAATGGTTATGATGCTGTTTTGAAATACGCACACTTTCGTCCCGATTTAATCACCATGGATATTAATATGCCTAAGATGGACGGACTTGAGGCTGTTAAAAAGATTGTAGAGCTTGATCCCCAAGCCAACATTTTGATGTGTTCTGCTTTGGGGCAGCAGGAAGCGATTATAAAAGCATTTCAGGCAGGTGCAAAAGACTTTATTGTTAAACCATTTGAGATGGAAAGGGTCGTGAATGCAGTCACAAAAATGCTGGGGAGTTAATGAATCAAGATTTTTAATACATAAATATTGAACATGTTAAAGCGAGAATTCCATGCTTATTTTTACGAATATGGAGATGAATAGGATGAGCAATCGAGTGTTGTCTCAAAAAGTATTTATAGACGAACTGATCGCTACGATCAAGAATGGAGGGCTTGTCCCTGTAAATTATGAACACCTCATCAGCGAACAAAGAGAAAGAATGGATGCTCTTAACAATGAACTTACCCTTCGTATTGAGGGACTAGAGACCGATTTGATCTCTGCTTCGACATATTCTATTCCTTTTGCCAATGGCGAAATTATGTTTCTTGCTCGTTATATTGTACTCATTGGAGATCATACCGAGGGATACTTTGTGTTCTATCGAGCAGAAGACTGTGAAAGTCCAGAGGAATATCAGTTTTTAACAAGCTCCTATCAACTTCCACATTTATTACTTGAATTATCTCTTTCTTTAAAGGAACATGGTACTAATGAGCCGCTTGATATTCTGACTTATTGGAATGGCCCTGTCTATCCGCTGAAAGATTTGAATAAAGAAGATATTAAGCTATCCACCTATGAATTTTAATTCCCTTGAGAGAGTCAAATCCCTCAGGGGATTTTTTTACATTGATAATCAAACGCATGTTCGCATATAATACAAACAAACGTTCTGATAAGGAGTGAAGGATCATGTTGGAAAAATACGTGGGGCAGATCGTGGAAATCGTGTATTTGGATCGGAAGGGCAAGCTGTCTCATCGGCGTATCGAGGTGCATCGTGTGCAGAATGGCTTGATACGAGCCACCTGTCTACAGACAGGCCAGCCACGTGTTTTTCGATTAGATCATGTATTGGCATGGCATCCGGTAACCAGAACAGCATAGGAGGGGCTTATGATGGGGAAAAAGCTTGAAGGAAATGGCATATGGGAAAGCTCGCGCATGATTTTGCCTGAGCATCGGGAGGCATATTTAAGACTGATGAAGGAGCAAGGAAGGCGCGGCAAGCCAGCACTGGACGATCAGGAAATGCAGCAGATTGAACAGGCCATCATCGTATCCTATAACGAACGGAAGCCTATTACGCTAAAAGTGTTCAACCCGTTTGATGATGAGGAGCTTCGTGGATTGGTCACGGTGATTAATACAAGTCGGCGAGAAGTGAAGCTGTCCCGTGGGGAGGAGGATTTTAGCTGGATTAAGTTGGAGGAAATTATCGAGGCGGATATATAAAAAAGTCTGACTAAGTCGGACTTTTTTACATTTGTCCTGCCGTTTTATAATTAAGATTGTAGCTCTATGAATTCATATATAAAATAAACTGTAATTGCAAAAGGAGGAGTTCAATAATGAAAATTAGTAAAAATAATGCCGAACATTATATATGGGGAGATCAATGTGATGGTTGGCGCTTGGTGAAAAATAATGATTTGAGCATTATTCATGAGCGGATGCCCGGAAATACACATGAGGTCAGACATTATCATCATCATGCGCGCCAATTTTTCTTTATTTTATCAGGTACAGCGGTACTTGAAGTGGATGGTGAACGAATCCAATTAGGATCTCAGGAAGGGTGTGAGGTTCCTCCTATGGTGCCTCATCAAATGTTTAATGAAACGAATCAGGATGTTGAATTTTTGGTTATTTCTCAGCCTGCGAGCAGAGGTGACCGGGTTCTGGCCGAAAAATAATATTTTGGAGCAGACATGTTCCAGCGAAGGTTGACAAGTCTTTTTTAGTACCGTATAGTGCTAAATATGATGAAAAAAAATAAAATCACGAATCGGGATGTTGTTCTGCGCATCGCCACCTCATTGTTTCTTACCCAAGGATATCATGCAACAAGTATGGATGAAATTGTGGCTGTGAGCAATGTGTCCAAAACGAACATTTACTATTATTTTAAAAGTAAAGAAGAGCTACTTTCAGCCATTCTGGATCAACTGATTCAAACGTATAATGAGATGATTTATGAAGTTGTTTCGCGTAAGGATCAGTCTGTTCAGGAACGTTTTGAAATCCTTCTTCAATTGCTGACAGAGCAAGAGACAGATTATTTGGGAGGCTGTCCCTTTATTACTCTTTATACGCAAATGCCTCAAGATAGCGCCTTGTTTCGGAATAAAATAAGCCAGTTCTTCCAAAGCCAAATCACTACCGTAGAAATATTGTTGAACGAGGGAAGGGAAAGATTAGAGATTCAGGCTGAACTTCCTGCGAGGTCGACGGCCCAATTCATCGTCTCGGCCATTGAAGGTGCGCTCTTTCTGCAGCATGCAAGCCAGGACCCGAGCATACTCGAAAATTTAAAATTTACTTTAGCACTTCTGCTAAAGTGATTTTTTTAATCTTTATTAGTACTACGAAGTACTAAAAATTAAAAAAGGCAGGTTTCGTATATGGCACATATCTTTATCACGGGCGGCACAGGATTTATCGGCATGCATACGTTACGACAACTTTCCAAGGAGGAACACACTATTACCGTCCTGGTTCGTTCGCAGCAGAAGTGGGAACAAATATGCAGGCAAATGGATTTGGAGACAGCATGGCATATCGGGAAATTAACACCGGTTATTGGCGATTTGAGTATACCTGCTCTAGGACTAAATCCTGCTGACAGGCAGCTCGTGGAGACCGCAGATGTGATAATTCATGCAGGAGGTCCGATGGATATTCTGCTGGGAGAGGAGGATGCGAGAGCAGCTTTTCTACAAGCGGCAGAAGAAATGATAACGTTGGCTACATATATTCATGCGAGCAAAGGGTTACGACATTTTATTCATTTGGTTGGGTACAAAAGCCCTTTTAATGATCATAACTGGCTTACTCCCGAGCCGGTCATCGCTCATTTGGAACAGGCACCTCCATATGAACGGATGAAATTTTTGGCTGATTTGCGTATCCGTCAAGGAGCACACAAGGAAGGATTTCCGCTTTCGGTTGTCCATTTGAGCGTTGTCATTGGTGACTCAGAGTCTGGGGATACGCCCCAAACTGGTGGGCTAGGCATTCTCGTAGGTTCTACAGCGCGCAAGCTTATGGGACTTGTCCCCGGCGGAAAATCTCATTGGCTCCCCTTGGTCCATGTAGATCATGCAGCCGAATTGATCAGTGCTCTTACGAAGGAATCACATCCTGCCAGCGAAACATACTACTTGATGGATGACAGACAGCAGAGTCCAACGATGATAGAGCTGGGAACGAATATGGCGAAGGAGCTTCGTGTACGTAAACCGCTCGGTTCGATTTCGCCAGCTTGGCTAACCAGTATACTGGGTACTCCTCTGGGCCAAAAGTTAGGTATTCCGAAGGAATCACTCGATTTTATCGTAGATGTGGACTACCCACTGGATGCAGCACGAGAGATTCAACGTAAATACGGGTTGTCACAGGCGATGAACAAAAGCGTGTTCCCATTTGTCATTACTGATCTTGATTTCAGGATTGCTCATTCCACCATAGATACAGATGGATATGTCCGCAACAGACGTGGGCCATTAGCTACACTGGAGCGAAGGGTGAAGAATGGAAATCCAACGATCGTATTAGTTCACGGTACTTTCAGCGGGGCAGATTGTTTGATACCGCTGGCAAATCAATTTCCGGAATCCTCTGTTTGCTTGGTGGATCTTCCCGGTTTTGGCCGTTCCCCATACCATCATAAGGAGGATGTACTAGAAGGCCACATTGAATCGTTAGTGCAGGCTATTCAGGCTTTGGAAACGCCAATCTGCCTTGTAGGTCATTCGTTCGGCGGACTACTAGCTGCTAAGGCATGGGAACGCGTACCTGAGCGTATCAGTAGCTTACACCTATTGCAGCCTGTATTGCATACTGCTCCGCGCAGATATCGGAGCGCACGAATTACGGAGAGTATGCTAGGCAGATTCAGCGATTCAGGCTTACGCAAGCAATTGCTTGCGCAGACTTGTTTTGAAAGTATCGACGATATCCCGCCAGCATACATCACGTATGTTCTTGAAGAAATGCGTTCCCCACGCGCAAGAAAGACGACTGCGCAAGCCCTAGCCATGCTAACGAAGTCCGATAGCTTCCGGTCGGTTCCTGAGATATCCGAAAGAATGTATAAAGAGGAGGTTTCGATTCTATGGGGTGTGAAGGATCAGATCTATAAGTTGCCCGAGCCATTTCATGCCCTGCATACGCTGAATATTCCGGCAGCTCATCATTTTCCGATCTCGCAACCGGAACGAACAGCGCAATATCTAAAGCAGCACATAGGACAGAATAACGTTAGTGTATAAAAATAAAACCAGCTTAGCACATATAAATCAAGTGCCGACTGGTTTTTTATCAATAAATGTCCTTAGCATCTGCTGGGAGAGCTTTTACGTGATGGAGATAGTTTGTAACACGTTGATCGTCCAGAGTCGGATATTCGTAATCATAATAGTTGGCTACTTCCAAGGCAACTTTTCTAAATAAATTTCCCATGATCAAAAGAGACTGCCACGTATGTTCATAATCTGCATCCGCAAACGTTTGGATATAGAGTGTCCAAAGATCAGGTTCAAGGTGGTTCTCGAAATATTTTCCCTGTTTACCCGGATCTGCAGCGAAGTCTGTTCGTATACCAATATGCCATTCCAGCATCAAGTGAAGCGCATCTCTCACAGGCCGATCCAGCATAAATTTGGCATAGGGTAGCTCCTGTCGCCATAACCCTTTAGCCACATAAGTACTGACCCACCAAAACTCGTTGCAGGAATTCGCATAGACTTGGGCAGTTGGAGGTATCGTCTTATAATCTTGAAGACTGGCGGTGGGAAAGGCTCCACAAGCCCGTCTTTATCCAGCAGCAGTACACTTAAGCTGTCTCGGGTCCAATTGGCGATGTTATTCGCAGGGTAGAGTGTAAGATCTATGCGATTGCCGTCCGTAAATAACATGAGAAAAGCAAAGCGATCGCGGGGCATCGGGATAGGTTCCATATGCTCATCGGGCGTCTGCATAATGATCAATTCACCAAAATGGTTGATCCAGCGACGTTCCTGAATAAAGCTGTCCATGGAGGATACGAGAAAGACGATATCATAATCCTGAAAAATGTCCCGTGGAGCATGTGGATTGGCGCGTGAACCATTCAGAATCACGGCACGTACCCGCTCGTCCTCTTGAGCAAAATGGAGAATGGTATGCAGCATTTCATGTTCACTTCTCATAATGTTGTCTCCATAAGCGGAAGGATCATCAAGGAAAACAACCTCCTGTAAGTTCTTTTATCTGGGAAAAGTCTCCTACCCTTACAATAGCCTATACACAGAAGCCATTCAATTGTGCTGCCGAGGCCTTCTTCATTACCCAAAGTACACTTGACCGAATTGTATGTTTTATCCATAATGAAGCGAGGCATCAAGTACAGACCATCGAAACTCTCATAGGCTTATGGGAGGCAAATCAGACAGATGTGTGCTCATCACATGATTCAAGGAATGGAACTCGCAGAATCTTATTTTTATAAGGCATTCGGTCTTTTTAATACAATGAAGCATCACATATCGATTCAAGGTAATCATTAGAGGCACCATACCGGGTAGAATTTTTTTATCTAATAATGGGGATAACGCTGTATTGAGCAACCCCCCAGGCATTTTTCTGGGAGGAAGTCCGGACAATAAAGCCTTTTTAAAAGAAATCAACATGTTGCTTCAAGAAATCCTATTACCTCAACTGGCATCCAAAGGAGAAATATCCGGAACTGGAGAGGCGCTTTGAGCGCGACTTTTTTTGTCAATTCGAGTCCATGCGGCTCTTGTGTGTTATATAAATGCAGTCCCTTTAAAGAGGTTGGGAGGTATAAAGATGCCAAAAACGATATTAGTTGTAGACGACGATGAAGAAATCGTAAAACTCATCACAAAGAGTTTAAGGTACGAGCAATTTGCAATAATTTCGGCATGTTCCGGGAAAGAAGCCTTATCTGCATTGGAAGAAAATCACATTGATTTCATCGTTCTTGATATAGTAATGCCTGATATGGATGGACTTGATGTCTGCAGAAGTATCCGAAATTCTTATAATGTCCCAATTCTGTTTTTAAGTGCACGTGATAAGGACATTGATAAAATCGTCGGGCTCGAAATAGGAGCAGACGATTACATGACCAAACCTTTCAGTATTCAGGAGCTTGTCTCCAGGATAAAGGCTCACTTCAGAAAAGTGGACAGGCTTTTTAAAGAGTGGGATGAACTTAGTCCCAGTAACGAAAAGGCGGATGCTCCGC
Source organism: Paenibacillus sp. FSL H7-0703 (assembly GCF_038003485.1). Taxonomy (NCBI): domain Bacteria; kingdom Bacillati; phylum Bacillota; class Bacilli; order Caryophanales; family Paenibacillaceae; genus Paenibacillus; species Paenibacillus sp. FSL H7-0703. Next base: position 870,768 of record NZ_JBBOPF010000001.1, on the reverse strand, counting down.
TCATTTTGAACGATAAGACGTTTGAAGCATTTCTGAATAGCAGGAAGCTCGACTTATCAACGAAGGAATTTCAGATTCTGTCTATCCTCATGCGCCACCCCAATCATGTATTGACTCGTGAGCAGATATATGAAAACGTCTGGGGAGACGAATACGGAGAAATAAATACCGTAACGGTTCATATAAAAAATATCCGTAAGAAACTTGGTCCTGAATATCACTTTATTAAAACAATATGGGGCATAGGATATAAATACACGGAAAGAGAGCAATAGTATGAAACTGAAAATAAAGCTTCCTCTTTTGTTCCTGCTGATGTTTATAATATTCATGTTTTCGATTGGAATGTATCTGAAGCTTGTCTTTGCAGTATATTCCCCTATACGCAGTTCATTGCTGGACTCGCGATATATAGCATTGCTCCTGCCCATATTTGCAATTGCCTGTTTCATATTTATTATTCTGATTATCTATATTCATTTTTGCATAGAGAAACCCATTCAGCTTCTGAATACCAGGCTTGAAGAAGTAAATATTGTACATCCACTGCCTCCGCTAGCTCTGAGAAGTAATGATGAGATCGGAGAACTTTATAAGCACTTTAATAAGATGGAGCATCGGCTTCAACTCGCGCACAAAGAGCAGATCGATATGATTGCGGCGATTGCCCACGACTTGAAAACACCCTTGACATCTATTAATGGTTTTACTGAACTGCTGGCCACACACAAGGATTTACCAGAAACTGAAAAGCAGGAATATTATGATTTGATTCAAAAGAAGTCAGGATATATGGTCGAACTCATCAATGATTTCTCCAGCTTCACCAAAGAAAAACTGGAGTTGGAATCTATGGTAGCTAAACCTGTAAAAGCTTCAAAATTATTTGAAAACATTGCCCTTGAATATGAGTATGAGTTGGCGGGACTTGACAACGAGCTTACTTGCCGCCATTCATTCACGGAAAATATATTGCTGATGGTCAATGAACCGATGATACGTCGGGTTTTCGGCAACCTCTTTAGCAATGTTGTAAGATATGGAGGGAAAAATAAACTGAAAGTGTATATGACCGGATACCCGCTAGGACAGTATGCCTTTTTTCAAATCGAGGATAATGGAATTGGAGTGCCGGATAAGGATATATCTTCTCTGTTCCTCAAATTTTTCACTGTGGATAAATCGCGGCAAATCCAAAAGGGCGGGCTGGGTCTGGGTCTTGCAAGCTGTAAATCCATTATTGAACATCATAGGGGCGAAATTTGCGCCTACCCTTCCGAATATGGCGGTTTGGGGATAAGATTCAGCCTTCCCTTGGCCGCACAACACTGATTTTATTTTTGCACATTTTCTTTTACTACAGGAGTTAAAGGCTGCTGCCAGGTGTGAACACCCAGGCAGCAGCCTTTTTTGTTTTTTCAGCGGTTTATAGTTTTTTATATTCTCTTTATAAACATTTATTTTTCTTTTAAAGAAGCTTTATCTTTGTGTTGTAAAAATTACTTGTAGTAAAAAAACTACAATCACATGAACTGGAAAAGGAGGATGTTGCAATGTCAATTGAGTTCAGCCGTTGGCCCAATCACTACATGATGTCATACCAAGTCACCAAAGCTTTGGGTATGGCAAGCCTCGGTGCTACGGACGTCACCGAGATCTACGAGGCCTGCAAAAAAATCGACCCCGATGACAAGGACACGTGGCACAGGGAATGGCTCATAACGGCTCAGGCATTGGAAAGACACGGCAAGGAGGCCGAAACGGCTGGAAACTGGTATACAGCACGAAACTGCTACATTCGTGCCTGCAATTACTACAGAATTGCGGAATATGCGGTGATGGATGATGACACCGAGAAAATCCGTATATTTAAGAAAGTAAATGAACTCTTCGAAGCTGCCGGAAAGTACTTCGATGTCCAACCGGAGAAGATCCAAGTCGATTACGAAGATGTCAAGTTGGATGGTTACTTCTTCTCCCCTTCCTGGATAAAAGGTCCGAAGCCGACCCTTTTTGCTCTCAACGGTGGCGACGAGTGGTCCATTGAAAACTATTTCTGGCTAGGTCCCGCTTTTATTTCGTGTGGATATAACTTTCTGGTCTATGACCAGCCTGGGACCGGCCTCTCGCTGTACGAAAAGGGAAAAGGAAGACGAGCGGACAGTGAGGCTTTCCATTCCCGAGCAATCGACTTTCTTCTAACGCGGCCGGAAGTCGATCCCGATAAGATTATCGTGCACGGGGAGAGTTTTGCGGCTTACGACTCGCTGCGATTCGCTTCGTTCGATCACAGGATTGCTGCCGTCATCTCCGACGGCGGTACGCACGCCTTCGACTGGGATGCCATGCTTAAATGGATGCCGCCGAGTCTGGCCGCACACGGCATGAGAATTCTGGGGGCAAAAAGCTTGGAGGATTTTGCGGGGAATCCGCGTTTTGCCTATGATCTTGAGGGCGTGCTCCACCAGATAGAATGTCCGCTTCTTGTAATGCACGGAGCGGAAGAGATATTGGTTCAGCCAAATCCGCTGACACAAGCCTTGAAGAATTACGAGCAAGCGGGGTCGAAAAACAAGACGTTCTACCCGATAGAGGATAGACGACTTGGCGGATTAGAACACTGTCAGGTAGACAACATCAACGTGCTGCATGAGGTAGCGCTGAATTGGCTCTGCTCAATTGGGCTTGGGCCAGCCTCGCCTCGCACATCATAAAGTAGATTTATTGAAAAATTTCTGATTGAGCTTGTTCAGGAGTGTCGTACTTAGAATCCTGAATAAGCTCTCTGTTTATGGAGGAGTTGAAGGCTATGAGTATTTTATCAAAGGTAAAAAATGGAATAACGCCCGCCATACAAATTGAGGGAGTGCACAAAAAATTTGGCGACTATATCGCATTGAACAATCTTTCGCTGGAGGTGAGCCGAGGAGAGATATTTGGATTTTTGGGACTGAATGGCGCTGGAAAGACAACGACCATAAAGATGCTCTTGGCGATGCTCAAGCCAACCTCCGGCAAGCTCTATATGTTAGGTGAAAAGGTCGATGCCGGAAACTATAAATTATGGGACAAGGTTGGATATTTGGAGGAGGCTACTTTTTATCCCGATTTAACTGTAGTTGAAAATCTTGACATAGCACGACGCATGCAAGGGGTGCCTGACAAAGATTCCGTAAATCGGGTTATCTATAAGTTGGGGCTTGAGCTGCACAAACAGAAGAAGGCAAAGAATCTTTCTTTAGGAAACAAACAGCGCCTGGGACTTGCGAAAGCAATGATTCACAATCCGGAAATTCTAATATTGGATGAGCCGATAAATGGCCTCGATCCCGCAGGCGTGGCGGAGATACGGAATATGTTATATAGCCTAGCGAAAAATTTCGGCGTAACTGTTTTTATATCCAGCCATCTGTTAGAGGAACTCTCGAAAGTTTCCACACGCATTGGGATTATTCACAATGGCCATCTTGTTAAAGAAGTCGCAATGGATAAGCTGGAGCAATCGTTACAGAAAAACTTAGTGGTGAATGGCCGCGACAAACATGCCTTAAAGAAGGTACTTGAAGAGCATGGATATGCATTTGAGGAGACAATAGACGGCTATATTAAACTAACCGATGCCCACGCAGCGGATAGTCCTGAACGACTGGCCGAACTGCTGGTTAAATACAATCAACCGCCAACATTGCTTCGAGTGATTACGGAGGATTTGGAAGGATATTTTCTCCGCACAATTGGTATGACAAGGGGGAATATATAATGAATATTTTTTCTGTCTTATATTGTGAGATTCGCAAGATTATCCGCGCCAATGTGTTTTGGTTGGTGTTTCTTATTTTTGCATTTGGGCCAATCATGATGGGAGTCGGAATTATTTTATCCAGTGACGCCGGCGGCATCAATTGGAAAATGTATTTAACCGAATTGCTTGATAGTCTTGCCCCGCTGGGACTTATCGGGTACACCTTTATCGCGGCATGGGTATTTGGACGAGAGTTTTCGGATAAAACAATTAAAGATTTGCTTGCAAAGCCCGTTTCCAGATCGAAAATTGTACTGTCCAAATTTCTTGTAATTTTAGCATGGAGCCTATTACTTTCCGTGTATATGTTTGCCATAGGTTTTGCCGTGGGGGGTATTCTAGGAGTTGCGGGCGGGTTAGCTTCTTTTATTTGGAATATCTTCTTTAAATTCATTATAACATCGCTATTGTTTATTATTGTTACCACACCAGGCACTCTTCTGGCCAATGTGAGCAAGGGATACTTGGCACCATTAGGACTCATCCTGATAATCGTCATTCTCTCAAATGTTTTGGCCTCTTTTGGATTCGCCCCCTATTTTCCGTGGACCATCCCGTCGGTATTTCAAAGCACCGGGTTTTTAAAGTTGAGTAGTATAATCATTCTTGCGTCTACGGGAATAGCCGGAATAGTCGGAACATTTGCCTGGTGGAGATTTGCCGAGCAGCAATAAACGCGCTACATGCACTGAGTTGTAGATATATCAATTATGAAAAGGAACAACAATCTCTCCGCTGCTCGCACGTTCATGCTTGACGATAAACTAAGCGCTGGATTGGAGAGTGTACCACCATATCTATCAAAGCGGCCGTAAACTTTATTTTTCTCCACATTCGGTTGAGTGCACAGCGATCTTCGATTTAACGGATTCATCTTTTCAGTATATAAAACTGCCAGTGACAAAGGGCATAAATATAACGATCAGAGCAAGTTTTCGAAAATTATTGAATGCAACGGCTCGCATTATTTCATGACATTAAATTATCCCGGTATTGTTAAATTGAATATGGAAGATCACCGTATAGAAATTATAGACGAGCGGATAGAACCCGTTTAAAAGATGATCTTTGACCCTGAGCGCGGCTATTTGTCCAACAGTGTTTAGGAGGAGGCGCTGTTTGGATGGAGGAAGCCGGTCTTGCAGTGGAACTGAAAAACATGCCGAGTAAACGGTTCCCGAAGAACTGCGGCTTGAATTCGAGGAGCGACCGGACCTAAAAACGGCGTTTGAAGCGTTGACGCGGAGCGGCAACCCTTAAATTATGAGGGGGGATATGATGTGTTCTTATGCTGAACCTGTTTCCGGTGTTCACCAGCATCGGCTGATCATTCCGATAATGCCGAAATTCATTAATGAACTGGGGATTGCCGGAAGATGTGTAATACTCCCATTGAGCCAGTCGACTTCAACGGTAAGTTGATCGACCAGCTTTTCTAGGCGCTCCTGTTTGCTTGCGTATTCCTTTCTTATCTTGTCCGCTTCACTCGTCCCTTTCTCGAATACCATAGACGCCTGGCTCAGAAACTCGGCTTTCCACCAGCTAATCATCACGGGCTCATTTCATATTTGGCGGCAATCTCGTTCACGGTCTGCTCTTCCTGCAAGACCTCCAGCACAATCTTCGTCTTAAAATTTCCTGCGTATCTTTTTCGAGCATAGCGCACCTCATTTCAAGTGATTGGAATAATATAACATTATCACTTACATCATGAACAAGTCTACCGTGTTTAGGATTAAGAAATCATCGGAAGCATTGGGAGAGAAAAAAGCTGTTCCCCAGTAGCTAAACCAACTTTTTGGGAACAGCCCATATTTAAATGATGTTTGTTTCCAGCATGCCTTCGAGATCTTCTTTGGTAAGATGGTAGTGTGCGTTACAAAAGTGACAATGAGCTTCAGCCTGTCCATCGGTATGGATCATATCTTCTATTTCCTTATTCCCTAAGCTGATAATGGCATTGGTAACGCGCTCTTCTGAGCAGGGACAATGAAATTGTACAGGCATGGTTTCCAGTATGTTCAGGTTGCTTTCTCCCAAAATCTGACCCAGAATCTGCTCTGGCGTAAGACCTTCCATGACCATTGCGGAGATGCTTGGAATGCTCTCAATGCGTCTCTCGATAAAACTGATAACCTCCTCCTGCGTATCTGGCATCAACTGAATAATAAAACCTCCAGCCGCCTGAATAGAGTTATCCGGGTTAACAATAACTCCCGCTCCTACAGAAGAAGGAATTTGTTCGGATTGGACGAGATAAGATGTGAAATCCTCTCCCAATTCACCCGAAATGAGAGGGACTTGTCCAACAAACGGGTGTTTTAAGCCGATATCTTTAGATACAATTAGCGCTCCATCTATTCCTACAGCTCTGGCTACATCTAATTTCCCTATCTGATTAAGCTCAAAATGGGTTTGTGGATTTTTTACATAACCTCTAACTTCACCTTTGGAGTTGGTATCGACAAGAATAGTGCCGATAGGTCCGCCGCCATTAATCCTGATCGTCAGTTTATCTTCATCTTTAAGCATGGCTCCCAGCATGACGCCGACCGTCATAGAACGTCCCAATGCAGCCGATGCTGTGGGCCAGGTATAATGACGCCGTTGAGCTTCACTTACTGTATCCGTTGTTCTCACGGCATAAGCCCGTACCTGGTTATTGTAGGCAAGAGCTTTTACTAAATAATCGTTCATGTTCATATTCCTTTCTGTTCATTAGAGTTCTTTACAAGACCATTTTTTTCTGAATCCAGTTCTCTAAAGAAGTCATTTTGTCATCATATCCTTCCTTAAAAAAGTCAGCAGATAGTGACGCGATAGTTTCTCTTTTCAGAACGGCTTTCCAGGAGGCTTCCGCTTCTTCCATCAAATTTGCCAGTAAACAACACTGATCGTCTTTCTTTAATTCAAGCATTTCGTTGTATATGCCACTGGAAGAATAAAGGGTTTGTTGTCCCTCAATCGCTAGATAAATATCAAATACCCGTATATCCTCAGGTTTTTTCTTTAATTTGAACCCGCCCTTGACACCAGGCACAGAAGTAATCAAATCGGAGCTAACCAATTTTCGTAACAGTTTATGAAAATAAGTAGGAGATGCACCTAACTGCTGGCTAATGGCCTCCCCAGGTAAAACGGCTTTGTCCGGCAGCATCGTGAGTAGAAGAAGAGCGTAGACGGATTGTTCGACACCTGTTTTCATATGCACTAGCAATCACCTCAATCTTTATAACCAGGCTAATGTGGATAATCATTATCCACATATATTGCATAATAGATGAGCTTATCATAAAAGTAAACTGTTTTTTGATAAAAACTAAAAATTTAAATCATTTGCAATTCATAAAGGAACACATTATCATAATTGACGTATCAATTGATAGGTCAAAGAATTAAGGCATTGAGGAAAATTCGTAAAATAATATTTTAACAGGGGGTTTATATATAATGACTACGCGTAACGTTGCACTATCTATATTAGATCTTGCACCTGTCCTTGAAGGCGGCACTCCTGCCGATTCCTTCCGCGACACGGTGGATCTTGCCCAGCATGCTGAACAATGGGGGTACCATCGGTACTGGCTAACGGAGCATCATAACATGCAGGCGGTTGCCAGTGCGGCTACGTCCGTGATCATCGGGCATGTGGCTGCACATACAAACAAGATTCGGGTGGGTTCAGGCGGTATTATGCTGGCTAACCATGCTCCACTCATGATTGCAGAGCAGTTTGGAACCCTAGAGTCGCTCTATCCGGGACGAATTGATCTGGGACTTGGCCGGGCTCCAGGCACGGATCAACCTGCGATGAGAGCACTGCGGAGAGGGCTTCACAATACTGGGGAAGATTTCCCTGAGCAATTGAATGAGCTGCGTTCTTACCTGAATCCAGCGCTGAACGGAGCCGTTCCGGGAGTAAGAGCGATTCCTGGAGAAGGGCTGGACATTCCCATCTGGTTACTGGGATCAAGCGGATTCAGCGCACAGCTGGCAGGTCAGCTTGGGCTGCCGTTCGCGTTCGCCAGCCACTTTGCCCCGGCTCATTTGCTACAGGCTCTGGAGTTGTATCATCGCAATTTTCGGCCATCCAAAGCACTGGATAAGCCATATGTGATGGTCGGTGTTAATGTGCTTGTTGCAGATTCTGATGAGGAAGCAAAATGGCTCTTTACATCACAAGAACAACAGTTTCTAAATGTGCTGCGCGGGCACAGCGGAGGACTGAAGCCACCAGTGGATGACATGGAAAAGCTTTGGAGTGAGCACGAGAAGGAGATGGTTCGTGGTAATATGCTGGGGTATTCAGCCATCGGCAGTCCTGACACCGTCAAGCAAAAGATGGATTTGATAATCGACCAGACTAGAGCCAATGAGCTGATTACAACCTCTCAGGTATATGACCATCAAGCGCGCCTGCGCTCGTATGAGCTGCTAGCCAAAGTGATGCGAACAGACGGGTAGTTGGTCAAACCATAAGGCCGTGCTGGAAAAGGTTCTCATAACCTGATCTGGCATGGCCTTATTATATTTTAAAGCTTATACTTACGAATCGAATAGGTTGGGGTAGCTCCACGCGTGACAGTAGCTGTTGATCAGATAACTGCCGTAGGGTGAAAAGGCTTTGTTATGGGGATCGTACAACTCCCAGAACGTATCGGCTCCGTCCCGCAGCATGCCTCCCCAGTAGGATTTGAGGTGCTGCACAGCTCCATCCCGATCACCCGTAATCAGCCAAGCTTCAACTAAATAGTGATGCATATATGGTGTTGTCAGTCTAATTTCGGGTTTCTCAGACAGCAAGTGTTGCTGTCGTAACGTCCTCTAACCGCTGGTTCAGGAACGGAATCCTGTCAGGATCAACCTGTTCAGCCAATCGAATAGCCCTTTTTAACGTGTAAATAAGTATGGCTTGAGAAGGGGGTTGGCTTATCCAACTGCTCATGCCAATCGATAAAAGACCACCATTCGTCGGTATGCGGTGGGAGGTGATGATTGCCCAAGGTGTACTCAATTATCCGCAAGCAGAATTGGTATTGATGGAAAAGTATAGTCTGTTTATGTGGGGAGAAACATCCGAGGCAGCCTATGTGAAAACAATTATTGATATTTGCAATACATTGAGCAGCATTATCGGGATTACACGCTACCCCAATTGGGGACGGCATTTAATTTTAATGCTAATTATCTGGGGAATTTGTTAAAAGAGCAGACTGGCAAAACTTTTCGGGAGCTTGTTCAAACCCAACGTATGCTGCACGCAGAGACGCTACTTAGCTACGATCAGAATGATTAAAGCCTGGTGCAATCCGGCAATTCAGCATTATGATATATCATCTCTCACATACTCGCTTAACAAAAAGCTTGTCTTCCACGACTTGAACCCCACAAATATAAGTTGCATATATTATCAAGCAAGTTGGTTCATAAGCTTTGAGTTTGAAAGGGGAAGAGCACGTGATAATCCATGTTTATGCTTTATGCTGGAATGAAGAAAAAATGCTCCCGTTTTTTTTAAAGCACTATGATAATATAGCGGATCAATACTATATTTTCGATAACGGCTCAACTGATAATTCTATATCCATGTTAAGGGAAAATCCCAAAGTTGTTATAGATAGATTCGAAATAAAAGGTAATTCTCTCGTGAAATCAGCACAAGATAAATTCAATCAATTTTGGAAAGGAAGCAGAGGAAAGGCAGACTGGGTTATTGTCTGTGACGCTGATGAACATTTCTATCACCCTAACCTTAGAATATATCTGCGAGAATGCACCTCTAAAGGGATAACGTTGATTGTCCCTGATGGTTATGAGATGGTTTCTGATTTTTTTCCGAGTAGCGATCAACCATTACATGAGACGGTAAGGAATGGTGTAAGAAGTCAAACGTACGATAAGCCTCAAATATTTAATCCAAATGCGATACAAGAAATAAATTTCAGTCCTGGCAGGCATACTGCTTCACCTATAGGGGACGTCATAAAGCCATCCAATAATGATGTTTTATTGTTACATTATAAATACTTGGGACTTGACTATATAAATTCACGTTTCTCGGCTTTAAAACAAGGGCTGCGAGAAGGGGACACGGCAAATAGATGGGGATTTCATTATTTATGGGATGAGAAACAAAGGTTGGAACAATTTGAGAAATTAAAAAATAGATCTATTAGAGTGTTCTAGCATGAACTGTTGGCACAAGTGGCATTTGTAAGAAGCTATTATAACTTCATTGTTTCTATGTAAACGTGATAGCAAGAGAATGGAGTTGATTGAAATTGATCTACAAGGCTTAAAGGCACCTTTTTTTCTTGGGGTGCCTTTTTTATGGTTTGAAATGATATTGATGAATAAGCGCCAATAAGTTACTTAAAGCTCGATCACTACCTTTTAATGTCCCCAGAATTTAAAAAGGTTTGAAAAAGTAAATATCTATTTTAATTTTAATAGGTAAACAAACAATCACATGTAACAAATTATTAATATGATACATGGAGCTACAGTAATCCCTATTCTTTTCTATATGGATTGAACTGTAAAATAATATAGTGGATTAAAACCCAAGTATATTTAAGTTCAATATATATAGTATTTTTACATGATATGGATTTGTTGTTAATAAATAGGAAAGGGGAGACCGACTAAATGGCAGTATTATCAACTGGACCTATTGAGAATAGTCCTGTTAGTGGGATCAGGCCTATCCAGCAGGTTACCGTTAAAATAATTAATCGTGATTTGGTCAATTCTTCAACTATTTTAATTCAGGGCTACATTTTAAATGGTTTACGAACATTGTATGTACAAGAACAAATAGCTTTAGCCCCCAATGCAGTTGTTACGAGAAACTATCTAGTGAACTTCGACGCATATGAATTCGTTTTTACCACAAGCGGTTTAGCAGAAGAAAGTACTGATATTTCAGTTTGGGGAAAAAACGCGAGCGGTACAATCATTGATGTTCAGCGTATTGTTGCGGATGAGCAACTAGGGTCTTAAAACTCAACATATGTATAGTGATAGAACCACAATCGCAGCAAATGGTTGAGACATAAAATAGAGGGAACAGGGTCTTGAGAAAGATCATTGTTCACAAAAAAATTTGCTTTTTACTAGAGAGGAGGGAGTATCTAAATGGCAGTATTATCAACTGGACCCATTGCAAACGATCCTGTTCTAGGAGTCAGACCCACCCAACTAGTCACAGTAAAAATAGATAACCGAGATTCTGTAAATTCTTCTACTGTTTTGATCGAGGGTTTTATTTTAAACGGCAGCAGAACATTATATATACAACAACTAGTGGCAGTGGGACCAAATGCGGTTATAACTAGGAATTTCTTTGCAAATTTAGACGCATTTGAATTCGTGTTTACCACAAGCGGACCAGCAGAGGATGAAACTCAAATTTCTGTTTGGGGTAAAGATGCATTGGGGCAATTAGTACCTGCGCATCGGTTAGTATCTGATGAACTTTTAGGAACCGATCAAGGAGTCCAAGGACCTCAGGGTGTTCAGGGAGCCCAAGGTGACCAAGGACCTCAGGGTGTTCAGGGCGTACAAGGCGATCAAGGACCTCAGGGTGTTCAGGGCGTACAAGGCGATCAAGGACCTCAAGGAGTTCAAGGAGCCCAAGGCGACCAAGGACCTCAAGGCGTTCAAGGAGTCCAAGGCGATCAAGGACCTCAGGGTGTTCAGGGCGTACAAGGCGACCAAGGACCTCAGGGTGTTCAGGGCGTTCAAGGTGACCAAGGACCACAGGGTGTTCAGGGCGTACAAGGTGACCAAGGACCTCAGGGTGTTCAAGGAGCCCAAGGCGACCAAGGACCTCAGGGTGTTCAGGGAGCCCAAGGTGACCAAGGACCTCAAGGCGTTCAAGGCGTGCAAGGCGACCAAGGACCTCAAGGTGTTCAGGGCGTACAAGGCGACCAAGGACCACAGGGTGTTCAGGGAGCCCAAGGTGACCAAGGACCTCAGGGCGTACAAGGCGACCAAGGACCTCAAGGAGTTCAAGGCGACCAAGGACCTCAGGGCGTACAAGGTGACCAAGGACCTCAAGGAGTCCAAGGCGATCAAGGACCTCAAGGAGTTCAAGGCGACCAAGGACCTCAAGGAGTTCAAGGCGACCAAGGACCTCAGGGCGTACAAGGTGACCAAGGACCTCAAGGAGTCCAAGGCGATCAAGGACCTCAAGGAGTTCAAGGCGACCAAGGACCTCAGGGTGTTCAAGGAGTTCAAGGCGACCAAGGACCTCAAGGAGTTCAAGGCGACCAAGGCCCTCAGGGTGTTCAAGGACCGCAAGGTGACCAAGGACCTCAAGGAGTCCAAGGTGATCAAGGACCTCAGGGCGTACAAGGTGACCAAGGACCTCAGGGTGTTCAGGGCGTACAAGGCGACCAAGGACCTCAGGGAGTCCAAGGCGACCAAGGACCTCAGGGAGTCCAAGGCGACCAAGGGCCTCAGGGAGTCCAAGGTGACCAAGGACCTCAGGGTGTTCAAGGAGTTCAAGGCGACCAAGGACCTCAAGGAGTCCAAGGCGATCAAGGACCTCAAGGAGTTCAAGGCGACCAAGGACCTCAGGGTGTTCAAGGAGTTCAAGGCGACCAAGGACCTCAAGGAGTTCAAGGCGACCAAGGACCTCAGGGCGTTCAAGGTGACCAAGGACCTCAAGGTGTCCAAGGTGATCAAGGACCTCAGGGCGTACAAGGCGACCAAGGACCTCAAGGAGTTCAAGGCGACCAAGGACCTCAGGGCGTACAAGGTGATCAAGGACCTCAAGGAGTCCAAGGTGATCAAGGACCTCAGGGCGTACAAGGTGACCAAGGACCTCAGGGTGTTCAGGGCGTACAAGGCGACCAAGGACCTCAGGGAGTCCAAGGCGACCAAGGACCTCAGGGAGTCCAAGGCGACCAAGGGCCTCAGGGAGTCCAAGGTGACCAAGGACCTCAGGGTGTTCAAGGAGTTCAAGGCGACCAAGGACCTCAAGGAGTCCAAGGCGATCAAGGACCTCAAGGAGTTCAAGGCGACCAAGGACCTCAGGGCGTTCAAGGTGACCAAGGACCTCAAGGTGTCCAAGGTGATCAAGGACCTCAGGGCGTACAAGGCGACCAAGGACCTCAAGGAGTTCAAGGCGACCAAGGACCTCAGGGCGTACAAGGTGATCAAGGACCTCAAGGAGTCCAAGGTGATCAAGGACCTCAGGGCGTACAAGGTGACCAAGGACCTCAGGGTGTTCAGGGCGTACAAGGCGACCAAGGACCTCAGGGAGTCCAAGGCGACCAAGGGCCTCAGGGAGTCCAAGGCGACCAAGGACCTCAGGGTGTTCAAGGAGTTCAAGGCGACCAAGGACCTCAAGGAGTCCAAGGCGATCAAGGACCTCAAGGAGTTCAAGGCGACCAAGGACCTCAGGGTGTTCAAGGAGTTCAAGGCGACCAAGGACCTCAGGGCGTACAAGGCGACCAAGGACCTCAAGGAGTTCAAGGCGACCAAGGACCTCAAGGAGTCCAAGGCGATCAAGGACCTCAAGGAGTTCAAGGCGACCAAGGACCTCAGGGCGTACAAGGCGACCAAGGACCTCAAGGAGTTCAAGGCGACCAAGGACCTCAGGGTGTTCAAGGAGTTCAAGGCGACCAAGGACCTCAGGGCGTACAAGGCGACCAAGGACCTCAAGGAGTTCAAGGCGACCAAGGACCTCAAGGAGTCCAAGGCGATCAAGGACCTCAAGGAGTTCAAGGCGACCAAGGACCTCAGGGTGTTCAAGGAGTTCAAGGCGACCAAGGACCTCAGGGCGTACAAGGCGACCAAGGACCTCAAGGAGTTCAAGGCGACCAAGGACCTCAGGGTGTTCAAGGAGTTCAAGGCGACCAAGGACCTCAGGGCGTACAAGGCGACCAAGGACCTCAAGGAGTTCAAGGCGACCAAGGACCTCAAGGAGTCCAAGGCGATCAAGGACCTCAAGGAGTTCAAGGCGACCAAGGACCTCAGGGTGTTCAAGGAGTTCAAGGCGACCAAGGACCTCAGGGCGTACAAGGCGACCAAGGACCTCAAGGAGTTCAAGGCGACCAAGGACCTCAAGGAGTTCAAGGCGACCAAGGACCTCAGGGCGTACAAGGTGACCAAGGACCTCAAGGAGTCCAAGGTGATCAAGGACCTCAGGGCGTACAAGGTGACCAAGGACCTCAGGGCGTACAAGGTGACCAAGGACCTCAGGGCGTTCAAGGTGACCAAGGACCTCAAGGTTTCCAAGGCGACCAAGGACCTCAAGTCCAAGGCGACCAAGGACCTCAGGGAGTCCAAGGCGACCAAGGGCCTCAGGGCGTACAAGGCGACCAAGGACCTCAGGGCGTACAAGGTGACCAAGGACCTCAGGGCGTACAAGGTGACCAAGGACCTCAGGGCGTTCAAGGTGACCAAGGACCTCAAGGTGTCCAAGGTGACCAAGGACCTCAGGGTGTTCAAGGAGTTCAAGGCGACCAAGGACCTCAAGGAGTTCAAGGCGACCAAGGACCTCAAGGAGTCCAAGGCGATCAAGGACCTCAAGGAGTTCAAGGCGACCAAGGACCTCAGGGTGTTCAAGGAGTTCAAGGCGACCAAGGACCTCAGGGCGTACAAGGTGACCAAGGACCTGAAGGACCACAAGGTGATCAAGGACCTCAGGGCGTACAAGGTGACCAAGGACCTCAGGGCGTACAAGGTGACCAAGGACCTCAAGGAGTTCAAGGTGACCAAGGACCTCAAGGAGTCCAAGGTGACCAAGGACCTCAAGGAGTCCAAGGTGATCAAGGACCTCAGGGCGTACAAGGTGACCAAGGACCTCAGGGCGTACAAGGTGACCAAGGACCACAGGGAGTCCAAGGCGACCAAGGACCTCAAGGAGTTCAAGGAGCCCAAGGTGACCAAGGACCACAGGGAGTCCAAGGCGACCAAGGACCTCAAGGAGTTCAAGGAGCCCAAGGAGCCCAAGGCCCTCAGGGAGTTCAAGGCGTCCAAGGCGAACAAGGACCTCAAGGAGTTCAAGGACCGCAAGGCGACCAAGGCCCTCAGGGAGTTCAAGGCGTCCAAGGCGAACAAGGACCTCAAGGAGTCCAAGGACCGCAAGGTGACCAAGGACCTCAGGGCGTTCAAGGACCACAAGGTGCTCAAGGCCCTCTAGGTCCACAAGGTGTTCAAGGCCCTCTAGGTGCTCAAGGCCCTCTAGGTCCACAAGGTGCTGGAGGGCCTCAAGGAGTTCAAGGACCACAAGGTGACCAAGGACCTGAAGGACCACAAGGCGACCAAGGACCTCAAGGTGTCCAAGGACCTCAGGGTGTTCAAGGACCGCAAGGCGACCAAGGCCCTCAGGGAGTTCAAGGCGTCCAAGGCGACCAAGGACCTCAAGGAGTTCAAGGCGTGCAAGGCGACCAAGGCCCTCAGGGTGTTCAAGGACCGCAAGGTGACCAAGGACCAGCTTAAGGTCAAGGTATATTTAGAGGACTCAAAAGTTATTTATAACTTTTGGGTTCTTTTTTTGTCTTAAGTTCATGTTTGCAGTTCTGCTGTAACGAAAAAAAACCTTTGTCGAAGTCTCATGGAAATGATTCAGAGAGACTTCGTCAAAGGTATTGGAAAATAATTGTTGGCTAATATTCTAATCAGCCTTGTTGTAATTTAGGGCAACACAACCACTTTCTCTTTGCAGGACGCAACAAATTTTCCATATTGAATACAAGTTTCTAATGAATCATTTGGCTCCATAGGCCACCATCGTATGGCTCCCCTGGGAGCTTTGGAGGCATAGGTTTCGATTTCTGATGGAATTCGACCTACAACCACAATTTCAATCTCCCTAAAGTTGTTTTCAATGCCCTTTTGGAGTGTCTTAATTAATTGGGTATGCTCTATTTCAGGGCAGGGATGGGGGATAGGGAACAATATCGAGAATCTTGAAGTATCTTCTTGAATAACATGAGCAGATTTCCGGGCGGGATCATCCGTAGAAGTCTCCCAAATACGACGATAAGGCAATAGCTCTGGTAAATCGAGCTCTTTCAATCTCATTTGGATCCTTTGAAAATAGCATCTATATAGTTCCCTTACAAGAACCTGAATCTGCTTATTTCTGAGAAATGTAGTGTTATTTCCATGTTCGTTACGATATTGGATATATATCAAATCGGGGATGTTTACAAATTTAGTACAAAGAAACGTCCGGACCAGCATATCGTAATCATCTGCTACCAGTAGTTCATTGCGATGGCCTCCGATCAGATGGTAACAGTCCCTCGTCCACGCACGGGGATGATTGGGTAAACCGACCAAATGTCGAATGGTTTTGCCATTAATGGTCGTATGTTTTTGTACATTTTGCCATCTGTTCATTTCATGCAGCCAGACTCGATAATGAACACTGTAGCCAAAGCCACAATCCCAGCCATACCAATGTGCATGATTGCTCCCTGCATACACTTCAGCACAATCCCCATAAACAAAGCCACAGTCAGGGTTTTGTTGAAATGCTTTGACGATTTTCTCCAGGCAGTCAGGAGTTAGCTCATCATCATGATCGACTTCTACCAAAATTTCCCCTGTACATAGACCTGCTGCAAACCTTTTGATAGCCCCTATATAACCATTGCGGGAATCCTGGCGATATCTCCGCACACGGTGATCCTCTAAAGGGAGTAAATACTCCTTGTACGTTTCATCTTCATCACCGGAATCATCCACGATTACCCATTCCCAGTTCTTGTAGGTCTGCTTCAATAAAGATTGATAAGGTCGTTGAATTTTTTCCTTTGATCTGTAGCTGGCAGTAAAGACGGATATTAAAGGTGTGTTTGAAGAAAAATGTGTTGGAGGAATCGTTCTATTCTCCGGCAGAGGATCTGTTGCCTTAAGCCAGCAGAAAAATAAATGCATAGGTTGAATTTCGTTTGGTGATTGGAAGTGCAACCAGCGTTTTTTTTCGTGACCAGGCAACGCTTTTAGTGCTGAAAATTCTCCCCACTCTTCTCCGATCGAGACGTAAACCCGAGGCTTTTGGAGGCTATTGTCTATAAGTGGCTGCTCAGCCTCATACAAGTTTATTGTAATGTGACTTTCTTCCAATCTATCTATCAATTCTTTTACATGATCCTTTAAAACCTTCTTCGATACAAATAAATGAGTTATCAGTAGCGGAGTGAAATTCAATGACATGATCATTCCCCTTTACCAGTTTCGAACACCAACGAGAGGGAGGTGCCGTTCAGACGTAAGTTATTATTTTTATTGAAACAACCATTTTCCTGGCATCATTTTATTTCCCAGTAGTATATATGTATGTGTATGTGTTCGGGGATGTGAGGAAAATGCCAGCCCATATGAACATAGCGAATAAACCGTTTGAAACCTCCGACGTAAACACCTAAGCATAAAAGAAAGGTGGAGTAAGTGTGGAATGCCCATTAGTAAGTGTAGTTATACCTGCATATAACCGGCCGCATACACTAAAAATCGCCATCGACAGTGTATTGGAACAAACTTACCCGAACATCGAAATTATTATCTGTGATGACAGTATAACGAATGAAGTACAAGAAATGATTGATTCTTATTTAGATTCTTTTCCCCAAATTAAATATTATAAAAATGATAAAAATCTTTTTCTTGGAAATTGGCATAAATGTTTTGATTTGGCATCAGGTGAATATATCAATTACTTGATGGATGACGACATGTTTCATAAAGAAAAAATAGCAAGGATGCTCTATTTTTTTGAAAATTTCGAAAACATCACACTGGTTACCTCGTATCGGCAAACCATGAATGAATCAGGGGCTATTCTCCCACCGCTCTATGCAACGGAAAAGTTATACGAAGAAACAAGGATAATGGACGGAAGAATGTTGGCAAACGTTGCATTAACTCGTTGTTTAAATGTGATTGGTGAACCTACAACAGTGTTTTTCAAAAAAACAGATCTTATCGAACGGTTTGGAGTTTATAAAGGAAAACAGTATTCTCTTCTTAATGATTTAGCTTCCTGGTTGAACTTACTATCCAAAGGAAAAGCAGTTTATATTCCTGAAGCACTAAGCTATTTCCGAATACATCCCAATCAAAATAATCAAACACTTGGTCAAAATGCGTTCACGGAATGGTTAGATATTATGATTGCCTCAAGAGATGATGGATTTCTTGATACTGACGATTTGTTTAAAACTGCACTTCATTCTTATCAGGAACGTATAAGGGGTCGTTCACAATTTGTTGCAGATATCAAGCGAATTGAAATGATATTAAAAACATTGGAATCCTAGTTTGCTCATCCCATATGCGAAGGAGGCTGGCTCATGTTCGACATTCCCTTTTTACGACCTAATTTAGTAAAAAAGGAACGATTTATTGCTAATTTTGAGAAAATAGAAGAGACCCGGATTTACTCCAATTATGGTCCCTTAAATAACCTGTTTGAAGAGCGGGTCATTGCGCAAATGTTTGATGGAATCGGTTCGGCTGTGACCGTTCATAACGCTACCATCGGCTTGATTTTGGCGATCGCCCAAAGCAAGCGACCACAGGGCAAATATGCAGTTATGCCAAGTTTTACTTTTGCTGCCACTCCACTTGCTGCTGAGTGGTGCGGGTTGGAACCCTACTTCCTTGACATTGAACCGGAGAATTGGCAAATGAATAGGGAGCAGTTAGAGCAGACAGTCAAGCTGCTGGGAGATAAGATTGCGGTAATCGTTCCTTATGCCACTTTCGGTACAGCCATTGATTTATCCGTATACAATAAGCTGCAGGAGCAAGGAATTCCGGTAGTCATTGATGCTGCTGCCAGCTTTGGAACGATAACACCCGAGGAAGCCACCCAATTTGGTAAAGGCTTTGGAGGAGCTGTAGTATTCAGCTTTCATGCCACCAAATCCTTCGGTATTGGAGAGGGTGGCCTAGTATATAGTATGGATCAGGATCTCATCAAGCGGATTCGTCAGGCAGGAAATTTTGGTTTCTCCAGCAGCAGGGAGTCTGTCATCCAAGGTCTAAACAGTAAGATATCTGAGTATACCGCTGCTATCGCTTTAGCCACTCTTGATCATTTCAAGACTGTACGGGAGAATAGAAGGACTATCTACGAATATTATCTTCAAGAACTGCTCCAAGCAGACTTATTAGAACGAGGATGGTCTATACAAAAAACGCAAGGATCGGTTGTTCATCAATTTATCCCTATTCTTAGTCCAGATTCACACACGAATCAAGAGGTCGTTAAGTTATTAGCCTCTAATTCAATAGAAGCCAGAACCTATTTTTCTCCGGCGTGCCATCAGCAAAAACAATTCCAAAGTTATCTCCATTCTACTCTTCATGTTACCGAGCATATTGCCAAACATATTGTCAGCCTGCCCTTGTGGGAGGAGCTGGACGAGATGATCGTTCGAAGAATTGTGAACGTTCTAGGGAACTTGGGAAGAAAGGCAAGCGGATGAGAAAAATCGTTATCTGGGGATCGGGCGGACATGCGAGGGAAGTCAACTGGTTATGTGAAGAGCTGGGAGTTCATGTGACAGGTTTTTTAGACGAACGGCCTGAGACGAAAGGGCAGATCGTAAATGGCGTTCCTGTACTGGGAACGTTGAATGACATTGAAGCATTAAAATATGAGGTGGAGCTGATATGTGCGGGGGTGGGTGACCCGGCATTAAAGAAGCGATTCGTTCATCATACAATTCAAGCGGGATTTCGTATCGCAGCTCCGCTAATACATCCCCGTGTTCGCTTGTCTCGAAGAAACACCATTGGAGAAGGAAGCATGATCTTTGAAGGGGCTATCCTGACGGACAATATTAAAATCAGACAGCATGTAATTATCAATCGGAGTGTTAACGTGAGTCATGATGCGGTTATTGGCGATTATGTAACCATAGCCCCCGGCGTGAATCTGGCAGGTAACGTAACCATAGATGAAGGAGCCTATATCGGGGTCGGTGCCTCGGTACGAGAGAAATGTCACATCGGCTGTTGGTCTATGATAGGTGGAGGTGCCTTTGTTAAAGATGATATACCCAGCTTTACCATGGCTGCAGGTGTACCAGCAGTCGTTAAAAAACGACTTGATATGCCCTAAGCCTCCTTCCTTTGAACCAGAGCGCAATCAAATTCGTAGCAATATGCTTGGTAATGAAGTGATTTACCTGTCAAAAGGCCGTACCGGAAAAGGTCCTTATACCTGATCTGGCACGGCCTTATTATATTTTAAGCTAGACAAATATATTCCTTTTTAAGATGGATAAAATTAAAATTTATTTTTGATTATTTTTGTATTTTATATTTTCAAATTAAAACAAAAGTGTTATAGTCTCCATAAACAAAGAATAACCACTGTAATAAAGCCATTCAAAACAAAAACAGAACTTGGAGGTCTTTTTCCTATGGTACAAAGTCTGTGGATTTCTTCACAAGCATCTGAGCAGAAAAGCATGCTGGAACAGCTCGTATACCGTTCTAACCTGATTGGCACAGATAGGAGTGTGTGCAACTGGGGAGGCGGCAACACTTCGGCCAAAACGATGATACAAGATTTTCGTGGGCGTGAAGTAGAAGTGATGTACGTTAAGGGCAGCGGTTCCGATCTAGCAACAATGAAAGCGCATAACTTCACAGGGCTTCGTATGGAGGATATTCGTCCTTTATTTGAAAGGGAAGATATGTCTGACGAGGATATGGTGGCATATTTGGCGAACTGTATGATAGATGCCAAGCATCCACGGGCTTCAATTGAGACGCTATTGCATGCTTTTCTGCCTTTTAAGCATGTCGATCATACACATCCGGACGCGATTATCAGCTTATGCTGCGCGCATAACGGCAAGGAAATCGCTAAGAAAATTTTCGGTGACCGTTTTGTATGGGTACCCTATATCCGTCCCGGCTTTAAGCTGTCGAAAATGATTGCCCGAGGTGTAATCGATCATCCACAAGCTGAATTGGTATTGATGGAAAAGCATGGTCTGGTTACGTGGGGAGACACATCCGAGGCGGCTTATGCCAAAACGATCGAAATCATCCAAGAAGCAGAAAACTATATTAAAGCTCGTCAAGAGGAAAAGCAGGCGTTTGGAGGTGTAAAATATAAAGCGCTTACTTCTGGAGAGCGCCGAAGCATTGCGTCCCAAGTTATGCCATCCGTCCGGGGTGCAGTTAGTGATGAGAAAAAGATAATCCTCACCTTTGATGACGCGGAGGATGTGTTGGAGTTTGTGAACGGCCGAGATTCTGCTGTTTTATCCCAGGTTGGGGCAGCATGCCCGGATCATCTGGTTCATACCAAGATGAAGCCACTCTATGTAGATTGGACACCGAATGTGGAGGACGTAGAGGGCTTGAAAGTTAAGCTAGCTGAGGGTATAGCAGCCTATAAGGAACAGTATCAAGCTTATTTCGAGCGCAATCGGCATGAGGGAGATGTTATGTTTGAGGCTGCGCCACGTGTAATTTTGATTCCGGGTATGGGTATGATCAACACAGGAAAAAGCTGGAGCAACGCGCAGGTAAGCGGCGCCTTGTATCATCGTGCTATTGCTGTCATGCGAGGAGCAACGGCGTTAGGAGAGTTTGTTTCACTCAGCGAGAACGAGTCATACAACGTGGAATACTGGCCGCTGGAGCTTTATAAGCTGTCACTCGCACCAGCAGAAGCTGAATTTTCCCGTAAAATTGCATTCATTACAGGCGGTGCAGGCGGGATTGGCAGTGCAACCGCACGTCGCTTGGTGGATGAAGGTGCACATGTCGTACTGGCAGATCTGAATCTGGAAGGCGCGCAAAAGGTAGCCGCAGAGATAAATAGCAGCTACGGAGAAAACCGTGCCATCGCCGTAAAAATGGATGTGACGCAGGAGGAGCAAATTCAGGCTGCCTATGCAGAAACGGCATTGACCTATGGCGGTGTAGATATCATCGTCAACAATGCAGGCCTTGCTACATCCAGTCCGTTCGATGAAACATCGTTAAAGGAATGGAATTTAAATGTGAATGTGCTGGGAACGGGTTATTTTCTGGTTGCACGAGAAGCGTTCAAGCTCATGAAGGAGCAGACACATGGCGGCAGCATGGTATTCGTCGGCTCTAAAAACTCAGTCTACGCAGGCAAAAATGTAACGGCCTATAGCTCGGTCAAGGCGCTGGAAGCACATTTAGCCCGTTGTATTGCCGCAGAAGGCGGTGAATATGGCATCCGTGTGAACACCATTTTGCCGGATGCCATTCTGCAAGGCTCGGCAATTTGGAACTCCAATTGGCGCAACGAGCGCGCTACCGCCTACGGCATCGAGCCCGACCAGCTGGAGGAGCATTACCGCAAACGGACGACGCTGCTGGTTAACATTTACCCGCAGGATATCGCCGAAGGCATTGCCTTTTTCGCCTCATCCAAGGCAGAGAAAACGACAGGCTGTATGCTGACCATCGACGGTGGCGTCCCCGCAGCATTTACACGCTAGGCGAATTAAAATGAACCTATGTAGGCGATATGACGATAGTTTCGAAGGGTTATAAAACTCTTTGAAAAACACGTAAATAAGTAATGATATTTATTTACGTGTTTGCATCCTTTTATATACACACTAACACTTTAAAATAGAAGTGACTTTATGGATGGTCAGCAGCGAAGCGGCCTCCCGTAACTCGCTTTATTTTCCAAGGAGGAACCACGATGAGTGATAAAGCGTACGCCTTATTCGAGGAGCAACAGCAACAACGAGGCATTGACTTGGAGCAAGTAAAGGCAAAGCTGAAAGCGCTTAGCATAGAAACACCATCCTGGGGATATGGCGACTCAGGTACACGGTTTAAAGTCTTTCAGAAAACAGGCGTCCCGCGTGATCCGTTCGAAAAGTTGGAGGATGCCGCGCAGGTTCATGCTGTGACAGGCTTATGTCCATCCGTTGCGATCCACATTCCGTGGGATACAGTAGACAATTACGGCAAGCTTCGCAGTCATGCCGAAAGCCTCGGTTTGCAGATTGGGGCCGTGAATCCCAATTTGTTTCAAGATGAGGACTACATGCTCGGCAGTGTCACCAATGTAGACCCGGCCATCCGCCGCAAGGCCATCAACCATTTGCTGGAATGCGTGGATATTGCGAAGGAAACGGGCTCTAACGATTTTAGCTTATGGTTCGCAGACGGAACGAATTATCCCGGTCAGGGGGATATTCGCAAACGGAAAAATTGGATGCTGGAAGCGCTCAGTGAAATGTATAAGGCGCTCACACCTGACATGCGCATGCTGATTGAATACAAGGCGTTCGAGCCAGCCTTTTATCATACGGATATTGCCGATTGGGGTATGGCGTACAATTATGCAACCAAGCTGGGGCCGCAGGCACAGGTGCTGGTGGATACAGGGCATCATCTGCCGGGAGCCAACGTGGAGCATATTGTCGCGTTTCTAATTGATGAGAAGCGATTAGGTGGTTTTCATTTTAATAGCTACAAATATGCGGATGATGACCTGATTGTAGGTTCCGCCAATCCGTATGAGTTATTTTTGATCTTTTATCAGATTTTAAATGCGGCTCAGGATGTAGAAGCTGATATTCGCCAAACCGTAGATAAAATCGCGTATTTGATCGATCAGTCGCACAATATTGAACCCAAAATCCCGGCTATGATTCGCTCGGTGCTAAATGTACAGACTCAATATGCGAAGGCACTCTTGATTAATCATACAGAAGTGGAGGAAGCGGCGAGCCGCCAGGATGTGCTGGGTGCGGAGGATGCTGTACGTCAAGCGTTTGAGTTTGATGTGGCGCCATTACTCAGAGCGATCCGTGAAGAGCAAGGGTTACCAGCAGACCCGATGAAAGACTACTTAGCGTCTGAGTATGGTACGCAGATTTTGCAAAGAGGCAAGGGTGGTGCAAGCTGGTGAGTATCCTCGCTTATGATTTGGGGGCAAGCAGCGGCAGGGTTCTACTCGGAGAATTGACAGATTCACGTATAGTGGTGGAGGAAATCCATCGCTTTTCGAATGATCCGGTCAAGGTTGGGGAACGTCTGCACTGGGATCTGTTGCGTCTGTATCACGAGGTTCAGCAAGGATTGCTCAAAGCCAAGCATATGGGAGTAAATCCGTCCAGTCTTGCGATTGACTCCTGGGCGGTCGATTTTGGATTAATTGGGGAAACCGGAGAATTACTGGGGAACCCTTATCATTATCGGGATTGGCACACCCATGGGGTGATGGAAGAAATACAGGGACGGCTGGGAAAAGAGTTCATTTTTCAGCGTACAGGCATTCAGTTTTTGACGTTTAATACGATTTATCAGCTGGCTGCTATGCGAAATGCGAGTTCTCCGTTGTTGGAGCAGGCAAAGCATTTCTTGATGATTCCAGATTTGCTGCGGTATTTTCTGACAGGTGAAATGTACAATGAGTTTTCGAATGCGACCAGCACGCAATTATATAATCCGTTGCAGCAAAAATGGGATGAAGAGCTTTTGTCTGGAATCAACATCCCCTGTTCCTGGTTTGGTGAGGTGCTGGAGCCAGGAAATGTTGCAGGAACTATCCGCTCGTCGGTCATGACTGATCTGGGCATTGGAGCGATTCCTGTGATTGCAGTAGCAGAGCACGATACGGGATCTGCTGTGGCTGCCGTGCCTGCCCTGGAGCGCTCGTTTGCGTATTTGAGTTGCGGAACATGGTCCCTGATGGGAACGGAAACGGCACAGCCTGTAATCAATGACGATACGCTTCGTTTTAATTTTACGAACGAAGGTGGGGTCGGTCGAACTTACAGACTGCTTAAAAACATTATGGGCTTGTGGATTTTACAGGAGGCGCGCAGAGAGTGGGAGCGGCAGGGAAGCTCCTATTCCTTCCCCGAACTGGTTCATATGGCAGAACAGGCTCCAGCATTCACTTCTTTGATTGACCCGGACGATGAACTGTTTCTGCATGCCGGGGATATGAAAACACGTATTCGCCAATATTGCCGTAACACCGGGCAGCCATTGCCCGAGACGCCGGGAGAGATTACGCGCTGTATTTTGGAGAGTCTGGCGTTAAAGTATCGTTACATTTTGGAGCTTACGGAACGGGTCTCAGGACAACGGTTTAATGGTTTGCATATGGTCGGAGGAGGGATTCAAAATCGCTTGCTGTGCCAATGGACGGCCAATTCGATTCAAAAACCAGTGTGGGCGGGACCTGCAGAAGCGAGCGCAATCGGCAATCTTGCGGTACAATGGATGACACAGGGAAAGTTCGCCGATATATGGGAAGCACGCCGGGTCATCGCGGATTCTATTTCCGTGGAGGAATATGAACCTGCCGAGTCAGAAGCGTGGGAGGATGCCTACGGGCAATTCCGGCGGGTGGCGGGACTTTTTGTACATTAAAGATGTGGAGTGAGATTGCCATGCTGGTCGCAGAAAGATATGAGATGATTGTGCAGCTCGTTAATGAAAAAGGAAGCATACGGGTGTCCGAATTGAGTGAGTTGTGCAAAGTAACGGAGGAAACGATCCGCCGTGATCTGGACCGCCTGGAGCAGGCGGGGCGACTGCGCCGTTCGCATGGGGGAGCGGTCAGTGTCAAAAACGAGCAGCCTGAAACGCCCTATGCGGTACGGGAAATTATGAACGCAGAGGAAAAGCGTAGGATTGCCGAAGAAGCGGTCAAGCAGATTCAGCCGAATGATCGTATTTTGCTGGATGCTAGCACAACCGCCTGGTATATGGCGTCAAGCTTACCGGATATTCCTTTGACAATATTAACAAATTCGATTCGGGTAGCTACAGAGCTGTCGGGTAAGGAAAAAATCGAGGTCATTTCGACGGGGGGGCAGTTGCTTCAACGCTCGCTGTCATTTGTAGGCCCGCTCGCAGAGCGTTCACTAGAAACCTATTATGTGGATAAATTGTTTTTCTCCAGCCAAGGGGTTCATCTGGATCGCGGTATTAGCGAATCGAATGAACTGCAAGCTCGTTTGAAGCAGAAAATGGTCAGCATTGCAGACCGTGTGATTTTACTGGCGGATGCGAGCAAATTTGGGCAGCAGGCGTTTACGCATGTCGTGAGCCTGTCGCAAGTGTCCGAGATCATTACAGATTCACGGTTGTCGGACCCGATTCGCAGTCAACTTGCGGAGCTGGCGATTCCAGTTACGGTTGTATAAAGCGGGGAGTTTCCAAGGTGAAGGCCGCTTTGCGTTTCATTTGATCTTACAATCGCTGTTGCAGGGGAATTCTTTGATGATGTAAAAAAGTTATAAATGAGAATCCCCCTGCAAGCTTCTAAATTATCACTTCCCCGGATTTTTAGCATTGAGTAAAAATCTGGGGGCAACAGCGATGGGAAGCACCATCCGACTGCGCAGTGGCACCAAAGGTAACTTTTCAGTTATAGAGTAATAGCAATTCTATGGACGGAAGGGGTGTTCCGTATGAAGGTATCTTTATTTATTACCTGTCTGAGTGATGCGATTTATCCCAAGGTGGGGGAAGCGATGGCATGCTTGCTTGC
Source organism: Paenibacillus sp. FSL H7-0703 (assembly GCF_038003485.1). Classification (NCBI taxonomy): domain Bacteria; kingdom Bacillati; phylum Bacillota; class Bacilli; order Caryophanales; family Paenibacillaceae; genus Paenibacillus; species Paenibacillus sp. FSL H7-0703. The sequence goes on along the minus strand of NZ_JBBOPF010000001.1, from coordinate 844,468 downwards.
CAGATATGGTGTTCAGCTGGATTTTCCGAAGGTGCAGACATGCTGCGGACAGCCGTCCTATAACAGCGGGTATTGGGATGAAACGAGGGCTGCGGCCAAAACGATTTTGAAAGCGTTTAACGACAGCGATTTTGTCGTATCCCCCTCCGGTTCCTGCACATATATGATTCATCATTACCCGGAGTTGTTTAAGGATGAGCCCGAATGGCTCGATTCGGCACGGAGGCTTGAGCAAAAGACGTACGAGTTTACGCAATTTATGGTGCAGGTGCTGGGCGTGACCGATGTGGGCGCGTCTTTTCCGCATAAGGTAACCTACCATCCGTCTTGCCATGGCACACGTTTGCTCGGCGTGAAGGAGGAACCGATGAAGCTGCTTGGCAGTGTAAAGGGGCTGCAATTAGTACCACTTCCCTTTGCTGAGGACTGCTGTGGCTTTGGCGGGACTTTCGCGGTGAAAATGCCGGATATTTCGGGAGCGATGGTGACTGAAAAAGTGGACCACATCAGGGAGACCGAAGCCGAGGTACTGGTCGGACTGGATATGGCCTGCTTGATGAACATTGCCGGAAATATCCGGTATCGGGAGGAGCCAGTTCGGGTGATGCATCTGGCTGAGCTGCTGTACGAAGGGGTGAAGCACGCATGACCGCCGTACACTCACATTCCATGAACCAAAAGGTTAAGAAACGCGCAGAGCTGGCTCTCAATGATGATTTTCTGCGGAATGCAGTTCGTTTCACTACAGAGCGGCTGCGCAACGGTAAGCGGGTGGCCTCAGAGCAGCACGGAAATTGGGAGGAATGGCGTGAGCGCGGGCGCCAAATTCGTCTTCATACCATTGCCCATCTGGACTATTACTTAAATCTATTTGTAGAAAATGCCCGCGCCAACGGGGTGCATATCCATTTTGCCGACACAGCAGCCGATGCCGTACGTATTACACTGAATATTGCTGCGCATAGCCAAGCTCGTTCCGTCGTCAAATCCAAGTCGATGGTGTCGGAGGAGTTACATTTGAATCAGGCGCTGGAGGGTGCGGATATCGAGACGATTGAAAGTGACCTCGGTGAATATATTATTCAACTGGCAGGAGAGCCCCCGTCTCATATCGTCATTCCGGCGATTCACAAAAACCGCTATCAGATTGCCGAGCTGCTGTCCAAAGAAGCAGGGGAGAAACTGTCCACGGATACGACGATTTTGGCAGGCTTTGTCCGCAAAAAGCTGCGTGAAAAGTTTCTAGAAGCGGATATTGGCATGACCGGGTGTAATTTTGCCATCGCCGAGACAGGCTCCATGGTCCTGTTTGAAAATGAAGGCAACGCACGAATGGTATCCACTTTGCCCAAAACGCAAATTACGCTGATGGGCATGGAACGGATTATTCCATCCTGGACGGATTTGGAGGTCATGGCTACATTACTGCCACGATCTGCTACCGGACAGAAGCTGACCATGTACATGTCTGGTATTTCAGGCCCCCGGCGCAGCCAGGATGCCGATGGGCCTGACGAAATGCACATCATCATCGTAGATAACGGACGTTCACTACAGCTAGGCAATCCCGAGTTTCAAGAGCTGTTGAATTGCATTCGCTGTGGGGCTTGCCTGAATGCCTGTCCGGTGTACCGACACATTGGAGGGCACGCGTATGGCGGGACATATAGTGGCCCTATCGGAGCAGTGCTTACGCCTGCCCTTCATGGTAACATCGAAGAGTGGAACGATATTGCAAGTGCGTCTAGTCTGTGTGGTGCGTGTTATGAAGCCTGTCCAGTCAAAATACCACTGCATGATATGCTGGTATATTTGCGTAGACGCAAGGTGGAGGCGGGACAAGGAGATAAGCTGGAAACGGCAGGAATGAAAGGTTTTGCGACCGTAGTTTCCAGCTCGAAGCGATTCGCAGCGGCGATTCGGCTAGGGCAGATTGCACAGAAAGCGGTCGTCCGTAAGGGCGAAATCACCCTAAAGCTGGGCCCTCTAAAGGGATGGAATACGTACCGTGTAGCCCCCTCTCTGGCGAAAAAATCCTTCCGTCAGCAATGGAACACGCTGGAGCATAAGCTGGAGCAGGAACGCAACGTGATGCAACCGGATGTTCTCAGCCGAATGGAGAAGATTTTGGCAGATAGAAGTAAAGGAGGGACGCAGCATGAGTGAACAGAGTAATCCTTCTGCACAAGCAAAAGCGGCCCATGAAGCGTGGCTTCATCAAATGGAAGTTGAATCCCGTGCCAAGCAGGTGCGCTTTATGGACGGCATCGCGACTCGGCTCAAGCGTCCACGACAGACGGAGCCGCCAGTTCAGCCGTTTCGCGGGGCACCTGCATTTTGGCACGAATTCGAATGGAGCGCGGAGCAGCGCATCGAGGAGTTTACCGCCAACTTTACAAGTGTTGGCGGGCATGTCGTGCGTCTGCTGGATTTGGAGCAGACCGCAGACTGGATCGCGCTCAAAGCGCGAGAGCTGGGAGCGGCCTATATCGTCCGGCAGAATGAGCCGGACCTGGATGCGCTCCAGCTGGAATCGGCGCTGCCGGAAGTCCGTTTATCGGTGTGGAACACCGATCCAGTCGAGGACTGGAAGGCCCGCGCTGCCGAGGCGGATATTGGCATCGTCATCGCCGACGAAGCGGCTGCTTACACCGGTTCGGTAGCGGTGCTATCCTCGCCGGAGAAAGGCCGTGCGGTAAGCCTTTTGCCAACCGCACTGATCATTCTTTTGCCAGTAGAGCGCTTGCGAACACGACTGGGCGAGATTCTAAGCAGCTTTGACGAAGTCGGGCGTGAGCAGCTGCCCGCAGGCATTCATTTCATTACTGGACCGAGCCGCTCGTCGGATATTGAAAATGATTTGACGATTGGCGTGCATGGACCCGGCATCGTCTATACGTTGTTAGTGGGCTAGCGTGGAGGCCGCCTAACGAGCATGATAGAGGGGAAAACGGGTTTCAAAATCTGTTTGTCTGCGATTACTCCTAACCGAAATGCGGCCATCGTGCAGCTCAGTAATACTTTTTGTAATCGCAAGGCCCAGTCCGGTGCCTCCGGTTTCCTTGGAACGTGATTTATCCACCCGGTAAAACCGCTCAAACAAGTGCGGGACATCTTCCGCAGGAATTGGGGTGCCGTAGTTGGTGCAGATTACCACCGCCTCGTCGTCTTCGCGTCCTATGGTGATATCGAGGCGTTTGCCGTCTTTTCCGTATCGAATAGCGTTGGAAAACAAATTTTCATACAGGCGTACCAGCTCGTCGGTATCGGCTAGAATCCGAACAGGCTCGACGATTCGGACGCGGTAGGACATGTCCGCCTGTTCCAGCGAGGGTACAAATTCCTCAGCAAGCTGAGTGAGCAATTTGCCGAGATCTACAGGCTCCAGCTCCAGTGGCAGACTGCCACCGCTCACACGCGTGTATTCAAACAGCTCGTCGATCAGCTTTTTAAGCGTCAATGACTTTTCATAAGCAATGTTCACATAATAGCGCAGCTCAATTTCATCCCGATAGCGGTCGGTTTCAATATATTCCAAAAAACCGATCACGGATGTTAGCGGGGTGCGAAGATCATGAGATACGCCGGTGATCAGGTCGTTTTTGGCTTTGGCGGAAGCCCGTTCTTCTTCCAGTGAGAGACGGAGCTTGTCCGCCATGGTGTTCATATTTTTCGCCAAGGTACCCAGCTCGTCCGCTGAAGAAACAGGAATCGTATATGACAGATCTCCATCAGCAAACTCCTGCATCCCCGTCGTAATTTCGCGAAGGTAGCCAATCGTATTTTTGGTAAAAAGAAAAAAGAAATAGATATATGTAGGTAGCCCGCCCACCAGCATGATCAGTGGGGACCCAATGTGATTTACGGTCCAGCGAACCAGACGGGTGCCAAAAAATGAACGGGAAGGGTTCAGCCATAGCAGCAAGGATGCTCCATAATAAAACACCATCAAAATCAGTCCGGTTAGAGCGAAAGCGGCAAGGCTAAGGGCTGCCAGCTTCCATCCCAACGTGTCATATCGTTTTGCCTTCAAGACGTAAATCCTCCATTAATCGAATTTTTCCATTTTGTAGCCGATGCCCCACACCGTTTTCAGGTATTTGGGTTTTCTCGGATCAGCCTCAATTTTCTCGCGAATTTTACGCACATGAACCATCAGCGTGTTGTTGGATTCCAGATATTGCTCCTTCCACACTTTTTCATAGATCTGCTCCATGCTCAGCACTTGACCACGATTACGGGCCAACAGCTCGACAATGGCAAATTCTCGCGGGGTCAGCTTAATGGATTCTCCGGCGAGAGTGATCTCATGCGTAGCAGAATTAATGGTGAGTTCGTCCAGTATCATTTCATGCTCCAATGCAGGGGAAGAGTGGGTATATTTCCGTACTCTGCGCAGCTGAGATTTGATGCGTGCCACCAGCTCCAACGGGCTGAACGGCTTAGTGACATAATCATCGGCTCCAACGCTAAGTCCTGTGATTTTGTTGCATCAGCTTAATAATCTCAGGCTCATCGTCTACTAATAAAATGGTTCCGTTATGCATGGTTGTGCACCCTTTCTGTTCTTCCAGCAGTAAACAATATGGGCGTATTATATACCTTTTTAAAGATGGAGGCTATGGACACTCATCTCAGTTCGCTTGCTTGGGGTCGTCAGCCTTTGGATAGTGCTGTTTCAGTTGAAGAAATACGGTTTTCTTGCTTGAATTGTCTTTTTTCTATTTCTGGTAGTTGACCGAACAAGATCCAAGCAAATGGCAGGAAACGGGAGATGATCGACACGACGAGCCAAGAGCAAAGAAGTGCAAAGAGAAAACCTCCGGCATACCACACATGAATAAGCTGCGGAGAACCGATATGTGGTGAAAACTGCCGATACAGGAGCAGGAAGAACGGATGAACCAGATACACACCAAAGGACAGTGTGCCTAGACGTTCCAGTTTGCGAGTGACAAAGGAATGTTGCCGTCTGTATATTAAAAAGGAAATCTGTAGTATTACCAGCGTGCTAGACAGGCTGTACATATTATACATAAGTTCAAAAACTAGCGAATTGTACGAGATTCCGTACATTCTATTTTCGTACCACATATAGACATGCATGGTGGCTGAAATCAGCCATAAAGCCCAAATTGCGATCCATGTCAGCACGCCGGCAACACTTCGTTCCCCCTTACGCATCAGAAACCACGTTTTCAGCTGTGGGTAGTAGTAACCGAGAGCAGCACCCAGCATGTAGCAGGCTATATAAGACAGTGCCCAACTGCCCTTATTTTGAACCTGAAATAGAAATTTATTGCCAATTACAAATGACCACTGTACCAATAGCCCAAGGACAATAGAGCATTGTGGAAGTTGCCGACAACGCTGGAACAGCCACAGTACGAATGGAAATGCGAGATAGAATTGCATCATGATAAAAATATAATATAAATGAGTATACGCTTTACCTGTGGCCAGCTTTAGAGCAAAGCTTTTCGCAAGTGTAGCTATATTCCATGGTTCGGAGCTGCCAGCCATAAGGGACAGAATGAAATAAAACAGAGAGAACATGACATAAGGTAAGAGGATGTACAGCAATCTCTGCTTATAAAAGCGGCTCAAGAGCTGTCGTCCCATCGGACGATCCTTGTAGTTGTAGAACAGCACCATGCTGCTAAGCGCGATAAATACGGGGGTTCCATACTTCATCAACACATTGAGCGCATTGTATACAACATAAAGACTGGAATTTGTAAGCTGAACCGTTGCATAAGAAGTGGCATGTACCATCAAGACGGCTAAAATCGCCATGGCTCTGACCAACTGCAACTCGGGAATTTTTTCTTTGGTCTTAGGCTTCATAAGCTTCATTTCCTTTCAGGAGTGAACTGTATCTTGTTGAACTCTTTCTATTAAAAAATAAAGTTCTTAACAACCTGAAAGGGAACGGCTTAAGAAACGCTTATGAACTTCTTAACTTTTGTTAAGAATTGAGGATTTTGCAAAAATCCCATAAGCGACTTCCAATGAACAAGATATAGATCGAAATGGTTTAGTTCGTCTATATATTGCACTTCGGAGCGACTGGAATCGAATTTTGCAAAATCCTGAATTAAAAAGAACTTCCATAGCCTCAAAATGAGTGGCATGGAAGTTCTTTTTTTATACTCATGATCATTCGTTATTTGCAGCGTTTGATAGGTGCGCGTCTAATTTGTCCACGAATGGCACCGTTCGGATGACGGATCGTGTGGACATTGACGTAGGCATTACCCTCTCTAATTTGGCACACCAAATCATAAATGGTTCTGCCTCTGAGCGGACCGGTAAGATCACATGCACGGAGCACGCCGCTAACGACGCCTCTTCTAACGGTTATCCCAAACTTCGAAGGACCAAACAGTGTAGCAACAACAGGGCCATTTTCACCTCTTCGTCCCAGATGAATATGCGCTTCGGTTACCCGTGAGATATTGCGTACAGTCAGTTCAAAGCTTAATTGTTGGCTCGTTGGACGGTAACGAAATTCGGCTGTTCCTGTCGCATTTGTTCTGACAGGAGGCACTTCATTAGCCCCCCTTAAGGTGGCTCTAAACTTATTAGACATGACATCCCTCCTTTCCCAGTGTTGGTTTAGTGTATTCACAGGGCCAGAGAAAGGGCTGCACATTAGCCTATTCATCCAAAGTTGTGTGTTTTACAAGTTATTCAGTCCAAGCACAAAACAAACTTTTTCATAGTCTAATAGTATCTGGTAGAGAGAGGAGGAAAAACCATGGGAACATTTATTGATGGAAGAACATCTCAAAATGCCTCATTTGCAAACTCTATTGCCATTCCGATCACCGTTTTGAATACGCCTCAGTTGTTTGGGCAGATCGGATTAAACACACTGGGAGCTACAGGTACGGCACGGGTTCTGCTTAAAGGAACCATATCAGTCCTACTTCCGCTTGCTTTAGTCGGAATTACGATCACCATTGTAAGAGGTACCTTGCCAACCGATCCTCTCGTTTATTCGGCTACGTCAACTTTTAGTTTGAGTTTATTAGCTCCACAGGTTATTGCGTTCTCAGCAGATGATTTCAATCCGCCTATTACGCCACAACTGGTGTATACCGCTTTTGTTTCTTCGAACCTGCTGGGTACAGTACGAGTAGGCCCAGAGAGCTTTGACGGTATTCTGGTTGCGGATTAATGCAGTAATTTTGAATTAACGAAATTTTGATTCATATAGCTTCGCAGTTGTATCTGCGAAGCTTTTTTGTGTATATGCACAAGTTTTAGCTTAACGAATAAACTACTTTTCTTTTGCATAAGAATTACATAGGCATAACCCTGCAACAATGGGTAGAATTTTATGTATACGCTTACAAAAAAGTGAAATGTCCTTTGCTTCATACAATTAAAAATTTGGAGGAGGAATGAAAAATGAAGTGGAAAAAAGGATTGACTGGTATGCTTTTAGCAGCTTTTTTATGTGGTGCACCAGTTGTGGGCATAGCTACCCCGGCACATGCATCCGCTGGCGAGTACAAGTTTGATTTTGGTGGAGGTACGGTCGAAACGGGTTATACTGGAGTGAGCGCTTCGCTGTCCTATGACTCAGCACGTGGCTATGGCTTTCGTACCCCTGAGAATATGCGTAATGTCAGTGCTTCGGGGACTGGAGTGGCAAGCGATGCGGTACGGTTCCTGGCTACAGGTACGAAAAGCGAGAATACTTTTGACGTTGATCTTCCTCCTGGTTTGTATGAGGTGTCGGTTACTTTAGGAGATACCTCTCGTTCGAGTATTGCGGCTGAAGGGGTGTATCAGGTCATTAATATGACAGGGAATGGGGCCAAGGATCGCTTTCAAATTCCAGTGACAGACGGACAGCTAAATCTGCTGGTTACTGAAGGCAAAGAGGGCGCGGTCTTCACACTCAGTGCATTGGAAATCAAGCAATTATCTAGCAATCCGGTTACGAATCGAACGGTTTATATCGGTGGAGATTCTACGGTTTGTAACTATTATCCGCTAGATAGCAGCGTGCAGGCGGGATGGGGTCAACTGCTGCCAGAGTTTGTGAACACGAATACTTTTCAAATTCGCAATATGGCGTCAGGAGGCCAAATTGCTAGAGGCTTCCACCAGGACGGTCAGTTGGAGGCCATCGTCCAATATATCAAGCCGGGGGATTATTTTATTCTCCAATTGGGCATTAATGACACCAATCCAAAGCATAACGAAAGCGAAGCGGAGTTTAAGGACTGGATGCGGGATATGATCCGGCAGGTTAAGACCAAGGGGGCGACGGTAATCCTGTCAACTCCGCAAGGACGAGCCACTGACTTTAATACTAACCATGTACACAACGCAGAAAACAGATGGTATAGAAGCGCTATTTTGGCGCTGGCTCAAGAGGAACAAACGCCTTTAGTCGATCTGAATGTTCTTAGCTCAGCTTATTTCACTTCTATTGGTAAAGACGCTACACTGGCCTTGTATATGAATGGCGATACACTCCATCCAAACTATGAAGGTGCAAGGGAACTGGCCCGATTGGTAGCACAGGATTTAAAAAGGCAGGGTCTGAGCGGATTCTAAATTTAAATTATGGGTTTTCCCCTGCTTCTTGCATTCGTAGGAGCAGGGGTTTTTAGCCTCTGTTCAGGGTGCTATAATTATTGAAAAAGCAATAGTAATACGGAGGAATTAGAACATGCAGCCTTTCACTGCCCGTGTGCTTCAAATTATACTGTTGATCCCTGAGGGAAAAGTAATGACTTACGGTCAAATTGCGGCAGAGGCCGGAAGCCCAAGAGGTGCCAGGCAGGTGGTGCGAATTTTGCATACATTGAGCCAAAAACACCGACTTCCTTGGCATAGAGTAGTCAACCGCTTGGGGGAGATTGCTTTGCAGGAGGATGAGTCCGCATCCCTGCAGCGTCTGTATTTAGAGGAGGAAGGCATACATTTTAATGAAAGCGGGCGTATTCCACTAGATCAATATCTCTATGATCCTCAGGTGGAGATGGAAGAATAGGAATGGAACAAGCTATGCGGTTTTATATTGGGTTTGATTATCACAAAGATCCGGGACAAATCAATTATCGATTTGTCCCGGATTTTTTTCATCTAGCATACGAAGCAGATAACTAGAGGTAATCTGTTATTTATAGCATAAAATTCACTTGTCATTTTATCCGATAAGATGCTGCTGATCCCGTTGAGCAAGGTGAAAAGAAATGCTGTTCATCAGCGGTATATCGTTATTTTTCCGGGCTTCCCGGATTAGTTGTTTCTTTTTTTGTTCTGATTCACGTAAAAAGCGGGTCATCCACAAATCAGACGGTTCGTTAGTGGTTGTCATGCGAGATTCTTTTATCATCTATTAACCCTCCCAGTGAGCGGCTGTTATTCTTTCTCTAGTATATGTTCCAAACCTTAATAGATGCTGTTGGTTTCCTTAAAATTAGCTGAAAATTAGGTAAAGTTCAGGTAAAAATAGCTTGAATCAATATCTCATTGGACGAAAAGCAGTATAAAGCGAGTAATCAGGGAAGTAAAGGTTACAAAAATGTATTGTTTTGATACCTTGTACCAACATAAACCTGAAAGTACAATTAGAATGCAAAGAGTTCGTGGAAGTTTATGTCGAAAAAAATGGAAAAGATTCGGGGAATGAACCGAAAGGGGAGAGATTCATCTATGAAGCAAAAAGCGGCTGTCGTGCTGCTTGTATTGTCCTTATCATCAGGATTGGCCTCCACTGTACAGTCTGAGAGTTTATCAGGAAATGTAGCATCAAGTACGTCGGTTAGTCCATCTACTGCGGCTACATCGAAGACATCATCCGTAACGGGTCAGGCTTTACCTACATTAACACTCAAGCAGGCCGTGGAATGGGCACAGACGAACAGTTACAATACGCGTACCGCCGAACGGGACGTAGAGCGTCACAGAATGGAACTAAAAAATGCAGAAAAGGATCTGGGAAATGCATTTGTTGATTTTATAGACGGCGAATATGTTGATGATAATACCTCTTGGAAAAGTTATAACTCTTCGACGCTATCTTATCTAGCCAGCAAAAAGCAGGCGCAGTTCGCCAAAGACCAGATTTATTTTAATGTAATGAAAAGCTATCAAAGTGTGTTCGTGGCAGAGAATCAAGTGAAAAATGATCTAGAAGCGCTGGAAATCGCCCAAGCGGAGGAAAAGATTGCACTTGCCAAATTTGCGCGCGGCAAGCTGTCTGAGTATGCAAAAAACGAGAGTACACAGGCCAGAAACCAGGCTCAGCAAACAGTAGAGCAGGGGAAAATTGCGTTGCAAAAATCCAGGGATGCTCTGAACTTCCTCATGGGACAGCCTAATGGAACAGCTTATGAATTGGTTGATCGGCCCGTGTACAAGGAACCGAAGAAGCTGGATATCGAAATACATATACAACAGCTGACAGACATGAATCCGAATTTATGGAAGCTGGAGGATAGTATCAAAACTTCGGAGCTCAATGTGAGATACTTCGATTTTAACAGCGGCGCAGGTGCTTACGATCTAGCTAAAATGGATGTCGATACAGCCAAAGAGGAGCTCGCCAAAGGTCAAAAGGATTTTGCCGAATCAATCCGCAATTTGTATGCCACGGTTAAGGAAAACCAAAAGAAATACGTACAACTGGAAGAAAGCTTGCGTACGGCAAAAGAGGCCTTGGAGTTATCACGCAAAAAGTGGGCCAGAGGTCTAATTATCGAGACGGAGTTGAAAAATAATCAGCTAAAAGTGAACCAGATTGAACGGCAAATGGAAGAGCTGGCGATCGAGTTGGATCAAAATGAGTATACGTTGAACAAGCCATGGAGCACATAGGGAGGAAAAGGCGTTGGCAGAAACGGTTTTAAATGATGCTTTAATCAAGTTACGGAAAAAACGGAGAAAAAAGTGGATATGGACTGCAATTGTTCTACTGGTTGTAGGTGGAGGCGGAGCGGCAGTATATCTGAATCTGCCCAAAGAGCAGGCGGCACCTTTAGTTCAGGATGAGACGCTTAAAGTAGAGCGCGGCGATGTGAGTGAGAAGCTGGACACGTCCGGCACTGTGCAAGCGTCCAAGGAAGTGAAGTTAAACTTCACGAGTGCAGGTGATAACAAGCTGGCAGCGGTAAATGTGAAAGCCGGGGACAAGGTGAAAAAAGGACAGGTGCTGGCTCTTCTGGACAGTTCAGAAATTAAAATGCAAATTCAGACTGCGTCTGATACTTTGGAAATATCCAAAGCCAAGCTGGCTGAATTGGAAAAAGGTCCGAAGGCAGAGGACATTGAAATTCAGAAGACAAATGTACTTCGGGCCAAAATGGCTATCGATACAGCGCAAGAATCATTTGAATTGGAAGAAGCCGAAAGTCAGAAGAAAACTTCCCAAAAGCAGTTGGAACAGGCGCGAAAGGCATATGAAGACCAAAAGTTTTTACATGATGCCGGGGCGGTGTCCAACAGTGAATTGGAGCAGGCAGAGCAAGCACTGGATAAAGCACAGACGGACTATGATGGTCTGGATCTGCAGTTCCGCAAAATCATGTCGCAAAAACGTCGCACCATTTCAGAAGCTGAAATCGGATATCGTACGGCAATGGCAGAGCTTCGCAAAATTCAGGTTCCTGCTGATGCATCCAATATTCAAGCCTCACGGATAGAGGTTCGAAGACAGGCGACGGAACTGGAGCAGAAGAAAAATGAATTGAACAAGCTTCAGGTCACAGCACCTTGGGACGGAGTGATCTTGAAGGTGAACGGGGATGTGGGGACCAGTCCGACCGCTCCATTCATTGTCATGAATAACTCGGATTCCAACGATCTTAAGGTAGTTGTAAAGGTAAGTCAGACCGACATTGTCAAAGTAAAGAAGGGTCTTTCAGCCGTGTTGACTACCAATGCCTATCCGGGTGAATCTTTTCCAGGGAAGGTGCAATTCGTCTCACCGGAAGCCTCTACGGATGAAGGGATGACGACGTATCTGATGGAACTGTCTGTCCATGACCCGAAAGGCAAGCTCAAAACGGGCATGATTATGAATGTGGCCGTTATTTTGGGAGTACACAAAAATGTACTGTTCGTACCTGCGACTGCGCTGAGATCCGAAGGGGGACAGGATGGCGTGTATGTTGCCGCCAATAACGCTGCGAATCCAGGGGCGCGCACATTCAAGCCCGTAGAACTCGGATTTTATACGCCAGATCGAGTCGAACTCAAGTCAGGTGTAAAGGAGGGTGACACGCTTATTGTGCCTGCTCCTGAACCTCCGCCGGATCCTTCCGCTATGGGCGGCATGCAGGGAGGCTTTTAAACGGGTATGAGATACGTCATTCAGATTGAGGATTTGAAAAAAGTGTACCAGGTCGGAGATCAGGAAATTCATGCCCTGCGTGAGGTACAACTTAATATTGCTGACGGTGATTTTGTTGCGATCATGGGACCGTCTGGATCAGGCAAGTCCACGATGATGAATGTCATCGGCTGTCTGGATTTACCTACATCGGGACAATTTTATTTGGATGGCTATTCGATATTAGATGCCCGCGAGGATGAACTGGCTATTATACGTAATCAGAAAATCGGATTTGTATTTCAAAAATTCCATTTGCTCCCGCGAGCAACGGCTTTGGAGAATGTGGAACTGCCTATGATCTATGCGGGTATTTCTGCCAAGGAGCGTCGTTTGCGGGCAATGGAAGCCCTCACTAGCGTAGGTCTAGGCGATCGGATGAACAATAGGCCGAACGAATTGTCAGGCGGTCAGCAGCAGCGGGTATCCATTGCGCGCGCACTTGTGAACAATCCGGTTATTCTCTTGGCGGATGAACCGACAGGCGCATTGGACTCCAAAACTAGCGTTGAAATAATGGGGATTTTTCAGCGTCTGAATGATCAGGGGAAAACGGTTGTATTGGTTACTCATGATCAGGAAATTGCGGAATACGCCAAGCGTCTGATTCATTTTCGAGATGGGCGGATTGAAGAGGATCAGCCTGTTGGGAAACGAAGAATGGCGGCAGAGGAAGTGAAGGCATGAAGTTTAAGGAAATTATCCGTGTGTCGCTCAACAGTTTGCGAACCAATATGCTGCGATCTTTGCTGACCATGGTGGGCATTATTATCGGAGTAGCCGCTGTGATTATGATTGTAGCCATCGGTAAAGGATCAACGGCTACGATTACATCTCAGATCAACAGTATGGGAAATAATCTGCTGATGATCTATCCTTATGCTCCATATGATGGGTCCAGCTCCATGTCGTTCAGTCAGACGAAAGGAATATCTCTGGAAGATATCGATGCGCTAGAGCAGCAAAAAGCAGTAGCAGAGGTAGCACCAAGTGCCATGACCAATGCAGATATTACGTGGAGCCGCAATAAGGTCAGCGGGCAAATTGAGGGAACTTCGCTGGCATTTGTCCATGTGAGAAAGCTGTCGCTAGCTCAAGGTAGGTCCTTTACACACTATGAAGTGGATAAACGAATGAATGTGGCTGTGCTTGGGAGTGATGCGGCCCGTAATATTTTTGGTCCGGATGCCTCCAGAGCGGTCGGTGAGACGATCATGATCAAACAGCTTCCTTTTAAGGTGGTTGGTGTGCTGGCAAATTCCAATTCCAATATGAGTAACAGTGGTCAGCAGGTATATGTACCGATTACAACGGGGATGGAACGGCTAGGCAATATGAGTATTCAGCAGGTGAACGCCTCCGCAACAACAGAGGAGAAGATCAGTCAGGCAAGTGCTGAAATTCGGCAGGTGTTACGTGTCAGACATGAGCTAAAGCCATCAGAGGGTGATGATTTTCAGATTATGACCCAGACGGAAATCTTAAAAACGGTGTCCGGGGTTGATCGTATTATGAATATGTTGCTGGCCGGTGTAGCTGCAATTGCGCTTGGCGTTGGTGGTGTCGGCATTATGAATATTATGCTGGTGTCCGTCACGGAACGCACAAGGGAGATCGGGATTCGCAAAGCGATTGGTGCGCAGCGCAGTGATATAATGCTGCAGTTTGTGGCTGAGGCTGTTTTTCTCAGTCTGATGGGTGGACTGGTTGGCGTAATGGTGGGTCTCGGAGGTGCAAAGCTGCTCGAGAAATTCGTCCAAATGCCGATTGTGTATTCGATAGAGCCCGTGCTGTACTCTTTTCTGTGCTGTATGGCAGTCGGGGTGTTATTCGGAGTATATCCGGCGCGGAAGGCGTCGAAGCTACGTCCGATTGATGCTTTAAGATACGAATAAGGGAGCGGGTACTTCGCCTTACTCGAAAGAGCAGGGTGTAAGTACCCGTTTTTTGTGTGTAATAAGTGTTTTAAATGATGAAAAGACATGAATAAACACTTTAGTTTTATATATATGATGTTTTATATGATTTTTAAGGTTGATTTATTGTTATATATGACGTATTATATTCAATATCAGATTGAAAGAAAAAAGGAGGGACGTTCATCATCGACCTTACGGCAAGACAAGTAGAAATTTTAAACATTGTACAAAAGCATGCCCCGATTACCGGGGATCAGATTGCGGAAATGCTTAATCTCAGCAAGGCGACCATTCGGACCGACTTATCCAAATTGGGCATTCTGAATTACATAGATGCAAAGCCCAAGGTCGGATATTTTGTTGGAAAGCGGGGCACGCCGAACCGGGAGGAAAAATTCCGGCTGTTGCAAATGAAGGTCGGCGATCTTCATGGGGTTCCAGTCATCGTACGTGAAACAACAACGATTCAGGAAGCTGTCGTGGCTCTCTTTTTGGAAAATGTGAGCAATTTGATCGTCACCGATGAAGACGGAGATTTGGCAGGGGTAGCTTCCCGCAAGGATTTGCTTAAGGTAACGTTAGGGAATCCCAATGCAGCAACCATTCCTGTCAGCCTTGTGATGACCCGACAGGCGAATGTTGTCACCGTTTCCCCAGAGGATACGGTATTAGAGGCAGCGCGCAAAATTATTGCCCGTCAAATCGACAGCCTGCCTGTCGTCGTCCCTTCCGACTCCGACAAGCAAGGGGAGCACTGGAAAGTCGTGGGACGCATTACAAAAACGAATATTATTAAAATGTTGCTCGATATGGTAGCAGAGGATTAATGGGAGGAATCGAATGGTTCAGGCGAGCAGTCATTTTATAGCGATCTGTTCAGACTCAATTGGCGAAACGGCAGAAGCTGTCGTACAGGCGACCATGCGCCAATTTGAGTTACCAGACACAGAGATCAAAAGATTTATGAACGTGAGGGATGAAGACGAGCTGAGCCGGGTGATGGAGGAAGTTGCCGAGCGTAAAGGCTTTGTAGCTTATACGCTGGTACAGCCGGAATTGAGAGAGGCGATGAAAGAGGAGGCTGTCCGGCTGAATGTGCGGGCTGTCGACATTATGGGGCCGATGATGCAGGCGTTTGCCGATACGTTCCATGACGATCCCAAAGAGAAGCCTGGTCTGCTGCATCGACTGGACGACAACTATTTTCGCCGTGTAGAGGCCTTGGATTTTGCGGTTCAATACGATGATGGCAAAGATGTGAGCGCCATTCTTAAAGCGGATATTGTATTGCTTGGGGTATCCCGTATTTCCAAAACCCCTTTATCCATGTTTCTCGCGCATAAAGGTTATAAAACGGTCAACATACCGGTTGTACCGGAGCTGACACCCCCTGTTCAGTTGAAAGATGTTCAGCGTGGTCGAGTGTTCGGATTAACGATCGAGCCAGAGTTACTGTTAAAAATACGCAGTGAGCGACTAAAGGTTATGGGGCTTCCTAATAATGTGCAGTATGCTACAGCGACGAGGGTGGAAGAGGAAATAGCGTATGCGCAGTCTTTGTTTAAAGAGCTGAATTGTCCGGTTATTGATGTTACAGATAAGGCGATTGAAGAGACGGCAGGTTTGATTATCAGAATGTTATAGAGCCTAGTAGCTGCTCATATAACTAAAAATTAAAATCGTAGGATACAGGAGTTTAATAGATAAATAGAAAGATTGCAGCAAAGCTACCCTAAATAATTCATTTGCTTAAGGGTAACTATTATTTTTAGAAGAGGTGGAGGGATAGGTATGGAGAGTCAAATGGCTTTGGAATTCGTTCGGGTAACAGAGGCAGCGGCACTGCAATCAGCACAATGGACAGGGCGTGGAGATAAGAATAGCGCGGACGAGGCGGCTACGGTAGCCATCCGCACTCATTTTAATGCGGTATCCATGGACGGCACGGTCGTCATTGGCGAAGGCGAAATGGATGAGGCTCCCATGCTGTATATCGGAGAAAGAGTAGGCAATCGTAGAGGACCGGCTATGGACATCGCTGTCGATCCACTAGAGGGAACCGAAACAGTAGCAAATGGTTTGAATAACGCTCTGTCGGTCATTGCTGCTGCACCTCGTGGTAGTCTACTCCACGCTCCAGATATGTACATGCAAAAAATGGCCGTTGGCCCGGCATTGGCTGGAAAGCTGTCACTTGAGGACCCAATCCCAACTACATTGTCAAAAGCTGCACGAGTACTCGGTAAATCCTTGTCTGATCTTACCGTGTCCATTCTGGATCGTACACGGCACGCTGGGATCATCAAGCTTCTGCGGGAAAGCGGCGTTCGAATCAAATTGCTTGGGCATGGGGATGTGATGGGCGCGATTGAAACATGCCTGGATAGCGGTGTGGATTTGCATATCGGTTCTGGTGGCGCTCCTGAGGGTGTATTGGCCGCTGCAGCGCTGAAATGCATGGGCGGAGAAATTCAGGGTCGTCTGCTGCCTCATGGTGAAGAAGAGATTGAGCGTTGCAAACGTATGGGCATTACTGACCCCGGTGCGTTGCTTACCATGGATGATATGGTCGGACGCCAAGGCGTGATGTTTGTGGCTACAGGTGTGACACCTGGAGAGTGGTTGCAGGGGGTTCGTTCTCTTCCCGGTCACAGAGCGGAAACTCATTCAGTCGTAATGCACTCGGAAACAAAAACGATTCGCTTCGTTCGGAGTATTCATCATACAGCTGATTCTTCCGGCACGCTTGCGGTAGCGGCATCCTCTTGAATATTGAAGTCATGGCTTCCTAAATCTGTTTCCACAGTAAGCAAAAGGTTCTTCTTCACCTTGCATTGTCCAGAGGTGAACTCGAAACAGGAGTTTGCGTATGCTGTAAACACAATACGGAGATTAAGTTTATCGTTTAACAAACGAGGAACGATAGTTCAATAAAACAGCGGTATCTAGGACTCGTCTAAAGATACCGCTGTTTTTCATATTTCGGGATCAATCTAACTGTCATAGAGCAGATGAAGTTATCAACTCTTGGAATACGCATCGAGTAACCTCACTTTCATTGAGTGACGTAAGCATAATTGTTTTTGCCATAACTAATTGACAAAGCAAATCCTTATGTAAAATTAGAATAACACAGATTTAAGTAATACTTCCGCCTATTGGCATATGAATTACTTTGGTGTTTATCTATAGTTGTCTATTAAAAGGAATTAATTGCAAGTAGAATTAATTTGGTATACGTGTTAAATTACTAGTCCAGCCGATAAAACAAGATCAAAGAATTTTAATAAGTTTGAACAAGTTGGAAATTTTTACATGTATACTTAATTGCTTTAAATTGATATATTGTTAATCCAGCCCGAAAATGATTATTAAAAATATGGGTTGGATGAATCGCCTGGAATTATTTACAGGTTGAACAAATTAGACGAAAATGTTATATTATTATTCTGGCTCAAACAAAGCCGTATGAAAATTTGATCTTTGAAAACTGAACAACGAGTGAGCATGGATTTTGTTTACAAAATCCAACGCAGAAATTTTGGTACATGCCATTAGGCTGTATGAAATGGAAGCGAAAATGAGATGTTTTATCTCGTCAGTTTCAACATGAGCTTATCGCTCTTTCTATAAACCAACTTCGGTTGGTCTTTAATGGAGAGTTTGATCCTGGCTCAGGACGAACGCTGGCGGCGTGCCTAATACATGCAAGTCGAGCGGGGTTGTGTAGAAGCTTGCTTCTACACAACCTAGCGGCGGACGGGTGAGTAACACGTAGGCAACCTGCCCACAAGACAGGGATAACTACCGGAAACGGTAGCTAATACCCGATACATCCTTTTCCTGCATGGGAGAAGGAGGAAAGACGGAGCAATCTGTCACTTGTGGATGGGCCTGCGGCGCATTAGCTAGTTGGTGGGGTAAAGGCCTACCAAGGCGACGATGCGTAGCCGACCTGAGAGGGTGATCGGCCACACTGGGACTGAGACACGGCCCAGACTCCTACGGGAGGCAGCAGTAGGGAATCTTCCGCAATGGGCGAAAGCCTGACGGAGCAACGCCGCGTGAGTGATGAAGGTTTTCGGATCGTAAAGCTCTGTTGCCAGGGAAGAACGTCTTGTAGAGTAACTGCTACAAGAGTGACGGTACCTGAGAAGAAAGCCCCGGCTAACTACGTGCCAGCAGCCGCGGTAATACGTAGGGGGCAAGCGTTGTCCGGAATTATTGGGCGTAAAGCGCGCGCAGGCGGCTCTTTAAGTCTGGTGTTTAATCCCGAGGCTCAACTTCGGGTCGCACTGGAAACTGGGGAGCTTGAGTGCAGAAGAGGAGAGTGGAATTCCACGTGTAGCGGTGAAATGCGTAGAGATGTGGAGGAACACCAGTGGCGAAGGCGACTCTCTGGGCTGTAACTGACGCTGAGGCGCGAAAGCGTGGGGAGCAAACAGGATTAGATACCCTGGTAGTCCACGCCGTAAACGATGAATGCTAGGTGTTAGGGGTTTCGATACCCTTGGTGCCGAAGTTAACACATTAAGCATTCCGCCTGGGGAGTACGGTCGCAAGACTGAAACTCAAAGGAATTGACGGGGACCCGCACAAGCAGTGGAGTATGTGGTTTAATTCGAAGCAACGCGAAGAACCTTACCAGGTCTTGACATCCCTCTGACCGGTCTAGAGATAGACCTTTCCTTCGGGACAGAGGAGACAGGTGGTGCATGGTTGTCGTCAGCTCGTGTCGTGAGATGTTGGGTTAAGTCCCGCAACGAGCGCAACCCTTATGCTTAGTTGCCAGCAGGTCAAGCTGGGCACTCTAAGCAGACTGCCGGTGACAAACCGGAGGAAGGTGGGGATGACGTCAAATCATCATGCCCCTTATGACCTGGGCTACACACGTACTACAATGGCCGGTACAACGGGAAGCGAAATCGCGAGGTGGAGCCAATCCTAGAAAAGCCGGTCTCAGTTCGGATTGTAGGCTGCAACTCGCCTACATGAAGTCGGAATTGCTAGTAATCGCGGATCAGCATGCCGCGGTGAATACGTTCCCGGGTCTTGTACACACCGCCCGTCACACCACGAGAGTTTACAACACCCGAAGTCGGTGGGGTAACCCGCAAGGGAGCCAGCCGCCGAAGGTGGGGTAGATGATTGGGGTGAAGTCGTAACAAGGTAGCCGTATCGGAAGGTGCGGCTGGATCACCTCCTTTCTATGGAGAATCGTTTCCTGCAATGGAAACATTCAAATCAGCAGGTACAACGTACCTGCAACTGGATATTCAATTCGGTTCATCACGTTCGTGTGAATGAAATGAATATCCTTAACTTACTCACTCGTTGCTCAGTTTTGAGAGTTCAAACTCTCACATCAGATTTCCAAAATATACTTGTATTCAAGTGTTGAGGAATTTGATATGATGTTTTTCCGGGGTTAAAGCCGGAGAGAATATTGCACCTTGAAAACTGGATACCGAAACGAAATTGCGTTTTAGAATATTCCTTTAAGCTGATCTTGTGTAAACAAGTGAAATAAAGGTAGCAGGTAAGGAAAGATTTTTTGCTTATGGCAAAAATCATTCTTTATCGAACATCGACATTTTCTTTCTTTGAAAGAAAAGTCTAGGTTAAGCTACAAAGAGCACACGGAGGATGCCTAGGCGCCAGGAGCCGACGAAGGACGTGGCGAACAACGATAAGGCCTCGGGGAGCTGTAAGCAAGCTTTGATCCGGGGATGTCCGAATGGGGAAACCCGGCTGTCTTCATCGACAGTCACTTTCTGCTGAATACATAGGCAGAATAGAGGCAGACCAGGGGAACTGAAACATCTAAGTACCCTGAGGAAGAGAAAACAATAGTGATTCCGTCAGTAGCGGCGAGCGAACGCGGATTAGCCCAAACCAAGGAGCTTGCTCCTTGGGGTTGTGGGACGTCTCACATGGAGTTACAAAGGAACCGGTTAGATGAAGAGGTCTGGAAAGGCCCGCCAGAGAAGGTAAAAGCCCTGTAGTTCAAAACTTGTTCTCTCCGAGACGGATCCCGAGTAGTGCGGGGCACGTGAAACCCCGTATGAATCCGGCAGGACCATCTGCCAAGGCTAAATACTCCCTGGCGACCGATAGTGAAGCAGTACCGTGAGGGAAAGGTGAAAAGCACCCCGGAAGGGGAGTGAAATAGATCCTGAAACCGTGTGCTTACAAGAAGTCAGAGCCCGATCTATGGGTGATGGCGTGCCTTTTGTAGAATGAACCGGCGAGTTACGTTCCCGTGCAAGGTTAAGGTGAAGAGCTGAAGCCGCAGCGAAAGCGAGTCTGAATAGGGCGAATGAGTACGTGGACGTAGACCCGAAACCGGGTGATCTACCCCTGTCCAGGGTGAAGGTGCGGTAACACGCACTGGAGGCCCGAACCCACGCATGTTGAAAAATGCGGGGATGAGGTGGGGGTAGCGGAGAAATTCCAATCGAACCCGGAGATAGCTGGTTCTCCCCGAAATAGCTTTAGGGCTAGCCTCGGAAAAAAGAATCGTGGAGGTAGAGCACTGATTGGGTGCGGGGCCCGCAAGGGTTACCAAGCTCAGTCAAACTCCGAATGCCATAGATTTAGTTCCGGGAGTCAGACAGTGAGTGCTAAGATCCATTGTCGAAAGGGAAACAGCCCAGACCATCAGCTAAGGTCCCCAAGTGTGTGTTAAGTGGGAAAGGATGTGGAGTTGCACAGACAACCAGGATGTTGGCTTAGAAGCAGCCACCATTGAAAGAGTGCGTAATAGCTCACTGGTCGAGTGACTCTGCGCCGAAAATGTAACGGGGCTAAACACACCACCGAAGCTATGGCTTGATGCTTGCATCAGGGGTAGGGGAGCGTTGAATGCGGGTTGAAGGTGTACCGTAAGGAGCGCTGGACTGCATTCAAGTGAGAATGCCGGTATGAGTAACGAAAAGATCTGTGAGAATCAGATCCGCCGAAAGCCTAAGGGTTCCTGAGGAAGGTTCGTCCGCTCAGGGTAAGTCGGGACCTAAGGCGAGGCCGATAGGCGTAGTCGAAGGACAACAGGTCGAAATTCCTGTACCACCGTAATCCGTTATGAGCAATGGGGTGACGCAGTAGGGTAGTGACGCGGACTGATGGATGTCCGTCTAAGCAGTGAGGCTGGTGTGTAGGCAAATCCGCACATCGTAAGGCTGGGCTGTGATGGGGAGCGAAAATTGTAGTAGCGAAGGTCATGATCTCAGACTGCCAAGAAAAGCCTCTAGCCAGGAGAAGGTGCCCGTACCGCAAACCGACACAGGTAGGCGAGAAGAGAATTCTAAGGCGCGCGGAAGAACTCTCGTTAAGGAACTCGGCAAAATGACCCCGTAACTTCGGGAGAAGGGGTGCCTCGGTAGGGTGAATAGCCCGAGGGGGCCGCAGTGAAAAGGCCCAAGCGACTGTTTAGCAAAAACACAGGTCTGTGCGAAGCCGCAAGGCGAAGTATACGGGCTGACGCCTGCCCGGTGCTGGAAGGTTAAGGGGAGTGGTAAGCCCTTCGGGGCGAAGCTATGAACCGAAGCCCCAGTAAACGGCGGCCGTAACTATAACGGTCCTAAGGTAGCGAAATTCCTTGTCAGGTAAATTCTGACCCGCACGAATGGCGTAACGACTTGGGCGCTGTCTCAACGAGAGATCCGGTGAAATTTTAATACCTGTGAAGATGCAGGTTACCCGCGACAAGACGGAAAGACCCCATGGAGCTTTACTGCAGCTTGATATTGAATTTGGGTACGATCTGTACAGGATAGGTGGGAGCCGTTGAATCTTGAGCGCCAGCTTGAGAGGAGGCATCCTTGGGATACCACCCTGATCGTATCTAGGTTCTAACTTGGTACCGTGATCCGGTGCGAGGACAGTGTCAGGTGGGCAGTTTGACTGGGGCGGTCGCCTCCTAAAGAGTAACGGAGGCGCCCCAAGGTTCCCTCAGAATGGTTGGAAATCATTCGAAGAGTGCAAAGGCAGAAGGGAGCTTGACTGCGAGACCTACAAGTCGAGCAGGGACGAAAGTCGGGCTTAGTGATCCGGTGGTACCGCATGGAAGGGCCATCGCTCAACGGATAAAAGCTACCCTGGGGATAACAGGCTTATCTCCCCCAAGAGTCCACATCGACGGGGAGGTTTGGCACCTCGATGTCGGCTCATCGCATCCTGGGGCTGAAGTAGGTCCCAAGGGTTGGGCTGTTCGCCCATTAAAGCGGTACGCGAGCTGGGTTCAGAACGTCGTGAGACAGTTCGGTCCCTATCTGTCGTGGGCGTAGGAAATTTGAGAGGAGCTGTCCTTAGTACGAGAGGACCGGGATGGACGTACCGCTGGTGTACCAGTTGTTCCGCCAGGAGCACCGCTGGGTAGCTATGTACGGAAGGGATAAGCGCTGAAAGCATCTAAGCGTGAAGCCCCCCTCAAGATGAGATTTCCCAATTAGTAAGACCCCTTGAAGACGACGAGGTAGATAGGTTGGGGGTGGAAGTGCAGTAATGCATGGAGCTGACCAATACTAATCGGTCGAGGGCTTATCCTAAGAATAAAACGCAAATGAGTTTCGGATCCAGTTTTCAGGGTGTAACCTTGAAGGTATGTAGAAATACATACAACAAGCGCATGGCTATTCATTCGCACGATAAGTGATGAACCGAATAACCATACGGAAGAATTTACGATGTAAATTCATGTTTGGTGGCGATAGCGGAGGGGTTCCACACGTACCCATCCCGAACACGACCGTTAAGCCCTCCAGCGCCGATGGTACTTGGACCGCAGGGTCCTGGGAGAGTAGGACGTCGCCAAGCACGATAAAAGAGCACAGCCTTAATGGGCTGTGCTCTTTTTGTATACCATAAGGCTTTCGCGTTTTGGAAATTATACAAGAAACCCATACATATACTCCATCCCACTAAATTAATAAGATTGGGGGATAACTATAATAAAGCTTACAACGCTCTGCATAACGACCGATAGTGAAGTCAAACATAATAAAATTTATAATGCAGCAAGCTCCAACAACAGGGAGCCTTGCTGTTTTGCCGTTACTGTTTTTTGAGGGGGTGAAAGATTAAAAGTAAGGCTATAAATTTCTAGAGAACAGGTAATTTGAATCGAGATAGAAACGTTTCTATTAGAGTTTGAAAAGAAAATTCATAGCTTTGGGAGAGAAAAACTCAATCCGAACTGAATTTTTTAGACGAAGAGTCAGAAAAAAATATGCAAAATATGGTCCTTCAGGACTATGAAATAACAATATTTATTACAAAATTAAAGAGTTATTAATTTTGGTTTATGTGAGCTTGATATAAATTAAATCCATTATTTAGGATGTTAAAGAGAGTTGCGGAAAAAGGCGGAATTTGTCGGATGATATCAGGTTGAATTTGTTACATTTATGTTAATGGCATGTAAAGATAAAATTGTTGTAGGATAAGGGGGTGGAGCTTCAATGTAAATCATAATGAGTTTAGTTTTACAAAATTCGTGAAAACCTAAAATTTCGTTTCAAACTAAATTAACAGATCATGATTGACAGATAACTAATACAAAAAGTGAAATTGTTGCTTTTGAATTTTGGAAACAAATAACATAATATGGATTTTGTTTTATTTTTATGAGCTCTATCAATTTAGCCCTTTTGTCCCATGCCAAGTGGTTTTAAAGTTTGTATATTTAAAAACAGTTAGAAAGTGTTGGAATAAAAAAAGAGATATAAGGATTTACTGTAAAATTATGAAATGCATAGAGGATGGAGGAATTCATATGACGACTCGATCGCAATCTTGGTTCGCGAAAACAGAGGTCCAACTGACTGCGAAGCTCCAACTATTTTGCTTCCCCTACGCCGGTGGTGGTGCTTACATATTTAACTCTTGGAAGTCTAGGTTTGCGCCTGACATTACCGTGTTGCCTATACAACTTCCAGGACGTGAAAGCCGTTCAACAGAAGCTCCAATGGATACTCTTCAAGACATCGTTCAATCGTTGGTTCCCGCAATGGCTCCATACATGCATAAGCCGTTCGCTTTTTTTGGGCACAGTATGGGGGCACTGATTGCATTTGAAACAGCGCGACAGTTGTACAGCAAAACTGGAAAGCTACCTGTGCATATCATTATATCTGGTAAATCCGCACCACATCTTCCATACTCCAAAAAACGACTCCATGATTTAGCAGACGATTCTTTCACAGAAGAGCTTCGTTTAATGCAGGGAACCCCTGAAGAGGTGCTGCAAAATGCAGAATTGATGCAAATTATTATGCCTCGTCTGCGTGCAGATTTTAAGGTATGTGAAACTTATGTTTATCAGCCGGGAAATCCACTGGTATGCCCGATGACCGTTTTAGGCGGAATGAAGGATTTTGAGGTTAGCACAGAGTCACTCCATGCCTGGCAACAACATACGACATCACCTATGGATGTTCGGATGTTCGAAGGTAATCACTTTTTCATCCATGAACAAGAACAAGAGGTTATGAGCGCAGTCGAGAACATTCTTTCTACATCCTCGCCGATGGCCCACGCAGCGGCATCTCATACAGCTTACAACACAAGCACCCTACAACCACGATTCAGACAGAGTTGAATGTCCCACACATCACGATACACTTCCTTATTACCATCTCAGCAACAATCAACAACCAGCCCACACCAAGATGCAAATTCCAGCATAGTTCAAAATCGCATTTTATTCTGCACGGATACTCATGCATCCAAACCCAGAGTTTATCTCATCGACGTCCACAGCCAATATAAAAAGTTCGCACTGATAAAGTGTGGGCAACGAAAAGAGGGATGCCCTTGTTTCGATTAAATTCTGCTTTTCGGAGACTCATACGTTATGTAAGACCGTACAATCTATGGGTTTTCATAACGGTGATCGCCTCCTTGTGTTTGGCAGCTATTGACATTGTTTTGGGTAAGGCCATTGAGCAAATGGCACAGGGGACATTCTCCTCTACCCAGAACATGATCTATCTGGTTGTTGGTATGACGCTAATTGGAATGCCCTGTAAGTTTGTGATGAGGTACGCTTCAGCGCGATTTAGTGTTAGTGCTCTGCGCGACTTGAGAGGCGATCTCGTACATAAGTTTTGCGATTTACCGGTTTCCAGCGTGGAAAGGAAATTTACCGGAGATTTGGTATCCCGTCTAACCAATAATACGGCAGTATTACAGAACTTTTTTATCCAGCAGTTTTCCAATCTGTTTTATTTACCGCTTGTGTTTACGGCATCACTCATATTGCTTTTACTGACAAGCTGGAAACTGATATTGGCAAGTCTTGCGCTCATGCCAATAGGAATGATCATAACATCACTAATGAGCAAGCCGATTGAAAAATATTCCGCAGATCTTCAGGAGAAAATTGCTCATTTGAACGCTGTGGGGCAAGATGCAATCGGAGGAATCCCTATCGTCAAGGCATTCAATATGCAAGCTGTGCTGTTGAAGAAGTATATGGTGATTATGGAGGAGGTCGTCAAGCGCGGCTTAAGGCTAGAAAAGCGCTATGCAGCCATTACTCCAGTAGGTGTGATGATGCTGGCAACACCAATTATTTTGGTCATTGTATACGGAGGATACCTGATACAACAAGGAGAGCTGAATGCTGGAGGCATTGTACTTTTTTTATACCTGATTTCGTTCATATTGCAGCCGATTGCCATGCTGCCGACGATCATTTCGCAAATGAAGGAAGCGGGTGGAGCCGCAAAGCATTTGTTTGAGGTACTGGATTGGCAGAATGAACGTCAGGATGGCGAAATGACCTTGG
The DNA here is from genome assembly GCF_038003485.1 of Paenibacillus sp. FSL H7-0703. Classification (NCBI taxonomy): domain Bacteria; kingdom Bacillati; phylum Bacillota; class Bacilli; order Caryophanales; family Paenibacillaceae; genus Paenibacillus; species Paenibacillus sp. FSL H7-0703. Next base: position 818,403 of record NZ_JBBOPF010000001.1, on the reverse strand, counting down.
TAGATCAGAAGCGAGAGAATGAGGCGCCTCATTTGAAAGACGATGCAAATGGGGAAGCCAACCGAATGAGTGAAGGCGGAGCAGAAAGTGATGATGACGTTGATAGTGTTGCTGTAGTCAGCTTTGAGCATTTGACCTTTGGCTACGATGAAGGGAACACAGTGCTGAAGGATATTAGCTTCCAGGCAGGGCAAGGGGATATGGTGGCGATTGTCGGTGCCAGCGGTGGAGGTAAAAGCACGATTTTCAAGCTACTTTGCGGATTTAATGAACCTGGAGAGCATGCTGGAACCATTCAACTATTTGGAAAGAGTTTGACAGATTGGAATTTAACAAGCCTGCGCAGTCATATTTCGATGGTATCTCAGGAGCCGTCGCTTTTTCCGGCCACTATTGCAGAAAATATCGGATATGGACGTTTGGAGGCGACTCGGGAAGAAATTGTCGAGGCGGCGAAAGCGGCACATGCGCATGATTTTATTGTTCAACTTCCCGAGGGCTATGAAACCCTGTTGAGCGAGCGGGGAGGCGGATTGTCTGGCGGTCAAAAACAGCGTATTTCCATAGCAAGAGCATTACTGAAAAATGCTCCGCTGCTTCTATTGGACGAGCCGACTTCAGCACTCGATAGTCAGTCGGAGGCTCAGGTGCAGAATGCGATGAATGCGGTAATGCAAAACCGGACGGTACTGGTCATTGCTCATCGACTGTCAACCGTACGTCAGGCGAACCGCATTATTGTACTCGATCAGGGGAGCATTGTGGAATCGGGTTCTCATGAGGAATTACTAGGTCGTGATGGTGTGTACCGAAAGCTGTATTTGAAAAATTTTGAAGAAGAACAGCATACGGCGGAAAACGGTAATTCGTTGCCTGAGGAAAGGGGTGAGCGTCGTGACCTTCAAACAGGGGTTTTATGAATTTAAGCAGTTGATATCCCTGATGAAGCCGCACCGAAAATGGTATTTTACCGGGCTGGTTGGCAATAGTCTGACCAATGCCAGCATCACGATTTTACTTTCTTTTGTGGTGCATTATTTGCTGAATTTCGCGGTTAATGGCGATGTACAGGAGCTATACCGAGCGGTCTATTTGGTCAGTGGTACATTTTTGGCATTAAGTCTTATTTCCCCCCTGTGCAGCTATATGTATAAACGGTGTGTAAAGCTGGCGATTGCCGATGTACGAATGAAACTATTTGGCCACATTGTTAAGCTATCGTACGATAAAGCCGAAAAACACCATTCGGGTGATCTTGTATCCCGTATGACGAACGATGTACAGGCGCTGGAGCAGGCTTACACCGTTCATATCCGCTCGATTATACTGGAAATTTCGCTTTTCTTGGGCTCGTTGGTCATTTTGATGGTTCTGGATTGGCGATTTGGGATTATGGCGGTTTTACTTGGGCTGGCTTCAGCCTGGATAAATGCTCATTTCGCAAAGAAAATGCGAAAGACGAGTGAAGAGTTACAGGGACGGATGAGCAGGTTCACGGAACGATTGAGTGATTTGCTTTCCGGTTTGCAGACGGTGAAGTTGTTTGGATTGAGGACAAAGGTAGGTGGACTATGTAACGATGCAAGCGAGGACATAAACCGTATCAGCATCCGGCAGGGACGTCATATGGGCTTGCAGGATATGTGCAATTTTGTCATAGAGTTCATTACGCTGGGCGGTGTGCTTGTCGCCGGATTGATTCTGGTATCGCAGAAGCAAATGGAACTGGGAGTATTGGGACAGATTGTGCAGCTGCAAACCGGTATTTCAACGGTGTTTTTGGAGCTAGGGGCAGCTGTAACACTGTTACAAAACTCTTTGGCAGGCTTGGCGCGTATCCGCGAAATTCTGGATGAGTCGAAGGAAGAAGAGCAGTTCCCCGCGGCTAAAAAGAAGGGACCGCTGACTATGCTTATCGATCCCGAGACGGCAGCTTTATCAGCCCGTGAATCTGGGGAATTCTATGGCGATGTTGAGACCTTGCGTTCAGACCATGCCATTGAACAGACTCCGGCTGCGCTGGAGCTGCACGACATCACCTTTGGCTATCAGCCTGACCATCCAACGCTGCAAAGGTTAAACTTGGTTGTGCCAGAAGGGCAGGTAACCGCGCTTGTCGGCCCGAGTGGTGGTGGCAAAAGCACAGTCATGAAGCTGTTGCTGGGGTTTTACCCACCGGACGAAGGTGTGCTGCGGGTTCGTGGTCGCTTGGCAGAAGAATTTCTGTTGGATGAGATCAGGGATTTGATGGCCTATGTACCACAGGAGGCTACGCTTTTCCACGGTACAGTAGCGGATAATATCCGTTTTGGCTCACCGACTGCCACGGATGAGGAAGTAGAGGCTGCGGCCAAAACAGCCTATGCCAGCGGCTTCATAGCCGAGCTGCCAGAGGGGTACGACACGATTGTCGGTGAACGCGGAGCCAATTTGTCTGGCGGTCAAAGACAGCGGATCGCAATTGCTCGTGCTTTGCTCAAAAATGCACCGATTTTGCTGTTGGATGAAGCGACCTCGGCTTTGGATGCAGAATCGGAGTATGAAGTCCAGCAGGGCTTAAATGAGCTGATGAAGGATCGTACGACATTAGTTATTGCCCATCGATTGTCTACGATTGAACGGGCGGATACGATCTGTGTCCTTGCCGATGGCGAACTGAAAGAGCAGGGTACCCACGATCAGCTCCTTGCCGAGGGAGGTCATTATGCAGAGCTGTATGAGCTTCAATTTCGAAAGCATCCCGAGGAACAAACCGCATAAATATGCGAATTTCCTTTTTACCAATATCTATTTTGCGAGGAGAGAAACGGATGACACAGCAAGATGTTCAATTGTTTTCGCTAAGCCAGCCACAGCAACGGATTTGGTATACGGAGCTTCTGTATCCTAATCGGAACACATCAACAATTATTGCAACAGTAAAAATCAGGGGAACTGTTCGTATAGATGCCTTGCAGCAAGCAATGAACCGGGTGATTGCCCAAAATGATTCTTTCCGTATCAAGATCACTGCTCAGGATGGGATTCCATATCAATATGTAGAGCCGTTTACGGCGGAAAATATAGAAACGCTCCAAGTTGCCCCGGAAGAAGCGAATGTATGGTTAAAGCGTCATAATCCACAGCCGTTCTCATTGTTGGATTCGCAGCTGTACCGATTTGTTATCTTGCAGCTCGGAGCAGAAGAAACATGGTTTAATTTTAAAATGCATCATATTATTTCAGACGGTGTGTCCATGAATCAGGCCATTAATGAAATCACCGGACATTATATGGATATTGTGCATGGTACAGGTCAAGATGCACCGACCAAAGACAATCCATATCTGGATTTTATCCAGGTAGAGCAAAGCTATGAGCAATCAGACCGTTATCAAAAGGACAAAACGTACTGGACAGAAAAGTTTGCCGATTTGCCAGAGACTACAGGTTTGAAATCATATAACCCGCTGACACTGAGCACAGCTGCACGCCGGGAGAGCTTTATACTGGAACATGAGTTGTATCGTGGTGTTACGGCTTTTTGCGAGGAACATAAAATTAGTATTTTCACGTTCTTCCTGGCGGCTCTGTATATTTATTTGCATAAAGTGACGGGAGAGCAGGACCTAACCGTGGGGACACTCTATGCCAACCGTACGTCTAAGAAGGAAAAGGATACCATCGGTATGTTCGTCAGCACCGTGGCTACGCGTCTGTTGGTCGAACCAGAATCCGAACTGCTGACCTTCCTGCAAGGTGTAGGGAAGGAGCAGGCGTCCATTTTGCGGCATCAGCGTTACCCGTACAACAAAATTATTCAGGATTTGCGTGAACAGCAAAGCAGTCTGGACATTCAGCGTCTGTTTGGTGCTTCCATTCAGTACCGTACCTTGAGTTTCTCCCGGTTTGATGAAGCGATTCAGCAGGTTGATAACGATTTCTGCGGAGATACGGTGAACGACTTCGATATTCACATGGTTGAAATGCTGGATGACGATAGACTCGTGCTGTACCTGGATTATCGTACCGAGCTGTTTAGTGAACAGGAAATTGCTCGAATTATTCGACAATTTTTGAGTGTGGCGGAGCATATGGTGCAGGGCCCACACAAGCGGATACAGGAATTGTCGCTGATCAGTGAGGAAGAACGGGCGCAAATCATCGATGTATTCAATGCTACAGCGGTGGAATATCCACACGAAGCAGGCATTCATGAGTTGTTTGAGGAACAGGCTGAACGTACACCGAATCAGATAGCAGTTGTGTTCGGAAATGCCCGTTTAACTTATGGCGAACTGAATGTTAAAGCAAATCGACTGGCTCACACGTTGCGCGGATACGGTGTTACCGCCGAGCAAACTGTAGGTATCGTTGCTGAGCGTTCCACGGATATGATTGTCGGCATGTTGGCGATTCTCAAAGCGGGCGGCGCATATGTGCCGATTGACCCTGATTATCCGGCTGAACGTGTACGTTACCTGCTGGAAGATTCGGGGGCAAAGTTGCTGCTGGTGCAGCATGCAGAACAGCAACTGGAGGAATACACCGGAATCGTACTGGATCTGAGCGATGCTAAGGTGTACGGGGCAGAGAATGACCAAGGCTTGAATACCGTACATTGGGAGCAAAACGAGGCTTATCATGCGGATTATACCAATTATACAAATCTGAAAAATGAGATTTTAAATGAATCATCCTCGTCTGTCGTAGACAGCACTGCTGGAGAACAAGAACGTAAATTTGGAAACCGACTAGCTTATTTGATGTACACTTCGGGCACGACCGGACAGCCCAAAGGGGTTATGGTAGAACATCGCAATGTCGTGCGTTTGGTGAAAAGTACAAACTATGCGCAATTAGATGCTGATACACGCATTTTGCAAACTGGCGCCGTTGTCTTTGACGCGTCCACCTTCGAAATTTGGGGTGCGCTATTGAATGGTGGACAGCTCGTGCTGGTAAGTCAGGATGTCATTTTGGACGCTCCAAAGCTCAAGGCAGCCGTGCGCAACCATGGTATCACGACAATGTGGCTGACTGCGCCGCTCTTTAACCAGCTATCTCAGCAGGACTTGGAGCTGTTCGAGGGGGTACAAGAACTGCTGGTCGGTGGTGATGTGCTGTCTGTACCGCACATTAACCGGGTGCTGGAGGCTCATCCGTCCCTGCGGATCATTAACGGCTATGGGCCGACAGAAAATACAACTTTTTCTACAACTCATGCGATTGCTAGCGTGCAATTGGAAGCGGTGCCGATTGGGCGTCCGATTCACAACTCCACAGCGTATGTCGTAGACCGTTCCATGCAGCTTCAGCCTGTCGGGGCATGGGGGGAGTTGATCGTCGGCGGCGACGGGGTGGCACGTGGCTACCGGAACCGTCCGGATTTAACAGCTGAAAAGTTTGTAGACAGCCCGTTCCGCAGCGGAGAGCGCTGCTACCGCACAGGCGATTTGGTGCGCTGGAATGAGGACGGAACGCTGGAATACAAAGGACGGATTGACGCACAGGTGAAAATCCGGGGCTACCGGATTGAGTTGGGCGAGGTGGAAGCACAGCTGCTGAAGCTGGAGGCGGTGCAAGAAGCCGTCGTCATTGCACGTGAGGATGAGCAGGGGCAAAAGCAGCTCTGTGCATATGTAGTCACCCTTGCGGATATCGCGGCTAGTGAGCTGCGAAGCGCCTTGAGCCAAGAATTGCCGGGTTACATGGTACCGTCATATTTTGTGCAGCTGGAGCAATTGCCGTTGACACCAAATGGCAAAGTGGATCGTCGGGCGTTGCCGCAACCGGAGGGAAGCGTGGATTCCGGTGAGGATTACGTAGCGGCACGTAATGAGGTAGAACGGACGCTAGTGTCCGTGTGGCAATCTGTACTTGGTATCGAGTATATTGGTGTGCTGGATAACTTTTTCCATCTGGGGGGCGACTCGATTAAGGCCATCCAGGTGTCTTCAAGACTGCTGCAAAATGGTTACAAGTTGGAAATGAGAGAGCTGTTCCAGTATCCGACGATTGCTGAGCTGAATGGACGGGTGCAGCGGGTGACCCGCGTTTCCGATCAAGGAGAAGTCAGTGGAAACGTGGTATTGACACCGATTCAACACTGGTTCATTGAGCAGCAGCCATCCAATCCAGAGCACTATAATCAGGCTCTGATGCTGCACCGTGAGGATCGTTTGGACGAAACGGCGCTTCATCAGGCACTGCAACGCATTGTCGAGCACCATGATGCTTTGCGCATCGTATTCAGCCAAAATGCGGACGGCGGGTATGAAGCATGGAACCGTGGCGTGCAAGAAGGAGAACTGTACAGCCTGGAAGTGGTTGATTTTACAAATGAGTCTGACTTTGCTCATTTGCTGGAGAACAAAGCCAGCGAAATTCAAAGCAGTATCCGTCTAGATGAAGGCCCTTTGGTGAAACTAGGTCTGTTCCGTTGCACCGATGGAGACCATTTGTTGGTAGCGATCCACCATTTTGTAGTCGACGGCGTGTCTTGGCGTATTTTGCTGGAGGATTTGGCATCCGGTTATGAGCAGGCTTTACGGGGCGAGTCTGTCCGTTTACCCAACAAAACGGATTCCTTCCGTCTGTGGGCAGACCAGCTATCCGCTTATGCGAGCAGTGGAGCGTTGGAGAGCGAGCGTGCGTATTGGGAGCAGATTGAGCAAGCAGGGAAGAGTCAGGCATCCTTGCCAAAAGATTACACTCGTAAATCTCAGGCCAAGCCACAGCTTCGCGATGATCGGACACTGACAGTAGCGTGGACGGTAGAAGAAACGGAACAATTCTTGAAACAAGCTCATCGTGCCTACAATACGGAAGCAAACGACCTGTTGCTGACAGCTCTGGGCACCGCAATTCAGGAGTGGGCAGGCATCCGTCAGGTGCTTGTAAATCTGGAGGGTCACGGACGGGAAGCTATTTTGCCGGATGTGGATATTACGCGTACGGTCGGTTGGTTTACCAGCCAATTCCCGGTTGTACTCGATATGGGTGAGGAACAGAATGTGGGACGGCGTGTCAAGAACGTCAAAGAAGGACTGCGCCGTTTGCCGCATAAAGGAATTGGATACGGGATTTTGAGATATCTTGCTGACGGGGAAGGGGAAGCCGCTTTTGTCGCCGAGCCGGAAATCAGCTTTAACTATCTCGGACAATTCGATCAGGATTTAAAGAAAAATGCCTTTCGCATGTCTCCTTATTCCATCGGAGCTTCCATTAGTGACACGTTAACCAAGCGGTATGCTCTGGATATCAATGGCATGATCACGGACGGTGCACTGGAACTGACGATCAGCTACAGCAACAAAACGTTCATGAAAAAGTCAATCAAAAAGCTGGCTGATCTGCTTCAGGAGAGCTTGCGTGAGGTATTAGCCCATTGCGTGCAAAAAGAGCTGCCGGAACTGACACCAAGCGATCTGTCCTTCCAAGGACTGACGGCTGGAGAGCTGGATCATATTGTAGAGCAGACGGCTGCTGCGGGAGAACTGGAAAATATTTATTCGCTCACACCCATGCAAAAAGGCATCCTGTTCCACGGCTTAATGGAGCCGAAACCCGGGGCGTACTTTGAGCAGGCGACATTTGATCTGCAAGGCAGCTTTCAAGTGGAGGCTTTTGCCGAAAGCTTAAATCAACTGGTGGATCGCCATCAAATACTCAGAACGAATTTTTATAGCGGCTGGAATGAGCAGCCTTTACAGGTGGTGTACCGCCACAAACATGCCGGGTTCCGTTTTGAAGATGTGCGTTCAATGGGACAAGGAGAGCAGGACGCATACATTGCTGATTTTGCTGAGCGTGACAAAGCCGGAGGCTTTAATTTCAGCTCAGGCGAGCTGATGCGGGTGTCTGTCTTGCGTACAGGCGAGGAGTCGTACCGTTTTGTGTGGAGCTTCCACCATATTTTGATGGACGGCTGGTGCTTGTTCCTAGTTGTGGGGGAAGCATTTAATACGTACTTTGCCATCCTCGAAGACCGCAAGCCGGAGCTTGCCCCGGTAACGCCATACAGCGAATATATTGAATGGCTGGAGCGGCAGGACAAAGCAGAGGCTGAACGGTTCTGGAATGATTATTTTGCTGGTTTCGAGCAGCAGACGGTATTGCCGCAGGCAAAACAGCTGGATGGTCACGCTAAAGAATATGAAGCGGATAAGCTTTCGTTTACACTGGACCGCGAAGTGACCAAGCAGATGAACAAGCTGGTCAAGCAGCAGCAGGTAACGGTCAATACGCTTCTTCAAGCAGCGTGGGGCGTTGTGCTGCAACGGTATAACAACAGTCGGGATGTTGTATTTGGCAGTGTCGTATCCGGCAGATCAGCGGATATTCCGGGCATCGATAAAATGATTGGTTTGTTCATTAACACGGTTCCTGTACGGATTCACAGTGAGAAAGATATGACGTTTGCTGCGTTAATGAAGCGGATACAGGAGCAGGCACTGGCTTCCCGTGCCTATGAAACCTATCCGTTATATGAAATTCAGGCCCTGACAGAGCAAAAACAGGACCTGGTGAACCATATTATGGTGTTTGAAAACTACCCAGTGGAACAGCGCATGGAGCAAATGGGTAGCCGTGGTACGAATGGTTTTACGATTGCCAATGCTTCCGTGTCGGAGCAAACGAACTATGATTTCAACATTACGGTTGTGCCGGGGGATGAAATTCATGTCCATTTGGAGTACAACGCGCGAGTATTGGAACGTACAGCTGTAGAGCAAATCCGCGAGCATTTGCTGCATATGATTGAAGAAGCGATTAACAGACCAGATGCGCTGGTAGATGAGTTTGAGTTGGTGACTGTTTCGGAAAAAGCGAAAATCATCGACGGCTTTGGTTCCGTTGGTGTATCTGCATGGAGTGATGAAAAGCAATCAGAAGGGTTGTTCCACGCCTATGTGGAAGAACAAGCGCAGCTTGCGCCGGATCACGTGGCAGTTGTATACGAGGAGCGGCAGCTTACATACCGTGAGCTGAACGAGCGTGGGAACCAACTTGCTCGTAGATTGCGGAATGAAGGCATTGGGCGCGAATCCATTGTTGGTATTTTGAGCGAGCGCTCGGTGGACATGCTGGTCGGCGTATTGGCGGTGTGGAAGGCTGGCGGTGCTTACGTGCCACTGGATGCGGATTATCCGTCCGAACGTATCCGCTTTATGCTGGAGGACAGCGGTGCGACAGTGCTACTGACGCAAACAGGTTTGCAGGAGCGTGCCCAAGCATGGCTGGAGGAAAGCCGATGGGCTTTGGCCGAAGGAAAGGCTGAGGGCGAGCTGGAAACGGCGGTTAGCATTGAAACGATAGAAAGAGACAGCCTTAATGAGGGATTAAGCTTGAAATCAGATTCGTCATCTGATAGCGAAGCAGCATCCGAATCCGCAGCGAACTTGCGTCTGCACACCGTACTGGCGCTGGACGATGAGTCGCTGTACATCGGGGATGCCACGGATGTGGAACCTATCAATGAGCCGCAGGATCTGGCGTATGTGATCTATACGTCCGGTACAACGGGACGCCCGAAAGGGGTCATGATCGAGCATCACAGTTTGGTAAACACAGCCGCGGCCTACCGCCGGGATTACCGTTTGAACCAGTTCCCGGTACGATTGCTGCAACTGGCAAGTTTCTCCTTCGACGTGTTCGTCGGCGATATCGCGCGGGCGCTCTATAACGGTGGCACGATGGTCATCTGCCCGAAAGACGACCGGATTGACCCAAGCCGTCTATATGGCTGGATTCGTGACTATCAGATTACGGTGTTCGAATCCACACCGGCTTTAATTGTACCGTTCATGCAGCATGTACATGAACAGGGACTGGACATGAGCAGTCTGGAACTGCTGATCACCAGCTCGGATAGCTGCAGTGTGACAGACTACCGGGTGCTGCAGGAACGGTTTGGCGCGGATGTTCGTATTATGAACAGCTACGGCGTCACGGAAGCGGCGATCGACTCCAGCTTCTACGACGAAGAACTGTCGAAGCTGCCAAGTAGCGGCAATGTACCGATTGGTCAGGCGTGGCTGAACGCACGGTTTTACATCTTGGACAGCCAGTTGAATCCGGTGCCGATCGGCGTACTGGGCGAGCTGTGCATTGGCGGTGCCGGGGTGGCACGAGGCTACCTGAATCGTGCGGACCTGACGGCCGAGAAGTTCGTGGCAAACCCGTACGTACCGGGTGAACGATTGTATCGCACAGGTGACCTCGCGCGGTGGATGCCGGACGGCAATGTGGACTTTATCGGCCGGATGGATTATCAGGTCAAAATCCGGGGATATCGGATCGAGCTGGGCGAGATTGAAACGGCAATCCAGCGGGTGCCGGGTGTGCGTCAAGCGGTAGTCATCGACCGGACGGACGAACGCGGACACAAGTATTTGTGCGGATACATCACGGGAGAAGTGGAGCTGCGGATCGAGGAGGTACAGGCCGAGCTGGAAGCAGGACTGCCAGCACATATGGTGCCGGCACGCTTGATGCGACTGGAGACCTTGCCACTGACCCACAATGGAAAAATCGACCGCAAGGCCTTGCCGGAACCGGAAGGAAGCATCCATACCGGTGCAGCTTATGTGGCTCCACGTACTACGGTAGAACAGGTTTTAGCTTCAGTGTGGGCCGGGGTGCTGGGTGCCGAAATAGTAGGCACGCAGGATAACTTCTTTGAACTGGGCGGCGATTCGATCAAAGCGCTGCAAGTATCCTCCCGCTTGCTGCAAGCAGGGTATCGACTGGACATGAAGGATTTGTTCAGCAATCCGACGGTAGCGTCACTCAGTCCTTTGCTTCGTACAGATGGCAAGATGGCCAGTCAGGAAGAGGCAGTAGGCCAGGTGGAACTGACACCCATTCAGCGGTGGTTCTTCGAGCAGCAGCCGGTAGACCTGCACCACAGCAACCAGGCGATGATGCTGTATCGAGCCGGGCGCTTTGACGTCGACGCGCTGCGCTGTACGATGGAACGCATTGTCCAGCATCATGACGCATTGCGCACTGTATTCCGTGAGACGGGGCAAGGCTATGCCGCCTGGAACCGCAGTGTGGTGGAAGGCGAGCTATATACGCTGGACATCGTAGATTTTAGCGGAGTTGAAGACGAATCCACCGCTGTAGAAGCCAAGGCGAGTGAAATTCAAGCGAGCATTCACTTGAGCGAGGGTCCACTTGTGAAGCTCGGTCTGTTCCATTGCGCTGAGGGCGACCATTTGCTAATCGTCATTCATCATCTGGTTGTGGACGGTGTATCATGGCGCATTTTGCTGGAGGACTTGGCAGCCGGATATGAGCAGGCCGTTGCAGGTAAAACGGGTAAAGCTATTCAACTGCCGCATAAAACAGATTCCTACCAGGTATGGGCCAAACAGCTGTCAGCCTACGCGAATCGTGTGACGATGGAGCGGGAGTTTGCATACTGGCAGCATATCGAACAGGCGGAAGCCAGCCTCGCGAAGCCTTTGCCGAAGGATTTTGCGAATGACAATGCTCTGCTTGGAGACAGCGAGGTAGTGACAGTCAGCTGGACGAAGCAGGAAACCGAGCAGCTGCTCAAACAAGCTCATCGCGCGTACAACACGGAAATGAATGACCTGCTGCTGGCCGCACTCGGCAAAGCCGTGTATGAATGGTCTGGTTCCGAACGGGTGTTGGTTAACTTGGAAGGCCACGGACGGGAAGCCGTTGTACCCGACGTGGATATTACGCGCACAGTCGGCTGGTTTACGAGCCAATTTCCGGTTGTACTGGATGGAAGTCTGGGACAAGGTGGAAATACCGCTCGGCTGATTAAACGGGTCAAGGAAGGGCTGCGTCATATTCCGCAAAAAGGCATCGGTTATGGTATTTTGCGATACCTGTCAGATATGAATGTGCTGGAGAAAGCAGGCGTGCAGTTAAAGACTCAGCCTGAGATCAGTTTTAACTATTTAGGCCAATTCGATCAGGATTATAAAGGTAACGATCTGAAGCCTTCCTCCTATTCCATTGGTGTGCCTGTTAGCACGAACGCGGCTATGGATTTTGCACTAGATATCAATGGATTAATCGAGGATGGCGAGCTGATGTTCACTATTCGCTACGGTACCACACAATTCCGGCACGAAACGATTGCACGGCTTGGAGAACTACTGGCATCCGGCTTGCGTGAGGTGATTAGCCATTGCATTGCGCAGGAAAGAACGGTGTTGACCCCAAGTGATGTCTTGTTAAAACATGTAACGCTGGACGAGCTGGAGCAATTGGTGAAAGATACACAAGATATGGGTGAACTAGAAAATGTGTATGCTTTGACGCCGATGCAAAAGGGCATGCTCTTCTTCAGTCTAATGGATGAGAGTTCGGCAGCTTATTTTGAGCAGGCAACCTTTGAATTGAATGGACGTTTTGATGTGGTTGCTTTCAGCAAAAGCTTTGATTTGCTCGTACAGCGTCATGAGGCGTTACGGACGAACTTTATCAGTTTATGGAAGGATGAACCTGTGCAGGTCGTCTTCCGTAATCGTAGCGGGCAATTATATTATGAAGACTTGCGCGGACTAGAAAAAGAGGAACGAGAAGCTTGTGTTGAAGCTTTTGTCATCGAGGATAAAGCGAAAGGATTCAATCTTGCAGAGGATGCACTCATTCGTGTCTCCATTTTGCAAACCGGGGATGATACGTACCACTTTGTTTGGAGCTTCCATCACATTTTGATGGATGGCTGGTGCTTGTCCTTTATGACACAGGAGGTATTCGGTAGCTATCTGGCACTGCGTGCGGGTCATGAGCCAACGCTGGAGCCTGTCACGCCGTTTAGTCGATTTATTGAATGGTTGGAGCGTCAGGACCGTGAGGCAGCCTTGCAATACTGGCGTGGGTATCTGGCGGACTACGAGCAGCAAATTACGCTTCCTCAGCAAAAAACACAGCCTAAATCGATGCAAGATGGGGAATATGTTGCTGAAGATCTGGAATGTGACTTCCAGCCGGAGCTGGTTGCTCAGATCGAACGGGTGGCGAAGCAAAATCAGGTGACGGTCAACACGTTGATTCAGACCGTATGGGGCGTTCTGTTGCAAAAATATAACAACAGTTCGGATGTCGTGTTCGGTAGCGTAGTGTCTGGTCGTCCAGGCGATATTCCAGGTGTGGAGCACATGATCGGGCTATTTATTAATACGATTCCAGTGCGTGTGCAGTCTGAAGAGGGCGAAGCCTTTAACGAGCTGATGAAACGAACACAGCGGCAAGCGCTGGCGTCCAATGCCTATGATGCGTTCCCGCTTTATGAAATTCAGGCACTGACCGAGCAGAAGCAGGATTTAATCAATCATATTATGATATTTGAAAATTATCCGGTGGAGCAGCAGGTAGAGCAGCTGGGAGGCCAAGGACAGGAACCGTTCACGATTTCGAATGTGGTGGCTACAGAGCAAACCAACTACGATCTGAACGTAGCCGTTATGCCGGGAGAAGGCATAAAGATTCGCTTTATGTATAACACGCTCTGTTTTGATCGGAAAGGCATTGAGCGTCTGTATGGACATTTTACCCGTCTCTTGGAGCAAATTTCGCTCAACCCAAATGTTCGGGTTGAAGAGCTGGAACTACTCACAGCAGCGGAAAAACAACAGATTACAGTAGCATTTAATGACACTGCTTGTGCATTTCCGTCCAAACAGACGATCCATCAGCTGTTCGAGGACCAGGTGGAGTGTACGCCAGACCAAGTGGCATTGGTGTTTGGAAATCAGAGTCTGACTTATCGGGAACTGAATGAACGGGCAAACTCATTGGCCCGAATGCTTCAAGCCCAGGGAGTAGGACCTGACAAACGGGTCGGTCTGATGGTGCAGCGCTCAGTGGAAATGATCGTAGGTCTCCTGGCCGTTCTCAAAGCAGGTGGTGCTTATGTGCCGATCGATCCCGAATTTCCGTCCTCTCGTATTGCATACATGCTGGAAGACAGCGAGGCCGCAGTGCTTCTGACCAGTCGTGAGCTGGCAGAAGAGCACCATTGCCATGCCAATACCATGTTTCTTGAGGATGCCGCATTGTATCAGGGAGAAAGTAGCAACCTGGAGACGATTGCTCGCCCAGAGCATTTGGCTTACGTCATCTATACCTCGGGTTCGACTGGAAATCCGAAAGGAGTTATGCTCCAGCATCGCTCGGTACTCAACTTTATTACCGGGATGCGCGAAGCCATTGACTTTGAAACGAGCCAAACCCTTTTGTCACTCACGACCATTTCATTCGATATTTTCGTCTTGGAAACCATCCTGCCCCTGCTGGGTGGAATGTCTGTTGTGCTTGGCGACCGCCAGCATCAGGTGAATCCGCAGGCGCTTGGTGAGTTGATTACTCAACATTCGATTGAGATGTTGCAAATGACCCCATCCCGGTTGCAAATGCTGCTGGGTCATGAAGTAGGTTCCCGCGCGCTGCGAAACGTGAAGATCATTATGGTCGGGGGTGAAGCCCTTCCGTCCAAGCTGCTCGCAGCACTGCAAGAAATAAACGGTCCCCGCATTTATAACATGTACGGACCTACAGAAACGACGGTGTGGTCGGCCGTACAGGAACTGACCCATGCTCAAGACATTAATATCGGACGTCCCATCGCGAATACCCAAATCTATATCATGAATGCGAGTGGAGAATTGCAGCCCGTCGGTGTGCCGGGCGAGTTATGTATTGCAGGGGAAGGATTGGCCCGTGGGTATTGGAAACGTGAAGAACTGACGGCCGAAAAATTTGTGAATAATCCGTTTGCTGGTGGCAAGGCAGGCCATGAGCGGATGTATCGTACAGGCGATTTGGCGAGATGGACGCCGGACGGCAACATTGAATATTTGGGGCGGATGGACCATCAGGTCAAAATCCGGGGCTACCGGATCGAACTGGGCGAGATCGAATCGCAGCTGCTGCAGGTGGAGTCGGTACAAGAAGCGGTCATCATGGCACGCACGGACGAAACGGGTCAAACACAGCTCGTGGCGTACTACGTGGCGAGCCAAGAGCTTGGAGCTGGTGAACTGAGACATGAGCTGGGGCGGGAGCTGCCAAGCTATATGATGCCGTCGTATTTCATTCAGTTGGAGCAGATGCCGCTGACACCGAACGGTAAAACCGACCGCAAGTCCCTGCCAGCACCGGAAGGTAGCCTGCAAAGCGGAGCGGATTATGTAGAGCCGCGCACTGCACCGGAACGGGCACTCGTAACGGTCTGGCAATCCGTCCTAGGCGTGCCAACCGTCGGTATTTTAGACAATTTCTTTGACCTGGGTGGCGATTCGATCAAGGCGATTCAAATCGTATCCCGTGCGTTCCAGGCAGGCTACAAGCTGGACATGAAGGATTTGTTCCGCTATCCCCTCGTCGCAACGCTGGCACCGCATATGCACGAGGTCAGTCGTATGGCAGATCAGGGAGAAGTGAGCGGAGAAACGGCGTTACTTCCGATCCAGCATGGGTTCTTTGCGCAGGAGCAAGTGGATGCGCATCACTTTAATCAGGCCGTTATGCTGCACCGGGAGCAGGGGTTTGACGAAGCTGCTTTGCGTCAGGCGCTTGGCAAACTAGCAGAGCACCATGATGCACTGCGGATGGTGTTCAGCAAGACTGAGCAAGGCTATAAAGCATGGAACCGCGGAATACAGGAAGGCGAGCTGTATCATCTGGACGTGCTGGACTTTAGGGATTTGACGGATGAAGCCATGCTCAGCGCAGCAATGGAGGCAAAATCCACTGAAATTCAAAGCAGTATCCAACTGCATGAAGGACCGCTGTTAAAGGCTGGTTTGTTCCACTGTGCCGATGGGGATCATCTGCTGATGGTGATTCACCATTTGGTGGTGGACGGGGTATCCTGGCGTATTTTGTTTGAGGATTTGGCTACTGCCTATGAACAGGCCGTTCATCAGGAAGTGCTTCAGCTGCCGAACAAAACGGATTCCTTCCGTTCCTGGTCTGGGCGACTCTCCGCGTATGCGAATAGCACAGCCATGGACAGGGAACACGCCTACTGGGAGCAACTGAACGCAGCCGCTTGGGCTGACCAAGTACGTTTACCTGAGGATCAAGCGCAGGCTGAGCCCTTTACCTTGGCTGACACCGATACAGTGGTCGTCCAGCTTACGGAGGAAGAGACATCAAAATTATTGAAGCAAGCACACCGCGCATATAACACGGAAGTGAATGATCTGCTTCTGACGGCACTGGGCATGATGCTGTACACGTGGACGGGTCATGAACGCAGCCTGATTAGTTTAGAGGGACACGGACGTGAAAACATTTTGCCGGATACGGACATTTCTCGTACGGTAGGCTGGTTTACGAGTCCATATCCGGTATTGCTGGACGTTGGTCGTGATCCCGCTTTGTCAGAACGCATCAAACAGGTCAAAGAGAGCCTGCGCCTTATTCCGAATAAAGGACTGGGCTACGGAATCTGGAGATATTTGAGTGAATCCGGCCAAGTCGCCAGTCAGCAAGCAGATACACTGAACCCTGGTCAACAGCAAGCTTTTGCCGAGCCGCAAGTGAGCTTCAATTATCTCGGACAGCTGGATCAGGACTTGCAAAACAGCGATATGCGTAGGTCTCCTTACTCAATTGGATCGGTCGTTAGTGACCGGACGAAGATGAAATATGCTCTCGATGTGAGCGGAATCGTAACGAACGGCATCCTAGAACTGGACATTCGGTATAACGGCAAAGCCTTCCGTAAGGACACCGTCCACATGCTGGCTAATCTGTTAAAATCCAATCTGCTTGAAATGATCGAGCATTGTGTCACACGGGAGCGGACTGAATTGACTCCAAGTGATGTGCTGTTTAAAGGTCTGACACTGGAGCAATTAGATACGATTAAGGAGCAGACCAAGACGGTTGGAGAACTGGAAAATATGTATCCGTTAACCCCCATGCAAAAGGGGATGCTGTTCCATAGTCTGATGAATGCAGAAACAGGCGTGTATTTTGAACAGGCGACCTTTGATCTGGAGGGCTACTTTGAACCGTCCCTATTCGAGGAAAGTCTGAAGCTGCTGGTTAGCCGACATGCTATATTACGGACGAATTTCTACAGTGGTTGGTATGGGCAACCGTTGCAGATCGTCTATCGTCATAAAAATCCGAGCTTCCGTTATGAGGATGTCCGAGGCCGTGAGCACGCTATAGCTGAATTTATGGCCCAGGATAAAGCTCAAAACTTTGATTTAGGCAAGGATGCGCTCATGCGCGTAACCGTCTTCCGCACGGGTGATAGCTCCTACCGTTTTGTATGGAGCTTCCATCATATTGTGATGGACGGATGGTGCCTGTCGCTGGTGACGGATGAAGTGTTTGGTGCATATGTTGCCCTGCTGGAGCACAAGCAGCCAGAGCTCGCACTTGTCAAGCCGTATAGTGACTATATCGAATGGTTGGAACATCAGGATGCACAGGAAGCGACCCGTTATTGGAGTAAGTATTTGGCGGGTTATGAGCAGCAAACCTTGTTGCCTGGTGAGAACGCACAAGCTTCTGTAGTCGCACGGGATGAAGAACCAGACGGAAGCGGTGCGGGTTCCCATTCCGGCTATGTTTCAGAAAAGCTGCCATTTATGTTGGGTAAAGAACGGACCGCGGCATTGAACCAAATGGCCAAGCAACAACATGTCACGATTAACACCTTGCTGCAAAGCGTGTGGGGCGTTATTTTACAGCAATACAATAATCATCAGGATGTTGTATTTGGTGGTGTGGTATCCGGTCGTCCGGCAGACATTCCAGGCGTGGAGAATATGATCGGATTGTTTATCAACACGATTCCGGTACGTATTTGCAGTGCACCGGATGCTACATTTGCTGAAGTATTGCAGCGCACACAGGAGCAGGCTTTGGCCTCTGGTGTCTATGACACGTTCCCGTTATACGACATTCAGGCACTGACTGCACAAAAACAAGACCTGATTCATCACATTATGGTCTTTGAAAACTACCCGATCGGGCAACAGATGAAGCAGATGGGCGGTTCCGGTGAGACAAGAGCACAAAATGGCTTCTCTATTGCCAATGTGGCACTTGCCGAGCAAACCAACTACGATTTCAACCTGATTGTCGTGCCTGACGAGGATATCTCCATCCTGCTTGAATACAATGCTCTGGTGTATAACCGATCTGCTATGGAGCGTATCCAGGGGCATATCGACCATGTCATCGGGCAAATTGTGGACAATCCGAATATTCGTGTGAATGAGCTGGAATTGGTAACCCCGCAAGAACAGGCACAGATCGTTCAGGTGTGGGGAAATACGACGGCAGCTTATCCGCAGGATCAAACGCTAAGTGCACTGTTCGAGCAGCAGGTAGCGAACACGCCAGAGCAAGTAGCAGTGCTGTGCGGAGCGGAATCGCTGACCTACCGTGAGTTGAATGAGCGCGCGAACCGTCTCGCACGCACCTTGCGTGCCGAAGGTATTGAACCGGATCAGCCCGTGGGCATTTTGGTTCAGCGCTCGCTGGACATGATCGTGGGTATCTACGCGATCCTCAAAGCAGGCGGAGCTTACGTGCCCATCGATCCAGAATATCCGGCGGATCGTATCCGCTTTATGCTGGAGGACTCGGGCGCGAAGCTGGTGCTGACGCAATCGCATCTGGCGGAGCAAGCATTGCTGAGTTTCGACGGCCAGGTGCTGGTACTGGATCGTCATGCGCAGGATGGCCAAGACATTTACCACGAAGATGGTTCGAATCTGGAGCCACTGGCTGGCCCACACCATGTAGCCTATGTTATCTATACGTCCGGTTCCACGGGAAAACCGAAGGGCGTGATGGTGGAGCACCATTCTGTGCTAAATCGGATTTTGTGGATGCATGATCGTTATGGCTTGAGTGGGGAAGATACGATTCTGCAAAAGACCGCCTTCACCTTCGACGTGTCAGTGTGGGAGCTGTTCTGGTGGTCGCTGGTCGGCTCGAAGGTGAGCCTGCTGTCGGTTGGCGGGGAAAAGAACCCGGAAGACATCGTCGACACGATTGCCCGCGATGGCGTGAGCACGATGCACTTTGTACCTGCGATGCTGCATGCGTTCCTGGAGTACGTGGAGCAGCAGCCACGAGAAGTGATGCAAGCGAAGCTGGGTACGCTGCGCCATGTGTTTGCCAGTGGTGAAGCATTACCGTCACAGCATGTGGCGCGATTCCAACGGCTGGTGTCGAGCCTGTCCGGAACGAAGCTGATCAATCTCTACGGTCCAACCGAAGCGACGGTGGACGTATCGTACTTCGATTGCGAGCCGGATGAGGAATATGGAGTTATTCCGATCGGGAAGCCGATTCAGAATATTCGTCTGTACATCGTGAAGGAAGGCACGGAGCAATTGCAGCCGATCGGGGTTGCAGGGGAGCTGTGCATCGGCGGTATCGGGGTAGCCCGCGGTTACCTGAACCGACCGGAGCTGACGGCCGAGAAATTTGTGAAAGATCCGTTTGCTGGCGGGGAAGCCGGCTATGAGCGGATGTACCGCACAGGCGATTTGGCGAGATGGATGCCGGACGGCAACATTGAATATCTGGGCCGGATCGACCATCAGGTGAAAATCCGGGGTTACCGGATTGAGCTGGGTGAGGTCGAATCGCAGCTGCTCCAAGTGGAATCGGTACGAGAAGCCGTGGTCATGGCGCGTGCAGACGAAACGGGCCAAAAACAAATGGTGGCGTACTATGTCGCGGGGCAAGAAATGGGTGCCAGCGAGCTGAGAAGTGAGCTGGGCCGGGAGCTGCCAAGCTACATGGTGCCATCGTACTTTGTACAGCTGGAGCAGATGCCGCTGAGTCCAAATGGCAAAATCGACCGCAAGGCCCTGCCAGCACCGGAAGGCAGCCTGCAAACCGGAGCGGATTATGCTGAGCCGCGTACCGCGCAAGAACGTGCTCTGGCAGCGGTCTGGCAGTCAGTACTGGGACTACAGACTGTCGGTATTTTGGACAATTTCTTTGATCTGGGCGGCGATTCGATCAAGGCGATCCAAATCGCATCGCGTGCGTTCCAGGCTGGCTATAAGCTGGACATGAAGGATTTATTCCAGTATCCAACGGTTGCAACACTGGCACCGCATATGCACGAGGTCAGTCGTATGGCAGATCAAGGAGAAGTGAGCGGGGAAACCGCTTTGCTTCCGATCCAGCATTGGTTCTTTGCGCAGGAGCGCGAGCGTCCGCAGCACTTTAATCAGGCGGTCATGCTCTATCGTGCCGAGGGCTTTGATGAGACGGCGGTTCGCCAAGTCATGGATCACATCGTGAAGCATCATGATGCGCTTCGTACGGTTTTCCATCAGGCTTCAGCCGATTACGAGGCTTGGACACGCGGCGTAGATGAAGGCGCGTTGTATGCGCTGGAAACCGCAGACTACCGTAAACAGGAAACCTATGCGGAAGCGCTGGAAGCGAAGGCAAATGAAATTCAAAGCAGCATCCACCTGTCTGAAGGGCCTCTGGTCAAGCTGGGATTGTTCCGCACAGCCGAGGGCGATCATTTGCTCATAGCCATTCACCATTTGGTGGTGGACGGGGTGTCGTGGCGAATTCTGTTTGAAGATTTCTCGACAGGCTACGAGCAGGCGATCAAGGGTGAGCCTGTACGATTGCCCTATAAAACGGATTCCTTCCAAGCATGGGCACGGGAGTTGTCGTCTTACGCCAACCGTCCTGAGGCTGCATCGGATGAAGCCTACTGGCAGCAGCTGGAACAGGCCAAAGCGGAAGCGGCGCCGCTGCCTAAGGATTTTGCCTACGAGGGTTCCTTGAATGCTGACAGCGAAGTGCTGACGGTAGAGTGGACCGAAGCTGAAACCCAGCAGCTGTTAAAGCAGGCCCATCGCGCCTATAACACCGAGGTCAATGATTTGCTATTGACCGCGTTAGGATTGGCGATGCACAACTGGACAGGCGCCGGACAGGTGCTGGTGAATCTGGAGGGACATGGCCGGGAAGCAATCCTGCCAGAGGTGGATATTACACGTACAGTAGGCTGGTTTACGAGCTTGTATCCGGTGCTGCTGGACACAGATGTCAACCTGACGCTGGCCCAGCGGATTAAAGAAACGAAGGAAGGTCTGCGCCGGATTCCACATAAAGGGCTGACGTATGGCACATGGCGCTACTTGTCCCCTGCGTCTGCATCGGATGAAGCGCAGGCGATTGGAGCAGAACCGGAAATCAGCTTTAACTACTTGGGGCAGGTCGATCAGGATGTGCAAAACAGTGGAATCACGTTGTCGTCCTATAGTGCAGGGGATACAGAGGATGCACATTCACCGTTACTGTATACGCTGGATTTGAACGCGATGATCTCGGAAGGCACGCTGCGCTTGACGATCGCTTACAGCCGTAAGCAGTATCGCAAAGAAACGCTGGAACGTGTGGCGAGCCTGCTGCAATCCGCTTTGCAAGAGGTGATTACGCATTGTGTCGCTCAGGAACAGCCAGAGCTGACGCCGAGTGATGTGTCCTTCAAAGGTCTGACGACTAGAGAACTGGAACAAATAGCGGAACAGGCGGCACATACCGGTGAGCTGGAAAATGTATACGCACTGACGCCGATGCAAAAGGGCATGCTCTTTTACAATCTGATGGATTCGCAATCAGGAGCTTATTTTGAACAGGCATCTTTTGATCTGCAAGGACATTTCAATATCGCTGCATTTGCGGCCAGTTTGGATGTCTTGGTGCAGCGGCATACGGTACTGCGCACGAACTTCTACAGTGGCTGGAAAGATGAACCACTGCAGGTCGTGTATCGGAATAAGCGCAGCGAACTGTATGTAGAGGATTTGCGGGATATGGAGCAAGAGCGGCAAAACGAGTACATCCTCGAATATACGCGTAAAGACAAGCAAAGAGGCTTTGATCTGGCGCAAGATGCTTTGATGCGTGTGGCTGTTTTGCGCACAGGTGAGGATGCGTACCGTTTTGTATGGAGCTTCCATCATATCGTCATGGACGGCTGGTGCTTGTCGCTGGTGACAGGCGAAGTGTTTGCGAGTTATTTTGCGATACTGGCTCATAAGCAGCCTGAACTGGCACCTGTAACGCCGTACAGTCAATATATTGAATGGCTGGAACAGCAGGATCGTCAGGCCGCATCAGGTTACTGGAGCAAGGTTCTGGAAGGATATGAGGAACAGTCTCGCCTGCCACAGGCTAAAATTCAGGGTAAGACGGGGTATCAGGCGGAGCGTCTGGATTTTGACTTGGGCGCGGATCTAACGGCTGGCATTCAGCGCGTAGCCAAGCGTTATCAGGTAACGATCAATACATTGATGCAGACCGTTTGGGGCCTGTTGCTGCAAAAATATAATGGCACAGATGATGTGGTGTTTGGCAGCGTGGTATCTGGACGTCCGGCAGACATTCCGAATGTGGAGCACATCATTGGTCTGTTTATCAATACCATTCCTGTGCGTATCCGCAGTCAAGTGGACAGCTTATTCTCCGATGTGATGAAGCAAACCCAGGAGCAATCGATTGCTTCCCATACCTATGATACGTACCCGTTGTATGAAATTCAGGGGCTGTCGGAGCTTAAGCAGGATTTGATCAATCATATTCTTATTTTTGAGAACTATCCGGTAGAAGAACAATTGGAGCAATTAGGTAGCAGTGATGAGTCCAACTTCAGTATCACCGGAGCTCAGTCTGTCGAGCAGACCAACTATGACTTTAACCTGGTGGTATTGCCGGGGAACACCATTCATATGAGCTTTGGGTATAATGCGCTGGCCTTTGAACGGGAAAGTGTAGAGCAAATTCGAGGTCATCTGGTGCAGCTGCTGGAACAGGTGACAGCGAAGCCGAACATTCGCGTACATGAGCTGGATATGGTAACCACGCAGGAGCGCAAGCAAATCGTCGAGGTTTGGGGCAATACAGCGGTAGCATATCCAAACAAGCAAACGATTCATGGCTTGTTCGAGGCGCAAACCGCGCGGACGCCGGAGCAGACAGCCTTGTTCTTTGAAGGAGAGCAGTTGACCTATCGCGAGCTGAATGCACGCGCCAATCGTTTGGCTCGTACCTTGCGTAGTCAAGGCGTGACGAAGGATCGTCTGGTGGGTCTGATGACCGAGCGTTCGGTAGACATGATCGTGGGCATCTTCGGAATTTTGAAGGCCGGGGGTGCATATGTCCCCATCGATCCGACGTATCCAGAGGAGCGTATCCGCTATATGCTGGACGACTCAGGTGCGAAGTTGCTGTTGACACAAAGTCATCTGGTAGACAAAGTCACGTTTGACGGCCGCATGCTGGTGCTGGATGAAACGCAGGATGTGTACCATGAAGATCATTCCAATCTGGAACCGTGGTCCGGTCCGAATGATTTGGCGTATGTGATCTACACGTCGGGTACAACGGGGCAGCCGAAGGGCGTGATGCTGGAGCATCACGGGCTGTGCAATCTGAAAACGTATTTTGATCAGACACTCAAGATCCGTACGTCGGATCATGCGTTGCTGTTCGCCAGCTATTCGTTTGATGCAGCTTGCTGGGAAATCTTCCAGGCGCTGTTCTGCGGAGCCACGTTGTATGTGCCAACGTCAGAAACGATTTTGAATTACGAGCGGTTTGAGCAATATATGGCGGATCATCAAATCAACGTGGCCGCTTTGCCGCCGACCTATGCGGTGTATCTGGAGCCAGAACGGATGCCAAACCTGCGTATTTTGTTTACGGCGGGTTCAGCATCTTCAACAGAATTGGTGTACAAGTGGAAGGATCAAGTGGCGTACTACAACGGCTATGGTCCAACCGAAAACTCCGTGGCGACGTCCATCTGGCCGGTATCCGAGGATGAGAGAGCCGGACAACTGATTTCCATCGGACGCCCTGTGCCGAACCATCGGGTATACATGCTGGATGTGCATGGACATTTGGCTCCGGTAGGTGTCGCGGGTGAGCTGTGCGTGTCCGGTCCAGGTCTGGCTCGGGGTTATCTGGATCGTCCAGAGCTGACGGCTGAGAAATTTGTACCGAACCCGTTTGCGGCTGGTGAAGCCGGCTACGAACGGATGTACCGTACGGGTGACTTGGCGAGATGGATGCCAGACGGCAACATCGAATACTTGGGCCGGATCGACCATCAGGTGAAAATCCGGGGCTACCGGATCGAGCTGGGTGAGGTCGAGGCACAAATTTTGAAAGTGGAAGACGTACAAGAGGTCATCGTACTGGCACAAGCGGACGAGCAGGGGCAAAACCAACTGGTGGCGTACTATGTTGCTGAACGGGAAGTAAGCGCTGGTGAGCTACGCAGCTTACTGGGTGAGGAGCTACCAAACTACATGGTGCCTTCGTATTTCATCCAGCTGGAGCAGATGCCACTGACACCCAACGGTAAAATCGACCGCAAGGCCCTGCCGGCACCAGAAGGCAGTCTGCAAAGCGGAGCGGATTATGTAGAGCCGCGCACAGCGCTGGAGCAGACTTTGGTTTCGATTTGGCAGGCTGTATTAGGAGCGAAGAGAGTCGGGATTTTGGATAATTTCTTTGATCTGGGCGGCGATTCGATCAAGGCAATCCAGGTATCCTCCCGTTTGCTGCAAGCGGGCTACAAGCTGGACATGAAGGACTTGTTCCAATATCCTTCCATTTCGCTGCTGAGTGGTTATGTACACAAGGTCAGCCGTACAGCTGATCAGCGGGTGGTTTCGGGGGCAGTTAGATTGACCCCGATTCAGCAATGGTTCTTTGGACAATCCTCAGCAGAGCCACATTATTTCAACCAGTCGGTGATGCTGTATAGGGCGCAAGGCTTCGATGAAGCCGCATTGCGTGAAACGGTGACCAAGGTAACTGAGCATCATGATGCGCTACGTATGGTCTTCCGTCAGACCGAACAGGGCTATGAAGCGTGGAATCGCGGTCTGAATGAAGGCCAGCTGTATAGTCTGGATGTTGTAGATCTGATGGGCCTCGAAGACGCGACAGATGTGGTGATGGCGATTGAAACGAAAGCCAATGCCATCCAAAGTTCCATTCGTCTGGACGAAGGACCGCTGGTGAAGCTGGGACTTTTCCGCTGCATGGATGGAGATCATTTACTGATTGCGATTCACCATTTGGTCGTAGACGGCATTTCATGGCGGATTGTGTTTGAGGATTTTGCCACGGGATATGAGCAGGCGGTTCGTGGAGAAGCCATTCGTTTGCCTTATAAAACGGACGCTTTCTCCGACTGGGCAGAACGCTTGTCTCAATATGCAAATAGTCCAGCCATCGAAAATGAACGCGAATATTGGCACCGTCTTGCCCAAACGGAAGTTGCATCGTTGCCTAAGGATCAAGAGAGAGCAGAGGGACAACATTCTCTAATCAAAGACACTGCGACGGTGAGCGTAGCTTGGAGCGAGCAGGAAACACGACTGCTGCTGCAGGAAGCACACCGTGCGTACCACACCGAGGTCAATGATCTGCTGTTAACCGCACTCGGCACAGCATTATATAACTGGAGCGGTCAGGAGCGCGTGCTGGTCAATCTGGAGGGACATGGCCGGGAAGCCATTGTTCCAGATATCGACATCACCCGTACCGTGGGCTGGTTTACGAGTCAGTATCCGGTGCTGCTGGGTGTGGACGGAAAGGCAGAAGTAGGGCAGCGAATCAAACGGGTGAAGGAAGACCTGCGTCATGTGCCACAAAAGGGCATTGGCTACGGCATTTTGAAATATATGTCTCAGGATGATGCCCATCATTCCCTTGCCTTGCAGCCTGAAATTAGCTTTAACTATTTGGGACAATTTGATCAGGACTTGGAAAATGGGGATATTACGCTGTCTTCACATCCAGGTGGAGAGCCGATGAGTGACCATACCGTTCTGGAGCATCCGCTGAATGTGAACGGAATGATTACAGCAGGCGCGCTGACACTGGACATTCGCTATGACAGTAAGGTATATCATCAGCAAAATGTAGAAAAATTTGCGCAGTTGCTGCAGGAAAGCTTGCAGGAAGTGATCGCTCATTGTGCCTCCAAAGAGCGGAGTGAGCTAACACCAAGTGATGTATTGTTCAAAGGCTTGACGCTTGGGCAACTGGAACAATTGACGGAGCAAACTTCTTCTGTGGGCGAGCTGGAAAATGTGTATGCTCTTTCGCCTATGCAGAAGGGGATGCTGTTCCATAGCTTGATGGAGCCGGACTCAGGCGCCTACTTCCAGCAAGCCTCGTTTGATCAAAAAGGCAGCTTTGATGTAGCTGTTTTCCGCAAGAGTCTGGATGTACTGACACAGCGTCATGAAGCACTGCGAACGAATTTCCATATGTTTGAGACAGGGCACAGTCAGGAGCCATTGCAGATCGTGTTCCGTCATAAAGATAGCGACCTTTCTTTCCAAGATATACGGGAAATGCAGGAAGCGGAGCAACAGGCGTATATCCAGGCGTTTAAGCAAGAGGACCAGGCTAGAGGCTTTAATCTTGGTACGGATGCACTCATGCGCGTACAGGTATTGCAGACCCATGAAGAAACGTATCATTTGGTATGGAGCTTCCATCATATTGTCATGGATGGCTGGTGCTTATCGCTGGTTACAGGTGAAGTGTTTGGTACGTACTTTGCGCTACTGGAGCAGAAGCAACCGGAGCTTGCAGCGATTACACCGTATAGCCAATATATCGAATGGCTAGAGCGTCAGGATGAACGTGCGGCAAAAGATTATTGGAGCAGCTATTTGGCGGGCTTTGAACAGCAGACGTTGTTGCCGGGTGCAGATGCTTTATGGAAGGAGCCAACGCCGGACAGCAAGGAAAAAGAAAAGGGACATGTTCCATCCACTATTGCCAGTGAATATATTTCTGAAAAAATAACGGTAGATCTGGACCCAACGTGGAGCGAAGCCATACACCGGATTGCAAAGCAGCAGCAGGTCACGATTAATACGCTGATGCAGAGCGTGTGGGGCCTTATTTTGCAGAAATATAACAACAACGAGGATGTTATTTTCGGTAGTGTCGTATCTGGACGTCCGACGGATATTGCTGGCGTAGAGCATATGATCGGTTTGTTCATTAATACGATCCCGGTTCGGATTCAAAGTGAACGGAATGCCACTTTTGTGGAAGTGATGCGGAAAACGCAGGAACAGGCACTGGCCTCGGGAGCCTATGACAGCTTCCCGCTATATGAGATTCAGGCATTGACCGAGCAGAAGCAGCATCTGATTAACCACATTATGGTATTCGAGAATTATCCGGTAGAGGAGCAAGTTGAGCAGCTGGGTGAAGTTCGTCCGTCCGCTTTTGAAATTACGAATGTAGAGGTTGTCGAGCAAACGAACTATGATCTGGATTTGATTGTGATGCCCGATGAAACCTTCCGCATCATGTTTAGATACAACGCCAATGTATACGAGCGGTCTACGATAGAGCGAATGCAGGGACATGTACTGCATGTCATCGAGCAAATCGTGAATAATCCGCATATCCGTGTGAATGAGCTGGAATTGGTGACACCGGAAGAGCAGGCGCAGATCGTTCAGGTCTGGGGGGATACGGCGGCAGCCTATCCGCAAGATCAGACGTTAAGTGCGCTGTTCGAGAAGCAGGTAGCGGAAACACCAGATCAAGTGGCAGTGCTGTACGGAGCGGAATCGTTGACCTACGCGGAGTTGAATGAGCGCGCGAACCGTTTGGCTCGGACGCTGCGTGCCGCAGGTGTTGAACCGGATCAGCCCGTGGGCATTTTGGTCCAACGCTCGCTGGACATGATCGTAGGTATCTATGCGATCCTCAAAGCAGGCGGAGCCTACGTGCCCATCGATCCGGAATATCCGTCGGATCGCATCCGCTTTATGCTGGAGGACTCGGGAGCGAAGCTGGTGCTGACGCAGTTGCATCTGGCGGAGCAAGCATCGCTGAGTTTCAACGGCCAGGTGCTGGTGTTGGATCGTCATGAGCAGGATGGCCAAGACATTTACCACAAAGACGGTTCGAATCTGGAGCCACTGGCTGGCCCGCACCATGTAGCCTATGTCATCTATACCTCCGGCTCCACGGGAAAACCGAAGGGCGTGATGGTGGAGCACCATTCCGTGCTGAACCGGATTTTGTGGATGCATGATCGATACGGCTTGAGTGCAGAAGACACAATCCTGCAAAAGACCGCCTTCACGTTCGACGTATCGGTGTGGGAGCTGTTCTGGTGGTCGCTGGTCGGCTCGAAGGTGAGCTTGCTGTCGGTAGGCGGAGAAAAGAACCCGGAAGACATCGTCGATACGATTGCCCGCGATGGCGTGAGCACAATGCACTTTGTACCTGCGATGCTGCATGCGTTCCTGGAGTACGTGGAGCAGCAGCCACGGGAAGTGATGCAAACGAAGCTGGGCACGCTGCGCCACGTATTTGCCAGCGGCGAAGCGTTGCCGCCACAGCATGTGGCCCGGTTCCAGCGGCTTGTGTCGAGCTTGGCCGGAGCGAAGCTGGTCAATCTCTACGGCCCGACCGAAGCGACGGTGGACGTATCGTACTTTGATTGTGAACCGGATGAGGAATATGGAGTTATTCCGATCGGGAAGCCGATTCAGAATATTCGTCTGTACATCGTGAAGGAAGGCACGCAGCAATTGCAGCCGATTGGGGTTGCGGGTGAACTGTGCATCGGCGGTGTCGGCGTAGCCCGCGGCTATCTGAACCGTCCGGAGCTGACGGCAGAGAAATTCGTAGCCGATCCGTTTGCGGGCGGGGAAGCCGGCTATGAGCGGATGTACCGCACAGGTGATTTGGCGAGATGGATGGCAGACGGCAACATTGAATATTTGGGCCGGATCGACCATCAGGTGAAAATCCGGGGGTACCGGATTGAGCTGGGCGAGGTCGAATCGCAGCTGCTCCAAGTGGAATCGGTACGCGAAGCCGTGGTCACGGCGCGTGCAGATGAGACGGGCCAAAAACAAATGGTGGCCTACTATGTCGCCGGGCAAGAGCTCGGAGCCAGTGAGCTGAGAAGTGAGCTGGGCCAGGAGCTACCAAGCTACATGGTGCCGTCGTACTTTGTACAGCTGGAGCAGATGCCACTGAGTCCAAATGGCAAAATTGACCGCAAAGCCCTGCCAGCACCGGAAGGCAGCCTGCAAAGCGGAGCCGATTATGTCGCACCGCGGACGTGGGTGGAAGTGAAACTGGCGCACATTTGGCAGGATGTGCTGGGTCTGGCGCAGGTCGGTGTGAAGGAAAACTTCTTCGAGATCGGCGGACATTCGCTGCGGGCGACGACACTGGCCTCGAAGATTCACAAGGAGCTGAACAAGCCGCTTCCACTGCGCAGTATTTTTGAAGCACCAACGATTGAACAACTGGCAGTCGTACTGGAACAGCTGGATCAAGTAACCTATGCGTCCATTCCGGTAACGGAAGAACGCAATTTCTACCCGTTATCTTCGGCGCAAAAACGACTGTATGTGCTGCATCAGTTCGACCCGAATGATGTGAACTACAACATGCCGTCGGTGCTGCAAGTGAGCGGTCCGCTGGACGTAAAACGAGTAGAAGACGTGTTCCGTCAACTGATCGCCCGCCATGCAACCTTGCGTACCCGCTTTGAGCTGGTAGACAATGAGCCGATGCAATGGGTTGAGGACACCGTGCCGTTCGAGGTGGAATATACGAAGGTACAAGCAGAGGGTGCGACTACGGATACAAATCAGGACATATCTATAGCTACAGCTACGGACACGACGATCAGCCAGAAAGCACAAGAACGGGTTCGGCAGTTTGTGCGTCCGTTCGATCTGAAAGCTGCACCGCTGCTGCGGGTAGGCTTGGTGAATATGGGCGCACGAGGAGCAGAGCAAGAACCCCAGCATCTGCTCATGCTCGACATGCACCATATCGTTTCGGATGGTGTGTCGATGGAGGTACTGACCGATGAATTTGTCCGCTTGTATGGCGGTGAAGAGCTATCGCCATTGCGGATTCAGTACAAGGATTACGCGGTATGGCAGCAAAGCGAAGCCCATCAGGAGTGGATGCAGCGTCAGGAAGCGTACTGGCTGGGTACCTTCCGGGGCGGCGTGCCTGTGCTGGATCTGTCAACCGACTTTGCCCGTCCGGCGGTACAGAGTACGGCAGGGGATACGATCGAATTCGGACTGGAGCGTGAAGTTAGCGAACGCCTGAAAGAACTGGCTTCGCAAACAGGTTCAACCTTGTATATGGTGCTGCTGGCGGCGTACACCACGCTCTTGCATAAATACACAGGCCAAGAAGATATCGTAGTCGGCACGCCGATTGCTGGAAGACCGCATGCGGAACTGGAGAGTCTGGTAGGTGTCTTCATCAATACGCTGGCAATCCGCAATTATCCGTCTGGCGACCAATTGTTCCTGGATTATCTGCAAGAGGTGAAGGAGCATGCGCTCAGTGCTTATGAGCATCAGGACTATCCTTTTGAAGAGCTGGTTGAAAAGCTGAATTTGACGCGGGATACGAGCCGAAATGCGCTGTTTGACACGATGTTTGAGTTGAAAACATTGGAGCAGCAGGAGTTGCAGCTGGAAGGTCTGACCTTGAATTCATATCCGCTGGAAAATAATACGGCCAAATTTGATCTGAGCTTGGATGCAATAGAGCAGCCAGAAGGCATTCTGTGCCGTCTGGAATATAGCACGGCGCTGTACAAGCCTGAAACGATTTCGCGATTGGCGCAGCATTTTACCGAACTCGTACGTGCAATTACACTGCATCCACAACAGCCACTGGCAGCTTTGGATATGGTACCTGCCGAGGAAAAAGCACAAATCATCCATGGATTTGGAGATGTGGGGGTATCGGATGTTGCTGTAGTCGAGGCAGGAGCCTTATTCCATACCTTTGTGGAAGAACAGGCGCAGCTTGTACCGGATCATGTGGCGGTGGTGTACGAGGAGCAGCAGCTTACGTACCGGAAACTGAACGAGCGCGCGAACCAATTGGCGCGGAGATTGCGGAACGAAGGCGTTGGACGCGAGTCGATGGTTGGCATTTTGAGCGAGCGCTCGGTGGATATGCTGGTCGGCGTATTGGCGGTATGGAAAGCCGGAGGTGCATATGTACCGTTAGATGCAGACTATCCATCAGAACGTATTCGTTTCATGCTGGAGGACAGCGGCGCGACAGTACTGTTGACCCAAACGGGCTTGCAGGAGCGTGCACTGGGTTGGCTGAATGAAAGCCAATGGGGTCTGGGCGAAGGAAAGAATGAGAGTGAGCTGGAGACGGCGGTTAGCGCTGAAACGATGGAAAGAGACCGCCTTAGTGAAGGCGTAAGCTTGAAATCAGATTCGAAGTCTGACAGCGAAGCAGCATCCGAACCGGCAACAGTGCTGCGTTTGCATACCGTGCTGGTGTTGGACGATGAGTCGCTGTACATCGGAGACACCACCGATATCGAGCCTATTAACGAACCGCAGGATCTGGCGTATGTCATTTACACGTCCGGTACAACAGGACGTCCGAAAGGGGTCATGATTGAGCATCACAGCTTGGTGAATACGGCTGCGGCGTATCGTCGGGATTACCGTCTGAACGAGTTCCCAGTACGACTGCTGCAACTAGCAAGCTTCTCCTTCGACGTGTTCGTCGGGGATATTGCGCGGACGCTCTATAACGGCGGCACGATGGTCATTTGTCCGAAAGACGACCGACTTGATTTTAGCCGTCTGTACGGATGGATTCGCGATTACCAGATTACCGTGTTCGAATCGACTCCGGCCCTGATCGTACCGTTTATGCAGCATGTGCATGAACAGGGACTGGACATGAGCAGTCTGGAACTGCTGATCACCAGCTCGGATAGCTGCAGTGTGACGGATTATCGGGTGCTGCAAGAACGGTTTGGCGCAGATATCCGCATTATGAACAGTTACGGCGTCACGGAAGCGGCGATTGACTCCAGCTTCTACGATGAAGATCTATCGAAGCTGCCAAGCAGCGGCAATGTGCCGATTGGTCAGGCGTGGCTGAACGCCCGCTTCTACATCGTGGACAGCCAGCTGAATCCGGTGCCGATCGGCGTACTGGGTGAACTGTGCATTGGCGGAGCCGGGGTGGCACGAGGCTATCTGAACCGTGCAGACCTGACCGCCGAGAAATTCGTAGCGAATCCATATGTGCCAGGTGAACGATTGTACCGCACAGGTGACTTGGCGCGGTGGATGCCGGACGGCAATGTGGACTTCATTGGCCGGATGGATGATCAGGTCAAAATCCGGGGCTTCCGGATTGAACTCGGCGAGGTGGAAGCGCAGCTGCTGACCGTGGACGGCATTCAGAAAGCCATCGTCACCGCCTGGGAAAACGAAGACGGAGACAAGGATTTGTGTGCGTATATCGTAGCCTCTGAGGCGCTGAATTTGCCAGAGCTGCGCAACCTGCTGCAGCCCAAGCTGCCGGGTTATATGATCCCGACGTATGTCGTACAACTGGATCATTTCCCGCTGACACCGAACGGAAAAATTGACCGCAAAGCGTTGCCAGCACCGGAAGCGCGCCTCGAAGGAGGCACAGCGTACGTGGCACCGCGGACACTGCTGGAAGAGCAACTGGTACGTATTTGGCAAAGCGTTTTGAATCACCCGCGGATAGGCATCCAGGATAACTTCTTTGAAGTGGGAGGACATTCTCTGCGCGCGACAACACTGATGGCGAAAATCCATCAGGAGCTGAATTACAAGCTGGCGCTGCGAGATATTTTCCAATATCCGACGATTGAGCAACTGGTACAGGTGATGGGAGAAGTTCAGACACAGCAAACGTATGTATCCATCCCTGTTGCGGAGGAACGTGCATATTATCCGGTTTCCTCGGCGCAAAAACGGATGTACGTGCTGAGTCACCTGGAAGGCGGAGAGGTTAGCTACAATATGCCAGGCGCTTTGATCATTGAAGGTTCCTTGGATAAAACGCGACTGGAGCAAGCCTTCCGCCAGCTGATTGCCCGTCATGAAGCCCTGCGTACCCGATTCGACATGGTGGATGGCGAGGTGATTCAACGGATTGAATCGGGCGTCGCATTCAACGTGGAGCATGTGCAGGCAAGCGAAGAAGAGACCCAGCAGTATGCACTGGACTTTGTACGTGCATTTGATCTCGCACAAGCACCGTTGCTGCGGGTTCAGCTGGTAGAAACCGGACCGGAGCGTCACGTCATGTTCTATGACATGCACCATATTATTTCGGATGGCGTGACTGAAGGAATTATCGTGCAGGAGTTCTCTCAATTGTATGAAGGCAAAGAACTGCCGCCTCTGCGCATCCAGTACAAGGACTATGCGGTTTGGCAGCATGCCGATATGCAAAGTGAACGTCTTCGTGAGCAGGAAAGCTACTGGCTGAACACGATGGCTGGTGACATTCCAGCACTGGATATGCCAACGGATTTTGCAAGACCAGCCGTACAGCGTCTGGAAGGAGCTCGA
This sequence comes from Paenibacillus sp. FSL H7-0703, assembly GCF_038003485.1. Taxonomy (NCBI): domain Bacteria; kingdom Bacillati; phylum Bacillota; class Bacilli; order Caryophanales; family Paenibacillaceae; genus Paenibacillus; species Paenibacillus sp. FSL H7-0703. Next base: position 784,990 of record NZ_JBBOPF010000001.1, on the reverse strand, counting down.
TTGGAATTTGCGATCAGCTTGGAGGACAGCGAGCAGTTGAAACAGCTGGCCGCGCAAACCGGCTCCACCTTGTACATGGTGTTGCTGGCAGCGTATAGCACGCTCTTGCATAAATATTCGGGGCAGGAGGATATTATCGTCGGCACGCCGATTGCCGGAAGACCGCATGCGGAACTGGAGGGCTTGGTAGGCGTATTCCTCAACACGCTGGCGATCCGCAATTATCCGGCTGGCGACAAAACGTTCCTGGATTATCTGCAAGAGGTCAAAGAGCATGCGCTCAGTGCTTATGAGCATCAGGAATATCCTTTTGAAGAACTGGTTGAAAAGCTGAATTTAACGCGGGATACGAGCCGGAATGCGCTGTTTGACACGATGTTTGAGCTGAAAACATTTGAACAGCAGGAGTTCGAGCTGGAGGGTCTGACCTTTAAAACGTATCCGACGGACAATAACACGGCCAAATTTGATCTGACCTTGGATGCAGTGGAGCAGCCGGAAGGCATTCTGTGCAGTCTGGAATACAGCACGGCGCTGTACAAGCCTGAGACCATCGCGCGATTGGCACAGCATTTTACCGAACTCGTACGTGCAATTACCCTTCATCCACAGCAGCCACTGGCAGCTTTGGATATGGTAACCGTCGAGGAGAAGGCACAAATCATCTACGGTTTTGGAGATGTGGGGGTATCGGATGTTGCTGCTGAAGCAGAGGGCTTATTCCATACCTTTGTGGAAGAACAAGCGCAGCTTGTACCAGATCACGTGGCGGTGGTGTACGAGGAGCAGCAGCTTACGTACCGTAAACTGAACGAGCGTGCGAACCAATTGGCCCGTAGACTGCGAAATGAAGGCATTGGACGCGAGTCGATGGTCGGCATCTTGAGTGAACGTTCGGTAGACATGCTGGTCGGTGTATTGGCGGTATGGAAAGCTGGTGGCGCATATGTGCCGCTAGATGCAGACTATCCGTCCGAACGTATTCGTTTCATGCTGGAGGACAGTGGTGCGACGGTACTGTTGACCCAAACGGGGTTGCAGGAGCGTGCACAGGTCTGGCTGGAGGAAAGCCGACAGGCCTTGGCCGGAGGGCAGACTGAGGGCGAGTTGGAAACAGCGGCTGGCACTGAAACGATGGAATCAGATACACTCCATGGAACCCTGAACGGAACAGCAGATTCGGCACCTGACAGCGAAGTAACATCCGAACCCGCAGCGCACTTGCGTCTGCATACCGTGCTGGCGCTGGACGATGAGTCGCTGTACATCGGAGACATCACCGATATTGAGCACATCAACGAACCGCAGGATCTGGCGTATGTGATCTACACGTCCGGGACAACAGGACGTCCGAAGGGTGTCATGATTGAGCATCGCAGCTTGGTGAATACGGCTGCGGCATACCGTCGGGATTACCGTCTGAACCAGTTCCCGGTACGGTTGTTGCAACTGGCGAGCTTCTCCTTCGACGTGTTCGTCGGGGATATCGCACGGGTGTTCTATAACGGCGGAACGATGGTTATCTGTCCGAAAGATGATCGCATCGACCCAAGCCGTCTATATGGCTGGATTCGCGACTATCAGATTACGGTGTTCGAATCGACCCCGGCCCTGATCGTACCGTTTATGCAGCATGTGTATGAACAGGGACTGGACATGAGCAGTCTAGAATTGCTGATTACCAGCTCGGATAGCTGCAGCGTGACGGATTACCGGTTGCTGCAAGAACGATTTGGCGCGGATATCCGCATTATGAACAGCTACGGCGTCACGGAAGCGGCGATCGACTCCAGCTTCTACGACGAAGAACTGTCGAAGCTGCCAAGCAGCGGCAATGTACCGATTGGTCAGGCGTGGCTGAACGCACGGTTTTACATCTTGGACAGCCAGCTGAATCCGGTGCCGATCGGCGTACTGGGTGAGCTGTGCATTGGCGGTGCCGGGGTGGCACGAGGCTACCTGAATCGTGCGGACCTGACGGCCGAGAAGTTCGTGGCAAACCCGTACGTACCGGGTGAACGATTGTACCGCACAGGCGACTTGGCGCGGTGGATGCCGGACGGTAATGTGGACTTTATCGGCCGGATGGATTATCAAGTGAAAATCCGCGGCTACCGGATCGAGCTGGGCGAGATTGAAACGGCGATCCAGCGGGTGCCGGGCGTGCGTCAAGCGGTAGTCATCGACCGGACGGATGAGCGTGGACACAAGTACTTGTGCGGATACATCACGGGAGAAGCCGAGCTGCGGATCGAGGAGGTACAGGCCGAACTGGAAGCCGGGCTGCCAGCGCACATGGTGCCAGCACGTTTGATGCGACTGGAGACGATCCCCCTGACGAGCAACGGAAAAATCGACCGCAAGGCCTTGCCGGAACCGGAAGGAAGCATCCATACCGGTGCAGCTTATGTGGCACCGCGTACCACGGTGGAGCAAGTGCTGGCTGGGGTATGGGCCGGAGTACTCGGCGTGGAAGCGGTAGGCACGCAGGATAACTTCTTTGAACTGGGTGGCGATTCGATCAAGGCCTTGCAAGTATCCTCCCGATTGCTGCAAGCAGGGTATCGACTGGAGATGAAAGACCTGTTCAGTCATCCAACCGTGTCTGCCTTGGCACTGAAAGTTCAATCGGTGACCCGATTGGCGGATCAGAGCGAAGTGGTGGGCGCTGTGAAACTGACACCCGTTCAACAATGGTTCTTTGAGCAGAACCTGACGGATGCTCATCATCATAACCAGTCCATTATGCTGCATAGCAAGGACGGTTTTGATGAACCGGCCCTGCGCACAGCGATGGATCAAATCGTTAGCCATCACGACGCACTGCGTATCATTTTCCGTCCTAGTGAGCACGGTTATGAAGCCTGGAACCGCGCGATTGGGGAGGGCGAGCTGTATACGCTGGAACGTATGGACTTCAGCCATGAGACTGGGGTGGCAGCGGCGATCGAGGCCAAAGTGAATGAAATTCAGGCGGGTATTCATTTAAGCGAAGGACCGCTGGTGAAGCTGGGGCTGTTCCATTGTCCAGATGGAGATCATTTGCTGATAGCTATTCATCACTTAGTGGTGGATACCGTATCTTGGCGCATTTTGTTCGAGGATATTACGACCGCCTATGAGCAGGCATTGAACGGACAAGCGGCTCGTCTTCCGCACAAAACGGATTCGTTCCGCACCTGGGCGGATGGGCAGTCTCAATATGCGAACAGTCCGGCCATGGCAGCAGAACTCGCATTCTGGCAGGAAATGGAACAAGGCGTATATCAGCCGCTTCCAAAAGACGAGTCCCCTTCTCATTCCTTAAATAGGGACAGCGAGAACATTACAGTTACGTGGACAGCTCAGGAAACGGAGCAGCTGTTAAAACAAGCGCATCGTGCTTACAACACGGAGATGAATGATTTGCTGCTTACCGCATTGGGACTGACGATTCATCGCTGGGCGGGCCTGGAACGAGTGCTCGTGAGCCTGGAAGGTCATGGACGGGAGTCCATTCTGCCAGAACTGGATATTACGCGTACCGTGGGCTGGTTTACGACCCAATTCCCGGTTGTGCTGGATATGAGCGTGGGGCAAGACCTTTCACAGCGCATCAAACATGTGAAAGAAGGACTACGCCGCATTCCGCAAAAGGGCATTGGCTACGGTATGTTGAGATACCTGTCCGCAGCACGTGAGCAAGAGCGTTTTGTAACCGAACCTGAAATCAGCTTTAACTATTTGGGACAATTTGATCAAGATATGCAAAATCAATCCATTGGCGTATCTCCTTACGCTAGCGGTGCAGAGCTTAGCGCCCATGCAGCCAGATCGCACACGCTGGATATGAACGGACTGATTTCGGAAGGCGAACTGCAATTGACGATCAGCTACAGCAAGCAGGAATATCGTCGTGAAACGATGGAGCAGCTAGCTGAAGCGTTCCGAATCAGTTTGCAGGAAATCATTGCGCATTGCACAGGCCGCAAACAGCAAGAGCTGACGCCAAGCGATGTCATGCTGAAACATGTAACCATGGCCGAGCTGGATCAATTGGTAGAACGGACTCGCGACATGGGGGAACTGGAAAATGTCTATGCGCTGACGCCGATGCAAAAAGGCATGTTGTTCCATAGTCTGATGGATGCAGAGTCAGGTGCTTATTTTGAACAAACGACCTTTGATTTGCATGGACGCTTCCAAGCGGATATTTTCCAAGATAGCTTGAACCATTTGGCGCAGCGGCATGAGATCTTTAGAGCCAATTTCATCAGCGGTTGGCAGGATGAGCCTGTGCAGGTCATTTTCCGCCGCAAGGAGGTTGGTTTTAGATGTGAAGATTTGCGTCATCTGAATGAGCAGGAGCGTGACGCGTATGTGAAGGAATTTATTCGCAAGGACAAGGCAGCCGGATTCGATTTGTCCCGGGATGCGTTGATGCGCGTGGCGATTTTACGAACAGGTGATGAGGATTATTATTTTGTGTGGAGCTCTCATCACATCTTGATGGATGGCTGGTGTGTGGCATTAGTCACGGATGAGGTGTTTGAGGCTTATTTTGCAGCCGTGGAGCATAGACAGCCGAAGCTTGCCCCCGTGACTCCATACAGTCAGTATATTGAGTGGCTTGAAGCACAGGATGTAGAAGCAGCTGCTGCGTACTGGAAGGATTATTTGCTCGGCTATGATCAGCAAACTTCGATTCCGACCGGAAAAGTAGGCGTGAAAGCGGACGGTGCACAATTTGAACATATCCTGTGCGATCTCGGCAAGGACTTGACCGGACGTATGGAAATGGTGGCTAAGCAGCATCACGTGACCGCGAATACATTGCTGCAAACAGCCTGGGGCTTGCTGCTCCAAAAGTACAACGGTAGTGACGACGCTGTTTTTGGCGGTGTAGTGTCTGGTCGTCCAGCGGATATTACGGGGATCGAAAATATGGTGGGCTTGTTCATTAACACCATTCCAATACGTATCCGCAGTGGGGCTGAGGACACCTTTGCTGACATGATCAGAACGAATCAGCAGCAGGCGCTGACTTCTCAAGATTATGAAACGTATCCGCTATATGAAATTCAAGCCTTGAGCGAGCAAAAGCAAGATCTGATCAACCACATTATCGTGTTTGAAAACTATCCGGTGGAGGAGCAGGTCGAGCAACTTGGCGAAGGTGCAGCGTCGGATTTTGAAATTCGCAATGCCGGCATGATTGAACAAACCAACTATGATTTCAATCTGGTTGTCATGCCGCAGAAAGCGATGAAAATCCGATTTGAATACAATGCGAAGTTATATGATCGGGAAGCCGTTGAACGGATTCAGGGCCATCTGATACAGCTGTTGGAGCAGGTGGTGGCGAAGCCGGACATTCGAGTGCATGAGCTGGATATGGTAAGTGAGCCAGAGCGCGAGCAAATTCTCCGCGTATGGGGAAATACAGCTGCTGAGTATCCAAGCGAGCAAACGATTCATGGCTTGTTCGAGACACAAACGGCGCAGACACCGGAACAGCCAGCGTTGTTCTTCGAAGGAGAGCAGTTGACCTATCGCGAGCTGAATGAACGCGCCAATCGTCTGGCTCGTACCTTGCGTAGTCAAGGCGTGACGAAGGATCGATTGGTGGGTCTAATGACCGAGCGTTCGGTAGACTTGATCGTGGGGATCTTAGGCATTTTGAAAGCCGGGGGTGCATATGTGCCCATCGATCCGACGTATCCGGAGGAGCGTATCTGCTACATGCTGGACGACTCGGGTGCGAAGCTGCTATTAACGCAAAACCATCTGGTGGATAAAGTGGCTTTCGACGGTAACGTGCTGGTGCTGGATGAAGCACAGAGTGTGTATCACGAGGATGCTTCCAATCTGGAGTCGCTGTCTGGTCCAAACGATCTGGCGTATGTCATTTATACGTCGGGTACGACGGGGCAGCCGAAGGGCGTTATGGTGGAGCATCGCGGTCTATGCAATCTGAAAACGTATTTTGATCAGACACTCAAGATCCGTACGTCGGATCATGCGTTGCTGTTCGCCAGCTATTCGTTTGATGCGGCTTGCTGGGAAATCTTTCAGGCACTGTTCTGTGGAGCCACACTGTATGTACCAACGACAGAGACGATTTTGAACTACGAGCGGTTTGAGCAATATATGGCGGATCATCAAATCACGGTGGCTGCTTTGCCGCCGACCTATGCGGTGTATCTGGAGCCGGGACGGATGCCAAACCTGCGTATTCTGTTCACTGCGGGTTCAGCATCCTCAACAGAATTGGTATACAAGTGGAAGGATCAGGTGGCGTACTACAACGGCTACGGTCCAACCGAAAACTCGGTGGCGACGTCCATCTGGCCGGTATCCGAGGATGAAAGGGCCGGACAACTCATTTCCATCGGACGCCCTATGCCGAATCATCGGGTGTACATGGTGGATGTGCATGGACATTTGGCTCCGGTAGGCGTAGCGGGTGAACTGTGCGTGTCCGGTCCGGGTCTGGCCCGTGGTTATCTGGATCGCCCAGAGCTGACGGCTGAGAAATTTATACCAAATCCGTTTGCGGCTGGTGAAGCCGGCTACGAACGAATGTACCGTACGGGTGACTTGGCGAGATGGATGCCAGACGGCAACATCGAATATTTGGGCCGGATCGACCATCAGGTGAAAATCCGGGGCTATCGGATCGAGCTGGGCGAGGTCGAGGCACAAATTTTGAAGGTGGAGGACGTACAGGAGGTCATCGTACTGGCCCAGGCCGACGAGCAGGGGCAAAACCAGCTGGTGGCGTACTATGTTGCTGAACGGGAAGTAAGAGCTGGTGAGCTGCGCAGCTTACTGGGCGAGGAGCTACCAAACTACATGGTGCCTTCGTATTTGGTACAGCTGGAGCAGATGCCGTTGACACCGAATGGTAAAATCGACCGCAAGGCACTGCCAACACCGGAAGGCAACCTGCAAAGCGGAGCCGATTATGTCGCACCGCGGACGTGGGTGGAAGTGAAGCTGGCGCAAATTTGGCAGGATGTGCTGGGTCTGGCGCAGGTCGGTGTGAAGGAAAACTTCTTCGAGATTGGCGGACACTCGCTGCGGGCGACGACGCTCGCCTCGAAAATTCACAAGGAGCTGAACAAGCCGCTTCCACTGCGCAGTATTTTTGAAGCGCCAACGATTGAACAACTGGCAGTGGTCATGGAAGGTCTGGATCAAGTGGCGTATGCATCCATTCCGGTGACGGAAGAACGCAACTTCTACCCCTTATCTTCGGCGCAAAAACGACTGTATGTGCTGCATCAGTTCGACCCGAATGATGTGAACTACAACATGCCGTCGGTGCTGCAAGTGAGCGGACCGCTGGATGTGAAACGGGTAGAAGACGCGTTCCGTCAATTAATCGCCCGTCATGCGACCTTGCGTACCCACTTTGCACTGGTGGACAGTGAGCCGGTGCAATGGATTGAGGACACCGTGCCGTTTGAGGTGGAATATACAAAGGTACAGGCAGAAGATACAACCACGGATACGGACACGATGGTCAGCCAGGAAGCACAAGAACGTGTGCAACAGTTTGTACGTCCATTCGATCTACAAGCCGCTCCGCTGCTGCGGGTAGGCTTGGTAGATTTGGGTGTACAAGGAACCGAGCAGGAATCGCAGCATTTGCTCATGCTCGATATGCACCATATCGTCTCGGATGGTGTGTCCATGGGGGTACTGACCGATGAATTTGTCCGCTTATACGACGGTGAAGAGCTTTCGCCATTGCGTATACAGTACAAGGATTATGCGGTATGGCAGCAAAGCGAAGCCCATCAAGAGTGGATGCAACGTCAGGAAGCGTACTGGCTCGACACCTTCCGGGGTGAACTGCCTGTGCTGGATCTACCGACAGACTTTGCCCGTCCGTCGGTACGAAGTACGGCAGGCGATACGGTGGTGTTCGGGCTGGAGCGCGAAGCAAGCGAACGCCTGAAGGAACTGGCGGCGCACACAGGCTCGCCGCTGTATATGGTGCTGCTGGCAGCGTACACCGCGCTCTTACACCAATACAGCGGGCAAGAAGATATTGTAGTCGGCACACCGATTGCAGGACGACCGCATGCAGATCTGGAGCCAATGATTGGGATGTTCGTCGGAACGTTGGCATTGCGAAACTATCCGACAGCGGAACATACCTTCCGCAGCTACGTGGAAGAAGTGAAAGTTTGTGCTCTGCAAGCCTATGAACATCAGGACTACCCATTTGAGGAACTGGTGGAAAAGCTAAATGTGAAACGGGATATGAGCCGCCATCCGCTGTTCGATACGATGTTTACCCTGCAAACTACCGAGGAAGGCGAACTGCAACTGGCCGATCTGAGCTTCCGTCCATACGGCTTGGAACAAACGCCAGCGAAGTTTGATTTAACGCTGGAAGCCAGAGAGGAAGAGGCAGGTATCCAGTTCGGATTGCAGTATGCAACTGCGTTGTACGAGCGCGAAACGGTAGAACGGATGACGCGTCACTTTGTTCGCTTGGCCGAAGCCGTGGCGGCGAACCCGGATGCGAAGCTGGGTGAGCTGGAGTTGATTACGGCAGAAGAAACCGAGCAGATTCTGAAGGTGTTCAATGATCCGAATGCGCACAGCCTGCTTGGAGCATTGCAAGGACGTTCGCTCAGTGAGCGCTTTGAAGAGCAAGCTGAGCGCAACCCTGAGCGGATAGCAGTCGTGTCTGGGGACACCGCGCTGACCTACACTGAGCTGAATGAGCGTGCGAACCAATTGGCTCGTGTGTTACGAGCGGAAGGGGTCGAAGCAGATCAACCGGTAGGGGTATTGCTGGAACGTTCTGCGGATATCCTGGTGAGCATTCTGGGGGTACTTAAGGCCGGAGGCGCGTATGTGCCGATGGATACGATGTATCCACAGGAGCGCATCGACTACATGCTCCAAGACAGTGGGGCCAGGGTCGTGATTACAAGCAGAGTCGCCAACCTCTCGCTCAGCTTGCCATCCCTAGTACAAGCTGTAGTGCTTGACGACGAGGACGTTCAAGCTCAGTTGGGAGCACAGGATGCGAGCAATTTAATCCCTGTCGCCCGCCCGCATAACCTGGCCTATATGATTTACACGTCAGGTACCACCGGCCAGCCGAAAGGGGTCATGATCGAGCAGGGCAGTGTTAGCAATCTGGTAGATGCTTTATTGGAGCGAGTATACAGCCGTTATGAACAGCCGCTTCATGTCGCATGGCTGTCGGCATTTGTATTTGACGCTTCAGTGAAGCAAATCTTTGCCAGCTTGCTGTTAGGCCACACCCTGCACGTGGTGTCCCGTGACGTCAGTCTGAGCGGAGAGCATTTGATCGCCTACTACGGCACGCACCGGATTGATCTGTCGGACGGCACACCTGCGCATCTGCATATTTTGAACGAAAGCGTCAATGTGACGGAAGCGCCGGAAGTGAAGCATTACCTGATCGGTGGCGAAGCATTATCCGTGCAGCTGGTAAATGTGTTCCTGCACAAGTGGTCCGGGTATCGTCCGGTCATTACGAACGTGTACGGTCCGACCGAAACCACGGTAGATGCGACCGCTTATACGATTGAAGATGTGGAGTCCCTGAACGCACTGCTGGAAAAAGGGGAGCATACGGTATCCATCGGAACGCCGATCGCGAACCAGTCTGTGTACATCTTGAACAGCCAGCAACAGCTGGTGCCGATCGGTATCGCTGGTGAGCTTTATATCGGAGGTGCAGGTGTCGGACGAGGATACCTGAACCTGCCGGAGCTGACGGCAGAGAAGTTCATCCCAAATCCGTTCGCTGATGCGGCAGCAACCGATCAAGCGGACAGCACTCACGCACACCGGATGTACCGGACGGGCGACCTGGCCCGGTGGTTGCCAGACGGCAGCATTGAGTATTTGGGCCGGATCGACCATCAGGTGAAAATCCGGGGGTACCGGATCGAGCTGGGCGAGGTGGAAGCGCAGCTGCTGACCGTGGCCGGCATTCAGAAAGCCGTGGTCACAGCATGGGAAAACGAAGACGGACACAAGGACCTGTGTGCCTACATCATAGCTTCAGAGTCCCTGAGTTTGCCGGAGCTGCGCAATGCGCTGAAGCCGAAGCTGCCGGATTACATGATCCCGACGTATGTGGTACAACTGGATCGTTTCCCGCTGACACCGAACGGGAAAATCGACCGCAAGGCGTTGCCGGCACCGGAAGCACGTCTCGAAGGAGGCCAGGAGTACGTTGCACCGCGGACGCCGCTGGAAGCCAAGCTAGCCCAAATCTGGCAGGATGTCTTGAAGCTGTCCACCGTAGGAGTCACCGACTCATTCTTTGACGTGGGTGGGCACTCCCTGCGGGCAACGACGCTGGTGGCCAAAATCCATCAGGAACTGGACAGCCGGATTACGCTGCGTGAGGTGTTCCAACACTTTACGATTGAGCAGCAAGCCCAGCTCATAGCTACGCACGGCACAGACACCTATACGATGATCCCTGCGGCGGCGCAACAGGCGTACTACCCGGTTTCCTCGGCTCAAAAACGACTGTACATTTTGAGCCATCTGGAAGGTGGGGATCTCAGCTACAATATGCCGGGTGTATTAACCGTAGAGGGACCGCTTCAGGCCGATCGGCTGGAGGATGCGTTCCGTCAGTTAATAGCCCGCCATGAAACGTTGCGGACTTCCTTTGAAATGGTGGAAGGCGAGGTCGTTCAGCGGGTGTACGATCAAGTGGAGTTTGCAGTAGAGCACTTGCAGGCCAGGGAGTCCGAAGCCGAAGCCTATATCGGGTCCTTTGTACGCAGCTTTGATCTTCGTCAGGCACCACTGCTGCGTGTCCGTCTCCTTCAAACCGGGCCAGAGCGCCATCTCCTGATGTACGACATGCACCATATTATTTCGGACGGTGTATCGTCTAACAATATCGTGCAGGAGCTGGTACAACTGTACGAGGGACAGGAATTGGAGCCGTTACAAATTCAGTACAAGGACTATGCCGTGTGGCAGCAGCAGGAGACGCACCGTGAATCATACCAACGCCGGGAACACTTCTGGCTGGAGCATTTAGCCGGAGAATTGCCGGTACTGGATTTGCCGATTGCTTATCCTAGACCTGCTGTTCGCAGCTTCGAGGGTGCGATGTATGAATTTACAGTGGACCCGAATGTATCCGAGCAACTGCACCGAATTGCGGCACAGACCGGAAGCACGCTGTACATGGTGCTGTTGAGCGTCTACACCGTTCTGCTGTCCAAATACAGCGGTCAGGACGATTTGATCATCGGTACGCCGGTAGCAGGCCGCTTGTTGCCTGAACTGGAGCCACTGATCGGAATGTTCGTCAATACGCTAGCCATCCGGCATCAGCCGAGGGGCAACCAAACGTTCCACAGCTACTTGCAGGAAGCCAGAGATCGTACGCTGCAAGCCTTCGAGCATCAGGATTATCCACTGGAAGAGTTGGTGGAAAAGCTGGATGTAGCACGGGATGCAAGCCGTAACCCGTTGTTTGACACTATGTTTGTACTGGAAAATATGGAGTCACAGGAAGCGAAGCTTGAAATGCTGTCCTTCAGTCCGTATGTTCAGGAGCATCGTATTTCCAAATTCGATTTGACCTTGTCCATGAGTGATGAAGATGGGGAGATCAAGGGTTCGTTTGAATATTGCACGAAGCTGTTTGGAGCTGACGCTATTGAGAGATTAAGCAGGGATTTGATAGCGATCCTGTCCCAGGTTGGGATCAATCCAGATTTACTGTTAAGCGATATTCAGGTGAACTCGGACGAGCAACCGGAAGGCTTCTCGCCGGATTCCATCGACTTTGTTTTCTAAATCCGTTTTCTAAATGTAATGATTTCACTTTGCGTGTGCAGAGGGCGGCGGCTTGTCCGACTGCCCTTGCCTGCAAAGTATTCTTTTTCTGACACAACGCTCATGTACGTAACAACGCACCATCCAACCGGGGGAACAGGCCCCGAGAAGCAGGAGGGATGTCATTGAAAGCCTTATTTGAGAAGGAAAAAAATTACTGGAGCCATAAACTGGAATCTGAGGATCATATCATCTGTCTTCCATATACTAACAACGTGTCCAAAAGTACAACTGCAACGAGTTTAAATTCCCACACATACACACTCACATTTCCATCTGAAATTTCCCAAAGAATATCATCTATAACAGGTGGCGCTCCATGGGCCGTGTTTATGGTCCTGCTTGCTGGAGTAGAGAGCTTATTGCATAAATACACATGTGAGGAACGTGTGCTGCTGGGCATTCCGGTAGCCAAGTCTAGCAACGGTGCTACAAAGCCGATCAACCATCTGCTTTTATTGAAGAATACGCTGGATTCCAGCACAACCTTCAAAGCCTTGCTGTCTCAAATCAAAACCTCTGTCGGCGAAGCTATTGAACATCAAAACATTCCTTTTTGGAACTATTCTGAATTACTTGACATTCAACGTAATGAGGATGGAAAGCCTCTTATTCACACCACAGTATCCTTGCAAAATATTCATATTTCTGATTTTTTGAATCACGTACAATCTGAACTAGATTTCCAGTTTCAATGGGAACATGAAGCGGTCTCCCTGAACGTAAAGTATAATAGCGACCGTTATAGCGAGACGACGATTGAGCACTTTGTTGAGCAGCTTCTGCGGCTGTACACTATTGTTTTGCAGCAGCCAGAGTTGGCGATTTCCACAGCACAAGTGCTGTCAGAGCAAGAAGTAGAGCAGCTGCTCCATACCTTCAACGATACAAATGTGGATTATCCACGTCATGCGTCTATTCATGAATTGTTCGAGAAACAGGTGAAGCAGACACCACAGCAGGTGGCGGTAGTGTGTGGGCAAGATAGCCTAACCTATGCAGAATTGAATGAAAAGGCCAACCGACTGGCTCATTCTTTACGTAAGCAGGGAATCCGCACCGAGCAGACGGTCGGCATTGTAGCTGAACGCTCGATTGAGATGATTGTCGGTATGCTCGGAATTCTCAAAGCAGGTGGAGCGTATGTACCTATTGATTCTGATTACCCGGATGAGCGTGTACGCTATTTACTGAAGGATTCCGGTGCGGACATACTGCTCGTGCAGCGAATGGAACATCGGCCCACTGATTTTAAGGGAAGGGTGCTTGACCTTAGCGATGCTGCAATTTATGGAACGGATGATGCTGATCGTTACGATCCCATTTTGCCGAATGATCACGGAACGAATACTGATCCGGGATACGTGGACTGCCTAGATCCGTTCTACTCCATTTCCGCCAGTCCCGAACTTGCTTCTACGACAACCATACAACCAGAAAACATGCAACCCAAAGCTACGCAATCAGAACAAGCAAAACAAATACAGCAGACTTATGCAGCTAAAGAACAACCGAAGGCGAGCGCAGCTGATTGCTTGGCCTATATTATGTACACCTCAGGGACTACAGGCCAGCCCAAAGGGGTTATGGTGGAGCACCGTAATGTCGTGCGTTTGGTGACAAATACAAACTATGCACGCTTGAATGCCGACACACGCATTTTGCAGACCGGGTCTGTTGTCTTTGACGCGTCCACCTTCGAAATTTGGGGTGCGCTATTGAACGGTGGACAGCTTGTGCTGGTGAGTCAGGATGTTATTTTGGACGCGCCCAAGCTCAAGGAAGTTGTTCGCAATCACGGCATTACCACGATGTGGCTGACCGCACCACTCTTTAATCAGCTATCCCAGCAGGACTTGGAACTATTTGAGGGAATGCAGGAGCTGTTGGTCGGTGGTGATGTGCTGTCCGTACCGCATATTAACCGGGTATTGGAGGCCCATCCGAATCTACATATTATTAACGGCTACGGTCCGACGGAAAATACGACCTTTTCCACCACACATGCCATTACCGGCGTTCAATCGGCATCTGTGCCCATTGGTAGCCCGATCCATAACTCGACGGCATATGTTGTGGACGGTTCGATGCAGCTCCAGCCTGTTGGAGCGTGGGGAGAACTGATCGTCGGCGGTGACGGGGTGGCTCGCGGATACCGCAACCGCCCAGAACTGACGACCGAAAAGTTCATTGACAGTCCGTTCCGTGGCGGCGAACGCTGCTATCGAACAGGGGACCTGGTGCGTTGGAATGCGGACGGGACGCTGGAATATAAGGGACGAATCGACGCGCAGGTGAAAATTCGAGGCTACCGGATTGAGCTGGGCGAGGTGGAAGCACAGCTGTTGAAGCTGGAGGCAGTCCGAGAAGCTGTTGTAATTGCACATGAAGATGAGCAGGGGCAAAAGCTGCTCTGCGCATATGTGGTCACCCATGCGGAAGTAGCGACAAGTGAGCTGCGTAGTGCTTTGAGCCAGGAGCTACCGGGCTACATGGTACCGTCGTATTTTGTGCAGCTGGAGCAATTGCCACTGACGCCCAATGGCAAGGTGGATCGCCGAGCGTTGCCACAACCAGAGGGAGGTGTAAGCTCAGGCGCAGAATATGTACCTCCTCAAAATCAATTACAAGCACAACTGGCTAGCATCTGGAAAGATGTGCTGGAGCTTGAGCGCATTGGGATTAAGGATAACTTTTTTGAGGCAGGAGGACATTCCCTGCGGGCGACACATGTCATATCACTCATCTATAAGGAATTGCATAAAAATGTGCAACTAAAGGATCTGTTCCAGCATCCGACAATTGAACAGCTGGCGCAGGTTATTGAAGCACTGGAGCAAACCACCTATGAATCCATCCCTGTTACGGAGAATAAGCCATTTTATGCGGTTTCTTCAGCTCAAAAACGGATGTATATCCTCAATCAGCTTGATGGAGCGGGAATTAGCTATAACATACCTGGTGCCCTGACTCTGACCGGTTCACTTGATCACAAGGCACTGGATAACGCGTTCCGTCAGCTTATTGACCGCCATGAAACATTGCGCACAAGTTTTGAGACCATGAACGGTGAACCTGTCCAGCGAGTACATGACGAGGTTCCTTTTTGCATGGAATTGACCTATGCTCACGGAGCTGCCCCAAAGGAAACGGATGAGCTGGTACGTAACTTTGTCCAACCATTCGATCTGGGGCAGGCCCCGTTATTCCGAGTTGGTTTGATTGAAACAGACCCAGAGCATCATATTTTGCTCATGGACATGCATCATATCATTTCGGACGGCACCTCTATAAATGTACTAATTCAGGACTTTATTCATTTATATGCAGGCGACACACTGCCATCGCTACGCATTCAGTATAAAGACTACGCCGCTTGGCAACAGAAGCAGCAGCAAAGTGAACGCTACCGGGAACAGGAAAACTACTGGCTCAATACCTTCGCAGGAGAGCTA
Source organism: Paenibacillus sp. FSL H7-0703 (assembly GCF_038003485.1). NCBI lineage: Bacteria > Bacillati > Bacillota > Bacilli > Caryophanales > Paenibacillaceae > Paenibacillus > Paenibacillus sp. FSL H7-0703. Next base: position 769,685 of record NZ_JBBOPF010000001.1, on the reverse strand, counting down.
CCTGTGCTTGATCTACCGACTGATTATCCACGCCCAGCGGTGAGAAGCTTTGAAGGAGATGTGCTGGAATTTACGCTTGACCAACGGCAAAGCGAAGGCTTAAAAAGCATAGCGGTGCAGACGGAATCGACATTATATATGGTGCTGTTGGCTGCCTATTCGGCTTTGCTTAGCCACTATAGCGGGCAGGAGGATATTATTGTCGGTTCGCCAATTGCAGGGCGGCCCCATGCGGATCTTGGCAGTCTGATCGGGATGTTCGTGAATACACTGGCAATCCGTAATTATCCAGAAGGCGGGAAAACGTTCCGCGATTATGTGTTGGAGGTCAAGGAAAACGCGTTAAAGGCTTTTGAACATCAGGATTATCCGTTTGAAGAGCTGGTGGAGAAGCTGGGCGTAGATCGAGATTTAAGCCGTAATCCGTTATTTGATACCATGTTTGCACTACAAAACATAGAGCAAAAAGAGCAGCAGCTGGCGGGGCTGCAATTGGCATCTTATCCAAGTGAACAAACGACGGCTAAATTTGATTTGAGTCTGTTCGCAGTGGAGGATGGAGAACAAATTTCCTGTGCTCTTCAATACGGAACTCGGCTGTACAAACGGGAAACCATTGAACGACTGACTGAACATTTGCAGCAGCTTATCAATGCGGTTATAAAACAGCCGGATATCGCTCTTTCGGCTATAGAAATGGTTTCGGCCCAAGAAAAAGAGCTGCTTGTGCAGAGATTCAATGATACGGTAGCAGACTATCCGTATCCACGAGATCAAGCACTGCATGTGCTGTTCGAGGAACAGGTAGCGCAATCACCAGATCGGCTGGCCATCACCTTTGCGGACATGCAGCTTACCTACCGCGAGCTAAATGAACGTGCCGACCGTCTGGCACGCATACTCGCTTCCCATGGGATACAGCGCGGGTCCGAGCCAGAGACACAGCGAGTAGGGATTATGGCTGAACGCTCCATTGAAATGGTCGTCGGTATGCTGGCGATTTTGAAGGTCGGAGGGGCTTACGTTCCCATTGATCCTGATTATCCTGAAGAGCGTATCCGTTATTTACTGGAGGATTCCAGTGCGGGGCTGTTACTGTTACAGCGACGTGAACAGATTCCTTTTGAACCCGGCATTCCGGTCATTGATTTGAGTGATGAACAGCGATGCAATAGCAAATCTGAATGTGACGCTCAGACGGATGGAACAATTGCGATTACAACAGGGGGATCTTCCTCCGATCTTGCGTATGTGATCTACACCTCTGGTACGACAGGCAAGCCGAAGGGCGTGATGATTGAGCACCGTAATGTCGTGCGGCTAGTGAAAAACAAAAGCTATGCCATGCTTGATGAAAATACACGTATGCTGCAATTGGGCGCAGTTGTGTTCGATGCCTCCACATTTGAAATCTGGGGAACGCTGCTGAACGGGGGACAACTGTATGTGGTAAGCCATGACACTATTCTGGATGCCTCCAAGCTCAAGCAGGCGATTGACAAGTATCGTGTTAACACGATGTTCATGACCACGGCTTTATTCAATCAGTATTCGCAGCAAGAAATCGGAGTGTTTGCGTCCTTGAAGGAGTTGCTCGTGGGTGGTGATGTGTTGTCTGTACCACACGTCAATCGTGTGTTGAAGGAGTACCCGCAGCTTCGCCTGGCCAATATTTATGGTCCGACGGAGAACACCACCTTTTCCACCATCTATGACATTACAGAACCGCAAACCCAGGCTATTCCCATTGGACGTCCAATTGATCACTCGACCGCTTATGTGGTCAATCGTTCGTTGAAGCTGCAACCTATCGGAGCCTGGGGAGAGTTGATCGTCGGTGGCGACGGTGTTGGGCGAGGATATCTGAATCGGCCCGAGCTTACGGCGGAAAAATTTATTGAAAGTCCATTCCGGTCTGGAGAATATTGCTATCGTACAGGGGACTTAGTGCGTTGGCGTGCTGATGGTGTACTGGAGTACAAGGGAAGAATGGATGAACAGGTCAAAATTCGCGGCTACCGCATTGAACTGGGTGAAATTGAAACCCGATTGTCCACAATTCCAGGTGTGAAGGAATCGGTTGTTACCGTGCGGCAGGACGATCACGGACAAAAGCAGCTGTGTGCCTATTTTGCAACAGACAGTGAATTGAGCGCCAGCGACTTACGTAACATTTTGTCGCAGGATCTGCCTGGCTATATGGTGCCGTCCTACTTTGTGCAGCTCTCCAGACTGCCTTTGACGCTGAATGGCAAAGTAGACCGTAGGGCACTGCCCGCACCTGAGCACAATCTCGATACAGGTATGGATTATGTGGCACCCGAGACGGATGTCCAACAGGCACTGGCTACGGCTTGGGGAGCCATTCTTGGTATCCCGAAAGTCGGAATACAGGATAACTTTTTCCATTTGGGTGGTGACTCCATCAAGGCCATCCAAGTATCGTCCCGCTTGTTTCAGGCTGGATACAAGCTGGAAATGAAGGACTTGTTCAAATACCCGACAATTGCGGGACTAAGCACATATATTCAGCCTGTTAACCGAATAGCCGAGCAGGGCGAGGTTACAGGAAATGTAGTGCTTACACCGATTCAGCGCTGGTTTTTTGAACAGCCAACGGGAGAACTACACTATTTTAACCAATCTGTCATGCTCTATCGTCAGGAAGGCTATGACGAACAGGCACTACGGCGGGCGCTCCATCAGATTACTTCGCACCATGATGCATTGCGTATGGTTTTTAGTTTGTCGGAGAACGGATGTACAGCATGGAACCGCAGTGTAGAGGAAGGCGAACCGTACCATCTGGAATGCTTTGACTATAATGACAGCGATGTAAACAAGCAAGATTTGGCGAAGATAATTGAAGCGAAATGTAATGAAATTCAATCTGGTATTTCCCTAAGCGAAGGTCCGCTGATGAGACTGGGGCTGTTCCGTTGCCCGGATGGAGATCATCTGCTGGTCGTGATTCATCATTTGGCGGTGGACGGAGTATCCTGGCGCATTTTATTCGAGGATTTGGCGACTGCCTATGATCAAGCCTCCAAGGGTGAACAGGTGATTCAGCTGCCTCATAAAACAGATTCGTTCCAAACATGGGCCGAGCAGCTGCACGCTTATGCCAACAGTCCAGCTATGGAACGTGAGCGAGCGTATTGGGGGAAACTTGCACAAGCGGATCCGGCTCCTTTGCCGCAGGATTACGGGCATAACGAGCACGAAAAGCCATTGATTGGCGATAGTGAGTCGGTTACTGCTTTGTGGACACATGCAGAGACAGAGCAACTGCTCAAGCAGGCCAATCGTGCCTACCGTACAGAAATTAATGACCTGTTGTTGACGGCGGTAGGAATGGCATTGCAAGCATGGAGTGGAAATGATCGTTTCCTGATAAATCTAGAGGGACATGGACGTGAAGCCATTTTACCAGAGGTGGACATTACTCGAACGATAGGGTGGTTTACAAGCCAATATCCTGTTTTGCTCGATATGCCGGAAGAACTGGCACTTTCGCAACGGATTAAGCGTGTGAAGGAAGGACTGCGCGGCATTCCGCAAAAAGGGATTGGCTACGGTGTACTGAAATATTTAGCCGACCGTCAGACACAGGCACCGGAGGCATCTCCAGCCATATTTACGACAGATCCCGAAATCAGCTTTAACTATTTGGGACAGTTCGATCAGGATATGAAAGGGAACGACTTGCAATCATCCTCATATGAGGGTGGGATGCCGTTGAGCCCGACCATGGCTCGAACGTATACGCTGGATTTTGGCGGCATTATTTCGGGGGGCCAACTGGGTCTGACGATTAGCTATAGTCGTACCAGCTATAGACCGGAGACCATCGAGCGATTGGCGAAATTCCTGGAATCGAGCCTGCGTGAAATTTTGGCGCATTGCATCCATAAAGAACACCCGGAGCTTACCCCAAGTGATATTTCTTATAAAGGAATGAGTGTGGAGGGCTTGGACAGCCTGTTATCTGAAATGGGTGCTGCGGGTGAGATCGACAATGTATATGCACTGACCCCCATGCAGAAAGGGATGCTGTTTCACAGTCAGCTAGATAGTCAAGCAGCTGCGAATGACGCGTATTTTGAGCAGGTTTCTTATGATATGCGAGGTCAGATGGACATTCGGGCTTTTGCAGAAAGCCTGAATATTCTGGTTCGGCGACATGAGGCGTTGCGTACACATTTTTATTTTGGCAGAGATACGGAACCGTTGCAGGTGGTGTATCGAAATCGGGATTGCGGCTTTCAATATGAAGATTTACACCATCTGGATGAGGATGAAATAGATACCTGGGTGAAAAATTTCAAGCTACAAGATAAAGCACGGGGCTTTGATCTGCGTCGGGATGTCCTGCTGCGTGTAGCGATTTTACGTACTGGAGAAGACAGCTATCATTTTGTATGGAGCTTCCATCATATCGTCATGGACGGCTGGTGTCTCTCCCTTATAAATAAAGAAGTGTTTGAAAGCTATGCAGCACTTCAGGAGGGCAGAGTACCAGAGCTGGCACCGGCAGTGCCGTACAGCCGCTTTATTGAATGGCTGGAAGCACAGGATCGCAAGGCGGCAACCGACTACTGGAGCAGCTATTTATCCGGATATGAGCAGCAAACAGCGTTACCAGCTGTAAAATCCGGTCGCAAGAGTGAAGGCAACACGGCTAGTGATTGGGTGACGGTTTTGGAACGTGAGTTGACCCTCCGGGTGGAGGAGACGGCTAAGCGATATCAAGTGACCATGAATACGTTATTACAAACCGCATGGGGGATTGTGCTGCAAAAATATAACAACCACAGTGATGTCGTATTTGGCAGTGTCGTCTCAGGCCGTCCATCAGATATTATCGGGGTAGAGGATATTATCGGCTTGTTCATTAATACCATTCCCGTTCGCATTCTTAGTAAGGCAGGGGAATCTTTTGCAGAAGTTATGAAGAAAACGCAGGAGCAGGCGCTGGCTTCTCATGCATATGATACGTATCCACTGTTTGAGATTCAGGCATTGACCGACCAGAAACAGGATTTAATTAACCATATTATGGTGTTTGAAAATTATCCGGTAGATGAGCAGGTCGAAGAACTGGGAAGTGCCGGGCAGGATACATTCCCGATTTCCAACGTGGTGGCTGCAGAGCAGACTAACTATGATCTGAGCTTAGTCGTTATGCCGGGAGAATGCATCAAGATTCGTTTTATGTATAATGCGTTAAGTTATGATCAAACAGGCATTGAGCGTCTGCATGGGCATTTTGTGAATCTGTTGGAGCAAGTTTTGCTTAACCCGAATGTTTGCGTAGAAGAGCTGGAACTCGTTACAGCGGCGGAAAAACAACAAATTACAGGAGAGTTTAATGACACTGCCTCTGCATATCCAAGCCATCACACGATCCAAAAACTGTTTGAGGAGCAGGCAGAGCGCACGCCGGATCATATTGCTGTAGCTTTGGGTCATCAATCATTGACCTATCGGGAACTCAATGAGACAGCCAACCGTTTAGCGCATACGCTACGTGATGCAGGGGTGAAATCCGATGAACCTGTGGGCATTTTGACGGAGCGCTCACTGGATATGATTACGGGAACACTCGCTATTTTGAAGGCTGGAGGCGCGTATGTGCCGGTAGACCCTCAATATCCGGAGGACCGTATCCGTTATATGCTGGAGGACTCGGGAGCTAAGCTGCTGCTGGCTCAGCAGGATTTACTGGATCGTTGCTATTTTGACGGACAGATTGTCAATCTGAATGAGGATACGTCCTACAGTGCAGATGCTTCCAATCTGGGTATAGATGGAGCGGGTAATCATGCTGCTTATGTCATTTATACCTCAGGTTCAACAGGTAAGCCTAAGGGTGTCGTAGTTGAGCATCAAAGTGTCGTGCGCCTTGTCCGCAATACGGATTATGTGCCATTTGATGAATCGACCCGAATGCTGCAGACTTGCGCGTTTGTATTTGATGTATCTACGTTTGAAATTTGGGGTGCGCTACTGAATGGTGGTCAGCTTGTTCTTGTGCATAAGGATGATCTATTGGACGCGGCCAAGCTTAAAGAGACGATACGGGATCATCACGTCACCATGATGTGGCTGACCACACCGTTATTTAATCAGCTTTCACAGCAGGATAGTAAACTTTTCGGCGATGTGAAGTATTTGCTGGTTGGTGGTGATGTTTTGTCTGCACCCCATATTAACCGGGTCCTGCGCGATAATCCGGACATGAACATCATTAACGGCTATGGGCCAACGGAAAACACAACCTTTTCGACAACGTATCACATTACGGAAGAACAGCTGGATTCTGTGCCGATCGGACGGCCCATCTGCAATTCGACGGCGTATGTTGTAGATTCGTCATTTAACCTGCAACCGGTCGGAGCTTGGGGTGAGCTGGTCGTCGGCGGAGACGGAGTTGCACGTGGTTATCTAAATCGTCCTGAGCTGACGGCTGAGAGATTTCTTGCTAACCCGTGGAGGGACGGAGATCGCCTGTACTGCACGGGAGACCTTGTTCGCTGGCGTGAAGACGGCATACTGGAATACGCTGGACGGATTGATCAACAGGTTAAAATTCGCGGTTACCGGATTGAGCTGGGTGAGGTGGAGGCGCGGCTGGCAAGTGTACCGTCCGTGCGGGATAGCGTGGTTATTGCTTTGCGGGATGGAGCAGGTCAGCAGCAATTATGTGCTTACTTTACTGCCGATGAACAGCTGACCATCCGTGAGATTCGAGCTGCGATGTCGGCCAGTCTGCCGAGCTATATGATTCCATCCGCATTTGTACAGCTGGATCGGTTTCCGCTGACGACAAACGGCAAAATCGACCGCAAAGCTTTACCTGTGCCGGACAAAGGGCTGCACACGGGTACAGAATATGTCGCACCGCGAACCGATGTGGAGCAGTTGCTGGCATCCATTTGGCAGGAAGTGCTTGAAATTCCACAAGTGGGTATCCATGATGACTTTTTCACGTTGGGTGGACATTCCTTGAAAGTACTGGAGCTTATACGCAAAGTTCACCTTGCCACAGACATTGAGCTCCCCATCCGTAGTGTTATGGACTTCCCGACTATAGAAGAGCAGGCGCTCACATTATTGAAAGCCGATCTGGAATACAAGGCCGATAGTCCAATCATTCGGTTGAATGAACACGGTCCGATCTCCATCTTCTGCTTTCCTCCTATGCTTGGATACGGGCTGTCGTTCGCGGAGCTGGCGAAACAACTGGATCAGGACGCAGTCGTGTATGGATTAGAGTTCGTGGATGATGCTGCGGATGAGCAGGCCATGCTGGCACGTTACGTTGATTTGATCGTCAGCACGCAAGCGCAAGGTCCGTATGTGCTGCTTGGTTATTCCATAGGTGGTAATCTGGCGCATAAGGTTGCTGACACACTGGAACGTCAAGGCTATGCTGTATCCGATATTTTTATGCTCGATTCGGTCAAAAGGGCGGAAGCCCTGCCCTTCACAGTTGAAGAAACAGAGCATGAAATTCATGATATGCTGGAACAGGTTCCCGACTCCTACCGTGAGCTGTTGAATGAAACGTACCAACGTAAAATGATCGCTTACGCGGTGTATGGCAACCAGCTTGTGAATACAGAGAGCGTTCAGGCGAATATTCACGGCTTTGTCGCCGTTGGATCGGAAACGGTGAGGGGTACAGGAGATAATCGACTTTTATGGAAAGACGCTACACAAGGTAGCTATGAAGAGCATAGCTTGATTGGTAATCATTATGAACTACTGGAACCCGGATTTATCGAGGAAAATGTAAAAAGTATCCGTGCCACAATACAAAAGATAACTCGGAACACGGACAAAGACATGACACAAGATTTGGCACATCATAAATCTTGAAAATCTATGGTCGGTGATGTAACGAACGGAATCACTAATTTTTAATCTGTAACACATGAATCCTGATCGACAGGTAAGAAGTCTTCTGCTTACACGATTAGATCAGGATTCGCTTTATCATGTGCACTCCCGCGATGGGAAGTGCGATGATTCCATAGCGCCATGCTGATGGCTTCCATACGGAGTATAAATATCTGCTCGCTATGCAATCACCGCACGGTTCAAATCATTAAATCAACTTCATACGTAAGGATGGTACTTCATATGAAGAATAAAGGCATTTGCTACCTATCCGCATTTTTAGCAGCATTGTTTCTCTGGAACCTGCTCATTGCTTCGGCATGGGCAACAGACAGTATAACACCTGATTCATTGGAAAAAACAGTGGACGATATCATGAATACAGAATTGGAAAAATTGCATATTCCGGGGGCTGCGGTCGTCGTGACCCAAGAAAACCAAATCCTTTTTAGTAAAGGCTATGGATATGCAGATCTGGAGCGGAAAGTGGCATTCGATCCAGCGAAGACCATTGTTCGTGTCGGCTCTCTAACCAAATCATTTAGTGCAAGCGCCACGATGCAGCTGGTTGAGCAAAACAAGCTTGATTTGAATGAAGACGTGAACAGCTATCTCCACAGCTATAAAACTACGCAATACCAAAATCAGCCTTTCAATTTGCATCAGCTTTTGACACATACCTCAGGATTGGATGAAGCGCTGTACGACATTAACAGCTCAACTCGGGCAGGCGTTTTGCCCACAGAGCAGTATCTCAGCACGTATTTCCAAAATCAGCCTCCCATCCGCAAACCTGGAATTCAGTATGATTACAGCAATGTCGCCTACGGTCTGATCGGTAATATCGTGGAGCAAGTAAGCGGTCAGGGACTGAATGATTACCTCCGTACACATCTGTTCCAGCCGATGAATATGCCCAGCGCGACACTGGAATTGCCGTTAAATCATCCGGCACTGGCCCAATCGTATCAGTGGAAGGATGGAGCGTATTTGAAACAACCTTTGTCATATATCAATCTGCCGGGAGCAGGAGCGTTGAACGTCACACCCAACGAGTTTTCCCATTACCTGATTACTCATTTAAACCAAGGCAAGTATGAGGACAAAGTGGTGCTCCAGCCACATACGGTAAAAGTGATGCATGCGCAGCAATTTGCAGTCGATGCACGCCTGGATGGCGTAGGCTACGGATTTTTCCGTGGTCATTTGGAGACGGGAGTACCTATGCTGTGGGCTACCGGGGAAATTGATGATTTTATTTCGGAAATGGTACTGATTCCGTCGCAAAAGATCGGTATTTTTGTGATCATTAATTCAGCTGACACGGACACCCTGCTTCATGGAAAAGTCATCCATGCGATAGCCCAAATGCTGCCCTCAGAGCCGCAGGCCGTTTCGCAGTCACTAGCTCGTTCTTCCACCCAAGTGAAGCTTTCGCCAGAGATTGAGGGCGTATATCAGGTGGATTCTAATCCTGTTCATGGGTGGGGAAAATGGATTCGGATACTGGGAAACATTACATACACCGTGCGAATTCAAGATGATCATACGTTAATTGTTAAAGGAAAATACCCAAATGAGAATGAAGCAACAGACAAAGTTTTTCAAGCAGCAGGCGATGGATTGTTTGTGGAAAAGGGGGACCAGCTTAAAATTTTGCTGTATCAGGAAAACGGTACGTGGATGATGGTTGCCCCGGATAGTAAGACCATGAAGCAGACGACACTTTGGCACCGTACCTGGACTCTGCTTGTCAGCTACGCTGCCGCCTCCTTATTTTTCATCACGACCTTGCTGATTTGGATCGTAAGATATGTGATCAGAGATATCCGTAAAACGAATAATCACATTTCGTCCAACCTTGCATTCATTGCGTCACTAAATACGATTTTTCTCGGGGTGCAGGTCATCTATGGTAACAATCAGATCGTGTATGGCTATTCCGCATGGTATATCTGGGGAATTTGCACGCTGCCACTCATTTCAGCACTCATTGCCGTGTGGGTATTAATCGTGAATGGCGCAAAGCTGATTACAGGGGAAAGAAGAACCCGGGCTGCCGGGAAAATCCTATTTGCGGTACTCACATTGCTGCATACGGTGTATCTTTTTTATTGGAATTTCCTTCCTATTCATTATTCCTAAAGATTTACAAAACCATGCATATTCGAACATAAATGAATGCTAAAATTTGTATCTGATGCCCCCCAGAGGGGCTTTAAACCAACAAACAGGAGGGAAAGAATGGGAATCTTTCGTCGTTTTACATCCCGTAGCTTCAAATACGCAACTGCTATGGTTTTCACTTTATCGTTGTACGCTGGTGTTGCGGGCAGCATGCAACCGGCACGGGCAGAAGGTCCGGCGGACCCAGCCCCCTTCATTGCAGCGAAAGTGGTCAATGAGAACGCTGGTAAAAAAGTGCTGTTTGATAATACACATGGACAGACAGCTGGCGCAGCAGATTGGGTGATTGATGGTGGATTTTCAGACTTCGGCCAAGCCCTCGCGAGTAATGGCTATGATGTACACGAGCTTCGCCAATCTACGCCTATTACTTACAATGATCTAAAGAATTATGATGTATTTGTTACGGCAGAGCCGAATATTCCTTTTAAACAGAGCGAACAGGCTGCAATGGAGCAGTATGTAAAAGCAGGCAATAGTATTTTTTTCATTGGAGATCATTATAATGCGGACCGCAACAAGAATCGCTGGGATGGATCGGAGAGCATTAATGGCTACCGTCGTGGTGCATGGGAAGACCCTGCGAAGGGAATGAGTGCGGAAGAAAAAAGCTCGGCAGCAATGCAGGGCGTAGTCAGCTCAGATTGGCTGGGCAGCCAGTTTGGTGTGCGCTTTCGCTACAACGCATTAGGCGATATCACGGCCAATCAGATTGTCGAGCCAGCGCAGGCGTTCGGCATTACAGCTGGAGTGAGTAATGTGGCAATGCATGCAGGATCAACACTCGCGATTATCGACCCAGCGAAAGCCAAGGGAATCGTATATCTCCCTAAAACCAATCAGGCTTGGGGCAACGCGGTAGATCAGGGCGTTTATAACGGAGGCGGCATTCCGGAAGGACCTTATGCAGCTGTATCGAAAGTAGGACTAGGCAAAGCTGCTTTCATTGGGGACTCGTCTCCTGTCGAAGATGCAACGCCAAAATATTTGCGCGAAGAGACAGGAACCAAGAAGACAACGTATGACGGCTTTAAGGAGCAGGATGACGCTGTGTTACTGGTCAATATCGTAGACTGGTTGTCCAAGAAGGAGGAGTATACCAGCCTGACGGAAGTGAAAAGCTTACAGCTGGACCAGCCGACGGCATTACTGCCTTTTGAAGAGCCGCAGACTTCCACGGAACCACAAGCCGAGCCTTGGTCCGCTCCCGCAGCCGGCTACAAATGGTGGGATCAGCGAACATTCAAAGCAGGGTCCTATGGCGGATCTACAGCCAGTGCGCAACCCGTGTACAGCATTGTTCGTCAAGAGCAGCTGCCCAATGCACAGCCTTTTCAAATTCGGGTTACTGCCGACCAACTGGCTCCTAACAGCACGATTAGCGGATTCAGCACAGGTATTTATGTTGCAGGCGGCAATCAAGTAGCCCAAATTCAAAATCCGGATGGAAGCTGGCCAACCTCTTACGGCTATAGCGAAACATTTAGCCTGGAGTCCAACGGCAAAGGCCACGCCTATAAGGACTTGACGGTGCGAATCAAGCCGGGAACCAGTGGTTCAGCTAATCTTAGACTGAGGCAAAACGGCAGCAATCTGCTGACCCAATCCGTCGTACTGGCTGATGTTCCGGCCCAGCCGTTGCCCGAGGAAGGCAATACGGTTCCAGCTCGTATCAGTGTCGCAGAAGCACGGAGTTTCCCGGCTGGCAAAGTCGTGACCTTAGAGGGTGTTGTGACGACAGAACCAGGTGCATTCGGTGGTCAAGCCTTTTACATGCAGGATGAAAGTGGCGGTATTTATGTATATCAGAACCAAAGCGGCTTTCACCAAGGGGATCGAGTAAAGCTTACAGCAAGCTTGGCACTGTATAATAGTGAGCTAGAGTTAACCGATCCAGTGGCAATTGAAAAAACGGGAGAAGGACAGCTTCCGGAAGCTGTACAAGTCACCGAACTCAGTGATGCGAACCAAGGGCAGTTGGTTGAGCTTCCTACGGCAATGATTCGTAATGTGATAGACGCGACTCCCGTAGGTTCGTTTGAATTTGATGCAGTATCTGGTGAAGTAAGTCACCATGTGCGCGTCGATGCACGGACAGGCTTAACTCGGACATCTTTTCCATATCAAGAAGGACAGCAAGTGAAGCTGAAGGGAATTTCGGCGATTTTCAAAGGGAATTATCAGTTAAAACCGCGTGGACTGGATGATTTTTCAGCTCAGGCAGGCGCAGCTTTGCAGGAAGTAGAGCTTTCACTGGATCAAACGACCCTCAATATTGGGGATACGGCAGCGACACATCTCAAGGGTACGCTGACAGATGGCAGCGAAGCTGATTTAAGCCGCGCTTCTGTTCAGTATATCAGCAGTCATGAATCCGTTTCGCTGGATACGTATGGAGAACTTAAGGCCCTAAAAGAAGGGACCGCGGAGATTACAGCCAGCGTTACTTTGGGCGGTCAAACAGTGGTGTCCAATCCTGTAACCGTTAGAGTCGAAAAGACTGCTGTAGGTGAAGTGCCGGGTAAACCTGTGCTGTCGCATGATAACGGGCAGGACACCGGGCTGAAGGATGGCAACTACAACATCACCATGAATCTGTGGTGGGGTACGAATGGTGATGAACTCAAGTTGTACGAAAACGACAAGCTGATTGGCACCCAATCGTTGCAAGCCGCTTCCCCTGGAGCACAGCATGCAGTCATTCCTGTTACAGGTAAGACCAACGGTACCTACACGTATACTGTAGAATTGATTAACGCTTCTGGTAAAACGACCAGCGACCCATTAACTGTCGAAGTGACCGATGCTTCCCCTGGCATTCCAGTGCTGTCTCATGACAATTGGGACGGTGACGGCACCTACACCCTTACAATGAACATGTGGTGGGGCACGAATGCGACAAAATACAACTTATATGAAAATGGAGAACTGATCGATGCCCAGGATCTGCCAAGCCAAAGCCCGCAGGCCCAAAGTGCAGTCACCAACATCCAAAATCAAAAGCCGGGTACATATGAGTATCGGGCCGAGTTAGTCAATGCTTCAGGAGAAGTTTCTAGTCAAACGATAAGTGTAGAAGTAAAGGGGCATTAAGTAGAAACGATGGGCCGTTAAAAAGTAAGAGCATCTATTGACCTCGTGAGAGTCTATAGATGCTTTTTTATTTTTTTTCGAAGCGGGAATTATCATTTTAGGATTGGGTTGGCGAAGCGGAAAGTCCCTCTATATCTGAGGAGCCATAGAAGAACATGGCAACTAGAATCACAATAATGACAACCTCTGCAAAATATTCTCCATCAAACTCACTCACCGCATAAGTCTCCTTTCGCCACTTGTTAATTATTTATTTTCTGTGAAAAGGCTTGTATCACCTGGTCCAGTGTCATATTCCCGTTATCATTTAAAAATTTCACCATATTATCGACATTGGATGGAGTGGATGCTAGTGTTTTGTATTTTCCTGTGAGTCCTAAAAACAATGTTGCTTGTCTGTATAAAGTCACGGAATCGACGTTTAGTTTTCCTGTTAGTAGGAGGGCTGCCACGAGGACCTCCACATTTTTTCCTTGAAGCGCAGAAAAGATAGCCGAATTACTGTTTAATCCATTTTTCTTTTGACCGTTGAGGGGGGATTTGGATTTACGATTCCCGTTCCCATTACCATTCTTTCCTAAGGAAGCCATTGAATCTTCCTCCCGCCATATACTGCTCCTGCCTGGTTTTCACAAAATTCGAGACAAGGACAGCGGCACTCCATGTGCTCATCAATATACGTTATGGTCATACGATATGCGAATAAGAGAGCATTGGTTACTATAAGAATCACCCTGGCTGAAGTTAGTTGGCTACTATTATCCAGTAATTTATTTCGCATGTTGGTCCGATTTAGAGTAAACTACAATAAAGCAAGCCAAATGAGCAATTGCATAAATCCCAGAGCGTTTTCAATCAGCAATGTTTAGACTGAAACGGTTTAGTTCTTTTATTGTATTTTTGAGCGTTGAATTGGAATTAAGCAAAATGCTGAAATAGGAGTTGTAGATAAAATATGTCGAATGAAGAAGTATTGTTAACTAAAGAGGGATTGGCCAAGCTGGAGGATGAGCTTAAGGAACTGAAGACCGTAAAACGCAAGGAGCTAGCCGAACGCCTTAAGTTGGCTATCAGCTACGGCGATTTGAAAGAAAATAGTGAGTATCACTCAGCCAAGGACGACCAAGCGTTTATGGAAACCCGCATTCTCATATTGGAGAAAATGCTGACCAAAGCCCGGGTCGTGGATGAGAGTAATTTAGACCTTAGAACCGTTAGTATCGGATCGACTGTCATTCTGAATGACATCGAATTTTCGGAGAAGATGGAATACAAAATTGTAAGTCCTGCTGAGGCGGATGTTCTTGATAATAAAATTTCCTATGAGAGTCCTTTAGGCAAGGCACTCTTGGGAAAAGAAGTGGGCAGTATCATTCATGTGGATGCACCCATGGCCGTAATTAAATATGAGCTGCTTGAAATTAAGCTCACATAGTTCATTCCCGATTCCCTTATATGAGGGGGCCGGGATTTTTTACTTCTCGCTGCCTACAATACCGTCCATGTGGAGCACAGTTGCACTCCACATACTGGACAGGATTTTCTTTACTCCGCTAAGCGCACTAAGTTAGTCCGTCATTAGGAAGCCTGCTTGCTCCAATGCAGCGCAGGCATCATTAATTTTATCTTCGTCCGAGGCATTCAAGGTGTGCAGGTGGATGCCTCCTGTCAGCTGGGACAAATAAGTGGCCTGGGTGGAGCTGATTTTACGGATAAAATCGTCCACTTCCTTGCGAGTTCCAACCCGTATCGGAGCAGTCAGATCCCCGTATACCGGATGCTCAACAATAACATCCTGCACACTTACACCGTAGTCCACAATCAGCTTTAGTTCCTCTTCTGTCTGTTCAGGTCGATGTTTACACACAATAATACGTGAGGCTAAGGGAGTTGCCTGACTCGCAGGCTCCATATAAATGTATCCTTGACTTGTTGCAAGGATAGGCTCTTGGCTTGCTTTTAACAGGGAAATATCCTGTACAATTACTTGTCGGGAGACGGAGGATCTGCGCGCCAGTTCGCTCCCGGTCAGTGGTGATTCGCTCTTGAGCCACAACAGCAGCTGTTCGCGACGATCCGTACCTGACCGTTTTAAAGATTCAGTCAACGGGATAAGCTCCTTTCTTTTCGATGCGTCAGGTCTGTCAAAATATCTACCAATACATTCAATTCCTCGATGGTGGTCGTTCTTCCGAAAGAAACACGGATAAATTGTAACGCTTCACGGCCGGATGCTCCAAGCGCCTGTAAGGCAGGCGAAGGATCGTGGTGTCCGGCAGCACATGCGCTTCCAGTTGATATACAGACACCTCTGCGATTACATTCCAGCATAACATATTGTCCCTCGTAACCGTGAAAAAAACATCCTACTATATGATGAAGCACTGCTTTATTCTCGCTTTCCTGTACGGCCCAACGTAACGGAATGGATCTTTCCTGGATTTTCGTAATAAAGTGTCTTCTCAGGGTAGTATATCGCTCCCGATGCGACTCCATCTGTTCGGTCATCATTTCTGCCGCCGCGACAAAGGCTGCAATCCCGGGAACATTAACCGTTCCAGGACGAAATCCGTTTTCATGTAGTGTATCAGGGTACACGGGACGCCACGGGGTTCCGGGTTTGAGATATGCAGCACCGACACCTTTGGGGCCATACACTTTATGGCTTGATACAGAGAGTGCATCTACTCCCATGGATTCTACATCTACGCGAATATTCCCAAATGTCTGTACCGCATCACTATGCAACAAAATACCCCGTTCGCGTAGCAGGGGAGATAAGGCAGCAAGGTCCTGAACCAGTCCCGTTTCCGAATTAGCGTGTTGTACGCAGACAAGTCCGGTGTCTTCTCTCAGGTGAGGTAAAAGAGTTTCGCGAGTCATTCGTCCTTCCCGATCCGGTTGCACAATGGTCAGTTCATAGCCCTGACGTTCCAGCAAAGTAGCAAGGTTGTACATCGAGTGGTGTTCCAAAGCGCTCATGATCCAATGCTTTTTATGCTGCGGCAACCCGTTCAGGATCGATTGCACAACCAACATATTAGATTCTGTTCCCCCGGTTGTAAAATAGATGCCTTCCTTTTGCCCGCCAATCATATTTGCTATTCGTTGCCTGCTGTAATCTAGCGTATAGGCTGCTTGACCGCCCGCATCATGGAGGCTGCTGGCATTTCCGAACATTTCCTTATTTAATACGTTATACATATTTAAAGCTTCGCCACACATAGGTGTGGAAGCGGCATAGTCCAGATAAATCACACCAAATCCTCCCTGCTTAAAATAATTCCATTCAAAAACTCTTGAGATTATTGTAGGCATGTGTAAATATAAGTGTCAAGACACTTGTAAATATGTATGTACACAGAGCGGTTATCTGTTCGTGAGAGCGGGAACGATCAGCCGCATCGATATGGAGGGATTCTAATGTCTATGCTTGACGTTTTACAAGGAAATCGAGGGCTTATGCCAGAGCATTATAAGACACTGACGGTTGCTGACATGGAGCAGCGAGTGGCCGAGCTGAAACAAAAATGGGGACCCAAGCTGCTCATACCGGGCCATCACTATCAGAAGGACGAGGTTATTCAATTTGCTGATATAACAGGAGACTCTCTACAGCTTGCTCAATTGGCTGCACAAAATCAGGAAGCGGAGTTTATTGTATTTTGTGGGGTACATTTTATGGCGGAGACAGCGGATATGCTGACTACTGATCGACAGACTGTTGTCCTGCCGGATATGCGTGCAGGCTGCTCGATGGCAGATATGGCGAATGTGGAGCAGACAGAACGAGCATGGAAGCATTTACAGGAGTTGGTAGGAGATACGATCATTCCGTTAACGTATGTAAATTCCACAGCAGAGATCAAAGCCTTTGTAGGACGGCATGGCGGGGCTACCGTGACTTCTTCGAATGCTAAGCAAGTGCTGGAGTGGGCGCTGAAGCAAAAGGAACGTATTTTGTTTTTGCCGGATCAGCATTTAGGTCGCAATACAGCTTACGATCTTGGAATTCCGCTAAATGAAATGGCCGTGTGGAATCCAATGACCGATCAGCTTGAGACTGAACAGGACCCGGCAACTGTAAAAATTATTTTATGGAAAGGACATTGCTCTGTTCATGAAAAGTTTACAGTAGATCACATTCGCAATGTCCGCGAGCGTGATAAGAACATCCGGGTCATCGTTCACCCCGAATGCTCTTATGAGGTCGTACAGCTCGCAGATTGCGCGGGCTCCACTAAATTCATCATCGATACCATTCGCGCGGCAGAGCCGGGAACACAATGGGCTGTTGGCACAGAAATGAATCTCGTGCAACGAATCAAGCAGCAGTACCCTGAACAGCAGATTGAATCGCTCAATCCCGATATGTGTCCCTGTCTGACCATGAACCGGATCGATCTTCCCCATTTGCTGTGGGCAATGGAGCAGTTTGATCGGGGTGAGCCTGTGGGTGTGATTCGTGTGGATGCTCAGATCAGACAGGATGCTGTACTAGCATTGAATCGTATGCTTGCTATCCGTTAACCATTTGCTGTTCCAGCGAGAATGTTGCTTGAAATCTTTGGCCTTATTTTAAAGAAGCAGGGAGCTTAACAGCATGTAGACGGTTTCCGCTTTGAATAAATATCATTCCACCGGATTTGAGCGTTGGACCGAAGGAGCGTGAGCCTGTGTTGACAGTAAACACGGGCTTTAAGCTCATCAAATCATAACCATGAAATACGCCATCCGATTGCCCGACATAGACTCCTTTGCCAAATACGTCAGCTTGAACGGTCGGATTATCTCCGCCGTAATGAATGAATTGACCTGAGGTCAGCTTCATGGCAGTCAGTCTGGATGTACTAAAATCTTGGTAGAACATGCGACCTTCATGAATAGACAATAAAGGAACAAGTTGATCATAGCCATTTTGCGCCCACTTGCGAGCAGGTTTGCTGTCTGGCTTGTAGTTCCAAAAATCATAGGAAGCTAGTGTCTCTCCCTGAAAGACATAAAGATCTTTGCCGTACAAAAAAGCAGAACCATATACACCTCCAGATCGGTAGACACCGTCTTTATTTTCAGGCTCGGTCCAGCGATACTGACGATCTCCTTTGGATTTACCTGTCTTGAGGTCGTACTGTGCGATCGTAACTTTATGGTTTACCGGGTCATCATCAATCATAAACGTATTGGCAACAGAGTAGACGATCCCGTCTTTAACGGCTAGTGGAAAAGAACTTCTGAAGCTGTCCCAAAGCTTTTTACCGGTTTTAGCGTCATAGGCATTGATCTGTTCAAAGGTCAGGCTGCCCTGTACATTATAGTTGCGGATAAGCACACCGTCAGTTTCCATTATTTCGCCCAAACCACTGTATGAGTTCTTATCCTCACTGATTTTCCACTTCACCTTGCCACTGACAGCATCAATGGCAGCCGTTTGCACCGATTGCATAATATATATAGTTGGACCAATGTGCTGAATACCATATGCTTCAGTAAATCCCAGCGGAGTGGACCACACTTTCTTGCCAGCTTCTGTAACGGCATAGATAGAACCGCTTCGTGTCATTCCATAGATGATACCTTTGTTGTACGTTAAAACAGGGGTAAGCTGATCACCATATTGCCACAATTTCCGACCCGAACTGGCCTCAAGGGCAACCAGTCTATGGTTCGAGTCAACCGCGAACACCTTACCGTTTTCCGCTATTGCAACCGCCTGATCTGGATATCGGTTTCTATCGATTGGGATAACGGGAAAAGACCAGGAAGGTTTGATCACAGGTGCTTGGATTGAGGTGCTATAAGCGCCGTTACTCATGGAGACCGCAGACGGCTCTGCACTTGCCTTTTCAGCGTATACATCGCTGATCAAGGGCAGCCCAATGCTGGCTACCGCCAATCCTGTAAACAATGTGCTATGTATCGTTTTTCTCATACGCGCTGGCTCCTTTAATGGTTAATAGGGGAGTAAGGATTTCAGAAAGTCACCTTTGATTAGACTGTAAATAATCCCAAAAGTTTCATGTAGTATTTGCGTTTTGGTTGTTTTGAGCATAAATACTTAAATTCAGTTGCTTGTGTCGAACCTGTATCTCTAATTAAAGATTAGTCGCTTGTCCGGTTTTCGTGCTATAATTGTGGCAACCAACCGAAGGAGGTGAATCCCTTGTTTGAGCTTCAGGACCTACTCCCTTATTTATTTACAATCGGCTTACTGTGCACAGTAACTTATACGTATCTCGCTCATTTGCACGGCAATGTACCCGAATGCTGGGTCGAAGGCGGGCCCGTAAGATCTCATGCTTCTCCACAGATGCCGATGTCTGCCCGTGGACAGGACATGCCTGTCCGGCTGGCCCGACATATCCGACGTAAGGAAGCGCCGGATGAAGATGCATCCGATTGTTCTCCCTCGTTGAACGATGGCACAGCCAATCAACGAGGAGGAACATATGAAACGATTCAAGGGATTCACCTTTTGGGGTAAAAAAGAACGGATATTTGGATTAATGGTAGCGTTGGCGGTGGTCATGCTGCTGTCTGGTTGTGGTGCGAATGCTGCGGAGATAAATGCACAGACACCGGGATTTTTTAATCATTACGTGGTGTTCCCGCTTTCTTGGCTTATTCAGCAATTGGCGCAATGGTTTGGTGGAAGCTTTGGGCTGGCGATTATGACTTTGACATTTATTGTCCGGCTGGCCTTACTTCCTCTTATGATGCGTCAAACGCGTGCCCAGCAGGGGATGAAGCGCAAGATGAGCGCCATGCAGCCCGATTTGGACCGAATTAAGAAGAAATATGAAAACAAAAAAGATGCCGCCAGCCAGCAGAGTATGCAGCAGGAAATGATGTCGCTTTACAAAGAGCATCAATTCAATCCGCTTAATATCGGTTGTCTGCCTATTCTCATTCAGCTCCCGATCTTGAGCGGTATGTACACTGCAATCCGCTTAACCCCGGAGCTGGCGTCTCACTCCTTCCTATGGTTCCGGCTCGGACAGCCGGACTGGATTTTGGCAATCGTCGTCGCAGTTGTATACTTGGCACAGGCCAAGCTTTCTCAGTTTCAGATGACGCCTGACCAGCGCAAGCAATTTGCGATTATGGGTTATCTTTCACCGATTATGATGGCGGTCTTTTCCTTTAATGCCCCTGCTGCCATGCCATTATATTGGACAGTAAGCGGCACCTTTTTGCTGCTTCAGTCGCTGTGGTTCCGCAGACGCTATCCAATAGAGGAAGCAGAGAGTAAGGTTAAACTTGGAGAAGTCACACCGACCTAAATAGAAGATAATGTTTGTTTAACTTGGGAATTGCACTTGTAGTATGCCACGTGTAATCATAGGATGTCATTCGAGCCGTTTATAAGGCTTTAATGGCGTCCTTTTTTGATGCTGCTTTTTTTCGCTACATTCCGCTTGCGATTTTGTAGTCAATATGAAATCCTTATATTATAAAGTGATACTAAAGTTGGGAGAGGCTAGTATGAGAAGTCCAACCACATCCATAGAATGGAATGATAATCAAATAAGGGAGACGGATGCTATTGCATGAGAAGATTAGGCTCTCAACTCATTCAACGTTGCAGCGAAGACGCTGTTACGTTGGGTAAAAGGGAGTGGCAGTGGTTACCAACAGGGGTGCCCCTAATTCTTTTAATGAAATGATAAGAGAAAAGTGGGCAAAGTAAGACCTATATGTAAGCTAATGCTGAACTTTGTTTTATCACGCAATGAATATTATGGAGGAACTATAGAAAATGAAGCAAACATCAACAAAGCTGCCCATTTCCTTGGCTCTGCTCACATGTATAGTATGTGCATTCGGTTTTGGCTTAGTCGCATTATGGGTGAGTGACCATCAAGTTCGACATTTTGACCAGGAAATTATTTCGGCTATTGGACAACTGGAGTCGCCCGCCATGACTCGTCTAATGAAATTTTTTACCATGATCGGCAGCGGTATTCCAGTTGTGATCATCATTTTAATTGCCATGTTCGTGCTCTATAGAGTATTGGGACACCGCAGAGAGCTGCTTTTTTTGGCGGCTGGTATATTGGGATCGGTAATGCTGAATACGATACTAAAATTGCTTTTTCAGCGTGCGAGACCGGAGATTAACCGTATTATTGAAGAGAATGGATACAGCTTTCCGAGCGGACATTCCATGACAGCTTTCAGCATGTACGCGGCGCTGACATTTTTAGTGTGGAAGCATGTTCCTTCTAGGCTGGGGCGTATCCTTCTTATTGTACTCAGCAGCCTACTGATTGTAGCAATCGGGACGAGCCGCATTTATTTGGGTGTACATTATCCGAGCGACGTTGTGGGTGGTTATTTTATGAGTGGCTGCTGGATGGCGGCTTGTATTTGGTTTTATCAGCGGTACGAAGAACGACGAATGCTGCCACTTCGCTCCAAATCGACAGCATAACGGGTAGCATAAATAATAAAGCTTATAAAAAAGCAGACGCTTTAGCGTCTGCTTTTCATTTGGACAGAGGAAGTGTGTTCAGTCATCTTAGTTCTGGCCTGTTCACCAGGCTTGAGCCCCAGCTTCTGCTCCCATTTTTCATAAAATAAAATAGCCGCCTGCATGAAGATGCCAGGAAGCTTCCGGCTTCGAATGAATTGATGAACGCCGACGGCACAACCTGCACCAATAAGCGCACCTGCCAAAATATCCGAGGGATAATGCACTCCGGTCCACACGCGGGATACTGCGATGAGTACAGCCAAGATAACCCAGAGGACACGAAATTTTTGATGATGAAGCCATAAAATGGCAGCCAAAGCAAACGATCCAAGGGCATGGTTACTCGGAAATGAAGCATTAGGATCATGATGAATAAGCTGAATGACTGAATGTCCGACAAAAGGCCGATCTCTGTAAAACAAATGTCCAAGGCCCCAACTAATCACAAAGCCGATACAAACCGTTATGACGGCTTCTAAAACCATCATCCGATGCGGCATTTTAAAAGTGAACCAGTAAATCAGCAAAGCCACTCCGAATAAATACGGTGCATATTGCGCTAAGAAAAGCATGGTTCCATTCAAAAAGGCGAGGGAATTAGCCAGTTCATTGATCCAGTGAAATAAAGCATAGTCTACATTAATTAACATGAATAAATTACTCCTTAACATCAAAGAATTGAATATCAAAGTTATATTATAGAGCGACTACACGGATAAAAGCTTAAAATCAAATAAAAAATGAATGTCATTTCCATTACTCATTTGTTTTTTCTATAGAAAATAGGTGGAATTGCGATGGAAAAGTCGGTGCTGGTTATTGATGATGAAGAGAAGATATCCAGATTGCTTCAGTTGGAGTTATCCCATGAAGGATATGCAGTTGAAATCGCACAGACGGGCAGAGAAGGATTGGAAAAAGCTCTAGCTGGTAAATGGGATATCATCATTCTGGATGTAATGCTGCCGGAGATGAACGGGGTCGAGGTGCTAAAGCAGATTCGAAAAGTGGACAATCATACACCAGTAATTATGGTCACTGCACGTAACACGACTCCTGATAAGGTTTCAGGTCTGGATGAAGGTGCCAATGATTACATTACGAAGCCTTTTGAGATCGAGGAGTTATTAGCGCGGATGCGGGCCAGTATGAGGCATCAAATGGAGCCAACAGCTACCGCTTTACAGGAAGAGGATAAGCCGCCGCCTAGGCTCCAAGTGGACAGCTTGGTGTTGGAACGCAAGACACGGTTAGTGGTGCGGGAAGGCAATCGAATCGAACTGACGCCAAAAGAATATGATCTGCTTCTTTATCTGATGGAGCACAAAAATCAGGTATTGCAGCGGGATCAAATGATTCAGGACGTGTGGGGATTTGATTTTGTCGGTGATACGAATGTCGTAGATGTGTATATCCGGTATGTTCGCAAAAAAATTGATCATGGATACAAAAAGAAATTGATAAAAACCGTGCGCGGCGTTGGGTACTGCATCCGGGAGGAAGACTAGTGAAGCTTCGGACCAAAATAACCCTGCTCAGTTCTATTTTAGTGATGTCGATACTCCTGTTTGTGGATGTTACAGTTCACCTATTGTTCGTCAAAATCGCTACGCGAAATGAAAGAGAAGTGCTGCAAAATAAATGGACTGAAATCATTGCCGAAACAGGACCCACGATGATTCTAAAGAATGCATGGGGCCCCAAACTGAAAGATGAGCTTTCTGGAGACACCACTCTGAGAGTGTTTGATCAGCAATCCCGACTTCTGTATGAAGTAAGTCGCCAGTCCCGCTTTAAGCTGGGCGATATACGTTTTAACACTTCACAAAGTTCTCAACTGACAGATGTACAGGGTCATAAAATTCTGGTAATCCATCTCCCTGTGCTTTCTCCAGAGGGTAATCAGAAGGGGACCCTGGAGATTGTAGAAAAATGGGATGCACTCGAAACCAATCTCGATATTTTAAATACGATTCTCATCACATCCACTATAGGGGCTATGTTGCTAAGTTTGGTAGGGAGCACGATTTTGGCGAATGCGATATTGCTGCCGATTTCAAGTAGCATTCAAACGATGCAGGAAATTGAAAGAAGCTTGAAATTCAAAAAAATCCCCGTTGATGGTCACAATCAAGATGAATTGTCCCAAATGACCGCTACTTTTAACCGAATGATGGAGAGATTAGAAGAAAGCTTTCAGAGCCAGCAGCAGTTTGTTTCAGATGCCTCACATGAGCTGAACACCACACTTATGATTATTGAGGGCTACGCCAACATGCTGCGGCGGTGGGGTACGCGTGATGAGGAGATTCGTAAGGAATCCATTGAGTCGATCTATGAAGAAACTCAGCGAATGCGTACGATGACACAGCAGTTGCTGACTCTTGCCTCCTCACAGCAGAAAGACCCTGAGCCGCATGAGCGGATCGAAATGATCGGTTGTTGTCAACAGGTAGTAGCGCATCTCAAGCCTGTACATGATCGTCAAATTTCTGTTTTAACAGAAGAGAAAGAAATTTGGCTAGATGCCAACCTGACGAAAATGAAGCAGTTGCTAGTGATCCTGCTGGATAATGCATTAAAATACAGCTCGGATGAGATCGAAATAGGGTTATCTACAGATGAAAAGCATGTCTATATCCAGGTTAAGGATTATGGGATCGGAATACCTGAGGGCGAGATCAAGCGGGTCTTTGAACGATTTTATCGGGTAGATAGCTCCAGACATCGTAAAACCGGAGGAACCGGGCTGGGGTTGCCAATTGCCAAGGCAATTACAGATGCCCATCAGGGTACGATAAGCATGGAGAGCGTAGAAGGAGAAGGAACGGTAGTCATCGTCACGCTGCCCCAAAGACAACAGGAAAGGCTGTCCCTCCAGTAGAAATATCTACTCGCGGAACAGCCCTTTTTATTGTTACTTGTTAGTTAAGCATTCGGTGGATGGAAATCATCTAAAATTTATGCTAAAGGACACGACGTG
The DNA here is from genome assembly GCF_038003485.1 of Paenibacillus sp. FSL H7-0703. Taxonomy (NCBI): domain Bacteria; kingdom Bacillati; phylum Bacillota; class Bacilli; order Caryophanales; family Paenibacillaceae; genus Paenibacillus; species Paenibacillus sp. FSL H7-0703. The sequence goes on along the minus strand of NZ_JBBOPF010000001.1, from coordinate 745,044 downwards.
CTGTTGTGTAATTGCGACTCCACCATCCCGAATTTAGATCTGTAACCGTTACGCCGCCTTTACCATACGTATGCAGAATTTTGCCGTTCCCCATGTAAATGGCTACATGATGAATTGGCGCATAGAAAAAGACCAAATCGCCTTTTTTCAGCTGACTACGCGGTACGAAAGTGCCGACAGTTGATTGCTGTCTGGAAGAACGCGGAAGCTTGATACCATTTTGTGCAAATACATATTGAGTGAATGAAGAGCAGTCAAAAGAGCTTGTACTGCCAGCTGGGGCTCCATGTTGATAACGCACGCCCATAAACTGGGAGCCTTTAGAAATAATCCGATCAGCTTTACTTGCCGAAGCGGCATGAGTGGTGGCGGGTCCAACGACGAAGCTCCCTGCGCTCAATGCCAAAGTCATAGTAAAGCAAATACCCATCCACAATTTTTTAGAAGTACGTTTCATATATAAATTCCTCCGTTATTCGTATTGTGTTGATGTCCTGAAATGACAATAACACAAATAAAATGTCCGGAATTTACCACTCATGGTTACAAACCTGTTACCCCAACGCTTTGTCCTCATTTATTAGAAAACGATGAGAATTTTCTCCTTAATTTTGGCTTGACAAATTGTATAGACTCCACTTATAGATAGGCTCGTATGACAATAAGCGACTTGCAGACGATTGGCACAAGCAATCACGCAAAATATACATACCTATATACTACAATTTATAACCTGTACGGGAGTATGCTCTGATTCCCGTTGACATCGTAAGGATCACACCGTATTTCCGGTCAGGAAGGGGAATTCGTATGGCTTCAAAGCAGAATAAAGCATTCAAAAAACCGCGTCTAACCATTGTTCAGGTCATTTCCAACTATCCCGATGCACAGCCGGTACCCTCCAACAAGGGCGGAACGGAAAAGGTCGTGTATGAATTAACTGAGGAATTGGTGAGACGAGGGCATCATGTATCTCTTTTTGCCGCCCGTGGGAGCAGGAGCAGTGCGCGGTTGATTCCCTATCCCAAGGGTTTGAAACAAAGTCAGATCCCCCAATATGTACTCCGGCATATGCCTTCCGACACACATATCATTCATGATCATACCTTTCGTTCTGCTGTGGGGCGTAGGAAGCTGCCTTGTCCATCAGTATGCACCGTTCATCTTCCAGTGAAGAGACACGGAAAAAACCCGGTGTATGTCAGTAAACGAGCACGTCAGCTGATGGGCAGGGGCAAAGGTTTTTATATCTATAACGGTATCAACACACATGAATACGAGTTCAGTAGTGAGAAGCGCGGCTATTTGCTATTCATGGGCAGAATCATACGGGATAAAGGTGTATTGCAGGCCATTCAGGTTGCAGAACGAACAGGAAAAAAACTGCTTATTGCAGGTCCTATCAAAGCTCCAGAATTTTTCCGGAAAGAGATTCAGAAACGAATTCAGCGCAATCCGAATATACGCTATCTGGGGGCAGTTGGAGGCGATCAGAAACAGAAGTTGCTGAAACATGCAGAGTGTCTGTTGTTTCCGACACTGTGGGAAGAGCCATTTGGACTCGTTATGGTTGAGGCCATGGCTTGTGGAACACCGGTGCTGGCATTAAAAAATGGCTCCGTCCCCGAGGTACTATCGGGTTTTCCGCAGTTGATTTGCAAATCGGTTAGCCAAATGGCACGAAAAGCACAGCAAAAGAACTACCCTTCACCAGCGAAGCTGCGTTTGTATGTGACTCAAAGATTTACCAACAAACAGATGACCAGTAACTACTTAAGACTATACCGTGAAATCATCCGTCGGCGAGAACAGAAGAGAGGACAACGGCAGCCTATACGGAGGTGAAGAGGATGCAGGTCAAACGATATATGCTCGGAAAGGGCTCTTGGGCAACTCCTTATTATATAGCTACAGGGGGACAAAAAGGTCCGTGTGTGATGGTGGTGGCGGGGATACATGGTAAAGAAATAGCAAGCATACGAGCTGCTGAGAAACTGGTAAAGCTTTTGAATCAGCAAAAACTGCGATTTAGCCATGGTAAGCTTATAATTGTACCGATTGTAAATCAAGAGGCTTACCGCAAACGGATTAGAGGAATACCTGATCTTAATCGAACCTTTCCGCGCAAAAAAAAGCAGCTGGCAACACAACCACTCTCCGCTGCTCTATTCAAATTAACACAAAAGCATCAACCTAAATGGTATCTCGACTTGCATGAGGCCAACGGATTGTCACAAAAGGATGCCAAGGTGCTTGGTCAAACGCTAATCTCCAATAAGGCCAATCCGGTGGTTCCTACGGTTCGTCGGATTATTAAGCGAATGAATCGCTCCATCCAGGTGAGCGACCGACATTTCAACATTCGGTTGCATGAGCTTCCAGGTTCCTCCCGCACTGCTGCAGCCCGTATTTTAGGTGCACGCGCGGTTACCGTGGAAACGGGTTGGAGCCTGCCCAAGAAAGTACGCATACACTATCAGTTGGAGATCGTAAAGCATTTTTTAAAAGAAGCCGGAATAGTCAAAGGTAACGAAGTATATTTATCTGCCAAGGTTAGAACTGTTACCTCAAGAAAATATGGCATCACAAAATAAAATCGCTTCTGGAGCAAGGATTTTTGCACCTTGCTCAGGAGCGATTTTTTATGTGCGACCTTCGTTTAGAATCCGTGGCGTGCTGATATTATATCTATGTGTTGTCAGGCTTCGGATTTATAGAAGGCGTTCACTAAGCTGTTCCCCAGACGTACCTCAATTAGTTCCAGTGATGTATCCAGATCGGCACGGATCGTGTGATACGTATCGACCGGAATGCTAAATACAGAACCGCTTGCCGCAGCAAAACGTTCTCCGTTCAGCATGACCTCTCCCCGGCCGGACACGATCGTCCATACTTTAAGTCCACTGCCGTGAATACGGCCATTCAAGCGGTGATCTGGCAGTACCGTCAGCCGTATGGCCAGTATATCGTTCAGACTCCGATGATCAAATTCGTCCAGTACCCGGTAACTACCCCAAGAGGTTTCGCCATGCTTGGGGTGAAGTTGAAGTTTGCCTAGCTGGTCCTTGATGGCGTGAGCATGGCTCTTGGAGGCGATGAGAATGCCGTCGGGGCTCGCAGCTGCAATAATATCTTCCACACCAATGACATGAAGTGGATAGGGCAACTCATTGACGATGTGCGTGCCAAGAGTTTGGCCACTGATCTGTCCACGCCCGATCACTTGGCTATTTAGCTGCTCTGTTAGAGCCTGCCAGTTGCCGATGTCGTGCCATTCGCCATCGTAGGGCAGGACGATGGCATGTTCGGCACGCTCTGCAATCTCCTCGTCGAAACTGCGAACCGGGAGGCCATCATACATTGCGCATAATGCTTTATCGTTCAGCGGCAAATAACTTCGCTCCATACAGGAGAGCATATACCGTAATGTAAAAGCGTAAATACCACAGTTCCACAGCGCACCCTGATGAATAAGCTGCTGTGCCCCGGAATGATCCGGCTTTTCTGTGAAGCGAGCAACTTGCGCATAAGAAGGTTTCCCTTCCCGTATCATTTGCAGACCCGGAACGACATAGCCGTATTGGTCGGAGGGATGAGTGGGCCTTGTCCCAAGCATAGCCAAATCGGCTCCGCTCTCAAGCAATAAGCCGGAGAGCGCTGCTATGCTATGGAAGAAATCCTCCCCTGCAAACATGTCCGCTGGAGCAATGCAGAGAACTTCATCCAGCCCCATGCCTCTGGTGTGAAAATATGCAGCCGCCAGTGCAGCAGCGGTGAAGGTTCCCCGTTTGGCAGGCTCGCCCAAAACGGGCAGACGACCTTCTGTATGGCGAAAGGCTAGATTTACCTGGCTTCGATGAGCCAGAAGCAGGGCAGAGGAATCCAGCCCGGCTAAGGTAAGCTGACGGTACACCCGGCCGAGCATAGATTCCTTTCGCCCGTCAGGGGCGGGCAACAACTGGAGAAACAGCTTCGACCGGATTTCGTTGGATAGTGGCCATAGCCGTTTTCCAGCACCACCGCATAACAATACGATGCGCACGGATGTTTCCTCCTTCAATGCAGATCCATTTGGATTGCATCATTTTGCAGGATTTTAAGAACTATTTTAGCGATGATTCAATCTTTGTTTTTGGAGCAAGCTGGTACACCTTGCGTTGATGAAAAGATAAGGAACGATAGCTCTTGGCCAAGACATCCAATTGTTTTTGCGACAGGGAAGAAGCCCGACTATGAAGCGCTTTATTCAATGACTTGCGCAAAATCATCTGAGAAGGCTTATTGCTGTATAAATAGTTGGCATACGTTTCATATTCGGAAAACCCAAACTGTTTTGTCCGGTTTATACTTTGGATAATCGCGTTGTACCAAGGTTTTCCATGTCGGGCCTCGATAACTTGCTTGAGCTGGCTGAGCCGCGCTTTTTCAAAAAGCATATAGTGAGTGACAAAGGATTTTGGTGAGGGTGCTTTAACGCCCATCAGCTTGTGGTAGGTGCGAAAATACTCAGGCTGGCTCCAGCTGCGGTAGTAAAAAATCGTTTTTCCGTCTTTACGGAACGTATGTGGACGAATCAAAATCGTGTCCGCGTCAATGACGAGAAAAAAAGAGGCTTTACTGATTTTGTCGCCATTCATTTTGAGTAATTGTTGATACAGCCAGCCTGAGCGGTCCCAGCGCGTTGTCCCGTAATGAATATGTTTTTTGGTGATGGGCAGCACCGTTTTTTCGTCAATAAATGTACATTTCTTGTTTGCGCACAGACGGCGAATCCCGGTGCTTTGCGGTGAGACGATATAAATAGTTCCAATTCGGTGCTGCACGTGACGGCGCAGACTGTCAATCACCAGCGGTAGTGTGGCAAGATCTTTATCAATTGCTGGAATCAGAACATCGATTGTAAGGGAACCCTTCCGTGGCCCATCCGATTGCGCTGACATGTTATTCACTCCCTATATGTGCAAATATACGCTCCCAGCGTCTCTCCATATCGTATGCTTGGACAGGCGCTTTCGACCGGGCAAGGTCAAACGTCCATTTCTATGCAGGACAGGGCTGATGAAGCTTCGAATGGGGAGTTAGCGCATACGATAGATTGATCTTTTTTAACAGGAGCGTTCTACCTGAGAGTAGAGAGGAGAGGGGCAAGTGAATTCTTCACAAGCGCAGGCGTTGCGCAGCAAATGGCATAAAACCCAATTGTTGCTCCAGCATGGCAGCATCAAGCCGTATGTACCTGAAACTCGCAAATATAATAAAGCAAATTTGAAATCAATGCTGGAGAAGTATGGTATGGTCTATGTAAAACCCGAGCGAGGTACCTTTGGTAAAGGTGTAATGAGAGTAGAGCAGGAGGCCGGCCAGCGTTTCGCCTATCAATATGAGGAAACGCGCCAAGAATTCAAACATTTGGATGCACTATATATCAGCCTATCGAAACATACGGGGAAGAAAAGTTATCTCATTCAAAAGGGAATCCATTTACTACGCCATCAAATGCGTTATTTTGATATTCGGGTCATGGTGCAGCGTAATGAAAAAGGGCTATGGGAGTCTACCGGAATTATTGGACGTCTTGGTCATCCCCGTAAAATCGTGACCAACTATCATAGTGGTGGTAAGCCGATGGCCTTGGAGCAGTTACTAAAATCCCATTTATCGCAAAGCAAGCAGGCGGAGCTGGTTAAGAAACTAAATGAATTGGGTCTTACTATCGCCAAACAACTGCAAAAAACATATCCGAAATTCCGGCAAATTGGTGTGGACATTGGACTGGATCATCGCTTTATCCCGTGGATTATTGAGGTGAATACGAAGCCGGACCCATATATTTTTAACCAATTAACAGATAAGTCCATGTACCGTAAAGTGTTAAGCTATTGGCGACTGGCTAATGAAAAAAGGAAGGTCACCGTCCCAAGCAAAGATACAAATAAAGATAAAAATAAAGACAAGAATAAAGGTAAAAATAAAGATAAGAATGTAATTAAAGATTCTAAAAAACAAAAAATATCTTGACCAGTAGATTGCTTCATTGCCAGCAGGTAATACAGAAAAAAGGATGAATTTTTCATAATTCATCCTTTTTATTTAGGATTACATTTTAAACTCGCCAAGTCCCCAATTGTTTGCGTATAAGTACGATTTGTCCGCTATGATATGCATCGTGCAGCGTCCACCGCGATAATTCAGCACCGAGAGTGTCGGAGCCGAGAGGCTTATCCAGATCAGCATCATTCAGAGCAGTAATGGCGACAAGCAGTTGGTTTACAAGAGCTTCCGCTTCTTTCAGCGTCTCCTGCCATCCTTCATGGTCTTCAGCATCCCCTGGCGGACCGAACGTCTCATCATTGCTTATTCCAGTTGAACTTATAGGGCGGTCAGTTAAACGTCTCAAAATACGCTCATTGTAATAATTAATGTGACGAACTGTTTGCCAAATCGTGTTTCCTCCACCTGGTGGTGTCCAAGTGGCTTCCTGTGTATTCACACCGTGAAGTGCGGCGGCAAGAGGAACAATCCATTCTTCCTTATCCCATGAATTTTCTCTTTGCAATACCAGCATATTTACTCGATCTCGGCTCACCTAACCCAACTCCTTTTGTAGGGATGTAACTAGCTAAACATAGGATAAATCGTTACAATTAACAATGTAGCATGACAAATTAAGATTTGCAACCAGTTAAAATGATTTTAGTGGTTACAGACGGTGGAGGAACTCTTTTGAATACACTTTGGACTGATTTTGTAAACAGCGAATGGCACGATTGGAGAGGGAGCGGACGTTCAGAAGATCGTTTGTTGAAGCCCGAATGGCAAAATGAATTTCTTATGCGGTGGCAATTTACCGCTTCGGTCCCAGCCAGTGCGGAAGATATCGAAGAAATGCAAATTCTCCGGAGGGAATTACGTAGCTTCGCTGAGCACCTGACTTCTGGCGGACAAATGACAACTGATCTGGTGGATATGATTAACCGAAAGATGATGGAAGGGGGGCCGGTCACTCGCTTATTAAAGCAACAGGATGAGCATTTCAGCATTGTGCTGGAACCCGTGGCAAATGGTTGGAAAAAAGTACTGGCAGAGGTTGTAGCCGATTTTGCCCAGGCACTTGTCAATAGCGGCGGCTCCAGAATTCGTATTTGCGATAATATCGATTGCCGATGGGTATTTTACGATGATACCCGAAATCGGTCAAAGCGGTTTTGCGACGATAAGATGTGTGGTAATTTGATGAAGGTACGCCGTTTTCGCGAGCGTAAGAAAAATTAAATGGAGCAAGAGAATTTACATGAGCAGTACATGTTGAGCCCACTCCTATATGAACAATGGAGTGGGTTATTTAAAATTGAACAACCTGTGACCCTGTGCTATGCTTACATAAAAGAGGAGCTAGCCGTACTAACGATGATCTTTACTATGCGTATAAACATCTGATGATACGACGAATAGAAAGGGTGTACAGCCATGAATTCTGTCATTGAACTTAACAATGTAAGCTGGAAGAGAGATAACCGTACCATACTGGACCAAATCAATTGGCAGGTAGCTGAGGGGGAGCACTGGGCTGTACTCGGCTTGAATGGATCAGGTAAAACAACGATGCTCAATATGATTAACGGTTACATATGGCCAACCACAGGTAGTGTCGGTGTATTGGGGCATACCTTTGGAGATGTGGATCTGAGGGAGCTGCGCAAATCTATTGGTTGGGTCAGCTCCTCTTTACAGGAAAGAATTAATGGGAGCCAGCGTACGCAGGATGTTGTCATTAGCGGCAAATTTGCCTCCATTGGACTTTATGACCAGACGACGGATACAGAGTATGAACAGGCCGTTCAGCTTATGACGCAACTGGGGTGTGCTCATCTCGTGGATCGGTTGTATCAGGGATGCTCACAGGGAGAAAAGCAAAAAGTGCTTATCGCCCGCGCATTAATGGCCTCGCCCAAGCTACTGATTTTGGACGAGGCGTGTAATGGTTTGGACTTTTTCTCCCGGGAAGCATTGCTGGATAGCATTCGCCAGTTATCGGAGTCGCAGGCTTCGCCGAATTTACTGTATGTTACACATCATATCGAAGAAATTCTACCGATGTACACGCATACGATTCTAATCCGCCGGGGCACGGTATTTGCCAAAGGTAAAACGACTGATATTCTGAGTAGTGACACACTTAGTGCTTTTTTTGAAACGCTTGTACAAGTAGAATGGAGACAGGATCGTGCATGGCTCTCTATGGTGTAGAGAGTCTTTTTTTCTCGCTAACCTGCTACCAACATAATCAGAATAGGCAATATCAGGAATGAGGCAAGCGTGCTCCACAGGATGCAGGTGGAAACCAGTTTTGGCGATGCATTAAATTTTTCTGCTAAAATGACAGCATTCACAGCAACCGGCATCGAGGCCAAAATGAAGAGAACGGAGAACAAAAGGCCTGAAATTCCCAGTATCAGCATAGCAAGACAAGCCGCAAGCGGAGAGAGCAAAAGGCGAATTGTTAGTCCGGCGTAGCTGGCTTTTTTAATAGACAACTCCAGCTTGAATATTTTCACATAAGCCATCTGGGTACCGAGGATCGCCAGCACGACTGGAGAATAGGCGGCAGCAATCATCGAGACGCCCGACTGAATGCCAGAGGGAAGATGCCAGTCCAGCAGCCGCAGTCCCATGGCGAGTAGAGCTGCATAGATCGCAGGAAGTGAAAATACCGACTTAACAGCACTTTGAACAGAAAATTCAGAGCGGGCTGCAAAGTAAACGCCAATGGTATTGACCATAATCATCTGGATGACGACATACACGGAGGCTTTATCCAGACCGAGCTGCCCAAAGGCAAGTAAAATAAGGGGCAGGCCATAATTTGCACTATTGGTCAGCGTGGAGATTAAGGTAAGTCCAGCCGTTTCCGGAGTGCTCAGTCTAAAGATTTTCCCCGCTAATTGTGCAATTCCCCACAACAGCAGCAGGTTCAGTATTGAAAAAGCGGCAGTCTGCGCTACATCATGCCAAGAAAGCTGTGCTTTGAGTAGCGTGTCCAGAATCATGGCGGGGCTTAAAAAATATAAATACAAAGTCGAGAGCGGTTTCGTTTCCAGCTTCATGAATTTTCCGAGTAAAAATCCGGCGATCACTGGAATGGACAGCGGAACGATAACGGATAATAGAGTTGATAGTACGATTTGTATCATGAATTCCACCCATCCTTTCTGTAATGACATTTTCCATTATAAGGCGCTACTTTCGAGCCCGTCCAAGATGAAAACACAATCAAGGTCATAGGTATATACTATGAAGCCTTCGACACTTATTGTGAAAACAATAAAAGGGATGCCCTATTAGCCGTTTATCATGGCTGTGGGCATCCCTTTTATTATAATGAACCAATGATACTGCCGATTTATGCAGTAGCGACCGTTTCCGCTTTGGTTCGGCAATCATCAGAGCAATAGTGCTGATGCTGTTCTTCGCAATCGGGACATACGATATGCTGGAGATTGCACACCGGGCAGTTGATATAATGATCGCTTGGCGTTTCACAATGGAAGCACTTACCGACAATGACGTCTTCATCCGTATGATTGATCGGAATGGAGATTCGTTCGTCAAATACGTAGCATTTACCGTCAAACAAACGTCCTTGTACTTCCGGGTCCTTGCTGTAAGTCACAATGCCGCCATCCAACTGGCCTACATCGTTAAACCCTTCTTTGATCAGAAGACCGGACAACTTTTCGCAACGGATACCTCCGGTGCAGTACGTCAGGATTTTTTTGTCTTTGAACTGAGTCATATTGTCGCGAATCCATTGTGGAAATTCACGGAACGATTCGACTTCAGGGCGAATAGCCCCGCGGAAATGACCGATGTCATATTCATAATCATTACGTCCGTCCAGAACAACTACATCTTCAGCTTGAAGCTGTTCATAAAACTCCTTTGGTGACAGCCGCTTACCGCTAATTACATTAGGGTCCAGTTCATCCTCATGACGCAGCGTAACTAGCTCCTGACGATGGCGTACAAATATTTTCTTGAACGCATGACCGTCAGACTCATCTATTTTAATAACAATATCGTGGAATTTCGGATTGGCGCGCAAATCACGCATATATTGCTCCGTTTGCTCTACTGTACCAGACAGTGTTCCGTTGATTCCTTCTGCAGCAATCAAGATTCTTCCCTTGACACCCAGCTCCTTGCAGTAAGCCAGATGCTCTGCCGTAAAGGTGGCAGGGTCTTCTATGTTGACATATTTGTAAAACAACAAAATTCGATAAGCATGTTCACACACGTAAAATCACCCTCTGATTCAAGTCAAAGTTTTTTAACAAGCAATTTTAAATGTACCACATTCTTTAAGTTAGTCAACTTAAATGTATAAAAAGTGGAAATGGAAAAGATGACGAGCGACAAAAGTAAGGGTTTACATTATAATAGTAACGTAGTAATGAGGGGATTTCTGGTAGCAGGATGAGTTTTACTAGGTGAAAGGATGAATGAAATGAAACATCATTTGACAGCGCATACACCACCTATGGGGTGGAATAGCTGGGATTGCTACGGTGCAGCAGTACGGGAAGAGGAAGTACGGGGAAATGCTCAATATATGGCGGAGCACCTGAAGGAATATGGTTGGGAATATGTCGTGGTGGATATTCAGTGGTATGAGTCAGGAGCAGTTTCTTCACAGTATCGCCCGTTCGTCCCATTGGAAATGGATTCATTTTCACGTCTTATTCCAGCGGTGAATCGTTTTCCTTCGGCAGCAGATGGACGAGGCTTCCAAGCTCTTGCGGAATATGTACACAGTCTGGGATTGAAATTTGGTATACATATTATGAGAGGCATCTCCCGTCAGGCGGTGCACCAGGATACCCCAATTTTGGGAACCACATCCACGGCGAGACAAATTGCGCATCCCAACTCTATTTGTCCCTGGAACACAGATATGTATGGGGTAGATGCATCCAAGGAAGGCGCACAGGAGTACTATAATTCGTTGTTTGACCTGTATGCGGAATGGGGTGTGGATTTTGTCAAAGTAGATGACATTGCTGCATCACGTCTCTATGGTATTCATTTGGCGGAAATTGAATTGATTAGGCGGGCTATCGCCCAATGCGGACGTCCGATGGTGCTGAGTCTATCACCTGGTCCTGCACCGCTGGAGCATGCATCTGATTTAATTGCAAACGCGAATATGTGGCGTATGACGGATGACTTCTGGGATGTATGGCCTTTACTGTATGGTATGTTTGAGCGCTGCGAGAAGTGGGCGGAACATGTAGGTCCGGGTCACTGGCCGGATTGCGACATGCTGCCACTAGGTCATCTGGGTATTCGTTCGGTAGATTCGGTGGATTCCGGCAGCCATGACCGATGGACACGCTTTACGAAGGATGAGCAGCTAACGATGATGACCTTGTGGAGCATTTTCCGATCTCCACTGATGTTCGGGGGAGAACTGCAGGATAATGATGCATGGACCCTTTCCTTGCTAACGAATGAAGAAGTGTTAAATGCTCATCGCAACGGTTTGAATGCGCGGCAGGTGTACAGAAAGGATGAACATATCGTTTGGACTTCACATAACGGGGAAGGTCATGTATACGCAGCTTTGTTTAATGCTGGAGATGAAGCTTCAAAGGTGCGTGTATCCTTAAAAGACCTTGGTATTGAAGGACAGGCAAATGCCAGAGATTTGTGGAACCATGTGAATTTAGGTGTTTTAACACAAGAACTGTCCGCAGATTTACCTCCTCACGGAGCAGCTCTATTTATTTTGAAATAATGTAAGGAAGAACTATGCGCAGTTCCAACCCAATCACCCTATCGTACAAGTGGAAGGTAAACTTTACAATAGGGTGATTTTTTTGCATGTGTAACTTTAGGATATTTTAACGAACTCGACATTATTCTTGGGAATATGACATTTGGAACGTGTTAATTTTATATAGTGCCTATTTCTGTACAAATTTAAATCATTCTAACGAATAGACTCGAGAAAGGAGTCAAATGATGAAATTAAAAAAAATCCACAAAAATGAACAGGACGAGCCTTGGCCCTCTAGCAAACCAATACTATGTATCGGGGGGGCCAATCTGGATCGTAAAATCATGATTAAAGGTACATTTCAGCTTCATACCTCCAATCCGAGCAGTACAAGGCTGCAATCTTGCGGTGGGGTAGCACGAAATGTAGCCGAAAATTTAGGGAGGTTGAGCCAACGGGTCAGCCTGCTAACTGCGGTTGGGGACGATGCGGAAGGTGAATTTATTATCGAGCAGTCCAGCCGTTACATGCACGTGGTTCCTCTGCAAGTCAAAGGTGAACCGTCAACTGGGGTTTATACTGCCTTGCTGAACGAGCGTGGTGAACTGATTGTAGCGACAGCAGAAATGGAGATTTATGATCAGATTCGTCCTTCAGTAATTTATGAAAATACTCCTTTAATCGCCTCGTCCCGACTCGTTCTGCTGGACACTAATTTCTCTATGAACGTAATTGCTGCCACCATACATGTCTGCCATGAACATCGGGTTCCGATTGTCGTTTCTTCGGTATCGGCCTCCAAGATGAGAAAGCTTCCCCGGAATTTGCATGGAGTGGAATGGCTGGTATGTAAACCGGTGGAGGCTGAAGCTTATTTGGGGCTAGAACTTACAGATGATCAGCATATGTTGGATGCCACCCGGATTTTTCACAAACTTGGGGTTCAAAATGTCATTTTTATCTGCGGTGCTGATCGAGTTTTGTACGCCTCTCAGGATGGAACTCATGGACAAATTCCTATGCATCCCGTTCAAGAGGTCATTGATGTCACAGGCGCAGATGATGCTTTTATTGCCGGGATGATTTATGGAATCACCCAAGGTTATCCTATGGAGCAAGTGTGCCAATTTGGAATTAGCTGTGTCGACTTGACCCTGCAAACGGATCGGACGGTTTCAGAGACCCTTTCTATGAATAAACTCCATTCTAGGTTTCAGGAGCTATATGGCACACATTCGCAAAATTTTGTGTTTTTCAAGGGTGTGTATTTTAAAAAGGAAGATACATAAGTAATTAAGAGAACTCTACCCTACAACAGCGCGTACTGGGAGCTTCACGTACGTAATGGCCTCAATCAATTAATTGGTAAAAGGAGCATGTTGTCTGATGGACAGCGTGAAATACGTAATTGTTTTTCTGCCACAGTGCCTCCTTTATTTGCTTTTAAAGGGAGGTTCTTTGGTAGTGTCCGCTTTGTTCTGGGTTTTCGCAGGTGTATCCGTTCTAAAGTCTGGCCACTCATTATGCAATAGGATAACCAACGGAATTTAATTATCTTGAAAATTAAATATCGTTCATGTCCCTGGCTGATCTCAGATAGACGATTATCTCCTTGACTAGAAATTACATTTCGTGTAAAGTGGTGAAAATTGTAATATATAGGAATAGTATAGACCAAGGATCAAAGGTTCAATACCCGCTGTACAGAGAAGAAACTCATGGGCTGAAAGGTTTCTCGCCGCGAATGAACGTTTCCCTGCCTTGCGAGCTGTAGCGGTTTGTAAGATAAACCGTTACCGGCTAGACGCCGTTATCTGATGAAGGACCGTTCCGTGTATGGCTACGGTCAAATTAAGGGTGGTACCACGACACATTCGTCCCTGACGGATGTGTCTTTTTGCGTACATTTTATCGTCCATACAAGGAGGTAGCTACACATGCGCCAAAGCCAATTATTACTGACAACCTTGCGTGAAGCACCCGCAGAGGCCGAAGTGATCAGTCATCAGCTTATGCTGCGAGGAGGATTTATCCGCCAACTGGCGGCTGGAATGTACACCTACATGCCATTGGGCAGACGGGTGCTCAGAAAAGTAGAGCAAATCATACGAGATGAAATGGATCGCGCCGGAGCTGGGGAGCTGCTGATGCCTGTATTGCAGCCAATGGAGCTATGGCAAGAATCAGGGAGATACGATGTTTACGGTCCTGAGCTGATGCGTCTGCAAGATCGACATGATCGAGAGTTTGCATTGGGGCCTACACATGAAGAGGTCATTACGTCTTTAATACGAAATGAAGTGAATTCTTATCGCAAATTGCCTGTAACCCTGTATCAAATTCAAACCAAATTTCGGGATGAACGACGTCCTCGATTTGGTCTGCTTCGCAGCAGAGAATTCTTGATGAAGGATGCCTATTCGTTTGATGCACATTGGGAAGGACTAGATCATACCTATTGGACTATGTTCCAGGCATATCAGCGTATTTTCACCCGCTGCGGTCTGTATTTTCGTGCAGTAGAAGCAGATGCGGGTGCCATTGGTGGCGAAGGTGAAACCCATGAATTTATGGCTCTAGCTGATATTGGAGAGGACACCATTGTAGCATGCACCTGCTGTGAATATGCAGCTAATCTTGAAAAAGCCGTGGCGCGGTCGACGGAGAAAATAGAAATAGCTCAAGTCGCAGATGAAAATGAACTTGTCAGCTATCCTTCTTTTGATACAGCTAAAATGGAAAAATTCCATACTCCAGGCCTACGTACAATAGATCAACTGGTTGAATCGCTTCACATAGAACCTGAAGAAATCATCAAAACACTGATTTATATGGCTGACGATCAACCTGTTGCTGTAGTTGTCAGGGGTGATCATGAGGTTAACGAAGTGAAAGTTAAACATATTTTAGGTAGTGAAAAATTCGAAATAGAAAGTACAGACACCGTGTCAAAGGCGACTGGAACCCCCTCGGGGTTCATAGGCCCATGCGGATTGACGATCCCTGTGTGGGTAGATTACGCCGTTGTCCAAATGTCCAGCGGTATCGCAGGCGCGAATGAGCTGGATTATCATTATCGACATGTGAATCCAAGGCGCGATATAGATCTTCGGCATGTGGCTGACTTGCGGAATGTAATAGAAGGGGATAGATGTCCTCGATGTGACGAAGGGGAATTGAAACTTTATCGTGGGATTGAGATCGGACACGTGTTTAAGCTGGGCACCAAATATAGTGAGAAGCTGGGTGCGACTTTTCTGGATGCATCTGGAACGGAGCAAGCGATGATTATGGGCTGCTACGGTATTGGGGTTTCCCGAATCCTTTCTGCCATTGTAGAGCAAAATCATGATCAGAACGGAATGATATGGCCTCATGCGCTGGCCCCGTTTCAAGTTCATATCATTCCGATTTCTGTGAAAGACAGGCTTCAGATGCAATTAGCCGAGAAATTATACAACCAACTGCAGGATCACGGTGTGGAGGTGCTGCTGGACGATCGGGAGGAACGGCCCGGGGTTAAATTCAAAGACTCTGATTTAGTAGGTATTCCCGTGCGCATCGTCGTTGGTAAAGATGCCGAGCACGGGAAAGTAGAGTTAGTGGAACGAAAAAGCTGCAACAAAGAGACGATTCATATCGAAGATGTAGAGAGACGGATATTGGAACTACGCTAAGCATCTGTATCCCCTAGAATATGGCCTTCTCCAAGTGTAATCTCATGAAAGTCCGCCATATGACGTGCCTGAAACCGGATTGGCTTGTCCCGACCTACCATAATGATATTTTGAATGTCGGCAGCGCCATCCGAGGGGAGCGAGAAAGTTGTGACATAGGCGAATTCTTCACGCAACGTTGTGTGAATGGCATTGATCAGATGGTCGTGTTCACTTTTGCCCATTAAATTCATGATCAGGGAGCCTTCGGAATCCAGCTTTTCTTTGGCCATCTTGAAAAATTCCCAGGATACTAAATGCAAGGGTGTACCCTGCTCTGTGAAGGCGTCCAGAATAATATAGTCATAAGCATCAGGCGCTTCCTTCTCCAGAATGCGTCGTCCATCGCCAACAGTTACATTATCTTGATCGTATCCAAAGAATGTTCGGCTGAACTCTACGACTTGTGCATCCAGTTCGGCAATCTTAAAGCGTTTATCTATAAAATGACCCGCTATTGTACCTATACCGTGCCCAATAACAAACACGTCTTCAAATGTCGGATCGTTCAGTTCCATGAGATGGATGATTGCTCTCGGATATTCGAACAGAATGCGTTGCGGATGATTCAAGTCCAGCGCGCCTTGGATGGCTGTATTTGAAAACTGCATCACCCGAAATAATCCCTTTTCACCGTACAGCTCGGTGGTTTCGTATACTGTGATTTCATGATTATGGCTCAACTTTTTGTACAAGACATCCAATTAAATGATCTCCTTCAAGTCAGACTTCCTCCTCATCTTAGACATGGATAGGGGGATTGTCCATAGATGAGGAGAATTGAAAGTTCATATTTCCAAGCATTCCTAATTAGGTAGAATTGTTTATTTTTCCATAACGGAGTTGTTTGAACTTGTTCGTATGTCCTTTAGGAGATATAATATACAAGGATATAATGAAGTTCGTTGTGTATATTCATACAGGAAGAGAGCGGGATATTATGGGACGTAAGTGGAATAACATTAAAGAAAAGAAGGCATCCAAGGATGCTAATACGAGTCGTATATATGCTAAATTTGGCGTGGAAATTTATGTGGCAGCCAAACAGGGCGAACCTGATCCTGAATCCAATCGGGTATTAAGAGTCGTTTTAGAACGTGCAAAAACGTACAATGTACCCAAAGCAATCATTGACCGTGCTATTGAAAAAGCAAAAGGTGCTGGCGATGAAAACTACGTAGAGCTTCGTTATGAAGGTTTCGGACCGAACGGTTCCATGGTCATTGTAGATGCACTGACCAATAACGTTAATCGTACAGCATCGGATGTGCGTTCTGCTTTTACTAAAAATGGCGGTAGCCTAGGCGTGAGCGGATCTGTAGCCTATATGTTTGATTCAACAGCAGTTATTGGTCTGGTGGGTAAAACCGCAGATGAAGTGCTGGAGCTGCTAATGGAGGCAGATGTAGAGGTGCGTGACATCATTGAAGAAGATGAAGCCGTCATCGTATATGCAGAGCCTGATCAATTCCATGCTGTGCAGGAAGCTTTCAAACAAGCAGGAGTGACTGAGTTTACCGTTGCGGAGCTCACCATGCTTGCTCAAAATGATATTTCTCTTCCAGAAGATGCACAAGTTCAATTCGATAAATTGATTGATGCATTAGAAGATTTGGAGGATGTTCAGCAGGTTTACCACAATGTAGACTCTGACGAATAGTCGGATTGCATCATTTACATCTGAGCGTTTGTATAAAATAAACATTCCTAAACCATCGTATTTCGGTACGATGTTTTTTTTGTAAATAAACTTATAAAAAATCAATTTTATTTTCTTGACTGATCAGTCTGTAAAAATTATAATCATAGGCAAGGAGGTGAACATAAGGTTTGGGAAGAGCAAAAGAATTTGATACTGAAAGTGTTCTACGAAAAGCTATGGCTGTATTTGGAGAGCATGGCTATGAGGGAACTTCTCTGACAATTTTACTGGATCAGCTGGGTATAGCGCGGCAGAGTCTTTATGATACCTACGGAACGAAATATGATTTGTTTTTTTCGGCTATTCAGCTTTATATACGTGACAAGACCGAAGCCGTAGTTCATCTGCTCAGTCAACCTGGGAGCATTAAGGATGCAATAGCGATGATTTTTAATGAATCTGTTAGAGTGTTGACGGATAAGAGGCTGTCCAAGGAATGCTTTATTATGAACAGTGCTATTGAACAGGCTCCGCATCATCATGAGATCAAAGCTTTTATTTCTGAAAACACTGAAAAGCTTGAACTTGCTTTTTACGACGCCCTAGTCCGCGCCCAAAAAGAGGGGGAGATTCATGCTACGGAATCTGAGCTATTGTCAATCGCCAGATTTCTAAATCATGCCCGACTATCGTTGACATTTACCGCCAAGACAGGCGCGAGCACTGAGGTGCTTAGAGATATTGTGCGTACAACGCTGTCGATTTTAGATTGATCTTTATGAACGCTTAATAGCGTTTATTTTTTGAACATTCCAGACTGATTGGTCAAATTTTTTTGAGTATTATAGACTGTTCAATCTAGAATGCTTATGTTTATTTTAGCGTCTTGAATTCGTTTTTTAAGCAGTAACTAAAAATATATTTGCGAGGTGTCTACCATGACAATCAATCCGAATACTGACGAAGTAAAACAGCAAGCGCAAGCAGTCATGCATAAATTTACGAGCAACCTGTTAGAAGAAAATATGGAGCAATGGATTTCATTATTTGATGATAACGCTGTTTTCGAGTTCCCTTATGCACCTAAGCATTTTGCACAAATGCTTCAGGGCAAAGCAGCAATTTACGAGTACATTAAGGAGTTTCCTAATATACTTCGGATTCAGCATTTCTCTTCACCAATTATCCATACGACAACGGACCCGGATTTATTCGTGGCCGAGTTCGCCTGTGAGGCGCAGGCTGTGAGCACAGGTAAACCGTATAATCAAACCTACATTTCTGTTATTAAGCTGAAGAACGGAAAAATTATTCACTACAAAGATTACTGGAACCCTTTAGTAGCTCTTGAAGCCCTGGAATCATGAATGAAAGAGTTCAAGCCTCATGGGGATAAGGATATCTAGGCGAAAACAAAAAATTTAAATAGGAGTTGAATTTCATGAAAGACAGAAATATAGCGTTGATTACAGGAGCAAACGGCAAAACAGGTAGCCGTGTAGCCGCCAGACTTACGCAACTTCAGCATCCTGTACGTTTGGCAGGACGTGCTCATCCTGCCGAATGGGAAGGGAAAGATTATGTATATTTTGATTGGTATGATGAATCAACACATGCACAGGCGCTGATGAATGTAGATAAAATTTATTTGGTAGTACCTGTGCTGGATGTCAATCCCGCCAAAGTGATGATTCCTTTTATTGAGAGGGCCTTGAGAGAAGGAGTGCAAAGGTTTGTGCTGTTAGGGAGCGCATCTGTGCCTGAGGACGGACCAGTATTTGGACCTGTACATCAAGCACTACGTAGATTAGCTCCAGAGTGGGCTGTATTGCAGCCATCCTACTTTATGGAGAATTTTACAGAAGGTCAGCATGTAAGTACCATCAAAAACACCAGCACGATTTATAGTGCGACAGGAGATGGGAGAGTAGGTTTTGTCAGTGCAGATGACATTGCAGAAGTGGGAGTACGAGCTCTGATTGACGATAAACCACATAACACAGCTCATGTCATCACTGGACCTCAGTCACTAACCTATGGCGAAGTCGGTAAGATTATTGGGAAGTTAACAGGCCAAGCGATCCAGCATATCTCGTTGCCTGATGAAGAGCTAAAAGAGGGCATGGTTCGAGCTGGAATGCCTGAAGAATATGCAGATATGCTGGCGGGATTGGATAGAAGGATACGTGAAAATGGAAGTGAAGATCAAGTTACTCATACCGTAGAGCGTGTCACTGGGCGCCGTCCGATATCATTCGAGCAGTTTGTGCAAACACACGTAGACATCTGGAAGTAATCATGAAAGGGGCAAATGAATAACCCATCATATTCAAGAAGAGGATTCATTGATCTAGTGGCGAGCGTGATACCGTTCCCGGTTACTTCTTTTTAGGGTCATAAGAATAACCAGGATATTTGACGACGGGCCATTTTACCTTTCGTAAATTAGAGATTACATCAACACCTACATGTAAATTACTCTGAATCAGTTCTGTGGGGGTAAGAGCCATCCATTGATTTAGTGAAACATCCGCAAAACGGTCACTCTTAAACATTTCAAGAAACCATAATGAGCTAGAGCCAGTATTTTGAATGTAATGACCGTAAGCAAAAGGCACATATCCGACATCTCCGGCTCTAAAATCAAATGTGCGGGCAGCGCCATTACCACCAAAGACAGTCATCCGTCCTTGCCCTGTAAGATAGTATTGCCATTCGTCGTTATTGGGATGCCAGTGCATTTCTCGCATGGCTCCGGGCTCAATCTCAACAAGGGCAGCAGCGATGGTTTTGGATATCGGAAAATTGGAGGAGTCAACGATTCGTACGCTTCCGCCCGGTGTTTTGATTGGGGGCTGGGCTAGTAATTCATGCTTGAAGGATTGGGGCAACGTCCCGTAAGGAGAGGGAACCGCTTGGCTTTGAATTGAACCGGGAATTGAATCCTGATAGATGTATACTTGGTCTTGAGGAATTGCTGCAAAATCAGCTTCTGGTACACCAAAATTTGCAGAAAGTACGTCTTTGGGAGTATGTGCGAACCAATCCGAGATGGATAGGGTGTTCAGATCGGAGAAACTGCCATCATCAAAAACCAGCAGAAATTCACAGCCATCCTCAAGCCCCTGTATAGAGTGCGGAATGCCAGGAGGAAAATACCAGAGATCCCCGGGACCCACATCAGCAATAAAATTACGTCCATTTTGGTCAACTGCCGTAATGCGAGCACTTCCCAACAGCATATATGACCATTCCGCCTGCTGATGCCAGTGAAGCTCACGTACACCACCCGGTGTCAAACTCATATTCACCCCGGCAAGGGTTGTAGCAATAGGTAATTCTCTTACCGTAACTTCTCTTGACCACCCACCATGATTAAGCTGCATATGGGCATCAGAAAAAGAAAATCTCATATTTGGAATGAGACCATTGTCCGTTACGGGGGGAACCAGCATATCGGGATTCTGTAGATCCCTCATCACATCACGTGGACCCTTGTCGATGCCCCCAGCACCATCACTTCTGATGGGTTGGGGGATTCTTACATTTTTCGGGCAATCATTATGCATCATTAGATCTTCCTCTCCAGGTTGAAGCTTGATGAAGTATGGGATAAGAGAAAATACGCATAAAGATTTTATGATCATGTGGTGAGTTTTATGCTGTATGCGTCAGATCTGTAAATTGAGCCTGAATGATTTGAGCTAAATCGTGTGGACTCAACTCCAGTTGGGTCCCAATTTTCCCACCGCTCACAACGATGGCTTCCAGTTCCGATGCAGGCTGGTCGATAAAAGTGGGGTAGAGCTTTTTCATTCCTATGGGGGAGCAGCCACCGCGAATATATCCCGTAAACTTTTGCAAATCCTTAACTGGAAGCATTTCAATTTTTTTCTCTCCCGCGGATTTGGCTGCTTTTTTGAGATCAAGCTCTTTATGTACAGGGATTACAAAAACAAACAGATTTTGTTTGCTGTGTGCAACCAAAGTTTTGAAAACCATTTCCGGGGCTCTCTCGATTTTCTCAGCCACATTCATCCCGTCTATTTTTCCATCTTGATGATCATAACTCAAAATATTGTATTGTATATGTTGCCTGTCCAATATGCGCATGGCGTTTGTTTTGCTGGCACTCATCTTATTTCTTCCTTTCTTTAGAGTTTTTCCAATTGATCGACATAATCCTTTGCATCCTTAAGGGAAAGATCCTTAGCGGTTCTCAGCTCTTTTATGGCTTGAATCTTTTTTCCTTCCCTAATTAGCAGGAGCAACCTTTCATTGATATCTTCTGAAGCTCCTGCATCTAGAACATGTGAAGGAGTGGCGGCAATAGTACCTGACAGCGATGTTCCTTGTATTCCTGAACGATTTTCAAGACGCTCCACGTCGGATTTCAGGTCATTAAGACGCGATTGAAGGCTATAGACCTTAATTAAAAGTATGACGGAGAGGAGCAACGCGATTATTGCTGTATACTCAATAGCTGACAACAGAATCCCCCCAATTTCACTTCGTTTTATCGCAAAGATGCCGCACTAAAAATTTGTTTCTTATTTCTAGTATAGCATGTTGATCAAATAGAAGAGGAAGACGCGTTCAAATTGACTTTTTGCAGGCAGAGCGGTATATTACAACTTATTATAAACCTTTTAATAAATACTGGAAAAGGAGTGTATTCAAATACAACCAGTCTCCAATAATACCATTCGGGTTAAACAAATTAATGTAGAGTTAGTTAAAAACACACTGAAATCCAAGGAATATGCAACCAAGTCATCCATAGCCAGTATCACAGGTCTTAGTGTGGCAACCTGCGGAAATATTCTGAATGAGCTTCTTCAAACCGGGGAAGTATTAGAGACGGAATTGGAAGAATCGAACGGCGGACGTCCGGCTAGACGGTACAAATATAACGCTGATTATTCATATATTATCTGTTTAAATGTGAAAACGGAAGGCGGTATACATTCTCTTACTTATGCTGTTGCCAATTTGCTTGGTGATATCATCATCGAGAATACTTCCATAGTGCCCCATATTGATTATGAGGTCATAGAAACCCAAATTGGAGAGCTGATTAATAACTATGGAAACGTCAAAGCTATTGGGATTGGCATCCCTGGGGTTGTTCATCAAGGGATTATCGATGTTTGTGATCTCGACCTGCTCATAGGAGTCCCTGTAGGTCCACGTCTTCAAGATAAATACGGATTAGAAGTTACCATTGAAAATGATATGCATTTGACAGTCTACGGATTTTATAACATGCAGAATTATGATGAGGATAAAACCTTTGCTATTGTTACGTTTCCCAAAGACAATTTCCCCGGAGCGGGTTTTATTGTCGACGGACATTTGTTAAAAGGAAATACCAAGTTTGCGGGGGAGGTTTCCTTCTTACCCTTTGATTTAACAAGAGAGGAACAGCTTAAACAGTTAAATAGCACAGAGGGATTTGTTCCTCTGGCGATCCAAACGATAACTTCCATTATTGCGATTATAGACCCTGTATCTATCGCTTTGACTGGAGAGTTATCCAAGCCGACTCTGTTGGACGATATTTATAACGGCTGTCTAAAAGATGTACCCAAAGAACATATGCCTGAGATTTTTGTGAAAAACGATACGCATGATGAATACATGTATGGCTTGATTTCGGTGACCCTTGAAAGTCTGACGTACAATTTGCAATTGGTGGAGAAAAGGAAATAGGACATCGTTCAATAAAGCATGAGAGGATGAGATTAATGACTCAAAAATCGATTGCATGGACTACAGGGACATGGACTAATCACCCTGTATCATCCATAGAAGAAGACCAGTTTCTTAAAGTTGAAACCAGAGAAGGAAGCGACTACTGGGAAAAAACTTTGTATGGATTTGAACGCAGTAGCGGACATTCCCTGCTTACAGACTGGGAAGAAGGCTCTGCCATCGAAGTCACGTTTCAATTAGGCTCATTTACGGAGCTTTACGACCAAGCCGGTATTATGTTGTATCAAGGACAGCAAAAGTGGATTAAAGCTGGGATTGAATTAAATGACGGAATTCCTCAATTAGCTGTCGTAGTCACAGATGGCTATTCCGATTGGTCATTAGCTCCTGTACCTGATTGGGTAGGGAAAAATGTGACGATTCGTGCTTCACAGTTACAGGATGCAGTTATCATTAGAGCTCGAACCGAAAATCAAAGCTGGCGCACCGTACGTGTAGCACGTTTTCCTTATGAAACGGGACAACAGGCGGGTCCTTTTGCCTGCGCGCCGACTCGAGCCGGCTTTCAGGTTATCTTTACACGTTGGGTAAGCACGGAACCAGATAGAGATATTCATGTAGATCCGCCAATTAAAGAATAGTCATTTTACTCAATAATAGAAGAGTTATAAATATGGGAGTACTTATTGGAGATAATACAGTTATAAGCTCTAGAAGTTTTTAAAATAATACTTGACATGAAACGCGTTACAAACCTTAAGATTCATTTAGAAGTACTTATAACACATTAGCATAGAGGTAACGTATTTCTATCTAGTTAATGAAAAACATCAGCAAAGGCGGAGAAAATATGAGTACACAGTTTCCAAAAGATTTCCTGTGGGGCGGAGCAGTTGCTGCTAATCAGCTCGAAGGCGCTTATCAAGAAGATGGAAAAGGCTGGTCCATTCAGGATGTAACTCCTCGTGGTGGCTGGGGGCCCGTTACGGATGTACCAACAGAAGATAACATGAAGTTGATCGGTATTGATTTTTATCATCATTATAAAGAAGATATCAAACTTTTTGCGGAAATGGGTTTCAAAGTATTCCGTACTTCTATTGCATGGTCACGTATCTTTCCTAAAGGTGACGAACTGGAGCCTAACGAAAAAGGCTTGCAATTTTATGATGATTTGTTTGATGAACTTCACAAATATGGAATTGAGCCACTCGTTACATTATCTCACTATGAAACACCTTTACATTTGTCCAGAGAATACGATGGTTGGGTAAACCGTAAGCTTGTTGATTTTTATGAGCGCTATGCTACAACTGTATTTAATCGCTACAAAGATAAAGTTAAATACTGGTTGACTTTCAATGAAATCAACTCCATTCTTGAAGCACCATTCATGAGTGGAGGAATTAGCACACCAAAAGATCAACTTAGTGAGCAAGATCTTTATCAAGCTATTCACCATGAGCTTGTAGCGAGTGCAAGAGCGGTAAAAATCGGTCATCAGATCAACCCTGATTTCAAAATTGGCTGTATGGTGCTGAGTATGCCTACTTATCCGCTGACACCTAATCCAGACGATGTGATTGCTGCGATGGAATTTGATCACAGAAACACGGCATTTGCCGATATTCACGCAAGAGGTCAATACCCAGGTTACATGAAACGATTCTTTAAAGAAAACGGAATTTCTATTCACTTTGAACCAGGTGATGCCGAAGATTTGAAGCATACCGTTGATTTTATCTCGTTCAGCTATTATATGAGTACTTGTGAGACAGCTGACGAAGCTAAAAAAGTCAAAGGTGAGGGTAACATCCTTGGTGGTGTCATCAATCCGCATCTCGAGGCAAGTGAGTGGGGCTGGCAAATTGATCCGCAAGGTCTGCGTTATGTCCTGAATACGTTCTATGATCGCTTCCAAAAACCATTGTTCATCGTTGAAAATGGCCTGGGCGCCGTTGATGAACTGATCACGAATGAAAAAGGCGAAAAAACGGTTGAGGATGACTACCGAATCAACTACCTGAATGATCATTTGGTTCAAGTTGGAGAAGCTATTGAGGACGGAGTAGAGGTTTTGGGCTATACGTCTTGGGGATGTATTGACCTTGTCAGCGCATCGACCGCTCAGCTTAAAAAACGTTATGGCTACATTTACGTAGACCGTCATGATGATGGCAGCGGTACACTTGAAAGATTTCCGAAGAAATCGTTCCATTGGTACAAAGAAGTTATTGCTACGAACGGTGAAAGCTTGAAACGTTAATTTATAAATAAACCAGTGATTAAGTATTAAAGGCTTATAGATAGCGACCGCTTCTTCTCTTTTACGAAGCGGTCGCTAATTTTTTAGGGGTATTAGCAACCGAATTACAAGCTGAAGACGAAAGAGCTTTCATGAATGATTCGTAAGCGTTATTTATTGATAATTGATGATAAATAGATTGGACAAAAATGAAGTACTGAGATATATTAATACTTATTAAAACATTAATAATAACTAAAATAAAAAATTGAGTCCAGTATAAATTAATGATTTTTTAATGATGAGGGCTGCAGAAGGAGGAAAATAATGAAGATTGAACATGTAGCGATCTGGGTGAGAGACTTAGAAAAGATGAAAAGCTTTTACGAGCAATATTTTGATGGAAAATCTAACGATAAATATTATAACGCTACAAAAGGATTTGAGTCCTATTTTATCACCTTTGAGGATGGAGCAAGGTTAGAGGTTATGCGTAAAACGGGAGTAGATCATTTACCACAGATAAATATTACGGGCTGGGCTCATGTGGCATTTTCCGTTGGAAGTAAAGAACTGGTGAATGAAAAGACAGAGCAGCTCATGCATGCAGGATATGAAGTAGTGGGCCAGCCAAGATTGACAGGTGACGGCTATTATGAAAGCGTAATTAAAGATCCAGAAGGTAATTTGGTGGAAATTTCAATGTGAGTAGCTTTCCAGTTCTGAAGAGTTGATTGAAGAACGTTTATACGCCAAAAGTCTCTGCCACGAATATAATCAGCTTCATCCTAGAAATATCGAAGAACGAGAAACACTCATCAAAACTTTACTTGGGAAGACAACTGATAGATTCTTGATTGAGCAACCTTTCGTGTGTGACTATGGCTATAACATTGAAATAGGTGAAAATTTCTATAGTAACCATAATACGATCATGCTTGATGGGGCAAAAGGTGTGATCGCTGCTGGAAACCCATGTAAGGTAATCCGTAAAATCACCGAAGATGATAAGACCAAGTACAAAAGGAACTAATAATAAACTACAGCTCACTCGGAGCTGTAGTTTATTGTCTTAAAAGAGTGTTACCAAACAAAAGAACAATTTTGCACAGATTTGTTCAGGGAATAATGCAATAATGTGCTTAAGTGGAATTTTTTTTAGCCTATTCAGAAAGGAAAGAAACAATCATGAAATTGATGTTTATATCAGATATTCACGGCTCACTACACTGGTTGCAATTGGCACTGGAAAAGTTCAGGGAGGAGAAAGCCGATCATCTTGTCTTGCTCGGAGATTATATGTACCACGGACCACGTAATCCGTTACCAGAAGGGTATAATCCGGCAGAAGTGGCAGCTCTGCTGAATAAGTACAAGTCCCATATTGCGGTTTCTGTGCGCGGAAATTGTGATGCAGAGGTGGACCAGATGCTACTGGAGTTTCCTATGATGGGTGATTATGCTTTGTTGCACCATGAAGGACGGAGAATCTATGTCACGCACGGACATGGCTTTAGTATCGGAAATTTACCACCACTGGAAGCGGGAGATGTGTTCATCCAGGGACATACTCATATTCCGGTAGCGGATGTGGAGAATGGGGTCTTTATACTGAACCCCGGTTCGATCTCGCTGCCAAAAGGAAACTATCCATCCTCTTACGGTGTGCTGGAGGGAGCACAATTCACTGTGAAGGATTTTGATGGGAATACGGTGAAAGCAATCACGTTTTCAAAGTAATTTATTCCAATGTGAATGTAAATTATTAAAACTTTTCCGCTTCGATTGAGACAAAGATCATATTATTGTATGATAGGAGCGGAGTCTACATTATGAAAAAGAAAGAGAGCTTCAATACATGCAAATTAAGGATTCACATTATAAGATGCCGCCTGAATGGGCGCCACATGAACGCACGTATATTTCTTGGCCTGTAAAATCTTCAATGGTTTACCCAGATATGCATGCTGATGTATGCAAGGGGTATGCCGGAATTGTACGCGCCATGGCGGAATTTGAACCAGTTACTGTGGTCGTAAATCCGGATGATCTGGAGAGCGTTAAGGCGCTTGAACTTGGGGAACGGGTAGAACTGCTGCCAATTGAGCACAGCGATGCGTGGCTGCGTGACAACGGCCCTACTTTTCTCACAGACGAGCATGGTCAGTTGGCAGGTGTAAACTGGAAGTTTAACGCCTGGGGCGGCAAATACGCTCCATGGGATCTAGATGACCAGGTTGCGCCGCAAATTTTGGACCAACTTGGAGTTCCACGGTTTGATGCACCGCTTGTGATGGAAGGCGGCTCATTGCACGTAGACGGCGAAGGCACACTGATTACAACCGAAGAGTGTTTGCTCAATTCTAACCGAAATCCGGAATTAAGCAGAGAAGAAATTGAACGGTATGTATGTGAGTATACAGGTGTAGAGAAAATAATTTGGCTAAAACGTGGTCTTAGTGGCGACGAAACAGATGGCCATGTGGACAATATTGCTTGCTTTGCAGCTCCTGGCAAGGTCATTATGCAAGTATGTGATGATCCTGAGGATGAAAATTACGAAATCACGCAGGAAAATCTGCGTATTTTGGAGCAAGCAACGGATGCTCAAGGCCGTAAGCTGGAAGTGATTCGGATCGGCCAGCCACCGCGCGTGGATTATGAAGATAGCCGATTGACACTGAGCTATATTAACTTCTACTTTGTGAATGGCGGCATTATTTTGCCGGTGTTTGGCGGCACTGCCGCTGAGAGCGATCTTGCAGCTGAGCAAGTGTTGGCAAATGTATTTCCAGATCGCACCATTCGTACTGTAGACGGTATGGCGGTCATCCGTGAAGGCGGTAACGTACACTGTACGACCCAGCAGATGCCTGCTGTAAATCGTTGAACGATACAACATCTAAAAGGAGGACTAACGTGAGAAAAGTAAAAGTGGCAGCAACTCAAATGAGCTGCTCTACCAATATCGAAGAAAATATTAGTAAAGCAGAGAAGTTAGTACGTGAAGCGGCTGCGCAGGGCGCACAAATTATTTTGCTGCAGGAGTTGTTCGAGACTCCATATTTCTGTCAGAAGGAAAAGTCTGATTATTATTCATATGCAACTGAGCTGGAGCACAACAAGGCGGTTAACCATTTTAAGAAGATCGCCAAAGAATTACAGGTTGTGCTGCCCATCAGTTTTTATGAAAAGAAAAACTACGCGCGCTACAACAGTCTTGCTGTCATTGACGCAGACGGTGAAGTGTTGGGTAAATACCGCAAAAGCCATATCCCTGACGGTCCTGGGTATGAGGAAAAATTTTATTTTAATCCGGGCGATACCGGTTTTAAAGTATGGAATACACGTTATGCCAAAATTGGGGTAGGTGTGTGCTGGGATCAATGGTACCCAGAGGCGGCCCGCTGTATGGCGCTCATGGGCGCAGAACTTTTGTTCTATCCGACAGCTATTGGCTCAGAACCACAGGATTCTGCCATTGATTCCAAAGATCACTGGCAGACCTGCATGCTGGGTCATGCGGCTTCCAATCTGATTCCAGTCATTGCTTCCAATCGGATTGGAACTGAAACGGACGAGGACTCCAGTATTACATTCTACGGTTCTTCCTTTATTGCCGGACATCAAGGTAACAAGATCGCAGAAGCGGGTCGTACCGATGAGGAAGTGCTTACTGCTGAATTTGATCTGGATGAGCTGGAAGTAGGACGGATTGAATGGGGCATTTTCCGTGACCGTCGTCCTGAACTGTACAATATGATTGCCACCTATGATGGTGATTTAAAAGTATAATCTGTATACGGATAGACAAGTCTCCCTTGACGTCAAGCTGGGGTGTTTCCTTTCATTGGATTCACCCGGCTTTTCGGGCAGGGGATTTTGGAGCGTGTACCCAACGGTTTCAAAAGAACGGATCGGTAGGTGGTCCGGAATATAAGCATGATTTTTTCACACAAAAGGGACATTCCTCACAGGTTTGTTCCTTTTTTATGTCTTAATCCAGTTAATCCATAGACTGAAACTATGATTCACTACATAAAATAGCATTAGAATTTATGAATTAGATGATATAAAATCAAACCATAAGGAATGATCGTACTCAATAACATCTCGATATTCCTAAAAGTGAAAAAAATCACATATAAAAATGCTTTAATGGAAGCTTGAACATGAAATTTGTAAACTCGCAAGGAGGAAGAACAATGAACCACTATCCTGCTATCTTTGAACCTCTAACCATACGACGCATGACCTTGAAAAATCGGATTGTTATGCCCCCGATGGGAACTAACTTTGCTGCCATGGACGGAAGCTTTGTTCAGGATCATATTGACTATTACGTGCAACGGGCCAAAGGTGGTACCGGCTTGATAACAGTAGAAAATGTTTGTCTGG
This sequence comes from Paenibacillus sp. FSL H7-0703, assembly GCF_038003485.1. NCBI lineage: Bacteria > Bacillati > Bacillota > Bacilli > Caryophanales > Paenibacillaceae > Paenibacillus > Paenibacillus sp. FSL H7-0703. The sequence goes on along the minus strand of NZ_JBBOPF010000001.1, from coordinate 715,552 downwards.
ATTTCCCAATGGGTACGAACGGAACAACCCAGTTGCGTATGGATAACGATCAGTTTATTCCCGGACTATTTAGATTAACAGAAGCCCTGCACTCTTATGGAGCTTGTGTTTCTGTACAAATTAACCATGCGGGTGCTTCGGCTTATGTGGGACGACTGAACGGAGTTCAGCCTGTATCTTCTTCGAATATTCCTTCCAAAAAGGGCGGAGTGATTCCAAGACCTCTGCAAAAAGAAGAAATTTACTCCATTGTGCGCAAATACGGAGAAGCAGCGGGAAGAGCGCAACGAGCAGGATTTGACTGTGTTGAAATTCATGCGGGACACTCCTACTTGCTGAGTCAGTTTCTTTCGCCGATGTATAATAAACGCACGGATGAATTTGGCGGAAGCGCAGAAAACCGTACCCGTTTTGCCAGATTAGTCATTGATGAAATTCGTTCAGTGGTGGGTCCATTTTTCCCTATTTGCTTACGGTTTAGCGCGGAAGAGTTCACAGAAGGTGGGAACACACTGGAAGATACACTCGAGTTATTGGAGTATCTTAATGATGAGGTAGATATTCTGAACGTTTCTGCTGCTCTGAATGATTCCATCCAGTTCCAGATTGACGGGATGAACTTGCCGGATGGTTGGCGCTCATATATGGCCAAAGCAGTAAAAGAAAAATTCGGGAAGGTCACGATGACCTCAGGTAATATTCGGAACCCACAGGTTGCGCAGAATATTTTGGAGAGAGGTGACGCTGATCTTCTGGCTATGGGTAGAGGCTTGATTGCAGAACCGAACTGGGTGCTTAAAGTGCAAAACGGCTACGAACATTTGCTTAGAAAATGTATCTCTTGCAACATTGGTTGTGCGGATCACCGTATCTCCAAAAGTAAACCGATTTGCTGTACGGTAAATCCGGATCTGTTCAAAGAAGCTGAATACAGGAAACAACGAGTTAAGAACAATGTTCAGGTTGTGGTTATTGGTGGTGGGACCGCTGGTATGGAAGCTGCATGTACGGCAGCCGAAGTAGGCTGCAAAGTAACCCTCTTTGAGGAGAAATCAGAGTTGGGCGGCTTGGCTCGTGATATTGCCCGCTTGCCAGACAAAACACGTATCAATGATTTCCCTGATTATCTGATTCAACGCACCAAACAGTTAACCAATCTGAACATTGTAACAGGGACCCGAGCCGATTTGGCGATGATTAGTGCCCTGAATCCTGATATTATTGTCAATGCGACGGGGGCCACACCACTTCTTCCGCCCATTGCAGGTTTGCATGAGCAACTGGGCAAACTAGGCACAAAAGTGTTCTCCATCTTTGATCTTTTGCACAACATGGAGAAATTCCAGGAGTTTGAAGGTAAACGCATTGCTGTAGTTGGTGGCGGAGCTGTGGGACTGGATGTTGTCGAATATTACGCAGAGCGCGGGGCACAAGAGGTTTCCATCATTGAGATGATGCCGCTACTGGGTAAAGATTTGGATATGATTACCCGGATTTCCATGATGAAAATGGTAGAGGAGCGGGAAGTGAACGTCCATACGGAAACAGCTTTGACAGAAGTGTGTAGCGACCGCTTCAAAGTAAAGCACGGAGAACAGGAGTTTGAGATTCCTTTTGACCTTGGATTCGTATGCTTGGGTATGCGTTCATACAGTCCGCTGATGGACAGCTTGCTCGAATATGGTAAAGAACATCAAGTAGAAGTTATTAATATCGGGGATAGTAAACAAGCTCGTCGTATTATTGATGGCACACGTGAAGGTCGCAATATTCTGAAAACCATTCAACGGGTAGACGAATTTAAACATGAGTTTTCTTATTCTTACTGATTTGAAAATACAAGTGATGGGTGTTCACGATGGCAACTCAGTGAATATTGAGGTTGAAGAGACGGCTTGTCTTTTCAGCCTTTTTTATTTGAGTTTTTCCGGGAAGAGGATTGATTCCTCTGTCATTACGAAGGTAAACTATGGAAAGCATATATAGTAAGTAAGGCTATCTTAACTTGGGGGGATGAGCGTGAATCAACTCTTTAGTGAAATACCGGGTGCCAGCAGGTGGAGACACGTGGAAGAAATTCATAGAGGCTGGTCCAGTGACAAGAAATATTATATTCAAACCACTGACGGTAGGGACTTGCTGCTAAGAATGGCGGATATGGTTCATTATGATAAAAAGAAGCGCGAGTTTGAAGCTGTAACAAAGCTGAACCACGTGGAGAATCTGTTCATGTCCCGGCCGCTTGAATTTGGGCTTTGTCATGATGGTCAATCTGTATATTCCCTGTTCACCTGGATCGAAGGGAAAGATGCTGAAGAGATTATCCCTACGTTGACCGCAGCTCAACAGTATCAACTCGGGGTTCAAGCAGGAGATGCATTGAAAAAAATGCATGAGATTCATGCGGAGCAAGATCGAGTCCCATGGGCTGAACATTATAATGGAAAAATAAACAGATATATTACAAACTATAAGTCATGCGGTATTCCCCTAAAGGGAGCAGATCAAGCCATAAGCTTTATTGAGCAAAATCGTCAGCTATTAGAAAATCGTCCCCAGACTTTTCAGCATGGGGATTATCATGTGGGCAATATGTTGGTTACCCCATCCGGTGAACTGGGTATCATCGATTTTAATAGAATGGATTATGGTGATCCTTGGGAGGAATTCAATAGAATTACCTGGTGTGCAGCATTAAGTCCTTTATTCGCTTCGGGCCGTATCCACGGTTATTTTAATAACCATGTACCTGATTTATTTTTTAGATTAATGGCTCTGTATATTGCAAGCAATCAGCTTTCATCGGTTCACTGGGCCATTCCATTTGGCAATAAAGAGGTGGACGATATGGTGCAACGAGCTGAAGAGGTTTTGGAAGCGTATGATTACTTTCAAACCTATATACCGAAATGGTATGTGCCCAGTTACCGCGACTTGTAAAAGCGAAGATCGCCCCTCCTGGGAGTGACGGTCTATTTTTTCTATTATTGTTTCTTAATCTTATACGTAAATTCCCAAACGGCTTGATGACCTGAGTAACGCCCACGGTTTTCAGTAACCGTCACTCTTAGCTTAACGGTAGAACCTTTGGCAGAAACAGAGGAGACCTTTACATTCTTGGTGGCTTCGCCTTCATCAGGAATTTTGTCTTGTTCCTCGGCATACGCATACAGCTTAATGCTGCCCCCTGATTTGACCTTTACCTTTTCGCTGTTGCCTTCACTAATGGATTGGCCCGCCACCTGGGCAGCAATGGCCCATTCGTTGCCTACGTGATCGTTGGATACCAAGGTTGCTTGTTGAAACGTAACGATATACGTTGATGTTGCTGAAGCTGCGAGCGCGTACGTTCCATTGAACAACAGGGATATTACTACCAATAGAATAGCCGATGCTTTCGTCCATACTCTATTCATTCGCCTGTCTCCTTCAGTTGGATATATTGAGGGAAATCCCTCTATTCTAATTATCGTTTGCATCAAACAAAATTGTTAATGGTTGGTAAAAAAAGAGTTTGACTTCTTATTGCATCACTTGTGATCTAATTTAACTATGACTTGAATTTATTTAGCAGAGAAAGGCAAGGGAAAATCTGATGAAAAAAATATACAGTGAACAAGAAATCATAGATATGACTATTAAGCTGCTTGAACAAACTTCAATATATGAAGAGCAGTATGAGCAATATGTAAGACGACCTTTCCGTACGGATTTTTATGATGATCTTAGTCCGTATGTTCAAGTAGGCAAGCGGGGTTATACGCTCCAGATGTATGAAAGAGGCATACAGATGCTGAACAAGCTTACGAAAGATGTAGAGGATGTGATTTATTGGATTATCGAAGATACGATTCACATCATTGCTCATCTAAATCTGCTTCGCAAATATAAAGTGGATAACATAAATACTCATTTAAAATATACCAAGGAGATCATGAAGGAGCTGACAACTGTAATGAACAAAGCCTTTTATGAAATTGGAGGAATCTATCAGGAATGGCATGAAGCAAATAGAAGAGGGGAGCTGGAGAACCCATTAAAGTAAAACATAAAACTTAAAGAAACAGTTGACAATCAGTGAGGTAAAATTTACAATTTGATATTAGTGATAATGATTATCAATATCACTAATTTTAAGTATGTTTTGCACTTACTATATTTCAAAGGAGATTTACAACATGCATCGTATGATGAATAAGAAGTTTCACATGATTTTATGTGCACTATTCGTAGTGATTTTCGTTATTTCAGGTTGCGGGAATGCTGGCAGTTCCTCTGATTCAGCTGCTAAACCCGCGTCGTCCGTGAAGGAAGAGGCAAGCAGTGATTCTGATACGCGTACAGTCTCTACGATAAAAGGAGACGTGAAGGTGCCCGCTAATCCTCAACGGGTAGTCGTGAACTGGTATGTTGGCGATGTATTTACACTAGGGATTAAGCCAGCCGCAGTCATGGGGTGGAAACAAGAAACGATGCCTTTTTACGATAAGTTTAACGACATCCCCAATATTGAAAAGTGGGAAACTGAGGAAATTATGAAGTATGATCCTGATCTCATCATTACATATGATACAAAGGATTATGATAAGCTGTCTAAAATTGCGCCTGTTCTTGTGATACCTGAGGATAAAATGACTTCTATAGAACGTCTGAAATTCCTTGGTCAGGCCACAGGACATGAAGCAGAAGCAGACAAAGTGATTTCACTGTTTGAAAGCAAGCTGAGTCAGGCCAAAGAAAAACTAAATTCCGACATATTCAAGGACAAAACGTTTAGCATTTTCGAGGATTGGGGCAGTGGTTCTTACGGAATATATTATGAAACAGGCTCACGTGGAGGAACGTTGCTTTACAATTATCTGGGACTTCACAAACCGGAAAAGCTCAACACATTGGTTAAAAATTCCGTAGAGAGTCGGGGTTCTTTATCCTACGAGGTAGCTGCTGAATACTTTGGAGATTATGTCCTTTGGTTTAAGCAGGAAGGCAAGGAATCTGAATATGCGAAGACAAAAATCTGGAGCAGTATTCCAGCCGTTAAAAACGGACATATCATCGAAATTCCAGCGAAATATGCAGGACTGTTCTATTATTCGGACGTTGCTAGTATGACGGGACAGCTAGATTATATTATTAGCAAATTGCTGGAACAGACTAAGTAACGATGCATAATTGACCAACTAAGGGTGTAATCGATGTCTACTCACAAAGAACCAAATAAAAAAGGAATATTTCATTTTGTAAGCTACATGATCGTGGGCGTGTTCCTGCTCCTGCTGGTTACCGCAGCATCTATTACCTTTGGTGCTGCGGAAATGAGCCTGAAGCTGGCATGGGGTGCTATATTTCAGTTTGATCCCAACATTACAGAACATCAGATTATTCACACCTTGCGTTTTCCACGAACCGTGGCAGATATCATTGTAGGGTGCAGCTTGGCTGTGTGTGGGGCAATTATGCAGGGAACCACTCGTAATCCACTAGCGGATTCGGGACTCATTGGCATAAGTTCTGGGTCGACATTTGCAATTGCGTTATGTATGGCCTTTTTGCCTGGTCGCACCTACGGAGAAACCATGCTGTATTCTTGTCTAGGTGCAGCAATCACTACAGGCATTACGTATTACATCGCATCTATAGGCAAGCGAGGAATGACGCCTCAGCGACTGGTGCTGGCAGGAATGTCCATCTCCATGCTTTTTGGTGCGTTTAGTACGTTTATCGCTATTAAGTATGAGATTGGCCAAGCCCTTGATTACTGGTCTGCTGGTGGTACAGCCAGTGCCAAGTGGGGTGAATTAGCTTTCATTGCGCCACTGTTTGTAGTGGGTTTGATCTGTGCCATCGTGCTTTCTCCCTCGATTACGATTTTGAGCTTCGGGGAGGATGTGGCATCAGGCTTGGGTATTCGTGCGAACAGGATTAAGCTATTTTCAACCTTAATTGTATTAATTCTAACGGGGTTATCGGTTATTGTGGTCGGCCCTGTTGGCTTCGTTGGTTTGATCGTGCCACACATTATGCGCCATCTGGTCGGAACGGATTATCGGTATATTATCCCGGCCTCAGCTTTGTATGGAGCAGTCTTTCTGTTGGCGGCGGATTTACTCGGACGTCTAATCAATCGTCCCCACGAAACACCCCTTGGCATTATTTTTGCCTTGGTGGGCGTACCCTATTTTCTCTACCTTGTGCGCAAGCAGAGGAGGGAGTTTAGTTGAAACCGTCCCGTAATACCAGGGGGATTAGCATTATTTTACTGTTAGTAGTGCTGACGCTGCTAGTGGCTGTACTTAGTATGAATGTTGGGAAAATGAACCTTTCTCCACTCGAAGTTTTCAAGGTTATCATTGGCGAAGGAACGAGCAAACAGAACCTGATCGTGTTTGACTTTCGACTGCCACGTATTGTGCTTTCTATATTGGTAGGTATTGGCATGGGGATATCAGGCTGTATTATGCAAAGCTTGCTCAAAAACGACATGGCCAGTCCGGGAACACTCGGCATCAGCTCAGGCTCAGGGTTATTTGTACTTATGTATATTACGTTGTTCGCTAGTGAAGGATTGCTATCGCCTATTCTTCTTCCTGGGCTGGCTTTTGCAGGCGGCCTTACGGCAGCATTTATGATTTTTATGTTTGCTTTCAGGCGGGGAAGAGACATCTCGCCTACAGGCTTAATTTTAACTGGTGTCGCTATGGGCAGTGGCTATAGCGCATTATCTCTGATGTTGACACTCCGGCTAGACAAGCAACAGTATGACTTTGCTCTGCGATGGCAGGCTGGAGATCTGTGGGGGGACGACTGGAGCTATATTATGGTGCTGCTCCCGTGGGTGCTTATCATTTGCTTTTACGTTTTTTACAGGTCGAACACACTCAATACGTTGAATTTGGGGAATCAGACAGCATCGGGGCTCGGCGTAGCAATTAAAAGGGAGTTTATCGGCTTGACGATTGCTGCCGTTGCGCTCGCTTCTGGTAGCGTGGCACTTGGCGGAAATTTCTTTTTTGTAGGCATGGTCAGTCCCCATCTAGCGCGCAAGCTAGTAGGGCCCAATCATAAGCTATTGCTACCTACGACGGCATTAGTTGGTGCACTCGTCATTTTGATTGCTGACACACTTACTCGGACGATTAGTTTTGGTGCAGATATTCCAACCGGAATTATTATCACCATACTGGTCACCCCTTATTTCCTTTACTTGCTGTCGAAAGCCAGTTAAATGCACGATAAATGAAGAGACGCTAACCCATGTCCATGCAAAATATGGCTGGGTTAGTATCTTTTTTTGTTACTACTTAGGTCTCCTTGTGGAAAAACAATTCTTTCTCACATTCTGTTAGGATTTCCGGCCTTCGTGTTGAAGGGTGGGGATTGTAAAAAATTGATTTGCTATAAAGCTGAACAATTATTGTAGGAAACACATTATCATTGTAGGAGTTTTGATACGTTGGGCCAATAAGTTGTCACGATTGTTCAAACTCAGCCTACTTAAAGCCTAATCCTTGGCATAATTCAAACCCAAGTGATAAGCTTGGTCCAGCAGCATTTCAAAATGACCGGAATTTGAACTCAGGGTCTCATATAAGAATTCAACCTTGGAATTGGAAACCCCGCAATAATCTGCAATTCCCACATTCAGCAAATGAGTAATCATTTCATCATACTTACGCTTTTTCATCTGTTCCTTCGAAACTCCGGCCAAGCCAATCCACAAGACATGCTGATGATGCAGGTAATTCGAACCGTACGCAAACCCATTGTTCCATACACGGTCAATATAACCCTTCAGCATAGCTGGCAAATTCCACCACCAAAGAGGAAAAATAAATGCCAATGCATCATGCTCCTTCATCCGCCTCATTTCCATTTCTACTTCAGGGGAAAAGGACTGTTCCGCAACTGTCAAATCCGGTTCATCTACTCCTTTTAAAATAGGATCAAAACCAATCTCATGCAAATCCAATATCTCATAATCGTGGCCTGCATCGGCAAGACCCTGTACGAAACGATCAGCAACCTTAAAGGTCAAGGAATCTTTTCTCGGGTGTGAAACAACGGTTAATACTTTCATGCTTCTTCACTACCTTTCTCAATAGTTTACTTCTGGGAATGCTCAATGCTTGATGCTATTATATACAGTAGGAAAATAATCTGGAAGTACGCACTTTCAAGTTCTATAGGATGATACAGGTGCCATAGGAACATGGAAGTGCCCTAGGTAGATTCCCTAGAAACTGATCTGAGTAATGAATTGAAGTGATGGTTGTTCTGAGCAAACGAAGCCTTCTAAAGGAGGATTAAGAAATGACTGAACAGATAAAAAATAGGGTTCAAAAGAAGTATCAAGTTGGAGTGGAAGCGGCTTTAGAGGTGATGGGAGGGAAATGGAAGCCTTTAATTATCTATCATCTGATGACAGGACGGAAACGAACGTCTGAGTTTCGTCGGTTAATACCCGGCATTACACAAAAAATGCTGACTACTCAGCTCAGAGGCCTAGAAAAGGATGAGATCGTTACACGAAAGGTTTATAATGAAATCCCTCCTAAAGTGGAGTATGAGTTAACGGACTACGGCTGGGGATTAAAACCCGCGCTAGACCATTTATGCTACTGGGGAGAGGATCACCTGGATAAGATCCATGGAGACAAATCCAAGGTCTTGGAAGAATTCTAAGGCTGCTGTATAGAGTAACTTCAAGCTAATATTAAGCCCTCACAATGCATTCAATCAGAATAGCTTTCGAGGGCTTAATTGTCGTATAACAATATTAAAGACTAACTGTTGGTCATTCCGTTATCATAACTTAATTGCCATTCAATTCCGAACTTATCTTTAAGGCTACCGTAACATTTGCTCCAGAATGTTTCTTGAAGTTCCATGCTTACGGTTCCTCCTTCTTTTAATTTATGAAAGTACGATCGAATTTTCTCTTCGTCCTTATTGACGATGGCGAGGCTGATGTTGTTTCCGGCTACGAAATGCATACCAGGAAAAACGTCTGAAAACATGACATTACTACCATCAATTTGAAGCCGCGTATGCATGACCAAATTTTTGGCTTCTTCTGGTAGAGGATAATTGGGATTGGGCGGTGCTTCACCGAACGTCATGATTTGTGGTTTCTCAGTCCCAAATGCCTCTGCGTAAAACTCCGCTGCTTCACGACAGTTTCCATTAAAGTTAAAATAAACATCAACAGACATGTGTTTTACTCCTTCAAGAATCATAATTTTTCCATACTATACGATCTTATTTCATTATTTACCTGCAAACAAACAAAAATACAATAAGATCCGTTTTGCGAAAGTATTTGCGGCTTAACATGTTCAATTTTTAAAACAAATGGGCATTATGATCAAAGTAATGGTATGATAGCTTAGTTAAATCTGAACGACTAGTAATGGAGTGATCATATGGGTGGAAAAAGCAAGGGCGGCGGAACCGGCAGAGGTACAGGTAGTAAGGGCTGGACACGCTGGAACAAAACTGCGAAGCCAGTAAGGACAAAAAGTGCTTCTACAAGCGCACCGGGAAGCAAAGCGGCAGGTGGCACAAAAGGCGGCACTGCCAAACCAACAAGGAATAAAAGCGGCGGTAACAGTAGCAAATAAGCCGGGAAAGTATACGTTGTCGTAAACGGCGAACATCTGATTAAGCAAGAACAATCAGGTGTTTTTTTAATTATTTTACTTAAACTCGCATATTATAATCAGAAGCAGGTGAATCGTGAGAATTAGCAAGTACATCAGTGAGACAGGATTCTGCTCACGTCGGGAAACCAACAGGCTGATTGCAGCAGGACGAATTACGATTAATGGAAATGTTTGTGAAGCGGGCGCAGAAGTAGAGCTACAGGATATCGTGCTAATTGATGGGGAAGTTATTCCGCTTAATTCCAGTGAACCTGTATATTTGGCTCTGAATAAGCCTATAGGCATTGTTTGTACCGCAGCAGAGCAAGTGGCTGGCAATATTATTAGTTATGTTAACTATCCTTCGCGGATTTTTGCCATCGGCAGGCTGGACAAAGCGTCAGAGGGACTCATTCTATTAACCAACGATGGAAGCATTGTCAATCAAATGATGCGTTCCGAGAATGGTCATGAGAAGGAATATATAGTGACTGTAGACAAACCTGTTACAAACGAGTTTATGCAAGCCATGTCTCGTGGCGTTGAAATATTGAACGTCATTACCAAACCGTGCAAAGTTGATCGTACAAGCGAATACGAGTTCCGCATTATTTTGACGCAAGGTCTGAACTTGCAAATTCGCAGGATGTGCAAGGCTTTGGGGTACAGGGTGCTAAAGTTGGAACGTGTTCGAATTATGAATATTACCTTGGATCATCTGGAACGGGGCCAATGGAGACATCTTGAGAGGGAGGAACTGGAGTTACTTCTTGCTAAATTGCAATAATGATTACAACAAGAGCAAGTCCCCTAGCCCAATAGGCGTCTTCCATGTCCTTTGGACGTGGTGGAGAGGCTGGAATTGGACAGTATGTTCATATAGCCAACGCAACTTTAGTGATACTATTTACTTAATTTCAACGATACCTTACCCACCAGCCATAGCACAATAGGAAACACGATACCGAAAATCATGGCGTAAAAAGGCCATACTGAAAAAAACTTGATTAAAAATTGCATATTTGGCCAAATAGAATGAACCATTGCCAATGCGATTAGGATCAGAGGAACTAAGAGAGAGTTAGCGCTTCGAAGACGAAAAGCATCTGCAAGCCCTTGCGCTGAAACATATAAAAGCAGTGCGAGTCTGAAAAAAATGGTGACAAACCAAAACACTGCAACGAAAATTTCAAACCGTTGAAGAAACTCTCCGTTACTGATTGTTCGGTTAATAAAAAAAGTAGGAAATGTCAAATTAGATACAACACCTTCACTCATCACGGCGATTATTTGTAAAACCATGAAAAAATACATGCCGCCGCTAATCAAAGCACAAGTTATCACTGTCTTTCTCCACTTTTTTGGATCGGGGATGTACTGTGCAAAAAAAAGATACAGAATTGCCTCAAGGTAGGGAAAGGCAAACAAATTGAACGATGCGAGAACGATAGGGTTCAAACCATACTCAAAAATAGGGAGCACATTATTTATGGTGGTATCAGAAAGAAGGGTAAACCTGACCAACAGATACAGAACCAGAAGGAAAAAAAATAGAATTTCCGCACAACGGCCAATTACAGCAGGGCCTGATCGAACGGCAAAATAAATGACTATAAGCATGATGAAATATATCGCGTCGGAGGGAGTTTCCGGCATAATAGCTATCGTGATAAAGTCGCCCAGATTTCGAAGTGTCATAATGAACACAAGAAAGGGAAAGAAAAAAATGAAAACGATGCTGATCGTCCCGCCCAAGGGACCGAAGAGGCAACGGAGATGCTCTACGAAAGATTTCCCCTGCATTTGCCTAGCGATGGAGGCATATAAAGGTATCAATAACAGATGGAAACCTAAGGAGACTGGGATGGAGAGCCAGGCATCTTGTTTAGCGACAGCGGTAATTACCGCTGGGAGCACCAGATATGCGCTTCCTATTTGATACAATGCAAACCACAAAATAGCTTGTCGAACTGTCAAATTGGAATTCATTCCAATGCCCCCTTAAGATAACATTTCTGTAAGTAACCTACTTATCGGTTGAAATAGGATTTGAACACCCGTCAGTGGAGTCGGCAGTTTAATGTTGGCGATCCGTAGGATAATCAATATAACGCCTATAATCAACAATATCGAACTGAATACAATTTCACGCAAATATTGTTTCTCCTTAAATTTTTTAAACTCATACAACGATGTTAAAATGGAAGTTACGAGAATCACATAAAGCATTGCACTCACTCCTGATTGTGTATTCCCATATCGATTGGACTGGTAATGTCTCCGAACCGGACTAAACGATAATTGAGCTGAATATCCACTTTAAGCGTTTGAAATTTTTGTGGCCAATCCTCTTTCCATTTATGCCATTCACGTGGGTACTTGCGGTGAAAAGCTTCTCCAAACCCGAATATATCGGAACCGATTTGTTGTGCGTACGAAATGCCTTCCTTCAAAGACTGTTCCAGATGCTCTTTAGCTGATTCTTGAAGATCTCTAAATGTCTCTTCATTCTTAAGGTTGGCATTGCACGAGACCGTTCCGATATTGGATTCTGTATCCACAATAAGAGAAATGTGCGGCTCATGGTCTATTATTTCTGGACGCATCTTTACTTTGGAACGGATTACTTCAACAACAAATTTTCCTTTGGAATTCGGACAATCGATGGAAGCTACGGTGCTGGAAACACGGTTGGATATATAGGTAAAGGCTTTACTTTGTGAATCATCCATCCAATCGATAAGTCGGTCGCCCTTGAAAACACCAATTCCAGTGAAATAATATTTAACATGTTGGGGCGACTTTGTCACATTATCAATAGTTAGACCTTTTTCTAGGTTTGTCAGTCGAATACCGGTAAGAACCGGTTCAATGCCATCATCTGTAAATTTTTGTAAAATATCTTTCACATTGACCGCGGAAGTTGGAGCCCATGCTTTTTCAGAAAGCCTTAATGCCTTATACATATCCATTGCAGGCAAGACCTCGGTTGGAGCTACAAAAGTAACGGCCTCCTTTGCCGAGTTTCCTCTGACAACGGCCAAATAGAAATCAGGCCGAACTTCATGATCACGGAACAGAAAGTCCAGCGGCTCCTTGATTCCTTTTTTTGCCGTTTTTTCATCAAAAATGACAAACTTTAAGTGAGACATATACATTTTTCGGGACGATTCCGTTGTTAATTTTCGAATAGCTTCAAATATGGTATCGGCGCGTTTGGAAAAAACGATCGTTGGCGTCCGTTCCATGGGGGAATTATGAGACATTTTCGATGGGTCAACCACTTGTAAACTGACTTCATATTGGTCATCAACTGCATCAATGCCCAGAGCCATCACGACGGAAATTGCGCTCAATTCCTTACTGTTCCAGCAACCCGTAAGAAACACCATTAGCCAGATGCACATAAACAGTAATAAAATGGTGGATCGATACGAGTTCATGATAGTCTACTCCTTTAGTTTTTGCGATGTTTTTTTTTAGTTCTATATGGAAAACGCAATATGGCGTCCCTCTGCTCCGACGATTTGTAATTGGCAAAGGGGCTCAAATATGGTACACCGAACGAATGAAGCCCATTCAGATGCACAAAGAGCATGAGGATACCAACGGTCAATCCGTACACACCAAACATAGCGGCTATGCCTATGAAAGCGAAACGTAATATCCGGATTGGAATAGCAAAGGTGTACGAGGGAATGACAAAGCTCGAAATGGCAGTTATTGCAACAACAATGACCATAACAGCCGAAACGATGTTTGCTTCTACAGCTGCCTGGCCGATCACTATTGACCCAACAATTGAAACGGCTTGACCGACCGTCCGTGGCATACGAAGACCTGCCTCCCTCAGAATTTCAAAAACCACTTCCATGATCATTGCCTCAATAAATGCTGGAAACGGTACTCCTTCACGTTGCGCGGATAAGCTTAATAACAAAACTGTTGGAATCATATCCTGATGGAATGTCGTTAATGCGACATAAATGGCCGGAGCCAACATACAGATTGCTAGACAGATGTACCTTAATATTCGAATGATACTGCTGTAAATAAAGGATTGATAATAATCTTCTGCGGATTGAAGGAAATCTGCAAACACCGCAGGTGCAAGGATGGCGAAGGGAGATCCATCCACAAATATCGCAATTTTCCCCTCCATAATTCCTGCTGCAATAGAGTCAGGCCGATCAGAATTATAAAAGAGCGGAAATATCGTGAGTTGCTTATCTTCATGGAGACATTCTTCCAAATATTCGCTTTCAAGTACACCTTCTACATGCATGTTCTTTAACTTGGATATCATGTCCTGCACCTTTTTTGGGTCAGCGACCCCATGTAAATACATGACAGATACATCGGTCTTGGTTTTTTCGCCAACTTTTACCGTAGTTAGACGTACTCTTGTATCCTTCACCCTTCGACGAACCATAGTCGTATTCGTACGTAAAGTTTCTGTAAACGCTTCTTGCGGACCTCTGACCACAGGCTGTGTCTTCGAGTCCGTAATGCTGCGTTCTTCCCATCCAGGCAAAGAAATGACCAATCCTTCATCCATATCGTCCAGAAGTAGGAGAAGACCACCTGAGAGGATCTGTTCCAAAGCATCTTCAAAGTTTTGAGTAAAGCTTGCTTCCCCAATGTCCAAAATTGCGTTTTTCAATAACGGTAAAGTGATCTCATCAGAGGAAACACGATCATGCAACGGACGGATCACATTGTCCTGTACCTTTTGCATGTCAGTCATTCCGTCCAAATAAAAAAGTGCGGCGTGTTTATGGCCAACTGTGATTTCACGAACAATAAAATCCGAACTGTTTCCCATGAAGTCACAAATGAGATCGATATTCCGGCATAATTGTCTTGAAAATTTGGTATGTAACTTCATTTTCACCCTCCTCAGATACGTAGTATTAACAATAATCCGTAATAATACCACAATAATCCATAATTGAGTTTGTGTCAGTAAGGTCAATGACATCTTAAAGGTGGAGGATTCGGGTTAAGTAATTTTTGAAGACAGCTGCGGACAACAAGAAACTCTTGGATAAGGGAAATTTTGATATAGCAAACAGCGTGAAAGAAACCAATTGTGTGCTTAAAACATCCGTTTGACTACGGAAAACACTAAAATCCATAGCTGGGCCTAGTCAGGACTAGCAGAAGGGTGACTACGAAGGGTACAATACCTATATCATTGAGGGGAGGAATTCTACATGAACGAACAACTCATAAAAAGCGATGGAATAGTAATTTGTACTGACAGTTTCGGAAAACAAGTTAACCCGGCAATATTACTGATTATGGGGGCTCAATCCTCACTGGTCTGGTGGGAGGAAGAATTCTGCCAGCGTTTAGCAGAGACAGGTCGCTTTGTCGTTCGCTATGATAACCGAGATGTTGGACGTTCTACAACCTATGAACCTGGGCAACCGGACTATACTTTCGAAGACATGGCAGATGATGCTATTCGAGTATTGGATGCGTATAAGATTGAGCAAGCGCATATTGTGGGCATGTCCATGGGCGGCATGCTGACTCAAATGATAGCTCTGCGACATCCAGGCAGAGTTCTAACCGTTACCCTCGTATCAACATCCAATTTTGCTCCCGATCTTCCACCGATGGAGGAAAAGGTTATGGACTATTTCTCGAATATGGGAGCAATAGATTGGACGAACGAACAATCGGTGGTCGATTTTGTGATAGGTAGATCAAGAATTCTAGTAGGTTCAAAACACGCTTTCGATGAGAAAAAAGTTTATAAATTAGCAAAAGAAGAATGGAAAAGAAGCAACAATATAGCCAGCATGAACAATCACGCAATGCTGTCAGGAGGAGAATCCTATCTGGCTAGGACAGAAGAAATAAACGTCCCTGCTCTGGTGATTCACGGTACTGAAGATCCGATTATCCCTTATGAACACGGAATAAATCTTGCTAACGAAATTCCAGGTGCAGTTTTACTGACATTGAAAGGTGCCGGGCATGAGCTTCACTTCGACGATTGGGATTTAATAATCGATTCTATCTCAAAACACACTTCGATACCCAATTAAGTCAATTGATGTGTAGGATAGTTGAATAAAACAGTGGCAGTCTAAGACTTTATTTTTCGCCCATGGCTGCCGCTGTTTCTATTACTTGGCTCAGTATAATGTAGTGTTGTGCTTAGGGAAATGGGCTATCTTGTAGCAAACATGACCTATCGCTTTTTTCTTCGCTTTTCCCCGTTCAACTAATGTTTTCCGTTAGGTAATTAGTAAAAGTACATAAGGGGTTATACAAAATAATGCTTGTTTTCATTAACCCATTGAGTAAATGTTCTGGCTGGCTTGCCTGTAACTTGTTCTTCTGTAATTTCAACAAGATCAATGTATTTATCTATAACTACAGAAATTTGTTTAACCATACTTCTTGTAGACAATGCTTCTGGTCCTGTGAGATGTGCTTTTATAGTTTCGGGAATATCAAGATCACCTAGAACTACTTGTGCTCCTTTAGGCAAGTTGCTTTCCTTCCT
Organism: Paenibacillus sp. FSL H7-0703; assembly: GCF_038003485.1. Classification (NCBI taxonomy): domain Bacteria; kingdom Bacillati; phylum Bacillota; class Bacilli; order Caryophanales; family Paenibacillaceae; genus Paenibacillus; species Paenibacillus sp. FSL H7-0703. Next base: position 699,388 of record NZ_JBBOPF010000001.1, on the reverse strand, counting down.
TGACAATGCCTTTACTTCTATAGAAGAAGAAACGAATTACCCAAGCAGCAACTGAGATCGTTACAACTGATATTATTATTGAGGAAAAAAAGGAGGAGTTTTTGGTAGTAACAGAGGCTGATCCTTACACAAATGATAAAAGCATTTACGATTCTATGATAAAACACGAAAAGTACTTGAACATTTATAGTATTGATGCTTCCCATACAGTAGGCTGGATGAGAGATACTAAAAGAGTCTTAACAAATGAAACATTCAATTATGATTATCTTTTTACTAGAGTTAGTAAAAAATCAAATTATTCAAATTTCAATCGAGAAAAAGGAACATATTTAATCGCGTACCATACAGAGGGATACTCAAGCGTATGTGACACTTATGATCGAATAATAAATTATGCTAAAGATAAGAGCATAGAATTACAGGGATTTTTTTATGAGGATGTTTTGTTAGATGATCTTTCAGTTAGAGGTTATGAAGAGTATTTAATTAAGATCCCTGTTCAAATTTTAACCATCCATGCATCCCAATAAAACATTTTCCTCGCTGTAGTGAATGCCTAATGTCTGTTGAGCCGTACTTACTACTATTAATTGGGGTGATCTACAGATCGCAAGAGATAATGAATGCAAACATTCAAAAAATACAGGTTGAAAATAGTACCATATCGAACTATAATATTAGTACGATATGGTACTTTTTTTGAGAAAATGGAGGTGCACATGGGAATTATAAAAGGAAGATCTGTTTTTTTATCAGCATCCATAGATGCATTGCTGGCTAGAATAGTTTCAAGAAAACACAGGGAATCTGAGGTTGATACTTTAACAGCAACTCAAGCAAGGATTTTGTTTTATCTTTGGACGAAAGACGAAATACCTATACATGAAATCTCAAGGGTTACCAATCTTCAAAAGTCAACTTTAACGAGTATATTAGCTAAGTTGGAAAAAGCAGGACATATCAGTTTTATGCCTTGCCAAACAGACAAACGGAAAACAATAGTTAAAGTAGTGAACAGAAATGAAAAATTAGTGGAATTGAACAAAAAGATTATTGATGAAGTCGGAGAGATTTTTTACAAGGGATTTAGCGAGGAAGAAATAGCATTGTATCAAAGTTTCTTAATAAGAACTTTAGATAACCTGATAGAATGCGAGAATGAAAAAAAGTGAGGAGAGAGAGTATGAATAAAAAACTAAGAATGGTATCCTTCGTACTTTTAGCAACATTGGCTTTTGCCACACAAAAGGAAAGTTTCGTAGCTGCTGAAAGTCCTCCTACAGATGTGATTAGTATGGCTCCTACCTATAAAGATGTGGTGTATGCAACCGTAACTAATGACGATGGAAAGAAAAAAGAGTTAAAAATGAACATCTTTAAGCCGGAGGGTGTAACCGAAGCAACTCCTGTCTTGGTATATATTCATGGTGGAGGATGGGCTATAGGGGACTATCAGGGCGATGATGCGCCTAAAGATGCAAAGAAGGAAACAGCCGCGCTACCAAATCGACCAGCACAAATGACAGGTAGAGCTACAGATCAAGTGGCTACAGATTCAGCATATCAAGTTTTCAAAAAAGTATTAGAAGATAAAATTGCTTTCGTTTCCATAGATTATCGGCTAAGTGGCGAAGCTATTTTTCCGGCTCCCATTTATGATGTTAAGGGCAGTATCAGATATCTCCGTGCACATGCCAAGGAATACGGTATTGATCCAGAAAAAATTGCAGTAGCAGGAAATTCTGCAGGTGGACATCTGGCTACCGAACTCGCTGTTACTAGTGATATAAAAGAGCTTGAAGGTGATGTTGGGGGCAATCTTGAGTATTCAAGCAAAGTAATGGCTGCAGTTGATTTTTACGGTCCAACAGATATGTTTACCATGGGCCCTGAGATGGACCCAACCCTGCAATCTCCTGAGGAGGCAGCCGAAACACATGACTCTCCACGGGCAGCTGAAGCCAAACTTCTTGGATTTGATAAAGAAGGACAAGGTGTGGTAGTCCTGAGAGATATTCGGGATAAAAAACAAACCAATTCTCCTTATTGGGAAAAAGTAAAGTTGGCAGAATTGGCAAGTCCTATAAATTATGTATCTTCAGATGATCCACCCATGTTTATTGCACATGGAGGAAGTGACAGTTTAGTATCTATTCAACAAAGTTTGAGACTTAGAGATACTCTTAACCATGCAGGAGTAGAAAATATTTTTATGTCTAACTCTAAAGCTCCCCACGGTGGCCAGGGTGAAGATGTCAATAATGCAGCTATAACCTGGGTAACAAAAAAATTGCTTAATAAGTGAGAAATTTTAAATATTTATGTTATTTTATTAAAAAAAGGGATCTCTATTTATGGAGGTTCCTTATTCTTTAAAGCCTACTTTAGATGAATTAGATTGGCTCTTTTAACCGTTTCATTGCAGATTAAGTCGTTAGGCTATGAGTTAGATTAATTAATGTACTACCCATTGGATATCAAGATGAAATGTTTCTTGAACGGAAGATGCCGATCGAACAATAGGATCAGACAATTTTGTAGCGGAAAATGCTCATATGTGAGATGGCTTGATGATTTTAGGAACTCTATCCTAAGGGGTAGGGCTTCTTTTGGTTTGTTCTATTTAATAAATAGTCTGTGCTTGTTTGGTGGAAATTTGCCAATAGTCCTTCAATTATTCCTAGTGAAATATTCGCTAAAATTCAATATTGATATTTCCAATAGGATATTCTTATTTTTGGGGAACAAAACGCATCTACGGATCCGAAATTTACGCAAAGTCTGTATCAAGAAGGAGAAGATGAAATGAGTATCTTGGAGGATTTATATTACGGCAAATGGAGTGAACGAATCAAACCGAAGAACCCTGAATTTGAACTAACCCATCAGAAAATATCCGCTTCTATGGAAACTCTAAAAGCAAGATTGCCAGAACAAGATTATAAGTTAATTGAAGAACTATCTGATTTAAATGATGTCCTAATTTCTATATTATCTGCCTCGGATTATATTTCTGGGTACAAAACGGGAGTTTTGATGATGTTAGAAATATTTGATGGGAAAAATTATCGAAACTAAGGTATACCTTTGTAAAGTAAAGGGAAAGAAAACTTATACAGAATAGAGTTAAAAGGCAAGGGCCGGACGCTATAGCGTACCGGCTTATTTAATATGAGATGGCTGTTAATCTTATGATCATATAACTGAAATAAGATATATTTTCACGATTATTCAGAAGAAGATGAGGCATTAAAAAGGTACTTATTTATAATGAAGGGGGAGCTGAATTTAATAAATATAAGTCAGAGGTCATAGGGATTAAGTCTTCTAATTCATATAACAATTAGTAATAAAGATGGTTTTCCATAAATTTGAATAATGTTATTATGTCTTAATGAACTCAACCGAGGTAAATTATGACAACAATTAAAGTGACACCTGAACAACTTATAACTGTCTCTAAGAAATTTGAGCTTGCGCAGCAAACGGCGATGCAAATGAATAGTCAGTTATCGCAGCAAATTTCGTTTATGGAACGATTTTGGGAGGGGATAACAAAGGAGCAATTCTATTATAGATTCCAAACATCTCAGAAGAATATGGCTGACTTTGTTACACTAACAGATTCGATTGCTAGAGAACTACGGCAGCATGCAAATAAGTTTAGATTAGCAGATATGATGGAGGATGGGAATCTAGACCCAGGTTGCTTGCCACCTCCACCGAATACTTGCGCAGTTCCTGTTGCAGATACACGAAATGCGCTTCAGAAATCGGCGGATAGCTTAACGGAGCTTGGGCAGGATTTTGTAGCAGCTAATTCAGAACGATATGAGAAAAAATTTGATTCAGTCTGGAGCTTCCTAGATTATATGTCGTACGGCATTCCGAAGGGAATGTATCAAGGGTACATGGAACGGGCAGCTAAACAAAACGATTCGTGGAATGACATGCTCAATTTCGGTACATTTGGAGTATCGGGCATGATTCAGGGAGCATTTAATCCCACAAATGCATGGTCAAAAGAACATATGGCAAATTTGATTGGTACAGCTGGTTTGATGATAGGTTCTACGACAACCAAAGCGCTGATTAAGCCCAAAAATATTTTGGAAGGGTCTGTAAAGTTTGAATCGACTCAGAGTAAAGCCAATATTTTAAAAGAAAGCGAACAGCGCTCTTCTAATATAAAATCAGACGATTTTAATTATGCTGAAACTGGTGCTCGTAATATTTCTCCAGAGCAATTTTTTAGAGAAGAAGCTATTGCAGAAGAGTTGTATGAAAAATTTAGGAATTTAGGAAATCAAGACGTGGAAGCCATTTCTAAAAATACTGGTTTTTCAGAAAATAGAATTCAAAGAATCAAAGACCATGTTTTTAACGATACCCACATTAAAGATCATGGAATCGGGAGATTTGACCCAGACTTTGAGTTATCACAAGCGTGGGAGAGATTAATGGATGGGAAGTACGTGGATTCTGATGTACAATTACTACATCATGAGCTTTTTGAATCGAGATTTGAAGGCATATTCCATACGAATTACAGAACAGCACATGATAAAACTATAGAATCTGGAAGACCATGGAATTGGGAAAAGATTTATGAGGAGTGAGAATAATGGCCGTATATATAATCATGTTAAAAGATTACGAAGATGAGGAAAGAGTTGTATATAGTTATGGACCGAGTGAAGATGTAATGGGGAAAATAGAATATGACAAAAAAAATGAGGTTATAAATCAAATTTCACCGATAGTTTCAGAGAATTATGCTGACGAATTTTTCTTTAAGAGAGCGGGACGAAGGTTGGCAAGGATGATTATTAAGGAGAATGGAAACTTCGTAGAAAAAACTACTATTGAATCGTAAGTGAAATATATAAACTATTTACAAGAATCGTAGAAACAAATGGCGATGCCATTTTAGTTTCTTAAAGTAGCTCTCACATTAGGAGTTACTTTTTTTATTACAATAGGTGCAGTACGAGGCTTGGGAAATACGTGTAGACAGAAGGCTTTCTTTATAGATGAGAAAGTTTGCTAGTGAAATCGAAGATATTGTAAATAAATTCTATTTAATGTAATTACATCCAATTCAGATTATGTTAACAATCAATAATATTAAGGGGAGTACGTAAAGGTGATTTTGAGAATGGAAGCATTTATTTTACTTTATAAAGAACAGTATGATGAGACTGTGGTTGTGTATAGATAAGGTCCAAAAAAGAATTCATGAGAGAAAATCCAATTGAATAAAGATGTTAGTTTAACTTTTGAGTCAAAAGATGAAGGTACAATTATAGTAGGAACAAACAAAGGATTAGATCATTTAACCTACCCAGAAATAAAAAAAATGATAGGTAATAAAATTCTTATTAAATATACAAATCAAAATGAAATGGTATTAAGCGTTAGCTCTGTTCAAATTTCAACTTCAATGGCTGAAAAGAAGAATATTGGAATATGCATTGGTAAGTTAGTATCTCCTGATCTTGTTCAACTGGGGGCAAGTATTTACAGTTTGGAACATTAATTAATATCTGTTTTAAGGAGGAATAAAATGAATATAGTAAAAAAATTGAAGAAGGAAAATGTTCAATAGATGAGTTAGAAAATTTGCTAGAAGAAAAGAACCCCATAGTTTTATATCATGCAATGACACATATCGGAAAAGAAGGCATTCGTACAGAGGAAATATTTAAAAAATTAAATGGATTATCTTTAAAAAGGGAACATCAAGATAAGATGATAGGTCATTATAAAGTAGGAGACTTAGCAATAGCTACTATGATAAAACTTGGAGAAAAAGAAGATGAGATAACTGGGTTTAAGCTATTAGATGAATTTGAAAAAAAGATGGTTTTCCGTTTATTTGAAGAAATCGAATGGTAATGCCTCCTGTTCGTTTGAATGAATGCACTTAATTCAAAACTTATTTCACCTCGAACCATGAGGAGAAATAAGTTTTTTTCATATCTAATGGAGGTGAACCAAATGAATAGAATACTTATTCAAGCTGTAGAGCGTTTGTATTCAATTCATTTTGAAAGTTTAGTCAAGTCCAAAATTCGCCGAAAACGTCGCTCTAGAAGAAACTACTTAGCTGCTGAGTGTGTAGAGTAAAAGCCTAACCAAAAATGGGTAACGGATATTACGCAATATTAAGTGGGCGAACGCTGGTGGTATCTTTCTGCGATAAGGACTTGCCAAAGCTTTTGCAAGGCAAAAGATGTGACCGGGCTGATCGTTCATAACGACTAGGGATTCCAGATACAAAATAACAATTGTTTATTTAATGTATTAAATTTCCAAATTATCATTGTCACCATGTTGACGATAATACAAAATGCTGTTATTGTAATTATAGTCAGTATACTGACAATAAAAAGAAAAGGATATATTTATGGAATATTCTAAAGCGCTTAGAGAGTTATATATAATGCAACAAACTTACGCTACTTTTTTTTCCGTCACTAATAAGTTGCAAATACAAGGCGACAACTATTTTGAGAAATTAACATCACGACAGTACATGATCATGCTGGCAATAGCTCATTTGCCAGAGGATGAAACGACACTTGTTAATATTGCAAGAAAGTTAGAAACAAGCAAACAAAGTGCACAAAAGCTTGTAGTCAATTTAGAGAATAAAGGATACTTGATTACGACACCAAGCAAACGGGACAAACGTGCCATTAACGTGGAAATCACGGAATTAGGGAAAAGAGTCATGCTGGAATGTGGTGAGAAAGCAATATGCCTAATGGCAGATATTTTTAATGAATTCACAACTGAAGAATTAGAAGTGTTATGGAGTTTATTGAAAAGAATATATGGTACTCACAACGAAGAGTACGTTGGTTTTGAGGAAGACGTAAATTATAAATTTGAAGACCTGGAAGGGTTTCAAGGAGCACAAATTCGAGCTTTAGATAGTTTTATTTTGCGGAGAAAACATTTTAAATGATGGAATTGAAAATAGGCAATATTTCCATTCAAGTTCTATATTTTCTTTGGAGGCTACGAGATGAAATTACAAGTACAACCAAGAGTTGCACTTATTGATGAAAAAATCGATTTTTGTGTCACAGGGTTACGACCAGAGGGCAAAATGAAAATAACTGCATCCATGCATTTTCCATGGGCAGTAAGTGAAAAGTATCAATCATTTGCTTGGTTTACTGCCGATTCAAATGGCAGTGTTGATTTATCAAAACACAAACCTGATTCTGGAACTTATGATTATATAGATAGTATGGGGCTTATTACTTCTTTACAAAAGATTAATAGTGAGGGAGGGAATATCGCTCTTAATATTTCAATAGATGATAGTGTATTTATTGATATAGTATGTGAAAATGGACAAGATCGAGAATGTATAAGACTAGAGCGTATGTTCAAGTTACCGGAAGTGAAAAGACAACAGATCACTGATGAATTTATGGGAGAGTTATTTTATTCTGAAAACTCAAATAATAAAACGATTGTAGTATTGGGTGGATCTGATGGTGAACGGAGTGGTCTTTCGCTTTTGTCGGGACCATTGGCATCTAGAGGTTTTAATGTTTTAACCGTTGGATATTTCAATGAAAAGGGATTGCCTAAAAAACTAGAGAAAATTCCCCTTGAATATTTTGAAAAAGTGTTCTCTTGGCTTAAAAAAAATCCATTAACACGTGCTAATGAAATATATGTACACGGTACATCTAAAGGCGGAGAATTGGCGTTACTTTTGGCATCGCGATATAATTTCATTTCTAAAGTTGTGGCTTCTGCACCCCATGCATATTGTTTTCAAGCGTTGGATGGTTTGATGAGTGGTAAAAATGTTTCATCATGGTCATATGAAGGGAGATCATTACCATTTATACCCGTTGATAATGATATTTTTTACGACCATCAGCGTCATTGCTTAGAAAAGAATATACCTTTTGGTTTTACTACTACATATAAAAAAAGTGTGGAAAGGGCAAGAAATAAAGAGGAGGCTCGAATAAAAATAGAGAATGCAAATGCAAATTTATTGCTAATTTCAGGTCATAAAGATAATATTTGGAATACTCACGAGGCATGTGTAGAAATAATGAGTATTTTGAAAAAAAACAATTATAAATACAAATACAATCTTTTAGACTATAAGGATTTAGGTCACTCATTACCATTACCGTTTATTATACCTTTAAGCGAAACATTGAACTTAAAAATGGGTGGAGGCGTTTTTACTTGTGGTGGTACTTTAAAAGGAAATTCTTTTGGTCAATCAGATTCTTGGCAGAAAACAATAGAATTTTTTATGAATTAGGGCGTGTCTTCAAACTCAGGTAAGCCAAACCATAATAGTTGCCAAGGCAAAAAAAGACTTGAATGTACACGCTAATTTATCGTAGTGAGTCGCCAGACGACGATAAATTCTTTACTTTATTAAAGAAGCATTCCACCAAATAACGTTTTTTTGTAAACGTCCTGATCATATTTTAGGGTGACTCGGCGATTTTTCTTTCCGGGAATCACTGAATAGCCTGTTGTTCCTTCAAAAACATGCGAATGACATGGATATCTTACGCGCGGTCGTCAAAAACTTGGGATGAACATTCCGGGATTATTGGTTTTAGGTTCCATGTTTTTTTCGACAAACAGTAATGATGGAAGGAGATAAAGGAGTGAACGGTGTTTTATCCCAGTCCGAATATTGATTTTCAATACAAAAGCCGCGGCTCGTTAATAAACGCTGAAGCGTGTCATTATCAGTAAAGCGACATGCAATTCGAGAAATTGTTTTCTCCGATCCCCAATCACGGAACGTGACCCAGTGCATGATCTGGTTACTTGAATCATACGACTGTGTCCCAGATATCTTGACTTTAATCCCATCTTTATCGATAAAATTTCCCCAGATGCTTTCCTCTTGGTTGGATAAATCGGTTCCCAAGGGGTTTCGTGTTTCAAAAACAAATATCCCATTTGATTCTAGGTGCTTGTAGACGGTTTCGAGTAAGGCTCGTTGATCCTCATCGCTCAAAAATGCCTGGAATGCATTTCCTGTCAAATAAATCATGGAAAAACGCTTTTCGGAATCGAATGTACGAGCATCAGCTTCAATAAAATCCACAGGCAAACCTTGAGCTTTAACCCGCGCATATTCAAGCATCGATGAAGAAATATCAACACCTGTTATATGTATCCCCGATTTTGATAAATGAATGGTTGTCAATCCTGTACCACATGCAAGTTCCAGAACCTCGCCTGGGTTCAATCTAGCCATATCAAGATAGAAATTGTATTTATTAGTCTCGCCGCCAAATTCAAGATCATAATTAATCGGGTCTCGATACTCTTCAAGATTATCGTGATTTATCAATATGAATCATCCCTCCACTACACTACAGATTTCTTTAAATCATCCTTCATTATACCATCCATTCTCGGTTTTGCGATATATGGAAACCATGTTGATGTTTTATAAAAAAAGGACTGACGTGCCAGCACTTTTAAAACAAAAAAGCCGCTAATTTAGCGGATCTGATGAGGCAATATCTTTTTACTGGACGAGAGCGTGTCTTTAAACCTAATTTAACATCTTGAAAATTACACTACTAAGGGATGCCATAACCCGTTTAAAAAATGCTGATTTACGTATACGTGATGTTTAGGGAGAACTTTATATTGAAGAATGATAAAGGGGGCAACGTTTAAAATGGGAAAAAATAATGGATGTTAGTTTAACTTTTGAGTCAAAAGATGAAGGTACAATTATAGTAGGGACAAACAAAGGATTAGATCATTTAACCTACCCAGAAATAAAAAAATTATAGGTGATAAAATTCTTATTAAAAATGCAGATCAAGATGAGACAGTATTAAGCGTTAGCTCTGTTCAAATTTCAACTTCAATGGCTGAAAGGAAAAATATTGGAATATGCGTTGGTAAGTTAGCATCTCCTGATCTAGTTCAAGTGGGGGCAAGTATTTAAAGTTTGGAACATTAATTAATATCTGTTTAAAGGAGGAATAAAATGAATATAGTAAAAAAAAATTGAAGATGGAAAATGTTCAATAGATGAGTTAGAAAATTTGCTAGAAGAAAAGAACCCTATAGTTTTATATCATGCAACTAGTCGCATAAAATGAAATGAATATAAGCTTCGCAACAGCCTGGAATTATTAGCATACTCCACAAGTTGCAAAGCTGTCGCACTTGTTCCAAAGTGGCGTTTATGGTATTATATTCCTGGATATCATTTCCCCGACTGCGTAGCCTAAAACTCGCTTCCACGCTTACTAACGACATAATATTCCTTTGTAATTATGTAAAAGCTTTCAAGTTCAACTCTAAAGTTAAAGTTTTCAATCGGTACGTGAAATGATAAAGAAGGGAGGGGAATTTGGGGATTGACATTTGAGCACAAACAGCTCGAATGCACCATCTTGCATGAAGACGACTGTTATGGCTTGCCATCGGTGAATTAAGGCGCTGATATCCAAAAGAATGCCTGGAACCCGTGCAACGCAGTTTGCTGTATGTACCGTAACCAAGGTAATTATAAAAAGCCATTAACTGAAATTTATTGGGCGAAAATAAAATGATGAACTAATTCGGTTTGATTCGAATTCCCACCCAAAAATGAAAGCGGTTACAAATTTAGGAGGGAGGCTATAACATCTGCTGAAAATGTTACAAGTCCGAGTTTCGGAGCACTAACCTTCAAATAGGATACAAAATTACTAATTAAATCTATGCATAGGCAATTTGTAAACTTTTAATAGACATGATATATAGAAATGGAGGTAATATGTTTATGATTAAAAAATTTTCGGTGTTTTTATTAGCTTTTACATTATTGCTGAGTTGTTTACCAATGGTACCTGTACATGCTGCTAACAATGCAATTGCAAAGCTTCCAGGGAATTCAAATCCTCTTATGGACCATAAATTGGGGGCGGATCCCTATGCGTTGGTCTATGATGGAAGGGTTTATATCTATATGTCGAGTGATGCATATGTATATAACAGTAATGGAACGGTGAAAGAGAATGATTTTAGTGAACTAAATAAAATATTCGTCATATCTTCTGCTGACATGGTGAACTGGACAGACCACGGTGCAATTCCGGTCGCAGGATACAATAACAAAAATAATGGAAAAGGTATTGCAAAATGGGCATCACTCTCATGGGCACCGGCCGTTGCACATAAAAAAATAAATGGTAAGGATAAATTCTTCCTTTATTTTGCAAATGGTGCCTCAGGTATTGGTGTACTAACTGCAGACACTCCGATAGGACCATGGACAGACCCACTCGGAAAGGCTCTTGTTACACACGGTACAACTGGAATGTCTGGAGTTACATGGCTTTTTGACCCGGCAGTATTGGTAGATGATGATGGTACAGGATATCTGTATGTTGGTGGAGGTATACCCAATACTTCGGACCCAGCTTCAATTGCAAATCCTAAAACAGCCAGAGTTTTAAAACTGGGCGCTGATATGACCAGTATTATTGGAAGTGCAGTAACCATTGATGCTCCTTACATGTTTGAAGACTCAGGAATTCATAAGTATAACGGCAAATATTATTACTCTTATTGTATCAATTTCTCCGGTACACACCCGTCAAATTACCCAGCAGGTGAAATAGGCTACATGGTGAGCAGCAGTCCTATGGGACCCTTTACTTATACTGGACATTTCCTGAAAAATCCACAAGCATTTTTCGGAGTTGGTGGAAATAACCATCATTCGGTGTTTAACTTTAATAACCAATGGTATGTAGTGTACCATTCCCAAACTGTCAGCAAGGCTCTGTTGGGAGAAGGGAAAGGATATCGTTCTCCTAATATTAACAAGCTTATCCATAATACAAATGTAACGATACAAGAGGTTCAGGGAAATATGGCAGGCGTGCCTCAGATAGCCAATCTTAATCCATACAATAGGATTGAGGCTGAAACAATCGGGTGGAATGCAGGGGTTACAACCGAGGCGAGTCAAGCATCAGGCGGACCGACAAATAATCTTAATGTGACAAACGTACACAATGGAGATTGGATCGCTGTAGGAAATGCCGACTTTGGTAGCGGTGGAGCCAAGACGTTTAAAGCAAACATAGCATCCAATGCAGGCGGTAAAATAGAAATACGTCTGGACAGTGCAACGGGTCCTCTGGTTGGAACTCTTAATGTCAGTTCTACTGGAGGAACACAGACCTGGAAGGAAGTCGAAACCACTGTAAGCAATGCAACAGGAGTCCACAAGGTTTTCTTAGTGTTTACCGGAACAGGGACTGGTAACTTATTTAATATTGATTACTGGCAGTTTACACCCAATACTACTGGAACAAGGGTTGAAGCTGAGGATATGACTCTCGGTGGTACTTACGCTGGGAAGATCAGTTCTCCTTTCAATGGGGTGGCTTTATACGCCAATGATAATTATAGTGCATACACTCAGTATTTTGCCAACTCTACTCATAGTATTTCAGTCAGGGGTGCTTCGAATAACTCCAGTACCGCCAGAGTAGACTTACAAATAGGAGGAACCACAGTTGGTTCCTTTTATTTTACTGGAACTACGCCGACGGTCCAAACCTTGTCTAATATCACCCATGTAACCGGAAATCAAGAGGTCAGACTGATCGTAACCACCGATAACGGGACTTGGGATGCCTATGTGGATTATTTACAATTTAATTAACTAAAACTAAAAGCTTTTAAACCTATCAAAGATTAGGGGCGATTCTAATATGTATAGGAGGATAAGTGTGCTTTTATTAGTTTTACCATTATTCATGAGTATGATGTCCAATACTTCTGTATTTGCAGCTACTACTTTTACAAATCCGTTTATAAATGCTGATTCTCCAGACAACGATGTTATCAGGGTAGGTAATACTTTTTATATGACTAGCACGACCATGCACATGAATCATGGAGTTCCGATCATGAAATCTTATGATCTCGTCAATTGGGAAATCGTAAATTATGTTTATGATACGTATGCCAACAATGACGCACAAAATCTTAAAAACGGGCAGAACGAATATGGAAAAGGCTCGTGGGCAAGCAGCCTTAGATATTATAACGGCATCTACTATGTGTCCTTTGGCTCCAATTCTACCGGCAAAACATACATCTATCAAACCAGCAATATAGAAACTGGTCCATGGACATCATCAGTGCTTGGCAACTATTATCATGACGCATCGCTGCTGTTTGATAATGGACGTGTATTCTTGGTTTATGGCAGTGATAATATCAGCATTATTGAGCTTACTGCAGATGCAAAGGCTATCAAGCCAGGGGGACTTAATCAGGTGATTATTTCCGCTGCCAGTAATATTGCCGGTTCTAGCTTCATAGTCAAGGCTGAAGGCGCGCACATACAAAAGATCAAGGGAATGTACTATATATTTCTTATATGCTGGCCATCGGGAGGCAACCGCACACAATTAACCTATCGTGCAAGTAGCTTGACAGGACCCTATACAGGTCAGGTGTCATTGAATGATTCAGGTATTGCACAGGGGGGAATTGTTGATACTCCTTCTGGCTCCTGGTATGCTATGCTGTTTAAAGACAGCGGAGCAATTGGACGTATGCCGTATCTTGTTCCGGTTACATGGTCAAATAATTGGCCGGTATTCGGTGTTAACGGTAAGGTTCCTCTTACGATGGATGTTCCTGTTGAAGGTTATCCCGAAAAGAAGGTCTATGCGTCTGATGAGTTTTCATCTTCTCAAGCCTCCAGTCAGCTTATTGCAAACGGTGGATTTGAAAATGCCACCATAAGCCCGTGGACCAATAATAACACTGCAATTGTTGCAGCAACCACTACAGACTATTACATCGGCTCAAAAAGCTTGTTTGTCAGCGGTAGACAACAAACAGCTGCTGGTCCAAAACAAGTAATTACCGGAAAAGTAACAGCAGGCGGAATGTATAATTTTTCTGCAAAGGTTAAATACACTGAAGGTCGTGCCACTAAGCAATTTAATTTTGGTATTCAGAATGGTCCAAGTTACACAGGTATATCGATTCTTGGGTCCACCACGCTAACCAAGGGCCAATGGGGCACAATTCAAGGAACATATACACTTCCGGCAGGTGCCGACCTCTCACAAACGTTTATTTTCATTGAGACACCCTACAGTTCAACCCCAGACCCAACAAATGATTTGATGAATTTCTATGTGGACGATGTTTCGTTTACAGGAACCTCGTCTTCTGAAGCGACTCTTAAAAAGGAGTGGCAATGGAACCACAATCCTGACAATATTCATTGGTCCCTTACACAGCGTCCTGGATTTATGAGAATGACTACAGGGAAAGTGAGTAAAAGTATTCTGGATGCCAGAAATACGCTTACCCAAAGGACATTTGGACCGAAAAGTACAGGAATCATTGCAATGGAAACAAGCGGGATGAAGGACGGAGACTATTCCGGTCTTGCAGCTTTTCAGGCTAATTATGGATTTGTAGGCATAAAGATGATCGGGACCTCCAAATCCATTGTTATGGTGAATGCCAGCTCTGGAGCAATGACTGAAGTGGCCAGTGTCCCTTTCACCCAGAACAGAGTATATCTTAAGCTTATATGTGATTTTACAAATCAGATGGATAAAGCATATTTCTACTACAGTCTTGACGGCACAAATTGGACGGCTATAGGCAACACACTTCAGATGTCATATACAATCCCTCACTTTATGGGATACCGTTTTGCTTTGTTCAATTATGCTACTAAATCAACGGGTGGTTCTTGATTTTGATTATTTAAACTTGCAGTGACAAACAAGAGGGTTTGAAGCTGTGGATCTAAGTTCGTTTCTTGCGCTCCTTCAAGGTTCTTCGGTTCGAAAATCTAACCATGCTAGGCCGCATGAATTGAAAAGCTCAGAGGAAATTACGGACTTCTCCATTGAGATAATAGGGGAAAATGAATGGACTAAACCGACTCCATAATTGGAGTCGGTTTTTACTTGCCAATTGAATAACAACGATTGAAGCTATGGAACTACGATTTTGATGGGCATGTTGCGCATAAAAAAATATATATTTACAGTTGTTATAGGAACTTCTTCATTTCATTAAATGCTAACTCTCTGTGACCTGCTTGGCAATGTTGCTCACCGCCCGTTTCTTTAGTAAATACTTTGGTTGTAATGGACGCAGCATTGATTAATTCTTGTTGGATTTGAGCGAGTCGGCTAATAGGTACGTATTGATCATCTTCTCCAGCTAGTAAAAGAACATCTTGATTAATGAATGCCCCAATGCCGTGCATCGTGTGCTTTTCGAAATTTTTAATGAGATCAAAAGGCGTTGCTTCACCGGTGTTTTCCATCCCTTTGGTAATCTTCCAATGCAAATCAATATTGTGAGTCATCATCTGTTCGAATAATAAATTTACTTGGTCTACTTCATTACGATCGACTAGCTGCACTATGCTCTGGTAAGTTTCTTCTGGCATTCCCATTTTTAAGGCATCTAAACCACAATAGAAAATGTTAAAAGCAACTACTTTATCGATTCTCTTTTCGAAGGCTGCTGCACGCATAGCTAAATACCCTCCCCAAGAAGCACCTACGAGACTTACACGATCTAGTTTGAAATAATCAATCATCGTTGATATGGGCTTTTCCCAGTTGTGAATGAATTTTAGACCGTTTTTTAATGCAGTTCCTTGGCCTGGACCATCAAATACAATAATATTGTAATGAATTCCCTTCATGAATTTCATCATTTTAAGCATCTCTTCCATGTAAGAATCATACCCACCAAAGACAAGTAATGTCTTCGTAGCTCCGTGCGCCAACAATTTTACTGCAGGAAGATAGGAGTCTTCATAGGGAATCTTGTAGGATTCATAATCAAAATCATGAAAGCCTTTATAGAATGTTTCTCTATATTTCTGATACATTTTTTCTTTATTGGGGTCTGTGGTTGCAAGATAAAATTCTGCTGCTTGATAGTAGACTGAGGCTAAGTCATAGTCCTTGCTATCTTCGCGTTCCCTTGCAAAATTGAGCCAAGCTTCATACCAGCTATGGGTGTCTTTTAATTTCGGAATCATTTTTTCTAAGTCAGCTTGTGCTCGATCATCTTCTTGAAAATAATCATTGATAAAACGATTAATTTGAAGATTGAACTGTTCGTTATTGACATAGCATTTAAACATATATTGTCCTCCTTCAATTTGGGTATGTGCTTACTATAGAGTATAGTTACTACATAAAAAATAATTAGTATCGCATAATCTGTAAGATATCTTACACGGTATATATGAAGTGTTCGAAAACTTACACATAAGGAGCAAGTGGTTAAATGAATGAAGATATCAGAATTTATAAAACAAAAATAGCTATTGAGCGAGCTTTCATTGAATTACTCCAACAACATGATTTTAAAGATATTACGATCAAAAAAATCTGTGATCAATCCCTTATCGGACGTTCTACTTTTTATAGTCATTATTTGGATAAGTACGACTTGCTAGAAAAATTAGTTAAACAGTATGCTTCTGATTTTAAAGTTGAAATTGAGCAGCGTTTTGATTCCATGAAAGATGGCAAGGTGGCCAATGCCATAGAACTTGTAACCGATAATATGATTAAAAATAAGCTGGAAATTTCAACATTGTTAACCGTTCATGAAGTATCAGCTGATTTACGTAAAGAATTTGAACAAATTTTGTTTAGGACTTGCTTAGATTATTTAAAGCAACAGAATTCTTCAACTTCGATCGCATTGGAGTATTTAGCAGAACTATATGCTGCTAACTCAATGATGTCTATTCAGTGGGTTTTGAAAAATGGTAAAGATACTAACATCATTCTTCTTTTAGATCAAATGCAAGAATATATTTTTTCTCAGTTAAAGTCTGATCTATATACAAGTTAGCACGCGTGGAGTGAGGTTTTTATGACTGATATATCATCAGATGGGTTGCAGGAATAAGCTTTAAAGAAGGGGTCGAAGGGAGGAAACAGTAGAAGAATTGAAGCACTGGTTCAATTCTTCTACGCTAACAACATCGTTTCACCAAAAGGCAGCTTGCTGGAACTTTAACTTTATAATCCTTGGGTAAGTCCTAATATCTGATCATTCACATGTACATTACTTAATCCCCCGTGATAACAAACTACAGATGCAATGTCGAGATCTAAATACTTTTTCAATGAGAGATGAGCTGCATCCATATCCGGTGTGGTCGGGACATGAATTCCCCCGAGAATCCCGTTAACACTGTACATCGAATCCCCGGCAATAAGAGTCTTACTTTGCATTAAATAAAGGCTGATATGGCCAGGAGTATGCCCAGGCGTATGGATGACTCGAATTCTGCCGCAAAACGGCAGTTCCTGACCATCTATTAGGGTATCGTCCACTTTGCCCTTCGGGGGATTCTCAAGGTGACTATCTTTTAAAAGTGGGATATCCCCCTGAATATACGGCTTATCTAGTTCGTGTGCATAGACTTTAATATGATCGCCACACTCCTGCAAAATCTCAGGAAGACTTCCTATATGATCCACATCCTGATGCGTCAAAATCACAGCTTTTAGTTGGTCGAACGACACGCCAACCTTTTCCATAGCCACGCGTAAATCTTCCATTTGTCCGGGGAATCCTGTGTCTATTAAAACAACCGTTTCTTGATCCCACAAAAGAATGGGGTGAATCATATTCCCATGAAAATCTAGCTGAAGCATTTCTACTCCCTGTGAAATTTCCATAATATCGGGCCTCCGTACAATGTAATTGCCACCCATGCTAAAATAGGTTCATGGGGCGAATCCAACTCTGTAGCGTTGCCGTTCCTTAATGTCAATGGATACGGTGCGAATGGATGTAATAGGAATAACAAGCGTCTGATATTGCGTAAGGTATTTAACGAACTTGTCGTCAATCTGATCCAGTACCCCGTCGCATACATGGGTCCCATCTATAAAATGAATAGTTACTTCCTTTCCTTGTAAGCTTGTTAACATGATATCACCTCGTATTATTTCTTGAAGTTTCTTGCAGATCATTAGGTTTTGAGCATACTCTACAAAGAAGTTATCACTTGATCAATAACCCCATATTCCAGTGCTTCCTGAGCGGACATGTAAAAATCCCGCTCCATATCTTTTTCGACTTTTTCAAAAGATTGTCCGGTTCGTTCAGCTGTGATACGAGTTGCCTTTTCACGAGTCCATAAAATTCGTTTCGCGCTAATCGCAATATCGCTGGCTTGCCCTTGTGCGCCTCCGTGCGGCTGATGGATCATGATTTCACTGTTCGGCAACGCCGAACGTTTCCCTTTGGCGCCCGCCAGCAACAAGATCGCGCCAAACGAAGCAGCGAATCCCGTACATATCGTGTGTACATTGGGTTTGATGTACTGCATCGTATCATAAATGGCAAATCCTGCGGAAGTAGAGCCACCCGGGCTGTTGATATACATGTAAATTTCTTTTTCCGGATCTTCAGCCGCCAGGAACAATAATTGAGCAATAATACTGTTAGCCAAATGATCATCGATGGCTGCCCCGACAAACACAATACGATCCTTTAAGAGTCTGGAATAGATATCGTACGATCTTTCACCTTGAGCGGTTTGCTCAACAACATAAGGAACATAAACACTCATTTTTATACCCCCAATTTCTTGTTTTCAGTTGATTTCTCCTTGTAAACGAACCGAGGCCGTAAAAAGATACGGAGGTTTCAATGGGAAAACGATTTACGTAAATGGTGTAACTTTTACAACCACTTGTTCGTTTACATTGGAGGTAGCAAATGGCTTTGCTCTAGGAAAGGGCAGAATAAGACCGTGGAGGAGAGGACCTATGCGCATAGATGATTCTATACAAATGACAGATAATACAATAAACATCGAGAACTTGAAGGAATTACAGGCGGTCCTGAAACGTTACTGTCTGTCGCTTACGAAATCAAATTGGGATGCGGAAGAACTGGCTCAGGACACTTGGATAAAAGCATTAGGTAAGTTAAATAGCTTCGAGCATAAAAATCCCAAAGCGCTTTTGCTACGAATTGCTAAGAACATCTGGATTGATGATATACGGAGAAAAGCAGTCTACACTCGAATATTGAATAGGGAACAAGCGAAAGTAACTGTACCGGATCATGGATCTTTTGAAATCGAGATAGCGTTGCAGTCCTTAATGAAACATTTATCTCCGCTTCAGAGAACTGTTTTTTTGCTGCGAGATGTGTTTGGATATTCGATTAGTGAGACATCCGACATGCTCGAAACAACGGAGGGAGCGGTAAAAGTTGCACTCCACCGGGCACGAAAATCGCTTGAAGCAGTCAAGAAGGATCTCCTCAAAGGAGAGTTATCCTTACCGGAAAGTGAAAACTCGAAGACTTTTCTAAGGGCGTTGACGGCGGCATATCAGAAGGGAGATATTGCAGCTATGGTTATGCTCTCCCATCAGGATGAAATGGAGCCGGACGTGGTGATCGGAATCGTCAATCATAAGCTGCAGCGGAGTCTCGCTTTAGTAAAACAAACGGATTCCCATACCATGAGTATGATAGCGGCGTAGTTTGCGAAGAGAAATGCGGGGCTGATCATAGTGGTTGTTTCTGATGAAACAAGTTCCCGGTCATACCAATTTACAGCTCTTAGCTGGGAATAAAATGAAGTATATTAAAGAAGATAGCGGAAGGGGAATGTTCAAATAAGTGAATTAGAAAATTTGCTAGAAGATAGGAACCCCGGGGGTAGTGTCAGCTTCGCTAGTACTACCCCGTGTAGATCAAGAGGGTACTAGCGATGAATAGGACAAGCACATTGCGAATTTGTCTAGCAAAGCAACCTACCTAAACGAAATGAGTGTAATATTCCAAACGCACTTCTATTGATAACGATGCAAGAAGTCATCAATTAATTTGGCGTTTGTCATCTGAATTACGGACTGATTTTCCAGTTCCTCGGCCATATCATCATCCGTCATGGACACGAAAAAAATAATATCTTCTTTGGATTGGCCGAATTGATTAAAAAGTACATCGTCTGTTTCCTTAACTACCTTGGCCATAATTTTTATCATTTCATCTTTATAGTCAAAAACATTTTCGGTTGCATACAGAAATTTGCTAATATGATTCAAGTGTGTTGTATCGCCATATTGATATTCGCAAAATCCCCATCTATAATAATTTTCATCTTCCTTGCTGTTGCACAGGCCTTGGGCTTTCATGTTTGTGATATGTCTAACAAGTGATTCCTCCGTATTAACAGCAAGAAACAAAGTGACAAAATCGCTGTCTGTCCCAAAAGCACAACTGTAAACCTTCTCATTCTTCACTTCTTCCAGTATGCTTTTAAGATCATCCAAAAATCCTGCCCTAAATCTTTCCTCAAATTCATTCAGAAAATTGTTCATCGGGTTCATATACTCCTTTATGAGTTTTATGCTTGATTATATTTTACATTATTAGCACGACCGTGTAGCCTACCGTTTATTCTCTTGCTACTCTTGTCTTGTACTGACAATCCAAGGATCGTCACAGTTAACGAATGTCACCTTGATAAACTTAGAAAACCCTTTTATTTGTTTAAAAAAAGTTGTTATAATTGTTAGATCAGTGTGTAGAGATATTGGTACTAGTTTTAATGACCAAAAATATATGTCGCATGATACGTCTACCCTCTGAAATATTTTTATTTCGGAGGGAAACAATATGTATAAGGAAGAAAGACTGCCTCAAAACGCAAAAGAAGGTATATTATTTTTATTGATTATTTCAATTATTTCAGTAAACACGATCGCCCCCATTATTATGGGATTGGAACGAGGCTTTAGTAAAGAAAACTATTTAGAAACGCTAAAGATTATTCCGTTTATGTGGATTATCGTTGTTTTATTAGTAAGATTTTGGATTGAGCTATTGGTTGCTCAGCCAATAGCAAGATTTGCAATGAAAAAAATACACGCAAGACAGGCTAGCAAAGCAGAGAGTGTAAATCCGTAACACGATACCAAAGGCATAATAAAAAAACCGTATAACAACGTGGTTTTTCGTAAATCGGTAAAGTTACAAACCATATAAAAAAAGCGCTGGTCCCAAGCTGGAACCAGCGCTTTTTCGCGTTTCGGATTACGAACTTTCGTCAGGCCAAGGAGGGCGGGTTGGCGACTTATTTCCTAAAATGACGCATTGCCGTCCGTTCTCCTCTATTCTTACTGGGCCGTTAAAATCAGTGGTCCGTCCGCAGTAACTGCGATCGTATGCTCATATTGCGCCGACAACTTGCCGTCGGCCGTTCTCGCCGTCCACTGATCGTCGTCGATCGTGATACGGAACGTACCTTCGTTGAGCATCGGTTCAATCGTAAACACCATGCCTTCCTTTAACCGAATGCCTTTGCCGGCTACGCCGATATGCTCGTAGCTCGGCTCCTCGTGCAGGCTCCGCCCGATCCCATGCGCCAGCAGATCGCGCACGACTGAATACCCGTTCGCTTCCGCATGTTGTTGAATCGCCGACGTTATGTCGCCGAGCCGGCCCCCCGGGAGTGCCCGGGCGATCCCCATATCCAAGCATTCCTTTGTCACCTTCATTAATTTTTGCGCTTCCGGCCGGATATTGCCCACCGCATAGCACCAGCACGAATCGCCAAACCATCCACCATATTCCACGACGATGTCGAGCTTCAGCAAGTCGCCGTCCATAAGCGCCCGGTTCGAAGGAATGCCGTGGGCCACCACATCGTTGACCGAAATGCAGGTTTCGGCGGGGAAACCGTTGTACCCTTTCGTAAACTGCTTGCCACCCAGCTTGGTGATGTGTCTGGCAACAAAGTCATTGATTTCCCGGGTGGTGATCCCAGGCTCGATCAGTTTGGCCACCTCGCGGTAGCAGTCCGCAACGATTTGGCTCGCCGGCTTCATCTCTTCGATTTCCCTAGGTGATTTTAGAATGATCATCTTTGTGTATTCGCTCCTTATCAATTCTATAATTTTAAAAACCGGACGATATCTTTGGCCTCCTCGTGCAGCTTTCCGCGACGAAGCGAAAGCGACGCGCAGCCGACCAAGGCGGCCAGCAGCATTTCCGCGCGCTGTAGCCGATACGGCGGCTCCGCCGCGTTTACGCCGGAAGCGGTAGCCCCGTCCGCCGCACGACCGGTTTCCAGCAGCGAGGCAAGCGGCGCGAGCACCTCCCGGCGAAAGGCGTCCGAGAGCGGGGCAGAGCGCGCTTCAGGCAGCGAGGCAAAGCCCTCACCGGCCAGCTTATGCAGCAGGTACAAGGCGTGGTCCTCCGCCCAAAGCTGCAGCAGCCGAATGCCGGCGGCGGCGACGGAGCCAAGCTCTGTGGAAGCGGCCGTTTCGCGGCTGCTGCTTTGGGAATCCGCGGCAGCCGAGTTCCCGGTGTCCGCCGCAGCAGCCAAGCCGAAATGCCCGCCCGCTGGCGCCTCCCCCGAAGCCGAAGCGCGCGGGGCCTCCAGCCATCCCCCGGCCCGCTCCAACGCGTCCCACAGCAGATCGTGGAGCAAATTGCCCTTATTGCTGTAATAATGGTATACCGTGCCATAGCCGAGTCCCGCCTGCACGGCCACATCGCGGATTTCCAGTAAAGGCCCTTTATTCAAAAACACATCGGCAGCGGCTTTTCGGATTTGCGCCAGACGCCGCAGCCGGATCTCTTCGTTTTGTTCCTTCGTACGTGGAGACATCTCGTCCGTTCACCTCTTTTATTTTTGACCTACTCTTATGTCAATATAAAACATCGGCTTGCGAATAACAAGAGTCGGGCAAACAAAAGTCCCGGCAACACCTCATAAACGAATGAAGATCAGTTATTTATTAGCTCAATTTTAATGGTTTGATTGTACTGATATCATTTAGCTGGTCTCAGGTGAGCAGAAGTTATGCTATACTTGCGAAGTAAAAGGGGGTGCCTACTGATGGAGAATCTATTGGGATTGTCTGTGACTTCTTACACTCATGCAAAGCCAATTATTAGGAAAGCGTTACTTTGTATGGGGCGAAACCATTTTTAACGCTGAACAAGCTTTTTTAATATTTTTGGCTTTGCACCTTATTTTAAAATAATCAAAATAAGGGGCGAGCAAAATTGAGATATACGAATGCTACAAAAGTTTTACCTCAAAAACTAATTATGGAAATCCAAAAATATGTTCAAGGAGAGACTCTGTATATTCCTAAGCCAAAAACGGAATATATGGATTGGGGAAGTTTGAGTGGCGGGAGAATGTTGCTTGAACAGCGAAATGCTGCAATCAGAAATGCTTTTCAAAATAGCAGCAGTATCGAGCAATTAGCTAAGGAATTTTTCCTCTCTACCGAAACCATTAAGAAAATTGTGTATTCACATAAAAATACCTAGTTTGCAAAGTGGCGTGGTGCTATACTCGCGTCAATGAATTTAATTTTGGCCTCATAACATGGTGAGCTTAGGGCGTGACCGGATGATCGTGGTGAAAAATCAATCCGGTCACGTCTTTTTGTTTGGCAAAAGGTTTGATGTGTGTTCGCATTTCATTTTCTCTCTTGAGCTTTTTTACATACCGTTCTTGATCCCAAAATTCCGTTCACCCTCCCCGATGATCCAACAGACCCATTCTATTTCAAAGGCTGTACTTCATTTTTTCATTATTGTTTTTATGCCAAAAATGATTCTAAATCGTTGTTTTCATTTATTAAGCTTATTTTAATCTTTAAAATATGAATATAAACAACAGCAACAATTAAAGGGAAAAATGTATTGATTCATTGTCTTTAAAATAAGAAAGTGAGGAAACAATTACTATGGGAGAGCAAAAAAGTAGAAGTAGACATCTGATTGATCCGGAAATTATCAGTGCAGTTGATTTAATACCAACAACCGATCTTACCGAATCTACACTAATGGAAGCACGTAAAAATCAATCTCAAATGATGCAACAAATAGATGTAACGCAGATGTTCCCTATTACATTAGAAAAAAAGGTTGTGCCAAGTTACTTTAGTGGTCCAGATATTCAAATAGAAATCATTAAGCCCAAACATTCAAAGCATCATAAGATGCCTCTATATTATTCGATACACGGAGGCGGGATGGTCTTAGGAAGTCCAGTCGTGGATCGTCCTGCTAATGCATCTCTTGCTGCACAACATGGTTTCTGTTGTGTATCCGTGTACTATCGCCTAGCACCAGAGCATGTGCAGCCAAGTCAGTTACAGGATTGTTATTCGGGCCTAAAATGGTGTATTGAACATGCGGAAGAGTTAGGGATAGATACTCAGAAAGTTGCCGTAGGGGGCAGCAGCGCTGGCGGCGGTTTGGCGGCTGGCCTAGCCTTGTACATTCGTGATCAGAAGGAATTCGAAATCCATCATCTAAGATTGATGAGGCCAATGCTAGACGATCGGACAAGTACCGCACCAGAGCATCCATACGCAGGAGAGTTTATTTGGACAAAACAAAGTAATTATTTTGGCTGGAAATCTGTATTGGGGGAAGAACCGGGTCAAGAGGAGGTAAATGAGTATTATGCGCCGGCCCGTGCTAAGTCATTGGCGGGGTTACCACCGACTTATATAAATATAGGTACCCTTGATTTATTCATTGATGAAGCCTTGGTTTTTGCAAAACAACTGGCTTTTGATGGAGTCTTAGTGGAATTACATGTCTATCCCGGGTACCATCATATGTCTCCTGCGTTTCCGGATGCACATTTTTCAAAAGAAGGAGCCAGAACAAGTGAATACGCCTTACTGAAAGCGCTGGAGATCTTTGATATAAATTCTAATGAGTATAATGCTAAACTCTAATAAGCTCCGACTGCAGTTATTAATTCTAATCTGATATCATCTTTTTTTCACCTTTTCCGACTTTTACCACCCATTTAGGGTAAAATAGTACCAAGCATAAAATCCAACTACGGAAGTGGTGATGTCCCATGACAACGAGCAGCAAACCGAATAGACTATCCAAGGAAAAATCACCGTATTTGCTACAGCATGCTCACAATCCGGTAAATTGGTTCCCTTGGTCAGATGAGGCTTTTGAAATTGCTAAACGTGATAACAAGCCTATTTTCCTATCTGTTGGCTATTCCACTTGCCATTGGTGTCACGTTTTCTTAAGCCTCAAAATAAAAACCCTTACTCAGTAAGGGTTTAGTTAAATTGAATAGATATATTCAGATTGTTCGTACCTTTATCATATATATACTCTATTCTGGAGATAATCATTTTTGCAATCATATTCTTATCATGCCCAGTTGCAGATTCAGAAGACCAAATGTCTTTAAATGACTTTATTAATTTCATCCGTTCTTTATTCTTTTCTCTGCTGTCGTAGTTTATCTCATAACGATGGACCGCTAATTCGGATTCGAGAGCAGATATTTCTTGTTGCCGTTTAACTTTACGCTCCTCATACTCTTCTCGTGTATATTCCTCCATTTCATACATTTCCTTTATCTTAGACAGCGCTCTGTTGAGCTTGGTTAACTGAGTTTCTTTTTCACGAATGATCCGCTCTAATTTTTCGATTACATCAGTGTTGATGTAATTATCACTATCAATAATTCTCTGTTCGTAATCAGCTATCTCCCGATCTATAAAGTCAGTAAGGATACTAACCTTCACGCCACTGTTGCTACAATAGTTGCCAAAGTGGTCGTATTTATTACATGCCTTAATTGAGTTAGTGCTATAACCATCAGAGCGAACATTATAACGCATCATTTTCTTGCATTTCCCACAAAACACTAGGCCAGACAGGGCATATGTTCCTGCCTTTGCGCGATTCGGTACAATTTGACCTTTCTCTAACATGGCTAATAATTTCATGTGTTCTTCCTCAGTTTTTACAGCGGCATGACAGTTTTCTACAATGACCCATTCTTCTCGTGGATTGATAACCAGTGGCTGAGCTTTCTTTTTTTTGTGACCGGAGCCTTTTGTTTTGTTCGAAATTATTTTCCCTAAATGAACTTCGCTAATCACTATTCTTCGCATCGTATTTGAGTGCCATAATCCATTTTTAGGTCCGGGACCGGGAATACCACGTCTATTAAAGTCCCAGCCAATTGATTCTAAGCTTTCACCTCCAAAAATCCTGGATTTCATTTCTTGGTAGACAACATTTTTTTCAGGAACGACCTCGATCCCTTTTATTGCTGCTACATAAACATAAGGAAAAGGAGCCGGTCCATTTGTCCATTTGCCAAGCCTTGCTCCAATTTTCTTTCCGCGTTGCAAATTTTTTGTAGTTGTCTTATATTCCTGACGAGCAAGTAGTCCTCTTACATCCACAAGCAAATCGTCCGTATCATCAACGAGGTTATATATTTTTTCGGGTGTGACTATGTACGTCTCACTATCACGGAAGATACGTTTTATCTTTCCTTGATCCTCAAGTTCCCCTCTGCCAAGACGCTGGTAATCCACCACAAGCACCGCATCATAAATACCTTCCTCAACGTCAGATAGCAAACTCTTAAATTTTGGTCTGTACTCTATTGTTTCAGAACTCGCTATTTCAACGTATTCAACATACTTCCATCCATGCTTCACACATATCTCTCTCAGGATGTAGCGGTGTTTTTCAAGATCGGTATCCTCTTCTCCACGGCTTTTCCGAAGATAAAGAGCGACGTATTTTATTATGTATGAAGTATTATCCATAACAAGACACCTTTCCAAATGTAATGACACAAATATACAACGATTAGAAAAATAATCAATAATTTTTTGTTAATTATTTGAAATAACTATAAATCATTAGGTTTTCTATAGTGTATTCTTATAACATGGAAAACAAAGAGAGAGCAGCACCCGACACAATCACACACCTGTTTGACGGTGGTAGGCGTAAGACGAGCGGCACCAGTTAGCCCCTTGCTATAAGACCTACAGAGAGCCGCAAGGGTAGGACAAGCGGGCATGCTGGTCTTTCTGTTTGTTCCTAGTAACTCCACTCTTGCTAATGTGCGCCTGACGAGCGCATTCCTCATGCATGGTGATCCTAGCCGCTAAAGAATGGATCAGGAGCGCAGGCCGGACGCGTAAGCAAGCACCGGATTCCAACAAAGCTTATATCATGATGTGGTGGCGGAAGAGAGACGCAGATAATCCCATTACGCAGTCAAAGGGAGTAAATAGCAAAGGCTGTATGCAAGGGTGAAAGTCCCTTGTCCACATCTATTATCATAACCGCAACGGGGTATATCCACGAAGGTTCGATTCCTTCTCGCGAAAAAGAATGGGTGGGTGTATCGGTGGTTCGAATCCGCCAGCGGTTTCATGCAGAATGCGAGGTGCGCTGCGGGGGTCAATTCCCCACAGTCCTGGTTCAAATCCGGGCTTCTGCTAACATGGAATCAAAACCCATTTTTTTGTTGAATAATTACAATAAAAGACTTATAATGTAAATGTTAATAGATACCTGTAAAAACTTTATCAATCTTGAACACTCTAATAGTTTCTATACATATTGGTTGGTTGATAAAGTACACAGGATAAAAAATCAAAGAAAGTGGGCTTATGAGTATGAAGAACATTAAAAAGGCTTCTGTAGTATCTGTTTTGTCTCTAGCTCTTGCAATTCCGTTATCTGCTTCTGCAGCAGCCACGGATGTTGCACCAGCTACAACTGACTCAACAGCAGTTTCCCAATCTGCAAACACATCGACCGATGTGAATACACCAAAAGCGGGAGATCATGTTATTACTCCTTATGCCACTAAATCGGTGGTTGATAGAACTCTCCGCAACACAGAACTAACAGAAAATTTCGATATACCCTCAGGTTATGGCTATGTTAAGGTATGGATACGTAATGACGGTAAGCAGCCAATTAAATTTTCGGTGAACAGAGGCTCAGAAACAGGTTCGCAAATGATGTCTGGAACTGTAGAACCTGGTCGCACTTACAGTGAAATTAGTTCAAGCGCTTGGCCTGGTGCTAATAAGTATTATG
Organism: Paenibacillus sp. FSL H7-0703; assembly: GCF_038003485.1. Taxonomy (NCBI): domain Bacteria; kingdom Bacillati; phylum Bacillota; class Bacilli; order Caryophanales; family Paenibacillaceae; genus Paenibacillus; species Paenibacillus sp. FSL H7-0703. Next base: position 671,428 of record NZ_JBBOPF010000001.1, on the reverse strand, counting down.
TATCTCTTTCCTCGGGTAAAGCATATATGGAGGGCGAGCTTTCAGTTCGTATAGGCACTTCACGAGGAGAACTGTAATAATCACATTATAGTTATTTAAATGCAGTGAGGAGGTCGGCTATCGTGCCGACCTTTTTAGTTTCTTCAATATCACTATTATGCACGGTTAGCTCAGTGGTAGAGCACAGGCGGGCCCGAGTAAAACAGACCTAAAGGCGTGGGTTCAATTCCCACACCGTGCACCTAATTAAAAGACCTAATGAGAGTGGCGTATATGCGCTGCTCTTTTTGTTTTCACAATAATAGAAAAGGAAGTGTTTTGTATTGAGTACAGAAGCAAGCGCAGTACGTAATGGTGGTTATGGGTATCTTGGTTCGGATAATATCTTCAAGGTGGTAAATACCGAGGCTGAGGCCCGTAAATATAGCCCCACTGGTAGAGTAGTAAGCTTTGCAGGTCCACACGCATATGGCAACCCTGTTGTCCCTACAGGCACGGGTGAGTACGACCAACTGGCTATTAAACTGCATGCGGATGGTTCATTGACGGAAAGCGAAGGTTTCACGATTCCTGCCCATATCGCCAAGGTAGTCAAAGAGTTGCAGTAATGATGTGTAAAGCGAGGGAGTGAAAGAATTTTATTCTCGACCTAATAGCTCAAAAAAGATAGAATCTTGGTGATAAATAAATTACATCAAGGGGATGGCTTCATGTTTATTAGGCAACGAGATATTTTAACTCCTGAAGAAGTGCTATCAATTGATAAAGAAATATTAGACCCATTATTTGAAAAGACGTGGTTTGATTATAAGCCCGGTGATCAGTTTTTCATTATAGAACAACCAGAAACCCCATACGTGATTGAGAGCACCATGCTTGATGAAGATTATCACTACATTCTTATATATGGGAATGGGCAAAAAATCATCTATTCAGATGCATACCCACTCTTTACAACCGGAATGTTGATTGAGTGTTTATCTCTTCATCATGCTTTTATTCTTCATTCGTTTGGTAATGGATGGATTGTTTTGTGGGACAGCATGATTTCCATTGAAAGCCAAAAAGGTGAACTGCTTGTATCGTTCTTGTGGAGAGCATTAATAGAGATTGAGCAATCGGGGACATTTTTTTGGTAGTTAGCGAGTTGCAATATTGTTTATCCCCGGAGCTGATCCGGGGACTTCACAGCACCTAAAGGAAGTGTGCGGTTCGATTCCGCAAGGTGCCATTTATTTAAATGAATCTTGTATTGCTGATCAAGAGACTAAATCCTTCATTAATCGGATCTTCATATTCTACAGTTCCAAGTATTTCTAAAGGGACTTTGTAGTCTATCAGTAAATTCTTCGCATGTTCGTTCAACAGAATAAACTGGTAGTATTCGCCGAAACGCGATTCTAAGTCTTTTTTACCAGGAGTGCTGCTCCGAGTAATTGCAAACATTAAAAGTTCAAGTTCCTGAGTGTACGGATGTGGAGTTTTCAACTCATTATTTGACAACTCCATGAGCTTTGTTTGCAGTTCACTGGTAAATTGCTTTGTACCAGTAACGTAGTATGTTGTCATAGTTATTCTCCCTTATGAAAAATAGTAGGATACGGCTGTTAAAAGTGTTAGGGCAATGGCTACCGCAGCGACGTTCTGTAAAAGGGGCTTAACTATTCGTTCGTAGACACCGTCCCAGATATCTTCAAGTATATGCAACATAAACACCTCCTTTCGTACTATTACTTTCGGCGCATAAAAAGGAATATCCTTCCTATGTGTCGAATTGTTTTGTCGAAGGAGGTGGGATAATGCAGAAGCATGAGCGTGAACAATTATTAGTTGATTTATATGAACATCAGATTTCTCAAGGCCATATAAATGGCGGAGGTCTAAAAAAAGATAATTCTAATCCTGAGGATTATATTACAAAGCGAGCTATTGTGAAGTTTTGGGAAGAGCAGGGAGTCATCGAAAAGACAGCTGAGGCCATCGGATTTATTAATTTCAAGTTGACAGCTTACGGAATAGAGTATGTTGAACAAAACCTGAAGTAATCTTAATTCGAATATTCACAAGGTATATACGCAAATTTTTTTAAAACCATCTATATTAGGGTTAATGCCTTCCGGTGTATGGTAATTGGAGGTGATGAAAATGAGTTCCTATTCAGAAATGACGCGAGAACAACTGGAAAGTTTTGAAAAAGAGTTACTAGCGATGGATAAGAGACGCTCCAAAGCTTATGCGGATTTCCTTGTATTATTAAAGAAATACAAGGAAAACGAGAGTAATTACTCGGAGAAAGAAGTTTCTTTTTTCATTGATAGTATTTCAAAAGCGATAAAAAAAGCACAGAATGTTGACGAGGAATTACAAGAGGAAATTAGACTTGCTGGGCACGAAAAAAAGTTGAAAACAACATAGGATTATAGAGCACCCTAACCGGTGCTTTTTTCTTTGCCCTAATTCGACCAGGAAGGAGGTGTTAACAATAGAAGAGAGCATATTAATTTACATTGGCCCGCCGATCCCATCGCGCGGGTTATTTCAGTTTGGCAGTTTTGTCGGAGACATACCGGAGTTTCTTGAACCACTCATGCAAGTGGAAGAGATCCGGGAATTGGTGGTTGATGTGAATCATTTGGTTGAGGCCAAGAAGGAAATGAACACGATAGGAACTGAAAAGAACAAAGCATTTCAGTATCTATCAAATCCCAATAACATAGAAGCGGAGTTGAGCAAATTGGATTATAAAAGCTTTTTAGGCAAGGGCATTTACATTGAAGGAGAGAACGGCGAGCTGTCGCTTGTGGGCAAGAATAATCCGTTGCCTGTGGCTGGCCTATCTGGTGGTGGCGGTGGTTCTGTAACAGTTGACAGCATTACGGACGCGAGTGACGTTGGTAAGAATCTCCTAAAAGTAGCTGATGCTTCTGCGGCCCGTACAGCCATCGGTGCAGGTACATCAAACCTCAAGGTCGGTACAACAGCTACAGATGCCAAGGCAGGCAACTATGCTCCGAAGGTGACGGATATCAGTGACGCAGGCGCGATGGGTAAGCAAATCATGGCTGCTGCAGATGCCGCTGCTGCTCGTACACTTATCGGTGCAGGAACACCTGTCAGTGCAGCAACGACAGCAGCAAACGGCACAGTGAAGCAAGCAGCAGCACAGGCCAATAGCGCGGCTACGGATGTGGCTGGCCTAGTTGCAGACTTTAATTCCTTGCTTGGTAAGCTACGAACTGCGGGTGTCTTGGCGCCATAATAATATTGAATATTTATACGCAATATACAATAAATCATGCATATTAGCGGTGGACGATTGTCCCCCCCTAACATAATTCTACTGGTGGACGATTGCACCCCTCTAAATATTCTAGGGGGGTATGATTGTCCACCGCTAGAGGGGGGTAATTGTCCCCCCAAGAAAGAAAGAAAGAAATATAAATAATAATATATATAATATATAGCTCATTTAGAGTTACTAGATACATACATCGTTCTATGCATTATGCATAAAAGGACGGTGTATTTGTTGTTCATACATAAAACAGAAAGGATGATAACGATGATGATGGAACATGAAGAGAATTACCACTGTCAGATGAATCTATTGGAGAACAGAGAAATGAGAGTCGCCGTTCAACTAAAGAAGGACATGCCTCAGGATCAATTAAAACGTGAAATAGCAGATAAGGTTGAACAGTATGCCAAAGATAACAAGGTGGATATACAGTCAATTAAAATACTCGTGCATCAACCACCGTCTTTCATACACATAGACGTAAGCTATGCCTAACCCTTTATACCAAGGTCTTAAAGATTAAAGAATAAAAGAAGGAGGCGCGCGCGTGAAATGATTATGAAAAATAATCTTAAAAGCTTTCTTTTTCTCCAGAAAAAATAAATTTGGGTCCTTCTGGAGCTTAAAAATAGGTACGGGTGCGCATGAGCCCGAAAAACGTACAGATTTTAATTTTGAAAAACACTTTCCTTTTTCAGCCCCGCAGGCTTCGTGTAATCCCTGCTGAGGGCTTTTTATATTGTGCTTGGATAATTTATCCCTTCTATTAATACGCCGCTAAAAAGGTGCTTAAAATGCGTCTGATAGCGTGCCGTGATTTTGATGAATAAATGGAAAGTAGGTGGTCAGTTATGGGGAAAGGAGAGAACAGGGCGGAGGTCATTGTCGGAACCAGTGAATTTGCGGCGATTGTTGGCAAAACCAAGCAATGGATCGGGCAATTAACCCGTGACGGTGTGCTTACGCAGGTAAGTCGGGGGAAATATGAGCTTGCTGCAACCGTCCAGGCATACATCCGGCATGTGACTGGGGCAACCGAGGAGGGCAAGATTAGTTTTGCAGACGAAAAGGCACAGCATGAGCAGATTAAAAAGGAAATTGCCTCGTTGGAACTGGAGGAAAAGCGAAAGAATCTACACACTACCGCTGATGTGCAAGACGCATGGGGAACACTGCTGGTGAATTTCCGCGAGAGATTAACTGGCCTGCCTCCGAAACTGGCAAATCAACTGGCGTATCTAAGCGACGAAAAGGCAATTCGCATCTTGTTGGAGGATCGCATAAACGAGGCACTAAACCTGCTGTCTAAGTATGACCCAATGGCAGATGATGAGTCATGAATGCGCAACGTAAAAGGACATTCCGCCTGCTTGCTGACACTTTAAGCCTTGTCGCGCCTCCTGAGCCAATCAGTGTATCTGAATGGGCTGACAGACACAGGGTGTTGTCTCCAGAAGCTTCGGCTGAACCTGGTCCATGGAAAACAGAGCGGGCACCTTATCAAAGGGTTCCCATGGAAGCTATATCTGACAGAAATGTTGAGTCGGTTGTGCTCATGTGGGCCTCACAGCTTGGCAAAACGGACCTGCAGCTTAATACGATTGGTTATTTTACTGGGCATGACCCAGCTCCGATCATGGTTATACAGCCGGATTTGATGGTTGCACGTGACTTTTCTAATGACCGTTTGACCCCGATGTACCGGGATTCTCCACAATTATCACCACTGGTGGTCAAGGATAAGAGCCGTGATAGCCGGAATACCATTTTGTATAAGACATTTCCAGGTGGACGGATCAACATCGCAGGCGCGAATTCGCCTGCTTCTTTGGCTTCCAAGCCGATCAGGGTGGTTATTGGGGATGAAATTGACCGTTTCCCGGTATCGGCAGGCAAGGAAGGTGACCCTGTATCACTGGTAACAGCTAGAACCAAGACGTTTTACAACAAAAAAATGGTGTGGGTATCCACTCCGACCATCAAAGGTGCTTCCCGTATCGAGGCTCTTTACGAGGACAGCACACAGGAAGAATTACACTTCCCTTGTCCGTCCTGTGATGAACTGCAGCCCTTAACATGGAGGCAGATCGACTTCGACTACGACGAAGAAACGCGGGCTTGTACACGGGTCGATCATGTGTGCAAGCATTGTGGTGCGCTGAATGGTGAACATGAATGGAAAAAGGATTATGCCAAGCGAGTGGTTTGGGTTGCTGGGAAGGAACACTCCAAAACTCGCGGGTTTAAGCTGAGTAGCCTTGCAGCAACGATAAATTACACATGGAAAGATGCTGTCAATGAATTCAAGGCTGCCAAACGTGGCGGCCCAGCGCTTCTCAAGACCTTCTTCAACACCGTTATGGCGGAGTCATGGGAGGAAGAAGGCGAGAAGGTAGAACATGAATTGCTCCTGAATCGCCGTGAGATGTACATGCATCGGGTTCCAGAGGGTGTGAAATTCCTCACTGCGGCGGTGGACACGCAGGACAATCGGTTCGAAATTGACGTCATTGGCTGGGGAAAAGATTATTCTAGCTGGAGAATACAGTATCACCGGGTATATGGTGACCTGAAATTGCAGGACGTTTGGGATGATCTAGACGAATTTCTGTCCCGGACATGGCAGGACGCAGCGGGCAGGAAGTTTCGCATACGTCGAACATTGATGGACTCAGGGGGACACTTCACTCGCGAGGTGTACAAGTGGTGCAAGCCTCGTGCCTCACGCGGAATATATGCGATTAAAGGTGAGGACAGCGGCGACGGTACACACACACCTCTTTTAAACGGCACCACAGACAACAACGTCCACCGTGCTACGGTTATCCGGCTTGGGGTAGCCGAAGGTAAGGCTAAGGTATTTTCGTCGCTTACAATTGAACCTGGAAAGCCTGGGTCATGTCGGTTTCCACTTCCGAATCCAGATAACCCGGACCCGTTCGTATATGACGAAGAATATTTCAAACAGTTGACGGCAGAGCAATTGGTCACCCGCTACAAAAACGGGATTCCTTATACCGTTTGGGTTCAGACCAGGGCGCGGAATGAAGCCCTTGACCTTGCTGTTTATAACCGTGCAGCAATTGAAATGATGAATCCGAACTTTGACCTGCCGTTACCTGAGCCGGGAAGCGTGGTTTCGGGTCCGGTAAGGCCGCAGCAGCGGAAAAAGAAAAGGAATGTTTCTAGCAGCTTGTAAATTATGTGAAGGAGGTGAACAGGGGATATGCCAAAAATGACTTTAGCTGAGGCTCAAATGATGTACAAGCTTTGGTGCGACGCTGAGGCGGCACTCGCTACAGGAAAATCATACACCATCGCTGGTCGGTCTATGACACGGACAGACATGAATGTGGTACTGGAGCGCAAGAGATATTATGGTCGCATCGTTGACGACTTGGAAAATCCGGGAGTGAAACGGAGAAGCAAAGTAAGAGGAATCACCCCGTTTGACCGATGAACTGGCTGGACAAGACTCTAAACTTTGTGGCTCCGGGTATTGCGGCTAAAAGAGAGGCGTCCCGCCTGGATGTTGCAAGGCATGAAGCAGCTAAGACAGTTATTAATAGTTACAAAGAGTCATTTGGCGGTAAAGGATATGGCAGGCATGGAGCCAGCCGTACAAAATCGTCTATGGTCATGTGGCAAACGCCAGTTGGTGACGCTGATGCAGATATTCATGAGAATATTAACGAGCTTAGAGCCCGGGCCAGAGACTTACACATGGGATCTGACGTTGTTGCAGCAGCTCACAAGGGTTTGCGAACGAACATCGTGGGTACTGGCTTACGCCTCAACCCAGCCTTTGATTCCAAATTCCTAAACCTCAGCGATCAGGAAAGCGAAGACTTGAGGGCGAGCATACACAGGGAATGGGCATTATGGGCTGAAACAAGCAAATGCGATGCGGCAGGGCTCAATGATTTTTACGAGTTACAAGCCTTAGCTTTCTTGTCAACCCTCATGAGCGGGGACGTATTCGCTTTGTTGCCAATGCTGCCAAGAGATCATGCGGTTTATGACTTACGTATCAATCTTGTGGAGGCTGACCGTTGTGATACGCCCTTTAATGTGCAACTGGAAAATATGGATCTGGTCCAATCTGGAGTTGAGGTTGATGCAGACGGTATGGTGGTTGCGTACCATTTCAGCAACCGACATCCGGGCAGTAGCAAGTTTGATCTGACTGGGGAGAGAGATTGGGTCCGGGTTGAGAAGTACGGCAAGCAGACGGGGCGATTGAATGTAATCCATCTTTTTGAAGCAGAGCGACCGGGACAACGCAGGGGCATACCGATTATTGCGCCTATTATTGAATCTTTAAAACTCCTCAATCAGTATACAGAGGCGGAATTGATGGCTGCTGTTATAACGTCAATGTACACCGTGTTTGTAAAAACTCCAGGAGACGATGGGCAAGATCCGTATGGTATGAATGAACCGGAAACTGACAATCAGTATCAAGAACCTATACCGGGAACAGGGGGCGACAATATAAAAATGGGTCGCGGTGCAATTGTTTATCTGGACCCTGGTGAGGACGTTGAGTTCGCTGACCCATCAAGGCCGAATCCGAACTACGAGGCTTTCGTCAGGGCGCTGCTGAAACAGATTGCAGCAGCTCTTGAACTGCCATATGAAATACTGACCAAGCAATTCACATCTTCATACTCAGCGAGCCGTGGAGCACTATTGGAAGCTTGGAAAATGTACCGCATGCGCCGTTCCTGGCTGGCTAAAACGCTCTGCCAGCCTATTTATGAAGAATGGTTTGTTGAGGCTGTAACCAAAGGTAGAATAAACGCGCCTGGCATCTTTGATGACCCGGCTATTTTTGCTGCCTACACACGGGCAGAATGGCACGGGCCGAGCCAGGGTTTACTTGATCCGACTAAGGAGGTAGGCGCGGCTGTTACCCGGATTGAGAACAATTTAAGTACAGCCACAAAGGAAACGGTCGAGCTAAACGGCGGATCATGGGAACAAAACATTCAACAACGTGCGTATGAGAAAGCACGACTAAAGGAACTGGGACTGACCGAAGGAGCTGCACCAATTCCAGTTATGCCATCTGAACCGTCTTATGAGGGCAAAGAAGACAACGATGATGAGGAAGGGGGTGAAAACACAAATGCCAAAGAAGATCAAGGCTAACGGGCCGATAATCGGGGATGCAAACGCATGGGTTTATCAATGGTTTGGTATTCCGGCTGTGAGTCCGGGGATGATCTCCAAGGAACTTGATGCAGCAAACGGAGACGAGATCGAATTGTACGTAAATTCTCTCGGCGGTTCCGCCTTTGATGGTGCTGAGATTTACACTTTACTAAAAGATTACCCCGGGAAGATCACGGCGAAAGTAACGGGTGTAGCGGCTTCTGCTGCCTCGGTTATGCTCATGGGTGCTGACGTTATCAAGATATCGCCGCCGGGGCAGATCATGATTCACAACGCTGCAACGGGTACGGATGGCGACAAGAATGCCCATGACCGCTCTTCTGCCCTGCTGAAAAGCACGGACGAGGCAATCACCAATGCTTATTCACTCCGAACAGGCAAGACAAGGGATGAACTACTTGATCTCATGAACATTACAACTTGGATGAATGCTCAGAAGGCTGTCGAACTTGGATTTGCGGACGAAATAATGTTCAGTGAAGGCGCCACAAAAGTTACCAACAGCGCTTTTGATATGCTCGGCAGTGACGGAGTTTTGCCTGAGGCGGTCATAAACAAGGTTCGCAACGAGCTTCTTAAAAGCGGAGGATTCACAAATCAGCCTCCAGCGCTTGGCGACAGCGGACTGGAAAGGATAACCCCCTTGCAAAGCATTCCAAATCTGCAATTTGCTTCGACAGCCAAACAGCCTGTAGCTGCTGTTAACACAAATAAAGGCGGTACTCCGCAAGCCGGAGACACATTCGAGGGACTAAAAAATCAGATCAACTCTATGAAAGGGGAAAACAAACCAATGGATTTAAACCAACTGAAAAACGATCACCCAGACTTGTACAACGAGGTGGTCAGTCTGGCTACTACAGCCGAACGCAGCCGTATTAGCGCACTGACAAATATGGAGGGCGCCCCTGGAGCCAAGCCTTTTATTAAAGATGCCATCACAAATGGCGAAACCGCCGGTGATGTGGCTATGAAAATCGTTCAAGCATCAATTACGCGTGTGGGCCAAGAGGGGACGCAACGCCAACAAGATTCGGACGACAGCGGTGTGAAAAATGTATCCCCGGAAGCGCCTGTAATCACTGTCGGTGCATCAAATGATGACGCTGAAAACGAACAAGCCGTAAACAACATGATTGAGTATGCAAAACAGCTTCAAAACAAAAAGGGAGGTCGTAAATAATGCCAGCTTATGAAAGCCAGCCGTATGACAATCTGTACGCAGGTGGAGTCGAACCGAAAACAGTCATTGCAATTATCGTCAAAGCGGGGGCTGGAGTGGTTAAACGTGGAACTGTCTTGGGCAGAGAAAGCCAACTCGCTGAAACAGATCTTTACGCAGGAACACCCATCACTGTGCCAGTAGATTCGAGTAAGACGGGCGGTATTGAGAATCCATACTGCATCTTGGCAGACGAAGAGGTCGACGCTACAACCAAGGATGCTCGGGCCGTGGCTTACACATCCGGTGAGTTTAACCGTGATGCGCTCAAGTTCGGCGGCAATGACAAGGTTGAAAAGCACGAAGTAGCAATGCGCAACATCGGTCTTATCACAAAACGAGTAGTTAAATAGGGAGGATTAATAGATTATGGCAAAAGATATTTACGCATTCCCGCAGTTATTCCGTGTAGTTGAATCATTTCCGACAGACTCCTATTACCTACTGGACACATATGCGTCCGAAGGAGAAACCTTCGATTCCGATGAAATTGAAATCCAGACCAAAAAAGGTCACCGTCCACTGGCTCCTTATGTCAATGAATTGATGCCAGGTAAGGTTGTACTGCGCACTGGATTTACTGCCAAGCAGTACAAGCCTGCGTTAGTTAAGCCTATGCGTGTCATTACTCGGAACGATCTTAAGGTAAGACGTGCTGGAGAGACTTTGTATAACCCGGATTCCCCGGATGTACGAGCTCAAAAACTCCTGATTGAAGACACAGCAGAATTGTTAAGCACAATCGACCGCCGAAAGATTCAACAGTTGTCCGAAACCATGTTCACAGGCAAGACAACGCAAATCGGTGAGGGTGTTAATCAGGAGTTGGACTGGGATTTTACCAACAAGGAAGTTCTCTCCGGTAAAGACTTATCCGACCCAACTTTTGATGTTGTTGCTTATCTCACAGAAAAGAAAATGGAGGTTATGCGCAAAAGCGGCTTGACCATGCGCAGAGTATTAACCACATTTGAAGTCGGTTCTGCAATCACTCGTCATCCTACTTTGCTTGCACTAATCAAAGCTGAAAAAGAGACCTTGGATGTTGGAAATCTGAATACAGAACTCTTACCAGAGGGGGTTGTCTATCACGGTTATTTGCGTCAGGCTGCTATTCATATCTGGTCCTACACGAATTCATACACCGACGAAGAAGGTAAAGAACAGGATTACATTCCTGCTGGAACACTTGCGTTACTGCCAGACGGAAAACCATTTGAATTCAATTATGGTGCAATCTTGATCATGGGCGAAAATGGACAATTCCAATTTGTTCGTGCCAAGGTAACACCGCAATCATGGACGACTAGAGAACCTGCAGCTCGTTACTTGCAAATGTTGGCCCGTCCTATCGTCGTTCCGCAAAATGTGGACGGATGGTATGTAGCTAAGGTTCTTAACTAAAGAGGAGGAAAACAGAGATGGCATATATAGCAACGTGGAATATCCGTCACAACGATAAGAATTACAAAATTGGTGAAGAGGTCCCTGTTAGTATTGGCAAAGAGGCGATTCAACGACTGATTGATCTTGGAATGGTAGAGGATGACAAGAAGAATACCGCCAAGCCTGCGGAATAAGGGGTTAGGAGGCGCGTCATGAGCGATATTCAAACTGAATTGATAAAACCGTTCAGTTTTAAGGATCAGATCGAGCGGGATGTGAAGTCCGTTTTCTTGAATGAACGTGAGTTTGCCGACTGGCATGAAATCGCCTTTATGAGTCCGCCGAAAAACGGACTGCCTGTCACACCTGAACCGCCTGTCAAAATGTTGGTTATTGTTGATGATGATGAACTGAGAAATCGGAAAAGTAGCGCCTCGAATCCAACAGATGGCGTTTACGATGCCGATCTTTTGTTTTATGCTCAGCGTGCCGACTTCCTGCTGAACTTTGGCAGGCTTCCGGCCCTGCAAAGCAAAATTAGGTTCGACGAACGCACCTATACGGTGACAGATATCCAAGATGACGAGAATATGGTTACCGTCACGTTGGGGCGTAAAGGATCATGATTCGCATCGATGCCAAAGAGCTGGGAACCATGAAAAAGCGCTATGAGAAAGTCAAAGTTCAGGCTAAAGTGGTTGTGTCCCGAGCGATGAACCGTGTTGCATCTAATGCACGGACCAATGTAAAAAAAGAAATCGCTAAGGAATATGTGATCAAATCAGGCGATGTAAACAAAACATTGTCAACCACCAAGGCCAGCGCTTCATCTACTTCAAGCGTGGTGCGTTCGACCAGCCGGGGAACTGGACTGGATAAATACAAGTTCAACCCTAAACGAGCAACGGGAAAGCGACCTAAAGTTTTGAAGGCGGCTGTTAAAAAAGAGGGAGCGGTAAAGGGGATAAAGGGCGCGTTTGTGGCAGACAAAAACGGAGTAAAGATTTTCGCCCGTGAAGGAAAAAAGAGGCTGCCTATTCGCCGCCTGTATGGTCCCCCAGCTCCAGAAATGTTCAATCAGCAAAAGGTGCGTACTCCTGTTGAGCAGAAAGCCCGAGAAACATTTGAAGAACGTATTATGCACGAACTGGATAGGGAGTTGAAACCATGACCCCATTTATGCTTAGAGACGCTTTGGTCAAAGAACTGGAGCGTCTTTTTGCTGACTCAGCATACCTGAATGCACGTGGTGAGTTGTCCAAACTAAACATTTATGCGCAAAACCTGCCTGCAAAAAGCCAAGAAGATGATGACGATCATTACCCGTTCATTCTTGTTCGTGTGGGTGATGTTGTCGATGTTTCGGACACCGAAAACTCAACGTGCGCCATTATGTTGAGCGTTGGAATTATTGATGAAGGGCTGGACATGCGCGGTGAAGATACTGTCCTTAATATCACACAGCGTATCAGACAGCACTTTCTTACCAGCCGAACGTTGGACAGACAATTTATTTTGGAACCCCAATTGACGTGTTCCTTATTCGAGGAAGAGGATATGTATCCTTACTTTTTCGGCTATGTGGACATGAGTTGGATCATTCCTGCTATAAGAGAGGGTGTTCAGATTGACTACTGAAAAAACAGAAACTCAAGACGTTAAACAGGCGGAAAAGCCGCCTGTAAAAGATAAGAAAGACGTTTCGCCTGTGGTACCTGCTCAGCCATCCCAAGCAGCCGAACGGGAACAACTTATTTACATTGGCCCTAATCTTCCGGGCGGAAGACTGGCGAAGTATTTTATTTCACTGGGCGGGTTCCCAGCATATCTGAGCGATATTTCAGATAAAGTCCCTGCAATCACTGAACTGTTTGTTCCAGTTACTGACCTGTCAGCCGCTAAAGTGGCGATGGAGCAGCCGGGAACTACTCATAACATCGCTTATGCCGCCGTGGTGGATGCGATCCAAAAAGGAGGAATTTAAGTGGCTGAACGTCATGGTGTATTTATCACTGAGCAGCCCGCATCTGTCATTACCCCTGTGCGGCTCAACGTCACATTACCAGTTGTATTCGGTACAGCTCCGATCAATCTTAGTACGCTTGATGCTGCACCAGTGAATAAGCCGATTCTGTGTGAATCGTGGGCCGACGCAGTTTCTGCGTTCGGATATTCGGACAACTGGGATGATTTTACCCTTGCTGAATTCATGCATTTCCATTTTAAAATTTCGAAACAATCACCAGTCGTTTTTATTAACGTTCTGGACCCTGTGAAGCATGCAACCTCAGTCACGGCGGCTTCTTATACGTTGGTTAATGGCACGCTTACGGTTGCGGTGCAGGGGATCATTAAAACTTCTGTGCTGGTCACATCTGATGATGGTGCGACCACATATATACTAGGCACCGATTACGCTCTTTCCTTTAACGATGCTGGGCATTTGGTGGTATCTCGTATCGCTTCCGGCGCGCTGGCATCTGGTGCAAAGGTCAAAGTTGGTTACAGCAAACTGGACCAAAGCAAAGTCACCCCTGCGGATATTATCGGCGGTATGGATGTAGATACTGGCATTGCTACAGGGCTGGAATTGCTGGATCAAATTTTCCCACTGTTCCGAATTGTCCCCGGCCTAATTGCTGCACCGGGGTTTTCACATAATCCTGTGGTCGGTGCGATTATGGTTGCAAAAGCAAATTCCTTGAATGGTGGTCATTTCAAAGCAACTGCGCTGACTGACATGCCATCCAACGTTGTATATACCGAGATTGCAAAGTGGAAGAAGGACAATGCCTATACGGACCCACAACAGATTAACACCTATCCGCTAGCTACCAAGGACGGTTTGAAATATCACATGTCTACGGTTGTGGCAGCGGCGACGGTCAAATCAGACGTTGAAAATCAGGGTATCCCGTCTACATCACCGTCCAATACTGCGGCCAATATAGATGGCACCGCGTTGGATGATCGTGATTTTTTACTTGGTCCACAGCAAGCACAGTATCTTAATGCGCAAGGGATCGTAACAGCACTCAATTTTGTTGAGGGATTTGTGGTTTGGGGCAACCGGACAGGTGTTTACCCGGATGCTAAAGACCCGCAATCTAGCTTTATCCCGGTACGCCGTATGTTCAACTGGGTTGGTAATACGTTGACTCTAACCTACTGGAAGTACCTTGATGATCCAACCAATAAAAAGATGATCGAGGCAATCACTGATTCAGTGAACGTCTGGATCAATGGTCTGGTAGCTGCTGGTTACTTGCTGGGTGGACGTGTTGAATTTAACGCTTCGGAAAACCCAATAGAAAATCTGATTGATGGCAAAATGAAATTTCATGTGTACATCACCCCGCCGTCTCCGGGTCAGGATATTGATTTTGTACTGGAATACGATGCTTCTTACTTTGCATCGTTATTCGCAGCTTAAAGGAGGTTTGAACATTGGCTAAAGAGCAGATCAGTCAACGGACGATACAATATGAGGCTTACCGTAATGGTTCGGAGTATTTGGGGACTACAACCGTAGACCTTCCCGAAATCACATTACTAGCTGAGGACGTGACGGGCGGGGGTATTAACGGTACTGTCAATACTCCGACTATGGCCCAATTTGATGCCATGTCTACTACCCTGAATTTCAGGACTCACGAAGAAAGTTATTATTCCCTTTTTGCTCAAGAAATCCACGCTATAGATCTGCGGGCAGCTATCCAGATCCAGAACCGTTTAACCGGGCAGTTGGATGTTGTGCCATACAAGGTGTCATTTCGCGGTAATCCCAAAACAATGTCTTTGGGCAGCTTGGAACCAGGGGCGACCAGTGATAATTCCGTGGAATTTGAAGTGACCTATATCAAGATCACGCTTAATGGAGCGGTCAAGGTGGAAATTGATAAATACAACTCTGTTTGTGTTATCAACGGTGTCGATTACTACGCAAAAATCCGTCAGGCGCTTGGAAATTAATCATTTCCGGGCGTTTGCCCGGTTTAAATTATGGAGGGATCTAACATGTCAGTAGATACAACAAAAGGAAACGAAAAGAAAACAGTGGAAGCAGTAGTAGAGGACCCATCACAATATACGCTTAAATTTGATAAACCTTGGAGCTTTGAAGGCGAACCATACACGGAATTGAAATTCGACTTTAATAAAATCAATGGTCGTAAGTTGATTGCACTTACTAAAAGACTTGATCTTGAGGATATGAAGACTCCAGTTAAAGCAATGTCGATGGAATTCCAAGCTGCTGTGTGTGCAGAAGCGGCAAGCGTTCCTATGGATTTAATACTTGAACTACCTGGAAACTATTTTTCTAAAGCAGCTGTTATGGCACAAGGTTTTTTGCTTCAATCGCTTCAAGCCTAGACGTTGCATCTTATATTAGGGAAATGGTTCTGTCTCTTTCTCTTGAAACTCGAAACAGCATTGACTTTTGGTTAGATCAACCTATAAGCGATCTATCTAAATGGCAAGATGCTCTTGCCTCATATTCAATAAAAAAAGAAAAGGCGATAGAAGAAGCCGAAAAGGCCCGGAAGAAAGGGCGGTGATACAGTGGGACGCGAATATGATGTGGCGATGAAGCTCGCGGCTAATTTGGACCAGAGCTTTTTTGGCGCGTTTGATAAGGCAATTCAAAAGGTGACCAATCTGGAGAACAGCTTTAAGGAATTGAAAAACCTCCAAATGCCTACCGGAGCGATCAACAATCTACAGCAAGAAGTCGGACAGCTGAATACTAAGCTGCAAAGCGTTAATGCCAACCGGGTGGGGGAAAACGTCTTTAAGCCCCTAAAGGACGACATTAGGGACGTAAAGACGGAGCTTACCCGGCTCCAGTCCATGCGCTTGTCGGGAGATATAACCCGTGCGCTGGAGGTTAATGTTCAGGGGCTTGAACACAAGCTTAAAGCCCTTGGGCATTTGAGGATCGGCGCGAAAGTATTCGAACCGATGATGGCGGCTGCTAAAGCGGTTGAGGCGCAAATACGAGTCATTCAATCTATGCGGATTACAGGTGATATCGTCAAAGATATCCGAGAAGATCTTAAAAAGCTGGAAAATGAATTTAAAGATATCAAGCGCATAAATGGCCCAAAAGACGTTTTCCAAAACATGATTAGCGAATTGAAAATTGTTATTCCGGATCTGCGAGAAATGAAGAAGCTTCTGGCAGACATAGCCCGCATTCGCATGCCTTCAAATCAGTTCGGTAATGATATCGAAGCGTATGTAAGGCAGATTAAAGAATTAGAGAAGCGAATGAGAGAAATCCAGCGAATTCATGGTCCTTCGGGCGGTGGCGGTGGTGGATCTGGCGGAGATGATTCAGGAGGCGGCGGTACATTGCTTGCCGCTGGTGGAGCTGGGATGATGGCGGGAGCTGCCGTGGCTGCGGGCGGCTTTTTTGCGTTTAAATATGCGGACGAATACCAGAAGGCCATGCTTCAAATCCAAGCCAGTACAGGGCAGACAGAAGCGCAGATGAAGGGCATGAAAGACATTGCCAAGAATCTGTACAATCAGAAGCTAGGCGAGGACTGGAACGATTTGGCGCTTGTCGTCGGTAAGGCGAAAAACGTCCTGAAACAGACTGGTCCAGAACTTGAAAAATCAGCACGAGGCGCGATTGTCCTTCGAGACACCTTCGAAAATCTGGACGTTGATGAATCTATCAAAACCGTCGATACCATGATGAAAAACTTTGGTATCACATCGGAACAGGCGTATAACCTGCTTGCCCAAGGTGCACAGAAGGGGCTGGACAAGTCTGGCGAATTACTGGACAGCGCCAATGAATATTCAGCCTACTTTGCAAAATTAGGATTCAGCGCAGAGGGCATGTTCGATATTTTTTCTGCAGGCCTGGATGCAGGGGCCTTCAACCTTTTTATTAGGGCTTTATGGCGGCGACGCCATACCGAAACCTCTCTAATTCATGGGAAACCCTAACGTTGAGACGAGGGAAATCATGAGCGAAGCCTGTATTATACAAGAACGTGCAACGACTATCGGTGAGAAGCCGAGTACACGCAAGCGCGTGGAAATGGGAGGGGACTCTTAGGAGTTCTTGATATAGTCTGATCTGCATGGAAACATGCAGCTGCCTTTAGTGGCGGGTAAGGGAGTAGCGAACCTTACTGAACATAATGTGATAAAGTCGGGGATGGAATTAAAGAATTTGGTATCCGTACAAAAGACGGTTCCAAAAGCTCACTAGAAGCCTATAAATCCATAGGGCTCGGCGGTAAAGAAATGACGGCAGCATTCGCAAAAGGCGGGAAGACAGCACAGCAAGCATTCCTGAAAACCGTGAAGGCTATCGAAGCTGTGAAGGACCCGGTTTTGAAGAATGCTGTTTCTGTGCAGTTATTCGGTACCCAAGCCGAAGATTTGGAAGCTCGCGTAATCAAGTCATACGGGAACGTCAAAAAGCAGTTCGATAAGACCAAGAACAGCATTGACGAGATGGCGAAAATAAAATACAGCAGCATGGGGGATGCCTTCAAGGGCATTGGTCGGCAGTTGTTAACGTCGATCATTATTCCTGTTTCTAACCTGCTGTTGCCAGCCTTCAATAAATTTAGTAACTGGTTTAATCAAACAGGGCCGATGATTAACAAATTCTTTTCAAGCGTAGGAACTAGTTTGAGTTGGGTTAGTAAAATCATTATGAAGACTGGACAGTTACTTCAAAATACATGGGATAGCACAGGATATTATACTGCTGCGGTCGGAATAAGCAATATCGGTAAGGAAATAGGACTGAGTGAGGAGAATGCCTACAAGCTATCCGGTGCTATTACTGATATAACTGATCGACTGTCCGGATTAAAGCCCTATGTTGATATTCTTAAAGGATTAGGCGATGTAGCTTACAACGTCACAATTGGCACTGGTGATATATCAGGAGTACAACAAATCAATAAAGGTTTGCAGTCCATTGGATTCAGCCCGGATCAGGCTATTCAAATATCGAATAGTGCAGTTGATATATTCGATAATATACGAGGCAAGGCGGAAGTATTTGTTGCAAGTCTCAAGCCGATCATGGGCGATATTAAAGGATATTTTAAAGAGGCCTTCACATTTGGGACTGATTTGGATTTTAGAGAGATTGTAGACAGTGTGAGTGATCTTCGCAAATCTATCACGCCTGTAATAGAATCTATTGCCTCTGGGATCGGCCCAGCATTGCATTCTGTCACTTCTCTGCTTGTTCCACTTATGAAGGTTGGAAAGCAAGCGTTCAATGCGATAATCCCTTTGGTTATGAAACTATCATCTTCTATTTCTTCCAAGCTTGGACCTGTGTTTACGTCAGTTTTTGGATATTTGACGAAAACTTTGTTGCCTCAGGTCAGTTCTGTACTGGCTGCATGGTTGCCTAAGATCGGAGCGCTGTTTAGCAAGGTCGGTGGGCTGATTATGGCAATATACAACACAGGTATTGCGCCTGTAATTGATAGTTTGGTCGGTATATTCAAATGGGCATGGCCTGTTATCACTGCGGCTGTGACAGGTGCAATTAATATACTCAAGCCTGTTATCGGCGGAATTATTGATGTACTGGGCGGTGTAATTGACTTTTTGACAGGGGTTTTCACAGGGAATTGGGATCTGGCATGGCAGGGTATAAAAGAGGTTGCTGTCGGTATATGGGATAGTATCACAGGTGCTGTGAAAGCGGCATTTAACAATGTCATCGCAATTATCAATTCAGCCATCCAGAAAGTAAACAGCTTTAGTTTCACTATGCCCGATTTACTCGGAGGCGAGACAATAGGAAGTTTAGGAATACCTGAAATTCCAATGCTTGCAGACGGAGATATTACCAACCGTCCGTCCATCATGGGTGAGGCGGGCTGGGAAGCCGCCATTCCTATTAACAATAAGCCTAGATCCATGAATCTACTGGAAAAAACAAATAGACTTATGGGCTACAATCCAAGCAGTGGCGGCGATAACTTGAACCTTAACTTTAATATTGTAATCCAAGGAAATGCGGATAAAGAAGTAGTGACGCAGGCGGTCAAAGCTGCAGAACCTTCTTTCCGTCAGCAGTATAAGCAAATGAAACGGCAAGATGCGAGGACAAGCCTATGACGAAATATACCACGATCCAGGGCGATACCTGGGACATGATTGCCTATAAAGTGTTTGGTGATGAAACGTTGATGATCCAGATTATGAATCTTAATTTGGACTACATCGACGTTTCTGTTTTTTCTGCCGGGACAGTTCTGCAACTGCCGGACGTTTCTGTGGTTGAAGAAACCGCCTCTGACTTGCCTCCGTGGAAGGTGTGAGCATGGACGATATCATTAACGCAAGACGTGCCCAAGTTGTTGTTAACTACAACGGCAAGGACATCACCAAAGAGTTGTCCGATTACTTATTGGATTTTACTTATACCGATGCAGAGCCGGGCACGTTGGACGATTTGCAAATTAACCTTGAAGATAAGGCGCGTAAATGGTCAGGCCCTTGGTCGCCAAGCGCGGGAGATAGGATAGTTGCCTATATAAAGACGATCGGGTGGGATAAGCCTGGGGAAATTAAGCGGCTTAATTGTGGCACGTTCGAGGTGGACTCGATTGACTTTGCCGGGCCGCCTGATACGGTCAGTATTAAAGCAGTATCTCTTCCTGTCACAACAAATGTACGTCAAGAGAAGAAAACGAAGGCTTGGGAGTCTGTGACGCTCAAGTCTATTGCTGCTGAAATCGCCAAGCGTGCGGGTTTCACGTTGATGTACGAGGCTCATGGGAACCCGAAGTATGACCGCCAGGATCAAACGGATGTGTCTGATTTGGCGTTCCTCAACGATTTGTGTAAGCAGGAAGGTATTGCCTTAAAGGTAACGGGCAAAAAGCTTGTCCTGTTCGATGAGTACGTTTATGAGCAAAAACCGTCTGCGCTGACAATTGAGCGTGGGGTTTCAGATATTATCAGCTATGGTTTTACATTCTCTACTCAGGACGTGGCATATGCAGGTTGCGAGGTCAGTTATCAGCCTGCCGCAAAAAAGAGCACGTCTAAGAAAAAAGATGATAAGAGTACAACAAAAGCTGTTGCTGAATCAACTTCTAAGGATTCAAAAAAGAAGAAAGAGAAATCGAAGCAGCCAAAGCCGATTAAGGTTATTTATCGTCCGCCGGATGCTCCAAAAGATGGCCCAATACTAAAGGTGTCTCAAAGTGTAGGCTCGCAGGCTGAGGCGATTAACGCCGCCCGTAAGAGTCTGCGGGAGAAGAATAAAGATGCTGGTAAAGCTACTTTGTCTCTTATGGGTAATGTCGGCCTTGCAGCCGGGATGACCATCACTATAAAAGGGTTTGGTAGGTTTGACGGTAAGTACATTATCGTTTCTGCCACTCATGCGGTCGGCAGCTCTGGCTATACGACTAACCTGGAAATTAGAAAAGTTTTGGGGTGGTGACATGGCAAATGAAAATTTAAATAGAATCGGGGTTGTCTCCAGTGTAGACACCGAGACGGGAAAGGTGCGAGTAATCTTCCCTGATATGGACGATATGGTTTCCCCAGAGCTACCACTTTTAACAACTGGGACTGGCTGGGGTCTTTCGAATGCTATGCCAGAGCCGGGCGACAATGTGGTGTGTATTTTTCTCGGGAATGGGAAACCAGATGGAGTTTGTCTTGGCGCACTATATGACGGTAGCTATGATATGCCTGCCGATCAGTCCCAACGTGGTATCTACTTCGAGGATGGCAGCTATGCATATTTCGATAGAAATACAGGCTCCATAGTGGTCAATGCGGTCGGAGCTGTGAACGTACAGGCGAAGGCCGTAAACATTAAAGCGGAGTCTGTACAAATAAATGGGGAATCTGTGACTATACAGGCCAAGACTGTGAGTGTTAACGCCGAAACCGTGCAAATAAGCGGTAAATCATTCACTGTCGATTCACCAAAGGTTCGTATGAACAGCAATGTAACAGTTGTAGGCAAGCTTGAGGTACTTAACCAGGAGATCGGAGGGAGTTGATTATGGCAGCTAAAATAGGCAGTTTTGGGGACATTCCTTTTGTAGTTACACCGAAGGTTATACGTACATTCCGTGAGCTTACCCGGTCCAGTGCAAGCCGATGGGCGGATCATGAAATTATGCTCAGGAAACCAAAATCTCAGTTTCTTGGTCCCGGTTTGGATACCGTGACATTTACCATGTATTTCGCTGTTTGGCACGGCACCAACCCTCGAAAAGAAATGGAAAAGCTGGTGGAATGGGACCGCAAGGGCAAGGCTGGAGCGTTGACAATAGGCGGTAAAAAGTTGGGCGTTGGTCTGTGGGTTGTTACGGGTCTGGAGCAGGCTTGGAGTTACGTAGACAACCGAGGGAACCTGTTAGCTGGGACCATTAACATTACGCTGAAGGAGTACGTCAAATGAGCGAGTACAATCTTACGTTATCCGGTGCTCGCCCGATTGATTTTGCACCAGCTACCAAAGAGGCAGAATTGCGACAGAACCTGTTTACTCTGCTTACATCATGGCGCGGATCTGTTGTTTTGAATCGACAATTTGGATTTGATCCTGCTGCTTTGGACGAGCCGACAGAGGTCTCCAAGGCACTTATCACGTCACAAATTTATGAGTTGGTCGGTGAATATGAACCAAGGATTTTAATTCAGGAGATACAGTTTGTTAATCCGCAGGACGACCCTGACAACGGGCGGTTAATCCCGGTCATTTACTTCGAGGAACAGGAGGTGAGCGACGAATGACCACATTGGCTGAGCTACCTGATATTGATTTTGTCCAGGCGGATGTTAAGGCAATGCAGGATTCTCTTATTTCTCTGTACGAATCAATCGCAAAACGACAACTTGCTCCAGCCGATCCGCTGCGTATTTTCATAAATGCAATAGCATACAAAATGGTTCAGCAAGAAGTTAAGCTGAATCAGGTCGCCAAAGGGCAACTACTCCGGTATGCACGTGGCACTGTGCTAGATCATCTAGGGGCCTTTGTAGAAACACCGCGTTTAGGTGCCGATTATGCCATTACCCTAATTCAGTTCACGCTGTCCACGCCACTCACGAATGTCCAGATTATCCCCGCAGGGACCCGTATAGGTCCGACTGAGGGGGACGGGACCATATATTTTTCTACCAAGGAGGCCGTTTCGGTGCCGATCGGTGATGTTGTGGTCACGGCTGCAGCCGAATGTAATGTGTCTGGCACAGAAGGTAATGGATACATTGCAGGCCAGCTCACGACACTGATTGACCCACTCCCTTATGTAGCATCTGTAACCAATCTGACCGAAACATCGGGCGGAGCTGCCGTAGAAGACAATGACCCATACCGCGAGCGGATTCACATTGCCCCGGAATCGTTTAGTGTAGCGGGTCCAGATGGCGCGTATGAATATTGGGCCAAAACTGCCAGTGCATCAATAGCAGACGTACATGTGGATTCTCCGAGTCCTATGCAGGTGGTGGTTACCGTGTTGCTTGCTGGTGGGGTCATCCCCACACAAACCGTTCTTGACGAGGTGTTTGCGGTGTTGGATGACAGAAAGCGGCGACCTCTAACGGACAAGGTTACCGTTCAGGCTCCTACAGAGGTCGGTTATGATGTTGATTTGACCTACTATATCCGCAAATCGAGGGCGACGGACGTAACGAGTATTCAAAAGGCTGTAGAGGCCGCTTCATCTGAATACAAGCTGTGGCAAAAGTCAAAATTAGGGCGCGACATAAACCCATCTCAGCTAACGCATATGTTTGTTGCAGCCGGAGCTTCACGACTTGAAATTCGATCACCTGTATTCTTGGAGCTTAATTCAAGTCAGGTAGCCAAGGAAGGGACTACGACGGTGGTATTTGGAGGGCTGGTCGATGATTAAACTGTCTGAATTAAGCCTGTTGGACCTATTACCCGATAACTTGCGGACAGATAAGCAGGTGTGTGACGCAGCTATGGCCCTGGATGTGAAAATGGACGAGCTAACCGCAAAAATCCAGAAGGTTAATTTGTTTGGTCGCACTGATTGGACAGACGAAGAAACCGACGAGCTGGCGTGGCAGTTCCACGTAGATTACTATGACTCCACATTGCCGCTTGAGCAGCGCAGGGAGCTTGTCAAGCAATCAATACCCCTACACCGTCGCAAGGGCACACCGAGTGCTGTAGAGGACCTAGTGACGACTATATTCGGCTATGGCAAGGTAGAGGAATGGTGGGAGTATGGCGACGATCCTGGGTATTTCCAAGTTGTTGTCTCCAACCCGAAGGCTACCGAAGAACAGGCGCAGCAGTTCATTGAGGTTGTCGAGTCTGTGAAACGAAAGAGCGCCCACCTGCGCCGCGTTGTTGTCTTGGATTCCGCAAAGGGGACGCACTATTACGGGGTAGGTACACAACAAGTGGATATTATTACTTTAAGGCAGGTGAATTAAATGGCGTTTGATGGAATCGAAATTACTAATCGCGGTCGGAACCTGCTTGCAAAAGCAGAAGCTGGGATGACTAAGATTACGTATACAAAATTTTCAATAGGGGACGGAAAACTTTCTGGACAATTGCCGGTTATGCTTAAAGCTCTAATCAACGAGAAAGTTTCTTTTCCAGTAAGTCGTTTGAAAATACAGTCAGAAAATGTAGTCGTACCTGGATTCGATTTTGGTAACCAAGGCATTCCCAACGGCTTTTTCTTCCGTGAAGTAGGGCTATGGGCGACCGATCCAGACCTAGGCGAGATCCTATACGCTTATGCAAATTCCGGTGAGGGGGCCGAGTACATTGATGCTCAGAACACTTCCGCTGTATTAAAGAAGCTATTCAATTTTGAACTGACTGTAAGCAACACTGCACAGGTGACGGTGGTTGTTGACGACACCATCATTTATGCTACCCCGCAGGATGTAGCCGACGCATTGAAAAATGCCAAGGACTACACCGACACGCAGATTGCTAATGTAAAAGTGCCGGACGCAACGACTACGGTTAAGGGTATCGTCAGACTCAGCGAAAATTTCAAGGATACAAGGCCCACAACCGTTCCGAATAGCAAAGCTCTTTCGGACTTATATACTGCTTCTATGGCGGATAAAGGCAAGGTTTTTATGGATGATTTTAATTTTTTGCTGTCTCCGGGTGCGTGGCGGGTTGACAGGTCTTCTTTTACTCCTGCCACGGACCATAGCCCACCGGGAGCATATCCTAAAGGTGTCCTTTTTGTCGCAATATCAAATGTGACGGAAGGGCTAGCGGTTGTCCACGTGTACGTAGACGATACAGGTGGTATTTTTAAACGAGTAAGGACAGTTGCTGGAGTTTGGACAACTTGGAGCGAACTAGCCAACAAGACATACGCCCAAAGGAATTTGAGACTAGAAAGAGCCGTCGAATTTGGCGCAGATGTTACAGGGGCTGGCCCTGCTTTCTTCGACTTCCATACGAGCGGAAACAACATTGATTATGACAGCCGGATTATAGCCGAAGGCGGAAGCACTTCTTCGGCGGGTGGCTCTCTTCGATTGGAAGCTTCTAACATAAGGCTACAGGCTCCAGTGGTGGAATTCAGAAACTCTGACGGTAACTATGAGGTGTTGAGTACAGCAATATCAAATTTAAAGCAATCTGTCGTTGATGGAAAAGGTGTCGTTGCTGGCGCCATTAACGGCAAAGGTGGTAACGTATCAGCCAGCAGCACTCACGCAGAACTAGCGGCAGCAATCACCAATCTACCCGTCAAACGTTTTGCGTCTGGTACATTCAACGGACAGAGCGTCCAAGCGCCTAGCTCGGGGATGAGTGTAGAAATGACCGTAGCTGTCGCTTTACCTTTTACCGTGCGTCGAGTTTTTGTGAGGGCCGTTCTTTCGGACGTCTCTAGTGGAGCTGGAACATACCCGAATCAGGTAGACGCGTTTGTGATGACTTCCAACGTATTTAATGATAACCGAGGCGCAAAAGGCTGGAGAAACAACGCCATAAGCATTGGTTATATAGAACCTCCGATGCAAGGATTTAATGTAAAGCTGTACGGCAGCAGAATAGACGCGTACGCTGGCGGTTCTCCAATCGCCAAAATATCCGCCTATGAATGGTGGGCGTTCGAATAAAAAAGAGAGGAAGATTAAAAATGAAAATCGGACCAAAGGTATACTATAGAAAAACGACAGGTGAAGTTATTTACATCACATCCCAAGTCGAATCACCTTGGGCGGTTGAGACAACCAAAGAGGAAGACATGAATTTTTATCAACAGCTAAAAGGATATGACCCGGAGCAGCTTGACGTGTTGAAGCTGGAGTTTGATAAATACACGGAGGATTTTAGAATAGCCAAAAGCTATTGGATTAATCCTGAAACAAAACAAATAGAGTTCGTTTATCCGCCAAAGGATGGAGACGATCCCGATCCAGTTCCGCAAAAGCCTCTGACTGATCAAGTAAGCGAACTCAAGACGCGCCAGGACAGCACAGAGGCCGCTATGCTTGCTCTTATGGATGTTACAACTAAATCATAAGATTAACGGAGGGAGGTGAAGCCTTGTGTATGGTTTCCTGCTGAACATGTGGACTATGAAAAAGGTCGATGAACAACGCCTAATTTCATACACTCCAAAATTTATTAGTGAGGAAGAACAAAAGGCGATATTAGCAACACCGCAAAATGTCTAACCAGCGTATCCAATCGGATGCGCTATTTTTATGCCCTCAGAGTGGTCGGGGGCTTTTATATTCAGGTCAGGAAAATTGTCCTGGCCTATAGAGATGGGGGAAACGTGTGGAAGATACAACTTTAAGCGAGGTGAACGCTGTTGTGGAGGAAACGACTAAGGCGCTTGTTGGAATACAGATACAATTGGCCCGAATGGAAAAAACGCTTGAGGGAGTGCCAGCTATGGCGGCTACTTTGGAAGCTACCCGGGATTTGGCGCGGGAAGCAATGCAATCTTCTAAGTCAGCGCATCACCGACTGGACAAGATTGAGGATGGTCAAAAGTGGTTATGGCGCACAATCAGTGGGTCGGCTATTGCTATAGTGATCGGCGCAATCGTCGCCGTACTTAAAATGGGAGGCGTATAAAATGGATTGGAATACTGTATGGTCGTTAATTGACCCTAAATTGTTAATCGTTGTGGCAGTGTGTTGGGTTATCGGTATCGGAATTAAGCAAACACCTAAAGTGCCGGACTGGAGCATTGTATATATCGTCACTGCGGTTG
Organism: Paenibacillus sp. FSL H7-0703; assembly: GCF_038003485.1. Lineage (NCBI taxonomy): Bacteria > Bacillati > Bacillota > Bacilli > Caryophanales > Paenibacillaceae > Paenibacillus > Paenibacillus sp. FSL H7-0703. The sequence goes on along the minus strand of NZ_JBBOPF010000001.1, from coordinate 645,125 downwards.
CTGTGCTGCTTACGGTATGGATGCAAGGATGGGTGCCGCAGGCAGTTATCCAAGGTGTGCTGGCTGGTGCTTTTGCTGTTTATGGTAATCAGGTTGTGAAGCAGGCGAAGAAGGGAGCAGACGTAGAATGATCCTTACTCTCGAATATGTAAAAAGTAAATCCGCCGCACGTATTCAAGGTCTTTTACCAGTCGTGCGTACAGCCACGGAGCGCCTTATAGAGCGCTCCTTTGCTTTAGGTATACCTATAGTAATCACTCAGGGATTGCGGACCATAGCAGAGCAAAATGAGCTTTACGCACAGGGCCGGACAAAGCCGGGGTCGAAGGTAACGAACGCCAAGGGTGGGACCAGCTACCACAATTTTGGTGTGGCCGTGGACTTTGCCTTGCTACTTCCTGACGGCATGTCGGTAAGTTGGGATACAGTCAGAGATGGCAATGGTGACCGTAAGGCTGACTGGATGCAAGTCACTGAAATCGGTAAAGCTTTGGGCTTTGAATGGGGTGGGGACTGGACGAGCTTTAAGGATATGCCCCACTTCCAAATGACATTTGGCCTGACGACTGCACAATATCGTGCTGATAGACGGCCTACGGAACCGCAAATTCAAGCTATGTTTAAAAGATTAGGGATCAGGGAGGAAAAGCCAGTGACGAATGAACGAGATATTAATAAGGTGAGTAATTGGGCAGTGAAAGACTGGACTGAAGCACAGGAAAACGGATATTTTGATGGCAACCGTCCAGGCGCGACAATTACTCGTGAGGAAACGGCCATCGTGGTCAATAAACTGCGGCGAAATTTCTTGGCGTTGATTGACAAGGTGAAAGTGAATGTGAAGGATTTGGAAGAAAGCTTGAAAGGGATTGAAGCAGAAGGATGATTGTGGTGATTTAGGGACAAATCCGAGGGCAACGGTAAAAGGCCTCACTGATATTACGCTGGTGGAGCCTTTTTGACTTTTTAAGTTGGTAGGTTTGACACAAAATATCCAAATATAACTTTGAAAACGGATGTAAAAATATTGATTTATATATACATATTTTCCTGCTACAAGTATACTAACAGTGTAATATTGTTCCAAAAAAAAGGAGATGATTTTTGTGTTGAAAAAGTCTAAATTTTTATTTATTTTCAGTCTAATTTTTATCTTATCTTTTTCCGCCGCTTCAACAATATTCGCCGCTTCCTCAGCAAATATTGTTGTCGAAAAGTGGACATCAAATGTTACTGTTCCGGTGGATGGTCAAGGACAGTATGGCAGAGTAACTGTAGCTTCTTATTCTGGCTCAGGATCAGTACGCATACAAATAAAGGAGCCGGATTCAACTACCTGGAGAAGTCCTACTGTTAATGACGCTGACTTTCTCTTTCTTTCGACTCCTGATAATGGGGGAACTGTTACAGCAAATTATTGGATGAGCAGGGGTTACCAATACAGACTCAGTGTTTGGGGAGATAACGCTATTACAGCAGGTTACATTTATAACTATCAGTGATTAATTGGCAAAGTATTGTGTAAAAGAGCCCTGCTAACATTAATTGGTCGGCAGAGCTTTTTTCGTTGATCAGTTTGAATTTAGAGTAGATGTGAAAAAGGACTCCGCTGGTATGTAACCAGTATGGAGTCCTTTGTTATTATTGTAATTCTACTAGCGGTATAAACGGCCATCACCAAAAACATTACTAGCTCCACCATAATTAGTGATTACTATTTTATATGTTCCTTCTGGCACATTGGTAAACGTCCTGATTGTATTTGTATTTGTGAATGTTCCGTTTATAAAAATGCTTTGTGAGTAATCACTTGATTGTAATGTGTATTGAATTACAGGACTATATTTTGAATCAGCGGTTCTTTGGTGGACGGATATGTTGACGTCGCCTGATCCATTAATTTGGAATGGTGCACTAGCAACCTCATTAGCCAAGTTTGTAAATGTGAATGTTTTTATGATGCCTGTAGCACTTAAGGTTTTCTGGGTTGCATCATTAGAGAATTGTAAACTCGCTTGAGGCACTACTTGATTAGATGAAATCGTGCTTTCTTGCTGAGTTATTTCTGCAGATCCGGCTGATACACTAGGCGCTAAAGCTCCGAATAACAAGCCAACAGAAAGAATAGTAGGCAATGATTTTCTCATAATAAAACCTCCTATTTTTTTATTTCAATTTACATATTCTACTTAGTTTTATCATTATCCTTTTGTATAACTGTGATTGTTATGTGAACTCAAACGTATAGAACGGCAGTTTGTAATATAGTTATTTATTATGCGACAACATGCACGATACTTCGACATAACTCTTCATTTAGTATAGAGAAGATTCAAATTACTATGGAGGTGTCATATGATCAGCGGAATCGCGCGAGGATTAATTGTATTTTTGTTGGCAGCTATCTTTTCCGTACAAGGTGTTTATGCAGAACCAGTTTCAAGAAGTGTACAAGCAGCAACTGGGTATACGTTGGAGTTCCCAAGTTCAGCTATCCCGAAACCGGAGCACACATTAGAGATGCAATAGCAGCCGGACATTCTGCTGTTTGCACGATTGACAGAGACGGAGCCGAAGAAAACAGAAAGGAGTCACTCAAGGGCTATCCAACTAAAAAAGGATATGACCGCGATGAATGGCCGATGGCTATGTGTGCAGAAGGTGGCGGAGGTGCTGATATCAGATACATAACCCCTAGTGATAACCGGGGAGCAGGATCATGGGTAAGTCATCAGTTAGAAAAATATGCGGATGGCACAAAGGTGAGGTTTATTGTGAAATAAAAACAAGGACTCAACCAGTATAGAAGCTGGAATGAGTCCTTTTTAATACCCATTAAAAAATAATTATGCAAATATTTAGATTATATTTATAGATTAGCAAGTTTATGTTTAGACATAATTCCTTAACTAAATTAATCTTAGTTCTATCAAACATATTGGAGGATCATTTAATGAAGAAAGCATGTATAACGATTTTATTTTTAGTTCTTTTATCTCTCCCCTTATCGAATGTCTTTGCAGCTGAAGCAGAGTATTCAGAAAATCTGGTTCCACATATGACAACTAACATTTTGCCATCTGGAGTAGCAAGCGCAAGTAATGAATATTCATACGCATATGAGGCGTTTAACAAGGAATTTGCTACTATTGCTAGTGCGTGGACATCAAGTACAACTTCTGCTTGGCTAAGATATGACTTTCCTAAAGCCGAAGTTATTGAGCAATATGTGATATATCCACAGACAACGGCAACTGACCGTGCCCCTAAAGATTGGACTTTCGAAGGCTCAAATGATGGGGTTACTTGGAACGTGCTAGACACACAGTCAAATATCACTGGATGGATAGATAGCACTCCCAAAAAATTCACTTTCTCTAATTCCAATTCATACAAGGATTATAGAATTAATATTACAGGAAATAATGGAAGCCAGTATCTAGCTCTTAGCGAATTAGAGATGATGTCTAAAGTATCAAGTTCCACTCCTAATCCAGGAACAGAGGAACCAACTCCAAACGGGGATCGTGCAATTCTAGTAGTCACCATGACAACTGGCTTAGAGAAGGAATTTGATTTAAGTATGAAAGAGGTCAATGACTTTATTGCTTGGTACGAAAGCAAGCAGGCTGGTTCAGGTTCGGCTTCGTATGCAATCAACAAGCACGATAACAATAAAGGACCATTCAGCAGCCGTAAGGACTATATGCTGTATGATCGTATCCTAACGTTTGAAGTAAGTGAATATTCTAAATAAAGCAATCCCCGCCGACCAATAGAGGTTAGCGGGGATTTTCTATTAGACAATAAACTCAGTAAATACCGGACTCCGCAGCAGACCCGCCTTAGTCCAGTTGCGCATTTTAACACGGGCTCTTATACGCGGCTCCACGTAAACATACTCTTGATCTTCGCCAGTTATCAACGCTTTAGACACACCAGAAAACGCCTTTTTATGAGTTGGACTGGCGCCAAACTCGATAATACCAGCAGGACGTATCTTATCACCACTTGACGTTGGAACGCCTGCGAGCCATCCGAACTCAGTTTTACGATAACCCGTTATAAATACATCAGCATACGTCCAATTAATTATCTTCTGCCAGGACGCTGACCGACGGCTTACATACACACTATCTTTTCGTTTAGCTACTACGCCTTCCATTTTCCGCGCTTGAATCTGCTCAAATAAAGCTACGCCAGCTTCTTCAACATACGGAACCACCCCGAATGAACTGGACGGAAGTTGAAGTTTAAATAGCAGTTCCTTACGCTCCATTAGAGGCCGTTTACGCATGTCTATGCCTTTATACTGTAAGACATCAAATATGGCGTAATAAACAGGGAGTGAAACTGTTAGACGCTGTATTTTATCTGATCGCTTGGCCTGAAACCTGGACATTATTGATTCAAAATCGGATATACCTGTCACCGGGTCAACGCAGGTAATCTCACCGTCTAGGATGATGTCATCCTCAAATGGTAGCTGAAGCTCTGGATATTGTCGGGTACAGTCATTGTTGTGTCTTGTATATAAACGGATCGTGCCATTTTGCTGCGAAAATATAAGCCGGTGTCCATCAATCTTTGGCTCAAAGATATAGCGGCGATCTGAAAATGCTGTATCTGATGTTGCAAGTAACATTGGAGAAATAAACAAATAGACCACCTCAGATTAATTATAACGCTCATTTATACAGTAGTGAGGCGGTAAGTATTGGAGAGGAAAAGCTCTGCTAACCTTAATTGGTCGGCAGAGCTTTTGAATTACATATAACGTTCTTATATTCATGACGTCAAAGAGGTGGGTTGTCTCCTGAAATTCTCTTCGAACTTCTTCTCTCAGACCGAGGCCCGCAGCGTGATTAATTTGTTATATGATGTTAAATAGCTTCGGAGGATACACTACAAAAAATTTTCTATGGTTATGCGTATTTCGAATTGTATTGCAAAGTCACTGAGCTTTTTAAAAGAGTTACTCTATAGAATTTCAATTCATGCACTCACATGAGTGCAACTAATTTTAATTGGTCGTGTTTTTTTTATTTTATTTCACTCTTGTAACTATTTAATTTATGTCGCTCTTTATTTTCCTTTCCGCTAATTCTTCTCTTAAGGATTTCTGCAATATCTGTGAAAAATTTAATCCTGCTGCCTCTGCATCTACATTCAAATCATGAGGTAAACTTAATGTTTTTTTTATATATTTTATTTTTTCTTTTAATGAGCATGTTGCAAGTATTGTACGTTGATTTTGTTCTAAAGGAATCTTATCTAAAGGTGTTGGGGTTGGTATTTCTTCTTTATCTTCTATACGGCTTTCTATAGTTAACTTTAAAACCTCATTCGCTCTTCTAATAGCTTGCTCAATCGAATCTGCCTGAGATAGAGCTTCTTCCAAATCAGGAAATGTTATTGCTATATGCTTATCTGAGAAATCTAATATAGCTACATACTGAAATTCATTTTTCAAATTAGTTCATTCCTTTCTGTTTACGTATTGAACTTTCCTTTAATGAACAAACGTTATGTGAAAAGGCGAGAAGGGTGGGGCTAAAATTTCAGCCCCGACTTCTTCTCGATATCCTTTAGGATATGTATTGCCACGTCTTTTTCAGGATGCACTATTGTAACCTTTGCCCTAATTGTTGGGTGTTTATACTGCCAGTGATCACCAACTGTTTTTACCCAATACCAATCGTTATCCTTTAATAATTTTATGATTTCTCTCGAAGAATAACTCCTCAAATGAACTCACCTCCTACATATATTATAATACGTATCACTACGTATTGCAATTGTTTCACAAAACTAAATATGATAATTATTTGTTGAATAACGAACGCCTGTTTGCATATAATATTTGCAGAGGTGATCAGCATGTTACCAGACATCGAACGAAAACTACTGCGGATATTGTTCAATTTTTTTCGCCAAAAAAGAAGAATGCCAACAATGCCAGAATTGGAGATAAAGACAGGTAGGAGTGTAGAGGACATCAGAACCGGGCTGCTGGCTTTGGAGAAGGGTAACTATATTACTTGGGAAGACAAGTCAGACACGCGGGATATCGTCATTATAGAGGGCTGGGAGCGTGATCAGAAGATTTCTACACCGCCAACTTCTCCAGGTGCGGCGAATAGGTATTTCACAGAATATTAAAGCCCCGGAGCATATTGCCCGGGGCTCTTTGTTATTTACCGATATCAATTAATTCGCTTTTACCAGCTTCCCAGCCAATTCCACTGTCTGCTTTAAGTTTGAAGTTCTTACTGTCCTTTGGAACCTCAAATACGACATTAGCTGTCTTGGTCAATCCTGGGTTGATCTTAGCCAAGAACAACATGTTTCCTGAATCGTTTACGTACAGATCGGCGTCACTCATTGGCTCATATTCAAGACCTGCAGCGTCGATAAGTTTGAACATGCTTGCATCAAGTGTGCGTGCCTCTTTGTCCAGGTTTTTAATGGAGAGGTTGACCACAATGTATTTATCAGAAGTCTTCTTCTGCAAATATTCATTCTGTCCAATGGTGGTTTTAGAACTGGCTTTGTTGGCCTGAACAGCAAGATTTCCTACCTGTACAGCTTCGCCTATTTTAGCCATTTTCGGAGCTTCTTCTTTTTTAGGTTCAGCCTTAGGCTCTGCCTTCTTCTCAGGTGTCACTGCTGGCGCTGTTGTAGTTTTAGTAACTGCATCTGTACTATTAGTTGAGGCTTGTTGTGTCTCTTTACCTTTTGAATTCAATCCTCCAATAATAAATAGCACAACAATTACCCAGAACCACCACTTCTTATAAAACGGCTTCTTCAAAACGATATCCTCCTATTTAACCAATAATTTTATAGAATTAGTATATATGACCTAGGAAAATATTTCTACGTATATTTACAAAATAGACCAATTCATTTAGAATTACAGGGCGTTGGTAACAGTACTTTGATATTATTCGGTTCTAATGGGCTATGATGATTATCTACATATTGGAGGAATTTCATTGAAGTTTTCTGAAAGGATAGGAAAAAAACCTGTTAAGGTTGATATACAAATTGAATCAATGGACGATGATCTGAGAAAAGGATTGTGGAATTGTTTTTATCAATCATATCTTAGCCCTATTAGGCCTTTTCCCACATCAGGAACTAAATTATCTCTTTTTTTTGAATCTCTCTGGACAGATTTTTTTAAAGAAACCATTGATAAGTTGCCCGACGAATATTATGAGACTGAGGAATATTTGAAGGGGAAGTTTTTTCGAATGGAGTGGTATGAGGTCTATGACTGTTTAGAGTTTGTTTTAAAAACAAAAACTTCACTAGAAAGATTGCCTCGAATTTTTTTCAATAGTTGTAATAAGGTATTAGAAAAAGAACTGTCTGCGTACAGAATTGTTGGCACAGAAATCACCCAGATGACAGATAAAAATGAAATTCAAGAAATTGAGGAGAGCTTAGTTAATTCGGCGGTACCTCACTTAAAATCCGTCTATGTCCATTTGAGCACGGCTCTTTCTCTGCTTTCAGATAGAAAGTCTCCAGACTATAGAAATTCAATTAAAGAGTCTATTTCGGCAGTTGAATCCATATCTAAAATTATTGCAGGAGATCGTAAAGCTGAGCTTGGAAAAGCGTTAAAAGTCCTATCCGATAAAATTGGATTGCATAATGGTTTAAAGGCTGGGTTTTCTTCAATTTACGGTTACACAAGTGATGAAGGTGGTATCCGTCATGCGATGTCAGATGAAAAAGAAATATACTTTGAAGATGCGAAATACATGCTCGTTGCCTGCTCTGCTTTTGTAAACTATTTGATCATGAAAGCAGAAAGGGCTGGAATCATTTGGGGATAAAAGAATCCTTATGCAAAGTTAATTGGAAAAGTTTGCAGTCTAATGAGGATTGTGATATATTGATTCCATTACGATTTTATTAATTATCTCTGCTGACATGCGTCGGGGCGGAGAACAGTCTATTGAATGCGGCATATTTCCCTATTGGGTTATAGCTGTCTAATAGCGGTACTATAATGGCCGCTACATGTGTGATTTTTTGTTTTTAAAAAAAACTTCGACAAATCATAGCACAGAAGGTGCGTATGAGAAGTTTTTTAAAAAACATTTATCGCCTATGTAGCGGCCTTTTTGCGTTCTTATATTCTATTAAAGGAGATGATTTGGATGGAATTACAAAGTAGTTAAACGCATTAACGAGGCTGAATAATGTGTGAAAGAATGGTGGCCCGTATGAGTAAAATTCCAGTTGTAGAGGAGTAGGAAATCTACTCGGGCCTTGTTACTATCAGCCTCTCGTACATATATTTAATAACGTGTTCGCATTTTGTTCGCATTTTTGTTCTAGTTTGTAAAATACTGTGTTATACTCGACTTAACCTCTCAAACGGAAATTATTACATCTAGGAGTGATGACCTATTCAGAAAAAAGTAATCGATTTATATGAGCTGGCCGCTTATATGAAGAAAACACCAGAACACTACCTTAAGTTTATTTCGGATACTACTTGTCAAACTCTCGATCCAAACGAACCTGTGCAATTATCTTTTGAATCTGTTTCTCGGAAAGGTTTTTCCCGTCAACCGCTATCGTAAATTGTTCCAAAAGCTCCTCGTCAGTCAGATCAATTTTAGAAACAAACTCCTTCACATCGGAAGATGGGAGGGGGTTTGTTATATTGTGTTTTTCTATAACTTTTTTGAGTTCTTTAATAAATCGTTCTTGAGTGTCCTCACCATTCTGCTCAAAAGCCGCCATAATTGTTCTAAGTTCGTAGGCTTTATTGAACTCCTCTACAAATTCAACCTCCTCACTATTTGAATGGTTTTCTTCAGAGTTGAAATATTCATTAAAAAACCTTTCGTACTCATCACCCTTAGATGCTTGGTGATATGCAGGGGACATATATAGCCCTGAATTAATTATAGCTAAGAATATATCTTCACGTAGTTCTTCATAAAAAAATCCACCATTATCAGTGAGCACCTTTAGGATACTAGGAAGTTCTCTCGCCGCTTTGTAACGTTCTGTTGAGATTGTGACATCTTCATCATCTGTAATAACAGAAATTGAAACGCCTAGCGCGTCAGCAATAGAACGCAAAGTTTCAAGACTGGGATTGTACCGATTACCTTCGACATCCGCAAGGTAAGACCTAGACATATTTGCCTTCTTAGCTAATTCAACTTGAGTTAGCTTTTTTTGTTTTCTAAGCGTCTTAATGTTTTGACCAATAGACATGTCCGGACTCCTTCACAATAGATTCACTTTATTCTACCTTTCGTATGTCGGTAATACAAGTTGTGAAATGACGGAAATACAAGTAAATAAGAGTAAAATGACGGCTTTACAAGTATTTTATTCGTTTTATCTCCATAATGCTTGAATATGCCCTAATTCGGAGTTAGACAGAAAGGACGGAAATACAATACAATTTGCTCATCGGAGGTGAACGACTAATGGACAAACGACTTATAGCTGCGGCCATAAAGGAAAAACGCAAGGAAATGAAAAAGCGCCAAAATGAAGTGGCTGTAGAAACTGGACTATCCCGGAATTATATTTCTGATATCGAAAATGGAAGATATATGCCGAGTGTAGGAACCTTAGTTAAGATAGCTTCGTGTCTGGAAATAGATTTAAACACGCTTCTAATGACGGAAATACAAGATAAAAACAGTGTAACCCAATAAAATGATTTTTATTCTTAAGAGAGGAAAGACCACAAATGAACCCTAATGCAATCGTGATGACTCCTGAACAGTTTGCTGATTTGAAGGAAAGTCTTATTCGCGAACTTGAGCCAAAAATCAAATCTCAAGTAGAGGAAGAAAGCCGAAAACAATCAGCTTCGGTAAGCCTCAGTATATGGCCCCCTATAAGAGACGAAGCATTGCACCGTCTCAGACACTTGGTAACATACAATCGGTATCAAGTCGTCAATGCACTATCAACAATCGTTCGTAACTCATTGGGTGTCAGTAATGTACAAGGACTGACGACAGACCAAGCACAGGCAGCCAGAGAAATTGTCGATGCTGTTGTCTCCACAATGCTAAAGTACAGCAAACTAAAGGCTGGTGAACAGGGTGAACATACGAACTGAAAGATGGCTCGGTCATGAAATCCGCTTTGTCGAGAAGATGCCGGGTGAATGGTGGGCGGTAGCGGCAGATGTGGCGAAGGCGCTGGCATATAAGCATACGCCCCATATGACTCGTATGGTGGATGAAGATGAAAAAGATACTGTCCGTTTAGTGGACAGAAATACACTTCGAGGTAATCCGAACGTTGCAGTTATTTCTGAGACTGGTATTTACGAAGCTACTTTTAATAGCAAGCGTCCAGAAGCGAAGGAATTCAAGAAATGGGTCAAGGGCTTGCTCAAGCAGCTTCGCCAATCAACTGGACTCGAAGGCTTTCAGATCTTCCGCATGTTGGACAAGGACCACCAGAAGGAGGCCATGCAGAAACTGCGCTCCGGCCTAAAACAGCCTGTTCGGGTGGACTTCATCAAAGCCAACACGATAGCAAACAAAGCTGTTTCAAGTAAATACGGTCACCCCAAGATGATTAAGAAAGACCAAATGACGCCGGACATGCTGGTGAGTCGACAGGAGATTCTTGAGGATACGGTTGATCTTATGGGCACCAAAGAACGGTTTGGGCTGGACATAGCAGTGAGCCAAACGATTTACGACAAACACATTCATTAACGAAAGGGTGGTAGCTATGAACGAACCACAAAAAGAAACCACCGCGGCAACGGTGGTATCAAAGGAATCATTAAATGGACTGGACAACTTTCAGATTGCTGCTGAGTTGTACCGCTTAATTGAGAATCGCAGTTTAAGCGAACTGCGCGAGATTGCTAGATACATTGAAATCATAGCAGTCAATAAAAAAGAATGGCAGCAAGAAGATGGGATTATGGACGACGAAGCCTTTTCTTTATTACAGGGTTATCAATCTTCCCAGGAATCTTCGGGTGAGCAATGTAATCAGCAGCTATCCCAAATTGAAGAGCTTTCTTGTACAACAGAGCTTCATCTTCATGCAACACCGGAATCTGTTGCGGCTGAATCTCAAACTCGCGTTCGAGGTCTATTACCTCCCAAAGATAGCTTGTAACGTAATCCAGTGCGCGATTTTTGGCAGATTCCCGATCTTCTGAAATGACCCAAACATGGGCAATTGCACTGGCGATATCTGCACAATCTTTATTCTCTGGCATTGGAATAACATTTATCACAAATAAATACGGATTCAACTCTATCACCTCCCCTCTGGAGATAGTTTACCAGAATGAGGAAACAGAAAGAAAGGATGTCGAATATTAACGACTCCCGAACAAACGAAATTCATTAAAAGTTCAATCCATAACAATCTGCAACTGTGATGGGTGAATTCGATAGTTTTTATCGCCAAATCTGATATTCACATGGTTGAGTTCAAAAAATCGGTGCCACTCTTCATTGTAGTAAGTTACAGGATCAGTGTTTTCGATTAGACCGCTGTCGGTTATATCGGTCCATGTTCCTATGAGGTTAGCGTAAATTCGTTTCACTTAAAACACCTGCTTTCAGCAAAATTATGACCAAAATCTATTTTAAATGAGAAGGAAAAATCTTGGAAGGGAGCATGCACACACATGACACTCACAGTTGAACGATTGGAACAACGTCGGGCAGCTTGGAAGCGCCTGAATCTATTGGAGGGAATGCAAAAGCGAGCTGTTGCTGGTACTGCTGAATTCTTTGATGAAGCAATTGGCGAGCTTAAAGCGGAACTAGGAAGCGGACAGAGCGTCAAGGACAAGCCTTGCTGTGCGGTTTGCGGTAACAGCATGGAACTACGGTTCTTGCGCCGCTGGAACGAGCAGGACGTATGTAGGCCGTGTATATCTGAAATGACGGCAGATTATCCCTTGGAGAGAGGTGAACACATTGCAGAATCACGAACAGCAGTTATTCCTTCAATTCTATAACTCTCTTGCCCCGGAAGTGCAGCGGGACATTAAGCATTATCTATTCTTGTACGATTGGTACCTGGACGAGAAGGACCCGAAAGCTCGGGGAACGTTGCAGATAGAAATGAACATGCTGGAGCGCAAATACAATTTGGAGGTAACGCATGGAAATAAAAATACCCAGCGCTAAGGCGCACAACTTTAAAGCGCACCGTGACCTGTCAGTTAACTTTGGACGGATAACACAGATCACGGGCGACAATGCGCAAGGTAAATCCAGTATTTTGGAAATCCCTACGTGGACATTGTACGGCACAGACACGATGGGAAGCAAGCTTGATCCATCGCCCACCAATTATGAATACGATGCTGTGCTGTCTGAAACCCTGCTAGACATTGACGGAAAACAGGTGCTTCTAGGTCGTGGAATCGAGAAGGGAAAAACCACTTATTACATTAACGAGGTCCCGAGCAAGGCCGGAGACTTCGACGAGATTGTTAAATCTCTATTCGACAAAGACCTGTTCCTATCGCTCTATAACCCCTCTTATTTTTTCACGCTTCACTGGAGCACTCAGCGGGATCTATTGCTGCGGTATGTAGCCCCTGTTTCCAACAAAGAGGTATTTACCGAAATGAGCCGGACAAGCCCGGAACAGAAGTCCAAGGACATAAAACTGAACCCACAAGCTGCCAAGCTGTCGGAGCTGGTCAAGAAACACACGCTGCAGCAGTTGGGAGAAATCCATAAGAAGAACAAGAACGACAAGGATACAGCCTATAAGCGGGCTCAAGGCCGAACAGAGGCGCTTGTCGATCAACTCCAGAAGCTACCACTTGCACCGGATGATATCGAAGCGGTGAAAGTCGAAGATGCCGCGCTACTTGAGCAAATAAAGACGCTCGAAGCTCAAACGGATCTTGCCGGAGAAACAAACCGCAAACGCACCGTACTGGAGAGCACCATACAGTCTCTGCAGCGTCAGATTGCCCAGGCTAAGGACAACTATATGCGGGTCTATAACGAGCCTATTGAAGACCATTGCCCCGCTTGCAAGCGTCCGCTTGATACGGAGTCTGTGGAAGCTGTCACACAGGATAAGGAGCGCCGGAAGGACGAGCGCCGGGCCGATCATCAAAAGCTTGTGGATGAGCGCAAAGAACTCGAAACCAAACTTGCTGCAATTGAACTTGTAGATGTTTCAGAGCAGAATGCACGAATTCGAGAACTGGAGCAGCAGCGGGACAGAACAGCGGACATTATCGCAGCTCATAAATCACGTCAGGGCATGCAGGCCGATATCGATAAAGCTCGTGCAGACGAGGCCGATACACTTGCCAGCCGGAACGACTCTATCTTTATCTTGGACGCGATAAAGGCGTTCGAAGCCAAGGAAGCCGAATTGCAGGCCGCCAAGGTGCAAAGCCTGTTCACAACTCTATCAATCTCTTTATTTAAAGAACAAAAGAATGGGGAACGGAAGCCTGACTTTGTGATTGAGATGGACGGAAAGGCGTATCCGCTATTGTCACTGTCAGAGTCCGTCAGAGCTGGTCTGGAGCTTCGGGAAGTCCTCAGCGAACAGAGTGGTGTCATTGCTCCGGTAGCCGTGGATAACAGCGAGAGTGTGTTTAAAATCAAGCAGCCTTCCGGTCAACTTATTCTAGTCAAGGCCGTCGAGGATGCACCTTTAGAAATTAAACAGATGGGTGGTAATGCGGAATGAAGCCACATGAACAGCTTGAGGCTGAACTATCGGCGGAAAATATGTTGAAGATACTTCCTGCTTTGCTGGGGATGTATGGGCCAGTGGCGTTTGCCACCAAAGCGTACTTCGATCAACTGGTTTCTACAGGATTCAGCGAAGCCCAAGCCCTTCATATAGTCTCCGCTCAGGGCATTACAGCACGCCTAGGGGGTGGGCAGTCTTGAAGAACGGAAAGAATCCTAACCGCCGCCAGCAAATTGCAATCACAGAAGCCAACTTAAATCCTGACAACTGGCTCGTGTTTAAAGTCGAACCGGCTGCCATGCATATCGTACACCGCATTTCTGGCAAGACCCAAATCATCCAATCATAGGAGGCCACACCAACATGGCAAATACAAACAACCAATTAACAATCTATGACTCTTACGCTTTCGGTACACTCACCCAAGAGGATGTTCAAACAGTTCATCAAACAATTGCAAAAGACTGCAATGAATCGCAATTCAGGCTCTTTATGGGGGTTGCAAAGGCAGCCGATGCCAATCCGCTGATTGGTGAGATTTACCCAACTGTGTATCAAGGAAAACTCACATGGCAATTCGGGATTGACTACCATATTCGCAAAGCAAAAGAAATGGACGGATATATGGGGTATGACGTTCAAGTTATTCACGAAAACGATGAATTTGAATATTCCATGGAACGCGCTGAGGATGGTCGTTATTATCTGTCGATTGAAAAATATAAAGGCGGGTTCCCGCTTGGCAAGCCAATTGGTGGATACGCGATGGCATACAAAGAAGGGTTCATGCCTTTCTCGGTCCTGATGGATATAGAAGAGGTTGAGCACTACAAGCGGTCTGCTATTGGGATGCAAAAAACAATGTGGACCAACAATTTCAAGGACATGTTTAAAAAGCACATGGTTAAGCGGGCATTGAAAGCAGCCTTCGGCCTTCGATTTGATGATGGTGATGGAGAGCAGGGGGAAGGTCCAGCTCCATACAATCCATATGAACGGAAAGACATCACTCCAGAAACAGACGTAACAGGTACGGTCAAGCCAGGGAACAAGCAACCGACTGGCATCGATCCAGAACCAAAAGTGAGCCCGCTGGACCAAGCTCGCGATGATATGAAGAAGAAATTCAGCCAGCTTGGAATCACCGATCCAGTAGACATGCAGACATATATTCTAAAACACGCCAATCCCAAGGGGGACAAGCCCACACTACCCGAGCTCAAGGGCCTGTTAAAGATAATGGACATGCACCTTAAAGAAAAGGCCGCCCAGGAGCAGGCAAATGACGAGCTTCCACTTTGATAACCAAGTTGAAATATACGTCCGCTGTGAAGACTGTCACGTTTGCGGAAATGAGATAAATCCTGGCCGGGAAGAGTACATTCGCGATTTGCGAGTGTGCCCCCGGTGCTATGGGGAGCTGAGGGGAGTTGGCAGAGTTGCCCGAGGACATGGAGCAAATGGACCTGTTTGACTTCCCTGCTGAACCTTCCCAGCCTGCAGGCCCAGTGTTGAACGGAATGTACTATGAACGGAGCACGGATATGTTTGTGTCCTTTGTCTTGGGGCGCAGACACTACGAGGAACCAGCAAAGGGATGTCCACACCTTAAAGAGTGGCAAGAACGGATTAAAAAGGAGAGGTCCATATGAAGCAGATTACCCAAAAACACTTAACTTTTTTAAAAGAAGCGGCAGAAGCTTTCGAGGGGAATGGCCGTTGGGAGACTTACACCAACGAAGAAAAAGACCTTATTGCCTTGCGGTACGGAGTAGATAGAGATTGCATTAAGGTGATTGAACTAGGGGACGAGGTTGCATTCTTTGTGCAAGTAATCAGTGCTTCCCCAACCAGATGTCAAGCAGAGGACTGCCAAAATGAAAGTTGATATCCTGGCATCCGGCTCAAAAGGCAACTGCATCGCGCTCACATCGGGAGATCAAACCATCCTTATTGATGCTGGTATACCTAAGACCAAAATCGAAAAGAGGCTGCTGGACGTTGGTGTACGGCCTGACCATATTACGGGCATATTCATCACTCACGCACACGGCGACCATGTTAAGGGCCTACCGATGGCGAACAAGTACCGGATTCCGGTATATGCGACTGAGGGCGAATGGAAAGGCATATCGGGCGTAGATGAAGAATTGCGGAGGACTGCGGAAACCCGCTACGGGAAATATGAAACTATTAAGCTAGGTGACACCTGGATTTATCCATTCCGAACCCATCACGATGCTTACGAGCCAATTGGGTATGCCATTGAGGACGATAGCCGGGAACGAGCCTGTGTATTATTCGATACTGGAAAATACGATCAGGACATGCTGAACGTGATGGAAGGCAGTATTTATATCTTGATCGAGGCTAATCACGAACCCGACATGGTAGAGGTATCGGATTACCCTACCAGCATTCAGAGCCGTATCCTTTCGGACCTTGGACACCTGAGCAACCAACAGACAGCAGCAGCGCTCCAGCAGCTTATACGAGGCCGTGGAGAACGTATATACCTTACGCACTTATCTAGTAAAAATAACATGCCCGCGCTGGCTGAAATGACCGTAAAGGCGGCTTTAAAGCAGCGGGGATTCATAGCAGGAGAACATTACACATTGGAGGTAGTTTCAGAATGAAGACTTTTAAAATCAGGATCATTGCTAAATTCAACACCAAAAATGAATTGTTTATCCCGGGCGAGGTACACGAGGCACGTCGCCTCTCCTATAACTTTATGGATTTTAAAACGCCTTTCCAGATTGTTTCAGGCAAGAAATCAGGCGAGGAAGTGCCCTTCAAATATGCTGCTGTTCTACCGGACAAGCCGCAGCCTACGCAAGAACAGTTCGATAGATTAGTAGAGCAGAATAGAGAACTGTTGGACAAGCTGGAGCGCCATACCGACGAGCAACTAAACACCGAAAAGCTTCTGCTGCGTATCCGAGAGCTGGAGACAATCGCCCAGGGCCGCGATGAAATGATTAAATCCATTAAATCCGTAAGCGTTGTGATACGAGATAAGCGCAACCCTGTTGAGGTTCCTCGGGATGTAGCAAATGCGCTCGACTGGTGCCAATGGAACGGAGTCGATAACGACGAAATCGTGAGAAATTTGGCTACTGGAATCAATGGTCCGATCATGAATGTTTTACGATCTTATGTCCATGAGGGGGGCAACGGACACAAACTGTTATGCGCTTTGCTCAACGGTCACACCATTGCACCAGAGAATGACGAGTTGGCAGGCTTAATAGACAGCCTAACAAGCGTCTGGTTCCACGACAAGATGGGGGAAAACAACCGTCAGGATCTAAACAAAATGATTTATGAATTTATGCGCGGTTTGGATAAAACAGCAGTTTAAGCAGGTGAAACGGAATGGCAAACCCCCAACTCGAAAATGGGTACGCGAGGATCGCCAACGAGATATTCGATAACATCGTGAAGAGGTACCACAAATTTAACGGAACTCAATATGCGATTGTCCTGGCGGTCTGGCGATACACTTACGGGTACGGGCGAAAGGACCATGAATTAGCCGTGAGTTTCATCGCTGAATATCTCGAAGGCGACCTGCGAGGCGTTAAAAAGGAATTATCCTATCTTATAGAACGTAAGGTGCTGGTTGTAACTGAGGAAGCTTATGGGTCTAAATCTCGTAAACTCGGATTCAACAAAAACTATGACCAGTGGCTTGTGGGGGACAAAACGCCCCCTAGGAAAAAACAATCTCTCGGGGTACAATCCTCCCCCTCTGAGGGGTCTAATCATACACCAAGAGGGGGGGACGATTCACCCCCCAAGAAAGAAAGTATAAATAAAAATATAAAGAAAGGTGAGATAGCCTTGCCTAGCATACATGAAGAAATCATATCTTACCTCAATTCTAAAACCGGGAAAAAGTACAGCTCCAAGGTAAAGACCAACAAGGAACTAATCAACGGGAGGATCAGCGAAGGTCGAACCATAGACGATTTTAAATACGTGATCGACACGAAATGCAGTCATTGGCTGAATGACCCGAAAATGTGCCAGTACCTTCGTCCAGCTACTTTGTTCCGGCCTAGCAATTTTGATAATTATCTTAATCAGCAGCCAACAGAACAAGAGGACAATAATCCTGGTCAGATGACTAAAGATGAAAAGCTTGACTATGAGGATGCCATTAGAGAGTGGGTGATGCAAGGTAATGACCCAGCAGACTTTAGATTCGAGCGTGATTGATATTCAGGCAGAGCTTTCTACGCTTGGGGCAGTGTTCCTTGATTCCAGCGTGATTGACGAAATCAGTTTTTTAGAGGAACGGGACTTTTCAACAGCTACACACCAATTGATTTATAAGGTTATGCGCTATTTGAACGAAAGAGACATTCCGATTGACCTTGTTACGGTCACTCAGGAGTTTGTGAAGTTTGGTAGGACTGAGGAAATGGGCGGGGTCAGCTATCTTGCTAAATTAGCGCAGTCTTCACCGACTGCCCGCAATGCCGCTTATTACGCCAATATTGTCCGGTCCAAAGCTATCCGCAGACGCGGGAGTGACAAAGGCGCTCAGATTATGAACCTATCTTACGAAAATTTTGAATCTGACGAAGACTATTTTTCTGCAGTAGAAGACATTATTGACGATTTGCGGCCTAGCCACGTTGCAAAAATGCGGAGCATGCGTGAATCTCGGGACAGATACTTTGAACACATTGAGAGCAGCCCGGAAAAGCTCAAGACAGGCTATTTCAAACAGTTTGATAGTTGGGCGCAGTTATGGCGTGGGTGGCTGTATATCATCGCTGGAAGGCCCAGCGTGGGTAAAACGGCAAAGGCTCTGCAACTCGCACATGGTATAGCAGTAATGAACCCTGACGCGGGGCCTGTCCTCATCTTCTCTCAAGAAATGGACGAGAACGAGCTAAAAGACCGGATCGTTGCAATGGTGGCTGAAATCAATTATCCGCGCTTAATAAATAAAGGTGGTCCCGAAGGATTCACCAATGAGGAATGGACAAAAATTTACGATGCTTATAAAAAAATTGAACTTCTCAACATTTTTGTTCAGGATTCTGCTGGCGTAACCATTGATGAAATCAGATCCACCGTAAAACAGTTCAAAAAGAAGTACGGGAAAATAGCTGCGGTAATTGTGGACTATCTACAAATCATGGAGATACCACAAAAACGATCAGAAACCCGAGCGCAGGCAATCGGTAACGTGACTCGCACAGCTAAAAGCCTTGCACGTCGTCATAAATTTGTGTTCATTATGCTGTCGCAGCTTGATCGGGCCGTCGATGATGAAGAACCAAAATTGAAGCATTTGAAGGAATCCGGCTCTATTGAACAAGACGCCGATGTAGTTGAATTCCTTTACCATGATGTGAAAAATCAGTCTGATCCGACTAAAAAGATTATAGATTCCATCTTTGCAAAGGGTCGAAATGTTGGGACTAATAGATTCCGGTATGAATTCAAATGGTGGCATCAACGTTATGTGGAATTGCAGAAGAGAGAGACGGTGAAAGACAGTGGCGACAAAGGTTCCAAGTCGTATCGAAAACGATGATCAATATAACGAAGTGCTGGCACGGATCGTGAAGGGGGCCGAGACACTTGACCACCCGCTTACTTCTCCAGAGAGACGCGACAAGCTTATGCCGCTGTATGACTCTCTTGTAGAAGTGGCGCGCAAGTATCGTACTGGAGGCGCAGCAGCTTTCGATATACCTGCCAAAAAGGATGAACCGACCAACACACCTACCGTGCCTGAACAGGCTCCAGAAACTCCAGCAGAGCCGCCAAAAGCTAAGCCGGATCTATCAGGCTGGTTGGACTAGGAGAAGGGGATAGAGAAATGAATACAGGCGAAGTAATTAACGTCGGTTTGTATGGCGGAAAAGGGATATTCGGCGGAAAAGAAACGCCGTTGGAAGCCAGCATAATTAATTGTGATAAGCACAAAGAATGCTCCTACTATAAATCTGGCACTTGTTTGGCTGTCCGATCCCCTGGCGGGGGAGGGTGTCATTTTGGCAGAGTGTCAACGGTCAAGGGGTACACCAGCCGAGCGCGGAAATATTGGGACTTCAAGAATAAATGGAAGGGGCACCAAGCTTACGGAAAACTCCAAGCTGCGCCGCAAAAACTAGGGGTTATTGGTGACTATGTTGTGTACCCATACTCATTTGCCGTCCTCAAAGTGGAAGAAGACAAAAGCGTGTCAATAAGCGACCCGGGGTTTTGGAATGAGCGCAATGTATTCATACCAAGAGAAATCTTTGATATTGATTTGATTCGCAGAATATGCGCATACCGACCAAGGGCTATTTTCGGGGGCGTGATAGATAGCTATCAAAAAGAAACAGTTCCGCTGTTTCTGGCTCACCTCAAAGAAGTCCTGCCGGAACTGTACGATGAGTTTAAAGTTGCGAATCCCGAGTACGGAGAAATCGACTATATTGGGCGCAGGGCTATGCTCAAAACTGTTGCTCCATCACGAGTGCAGTACGAGTCTAAACATTACCCACAATTCAATTCTGAGTGGCAGTGGACTGGCGAGAACTTAGTGTACAAGAAAGGTTATGTCAGTGATTTTAATATAACTAAAGATTACGTTGTGGCTAGTATTGTGCTTGAACCGGGGGATAACGCGATTATAACGATCACAAGCAACGATCAAGTAACGGAGAATACGGTTTTTGTGGATTGATACTAAAGGGCAAGGAGAGGATACGCATGCAACCCGTAACAATTAAGCTGACTGAGGAACAACGGTTTATGTTCGAATCTCAGGTTGACCACGCATTGATGATAGTTAAAGAGATTGATATTTTTCCTGAGAATCAACAAATCAATCTTAATGGGACTTATTTTCTGGTGGACTTAGTAGATCCACAAATTATTAAACAGGGTGAATATACGATGGCTATGGATATCACCGAACGGGACGTATACGAGAACGAGGAGGCCAAGGCATGAGCGAACAATTTATAGCCATCGTAATTCCAGTGCTGGACTATCCGGTTCATGGGTACCAGCCGGGAGACATGCGGGTCAAGTTACAGGAGGAAGTAAACGAGCTAATTGAGGAAGTAGAATCCAAGGATTACGACCAGCGCCGGACGCTAAGTGAACTCTTCGATGTTCTGCAGGTAACGGTAGGCCTGATCCGACAACAGGCGCGTGAGACTCTACCGCCCGGGGAAGCCAACAAGGTCTTGCAAAACGTAATTGCCCGAGCCAACCAAGACCACCTGTACAAGATTACAGAGTATGGGCGGCAGCGCAGTTGGGAAGTGTCGCGGCGATGACTCTTTTGGAAATTGACCCGGCTATGAGATTTGTGGGAATTGACCCAGCGACGACAACAGGGGTTGTTGCTTTAGACATCGAGGCTAACGTGCTGTTACAGACAGCTATCCGAGGTAAAGGACCTAAGGTACCCGGAGGGATAACCGTTCCACAGCTCGTATCCCTACAGAATCAGCTTTACCAACTGCTCCAGCCGGGGGACGAAATTCTTAAAGAGGATGCCGCGCCTGGTACTCAAAAGGGCATAACAACTGGGATGATACACGGAAATTTACGGACCATCATCCATCGAAAAGGCTTAGGTTTCAATCTGGTAATGCCTAGCGCTGTTAAAAAGTATGTTGCTGTTACTGGATGGACTGGAGAGACAGGCAAAAAGCGGCGGTTGAAAGATGCGGAGAAGAAAAAGGCAATGGCAGACGCAGCCAAATTACACTTTGGATATACACATCCCAGCCATGATGTGGTTGACGCATACATCATTGCTCGTATCTCTTTGAACCTGTACCGCATGCGCGAATATATGCCGCTGCTGGACACCAAACCATATCAAATCGAAGTCATAGAATCCATCTTAAATAAGGCATAACACCCGGGGCTATTGGGTCCTGCGGCGGGTAGCTGCGCCCAAAATACGGAACACATGTGCTCATTAGAGCCAGAAAGGACACGGAATGCAGGAGATTATAGTAGACAATTTTGCGGGTGGTGGGGGTGCCTCCACAGGAATAGAGTTGGCGACCGGACGAAGCGTGGACATAGCCATCAACCACGACCCTGCAGCTATCGCCATGCATCGGGCCAATCATCCTGATACTGAGCATTTTTGCGAATCAGTTTGGGATGTGGACCCGAGAGAGGTTGCAGCGGGTCGCCCGGTTGGGCTGGCGTGGCTATCACCGGATTGTAAGCATTTCAGTAAGGCTAAGGGCGGGAAGCCCGTGGAAAAAGGCATACGCGGACTGGCTTGGGTTGCTGTTCGTTGGGCAGCTACCGTAAAGCCCCGGGTGATCATGTTGGAGAATGTGGAGGAATTCAAGACCTGGGGGCCGTTGCTTCAAGATGGATATCCAGACCCTGACCAGAAGGGCCGCACATTTAATAGCTTCGTGAATGCCCTCAAGCGGCAGGGATACCGCGTCGAGTGGAAGGAGCTGCGGGCGTGTGACTACGGAGCGCCGACGATTCGCAAGCGGCTGTTTCTTATAGCTCGCCGGGATGGTTGCCCAATTGTCTGGCCCGAGCCGACACACGGAGCGCCGGACAGCCCGGAGGTTAAAGCAGGTAAGCGGAAGCCGTGGAGGACAGCGGCGGAGATTATAGACTGGTCCCGGCCTTGCCCGAGTATCTTCGAGCGGAAAAAGCCATTAGCAGAAAACACATTGCGCCGGATAGCCCGAGGCATTCAGCGATTCGTTATAAACAACCCGCAGCCGTTTGTGATGCGCGTCAATTTTGCCGGAAGCAATCACCATTATTGCGATTCCATAGATGATCCACTTAAAACCATCACTGCTAAAAATGGTTGGGGAGTAGTCACCCCGTATATTGCCCGGATCGGACAAACCGGATTTGGGGCTGACCGGCTGCAATACCAGGTAACTGATCCGCTCACAACGGTTACGACAAAGGCGGAGCACTTACTCGTAACACCTGTACTTGGCGTCAATACGACGGGCCACCCCGGTAATTCGCCTACGGAACCCCTACGTACTGTCACAACAGGCGGTCACCATATGTTGGTGAGTCCAACTCTTATACAGATGGGTTATGGAGATCCGGAGGGACGGCGTGTGCTGGATTTGGAAAAGCCAGTTGGTACGGTCACGGCTGGGGGAAATAAATTTGCTGTTGCTGCTGCATGCCTCATTAAGCATTACGGCGGCGGATACACCGGAGCGGGGAACGGAGTGGAAGACCCGCTCTCTACAGTAACCACCGTGGATCATAATGCCTTGGTAACTGCGCATATCGCCCGGCATTTTGGCGAATCGGTTGGCAGCTCAATGCATGAGCCTATCGGAACCGTTACAGCGGGGGGCGGGGGTAAGAGCGCTCTTGTGACTAGCCACCTTGTAAAGATGAAGGGAACGAACATTGAGCAACCGGTAGAGGAACCGATTCAAACTATTACAGCCGGCGGGAATCACTTTGGAGAGGTCAGGGCTTTCTTACTCAAATACTACGGCAGTGCTGACAACGGGCAAACGATGGAAGGGCCATTGCACACTATCACCACCAAAGACAGGTTCGGATTGGTTACGATTCACGGGGTTGATTACCAAATTGTCGATATAGGCATGCGGATGCTTGAGCCACATGAATTATTTGCAGCTCAGGGCTTCCCAAGTACCTACATCATCGACACGGACGCAGACGGTAAACGATACTCCAAGTCTGCCCAGGTTGCCCGCTGCGGTAACGCCGTACCGCCTCCATTTGCCGAGGCGCTTGTCCGGGCCAATCTGCCGGAGTTATGTACGGGGTCCGGTAATAACTTGGTGCTTGAGAGATATGCAGAGCGAGAGCAAGGGCAGCTTGCTTTCAGTATTTAGATCAAGGGGGATACACCCCCTACTACCTATACCAAAGGAGCATAATCATGATTCATGACCTAAAGATACTACCGGATTACTTCCACGCTGTATGTACGGGAGATAAGCCGTTCGAAGTGCGGAAAAATGATCGTCCTTACCAATGCGGTGATTTGCTCAAGCTCAGGGAGTGGACACCAGATACCGGGTACACTGGCAACAGCACGCATGTAGAGGTTACGTACATCTTGTCTGATCCGGCCTATGTAAAAGATGGATTTGTAATCATGGGCTTGAATATAGCCCCGTAATTAAGTTTGTAAGCCTACTACCTATAAAGGAGAGATATACATGTTATTGACAAGAGAGAAAATACTGTCCACGAAGGCAGGGACAGCATTAGATAGATTGGTTGAGGAACATATACTCGGATGGGTTGCGTGGCGAGAACAGCGCGGCGAATACCTCGTCGTGACATTCCAAAAACCGGGTGCTCCAGAGCCATACAAAAGGTCGCAGAACTGGAAGTCTCAAATGGAAGGTTATTCAAAAATCCCGTTTTCAGAGATCAATATTATGAAACATGCAGTATATGGCGATAAGGATTTTTCCACGGACATATCCTTAGCATGGGAAGTAGAAGAAAAGATTAAGAAGATGCGGTTACACGTTGAATATTGCCAGGCATTAAAACAGGTTGTAGTAAGCACGGGTGAATATGTTGGGTTATTTGACTACATCCACGCCACGCCTGAACAACGTTGCAAGTCTGCTCTATTGGCTGTAATGGATTTATAAATTCGGGATGAGGCATGGAACCTCTCCCCTATAGTTGAGTTGGACACTAGGATATAGGGGAGAGGGCATGTTGGAGTATACCAACGAAACCATTATATATGCTCTCTCCTAGTAAATAAATGTCGTGGGACTAGCTTGGAGGGTTAAAAATACTTTTCAGGGTGTAGGTAACACCTGCACCTAATCATAGCGGGGAGGTAAACGGAATGATCAAACGCCAATATCGCTCAGGCGGTCAGATCAAGGAACGTCAGCGTAGTATGGGACCCAAATTACCGGGCTCAAGTGCTTGGGATATTCCCACTCCAGTGCCGGACTTACTGCTCGATAGCCTGAATGAGCCTATCCCTAAAAAGACTGTCAATGAGATACGCAGATTAGCAAAGGCGGGTGTATCTCGTTCAGATATCGCCAAGCAGGTCGGTGTCTCCAAAATGCGAGTGATCCACGAGCTGTCCAAAAAATATAAAAATAAATTCGCTCCTAAAGATCAGCCGAAAGGGTGACCGGGAATTATGTGGTTTAAGATCCTGCTGGGCTCAATTCTAGTAATCTCTTTTCTCGGAACAGTAGCTGAGGGAGATAAGAATAAAGAGTCCGCCCGCAACATGGCATGCATATGTGTTGCATCTATTATAGCGTTGTCGATACTGTTCGTTTTCTATAAATAAAAATAAACAACTGAGAGGGGTAGCCACCCATGGCAAAAGCACAAAAATTTCATTCTGAGGCTCCGCGCGAAACATACGAATTACTGGAGGACATGATTGACAAACATCACGATAGCCTATCAGGCTCTGACTTCCTTATTCTGTTTAAACATGGGGGATGGGTTTCTAAAGGTAAAACCCTGTTTGGCAAATTCAAAGTTCTTGCGGATGATCTACGGAGCACAATGAAGCGAGACGCGATTTTGTATCTCAACGCTGATATGTGGAATCGGATGGCAGAACCACAGCGTCGATATGTACTGGATCATGCGCTGTTCACACTCGATCTTAAATATGACCGTCATGGTAAAACGAAAATGGCTGCAGACGGTCGTCCGTTGCTTACTACATTACCACCAGACATTGAGGGTTTCGCGGAGGTAATCAAGCGTCATGGAGCAATCACGGAGGATGTGAAGCGCCTCGCCAGAGCTCTGACGGAAACCAACCAGCTCACCATTGAGGATATTGCAAAGGTGGAAGAAGAGAAGCCGCAGGACAAGCCAGCGGAGCCGCGTGAGGGTGTGAAGGGTTATATCCATCCTGACGGGACAATTGACATTAACGATCCAAACCAAGCGAAATTACCTATTGATGACGAAGAAGCCGCAGCCGCTGAGATTGCCGCAAGTGCTGCAGGTGGAGATAACCCGGATGACGATTTGCCTTTCTAAGCAGACCGCACTTATACGCTCCCCGGCTTCGGTCGGGGGATTTACTTAATACAGAGCATGAGGTGATTACAAGGTGGGTCAACAGAGTTTTTTACCGGAGATCGACCGGAAGCGGACACAGGCTGCTGTGGAGGACGCATTGGAGAAATACAGAATATACAAGTACCTCAGTGTTGAAGAACGCGAGGCAAGCACGACAGCCGCATATAGCGACATGCCGCGCAGCAGCCCGACGAATGTTACTAGCGATCAGACAGCCAACATAGCCATTCATAATGTGGATTCGGAGGCATATCGTAAGGAATATTGTGAGCGGATAGAACGAGCTGTTAAGCGTATGCCCAAGATGGAAGGATTCCTGATTGAGTCGCGGTACATGACAAAGGAGCATGACTACATTACGGATCAGCGGGTGTATAGTTTCGTATTTCAACCGCCGATCAGCGAACCGACATACAGCAAAATTAGGTGGAGAGCATTTTACAAGCTTGCACTTGATTTAAAGATAATTGTTGAAGGAGGAGGGGCAAGTGGGAGCTAGAGAAATAGCACATCAAGAGGACGAGGACAACTCCACTCCTGAAATAAGTTATAATAAAGAAGGACAAAAGGTTGTGAAGTACCGGAGTCAGGGGTATAACATAACAGCCACTGTTCTAAACCATCCTTCGGAAGAAGCGATTAAAGCAGCCAACAAGGTATACAATGAGTTATTCTATAAATTCAATCCAAAAGACCTCGTTTGAGGTCTTTTAGTTTTCTTATGAAATGGTTATATTGAAAGTGTAAGAAAGAATATAAGTCTTTGGGAGGTTTAACGATGAGAGAGTTTATTGAAGGCAAGGAACGGAAGGCTAACCGCTTAATAAATGAAAAGTCTCCCTATCTACTGCAGCATGCATATAACCCAGTGGATTGGATGGCTTGGGGCCCCGAAGCCTTTCAAAAAGCCTCTCGGGAGGGTAAACCTGTATTTTTGTCAGTAGGCTATTCCTAGTGGGGCTTAAGTCAACTTGCCATTGGTGCCATGTAATGGGGAGAGAATCTTTCGAGGATGAAGAAGTGGCTGAGCTATTAAACAGGGATTACGTATCCATTAAGGTGGATCGTGAAGAACGTCCGGATGTGGATCATATCTATATGTCCATCTGCCAGACGATGACAGGGCATGGAGGCTGGCCACTGACAATATTGATGACGCCGGATCAGAAGCCTTTTTTTGCGGGGACGTATTTGCCCAAGGAGCAAAAGTATGGCCGTGTCGGACTGTTGGAGCTGCTGGACAAGGTGGGTGCCCGGTGGAAAGAACAACCCGAAGAGCTGGTGGAGCTGAGTGAGCAGGTACTTACCGAGCATGAGCGGCAGGACTTGCTTGCAGGTTATCGCGGTGAACTGGATGAACAGAGCTTGAATAAAGCCTTCCATGAATACAGCCACACCTTCGATAAGGAATATGGCGGCTTCGGGGAAGCTCCTAAGTTTCCTTCTCCGCATAACCTGTCTTTTCTGCTGCGATATGCACAGCATACGGGGAATCAACAGGCACTGGAAATGGCAGAGAAAACGCTAGATGCGATGTCCCGTGGCGGAATCTACGACCACGTAGGCATGGGGTTCTCACGATACTCCGTGGACGAGAAATGGTTGGTGCCGCATTTTGAAAAAATGCTGTATGACAATGCTCTGTTGGCCATCGCGTATACAGAAGCTTGGCAGGTGACAGGCAAGGAACTGTACCGACGGATTACAGAACAAATCTTTACATATATCGCAAGAGACATGACGGATGCAGGGGGTGCCTTTTATTCGGCGGAGGATGCGGATTCCGAAGGAGAAGAGGGGAGATTCTATGTCTGGGACGACTCTGAGGTAAGGGCTATACTAGGCGATGAGGATGCCGCCTTTTTCAACGATTTGTATGGGATTACACCTTACGGCAATTTTGAAGGCCACAACATTCCAAACCTGATTGATATCAATCTGGAAGCCTATGGGATCAAACATGACTTGACTGAGCAGGAACTGGAACAGCGGGTTAGTGAGCTACGCGCCAAGCTGTTTGCTGCCAGAGAACAGCGGGTTCATCCTCATAAGGATGACAAGATTTTGACCTCGTGGAACGGGTTGATGATTGCTGCACTGGCGAAGGCGGGACAAGCTTTTGGAGACACAAGATATACAGAGCAAGCTCAGAAAGCTGAGACGTTTTTGTGGAACCATTTGAAACAGGAGAACGGACGGCTGTTAGCACGTTATCGGGACGGAGAAGCAGCTTATCCCGGTTATGTAGATGATTATGCTTTTTATGTGTGGGGCTTGATCGAGCTATACCAGGCGACCTTCGATATAGAGTATCTGCAACGGGCGTTGACGCTCAATCAAAATATGATCGACTTATTCTGGGATGAGGAGCGGGACGGATTATTCTTTTATGGGTCAGATAGTGAGCAGCTAATTGCCAAGCCTAAAGAAATCTATGACGGTGCGATTCCGTCGGGTAACAGCATTGCGGCTCATAATTTTGTGCGGCTTGCACGGCTAACGGGTGAATCCCGATTGGAGAATTATGCAGCCAAGCAGTTTAAGGCTTTTGGCGGCATGGTTGCTCATTACCCGTCAGGCTGCTCAGCCTTGCTCAGCGCGTTGCTGTATGCAACAGGAACGACAAAAGAGATTGTGATTGTAGGTCATTGGGACGATCCGCAGACCGTACAGTTCATTCAGGCGATTCGAGCGGGGTTCAGGCCGAATACGGTCGTTATTCTGAAGGATGAAGGACAGTCGGAGATTGCAGAGACAGTTTCTTATATCCGTGATTACAATCTTGTGGAAGGCAAACCAGCTGTATATGTGTGTGAGCATTTTACCTGTCAGGCACCTGTTACCAGACTTGAAGATCTGAAGGTGTTGTTGGATTGAACTGAATAAAGCGATCAAACCTAATCCCCTCGGGGGTAGTAAGCATAAGGTGATTTTCGAAAATGACCTTATGTTTGCTACCTTCAAGGGGATTATTTTCATATTAAGAGGTAGGTATAGTGAGATGAAACTAATATTTTCTTAACATATGCTACGCATTTTTTTTAATATTTTTTAGGTATATTATATCAAAGAACCGGTTCCGACCAGCCTTGCTGTTTTCGAAAATGAGTACATATACCTATTTAACTAGCGTGTTTATATCTTTTATGTCCAAGCGTTTTAGCAGCAGATGTGAAAAATGTGAAAGAGAGTCTGTCGGGTGATTGTCGTCATCGGCAAGACGAAGAGGTTCGCCATAGGTTAGGAAATCCAGGTAATGAAATGGAGATGTTTATTAATGAAGAAGTTATCGGGGAAAAAGTGGCTAGTCGCAAGGATGCTCAGCAAAAATTTTAAAACGAAGCTAATGGTCGCCTTTATTGCATTTCTGATTTTACCGTCCATGATCGTGGGGGCTTTGTCGTTTGTGAGCGCTAGTCAGCAGATTCGAAACCAGATTGAAGAAAGTGCCGAGCAGGCTATCATCCGCACTAATTTTATTATTGATAGTACTATTGAACCCAAGGTACATGATGCAGAATATTTTGCAGAAAGACTAAAAGGCAATCGGGTAGAGACGGAGGAACAAGCGGCCAAACTGGAAGAGTTTTTTAAGCAATATGCTGCACTTCATCCTGAAGCAGAATCCATTTCTTATGGTACGAAGGACGGTAAATTTACAACCTATCCACAGAAGCAATTACCGGATAATTATGATCCACGAGTCAGACCTTGGTACGATAAAGCGATAAAGGAGCAAGCAAAGACAGCGATTAGTTCTCCCTATCTTTCGGCAAGCTCGAAGCAAATGACGGTTACGGTGTCCAAGGCAACGTCAGATGGATCGGGTGTTATTGGCATTGACCTGAAAATAAGTGGTATTAAAGAGACGTTGAACAATATTAAAGTAGGTCATGAGGGTTATGCTATATTGCTGGACAGCAACCATACTTACATTGTACATCCGACGAAGGAAGCGGGCACCAAAATTACAGATATTGAATCACGCATGTTTCAGAGCGATGCTGGTGAATACGAGTATGAGTATGAAGGACAGCCCAAATATATGAACTATGCGACTAACAAGCTAACTGGCTGGAAGATAGGCGGAACGCTATATTTGTCTGAAGTCGATGAGGCAGCAGGACCGATTTTGATCAGCACTTTACTAACCATCATCGGTTGTCTTGTGATTGGTATTATCATCGTTTATTTCCTGATCCGTTCCATCATCAAACCGATTTTAAAGTTAAAAGAACAAGCGGTAAATGTGAGCGCCGGAGATCTGACACAGGACATTCAAGTAAAGAGCGAGGACGAGATCGGAGAATTAGGAGTGGCTTTTCAAAATATGCAGAATAACTTGCGATCTGTCATTCAGAACGTAGGGAACAGTGCAGATCATGTCGCAATTTCTTCGAATGAACTGACAATAAGCGCGGAACAAACCAGTGCTGCAAGTGAGCAGGTGTCCCAGGCTGTGCAAGAAATAGCCAGTGGTGCAGAGAAGCAGACTACAGGGCTGGAAAATAATTCGGTGGCCCTCGATGAAATTGCACAAGGAATCACCCAAATCGCTGAACGCTCGATTTCGGTAGCCGATTTGGCCAAACGATCTGCCTTGCAAGCCGAGGAAGGACGAAAGTCTGTTGAGCAGACAGGTGAGCAAATGAATTCCATTCATCAATCAGTAGAGCGTTCCAACCAGATGATTCAAACCTTGCAAGCCCGCTCTCATGAAATCGGTGAAATTACGAAGGTTATCGGCGATATCTCCAATCAGACAAACCTGCTGGCATTGAATGCAGCTATTGAGGCAGCCAGAGCGGGTGATCATGGAAAAGGCTTTGCCGTCGTTGCTGATGAGGTGCGCAAGCTGGCAGAGCAGTCTCAGACATCCGCCACACAGATTGCCACCTTGATTGCCGAAATTCAGCATGAAACCGAAACAACAGTGAAGACGATGGACAGGGTTACGACTGAGGTGCAGGATGGACTGCAGATTTCCAAAGCAACCATTGTCAAGTTGGGTCATGCGATGGAAGGCATTCGAGAGACAACACCTCAGGTAGAGGAGGTCGCTGCGATTGCACAGCAAATATCAGCCAGTGTACAAGAGATTGCAGCGACAGCCAACGAACTGGCGACGATTGCAACCGGTAATGCCGCCACATCTGAGGAAGTTGCCGCCTCCTCACAAGAGCAGCTGGCTTCCATGGAGGAAATATCAGCTTCTGCACAGTTGCTTTCAACCATGGCTACTGATTTGAAGGTGATGATCAGTCGTTTCAAATATTAAAACGAGCTTGAACCCTATGGAATCTATAGTACAATGAATGCTCGGGACAGTTCTTTAAGCCTTATGGCATAAGGAATCTGTCCTGAGTTTTTTTATATTTTCGATTTATTGTACAAAACATGGAAGATTATAAGGGGGGCGAACACTTGGTTCGAGATTTAATGCTATGTGCTATCGTGATATTATTGTTAGTTTTAATTTTTCAGCGTCAGCTTGTTCGTCAGGCGATTACAGGTGTTTTTTATGGAGTGGCAGGAATTCTGTTCTTATATTTTGGCATAAGTGATAAAACACTGCTGACCTGCTTGCTGGAGCTAGGGATTGGTCTAATGTTCATGATTCTGTTTGTGCACACTTTAATGACCGCTAAGTATACATATGGACAACGTTTGTTAAACAAAGACCGTGATCTGCTGAATTTACTTCGGGTCCAACCGGGTTTTACCTTCAGGCTGGAGAAAAGTGGTGATGAATTTTATTATAGGCTGCTTGAAGGGGAATTGCTGGAGCGCGTAGGTCTGAATCTGCAAGTCAACTACAACAAAAGGGAGCATGTGAAGCGTCTCGGGGACATATTGGAGCTTTCCTCTGAAACGATGGAGCAGCTTAGTCAATACTACAAGCAAGCTTGGTTTGGTGATCGAACCGTATTTGAATTGGAGTTTTGGGAATATTCGGCTCTCATTACCTTACATCCGGTTATGGAGGACGGGATTACTGGGTATGTTATCGGTCACGTGTTGGATATTACAGAGTATAAAGCCTCCGAGCAGAAGAGAATGGAGATGGACGAGGCTAACCATGCGAAAAGCATTTTTTTGGCTCATATGAGTCACGAAATCCGCACCCCGCTGAATGGAATCATCGGTCTGTCAAAGCTATTGAATAAGACTGAACTGACTGCCGTTCAAAGAGATTACCTCGACAAGCTTCTTGCCTCCTCGCGTACCCTTTCATCCATGCTCAGTAACGTATTGGATTTTTCCAAAATGGAAGCCGGCAGTCTGGAACTGGAAAAGGTAGAATTTGAGCCGGAAAAAATGCTTCGGCATCTCGCAGATACCGTTGGAACTTTGCTGGAAGATAAGGAAATAGAGATCGTATTTATAACGGACCTGGCGTTACCGAAAAGGTTTAAGGGTGATCCGCTTCGAATGGAGCAGGTGCTTTCAAATCTTCTGACCAACGCCATCAAGTTTACGGATCAGGGACATGTATTGTTACAGGTGAAAATGCTCAGTCAGCAGGGCGGACGAGTAGGCGTTTCTTTTATGGTAGAAGATACGGGAATAGGAATTTCTGAGACGTGTATGGACAAGCTATTCGTCCCTTTTATCCAGGCGAGTACCTCAACCAGCCGCAGATATGGGGGCTCTGGGCTGGGTTTGGCCATTAGCAAGCATTTGGCTGAAGCTATGGGGGGGAAAGTAGAGGTGAAAAGCCAATTAGGAGAGTACAGTCAATTTTACTTTAATGTCGAGTTGGATACCGGGGAATTGAATGCGGGAAGCACACGAATAGAAAAACAAATCAAAGGCAAAGCCTTAATTGTTGCACAACATGAACTGGTGAAATACAGCTTGAACGAACTACTGCAAGATTTGGGATTAAAACCATTCACTATTTCATCCTTCCAAGAAAGTATGGACGCTTTTCAAAAGGGTGAGCATTTTGATTTTGTTATCATTGATATGGGGATGGAAGGTTTTAGAGAACTGGACTCCCGGAGGCAATGGCTTCAAATGCTGGATAGGCAGATAACTCAGATCATTGGACTTACAACCGTGTTTCAGATGGAAACCATAGCTGATGGGGACATGGATCATAGGATCGATGCCTTTTTGTCCAAGCCCGTTACCCGGAACGCTCTGCTGGAGGTTCTCTGCTGGAAGAAGGAACAGTCAGTGCCTGCAGATGGTAATACTCTGGAGACTCATGTGACCATGAGTTCCCGCAATGAGGTGGGGGATACAACACAGAAGTATCAAATTCTCATAGCAGAGGATAACGAAATTAACCAGGTGGTAATTACCGAGTTTTTAGCAGAGCGTAACTTTGAGGTAACGATGGTCACGAACGGAAGAGAACTAATAGCGTTACTGGAACTGCGTTACTGGGATATGGTGTTGCTTGATCTGCATATGCCAGAGATGGATGGTTTTGAGACGGCGAGACATATTCGGAGAAACAAAGCTTTTAACAGACTTCCCATTATCGCTTTTACCGCTGATGCTGTGCAGCATGAACAGGAAGTTTGTCTTCGTGCCGGTATTAATGCCGTGCTTCTCAAGCCTATCCATGAGCTGAACGCTGCTAGAGTGTTAACTAGCTGGATTAACTTAGCGTGGCTGCAAGATTTACATGGTATTCACGCAGAGCAGGCGATAACCGCTATGGATGGCAAGGTGTATATTTTTCAATTTGCCCTTTATAAATGGATTCAAGAATACCAGCATCTTGATAAGAGAGTAGTGAAAAAAATGGGCAATGGGCAGTTATCTTCTGCTCTTCGATTAATCCACTCGCTTAAGGGAGGAACGGGGAATCTATGCGCGCCAGAGCTGCTGGCAAAGGTGATAGAGCTGGAAAAGGCATTGAAGCGCAGCAATGAAACCTCAACAGGTGAACTGTATCCGGACTGGAAAGAGCAACTCAGTATGGTTCAGAAGGAGATTAATCAGATCAAGTCATCACTTCCCTGGAGCTGACCGTATTATTGCATAAATTTGTAGCCGATTCCCCAGATGGTCTTGATCAATTGCGGTTTCTTAGGGTCTTTTTCAATTTTTCTGCGTAAATGGTTAATATGTACGTCCACAGCCCTCTCATTAAT
The DNA here is from genome assembly GCF_038003485.1 of Paenibacillus sp. FSL H7-0703. NCBI lineage: Bacteria > Bacillati > Bacillota > Bacilli > Caryophanales > Paenibacillaceae > Paenibacillus > Paenibacillus sp. FSL H7-0703. The sequence goes on along the minus strand of NZ_JBBOPF010000001.1, from coordinate 611,238 downwards.
AAAGGAGTCTGTGCCACGGAGAGCTTGAATCAAAGCATACCTGCTGAATACAATTCCCCGGTTCAAATAAAAAAGCTTCATGAGCTCAAATTCTGAATATGTTGTCTCCACATTCTGTCCGTTAACGGTAATCATTCTTTTCGCTAGATCCAAAGTAATGCCCGTTTCAGGTTCAGGTGCTCTGCCTCTTCCTTGCAAGCGTGTGATTTCAATACGACGGAAAAGAGCCTCTATCCGTGCTTTTAGCTCTTGCATACTAAAAGGCTTGCAAATATAATCATCTGCTCCCAACGTAAGTGTACGAATGCGCTCTGATATGTTGTTTTCTGTAGAAATCACGATGATGGGCACGTCCGTATGCTTGCGTATCAGTGGGCAGGGATTCATTCCATCCAAATCTGGAAGCAACAGATCCAGCAAAATAATATCGGGCTGTACGATCTCAAGCCTAGCAATACCCTCAGACGCTTGTTCCACTCGAGTAACGTTGTAGTCTTCTCCTGTTAAATACAAGGAAAGGGTATCTCCCAGCATATTGTCATCTTCAATAATTAAAACATTAGACATGATCATATTTCCTTATCTTTCTATCAAATTCGAGCCAAATAGTTAGGATAGCTGCAATAGTTTACAACAAGTTTTTGGCAGGTCCTGTTGATAGAGTAAACTCCTTTGGACAGTCTGTCAAAAGATCAGGTTTGTTGTGGCAATCCTGTGGACAAATAGTCCAGATGTATATCTATTTGATATGGAAATGTACTATTTTTGAGATTTATTTCTATAATACGACAATTTTCGTTTTCTTATAACAATATACTACAAGCCGTTGATAATAAATTACAAAAATTTAACAAAACACCTCAGAAACATGCATTGACTTAAATGAAAATTATGGTATTTTATTACATAGGAGTTGACATCCTCTGATAGGCCTCTTAGAAAAACCCACTATTTAATCTTCTACTAACTTACTCTCAATGTGCTATCTCTGTATTTAATTTTCGTACTTTAATTGTTCTTGCGATCATACTTATGATTCTTTGGTGTGGATATCCCATTGTGAATTCAGACTGTCTACTCTTTTAGATTACATATTTACATTTTTTTGCTTTCCATGCTTGTATTTTTTAAAATCAGGTCAGCGGGAGGACGAGAGATCATGAACACATTCGAAGTGCTGGAGTCCAATGTAAGATCCTATTGCAGAAGTTTTCCAGTTGTTTTCAACAAAGCTAAAAACGATGTACTGTACACGGAGGCAGGCAAGGGCTACATTGACTTTTTTGCCGGTGCAGGGGCTTTGAACTATGGGCACAATAATGATTTTATGAAAAATCGGATATTGGATTATTTAACTTCCGACCGGATTATGCATGGTCTGGATATGTACACGACGGCCAAGCAAGAGTTTATGGAGTCTTTTTCAGAGCGTATTCTCCAGCCCAAGGGCTTGAATTATAAGCTGCAATTTTGCGGACCGACCGGAACTAATGCAGTGGAAGCAGCACTGAAACTTGCACGCAAGGTGAAAAACAGAAATGGTATTTTTGCTTTTATGGGCGCGTTCCACGGGATGTCGCTGGGTAGTTTATCTATTACCAGCAACAACTCCATGAGAGAGAGCGCAGGGGTTCCCCTGAACAATGTTACCTTCATACCTTATAACAGCACATTTAACGGAATGGATACCATTTTGTATATGGAGCAGCTTTTAACAGACACCCATTCGGGTGTGGAAAAGCCTGCCGCGATCATTTTGGAAACGGTACAGGCTGAAGGCGGTATTCATATTGCAGAGACCGAATGGCTGCGTGATTTGCGACAGCTGTGCGATGATCATGATATTTTGCTCATTGTTGACGATATTCAAGTCGGTTGCGGCCGGGTTGGATCGTTCTTCTCATTCGAGCGGGCGGGAATTGTTCCTGATATGGTTGTTTTGTCCAAATCGATCAGTGGATACGGATTGCCAATGTCTCTGTTGCTACTGAAGCCAGAATTGGATATATGGAGTCCGGGTGAGCATAACGGCACCTTCCGTGGAAATCAGCTTGCTTTCGTCGGGGCAAAGGCTGCGCTGGAGTTCAGAGATACGGTAGAGCTGGAAGCACAAGTGAAGGAAAAAGAGGCTTTTGTTCAGCAGTTCTTACGTGAACATATCCAATCGATAGATCCTCTTATTGAAATTCGTGGCATGGGATTGATCTGGGGAATTGATGTGTCTCATCTGGGAGAAGCGTTCGCCAAAGAGGTAGCGTCTCTCTGCTTTAGTAGGGGGCTCATTATTGAACGTGCTGGGCGTAACGATACGGTAATTAAAATTATGCCAGCGTTAACGATAAGCTTGGAAAACTTGCGTAAGGGCTGCGAAATTATTAAAGAAAGTATGGCACAAGTAACCAGTACCTTGGTTACGATGTAAATCGATCAGTAAAGCCCCTTGGCTGGAGCTGCCGTCTGCTGTAAAGCAGGTTTGGCGGGCACCGTCCAAGGGGCTTTCTAGTAAAAAATTAAGAAATAACCGTTTGCGCGTATTTTTGTGCGGATTGCTCTAGTTGCTCATCAGTCAATACTGCAGCACCATATTGTACGAAATAAGGGAGCAATTTGACACCAATCATATGGCCTGTAGCTTCCAGAGGTCTCAACAGCTCTTCGATCGTATACCTGTTCCGTCCGTCACGTTGATAATTTTCCTCAACGCTGGCAGCAGACAAGGCGATCAACAACTCTTTGCCCTGTAGCTTGCCACCTTCGCTTCCATACGCCCAGCCGTAGGTTAGAACCTTATCCAGCCATTTTTTCAGCAGGGAAGGAGTGCTGTACCAGTAAAAAGGGAATTGCAGAACGATACGGTCATGCTGCTCTAGCAATTCCTGCTCCTGGGCGACATTGATTTGCTCATCAGGATATACTTCATACAGGTTGTGAACGGTCACGCCGGATTGTTTCTTGAGTTCTTGCACCCATCTTTTGTTAATGCGAGATTCCACAAGATCAGGGTGAACGACAATAACGAGGGTTGACATTTAAAAAACCAGCTCCTTCGAACTTATTTATTGTAAGTAAATAACCAATACATATGTAACTATTTTAGTTTCAACTTATGGAATTGTCAACTCTATTACATTTTAAGTTCTATATTCAAAAGACTCCGGCAAGCTCATGCCGGAGTCTCATCAAATGAAGTGTTTTTACATTAAGCGATATGATTAAGAGCAACAATTTTGTTTTTCCCGGAGCGCTTAGCTTGATACAGATAGTCATCTGCTTGCTGAAAAAATACATCTTTATCTTTGTTCATTTCCTCTGTATAGCTTTTCAGTCCAATGCTTACGGTTACAGAAACGATTTGCAATTTCTCCTGAAAGGTCATTTTCTCCACTTCACGCCGGATGTTTTCGACGATCTGATAAGCTTCTTCGAAAGTATGCTCAAACATCAAAATAGCAAATTCCTCACCGCCATAGCGAGCCGCAATGTCATTTGCGGTAATCTGCTCTGTAATGATTTGCGAGATGCCTTCCAAAATTTTATCTCCGAACTGGTGTCCGTAAGTATCATTGATCTTCTTGAAATTATCAATATCCACTAACGCCAGATGGATGATCGCGCCTTGTTCAGCATATTCGAGTGCTTTTTCATAAAAGTTTTGAAAGGACAAATGATTGTAGAGCTTTGTCAAACCATCAGTCATTGACATTTTGCTGATAATCGCGTTACTGATCATTAATTCCTGTTGGGCACGCTTTGTTTTATACAAATCCACTAACAAATCGCGGCCGCTGGCCTGAATAATGAGAGCAATAAAGGTGGATATAATTAAAAAGGTTGGAATCGCCACGATATCAAAGTCTGACAAATAGCTGCGGAATGATCCATCTGCTGCCAGCAACAGAAAAAAGACGACCACTTGCAATACAAAGGAAAGCCATATTAAGCGACGATTGAAGAACAGAATAGAAGAGAAAATAGGCAACAAACATAGCGCAGGAATAATCCGGATATCATAATTTAGGCGAATAATCATCCAGCAAATGACGGAGCTTGCCATAAACAGGATCGCAAAAGAATACCTGTTAAATTTAAAATGAGCCAACTCTGCCAGTAAGTTGGAACCACTCATGATTAGCGTGGGAACAATGAGGGTTCCGACGTAAAATTCATAAGGCGAAGCGTGGTAATCAAGAAATAAGTAGCTGCCCAGCTGGACGATAAAATGTACAGCTATAATCATCCAATACAGTAATAACATTTTGCGTACCCAGCGGGCTTGCTTTGTTTTGTAATCCATGGTTTGAGTAAGCCGTTTTGTCTTGTTCATGATGTCACCACACTTAATGTATCTTTAGCCATTCTCGTATTATAAGATACTATGTGATGAAGTTGAAGCTAATTTTTTTGAAGGCCATGAACTTGCTAGCCTAGCAACACTTTTACTTGGTGGATAGCCCCGTCCCCTGCAACCGGCAGAATATTATCGTAAGGACGGTGCCATCTAAGGTAACTGTAACTACACCCTTGGAGACATGCTGTGGATTCGTGATATGAATCACGTAGGTATCACCGCGGAAGACACGGGTGACTGTGAATTCGTCCCAGGCTGTAGGAATGCACGGATCAATACGCAGACCATCCCATTCAGGCTGAATACCGAGAATGAATTGAGTAATAGCTATAAAGTTCCATGCCGCTGTACCCGTCAGCCAGGAATTTTTGGCTTCGCCTTCACGAACAGCATCCTTGCCCGCAATCATTTGAGCGTACACATACGGCTCGGTGCGGTGAATGTCGCTGATGTCCTCCAGATAGGCGGGTGCAATTTTGCTATACAGCTCGAAAGCACGGTCCCCACGTCCTATTACGGCTTCCGCCATCATAATCCACGGGTTATTGTGACAGAAAATACCGGCATTTTCCTTATAACCGGGAGGATAAGATGAGATTTCGCCCAGGTTGATGTAATAGCGAGAATACGGTGGATTTTGCAACATGATGCCGTAGGGAGTTTCTAACCGATTACGTGTAGAATCGAGAGCTTTTTGAGCTAGACCTTCTTCAACACCAATTCCTGCCATGACACAGAAACCTTGAGGTTCAATGAAATTTGACCTTCTTCACAATCCTTGCTCCCTATTTTGTCTCCATAATGGTCATAAGCACGTAAGAACCATTCCCCGTCAAAACCATGCTCCAATGTGGCTGTTTGCATACGATCCACATATGCTTGAGCGGTTGCCGCTTCCTCATCCAATCCTCTGCGCTTGCAAAGCTCAATAAAATCCGGTCCCGTATATACAAATAATCCGGCGATGAACACGGATTCGGCTATTCGACCCTCCAGATTCTGAGTTGTCTGATAGGACTCATCTGGTGTAGCAGAAAAACAGTTGAGATTCAGACAGTCGTTCCAGTCAGCCCGGCCAATGAGTGGAAGACCATGCGGGCCTAGATTATCCACAACGTGGTAAAAAGAACGCTTCAAATGTTCAAACAGCGTAGCCGTACGCTCTACATTACCGTCAAAGGGCACTTGTTCGTCCAGTATGGCAAAGTCTCCCGTTTCTTTGATATACGCTGCGGTACCGACAATAAGCCACAACGGATCGTCGTTAAAGCCACCGCCAACCTCGTGATTTCCTTTTTTGGTTAACGGTTGGTACTGATGATAAGCTCCCCCGTTTTCAAATTGAGTAGAGGCAATGTCGATAATCCGTTCCCGTGCCCGCTCCGGTATTTGGTGGACAAAGCCGAGCAAGTCCTGATTCGAATCCCGGAAGCCCATTCCACATCCGATACCAGATTCAAAATACGAAGCGGAACGCGACATATTGAACGTAACCATACACTGATAAGGGTTCCATATGTTTACCATTCGGTTCAGCTTGTCGTCGTGGCTTTGAAGGATATACTTGGACAGCAGATTATTCCAATAAGTTCGCAGCTCACTCAACGCTCGTTCTACATCAGATTCATCCGCAAACTGCGCAATGAAGCTTAACCTGATGGACCTCGCCGTCAAAGGATAAGGGCACAAAAGCTAGTTGCGTGACCCGAATACCGCTGCGTTCCCCCATAATTGAGGTATAGCCAAGTCCATGGCGGCATTCATACTGCTCCAGCTCCCGTTTGACCGGCATCCAGCCTGGAGTCCAATAATCCCCGTTATCATAAATATAAAAATAGCGACCGCCATTGTCGACTGGAATATTGTTGTACCGGTAACGTGTTAAGCGACGTAAGCGAGCCATCCCGGTAAAATGCATAGCCGCCACCTGTATTAGAGATTAGTCCAAAAAATCGTTCATTACCTAAGGCCCAACACATGATTATATTCAAACATAAAGCCGTTCTTTCTTTAGAAAAACATTTCCTGCCTTATACAAAATGTGCTTGATTTTCTCAAGCATTCTTCTGGAATTTGCAAAATATTTGAAATGGGTAAATATACCTTTTTATGCTAAAATGAAAAAGTTAGAACTTAGCAAGGCAGGAGGTTGCAAGAATGGCACCTATCACATTATTTTTTATCCCGTATGCAGGCGGATCGGCGTCGGTCAGCTTCAAATGGAAAAAGTTGCTGCTTCCGCAGATTAAGCTTGTTCCACTGGAATTAGCTGGAAGAGGTATTCGTTCTGGGGAACCGCTAAAGGAAAGCATTGAGGAGATGAGCGAGGATCTGTTGCACAAGATCAGCGAAGAGATAGCCCCCGGCGATCCTTATGCCATATACGGTCACAGTATGGGGACGATGATCTCATTCGAGCTGTACTACAAGCTGGTGGCCGGTGGATATGGCAAGCCTGCTCATCTGTTCGTTTCAGGTGGACGGGCACCGCATGTCCCAAGAAATTCCCCGTGGTTACACGATCTGCCCGCAGATCAGTTCAGGACGCATTTGCAGCGGTACGGTCAGCTTTCGGAAGCGATTTTTGACAATCGGGAATTATACGAATATTTTATGCCAGTGCTAAGAGCGGATTTCAAAGCTGTCGAGTTGTACAAGTACATGGCTAAAGCCGTACCTTTACATTGTCCTATCACCGCTTTGACGGGAATGACCGATAACACGGTGACCTTACAAGATGCGGAGGCATGGGCACACCATACGGATCAGCAATTTCGTATGTTTACCTTTGAGGGAGGACACTTTTTTATTCTTGATGAAGTGGAACGGATTACGCACATCATCAATGAGACCTTGGAGCAGAGTTCGGTGACAAGTAGCATACAACAATAAAAACAAGAGGTGATTTTTAGTGACAGTAGGTGTATTGGCACATTTGTTTGGCAAGTTGCCTTATCGTGATTTGGCTGCAAAGGTAGGCGCAGCGGGCTTTACTCATGTTCAGCTGGCTCCGTGGAGAGCGATCAGTGATGTAGATTTTAATAAACCGGGTAAGTTCAATCCGGGATTGGCACTGTCTATCGCAGAAGAATTTCGTAAGCATGGTGTATCCATATCGGTGCTCGGGTGCTATTTACATTTTTTTATACAGGATGAGGAATTGCTGCGTGAAAATGTAGAGCGCTTCAAAGAGCTGATCCGATATGCGGGTCTGTTAGGAGCACCAATGGTTGCAGCTGAAGTCGGACGTAATGAGGACGGTACTGCCTATACGGAACGTGACTGGAGAGTTGTAAGGGAAGTAGTGCGTGAATTAGCAGATGAAGCGGAGAAGTGGGGCGTATTCGTAGGATTGGAAGCTGCAAACGATCACTTGGTCGGAACCGCCGTAGAGTTGGCTACCTTTCTGGAGGAAGTACCTTCTTCACACATCGGTGTTGTGATTGATCCGGGTAATCTGCTGAAAACGGAAAATCTGGCGCAACAGGATGAGATCATCCGCGAAGCTTTCCAACTGCTAGGCCCCCGGATTATCGCAGCGCATGCCAAAGACCGGCGGTTGTCATCGTCAGGTGAAATTGAGACGGTGCCGCCGGGTTTTGGAGACATGAACTATGGCCTCTACATGGAACTACTGGAGCAGTACAAGCCGGGGGTTCATATTATTATGGAAGCTGCTCAGGAGCATGAGATGGCTGAATCCAGACGTTATATCGAAGGTCATCGGATAGCCGCTCAGAAAGCGCAACAAGTGCAACAAGTGCAGACGAGATAGTGCATTCTTTCATATAATCAGGAATGCTGCGTTAATAATTGAGAGACTTGGAAGCGCCTCCTTTTCCAAGTCTCCGTTCCTTTATCCTTCTTTAACCTTGCACAACCGCCACGATTACAATGACCCAGCTTGCCAAAAAAGCCAACCCGCCAAGGGGAGTGATTGCCCCAAGCTTTCTCACACCGGATATACTAAGGGCATACAGACTGCCGGAAAACAGGAGAATACCCACTAGCATAACCCAACCTGCGGTTACGATGAGAGAAGAATGGACAAGGCTGTCAGCAAGAACTCCAAGCAGTAGCAAACCCAGTCCATGAGCGATTTGATATTGAATTCCTGTCTGGAATATGCTGAGCATGTCTGCGGAAAGTCTTTTTTTCAATGCATGCGCGCCGAACGCTCCCAGAGCTACGGCTAAAAACATCACGATACAACCAAGCAATAGCAAAATTTTCATGTTTTAACGCCTCCCTGTGAAATAGTACCGATTCCAATCGATTTCGTCAATTTTCCTTGTGAATCTCTAAACTTATAGAATTTTTCGACTCTCATTTGGCGCCTAGTGTGGTATATTTTTTCCAGGGCCAATGCGAAGCATTTGGAGCAATAGACAGCGTGTCCTCCACCTTTTTTAGGGGAAAGTGAGGTGATGATGCTGTCTTTTTGTGCTGTCGTTTTTCGGAATAAAATCTTGTGTAAAGCCAAAATTGATAATGGAGAGGATGAATGCAAAAGTGATCAGCAGAAAATCAGTGTTCAGGAAATCTGTCTCTATGGTCATGTCAGCCATTTTGGTACTTCCATTAACCTTGGGCTTATTTCAGGCAGGACCCGACCGTGCATCAGCCGCAACACCGGAATCGACACGCTTTCTACAATTGTATAAACAGCTGAAGGATCCGGCTAGCGGATACTTTTCAAAAGAAGGCATCCCTTATCATTCCGTTGAAACGCTCATGAGCGAGGCTCCGGATTACGGACACTTAACGACTTCGGAAGCGTACAGCTACTGGATGTGGCTGGAAGTGCTGTATGGTCATTATACCGGGGATTGGGGGCATTTGGAATCCGCATGGGACAACATGGAGAAATATATCATTCCTGTTAATGAAGGGGACGGTAAGGAAGAGCAACCGACAATGAGTAACTATAATCCGAACAGCCCCGCCACTTATGCCGCAGAATATTCGCAGCCGGATCAGTACCCAAGCCGTTTGAGTGGTCAGTATGGTGCTGGCAAGGATCCACTGGATTCTGAGCTGAAGGCAACCTATGGCAACAACCAGACTTATCTGATGCACTGGTTGTTGGATGTGGATAATTGGTACGGCTTTGGCAATCTGCTGAATCCGTCGCATACAGCTGCCTATGTAAACACCTTCCAGCGTGGGGAACAGGAATCAGTCTGGGAGGCTGTACCGCATCCATCACAAGATAATCATAAGTTTGGCAAGCCTAATGAAGGCTTTATGAGCCTGTTCACTAAGGAAAATAATGCCCCGGCACAGCAATGGCGCTACACGAATGCCACCGATGCGGATGCACGGGCAGTTCAAGCGATGTACTGGGCTAAGGAATTGGGATATGACAACTCCGTATATTTGGATAAAGCCAAAAAGATGGGAGACTTTTTGCGGTACGGCATGTACGATAAATACTTCCAGAAAATCGGAAGCGCTTCCAATGGAAGTCCTATTGCTGGTACGGGGAAGGATGCCAGTCTTTATCTGATGGCATGGTATACGGCTTGGGGCGGCGGACTTGGCCAAAGCGGCAACTGGGCTTGGCGAATTGGTGCCAGCCATGCGCATCAGGGCTACCAAAATGTCGTCGCAGCGTATGCGTTGTCCGATCAAGATGGTGGATTAATACCGAATTCACCAACGGCGGGACAGGACTGGGCGACCTCGCTGAAGCGCCAACTCGAGTTTTATACTTGGCTGCAATCCGATGAGGGGGCCATTGCAGGCGGAGCGACGAATAGCTGGGATGGTGCCTACAAGGCTTATCCATCTGGCACAAGTACCTTTTATGGCATGGCTTATACAGGGGCTCCTGTATATAACGATCCACCGTCGAACAACTGGTTCGGGATGCAGGCTTGGCCTGTCGAGCGAGTTGCCGAGCTGTACTACATTTTAGCCAAGAAAGGGGATACTTCATCCGAGCAGTTTAAAATGGCTAAACAAGTGACGGAAAACTGGATAGCGTGGTCCAAGAGCTATGTATTTGCCAACGAACGGCCTGTGACTGATGCACAGGGATACTATTTGGACGCTCAAGGTAAGCGTATTCTGGGTGGCAAGAATCCGAAAGTGGCTACTACAGCAGCTAAAGGGGAATTCTGGCTGCCGAGCAATCTGGAATGGAGCGGAAAGCCTGAAACCTGGAGCGGATTTGCCAATCATAAAGGGAATACCAATCTCCATGTGGTAACAAAGAATCCAGGGCAGGATGCCGGAGTGCTGGGCAGCTATGTTAAAGCACTTACTTTTTTTGCTGCTGGAACGAAAGCTGAAAAAGGAGACTATTCCGAGTTAGGCAAGGAAGCTAAGGATCTGTCTAAAGCTTTGCTTGATGCTGCATGGGGTTATAATGATGGTATAGGCATTACAACGAAGGAAGCGCGCGAGGATTATTATCGCTATTTCACTAAAGAAGTGTATATTCCGAGCGGCTGGAGCGGTAAGACTGGACAAGGCAACACAATCCCTGGCACAGGTGCTACACCGTCTGATCCGTCCAAAGGCGGTAATGGTACGTATTCCAGCTATAGTGACATCCGGCCTAATATCACTAAAGATCCGCAATGGTCTTATCTCAAAGATAAATACATGACTTCTTGGAACAATCAGACCAAAAAATGGGATAAAGGCGCTCCAGAATTTACGTATCATCGTTTCTGGTCCCAAGTGGATATGGCAACGGCTTATGCCGAGTATGACCGTCTCATTAACGGTGGTGGACCAACCGAGCCGACAGCTCCCAAAGCTCCGGCAAATGTGAAGGCAAATGCTGGGGATGCTCAGGTTACACTGACCTGGAGCAAAGCGACGGGTGCCGATAGCTATACGGTCAAGCGCTCGACAACCAGTGGTGGCCCTTATACCACAGTAGCAACGGTAACAGACAGCACTTACAAGGATACAGGAGTGGTGAATGAAACCACTTATTATTATGTGGCAAATGCAACAAATTCTTTAGGAACCGGCCCGGATTCTGCCGAGGTCAGTGCCAAGCCTACGGCAGCACCCATTCCAGTAACGGGAGATGTGATTGCACAATATCGCGTGGGTGACACCAACCCGGGAGATAACCAGATTCGGCCACTGTTCCGTGTAGTAAACAAGGGCAAAGAGGCAGTTGATCTGAAAAATGTCAAGCTGCGATACTACTACACTGTAGATGGCGACAAGCCACAGGAATTCCATTGTGACTATGCACAGTTGGGCAGTAGTAACGTTCAGGGACGTTTTGTGAAACTGGATAAGGCCGTTACAGGCGCAGATTATTATCTGGAAATCTCCTTTGGAGCTGGTGCGGGAAGTCTGACAGCAGGGGAAAACACAGGGGATATTCAGATTCGCATGAACAAGGCGGATTGGAGCAACTATAACGAAAGTGATGATTTTTCCTATGATCCAACCAAGACATCTTATACGGATTGGGACAAAGCACCTTTGTATATAAACGACAAACGTGTCTGGGGGCTGGAGCCTTGATTGTGAACTGATTGTGGAAATTGCGGACGGAACGTGAGAGCACTGAATTCACTTCCGTCCATTTTTTTGTGATCGGATTCGTGGTACACTATGATCGTTACATCACTACATACATGACCGAGGTGACCTGAGACATGAATGACAATTTGGCACAGGCTCTGAATGAGCAAATGAACTTTGAATTTTACTCCGCTCACGTATATCTGGCGATGGCTGCTTATTGCTCCAGTGAAAGTCTGGATGGGTTTGCAAACTTCTTCCTGGTACAAGCTGAGGAGGAACGGTTTCATGCCATGAAACTGTATAAATACATTAATGACCGTAGAGGACGCGCCACATTGGCTGCATTGCCGGAGCCGAAAAATAGCTACGATTCCATGCTGGATGTATTTGAGCATGGCTACAAGCATGAGCAGCAAAACACGCAAAAATTTTATCATCTGGCTGACTTGGCCCTCGATGGACGCGAGCATGCAACGATCCATTTCCTGAAATGGTTTATTGATGAGCAAGTCGAAGAGGAAGCTCTGTTCGACAGTGTTATCCAGAAGCTTAAACGCATTGAAAGAGACAGCAATGCCTTTTATATGCTGGACAGCGAGTTTGCCAAACGCAGCTTTACTGCCCCTGCGGAGTAATACAGCTTACATGGTGTGTTTTGAATGCCGGAGATATGGCCAGTATTTTATTCGTCTAGAAAGTAGAGGAGCCCGATTTTCGGGCTTTTTTGCGTTGACTTTAATTAATGAATTCTCATCTTTCGAGGGGCTATTGTTATTTTAAATGGAGTTATAGAAAAAATTAATTTGTCGCTGAATGGTGAGCATGCTACAGTTATGTTAACTTTTATATCTTATTAAATAGATGGGAATAGTTATATAGTGGTTCACTCGTTTTATAAAAACATTATAAGGAGGCGGGTTAGTATGAGTGAAATCTATCGTCTGGCACTCCAGGAGGACGCAGAAAGATTGCAGTATGTGACGTATGAGGCGTATGAAACAATTCGGCAGTTGGAGCTTCGATGGCCTGCCGCTCAGGCAGACGTTGCTCTCATTCAAGAAAACATTAAAAATAATGATTGCTATGTGCTGGAAGTAGACGGTGTTATTCAGGCTACCGTTAGCCATCTCAAAAATAGAGCCCTTAATTTTATAACCGATCTACCGTTTGTGATGTGGTTTGCTGTAGACCCGGCTGCCCAGGGCAAAGGATATGGGAAAAAACTGCTGAATTGGGTAGAGCAAACGGTTATTCGTGACAAGGTCGGTGCTCCTGCTGTGACGCTGGCGACTGCGGAAAAGCATCCCTATTTGCTATCCATGTACGAGCGTTGGGGATATGAACGTATCCATGCTTTTGACCATGGAACAGGGGACGGGACGATGCACTTACTGCGCAAAGTGGTGAATCCTGAATTATTCTCCACCTACATTCGTGAAAAAAATGAAGCCGAGACAGCTAACCGAAATTAGACGCGATCATAGGGAACGGACGAAGCCGATTCGTTCGCAGAAGGGGGCACGTGCGAATGAAGTTTGTATTGTTCAGCCTAATGGCTAATCTGCCTAATGCGATAACCGGAGAAGCATGGAGTCCGCAACAAAAATTCCAAAATGTAATTAAGCAGGCTCTGCTCGCAGAGGAGCTTGGTTTTGATGCGTATGGTGTGGGGGAGCGGCATGGTGCGCCTTTTTTGTCGTCTTCACCTCCACTCGTTCTGACCGCTATAGCAGCGAGAACTGAACGGATTCGTCTGCTGACGATGGTAACGGTGTTTAGTATACTCGACCCGGTACGCGTAGCCGAGGACTATGCGACACTGGATCATTTATCGGGCGGAAGATTAGAACTGATTATCGGAAAAGGCAATGATCCACGCCATTATCCGTTGTTTGGAATTACGGAGGAAGAGCAGTGGGAGTCGCTAGCAGAACGCTATCGTCTGCTCAAACGGCTATGGAGCGAGGAAGAGGTTACGTGGAAGGGCAACTATCGGCCCCCGCTGTATCAGGTCACGACACAGCCACGCCCGTATCAACAGCAAATTCCGATATGGCATGGAAGTGCCTCCAGTACATTATCGACGGAGCTGGCTGCACAATATGGAGAGCCGTTATTTTCCTCTAATTCTTTGCGTGGATGGGCTGGGAGAGCAGGAGCAACTTGAACAGTTGCATCGGTTTGCCGAGGATATCATCCCTGTGCTGCGGCGAGAGATTCCCAGCACTATTTGGCAGCAGGTGCCGAACCTACACAAAGAAAATGGATCACTGGCTGCTATTCCTAAAGGTGCTCCCTCCATTTCTCCTATTTTTCAGTTGTGATTGATGAATAACGTTACCCTCTCTCATGAAAGCAACCGAAGTAGCGGTGTTTTCGGGTCGATAGCGACTGAGAGAGGGGCTTTTTAGTTTTAGACAAATTGACAGAGATACATAAAAAGAGTAACGTAATTGTATATTTATTTAAATCTCATAAAATTAATCGGATTAATTAAAATTTAAAGATGTGGAATCTAATGATATAAAGGAGGAATTTTTTTGAGCGACCCACAATCTAGTACGACCAAGCGCTGTATAACAGCCGAGGATTTATATCGACTTCACTGGGTTAGCGATCCAGCTATTCATCCTCTCAGCAGTGAAATCGCTTACGTAGAGCAGCATATTAATAAAGAGCGGACAGATTATAACTCAGGAATTTGGCTATTATCGCCTGAAGGCGCTAACGCAGTACCCTTTACATATGGACCCAAAGATGAAACGCCTGTCTGGTCACCAGATGGAACACAACTAGCTTTTCTTCGTACAACAGACGGCAAGCGCCAGGTATGGATTATTCCGAAACGCGGGGGGGAGGCACGACAGCTTACACACGTAGAGAACAACGTTCGTTCATTAGCCTGGTCTCCTGATGGGACCTGCATATCGTTTGTAGCCAAAACGGCCGAGAACCCGTCAAGCCCTCCATCCGATGGAGGAACTCAGGAGGCACAACTTAAGGGACGAGTCGTTAATCGAACGAAAGCTAAATCGGACGGCTATGGACTGTGGGATGATACTCGTGATCACTTGTATGTAACTGATGTGACTTCGGGGCACACGGTTCAGCTGACGTCCGGCGCCTATGATGTGGCAGAGCCTGTGTGGTCACCGGATGGTCGTCGTATTTTATTCGTCGCCAGGATCGCAGAGCATTCGAAAGAGGATACGGATTTACGTGAGAAAAATGACTTGTTTACGATATCTCCAGCGACCTCAAGTAGTGATGCAGTAGCACCGCTTAAGCTGACCCATTCCGAACTGCACATTGAGAGTGCTGCTTATTCTCCCGACGGTTCAACGATTGCCTTTTACGGTCATGATCGACATGCCAAAGGCGCTACTCAGACTCGACTGTATACGGTTCCCTCCAGTGGCGGGACGGTAGTATGTGTTAGTGAGACACTGGACGCTCACATCGGTAATGCAGGTATGAGCGACATGCGTTCACATCTTCATATAGGACCACCACGCTTCAGTGCGGATGGTCAATCCCTGTATACGCTAGTAACTCTTGAAGGGAATGTACACGTATATCAGTTTGCGCTTGATGGAACTTTTAAAATTTTAACGCAAGGAGATCGGGAAATTTATCAATTTGAGCTTACTTCAGATGAGCAGCATATCATTGCTGCTTCCACTGATGTGGCTTTACCAGGCGATTTGTTCCGAATTGCGATCCATTCAGGAATTGAGGAACGGCTGACCAGAGTGAATGACCCTCTGCTTGATGAGATTGAGATCAGTGTGCCTGAGAGCTTCTGGACTGAGGTTGAGGATGGACGACGGGTGCAGGGATGGGTGATGAAACCTGTTGGATTTAAGGAGGGCGTATCTTATCCTGCCATATTGGAAATTCACGGTGGTCCTCATGCCATGTATTCCAATTCTTTTTTTCATGAATTTCAGTTGCTGGCCGCTCAGGGATATACAGTCATCTACACGAATCCGGGAGGAAGCCGAGGGTACGGACAGTCTTTTACCAATGTCGTCCTTGGAGATTATGGCGGGCGCGATTACACCGATCTGCTGAGCGCAGTGGACGAGGCTATACGTCAATTTCCATTCATTCATCCAGAAAGGCTGGGCGTAACAGGGGGCAGCTATGGTGGTTTTATGACAAACTGGATTGTCGGCCATACCGATCGTTTCCGCGCAGCTGTAACCCAGCGTTCCATATCCAACTGGCTATCGATGTATGGGGTGAGTGACATAGGGTACTCGTTTACAGAAGACGAAGTTGGCGGGAATCCGTGGAAAGATTTCGAACTCCTGTGGAGACAATCTCCGCTGGCTTATGTGCAGCAAATCAATACACCGCTGCTCATATTGCACGGGGAGCAGGATCTGCGTTGCCCAATTGAGCAGGGAGAGCAGCTGTTTACAGCATTACGTCGCTTGGGGAAACCTACGCAATTTGTCCGTTTTCCAGCTTCAAGTCACGAGCTTTCACGAAAAGGGCACCCGCAGCTTCGCGTGGAACGACTGCAACGTATTACTAATTGGTTTGTCAAGCACCAGATATAACACATTATGCGTTTCTTGCACTTACGACACAGAAATTTTTACAAAAATCATTAAAAATTTACAAACAATGCCTGATTTTTAAACAAAAAAGGGTATTGTTTGTGTGTATAATATTTTTATACATTATAACGTCATACTTTAATTTTTTGTGTTTATAATAACATAAAAAATGACATATACATTTTTTTCTTATTAAAGGAATTTAAAAATATTGACATTTTTATAGTCCATATTTATTATGTAAATAAAATATTTCACATTTAATAATTACTTATGGAAAAACATCCTGTATGACCTCAGCAATTTCTCACCACATTCATCTTTGATGCTGAATTTTAGGTTCCAAGCCTGAAATTCCAGTATACTCCAAGGTTTTTTACACTTCCAAGTCTACTCACACACCTGACTTTTGATCTCAATCACACCACGAATGGAAACTCCATAACCAATTCACTTTTACAAGTCGATTACTGTTTTTTTGGAAATCCGTTTTGTTTCTTTTTGCTGCATCTATCTCTACATCTCGATGTCTCCATACATATGTACATTAACACCTGAATCGTAAAAACATTTTTGTTTTGCCACATCTTTGTGGGGAGGAAAGGGGTTTGGTATGAATCGCATTGCTTTGGTTTTTCCAGGACAAGGTTCTCAGTATGTAGGAATGGGAGCGGCATGGCATAGCGATTTTAATGAAGCGGATCGTTTGTTTGAAGAGGCTGCTGATATTTTGGGATATGATCTGAAAGCTTTATGCATGGCAGGTCCGATTACCCAGCTATCCAGAACATTCTATACTCAGCCTGCACTGCTTACGATCAGCGTCATTGCATTTCGGCGTTATATGCATGAAATCGGGATGATCCCTGAATTTTCAGCAGGTCATAGCCTGGGTGAATATTCAGCGCTGGTAAGTAGCGGTGTTCTAGCCTTTGGCGACGCTTTACGACTGGTACAAGAGCGGGGACGCTTCATGGAAGCAGCCGCAGAGGCCGGTCTGGGCAGCATGATTGCCATTCGCGGAGCTGAGTTGAACGCCGTGGAAGAATTCTGTCGTCTGCACTCCACAGTCGATCAGCCTGCTGTCATTGCTTGTTACAATTCGCCCAATCAGTATGTCGTCTCTGGTCATCATACGTCGGTAGCTATGGTAGCTGGCAAGTTAGAACAGCGGGGAGCCCACATTACTCGCTTGCAGGTTAGTGGTCCTTTTCATAGTCCGCTTATGCAGCATGCTGCGGACAGGCTGACCATCGAGCTGCAAAAATACACTTTCCATGAAGCGCTGTGGCCCGTGATCTCCAATGTGACCGCTCTGCCATACCCCGATGTTGACAGCATCCGTCAAGGATTGATTTTGCAAATGACTCACCCGGTTCGCTGGATTCAAACCATGCAGTATATGGCGAATCGTGGCGTGGAACAAGGCATCGAGTTAGGTCCACGAACGGTGCTGAAAAATTTGGTGAAGGAAATAAACACTACCATTGAATTTCTGTCCGTGGATAGAGACTTGGATCGCGTTGAACTGGAACGCCGCTTCTCAATTCGTGATTGGGTTGCTCGTTCCCTTTCACTGGCGGTATCTACCCCCAATGCCAATTGGAATGAAGATGATTATCGAAAGGGTGTTATTTTACCTGTTCAAAGACTGGAAGAATTACTTCGAAGCTCTGAATCAGGGAGCGGTTCACCTCCTGCTTTTGAGCAAAGACAGGAGATTTTGGAGTGTATTCGCCTGGTGTTGCAAACCAAACAGGTCTCCGAAGGAGAGCAGAAAGTAATGCTAGAGCAATTGAGGAGGGATCAGGATGGAACAGTTTCAAACTTTAACTGAAATCATTCAAGACCGTGCAAGCCGGGATGAGAACGGAATCACCTTTATTTCTGGTGATAAACAAGAGGAATACGTATCCTACTGTAAACTTCTGGAGCAAGCATCACAGGTACTTTATGAATTACAGGAAAAAGGGATACAGCCTGGCGATGAGCTGATCATGCAGATCGACGACAATCATACCTTTGTGAATGTATTTTGGGGTTGCCTACTCGGTGGAATCGTCCCTGTTCCTGTAAGCATAGGGAATAATGATGAGCATAAAATGAAATTGTTTAAAATCTGGAATACACTTTCCCGCCCTTATATGATTGCAGATGACAAGGTATTGGAACAGTTAGAAAAATACTCGCACCAGCACGAACTGCTGGATTCCTTTGAGCCCGTTAAAAAAGCGACTTTTTCAAGCCATATATTCGATTATTCCAATCAGAGTAAAGGTGTTGCCCATATACCCAAACCGGAGGATTTAGCTTTTATCCAATTTTCCTCAGGTTCTACAGGTGATCCCAAAGGAGTCATGCTGACGCATGAAAATTTGGTTTACAATATTCGGGATATTGCAAATCAAACGGGCATGAGCTCCAAGGATGCTTATTTGGGCTGGATGCCGCTTACGCATGACCTGGGATTGATCGCATTTCATTTAACCTGTGTGATCGCTAATGCCAAGCAGTTGATTATGCCAACGGCACTTTTTATCAGACGCCCGTCTTTATGGCTAAAAAAAGTATCGGAGCATAAGGTGACTCAAATATGCTCTCCCAATTTTGGATATAAATTTTTTCTCGATCAGTATAAACCCGAAACAGCAGCTAACTGGGATTTGTCAAGTGTCCGTATGATCTTAAATGGAGCTGAGCCCGTATCTGTGGAGCTTTGTCATGGGTTTATGGATGCAATGAGTGTTCACGGTTTGAATAAAAATGCGATGTTGCCTGTCTACGGGTTGGCAGAGGCAAGCGTGGGCGTTTCCTCTCCACCTCTGGACAAAAGTACCTTTATCCCCATTCATTTGAATCGACAGCAGTTACACGTAGGTGAACCTATAGAAGAAGTGGACAAGTCCGACAAGCGGTGTCTTACTTTTGTGGATTTGGGGTATCCGCTGGCTAGTACCTCTGTCCGCATTTGCGATGAACAAAATCAGGTGCTCGAAGATGGGGTGATTGGACACACACAGATCCGCGGCAAAAATGTGACATCCGGATACTATAACAATCCAGAGGCTACCGCGAAGGTCAAAACAGAGGATGGCTGGCTTATCACCGGCGATTTAGGGTTTATGCGGAACGGCCGCCTGACTATTACCGGTAGAGCCAAGGATATCATTTTCGTGAACGGACAGAATGTCTACCCGCATGACATCGAGAGGATTGCCGAGGAACTGGATGGCGTGGATCTCGGGAAAGTAGCTGTGTGCGGTGTACATGATGCGCAGACCAGGCAGGATCGTATTGTTGCCTTTGTGATGCATACGAAAAAGATAGAGCATTTTGTACCGCTTGTACAAAAGCTGAAAAGCCATCTGAATTACCGGGGAGGCTGGAATATTCAGGATATAGTTCCGATACGGCGTATTCCTAAAACAACCAGTGGAAAGGTTCAGCGCTTCAAATTAGCCCAGAGTTATGAGCAGGGCGAATTTAATGAGATATTGACAGCACTGGCTGAGGCCACGCAAACCGTGCAAGCAGCTGAGCGTGCAGTCTTGCCTCAAGGAGAGATAGAACAGAAGCTGATTGGAATCTGCCAGGATATTTTAAATGTAAAATCGATCGGGACGGACGATAGCTACTTTGATATCGGAGTGACTTCCTTGCAGCTCGTTCAAATTGTGGACGTGTTGGAGGATCAATTAGGGATTCATATTGAGGTGACGGACTTCTTTTCCTATCCGACCATCGCCAAGCTTGCTGCATATATCTCTAGTCAGGGCATGAGCAGCGATCCGGCTGCAACAGCACAGTCCGAGGCCAAGGAGGAAGCAAATGTCCGGGATATCGCCATCATCGGCATGTCAGGCAAGTTTCCTCAAGCGGAAACATTGGAGCAGTTTTGGGCGAATGTGGCATCAGGGGCTGACAATATCGGCCCGTACAGCGATGAAAGAAGAAAAGATGCCGAAGATTTCATTTCCCGTCTGAATACGAAAGGACGGAATATGCAAATTGCAGAAGGCGGCTATTTGGATGAAGTAGACAAGTTCGATTACTCCTTCTTTAAGCTGACTCCACGGGAAGCCTCACTCATGGACCCGAATCAACGGTTATTTCTACAAACAGCCTGGAGCACGATTGAGGATGCGGGGTATGGGGGGAAGCAACTGGCAGGCCAAAAGGTCGGCGTGTATGTTGGCTTCTCCAAAACCAGCTTCGAATACGAGCGTTTGTTGTCCGAGGTGGAACCGGGCGCGCTGCCGAACTTTGCCATTGGTAATTTATCATCCATTATTTCCAGCAGGATTGCCTATTTGCTCGATCTAAAAGGTCCGGCGCTAACCATTGATACAGCATGCTCTTCATCACTCGTGGCAGTGCATTTGGCCTGCAAATCCATCCTTAGCGGAGACTGCGACATGGCCTTGGCTGGTGGAGTGAAGACCATTTTGCTGCCGCTGAAAGCGGGCATTGGCATGGAATCCTCCGATGATCGAGCACGCGCCTTCGACGACCAGTCGGACGGAACAGGCTGGGGTGAGGGAGTTGGAGCCGTTTTCCTGAAGCCGCTGCGCAAAGCGGAACAAGACGGTGACAACATTTTAGCCGTGATCAAGGGAAGTGCTATCAATCAGGACGGCAGCACGATTGGTATTTCCGCGCCGAATGCGCTGGCTCAGGCAGAAGTGATTTTGCAGGCGTGGCGCGATGCACGGATTGATCCTGAAACGATAAGTTATATCGAAGCACATGGCACCGGAACCAAGCTGGGCGATCCGGTTGAGATTGACGGCATTACCAAGGCTTTCCGCAAGCATACACAGCGTAAGCAGTTTGTGGCGATCAGCACGGTCAAAACGAATATCGGTCATTTATACGAAGCCGCCGGAATTGCGGGCTTGATCAAATCCGTATTGTCCATGAAGCACCAACAGATTGCACCGCTCGTTCATTTTCGCACACCAAACCAGAAGATCCATTTTGAGGAATCCCCGGTATATGCCAATACGAAGCTGCGGGAATGGAAGACGAACGGTTTCCCGAGAAGAAGCGGGCTGAGTTCCTTTGGATTCAGCGGGACAAACTGCCATGTGGTGCTGGAGGAATATATAGCGAAGACGGAATCAGACCAAGCCTCAACGGACAGCAACAATAGATCATCACCACTGCTGCTGACCTTGTCAGCGCGGAGTGAATCCGCTTTGCACGAGCTGGTCGGGCAGTACGCAGAACGGTTCGGACGTGCGGAAGAACTCGTGATGCAGGATGTATGCTATACGGCTAACACAGGCAGAAGTCACCTGAATCACCGGATTGCTGTGACTGCCTCAGGGGCGGATGCGTTGAAAGCGAAGGTGCTTCAGTTGCACGAACAAGGCAGAGTCGTCGAAGGCGTATACACCGGGAAAGCGGATAGTACAGGTGGCGCAGAAATGGTCACTGGAAGCTTGGACACGTTGCAATCACTGGAGCAACTGGCTGCCAAGTATGTGCAAGGAGCGCAGATCGATTGGAATGCCCTTTATGCAGGTAAGCACTATAAAAAGGTTTCTCTGCCTACGTATCCATTCGAACGGAAAAGATGCTGGATTAACGTACCCGAACAGGTTCGAACGGAACAGAAGGTACCAGTTCATGAGAACTCAACAGTAAAGGAGTCTGGAATTATGGGGAACGAGTATTTAGCGCCAGCATCTGCTACCGATCAGCACAAATCATCTATTCTTCAAAAGTTAGCGAAAATGATCGGTAACTTGTCCCAACTCAGCCTGGAGGAACTGGAGCCACAAACACATTTTCTGGAGCTTGGGCTGGATTCCATTAATTTGTCCCAGGTTCGCCACAGTATCAAGGATACCTTCGGACTGGACGTTCCAATGAACGAATTTTTCGAATCGTTGACCACGCTGGAGCTGTTGGCCAGCTACGTAGCCGAGCGGGTGAGCATTTTCACTTCCGCTGAAACCCCGGTTCAATCTGTGGAAAATCGCCCAGAAACAACTCTGAATCAGGTTGATCATGCAGCTTTCCCGTTAACCCAACCGTCTCATGAATCCGCTGTTCCGGCTGCCACATCCGTTTATGCCATAGATACGGCTGGGCAAACACGGGCTCAAAGCTTTCCAATCGCTACAGCTTCTGCGGCTGTAGAGCGAATTTTGGAGCAACAGCTACATCTGATGTCACAGCAGCTCGATGTTCTCCGGCAACAGCCATCTGCATCCGTAATAGCTTCCGAGCCATTTAACCCGGAAACGGGCGTTTTGCTATCAGCAAGTAGTGAAGGTGCGCAGATCATCCGTACCGAATCCAAGCAGAAAGTCGCGGCTGCATTAGCACCAGCACCATCCGTAAAGGCTGTTTCCAAGCAGATAGGCAATGAAGCCAAGCCGTATACGCCTTATAAAAAGCTGGATGTTAAAGCACGTGAATTGCTTTCGCTCCGTCAGGAACAACACCTGCAAGAGCTGATTGAGCGCTACACGGCCCGTACGCGTAGCACCAAACAGTACACCCAGCAGTATCGCTCCGTATACGCCAATAACCGTAATGTGGCTGGTTTCCGGCCTGTTTTGAAGGAAATGGTGTATCAAATTGTATCCCAACGTGCAGACGGGTCTAAAATCTGGGATCTGGATGGCAATGAATATGTCGATTTGACGATGGGCTTTGGTGTAAATCTGTTTGGACATAATCCAGCCTTTATTCGTGAAAAAATTGAGAAAGAACTGAAGAACGGCATGTGTATTGGCCCCATGTCCAACATGGCTGGGCAAGTCGCCGAGCGAATGTGCAAGATGACCGGTGTGGAACGGATTGCCCTGTATAATTCCGGCACGGAAGCCGTCATGGTCGCGCTCCGTTTGGCACGTGCTGCCACTGGACGAGCTAAAGTCGTCATTTTTGCTGGCTCGTATCACGGTACATTCGACGGGGTGCTGGCACTGGGGAGCGCGGGTGATGACAAGGAGCATTCGACACCTCTAGCTCCAGGTATCTTGCAGCATATGGTGGACGATGTCGTCGTGCTTCATTATGGGGCGGACGATTCTCTGGATTATATCCGCACCCATGCGCATGAACTGGCCGCGGTTATCGTGGAGCCGGTACAAAGCCGCCGACCAGATTTTCAGCCTAAAGCCTTTTTGCAGGAAATTCGCCAGATAACGGAGCAGTCGGGTACTGCCTTCATTTTTGATGAAGTCATCACAGGCTTCCGGATTCAGCCCGGAGGAGCCCAAGCGTGGTTTGGGGTACAAGCCGACCTCGTGACCTACGGTAAAATCATTGGCGGCGGGCTGCCCATCGGCATCGTAGCCGGAAAAGCCGCCTTTATGAACGGGATCGACGGAGGCACGTGGAGCTTCGGAGACGATTCCTATCCGCAGCATGAGCAGCAGCGAACCTTTGTGGCAGGAACCTTCTGCCATCATCCGCTGGCAATGGCTGCATCCTTAGCGGTGCTGGATCATTTGGAGAAGCATGGCGAGCAACTGCAAAATCGCTTGAACAGCCGCACCTCGGCGTTAGCAGCGGAGCTGAACAGCTATTTCACTGACGAACAGGTACCTATGAAGGTCGTTCACTTTGGCTCCCTATTCCGCTTCGTGCTCAAAGGCGATTTGGAGTTGTTCTTCTATCACATGCTGGACAAAGGCATCTATATCTGGGAGGGACGAAACTGCTTCTTGTCCACGGCCCATACCGAGGAAGATATTGCGCGAATCGTAGAAGCGGTCAAAGATAGCGTGAACGAGCTGCGTAAAGGGGGATTTTTACCGGACCCGCCCCCGAATGGAAACGGCCCGGGACCGGGAAAGCAACCTGTACCTGTAACCGTACCTCCAGAGGCTGAAGCAGCAGAAACTATTATTGCGTTAACTCCAGAGCAAAAGCAGCTTTGGTTCGCTTCTGTTTCAGATCGAAGTGACTCTCAATCTTTACACGAAACCGCCTTGTTGCGGTTTCGTGGTCCACTTCAGCAGCAGGCGTTCAACCAAGCTGTCCAGACCATTGTAAACCGTCATGAAGCCTTACATATCTTTATGAGCGGCGATGGGGAAACTCAGGTGTTCGCTCCTGTGATGAAAGCGGAAATCCCGCTTCATGATTTTACCAGTTATCGCCCAGATGAACAGGAACAACATATCCGGGCATGGATGATCAAGGACAGTGAAACCCCATTTGCCATGACGCCAGGCGAGCCATTATTCCGGATTCATCTGCTGAAAATATCGGATGAAGAGCATCTGGGTGTTTTTACGTTTCATCATTTTATCGCGGATGGCTGGTCAATCAGTGTATTCATTCAGGAATTGGAACACATCTATTCTGCGCTTGTCCGACACGCTGACTACAACCTTCCCGATCCAGTACCTTTTCGGAATTACGTTGTTTGGCAGCAGGATCAATTGAAAGCAGGGAAAAAAGAGGCCCTTGCTTTTTGGTCGGCAGTGCTAGAAAAGCAGCAGCCTGTCCTCCATCTGCCATCTCCGGTGAGGGGAATACAAATTCCGTCTTCCAGAGGAAGCAGACATACCATAATGCTCGAAACGAAGCTCGTTAAACAATTGAGATCTGCCAGCATAAAGCTAGGCAGCAGTCTTTTTATAACGCTGCTGTCCGCCTTTCAGATTTTTCTACATCGCCTGACAGGGCAGCAGGAAGTAACGGTGGGGGTTCCCACCGCAGGACAATCCCATATGGACGCCTTCTCTCTGATCGGCAACTGTGTCAACTTGCTTCCGATGATCAGCGAAGTGCGTCCTGATGCTACTTTTACGGAGCATGTCCAAACGGTCAAAAAGCGCATGAATGAACTGGACAGATTTCAAAAGTATAGCTTTGCCGGACTCGCTGAGCTGGGGCTGAGGCATTTGCCTGTCATTAACGCTGTATTCAATATGGATCGACCGATTCCGCGTTTTCAATTCCATGGACTGGAAGCAGAACTCGTTGAGAATGAGGTGTCATTCAGCAAATACGAGTTGTTTTTGAACGTGACAGAGGCGCAGAAACAATTACGTCTTGATTTCGACTACAATTTGGATCTTTTTCAGCCAAACATTATCGAAGCCTGGTCAGGATATTTCCTGAATCTGCTGCATTCCATTGTAGAGGAAGAAGGGGCTCGCGTTTCTACGCTGACTTTACTCCGTGCGCCGGAGAACGAACAACTTCGAGCTGCATGGGCAGCAAATACCGATGCCAACGGAAACTACCTTTGCGTCCTCGATGTCTACAAGCATTTGGCACCTGTTGGGACAGCAGGGGAGGTGTATCAAGCCTCAGTAGCAGGTCTGTTGGGAACGACCCGGGAATGGGCTTACGTGGAAAACGATGGCAAGCTGCGGCATATTGGAAATTTGAATCGGACTATCCACATTCGCGGACATCAGGTTAATCTGGGGCAGTTGGAGAAACATCTACTGCAAACTTTCCAATTGGAGTCCTGCGCCATTACACCGCAAACGGACGAAGCTGGAAAAGTCTCATATATAACCGCCTATGTGGTCGCAAACGCATCGAAGCCATGGGAAGAAGACGCACTGAAAAAGGCTGTAATCGAAATTCTTCCAGATTATACGCAGCCTCGTTTTTGGATTCCTATGGATCATATTCCTCTTCTGCCGGATGGTCAGCCTGATCTACAGGCTTTGCCAGAGCCGGGACAAGCAAGTGTATTCACTAAAACATACACCGCTTCTGAGAACCACGGCGTAGAAGATCAACTCGTGAACATTTGGAAGGACGTTCTGAATGTAACGGATATCAGCTATGACGATAACTTTTTTCAACTGGGCGGTGATTCACTAAAAGCGACGGTCATTCTGTCGAGAGTCAATAAGGAACTGGGTGTACACATTCCACTTAGCCACATTTTTGAGCTGCAAACGATTGCAGAGCTGGCTACATATATTGCGGGTGGAACAAAGAAGACCTACGAACCGATTGTATCTGTGAAATCGCAAGCCTTCTATCCGGTATCTTCTTCCCAAAAGAGAATGTACGTGCTGGATCAGTTGGGAGGTGGAAAAGCCTATCATGTACCAGGTCAGCTTTTCATAGAGGGAGATCTGGAGGTTCCCCGCTTCATTGAAGCCGTTAGGGAAGTTATTTTGCGTCATGAATCCTTTCGGACGTATTTCGATCTGGAAGACGGAGAAGTGGTACAAAAAGTTCGGGACACGATTCCATTCGACATCCCGTGTACCCGCATTTCCAAGGAAGAAGCAAAACAGGCTCGGACCTTGTTTGTTCAGCCTTTTCACCTAGGAACAGCTCCTTTATTCCGCGCCGAACTGTACGAATTTATCGAAGGTGGCTTCATACTGTTAGTGGATATGCATCACATCGTGTCCGATGGTTTCTCCATGGCCGTGCTGCTGGATGAAATCATTCAACGGTATCAGGGCAGACAGCTTGCGAACATTCAGCTTCATTACAAAGACTTTGTTGCTTGGCAGAAGCAGCAGATCACTGACGACGCATTGCAAGCGCATGAATCATATTGGCTCCAGACCTTGAATGGCGAGCTTCCTATACTGAATATACCTACGGACTTTTCACGTCCACAAACACAAAGCTTTGAAGGTGACAGCTTGACCGTCACCTTGGAATCCAAACTTACTAACACACTCTACAAATTGGCCCAAGATACCGAATCTACGATCTTTATGGTACTTTTGGCGGCTTATAATGTCCTGCTGGGCAAATATTCTGGTCAAGAGGACATTATCGTGGGTACACCTGTTGCCGGAAGACGGCATGTGGATACGCAAACGATGATTGGCATGTTCGTCAATACGCTGGTTCTTCGCAATCAGCCGCGATCTTTTTTAACGTTCCAATCCTTTTTGCAGAAGGTTAAGCAAAACTCGATGCTGGCACTGGAGCATCAGGAATACCCGTTTGATGAGCTTGTAGACAAACTGGAACTGGTACGCGACGTAAGTCGAAACCCGGTGTTCGATACGATGTTCAGTTTGCAAAATGTCGGCACAGATGTTTTGGAAACAGGAGGAATTCGTTTTAAACCGGAAGAATTCAACGCGGGTATATCCAAGGTGGATTTTTCATTGCATGTGACCGAGGAAAAAGAACGTTTGTCCTTCACTTTGGAGTATGGCACAAAGCTGTTTAAACCGGAGACCATCCGACGGCTGGCAGAGCATTTTGTGCGAATTTTGGAAACGGTGACGCAGGATGTCCGGGTACGGTTGGCCGATATTACGATCGTATCTGATGAAGAGAAGCAATTGCTGCTAACCGGTTTTAATGATACCGTCGTACCTTTCCCGTACCATGAGACAGTCCACGGGCAGTTTGAAAAGCAGGTCGTACAGACGCCGGATCATATAGCATTGGTGTTCGGAAATCAGCGGCTGACCTACCGGGAGTTGAACGAACGCGCTAACTCACTGGCACGGGTACTTCAAGCGCATGGTGTAGGACCCGATAAGCTAGTTGGTCTGATGGTGCAGCGTTCGGCGGAAATGATTATCGGTCTGCTGGCCGTGCTAAAAGCGGGTGGCGCTTATGTGCCTGTCGACCCTGAATATCCGTCAGCCCGTATTGAATATATGCTGAGTGACAGTGAGGCTGCCGTACTCCTGACCAGTCGCGATCTGGTAGGAGAACACCATTACAGCGCCAACACCCTGTTTATTGAAGATGAGGAAGTATATCAAGGGGAAAGGACCAATCTGGAAGCCACTGCTCAGCCGGAGCATCTGGCTTACGTCATCTATACTTCTGGCTCAACCGGAAATCCGAAAGGAGTTATGCTCCAGCATCGCTCGGTGCTGAATTTTATTACAGGAATGCGTGAAGTGATCGACTTTGCAACGAACAAAACGATTTTATCGCTAACCACTATTTCGTTCGATATTTTCGTTTTGGAAGCGATTCTGCCGCTGCTAGGCGGAATGACCGTCGTGCTAGGCGACCGCCATCATCAGGTCGATCCTCAGGCACTTGGCGAACTGATTACTGCACATCATATTGACATGCTGCAAATGACGCCATCCCGGCTGCACATGCTGCTGAGTCATGAGGAAGGCTCCCGTGCGCTGCAAGGTGTACAGGAAATTATGGTTGGGGGAGAAGCGCTTTCACCCAGGCTGCTGGAGGCATTGCAGAAATTGAACGGCCCCCGTATTTATAACATGTACGGACCTACGGAAACGACGGTTTGGTCGGCAGTGCAGGAACTTACCCATGCCAATCAGATTGACATTGGACGCCCCATTGCGAATACGCACATTTATATCATGGATGCGCAGAACAGATTACAGCCAATCGGTATACCGGGCGAGCTATGCATTGCAGGGGAAGGGCTGGCCCGTGGCTATTGGAACCGCGAGGATTTGACGGCAGAAAAATTTGTGGATAATCCATTTTCAATAGGGACACGAATGTACAGAACGGGTGACCTCGCTCGCTGGAAAGCAGATGGAAATCTGGAGTTTATCGGCCGAATCGACCATCAGGTGAAAGTACGTGGATTCCGGATCGAACTGGGTGAGGTTGAAAATGCTTTGATGAGCCATTCTGCAATTCAAGAGGCTGTCGTCACTGTATATCAAAACAAAGAGCAAGAATCCGTCTTGTGTGCCTACATTGTATTGCATACAGAAGAAACACCAAGCTTAACGGTCATTCATGAACATGCCGCCAAGTTGCTCCCGTATTATTCGGTTCCGTCTTACTTCGTGTTTCTGGATCGGATACCGTTGACACCGAACGGAAAAACCGACCGAAAAGCATTGCCGGAGCCTGAAAAGCTATTGCGACCGGATGTGGCCTATGTAGCGCCGCGAAATGATGTGGAAGAAGCTTTGGCCGCCGTATGGCAAGATGTTTTGGGACGCGATCAGGTGGGCATTCAGGATAACTTTTTTCTGCTCGGAGGCGACTCGATTAAAGCAGTTCAAGTCATCGCACGCATGCGTCTCCACGGGTATTTACTGGATATCCGACACATACTGGAGCATCCGTCCATTGAAATCCTGAGCGGCTATGCAGAAACATTGTCCCGTCCGATAGAGCAAGGTCCGATAGATGGAGAAGTACCACTGACACCGATACAACGACATCTACTCGATGGGTTTGAACGGCATCCAGCATCCGAGGCACTTCCTGCCGCAATGTCGGTACTGCTGTTGGCAAAGTCGGGCTTTGACGAGCAACCATTGCGAGCCGCATTGAAGAAAATCGTAGAGCACCACGATGCTCTGCGTCTTGGCTTATTACAACAGGCTGACGAGTCGGTTACGCAAGCTCACAAAGGACTGCATGAGGAGCTAATCACGCTGGAGGTACTGTCGCTTACGGGAACGGAAAGCGAAGCACGCAGCCACATGGAAGCTGAATGTCAACGGATTCAAAGCAGCCTGCGGCTGTTTGAAGGACCACGAGTTCAGGCAGGGCTTTTCCGTCTGGATAGCGGAGATCATCTTTTCCTTGCTGTAGACCCACTAGTGGCTGACGCCATTTCATGGAATATTTTGCTCGAAGATCTGGCAACAGGCTACGGACAAGCTCTGGATGGGGAAACGATTGTTTTACCGGACAAAACGAACGCTTACCAAACGTGGGCAGAGCATCTTGAGCATTATGCGAATAGTAAAGAGCTGCTCAAGGAGCAGGACTATTGGAACAAGATAGAGTTGTCAGAGTGGAGAACGCTTCCCAAAGACCATGAAGTCATTACGGATTCTGGGTCGGAGAGACAAACACATCAGCTCCACCTGCAATTATCAACTGACGAAACCCAGCATCTGATGACACAGGTCAATCATGCCTATAATACCGTGCCGGAGGAAGTACTGCTGTCCGTACTGGGGCAAACAGTGTCCGAATGGTCAGGACAAGAACGGATTGCACTCTACGTGGAGAACCCTGGCCGAGAGCAGGCTGAAACAAATTCGCTGGATATCTCCAGAACGGTAGGGCAGTTTACGTCCGTGTATCCAGTTGTACTGGACATCAAATCTGCGGATGATATAGCGCTGTTGCTCAAGCGTGTGAAGGAAACGGTTCGGCAGGTTCCAAATCACGGATTGGGCTACGGTGCATTGAGATATCTGACCGAAGCCAGCAATCCAACGGATTCTAAACGTTTTCGTCATCCGGAAATTGGTTTCCGTTATATAGACTCCCCACACCCGGAATCGGTTTATTTTTCAATATCGCCGCTGCAAGCTGAAATTGGACCAGGTACCAAGAATGTGATTAATGGTTCATCTTATGCTCTTTATATGGATAGCCGGTTGGAGGACGGAAAATTAAGTATCCGTATATCCTATGACAGGAATGCATATGAAGAACGCACGGTCAAACAACTTTTCTCCCGCTTCGAAACACACCTGTTGAATACCATTCGTCATTGCCTTGATCAGTCCGGTCAGGAACTGACACCAACAGACGTAGGGGCAGATGATCTGGATTTGGAAGAGTTCGAAGAGATGAAGCATTTTTATGAAAGCCTATAAATATTCGATTGAGGGGGAAATCCGATGAGTAAAAGGCTTGAAATCGAAAAAGTGGCCAATTTAACGCCTTTGCAGGAGGGGATGCTCTTTCATACAGTGATGGAGCCGGAATCACAAGCGTACTATGAGCAAGTACGAATGACCATCCGGGGTGAACTGAACCTGGAGGCTCTGCAAAAGAGCTTCGAGACTCTGGTGCAGCGTCACGAAACGCTTCGCTCGAATATTTATCATAAAAGTGCTTCCCGTTCGCGGCTCATCGTGTTTAAGGAGCGAAATCCAAGGCTTCGTTACGAGAATCTGACGAATATTCCCGAGGCAGAGCAAGCAAAGGCCATTCGCAGCTACGCAGACGCAGACCGAATCCATCGTTACGATCTGAGTAAGGATTTGCTCATTCGTCTGGCTGTGCTTCAAACCCAAACGAACGCATATACGCTGCTTTTAAGCTTTCATCATATTATTATGGACGGCTGGTGCCTCGGCATCGTTATGGACGAGCTGTTCGCGGCTTATGAAGCGCTGAAAGCGGGTAAGACCGTACAACTGCCAACACCGCAGCCCTATACTGGCTATGCCCGCTGGCTGGATAAGCAGGATAAGGAGGCGGCGAAGGAATACTGGCGGTCCATCCTGAACGGCTATGATCAGCCAGCCGTGCTGCCAACCCTGCCAATAGCCCATCCGCTCCAGCCAGATACCGGGTACTTGCTGCATGAGCATAAAATAACACTCACGGATGAAACAACCCGTCAATTGCGGACGGTGGCTGAACGCAACGGAACAACCCTTAGCAGTCTGTTTCTGGCTGCATGGGGAGTGGTGCTTGGAGGATACAACCAAAGTGAAGACGTCGTCTTCGGCACCGTTGTTTCCGGCCGACCGCCGGAACTTGAAGGTGTTGAACAGATGTTGGGACTTTTCATTAACACAATACCGGTACGAATCAAATTGGATGCAGATCTGCCATTCTCAGGTCTGCTTCGTGAAGTGCAGCGCAGCGTGGTTCAATCACGGGCGTATGACTATTTTTCACTCGCTGAAATACAGTCCCAGTCAGCGCTCAAGCAGCAACTCATGGATCATTTTGTTGTATTTGAAAACTACCCGCTGGAGGATATGGTTGGCCGGCCTGATCTGAAGGAACGGCTTGGATTCGTCATGGAGGACGCCCAGCTGTCCGAAGAAACACCTTACCACTTCAACATCGAAGTGGAGGACGGAAAAGCGCTGAGCTTTATGCTGTCCTACAACAACCATGTCTACAGCGATGAAGGGATGACACGGTTAGCCGGGCATTTGGAGCATGTACTCGTCCAGATTGCACGTACACCAGAACTCCTGCTGCGGAACATTCGTCTGCTGACCGCTACAGAAGAGGCGGAACTCACCAATGTATGGAGCGGACCGATTGCCGACTATCCTACCGGAACATTTCATGGAATATTTGAGGCACAGGCAGAACGTATCCCGGAACAGACCGCTGTCATCTACGAAGATACTGCACTGACCTATCATGAGCTGAATGAGCAGGCCAATCTGCTTGCTCAAGCATTACAAAACCGCGGGGTCCAACGCGAACATCTCGTCGCCGTGATGCTTGAGCGTTCAGCAGACATGATTATCGCTGTGTTAGGGATTATGAAGGCGGGAGCTGCCTACGTACCTGTCGATCCGACCTACCCGAAAGAAAGAATTGCTTACATGCTTCAGGACAGCGGAGCTACGATTATGCTCACGCAGTCTTCCTTGACTGAACTATTGGCCGATGTGGATTTTGCGAGTGAAGTGCTGGACTTGCCAGCGTTACTTCAACAAGCTTCACAAGCGGAGCATTCCCATCAACAAGCGCCTATCTACGCACCTATTTATGATCCTGAGGCTTTGGCCTACGTCATTTACACATCGGGAACGACGGGCAACGCCAAAGGCGTGATGATCGAGCATCGCCATTACGTAAATACGGCGTGGGGCTATAGAGAAGCTCACCAGTTAAAAGAGTTTCCCGTCAAGCTCCTTCAGATTGCCAGTATGTCGTTCGATGTCTTTGCCGGTGATCTGGCCAAGACATTCGTGAACGGAGGCACCATGGTCATTTGCCCACAGGATGTGCGCAACGATCCTCCAGCTTTGGCCCAGTTTCTCGAACAGCACGAAATTACGACGTTTGAAGTTCCGCCAGCCTTGTTGACGTTGCTTATGGCCTACGTATATGAACACGGTACAGATGTCAGTGCCATGAAGCTGCTTACTACAGGCGCGGACAGCTTTGGCGTTGAAAACTACCGGACGCTTTTGAATCACTTCGGCGATACGATGCGCATCATGAATACCTACGGTGTAACCGAAGCGGCTATTGATTCCAGCTTTTATGAAGAAACAGCTGAACGTCTGCCTCCGTCAGGTATCGTCCCGATTGGAAAGGCACTGCCGAATCATAAAGTATATATCGTGGATGAGGCTTTGCGTCCGCTCCCTGTCGGCGTAGCCGGGGAGTTGTGCTTGGGCGGCGCTTCTGTGGCCCGCGGTTATTTGAACCGTCCTGACCTGACGGCGGAGAAATTTGTACCGAATCCTTTTGTAAAGGGAGAGCGTCTGTACCGCACCGGAGATCTAGCACGCTGGCTGCCGGATGGCAACATTGATTTCATCGGTCGGATTGACTTTCAGGTGAAAATTCGTGGCTACCGGATCGAACCTGGTGAAATTGAGTCGGCCTTACTCCAATTGGATGAGGTACGCCAAGCGGTGGTCACGGATAGAACGGATAAAACCGGACAAAAGTATTTGTGCGCCTACGTAGCAGGTACAACCGACAAATCCTTCTTGCGGACAGAGCTTGCCAAGCAGTTGCCAAGCTATATGGTGCCCGCACATATTATCGTGCTGGATCAATTGCCTTTGACCCATAACGGTAAAATTGATCGACGTGCGCTTCCAGAACCCGAAGATTTTGTGTTGACCGACGTCGAGTATGAAGCGCCGCAGAGCGAACTGGAGCAAACACTCGCTTCCATCTGGGAGGAAGTCATTGGTGTTAAGCCGATTGGTCTGCGCAACAACTTTTTCGAGCTTGGTGGTGATTCGATCAAAGCGTTGCAAATCGCAGCCCGATTGAACGCGAAGGGCCTCAAAATGGACATGAAGGATTTGTTCCGCCATCCGCAGATTGATTTGATTGCTCCTTATATAAAAAAAGTAATTCGGACCATCCCGCAGGGGGCGGTACAAGGTACAGTGGAGTTGACACCGATCCAATGGGAATTTTTTGAGCATCATCGAACAGAACGTCATCATTACAGTCAGGCTGTCATGCTTAAGAACCCCGAAAGATGGAACGAAACCTTGCTGCGAAGCGCCGTGGACAAGCTGACCACGCACCATGATGCCTTGCGCATTACCTTTGATGAACGTGAAAAAAAACCTGTCGCCTATAACAGAGGCACAGCCGAAGGTGAACACTTTACATTGGAAAGCTACGATTTTTCACATGCTGACCAGCCTGAGGAAGAAATCGCGCAGCTCACTGACGCGTTACAAAGCCGTTTTGATTTGCGTAACGGCCCGCTTGTGCGTTTGGCTTTAATCCGGCTACAGGAATCCGATCATTTGTTAATCGTCATTCATCATCTTGTCGTAGACAGTGTGTCGTGGAGAATCCTGCTGGAAGACTTGGAAACAACCTACCAACAGTTAGCTAACGGTGAAAAGCTACAGTTACCCGCCAAGACCGATTCCTACAAAGAATGGGCAACACGTCTGTCCAAGTATGCGCAAAGCGAACTGGCGCGTCAGGAAATCAGCTATTGGAATACGGTAGAAGCTCGTGAAATACTTTCGCTACCAAAAGATCATGAGGTTCCAGATAGCCTGATCCGTGACGGGCGCAGATCCGCAGTGACACTCAGCCGGGAAGAAACCGAAAACCTGCTGAAACACGCGCACCATGCTTACAATACAGAAACAAATGATATTTTACTGACGGCGCTAGGACTGGCTTACCGGGAATGGAGCGGACATGCTGAAATTGCAGTTCAGGTGGAAAGTCATAGCAGGATGGAATTGATTAAAGACATTGACGTATCCCGTACAGTTGGCATGTTTACGTCCGTGTATCCGTTTGTGGTAAATGTGAGCAAGCCCGAAGATTTGGCCCATCAAATCAAGCTGGTTAAGGACAATTTGCGACGTGTACCCAACAAGGGTGTCGGCTATGGCATTTTACGCTACTTGACCGACAGGGAGCAGCAGGATAGGGCAGCTCTTTTTTCTGCCAAGCCACCTGAGATCAGCTTTAGCTTTGACGGAGAAGCCAGAGAAGGTACGACATGGCGTACCTCGCCACTATCCACGTTTGCTGGTACTGAAATCAACCCTCTGACTGAAAAAGCGTCCAGCTTTGATATTCATGGTGCGGTGACTGACGAAAGACTCCGCATTGTATTCGAATACAACGGACGTGAATATGAAGCATCGACGGTGGAGCGACTTACAGCCAGCTTTAAGACTCATCTGATCGAACTTATTCGCCATTGCTGTGCCAAGGATACAGCAGAACAAAGCCCGACGGATTTTACATATGGGCAATTGTCTCTGGACCAGTTTGAAAATATTGCAAATCGCTTATCAAATAAGGTGTTAAACCACCAAGTGAAAATTAAAGACCTCTATCCGCTATCCCCGATGCAGGAGGGAATGCTATTTCATTCCATACTTGATGAAAAGTCAGAGGCTTATTTCGAACAAACGATTATTACCATCCATGAAGCTATGGATACCAACCTAATCAGCCGAAGCTTACAAAAGCTGATTGAGCGATATGATATTTTCCGTACGGTATTCATGTATAAGGAGATGGATCGTCCGCTTCAGGGTGTACTGGAGGAACGATTAGCTGCTCCTGTCCATACCGAAGATGTGCGTAGTCTACCGGATGCGGAAAAGCACAGACGACTTCAAGCCATTTTACAGGAAGAGCGGCAGAGAGGTTTTGATCTGGAAAAGGGGGTTCTCATCCGGTTAGCGCTTGTACAGTGGGATGAGGACACCTCAAAGCTCATCTGGATCTCTCATCATATTATTATGGACGGCTGGTGCCTGCGGACGGTAGCCAAAGATTTTTTTGATATTTACACATCACTTCGGGACGATACTCCTTTAAAATTAGAGCCTGTCCATCCATTTAGCAGCTTTATTCAGTGGTTGGAAAGACAAAATAAAGAGGAAGCAGCAGCATACTGGAAACAATATGTGACTGATTTTGAAAATGAAACCGTCGTGCCCGGCTATACTCGATCCGTCGATCCTTCGTTTCAGGCAGAGCAACTCATATGCACATGGGGAGAGCAGCTGACCCAAGGCATGGAACAAATCGCCAAACAAAACCGTGTCACCGTCAGCACCTTATTTCAAACCGTTTGGGGCTTATTACTACAAACGTACAACAACAGTAAGGACGTCATTTTCGGGTCTGTCGTATCGGGCAGACCTGATGAAATCCCCGGTATTGAAAATATGGTCGGATTATTCATTAATACCATACCTGTACGTGTTAAAAGCTCCGCTGACCTGCGGTTTTCCGACTTGCTTACGTCTATACAGGATTCCTTGATGGAGTCCAATCGGTATTCCTATTTTTCCTTGGCTGATATTCAAGCCCATAGTGTACTAAAACAAAATCTGATCCAGCATATTGTCGCCTTTGAAAACTTTCCCGTTTCGGAAGAACTTACGGGACTGGAAAAAAATCCTAAATCCCTCCGTGTTGGTGAAATAGAGGATATTGAACAGACCAATTATGATTTGAATGTAATCGTCATGCCTGGCCGAGAGCTGGAAATCAAATTTAGCTATAACGCGCTGACGTATAACAAAAATGCGATCAAACAATTGGCTGCTCACCTCATCCAAATGATGGAGCAAGTTATTCAAAACCCAAATATCCGGGTTTCGGAGATTGATCTTTTGACAGCGGAGGAAAAACAGCAGCTCTTGTTTGATTTTAATGATACACGGAGACCGTATCCATCGGACCACACCATACATCACGGCTTTGAATTACAGGCAGAGAAAACACCGGATGCAGTAGCTATTGTATTTGAAAATCGTGAGCTAACTTACCGCGAGTTAAATAAAAAAGCTAATCAACTGGCTTCGAAGCTGCGGAAACTGGGTGTTACGCCGGATACCATCGTAGGCATTTTGACTGAACGTTCACCAGAAATGATTATCGGTATTCTTGGTATTTTGAAGGCGGGTGGAGCCTACTTGCCACTGGAGCCTTCTTATCCACTGGAACGGATTATGTTTATGCTTCAGGATAGCGGTAGCGAAATTCTGCTAACCCTATCCAACAAGGGAAAACAGATGAACACTTTCGATTTTTCCGGTACTGTTCTGGATCTGGCCGACATCAGCTCCTACGACTCCGACGACTTCATTTTTTCCGAATCGACAACGGCAGACGATCTGGCCTATGTCATGTATACATCCGGCTCGACCGGGCGTCCCAAGGGTGTCATGATTGAACACCGGAATGTCATACGGCTGGTGAAGAACACCAATTACATGCCATTTGCCGAGAACGAGCGCATTTTGCTGACCGGGGCGCTCGTGTTCGATGCCTGTACCTTTGAAATTTGGGGAGCTTTGCTGAACGGATTGCGCTTGTACATTGTACCGGAATCCGTAATCTTGGATGCTGTTCAGCTTGGTGAAGCGCTGAATCGATATCATATTACAACGATGTGGCTGACATCGCCCTTGTTTAACCAACTCACTCAGCATAAACCAGATCTCTTTGCTTCGCTAGAGCACCTGCTGGTGGGCGGGGATGTGCTTTTACCTGGGATCATTAATACAGTGAGAGCACATTCTCCGGGGCTGAACATTATCAACGTCTATGGCCCGACGGAAAACACAACATTTTCTACTTATTTCCCGATTGATAAGGAATATAATCGCATTCCTATTGGTCGTCCAATTGGCAATTCAACTGTTTATATTTTGGACTCTTCAAGCAGGCTGCTGCCTATTGGTGCTCAAGGAGAAATATGTGTTGGCGGGGATGGTCTGGCACGTGGCTATCTGAACAGGGATGATCTGACCCAGCTAAATTTTGTCCCTAATCCATTCATTCCGGGCGAAAAAATGTATCGGACAGGTGATTTGGGCAGATGGCTACCGGATGGCAATCTTGAGTATCTCGGACGGATAGACCAGCAGGTTAAAATCCGCGGATATCGTATTGAGCCTGGGGAAATTGAAACCCAGCTCATGAGGCATGATGCAGTTCAGGAGGTGCACGTAGCCGTAAAAAGCACAAACGATGGTCAAAAAACGCTCTGTGCTTATATCTCAACCGACGTACCGCTATCTAAGAGTGATATGAAGACCCATTTGACTGGCCAGTTGCCGGATTATATGATTCCTGCCCAGTATGTGTTCCTGCCAGCGTTTCCTCTAACAACGAACGGTAAAATCGACCGCCAAGCATTGCCTGAGCCAGAAATGACCAGCGGTTCCGATATGGAATACGTTGCTCCAAGAAATGAAGTGGAACAACAGTTGGCGGACCTGTGGCAAGCAGTGCTTGGCGTTGAAAAGGTCGGCATTGACGACGGCTTTTTCGAGCTTGGAGGTCATTCATTGAAGGCCATTCAACTGGTATCCAAAGTACAGGAATCGAACATTCCGCTGGATATACATCAATTGCTTCAATATCAGACGATAAGAAGCTTGTCTGATCTTTTACAACGTGGTGAAGAGGGCGGAGTGAACGCGGATACGCTCATTGCGAAAGCTCAGGAGGTTGAGCGGGCTATTACAGAAGCGTTTGGTGTACAGGTCTTGCTTCAGTCCGTATCCACCGATAAGCAAAACTATTTGTTCCTGCAAGTAGAGCCTTTTTGTGTAGAACAAGTTCAGGCAATCTCTGAATTTATCCAATCTTATATCCATCCAGACCTGCACCCGCATTATATCGTTCGCTGGGGAACCGACGAACCAGATAGAATTCTCGGAGCTACACCGATACACGAAGAACAAGAAACCTTACTTAAACAACAGGCCGATGTATGGCTTGCCAGCATTGCTGAGTTAAATACAGAGTGGAATACCAATATACTAAGTCTGAATGCTATTGGGCGCTATCCGCTTGCACCAGCTCAGCATTACCATTTGCAACATTTTACAGGTTCGGGTATGGCTGTGCAGTTAGATAGCTACTTGGACACCGAGCGTTTGACCGTAACAATTCAGCGGCTTATTCAACGCCATGAATTGCTAAGAAGCGTACTTGTTCAATCGTCCGGAGCATGGGAATGGGAGTTGCGTCCAGTTCCAGAGCATCTTTCTTTACCGACTGTTGATCTCTCGGATCAGCCGGTACAAGCACAACGCAGGCTTCTTTCTTCCATTGCCTCTAACCTATTTTTAGAACCTTATGAACTTGCACAGTCGCTGCAGTACCGGATCGTCCTGATTCGCTTAAATTTGCGGGAACATCTGCTATTGCTCCCTTGCTCGCACATCATTTTTGATGCTACGAGCAGTGACATCCTGCGCAGACAACTCCTTGATGAATATCATCGTCCGCAGCAGACGGCACATGCGACAGAAGAGGTGCAATACGGGGAATATGTAAACCATATCCGCCAAGGCCCTCAAGGAATCGGGGATCAGGAAATCAGCGAGCAATTCAAACTCCAGACGTTTGGTGAGAATAATGATCGTATCCATGTGCTGACCGAAGAACGCAACTATGCGGACACTACCAGATATCGTTGGGAGCTGAATTTAAGCGACATTTCAGAGCAGCACAGCGCTGCGAATATGTGGGATATTTCGCTTCAAATGGCTGTACGTTTTTTCAGCAGCTATTTCCAACTCTCTGATGTTCCGCTTTGGCTTACTAATTATGGAAGACAATATGGCGACCGAAACTATTTTGGAACCGTAGGCGAGTGTATTGATCATATACCCGTTGTACTGCAGGAAGATGACACTGAATCCTATGAAAAGAGTATCCATACCCACCTGGGCTTTGCTTCACGCTATCATTTGAACTTTTTCAATCTGATCTTCAATGCTGAAATGGAGAAAGCTTACCCGGTATCCAGCAGCATTTTGAAAAAAGGACTTGAACAGCTGCCTATCGTATTCAACTATTTGGGTGAGGGACGAGAGGATGCAGAATTGCTCGACAATCTGCATACCGAAGGCACACAGGCCAATGTCAACAAGGTTATTTTCTTTGAGTCAGAGCATGTAGGGGATATTCTGAAAATCTCACTTACCATTCCATATCATGAGAACGACCAGTATATCCATCAAATCTTCCAGACTGCTAGTGACAGGCTCTTGAATGCTTTGACCATTTTGCAGTAAGGAGATGAAGATGTGAATCTATTGTTTAAGGATAGCCGTTTTATCCGTTTTTTTGCATCTCGTACTTCTGCCAATATCGCAGACAGCATTTATTCTATCGTCCTGCTGTATTTTGTTCAGCAATCGACACAGTCGGTGGCGATGACCAGCTTCACGTATACGGCCGTATCTGCGGCGTCGATTTTTAGCTTTCTCGTGGGTCCTTTGGTGGACCGTTATTCACCGCCTTTGTTAGCCAGCATCGCCTTGTTTACGCAGGCTGTGCTCATTTTGGCCGTCCCGTTTCTCATTCAGAACGGGATGGTCAATCTGGTCGCTATCCTTGTTATTGTATTCATTGCATCCTGCTTCTCCACACTCTTTTATCCGGCCAACAGTAAAATGCTGCCGCAATTGGTAGGTTCGCCGGATTTGATTGTCCGGGCGAATTCCATGATTTCGTCGACGGATCAGGTTATTAATATCGCCGGATATCTGGCTGGAGCCTCGCTCATCATCGCAATGGGGATGAAAAATACGTTTTTTCTAGCCAGTGCGATGCTGTTTCTGTCAGGCTTTGTGTACGTCAGGCTCAACAAGCAAATTGATTCTCCTGCGGTGGAAGACACTAACGGTAGGGGTTCACTGAAGCTGGGGTACTATCTGAAGGAGTTGAAAGAAGGGTATCTTTTTGTAAAACAGCACACCTTCCTGAGAATCATGCTTCCATTTTTTGCGCTGACGAACTTTTCGATGGCGATCTTGGTCATTGCCATGCCTTCCATCGCTGTATCCTATGGCTCACCGATCTATTACAGCTTGCTCTATGTAGCCTATTTTATCGGTATTTTTATCGGTTCCTTTCTGGTCAGTGTACTGAAAAAGAACGGCATTACCATCGCGGTTTCCTGGGTAGCTATGGGGCTGGCAATCTATGTGTTTTCCATTGTGCCGGAGATGTGGATGAAGCTGCTGGCAGCTCTGTTATTAGGCGTTTTTACAGGCATCATCAATGTACTGCAAACGTCTTTGATTCAAATTATTACACCGCTGCCGTTACTGGGACGTGTTACAGCCTTTCTTAACACCTTGTCGAGCGCGGCTCTGCCATTAGGGGCCTTGATTGGAGGGGCGTTAGCTTTACGGTTTGCTCTGAGTGAGGTCCTTTTTTTCAGCGGACTGATTACTGGATTGTGCGGATTGGTTATGTTCCTGGTCAAGGATATTCGCCAGTTTGAGATTCCATCAGAGGAGATTGGAGGAGTAGCCCCTTTCCACAATTCATAAGCCACGCATGCAAAATGTCAGGTCCTCATCACAGGGTCTGGCATTTTTAGTATGTCTGGCTTCGCCACGTTTAGGCTGACTATTTTGGCGCTGGTGTTGGAGCGCCGTTTATGGTTATCATAGACGAAGATATCATTCGTAGTTTACATTCACATATTAAAGGAGATATATAATGGCCGAGCCCTTAAAAAATATGTACACGGAGAATTTTCTTCAACAATTCGGTGAAAAAGTACAGTCTGCGTACAAGCCGTTCGATACCATCGGATTTATCCATCAAGTGATGGATGAAAATTGGGATGAACTGGAGCTAAAAGAACGAATACGGCGTATTTCGTTTACATTAGGGTCATTTTTGCCCAGCAATTATAGAGAAGCTTTGGATATTCTTTTTGCTATAGACGAGCATTGCAGTGGTTTTCCGTACTTGTTTTTCCCCGATTTTGTGGAGGTGTATGGGCAGGGAGAGGAGCATTGGGACCTGTCCATGAAGGCACTGGAGCGCTTCACATCTAAATCCTCTGCGGAGTTTGCCGTGAGACCCTTCCTCCTGCGTGAACCAGAACGGATGATGCAGCAGATGACGACCTGGGCGGGACACCAAAGTGAACACGTTCGCCGTCTTGCCAGCGAAGGTTGCCGTCCACGGCTACCCTGGGGACAGGCATTGCCTGTGTTTAAGCGCAATCCTGCTCCAGTATTGACCATATTGGAATTACTGAAGGCCGATCCATCACTATATGTACGGAAAAGTGTAGCCAACAACCTGAACGATATTGCCAAGGATCATCCTGATGTGGTCATTGCTACGGCTCAACGGTGGAAAGGGACACATCCTGACACCGACTGGATTGTGCGTCATGGCTGTCGAACCTTGATTCGCAAATCCATCCCCGAAGTGATGGCAATGTTTGGCTATGCGGATGAAACAGACGGGGCGCCGTTAGTCACTGAAGCCTCTTTCAGCACAGCCCCTGCCTTGCTAAGGCTCGGTGATAACTGTGAGTTGAGCTACGCGCTTCAGCTTCGAGAAGGTGACCCAGTACGAGTCCGTATCGAGTACGGCATCGATTTTGTGAAGGCGAGAGGACAAGTCTCACGTAAACTGTTTTTGCTATCTGACAAAACGGTCCCCGGAGGAACCCGTCTTACAGGTACACGGACACACCGCTTTGCAGACCTGACAACTCGTCGCCATTATGCGGGAGCGCACCGGATTACGCTGCTCGTAAACGGGCAGGAAGCAGCTTTTACAATGGTAGAACTCCAGTTGTAGAATCACGAAGAAAAAGAGCCTGAAATCAGGCTCTTTATTTTTATCGTTCGCTTTACCAAATTTATTTTTTTCCAAAAAATGATTCTGGTATTAGAACCTGGTACTAAGACGTGTTATACTACAGTAAGAAAGTGGATCTCATCTTATGTATAAAGGGGAAGGTATAATTTGACAGATCAACAACAATGGCTTGCGCCTGAATATTACAATATGACTTCGGAAATGGAACACCATGATACTGGTAAAACTGCACTCAAGTGGC
This sequence comes from Paenibacillus sp. FSL H7-0703, assembly GCF_038003485.1. Lineage (NCBI taxonomy): Bacteria > Bacillati > Bacillota > Bacilli > Caryophanales > Paenibacillaceae > Paenibacillus > Paenibacillus sp. FSL H7-0703. Next base: position 568,136 of record NZ_JBBOPF010000001.1, on the reverse strand, counting down.
TGAGTGAGACAGGAGAATACGAAGAAATCACCTACGGAGAGCTGTTGAAAAAGGCTAACCGGCTGGCTGGAGGACTCGCAAATCTGGGATTTAACAAAGGTGACAGGGTTCTGGTCGTAGTACCACGGCGTATTATTGCGTATGTAATTTATCTGGCATGCTTGAAGCTGGGGCTTGCTGTCATTCCATCTTCAGAAATGCTACGTGCCAAGGATATTGCATATCGTCTTCGCCATTCGGAAGCGCGTGCAGTCATTGCCTGGACGGGAGTAACAAGCGAAGTGGACAAAATAAATGATGATTTGCCTGCTCTGGATTATCGTATCGTGGTCTCCGGGGACGACACGGCAGATGTATCTGGCTGGCTCGTGCTGAATGAACTGATGGATGGACAGGGAGATACTTTTGAAGCTGTAAAGACACACCGTGACGACATGGCCATTCTGGCCTATACATCGGGCACCACGGGAAATCCTAAAGGTGTTGTACATAGCCATGGCTGGGGATATGCTCATCTGCGGATAACATCACCATGGTTGGATATTCGAGCTTCAGACGTAGTATGGGCTACAGCTGCACCAGGATGGCAAAAGTGGATTTGGAGTCCGTTTTTATCCGTACTGGGGAATGGAGCGACGGGATTCGTATATAATGGTCCGTTTCGTCCGGGTCGCTATTTGCAGTTCATGCAGCAGTACGGAATCCAAGTGTTGTGCTGTACGCCGACAGAATACCGGATTATGGCGAAAACGGATGGTTTGGATCAATATGATCTATCCCAATTGCGCAGCGCAGTTTCTGCGGGAGAGCCTCTCAATCAGGAGGTCATTAATAAGTTTCAGGAGCAGTTCAACATTACGATTCGTGACGGCTACGGTCAAACAGAGAGCACATTAATTATTGGTAATTTAAAGGATGCACCTCTGCGTACAGGCTCAATGGGCAAATCTATTGCACCGGGACTCGTTGAGGTCGTAGACGAGGATGGCATTCCGCTGGCTCCGGGGCAAGTGGGCGATATTGCGGTACGTGCCGATCTGCCGGCATTATTTCATACGTATTACCATGATCCAGAACGTAAATTAGCTAGTGTCCACGGAGATTATTTTGTTACGGGAGACCGGGCTCGCAAAGATGAGGATGGATATTTCTGGTTCGAAGGACGTGGGGATGATATCATTATCAGTTCTGGCTATACCATTGGTCCTTTTGAAGTAGAGGAAGCGCTTATGAAGCATGACTCCGTGCAGGAATGTGCTGCCGTAGCCAGCCCTGACGAAATCCGTGGGCATGTTGTAAAGGCTTTTGTCGTACTTAAAGCTGGGGTAGAAGGCTCACCGGCGTTAGTGAAGGAACTGCAACATCATGTGAAAACATGGACGGCGCCTTATAAATATCCACGCAAAATAGAGTTTATTCAAGAGCTTCCTAAAACTAGCTCGGGCAAAATACGAAGAGTGGAGCTGCGTGAAATGGAGAAGCAATCCGTACTGTAGTGATGAAATCATTCAATATAATCAAAACGGAACAGGAGCGTGGAAAAATGAGTACATTTGAATCATTGTTGGAGCAATACGCAGAACTGGTCGTAAGAGTAGGGGTTAACATTCAGCCCGGACAGGCGTTTTTGGTAACTGCACCACTGGAAACTGTTGAGTTTACACGCCTGATTGTCAGCAAAGCCTATGAAGCAGGCGCTAAATATGTACAGGTAGAGTTCGAGGATGATTCCATTACACGTAGTCGTTTTGAACATGGTGACGAAGCCAGCTTTGATTACTACCCTGCTTGGAAGGCAGAAATGATGGAGAAATTTGCTGAAGAGGGAGGAGCCACACTAACGATTAAAGTGCCGAACCCTGATTTATATCAAGGCATTGATCCACAAAAGGTTTCTCGTGCGACCAAGGCGGCGGCTACGGCGAGAGAAGGTTTTTCCAAATATACCCGAAATCATAAAATTAGCTGGTGTTTGATTAAAGCGCCGACGAAGGCTTGGGCCGATAAAGTATTTGCAGATGTAGCAGAAGAAGATCGTATACGTGTCATGTGGGATACAATCTTCCAAATGAATCGTGTAGATGGCTCTGATCCTATTCAGAATTGGCAGAAACATTTGAAAAACCTTGAACAGGTACAAGACAAGCTGAATCATAAAAAGTATAAAAGCCTCCACTATCGTGCACCAGGAACAGATTTGAGAATTGAACTGGCTGACGGACATATTTGGCGCAGCGGTGGTGGTGAGAACGAACGCGGAGATTACTTTGTCGCGAATATGCCGACAGAAGAAGTGTTCACGATGCCTAAGCGTACAGGTGTGAATGGTCATGTCACAAGTACCATGCCACTCAATTTAAATGGACAACTGGTGGATCGCATAACGTTTACCTTTAAGGACGGTAAAGTCACTGAATATACAGCAGAATCCGGCGAGCAGCATTTGACTCATTTGCTCACTACGGATGAAGGGGCCAGCTATTTGGGAGAAGTTGCACTGGTGCCGCACGATTCACCGATTTCCAATCTCAATCGCATTTTTTACAATACAGGTATTGACGAAAATGCCTCCTGCCACTTGGCTCTAGGCAGTGCGTATCCATTTAATATGGAAAATGGCACACAAATGAACCGGGAGGAGCTGCTCCAGAACGGTGCCAATGTCAGCCTGACTCATGTGGACTTCATGATCGGCTCAGCTGAGCTGGATATTGACGGCGAACTGCAAGACGGAAGCAAAGAAGCCGTGTTCCGCAAAGGAAATTGGGCTATTTAGGCCTTTTTTCAATCTCCATTCAATCGACCCGCAAACGATCTCATTCGTTATGCGGGTTTTTCTATTCCCTAAATCTCAAATTGCTCCTTGTTTTGTGAAATATAAAGTGCTAAACTGAGTTTAAACAGTAATTTAAACAACGTTTTAATTACTGTTTGAAAAGTCATTTACATAAAATCGTCCCATTTCATTCATCCGTTATGATTCGACGAAACAGGAGGAGGAAAAACATGAATCACCCAGACAAGAAACAACAAACCAAAGAAAAAATCTTAGACGCTACGCTGGAATTTATTCAAAAGGAAGGTTTTGAGGCGGTTACAATCAGAAAAATTGCCGACCTGTCTGCTACTAATATTTCTTTAGTTAATTATTATTTTGGCTCTAAGGAAAATCTGCTCAGTGAAGCTATTGAAGTGATATTAAATGGCTTTCAGCACACCTTTTCTATTTTGGACAATACAGCGATGCCCCCCCAAGATAGACTGAAACAATTTTTACTTAACTATCTGCAGGTCATTCGTCAATATCCAGAGCTTCTTTCGCGAATTATTGCCATGGGCAGCACGCCCTTTACATCTCAACAGGAATACGGAAGGTTTTTAAACATAATGGGATTTCCAAAGGTTCAGAGCACGATCAAGGAGCTGACAGGTGAGCAACAGCCGGAGCGCTTGTTAGCGATGATGCTGCAAATATTTGGAGCTATTTTTCTGCCTGCACTGATGAGTCCAATTCTTGAATCAGGGGCAGTTGTGGAAATACCTTCAGTAGAGGAACAATTAAATCTGCTGTTCGAAAGATATTTCGATCAAAAATAAATCATAGGGGTGACTAATATGAATCTTTTGAGAAAATATTGGCAAGATGCAGGGGCTATAATCGGTGTGGTTGTATGTATTGTTTTACTTATGAATCCAGCTATCCTTTCGGATATAACAGGCATGTTATGGTTGAGTTTTGTGGCTATATTGTTTCATCAATTTGAGGAGTACCGCTGGCCTGGATATTTTGCTGGTTTATTTAACAATGTTATGTTTAAAAGTGACACACCGGATCATTACCCTTTAAACACTCAATCAGCGATGATTATCAATGTGGCAATTGCCTATGTGTTTTATCTGCTTCCCGTATGGTTTCCGCAAGTAATCTGGCTTGGACTCGCACCAGTTTTTATGGGATTCTTTCAGGTCGTTTGGCACGGCATCGTTGTCAATATTAAAGCAAAAACCTTATATAATCCTGGCTTGTTTACGGCACTTCTCCTGCATGTTCCAGTCGGAATCTGGTATATTCATGAAATAGTACAGCGAGACATCCCAACGGCAATAGACTGGATTGCGGGTACGATCTACTTTGTTTTTGCTGTATACATCTTCATCATTAAAGGGAATATATGGTTGAAAAAGAGTGGCTCTCCTTACTCCTTTTCTAAACAACAGCTGGGAGCTTATGGTCGTAAATAGGGTATGTTAGAAAATCATCAATGTCCTTGTTTACAAGTTGGAAACAAGTAGAGGTATTCCGGAAATGAGGTTCGGTTACACTTGGTTTGTACCCAAGAACAAGGAAAGAGTGATCTTATAATGAAGCATACACATCAATCTTATGATCGTAAAAAGTTGGCTTACAAGCTAATCACCACTAGTGCTTTATTGGCTATAGGTTTTGCTGTGATGACAGGATGCAGCAATAGCGGGGAGGAAAAATCAACTGCTCCTACTAAAGCAGAAACAGTCACACCACCTGCTAGTTCTACAGATCAAAACACGGACCTCAATACTAATGGGCAAGGCTCAACCTCTACTCATCAAGAACCTGCCAGTAGTACTGCTTCATCTCACGGTAAACACAGCTCCGCAGCTGCTATACTCAGCGCAGCCAAGCAGGGGACCTTACCGAATTTGCCTAAAGGTCTTGGCTTGGGAACTAGTAGCGATTTGTTATTTGAGCTGTGGGGGAAATCCGAGTCAGGTTCTACAGGTCCTATGAGAAGCTATGCTAAGTATCATACAGACATCATGCTGGATGGAAGTGATAAAGTTACAGAAATTACATCTTCCGATCCAGACTATAAGAAGTTGCTTATCAAACAAGTTGTTGACGAATTGGGCAAACCTACGGAAACCGTTGACACCTCTAGAGACATACCTGACACAGCAGAAGCTAATTATACGATCAATAACACATCAGGACTTAGTTATTATTTAGTATTTTCCTATCAAACCAAAACGCAAAAGATCAATTATATACGATTATATTTCAACTCTAAAACACCATAATTGGATGTATATAACAGAGTCGTTTCCGTCAGAATTGCGGAGGCGACTTTGTTCAAACTCATTGCATTTTTAGGTTATGTTGTTTATACTGATTTGTAATTGATTAATCACTAATCAGAAAACTGTGCTAAATAAAAGGATGAAAAAAACATGGCTAAAGCTACGTCAACATCTATAAATCGCCAAAAGGAAATCATATCTGCTGCTATTGAAGTGTTTGCAGAGATGGGCTACTACCGAGCTACAACAGCCAAAGTTGCGGAACGGGCCAATATTTCTCAGCCCTATGTCTTTCGTTTTTTCGCTACCAAGGAAGCGTTGCTTGTTGAAGCCTTGAAGGTTTCATTTGCACGTATCATAGACTCTTTTCACAGCGTCATTCATTCGGCCTCATCTGAACAGCTCGAGCAAGAGCTAATTGCAGCCTATTCGCAAATGATGATGGAATACCGCAATGAAACACTTTTGCAAATGCAGGCGCAGACGATCCGCGAGGATGAGGTCGTAAGCGTGATGCAGCAAGGATTCCGTGAAATTCATACGACGGTTTATGATGCTTTCCGACGGGCAGGTATTGAACAAGCAATGGAAAGAACGATGCTTTTTCTTGCCAGAGGTATGCTGTGCAATATTTCGATGTCGCTGGATCTGCCAGAACTGATGAAAAAAGACGATTAATTTGGGTTTATGCATTAGAGTCGCGTTTTTGCGCGGCTTTTTTGCTTTTAATTTTATTTTGTTCAAGACATGATTTCGTTTGCTTCTGAGAAAAAACGGCCAAATAAGTTGACAAGAGAAGCGAGTCTCGTTATTCTAATACCCATAGGGGTATATGTATAAAGGGAATTAACTAAGCTAAGCCCCCTCAAAAAACAGGCGGAGGTTATAGAATGTCATCAACTAACAATATCCAAGCAGATCATATTCTTGATTGCAAAGGGCTAGCTTGTCCTATGCCAATAGTAAGAACAAAAAAGGCTATGAATGAGCTCGTTCCCGGAAAGATTATGGAGGTCCAGGCGACTGACAAAGGTTCATTAGCCGATTTTCAGAGCTGGGCCAAAAACACCGGACATCAATATTTGGGTACTCTCCAAGAAGGAGATGTAATGCGACATTATTTACGCAAAGCAAATCCGGCTGAAGTGAAGAAGGAGCAAATATTTTCTTCTACGATAAGCCATGAAGAGCTACAAGCAAAATGTTCTGGAAAAGAGAACTTCATTTTGCTTGATGTTCGTGAACCCGCTGAATTTGCGCTTAAACATATCCCTGGATCTAAGCACATCCCTCTTGGCGAACTGGAGAACAGACTCTCTGAACTGAACTTGGAGGAAGAGATAGCAGTGATTTGTCAAGCTGGAGCACGCAGTGAAATGGCTGTCAGTTATTAGTTTCCAAAGGCGCTAATAAAGTCAAATCTGTACTTTCAGGCATATCCGAATGGGCTGGAGAGACTAAGGGAAGCGAATCCATATGAGTACGACAGCAGGAATTTATACAAATAATCAAGAATATGCTCAGCCCAAAACAACGATTGTATTATTCAGCGGGGAGCTGGATAAGGTGATTGCTGCATTCATTATTGCGAATGGAGCGGCAGCATATGATCATGAAGTAACTATTTTCTTTACTTTTTGGGGGCTAAATACGCTACGCAAGGATGAAATCGTGAGCACCAATAAGGGAATGCTCGAAAAAGCCTTTGGCTGGATCATGCCTCGTGGACCCAAAAAGCTTGCACTATCCAAAATGAATTTTGCCGGACTTGGTCCACAGATGATCAAGCATGTCATGAAAAAGCACAATGCGCTTTCCTTGCCGCAGCTTATAGAGTTGGCACGAGAGCAGGGGATCAAGCTCGTCGCCTGTACCATGACCATGGATTTGTTAGGGCTGCAGCAAGAAGAGTTAATCGACGGTTTGGAATATGCTGGTGTAGCCGCCTACTTGGGGGATGCTTCGCAGGGCAAGGTGAATCTATTTATTTAGGGTATCCTATTTATTTTTTTGGTTTATAATATACCTATACGTGTATATGGTAAGTCAAAAAAGGAGTGCATTACTTATGGATTACAATTACAGTGATGAACTGAAAACGCGCTTGAGGAGGATTGAGGGACAGGTGCGTGGGGTACTTCGTTTAATGGATGAAGGAAAATCGTGCAAAGACGTCGTTAGCCAGTTATCTGCCGTACGTAACGCATCAGATAAAGCGATTGCCCAAATTGTAGCAGAGAATCTGCAACGATGTATATTGGAAGAGCAAGAGGCTGGAGGAGACACGGATAAGCTGGTTAAAGAAGCGATTCAGCTTCTTGTGAAAAGTAGATAATCATGACTCCAGAGTCCAAGCTAGCGGGCAATGATGTCACTATGCACAAAATTACGGGAGCTGGCATATTGCCTTTACGCAGCCACATATATTGGACGTGGTTAAGAGTTTTTTGATAAACATCTGAAAGATTAAGATTATATACTAGCCGTAATTAAAAAGTTCGCTGCCTCTAGTTGGTAGCGGGCTTTTTTAATCGGACAATTTTAGGAATACCCCTCTGTTTATGCTGTGGTAGACAGGTGTAAATAACACATAAAGAAAACAACTTCTTCCGGGAGGCATACTTATGGAGGTATTTGTTACGATCGGTGTCAAATTGATCATCAGCTTTTTTGGCTTGTGGATCATTACTTTTATTACAGGTCGGAAAACACTCAGTCAGTTAACACCGCTCGATTTTCTGACATCATTGGTGTTAAGCGAAATTGTGGGGAATACGTTATATGACGATAAGGTGACCATTTGGCATCTTTTGTTTGCTTTGGCACTATGGTGCGCGCTGGCCTACTTTTTCGAAAAAGCGACGACCCATTTTGTGAAATTTGGATATATGGCAGAAGGTCGAACAGTATTGCTCGTGGATAAAGGGCAGGTTAATCAAGAGATGCTTGAAAAATATGATATAGAATTCACACAGTTGCTCTCCATGCTGCGCCAGCAAAATATTTTTTCTCTACGTGAGGTCTGGTATGCCACATTAGAGACGAACGGTTCATTGTCAGTCATGCGCAAACCCGAATACGAGCCACCCGCCGCTCAGGATATGGGAATAGATGCACAGCCTGATCTTTTTTCTGTTACAGTCATTGATAAAGGAAAGCTTCTGAACGAATCTATGCGTGGGAAGTCAATCGATATTGAAAAGATTAAAGCTAAGGTGCGAGAGCAGGGATATGATAGTATCGATGAGATTGCCTATGCAGAGTTTAGCGAGGATGGAACACTTCACATCGTGCCGATGAAATAGAAAAAGCACAATAAAAGAGGCTAAATTACGAAGCGGGCTGTTTTTTTAGCTCGGTATTGTTCTTTCTAATAATGAAGCAGCAGTATTTCCTTCAAGCTTAAAATCTGCGGACACCATCTCTGTAATCAAGCCCTCCATTAAATCGGAAAGCAAGTTTTGGTCAATCAGTCCTTCAATATAACAAACGGCAAATTGGCCGGTATGGGTAGGACTTCCGGGAAAATCACGAATAATAAAGTCAGAGCTTTTCCCAAGTTTTAATTTGAGCAAAGATAGAGTATGTGCTAATGATGGGTTTATGGGTTCTGAAGAGGCTTGCTGTTTGGATTTTTCGATATCCTGTGTGTACCTTTTTCCAGGTTTCAGAACATTTCTAATCCAACGTGTTAACACAAGTGAACCCCCTCTTTTTTGATAAAGCATATCTTTGCCCTGCACCCAAAAATATACGCTATTTTTATGAATTGGATACTTAATGAAAGACATTTGGAAGCCTCATAATTCTCGAATTTCGCAAATCAACCAGCACAGGGTGCAGAGCAGTTTGACTTATAGAATATTTGGGTCCCGGATTGAGGAGACTACCTCTTATGGGTTTGAAATTTTTTCAGAAAGTGGTGATCAGTTTGAGTTTCTCGGATGATCAGCTTATCTGTCTCCGATTTGAGGGCGAACTAGGATATTTTGCTAAGGCTGCTGCTCCTCCTATTTATGAGACTGCTCCATTTTTCTTTGATACTTACGAAGATTATGCTGAAGCAGCTAATAATGAAAAGGATCATTATGTCTATTCGAGGGGAACCAATCCTACCGTTCAGATTGCAGAGCAAATGATTGCTGCGCTGGAAGGTGGGGCGGACTGTAAGTGCTTTGCTTCCGGAATGGCTGCTATCAGCGCCGCGCTAATGTGTAGCTTGTCCGCAGGGGACCATCTGATTTTGGTCGGACACATATATGAAACCTCCGTCAGCCTAGCCCAATATTTAAAGAGGTTCCATATAGACTATACAATCGTACATTCGACTTCTACAGAAGCAGTCGCTAGTGCCATCAAACCGCAGACCCGAGCTATTCTTATGGAGTCTCCTACCTCATTCACATTCGATATGGTAAATATTCAGGAGGTAACTGCGCTTTCCAAAGAGAAGGGTATACGCACAATCATAGATAATTCATGGGCTACACCCCTTTTCCAAAAACCATTGGAATGGGGCGTAGATATCGTTGTTCACTCCGCATCCAAGTACTTGGGTGGTCATAATGATTTAATTGCAGGGGCAGTGATCGCTTCTAAAGAGATAATAAACCGTATGTATGCTGAAGAGTATGAGTTGATTGGCGGCTCGTTGGGCCCTTTTGAAGCCTGGCTACTCATTCGGGGGCTAAGAACACTCCCGCTCCGAATGGAAGCCCATCAGAGAAATGCTTTGTTGGTTGCTCGTTTTCTATCAGATCATCCGGCCATTTCCAAAGTGAATTATCCCGGACTCCCTTCTCATCCACAACATGAGCTCGCATGTAGACAGCTCAAAGGCTATGCCGGATTATTCAGTTTTGAACTAAAGGATTCGACTTATGAGGATATATGTAGAGTGATCAATAAACTGCGACTGATCCGGATCGGTGTATCTTGGGGGTCCATGGAGAGTCAGGTGATCTCACCAAACTACGGCTTCAATAAGCAGAGTCTAAAAAAACAACACATGCCTGAATCGCTTATCCGCTTGGCTGTAGGGCATGAGCCTGCTGAACTTTTGATACAGGATTTAGCTACAGCTTTAAGCTAAACGAACATTTCAGGATTTTTATCATAAAAGCTAAAGCAGCAGCTCATCCAATACATAAAGAGCTTCTGCTTTTCTGATTTATGACGTTTGTACCTGATCAACTCTGCACTTCAAGTAGGAGATAAGAGAGTTTCGGTTATTACAGGTAAATCATCGTGTGTTGGAGTATTTTAATAAAAACTACACCGTGTAGAAATACAAATTAGCAAACTGGTAAATATTACAACTTGCCTGATAGGTATACACGTGATAAATTATATATCCAGCCAGTTAAACGGCTGTTGATTTGATCTTTGAAAACTGAACAACGAGTGAGTACGGATTTTGTTTACAAAATCCAACGCTGAGATTTTGGTACATGCCGTCAGGCTGTATGAAATGGAAGCGAAAATGAGATATTTTATCTCGTCAGTTTCAACATGAGCTTATCGCTCTTTCTATAAACCAACTTCGGTTGGTCTTTAATGGAGAGTTTGATCCTGGCTCAGGACGAACGCTGGCGGCGTGCCTAATACATGCAAGTCGAGCGGGGTTGTGTAGAAGCTTGCTTCTACACAACCTAGCGGCGGACGGGTGAGTAACACGTAGGCAACCTGCCCACAAGACAGGGATAACTACCGGAAACGGTAGCTAATACCCGATACATCCTTTTCCTGCATGGGAGAAGGAGGAAAGACGGAGCAATCTGTCACTTGTGGATGGGCCTGCGGCGCATTAGCTAGTTGGTGGGGTAAAGGCCTACCAAGGCGACGATGCGTAGCCGACCTGAGAGGGTGATCGGCCACACTGGGACTGAGACACGGCCCAGACTCCTACGGGAGGCAGCAGTAGGGAATCTTCCGCAATGGGCGAAAGCCTGACGGAGCAACGCCGCGTGAGTGATGAAGGTTTTCGGATCGTAAAGCTCTGTTGCCAGGGAAGAACGTCTTGTAGAGTAACTGCTACAAGAGTGACGGTACCTGAGAAGAAAGCCCCGGCTAACTACGTGCCAGCAGCCGCGGTAATACGTAGGGGGCAAGCGTTGTCCGGAATTATTGGGCGTAAAGCGCGCGCAGGCGGCTCTTTAAGTCTGGTGTTTAATCCCGAGGCTCAACTTCGGGTCGCACTGGAAACTGGGGAGCTTGAGTGCAGAAGAGGAGAGTGGAATTCCACGTGTAGCGGTGAAATGCGTAGAGATGTGGAGGAACACCAGTGGCGAAGGCGACTCTCTGGGCTGTAACTGACGCTGAGGCGCGAAAGCGTGGGGAGCAAACAGGATTAGATACCCTGGTAGTCCACGCCGTAAACGATGAATGCTAGGTGTTAGGGGTTTCGATACCCTTGGTGCCGAAGTTAACACATTAAGCATTCCGCCTGGGGAGTACGGTCGCAAGACTGAAACTCAAAGGAATTGACGGGGACCCGCACAAGCAGTGGAGTATGTGGTTTAATTCGAAGCAACGCGAAGAACCTTACCAGGTCTTGACATCCCTCTGACCGGTCTAGAGATAGACCTTTCCTTCGGGACAGAGGAGACAGGTGGTGCATGGTTGTCGTCAGCTCGTGTCGTGAGATGTTGGGTTAAGTCCCGCAACGAGCGCAACCCTTATGCTTAGTTGCCAGCAGGTCAAGCTGGGCACTCTAAGCAGACTGCCGGTGACAAACCGGAGGAAGGTGGGGATGACGTCAAATCATCATGCCCCTTATGACCTGGGCTACACACGTACTACAATGGCCGGTACAACGGGAAGCGAAATCGCGAGGTGGAGCCAATCCTAGAAAAGCCGGTCTCAGTTCGGATTGTAGGCTGCAACTCGCCTACATGAAGTCGGAATTGCTAGTAATCGCGGATCAGCATGCCGCGGTGAATACGTTCCCGGGTCTTGTACACACCGCCCGTCACACCACGAGAGTTTACAACACCCGAAGTCGGTGGGGTAACCCGCAAGGGAGCCAGCCGCCGAAGGTGGGGTAGATGATTGGGGTGAAGTCGTAACAAGGTAGCCGTATCGGAAGGTGCGGCTGGATCACCTCCTTTCTATGGAGAATCGTTTCCTGCAATGGAAACATTCAAATCAGCAGGTACAACGTACCTGCAACTGGATATTCAATTCGGTTCATCACGTTCGTGTGAATGAAATGAATATCCTTAACTTACTCACTCGTTGCTCAGTTTTGAGAGTTCAAACTCTCACATCGGATTTCCAAAATATACTTGTATTCAAGTGTTGAGGAATTTGATATGATGTTTTTCCGGGGTTAAAGCCGGAGAGAATATTGCACCTTGAAAACTGGATACCGAAACGAAATTGCGTTTTAGAATATTCCTTTAAGCTGATCTTGTGTAAACAAGTGAAATAAAGGTAGCTGCCTTGAATTCCATTCACACATTCGTGTTGAACCGAAATTTAAAGCAAATCGTATTTACGATGTAAATACTAGGTTAAGCTACAAAGAGCACACGGAGGATGCCTAGGCGCCAGGAGCCGACGAAGGACGTGGCGAACAACGATAAAGCCTCGGGGAGCTGTAAGCAAGCTTTGATCCGGGGATGTCCGAATGGGGAAACCCGGCTGTCTTCATCGACAGTCACTTTCTGCTGAATACATAGGCAGAATAGAGGCAGACCAGGGGAACTGAAACATCTAAGTACCCTGAGGAAGAGAAAACAATAGTGATTCCGTCAGTAGCGGCGAGCGAACGCGGATTAGCCCAAACCAAGGAGCTTGCTCCTTGGGGTTGTGGGACGTCTCACATGGAGTTACAAAGGAACCGGTTAGATGAAGAGGTCTGGAAAGGCCCGCCAGAGAAGGTAAAAGCCCTGTAGTTCAAAACTTGTTCTCTCCGAGACGGATCCCGAGTAGTGCGGGGCACGTGAAACCCCGTATGAATCCGGCAGGACCATCTGCCAAGGCTAAATACTCCCTGGCGACCGATAGTGAAGCAGTACCGTGAGGGAAAGGTGAAAAGCACCCCGGAAGGGGAGTGAAATAGATCCTGAAACCGTGTGCTTACAAGAAGTCAGAGCCCGATCTATGGGTGATGGCGTGCCTTTTGTAGAATGAACCGGCGAGTTACGTTCCCGTGCAAGGTTAAGGTGAAGAGCTGAAGCCGCAGCGAAAGCGAGTCTGAATAGGGCGAATGAGTACGTGGACGTAGACCCGAAACCGGGTGATCTACCCCTGTCCAGGGTGAAGGTGCGGTAACACGCACTGGAGGCCCGAACCCACGCATGTTGAAAAATGCGGGGATGAGGTGGGGGTAGCGGAGAAATTCCAATCGAACCCGGAGATAGCTGGTTCTCCCCGAAATAGCTTTAGGGCTAGCCTCGGAAAAAAGAATCGTGGAGGTAGAGCACTGATTGGGTGCGGGGCCCGCAAGGGTTACCAAGCTCAGTCAAACTCCGAATGCCATAGATTTAGTTCCGGGAGTCAGACAGTGAGTGCTAAGATCCATTGTCGAAAGGGAAACAGCCCAGACCATCAGCTAAGGTCCCCAAGTGTGTGTTAAGTGGGAAAGGATGTGGAGTTGCACAGACAACCAGGATGTTGGCTTAGAAGCAGCCACCATTGAAAGAGTGCGTAATAGCTCACTGGTCGAGTGACTCTGCGCCGAAAATGTAACGGGGCTAAACACACCACCGAAGCTATGGCTTGATGCTTGCATCAGGGGTAGGGGAGCGTTGAATGCGGGTTGAAGGTGTACCGTAAGGAGCGCTGGACTGCATTCAAGTGAGAATGCCGGTATGAGTAACGAAAAGATCTGTGAGAATCAGATCCGCCGAAAGCCTAAGGGTTCCTGAGGAAGGTTCGTCCGCTCAGGGTAAGTCGGGACCTAAGGCGAGGCCGATAGGCGTAGTCGAAGGACAACAGGTCGAAATTCCTGTACCACCGTAATCCGTTATGAGCGATGGGGTGACGCAGTAGGGTAGTGACGCGGACTGATGGATGTCCGTCTAAGCAGTGAGGCTGGTGTGTAGGCAAATCCGCACATCGTAAGGCTGGGCTGTGATGGGGAGCGAAAATTGTAGTAGCGAAGGTCATGATCTCAGACTGCCAAGAAAAGCCTCTAGCCAGGAGAAGGTGCCCGTACCGCAAACCGACACAGGTAGGCGAGAAGAGAATTCTAAGGCGCGCGGAAGAACTCTCGTTAAGGAACTCGGCAAAATGACCCCGTAACTTCGGGAGAAGGGGTGCCTCGGTAGGGTGAATAGCCCGAGGGGGCCGCAGTGAAAAGGCCCAAGCGACTGTTTAGCAAAAACACAGGTCTGTGCGAAGCCGCAAGGCGAAGTATACGGGCTGACGCCTGCCCGGTGCTGGAAGGTTAAGGGGAGTGGTAAGCCCTTCGGGGCGAAGCTATGAACCGAAGCCCCAGTAAACGGCGGCCGTAACTATAACGGTCCTAAGGTAGCGAAATTCCTTGTCAGGTAAATTCTGACCCGCACGAATGGCGTAACGACTTGGGCGCTGTCTCAACGAGAGATCCGGTGAAATTTTAATACCTGTGAAGATGCAGGTTACCCGCGACAAGACGGAAAGACCCCATGGAGCTTTACTGCAGCTTGATATTGAATTTGGGTACGATCTGTACAGGATAGGTGGGAGCCGTTGAATCTTGAGCGCCAGCTTGAGAGGAGGCATCCTTGGGATACCACCCTGATCGTATCTAGGTTCTAACTTGGTACCGTGATCCGGTGCGAGGACAGTGTCAGGTGGGCAGTTTGACTGGGGCGGTCGCCTCCTAAAGAGTAACGGAGGCGCCCCAAGGTTCCCTCAGAATGGTTGGAAATCATTCGAAGAGTGCAAAGGCAGAAGGGAGCTTGACTGCGAGACCTACAAGTCGAGCAGGGACGAAAGTCGGGCTTAGTGATCCGGTGGTACCGCATGGAAGGGCCATCGCTCAACGGATAAAAGCTACCCTGGGGATAACAGGCTTATCTCCCCCAAGAGTCCACATCGACGGGGAGGTTTGGCACCTCGATGTCGGCTCATCGCATCCTGGGGCTGAAGTAGGTCCCAAGGGTTGGGCTGTTCGCCCATTAAAGCGGTACGCGAGCTGGGTTCAGAACGTCGTGAGACAGTTCGGTCCCTATCTGTCGTGGGCGTAGGAAATTTGAGAGGAGCTGTCCTTAGTACGAGAGGACCGGGATGGACGTACCGCTGGTGTACCAGTTGTTCCGCCAGGAGCACCGCTGGGTAGCTATGTACGGAAGGGATAAGCGCTGAAAGCATCTAAGCGTGAAGCCCCCCTCAAGATGAGATTTCCCAATTAGTAAGACCCCTTGAAGACGACGAGGTAGATAGGTTGGGGGTGGAAGTGCAGTAATGCATGGAGCTGACCAATACTAATCGGTCGAGGGCTTATCCTAAAATGAAACGCAATGAGTTTCGGATCCAGTTTTCAGGGTGTAAGTTTTGTATTATATAGGCTCAAGTAGCTTATATGAAACAAGTGAACACACAGCATTTGGCGATGCTGATTCCTGAAAAAGAATTTGCGCAGCAAATTCATGTTTGGTGGCGATAGCGGAGGGGTTCCACACGTACCCATCCCGAACACGACCGTTAAGCCCTCCAGCGCCGATGGTACTTGGACCGCAGGGTCCTGGGAGAGTAGGACGTCGCCAAGCAAATACAAGTATGACGTTAACATAAAAAACCGCGATTATCGCGGTTTTTTTGTTTTCAAAAAGATATGCTTGTCAAAAATCCAGTATGAATCCCCTAAGTCAAGACAAGTAAGACAAAAATAACACAGTTTTGTTTTTGAAAAAACCATGTTAAACTTTTCTCTTAGAAATAAATGTACTTTCTGAGGTGAGTTGAAGTGTTGGAACGTTCTATGGAGAATACAAGGGAATTACACAAAGGAAAGGGAGTGATTAAAAAAGAAAAGGAGATTATAAATGAGCACTTATCAAGCAGTTATTAGTGATGGATTTGAGCTGAAATATGCTATAAGAGGTAACGGAAGACCGATATTGGTGATCGGCAGTAGTGTATATTATCCTCGCTTATTTTCAGACCATTTATATAAAAAGTTTCAGTTTATTTTTCTGGATCATAGAGGGTTTGCAAAACCGACTCGAGCTTTAAAACCAGAAGACTATACTTTGGATAAAGTTATTAATGATATAGAAACAGCAAGACAATGCCTTCATCTAAATGAATTTATCATATTAGGACATTCCGGGCATGCTTTTATGGCTTTAGAATATGCTAAACAATACCCGGACTATGTTCAAAAAGTGGTACTTTTAAATTCAGCACCTACAAACAGCCAAGAAAGACAACGGCAAAGCTTTTCTTTCTTTAATGAAACGGCCAGTTCAGAAAGAAAGGAACGTTTTGAAAAGGACATTGTTTTATTAGAGGAAGATATCAAAAGAGACCCTGATAGAAGATTTGTTCACATGTGTATACGTATGGGAGCTCAAAGCTTTTATGATTATGCCTATAATGCGGCTTACACGTGGAATGATGTATATACGAACATGCCTATCATTGATTATTTATGGGGAGAAGTATTCGGAAACATGAATTTGATACAATCCTTAGCGGATATCCATAAATCCGTATTTATTGGTTTGGGAAGGTATGATTATTTGGTTGCGCCAGTTTCTTTATGGGATAGGGTCGATGACACCTACGAGAACGTGAAAAAAGTGGTTTTTGAATATAGTGGGCATAACCCGATGTTTGAAGAACCTCATTGTTTTGATCAAACATTAGCCGAATGGATTAATGAAGATCACTAGGATTCTTGCTAAATCATCTCTTAGATGCTCAGTGGCCCGTAAAATGAGAATCACCTTCATTTTACGGGCTTTCTTATTGAGCGTTATTTATCTTTTGCACCGATGACAAAATACTATGATTTTGTTATTAGTGACTTGACGGCTTAACTAGGTTCTGTATAATAACCGAAAGGAAATAATGTATTGTTAGTTTTTTGTTGTACTTCTATCTGGAACAGCTCAAAGGATCAAGCGGACTGAACAATTTAGTAAAGCAATGATATGGAGGTCGTTATGAAATACGAAATTATTTTGTTTGATGTTGATGACACGCTGTTTGATTTTAAAATGGCAGAGAGTCATGCGCTACATAATACGTTTGCCCAATTTGGATTGCCGCAAGGGGCCACGGAGTATAAATCCAGCTATGATAAAATCAACAGTTCGTTGTGGCGAGAGGCAGAGGAAGGACATATTACCTCGGCACAGCTACGGGTCGAGAGGTTTAAGCGATTATTTACTGTTCATGGTCTAGACTTCAATCCAGATGCCTTTAGTGCTGCTTATTTACGTTATTTGGGTGAAGGTGCTTTTTTGATGGACGGAGCGATTGAATTATGTAATGTACTATCCGACTGTCGTTTGGCGATCATTACGAATGGAATCAAAGAGGTGCAAACCTCCAGAATTCAGCTTTCGCCGCTGCGTGATGTGTTTGAGCAGGTAATTATTTCAGAGGAAGTGGGTTGCCAAAAGCCACAAGCTGGTATTTTCGATTACGCATTTACCAAGTTGGCCATCTCAGATAAAAGTAAGGTTCTCATGGTCGGCGATTCTTTAACCTCTGATATTCAAGGAGGGAACAAATACGGAATTGATACCTGTTGGTTCAACCCTTCCAGAAAAACAAATACGTCTGGGATTCAACCTACTTATGAAATAACAAGTTTGATGGAGCTGCCGAATAGTGTACTTTCAAAGCGTCTCGTACTGAATCGTACATCGGCTGAAATTAGATGAATAATGTCGAAATCAGAAGGCCGGAAATTAAGGACATCGAAAAGTTAAATGAATTGTTTAGAGTTGTGATTACAGACATGTTTGCTAAAGAAGGCATTGGTCATATGCTGCAAGACATAGAGGAGGAAATTGATACTAAGAGGTTATATTTGGAAAGTGACTTGGAGAGTCACGGTGAGCAGCGATATTTCTTAATCGCTGTAGATGGGAATCAAATAATGGGTTCTATTGAATATGGAGCAGTAAGTCAACTAATAAGTAAATCTACCAGTGATACATTTAAAAAGTTATGCGAGGTAGGAACTGTATTTGTTCACCCTGACTACCAGAAGATTGGGGCAGGGAATTTATTGTTGAAATCAATGTATTTGGCGCTGAAGAATAGAGGAGTAGAAGAATTTTGTTTAGATAGTGGATATCGTATTGCGCAGAAAATATGGAAAAAGAAATTTGGAACTCCTGATTATTTATTAAAAGATTATTGGGGAGCAGGCTCTGATCATATGATATGGAGAATCAAAGTCAAGGATGCTATTAAATGATCAATGGCTTGGCAATCTCTTGTGTGTCTTTAATCTACAAGGACCAAAGTTATAAAACAAGGCAGGCCGGAAAATCGGCCTGCCTTGTTTTATTTTTTTATCGTCACTGGCTGGTCCATGACTAGCAGGAGACAGCTTTAAGGCGGAAGGTAGAGCTGGCGAAATCTCCAGAGAGATCCGAGACAACAAGCCCAATTTTCATTAGGCGGTCACCTCCAAAAATTTCGCCATCAAATGCTACGCAGAAGGGGGAACCGCCATCTTCCACTAAGGTATTACCCGCATGGACTGCTGTGTTGACCGTCGCTCCGTGTTCGATTATATACTTTTTATCTGGGTCAAGTCCTTTTAGAGTTAGTCGCCGGATGGGTCCATTCGGTTCAGCTAGTACGCGGAAGTAAGCGACAAAAGCTTCGGACTGGTCCTCGCTAACGAACATCCAGGCGGTATCGCCTCGACCTTCAAATGGACTAAGGAGTCGATACATATCTCCCTGCTGTACGAGGGAACGAATTTCCTTATACTGGGCAATTTGTTTGGCAGCGAGCTCCTTTTCTTCATTTGTAAAGGCAGTTAGGTCAAGTTCATAGCCAAAATTCCCGCTCATTGCCACGTCGCCGCGTATAGCGAGGGAGGTGATTCGCCCCACCTGGTGATTTGGTACGTTCGATACGTGTGCACCCATGGTACTTGCTGGATACACGATGCTTGTGCCGTACTGAATAGCCAATCTTTCAATGGCATCGGTATCGTCACTGGTCCATGTCTGCGGCATATAGTAGAGCATTCCGGGATCGAATCGTCCACCGCCTCCGGAACAGCTTTCGAACAAGATGTCCGGGAACTGGGAGGTCAGACGTTCCATCAGATCGTAAAGTCCGAGCATATATCGGTGCGCAGTTTCCTTTTGACGTTCACTAGGAGCGGTAGCCGAAGCAATCTCCGTCATATTACGGTTCATGTCCCACTTGACATAAGTAATTGGAGCGATCGAGAATACGGAGCTAAGTGTCTCATACAAGTAGTCACATACTTCCTTGCGGGAGAGATCGAGCACCAGTTGGGATCGGCCTTCCGTCCGCCGCCGGCCTTCCGCATGCAGGCACCAGTCGGGATGGCTGCGGTACAGTTCACTATCCGGTGATACCATTTCCGGCTCAACCCACAAGCCAAACTGTAATCCTTGTTCATTAACCCGTTTTGCCAGGTCAGCAAGCCCGCCAGGCAGCTTGCGACGGTCTTCAAACCAGTCTCCAAGCGAACTGTCATCGTTGTCGCGCTTACCAAACCAACCGTCATCTAGAACAAAGAGCTCAATTCCAAGGGGTCCTGCTTCCTTGGCAATCGCTTCGATTTTGTCGGCGTCGAAGTCGAAATACGTGGCTTCCCAATTGTTCACGAGAATCGGACGTTCTTTGTCACGGTAAGCCCCTCGGCACAGACGTGTGCGATAGAGTCGGTGATAGGTGCGTGACATGCCTCCAAGACCTTCTTCGGAAAAGACCAATACGGCTTCAGGGGTCTGGAATGACTGACCCGGCTCAAGCCGCCAGGAGAAGTCAAAAGGATTGATTCCGATACTTACACGAGTCTGATTGAACTGCTCTACTTCTGCCTGTGCGACGAAGTTGCTGCTGTAGATTAGACTGAAACCGTAAACATCCCCACGATCTTCAGTCGCATCAGGACGAAGTAGTGCTAGAAAGGGGTTCATTTGGTGGCTGCTGGAACCCCGTCGGCTCTCGAGCCGAATGGAACCGGGTCCGAGATCGCGGCGTTGAATATGTCTTTCACGAACCCAGGCTCCAGGTAAGTAGAGAGCTTGGTAGTTGGAATCGGCGAAGTCGACAGAGGCGCTCATGGCGTGTTCAATATTTATGGTAGCGCTTCCCTTTTGTTCAAAAAGAGCAGACCTAGCAATAGCACTGTGGTTCGCAAATACAGTATAGAGCAGTGTAGTCTTAAGCCCCGAGTATTGATCCTCAAGGATCAAAAATAGGGTTGTGGCTTCATCATCCAATTCGGTATAGACGGAAGGAAGTCCCTCGAGCTTTGGTTTACCCGGTTCAATACGGTAACCACTATATTTCAGCTCCGTAGTCCGAGTTCCGTCCGCAAGTGCAACCTGGTAAGCTGGTTGACGAAAGTCGCTTGTTCCATACTGGGGGTATTCCTGAGGAAGCGTGTCCAAAGAAATTGTACGGCTGGAAGAAACGGGAGTGGGAGAGAAGGAGCAACGCTCCCTAAGCTCCAATATACTTGCGAGACTTTGGTCATGATGAAGTTGAGCTCCCCAATAGACATGTGCGGGATATCCTTCTACAAGCTGGATAATATAGCTGCAATCCTTGGACTGCAAATGAAACAAACCAAGCGCCTCGTTAACATGAATGTTCATGATATTCACTCCTTAGGGGGTTATCATTATTGTTTTACGTAAGGATACTGATCAATGACAACAAGACTCTCAAGTACTGATGTTAGCCTTTTTTGCATGAGCTTTCCCGAATGACAAGCTTAGTCCCGATCACGCTGTACGCAGGTGGTTCACGTCCCTCAAACCGTTCAGAGAGCAGTTGCACGGCAGCCTTTCCCATCTGTTCAGGGTAGGCACGGACAGTGGTTAGCGGAGGCTGCACGAAGGCTGCCATCTCAATGTCGTCGAAGCCGATAACAGCCATATCTTCGGGTACCTTGACTCCATGTCCATGAAGGGCGCGGAGGGCGCCAATAGCGAGCGGATCGCTTGCAGCAAAGCAGGCAGTCGGTCGTTCCTGTTGGGTTAGGAGTTCGTTCATCATGAGATAACCATCCGCGGTACTCCAGGCACCTATGCGGACGAATTGAGGATTGTACAACCCCTGTTCCCGCATGAATCGTTCAAAATAATGCGCTCTTCGCTCACCGTCGCTCTTACCGCCGATAAATCCGATTTGTTGGTGGCCAAGCTCAAGTAGATGACCGAGTGCCTGATCAACAGCTTGCCGGAAATGAAGTCGTACAGAATCATACTCTAGCTGTTCATGGTACTGGTCGACAAGGACAATGGTGTTCTTGTCAGGATGAAGCTTGAATACCTCTTCAGGGTCAACGCCGCCCACAACAATCAGACCGTCCGCCTTCTGCAGGGTGCCGATGGATGAGCGGCCTCGCAAGGTCTGGCCCAACGTCAGGCCAAGCTCTTCACAGCGCAGTTCGATTCCACGGCGGATCGAAGCGTAATACGGATCGTCTCTTTCCTCCTCAATAGAACACCACAGCAGGAGGGAGACCGTTTTCCCGGCACGTTCCGTATTCTGCTTTAATTGCCTCAGCCGGGTAGGCTTATACCCGAGTTGCTCGGCAACCCCAAAAATTCTGTTTTTAGTGTCTGGGCTTACGGACAGTGACAGATCGTTATTTAAAACCCTTGAAACGGTTGCGGCAGACACACCCGCTTCGCGGGCAATGTCTTTAATGGTTGCCAAAAGAGCTCACACCTTTTTAGTTAATAATTTTACTAAAAATCGACTTTATCCTAACACATCTCTAAAGCACTTTCAAGAAGAACGGTTGAATTTTTTTAACTTTATTTTTGATCTACTACTGTAGAGATTGTTTGTGTTAACATGATGAATATTCTCTTGATGAGGGAGGGGTCCTAGTTGAATATTCTGTCACTAGCTCGTAAGTGGTTTGGTCGACTTCGCTTTAAAAGCAAGGTTATAACGGTATTTCTTCCGCTAATTATTATTTCTCTGCTTGTTCTTGGACTGTTGTCCAACCAACTTTTCAGCCGTTCTTTGATAGAGCAAACCACCAGTAATGTTGTCGATGAGTCTCAGCTTATCTTGTCTAGGACCGATTACATATTCAGGAGTGTGGAAACGGCGGCCAATATTATGGTCACGAATATTAACCGGATGTATGATTCATACGGTGCCAAACCTGATACTGCCATGGAGCCTATTCAGTTTGAAAACTTGATGCAGAGCCGCCTATCCATTGATTTGTCAATCTTTCGTGAGGTGGATGCCGCTGTATTCATTGATAATGAAGGGACGATTTTCGCCTCTTATACCGAAAGCGGGGATGATCGTAAGATCTATAGCATGC
Source organism: Paenibacillus sp. FSL H7-0703 (assembly GCF_038003485.1). Classification (NCBI taxonomy): domain Bacteria; kingdom Bacillati; phylum Bacillota; class Bacilli; order Caryophanales; family Paenibacillaceae; genus Paenibacillus; species Paenibacillus sp. FSL H7-0703. The sequence continues at coordinate 545,614 of NZ_JBBOPF010000001.1, read as the reverse complement.
TTAAGCGGATAAGGGAATCCGAAAGTTATGGACAAGCCCTCTGGTTTGATATGGAGAAGAGGGATTTCCTAACACCAGATCCGAGCTCTCCCGTTTTGACGCTGGGGAAGACGGTCATTAATATAGACACCGGCGAACCCTATGGAACGCTTTTTCTGTTAGTGAAGGAAGAAGGTTTGTCCGATTACTTTCGTTCCAGCGATCCAGATGCGCCCAAATCTTATTATTTTTTAGATAACGAAATGCGCGTGGCTGTGGCAGAAGACAATGAGATGCTGATGAATCCGGTGAATCCACAGCTGGGTGAGTCCATCCAACGTTGTGCACCTAATGCATCCCATGGAACGTGCTCATTCGAGTATGAGGGCAATCTGGTAACGGTCACGGATTACAACCGGATGGATTGGAAGTTGGTCAATATTGTTTCTCTTAGCCTGCTTACGGCTGATGTCCGGCAAAATGTTAGACTGTCGCTCTTAATCGGCGTGTTATGTCTTATTTTTTCCTGGCTGGGCGCTAGCTTTCTATCTAAAATGGTCGTTAGCCCTCTCGAACAACTAACTAGGGCCATGCGGACTGTTGTAACCGGTGACTTGCAATCGGTTACAACAGTCCGCACAGAGGATGAGATCGGTACCATTGCTGAAGCGTTTAATTTTATGATAAGACGAGTTCGGGAGCTGCTGGATGAGGTAAGGCAGGAACAGAACCGTAAGCGTGAATATGAACTTGCACTGATAAGTGCCCAAATTAAACCGCATTTTCTGTACAACACTTTGGATACCATTTATGCACTCAATGAGTTAGATCGTAATGAGGAGGCTAGAGATACTACAAAAGCGCTGGCAGATTTTTATCGAATGGTGCTGAACAAGGGACGGGAATTAATCACTTTAGAAAAGGAAGCCCAGATTACTGATGATTACCTGACGATTCTGCAAATCCGTTATCCCGATGTGTTTCGCTATGAAGTGGATATCCCTCCCGAGCTTGCAGGTACACCGATCCCGAAGCTCTCGCTTCAGCCGCTTGTCGAGAATTCGATTTACCATGGTCTTAAGAAGAAAGAAACAAAAGGTTTTATCCGTATTTTTGCCTTTAAACAGGGCGATAAGGTGGTCGTTCGGGTGCAGGACAACGGTGTGGGGATGGATGAATTCCAAGTTCAGACTATCATGTCCAGACATTTACCGAAAGAAGGAATACGATCAATCGGTACCTACAGTGTTCAGCAACGACTGAGCCTGTATTTTGGCGAGGAGTATGGGATATCCGTGCAAAGTGTGCTCACGGAGGGAACAACTGTTGACCTGTTGCTGCCGATGCTGCCAAAGGGGAGTGAACACCAAGATGTATAAAGTGATGATTGTCGATGATGAACCGCTGTTCCGAGACTTTCTGCGTATTAAGATAGATTGGGAAAGTCATGGCTTTCGGGTTTGCTGCGAAGCAAGGAACGGCCAGGAAGCACTTCAGGAAGCCGAGCGGCATCAGCCGCATCTCGCCCTCGTAGATATCAATATGCCCTTTATTGACGGAATTGAATTAGCCGAGAGGTTGAAAGTCAAGTTCGAACGCATCGTTATTGTATTCATATCCGGACATAACGAATTTGAATACCTACAGAAGGCGGTTCGAACCGGAGTACAGGATTATTTGTTGAAGCCGTTCAATGCAGAAGAAATGCTCTCGATGTTGGAACGCATTAAGCCGAAACTACCGGTGTTTCCACAAGAGAGCGAAAGTACCGAGTGGGGTAAGCATGGTAGCGAAGCGTTGCACGGCAGAGCAGGTATGCCTGATTTGGGCCATCTGCGTGATGCGGTCGTGCTAGACCTCCGAATGAAAGACAGTGAAACGTTAGAGGAGGTCCGTAAGGCAATCCGGCAGCTTAGTATATACAAGTGGGGGGATGAATACGCAGATGCGATGCTTATGGGAATCGTATCTCTAGCACTTTCCTTTGCAAGTGAACGCGGCATTCCTTATGATCGGCTATGGGATGAAGGAGGGAATAAATCTCCTTACGACCGGCTGCGGGAGTTGGATTCCTGGGAGGCTGCTGAAGATTGGATGCTCGCCCTATACCGCAAGCTGATCCAGCTGATGGAGAATATGCGTCCTACGAAGGCTTCCAATTTGTTTGCGGCGGCGATCAATTATATCGAGGAACATTATGCAGACACAGAGTTGTCTGCTGAGCAGGTTTCGTGCGGAGTTTTCGTCGATCCCAGCTATCTCCGCCGCGTTTTTCGCAAGGAGTCTGGCTTCTCCATAGTGGATCATATTACACACATCCGGATGAAGAAGGCCAAGGAGCTTTTGCTGTATGGAAATCGGAAGCTGTCAGAAATCGCTGAAAGTGTTGGATACAGTGACCCCAATTATTTCGGCAAATGCTTCAAGAAACGCTTTGGCATGACACCGACTGAATATGAGCAACTTAAAAAAAGGTAGCGCCTTTCCTAAGAGGCAGGACAAATCGATTTAAGCCTGGCGGTTTTCCTATATATGGAGAACCGCTACTCTATTTGTCCCGTTTTTTACTGATTAAGCCCGTTTTATTCCTTAATCAAAAAAAGAAGCGGCAGTATACTGTAGTCATGCAAATGAAAGCGTAATCATAAAACACACTGCATGAGGGGGATTAAACACATGAAAAAAACTTACAGAAGTTGGAGTGCAGCTTTGCTAGTGCTCACCATGTCTATTGGATTGGTCGCTTGTGGCGAAGATAACTCGACCTCTTCCAAGAGCGAGGCAGAGGCCGGTACGATCAAATTGAAGGTGTATGCGCAGCATTTTGATGACGATACCATAAAGCCGTTCGATTATGCGGTGGAAGAACTCAAAAAGAAGATACCAAACGTAGAGATTGAACTGGATCCTGCCGTGCAGGATGGAGGCCAGAAGCTGAAAACCTATGCGGCAACGGGAAACATGCCAGACATCTATTTAGCGGATTGGTCTGTTCTGCAAACTTTCGCAAAATCGAAAAATGTTGAGGTGCTGGACAACTATGACACAACGGCCGAATTCAAGAAGAATCTTAACCCGGGTGTTGAATCGCGTTTGGTAGCTCCAGACAATCATGTATATGCTTATCCCGAAACCGGTATAGAATTCCAAATGATCTATTATAACAAGTCAATTTTTGAGAAGGTCGGAATCAAAACACCGCTTAAGACGATTGACCAGATGGCCGATGCAGCGAAAAAGTTGAAAGCCGCAGGTTATGTACCTATGTCAATATTTGCCAAGGAAAAATGGATAACGACCGCTTTTTATAATGGACTGGTTACAAGGGAGCAGCCACATGGATTCGGAGCACTTGATCAGAAAGGTGTAATAGCATTGCCGAAAGCATTTGTAACAGCGGCTCAGCAGATGAAGCAATTGCAGAGAGCAGGATTGTTCGATGCCAACGCCACGAATACCAATTATGATCAGGCATCGTCCTTATTTTATCAAGGGAAGGCTGCTATGTTCGTGAACGGACAATGGGAAATTTACAGTTCACAAGAAAAGCTGGGCGACCAGGTTGACTGGATGTACTGGCCTGCAAAGGATGAAGCAACCTACGAGAATTCCAAATATTTCATAGACGGCTCGGGTTCACCACAAGGTTACGCAGTATCACCGAGTAGCAAAAACAAGGAAACAGCTGTAAAGGTAGCGGCCTTCCTTGCCACAAAGTCAGCCGAGTACAGATACACCCAACTTGGAAGTCCAATTGTTTCGCAGAAAGTGGATAAGCCAATGGCCTCTAATGTCCCAGCAATGATGCAGCGAGTCGTCAAAGAGTTGCTGCCAAACGCGCAGGAATATGCTCAACTTCTGAGCAATACAAAAATTCAGAACACCATTAATGACAATACTCAAAATTTAATGGTAGACAATTTCTCTGAACAGGATTTTGTGAACAATTTGAATAGTACATTGGAAAAAGAAAACTGAGAATTCAGGGATTCGGCAACCCTTGGCGGATAAGTCGTTGGGGGATGCTGTTCCAAATATAAGGGGTGGAAGCAAGACATGAATAAATATTTGGGGAACAAATCGGCGCTCGCACTGTTTCTCCTCCCTGCTTTGATACTGTATAGCGTGATACTGATATATCCCGTTCTGCAAACTGTTCTTCGCAGCTTTTATGATTGGGACGGCCTGAGTACGCTGACCTTTTCGGGACTGAGTAATTATCGGGAACTGTTCTCCGATCCTCTACTTGCTACTTCGCTTAAGAACGGATTAATCTTTGCCATTGTGCTGGCGGTCTTTCAGATCGGACTGGGAACACTATTAGCGCTAATCTGTGCGGACCCGCGCACACGCGGGCGAAAAATACTGAAAACGTCTTATTTTATCCCAGTTGTCTTATCGGTAACCGTGGTGTGCCAGCTGTGGATCGCAATCTATGACCCAACTAACGGATTGATCAACCGGCTGTTTGATCTCTTGAACATCCCTTATCAGCAAAATTGGCTAAGCTCCCCGACAGCATCGATTATTGCCATCGCCTTCGTTAATGCCTGGCAGTTTATGGGGTATCAATTCGCGCTGCTATATGCAGGAGTTAAGTCAGTACCCGAAGACTACTTTGAAGCCGCCACGATTGACGGCTGCAGCAAATGGAGAGCGCACTGGCATGTCACACTTCCTCTGATGAGGGAAACTTACAAATTCTGCTTTATTATTGCGATTACCTCTGGAATTGGGGCCTTTGTGCAGATGCTGATTATGACAAATGGTGGCCCCGGCACTACAAACTATACAATGACATTCATGATTTACCGATATGCTTTCATGGAAAGCAACTATGGGTATGCATGTGCTGTATCCGTGCTGCTTGTACTAATCTCACTATTGGCAACTGTAGTCATCAATAAGCTGTTCGACCGCGGACAAACCGCCTGATAAGGCGTGTATCGAAAAGGAGAACGAAATGAGTAAAACCGCTTTGAGCAAGTTCAGACAAGCTGTTCTGCAGATACCGCTGTGGTTGTATTTTATTGTTTCGGTCTACCCGTTGTTCTGGATGGTTTCCTACTCGTTCAAGAACAACGATGAGATCTTTGTCTCTAATCCATTTGGACTGCCGACGCATTTTCGTTACGAGAATTACATTAATGCCTGGACGCAGTTTAATATTCCCCGTTACTTTCTGAACAGTCTGGTCGTATCAACGATTTCGACTCTGTTCATCCTTTTACTGGCTCTGATGTTTGCCTTCGCAGTGGCTCGTATGAGATGGAGGTTTCGTTCTGCCGTTCGGACTTATATGATCATAGGAATGTTTATGCCACTGCAGGTTATCATGATACCGCTGGCGATTCTGGTTCGCGATTTTCATCTTACCAATACGTATGGAGCTCTTATTCTTCCTTATATCGCAATTGGCCTTCCTTTCTCGTCCATGATTTTTTACGGATTTCTTATAGGAATTCCTAAGGAGATTGAAGAGGCGGCATGCATGGATGGAGCTAATATTTATAGACTGTTCCTGAAAATCATTTTGCCACTTGCATTGCCCGCAATTGCGACGGTGGCCATTTTTCAATTCTTGAACAACTGGAATGAGTTCACTTTGGCCTATATTCTAATTTCTGATGAAAATATGAAGACATTACCACTCGGATTGCTTTTCTTCCAGGGTTCCTACAGCACGGATTGGGGAGCCATGGGAGCTGTTATGACTATGGCCTCCTTACCGATGGTACTCGTCTATCTGTTCTTGAGTGAACAAGTGGAGCGGGCGATGACGGTAGGTTCGGCTGTAAAAGGATAGAAAGGATAGACTGCCCGGGGTTGAGAATCAGAAAAAGATTCTCAACCACGGGCAGTTTTGTTATGTACATACGTTAGTTCAATCCGACGATGGTCTGTAGGTAATCAGAAACCTTACAGCAAAGAAATGTTTTAGTAAGTTTAAACTACTGCTCGCTATGACGAAGCTGATTATGATGGTAATAGTTAGGCAAGGAAAGAAGTGAGCAGAATTTGAAAGATCCAAAGCAATGTTTCAATGAAACATTAAAACTCGTAAAAGGACCATTATAACAGTAACAATAACTTACCAACTTCAATCGAAATAGAAGCGATAAGCATTAATATGGATATTAAAGATCTGGAGGATCTATATTTATTTTGTAAATCAGAACTCTTGGGCTATCTTTTGAGAAATATTGCATAACAAACAGGATGCTGAAGATTTATTGCATGAATGCTTTATTCAGTCGAATTCTCTTGATGGCAAGTAATGACGAGCAAAGAACTACTTGAATTGCGTCTAGTTCAAGAATACTCCATAAAAGAAACGGCTAGAATTTTAGACAAAAGTGAAAGCTCTGTGAGGTCTTCGCTACACAGAGCTCAAAACGCATTAAATTAAGATATATTTCCTGAACTGATTTGGATGAAAAGCGGAGTAGACATAGAGTCTGCTCTTTTTTTGCTTGATACAGAGATATAACAATAAGATCGATATTTTCCACCATAATAGATAATAAATATCCCCTTTTTTTGGATTGTTTCTATTTATAATGAAAGCGCACCCATAACAATCAAAGGAGCTGATTTGTTTTGACACGTAACAAACGCTTAAGAAGATTGTCCACCGCCATGTTAACGGTGCCTATGCTCACGATGTTCGCTTCAGGTGCAATGGCAGAGCAGGAATTGAACAGACATAAGCCTCCGGTTTCTACTGGAAGCGGCGTATTTTATGAAATTTATATCAATTCTTTTTATGATTCGAATGGAGACGGACACGGTGATTTGAAAGGAATCACACAAAAACTTGATTACTTAAACGATGGCAAACCCCATTCGGGTAAGGATTTGCAGGTCAGCGGCCTCTGGCTTATGCCCCTAAATCCATCTCCAAGCTACCATAAATATGATGTAACTGATTACTATCAGGTGGACCCGCAGTATGGGAGTCTAAATGATTTCCGCACCTTGATGAAAGAAGCGGACCGAAAGGGCGTCAAGGTGATCATGGACCTTGTTATCAATCATTCGAGCAGCGAGCACCCATGGTTTAAGGAGGCCAGTGCCAACCCACAAAGCAAATACCACAACTATTACGTATGGGCGGATGAGAACACAGATCTGGATGAAAAGGGCTCGTGGGGTCAGCAGGTATGGCATAAGAATCCGAACGGCGAAGGATATTTCTACGGTACATTCTGGTCGGGCATGCCGGATCTGAACTTTGACAATCCCGAAGTCCGCAAAGAAATGATCAAAGTCGGCAAGTATTGGCTGCAGCAGGGTGCAGACGGGTTCCGGCTTGACGCGGCGATGCATATTTTTAGAGGACAGACGAAGGATGGTGCGGATAAGAACATCGCCTGGTGGAATGAATTCCGTTCCGAGATGGAGAAGGTAAATCCAAATGTATATCTGGCAGGAGAGGTATGGGACAAACCGGAGACCATTGCTCCTTATTACGGACCGCTTCACTCCCTGTTTAATTTTGACCTGGGTGGAACGATTTTGAACTCCGTGAAAAACGGCCGGGATCAGGGTATCGCGACATTCGCCGAGAAAACGCTGCAACTGTACAATTCGTATAATAAGGCGGCACTCGATGCTCCGTTCCTGAGCAACCATGACCAGACCCGTGTCATGAGCGAACTGGGCGGGGATGTGCGAAAAGCCAAGCTGGCCGCTTCCATTCTTTTGACGCTTCCGGGTCAGCCGTTCCTGTATTATGGGGAAGAAATCGGCATGAAGGGAGAGAAGCCTGATGAGTATCTTCGTGAGCCTATGCGCTGGTACAAGGGAGATGGCCCTGGTCAAACGACGTGGGAGAACCCCAAATACAACACAGGCGAGGTATCGGTGGAAGCGCAGCTGAGGGACGATGATTCCTTACTGGAAAGCTATCGCACACTCATCCGTCTGAGGGAAGAACATGAAGCTTTACGCAGCGACAGTCTGCAACCTTTACAAGCAGGTTCTGCCAGCGTGACCGCATTTAAACGTACTTCAGGCAAAGAAACAATGTATGTATATCATAACCTGTCTGGAGAGCCGGTTACCTTGCAGATAAAAGATTTCGATAAGGGTAAATGGAAAGTGGTCTTCTCCACCTCAAAGGATGTAAAGGTGAAGAAAGGAACAGTTACAATTCCAGCTTACAGTTCTCTAATTACCGAAGAAGACAGAAAGGGCTGAATATAGGGCAAAATTACCGTTCAGATGAAGCAGGATATATATCGATGAATCCAGTTTGGGGTGTTAACAGCACCCCATTTTTCTATATAAGTTTTGCTACATACGGATAGAGGATTTAAAACCGTCAGGAGATCAGTTATATGTCAAAAAGACAGTTTTTACGACAGTTGTGTGTTGAACCGGGAAATTACTGGTTTCAACTAGACCACTTCGATGTAAAGCACGCCCCTTAGAGTACACACAGGGAAGGATAAATGACATTCTCCAGTGTATATTCCAAGGGGCATTATTTAATACCCTCAATTATAGTAAAGATCGGACGATTCCATATGATTATAAAGGGGGTATACCTTCCGGTACCTTTCAGCTCTTGCACTTAGCAAGCAACTGCTCATCGAACGGTAGATTCTCTTTGATCGCCCACAGGTCGTCATAGCTGAGAATCCAGCGATCGGCTCTGGACAGATCCTGCCGGCCGGAGCCGGGGTTGTGAAAGCCGATGCAGTACATTCCTGCACTTTTGGCTGCCTGGACCCCGTTCTGTGAATCCTCAATAACGATGCAATGGGCCGGTGCAATGCCTAGCTGCTCGGCGGCGTATAAGAAGATGTCCGGTGCAGGCTTACCCTGCAATACCTCTTCACCGGTGATTCGAATGTCGAAGTAACGGCCAAGTCCTGTCTTTTCCATAATGAGATCAATCAGCGCCCGTGGAGAGGAAGAGGCCACCGCGACCGGAATCCCTTTCTCTTTCAGCCAGTCCAGCCACCGCTCCAGTCCGTCAATCGCCACAAGGCCCTCGTGTGCAATCATCGTCTGCATCACATTTTTTCGGTGATATGACAGGACCTCTTCCACCGTATTGGTGAGCTGATGCCTGTCCAGCACTTGACGCCACATGGATTCGAGTGTCACTCCGACATAGGTGTGATGCTCTTCTTCCGTCATGGGCGCACCGAAATGGGCAAAGGAGCTGCGTTCGACCTCAAAGTAAATCGGTTCGCTGTCTACTAACACACCGTCCATGTCGAAAATGACCGCTTTGACCGGAACGGACGCTGATAGGTCTCCTGTGCATTCATTATTGGTCGGTGTAACATGATGGATGCTCGTCATGTCCATTCTCTCCCTTGTTAGTAGCTAAATTTAGTTGCCGGAGCCATTAGATTGCAGTACAATCTTGATCGCCTGAGACGAAGGCTGAAGTGTCCGCTCGCTGATATTGCATCCAAGCGTCTTAAAGGCTTCATGGTAGTCATCAAGCGGATACGAGTGGGTTATGATTTTTTTGGCGGGAATGATTTGTTGCTCAATCAGATAATGCGCCGTGGAAAACGTGCCCAGAGAATCAATCGAGCCGATGATTTTAAGGCTACGGTCAACTACCTCTTTCGGATTAAACGAACTTATCCCATCTCTCAGCCCCACCAGCATCAAATACCCGCCGCTCGCAAGCTGGCTTAGTACCTCAGTGCCGACCACTCCTGTGGTATCCACAATCATGTCCACCTGATTTTTTAACGGAGCCAGCTCATGAATGGCCGACTCCAGTGTGGCGTGCGCGGACCACCGTTCGGGAGCAATAGAATCCGCTATAGCGAGCCGTTCCTCCGAGATGTCAACAAGGCAACCAGTTATGCCTTTCGAAGCAAGAGCATAACTGTACAGAATCCCGATCGGACCTGCGCCTAAAATAACGGTTGTGAAGTTCGGCAGCAGGTGAATCTGGTTGATTCCGGTCAGCATACAGCTCAGCGGTTCGGTCAGCGTCGCTTCTTCGTAGCTGATATGGTCCTTCAGCTTGTACAAAAAACGGTCCTCAGTCACATAATAATCGGTGAACGTACCGTCGGCGCTGACTCCGGTCTCGGTTACGGATTTGTGTGTGCAATGATTCTGTCTTCCTGTCCGGCACATTTCGCATTGGCCGCAGTAGTATGTTGGATCAATCACCACCCTGTCCCCAGGCTGCAGTGAACTGACGGCTGATCCTACAGCGATCACATCCCCCGCTGATTCGTGGCCCAAGATAGTGGACGGAACGGCATGATATTTGCCACTAATGATACCTAGGTCCGTACCGCATACGCCTGTCGCCCGAATTCGGACGAGTACATCGTTATCTTTTTTTATCTCCGGGATAGGTCTTTCCTCAAGTGCGACATCCCAAGCCGATTTGTATACCAGTGCAAGCATAAATAGTCCTCCTTTTGCCTGTTAGGCAGATGGTTAGTGAAGGGTGGTCAGAACAGCGTCAAGCCGCTTGGCAATTTCAACAATTTCATCTTCCGTAGCCGTGAGGGAAGGTCTCACTTTGACCACATTGCCGTAACCGTAACGGGAGCCTCTGAGAATCAGCTGCTGTTCGGCAAAAGCGCGGTCGATAATCGCATTGCTCTTAACTGCGTCTGGGGCATTATCCTCGTCGACAATTTCCAGTCCCCACATCAAGCCGACTCCGCGAGCCTCACCAATGATACAATCGTGCTTGTCGGCCATCTCCGTCAGCAGGGTCCCGAGCAGGCTTCCTTTGGACCGAACGGCTTCCAGAAAACCGGGTTCAGATACAACCTCTAGCGTGGCTTTAGCTGCCGTAACCGAGATTAGATTACTACCTGAGGTGAAAGAGTGCTCGTGCTTCTCGAGGACATTAAGACGAGACTGCATCAATACTGCTGCTACCGGTACACCAATGCCGCCGAGACCCTTGGCGAGAGTAATGATATCTGGCTGGATATCAAACAGTTCACTTGCAAACATATAGCCTGTCCGCCCAATCCCGGTCTGCACCTCATCAGCGATTAGGATCAGCCCGTACTCGTTGCACAGCTGACGGAGACGCTTAAAATATCCTGCAGGTGGGATGATATTGCCTCCGTTGCCCAGGATGGGTTCAATAATCATACAGGCCACAGAACCTGAGCTTGCATACTCAATGGCATCCGATATGGCTTCGACGCATTGATAGCCACACTTGTCAGGCGAAGAATTAAACGGGCAGCGATAGCAGTAGGGAGCAGGTACATGCAGGGAATTCGCTGCAGCCGAGTTGGGAAACTTCCTCCGCCGGAAGGCGTTGCCGGATATGCCTGTTGCGAACTGGGTCTGCCCATGATGGGATAGATACAGGCTGATTATATCGAGCGCTCCCGTATATTTCTGGGCTAGCTTCACAGCGCATTCGTTCGCCGTGGAGCCGGTAATATCTCTCATCCATCCCGCGTCGATGCCGTTCGGCGTATACTGGATCAGATGATCCAGGACTTCCTCGACGTAAGGCTCGGTAAAGGATGAGGACATGTGGGCAAGATTGGCGACTTGTTCCTGTACTTTGGTGACGACATGAGGGTGATTATAACCGAGCGATAGATTGAAGGTGCCAGACACGCCATCCAAATATTCCTTACCGGAATCGTCAATCAGAGTAATGCCTTTTCCGTATCTGAAGCGTTCTTTGGTTAAGGTATGCACGATGTTTCCCTCCATATCAGAATATACATTCTCATTAAGTACATCCTTAAAAAGTGTACTGCCCTGTTACAACATAAAGCGGTGGGCCTCACCTCCCCCAAGAATAAAGAATCTCATCCCTCCTTGCCCTGATGGACAAGGGAGTCAACTACCCGTCTGCTCCTGCCATTCCACAGATGCGAGAAAATGACCGCTAGCAGCAAAATTAGGCTGAAAGCCGCCAAAATCCAAAGGGTAGCCGTCACCGACCATTCGCTCATGCTCCAGCCTGTTACATATTGAAGCACTGCTCCGCCAATTCCGCCTGACGCAATTAGAATGCTGGTCGTTCTCTCGGTCATTCCCGGAATCAGCACGTTCGCATAGACGAGGGCAATACAGAAGAGACCGGACATGAATAACCCTGCACCAAAAATCAGAAGGTATGTAGCCCACTGACTGGAGACAAACGCCATTGCGACCAGAAAGCAGAAAGTTCCGATTCCGCTCCAAAGCAGGAAAGGAATATATCCTGCGGACTCTGCAATCTTCCCTGAGAACATGCGGCCGATGATCATCGCAATCCATAGTATGCTAACACCCAACGAAGCTACGGATTCCCGAATCTGCAGGGTCTCGATCAGAATAGAGGGCAGGAAGTTCATGAGCCCCAGTTCAAGCCCCATGTAAACAAAGAAGAATACAATGAATATTCCCAGTAACACACGGTGCTGTAGAGAGTACCGGGCTTGTTCGACCGATCGCTCAGAGGTTTGGAGATCTGCTTGGATAAGGTGGGAAGAGGAGGAAGTAGGCATGGTAATCCAGAATAGCCCCAGAATAAACGTCAGAAGGGAGATGGTGTAGAAGGTCAAATACCACATTCCAAGCCAGATATACAGGCTTACCACTGCGGGAATGAGCAGTGCACCAAGTGCAAAATAGACATCCAGCTTGGACATGGCTACGGCTTTCTGCTCATCGGTGAACTCAATCGTGAACGCTCCGATGGATGACTCAATGATGCCTGAGCCGAAGCCAACCCAGATGGTCATCACGATAACCCAGGTCCATGAGGGGAGTACCCCCAAGATGGCATACCCTGCTACGATACTAACCAGGGCAATGGACAGCATAGACTTGCGACCGATGTGTAGAGCCATGAAGGGGGAGAACAGAACACCGACAAGAAATCCGAAAAACTGAAGGAACAACAATAATCCGCCATCGCTGTACCCCAGTCCATAGTAAGGCAGTAGGACCGGCAGTAATGCTCCAAGCACCACACTAGTAATGCCGATTAACAGATAGAAAGCACAACTTAAAGCGAATAGTCTCTTCAAGGTCCGTCCCTCCATAAGTCTATATTTTTTATATGGATTCTGTTGCTTTACTAGATTATACCTTTTTATTGGAAATGTATATATCTCTTTATATAAAAAATGTAAAAATAATCGTTCGACAATTTTACACGTAATAAGATCAGCCCAAATTGTTTTCGGGCGCCAAACCGCTCATAATTGAGGCATAACTTTGTGTTTGCAAAATTAGGTTAGTAAGGATACCTAATAGTTGTTTTACTTAATACAACTATGATTGATAGGGTAGGAAAAAGAATGTTAACCGCTTACAAGTTAAAAGGGAGAGGGAATTTATTCGAAAGTCGAGAAGGAGAAAAATGAAGAAGGCAAGAAGAAATGCAGTGCAGCATAATTATCAATAGTCATGTGTACGGCTTTTTTGAACTTTACAACAAAAGGAGTCTACCAAAATGAATTTTTATTTAGAAATCCCGGAGCTTGACCGACATTTTCCTTTCCGGAGTTTTATTAATAAAGGCGACGTGCTTTGCTATCCTCATTGGCATAAAGAAATTGAAATTATTTATGTGACCCAGGGAACCTTGGATCTGGGAATTAACGATATTTCGATACGCATGAAACAAGGTGAAGTTCAGTTTATAAATGGGGGTGATGTTCATTATTTCTTGGCTTCTCCCGACAGCGAACGGGTGGTTATTCAATTTGATCTGAGCTTTTTTCAAGAGGTTTCCACATTAAGTGATCAGAAACGCCCTCTTAGATATATATTTACGGAGATGGAGCAATCAAGCTGGAACTGGCCAGAAGAAACAGTAGCTAAAATGCTTCCTCTGATTCAAAGCATTTATGATGAGAACGTCAACCACCACGAAGGTCATGCCTATATGATCAAAGCCAAGTTGTTTGAGATGTTGACTCTTATTATGCGTGAAGTGCCGAGAAGCATGACGCCAAGGCTTCCTGAAATCTCTGAAAGACCCTTAACACAATCAAAGGACACCCTTAATAAACTGGAACGTATTTTTGAGTATGTGGAATGCCATTATCATGAAACCATCTCGCTGAAGAATGTCGCTAATTATATGGGGTTCAGTCCCTATTATTTCGCCAGGCTATTTAAGAAGAATACGGGGATGACCTTTGTAGCATTTTTGAATGATTATAGACTAAATAAGGCCAAATGGATTTTGCTGAATGAAAACAATTCGATCACTGAGGTCGCAGAGGCAGCAGGGTTCAGTAGTGTAAAGACGTTTCATCATCTCTTTAAAGAAGCAACAGGAACATCACCATTGAAATACCGCAGGACAATATTCGGGAATAAAACAGCAAGAAATGAGGAGGAAAGCTTTTCATGAGATTTGTATGATAGAGCTATCCGACGAAGTGAAGGGAGAGTTACGAGGACATTAAAATTTATTGATCTATGAGCAACCACTTGATACACGGTGGGCTTAAACCAGGAGTGGAGGAAGATGAAAATGGGCAATCGTATATACAATGTAGTCATTATCGGTTATGGAGGCATGGGAAGCTACCATGTTCAATTGATCGAATCTAATCAGCAACTTGCCGTTGGCGGTGTATATGATATTGTCGATTACCGAATGGAACTGGCTGCGGCTGCCGGCTATAAAACCTATGCCAGCCTGGATGCCGTCCTTGCCGATCAGGCCGTGGATATTGTTTTGATAGCAACACCTAATGATGTTCATAAGGAAATCGCGATCCAGGCACTGCAAGCCGGAAAACATGTCATTTGTGAAAAGCCGGTTACGATAACGAGCGCGGATTTACTGGACATTGTTGAGGTGGCGAAGAAAGAAAATCGTGTGTTTACAGTACATCAGAACCGTAGATGGGATGAAGACTTCCGAATTATCAAAGATATAATTGGCAATAAGACCGTGGGTGATCTTTTCCACTTGGAATCGCGAGTTCAGGGGGCTAATGGCATCCCAGGTGACTGGCGGCAACTAAAGGCATATGGAGGAGGAATGCTACTGGATTGGGGAGTACATCTGTTGGACCAGCTGCTTCAGATTACGGACAGTAAAATAGAAAGCGTAGCTGCTACCCTTAGCTATATTTTGGGGACTGAAGTGGATGACGGCTTTACCAGCTTTATTGAGTTCAAGGACGGTCTGACCGCAGTCATTGAAGTGGGTACAACCAATTACGTAAAGCTGCCGCGCTGGTATATTAAAGGAACTGAAGGAACCGCAATGATTAGAGATTGGGATTTGAGTGGAGAGATCGTCACCCGAAATCCAGATGTCGCTCACGTGGAACCCAAGCCGATTCAAGCAGGTCAAGGATTGACGAAAACGATGGCGCCGCCGTCTGAGGAATCTACCCTTAGGTTCCCGATTGAGAAAATACCTGCTGCTGCAGAAAGCTTTTATGAGAATTTTGTCTCTACCATCGAAGGAAAAGCGGAGATTGCGATCAAAAATGAAGAAGTACACCGTGTACTGGTGCTGATTGAGACGATTTTTGAGGCGGCAGCAACCAAAAGCGTGATTCGAAGAACTATTTAAATCCGCTCTATTTTTCGATCCATCATAAGAGAGAGATATAGGATCCTGGAGAGAACCAAACAGTATTGATCTAATGAAATTTTGGGATGCATTTAAGTAATCAGTAAACCTTTGAATGGTGAGCAAAATAATTTTGCCCACCATAAAACCAAGCGGGTATCGCTCCACAATCGAATTCTATTGCTTGATCATTTTTAAGTTGCTGAGATTTCGAATAGGTTTAATTTACACGTAAAGAGAAAAGAAGTTTTTACATAAAATCCGCTATTTCCTCCTTATAAATCAACATATTCTACTCTGAATTCTTCCATAAAAACATAAAATAATCCATGAGAGTGATAGAATAATCATTTGTATGAGAAAAGAGGAAGGGAGAGATCGTTTAATGTAGTGTGCGACCAGAAGAATATAGATGAAGGGACGTAGAGAATGAGGAGTTATAAACGAAGATCCTGGAAACGCTAATTTTCACTCATGATTACGGGGATACTTGTATTAACATCTGTAATTGTTGTAACGCCGATCAATGCTGCACACGATAAAGATATAAAATCATACAGGATGTTGTGTACATCTACTCTAGCCGCTGGGGTGCAAAAGGTTTATTGTACTTTGATCTCCCGGATAATCCTGCCTCCGGTAAGATCGGTGAACACGGGTCTTTCTTGAAGCCAATTTTTTAAAAGAAGCATGAAGGAATGACATTCCTAGGAGTGTCGGTGATTTGAGGTTTTAAAAACACACTCATAAACATATGGGTGTGTTTTTTGGTGTTGAGGATGAGTCGTTCATGCCATTAACTGAATTTTATCATGATTAAGTAATTCGCCATATTCCTCTTCATAGATTGAAAGTAGCACAGATGACAAGAAGTGTAGCATTTTCTGCAGCTTATTACGTTAATGTAGACACCCTAACATACTTAAGAGTATTCTTATGTGTACTTAAGAGGAACCCCATCGCAACCAAAACTAATGAATATGCAAGTAGATAAAGGAGGTCCATATATATGAAGTCTCACACCTCTGACCGTATTAAAATCCCGCTAGGATTGTGGGCAGGATTATGTAAGTTAGGGTTTGGCGCCCACGACGTAGCTCGCAAAGCACGATTGCCGATCACCATTAGTACTGAAACAGTAGTCACCACCGCTCAATATTTCGCGATTTGGCAGGCATATTCTGATCTCATTGGTGACACTGCACAAGGAATCATCAAGCTTGCGACCGTCTTTGATACAGCCAAGTACCCACCGACTGTCTTAGCGACTTACCATGCTCGGGACTACCGCGACGCTCTAAACCGAATGGTTCGGTACAAACAACTGTGTCCCCCGGAAAACCTACATATCACTGAGAAGGGCGAGCACTGTACAATTGATCTGGAATGGCTGTCTCCCGAGCAATCTGGCCCGCCGATGCTGGTGGGTATTACGCTGGCTTGTCTTCTGGAGATTGGACGCCGGGGGACAGGTCAACCTTTGACAGCGCAGCTTGTTGAATTTTCGCACTCCATGGGCGATGTACAAGCCCTTGAAGCATACTTCGGCTGTCGCATCCGAATTGGTGCAAAATGTAACCGACTGACGCTACATCGAAGAGATTTGGACCGTCCCTTTGTCTCGTACAACAAAGAGTTGCTGGGAATCCTGACTCCTGCTCTGGACCGATCGTTGGATGAGCAGCAGCGCAGCCGCTCAATTACTGAGATGGTCAAATGGATCCTGAAACGTAGCCTTACAGGAGGGCGTCCTGACATTCAGGCTGTGGCGAAGGAGCTCAGTATGAGCGATCGTACCTTGCAGCGCCGGCTTACTGACGAAAATACGAGCTTCAAGTTTCTATTGACACAAGCTAGGCATGAGCAGGCACGAGAGTACTTGGCAGACCCCTCGCTCGATATTAAAGAGGTGGCATTTTTGATTGGATATGAAGACCAGAATTCGTTTTACCGCGCCTTCCGCCAATGGGAGGGTGATACACCTTCAAATTGGCGGACTGAACACTTAGGTACAAACTCGATATCAGGAGCACGTTAGGACTGCCTAATGAGTTTTATCATTTGGCGTGTTAAACAAGAACTTTGGCGCAATATGCTAGTTACTGGACAATCCAGACAAGATAATATAATCACTATCCAGAGCTCAAGACTGTTTTAAAAAAGGAGAAGTGTATTATGGATATGGGATTAAACTATAAAACAGCTTTAGTTACAGGATCAACGAAAGGCATAGGTAAAGCAACTGCCATTGAACTAGCCAAAGAAGGTGTTAATGTACTAATTAATGGACGAAATTATGAAGAGGTAGAACGAACTGTAAATGAAATTAAGTCAAATTTCCCAGCTACCTCCCCTCAAAATGCGACTGCCGATATTGTGGATATTGGACAAAGAGAAGCTTTATTTGAAAAATACCCTAGTATTGATATTTTGGTTAACAATACGGGTATTTATGAAATTATGCAATATGAGGACGTAGACGATGAAGTATGGGAAAAATACTTCCGTACTAACGTTCTTGCTGCAAATGGATTATCAAAATTTTATTTACCTAAAATGTTGAAAAATGATTATGGCCGCATTATTTTTATTGCGAGTGAAGAAGCAATTATGCCTTCAGGACAAATGCCGCAGTATTGTATGACAAAATCTATGTTGTTATCATTGTCAAAAAGCTTATCTAAATTAACAATAGGGACAGAAGTTACAGTCAATACGATCATGCCGGGACCAACACTCTCTGAGAATGTGCACCAAATCATTGAGAGTATGTATCCTCATGAAGATATGACTTTTTCAGAAAAAGAGAAAGATTTTATGGTTACAAACCTGCCTCAATCTGAAATACAGCGATTTATCAAGCCTATTGAAATAGGTAGACTAGCTACATTTGTATGTAGTCCTTATGCATCTGCATTTAAAGGTTCTCCAATCCGTATGGATGGGGGAATGGTACCGACTATTTTTTAGCGCTTGTGGAGAAGCTTGCTGAAATTAGCGCTGACATTGCGGAACATTATAATAAGATGAAGTCAAATATCACTCGAGGGTAGGATGAGGATCATGAACCATTTTGCTATGTATGGAAAGTTGACGGCACGTCCAGGGCAAAGGGACGCTCTTGCAGACATCTTGCTAGAAGCGGCCGATCTGTTGAAGTCGAATAATGACTGCTATTTGTATATAGTCAATGTGTCAGACGACGACCCGAATGCGGTGTATGTGACCGAACTGTGGAAAGATGCAGATGCCCATGCAGCCAGCCTTAAGAACGAAGAGGTACTGGCGTCGATACAACGCGGCCGACCGTTGATTATTGGAGCGGAGCCCATTAAACTGCGTGCTCTAGGGGGAAAAGGCCTGTAGGGTCATGATGCAGTTGCTGCTACCACTGCAGCCGATCACTCGGTTGCTTTTAAGCTAACCAGCAGGATAGTCCTAATGAAACACTTTTGAAACATGTGAAAGGTTGGCAGATAAAATTGGCCCTGGTATAATAAGGGTAATTCACTAAGGAGAGATTTTTTTGTCTGGAGCTGTTCTTTACTAATCCAATTCCATAAAAAGAGGTTTTCATGCACCTACTATTCGTCTGCCCAATTTTTGTATTACGGGTGGGGATTTGAAAGCTTCGGAATTAGTTAAGAACAACGGATACTACCAGATCCTTAGGGATACCTGTTATAATGAGTCCAATCCGTGCTGGTTCAGCGCGGATTTTTTTGTGGCAAAATAGCAGGTGATATGAGGGTAGGAATGACGTATGTTCATTCCTGCCCTTTTCTAATTTTAGCAAAGGGGGATAGAAGGGAATTACTCCAATTTGGTCCAATACAACCAGACTTCTTGAATGAAAGATTCAATCTAAGTAAGTAGAAAGGTGGACAATACATGAAACTTCAAACGAATCGGCTCCTATTAAAAACACTTGATCTTAATTTAATCGAAGCAGCAGCCCAACGTGATATAGGTGCTATTGAAGCTTTGGGTTATAAAACCAGTGATGAATGGCCGGGTCCTGATTTCTTTGAAGCTTTACCTTATTTTCGAGAACTTTTGGTAAAAAATAATGGCACTAGAGGTTTTGATTCTTGGATCATTGTGGAGAAGGATACCCAAGAAATTGTTGGAGGGATTGGTTTTTTAGGAGATCCTGATCAGAACGGTAAGATTGAGATCGGTTTTGCAACGAATGAAAGTCATCGCCGCAAAGGCTATTGCTATGAAGCCGCTCAAAAATTAATAGAGTGGTCCTTAAATCATGAAGAAGTCGAAATCGTAACGGCAAGATGCGTACCTGACAATAACAGCTCTAAGAATTTGTTATTGAAGTTAGGATTTCAAATTGATCACAAAGATGAAGAATTTCTTTATTGGAAATATCAAATGAAGAAAGTAGGAGGGGGTCAGCAGAAATGATCCGTCGAGATCTAGATAACGTAGATTTCATAAGAGCAAATTTAATGGGGCCTAGTTCGATTATCATGCTCGAGGAGCTATCGAAAAATTTGATTCTGCAGAAAGGAATGCGAGTGTTGAATTTGGGCTGTGGGACCGGACTTACTTCTATCTATCTGGCGCAAAAGTTTGACATAACCATATTTGCTGTCGATTTATGGATTAGTGCAACTGAAAACTATAGAAGATTCAGAGAGTTTGGTTTGGAAAGCCAAATTATCCCCATCCATGCAGATGCCTGCCACTTGCCTTTTGCGGAACAATACTTCGATGCAGTTATAAGCGTAGATGCGTATCAATATTTTGGAGCGAATGAGCTTCCCAGTCCTATGGGGTGGAATTCGCTAAACTAACTAAAAACGATAGTTCAACGCTACCAAAAACAGCCGAGCGCTCGGCTGTTTTTTAACTAACGGGCAGATTACACTAATGCAGATTCCTCATCGCATGAAGCGGTTAATCGATGCTAGGATCGAACTTACAGGCTTAGGTCAAAAGAGTAAAAAGCCAGAACGGCCTATGAAGGCCTCCACAAGCTTCCTCAATTCCCGACGGGTCTACCCGAATATGGAGAGGCTTTAGAACTTGTATCCATAACATTTTTAAACACAGATTGTCGATATTCCAAAATACTGTTTAACAGTGCTTTTTTCTCTCTAATATCATCATTTTCTTTTGAAATGCCGATATAAAATTGAGTCTATAGAACTATTTTATACATAAATTTTACCTAAAGGAAGTGGAAAGAGATGTTGAAAAAGAAATGGCTTATCACCCCGTTGGTTGCGACGACACTGTTTTTCGGTCAATCTGCATTCGCGGCAAACACGTTTCCTGATGTGGAAGGAACAAAATATGAATGGGCTGCCGAATCGATTCGTTCCATGGTTGACAAGGGCGTTGTCAAGGGCTATGCAGATGGGACCTTCAAGCCAAGCAAAACCATAACGAAAGCGGAATTTGTACATATGTTTCATAAGCTTTTTCCAGAAATCGATCATTCTTCCGGCGAACCTTCCGACTTTGTGGATGCGCGTAAACACTGGGCGAATAAAGATTTTGCAGCAATATTCAACGGGGACTACGTCTGGCCGTATGCTGAAAGTGTGGGCGGAAAATATCCAAACTATCAATTCTATGTCAAACCTGACAAATCATTGACCCGCTGGGATGTGATGATGATCGCCTCTCTTCGGACGGATTATACCAATCAGACGCTTCATCCTGAGATTGAGGAAGTGATTTCCGCAGCTGCGCAGTACAAGGATATGAAAGTTCGTCAGGCCAATTATAATGACAATTTCTCGGCCTACTATCCGGTGCTGTACATCGACAAGACTGGAGAAGAGTACAACTATGATGGAGATTCCCAGGATCAAAAGGCAGAAGCATTCTACACCCTAACCAAGATGGGAGTCCTTACTGCTAATGAAGGATACCTTCACCCAAAAGCGCTAGTCACACGGGCTGAAGCTGTTACCATTTTACAGCGTTTGTACGAAGCTACAACGAAGTCAGTGGAGGATCGACACTAGCCGCTTGCACATTGTAGCCATTAAGGAAACTGCATAAGAGATAAATCGCTTTGCATTTTTCTACTTATTTAGTTACGTATCTATGACGACGCCTAACCGTCGATTACTGTCGAATGAAACAATGTATAAAAGTCGCCAAATTGGCGGCTTTTTTGTTTTAACGATAGATGCCAGTCAATAGTTTAGAATATGAAATTTTCATGTAAATTCATTAAAAAGCTGAAAACAATTCCTTTTTTTAAACAAAAGAGGGGATTGTTTTTGTTTATAAAATATATGTATTATATATCACTGTACTTTAATTCATTTTAATGTTTATAATAAATTAATAGCCTTAATCTATGTTTTACTACATCATCTATGATGCTGAAGTTTCTAAGTATCGAGCCTGAACTTCCAGCACTCTCCATTTTTTTACACTTCCAAGTCTACTTACACACTTTTTATTTCTAACTACATCATGAAACTCAAAAACGATTTACTTTAACATGTCGATTACTGTTTGTTTGTGGCAAGACATTTTGTTGTTTTTGCTGTATCTATTTTAAATACATAGGAATGTGAACATCTGGATCCCATAAAACATTTGTTTTACCGCTTTTTTTATGGTGAGGAAAGGGGTTGGACATGAATCGCATGACTTTGCTTTTTTCGGGACAAGGATCTCAGTATGTCGGGATGGGAGCGGCATGGCATGACGGTTTTTCAGAGGCAGGTCACATTTTTGAAGAGGCTGCTGATATTTTGGGGTATGATTTGAAAACTTTATGTATGGAAGGACCCATCTCTCAATTATCGAGAACATCCTACACCCAGCCGGCACTTCTCACGATCAGTGTCATCGCATTCAGACGTTACATGCACGATGTTGGGATTATTCCTGAATTTTCGGCAGGACATAGTTTGGGTGAGTACTCTGCATTGGTAAGCAGCGGAGTCTTGTCGTTTGGCGATGCTTTGCGGGTGGTGCAAGAACGAGGACGCTTTATGGAAGAAGCCTCAGAGGCCAGAGTGGGTTGCATGGTTGCTGTTCGTGGGGCTGATTTAAATCTGCTAGAAGAGCTGTGCGATCATTATGCCGTAACCAGTCAGCCTATTACCATCGCATGTTATAACTCTTCCTATCAATACGTCGTTTCTGGTCATCATGTCTCTGTTGCTGCGGTGGCGGGACAATTAGAGCAACGCGGGTTCCAAATTACCCGTTTGCAGGTAAGCGGCCCTTTTCACAGCCCGCTTATGCAGCATGCTGCTGACCGATTAGCATTGGAACTGCAAAAATATACGTTTCATGAACCACTGTGGCCTGTCATTTCTAATGTTACAGCACTGCCATATACGGATGCCAACAGCATTCGTCAAGGTTTGCATTTGCAAATGATCCGTCCAGTGCGGTGGATACAAACGATGCAGTATATGGAGAAACATGGGGTGAAGCAGGGGATTGAATTAGGACCGCGAACGGTGCTGAAAAACTTGGCAAAGGAAACAAACATCGCTTTTGAGGTGCTTTCCTTGGACAGAGACTTGGATCGGATTGAACTGGAACGTCGTTTTTCGATCCGTGATTGGTTGGTCAAACCGCTGGCGGTGGCGATGTCTACACCCAATGCCAATTGGAATGAGGATGAGTATCATAAGGGGGTTATTTTACCTATTCGCAGGTTGGAAGAGTTACTCAAAAGCATAGAATCGGACAACTCTTCTTCTGCTTATGAACTAAGACGCGAAGCGCTGGAGTGTATTCGCCTGATATTGCAAACCAAACAAGTATCTGCAGGAGAGCAGGAGGAAGTTTTAGACCTTTTGAGGAGGGATCAGGATGGAACAGTTTCAAACTTTAATTGAAATCATTCAGGACCGAGCCAGTAGAGCTGAAAATGGGATTATTTTCATTTCAGGTGATACACAGGAGGAGTATGTAAGCTACAGTCAGCTTCTGGAGCAAGCACTGCAGGTGCTTCATCAATTGCAGGAAAAAGGAGTACAGCCTGGTAATAAGCTAATTATGCAAATTGAAGACAATCATACCTTTGTGAATGTGTTTTGGGGCTGTCTGCTCGGAGGAATCGTCCCCGTACCTGTAAGTATCGGGAATAATGATGAACATAAAATGAAGCTGTTTAAAATCTGGAGTACCCTTACTTGCCCTTACATGATTGCGGATCATAAAGTACTAGAGCAGCTAGAAAAGTATTCTCACCAGCATGAGATGCTGGATTTCTTTGATTCTGTAAAAAAAGCGACCTTTTCTAGTCATGATTTTGATTATTCCGATCAGAACAAAGGGACCATACATGAATCCAGACCGGAGGATTTGGCGTTTATTCAATTTTCCTCTGGTTCGACAGGTGATCCTAAGGGAGTCATGCTGACGCATGAGAATCTCGTATACAATATTCGGGATATCGCCAGTCAAACGGGAATGACTTCAAGTGATGCGTATCTGGGCTGGATGCCACTCACACATGATTTGGGGTTGATCGCTTTTCATTTAACTTGTGTCATCGCCCATGCCAAGCAACTCATTATGCCAACAGCTCTTTTTATAAGACGTCCTTCATTATGGCTAAAAAAGGTGTCGGAGCATAAGGTGACTCAAATCTGTTCTCCTAACTTCGGCTATAAATTTTTCCTTGATCAATATAAATCTAAAACAGCGGATAACTGGGATTTGTCAAGTGTTCGTATGATTTTAAATGGGGCTGAGCCCATATCGGTGGAGCTTTGCCATGTATTTATGGAAGCCATGAGTGTACATGGATTAAATAAAAATATCATGTATCCTGTATACGGCTTGGCAGAGGCAAGCGTAGGTGTCTCCACTCCACCTTTGGATAAAAATAATTTTGTTACCATTCATTTAAATCGGCAGCAGCTGCATGTAGGTGAACCTATAGAAGAAGTAGATTCATCCGATAAGCGTTGTCTTACGTTTGCGGATTTGGGCTACCCCATGGCCAGCACCTCCGTTCGTATTTGTGATGAGCAAAATCAGGTGCTAAAAGATGATGTAATCGGATACACTCAAATTCGCGGCAAAAATGTGACTGCGGGGTACTATAACAATCCCGAGGCTACCGCAAAGGTCAAGACAGAGGATGGCTGGCTCATTACCGGAGACTTGGGTTTTATGAGAAACGGACGACTGGTGATTACAGGTAGAGCCAAGGATATTATTTTCGTGAACGGCCAGAACGTTTATCCGCATGATATCGAAAGGATTGCAGAGGAACTGGACGGGGTGGATCTGGGGAAAGTAGCTGTCTGCGGTGTACATGATGCACAAACTCGACAGGATCGTATTGTTGTTTTTGTGATGCACACGAAAAAAATAGAGTTATTTTTGCCAACAGTTCAAAGGCTGAAAAGCCATTTGAACTATCGGGGAGGATGGCATATTCAAGATGTAGTTCCAATCCGCCGTATTCCCAAAACTACTAGTGGAAAGGTTCAGCGCTACAAGCTAGCTCAGAGCTACGAGAAGGGAGAATTTGATGCAGTATTGGCATCCCTGGCGGAGGCCACTCAAATTACACAGGTAGCGAACCATGCCCCTATTCATCAAGGTGAGATCGAGCAAAAACTGATTGGGATTTGCCAAGCTATTTTAAATGTACAGTCAATTGGAACGGAAGACAGCTACTTTGATATCGGCGTAACTTCCTTACAACTCGTTCAGATCGTGGACCAATTAGAGGAACAACTCGGGATTCATATTGAGGTAACGGACTTCTTCTCTTATCCGACTATCGCCAAGCTAGCTGGATATATATCCAGTCAGAATTTAGGTCATAAGGTGATTACAGCACCGCAACTGGAATCCAAAGAGGAGGTAGAGGACTTGGATATTGCTATCATTGGCATGTCCGGTAAGTTTCCTCATGCGGATACACTGGAGCAGTTTTGGGCGAATGTAGCTTCCGGTACAGACCATATCAGTCCATATAGCGACGAAAGAAAAAAGGATGCCGAAGCTTTTATTTCCCGTCTGAATATGGAAGGGAGAAACATGCAAATCGCCGAAGGTGGCTATCTGGATGAAGTGGACAAATTTGACTACACCTTCTTCAAGCTAACTCCACGGGAAGCTTCTCTGATGGACCCGAATCAACGTTTATTTCTGCAAACTGCTTGGAGCACGATTGAGGATGCAGGCTATGGAGGAAAACAGCTGTCGGGGAAAAAGGTAGGAGTGTATGTTGGATTCTCCAAAACCAGCTTTGAATATGAACGATTGTTGTCCGAAGTGGAGCCAGGGGCGCTTCCAAACTTTGGCATAGGCAATCTTCCGTCCGTTATCTCCAGTCGGATTGCGTATTTGCTTGATTTAAAAGGCCCGGCACTGACCATTGATACGGCATGCTCCTCGTCACTCGTGGCGGTACATCTGGCGTGTAAGTCGATTTTGAATGGAGACTGCGAGATGGCTTTGGCCGGTGGAGTGAAGACCATTTTGCTGCCGTTGAAAGCTGGCATTGGCATGGAATCCTCCGATGACCGGGCACGAGCATTCGACGATCAGTCGGACGGCACTGGCTGGGGCGAAGGCGTTGGAGCCGTTCTCTTAAAGCCGCTTCGTCAAGCGGAAAAAGACGGAGATCACATTCTGGGTGTGATCAAAGGAAGCGCGATTAATCAGGACGGCAGTACGATTGGAATTTCCGCGCCCAATGCGCTGGCTCAATCAGAAGTCATTTCGCAGGCGTGGCGTGATGCACGGATCGATCCCGAGACGGTAAGCTATATTGAAGCCCATGGTACTGGCACCAAGCTGGGTGACCCCGTTGAAATTAAGGGCATTACCCAAGCATTCCGCAAATTTACACAGCGCAAGCAGTTTGTGGCGATAAGCACGGTCAAAACGAATATTGGGCATTTATACGAAGCTGCTGGGATTGCGGGATTGATCAAATGCGTGCTGTCAATGAAACATCAGCAAATTGCACCGCTCGTTCATTTTCGCACACCCAACCGGAACATCCATTTTGAAGAATCTCCGGTGTATGCCAACACTAGACTGAGGGAATGGAAGACAGACGGATTCCCGAGAAGATGCGGGGTGAGTTCCTTTGGCTTCAGCGGGACAAACTGTCACGTGGTGCTGGAAGAATATATAGCGAAAAAGGGTGCGGACCAAGAAACCACCGACCGAAAAAATGGATCATCGCCATTGCTGCTGACACTATCGGCGCGAACTGAAGGAGCTTTAAGCGAGTTGATTGCACGGTACGTGGATCGCTTTGAACGTGAGAAAGAATTGCCGATGGAGGATGTATGCTATACGGCTAACACAGGCAGAAGTCACTTAACATATCGAGTGGCTGTGATAGCCGAAGGAGCGGAGGCCCTGAAAGCGAAATTACATCAGCTTCATGAGCAGGGCAAGGCCATTGAAGGTGTATACATTGGGAAAGTAGATAGTAATGTTGGTACAGAAACAGCCGTCGGAAGCTCAGACACTTTGCAAGCACTGGAGCAAGTAGCAGTGAAGTACGTACAGGGGGCACAGATAGACTGGGACACGCTATACGCAGGTCACCCGTACAAAAGGATTTCGCTGCCTACGTATCCGTTTGAAAGGAAAAGGTGCTGGATTCATGTTCCAGAACAGGTTCGAGCGGAGCAGACTGCACCCGTTTATAAAAATACAATAGTAAGGGAGTCTGAAATTATGGAGAATGAGTATTCGACGTCAGCGTCGTTTACGGAAAAGCATAAATATTCCATTCAACAAAAGCTAGCGAAAATGATCGGTAATGTGTCACAACTTAGTCTTGAGGAACTGGAACCGCGAACACATTTTCTAGAACTAGGGCTGGACTCCATTAATTTGTCCCAGGTCCGCCACAGCATCAAGGATACATTCGACCTGGATGTCCCAATGAATGAATTTTTTGAATCGCTGACCACGCTCGAATTGTTGACTAGCTACGTTGCAGATCAGGTGAGTTCCGTTTCTGACGAGGCAGCAGTTGGTGCTCTGGAAAGCCAACCGGAAATACCCCTTAATCGGGTAGATGCTACTACAGTATCAACCTGGACAGGGCAGGATTCCAGCGCAATTGGTACATCGACTCATGGAATAGTTACGTCCGGGCAAGAGCCATTTCAAAGCACAACAGTTATAGCGACTTCTGCTGGTATCGAGCAGATTTTGCAGCAGCAGCTGCACGTGATGTCACAGCAGCTTGATGTGCTCCGAACTCAACCGACTCCTCCGACATCCGTTTCTCAATCATTTCAACCGGAAAGGGGTTTGTCGTCAGCAAATAGAGGAAGCGCAGAGATCATTGAAACCAAACAGGAAGTCGCAACTGCATTAGCTACTGTTTCACCGGTACTAGCTGTTCCGAAGAAGGCAGGCCATGAAGCAAAACCGTTTACGCCTTATAAAAAGCTGGAGGTCAAAGCCCATGAATTGCTTTCACAACGACAAGAACAACATCTGCAAGAGCTGATTGAGCGCTATACTGCTCGGACGCGAAGCACCAAGCAGTACACTCAGCAGTATCGGTCTGTCTACGCGAATAACCGTAATGTAGCTGGCTTCCGGCCTATTTTAAAGGAAATGGTCTATCAAATTGTATCTCAACGTGCAGACGGGTCCAAAATTTGGGATTTGGATGGGAATGAATATGTAGATTTGACCATGGGCTTTGGTGTTAATCTGTTTGGACACAATCCAGCCTTTATCCGTGAAAAAATTGAGGCAGAGCTAAAGAACGGCATGTGTGTCGGACCTATGTCCAACATGGCAGGACAAGTCGCCGAGAAGATTTGCAAGCTGACCGGTGTAGAACGGATCGCTTTGTACAATTCCGGCACTGAGGCGGTTATGGTTGCTCTTCGTTTGGCGCGTGCTGCCACCGGGCGAGCCAAAGTAGCCATTTTTGCCGGCTCCTATCACGGTACATTCGATGGGGTGCTTGCGTTGGGTAGCGCTGGCAACAATAAGGAGCATTCTACACCTCTTGCGCCTGGCATTTTGCAGCACATGGTGGACGATATCGTTGTACTTAACTATGGAACGGATGAATCGCTGGATTATATACGCACACATGGGCAGGAGCTGGCTGCTGTGCTAGTGGAACCAGTGCAAAGCCGTCGTCCCGATTTTCAGCCGAAGGCCTTTTTGCAGGAGGTTCGTCAAATCACGGAGCAATCCGGTACAGCTTTTATTTTTGATGAAGTGATTACAGGCTTCCGAATTCAACCGGGAGGCGCTCAAGCGTGGTTTGGTGTACAGGCTGACCTTGTGACCTACGGTAAAATTATTGGCGGCGGGATGCCGATCGGTATCGTAGCAGGGAAAGCCGCCTTTATGGATGGGATTGACGGTGGCACCTGGAGCTTCGGAGATGATTCGTATCCTCAGAATGAGCATCGGCGAACCTTTGTAGCCGGTACGTTCTGTCATCACCCGCTGGCGATGGCGGCATCCCTAGCAGTGTTGGATTATTTGGAAAGCCACGGCGAACAGCTGCAAAATCAGTTGAACAGCCGTACTTCGGCGTTGGCAGCAGAGTTAAATAGTTACTTTACCCATGAGCAGATACCCATGAAGATTGTTCACTTTGGTTCACTATTTCGCTTCGTACTCAAGGGTGATCTGGAGCTTTTCTTCTATCACATGCTGGAAAAGGGTATTTACATCTGGGAAGGGCGGAACTGCTTCTTGTCGACCGCTCATACGGAGGAAGATATTGCGCGGATCATACAAGCTGTCAAGGACAGTGTAGATGAGCTGCGTAAAGGGGGCTTCTTGCCTGATCTGACCCCGATCGGGAAAGGCCCAGGTCCAGGTAAGCGAAGTGTGTCTATAGCTGACCCTTCAGAAGTATCGACAGTGGATGTGGATGAAACGGTCATTCCACTAACCCCGGATCAAAGGCAGTTCTGGTTCGCTTAATGTCAAGAAACGAAATGACTTCTTAACATGCGAACGTATATTAATGTAAGACGTTAAGTGAATTGGCCAATCCCGTATTATTTTGCCGAAAAATTGAGTAAAGTGTACTTCGACGTCTTTACGCTCCAAATTTGGTAAAATGTCAGGTTCTATTCTTAGGACTTGGCATTTTTAGTAGTGTGGGCATCAGTTATGAAAGAGTCGGTCGGAGAGGAAATCGCAATTGGGCCGTGAGGCTGCGCTGAATCGACAGGAGTCAACAAAGGTCATATTTTGTAAGTGGTTGTAATCGCTCGTAAAGGGCAGAGCAACCATATTAAAGCTTTTGAGTCTTTAATTTGAGATTTAAGTGTCATAAATTTTAAAGTTTATGAGGACTCATGTCAGCGGGTAAAAGAAAAGATTTGAGTTTTTAAGAATCAATACTGGAAAAAAACTATATCCTGCATAATAAGTTGAATTAAAGAATTTAGCCATTAATGGTTTAATAAAACAAATTAGATCCTCGCTTTACCAGATGGATAATTATATTTTATTAGTATAAGGATGGTTTCCTTATACAGTGGACCGTTCATAATTACCTTCCTATGAGAACTTTATCTCTACCCCTAGCTAGGTTATATCGTGCTTTTTAGGCTAGCGTCACAGCTGGAAAGGATAAAATTATTCCTTGAATACCCCACAGTAAAGGAGTCTGAAAAGATGGTGAATGAGTATTTCTCGACGGAATCTGCTTCCAATCCGCAAAAATCTACGATTGCTAATAAACTGTCAAAAATAATCGAAAGTGTATCCCAACTCAGTCCAGACGAATTAGAGCCGCAAAAACATTTTTTAGAACTGGGTTTAGACTCTATTCTTCTATCTCAGGTTAGACACAGCATTAAAAGTACGTTTGGCTTGGATATCCCGATGAACGAGTTTTTTGAATCACTGACTACGCTGGAGTTGCTGACAAACTATATTGCTGATAGGGTAACCTCGACCTCTGAAGAATTGTTCCAGAATTCGGAGGAGCATCAGCTGGGTGCGTCGTCTAGTATCACTTCTTCGGTACCTTCCGTTTTGTCGGGCTGGAGTCAAAAATCTACTATCCCTATAGAAGGCCCCGCACCACAAGAAAGCAAGCTATCAAATAAGGATGTATTTGCGGGGAGAGAACGAATTTTAGAAATGCAACTTCAACTCATGTCGCAGCAGATGGAAATACTGTGTCAATCTCGGCTTGCACCAGTGGCAATGCTTGAATCGCTTTCACTACAAACTGCTGTCGAGCCTCAGACATCCGCGATGAAGGAGGTAGCTGCCACAGTTACTTCTGTTTTCCCCGTACAGGCTTCCATGTCAGCTGTTTTGCCAGACAGAAAAAAACCGAAAGCATTTGTTCCTTATCAAAAAATAAATGTACAGGCCCATAATTCACTTTCACTTAGGCAGGAAAAGCATCTGCAAAAGCTGATTGAACATTACACGATGCGCACACGAAAGACCAAAGAGTATACTCAGCAATACAGGTCTGTATACGCCAATAACCGGAATGTGGCCGGATTTAGGCTTGCTCTCAAGGAAATGGTGTATCAGATTATATCCCAACGTGCAGAGGGTTCTAAAATTTGGGATTTGGATGGTAATGAATATATTGATTTGACGATGGGGTTTGGGGTCAATTTGTTTGGTCACAACCCATCCTTTATCCGTGAATCGATAGAGAAGGAAATACATAACGGGATGTGCCTTGGACCGATGTCTAATATGGCCGGGCAGATTGCCGAAAAAATTTGCAAAATGACAGGCATGGAACGAATTGCGCTATATAACTCGGGGACAGAGGCGATCATGGTGGCTCTTCGGTTAGCACGGGCTGCCACCGAGCGCGATAAAGTGGTGATTTTTTCTGGTTCCTATCACGGTACCTTTGATGGAATATTGGCATTGGGGGGAGCAACGGATGACAGGGAACAACATTCCACTCCTCTGGCACCTGGTATACTACAGCATATGGTGGACGATGTCGTTGTGCTCAGCTATGGAACGGACGAGTCACTCCAATATATCCGCTCCCATGCCCATGAACTGGCTGCTGTTCTCATAGAACCAGTGCAGAGTCGGCGCCCTGATTTCCAGCCTGCAGCTTTTCTGAAGGAAGTACGCCAGATTACGGAACAATCCGGGACCGCGTTCATTTTTGATGAGGTAATTACGGGCTTCCGTATTCAGCCGGGGGGTGCGCAGGCGTGGTACGGCATTGAAGCCGACCTTGTAACTTACGGTAAAATCATTGGCGGCGGTCTTCCGATCGGTATCGTGGCAGGGAAAGCATCGTTCATGGATGGAATTGATGGAGGAATGTGGAGCTTCGGAGATGACTCTTATCCACAGCGTGAGCAACAGCGAACGTTTGTAGCGGGAACTTTTTGCCATCACCCCCTGGCTATGGCAGCTTCGCTGGCCGTACTAGAGCGGTTGGAGAAGGACAGGGGGCAACTGCATAACGAGCTGAATAGTCGTACGAAGGCGCTCGCAGCAGAACTGAACCACTATTTTACGGAGGAACAGATACCTATAAAGGTCGTTTACTTCGGTTCCTTGTTCCGCTTCGTCCTTAAAGGTGACTTGGAACTATTCTTCTATCACATGCTGGATAAAGGAATTTATATATGGGAAGGCCGTAACTGTTTTTTGTCAACGGCTCATACTTCGGAAGATATGGAGCGAATTGTACAGGCAATTAAAGAGAGCGTTAATGAGCTGCGCAAAGGAGGATTTCTGCCGGATCTGCACCCTCATGAAAGCGATCTAAACAAGGCTTTTTTTCCTGAAACTGCAACTGCAGACCTTAAGGAATCGACGATTAAGCTGACTCCGGATCAGAAGCAGTTATGGTTCGCCTCAGTCTCGGATTCAAAGGGGTCGGAGTCGCTTCATGAGACTGTTTTACTGCGTTTCCGGGGCCCGCTACATGTTAAGGAATTTAATGAGGCTGTCCATCACATCGTTGAGCGCCACGAAGCCTTACGCACCTTTATGGGGGAGGACGGAGAAACGCAGATCATCGCCCGGGCAATGACTGTCA
This sequence comes from Paenibacillus sp. FSL H7-0703, assembly GCF_038003485.1. NCBI lineage: Bacteria > Bacillati > Bacillota > Bacilli > Caryophanales > Paenibacillaceae > Paenibacillus > Paenibacillus sp. FSL H7-0703. The sequence continues at coordinate 513,143 of NZ_JBBOPF010000001.1, read as the reverse complement.
GCATTCCGCTACATGATATCAGCAGTCTTTCTGGAGAGGAGCAGAAACACGATATCCGTACTTGGATGGAGAAGGACAGGGAGACCGTATTCCCAATAAGTGCGGGGGAACCTTTATTCCGTATCCAGCTTTTAAAAACGTCGAATGAGAAGCACATCGCTGCATTTACATTTCATCATCTGATTGCAGATGGCTGGTCCATCGGTGTATTTTTCCATGAACTGGAACAACTTTATTCCGCTTGTGTACGGGGCGAACGCTGCACGCTTCCCGATCCTGTTCCGTTCCGAGTTTTCGCAGCATGGCAGCAAAACCAGTTAGAGGCAGGTGGAGCAGCTGCCCTTGCTTTTTGGTCGGATGTACTTGCGAAGCCATTGCCAGTTCTTGACTTGCCGTCTCTCCAACGCAACATCAGCTCTCCCTCTTCGCGCGGAGCACGGCACACCATTGTGGTGGATGCGCCTCTGGTGAAGCAACTGAAATCAGTCAGTATTCGGCTTGGCAACAGCTTGTTTGTGACTTTATTGTCTGCTTTTCAGCTTTTCTTGCACAGACTGACAGGCCAAAATCAAATAATAGTAGGTATTCCAACCGCAGGGCAATCTCATATGGGTGTGTCCCCGCTAATTGGCCACTGCGTTAACTTACTTCCAGTGATTTGTGAGGTAGACTCTGGAGCAACGTTCACGGAATTCACGCAGACGGTCAAGCGAGTAATGCATACGCTGGATGCTTATCAGAAATACAGCTTTGCCGGACTTGCCCAGCTAGGATTAAGCCATTTGCCCATTCTTAAGGTGTTGTTCAATATGGATAGGCCCATTCCGGAGTTTCACTATTACGGACTGGAAACAGAATTGTTGGAACATGAAATATTGTCCTGTCAGTATGAGTTGTTCCTGAATGTTACGGAGTCTGGTCAGCAATTGCGGCTTGATTTTGACTATGCTGCAAGTCTTTTTCAACAAGACACTATAGAGGTATGGGCGCAGTACTTTTTACATCTGCTAAGCTCGATTGTGCAGGAAGACGGAATGCGTGTATCTGCGCTGTCTTTGCTTCGAAGTACGCAAAGGGAGCGGCTTCTGGAAGTGTGGGCGACACACTCGGATTCTAAAGGGAATTATCCTTGTGTCTTGGATAAATATAAACATCCGTCTCCTACGGGTACCATCGGACAAGTATATTTGGCCACATCCGCTGGTTTACTGGGAACGACGCTGGAATGGGCTTATGTCGAGGTTGGAGGGAGAATTCGACATATTGGTGCAGTTAACCAAGATGTTCTTATTCGCGGGCATCAAGTGAATCTTGAGCAGATAGAGAAACATCTTTTGCGAGCACTGGATTTGGATGCCTGTGTTTTGACGGCACGGAAAGACGGCGAGAGCAGTAACTCATCGTATCTAGTGGCTTATATAGTGGACAATAATTCTAATTCGTGGGATATAGCGAAGCTGAAAGAGAGTGTAAGCTCAATACTTCCTGATTATGGGCAACCTCGCTTTTGGGTTTTGATGGATAGCATCCCTCTTTTGGCTGATGGGAAGCCGGATTTTCAATCATTACCGAAACCAGAAGATATCAGGATAGAGGACTCGCAGAAGCAGGTTTCTGACGGTAATATGATTGAGGACAAACTTATATCCATATGTAAGGAAGTTTTGAATGTATCTAATATCGGATACAACGATAATTTTTTTCAAATGGGTGGAGACTCCTTAAAAGCGACTGTTATTCTAAGCAGAATTAACAAGGAATTCGAAGTATATATTCCGCTGGTACAAATTTTACATTTGCAAACGATTGCACAACTGGCGGCACATGTACAAGGAGGACAAAAGCGAAAGTTTGAGCCGCTTGTTCCGGCAGATTTACATCCCTTTTATCCGGTATCTCCCGCTCAAAAAAGAATGTATGTGCTGGATCAACTGGGTGGAGGTGCAGCGTATCATGTATCGGGTCAACTGCATATAGAGGGAGAGTTACACGTTTCCAGGTTCATTGATGCAGTGAAGGAGGTTTTTTCACGGCATGAATCCTTTCGGACGTATTTTGAGTTAGTAGACGGGGAAACCGTGCAGAAGGTACAGGATATGCTTTCACTGGACATTCCTGTTACTCCAATTTCCGAAGAGGATGCTAATCACGCCCATGAACTGTTTATTCAGCCTTTTGACCTGAGTAAAGCTCCTTTAATTCGTGCTGAGCTGTTCGCAATCCATCGTGACCAGTTTATGTTGCTGATCGATATGCACCATATCATTTCAGACGGCTTCTCGATGGCAGTATTAATGGATGAGATCAGCACGCGGTATCAGGGTATGCCGCTTGCCCCCATTGACGTGCACTACAAAGACTATGTCGTTTGGCAAAAACAACATTATGCCGGAAACAGCCAAGTAAAGGATGAAGCATTTTGGTTAGACACGTTGCACGGCGAGCTCCCTGTATTGGACCTGCCAACTGACTTTGCTCGTCCGCCAAGTCAGAGCTTCGCAGGGGACAGCCTTACCGTCATTGTGCAATCCAAGCTAACGGATAGACTTAATCAATTGGCAAGAGACACGGGAGCAACGCTCTTTATGGTGCTCTTGGCAGCTTATAATGTGCTGTTAAGCAAATACTCCGGGCAAGAGGACATCCTCGTAGGTACGCCGGCAGCGGGTAGAGGGCATGCGGATACGGAAGCGATGATCGGCATGTTTGTGAATACTTTAGTTCTCCGTAATCGACCGCTAGCGTCCCAGCCATTCAGTGCTTTCCTGGAGGACGTCAAACATAACACTCTGCTTGCGTTGGAGCACCAGGATTATCCATTTGAACAACTGGTCGACAAACTGGATCGAGTACGCGATGTAAGCCGCAATCCCATCTTTGATACGATGTTCAGTCTGCAAAATAAGGGAACAGAGGTCATTGAATTCGAGGGACTTCGTTTGCAACCGAATGAGTTTAATGCAGGTGTATCGAAGTTCGATCTTTCATTACATGTAACGGAAACTCAAGACCATTTAACTTTCACCTGGGAGTATTCGACCAGCCTGTTTAAGTTGGAGACGATTGAGCGATTTGCCCTCCATTATATAAAAGTGTTGGAAATCGCAACTCAAGATGTCGGAATTCGCTTGGCTGACATGGATATGCTGACAGAAGAAGATAAGCACTTATTACTATATGAGTTCAACAACACCTCTGCCTATTTTCCGCGGGATGCAACGATTCATGGAAGGTTTGAGCAGCAGGTTAGCAGGACTCCAGATGACATGGCAATCATATTTGGAGATAAGTGTATGACTTACCAAGAGTTGAATGAGCTGGCGAATCGTTTAGCGCGAACGCTGCGGGCGGAAGGAGTGGGACCGGATCAGCCGGTGGGGATTATCGCTCAGCGTTCACCTGAGATGATGATTGGCATCTATGCAATTCTAAAAGCGGGTGGAGCTTATGTACCCATTGACCCGGGATACCCACAAGAAAGAATTCAATATATGCTTGAAGATTCAAGAACACAACTGGTGCTGACACAACCACAGTTTGCAGAACAGCTGAAGCAATATGCGGACTGCAAGGTAATGGTGCTGGATTATGCTTCCACGATCATGGCTTTGCAAGCGTCCAGGTCGACGGAGCCTATGACCGACTGCATGAGTAGCTGGCATGAAGATGCCTCCAACCTTGCGCCTCTAGCAGAACCAAACCATGCGGCCTATATCATCTATACTTCCGGTTCCACAGGGAAACCGAAAGGGGTTATTGTTGAGCACCGCTCCGTCGTGAATCGGCTCTGCTGGATGCACAATAGATATGGGCTGAACGTAGAAGATACGATTTTGCAAAAAACTGCCTTTACTTTTGACGTATCCGTATGGGAGTTGTTCTGGTGGTCGATGGTGGGCTCTAAAGTAAGCTTGTTGCCAATCGGCGGAGAAAAGTCTCCCGAACAGATCCTGAACACGATTAATGAAGACAAGGTAAGCACCCTTCATTTTGTACCCGCGATGCTACATATTTTTCTGGAATATCTGGAGCAGCAACCAAGGGAAGTCGTGCAAGCCAAATTGAAAACGCTAAAGCATGTATTTGCCAGCGGCGAAGCATTGCCTCCTCAGCAGGTGGCGCGTTTCTATCGAATTATGTCAGGGATTGGAAGCGCAAAACTAATTAACTTGTATGGTCCAACAGAAGCTACTGTAGACGTTTCATTCTTTGAATGCGAGCCTGTGGAAGAGCACTCGGTGATCCCGATCGGTAAACCGATTGATAATATTCATTTGTATGTTGTACAGGAAGGCACGGAGCGATTGCAACCGATTGGAGCGGTGGGAGAACTTTGTATCAGTGGTATAGGAGTAGCCCGGGGCTATCTTAATCGACCGGAATTGACAAAGGAGAAGTTCGCTACCAATCCGTTTAATAGCGGAGCGGAGGGTTATGAGCGGATGTACCGCACAGGAGATTTGGCTCGTTCGATGCCTGACGGCAACATTGAATATCTGGGGCGGATCGATCAACAGGTTAAAGTAAGAGGATATCGCATTGAACTGGGTGAGATTGAAGCGCAGTTGCTGTCCGTAGACGGAATCCAGTCAGCAGTGGTCGTAGCGCGGGAAAACAAAGACGGCTACAAGGATTTGTGTGCATACTTTGTGGCTTCTGAGCCATTAAGTCCGCTGGACGTGCAAAATGCGCTCAAGCAGAAGCTGCCGTTTTATATGATTCCAGCATATGTGGTGCCTCTGCAGCAGCTTCCTCTTACGGCTAATGGAAAAACTGATCGAAAGGCTTTACCTGAGCCGGACCGTCATGACTCTTTAGAAACGGATTATGTTGCTCCAAGAACTGATGTGGAAAGGGCGCTGGTCGTGGTATGGCAAGACGTTTTGGGATGTGATCATATAGGCGTTCGAGATCATTTTTTTCTACTTGGCGGCGATTCTATTAAGGCCGTTCAGGTGGCCTCACGTCTCCGTCAGCATGGCTATTCCCTTGACATTTCTCTTTTAATGGAGCACCCGTTCATTGAGGACCTTAGCAAGCTTGTGACAACTTTGTTCCGCTACACAGACCAGAATTCGATACATGGAGAGATTCCAATAACATCGATTCAGCGGCAGTTGAATGAACTGGGTACATTTTACACCTTGCGTACGACAACATCCATGCTATTTGCGGGTAACCCGGACTTCGATGAGGATCTGTTACGGTCTGTGCTGCAAACATTGACTACTCATCACGAGGGACTACGGCTTGGTCTGGCGGCGATCGATGAGCCGAATATCCTTATGTACCGAGATGAAAATGAAGAATTGTTCACACTTGATGTGTTCTCACTCTCAGATGATGCCTATGAAGCTAGCAAGCAATTACAGACCGAATGCTTCCGAATTCAAAACAGTTATGGAATGTTTGAGGGACCCAGAGTGCGCGCAGGCTTATTCCGGATGTCGGGCTCCGACCAGTTCTTCCTTTCTGTAGATCCGCTAGTGGCTGATCCCACATCTTGGCGTATCCTGCTTGAGGATTTCACAACTGCCTATGAACAAGCTCTTACCGGGGAACCGATAGTGCTTCCTGACAAAACAGATTCTTACCACTCCTGGATGCGGTGGCTAGAAGACTATGCAGACAGCAAAAAGCTGGCCAAAGAGAAACTCTACTGGCTGGATAAGGTTCATTTCAATGGCGAATTTATACCGAAGGACCATAAGATACCTGCACATTCAGAAACACTTCGTCCAGTAGAACATTGCATCATACAGCTTTCGGACGAGAAAACAAGCCAGCTGTTAACACGGGCTAACCAAACCTATAATACGGTGACCGCTGAGTTACTGCTTGCTGCATTGGGACTGACTATAGTGGAATGGTCTGGACAGTCTAAGATCGCTATTGGGTTTGAACATTATGATCGGGAGCAACAAACTGTGACTTTGGACAAACCGGACCTTTCAAGAACCGTAGGTCAATTCGGTTCCATATATCCGATTGTCCTGGATATGGAGCCTGGGAAAGACAGCTCTCTTTTGCTCAGAAACGTAAAGGAGACAGTCCGGCAAGTACCCAACCAGGGTTTAGGATATGGATTACTAAAATATGGCTCTGCAACCTCCGGTAAATCGGAACTTAATGCTAAGTATTACCCGGAAATTGGCTTCCGCTTGATTCATTCTGAATCGGTTAGTTCCTCTCACTTTCATACATCACCTATGGATGTTGAATTATGGTCCGACCAGAATTGTAGCGTTTCAGATTTAGCCTATCACCTCTATCTGGATGGGCGGCTGAAAGACGGTAAGCTTTCCATCTGCATGCTTTATAACCGTCAAGCGTATGAAGCAGATACCATCCGAATGCTTCTGTTGCGTTTTGAACATCATTTGTCGGGCATTATTCAGCATTGTCTGGACCAATCCGGACGGCAACTAACACCATCGGATGTGGGAGCACGTGGTTTGGATCTGGATGAGTTTGAAGACATGAAGCAGTTTTATGAGAATCTATAACGATTCGTACGAGGAGGATATCCATGATCAAAGGACTTGAAATTGAAAAAGTGGTCAACTTGACTCCCTTACAGGAAGGAATGCTCGTCCATGCACTGATGGAACCAGAATCACAGGCTTATTACGAGCAATTACGTATTTCTATTCGGGGAGATCTGGATTGGAATGCCCTGCAAAAAAGCTTTCAACTGTTGGTTCAGCGTCATGAAACGCTGCGCTCGAACATTTATCATAAATCCGCTTCTCGTTCGCGGCTGATTGTCTTTAAAAAGCGAAACACGGCGATTACTTACGAAAATATGACAGAGCTGACCGGAAAGGAGCAAGCCGACGCTATTCGTAGATTTATGGATGGGGACCGTAACACCCATTACGATTTGAGCAGGGATATGCTCATCCGGATGGCTGTACTTCAGACGGATAAAGATGCTTATACGTTGCTTTTAAGTTTTCACCATATTATTATGGACGGCTGGTGTCTTGGCATCATAATGGACGAGTTGTTAACGGCCTATGAGGCCTATCGTACAGGCCGTTCCGTTCAATTGCCTGAACCACGACCTTACACCGGGTATGCCGACTGGCTTGAAGAACAGGATCAGGAGGCGGCCAAGGACTACTGGAGTTCTGTATTACAAGGTTACGAACAAACGGCTGGACTTCCGATGCTAAAAACTCCAGCTACAACTCCTGAAAAAGGCGGCTATCTGCTGCAGGAATATAGAACGACGCTGACGGAAACAGAGACCAGCACTTTGCGTACGATTGCTGAATGCAATGGGGCCACGCTTAGCAGTCTTTTTCTGGCCGCCTGGGGAATTGTACTTGGTCGTTACAACGGAATCAAGGACGTAGTTTTTGGCACGGTGGTATCTGGCCGCCCGTCGGAATTGGATGAAGTAGAGCGAATTGTGGGATTGTTCATTAATACCATTCCATTACGAATTAGATTAAATGAAGAAAAGAGTTTTGTTGAATTATTGCGCGATGTCCAGAGAGCCTCTGTCCAAGGAAGGATGAACGGTTACTGTTCACTTGCTGAAATCCAGTCGCAATCTGCACTCAAGCAACGCTTGCTTGATCATATCGTTGTATTCGAGAACTATCCGTTGGAAAACATGATCGGGAGACGGGACTGGCAAGACAAACTCGGATTCATTATTGAAGACGCCCGGTTATTTGAAGAAATACCGTATGACTTTAACATTGAAGTTGAAGACAAGACGGCAATGAGTTTCATATTGTCCTATAACGGTAAGGTCTATAGCAGTGAAGCGATGAAGCATCTGGCCCATCATTTGAAGCATGTCTTCCTCCAAATTGCCAGCAATCCAGATGTTTGCCTTCGTGACGTTCGGCTGTTAACAACCGAAGAAGAGGCTAATATGACGAAAATATGGAGCGGACCCGTTGTCCAGTTTCCTGCACTTACTTTTCACGGGATATTCGAAGCGCAGACGGAGCGTACACCAGAACGAGCGGCCGTCATATATGAAGATACGATGCTCACTTACAGACAACTTAATGATAGGGCAGATGCTCTTGCCCATCTTTTGCAGAAGCGTGGAATTACACGGGAGAGTCTGGTCGCTGTCATGGTTGACAGGTCTGTTGAGATGATAGTGGCGGTGCTGGGAATTATGAAAGCAGGAGCTGCCTATGTGCCAGTAGATCCCGTGTATCCAGAAGAACGTATTGAATATATGCTGCGTGACTGCGGAACGACGATTGTGCTTACGCAATCTCACCTGACGGGCTGGCTGAAAACAATGGATTTCATGGGCGAGGTAGTTGATCTCGCTACCTTGCCACTCCAGCCCGAGATGGATTCGAACAAGCAGTATATCTCCACATATGAGCCCGGCTCTTTGGCGTATGTCATTTATACATCGGGTACCACAGGTAAGCCCAAGGGCGTTATGGTTGAACATCAACAATATGTCAACACTGCACTCGGCTACAGACAAAGCCAAGGATTCAAAAATTTCCCAGTTAAGTTACTGCAAATTGCCAGCATGTCGTTTGATGTGTTTGCATGCGATTTGGCCAAGGCATTTGTCAATGGAGGTACCTTAGTCATTTGTCCTGAAAACGTGAGAAATGATCCAGCTGCCCTGGCTACACTGTTGGAGCAGCAGAAGATTACTACGTTTGAGACGCCTCCTGTGCTTTTAGCTCTGCTATTGAATTACATCTATGAGCACGGTACAAATATCAGTTCACTAAAGCTGCTTACTACTGGAGCAGATAGCTTGGCTGTTGCAGATTACCGTAAGATGTTGACCCGTTTTGGCAGCAAGATGCGAATTATTAATACGTATGGAGTTACCGAAGCCGCAATCGAGTCTAGCTTTTATGAGAACGAGCTGGAAAAATTGCCGCTGTCCGGTATTGTGCCTATCGGCAGAGCTCTACCGAATCATAAGTTATACATTGTTGATGACAGGATGCGTCCGGTCCCTGTCGGTGTAACGGGCGAGCTGTGTATTGGTGGGGCTTCTGTAGCGCGGGGATATCTGAACAGACCGGAGCTTACAGCGGAGAAATTCGTGTCTGATCCTTTCTCGCCCGGTGGACGCTTGTATCGTACGGGGGATCTGGCACGCTGGCAGCCAGATGGGAATATAGATTTTATCGGGCGAGCTGACTACCAATATAAAATTCGCGGATACCGGATTGAGCCTGGAGAAATTGAATCTATTTTGCTCGAAACGGAAGGAGTACGCCATGCGGTTGTTGTTGATCGACTGGACACGGCGGGACAAAAGTACTTATGTGCCTATGTTGCAGGTGCAGCTGAGAAAGACATGCTGCGAGATAAACTGGCTCAGCAGTTACCAGTCTACATGGTTCCAGCCCAAATCATTGTATTGGAACAGTTGCCATTGACCCATAACGGGAAAATAGACCGATCCAATCTGCCCGAACCGGATGAAATAGCACTGTTGGATAGCGTGTATGAGGCACCACAGGATGAATTGGAAAAAACAATCGCTTTGATCTGGGAAGAAGTGATTGGCGTTAAACCAATTGGATTACACAACAACTTTTTCGAGCTTGGCGGAGACTCGATTAAAGCCTTGCAAATTGCAATACGCTTAAATGCCAAAGGCCTGAAAATGGAAGTAAAGGACTTATTCCGTTACCCTGAAATTCACTTGATAGCACCGTTTATAAAAAAAATCACCCGTATCATTCCCCAGGGGATTGTAGAGGGTGAGGTAGAATTGACACCCATTCAACTCGATTTTTTTCAGCATCATCGGAGAGATCGTCACCATTATAATCAGGCGGTCATGCTGCAAAATGATAGAGGATGGAATGAATTATGGCTGAAAAACGCTATGGACAAGCTGGTAGCCCATCACGATGCATTACGCATCATCTTTGTGGAAGAGGAAAAGGGAGCCTCCGCCTATAACAGGGGAGTGAACGAAGGTGAGTTCTTTACATTAACGAGCTATGATTTGACACAATCAAGCCAGCCTGAAGAAGAAATCCGACACATTGGCGATGAGCTGCAAAGCAGTTTGGATCTGCAACGAGGTCCTCTCATACGCTTGGCTTTATTCCATTTATCCGGTGAAGATCATCTGATGATCGTTATCCACCATCTTATTGTAGACGGTGTGTCTTGGAGAATTTTGCTGGAAGATTTGGGCACCGCCTATGATCAGGTAGCTCGGGGTGAGATGCCGAATCTGCCCGCCAAGACTGATGCTTACAAAGAGTGGGCTTCAGGACTGGCCACTTACGCCGAAAGTGTACAGGTACGCCAAGAAATCAGCTACTGGAACAATGTAGATTCACGCAGGATACGTCGGTTGCCAAGAGATCATGAAATCGCGGTTAGCCTGATGCAAGATCGACGCCAAGCGGAGGTGGTACTCAGCAGGGATGAGACGGAAAAGCTATTGAAGCATGTACATCATGCCTATCATACGGAAATGAATGATCTGTTGCTTACAGCCTTGGGCCTGGCTTTTTATGAATTGAGCGGTTACAACGAAATCCCGATTTTGCTGGAGGGACACGGCAGGGAGGAGATCATTAAAGATTTGGACATCTCTCGTACAGTCGGCTGGTTTACCTCCCTGTATCCCTTTGTAATCGAGGTCAACAGACCCGAGAACTTGGCCTATCAGATCAAAATGGTTAAAGATAAGCTGCGGCGGGTGCCTAATAAGGGCGTCGGTTATGGTATTTTACGTTATTTGACCAAGGACCAGACTAAAGCCGCTTCTCTAGTAGCTGCACCATTCCCGGAAATCAGCTTCAATTATTTGGGACAATTCGACGAAGAAAACAAGACAGACATGCCTTGGCGTATTTCCCGATTAGCAGACTTAGCCAATGGTGAGAGAAGCCCGCGTGCGGAAAAGACGAATACATTTGACATTAACGGCATGATCACGAACGGAATCCTTCGGTTTGAATTTGAATATAACGGGTTTGAATATGGTGTAGCGACGGTAGATCGATTAACGATCGGCTTTAAAAAACATCTATTGAATATTATCCATCATTGTTGCACTAAAGATCAGGCGGAGCGCAGCCCTACGGATTTTACATATAATCAATTGTCTATGGGGCAATTTGAACAAATATCAAGCCGATTATCGGATAAGTTGGGAAATCTGTTGAAATAAAGGATATCAGCAAGTTGAAACTCAAATTCTGCATGGATAAAGGAAAGGTGAATGATTTGGCACAGGTAAATATTAAAGATATCTATCCGCTATCCCCGATGCAGGAGGGAATGTTGTTTCATTCCATCCTCGACGCAAAATCAGAAGCTTACTTTGAGCAGACCGTTATTACCTTTAATGAAGTGCTAGATGTTCATTTGGTTCAGCAAAGCTTGCAGCAGCTCATGAATCGATATGATACATTCCGTACCATTTTTATGTATAAAGAAACAGAACGTCCGCTTCAAATTGTCCTGGAAGAACGTGAAGCGTTGCCTGTTCATTTCGAAAATATCAGTGTTTTCCCTGAAGCTGAGAAAAGGGGGCATTTTACTGACTTTTTAAAGACAGAGCGTCAAGCGGGTTTTGACTTGGAAAAAGATGTTCCGATTCGGCTTGCCCTGTTTCAATGGGATGATGACTCTTGCAGGCTTGTCTGGAATGTTCATCACATTATAATGGATGGTTGGTGCATGGGAACGGTAGCCCAGGAATTTTTTACTATATATACTTCCCTTCGGTCTGGAGTGCCTGCGCAATTGGATACGGTATATCCGTACAGCAGTTTTATTCAGTGGCTGGAGCAACAGGACAAGGAAGAAGCGACAGCCTATTGGCGGGGGTATTTAAATGGACTTGAAAATGAAACAATTTTGCCGGGGTATAACCGTCCATTGAATCCAATCTTCGAAGCAGAACGTTACACATGCAAGCTGGGGAAAGAACTGACTCAAGGAATGGAGAGAATAGCTAAACACTACCACACGACAGTCAGCACTGTATTTCAAACGGTATGGGGATTATTGCTTCAAATGTACAACCACAGCCAGGATGTTGTGTTCGGGTCCGTAGTATCCGGCAGACCAGATGAAGTTCCGGGAATTGAAAATATGGTTGGATTGTTCATTAACACAATACCAACACGCATAACCAGTGATGCGGACCAGAGATTCTCAGATCTGCTGATATCTGTGCAAAACTCCAACATCGAGTCTACTCAGTACTCTTATTCTTCCTTGGCAGATATTCAGAATCACACGGATTTGAAACAAAATTTAGTCCGTCATATTGTTGTTTTTGAGAACTATCCTTATTCAGAGGAGCTTATTCATGCGGAAAAAGGGCCTGATACACTTCAGGTTACCGACGTAGAGGATATTGTACAGACCAACTATGATTTTAATGTGATTGTCGTTCCTGGATCACAGTATGAAGTTACATTTAGTTATAATCGACTGGTTTACGATGAAAATTGGATTAAGCTAATTGCAGCTCATCTTAAACGGGGACTGGAGCAGATTGTTCAACAGCCGGATCTACCGATTTCCGCTTTGGAATTTCTGACAACGGAAGAGAAAAGCCAGGTTTTATCCGAATTTAGCGGAGTACAGATCTCATATCCTTCTAGTGATACCATCCATCTTTGTTTTGAAAAACAAGTAGAAAAGACACCGAAGGCAACAGCAATTGTCTGTGAGAACTCCAGTCTGACTTATGTTGAGCTGAATGAACGTGCTAACCGACTGGCTCGTACCCTGCGTAGTTACGGCACAACAACCGATCGGCTAGTTGGACTCATGACTGATCGTTCTATAGATATGGTGGTTGGCATTCTTGCTATTCTTAAAGCAGGAGGGGCATATGTACCCATCGATCCGTCATATCCAGAGGAACGTATCCGTTATATATTTGAAGATTCCGGTGCAGACCTGCTTTTAACACAAACCCATCTTGTGGAAAAGGTCAAAGAAGCCGCCTTTGGAGGAAAAGTTCTGGTATTGGATGGAGATCCAACTGTATATCACATGGAAGGATCAAATCTGGAAGCCGTATCAGGAGCAAACGATCTAGCCTACGTCATATATACTTCAGGTACTACAGGACAGCCTAAAGGTGTAATGCTGGAGCACCATGGATTGTGTAACCTGAAAACGTATTTTGATGAAACATTGCAGATAAGTCCGTCAGATCATGCCCTACTGTTTGCGAGCTACGCATTTGATGCTGCATGCTGGGAAATATTTCAGGCGCTATTTTGTGGTGCGACACTTTACGTGCCTACTTCGGAAATCATTCTGAACTACAACCAGTTTGAACAGTATATGGCGGAACATAAAATTACGGTAGCGGCATTACCTCCTACCTACGCCGTGTATCTAAACCCAGAACGAATGCCGGATCTGCGTATTCTGTTCACCGCTGGTTCCGCTTCCTCGATGGAGCTTGTAAACAAGTGGAAGGATCAGGTTGCCTATTTTAATGGCTATGGCCCGACAGAAAACTCGGTAGCAACGTCCATTTGGCCGGTGTCGGAACACCCCGGAGCAATCGATACCATTTCTATAGGACGTCCCGTACCCAACCACCGGGTGTACATGATCGATGCTCTTGGTCATCTTTTACCTGCTGGAGTAGCAGGAGAGTTATGTGTATCCGGTCCAGGATTGGCACGCGGTTACTTGCACCGCCCAGAATTAACGGCTGAGCAATTTGTGGCTAATCCGTTTGTAGATGGGGAAGCGGGCTATGAACGCATGTATCGGACAGGCGACCTGGCAAGATGGATGCCGAACGGCAACATTGAGTATCTGGGCCGGATCGATCAGCAGGTCAAAATTCGCGGTTACCGGATTGAACTGGGCGAAGTTGAGGCGGCTATGCTGAAGGCAGATCGCATGCAAGAGGTCATCGTACTGGCACATGCAAACAGCCAAAACCAACACGAACTGGTTGCCTACTACGTGGCGGAACGCGAAGTGACGGGGAGCGAACTTCGCAAGCAGCTGAGTGAAGAACTCCCGAATTATATGGTTCCCTCGCACTTTGTTCAGATGGAGCAAATGCCGCTCACACCCAACGGCAAAATCGACCGTAAGGCATTGCCGGCACCGGAGCAGATTTCCCGTTCCACGCAGGAATATAGGGCTCCGCAGACAGCAGAGGAGCAGGCGCTGGCCCATGTGTGGGAGGCTGTACTGGGCGGCGGTCCTGTCGGATTGACGGATCAATTTTTTGATCGGGGCGGGGATTCGATCAAGGCGATTCAGGTATCCTCACGCCTGCTGCAGGCAGGGTATAAGCTGGATATTAAAGACCTGTTTAAGTACCCTGAGGTTGCTGAGCTAGCCACGCATCTGCGTGTGTCGGATACCCAATTAGCTGATCAGGAAGAGATCGAGGGAGCCGTTCTACTGACGCCGATTCAGCAGTGGTTTGTGGAGCAAGGGCAGCCTGTGCCGGACCACTTTAATCAGGCGGTTATGCTTCATCGGGAACAGGGATTCGAGGAAGAGCTGCTACGTCAGGCATTGACGCAGTTGGCGGTGCATCATGATGCGTTACGGATGGTGTTCCGCAAGGGGGAGCAAGGCTGGGAAGCGTGGAACCGCGGAGTGAAGGAAGGGAAGCTGTATGATCTGGAAGTGGCCGATTTCAAAGACGTGCCGATCGGTCCCGTATTGGGTCAAGCTATAGAAGCCCGTGCGAGCACTATTCAGAGTAGCATCCGACTGAATGAGGGGCCTTTGCTGAAAGCGGGCCTGTTCCACTGCGCTGATGGGGACCATCTGCTACTGGCTATTCATCATATGGTGGTAGACGGCGTATCGTGGCGGATACTGTTGGAGGATTTGTCGAATGCCTATGAGCAGGCTGTACGTGGAGAAGCCATACAGCTCCCGGCCAAAACAGACTCTTTCCAGGTCTGGTCGGAGCGGTTATCAGCCTATGCCGACAGTCCTGAGATGGAAAGTGAGCACGCATACTGGGAGCAAGTGAATGAATTGGCGGCATCCGAGTCTTTAAGACTTACAGAATTGTTGGATTCTAAAAAAACATTGACCATAAATAACACAGCTACTTTGAGCTTGAAATTCACGAAAGAAGAGACTGATCAACTGCTAAAGCAGGCTCATCGCGCGTACAACACAGAAGTGAACGATCTGTTGCTGACGGCGCTCGGCATGACGTTAAGCACTTGGACTGGCAGTGATCAGGTTGCAATTCTTCTGGAAGGCCATGGCCGGGAAGATATCATGAAGGATACGGATATATCACGAACGGTTGGCTGGTTCACGAGCCAGTACCCGATACTGCTGCGGATTAACGGGGAAGATCATATCTCCGGGAACATCAAACGGATGAAGGAGATGTTACGCAGCATTCCACATAAAGGGATTGGATACGGCATCTGGAGATATCTCAGCCAGAACGGACCGTCCGGGGCAACATACGCCGAGCCACAGATCAGCTTTAATTATTTGGGCGAATTTGATCAGACGCTGCGGCACAGCGAAACGCACATGTCCCCGTACTCCAGTGGAGCAGATGTTAACGAACTGACCAGAATGCCGTGTTCCCTGGATGTGGGGGGCATTGTAACGGATGAAATGCTTGAGCTGGATATTCGTTATAACACAAAAGTGTTACAGGAAGATAATGTGATAAAACTAGCCAGGGAGCTCAAGCAGAACGTGTTGGAAGTGATCCACCACTGTGTATCACAGGAGCATTCTGAATTGACGCCGAGTGATGTGCTGCTTCCGGGTTTAAGCCTGGAAGCACTGGACCGGATGGTGGAGCAGATTCAGCCTGACGGAGAACTGGAGAATATATATCCCATGACGCCGATGCAAAAAGGAATGCTGTTTCACAACATGCTGGATTCCCAGTCGAGCGCCTATGTAGAGCAGTCCACCTTTGAACTGAAGGGAACGCTGGATCTCGCTGCATTCTCTGCCAGTCTGGACTTGTTGGTGCAGCGTCATTCAGCACTGCGTACCAACTTCCGGAGCGATTTGCAGGACGAGCCCTTGCAAGTGGTGTACCGGAATAAACGCGGAGAACTGTACGTAGAGGACATACGTGAGAAGGAGAAGGTGGCGCAAGAGCAATATATCGAGGAATTCGCGCGTCGGGATCAGCAGAAGGGGTTTGATCTGGCAAAGGATACACTAATGCGGGTATCCATCTTACGTACATCAGACGATGCATACCATTTTGTATGGAGCTTCCACCATATCATCATGGATGGCTGGTGTTTGTCGCTGGTTACCAACGAAGTCTTTGGAGGATATACCGCCCTTACAGAAGGGAAGCCGCCGCAATTGCCTGTGGTAACACCATATAGCCGATACATCGAATGGCTGGAAGGGCAGAACCGTCAGGAAGCAGCGGAGTATTGGAACGGTTACCTGCAGGGCCATGAGGAGACGACAGTTTTGCCCCAGGCCAAAACAGGGAAAGCGAAGGGATATGAGGCTGAATATCTGGAATTTGATTTAGGTATAGACCTGACGGCGCAACTTCAGCAGCTGGCAAAGCAAGAACAGGTGACGATAAATACGCTGATGCAAACAGCCTGGGGTGTATTGCTGCAAAAGTATAATCGCACAGAGGATGTCGTTTTCGGTAGTGTGGTGTCGGGACGTCCAGCAGACATTGCCGGAGTAGAGCAAATGATCGGACTTTTCATTAATACAATCCCAGTCCGTGTTCAAGGTAAACCAACAACTGCATTTACTGAATTAATGAAGGAAACTCAGCGACAGGCGCTTTCTGCCAATGCCTATGACACGTTCCCGCTGTATGAAATTCAGGCACTGACCGAGCAGAAGCAGGATCTAATCAAGCACATTATGATATTCGAAAATTATCCGGTGGAGCAGCAGGTAGAGCAGCTGGGAAGTGATGGGCAGAATGCATTCACAATTTTAAACGCAGTGGCTACAGAGCAAACCAACTACGATCTGAACGTCGTCGTAATGCCGGGAGAAGGCATCAAGATTCGTTTTATGTATAACGCATTGAGCTTTGATCAAACCGGCATTGAGCGTCTGCATGGTCATTTTGCTCGTCTGCTGGAGCAAATTTCGTTCAACCCGCATGTTCGCGTTGAAGAACTGGAATTGGTGACAACGGCGGAAAGACAACAGATTACAGGCGAGTTTAACGACACGGCTTCTGTATATCCGCGCAATCAGACGATCCAAAAGCTGTTTGAGGAGCAGGCTGAACGTACGCCAGATCACGTGGCCGTCACTTTGGGTCATCAATCGTTGACCTATCGGGAACTCAATGAGAAGGCTAACCGATTAGCGCATACACTACAGACTGCTGGAGTGAAGGCCGATGAGCCTGTCGGCATTCTAACGGAGCGTTCGTTGGATATGATTAGCGGAACGTTGGCTATTTTGAAGGCTGGAGGCGCGTATATGCCGATAGATCCTCAATATCCGGAGGACCGTATCCGCTATATGCTGGAGGACTCGGGAGCCAAACTGCTGCTGACTCAACAAGATTTACTGGAACGTTGCTATTTTGATGGACAGATTGTCAATCTGAATGAGGATACGTCCTACAGTCCGGATACTTCCAATTTAGGAATAGATGGATCAGGCGAACATGCTGCTTATGTCATCTATACCTCGGGATCAACAGGCAAGCCTAAGGGCGTCGTTGTTGAGCATCAAAGTGTCGTGCGCTTGGTGCGTAATACGGATTATGTGCCGTTTGATGAATCGATCCGAATGTTGCAGACTTGCGCGTTTGTATTTGATGTGTCTACGTTTGAAATTTGGGGGGCGCTACTGAACGGCGGTGAGCTTGTACTCGTGCATAAGGATGATCTTTTGGACGTAGCTAAGCTCAAGGAGACCATACGGGACCATCGCATTACTATGATGTGGCTGACTACACCGCTATTTAATCAGCTTTCGCAGCAGGACAGTAAATTGTTCGGCGATGTGAAGTATTTGCTGGTCGGAGGCGACGTGCTGTCTGCACCGCATATTAACCGAGTGTTGCGTGATAATCCGGACATGAATATCATCAACGGCTATGGACCAACGGAAAATACTACTTTTTCGACGACTTATCATATTAAGGAAGAACAGCTTGATTCTGTGCCGATCGGGCGTCCTATCCGCAATTCTACGGCGTATGTGGTCGATTCGGCGTTTAACCTGCAGCCGATTGGAGCATGGGGTGAGCTGGTTGTTGGCGGAGACGGAGTCGCACGCGGTTACCTGAACCGTCCTGATTTGACGGCTGAGAGATTCCTTGCCAATCCGTGGGTGTACGGAGATCGCCTTTACTGCACGGGAGACCTTGTTCGCTGGCGTGAAGACGGTACATTAGAATACGCTGGACGGATGGATCAACAAGTTAAAATTCGCGGCTACCGAATTGAGCTGGGCGAGGTCGAGTCGGCTATGCTGAAAATAGATCGTATCCAAGAGGTCATCGTACTGGCACATGCAAACAGCCAAAACCAACACGAACTGGTTGCCTACTACGTGGCAGAACGGGAAGTGACAGGGAGTGAGCTTCGCAAGCAGCTGAGTGAAGAACTCCCGAATTATATGGTTCCCTCGCACTTTGTTCAGATGGAGCAAATGCCGCTCACACCCAACGGCAAAATCGACCGTAAGGCATTGCCGGCACCAGAACAGATTTCCCGTTATACGCAGGAATATAGTGCTCCACGGACGGCAGAGGAGCAGGTTCTGGCTCGTGTGTGGGAGGCTGTACTGGGCGGCGGTCCGGTCGGATTGACGGATCAATTTTTTGATCGGGGCGGGGATTCGATCAAGGCGATTCAGGTGTCCTCACGCCTGCTGCAGGCAGGATACAAGCTGGATATCAAAGACTTGTTTAAGTACCCTGAGGTTGCTGAGCTAGCTATGCACCTGCGTGTGTCGGATACCCAATTAGCTGATCAGGAAGAGGTCAGCGGAGCCGTGCTGCTGACACCGATTCAGCAGTGGTTTGTGGAACAAGAGCAGCCTGTGCCGGACCACTTTAATCAGGCGGTTATGCTTCACCGGGAGCAAGGATTCGAGGAAGAGCCGCTACGCCAGGCACTGACGCAGTTGGTGGTGCACCATGATGCGTTGCGGATGGTGTTCCGCAAGGCAGAGCAAGGCTGGGAAGCGTGGAACCGCGGAGTGAAGGAAGGGAAGCTGTATGATCTGGAAGTGGCCGATTTCAAAGACGTGCCGATCGGTCCCGTATTGGGTCAAGCTATAGAAGCCCGTGCGAGCACTATTCAGAGTAGCATCCGACTGAATGAGGGGCCTTTGCTGAAAGCGGGCCTGTTCCACTGCGCTGATGGGGACCATCTGCTACTGGCTATTCATCATATGGTGGTAGACGGCGTATCGTGGCGGATACTGTTGGAGGATTTGTCGAATGCCTATGAGCAGGCTGTACGTGGAGAAGCCATACAGCTCCCGGCCAAAACAGACTCCTTCCGGGTCTGGTCGGAGCGGTTATCAGCCTATGCCGACAGTCCTGAGATGGAAAGTGAGCACGCATACTGGGAGCAATTGAATGAATTGGCGGCATCCGAGTCGCCCCAACTTCCAGTGTCCCAAGAGCATAGCGATAAGTTTATGCAGCAAGACATGGGTATCGTAAATGTGAGGCTTACGAAGGAAGAGACTGATCAACTACTGAAGCAAGCCCACCGCGCGTACAACACAGAAGTGAATGATCTGTTGTTGACGGCACTCGGCAAGACGTTAAGCGCTTGGACTGGCAGTGAAAAGGTTGCGATTCTTCTCGAAGGCCATGGCCGGGAAGAAATCATAAAGGATACGGATATATCACGGACGATTGGCTGGTTTACGAGTCAATACCCGGTACTGCTGCGGATTAACCGGGAAGATGATATCTCCGGGCACATCAAACGGATGAAGGAGATGCTGCGCAGCATTCCACATAAAGGAATTGGGTATGGCATCTGGAGATATCTCAGCCAGAATGGACCGTCCGGGGCAACATACGCCGAGCCACAGATCAGCTTTAATTATTTGGGCGAATTTGATCAGTCACTGCAGCATAGCGGCATGCATTTTTCTCCATATTCCAGCGGAGCTAATACTCATGAATTGACCCAAATGCCCTGTGTTATGGACGTGGGAGGACTCGTTACAGATGGCATGCTGGAACTAAGTATTCAATACAACATTAAGGCACTCCAACAAAATGCTGCTGAGCATCTAGCAGAGCAATTCAAGCAGAACGTGCTGGAAGTGATTCAGCATTGTGCATCTCGGGAGCACTCCGAATTGACGCCAAGTGATGTGCTGCTTTCGGGCTTAAGCCTGGAAGAACTGGACCGGATGGTGGAGCAGATTCAGCCTGACGGAGAGCTTGAGAATATGTACCCCATGACGCCGATGCAAAAAGGCATGCTGTTTCACAACATGCTGGATTCCCAGTCGATCGCCTATGTGGAGCAGTCCACCTTTGAATTGAAGGGAACGCTGGATCTCGCTGCATTCGCCGCCAGTCTGGACTTGTTGGTACAGCGTCATTCAGCTCTGCGGACCAACTTCCGGAGCGATTTGCAGGACGAGCCGCTGCAAGTGGTGTACCGGAATAAACGCGGAGAACTGTACGTAGAGGATATACGTGAGAAGGAGAAGTCGGCGCAAGAGCAGTATATCGAGGAGTTCACGCGTCGAGATCAGCAGAGGGGCTTTGATCTGGCAAAGGATGCACTGATGCGTGTATCTATCTTGCGTACATCAGATGATTCATACCATTTTGTATGGAGCTTCCACCACATCATAATGGATGGCTGGTGTTTGTCGCTGGTTACCAACGAAGTCTTTGGAGGATATACCGCCCTAGTAGAAGGGAAGCCACCGCAATTGCCTGTGGTAACACCCTACAGCCGATACATCGAATGGCTGGAGGGACAGAACCGTCAGGAAGCAGCGGAGTATTGGAGCGGTTACTTGCGAGGCTATGAGGAGACGGCGGTTTTGCCGCAGGCCAAAACAGGGAAGACCCAGGGATATGAGGCCGAACATCTGGAATTTGATTTGGGTATAGACCTGACAACGGCCCTACTGCAATTGGCAAAGCAAGAACAGGTAACGATAAATACGCTGATGCAAACGGCCTGGGGTGTTTTGTTGCAAAAGTATAATCGCACAGAGGATGTCGTTTTCGGGAGCGTGGTATCTGGACGTCCAGCGGACATTGCCGGAGTAGAGCAGATGATTGGACTATTCATTAACACGGTCCCCGTCCGTATTCAAGGCGGACAAGCAACTGCATTTACAGAGCTGATGAAGCAAACTCAGCGGCAGGCGCTTGCTTCGGGATCATACGAAACGTTCCCACTCTATGAGATTCAGGCACAGGCAGAGCAGAAAGTGGAACTGATTAATCATATTATGGTATTTGAGAACTATCCGGTGGATGAACAACTTGAGCAATTAGGTGAAAGAGAGGAAGCTGATTTTAAAATAACCGGAGCAGGAGCGGTTGAGCAGACGAATTATGATTTTAATATCGTGGTTTTACCGGGAGAGACGCTGCGAGTTCATTTTGGTTACAACGCCCAGGTATATGACTATGAAAGGATAGAACAGATCCGGGGGCATTTGCTGCAACTGCTGGAGCAAATCAAGATCAATCCAGCTGGTCGGATTTGCGAGCTGGATATATTAACGCCTCAGGAACGCGAGCAACTGCTGGGTGCTTGGTGTGACACGAAAGCAGCATATCCACGTGAGCAGACGATTCACGGGTTGTTTGAGGAGCAGGTTAAGCAGACACCGGAGCAGGTAGCGGTATATTTTGAAGGAGCACAAGTGACCTACCGTGAATTAAATGAGCGAGCGAACCGTCTGGCGCGTACTTTACGCAGTAACGGTGTGATGGCAGACGGCCTAGTCGGCCTGATGACAGAGCGATCGATTGACATGATTGTCGGCATCTTAGGTATTTTGAAGGCAGGGGGCGCCTACATTCCGATCGATCCGACTTATCCGGAGAACCGCATCCGTTATATGCTGGACGATTCAGGTACGGAACTGCTGTTAACGCAGCAGCATTTGGTTGAAAAAGTGGAATTTAGGGGCAAGGTCCTGCTGCTGGATGCAGAAATGGACGAAGCCACTGCGGATGCAAGTATGGCTGAGGCAAAAGGAAAAGCTATATCCGCATATCACAGGGATGGTTCGAATTTGGAAGCCACATCGGGTCCTCATAACCTAGCATATGTAATCTATACGTCCGGAACGACAGGTCAGCCTAAGGGAGTCATGCTCGAGCATCGTGGACTCTGCAATCTGCATACGTATTTCAGGGAGACATTGCGGATCAGCAGTTCCGACCGTGTTGTATCGTTCGCCAGCTTTTCCTTTGATGCGGCATGCTGGGAAATGCTTCAGGCGCTCTTCAACGGGGCCACTTTATGTATCCCGACATCCGAAACCATTCTCAGTTATGACAAGTTTGAGCAGTATATGGCGGATCATCACATTACAATTGCAACGCTGCCCCCAACCTATGCCATATACTTGAGCCCTGAACGAATGCCGGAACTACGCATCATGTTCACGGCCGGATCGGCGACCAGCACTGAGCTAGTCAGCAAATGGAGAGACGGTGTGACCTATGTTAACGCCTACGGTCCAACGGAAAATTCCATAGCAACGTCTGTTTGGCCAGTACCGGGAGGGGCCGAAGCAGGGGTATCCATCTCAATCGGACGTCCTGTACCAAATCACCGCGTGTATATGGTCGATGCACATGGGCAACTTGCACCGACAGGAATCCCAGGTGAACTGTGCGTATCCGGCCCAGGGTTGGCACGCGGATACCTGCATCGTCCGGAATTAACGGCTGAACAATTTGTGACCAATCCGTTTACAGGTGGGGAAGCGGGCTATGAACGCATGTATCGGACAGGCGACCTTGCGAGATGGATGCCTGACGGCAACATTGAGTACCTGGGTCGGATTGACCATCAGGTCAAAATTCGCGGTTACCGGATTGAACTGGGCGAAGTTGAGGCGGCTATGCTGAAGGCAGATCGCATGCAAGCGGTCATTGTACTGGCACATGAAAATAGCCAAAACCAACATGAACTCGTTGCTTATTATGTGGCGGAACGGGAAGTGACGGGGAGCGAGCTTCGCAAGATGTTAAATGAAGAACTCCCGAATTATATGGTCCCTTCTCACTTCATTCAATTGCAGAACGTACCTCTTACACCGAACGGTAAAATTGACCGTAAGGCGCTGCCGATACCAGAAGGTCGTTTGTCCGACCATGTTGCACCGCGAACGTGGATGGAAATAAAATTGGCAGACATCTGGCAGGATGTGCTGGGTCTACCGCAAGTAGGCATCAACGAAAATTTCTTTGAAATTGGTGGTCATTCGCTGCGAGCGACGACACTGACTTCTAGAGTTCGCAAAGATTTAAACAAACCGATGGATTTGCAAAACATATTTGAGGCACCGACGATCGAGCAATTGGCGGTCTTGCTTGAAGAACAGGATCAAATCACATATGCATCCATTCCGGTGGCGGAAAAACGCGACACTTACCCGCTTTCTTTCGCACAGACACGGATGTATGTGCTCCACCAGCTGGATCCGGAAGGGATAAGCTATAACACCACATCAGCACTGAGAGTAATCGGTCCGATAGATGTGAACCAGGTGGAAGAGGTATTCCGTCAATTAATTTCACGTCATGCGGCCCTCCGGACAAGCTTTGAACTGGTAAATGGCGTGCCTATGCAGCGAGTGCACGATACGATTCAATTTGAGTTGGAATATGCCACAATATCAGAACTGCGGACAGAATCCAATGAACTTATGCTTGAAAATTTAGCAGAAGAACATGCCCGTTCCTTTGTACGCCCATTTGACTTGAGGATCGCTCCGTTGCTACGTGTAAAGCTGGTCAAATTGGGATTGGACGAAGAAGGCCAGGAGCCGCAGCACTTATTGATGCTTGATATGCACCACATCGTTTCAGACGGAGTATCCATTGAAATATTAGCTGGTGATTTTGCCCGCTTATATAGCGGTGAAGTATTATCTCCGCTGCGTATTCAATATACGGACTATGCTGTGTGGCAGCATAGCAAAACTCAGCAGGAGCGAATAAAGAGTCAGGGAGAGTACTGGCTGAATAGATTTAGTGGTGACTTGCCTCAACTGGATTTGCCAACTGATTTTGAGCGTCCGGTAACACGATGTACGAAAGGTGACGCTGTTGAGTTTGAAATGGGACAGGAATTGACTCAGTGTTTAAAAGAACTGGCGGTGCATACGGATTCTACGCTGTACATGGTACTTATGGCTGCATACACAGCATTGCTGCATTATTACACAGGGCAGGAAGACATCATTGTTGGTACTCCGATTGCAGGTAGACCGCATGCTGACCTGGAGCCTATGCTCGGTATGTTTGTCGGCACGCTCGCATTACGCAATCATCCTCACGCTGAACAGACGTTTTATAACTGCATTGAGGACGCCAAGACGTGTGCACTGCAAGCATATGCGCATCAGGATTATCCGTTTGAGGAGCTGGTGGAAAAGCTCGACCTGAAACGAGATATGAGCCGTAATCCGTTGTTCGACACGATGTTTGTATTGCAGAATGTGGAGAAAAAGGAAGTGAAGTTGGACAAGTTGTTCTTCCGCTCTTTTGGCATAGAGCAGGTTTCTGCGAAATTCGACCTGACGCTTGAAGTTAATGAGGAGGAAGCATCTATTCAACTCCAATTTCTGTACGCTACATCTTTGTTTAAACGGGAAACGGTAGAAAGCATGGCAAGGCATTTTGTACAGTTGGTTAAAACCGTTGTAGCCAATCCCGATACTAAGCTGGGCGAATTGACGCTGATTTCGGAAGAAGACAAAGGGATTCTAAAAAAACATAGGGACATCCTAAAGGCTTCTCGCTACTGGAGTACTCTGCTCGAAGGCTATGAAGAAGCACCTCAATTGCCATATGCCAATCTGATGGGACGCAGTCCATATCAGACAGAGCATCTGGAGATTAATTTGGATGTTGAACGAACGGTAGCACTGCAGCGAATTGCACTGAATGAGCAGGTGACGACAAATACGCTACTGCAGACAGCCTGGGGAATTTTATTACAAAAGTATAACGGTACAGATGATGTGGTGTTCGCTTGCTCCATATCAAGTCCTTTGACAGATAAATTGGATTCGAAGCATTCAATTGGACTGGGTAACCACACCTTACCAGTTCGCATTCGAACCGAAGCAGGAGCTAACTTTATCGGGTTGATGAGAGGTGTGCAGCAGCAAACCGATGAATCTGCGGTATATGAACATTTGCCAATGTCTGAATTGGTTACAGCGAAAGTGCAACAACTGGCCCTCTTTGGCCATAGAATGGTGTTTGAGACTACTTTGGAAGAGGCCAATACTGAGCAAGAAAGCTACGATTTAAGCATCATAGTACTTCAGGGAGATACGCTACGAATTGATTTTTCCTACAATGCCCAGGTGTATGATCATCAGAGTGTGTCGCAGATTCAAGGACATCTACTGCGGTTGCTGGATCAAATTATAGCGAACCCGGATAGTTTAATTGAGGCAATGGATCTGTTGACTAAGCACGAGCGGGAGCACATCATCCAGGTGTGGGGAAATACCACGGCAGAGTATTCGCGTGAACAAACAATTCACGAACTGTTCGAGGAACAGGTTTTGCAGACTTCGGATCAGACAGCGGTATATTTTGAAGGTCAACAATTGACCTACCATGAATTGAACGAGCGCGCAAACCGTCTGGCCCGTACTTTACGCAGCTATGGCGTGAAAGCCGATAGTCTGGTTAGTCTGATGACAGAGCGTTCCGTAGATATGATTGTGGGCATATTGGGAATTTTGAAGGCGGGGGGAGCATATATCCCGATAGACCCAACCTATCCGGAGGAACGCATCCGCTACATGCTGGACGACTCAGGTACGGAACTGTTGTTAACACAACAGCACCTGACGGAAAAGGTGCTGTTTGGAGGCAAAGTGTTGGTGCTTGACGGTGAACAGGACGGAGTCGCTTCCGATACAAGAAAAGCGGATGTACGCGGGGAAATGCTGCCCGTATATCATCAGAACGGTTCGAATCTGGAGGCTGTATCGGGTCCAAACGATCTAGCATATGTCATCTATACGTCCGGGACGACAGGTCAGCCTAAGGGAGTAATGCTTGAGCATCACGGTCTTAGTAATCTTAAAACCTACTTCGAGCAAAAGTTGAGTATTGGCTTGTCCGATCGGGTTGTCATGTTTGCCAGTTATTCGTTTGATACGTCATGCTCGGAAATAATCCAGTCTTTACTATGCGGAGCGACATTGTATATACCTTCCTCCGAGACTATTTTGAATTATGAACGTTTCGAGCAATACATGGCTGCCTGCAGAATTACAATTGCAACGCTGCCGCCAAACTATGCTGTATACCTGAACCCGGATCGCATGCCTGATTTGCGTGTTCTGCTCACAGCAGGATCGGCCTCTACCGCAGAACTGGTGTCCAAATGGAAGGACCGGGTGGCTTATTACAATGCGTATGGTCCTACCGAAAATTCC
Source organism: Paenibacillus sp. FSL H7-0703 (assembly GCF_038003485.1). Classification (NCBI taxonomy): domain Bacteria; kingdom Bacillati; phylum Bacillota; class Bacilli; order Caryophanales; family Paenibacillaceae; genus Paenibacillus; species Paenibacillus sp. FSL H7-0703. The sequence continues at coordinate 486,560 of NZ_JBBOPF010000001.1, read as the reverse complement.
GTTGCAACGTCTCTTTGGCCGGTATCGGAAGAAAATTCTGAGTTAGGTGGAATCATATCCATCGGACGGCCAGTATCTAATCACCGCGTGTATATGGTGGATACACACGGAAATCTTTCACCTGCAGGAGTCCCTGGTGAGCTGTGTGTATCCGGTCCGGGGCTGGCACGCGGCTATCTGCACCGTCCAGAGCTGACAAAAGAAAAATTCGTAGCCAATCTGTTTGCAGCAGAGGAAGTTGGCTATGAGCGAATGTACCGTACAGGTGACTTGGCACGATGGTTGCCAGATGGGAACATTGAATATTTGGGTAGGATTGACCATCAGGTCAAAATCCGCGGGTATCGGATTGAGCTCGGTGAGATTGAAGCGCAAATTATCAAGGTGGACGGTGTTAAAGAATCTATTGTCATGGCTCGTGCAGATCAGCAGGGAGACTATCATTTGGCCGCTTACTACGTAGCTGAAAAAGAAATCAGCGGCAGTATGATGTTGAATTTGCTGAATGAGAAATTGCCGAACTATATGGTACCGTCGTATTTTATACAACTGCAGAACATGCCGCTGACACCGAATGGAAAAATTGATCGCAAGGCACTGTCAGCATTCGAGGAACATACTGATTTGACTGCAGAATATGCAGCGCCGCGCACAGCCATGGAGGCGAAGTTAGCACAAATCTGGAGAGAGGTACTCGACATTCCGTCCGTCGGAATTCATCATAATTTCTTTGCCATTGGCGGACATTCACTTCGTGCGACTGCATTGGCCGCAAAAATTCACAAAGAACTAAATATTGAGTTTCCGTTGCGTTATGTATTTGACTTTCCAACAATTGAGCAAATGGCGCAGGCTGTTCATGAATTGTCTCCAAATCCATTTGCAGCGATTCCTGTTGCCGAATTGAGAGACAGTTATCCGGCATCTATAACTCAAAATAGACTATACGTTTTGAGCAGTATGAATAACTACAATATGTCTGCCATGCTTTTGATGGAAGGGGAACTGAACCTTTTACGATTAGAAAGAGCGCTTAAGCAATTAATTCAGCGTCATGATACATTGCGAACTTCTTTTGAATTCGTAGATGATAAACTGGTACAACGGATTCACGACCATGTCGATTTCACTTTGGAGGTTATGCAGGGACATGGGGAGAACGAAGCAAGAGCAATGATGAGACAATTTATCAGACCTTTTGATCTTGGGAAGGCACCGTTAATTCGAGCTGCTCTGTTGCAAGAGTCTCCACAGCGCCATTGGTTTATGTTTGACATGCATCATGTGATTTCAGATGGTGTATCCATGAGTATATTGATGAACGAGCTGCCCGCACTGTATGAAGAAAAAACGTTGCCCGCCTTGCGAATTCAATACAAGGATTATGCGGTATGGCAGCAAGGAGATATTGGTAGCTCATGGATGGAAAAACAAGAAGAATACTGGCTCAAGCAAATGAGCGGCGATATTCCGATTTTGGGTATCCCAGTCGACTTTGAAAGACCTGCAACACGTAGCACTTCGGGCAGCACTGTTTCCTTTGCCATTTCACCTCAGGACGTGGACCGTTTGAAAGAAATCAGTTTGCAGGCGGGAGCTACTTTATTTATGGTATTACTGGCGGCCTACAAGACCCTATTGTTCAAGTACAGCGGTCAGGAGGACATCGTTGTTGGAACACCTATTGCAGGTAGACAGCATCATGATTTGCAGCCGGTCATCGGTATGTTTGTCAACACGCTTGCATTGCGGAGCTTTCCTGAAGGGGATAAGTCTTTTTACGAATATGTTCAGGAAGTGAAGGACCAGGTGCTTGATGCCTTTGAGCATCAGGATTATCCGTTTGAATTGCTGGTGGAGAAGCTGAATGTACAAAGGGACCTGAGCCGAAATCCGTTATTCGATACTCTTTTTGAGCTAGATAACATGGACTCTGGTACGACGGAATTCCAAGACTTGCAGGTTACTCTGTGCCCGGGCGAACAGAATATGGCAAAATTCGATTTGACACTTACGGCCATGGAAAGCTCTGAAGGTTTGGTTTTCAGCTTCACATATGCCGATAGCCTGTACAAGAGAAGCACGATTAAACGAATGGCCGATCACTTTCTCCAGTTGATTAAAGCTGTTGTAGATGAACCACAGACAAAGCTTTCTGAAATTGAGATCATTACGCCACAGGAAATCGAAATGATATTGGATGTCTGGGGAAATACCGTGGTGAAATACCCAAGTGAAAAAACCATTCATCAATTATTCGAAGAACAGGTAGAGAAGACTCCAGATCAAGTAGCTGTAGTTTTTGGAGATAGCCAGATCACATATAACGAATTAAATGTGCGTGCAAACCAACTGGCTCGCGTGCTAAGAGCAGAAGGAGTCCAGGCGGATCAATTGGTCGGAATGATTATGGAGCGCTCTATCGAAATGATTGTAGGGATTTTTGGTATTTTAAAAGCTGGTGGGGGATATGTACCTATCGACCCTGAGTTTCCGCAGGAACGTACGCTCTATATGTTACAAGACAGCCATATTAAGCTTATGGTTGCCATGCCAGAAATGGCCGCGAAGGTACCGTCGGATGTGCTGATCATTTCACCTGATAGTCACAGGCTATCCGCAGAAGACGGTTCCAATTTGGCTGAAGTATGTGAATCCGGCCATTTGGCTTATGTGATGTATACCTCAGGTACAACGGGCAAACCCAAAGGAGTGATGATTCAACACTCTAATGTCGTGAATATGACAACCGCATTTAGACAACAAGTGTATAAGAAGTACAAATCTCCAATGCGGATGGCATGGCTATCGCCGTATGTATTTGATGCATCAGTGAAACAAATTTTCCCATGCCTGCTTCTCGGGCATGCGCTTCACGTGGTGCCGAGAGAGATTAGCACCAATGGTCATCGTTTGGCTGACTATTTCAGATCCCAACGGATTGATTTTACTGATGGTACACCGGCACACATGCATATGCTGACGGAAATGCAAGACTCCGTTGCAGACCTGAATGTACAGCATTTTATTTTTGGAGCAGAGGCGCTGCCCAGTCATCTCGTTAAAACATTTTTGAGCACCCGGCCCGGATATCGTCCGCAAATAACTAATGTTTATGGTCCTACTGAGTGCTGCGTAGACACAACTGCATACGACATTGACGGGGAAACGATGACAGCTTGGACACATACGGTGCCGATTGGCAAGCCAATGGCTAACCAGCACGTATATATTATGGATATGAATCGGAAGTTGGTTCCGATAGGAATTGCAGGCGAGATCTACATCGGTGGTGATGGAGTAGGGCGAGGTTATATGGGAAATCGTGAGCTGACAGATGAGAAATTTATAGCAGACCCCTTCCAACCCGGAAAACGTATGTACCGCACAGGAGATTTGGCGCGATGGATGGCAGATGGAAATATTGAATATTTAGGCAGGATGGATCATCAGGTAAAAATTCGGGGTTACCGAATTGAACTTGGAGAAGTAGAAGCGCAATTAATGAACCTGCCTGCGATCCGTAAAGCGGTGGTTATTGCTCGTGAGAATGAATCAGGACAAAAAGATTTATGTGCTTATTTTGTGGCTGATAGCGATCTGACCATTCAGGAACTTAAAGCAGCGTTGGTTCCGAATCTTCCGATGTACATGCTGCCAAGCTATTTTGTTCAATTGGAGAAGATGCCGTTGACTACTAACGGAAAAATTGATCGTAAATCGCTTCCTGCGCCGGACGGAGACATTCAAACAGGTGTTGAATATGCAGCCCCGCGAAACGGCATGGAACGGCATATGGTAGATATTTGGAAGCAGAATCTGGGTGTCAGTATTGTTGGCATTGATGATAACTATTTTGATTTAGGCGGACACTCCCTAAAAGCCATTCAATTGGTTTCACAGGCTCAGGCTATTGGCATTGAAATAGGGATTAATCAGGTGTTTCAATATCAGACTATTCGCCAAATATCAGAGTATATGCGAGCAGACACTTCAATGTCGGGTATGCTAACACGTGATATTGCCGAGGCAATCGACATCATCGAAAAGGCTTATGACGTACATGCTCATTTCCAATCAACAGCTGTTGAAGGGCGAGATCAATTAACTTTGCACATAGATCCTTTCGATTCTATACAAGCAGAGGACCTGAAGAAAGTCATTTTGTCACGCCTTCATCCTGACCTTCATCCACATCATTTGCTTCCTTTTGAAGCAGCTGCTCAAGTACCTGACTGTGAAAAGCTGTACACAGATACGATGGTAGATGATGAAGCTGTGAAGCGGCATGCTGAGGAATGGCTGGAACATCTGCTGCGGATGAATGACCAATGGAACAGCACGATGCTGGCAGGAGAGCCTTTACAACGCTATGCGCTTGCTCCCGCTCAACATTATCATTTGGAGCATCCGCAATCTTCAGGAGGTGTCATTCCTTTTGATAGTTACCTGCTGGATGTAGAACGGTTATCTGCAATCATGCAACGCCTGATAGAGCGCCATGAACTCTTTAGAAGTGTGTTGGTCCAAACGGATGTCGGATGGGAATGGGAAATGTTGTCCATGAAGGAGCGCATGGATATTCCAATGATAGATTTATCGAACTACGGTGCAGAGATGCAAAATCGTATACTCTCACATATACTGCCTGTATTCTTTATGAACCCTTATGAAACAACCGGAAACTTGTTATATCGCATTGCGCTTGTTCGCCTTAATTTACGGGATCATTTGCTGCTGCTCCCTTGTTCACATCTCATCTATGATGGCATGAGCGGAGAGGTCGTTAAGAGTGAATTGTACCGTGCATATGATGACATGAGCAATGTAAAAGAGCAACTAGCAGGAAGCTACCGTGATTATGTGAGTCAGGTTCGCAAAGGACCTCAGGGCATGGGCGATCAAGAGATTGTCGACAAATTTCTCTTGTCTGCATTTGCTGCTGCTTCGGATGCTGTAGTCTTCGCAATTGATGAGCGCAACCATACAACGGGCACAGATGTGACAGTAGAACTTGCAGATTGGAATGATTCTGACGCAATCGGAGACATGTGGGACTTGGCTATACGACTAGCTAACCGCTTTTTCCGCAGATATTTGCAAGTGGACGAGATTCCTATTCTTCTCACCAATTATGGCCGGGCATACGAGGACAAGCAGTATTTTGATATTATAGGTGAATTTATAGACCAAATCCCTGTACTGCTTACAGATGCGGATGAACATGGGCATGAGATCAGAAACAGTATGCAGTTGGCCGTAGCGCGTAACCTGAATTTTCTAAATCTCATATACAATGATGAAATGGCTTCGTTGTATCCGCAGTCTAACCGGTATCTGAAGCATAGCCTGAATAAGCTACCTATTGTCTTCAATTACCTTGGCGAAGCGTCGGATAAATATCAATTGTTTAAAAATATCGAGCCAGAAGAGAGGGACATCTATCGGGATTCAATCATTTTCTTTACTGTTCAGCATGTGGAGAATGTATTGCAAATCTCGCTGGAACTTCCTTTTGAAGAAAATTCAGAAGCCGTTAAAGCGATGTTGGAAACAGAGCTAGCGAACTTACTAGTAACAGATGGAAATGGAATAATGTCCACCTAATTTTTCACTTTAGGCATTAAAAACAAGCTCTGAGTTCAAAATAGGGAAACTGCCCCAAAGCTTTCAAATGGCTTTGGGGCAATCTAAACAAACCACAAAAGCCGCAAGTCTCCAATAACCCCGGAGATTTACGGCTTTTGTGGTTTGAATGTAGCAAGTTTTTATGTAGCAATGTCGCTGAATTAAAACTTGTTGTAGTAGATCTTTACGCCAAATTAATGACATTGGAAGCATGATGATTGGTGCCGCGCAATGGTTTGAGATATGAACTTTGTGGGCCTACGACTCATACAATTGCGCTGACTTCCAGTGCTGCCGACTCATGAATACCAAAGACAATGCAATTACCGTAAGGATGATCCCAAGCATTTGAAATCCCTTGAAGCTAAACGTACCTCCCATAACAATAGCTATCAATAATGAAGAGATAATGGTTCCCAGATATCTTGATGTGTTAAATAATCCGGATGCTACACCGATTATTTCTTTTGGAGAACTTTGGAACAGGGCTGCTTGCATACCTACATTGTTCAAACCGTTGCTAATACCGAATGCAGCTAAAGCCAAACACACGCTGATAACCGGTGAAGTTGGATTCAATGTCACGAGCCACACTGACCCCAATGTCATCAGAATTGCGGACACCAGCAATGCCGGTCTGGGTCCTGATTTATCGATCCATCGTCCTGCAATTGGAGAAGTAATTAGCGAGCACAAGCCTAAGCTTAGCATGAGAATGCCTGTTTGGAACTCACTGACATGACGTACCATTTGCAAGTAGGACGGAAGCCCGAAAAAGAGCGAGTAATATAGTACATTAACGAGCATGAATTCAACATTAACCCAAGTCATCGCAGGGTAATGGGCAAATGTACGTAAAGGAATAAAGGGTGATGTCGCTTTTAACTCATGTCGTACGAATATCCCCAGCGCAACGAGACCTATCAGCCCAACAATGACATTTCCTAACGAGATATGCCCAGATGATTTTGCTGAGAGTAATCCAACGAGCAGGGTAACCAAAGCCACTGTGAAGAGCAGAATTCCTAATGCATCAATCAATTCAAACCATTTACGAAAGGACATGTTGCGTGCTACGGATGTTGGCAGTTCGTCCTTAGGAATAGTCCTCCAAGCCAATACAAAGCTGGCCACCACAAACGGAATATTGATGAAAAAGATAGCAGGCCAATTCCACCAGTGAATCAAGACACCGCCAATAAAGGGGCCAATCGCTGCTGCTCCAGATAGGAATATGGACAAAACAGACAACGCAGTTGCTTGTTTCTCTGTAATATGGATTCGAACAATAGCCATTCCAACCCCAGCCATCATGCTTGTTCCGATGGACTGCACAATGCGGAACACGATGAGCCACCCGAAATTTGGTGATAATGGAGCTAATAATGATGCAATGAAGCTTACAACAAGCCCAGAAAGAAATATCCTCCTACGACCGAATAAATCGCTGGCCTTTCCCATGACAGGTTGTGCGATGCTACTTGCAATGTAGAAAGAAAAAATAATCCAGGAAACACCTGTAAAGTCAAGTTGGAACACATTTTGCAGACTTGGAATAGCAACAGAAACCATCGAAGAATTTAATGGGTTCAATAGTATCCCTAGACCAACTGAAATCATTAACCACCAGCTGCGAACGCTCATTTCTGGTCCCCCCATAGCGAATTAATGTCATCGTACTTGAAATCGATTATTTATTCCAACGCATTTGATGTTATAATCTCATTGACTTGAGGGAATGAATGGGGGATCATAATGGAACTTCTCCAACTGCAATATTTTCTGACGGTAGCTCGTTTGGAACATGTGACCGAAGCTTCACGAAGTCTGCACGTTACTCAATCGTCGCTGAGCAAAACGATTCATCGCCTGGAGGAAGATCTGGGGGTTCCTCTATTCGATCGAACAGGGAGGAAACTGCGATTGAATGAGTTCGGAAGTAGATTCCTTCACCGTGCAGAGAGGGCTTTATTTGAATTGGAGCAGGGGAAGCAGGAGCTAAGTGATTTATCCAGCCCGGAACATGGCACTCTCGAATTGGCAGTGACCACCGCAAGCACATTACCCAATATTCTGCGAGAGTTTCGGAAAAAGCGACCCTTTATTCAATTTCATGTGCAAATGCTGACCACGCAGGAAATGGTAACGCTGCTTCATAGAGGAGAGGTCGATTTTTGCTTGTCCTCACCTCCAATAGAGGGAGATGACATCGAATGCCAAATCGTGTTTATCGACCCAATCCTTGTAGCTGTTCCAAAGGGGCATCGGCTGGCAGATCGAAGCAGTGTAACGTTGACAGATCTAAGGGATGAATGGTTTGTCGGTGTAAAGAGAGGCTACGGTACTCGCGATTTAGTGGACTCTGTATGCAAATCGGAAGGTTTTATACCTAAGTATGTGTATGAGGGGGATGAACCTGCAAGGCTTAGTACGCTTGTGGAAGCTGAAATTGGCATAGCCTTCATACCAAGCACGGCAAGAAACTCACGGGAACATCTTAAATATCTTCAAGTAGAAAATCACGAATTGGTACGGGAGATCGCTTTATTATGGCACAGGAGTCGGTATATTTCGCGGGCTGCTCTGGAATTCCGTGAGGTAGTTGTAGAATATTTCGGAGCAATATCCAAACAGACAATATAATCCCATATATAAGCGAAATAAAAAACATTAACAGAAGCGGTAGCGTAGGACATGTTAACCAAACGTCCTAAGCGGCCGCTTATTCTTTTATTCAACTGCAAAATTTGTAATTTCGATTTGTACGCTGCCATACACACATGCCCAGCTATTGAAGGAGTTTTTTAGATTGTACTAACCCATCCTTCTCAGCTGGCGAAACTGCTCCGGTGTGATGCCTGTATGCTCCCGAAATCTCTTGATAAAATAGCTGCTTTGATGAAAGCCAGTTTCCAGTGCAATCTGCTTTACAGTGAGTGCCGTGGATACAAGGAGATGTTTGGCCAGCGTTATTCGGCATTGGAGCAAATATTGAGCTGGGGTGCTGCCCATGATCTGATGGAAGAGCCGGCTAAAATGAAAGGAGCTATAACCTGACGTCGCAGCCATTGTCTTCAAATCGAGCATGTTCCGACAATGCATACGAATATATTCCGCCGTATGACGAATCCTCTCATGGACGGTGCCGCCGGGAGAGGTGCCGAAAATTTGGTGGGAATGGTGGATGATCTCCAGAAGAACCTCATAAAGCAGGGAAGAGATCCGTACATCATAGTCGTGACGGTAAGTTTGGGCAAGTTGCAGCATTTCTTCCATCAGTGGCTTTAAACGTTCTGGTCGGTGGAGCGAGAACAGATACGGTTCGTGAATGCTTCGACCTTGTAATAGCGAATCTACGTCCTGCCCGTCGAAATGAATCCATCGAACATCCCAGGGATCCTCGGGTTTTGTTCGATATTGCTGCGTCGTATGCTTGTCGAAAAGAAAGCCCATGCCAGGGGTAAGCTCGATTTCCTTCCCATCATGCACAATAACGCCTTTGCCTGCAAAAATGATATGTAAATTGTATTCTTTCAGTAATCCTGCATTCCTTCGCTCCCCATGATTAGGGAAGTTCTTGTAACGCCCTAATGATTCGGGAAACAGCATACCTTTATTTAGAATGGGCGAAGGAAGATAACAATCTATTTTAATCATGTGTCCATCTCCTTGAGTAAGTTAGCAAAAAAGTAATTCAATTAGCAAAATCGAGTTATTCTAATCCTTTTATTCCTATATTACAATAGATACGGTTACCAGAGAATCACATTTTCGTACTATCACTTCTACTGAAGGAGAATTGGAGCATGCCGAAATCCTTATCTTTAGATCGCTTTCATTTGGGAGCTTGTTATTATCCTGAACACTGGGACGAATCGTTGTGGTCGGACGATCTCATAAGAATGAAGGAACTAGGCTTCAGCATCATTCGGATTGGAGAATTTGCTTGGTCGATCTTCGAGCCGGAGGAAGGAAAGTTCGAATTCACGCTGTTTGACCGTTTCTTGGAGCAGGCAGATGCGAACGGGATTCAAGTGATCATGGGCACACCAACAGCTACGCCACCAGCATGGCTTACTTATAAGTATCCCGAGGTGCTGAACGTATCTATGGAGGGGGTCACGTTCCAACATGGTCAGCGTCGGCATTATAACTACAGTAGTCCCATTTATTTAGAGCTTTGCGCACGTATTACAAGAGAGATGGCACAACATTACAAAGATCATCCGGCCATCATTGGGTGGCAAATTGATAATGAGCTGAACTGCGAGATAAACGTCTTCTATGCCGAGGCAGATCATCAGGCTTTCCGGCGCTGGCTAGAGGAAAAATACGGTACGTTGGAGCAGCTCAACAAGGCCTGGGGTGCTGTATTCTGGAATCAAACTTATAACAGCTGGAAGCAGGTCCATCTAACACGTCCGACCGTATCTGGGTCAACGAATCCTCATCAGGCTTTGGACGAGAAACGATTTATATCCGATAACACCATTTCGTTTGCCAAGCTACAAGTGGACATACTTCGGTCAGTGGCGCCTAATCAGTGGGTGACAACCAACGGTGTATTCGGGCATTTGGATAGCCATAGGATGACGGATCAACTGCTTGATTTTTTCTCGTACGATTCTTATCCTCAATTTAGTACCATTTATCCGGACCAAGGGGAGAAGCCATTGCTGGATCGCAAGTGGGGGCTTTCTTTAAGTAACGTCAGAGGGATTTCACCAAATTTCTGCGTGATGGAGCAGCAATCCGGTCCGGGAGGATGGGTGAACAGGATGGAGATGCCATCTCCACGCCCGGGGCAGATGCGATTGTGGACCTACCAAAGCATTGCTCACGGGGCAGACATGATTTTGTATTTCCGCTGGAGAACGGCAACGTTTGGTACGGAAATGTACTGGCATGGAATCAATGATTATCACAATCAGCCGAATCGTCGGGTCGCAGAAGCAGGCCGCGTCGGAAAGGAGCTGCAAAAGGTCGGGGGGCGGATTCTTGGCAAACGCTACGTGGCAGAGGTTGCTCTACTTCGCGATTATGATAACGAGTGGGATGGCGAGTTGGATAAATGGTATGGTCCCTTGACAAAGCAAAGTGAGCTCGGCTGGTACAAGGCACTGCAGTATGGACATATACCTTCGGATATAGTTACAATCCGTCCGGGTATGGAATCAGAACAGCTGCGGGAACTGGCTAATTACAAGGTGCTGGTATACACGCATCCGGCGATCCTACGAGACAGTACGGCAGCTATGTTACAGAAATATGTAGAGAATGGGGGCATCCTGATCTTTGGCTGCCGCACCGGTTATAAGAACGAGTTTGGTCACTGCCGTATGCAGCTACTCCCAGGCCCTGCAGCCGCAATGAGCGGCGTTCACGTAGAGGACTTTACGATGATAAATGGGACGGCAGCACCTGTATCGGTGCGATTTAAGGATCAAGAACTTGATTTTTGGGCTCCAGGCTTCAACGATATATTGAATGTTCATGCTGATACGGTAGAAGTACTCGCAGAGTACGCATCAAGCTACTATGAAGGGAAACCGGCCTTGACTGTCAACCGTGTCGGTGAGGGACTGGTCTACTATTGGGGTGCAGCTTTTGACTTAGCGTTAGCGGCTGAGCTCCTAAGACAGCTGCCGGTGACATCTCCGCTTGCGGGGTGGTGCCAAGCTCCTTCGACGGTAGAAGTCGCTATTCGTGCGGATGTACAAGAAGAGCTGGTAATTCTACTGAATTACAGCGGAGAAACGGCTATGATTAAACTGAAAGTTGAGACGGAGGAACTCCTTTCCGGTAGCAGGCTTACTGGTACCGCACCATTGGAACCGTATGGAGTATGGGTATTAAAGAAAGTTTAAAATGATTAGAGCATCAGCCGCTGATCTTAGTTCGAAGATCAGTGGCTTTTTATTGCATAAAGCAAGGGAATAACGTGTTGCTTTTGTGTACAGGGTTCGGCTCAATAATCGTTGTCTTTCTTATGGGTTCTTGAACCAGAAAAATCGAACATGATCGGTATTTAATACAAAAATAATGATTTAATACAATATTATTGACTATTTCAAAGCATACAAGTAAACTTACTGTAATATAATCACAGTAAAATGAGATGAGTGATGCAATGCTTGAGCTTAGTTTTGATGATCCGGACAAGCTGGTAACGGTTACGCATGCTTTATCCACCCGTTCCCGAGTTGATATTCTCCGCCTCTTGATTTCCAAAAACCTTAATATTGTAGAAATAGCGGAAGCACTTCAACTTCCGGTATCTACAGTAGCCAACAATATCAAGGTTCTGGAGGCAGCTAGACTGATTAATACAGAGCTTCTGCCTGCCTCTCGCGGCGCGATGAAGATGTGCAGCCGCAATTATGATGACATTCATATTGTGCTAAAGCTTGAAAAAGCAGTACCCAAAGGGGATGTACAGATCTACGAAGTGGACATGCCGATCGGTCATTATAGCGATTGTGAGATTTCACCGACGTGTGGTATGGCCAATGCCGACGGGATGATCATACGTGAGGACGAACCGGCGAGTTTTTTTCACCCGAAGCATATCGGAGCCCAGATGATATGGTTCCGCAAGGGCTATGTCGAGTATTTAATGCCGCTCGAAATACCAGCAGGAGCGCGAATAGAATCGCTTGAGCTATCGATGGAAATGTGCTCAGAAGCACCGAACTATGACAACAATTGGCCTTCCGATATTTCCTTGTGGATTAATGGCGTGGAGATTGGTATGTGGACGTGTCCCGGTGATTTTGGAGACAGGCGCGGCAAGCTGAATCCTGCCTGGTGGTATGAGTGGTCTACCCAGTATGGTTTGCTCAAGACCTGGCGAGTAGATAAAGAGAAGACTGCGCTGGATATGGAGAAGGTTTCCTCGGTTACACTGGATCAGCTCAACCTGCAAAACAGCCACAAGTTGCATCTACGGATCGGAATTAAGCCAGATGCGGTGCATCAAGGTGGGCTCAACCTGTTCGGAAAGCAATTTGGAGATTATGATCAGAATATTAAAATGACTGTGAATTATGTCATGAATTGAGATATGGGTGAGGTAGATAGGCTTTAGTTGCAGGTGTTCTGTAGCTAAAGCCTTATTCAGTTTATTAGTTACATAAAATTAACTTAAAAGCGTTTACATTAAAAACGCATCGCTATATAATCCCTTAAAGATACAAAAATAGTGTAACAAATTGATTTTATTGTTTGTATTTCAAAGCGGAAGTAAAGGATGACGATCGGACCTACAGATGATAACAATACACTGTAAAATCATCAGGCTAAGGTGACTAATTATATATCAAAGGATAGGTGGAAACTGTATGACTACAAACGCTTATATCAAAAATTATCCAAGGCCGCAATTTGTCCGCAAAGAGTGGCTGGATTTGAATGGGGAGTGGGATTTCGCCTTCGACGACGGCAAAATGGGTGAAAGCGAGCAATGCGAAAAGGACAATTCTACATTTTCAGGGTGTAGATTATAAAGCGAAATGCTGGGTGAACGGAATTATGGTTGGTGAGCATGAAGGAGGTTATGCTGCGTTTTCTTTCGACATCACACCCTATATCACTTACGACTCGGAGAATAGCATCGTGCTTAAAGTGGAGGATAGTCAGAGCTGCACGCAGCCCCGGGGAAAGCAGCGCTGGGTGGATCAAAACTTTGAATGCTTTTATGTACAGAGCACCGGAATCTGGAAAAGTGTGTGGATTGAATATGTGAATGAGGTAAGAATCAATGAGGTCAAGATAACACCGGATATCGACCGTCATATGATCCGCTTTGACTTTCAGCTCATGGGTATTGAGGCTAAAGATAATTTACGCCTGGAGACACGGATTGCGCTGAAAGGACAGCATGTGAAAAAGGTCAGCTTATCTGCCGACAGGCCCTGGATAACGGTGGAGGCCCATGTATTTCATGAAGCGGGTGGTTCATGGAAGCAGTGCTTGTGGTCACCGGAATCGCCCAACTTGTTCGATGTAGAGTTTGCTCTGTATGAGGATGAGAAAGAGAGTGACAGGGTGTATTCCTATTTTGGCATGCGGAAAATATCGATTGAAAACGGACGGATTCTATTGAATAATGGCCCTCTTTACCAGCGGCTGATTCTAGATCAGGGCTACTGGCCGGAAACTCATCTGACTCCCCCTTCTGAAGAAGCTCTTATCGAAGATATCGATAAAATAGCTGCGATGGGATATAACGGGGTTCGTAAACATATGAAGTTGGAAGACCCTCGCTTTTTATATTGGTGTGATGTGAAAGGCATGCTCGTCTGGTCAGAAATGGCGTCGACCTTTGAGTTCAATGATCAGGCGGTTAGCCGCTCTACGAAGGAATGGCTGGAAATCGTGCCGCAGCAGTACAATCATCCAAGCATCATAACTTGGGTTCCGTTCAATGAATCGTGGGGCATATCGACCATTGGACATGATGTAAGGCAGCAGCAGTTCACGCAAACGATCTATCATCTGACGAAGACGATTGATCCGTATCGTCCGGTGGTTACCAATGACGGTTGGGAGCATACGGGCTCGGATATTTTGACCCTTCATGATTATGTGGAGACGGGCGAAGAGTTTTTGGAGCGATATCAGGACAAGGAAAGCATCGTAAACAACAGCATCTCCTTTAACAATTGGAAATATGCCTTTGCAGAAGGATATGCCTACCGAGGACAACCGATTATCATAAGCGAATTCGGCGGCATTGCCTTCCACACGGACAAGGGCTGGGGATACGGAAACCAGGTGGATTCAGTCGAAGCTTTTATCGAACGTTTCCGTGCAATCACCGGAGCAATTAAAGCGACCCCCTATCTCTCGGGCTATTGCTATACACAGGTAACCGATGTACAGCAGGAAGTTAACGGAATGTTGACGGAAGACCGAAAACCGAAGGTTCCGCTTGAAGTGATTCGGGAAATAAATCTGGCTTGAAGCGATAATTAAGATAATAGAATTTGCAGAACGGTTGCATGCTTTTGTTCAGCCATTGCTGGATTCACTTAACTAGAGAGTTTAAACTTGGAATAGCAATGTTGGAAAACAGGACAACTTTTCGCATACAGGATTTTAGTAGAAAACTGGATTTAATTATTTTGGTTTTTTGTTCCCCACTCACATAACCCTTCCAAAACAGGTAATAGCGTTTCTGCTTTATCTGTGAGACTGTACTCGACTTTAGGGGGGACTTGAGGATATTCTTTTCGATTCACCAGACCATCCGCTTCCAATTCTTTTAGTTGTGAACTCAATGTTTTATAAGTAATAGCCCCTATCTGTCTTTTCAGATCATTAAAGCGAACTGTTCGGTTTTCGGCTAGGAGATAAATAATAACCATTTTCCATTTACCACCAATCAGTGAAACTGTATAACCAAAAGGTGTATCTTGAATGTTTTTAACTTTACCTTTAAATTCAGCCATACTCATGTTTACAATATCCTTTCGGGTAGTACCTATCAAAATAGTGCGTACTACGTTTTTATTTGTGTTCAGTTTATACTAACCTTACTTTTGAAGTAAAGGAGAGAAGAACATGACTAAAAAAACAATACGCCTCTTAATGCCACAATGGCAAGGGGGAAACAATCCTAATTACTCTTTTGGAGCCGAACTGCTTGCTTGGCTAGCTCCGGATAATGATCAACCCCTTATTCATGTTCCAATTCAAGCTTATAACGGTACTCCGCTTGAAAACGAAAACGGTATGAATGGGAGAAAACAGCTACTTGAACAGTTAGAGGCGGCTCAGCATATCATTGATGCTCATAAGCCAGATCGTATTGTAATGTTTGGTGGTGACTGCTTAGTGGAACAAGCTCCATTTGCCTATTTGAACGAACGATACGGTGGGGAATTAGGTTTAATTTGGATCGATGCTCACAGTGATTTAGTTAGATATGTGAGCTATGATAACGGACATACATTACCGCTCGGAAATCTTTTGGGAGAAGGAGATGAGGAGTTTGCAAAATGTGTGAAAATCCCACTAAAACCTGAAAATGTTTTTATCGCGGGATTAGCGGCTCCTACAGAACAAGAAACAGAAGCCATTTCAGAAGCGTTTCAAAGACTAGGTATAGCTCCTGCAGAATCAGACACAGAAGTGATTCAAAGACTAGGGATTAAAACTGCAGGAACCAAAGAGTTAACGAATAGTACTGAATCTATTAGAGAGTGGATTAAAGAAAGTGGCATTAAGCATCTAGCTATTCACCTTGATTTAGATGTGCTTGACCCAAAAGCATTTCGTTCTTTACTGTTCGCCAACCCTGAAGCACCCTATAATTTTTCTCCTGCGGGAACAATGCAAATGCCTCAGCTACTTAATCTGATTAAAGAACTATCTGAAGAAACAGATGTAGTTGGATTAGGTATAACGGAGCATATGCCGTGGGATGCTATTAACTTAAAGAATCTGCTTGGAGAGATACCTATTTTAAATAAGTAAGTTCATACATGGATTATAATAGAACAATGAGCTGCTTAATCATAAAAATACACCCCCGCAAACATAAAGTGCGTGAGTGTATTTTTATGATTAAGCGATTTTGACATCCTATATTTGGGATTGTGATATTTAGGAGAAAATTCAACGAATTTAGTTTTATGAATGAACAGAGCTGAGAAATGACAACTTAAGAAAGTAGTATACATCACAATTTCCAAAGGAGGATATCTGTTATGGCTCACCAGAAGAAAAGGAAAGAAGCAGCCTGGAAGTCACGAAAGCAAGAGCAGCATCCCCATGGTAAAGTCAAATCGCTCAAGGAGCTGTCCAGCGAATAGGAGTGAGGAGTATACTGCTTGAAAGAGAAGGACTGTCGGTGAAATTCATCGGCAGCCCTCTTTTTGCAATAATTTCGCTTACAGGAAATAATCCCTTTAATGTTGCAGCTGGATTTACTAATAACCATCCAGCTATTGCTTGTAAGCTTTTCAGATTGCAGACCTCATTAGGATGAAAACGCTGAGTATGTAGTTATTCATAATATTCTCTTTGTATAACAACCCAATGCAGATAGCGGGACTTGTAAAAAATGTTTTCCTGATGGCAGAAAGTTGGGGTTGGTTGGGGAGGAAGATGCGCAGTGATCTTTCGGACATTTTTTAAGCTCGATAAAAGACGCGTCTACGAACACCAAATTGCTATGCGTCACATACATCTTCACTTATTTTGGACCAGTAATTTACAGCGTTCTACTATAGAGGGTATCTTCTTAAATTCGTTTTTCTAAAGGTTGCCTGTTCCGGCTAAGAAATGAAGCATCTCCTGTCCAGGAGATGCTTCTTCTACGTTATGATTGGGGAGTCTGAGATAAGCTGATTTATCAGGATACGATTGAATTCAGGAGACCCTGCTTCACCTGATCCGACAGGGGCATAAGTGGCAGACGCAATTGCTCGCCGGCAATAATCTCTTGCTGGGTAAGCCACCACTTGATCGCGGCCGGGGCTGGCTCTGCAAATACATGCTGGATCATCGGTTCCAGTAGCATAAAACTGTCTCGCGACCCGTTCATGTCGCCAGCCACAAAACGTTGGTATATATCCACATACTTCTGGATATGGAGATGAGCGGATGCAAGCATACCACCGGTAGCCCCCTGGCATAGCATGGCATGGAAATAGGTATCCTCTCCGCAGAGGACAGGCTTGGTCTCGTACTGGGTCAATTTTAAGAGCAGATCAAGACCGCCCGTGCTGTCCTTGAGCCCAATTATGCCATCCAGGTCCAGCACTTTGCGTATTGTATCTATTGTCATGCGACTACCCGTGCGAACCGGAATCTCATATACTAGCACAGGCAGGCCTACACGAGATACGACACGGAAATGCTCCAATATTCCTTCCTGCGTCGGCCGGTTGTAATACGGAGTGACCACCATGGCTGCATCCGCTCCTAATTCAGCCGCCATTTCCGTCCGATGCACCGTTGAATAGGTATCGTTCGTACCCGTGCCAATGACGATCGGAATGGTTTTGTTCATGCTCTTCAGAACATCCTGCGTCACATGTACCATCTGCTTCACTTCATCCCAGGATACGGTTGGCGACTCTCCTGTCGTACCGTTAACGACCAGACCCTGGATGTCATGGCCTGCAAGATAGGTAACATACTTCCGGTACGAATCGATGTCCAACTTATAGTCACGCGTAAAAGGTGTAATCAGCGGTATGAAAATCCCATGAATATGTTGTTCGTTCATCATCATCAGTTATCCCTTCCCGTTGAATTAAATCTAATGTAACATAGGAAACAGCATCAGAGTTATCTATAATAAACGATGATTCTAATCAAAATTTTCGATGGGGTGGCCAGATTGGATTTCATTTATCTTCAAACATTTCGGGAAGTTGCCATTCGTGAAAGCTTTACAAGAGCAGCAGAAGTGCTCGGTTACGCACAATCCAGCGTCACGACCCAGATTCAGAAGCTGGAGAAAACCTATCAAGTTAAATTGTTCGAGCGCTACAATAACAATAAGATTCGTCTTACCTCCGCCGGAGAAGAGCTGTTCAAGCTTGCTGGACAAATGCTGGAGCTTTTCGAGCAATCGAAAGAAAAATTGGCCAAGCAGGGCGGAGGCTCCATGACGATCGGTACTATGGATTCCATCGCTTCGTATTTTCTGCCGCCGTATATGCAGGCGACTCGCAAAGAATACCCAGATCTGAACATACGATTGCATACGGATCGCGAAGAGATGATTTTGCACCAGGTGAGGGAAGGGGAGGCCGATGTTGGGTTGATCCTCGCGGACGATTCAAGCAATCCGGCCTTGCAGTGGATTACCATTCGAGAAGAACCGCTTGTGCTGATTGTCCATCCGAACCATCCGCTTATCGCTAAAGAGCGAATCGACCTGAATGATCTGGTTGATGCGGAGTGGATCATGCCCGAGCATACGTGCAACTACAGACAACTGCTGGAGAGAGTGCTTCGAGCAAATGGAATCACCTATCGCGTGAGTCTGGAGCTGGGTAATCCGGAAGCGATCAAACGGAGCATCAAGACTGGAGAGGGTATATCCATTCTACCTCTAATGGCTGCACTGGAGGAGATCGAACGGGAAGAGCTGAAGGTGTTACCCTTTGAGCATGCCGAGCTCAAACTGGAAATTCAGCTTGTTCTTCATCCCAAAAAGTGGGTGTCCAACGCATTGAGCTTTTTTATGGAGAGCATGAGAATATAGATTTTCCTCCATATCAAAATTAATATACAATACGAGCGCTTCCTAGTAGATACCAGAAGCGCTCAAAGTTTAACGTACCGAAGGATGAGAACTTAGAAAGCAAAGATGAACCAAAGCTTATTCAAACTATCGACGTATTTTTTCTAGAAAATAAGCAATCAATATTTGTATTCAAAACTTGACAGCAAGTCATTTTTTCACTAAATTAAATGCATGCGCATGTTTTTTTATTTGGTAATGTGCTAAACCATTCGGTTACTTAATGTTTAATTAGAACAAGATGATCGACCTTACTGCCCAAGAATGGTGATTTAAGTTAATGGGAAAGGAAAAAATATAATAATGAGGAGTGATTAGGTGAAGGTTTTGGTGGTAGGTTCAAATGGACAAATCGGACAATATCCTATCCATTTTTTGGAATAAAACAAAGAACACACAGTCCGTGCGATGGTTAGGAAACAAGAACAAGCTGATGCTTATCAAAAACAGGGCGTTGAAACGATCCTTGCAGATTTGGAAGGGACTGTAGACTCCATTGCAGAAGCCGCTAAGGGGTGCGATGCTATAGTGTTTACTGCTGGCTCTGGTGGAAAAACGGGATATGAAAAAAACGTTGTTAATCGATCTTGATGGTGCTGGGAAAACAATTGAAGCGGCTGAAAAGGCAGGTATTGATCGTTTTATTATGGTCAGTGCAATTCAGGCGAATAACCGGAAGAGCTGGCATGACAATATCCTCCCCTACTATGCAGCAAAACATTATGCGGATAGAGTGCTGGTGTGAGTAACGGTAATAATTGAGACTGATTATTCAAATTTAGAATCATAATTGATACTTTTCGTAAAGGGGGTTTGGTTATGGCTTGGAGAAGTTGGACGTGGAGTTTGGAAGATGAGTTATATCTACCAAAACGAAAAGTAAGTAACCGTGGAAGTCACTACCATCATCATATTATCGGTAGTTTTTTTAGTCAGAAAACAAACGAACCGTTGAGTATGAGTCATTATCCGAACGTCTCTTTTACTACTATCTCGAATTGGATACAGAAGTGATTCGTTATTATGTACAACCAGTTGAAGTGTCTATCTTTGAGGAAGGGCATGAATGGTTCCATGTTCCTGATGTTTTGGTTTTTAGGCAAGGGTATATTCCATTACTTTATCAAATAAAACTGGAGCCCAAAGAAGAACGAAACAATGATCGAACAGAATTGGGTAATAAATATTGTAGAACATACGCATCAAAAAAGGATTGGGAATATCAAGTAGTTTTCCCAAAAACACCTCCGATATCTCTGTCCTGTAACCTTAAGTTTTTGAAAGGTTTTTTAAAAGAGAGAAAGTACTATTCACAATGGTATAACCCTGTTATCTATCGACTTCAGTGTATTTGGGTCTTGTCCAGTTGACCATCTTGCCTCCACATTCGTAAACAATACAGATCCCCTCTTAATTAAACCATTGATTTATCACCTCATCGCAAAAGGAACATTAATCACCAATCTCAACGAGCTTATTTCATCCCGTAGCATAATATCACTAAACACACAGGTGAACCCCCAAGTAGAAAAAATAGATGGAGGAATGTTGTATGGCATTTAACCAAATCAGGATATATGCTTAGTGTTGTCTTAATGGGAAAAAGTTCAAGGTAGTTACCATAAATCCCCCTCATGTGTGGCTAAGGAGGCCTGATGGTGAGGATCTAGAGATATTTTTTACTGATTTAGTGAATCACCCGACTTTTGTACCGGAAGCCTCGATGAAACTTGAGAAGCAACAAGAGAAGAAGTCATACGATAATGTACTTGCAAAATTAGATCCGAAAAAAAGAGACGAGGTCAGTAAACGTTTTGATCTGATACAGCCGCTGATTTTACTCGAAAAGATAAAGAATGGTAATATTCAAGGCGTGTCAAAATTTAATGATAAATATAAGGAACTTCTTCATGAGGATGAAGAAGTGTTTAAACTTAAGCAAGAAGAGTTAATCTCTAAAATTGTGAAAAAGTATGGCGGATCCAGGGCAACCATTACGCGCATTTTGGCAAATTATAGAAAATACGAAGACGCATCGATATCCAGAGGACTTGAGAGATTAATATTAAATAAAGGAAAAGGATACACAGGAAGAAAAGATAACAATGTGATGACAATTTGCCATCCAGAACGGCAAGAAATTGTACTGGATACTATTCTTGTCCGTCTTACTGATAAGCAAATTGAAATATTAAAAGAAAGTCTTGAAAGGGACTACCTAAATAAATATCGTGTATCGAAAGCAACAATACATAGATTAGTAGAACGAAGATGCGCGAAGGTGAACAAAGCAGAAGTTAAATATAGCACAATCTCCGATATTATTGACCGAATTGATAAACAGGCAGTAGAAAGACTTCGAAATATAAATAAGGCTAAGACTATTTATGATGAAGTCGCCCGTGGTTATGCAAACAGAGAGGCCATATATAGGTTGGATATTATTCAGATGGATCATACACGCTTGGATATGCAGGTGATTGATGATGTAACAGGTCTTGTAATTGATCGACCCTGGATTACACTTGGAATCGATGTATTCTCTCGTGGGGTATGGTGTCTATATTTATCTCATGAAAATCCATCAATCAATGTAGTAAGGAAAGCTATTTTACCATACTTTATATAAATCTATGCCCGAAGTATTACTGTATATCCGTAAGGAGAAAGATAGACTAAATTTTAATAAAATCCCCAAGTGCTGTACAAATCTCTTCAACTGCAATTTTGGAATACATAAGATGAAAACCTGCTTGTTCTCCATGGATTCTCAGGCTACTAAGCCTGCTGCTACGAAGCCTACAGGAAGTAGACGAAAGAGCGCTGCTGATGATAAGAAGACCGAATAAGGAGAGCGTCCCATGGAAGTCCGATCCGGACAATTCGCATAGCAGCCATTGGCAGAAAAAAAGGGTTGTCCCATAAGTCATAAAAATGACTAGGGACGTCCTGTTCTCCAATTGTAAAACAATAAGAAACCGTTCCTGGGTAAAATGGAGGTACCACCCGACCATTTGAAAGGATATGGTTTCTTTGTACATTCAATATACCATTATGAGATAAAAAGAGGAGTTACGCAGGACTATCCCTCATCCATGTTATGTGGCTTTGTGGCCAGCCCCTCAATTAATGTCTATTAGCTCTTAAACCTTCAATAAATATGCGGTGTAATCCATCAAGAACTCGTTGGCTTGTAAAGCCTTCATCTTGGAGATGGTAATCGATATTGTGAAGCACGGCCAGCAGGGCTTCAATAGTATATGAAATGTCCACCCCGGATACGTCTCCCTGTTCAACGGCCTCATTTAGCAGATTTCTGCTTATATTGCGCATCCATTGACATAACGGAGATTGTAACGGACGATGCCCGGTTGAGGCCCGGCTGACCTCACAGAGCCAAGGAACTTTCGCCTCTAAAAAAGAGACATATCTTACGATTACATGGTAAAGCCGGTCCAAGGCAGCGGTTTCTGGGGATTGATCAAGAAATGCTTGAACTTCATCAAACAAAGGTTGGTATTCTTCATACGCGATCTCCTGACATATGTCGCCCTTATCCGAGTAGCGGCGGTATAGGCTTGCTTGTCCTACTCCAGCAGTCTTCGCAATCTGATGCATATTGACATTGTCAACACCGTTTTTGATGAAAAGTTCTCTAGCCGCCGCCAAAATTCGTCTTCGGTTTAACTCCTCTCTGGGAATTTTCAGAGAGACAGATTGCGATTCTGAATTCACCATAAACATCTCCCTTCATCATTAATTTAACTGTTATTTAACACGAAAAACGGACAATATGTCCGTTTTTCGTGTATAGGACATGTTGTCCGTCTTCATAATTATAATACATTTCGTGAAAAATTAAAAATACATTCATTTGGGTGACCGATGAGCTTTTTTTTAATTCTTGGTATAGTGCTTTTTGTAAATTGGAGGCAAATGCGGTTCAATGCCCGATAGGTCCAGTTCCTTTAAACTTGCGATCGTATGAATAAACTGCTCGTATGCTTTTTTCTTGTCGCTCGTCGTATCTGTTCCGGTTTCGGTTGATGCTTTCCTGCTAACTTCAGAGTTAAGTTGCTTTTGATCCATAGATTACCCTCCATCAAATATAGTCAGGCTTACAAATCCGGATGTCTCTTGTGCCAGTCTGTATTCATTTCATAAGTATTGCCGATACCTAGTACTGTCGCTTCTTCGAAGGGGCGGCCAATCAATTGCATATTAATCGGCAGACCGGAAGGTGAGAAGCCGCAAGGCATGCTCAGGCTAGGCAAGCCAGTCAAATTGGTCGGAACCGTAAATGAGTTCAATCTGAATACACTAGCATCATCATCTGCACGCGGCGCAGTGATCGGTGTTGCCGGCGTCAACAAGATGTCGATTCCGGACAATGCATTCAAAAAATCATTGACAATTAGTTGCCGGGCCCGCTGAGACTGAAGGTAAATGGAAGCCGGAATATCTCTACTGCTTTCAAGAAACATTCGGACGTCCGGTCCATACTGTTCCAATTCTGTCTCAAGCCACTTCTCGTGGTACGAGTACATTTCCGTCATCATAATGGCCATCGTCGCACTTCTAACATGTTTGATCAGGGGCAGGCTAACTTCGATGATTTCTGCTCCCAGTTCTCGGAATTTATTGATAGCGGCCTTCATCGCAGCTTCCACTTCCGGCATCAAATCCTCGTAATAGTAGCTTGTCGGCAATCCGATACGCACACCCCTGAGATCATTCGGATACATCTTGATACCTGGCGCAGGCAGATCGACAGTCGATTCATCCTTTGGATCGAAGCCAGACATCACATCCAAGCACAGGGACGCATCCATGACACAGCGGGTCAACGGACCCGAGTGGTCCAATGACCAGGCCATTGGAATGATACCATACCGACTGACCCGACCGTACGTCGGCTTCATCCCTACGACACCGCACAAAGCAGCGGGTATGCGGATCGAACCTCCGGTATCCGAGCCTGTGCCCAGATAAGTAAGTCCAGCCGCTAAAGCAGAAGCCGAGCCGCCGCTTGAACCTCCCGTTACAAGTTCAGTGTTCCACGGATTGAGGCAAGGACCGAAGTGCGGGCTAGTTGTTGTCAATCCCGCAGCGAACTCGTGAGTCTGTACTTTGCCTAGCAGAACTGTTCCAGCCTCATGTAGCTTAGCTGCAACCGTCGAATCGTAATCGGGGACGAAGCTGTTCAATATTTTTGAACCGGCAGTTGTTCGGATCCCTTTAGTGTAATATAGATCCTTATGAACGATGGGAATCCCGTGAAGGGGCCCTTTGTACCGACCATGCATAATATCGCGTTCCGATTGCTTCGCTTGTTCAATCGCCAGTTCGGACGTTTGGGTAACGAAAACGTTCAGTTTCGGATTCAAACGTTCGATGCGGTGAAGCGCATGTTCTGTAATCTCTACCGGGGATATTTCCCTTGTTCGGATCCCCTCGGCCAGCTCATGAATAGCAGCAAAGGACAGTTGGAAATTTAATTTACTCATCTATTCATCCTCCGTATCTTTCGGACATGTCGTAAGTCTACCAAACTAATTACCATAGCTTCCGCTACGATTTGCTTTTCTTGCGAATAAGTATGTCAGGATTGCCAACAGGGAAATGGTAAAATAAACAACAGAAAAAGGCATCTTTAGATCAATAAGTCGGCCGACCAGCGCAGGGCCGAATGCTCCGCCTAGGAGATAGGCCAGTGTGAAAATACCCATCCCTACACCCAGCTCAGCCGAACGGAGTGTCGTCGAAACTAAATTGCTGCTAGAGGTGAGGACACCGTTGAATCCAATCATAAGGATAATGATCAATAAAGCGTCGATCCATGGCGGCAAATGTACGGATACTCCCAGTAGTATAAATCCGCTGATGACGAGACTTTGCGATATGACAAGCACGCGGGAGCTTCCGAAACGATCTGTCCAACCTCCGATCCGGGATCCGAGCAAGGCTGCACAGGCGGCACCGGGAAGCATCAGCAGACCGATTTTACTAGTTGGTAAATGAAAGGAATTCTTCATCATGACAGGAAGAGTAAAGGTTAACCCCGTGTTGCATACGAAGGTAAGGAATCCAATCCCTAGAATTCGTCGGTAAGGAGCATTTTTCATGAAAGATGCATCGATAAATGGATGTTCTTTTTTCTGAATATGAGTACCGAACCATAGAAGAACTGCTGCTCCTGCAATGAGCATAAACCAATAGTTCGTAACCCCTAGCAATACCAACGCCAGTCCCGCGGAGAACAAAACAGCTCCGAGAAAATCGAATGAACCGCGGTCGTGTTTCTTGTCAGGAACATACTTGAATATCAAAGGGATAACAAATAGGCTCAGACTGGACACGATGAACAAAGCACGCCAGCCAAAGTATTGCTCCACGAAACCGCCGAACACAGGCCCGAAGCCGGAAGCAAAGGCAATTGTGGCGGATAAGGTTCCCAGCACCCGTCCCTTGACTGTAGGCTTAAAATACAGGGTTACTGCCGCATAAGACAGGGGAGAGATGGATGAGGCCCCTGCTGCCTGCAGCAGTCTTCCAATGATGACTTGCAAGTATGAAGCTGCAAAAAAGCCGATCATAGAGCCGAAAGCTAAAAGGATTAAACCAATGACATACAGCTGGCGAAAGGAAAAGGACTCCGTTAACTTGCCGTAAGTACCGGCGCCGATAGCCATCAAAATGCTGTAACCGACCATAACCCAGCTCACCTGCGAGGAGGTCAGGGCAAAGTCAGCGGAAATCGAAGGTATAGACAAATTAAACATGGTCATATTGATGTTTCCGAAAATAATGAGCAAGCAAAGTGTCCCCATTAATTTCCGCTCATTGCCGGATAAAGCCATTGATTGAGTATCCATAGCCTGTCCCTCCATTACAGGAAGTCAGGAAAGGTGCGGCATTTTTGCGCCTGATCTCTATCGTGTCCCAAGAAAACATAGGACGGCCGAACATCCTGAATTAACTCCTGCATGCGAGTAATCGATTTGGCAGCCATCTCTTGATCGAATGTCAAGAACGGTACGCTATTCTCGAAGTTCTCCCGAGTATAAGCAACATCAATTGTCAGTAGCACTGGACCCGACTTTTCCGTTGTGACAAGGACTGATTGATGGCCAGGGGAATGACCCGGAGTGAATAAAATTTGAACCCCCGGAATCAATTCATGGTCACCCTCAATGATTTGATATTGTAAATCGGGCAGCCTGCACTCTAATGGAGAGTAATCCTCATTGTTTATGGCCGCATCATACTCTGCCCTTTGAATAAGGATCGGCGTATTGCGGAAATGCCCGTTTCCCCCAGAATGATCCAAGTGTAAATGGGAGCTAATGACCATTTGAATATCGTCAGGTCGATAACCTACACGCTTTAACACATTTACGATTGAGTCGCCGTCAGACATGTTGGGGACGACGCGCCCTTCACGTCTAGTCCCCTTGTAGTAATCGGGATTGTTGATAAAAGCGTCGGGCATTCCCGTATCGATGAGTATCGGCCCGCTGGTCGTTTCCAATAGAAAAGACCACACAGGCATTCCGACTAATTTCCCGGGGGCAAGGGTTCGATTAACTGCCGATTGATCTAGGAAACATTCACCTACAGGTAAAAAATACAACTTTTTTATATTCATCCCAGTTTCACCCTTCATATTATAAATTCGGACAGTTTGTCCGTTTTGTTTTGATTATATCGGACAAACTGTCCGATGTCAATTTGTCAACGGTGGTTGGGCTTCGGCAAAAGCCTTACACCTGCAACAATACGCCAAGCTAAAGAATGTCGCCTAGGTGGAGTGCAAAGAAACAACGGGGCTGCGTTAAAGCCGCAGTGTACAAAAACCAAGGGGATCGCGATATCAAAGTGAGCAAGAGTATTTGCGGCTAAAGAGCCACGCAAGACAAAAGCCAAGGAGCTAAGCGAAAACAGACCGCTTAGTCCTTGGCTTTTTACGATTATCATTCTATTTTTCTGGTGAGGGCGTTCAAATGTTTAGTTTTGGGACAGCCTCTTTTAACAAACTACCCGTTTACCCGTGGTTGAAAGGTACAACTGTTTCAGTAGGAGTAGTAATTGGAACGATAGCGCTAAAAAGCGCAACTGCTAGGCACATATCCGCCAATGCTTTTTTCATTTGTCAGCACTCCCTTTATAATATTTTCATATTGTTGTTGCTGCTCAGTTGTAGCTAATTTTCGCACTTTTTCATACATAGCAGTGGTTGTAATGAATTCCTTATATACATTCATATGAACTGCTATTGATAGATATTCCAGTATATAATTTATTGTGTCATGATAGGAACTTTGGTTGAGTTTATAAATTGCTAATTGATGCAACTTTCCATTCAGTGAACCAGAAGTGACCGTATGTCTGATAGTGATCGTTTTATTGAACAGATCAATGGTAGACCATTTTAGACCTACAACCTCACCCAATTAAAGATTTATATATATTTTTATAAAAAAAGGAAAAATATGAGTTTATCATCGTTGATGAAACACAGCGAATATACATCCACCAACTAGAGATTATCATTGATTATGTGAGACAAAACCAAGTTAAATGTGTTTTTCCATACGACCCAGATCAAGTCTTTACTACTAAAATTAAAGAACTCTTAAACAATTCAGTCGGAAAGATTGAGCAATTAAATCATAAAAAATATAAACTCACTCAAAAGATAAGGACTAATAAGGAGATTGCAGCTTTTATTACCAATTTATTCAATACCAATAATATCAACAATAATATGGACTATAAAAATATTCATCTTCAGTACTTTGATTCTGCAAAATCTTTGCGATACTAGTTAGAGCAGTTAAAAGAAAATAGTTGGGAAGTAATCGACTATACCAGTTCCAGCTATTACCTTTTATCAATTGATAAGTACTCAGTGGGAAATCGAAACGCTCATCATGTTATTGGACAAGAATTTGATAAAGTTGCCGTTGTAATAAACGAGCGTTTTTATTACAACGATTCTGGGCAGCTTTTGTCTACTAGAGAAGCGGGGGCACCTCCCTATCGTATGGACAAAATGCTGTACCAAATGCTAACGAGAGCACGACAGGAGATTACTGTTGTAATCTATAAAAACAAGGATATGCTGAATGCCTGTTTAAAAATAATGGGCTTAAAATGATTGATTGTAGTCAGGAGATAACAATGTTTCGGTTCAGCCATCAATCCAGCGGGAGAAAATTTTTAGAGGTAAAGATTGATTGAATAACTGCTACGGGCTGTGCAGTCGATCAGTTGGACTTAATTAATAAGGAAAGGATGAGTTTTATGAAACTAAGCCTAAGTCGAAAAGCTAATCTTGAAGGTATGCTGATAGGAGATCAAGTTACAATTGGAGGGCCGGCGGTAGAGGAGAACATCCGGTTTGAAGTATTGAGAAATGAATCGGGATTTGAAAATAAGGTTTTTGATCGATTGGTAAAAAAGTTAGATAAAGAACCTTTTTCGACTGTAGATCAAGTAATCAAATATATTGAAACCTATTGAGTTCAATTGATTGAGGACCTGGAAGCGGCTGCGGAGTCAATCAGATCGATTGGGGAAGTGGCCAGCCTGCAGCCGGGTGCAGGTCGATATGTATGCCAATAATTGAGGACTTGAAAAGGGGGATTTTTTATGGCTGGAACGCAAACCAAGATAGATAATTTTAATGAACAATTACAGAAACTCAAGGACTTTTTTCAACGAATCATGGAGCGAGGGATGAACGGGTATGCGGGTGCCGTCTGGCCAGTTATTGTGCGTCGGTGGATAGATAGATGGGAAGATTCCCCTAAAGCTAAATATGTATACCAATACCCGGAAAGATTCTTTCGAAACCTGAGACACAGATATGATATCTTTTTGAATGCCGAAAAGAAGCCTGACCGTCTCGTAATGCTCAAGTACCTGGTGGACGAGCTCATGGACAATAAGATAGATATTCATCTATATCATTTTGGTATGTATCTGCTCTACCCTTACGCATCCCGGAAGCAAGAAGAAGATGCAGAGGCAGTTGGCAAAAAGCGATCCAAGTTTATTAGTCATCTGCCACGATTTGAATTGAAAAGCAACGATGAATTTGTATCTGAAGTGAGGTCCGATTTAATCTTACGACGGTACCCCGAAGTAGGAGAGGAAATTGTGACAGTGCCCTCTTTTAGTCAGCTTAGAATACTATTTACAGCGGATAACTTCGGAATCACACCGGAACATATTATTAGGATGCGGATTGGATAGAACCGATCCCTGGGTTGGAACTGAAAGTCAGGAAGTGGGTTGGGGAGAAGGACCCGATGACTCCGCAGCCGAAAAAAGATGGAATGATTGAAGATCTGATTACACTTGGACACGAAGGCAGCGGCAATGGCCTGCGGCATTTTGTTGCCGGTAAGCCGATCCAAGCGGGTAGCTACATGGAGGTTAAATTTGGGGACGGCTGGATACCAGGGAGATACGAGCAGAGATTTAAAGATTGGTGGGATGAAATGTTTAAGAGATTCAAATTTTGCTTCAGGCTTTATCAAGCGCGTTCGCTTGAAACTGTTTGCATAAGTTTTATATTTAGTTTTCTCGTTGGATTATTCTTGTATTTAGGTCATGCACCGGTTTCATGGTTGCCAATCTACATTATGGCATTCTTCTTGGATTGCTTAGCTTTAACACGAATAGTCTGGTGGCTACGAGTTCCTGGTAAAGGGACGAATATTTACGGCTATTTTCGGTGGGATAATACGATAGAAATTCATATCGGAAAGGTTAAATCACCAATGGAGTTTCAGCGTCGGATTAGAAACACAATCAAATATGCTCGTGAAAAAGGATATCTTATTGAATACACTTCCGGCATATTGACGCAGGTATGAGTTACGGTAATACATGAGACGAATTTAGCTATACTTTTTTTGGTATATGTCTGAGACTTTTTTAGCCGGGCAGATCGCCCACAGTTTACTCAAACGGATGTTGTGTCGCTGTTGCGGTTCAGGTAGAACCAGTAGCTAAAAGGAATCTACTGGTTCTCATTTCTCTTCACAGTTATAGAATGACGAGTGATCATATTAGGGTGTGATTATGTTATTGTTGGAGGATAAGTCTCAGTTATAATCCAAAAAAACGTAAAAAGTCTCAGTTATAAAGCAAGAAAGTATCACTTATAACTAGAAATTTTAGGAATGTAAGAATAACTTTTGTCTCAAGTATAGCCATTACTCATAGCTGGAAAGCAGCAGTTTGAACTACACAATCATAAGACCGGGGATTCTTTTGAATGAAATCGGTACGGGAAAAGTGGCTGCCGCGGAGAATATCACCTATGGCAGTATCCCACGTGAGGATGTAGCCCGTGCCATTGTGGCAGCTTTAGATGAGGAGAACACATACAAGCGAGCATTTGATCTGATTACTGGTGACGATTCAGTTGTCGAAGCATTGCAAAAAATCTGAAGATGAGGATCAAGTGTGAATCCAAACAATAAAGAATTATTTGCACCAATTACTTTGAAGTTTTGAAATCATGCCTAGAGTTGACAAATGAAACAAACATGTTAATGTATATGCTTGTGCATGCATTTTATTGATGCATTTCATAATATAAATCAGAGAGGAGTCTTTCTCACATGAAAGATTTATTTAGTCCCTATACAATTAAAGGTTTGGAATTGAAAAATCGTGTAGTTATGCCTCCAATGTGCCAATATTCGGTTGACAAAAAGGATGGGGTCGCCACAGATTGGCATTATATACACTACCTTAGCCGGGCGGTAGGCGGAGCTGGTTTTATCATAATTGAAATGACAGATGTAGAGCCAGATGGTCGTATCTCCGATTTTGATCTTGGTTTATGGTCAGATGAGCAGATTCCTGCTCTCAAACGGATTGTAGATGCTTGTCACAGCTACGGTGCCAAAGTGGGAATCCAGATCGCGCATGCCGGACGCAAGGCAGAAGATGCTGAAGTCCCTGTAGCACCATCTGCTATTGCATTTGATGAAAATTCTAAACAACCTCGCGCGCTTACAACAGAAGAGGTTAAAGGACTCGTTGAAAAATTTCGTGCTGCTGTAGCTCGCGCTGTTAAGGCTGGATTCGACAGCATTGAAATTCATGGTGCACATGGCTATTTGATTCATCAATTTCATTCGCCGCTTACGAACAAACGGGAAGATGAATATGGTAAAGATCTTACCCTTTTTGGTCGGGAGATCATTCAGGCAGCGAAGGGCGAAATGCCGGAAGATATGCCACTGTTGATGCGTATTTCTGCCAAAGAATATGTAGAAGGTGGATATGGTATTAAGGAAAGCATTGCTTTTGCCAAGGAATATCAAAAGGCAGGAGTAGATATGTTTGATATTTCATCTGGCGGTGAGGGACCTATAGCTGCATGGGGCAGACCAGGAACTCACGCAGCCTATCAAGTCCCCTTGGCAAAAGATATCAAAGAAGCTCTGGATATTCCGGTGATGGCCGTTGGAAGACTGGAAGATCCAATTTTGGCGAATGCAGTTATCGGAAATGAAGAGGCCGATCTGGTTGCTGTGGGTAGAGGGATGTTGAGAAATCCTTATTGGTCACTGGAAGCAGCATCAAAATTGAAAAAAGAAACTTCAATCCCTACACAGTATACTACAGGGTTTTAAGACTGACTGTATACATTACTGATTGAGCCTGCTTGGGTCAGTAAAACGATTCGAATCAAATAAATTGGCTTCATCAGCAGTGCAACCACAAGGAGAGCAACTTGCGTTTTATGGCGGCAAAGGAGCTCTTGCTAATCATAATTGGCCTGTCAAAGTTAAAAATGATGAACCTCTAGCTATATTCGACCAGGAAAATATTTTAAGTCCGAATGCAACGATAAAGGAATTTGAATTGGTCGATTAAGCAAAAAAAGTACGTCCTTTAGACCTTCTGTAAAGTACTCTATCAAGGTACTCTACAAAAGGTCTAATTAATGAGCTCTGCGATCACAGAGAGCATCCAGAATATTGTTGCTCAAACCAATTTGCTGGCTGCCTGGGCATGAGCATGGAAGAAGGTTTCCGATTGTGGCGGGAGAAGTGCGTAAGATTGCCGAATATGCTTTGAATCTGTGGGCGGAATCGATGACCAGACGATTCATCAAAGTACGGCATGTAGAACTTGACCTTACAAACAATAATGAAGATGTTCAGAGGAAGATACATAAGAAGAGATTCAGTTTTAGCTCTGATGTCTTTACATTGGACTTTGTGTAGAAAAATTGGTAAAGATACAAGCTAGTTACGGAGGATTTTTTTGTATCCCATATTTTCTCTAATTGACTTTGTGACTCGACATTATTATTATCTTATACTATAAGATTAATTATCTCATACTATAAGGTATTAGCGAGAAGGTGTTGTGACCAATGGATTATAAAGCATTAGCGACAGAACTATTCGAGTATATCGTCAAATCGCGGAAACCGGCATTAGAGGAACGAGGGCACTTCTCACGTGGCGAAATGGGGATTCTCATTTGTCTGAATTTCAATAAGGACGGGGTTACCTCTGGCCACTTGAGTGAATACTTGTCCGTCAGTACGGGACGGGTAGCAACGGCACTGAAGAGTCTGGAGAAGAAAGGACTAGTTGTACGGCGTACTGATGTCAACGACAAACGTAAGGTGATTGTATTCATTACGGATTCAGGTAAGCAATTTATGATTGATAGGCATAATGAAGGAATTGCATGGACCGAGAATGTTCTTCGAAAGTTAGACGAAGAGGATGCTAAAGAACTGATTCGACTCATTAAGCTTATTGTCTCTAGAAGCTGAATTTCTATGCAGATGCAGGACGCACCATACTTCACCAAACATCAAAGACTATCAGATAAAAGGAGAGCAACAGAATGCTAAAGATATTCAAATATCTCAAGAAAAATGAATGGATGCTCGTGCTTTGCAGCCTAGCTTTCATCGTTGTGCAGGTATGGCTTGATCTGAAGCTACCTGATTATATGGCGGAAATTACGACCAAGCTGCAAACGGAAGGAACGCCTGTGTCCGAACTGCTGATTCCCGGCAGTTACATGTTGTTTTGTGCCGTCGGCAGTATGATTGCATCTATTATTGTGGGCTATTTCGCGGCAAAGGTGGCTGCTGGGCTGGCTATGCGTCTGCGTGCGATGGTCTTTGACAAGACCTTATCCTTTTCAATGGAAGAGATGAACAGCTTTTCGACGGCAAGCCTCATTACCCGCTCCACGAACGATGTTACGCAGATTCAAACGGTGGTTGCGCTGGGGCTGCAGGTGATCATCAAGGCACCTATTCTGGCTGTATGGGCTATTGTGAAGATTGCGGATAAAAACTGGCAGTGGACCGCCTCCACAGGAGCGGCCGTGGCTGTTCTGATTTTAATGCTAAGTGTCATTGTTGTTTTCGCTCTTCCAAGTTTTCAGAGAATCCAGCGTCTCACCGATAATCTGAACAGGGTAACACGTGAGCATCTGATCGGACTTCGGGTAGTACGCGCTTATAATGCAGATCAGTATCAGCAGGAGAAGTTCGAGCAGGCTAACGTTGAGTTGACGAATACAAACCTGTTCGCGAACCGATTAATGACGATGATTGGCCCAGGTATGACCTTTATTATGTCAGGTCTGAGTGTCTCTATCTATTGTATCGGCGCTTACCTGATTAACGGGGCGGCCGTACCAGACCGCATTACGTTGTTTTCCAATATGGTCGTATTCTCCTCTTATGCAATGCAGGTGGTTATGGCCTTTATGATGGTAAGTATGATATTCATTCTGATGCCTCGCGCCTCGATCTCTGCCAAACGGATCATGGAGGTTTTGAATACCGAATCCAGCATCGTTAACGGGCATGAGACGACTGGAGAAGAGAGCGTTATGGGGCAAGTGGAATTCCGTAATGTCAGCTTCAAATATCCAGACGCGGAGGAGGCCGTGCTTCGCAACATTAGCTTTACGGCGAAACGAGGCGAGACGGTTGCCTTTATTGGCGCTACAGGCAGCGGAAAAACCAGCGTGATCAATCTGATTCCCCGTTTCTATGATGTGACCGAGGGAGAGGTACTCGTGGATGGTGTGAATGTCAGGAACTATAATCAGCAGGCACTCCATAACAAAATCGGGTATGTCCCCCAGAGAGCTGTACTGTTCAACGGTACGGTTGTATCCAACGTTTCGTATGGCGATAACGGAAGAGCAGGAGCTTCGGAGAAACTCGTTAAAGAAGCCGTTGGTATTGCTCAAGGAACGGAGTTTGTCGAAAAAATGGATGGTCAATATCAGGGTAGAATTTCGCAAGGTGGAGCGAACGTGTCCGGTGGTCAAAAGCAGCGGCTGTCCATTGCGCGTGCCATCTACCGTCAGCCGGAAATTTATATTTTCGATGATTCCTTCTCGGCATTAGACTACAGAACAGACCGGATTCTGCGCTCCGCTCTCAAAAAAGAAACCGGCCACGCTACGACACTTATCGTTGGTCAGCGCATAGGTACTATCAAAGACGCTGATCGGATTATCGTGCTGGACCAGGGAGAGATTGTAGGGAGCGGCACGCATGAAGAGCTGATGACGAACTGCAGCACCTATCAGGAAATCGCATATTCGCAGCTTTCGAAGGAGGAACTTATACATGGATAAGAATGAACACACCGTCGACAGCCAGCAAATGAAAATGAATCAGCGAGGTCCCATGGGTAAAGGAGCCGCGGGGGGCAAGGGTACTGGTGAAAAAGCGAATAATTTTAAAAAGACCATCAGTCAGCTTGTATCCTACAGCAAGGCCTATGTGCCTATGATTATACTCGCTATGGTACTGGGCCTGGTCGGCTCTACCCTCAACGTGATTGGCCCCGATAAGCTCAGTGATATTGCCAACCTGATTCAGGAAGGAATCGTAACCGGGATTGATGTAAGTGCTGTTCAGAAGATTGTTCTTGTATTGGCGCTTTTATATGGATTTGGTCTTATTTTTAACTATTTCCAGGGCTTCATTACGGCAACCGTCTCACAGCGTCTTACAAAGAAGATGCGGACAGAGCTGTCTCGAAAAATCGATCATATGCCTTTGAAGTATTTTGACTCTACGAGTTACGGTAATGTGCTTAGCCGTGTAACCAACGATGTCGATACCATTGGACAAACGTTAAACAACAGTCTCGGCACGCTTGTCAGTGCGCTGGCTACCTTCGTGGGCGCCTTGATTATGATGCTGTATACGAACTGGATCATGACCGTTACCGGAATTATAGCTACGCTGATCGGCTTTTGCCTGATGAGCGTGATTATGAAGCATTCACAGAAATACTTTGTAGCACAGCAAGCGGAGCTTGGCCAGATCAACGGTCATATCGAAGAAACCTATGCTGGTCATAACGTAGTCAAGGTATATAACGGGGAACAAGCAGCCAAGGAAGTGTTTCATGGTATTAACAGCCGCTTATATACAAATGCATGGAAGTCCCAATTCATGTCTGGTCTGATGATGCCAGTCATGATGTTCATTGGAAATTTTGGTTATGTCGCGGTCTGTGTCGTGGGAGCTTTGCTGGTCAACCAACAGACTATAACTATTGGAACTATTGTCGCCTTCATGGTGTATATTCGTCTGTTTACACAGCCCTTGTCGCAGCTGGCACAGGCCGCAACCAATCTGCAGTCAGCGGCTGCCGCCAGTGAACGTGTATTCGAATTTCTGGGTGAAGAAGAATTGGCAGATGAGCGTCACAAGACCATAAAGCTGGAAACTGCCAAAGGGGATGTCGAATTCAAACATGTCCGTTTCGGCTATAATGCAGATCGTATGATCATCAAGGACTTCTCCATGAAAGCTGAAGCTGGTCAGAAAATTGCCATTGTCGGTCCGACAGGCGCAGGTAAGACCACGCTCGTGAATTTGCTCATGCGGTTTTATGAGCTGAACGATGGAGAAATCTACATTGACGGCACCCCGATTAGCCAATTAACGCGCGAGAATATTCATGAATTATTCTGTATGGTGCTTCAGGATACCTGGCTGTTCGAAGGAACGATTCGTGACAATATCGTCTTTTCCAAAGATCATGTTACCGATGAGCAGGTGGAAGCTGCATGTAGAGCGGTGGGTCTGCACAGCTTCATTAAAACACTGCCGCAGGGCTATGATACAGTGCTGGATGACAAAGCCAATCTCTCTGCCGGTCAAAAGCAATTGATTACCATTGCAAGAGCGATGATTGAAGATTCACCCATGCTCATTCTGGATGAGGCCACAAGCTCGGTCGATACGCGTACGGAATTGCTGATTCAACAAGCGATGGACCAGCTGACTGTGGGGAAAACCTCCTTTGTGATTGCTCACCGACTTTCGACGATCAAGAATGCGGATCTGATTCTGGTCATGAAGGACGGTGACATTATCGAAATGGGTAACCATGAGGAATTGTTGGCTAAAGGCGGCTTCTATGCCGATCTATACAATAGTCAGTTTGAACATGCATCTTAAAAGTAACTGCTTGAAAGCACAATAAATATCCATATAATTCCAAAGACATTGACATCAGCATATGGACATTATAAGGTATGAAAGCCAGAATTTTTTAATCATAATTGTGGAGGCAGATCAATGAACCAGCGTTTTCGAATCACCCGTTCCATGCAGGAAAGTCCTGTGGAGCAATCCATTTCCCTGGAGGAGTGCAAAGATTACTTTGCATCCCAGCCAGACTTTTCGTATTCACGAGTGCTAATCATACAAGGTGCTGAGAGCACCATGTCGATCGAGGGAGATTTTTTCATGTGGAAGTATGCTGATGTAGAAATACCTTTTCGTCATTACATGGGTGATGTGTATGTGGCTATTTCCGATGAGGCTGTCGTGCCTAAGATGATTGAAATTGCAACAGATTTGCAAGCAGATGTGGTGGATGGGTGAAGAACTATTCACTATTCTTATTCTGCTGAAGGTAGTTGACTTCGTAGTATATCTTTACAGCAAATTGACAGTGCTGATTTCTGCCTGCTGACATCGAGTTACATAGATGTCAGCATTTTTGTTAATTATGTCAATATACTGGGAAGAATAATCCATACCATAAAATACATATTCCATTGGCTTGATGCTAAGAGACTTAACAGCTGGATCAACTAAAAGGGGAACATGCTAGGTTAGAGATGTTTCGCTGTTTCCCATTACGGAGGCAGTGCAAGCTGGTAAATTAGGCGAACAACCATTGATGGTAAAAAGCAGCGATTTAATTATTGCTTTGGATGGCGCATTAATGGAGATCTCCAGTTCGGAACAGTTTGGATTGTCAGGATGGGCTGTCAGCGCTCGTTTGTATGGGATGTTTAGCAAGGAAGACAGTGATGAGATTGTTTTGCGTAAAAAACTGGAGCTTCCCAACGGGTGAAGCATTTCGAATCATTTCCCTGCCTGACGCACACCATTTTGAATCGGTTAATGTGAACAGCTGCGGCAAGCCCTTGTCATTTAAAAGACGTGATGTACGAGGGCTTGACTGGATAACTGGTGAGTGGTTTCAAAAGATTCGTTTCCTGTCTGGTCACAGGGCAGAAGCTCACTCGGTTGTGATGCGCTCGGCAACAAAAACGATTCGATTCGTACACAGTATACATTCCACAACAAATGTTTCCGGTACGTTCGCTGTGGGAGTATTCACTTCATTCTTAAGGGTCAAGTCGCCAAAACTTTAAAATAGCAAGTCTCTTGCAACATGGAGACTTGCTATTTTGTATTTTCCGTTCATTAAATTTTGCGAAAAAAAATAGTTCCAAAGTTTTGAGTTTTCTAAAAATTTATATTTTTAAAGGGGAATAAAAACGTTTCTATTAATTAAAAAATAAAATTTATAGCTTAAATTAGAGGAAATTTAAGCTGAACTAAAATTTCAGGAGAAAAATTAAAGAAAATTCCGCATGTAAATTAGTTCAAAAGATCTATTAAAAGTCACTATCTATTTAAAAAGTGAAGAGTTATTAATTTTGAATCATTCCAGTTTAATGCAAATAAATTCCATGATATAGGTAATTAAAGAATATTGCTGAAAAAGTTGAAATTTGTCGGATAATGTCAGGAATATTTGTTATATTTGTGTTAATGGTATGTAACGTAAAATTTGTTTTGGCACAAGGGTTTTGGACTTTCTTGCAAGCCTACATCATTTTGATCTTATCAATTTATAAAATCAAAAATTTTGTTTTGAATCACGTTAACGGGTCATGGTCAGTATTCAATTTAATAAAAAAGTAAAATTCTTGCATTTTAAGATATGAAAATAATAGAATAATATGGGTTATTTATTGATTTCATGAAATCCATCAATTTGGAACTTATGTCCCATGCTAATCGGTTTTAAAGTTTGTATATTTAAAATAGCTAGAAAGTATTGGGAGGAAAAAAGGGATATAAGGATTTATTGTGAGATTTTGGACAGTAAGAGGATATTATATGTCGACTCGGTCATGTCTTGGTTTTAAAAACGTGATCCATCTGACTGAGAAGATCCAGTTATTTTGTTTCGCCCGACATGGGGGCTTTAAACCTGAATGGCTTACAGAACATGAAAGTTGTTCAACAGAAGCTCCATGGATATCAAGCAGAACAATATGCCCTCACGGCTTCCCGAAATGGCTTCATAAGTACATAAGCTGTTTTCTTTTTTAGAACTGTATGGGAGCACTGATTGTAATTGAAACAGCATGGCAGTTGTATAGGCAAAACTGCAAGATTCCCTGTCCATAGCATCATATCTGGTAAATCCGTCTCACATTTTCCGTATTCCAAAAGACTGCTCTATTATTTTTAAGGTATGCGAAATATATCCTTAACAGCCTGGGAAGCCCGTTGGCTCGTCCGATGACCATCATTTTTCATCCATGTACAAAATCAGGAAGTTGTAAGCGCAGTCGTGAGTATTTTTTTGTCCTTTCATCCTAGAATTACGCTCCTCACCACGCTGCAGCAGCTCATGTATCTCGCAGCATCGATACCCTCCAGCCAAGATTCAAACAGCACACAGCATGATACACTACGTTGTTAACACTGCGGCAACCATTCTACAACCCACCACCAAGATGTACTCTCAGCATAATTCAAAAATGTTCTCACTCCATGCACATATTCATACATCCAGAGTCAGAGTTATTTCACTATGTCCGCCCAACTAAAAAAGCTTGCACTGCGAAAGTGTGAGTGATGAAAAAGAGAGATGTGCTTGTTTCGATTCAGATTCAGCTCTTCGAAGACACCCATATCTCAATGGTATATCAGGAGTGGTCGCTTTTGCCGACTGTCATTGGCAATTTAATGCCGGTGAAAAGGTACGCATGACCAGTTCCTTGACAAGGACGGTCATTTATGAGGAGTTACTTTTTACCCACATCTATTTCGCGAGGAGAGATACGTATGACTCAGCACAATGTTCAATTGTTTGCATTAAGCCAACCACAGCAACGTATTTGGTACACGGAGCTTGTGTATCCCAATCGCAACACGTCCACGATTATTACCACTGTTAAAATCAAGGGAACAGTTCGAATAGATGCATTGCAGCAGGCAATGAACCGGGTGATTGCACAAAACGATTCTTTTCGTATCAAAATCACGGCTCGGGACGGCATCCCTTATCAATATGTGGAGCCGTTTGCTGCTCAAAGCATAGAAACGCTTCAGGTTACCCCGGAGGAAGCTGAGCTATGGGTCAGCCATCATAACGCACAGCCGTTCCCCTTGTTGGATTCGCAGCTGTATCGGTTTGTTATTTTGCGGTTGGGGGCAGAAGACACCTGGTTTAGTTTCAAAATGCACCATATTATTTCGGACGGCGTAACCATGGAGCAGGCCATTAATGAAATTACGGGGCATTATATGAATATTGTGCATGGTACAGGTTCAGATGCGTCGGCTCCAGCGAATTCATATCTCGATTTTATTCAGGTGGAGCAAAGCTATGAGCAATCGGAGCGCTATCAAAAGGACAAGACGTACTGGACGGAGAAATTTGCCGATTTGCCGGAGGTTACAGGTTTAAAATCATACAATCCACTTACGGTGAGTACGGCTGCACGCCGGGAGAACTATACACTGGAGCACGAATTATATCGTGGTGTCACGGCTTTTTGCGAGGCGAATAACATCAGTATTTTTACATTTTTCCTGGCTGCTCTGTATATTTATTTGCATAAAATGACAGGGGAACAGGATTTAACCGTGGGTACATTGTATGCTAACCGTACGTTGAAGAAGGAAAAAAATACAATGGGCATGTTCGTCAGCACTGTGGCTACACGTCTGCGGGTTGATCCGGAATCCGAGCTACTCACCTTCCTGCAAGGTGTTGGCAAGGAGCAGGCGTCCATTTTGCGGCATCAGCGTTATCCGTACAACAAAATCATGCAGGATTTGCGTGAACAGCAAAGCGGCACGGATATTCGCCGCCTGTTTGGCGTTACCATTCAATACCGTACACTGAGCTTCTCCCGTTTTGATGAAGCCGTTCAGCAGGTGCATACCGATTTCTGCGGAGATACGGTGAGTGACTTCGATATTGCCATGATAGACATGCTGGATGACGATAAACTTGTATTGCAACTGGATTATCGGACCGAGTTGTTCAGCGAGCAGGAGATCGCCCGAATTATTCGCCAATTCCTGAGTGTGGTAGAGCATATGGTGAAAGGGCCACAGAAGCGGATTCAGGAGTTGTCACTGATGAGTGACGAAGAGCGGGCACAAATTATGGATGTATTTAATGCGACAGCAGTGCCCTATCCACACAATGTGGGGATTCATGAGCTATTCGAGGAACAGGCAGAACGTACACCGGATCAGACAGCGGTTATGTTTGGAAATCAGTGTCTGACCTATCGGGAGCTGAATGAACGAGCGAATTCATTGGCCCGAATGCTTCAAGCACAAGGAGTAGGACCTGACAAACTGGTTGGTCTGATGGTGCAGCGCTCATTGGAAATGATCGTAGGTCTGCTGGCCGTTTTAAAAGCAGGTGGTGCATATGTGCCGATCGATCCCGAATTTCCGTCCTCTCGTATTGAATACATGCTGGAAGACAGCAAGGCCGAAGTGCTTCTGACCAGTCGTGATCTGGCAGAAGAACATCATTACATCGCCAATACCATGTTTCTTGAGGATGCAGCATTGTATCAGGGAGAAAGCGGTAACCTGGAGGCGATTGCCCGCCCAGAGCATCTGGCTTACGTCATCTATACCTCTGGTTCGACTGGAAATCCGAAAGGAGTTATGCTCCAGCATCGCTCGGTACTCAACTTTATTACCGGGATGCGTGAAATCATCGACTTTGAAGCGAACAAAACGATTTTGTCACTGACGACCATTTCATTCGATATTTTCGTATTGGAAACCATCCTGCCCCTGTTGAGTGGAATGACTGTTGTGCTTGGCGACCGCCAGCATCAGGTGAACCCTCAGGCGCTTGGTGAGTTGATTGCTCACCATCATATTGATATGTTGCAAATGACACCATCGCGGCTGCAAATGCTGATGGATCATGAATCAGGTTTCCGCGCGCTGCGAGACGTAAAGGAAATTATGGTCGGGGGTGAAGCCCTTCCGTCCAAGCTGCTCGCAGCACTGCGAGAAATAAACGGCCCCCGCATTTATAACATGTACGGACCTACAGAAACGACGGTTTGGTCGACCGTACAGGAACTGACTCATGCTCAAGACATTAATATCGGACGTCCTATCGCGAATACCCAAATCTATATCATGAATACGAGTGGGGAATTGCAGCCAGTCGGTGTGCCGGGCGAGTTATGTATTGCAGGGGAAGGACTGGCCCGTGGATATTGGAATCGCGAAGAACTGACGGCCGAGAAATTTGTGGATAATCCGTTTGCCGGAGGCAAAGTCGGGTATGAACGTATGTACCGTACAGGCGATTTGGCGAGATGGACGCTGGACGGCAACATTGAATATTTGGGACGGATGGACCACCAGGTGAAAATCCGGGGCTACCGGATCGAACTGGGCGAGATTGAATCGCAGCTATTGCAGGTGGAATCGGTACGAGAAGCGGTCGTCGTGGCCCATACGGACGAAACGGGTCAAAAACAACTCGTGGCGTACTATGTGGCGAGTCAAGAACTCGGAGCCAGCGAACTGAGAAGTGAGCTGGGGCGGGAGCTACCAAGCTATATGGTGCCGTCGTATTTCATTCAATTGGAGCAGATGCCGCTGACACCGAACGGTAAAATTGATCGTAAGTCCTTGCCAGCACCGGAAGGCAGCCTGCAAAGCGGAGCGGATTATGTAGAGCCACGCACTGCAACGGAACGGGCACTCGCAGCCGTCTGGCAGTCAGTCCTGGGCGTGCCAACCGTCGGAATGTTGGACAATTTCTTTGATCTGGGCGGCGATTCGATCAAGGCGATTCAAATCGTATCTCGTGCATTCCAGGCAGGCTACAA
This sequence comes from Paenibacillus sp. FSL H7-0703, assembly GCF_038003485.1. NCBI lineage: Bacteria > Bacillati > Bacillota > Bacilli > Caryophanales > Paenibacillaceae > Paenibacillus > Paenibacillus sp. FSL H7-0703. The sequence continues at coordinate 444,202 of NZ_JBBOPF010000001.1, read as the reverse complement.
GCTGGACATGAAGGATCTGCTTCGGTATCCAAACGTTGCAGCATTGGCACCGCACATGCACGAGGCAAGTCATATGGCAGATCAGGGAGAAGTGAGCGGGGAAACAGCGTTGCTTCCGATCCAGCACGGGTTCTTTGAACAAGAGCAAGTGGATGCGCATCACTTTAATCAGGCGGTTATGCTGCACCGGGAGCAGGGCTTTGACGAAGCTGCTTTGCGTCAGGCGCTTATGCATTTGACGGAGCACCACGATGCACTGCGGATGGTGTTCAGGAAGACCGAGCAAGGCTATCAAGCGTGGAACCGCGGAATACAGGAAGGCGAGCTGTATCATCTGGACGTGCTGGACTTTAGGGATTTGACGGATGAAGCCATTCTGAGCTCGACGATTGAGGCGAAAGCAACTGAAATTCAAAACAACATAAACCTGTCCGAAGGACCGCTGGTAAATCTGGGTCTGTTCCGTTGCATCGATGGAGACCATTTGTTGGTAGCGATCCACCATTTGGTGGTCGACGGCGTGTCTTGGCGTATTTTGCTGGAAGATTTGGCAACCGGCTATGAGCAATCTTTACGGGGCGAGTCTGTCCGTTTGCCCAATAAGACGGATTCCTTCCGTCTGTGGGCTGATCAGCTGTCGACATATGCGAACAGTTCGGCTTTGGAGAAGGAGCGTGCGTACTGGCAACAGCTGGAGCAAGCGGCAGCTACACAAGCAGCTTTGCCCAAGGATTACACTTGCAAATCCGAGGTCAAGCCTCAGCTACGAGATGACCGCACACTGACCGTGGTATGGACTGTCGAAGAAACAGAACAATTTTTGAAGCAGGCACACCGGGCCTACAATACGGAAGCGAACGACCTGTTGCTGACAGCTCTGGGCACCGCAATTCAGGAGTGGGCAGGCATCCGTCAGGTGCTTGTAAATCTGGAGGGTCACGGACGGGAAGCCATTTTGCCGGATGTGGATATTACGCGTACGGTCGGTTGGTTTACCAGCCAATTCCCGGTTGTACTCGATATGGGCGAGGAACAGAATGTGGGACGGCGTGTCAAGAACGTCAAAGAAGGACTGCGCCGTTTGCCGCATAAAGGAATTGGATACGGGATTTTGAGATATCTTGCTGACGGGGAAGGGGAAGCCGCTTTTGTCGCCGAGCCGGAAATCAGCTTTAACTATCTCGGACAATTCGATCAGGATTTAAAGAATAATGCCTTTCGCATGTCTCCTTATTCCATCGGAGCTTCCATTAGTGACACGTTAACCAAGCGGTATGCTCTGGATATCAACGGCATGATCACGGACGGTGCACTGGAACTGACGATCAGCTACAGCAACAAAACATTCATGAAAAAGTCAATCAAAAAGCTGGCTGATCTGCTTCAGGAGAGCTTGCGTGAGGTATTGGCTCACTGTGTGGAAAAAGAGTTGCCAGAGCTGACGCCAAGCGACTTGTCCTTCCAAGGACTGACGGCTGGAGAGCTGGATCATATTGTAGAGCAGACGGCTACTGCGGGAGAACTAGAAAATATTTATTCGCTCACACCCATGCAAAAAGGCATCCTGTTCCACGGTTTAATGGAGCCGAAATCCGGGGCGTACTTTGAGCAGGCGACATTTGATCTGCAAGGTAGCTTTCAAGTGGAGGCTTTTGCCGAAAGCTTAAATCAACTGGTGGATCGCCATCAAATATTCAGAACGAATTTTTATAGCGGCTGGAATGAGCAGCCTTTACAGGTGGTGTACCGCCACAAACATGCCGGGTTCTGTTTTGAAGATGTGCGTTCAATCGGACAAGGAGAGCAGGACGCATACATTGCTGATTTTGCTGAGCGTGACAAAGTCGAAGGTTTTAATTTCAGCTCAGGCGAGCTGATGCGGGTGTCTGTTTTGCGTACAGGCGAGGAGTCGTACCGTTTTGTATGGAGCTTCCACCATATTTTGATGGACGGCTGGTGCTTGTTCCTGGTTGTGGGGGAAGCATTTAATACGTACTTTGCCATCCTCGAAGACCGCAAGCCGGAGCTTGTCCCGATAACGCCATACAGCGAATATATTGAATGGCTGGAGCGACAGGACAACGCGGAGGCTGAACGGTTCTGGAGTGATTACTTTGCTGGTTTCGAGCAGCAGACGGTATTGCCGCAGGCAAAACAGCTGGACGGTCACGCTAAAGAATATGAAGCGGACAAACTTTCGTTTACACTGGGCCGCGAAGTGACGGAACGGATGAACAAGCTGGTTAAGCAAAAGCAAGTGACGGTCAACACCCTTCTGCAAGCAGCATGGGGCGTTGTGCTGCAACGGTATAACAACAGTCGGGATGTTGTATTTGGCAGTGTCGTATCCGGCAGATCAGCGGATATTCCGGGCATAGACAAAATGATTGGTTTGTTCATTAATACGGTTCCTGTACGGATTCACAGTGAGAAAGATATGACGTTTGCTGCGTTAATGAAGCAGATACAGGAGCAGGCACTGGCTTCCCGTGCTTATGAAACCTATCCGTTGTATGAAATTCAGGCCCTGACAGAGCAAAAACAGGACCTGGTGAACCATATTATGGTGTTTGAAAACTACCCAGTGGAACAGCGTATGGAGCAAATGGGTAGCCGTGGTGAGAATGGTTTTACAATTACAAATGTTTCCGTATCGGAGCAAACGAACTATGATTTCAACATTACGGTTGTGCCGGGTGATGAAATTCATGTCCATTTAGAGTACAACGCGCGAGTATTGGAACGTACAGCTATAGAGCAAATCCGCGGGCATTTGCTGCATATGATTGAAGAAGCGATTAACAGACCAGATGCGCTGGTAGATGAGCTTGAGTTGGTGACTGCTTCGGAAAAAGCGAAAATCATCGACGGCTTTGGTTCCGTTGGTGTATCTGCATGGAGTGATGAAAAGCAATCAGAAGGGTTGTTCCACGCCTATGTGGAAGAACAAGCGCAGCTTGCGCCGGATCACGTGGCAGTTGTATACGAGGAGCGGCAGCTTACATACCGTGAGCTGAACGAGCGTGGGAACCAACTTGCTCGTAGATTGCGGAATGAAGGCATTGGGCGCGAATCCATTGTTGGTATTTTGAGCGAGCGCTCGGTGGACATGCTGGTCGGCGTATTGGCAGTATGGAAAGCCGGCGGGGCATATGTACCGTTAGATGCGGATTATCCGTCCGAACGTATCCGCTTTATGCTGGAGGACAGCGGTGCGACAGTGCTACTGACGCAAACTGGCTTGCAGGAGCGCGCGCAGGCATGGCTGGAGGAAAGCCGACAGGCTTTGGCCGGAGGGCAGTCTGAGGGCGAGCTGGAAACGGCGGTTAGCATTGAAACGATGGAAAGAGACAGCCTTAATGAGGGATTAAGCTTGAAATCAGATTCGTCATCTAATAGCGAAGCAGCATCCGAATCCGCAGCGAACTTGCGTCTGCACACCGTACTGGCGCTGGACGATGAGTCGTTGTACACCGGGGATGCCACGGATGTAGAACCTATCAATGAGCCGCAGGATCTGGCGTATGTGATCTACACGTCCGGTACAACGGGACGCCCGAAAGGGGTCATGATCGAGCATCACAGTTTGGTAAACACAGCCGCGGCATACCGCCGGGATTACCGTTTGAACCAGTTCCCGGTACGATTGCTGCAACTGGCAAGTTTCTCCTTCGACGTGTTTGTCGGTGATATCGCGCGGACGCTCTATAACGGTGGCACGATGGTCATCTGCCCGAAAGACGACCGGATTGACCCAAGCCGTCTGTACGGCTGGATTCACGACTACCAGATTACGGTGTTCGAATCGACCCCGGCCCTGATTGTACCGTTCATGCAGCATGTACATGAACAGGGACTGGACATGAGCAGTCTGGAACTGCTGATCACCAGCTCGGACAGCTGCAGCGTGACGGATTATCGGGTGCTGCAAGAACGGTTTGGCGCGGATGTTCGTATTATGAACAGCTACGGCGTCACGGAAGCGGCGATCGACTCCAGCTTCTACGACGAAGAACTGTCGAAGCTGCCAAGTAGCGGCAATGTACCGATTGGTCAGGCGTGGCTGAACGCACGGTTTTACATCTTGGACAGCCAGTTGAATCCGGTGCCGATCGGCGTGCTGGGCGAGCTGTGCATTGGCGGTGCCGGGGTGGCACGGGGATACCTGAACCGTGCGGACCTGACGGCCGAGAAGTTCGTGGCCAATCCGTACGTACCGAGTGAACGATTGTACCGCACAGGTGACTTGGCGCGGTGGATGCCGGACGGCAATGTGGACTTTATCGGCCGGATGGATTATCAAGTGAAAATCCGGGGCTACCGGATCGAGCTGGGCGAGATTGAAACGGCGATCCAGCGGGTGCCGGGTGTGCGTCAAGCGGTAGTCATCGACCGGACGGATGAGCGTGGACACAAGTATTTGTGCGGATACATCACAGGAGAAGCCGAGCTGCGGATCGAGGAGGTACAGGCCGAGCTGGAAGCAGCACTGCCAGCACATATGGTACCTGCACGCTTGATGCGACTGGAGACGATCCCACTGACGAGCAACGGCAAAATCGACCGCAAGGCCTTACCGGAACCGGAAGGAAGCATCCATACGGGTGCAGCTTATGTGGCACCGCGTACCACGGTAGAACAGGTTTTAGCTTCAGTGTGGGCCGGGGTGCTGGGTGTCGAAACGGTAGGCACGCAGGATAACTTCTTTGAACTGGGTGGCGATTCGATCAAAGCGCTGCAAGTATCCTCCCGATTGCTGCAAGCAGGTTATCGACTGGACATGAAAGACCTCTTCAGCAATCCGACGGTAGCGTCACTCAGTCCTTTACTTCGTACAGATGGCAAGATGGCCAGTCAGGAAGAAGTCGTAGGCCAGGTGGAACTGACACCCATTCAGCGGTGGTTCTTCGAGCAGCGGCCGGCTGACCTGCACCACAGCAACCAGGCGATGATGCTGTATCGAGCTGGGCGCTTTGACATAGAAGCGTTGCGCCGTACGGTGGAACGTATTGTCCAGCATCATGACGCATTGCGCACTGTATTCCGTGAGACGGAGCAGGGTTATGTCGCTTGGAACCGCAGTGTGGAGGAAGGCGAGCTATACACGCTGGACATTATAGATTTTAGCGGAGTGGAAGACGAATTCACCGCTGTAGAAGCTAAGGCGAGCGAAATTCAAGCGAGCATTCATTTGAGCGAGGGTCCGCTTGTGAAGCTTGGTTTGTTCCATTGCGCTGAGGGCGATCATTTGCTAATCGTCATTCATCATTTGGTTGTGGACGGTGTATCGTGGCGTATTTTGCTGGAGGATTTGGCATCCGGTTATGAGCAGGCTGTTGCAGGTAAAACAGGCACAACTATTCGACTGCCGCATAAAACAGATTCTTTCCAGGTATGGGCCAAACAGCTGTCAGCCTACGCGAATCGTGCGACGATGGAGCGGGAGCTAGCCTACTGGCAGCATATCGAACAGGCGGAAGCCAGCCTCGCGAAGCCTCTGCCGAAGGATTTTGCAAATGACAATGCACGGCTTGGAGACAGCGAGGTAGTGACAGTCAGCTGGACGAAGCAGGAAACCGAGCAGTTGCTCAAACAAGCTCATCGCGCGTACAACACGGAAATGAATGACCTGCTGCTGGCTGCGCTCGGAAAAGCCGTGTATGAATGGTCTGGTTCCGAACGGGTGCTGGTCAACCTGGAGGGCCATGGACGGGAAGCTATTGTACCCGACGTAGATATTACGCGGACGGTCGGTTGGTTTACGAGCCAGTTCCCGGTTGTACTGGATGGAAGTCTGGGACAAGGGGGAAATACCGCTCGTCTGATCAAACGGATTAAGGAAGGGCTGCGTCATATTCCGCAAAAAGGCATCGGTTATGGTATTTTGCGATACCTGTCAGATATGAATGTGCTGGAAAAAGCAGGCGTACAGTTACAGGCGCAGCCTGAGATCAGTTTTAACTATCTGGGCCAATTCGATCAGGACTATAAAGGCAATGATCTACAGCCTTCCTCCTATTCCATCGGTGTACCAGTTAGCACGAACGCGGCTATGGATTTTGCACTAGATATCAATGGATTAATCGAGGATGGGGAGCTGATGTTCACTATTCGCTACGGCACAACGCAGTTCCGTCATGACACGATTGCACGGCTGGGAGAGCTGCTAGCATCCGGCTTGCGTGAAGTCATTCATCATTGTGTAGCCCAAGATAGAACGGTGTTGACCCCAAGTGATGTCTTGTTAAAACATGTAACGCTGGACGAGCTGGAGCAATTGGTGAAAGATACACAAGATATGGGTGAACTAGAAAATGTGTATGCTTTGACGCCGATGCAAAAGGGTATGCTCTTCTTCAGTCTAATGGATGAGAGTTCGGCAGCTTATTTTGAGCAGGCCACCTTTGAATTGAATGGACGGTTTGATGTGGTTACTTTCGGTAAGAGCTTTGATCTGCTCGTACAACGTCATGAGGCGTTACGGACGAACTTTATCAGTTCATGGAAGGATGAGCCTGTGCAGGTCGTTTTCCGCAATCGCAGCGGAGAGTTGTACTATGAAGACCTGCGCGGACTGGAAAAAGAAGAACGAGTAGCGCGTGTTGAGGCTTTTACCCTTGCCGATAAAGCGAAAGGATTCAATCTCGCAGAAGATGCACTCATTCGTATTTCGATCCTGCAAACCGGGGATGAAACATATCACTTTATCTGGAGCTTCCATCATATTTTGATGGATGGCTGGTGCTTGTCCTTTATGACACAGGAGGTATTCGGCAGCTATCTGGCACTGCGCGCGGGTCATAAGCCCGTACTGGAGCCTGTTACGCCGTTCAGTCGATTTATTGAATGGCTGGAACGTCAGGACCGTGAGGCGGCCCTGCAGTACTGGAGCAGATATCTGGAAGATTATGAGCAGCAAATTACGCTCCCGCAGCAAAAAATACAGCCTAAATCGATGCACACCGGGGAATATGTTGCTGAAGACCTGGATTGCGAATTCCAGCCGGAGCTGGTTGCCCAGATCGAACAAGTGGCGAAGCAAAATCAGGTGACGATCAATACGCTGATTCAGACGGTATGGGGCGTCTTGTTGCAAAAATATAATAATAGTTCGGATGTTGTGTTCGGCAGCGTTGTGTCCGGTCGCCCAGGGGATATTCCAGGTGTGGAGCACATGATTGGGCTATTCATTAACACGATTCCAGTGCGCGTGCAGTCTGAACAAGGTGAAACCTTTGTCGAGCTGATGAAACGAACACAGCAGCAGGCGCTGGCTTCCAATGCCTACGATGCGTTCCCGCTGTATGAAATTCAAGCACTGACCGAGCAGAAGCAGGATTTAATCAATCATATTATGATATTTGAAAATTATCCGGTGGAGCAGCAGGTAGAGCAGTTGGGCAGTGATGGACAGGATAAATTTACGATTTCGAACGTGGTGTCTACAGAGGCAACCAACTATGATCTGAACGTCGTCGTTATGCCAGGTGAAGGCATCAAGATTCGTTTTATGTATAACACGCTCAGCTTTGATCAAGCAGGTATTGAGCGTCTGTATGGGCATTTTGCACGCCTGCTGGGGCAAATTTCGCTCAATCCGCATGTTCGTGTTGAAGAGCTGGAACTACTCACAGCAGCGGAAAAACAACAGATTACAGCGGCATTTAATGACACCGCTTGTGCTTTTCCGTCTCATCAGACGATCCATCAGCTGTTCGAGGAGCAGGTAGAATATACGCCAGATCAGGTGGCATTGGTGTTTGGACATCAGAGTCTGACTTATCGGGAACTGAATGAACGGGCAAATTCATTGGCCCGAATGCTTCAAGCACAAGGAGTAGGACCTGACAAACGGGTCGGACTGATGGTACAGCGTTCAGTGGAAATGATCGTAGGTCTCCTGGCTGTTCTCAAAGCAGGTGGTGCTTATGTGCCGATTGATCCCGAATTTCCGTCCTCTCGTATTGCATACATGCTGGAAGATAGCGAGGCCACAGTGCTTCTGACCAGTCGTGATCTGTTGGAAGAGCATCATTGCAACGCCAATGCCATATTTCTTGAGGATGCAGCCTTGTATCAGGGAGAAAGCGGTAACCTGGAGACGATTGCCCGGCCAGAGCATTTGGCTTATGTCATCTATACGTCGGGTTCGACTGGAAATCCGAAAGGAGTTATGCTCCAGCATCGCTCGGTCCTCAACTTTATTACCGGAATGCGCGAAGTCATTGACTTTGAAGCGAGCCAAACCATTTTGTCACTGACGACTATTTCATTCGATATTTTCGTCTTGGAAACCATCTTGCCCCTGTTGGGTGGAATGACGGTGGTGCTTGGTGACCGCCAGCATCAGGTGAATCCGCAGGCGCTGGGTGAATTGATTACTCAACATTCGATTGAGATGTTGCAAATGACCCCATCCCGGTTACAAATGCTGCTAGGTCATGAAGCAGGTTCCCGCACACTGCAAAGCGTGAAGGCCATTATGGTCGGGGGTGAGGCCCTTCCGTCCAAGTTGCTCGTAGCACTGCAAGAAATAAACGGTCCTCGCATTTATAACATGTACGGACCTACAGAAACGACGGTGTGGTCGACCGTGCAGGAACTGACCCATGCGGAGCACATTAACATTGGACGCCCCATCGCGAATACCCAAATCTATATCATGAATGCGAATGGAGAATTGCAGCCCGTCGGCGTACCGGGTGAGTTATGTATTGCAGGGGAAGGATTGGCCCGTGGGTATTGGAAACGTGAAGAACTGACGGCCGAGAAATTTGTGAATCATCCGTTTGCTGATGACAAGTCAGACCATGAGCGGATGTATCGTACAGGCGATTTGGCCAGATGGATGCCGGACGGCAACATTGAATATTTGGGTCGGATGGACCATCAGGTCAAAATCCGGGGCTACCGGATCGAACTGGGCGAGATCGAATCGCAGCTGCTGCAGGTGGAGTCGGTACAAGAAGCGGTCATCATGGCACGCACGGACGAAACGGGCCAAACACAGCTCGTGGCGTACTACGTGGCGAGTCAAGAGCTTGGAGCGGGTGAGCTGAGACATGAGCTGGGGCGGGAGCTGCCAAGCTATATGATGCCGTCGTATTTCATTCAGTTGGAGCAGATGCCGCTGACACCGAACGGTAAAACCGACCGCAAGTCCCTGCCAGCACCGGAAGGTAGCCTGCAAAGCGGAGCGGATTATGTAGAGCCGCGCACTGCACCGGAACGGGCACTCGTAACGGTCTGGCAATCCGTCCTAGGCGTGCCAACCGTCGGTATTTTAGACAATTTCTTTGACCTGGGCGGCGATTCGATCAAGGCGATTCAAATCGTATCCCGTGCGTTCCAGGCAGGCTACAAGCTGGACATGAAGGATTTGTTCCGCTATCCCCTCGTCGCAACCCTGGCACCGCATATGCACGAGGTCAGTCGTATGGCAGATCAGGGAGAAGTGAGCGGAGAAACGGCGTTGCTTCCGATCCAGCATGGGTTCTTTGCGCAGGCGCAAGTGGATGCGCATCACTTTAATCAGGCCGTTATGCTGCACCGGGAGCAGGGGTTTGACGAAGCTGCTTTGCGTCAGGCGCTTGGCAAACTAGCAGAGCACCATGATGCACTGCGGATGGTGTTCAGCAAGACTGAGCAAGGCTATAAAGCATGGAACCGCGGAATACAGGAAGGCGAGCTGTATCATCTGGACGTGCTGGACTTTAGGGATTTGACGGATGAAGCCATGCTCAGCGCAGCAATGGAGGCAAAATCCACTGAAATTCAAAGCAGTATCCAACTGCATGAAGGACCGCTGTTAAAGGCTGGTTTGTTCCGCTGTGCCGATGGGGATCATCTGCTGATGGTGATTCACCATTTGGTGGTGGACGGGGTATCCTGGCGTATTTTGTTTGAGGATTTGGCCACTGCCTATGAACAGGTCGTTCATCAGGAAGTGCTTCAGCTGCCGGACAAAACGGATTCCTTCCGTTCCTGGTCACAAAAACTTTCCACCTATGCGAATAGCACAGCTATGGAAAGTGAACACGCCTACTGGGAGCAATGGAACGCAGCCGCTTGGGCTGACCAAGTACGTTTGCCTGAGGATCAAGCGCAGGCTGAGCCCTTTACCTTGGCTGACACGGATACAGTGGTCGTCCAGCTTACGGAGGAAGAGACATCAAAATTATTGAAGCAAGCACACCGCGCATATAACACGGAAGTGAATGATCTGCTTCTGACGGCATTGGGCATGATGCTGTACACGTGGACGGGTCATGAACGCAGTCTGATTCATTTAGAGGGACACGGGCGTGAGAACATTTTGCCGGATACGAACATTTCTCGTACGGTAGGCTGGTTTACGAGTCCATATCCGGTATTGCTGGACATCGGTCGTGATCCCGCTTGGTCAGAACGCATCAAACAGGTCAAAGAGAGTCTGCGCCATATTCCGAATAAAGGACTGGGCTACGGAATCTGGAGATATTTGAGTGAATCCGGCCAAGTCGCCAGTCAGCAAGCAGATACACTGAACCCTGGTCAACAGCAAGCTTTTGCCGAGCCGCAAGTGAGCTTCAATTATCTCGGACAGCTGGATCAGGACTTGCCAAACAGCGATATGCGTAGGTCTCCTTACTCAATTGGATCAGTCGTTAGTGACCGGACGAAGATGAAATATGCTCTCGATGTGAGCGGGATCGTAACGAACGGCATCCTGGAACTGGACATTCGGTATAACGGCAAAGCCTTCCGTAAGGACACCGTCCACATGCTGGCTAATCTATTAAAATCCAACCTGCTTGAAATGATCGAGCATTGTGTCACACGGGAGCGGACCGAATTGACTCCAAGTGATGTATTGCTAAAAGGTCTGACCCTGGAGCAATTAGATACGATTAAGGAGCAGACCAAGACGGTTGGGGAATTGGAAAATGTGTACCCGTTGACCCCTATGCAAAAGGGTATGCTGTTCCATAGTTTGATGAATGCAGAAACAGGCGTGTATTTTGAACAGGCAACCTTTGATCTGGAGGGGTACTTTGAAACGTCCCTATTCGAGGAAAGTCTGAAGCTGCTGGTTAGCCGGCATGCTATATTACGGACGAATTTCTACAGTGGCTGGTATGGTCAACCGTTGCAGATTGTCTATCGTCATAAAAATTTGAGCTTCTTTTATGAGGATGTCAGAGGGCGCGAACACGCTGTAGCTGAATTTGTGACCCAGGATAAAGCTCGAGGCTTTGATCTAAGCAAGGATGCGCTTATGCGCGTAGCCGTCTTCCGCACGGGTGAAAGCTCATACCGTTTTGTATGGAGCTTCCATCATATTGTGATGGACGGATGGTGCCTGTCCCTGATGACGGACGAAGTGTTTGGGGCATATGTTGCCTTGCTGGAGCACAAGCAGCCAGAGCTCGCACCTGTCAAGCCGTATAGTGACTATATCGAATGGTTGGAACATCAGGATGCACAGGAAGCGACCCGTTATTGGAGTGACTATTTGGCAGGTTTTGAGCAGCAAACCTTGTTGCCTGGGGAGAACGCACAAGCTTCTGTCGTCGCACGGGATGAAGAACCGGACAGAAGTGGTGAAAGTTCAAATGCCGGCTATGTTTTGGAAAAGCTACCCTTTAGGTTGGGTAAAGAACGGACTGCGGCATTAAACCAAATGGCCAAGCAACAACATGTCACGATTAACACATTGCTGCAAAGCGTGTGGGGCGTTATTTTACAGCAATACAATAATCATCAGGATGTTGTGTTTGGTGGTGTGGTATCCGGTCGTCCGGCAGACCTTCCAGGCGTGGAGAACATGATCGGACTGTTTATCAATACTATACCGGTGCGGATTCAAAGTGAATGGAATGCTACATTTGCTGAAATATTGCAGCGCACCCAGGAACAGTCTTTGGCCTCCAGTGTCTATGATACGTTCCCGCTATACGATATCCAGGCACTGACTGAACAAAAACAAGACCTGATTCATCACATTATGGTCTTTGAAAACTACCCGATCGGGCAACAGATGAAGCAGATGGGCGGTTCCGGCGAGACAAAGGCACAAACAGGCTTCTCGATTGCCAATGTGGCACTTGCCGAGCAAACCAACTACGATTTCAACCTGATTGTCGTGCCTGATGAGGATATCTCTATCCTGCTTGAATACAATGCTCTCGTGTATAGCCGGTCTGCCATGCAGCGTATCCAGGGCCATATCGACCATGTCATCGGACAAATTGTGGACAATCCGAATATCCGAGTGAATGAGCTGGAATTGGTAACCCCGCAAGAACAGGCACAGATCGTTCAGGTTTGGGGAGATACGGCGGCAGCCTATCCGCAGGATCAAACGCTAAGTGCACTGTTCGAGCAGCAGGCAGCGAAAACACCGGATCAGGTGGCAGTGTTGTGCGGAGCGGAATCGTTGACCTACGCGGAGTTGAATGAGCGCGCGAACCGTTTGGCCCGGACGCTGCGTGCGGAAGGTGTTCAGCCGGATCAGCCTGTAGGCATTTTGGTTCACCGCTCGCTGGACATGATCGTCGGCATCTATGCGATCCTCAAGGCAGGCGGGGCCTACGTACCCATCGATCCAGAATATCCGGCGGACCGCATCCGCTTTATGCTGGAGGACTCGGAAGCTAAGCTGGTGCTGACGCAATCGCATTTGGCGGAGCAAGCGTCACTGAGTTTCGACGGCCAGGTGCTGGTGTTGGATCGTCATGCGCAGGATGGCCAAGACATTTACCACGAAGACGGTTCGAATCTGGAGCCACTGGCTGGCCCACACCATGTAGCCTATGTTATCTATACGTCCGGTTCCACGGGAAAACCGAAGGGCGTGATGGTGGAGCACCATTCCGTGCTGAACCGAATTTTGTGGATGCATGATCGATACGGCTTGAGTGCGGAAGATACGATCCTGCAAAAGACGGCCTTCACGTTCGACGTGTCGGTGTGGGAGCTGTTCTGGTGGTCGCTGGTCGGCTCGAAGGTGAGTCTGTTGTCCGTTGGCGGGGAAAAGAACCCGGAAGACATCGTTGACACGATTGCCCGCGATGGCGTGAGCACAATGCACTTTGTTCCCGCCATGCTGCATGCGTTCCTGGAGTACGTGGAGCAGCAGCCACGGGAAGTGATGCAAACGAAGCTGGCAACGCTGCGCCATGTCTTTGCCAGCGGCGAAGCATTGCCGCCGCAGCATGTCGCCCGGTTCCAGCGGCTTGTGTCGAGCCTGGCCGGAGCGAAGCTGATCAACCTGTATGGTCCAACCGAAGCGACGGTAGACGTATCGTACTTCGATTGCGAGCCGGATGAGGAATATGGAGTTATTCCGATCGGGAAACCGATTCAGAATATTCGTCTGTACATTGTGAAGGAAGGCACGGAGCAATTGCAGCCGATTGGGGTTGCAGGAGAACTGTGCATCGGCGGTGTCGGCGTAGCCCGAGGCTATCTGAACCGTCCGGAGCTGACGGCAGAGAAATTCGTAGCCGATCCGTTTGCCGGCGGGGAAGCCGGCTATGAACGGATGTACCGCACAGGCGATTTGGCGAGATGGATGCCGGACGGGAACATTGAATATCTGGGCCGGATCGACCATCAAGTCAAAATCCGGGGGTACCGGATTGAGCTGGGCGAGGTCGAATCGAAGCTGCTCCAAGTGGAATCGGTACGAGAAGCGGTCGTCGTGGCTCGTGTAGACGAAACGGGCCAAAAACAAATGGTGGCGTACTATGTCGCGGGGCAAGAAATGGGTGCCAGCGAGCTGAGAAGTGAGCTGGGCCGGGAGCTGCCAAGCTACATGGTGCCATCGTACTTTGTACAGCTGGAGCAGATGCCGCTGAGTCCAAATGGCAAAATCGACCGCAAGGCCCTGCCAGTACCGGAAGGCAGCCTGCAAACCGGAGCGGATTATGCTGAGCCGCGTACCGCGCAAGAACGTGCTCTGGCAGCGGTCTGGCAGTCAGTACTGGGACTACAGACTGTCGGTATTTTGGACAATTTCTTTGATCTGGGCGGCGATTCGATCAAGGCGATCCAAATCGCATCCCGTGCGTTCCAGGCTGGCTATAAGCTGGACATGAAGGATTTATTCCAGTATCCAACGGTTGCAACACTGGCACCGCATATGCACGAGGTCAGTCGTATGGCAGATCAAGGAGAAGTGAGCGGGGAAACCGCTTTGCTTCCGATCCAGCATTGGTTCTTTGCGCAGGAGCGCGAGCGTCCGCAGCACTTTAATCAGGCGGTCATGCTCTATCGTGCCGAGGGCTTTGATGAGACGGCGGTTCGCCAAGTCATGGATCACATCGTGAAGCATCATGATGTGCTTCGTACGGTTTTCCATCAGGATTCCTCTGGTTATACGGCTTGGACACGCGGTGTAGATGAAGGCGCGTTGTATACGCTGGAAACGATGGATTACCGTGAACAAGCATCCTATGCGGAAGCGCTGGAAGCGAAGGCAAATGAAATTCAAAGCAGCATCCACCTGTCCGAAGGACCTCTGGTCAAGCTGGGATTGTTCCGCACAGCCGAGGGCAATCATTTGCTCATAGCCATTCACCATTTGGTGATAGATGGGGTATCGTGGCGGATTCTGTTTGAAGATTTCTCTACTGGCTACGAACAGGCGATCAAGGGCGAGCCTGTACGATTGCCCTATAAAACGGATTCCTTCCAAACATGGGCACGGGAGTTGTCGTCTTACGCCAACCGTTCAGAGGCTGCATCGGATGAAGCCTACTGGCAGCAGCTGGAACAGGCCAAAGCGAAAGCGGCACCGCTGCCTAAGGATTTCGCCTACGAGGGCTCCTTGAATGCAGACAGCGAAGTGCTGACGGTGGAGTGGACCGAGGCTGAAACGGAGCAACTGCTAAAGCAGGCACATCGCGCCTATAACACCGAGGTCAATGATTTGCTATTGACCGCGTTAGGATTGGCGATGCACAACTGGACAGGCGCAGGACAGGTGCTGGTGAATCTGGAGGGACATGGCCGGGAAGCAATCCTGCCAGAGGTGGATATTACACGTACAGTAGGCTGGTTTACGAGCTTGTATCCGGTGCTGCTGGACACAGATGTCAACCTGACGCTGGCCCAGCGGATTAAAGAAACGAAGGAAGGTCTGCGCCGGATTCCACATAAAGGGCTGACGTATGGCACATGGCGCTACTTGTCCCCTGCGTTCGCATCGGATGAAGCGCAGGCGATTGGAGCAGAACCGGAAATCAGCTTTAACTACTTGGGGCAGGTCGATCAGGATGTGCAAAACAGTGGAATCACATGGTCATCCTATAGCGCAGGGGATACAGAGGATGCCCATTCACCGTTACTGTACACGCTGGATTTGAATGCGATGATCTCGGAAGGCACGCTGCGCTTGACGATCGCTTACAGCCGTAAGCAGTATCGCCAAGAAACGCTGGAACGTGTGGCGGGACTGCTGCAATCCGCTTTGCAAGAGGTGATTGCGCATTGCGTCGCTCAGGAACAGCCGGAGCTGACGCCGAGTGATGTGTCCTTCAAAGGTCTGACGACTGGAGAGTTGGAACAAATTGCGGAACAGGCGGCACATATCGGTGAGCTGGAAAATGTATACGCACTGACGCCGATGCAAAAGGGGATGCTCTTTTACAATCTGATGGATTCGCAATCAGGAGCTTATTTTGAACAGGCCTCCTTTGATCTGCGAGGACATTTTAATATCGCTGCATTTGCGGCAAGTTTGGATGTATTGGTGCAGCGGCATACGGTACTGCGCACGAACTTTTACAGTGGCTGGAAAGATGAACCGCTTCAGGTCGTGTATCGGAATAAGCGCAGCGAACTGTATGTAGAGGATTTGCGGGATATGGAGCAAGAGCAGCAAAACGAGTACATCCTCGAATATACGCGTAAAGACAAGCAAAGAGGCTTTGATCTGGCGCAAGATGCTTTGATGCGTGTGGCCGTTTTGCGCACAGGTGAGGATGCGTACCGTTTTGTATGGAGCTTCCATCATATCGTGATGGACGGCTGGTGCTTGTCGCTGGTGACAGGCGAAGTGTTTGCGAGTTATTTTGCGATACTGGCTCATAAGCAGCCGGAACTGGCCCCTGTAACGCCGTACAGTCAATATATCGAATGGCTGCAGCAGCAGGATCGTCAGGCCGCATCAGGTTACTGGAGCAAGGTTCTGGAAGGATATGAGGAACAGTCCCGCCTGCCACAGGCTAAAATGCAGGGCAAAACGGGGTATCAGGCGGAGCGTCTGGATTTTGACTTGGGCGCGGATCTAACGGCAGGCATTCAGCGCATAGCCAAGCGTTATCAGGTAACGATCAATACATTGATGCAGACCGTTTGGGGCCTGTTGCTGCAAAAATATAATGGCACAGATGATGTGGTGTTTGGCAGCGTGGTATCTGGACGTCCGGCAGACATTCCGAATGTGGAGCACATCATTGGTCTGTTTATCAATACCATTCCTGTACGCATCCGCAGTCAAGTGGACAGCTTATTCTCAGACGTGATGAAGCAAACCCAAGAGCAATCGATTGCTTCCCATACCTATGATACGTATCCGTTGTATGAAATTCAGGGGCTATCGGAGCTTAAGCAGGATTTGATCAATCATATTCTTATTTTTGAGAACTATCCGGTAGAGGAACAATTGGAGCAATTAGGTAGCAGTGATGAGTCCAGCTTCAGCATCACCGGAGCCGAGTCTGTCGAGCAGACCAACTATGACTTTAACCTGGTGGTGCTGCCAGGGAACACCATTCATATGAGCTTTGGGTATAATGCCCTGGCCTTTGAACGGGAAAGTGTAGAGCAAATTCGAGGTCATCTGGTACAGCTGCTGGAACAGGTGACAGCGAAGCCGGACATTCGCGTGTATGAGCTGGATATGGTAACCACGCGGGAACGTGAGCAAATTCTCAGCGTATGGGGAGATACGGCGACCGAGTATCCAAGCGAGCAAACGATCCATGGCTTGTTCGAGGCGCAAACCGCGCAGACGCCGGAGCAGACAGCCTTGTTCTTTGAAGGAGAGCAATTAACCTATCGCGAGCTGAATGAACGCGCCAATCGATTAGCTCGTACCTTGCGCAGTCAAGGCGTGACGAAAGATCGTTTGGTGGGTCTGATGACTGAGCGGTCGGTGGACATGATCGTAGGTATCTTCGGGATTTTAAAAGCCGGAGGTGCATATGTACCCATCGATCCAACCTATCCGGAAGAGCGTATCCGCTATATGCTGGATGACTCGGGTGCGAAGCTGCTGTTGACACAAGGTCATCTGGTGGACAAAGCAGTTATCGATGGCCAAGTGCTGGTGCTGGATGGAGCGCAAACGGTGTATCACGAGGATGGTTCCAACCTGGAGCGGTGGTCCGGTCCGAACGATTTGGCGTATGTGATCTACACGTCGGGTACAACGGGGCAGCCGAAGGGCGTGATGCTGGAGCATCACGGGCTGTGCAATCTGAAAACGTATTTTGATCAGACACTCAAGATCCGTACGTCGGATCATGCGCTGCTGTTCGCCAGCTATTCGTTTGATGCGGCTTGCTGGGAAATCTTCCAGGCGTTGTTCTGTGGAGCCACGTTATATGTGCCAACGACAGAAACGATTTTGAACTACGAGCGGTTTGAGCAATATATGGCGGATCATCAGATCACGGTGGCCGCTTTGCCGCCGACCTATGCGGTGTATCTGGAGCCAGAACGGATGCCAAACCTGCGTATTTTGTTTACGGCGGGTTCAGCATCCTCAACCGAGCTGGTATACAAGTGGAAAGATCAGGTGGCGTACTACAACGGCTACGGTCCCACCGAAAACTCAGTGGCGACGTCGATCTGGCCCGTATCCGAGGATGAGAGAGCCGGACAACTGATTTCCATCGGACGCCCTGTGCCGAATCATCGGGTGTACATGGTGGATGTGTATGGACATTTGGCTCCGGTCGGCGTAGCGGGTGAGCTGTGCGTGTCCGGTCCGGGTCTGGCGCGTGGTTATCTGGATCGTCCAGAGCTGACGGCGGAGAAATTTGTAGCGAACCCGTTTGCGGTTGGGGAAGCAGGCTATGAACGAATGTACCGTACGGGTGACTTGGCGAGATGGATGCCGGACGGCAACATCGAATATTTGGGCCGGATCGACCATCAGGTGAAAATCCGGGGCTACCGGATCGAGCTGGGCGAAGTCGAGGCACAAATATTGAAAGTGGAAGATGTGCAAGAGGTCATCGTGCTGGCCCAAGCGGACGAGCAGGGGCAGAACCAACTGGTGGCGTACTATGTTGCTGAACGGGAAGTAAGCGCGGGTGAGCTACGCAGCTTACTGGGCGAGGAGCTACCAAACTACATGGTGCCTTCGTATTTCATCCAGCTAGAGCAAATGCCACTGACGCCGAACGGTAAAATCGACCGCAAGGCCCTGCCGGCACCAGAGGGCAGTCTGCAAAGCGGAGCGGATTATGTAGAGCCGCGCACAGCGCTGGAGCAGACTTTGGTTTCGATTTGGCAGGCTGTATTAGGAGCGAAGAGAGTCGGGATTTTGGATAATTTCTTTGATCTGGGCGGCGATTCGATCAAAGCGATCCAGGTATCCTCCCGTTTGCTGCAAGCGGGCTACAAGCTGGACATGAAGGATTTGTTCCAATATCCTTCCATCTCGCTGCTGAGTGGTCATGTACACAAGGTCAGCCGCACAGCCGATCAGCGGGTGGTTTCGGGGGCAGTTAGATTGACCCCGATTCAGCAATGGTTTCTTGGACAATCCTCAGCAGAGCCACATTATTTCAACCAGTCGGTGATGCTGTATAGGGCGCAAGGCTTCGATGAAGCCGCATTGCGTGAAACGGTGACCAAGGTAACGGAGCATCATGATGCGCTACGTATGGTCTTCCGTCAGACCGAACAGGGCTATGAAGCGTGGAATCGCGGTTTGAACGAAGGTCAGCTGTACAGTCTGGACGTTGTTGATTTGACGGGTATCAAAGATGCTGCGGATGTGGCGGTGGCGATTGAAATGAAAGCGAATGCCATCCAAAGTTCCATTCGTCTGGACGAGGGACCACTGGTCAAGCTGGGGCTTTTCCGCTGCATGGATGGAGATCATTTACTGATTGCGATTCACCATTTGGTCGTAGACGGGATTTCATGGCGGATTGTGTTTGAGGATTTTGCCGCGGGATATGAGCAGGCGGTTCGTGGAGAAGCCATTCGTTTGCCATATAAAACGGACGCTTTCTCCACTTGGGCAGAGTGCTTATCACAATATGCGAATAGTCCGGCCATCGAAGACGAACGCGAATACTGGCACCGTCTTGCCCAAACGGAAGTTGCATCGTTGCCTAAGAATCAAGAGAGAGCAGAGGGACAACATTCTCTAATCAGAGACACTGCGACGGTGAGCGTAGCTTGGAGTGAACAGGAAACACGACTGCTGCTTCAGGAAGCACACCGTGCGTACCACACCGAGGTCAATGATCTGCTGTTAACCGCACTCGGCACAGCGGTATATAACTGGAACGGTCAGGAGCGTGTGCTGGTCAATCTGGAGGGACATGGCCGGGAAGCCATTATTCCAGATATTGACATCACCCGTACCGTGGGCTGGTTTACAAGCCAATATCCGGTGCTGCTGGATGTGGACGGAAAGGCAGCAGTCGGGCAGCGAATCAAGCGGGTGAAGGAAGACCTGCGCCATGTGCCGCATAAGGGCATTGGCTACGGTGTTTTGAAATATATGTCTCAGCATGATGCCCATCCTTCCTGGACCCTGCAGCCTGAAATTAGCTTTAACTATTTAGGACAATTTGATCAGGACTTGGAAAATGGGGATATTACGCTGTCTTCACATCCAGGTGGAGAGCCGATGAGTGACCATACCGTTCTGGAGCATCCTTTGAATGTGAACGGAATGATTACAGCGGGCGCGCTGACACTGGACATTCGCTATGACAGTAAGGTATATCATCAGCAAAATGTAGAAAAATTTGCGCAGTTGCTGCAGGAAAGCTTGCAGGAAGTGATCGCTCATTGTGCCTCCAAAGAGCGGAGTGAGCTAACACCAAGCGATGTATTGTTCAAGGGTTTGACGCTTGGGCAACTGGAGCAATTGACGGAGCAAACAGCTTCTGTGGGCGAGCTGGAAAATGTGTATGCTCTTTCGCCTATGCAGAAGGGGATGCTGTTCCATAGCTTGATGGAGCCGGAGTCAGGTGCCTACTTCCAGCAAGCGTCGTTTGATCAAAAAGGCAGCTTTGATGTAGCTGTTTTCCGCAAGAGTCTGGATGTACTGACACAGCGTCATGAAGCGCTGCGAACGAATTTCCATATGTTTGAGACAGGACACAGTCAGGAGCCATTGCAGATCGTATTCCGTCACAAAGATAGCGACCTTTCCTTCCAGGATATACGGGAAATGCAGGAAGCGGAGCAACAGGCGTATATCCAGGCGTTTAAGCTAGAGGACCAGGCTAGGGGCTTTAATCTCGGTACGGATGCACTCATGCGCGTACAGGTATTGCAAACCCATGAAGAAACGTATCATTTGGTATGGAGCTTCCATCACATTGTCATGGATGGCTGGTGCTTATCGCTGGTTACGGGTGAAGTGTTTGGTACGTACTTTGCGCTGCTGGAGCAGAAGCAGCCGGAGCTTGCAGCGATTACACCGTATGGCCAATATATCGAATGGCTAGAGCGTCAGGATGAACGTGCGGCAAAAGAATACTGGAGCAGCTATTTGGCGGGCTTTGAACAGCAAACGTTGTTGCCGGGTGCAGATGCTTTATGGAAGGAGCCAACGCCGGACAGCAAGGAAAAAGAAAAGGAACATGTTCCATCCACTACAACAAGCGACACCAGCAAATATATCTCTGAAAAAATAACGGTAGATCTGGATCCAACATGGAGCGAAGCCATACACCGGATTGCGAAGCAGCAGCAGGTCACGATTAATACGCTGATGCAGAGCGTGTGGGGCCTTATTTTGCAGAAATATAACAACAATGAGGATGTTATTTTCGGTAGTGTCGTATCTGGACGTCCAACAGATATTGCCGGCGTAGAGCATATGATTGGTTTGTTCATTAATACGATCCCGGTGCGGATTCAAAGTGAACGGAATGCCACTTTTGTGGAAGTGATGCGGAAAACGCAGGAACAGGCACTGGCCTCGGGAGCCTATGACAGCTTCCCGCTGTATGAAATTCAGGCATTGACCGAGCAGAAGCAGCATCTGATTAACCACATTATGGTATTTGAGAATTATCCGGTAGAGGAGCAAGTCGAGCAGCTTAGTGAAGTTCGTCCATCCGCTTTTGAAATTACGAATGTAGAGGTTGTCGAGCAAACGAATTATGATCTGGACTTGATTGTGATGCCCGATGAAACCTTCCGCATCATGTTCAGATATAACGCCAATGTATACGATCGGTCTACGATAGAGCGAATGCAGGGACATGTACTGCATGTCATCGAGCAAATCGTGAATAATCCGCATATCCGTGTGAATGAGCTGGAATTGGTGACACCCGAAGAGCAGACGCAGATCGTTCAGGTCTGGGGGGATACGGCGGCAGCCTCTCCGCAGGATCAGACGTTAAGTGCGCTGTTCGAGCAGCAGGTAGCGGAAACACCAGATCAAGTGGCAGTGCTGTACGGATCGGAATCGTTGACCTACGCGGAGTTGAATGAGCGCGCGAACCGTTTGGCTCGGACGCTGCGTGCCGCAGGTGTTGAACCGGATCAGCCCGTGGGCATTTTGGTTCACCGTTCGCTGGACATGATCGTAGGTATCTATGCGATCCTCAAAGCAGGCGGAGCCTACGTGCCCATCGATCCGGAATATCCGGCGGACCGTATCCGCTTTATGCTGGAGGACTCGGGAGCGAAGCTGGTACTGACGCAGTCGCATCTGGCCGAGCAAGCGTCACTGAGTTTTGGCGGCCAGGTGCTGGTGCTGGATCGTCATGAGCAGGATAGCCAAGACATTTACCACAAAGACGGTTCGAATCTGGAGTCACTGGCTGGCCCGCACCATGTAGCCTATGTCATCTATACCTCCGGCTCCACCGGGAAACCGAAAGGCGTGATGGTGGAGCACCATTCCGTGCTGAACCGGATTTTGTGGATGCATGATCGATACGGCTTGAGTGCAGAAGACACAATCCTGCAAAAGACCGCCTTCACGTTCGACGTATCGGTGTGGGAGCTGTTCTGGTGGTCGCTGGTCGGCTCGAAGGTGAGTCTGTTGTCCGTTGGCGGGGAAAAGAACCCGGAAGACATCGTCGACACGATTGCCCGCGATGGCGTGAGTACAATGCACTTTGTTCCCGCCATGCTGCATGCGTTCCTGGAGTACGTGGAGCAGCAGCCACGGGAAGTGATGCAAACGAAGCTGGCAACGTTGCGCCATGTCTTTGCCAGTGGTGAAGCATTGCCGCCACAGCATGTGGCCCGGTTCCAGCGGCTTGTGTCGAGCTTGGCCGGAGCGAAGCTGGTCAATCTCTACGGCCCGACCGAAGCGACGGTGGACGTATCGTACTTCGATTGCGAGCCGGATGAGGAATATGGAGTTATTCCGATCGGGAAGCCGATTCAGAATATTCGTCTGTACATTGTGAAGGAAGGCACGAAGCAATTGCAGCCGATTGGGGTTGCGGGTGAACTGTGCATCGGCGGTGTCGGCGTAGCCCGAGGCTATCTGAACCGTCCGGAGCTGACGGCAGAGAAATTTGTAGCCGATCCGTTTGCCGGCGGGGAAGCAGGCTATGAGCGGATGTACCGTACAGGTGATTTGGCGAGATGGATGCCGGACGGCAACATTGAATATTTGGGCCGGATCGACCATCAGGTGAAAATCCGGGGCTACCGGATTGAGCTGGGCGAGGTCGAATCGCAGCTGCTCCAAGTGGAATCGGTACGCGAAGCCGTGGTGCTGGCCCGTGCGGATGAAACGGGACAAAAACAAATGGTGGCGTACTATGTCGCCGGGCAAGAAATGGGTGCCAGTGAGCTGAGAAGTGAGCTGGGCCGGGAGCTGCCAAGCTACATGGTGCCGTCGTACTTTGTACAGCTGGAGCAGATGCCGCTGAGTCCGAACGGCAAAATTGACCGCAAGGCACTGCCAGCACCGGAAGGTAGCCTGCAAAGCGGAACCGATTATGTAGCACCGCAGACGTGGGTGGAAGTGAAGCTGGCTCACATTTGGCAGGATGTACTGGGTCTCACGCAGGTTGGTGTGAAGGAAAACTTCTTCGAGATTGGCGGACACTCGCTGCGGGCGACGACACTGGCCTCGAAGATTCACAAGGAGCTGAACAAGCCGCTTCCACTACGCAGTATTTTTGAAGCACCAACGATTGAACAACTGGCAACGATGTTAGAAAGTCTGGATCAAGTAACCTATGCGTCCATTCCGGTAACGGAAGAACGCAGCTTCTACCCGTTATCTTCGGCGCAAAAACGACTGTATGTGCTGCATCAGTTTGATCCAAGTGATGTGAACTACAACATGCCGTCGGTGCTGCAAGTGAGTGGTCCGCTGGATGTGAAACGAGTAGAAGATGTGTTCCGTCAATTGATCGCCCGCCATGCGACCTTGCGTACCCGCTTTGAGCTGATCGAAAGTGAGCCAATGCAATGGGTTGAGGACACCGTGCCGTTCGAGGTGGAATATACGAAGGTACAAGCAGAGCGTGCAACTACGGATACAGATCAGGACACAGCTACAGATTTGGATACAGCTACGGACACGACGTTCAGCCAGGAAGCACAAGAACGGGTACGACAGTTTGTGCGTCCGTTTGATCTGAAAGCTGCACCGCTGCTGCGGGTAGGCTTGGTGAATCTGGGCGCACGAGGAGCAGAGCAAGAACCCCAGCATCTGCTCATGCTCGACATGCACCATATCGTTTCGGATGGTGTGTCGATGGAGGTACTGACCGATGAATTTGTCCGCTTGTATGGCGGTGAAGAGCTATCGCCATTGCGGATTCAGTACAAGGATTACGCGGTATGGCAGCAAAGCGAAGCCCATCAGGAGTGGATGCAGCGTCAGGAAGCGTACTGGCTGGGTACCTTCCGGGGCGGCGTGCCTGTGCTGGATCTGGCAACCGACTTTGCCCGTCCGGCGGTGCAGAGTACGGCAGGGGATACGATCGAATTCGGACTGGAGCGTGAAGTTAGCGAACGCCTGAAAGAACTGGCTTCGCAAACAGGTTCAACCTTGTATATGGTGCTGCTGGCGGCGTACACCACGCTCTTGCATAAATACACAGGCCAAGAAGATATCGTAGTCGGCACGCCGATTGCTGGAAGACCGCATGCGGAACTGGAGAGTCTGGTAGGTGTCTTCATCAATACGCTGGCAATCCGCAATTATCCGTCTGGCGACCAATCGTTCCTGGATTATCTGCAAGAGGTGAAGGAGCATGCGCTCAGTGCTTATGAGCATCAGGACTATCCTTTTGAAGAGCTGGTTGAAAAGCTGAATTTGACGCGGGATACGAGCCGAAATGCGCTGTTTGACACGATGTTTGAGTTGAAAACATTGGAGCAGCAGGAGTTGCAGCTGGAAGGTCTGACCTTGAATTCATATCCGCTGGAAAATAATACGGCCAAATTTGATCTGACCTTGGATGCAATAGAGCAGCCAGAAGGCATTCTGTGCCGTCTGGAATACAGCACGGCGCTGTATAAGCCTGAGACGATTGCGAGATTGGCGCAGCATTTTACCGAACTCGTACGTGCAATTACACTGCATCCACAACAGCCACTGGCAGCTTTGGATATGGTACCTGCCGAGGAAAAAGCACAAATCATCCATGGATTTGGAGATGTGGGGGTATCGGATGTTGCTGTAGTCGAGGCAGGAGCCTTATTCCATACCTTTGTGGAAGAACAGGCGCAGCTTGTACCGGATCATGTGGCGGTGGTGTACGAGGAGCAGCAGCTTACGTACCGGAAACTGAACGAGCGCGCGAACCAATTGGCGCGGAGATTGCGGAACGAAGGCGTTGGACGCGAGTCGATGGTTGGCATTTTGAGCGAGCGCTCGGTGGATATGCTGGTCGGCGTATTGGCGGTATGGAAAGCCGGAGGTGCATATGTACCGTTAGATGCAGACTATCCATCAGAACGTATTCGTTTCATGCTGGAGGACAGCGGCGCGACAGTACTGTTGACCCAAACGGGCTTGCAGGAGCGTGCACTGGGTTGGCTGAATGAAAGCCAATGGGCTCTGGGCGAAGGAAAGAATGAGAGTGAGCTGGAGACGGCGGTTAGCGCTGAAACGATGGAAAGAGACCGCCTTAGTGAAGGCGTAAGCTTGAAATCAGATTCGAAGTCTGACAGCGAAGCAGCATCCGAACCGGCAACAGTGCTGCGTCTGCATACCGTGCTGGTGTTGGACGATGAGTCGCTGTACATCGGAGACACCACCGATATCGAGCCGATTAACGAACCGCAGGATCTGGCATATGTGATCTACACGTCCGGTACAACAGGACGTCCGAAAGGGGTCATGATTGAGCATCACAGTTTGGTGAATACGGCTGCGGCGTATCGTCGGGATTACCGTCTGAACGAGTTCCCAGTACGACTGCTGCAACTAGCAAGCTTCTCCTTCGACGTGTTCGTCGGGGATATTGCGCGGACGCTCTATAACGGCGGCACGATGGTCATTTGTCCGAAAGACGACCGACTTGATTTTAGCCGTTTGTATGGCTGGATTCGCGATTGCCAGATTACCGTGTTCGAATCGACTCCGGCCCTGATCGTACCGTTTATGCAGCATGTGCATGAACAGGGACTGGACATGAGCAGTCTGGAACTGCTGATCACCAGCTCGGATAGCTGCAGTGTGACGGATTATCGGGTGCTGCAAGAACGGTTTGGCGCAGATATCCGCATTATGAACAGTTACGGCGTCACGGAAGCGGCGATTGACTCCAGCTTCTACGATGAAGATCTATCGAAGCTGCCAAGCAGCGGCAATGTGCCGATTGGTCAGGCGTGGCTGAACGCCCGCTTCTACATCGTGGACAGCCAGCTGAATCCGGTGCCGATCGGCGTACTGGGTGAACTGTGCATTGGCGGAGCCGGGGTGGCACGAGGCTATCTGAACCGTGCAGACCTGACCGCCGAGAAATTCGTAGCGAATCCATATGTGCCAGGTGAACGATTGTACCGCACAGGCGATTTGGCGCGGTGGATGCCGGACGGCAATGTGGACTTCATTGGCCGGATGGATGATCAGGTCAAAATCCGGGGCTTCCGGATTGAACTCGGCGAGGTGGAAGCGCAGCTGCTGACCGTGGACGGCATTCAGAAAGCCATCGTCACCGCCTGGGAAAACGAAGACGGAGACAAGGATTTGTGTGCGTATATCGTAGCCTCTGAGGCGCTGAATTTGCCAGAGCTGCGCAACCTGCTGCAGCCCAAGCTGCCGGGTTATATGATCCCGACGTATGTCGTACAACTGGATCATTTCCCGCTGACACCGAACGGAAAAATTGACCGCAAAGCGTTGCCAGCACCGGAAGCGCGCCTCGAAGGAGGCACAGCGTACGTGGCACCGCGGACACTGCTGGAAGAGCAACTGGTACGTATTTGGCAAAGCGTTTTGAATCACCCGCGGATAGGCATCCAGGATAACTTCTTTGAAGTGGGAGGACATTCTCTGCGCGCGACAACACTGATGGCGAAAATCCATCAGGAGCTGAATTACAAGCTGGCGCTGCGAGATATTTTCCAATATCCGACGATTGAGCAACTGGTACAGGTGATGGGAGAAGTTCAGACACAGCAAACGTATGTATCCATCCCTGTTGCGGAGGAACGTGCATATTATCCGGTTTCCTCGGCGCAAAAACGGATGTACGTGCTGAGTCACCTGGAAGGCGGAGAGGTTAGCTACAATATGCCAGGCGCTTTGATCATTGAAGGTTCCTTGGATAAAACGCGACTGGAGCAAGCCTTCCGCCAGCTGATTGCCCGTCATGAAGCCCTGCGTACCCGATTCGACATGGTGGATGGCGAGGTGATTCAACGGATTGAATCGGGCGTCGCATTCAACGTGGAGCATGTGCAGGCAAGCGAAGAAGAGACCCAGCAGTATGCACTGGACTTTGTACGTGCATTTGATCTCGCACAAGCACCGTTGCTGCGGGTTCAGCTGGTAGAAACCGGACCGGAGCGTCACGTCATGTTCTATGACATGCACCATATTATTTCGGATGGCGTGACTGAAGGAATTATCGTGCAGGAGTTCTCTCAATTGTATGAAGGCAAAGAACTGCCGCCTCTGCGCATCCAGTACAAGGACTATGCGGTTTGGCAGCATGCCGATATGCAAAGTGAACGTCTTCGTGAGCAGGAAAGCTACTGGCTGAACACGATGGCTGGTGACATTCCAGCACTGGATATGCCAACGGATTTTGCAAGACCAGCCGTACAGCGTCTGGAAGGAGCTCGATTGGAATTTGCGATCAGCTTGGAGGACAGCGAGCAGTTGAAACAGCTGGCCGCGCAAACCGGCTCCACCTTGTACATGGTGTTGCTGGCAGCGTATAGCACGCTCTTGCATAAATATTCGGGGCAGGAGGATATTATCGTCGGCACGCCGATTGCCGGAAGACCGCATGCGGAACTGGAGGGCTTGGTAGGCGTATTCCTCAACACGCTGGCGATCCGCAATTATCCGGCTGGCGACAAAACGTTCCTGGATTATCTGCAAGAGGTCAAAGAGCATGCGCTCAGTGCTTATGAGCATCAGGAATATCCTTTTGAAGAACTGGTTGAAAAGCTGAATTTAACGCGGGATACGAGCCGGAATGCGCTGTTTGACACGATGTTTGAGCTGAAAACATTTGAACAGCAGGAGTTCGAGCTGGAGGGTCTGACCTTTAAAACGTATCCGACGGACAATAACACGGCCAAATTTGATCTGACCTTGGATGCAGTGGAGCAGCCGGAAGGCATTCTGTGCAGTCTGGAATACAGCACGGCGCTGTACAAGCCTGAGACCATCGCGCGATTGGCACAGCATTTTACCGAACTCGTACGTGCAATTACCCTTCATCCACAGCAGCCACTGGCAGCTTTGGATATGGTAACCGTCGAGGAGAAGGCACAAATCATCTACGGTTTTGGAGATGTGGGGGTATCGGATGTTGCTGCTGAAGCAGAGGGCTTATTCCATACCTTTGTGGAAGAACAAGCGCAGCTTGTACCAGATCACGTGGCGGTGGTGTACGAGGAGCAGCAGCTTACGTACCGTAAACTGAACGAGCGTGCGAACCAATTGGCGCGTAGATTGCGGAATGAAGGCATTGGACGCGAATCGATTGTCGGCATTTTGAGTGAACGTTCAGTGGACATGCTGGTCGGCGTATTGGCGGTATGGAAAGCTGGAGGCGCGTATGTGCCGCTGGATGCAGACTATCCGTCCGAACGTA
Organism: Paenibacillus sp. FSL H7-0703; assembly: GCF_038003485.1. Classification (NCBI taxonomy): domain Bacteria; kingdom Bacillati; phylum Bacillota; class Bacilli; order Caryophanales; family Paenibacillaceae; genus Paenibacillus; species Paenibacillus sp. FSL H7-0703. Next base: position 415,748 of record NZ_JBBOPF010000001.1, on the reverse strand, counting down.
TTCGTTTCATGCTGGAGGACAGTGGTGCGACGGTACTGTTGACCCAAACGGGGTTGCAGGAGCGTGCACAGGTCTGGCTGGAGGAAAGCCGACAGGCCTTGGCCGGAGGGCAGACTGAGGGCGAGTTGGAAACAGCGGCTGGCACTGAAACGATGGAATCAGATACACTCCATGGAACCCTGAACGGAACAGCAGATTCGGCACCTGACAGCGAAGTAACATCCGAACCCGCAGCGCACTTGCGTCTGCATACCGTGCTGGCGCTGGACGATGAGTCGCTGTACATCGGAGACATCACCGATATTGAGCACATCAACGAACCGCAGGATCTGGCGTATGTGATCTACACGTCCGGGACAACGGGACGCCCGAAAGGGGTCATGATTGAGCATCGCAGCTTGGTGAATACGGCTGCGGCATACCGTCGGGATTACCGTCTGAACCAGTTCCCGGTACGGTTGTTGCAACTGGCGAGCTTCTCCTTCGACGTGTTCGTCGGGGATATCGCACGGGTGTTCTATAACGGCGGAACGATGGTTATCTGTCCGAAAGATGATCGCATCGACCCAAGCCGTCTATATGGCTGGATTCGCGACTATCAGATTACGGTGTTCGAATCGACCCCGGCCCTGATCGTACCGTTTATGCAGCATGTGTATGAACAGGGACTGGACATGAGCAGTCTAGAATTGCTGATTACCAGCTCGGATAGCTGCAGCGTGACGGATTACCGGGTGCTGCAAGAACGATTTGGCGCGGATATCCGCATTATGAACAGCTACGGCGTCACGGAAGCGGCGATTGACTCCAGCTTCTACGACGAAGAATTGTCGAAGCTGCCAAGCAGCGGCAATGTGCCGATTGGTCAGGCGTGGCTGAACGCCCGCTTCTACATTGTGGACAGCCATTTGAATCCGATGCCGATCGGCGTACTGGGTGAGCTGTGCATTGGCGGTGCCGGGGTGGCACGAGGCTACCTGAATCGTGCGGACCTGACGGCCGAGAAGTTCGTGGCAAACCCGTACGTACCGGGTGAACGATTGTACCGCACAGGCGACTTGGCGCGGTGGATGCCGGACGGTAATGTGGACTTTATCGGCCGGATGGATTATCAAGTGAAAATCCGCGGCTACCGGATCGAGCTGGGCGAGATTGAAACGGCGATCCAGCGGGTGCCAGGCGTGCGTCAAGCAGTAGTCATCGACCGGACGGATGAGCGTGGACACAAGTACTTGTGCGGATACATCACGGGAGAAGCCGAGCTGCGGATCGAGGAGGTACAGGCCGAACTGGAAGCCGGGCTGCCAGCGCACATGGTGCCAGCACGTTTGATGCGTCTGGAGACCTTGCCACTGACCCACAATGGAAAAATCGACCGCAAGGTCTTGCCGGAACCGGAAGGAAGCATCCATACCGGTTCAGCCTATGTGGCACCGCGTACCACGGTGGAACAAGTATTGGCCGCGGTATGGGCCGGGGTACTTGGCGTGGAAGCGGTAGGCACGCAGGATAACTTCTTCGAGCTGGGTGGCGATTCGATCAAGGCCTTGCAAGTATCCTCCCGATTGCTGCAAGCAGGTTATCGACTGGAGATGAAAGACCTGTTCAGTCATCCAACCGTGTCTGCCTTGGCACTGAAAGTGCAATCGGTGACCCGATTGGCGGATCAGAGCGAAGTGGTGGGCGCTGTGAAACTGACACCTGTTCAACAATGGTTCTTTGAGCAGAACCTGACGGATGCTCATCATCATAACCAGTCCATTATGCTGCATAGCAAGGACGGTTTTGATGAACCGGCCCTGCGCACAGCGATGGATCAAATCGTTAGCCATCACGACGCACTGCGTATCATTTTCCGTCCTAGTGAGCACGGTTATGAAGCCTGGAACCGCGCGATTGGGGAGGGCGAGCTGTATACGCTGGATCGGGCCGACTTCAGAAATGAGTCTGAGGTATCTGCGGCGATCGAGGCCAAAGTGAATGAAATTCAGGCGGGTATTCATGTAAGCGAAGGACCGCTGGTGAAGCTGGGGCTGTTCCATTGTCCCGATGGAGATCATTTGCTGATAGCTATTCATCACTTAGTGGTGGATACCGTATCTTGGCGCATTTTGTTCGAGGATATTACGACCGCCTATGAGCAGGCATTGAACGGACAAGCGGCTCGTCTTCCGCACAAAACGGATTCGTTCCGCACCTGGGCGGATGGGCAGTCTCAATATGCGAACAGTCCGGCCATGGCAGCAGAACTCGCATTCTGGCAGGAAATGGAACAAGGCGTATATCAGCCGCTTCCAAAAGACGAGTCCCCTTCTCATTCCTTAAATAGGGACAGCGAGAACATTACAGTTACGTGGACAGCTCAGGAAACGGAGCAGCTGTTAAAACAAGCGCATCGTGCTTACAACACGGAGATGAATGATTTGCTGCTTACCGCATTGGGACTGACGATTCATCGCTGGGCGGGCCTGGAACGAGTGCTCGTGAGCCTGGAAGGTCATGGACGGGAGTCCATTCTGCCAGAACTGGATATTACGCGCACCGTGGGCTGGTTTACGACCCAATTCCCGGTTGTGCTGGATATGAGCGTGGGGCAAGACCTTTCACAGCGCATCAAACAGGTGAAAGAAGGACTACGCCGCATTCCGCAAAAGGGCATTGGCTACGGTATGTTGAGATACCTGTCCGCAGCACGTGAGCAAGAGCGTTTTGTAACCGAACCTGAAATCAGCTTTAACTATTTGGGACAATTTGATCAAGATATGCAAAATCAGTCCATTGGCGTATCTCCTTACGCTAGCGGTGCAGAGCTTAGCGCCCATGCAGCCAGATCGCACACGCTGGATATGAACGGACTGATTTCGGAAGGCGAACTGCAATTGACGATCAGCTACAGCAAGCAGGAATATCGTCGTGAAACGATGGAGCAGCTAGCTGAAGCGTTCCGAATCAGTTTGCAGGAAATCATTGCGCATTGCACAGGCCGCAAACAGCAAGAGCTGACGCCAAGCGATGTCATGCTGAAACATGTAACCATGGCCGAGCTGGATCAATTGGTAGAACGGACTCGCGACATGGGGGAACTGGAAAATGTCTATGCGCTGACGCCGATGCAAAAAGGCATGTTGTTCCATAGTCTGATGGATGCAGAGTCAGGTGCTTATTTTGAACAAACGACCTTTGATTTGCATGGACGCTTCCAAGCGGATATTTTCCAAGATAGCTTGAACCATTTGGCGCAGCGGCATGAGATATTTAGAGCCAATTTCATCAGCGGTTGGCAGGATGAGCCTGTGCAGGTTATTTTCCGACGCAAGGATGTTGGTTTTAGATGTGAAGATTTGCGTCATCTGAATGAGCAGGAGCGTGACGCGTATGTGAAGGAATTTATTCGCAAGGACAAGGCAGCCGGATTCGATTTGTCCCGGGATGCGTTGATGCGCGTGGCGATTTTACGAACAGGTGATGAGGATTATTATTTTGTGTGGAGCTCTCATCACATCTTGATGGATGGCTGGTGTGTGGCGTTAGTCACGGATGAGGTGTTTGAGGCTTATTTTGCAGTCGTGGAGCATAGACAGCCGAAGCTTGCCCCCGTGACTCCATACAGTCAGTATATTGAGTGGCTTGAAGCACAGGATGTAGAAGCAGCAGCTTCCTACTGGAAGGATTATTTGCTCGGCTATGATCAGCAAACTTCGATTCCGACCGGAAAAGCAGGCGTGAAAGCGGACGGTGCACAATTTGAGCATATCCTGTGCGATCTCGGCAAGGACTTGACCGGACGTATGGAAATGGTGGCCAAGCAGCACCACGTGACCGCGAATACATTGCTGCAAACAGCCTGGGGCTTGCTGCTCCAAAAGTACAACGGTAGTGACGACGCTGTTTTTGGCGGTGTAGTGTCTGGTCGTCCAGCGGATATTACGGGGATCGAAAATATGGTGGGCTTGTTCATTAACACCATTCCAATACGTATCCGCAGTGGGGCTGAGGACACCTTTGCTGACATGATCAGAACGAATCAACAGCAGGCGCTGACTTCTCAAGATTATGAAACGTATCCGCTGTATGAAATTCAAGCCTTGAGCGAGCAAAAGCAAGACCTGATCAACCACATTATCGTGTTTGAAAACTATCCGGTGGAGGAGCAGGTCGAGCAACTTGGCGAAGGTGCAGCGTCGGATTTTGAAATTCGCAATGCCGGCATGATTGAACAAACCAACTATGATTTTAATCTGGTCGTTATGCCGCAGGAAGCGATGAAAATCCGATTTGAATACAATGCGAAGTTATATGATCGGGAAGCCGTTGAACGGACTCAGGGCCATCTGATACAGCTGTTGGAGCAGGTGGTGGCGAAGCCGGACATTCGAGTGCATGAGCTGGATATGGTAAGTGAGCAGGAGCGTGAGCAAATTCTCCGCGTATGGGGAGATACAGCTGCCGAGTATCCGAGCGGGCAAACGATTCATGGCTTGTTCGAGACACAAACGGCGCAGACACCGGAACAGCCAGCGTTGTTCTTCGAAGGAGAGCAGTTGACCTATCGCGAGCTGAATGAACGCGCCAATCGTCTGGCTCGTACCTTGCGTAGTCAAGGCGTGACGAAGGATCGATTGGTGGGTCTAATGACCGAGCGTTCGGTAGACTTGATCGTGGGGATCTTAGGCATTTTGAAAGCCGGGGGTGCATATGTGCCCATCGATCCGACGTATCCGGAGGAGCGTATCTGCTACATGCTGGACGACTCGGGTGCGAAGCTGCTATTAACGCAAAACCATCTGGTGGATAAAGTGGCTTTCGACGGTAACGTGCTGGTGCTGGATGAAGCACAGAGTGTGTATCACGAGGATGCTTCCAATCTGGAGTCGCTGTCTGGTCCAAACGATCTGGCGTATGTCATTTATACGTCGGGTACGACGGGGCAGCCGAAGGGCGTTATGGTGGAGCATCGTAATGTCGTACGTTTGGTGAAAAATACAAACTACGCGCAATTAGATGCCGACACGCGCATTTTACAGACAGGGGCTGTTGTTTTCGACGCATCCACCTTCGAAATTTGGGGGGCGCTATTGAATGGTGGACAGCTGGTGCTAGTGAGCCAGGATGTCATTTTGGACGCCCCCAAGCTTAAGGAAGCTATGCGTAGCCACGGCATTACCACGATGTTTCTGACTACACCGCTCTTTAACCAGCTGTCCCAGCAGGATCTGGCGCTGTTCGAGGGGGTACGGGAGCTGCTGGTCGGCGGTGATGTGATGTCCGTACCACATATGAACCGGGTGCTGGAGGCTCATCCATCCTTGCGGATCAGTAACATCTATGGCCCGACCGAAAATACGACCTTTTCCACAGTGCATGCGATCACTGGTATGCAATCGGAATCGGTGCCAATTGGCAGACCGATCCATAATTCGACAGCGTATGTCGTGGACCGTTCGATGCGGCTTCAGCCCGTCGGGGTATGGGGTGAGCTGCTGGTAGGCGGTGACGGGGTGGCACGTGGATACCGCAACCGTCCGGACCTGACGTCCGAAAAGTTCATCGACAGCCCGTTCCGCAGCGGAGAACGCTGCTATCGCACAGGTGACCTGGTACGCTTGAATGTGGACGGGACGCTGGAATATAAGGGACGGATCGACGCACAGGTGAAAATTCGGGGCTACCGGATCGAACTGGGCGAGGTAGAAACGCAGCTGTTGAAGCTGGAAGCGGTGCAAGAAGCTGTGGTCATCGCGCGTGAAGATGAGCAAGGGCAGAAGCAGCTCTGCGCTTATGTGGTCGCCGATGGGGAAGTTGTGGCAAGTGAACTGCGCAGCGCTTTGAGCCAGAAGCTACCGGGTTACATGGTCCCTTCCTATCTGGTACAGCTGGAGCAGATGCCGTTAACTCCGAATGGCAAAATCGACCGCAAGGCACTGCCAGCACCGGAAGGCAGCCTGCAAAGCGGAGCTGATTATGTTGCACCGCGGACATGGGTGGAAGTGAAGCTGGCGCAAATTTGGCAGGATGTGCTGGGTCTGGCGCAGGTCGGTGTGAAGGAAAACTTCTTCGAGATTGGCGGGCACTCGCTGCGGGCGACGACGCTGGCCTCGAAAATTCACAAGGAGCTGAACAAGCCGCTTCCACTGCGCAGTATTTTTGAATCACCAACCATTGAACAATTGGCAGTCGTACTAGAACATCTCGATCAAGTAACATATGCGTCCATTCCGGTAACGGAAGAACGCAACTTCTACCCATTATCTTCGGCGCAAAAACGACTGTATGTGCTGCATCAGTTCGACCCGAATGATGTGAACTACAACATGCCGTCAGTGCTGCAAGTGAGCGGACCGCTGGATGTGAAACGGGTAGAAGACGCGTTCCGTCAATTAATCGCCCGTCATGCGACCCTGCGTACCCGCTTTGCACTGGTGGACAGTGAACCGGTGCAATGGATTGAGGACACCGTGCCGTTCGAGGTGGAGTATACGAAGGTACAGGCAGAAGATACAACCACGGATACGGACACGATGGTCAGCAAGGAAGCACAAGAACGGGTGCAGCAGTTTGTACGTCCGTTCGATCTGCAAGCCGCTCCGCTGCTGCGGGTAGGCTTGGTAGATTTGGGTGTACAAGGAACCGAACAGGAACCGCAGCATTTGCTCATGCTCGATATGCACCATATCGTCTCGGATGGTGTGTCCATGGGAGTACTGACCGATGAATTTGTCCGCTTATACGACGGTGAAGAGCTTGCCCCATTGCGAATACAGTACAAGGATTATGCGGTATGGCAGCAAAGCGAAGCCCATCAAGAGTGGATGCAACGTCAGGAAGCGTACTGGCTCGACACCTTCCGGGGTGAACTGCCTGTGCTGGATCTACCGACGGACTTTGCCCGTCCGTCGGTACGAAGTACGGCAGGCGATACGGTGGTGTTCGGACTGGAACGTGAAGTCAGTGAACGGCTGAAAGAACTGGCGGCAAACACAGGCTCCACGCTGTATATGGTGCTGCTGGCAGCGTACACCGCGCTCTTACACCAATACAGCGGGCAAGAGGACATCGTAGTCGGCACACCGATTGCTGGACGACCGCATGCGGATCTGGAGCCGATGATTGGGATGTTCGTCGGAACGTTGGCATTGCGGAACTATCCGACGGCAGAGCAAAGCTTCCGAAGCTACGTGGAGGATGTGAAGACGCGTGCCCTGCAAGCTTACGAGCACCAGGACTATCCGTTTGAGGAGCTGGTGGAAAAGCTGAACGTGAAACGGGATATGAGCCGCCATCCACTGTTTGATACGATGTTTACCCTGCAAACGACTGAGGAAGGCAAGCTGCAGCTGGCGGACCTGAGCTTCCGTCCATACGGCTTAGAACAAACGCCAGTCAAGTTTGATTTGATGATGGAGGCCAGTGAGGAAGAGGCAGGCATCCAGTTCGGATTGCAGTATGCAACCGCGTTGTATCAACGGGAAACCGTGGAACGGATGACACGCCACTTTATTCGTTTGGCCGAAGCCGTGGCGGCGAACCCGGATGCGAAGCTGGGTGAGTTGGAACTGATTACGGCGGAAGAAACCGTGCAGATTCTGGAGGTATTTAATGACCCGAACGCACATTCTGAACACAGACAGGTGCAAGGTCGTTCGCTCAGCGAGCGCTTTGAAGAGCAGGCTGAGCACGACCCTGAGCGGATAGCAGTTGTGTCTGGATCCACCGCGCTGACCTACACTGAGCTGAATGAGCGTGCGAACCAATTGGCTCGTGTGTTACGAGCCAAAGGGGTCGAAGCAGATCAACCGGTAGGGGTATTGCTGGAACGTTCTGCGGATATCCTGGTGAGCATTCTGGGGGTACTTAAGGCCGGAGGCGCGTATGTGCCGATGGATACGATGTATCCACAGGAGCGCATCGACTACATGCTTCAAGACAGTGGGGCCAGGGTCGTGATTACAAGCAGAGTTGCCCATCTGTCGCTCAGCTTGCCATCCACAGTTCGAGCTGTAGTCTTGGATGACGAGGACGTTCAAGCTCAACTGGGAGCACAGGATGCGAGTAATCTAATTCCTGTCGCCCGCCCGCATAACCTGGCCTATATGATTTACACGTCAGGTACCACCGGCCAGCCGAAAGGGGTCATGATCGAGCAGGGCAGTGTTAGCAATCTGGTAGATGCTTTATTGGAGCGAGTATACAGTCGTTATGAACAGCCGCTTCATGTCGCATGGCTGTCGGCATTTGTATTTGACGCTTCAGTGAAGCAAATCTTTGCCAGCTTGCTGTTAGGCCACACCCTGCACGTGGTGTCCCGTGACGTCAGTCTGAGCGGAGAGCATTTGATCGCCTACTACCGCACGCACCGGATTGATCTGTCGGACGGCACACCTGCGCATCTGCATATTTTGAACGAAAGCGTCAATGTGACGGAAGCGCCGGAAGTGAAGCATTACCTGATCGGTGGCGAAGCATTATCCGTGCAGCTGGTAAATGTGTTCCTGCACAAGTGGTCCGGGTATCATCCGGTCATTACGAACGTGTACGGTCCGACCGAAACCACGGTAGATGCGACTGCTTATACGATTGAAGATGTGGAGTCCCTGAACGTACTGCTGGAAAAAGGGGAGCATACGGTATCTATCGGAACGCCGATAGCGAACCAGTCTGTGTACATCTTGAACAGCCAGCAACAGCTGGTGCCGATCGGTATCGCAGGTGAGCTTTATATCGGAGGTGCAGGTGTCGGACGAGGATACCTGAACTTGCCGGAGCTGACGGCAGAGAAGTTCATCCCGAATCCGTTCGCTGATGCGGCAGCAGCCGATCAAGCGGACAGCACTCACGCAAACCGGATGTACCGGACGGGCGACCTGGCACGGTGGTTGCCAGACGGCAGCATTGAGTATTTGGGCCGGATCGACCACCAGGTGAAAATCCGGGGTTACCGGATCGAGCTGGGCGAAGTGGAAGCGCAGCTGCTGACCGTGGCCGGCATTCAGAAAGCCGTGGTCACAGCATGGGAAAACGAAGACGGACACAAGGACCTGTGTGCCTACATCATAGCTTCAGAGTCCCTGAGTTTGCCGGAGCTGCGCAATGCGCTGCAGCCGAAGCTGCCGGATTACATGATCCCGACGTATGTGGTACAACTGGATCGTTTCCCGCTGACACCGAACGGGAAAATCGACCGCAAGGCGTTGCCGGCACCGGAAGCACGTCTCGAAGGAGGCCAGGAGTACGTTGCACCGCGGACGCCGCTGGAAGCCAAGCTAGCCCAAATCTGGCAGGATGTCTTGAAGCTGTCCACCGTAGGAGTCACCGACTCATTCTTTGACGTGGGTGGGCACTCCCTGCGGGCAACGACGCTGGTGGCCAAAATCCATCAGGAACTGGACAGCCGGATTACGCTGCGTGAGGTGTTCCAACACTTTACGATTGAGCAGCAAGCCCAGCTCATAGCTACGCACGGCACAGACACCTATACGATGATCCCTGCGGCGGCGAAACAGGCGTACTACCCGGTTTCCTCGGCTCAAAAACGACTGTACATTTTGAGCCATCTGGAAGGTGGGGATCTCAGCTACAATATGCCGGGTGTATTAACCGTAGAGGGACCGCTTCAGGCCGATCGGCTGGAGGATGCGTTCCGTCAGTTAATAGCCCGCCATGAAACGTTGCGGACTTCCTTTGAAATGGTGGAAGGCGAGGTCGTTCAGCGGGTTTACGATCAAGTGGAGTTTGCAGTAGAGCACCTGCAGGCTAGGGAGTCCGAAACCGAAGCCTATATCGAGTCCTTTGTACGCAGCTTTGATCTTCGCCAGGCGCCACTGCTGCGTGTCCGTCTCATTCAAACTGGACCAGAGCGCCATCTCCTGATGTACGACATGCACCATATTATTTCAGACGGTGTATCGTCTAACAATATCGTGCAGGAGCTGGTACAACTGTACGAGGGACAGGAATTGGAGCCGTTGCAAATTCAGTACAAAGACTACGCCGTGTGGCAGCAGCAGGAGATGCAGCGTGAATCATACCAACGCCGGGAACACTTCTGGCTGGAGCATTTAGCCGGAGAATTGCCGGTACTGGATTTGCCAATTGCTTATCCTAGACCTGCTGTTCGCAGCTTCGAGGGTGCGATGTATGAATTTACAGTGGACGCGAATGTATCCGAGCAACTGCACCGAATTGCGGCACAAACCGGAAGCACGCTGTACATGGTGCTATTAAGCGCCTACACCGTTCTGCTGTCCAAATACAGCGGTCAGGAAGATTTGATCATCGGTACGCCGGTAGCAGGCCGCTTGTTGCCTGAACTGGAGCCACTGATCGGAATGTTCGTCAATACGCTAGCCATCCGGCATCAGCCGAGGGGCAACCAAACGTTCCACAGCTACTTGCAGGAAGCCAGAGATCGTACGCTGCAAGCCTTCGAGCATCAGGATTATCCACTGGAAGAGTTGGTGGAAAAGCTGGATGTAGCACGGGATGCAAGCCGTAACCCGTTGTTTGACACTATGTTTGTACTGGAAAATATGGAGTCACAGGAAGCGAAGCTTGAAATGCTGTCCTTCAGTCCGTATGTTCAGGAGCATCGTATTTCCAAATTCGATTTGACCTTGTCCATGAGTGATGAAGACGGGGAGATCAAGGGTTCGTTTGAATATTGCACGAAGCTGTTTGGAGCTGACGCTATTGAGAGATTAAGCAGGGATTTGATAGCGATCCTGTCCCAGGTTGGGATCAATCCAGATTTACTGTTAAGCGATATTCAGGTGAACTCGGACGAGCAACCGGAAGGCTTCTCGCCGGATTCCATCGACTTTGTTTTCTAAATGCAATGAATTCACTTTGTGTGTGCAAAGGGCGGCGGCTTGTCCGACTGCCCTTGCCTGCAAAGTATTCTTTTTCTGACACAACGCTCAAGTACGTAACAACGCACCATCCAACCGGGGGGGGAACAGGCCCCGAGAAGCAAGAGGGATGTCATTGAAAGCCTTATTTGAGAAGGAAAAAAATTACTGGAGTCATAAACTGGAATCTGAGGATCATATCATCTGCCTGCCATACACCAACCAGGTGTCCAGGGATACAGCTGCAACGAGTATACGTTTGAAACCAAGGTAGAGGGCCATACGACTCCATATCGTAGAAGGTTGGACGTATCATAAACTCATGAAGAAGTTTGGGATCGCAGATCGAATTGATTACAAGAATGGATCAGAATAATATGACATCATGGTTACCTAAAGTAAACATCCCGACAAAATGGATACTCCAATGCAATATTCAGTCACCCATCGGGATACGGGTGGTGCTTTCCATATGCCAATAGTTAACAGCCGAAGGGCACTGCGGTTGGTACGTCATGTCAGAACGAGGAGATTGATTCAAAAAAATTGGTTGGTAGACTTGAGCTTTGAGTTAATAAAAGAATGTCGGAGGACAAAAGCATGTTGCATTAGGAGCCGCCTAAATGACGGCTTTTTTGTTTTAAGAAATCAAGTTCCTTGCTCCGAGCCAAGGACAAGAACTTGATTATTCCATTGCCGATTAGATATCTACCTATTTAATGCTCACTATACCAACCATCCAGTTGTCGCAGGAGCAGACGACCTCATTCTGGAGCGGTTGAAGCGAGGTTCGTTGACTTTCAAATAAGAAGCCCTCAGTGAGCTTTTTTTAGACAAGTCTTTAATAAATAACCCAATTTATAAATTTATACTGTGCAGCTTTGAAAAAGCTCAATAAACTTCTGAGCTGCTGAAGAAAGGGGCAAGTCTTTTTTGATAGCAATACTTAAAAACCTTTTAGGTATGATTTCTTGGATGGGCACTATGAATAGCTGTTGTTGATCCAAATCGCTGCGAACAAAATCCTCGATTACACACGATATGCCCAAACCTTTTTTAGCAAACTCAATTAACAGTTCCATGGTACTCAGTTCTACTTTAGGTATTACTTTTAAGCCATATGAAGTGAAAAAGTTGTCAATATATTTTCTTGTATTAAGTCCTTTCTGCATGAGAATGATCGGGTAATTTACTACTAGTTCTTTTAAGAATATTGGTTTATCACATATTTCTTTAAATCTCTCACCTACTACAAAACAATCTTGTATTTCTATTTTTCCAATCACCGTCAGCGAATCTCTGCTTCCGTTCAGATTGATGATTCCTATGTCAACTTCGCCTGACTCTAGCTGCTTAATTGTAGAATGAGTAGATTGATCTTTGATATAAATCTCGATATTAGGGTAAGCCAAGGAGAATGTCTCTAGGTATTGCATCAAGAAGTTACTACAAGCTGTTGTGCTTACGGCTATTCTTAGTTGGCCAGCATCTAAATTCCTTAATTCCAAAAATTTTCTTTCAGCCGCCTGTAATAACTCATAGCTTTGTTCTACATATTGAAATAATATCTCTCCTTCCGTAGTAAGGGACACTCCTTGTGCTCTTCTATGGAACAATTGTCCACCTAGCTTATTTTCAAGTAGTTTTATGGACTGACTAACTGCCGATTGTGATGTAAACAGTTCCTTTGCCGCATTAGACATACTTCCAGCTTTTACTGTGATATAGAAGATCTTATAGAGTTCATAATTAATATCCATATAAGTATTTAGTATACCTCCTATATTTATTATTAATTTTACTTATTATACTGCGTGAATTATACTCGGGTTGTCAATGATTAATCGATAAATTGAGAAGGTGACCAATCTAGTATTCCCATATTTAAGTTATATTATTGACTCATCTGTAGGGGATATTCAATCTTCAGAATTTGAGAGGGGATAATACTGTGAGGCGGGATTACTTTTGCAATGGACACACTTGAAACCGTTCTTTTGGTATTTTCTTTTCTCGTGGTTCTAAAATCGGATAAACGATTTATTGAAGCACTTCGTTCAATTTCAGATTGGCTAATTGATCAAAGTAAGAGAAAGGGGAAAATACATGGCTATCATATTCATAATTTTCGCATTATTGGCAGGAATGGCCTTGCCTACACAATTTAGTGTTAATGCGCAGCTAAGGACGGTGGTGGGATCACCTATTGTTGCTTCGGCCATTTCTTTTACAGTAGGTGCCATCTCATTAATAATCATATCTTTTTTTGTAAAAGGATCGTTGTTCAAAAAAGAATGGTTTGAAGCTCCCTGGTGGATGTGGACAGGAGGACTACTGGGTGCTTTCTATGTATTGGCGACAACCATTCTCATGCCCAGAATAGGAGTAGCAGCTACGGTTGGATACGTTTTAGCTGGACAAATAATCGTGTCGGTGATCATTGATCATTTTGGATTAATTGGTGCTAGTATGCACACTTTGAATATTCCTCGATTATTGGGAGCTCTTTTGGTTATTGCAGGAGTCTTTATCGTACAAAAATTTTAAATACATTTGGGGGAAACGTACATGAGCAAAATAAGAAAAGACTTTCTGTGGGGAGGAGCTATTGCTGCTAATCAAGTAGAAGGTGCACATCGCAGGGATGGAAGAGGGCTAAGTACCGCTGATATTCAGCCGTTTATTCCAGGAGCTGATCCTATTGATCTACATTTTAATGACATGGATTCAGAAACATACGAAAAATACAAACATGGGACATACTATTTCCCTAAGCGCCAAGGAGTACATTTCTACGAACGATACCGTGAGTATATCGATGCGTTAGCAGACATGCATGTAAAAACATTGCGGTTGTCTATTTCTTGGAGCAGGATTTTTCCGAATGGAGATGATACCGTTCCAAACGAGCAGGGTTTGGCCTTCTATGATCGATTATTTGAGTACATGAAAGAAAAAAATATTGAGCCAATCGTCACGATTTTCCATTATGAAATGCCTTTAAATTTGGTTGAGCAATATGGCGGTTGGACAAACCCGAAACTGATTGATTTCTTCGTGAAGTATGGGCAAACCGTCCTGCAAAGATATCACCAAATCGTTAAATATTGGATCATTATCAATCAAATTAACCTTGTCCACAAAGAGGCATTTGCCTCCCTTGGCATACTGAAAGATAAAGTTGATCATTACGAGCAGTCTAAGTTTCAAGCGGTTCATCACCAATTCGTTGCTTCTGCAAAGATTACTGAGTTTGGCCACAAGCTAAATCCATCCCTTCAAATGGGAATGATGTTGGCCGATACATTAACCGCCCCTTATTCATGTGAACCTGCAGATGTCGAACTGAATTTCAGACGGAATCGAATGCAATATTTCTACAGCGATGTTCTGATTCGAGGCGAGTATCCAGAATATGCATCGACGTATTTCGAAGACCATGACATCCAGCTGGAAATTACGGAATCGGAGAAAGAGTTGCTTCGGAACAATACAGCCGATTTCCTTGCAGTCTCTTATTACTGGTCAAATACTGTTAAAGCTAGTGAGAATACGATGGACCCTAATTCTACCGTCAAAAATCCCCATTTGAAAGCGAATCGCTGGGGCTGGTCTATAAATGCTTCAGGATTATATCTCTGCATGTCTAAATATTGGGACAGGTATCATGTTCCCATGATGGTGGCTGAAAATGGTCTTGGATTTAAAGATGTTTTAACAGCGGACAATAAAGTTCATGACGATTATCGCATCGAATACCACCAGGAGCATATTGCAGCACTGAAAGAGGCAATACATGAAGGGGCAGATGTTTTTGCCTATTGTACCTGGGCCCCTTTCGACATCATCAGTGCAGGTACTGCTGAAATGAGCAAAAGATATGGCTTTATTTATGTGGACTATGATGATGAAGGAAACGGAAGTGGACAATTCCATTTTAAAGATAGTTTTTACTGGTATAAGCAAGTTATTGATTCAAACGGCGAGGATCTTCATAGAACCACCAACGATTAGGATGAGAATGACTGAATGATTAAGGCACCCCCGGATCATTTTGTATCGTGTCAGTTATACGGTATGTGGAAAATGGTCCGGGCATTTATAATAGGGGGGACAACTATGAGTTATCAAAAATTGGCAAAGGATATTCTGGATGGCGTAGGAGGAAAAGAGAATGTAAATGCGGTGTGGCATTGTGCCACTAGGTTGAGATTTAAATTAAATGATGTGAGTGCTGCAGATACTAAAAAGATTGAAAACACAGATGGGGTTATTACCGTCGTCAATAGTGCCGGACAGTATCAGGTGGTTGTTGGTAATTCCGTTGCTCAAGTCTATGATGCACTAACATCATTACCTGGAATGGCATTACATGTTTCTAGCAACAATGAAAGCGCTTCAGAAAAAATAACTGGGAAATTTAATCCTGTCAGTCAGTTGATGGATTTTGTTTCGGCCGTATTTACGCCATTTCTGGGAGCCTTGGCTGGATCCGGAATTTTGAAAGGCATTCTAGCTTTATTTACAACAATGAACTGGATATCGACCGACAGTGGTGCGTATAAAATATGGAATGCAGCAAGTGATGCCATTTTCTATTTTTTGCCGATTTTCTTGGCATTTACTGCGGCCAAGAAGCTGAAAGTCAACCCATTCGTAGCCGTTTCGTTAGCTGGTGCACTCATTCATCCGTCTTTAGTAGAGATCGTATCCAATTCACAAACGATTGATTTCTTTGGCATACCGATCATACCAATTACGTATACGGCGTCTGTGTTTCCCATTCTGTTGTCGATTTGGGGCCTCTCTTACTTGGAACCTTTGTTGAAAAAATTCTTTCCGGAATCAATTCGTAATATGCTAACCCCTCTGGTTTCTCTAGTGATTATGTTGCCTCTAACTTTGGCTGTTATCGGCCCTCTAGGCACAAAGATCAGTGACCTGTTCGCCATGGTATTGTTAGCAATCTTTGGTTTCTCCCCATTACTTGCTGGGTTGGTTTTAGGAGCGTTCCATCAGTCGATTGTTATTTTTGGAGTCCATTGGGCGCTGATTACGCTGATGATAAACAATGTCGCTAATCAAGGATACGACCAATGGTTGCCGATTGTATGTGCAGCCGTACTTTCTCAAGCAGGTGCTGCTCTAGGCGTATTTTTGAAAACCAAGGATGCCAAAATCAAAGGCCTATCGGGTTCTGCAGCAATCACAGCCATTTTTGGTATCACTGAACCGGCAATTTACGGCGTAACCCTTAAATTAAAGCGTCCATTCTACTGTGCAATGATCGCTGCTGGTATTGGAGGCGCTGTTATTGGATCGTTTGAAGTACATGCATCCACATTTACATTTCCTAGCTTGTTGGCTATTCCAACTTATTTAGGCCAAGGTTTCATTGGAGAAGTCATCGGATTGATTATTGCATTCTTTGGAGCCGTCATTTTAACTTATTTCTTCGGTGTTTCGAATAAGAGTGTGACGAATTTGAGTGATCAAGCAAATCCAAACGAGGTTGTGGTACCTGTTAATGGCCAAATTGTTCCTTTAAGCAGTGTAAGCGATGAGGTGTTTGCTTCTGAAGCGATGGGTAAAGGAGCAGGGATTGTTCCAATTAGCGGAATTGTTACAGCTCCGGTAAACGGAACGGTAAGCAGCGTGTACAAAACCGGGCATGCGATTGGCATTGTATCTGATTCCGGTATAGAACTTTTGATTCATATCGGTATTAATACTGTGAAATTAAAGGGACAACACTTTAAACCATTGGTTAAGGAAAATGATAGAATTGGCATTGATGATAAATTAGTTGAGTTTGACTTGGAGCAAATTAAGGCTGCGGGTTATGATCCTACGGTAATGGTTATTGTTACGAATTCATTTAATTATGATCAAGTGCATGTGAATCTGGAGGATCCAAATTCAAAACAGTTATTACATGTGATTCCTGCAAAACCTAGCGTTTCATCTTCAAATTTGGTTTAACACAGGACAGCATGAATTTGATCATGGAAGTAAATTGAAAAAACGTATAACAGCCAGCTATAGCTATTATAGCTGGCTTTTTTAGTAGATAGTTTTGTTGTTAACGAAGAAAAGGATTAGATATTACGAATGCTTGGATAGTTCAGCAAAGTATTGGACAATAAGGTCTCGAAATAGCCTTATCGACTTCGAGAGGTAATGAGTCTGCTTCTAGGACAATGTAATTCAAAGCCTCTGGAACACGTTCAGCACCAATTGCAAATGTGAACCACATCTGTTGTTCCTCCAACAGTCATAACGAAAAATTTTACTGCAAACGTGCTTAGTAGTCTCCCCTTCGAAAAGGTATTAGCCGAATGGTGAATAGAATGTTTCTGTGGACTGAAGATCCTTTAGTATGAATTCCAAGTGTTCTCTAGCTGATTGATTCAATGGTTGTAAGGGCAAAGGAAGACTGGGACTTGAGATCAAGCCACTTATTTCTGCTGCTGCTGAAACAACACGAAGGCTACCATATTGATGAAATAACGTCCAAATAGGTTCAAGTAGCGCCGAGAGTCGTTCCGCTTCATCAGCAAAACCGTCCTGGGCCAAACGGGTCATTTTTAGGCACGCCTTTGGAAACAAACCACCGAGAACCGAGTACCATGCTTCACAGCCTGCATTCAAGCCAGTGACTGCGGATGAGTCTCCACTTACTCCTATAGTTACATGGGGAGGAATGGCCGTTCGCAGTTTTCTAATGCGTGCCTTGGCTGCTTCAGGATCAGAAGGCACTCCAGGAATCTTGATAGAACGAACGTTAGGCAGCTCAGCAATCCGACCGTGCAACTCATCACTGAAATGAAAATGTGTAGTCCCCGGATTATCATATACGCAGAGCGGAATAGAGAGCGAGCTTGTCACCTGTTCATACAACGAATATACCTCTTCATTTGTTAATGCCTGGTAAGAAACAGGAGCTAACAGCACTGCGCTTGCTCCTGCTCTTTGTGCATCTTCCGCTAATCGATGTACTTCAGAAGTACGAATCGCACTTATACTTGTCATCACGGGAATCCCCTCAGATGAATGGACAGCAAGTCGAAGCACACGTAAACGTTCTTCTCGATTAAGATATGCATAATTTCCAGTTGAACCCAATGCACCAATTGAGTCTACACCAGCTGCAACTAATCGTTGAATTAGTGTCACAAATGCTTTTTCGTTAATACCTGTCTCGTTAACTGGGGTGAGTGGAAAAGCAGATAATCCACAGAACATAAAGCTACACTCCTTTATTAATTGACCTTCAAAATACAAACACATTATAAAAATGAATTAGACACAATTAAAGTACCAATGGAGAGACAAATAACCCGTTATAAATGCTGTTAACAACCCCAAAACTTCAGGTCTTTGTCTTTTTAAAAGCGAATTACAACATATCAATATTATAGCTATTATGATTTCCCAACTTCCCACAGTAAGCCCTACATTTATGGACAGTCCTACCAAAAGTGCATCAAAAGGTGAAGTCCCAAGGTCTGATTGTATAGTGAACGAAATTCCAAGGGATAATATAAAAATTCCTAATACGAAAAAAACATATCTCACTTTACTCGACCTCTTTAACATAATTTTATGTTGCAAATGCAATAAAAATAAGGTAAATTCAATATATATCATTTTTATTGCATTTGCAATAAAATAGGTGCGAAGGAGTTAACTATGAAGGAAGTACTTCGTGAAATTGGAATGATCGCAAGGGCATTAGATTCTATAAGTAATATCGAATTTAAAGAATATGACCTTACAAAAGGGCAGTATTTGTACCTTGTGAGAATATGTGAAAACCCAGGAATCATTCAAGAAAAGTTAGCTGAGATGATAAAAGTAGATCGAACAACTGCATCTCGTGCTATAAAAAAACTTGTAATTAATGGATTTATTGAAAAGAAAGAAGATAACCATAACCAAAAAATTAAAAAACTCTATCCAACAGATAAAGGGAACAATGTTTATCCTTTTATAAAAAGAGAAAATGATTATTCCAATAACGTTGCATTAGAGGGATTTTCGGAAAGAGAAGTAGAAACCATTTTCAATCTTCTTCAAAGAGTGAGAGAAAATATAGGGGAAGACTGGGAATTTGTAAAAAAGGGGAACAAGAGAAATTATTGATTTACATGAAGGAGCGATACATTAAGTGACTGTAAAAATAATAAAGTGCAACCGTGAAGATTTACAAATACTCCAAAAAATAAGTATTGAAACATTTAATGATACTTTTAAAGATCAGAATTCACCTGAAAATATGAAAGCCTATTTGGAAAAAGCATTTAACTTTAAACAGTTGGAGGAGGAATTGTCCAACGTCTCTTCAGAAATCTTTTTCATCTATTTCAATGAAGAACTGGCTGGATATTTAAAGGTAAATATGAATGACGCCCAATCTGAAAAAATGGGTGATGAGTCGCTCGAAATTGAGAGGATTTATATAAAAAACAAATCTCAAAAACATGGGCTTGGTAAATATCTGCTAAATAAAGCTATGGAAATTGCGATGGAGCATAATAAAAAGAAAATCTGGCTCGGCGTATGGGAAAAAAATGAAAACGCCATTGCTTTTTATAAGAAAATGGGGTTTGTTCAAACTGGCGCACACTCTTTTTATATGGGTGATGAAGAACAAATTGATTTCATAATGACCAAAACAATGATACAAGTTTAGAATGATATAAGAATTCTTTATTATTTTATATTATAATTTATTCACTACTGTGTATAATATTAACTATAATTGAATTCGAAAATGTTTTCTAGGGTTCCGCGATGTAATATCGGCTGGTCCGAGAGAAAACTCACAGTCGTCGTACTGTGCCACGGAGGGATAAAAGCCTGGGAGAAAAACTGCTGTATGCAGTATTCTCTCAGGCTTTTTTTATTGCTGCTATAAATCCATACTACTTTGCAGCATTATCAAAAAGGAGGAAGCACAAAATGAACAAGACATGGTTATCTGTTGTAGTTGCGGCATTATTCGAAGTTGGATGGGTCATCGGCCTGAAACATGCCAGCGGCTGGTTAGAGTGGGGGGGCACTTTAGTTGCCATTTTAGTAAGTTTCATACTCATGATTATGGCTTCCCGTACGCTTCCGGTAGGTACGGTGTATGCAGTATTTGTCGGGTTGGGAACGGCCGGCACTGTATTAGCAGAAATTTTGTTGTTTGGTGCTGAGGTACAAGGATCTAAATTGTTGCTAATTGGGGTGCTTCTGCTCGGAGTTGTAGGGCTCAAAATACAGAGCAAAGAGAAGAAACAAGGAAAAGAGGTGGACTGACGTATGAACTGGGTATTTCTAATTTTGGCAGGCGTATTTGAGATGATGGGAGTTCTCATGATTAATAAGCTCCATAAAGATCGGAATTTCCTGTCTGCTTTTTACCTGCTTGCAGGCTTTGGATTGAGCTTCTTGTTTCTATCCCTGGCCATGGAAACACTACCAATGGGCACGGCCTACGCTGTTTGGACCGGTATTGGAGCTTCTGGCGGTGCCATATTGGGCATGATCTTTTACAGTGAACCGCGTAATACCGCGAGAATTCTGTTCATCGCGATGGTACTCGGTTCAGCAGTTGGCCTAAAGCTGGTAAGCTGAATAATGATGGAATTGGAAAAAATAAAGAAAATAGATAGAAAAGACCAGTATGCAGACAAAGTAGCGATAAGAAATTTTGTCTGCATGTTTTTTGCATTTGCTTACCCTTCTATACTCTGATCTTTAGGATCGTCGCGTTGTGTTTTCAGTTTTAGAAAATGAAGAGTCAATTGAAGTTTCAGGCGAATATCACCATCGCTTAGATCAATCTCGAAAAGCTCACGTATCCTGTTGATTCGATAGAACAAAGTATTTCTATGAATAAAAAGTGTTTTAGCAGCAATATTTGGAGTGTCCACATATTGAAGATAGGCTTCAAGGGTAGATAGCAAACTTGTTTTGTGGGCATTGTCATAAGCAATTAACTTTTGGATAACTGGATGGCAGAAGTCAGCGAGATCGTTCTGTTCCGATATGATTTTTCCAATATGCTCGCAGAGATAGTCCTCATACATATACACTGGCTTGTTAGAATTAATTTGGAAACCAATCTCAATGGCGGTTAGGCATTGCTTATAATATTTTCGCAAAAAAGTTAAATGACTAAAGCAGTCACTCAGCGAAGCAGTTAGTCCGTTTACTTGGAGAAATTCCAGAATACGTTTGTCTTCAGCAATGATTTTACAGGATGAATCAACAAGGGAAATGAGAAATACAATACGTCCCTGATATACGATCCAACGGCTATCCGGAAGTAATTGGATCATATGCTGTGCAACCAGCTGAACTTTCCCGTCAAAAAAGCCGTTCTTCAGGTCTGTCAAGGTCAGCACTCTCAGGTAAGGTGTAAGAGTCCATTCCAGATGAGCCAGTCGCATTGCGATGACATTAGCATCATTGAGCTCGCCTGTAAGCAGTTCGGAAAGCAAAAAACTATGCATCATTCCTGGATTGTAATTATAAAAGTCGTTCTTTTGCAATTCTACCGAAACCAGCTCACAAAGAAATTGTACGAGTTTAAAATCAATATCTGTAAATTTACGATCCAGTTCCATAACACTGACCTGCGCGAATTCTATACCATGTACGTACACAAAAGCTGTTATCCAACAGTCGTTGGTCTCGGGATCACGTGAATAATAAGGAATAAGAGCCATAAGGGTCAGTTCGTACAGATTGGATTTCTTCATGCTCTCAATATTACTGTCAAGAATATAGCCCAAATTTCGCTGCTGTTCGATATCAGGTCGGCTGGGGATAGGGGCTTGACACATAGCGAGTAACTTATAGCCTGCGTCGACAATGATTACCGGATTACCAAAGATGCGGGAGGCCTCGTTTGTCAAGTTCGGCCACCCTTATGGCTGCAGGAATGGTTCCTTGTATCGCTGCACGTGATTGACGAAGCGGTGAGAGTTACCTGAACAAGATTCTAAAGCTTTCGAACTTCTTGTTTAACAATTGCTTCTTGCTGTCGTTTTTCGAAATAATTACCGCCTAAATCTTTGTAATCCTTGCTGCGCGTGAGGAGATGGTAAACAATAGTCATGATGGAGTGGGCGACCGCCACGGCCGCTCGGTTTCTGCCTTTTCAGCGTCGGTACTGAACACCCGAGTAATTGTCGGATCTGCATACGGAATGGGCAACTTCAATGAGTGCCGAACAAAGGTATTTGTTGCCTTTGCGAGAGTCTTGGAGGATATTCGTTTACCACTTTCGTTCTGCCTTGGAACTAGACCTATCCACTAACAGAGATGAGTGTCGGAGGGGAAACGCGCACCAATGTCGGTCCCGACTTCGTGCAGAATTTGTTCCACGGTGCGTGTTGCGATCCCCGGGATCGTATCTAGCCTTCTTCAGTGTTCTTCGGGCGAATGCAGCCAGCTTTTCCGTATCTTCTTCACCCTCGATCAGGAATTCATCATGTCGCTGCTGCTCACCCCATGATGTCGGAGACAACGGCAGCTAGTTTAATGTTGGCTCCTTCCAGCACTTTTTGGCCCGGTTGTGTTCGCGGGACCGTCTCTGAATCAGGCTGCAACGGTAACGAACTAATTCGCGCAGTTCTCTTAGGTTCCGGTCTGGGATGTAACTGGGTTTCAGCAGACCGTGGCGGAGCAGATTACAAATCCATTCTGCATCTTTTACGTCCGTTTTTCTGCCGGGAATGGCTTTGATGTGCTGGGCGTTAACGACGAGGAACTGAATTTCTTCAGCTTCAAGCAAATTCACGATCGGTTTCCAGAACACGCCGGTACTTTCCATGGCCACATGAGTGCAGCAATGTTGCTTGATCCAGTCGATCAAATCAAGCAGGAAAACCGTGTAGGTATGAAACGTCTTAATCGCTTTCCTTCGGGAGTTACGACACATGCGGTAATGGACTTCTTGTGAACATCCAAACCGCAAGCTCGCTCGATCAGGACATCCATAACATTCACCTTTCTACGGCAATTAAAATTGAGAACTGGCGCAACAACCAGCAAAGGGTTACTCTACCCAGCGTGCTTCTATGTTATGGTTAGAAAAGAATCATTAAGAGGCAGGCATTAGAAAAAGTTTTTAAACATATTATAGGTAATATCCGTTCAAATATGTTGGGGAGGATATCATAAAACCTATGTTACCTATGGAAGAATATTTCGGTAAGTTAGAACTCGTTTATTCATTTTATGGGGCTATGCCTACAGGCGTTAGTGTATCAGAAACCGGGCGTATCTTCATTTGCTTTCCGAAATGGGGAGATGACGTTAGATTTACGGTAGCGGAAATTGTTGAGGGTCGGTTGCAGCCTTATCCTAATTTAGAAACGAATTTGGTAAATCCTTTGAATATCACTATGTCCTTCATCAGTGTCCAAAGTGTAATTGCTGATGGAAGGGGAACCCTGTGGGTACTGGATACAGCTGCACCAAATTTTTCTGAGCCTATTAAAGGAGGGGCAAAATTAGTCGCTGTAGATTTAAAAACAAATACAATAAGAAAAGTATACACGTTTGCAGAAGATGCAATCTTGCCGACAACGTATCTGAATGATGTCCGATTTGATTTTCGTGTTGGTAAATCAGGTTACGCATATATAACGGATTCTTCTTCCAAAGGTCCAGGCGCTATTATAGTCGTAAATTTAGAAAATGGAAATGCGTTTAGACGGTTAAATGGAGCAAATTCAACTTCACCCGATCCGTATTTTTTACCGAAAGTGGAAGGTAAAATTTTGATGAATCGAAACACAGATGGTTCGACATCTCCCTTTCGATTGGCCTCTGATGGTATAGCGATTTCTCCTGATGGAAAAATTATATTTTTTTGTCCATTAACCAGTCGTCATCTATACTCGATCTCAACAGAAGCCCTAAGAGACAGAACGATACCGGATTTCAATTTACGTTATCATGTGCAGTATTGGGGAGAAAAAGGTGCGTCTGATGGATTGATAACCGATGCAAAAGGAAACGTTTACGCTGGTGACTATGAAAACGATAGTATTCGAAAGATATTTCCGAATGGAATAATGGAAACCATCGCACATGATCCGAGAATTTTATGGCCAGATACTTTTTCTATTGGTCCAGATCAATACTTATATGTTATTGTGAACCAATTACATCGGCAGGCAAGATTTCATTATGGAAAAGACCTGCGACAAAAACCTTATAGTTTACTTCGTATAAAAATTGATGAATTACCTGCTCCTACCTTTTAATAAATATTTCACTTTACAAAGTTGACTTTATTTGAATAGAAAATGCATTTCATAACCAATGCATGCTGCCACACAATTAGTAGCGGCATGTATTGTTAATTTCAGCAATTCCAGGGAAGCTCTACATATTCTTATGTATACTTAAATTAGGACGTTTACGTTTTTTGAGAAATTGGAAATCAAATAGCTTTAATCGGTATGCTAGCTGCTGTTATTTTTGATCTTAAGCACTACACTACATTGTAGACTATCGGTACTCTGTTAAGAGCTAACAGGCAGTTTAGTCCAACGAGTAATCCTAATTCCGAAAAAACATTGTGGATAATGGAGCTGCAAACTGGCGACGGTAACTCAACTGGTGTTAGTCTCTTTAATCCAGCTTAGGTTCTTCGATTGTAAAACTATAAATCAAATCGGTGAATTGGTGGCTAGCCTTTAAGCCAATGATATGCGTAGCTTCTTGTGGAACCGCAGATAAGAGTCAAGCAGATGATTACGCACGTCAGAAAAAATTTAAAAATCTTGATATAGTGGTATAATGATTTATTGAACAGAATTTATCGTAACCAGGAGGAAAAGTCGATGGATAGCCAACAAATTCTCATTCGAAACAACGTCAAAGTAAGGGGCTTTGGTTCCAAGACTCTTATATTCGCCCATGGCTTTGGCTGTGACCAGAACATGTGGCGCTTTGTCGCACCAGCTTTCGAAGAGAAGTACAAGCTGGTATTGTTTGACTTTGTAGGTTCGGGAAAGTCCGATATGCAGGCTTATAATCCTTGTATTTATCATGATCTGAACGGGTATGCCCAGGATATCTTAGACATTTGTTCAGCGCTCGAATTGAAGAATGCCATTCTAGTGGGTCATTCCGTCGGTGCTACTATCGGTATGCTGGCCTCTATTCAAAGATCGGAATACTTTGATCGGCTTGTTCTGATTGGTCCTTCTGCACGATATTTGAACGATTTACCTGATTACATCGGCGGGTTTGAACGGGAAGATCTGATGGATTTATTGGACTTGATGGATCAAAACTTTCAAGGTTGGGTGAGCTAGCTGGCTCCTGTCATTATGGGGAATACAGACCGGCCGGAATTATCTCAAGATCTTGAGTTGAGTTTTTGCGCAACCGATCCTAAGGTAGCCCGTGGTTTTGCGGAAGCAACGTTTCTCTCTGATTACCGTAAGGAACTCGGTAAGGTAGTGGTGCCTTCGTTGATTTTGCAATGCTCCGATGATGTAATCGTTCCGATGGAAGCTGGAGCCTATATCCATCAGCAGATGAAGGAGAGCGAGTTCCGACTGATGGATGCAACCGGTCATTGTCCACACGTAAGCCATCCGGATGAAACCCATTAGACTCATCAGTGAATATCTTGCCTCAATCGATTCAATACAGGAAAGCGAGTTGCACACATAATATGGACGAACGGTTGGATCATGCCCCCTGCGGTTATTTGTCGATGGATCAAAATCTGACAATACGCATCGTCAATGCAACGCTGTGCCGCTTGTTAGAATATGAAAAACAAGGGGTAAACGGTATCAGTTTTGAATCCCTGCTAAATCGGTCCAGCCAAATTTTCTTTCAGGTTTATTTTTTACCGTTGATTCGGCTTAATCATCACGTAGATGAGATATATTTAATGATGAAAACGGGTAGCGGCGGAACACTTCCCGTTCTTTTAAATGCTGTGATTCGAGAGCAGGGAGACGAATTGGTGTACGATTGTGTCTTAATTCCCATGCTGCGTAGGAAGGAATACGAGCAACAGATTGAAAAAGCTGAGAAAGCCTGTCGGAAGGCGGGAGAGGAGCTACTAAAGATTGAGCAGAAGCTTGATAAAAAAAAGGAAGAACTTTCATCTTTACCTAATCCCAAGATATAGTTCAATGCTTCTTTGAGTAGTTATACTCTAAAAGCCCGAATCACCCCGGCTTTTTATTTTTGGCTCTGTTAAACTATAGTATTGATAATGTCTATTGGAACCCCCCAGCTATCAGACTTACCTTTATTGACTACCGATAGGCAATTAAAAGAACAGGGAATTTGAACGAGGACCTATACGAACTCGCAAGTGATTTTTTCCAAGCGAATGAACACCCCTTTCAGTAAACAGATGTTGTCGTTATTGATATCAACATTATTAGGTATTCGAAGATTTCCGAATCATTTTGGGAGAATCACTCGCTACCAAAAACTAAGGAAATTTCAAGTATTATTGATCGCTTGAACGATGGTGTGTAAATGTTGACCTAGCTGCGGATCTTATGGTTGGTTTTAAACCACCGGCAAGTGATAATTGCACGATCTATCTATCAGACTAAAACAGGTTCGATGGCCTTCAAGTTTCTCTATAGAACCATGGGCTCTGGGGACAGACTATTCCTTTTTGAAGAGATTAGTTGATTATGATTTTGGTTATGATATTTCGGACTATCGGGATATCGATCCGATGTTCGGGTCTTTGGATGATATGATGAGCATCCCTGGTTTCAAGAAGCAAAAAAAGTAAAGAAAATCCGTACCATGACTATTATGTCTGGAGAGATGGCATTGGAGAAATGCCACCAAACGACTTGGGTTCCATATTTGGTGGTTCAGCTTGGGAATGGTTACCCGAGATAGGACAATATTATTTACATCTTTTTTCTGTAAAACAGCCGGATCTCAACTGGGAGAACCCAAAAGTCCGACAAGAGATTTACGAAATGATCAATTGGTGGATAAGCAATGGTGTAGGCGGTTTTCGGCTTGACGTAATTGACTTAATCGGAAAAGAACCAGATTTGAAAATTACCAGCAACGGGCCGAATCTGCATAAGTATATCAGGGAACTCAGCAAGGAGACGTTTCAAAAAGCTGGAGATCTGCTGACGGTTGGAGAAACATGGGGCGCTACGCCAGAGATCGCCAAATTGTATAGCAACCCGGACGGCAGTGAGTTTTCAATGGTATTTCAATTTGAACATATCAGATTAACAAGGCTTGAGCTACGAAAAACTTGTTCATTATGGTATAAATGGATAATTTAAGGGAATGGGCGAAGTGATTACTGATATATCATTGAGCAGACGAAAAACGTTAGTTGAAAATAGCATGGAGCAGTTTGCCGGTTGGTAGCTGCTCCATTTTTGATAAACTAACGGGCAGTTATCTTCAATCAGTATAGACTCTATTTTAACCTATTATTTAACCCTCTATAGACTTCTCTCCAATAAGGCTCCAACTTGTTCAGCCATGATTTGTGGCGGATACGGCATTTCATTTCTAATCCACCATTCTATTACCCCTACATAAGCGGTACCAGCATATTGCAACATAACGTCTTCATTTAAATCCACATTTCTTCCACTTTCTCTATCAATCTCACCTCTGAATCCTCCCATAACATAATCAAGAAGACGAGTTCTAAAAGAGGGGGCTCCTTTACTGGCTAACATAGTCGAAAAAAATAAATAATTTTTCTCAAAATACTCAAAAAAAGGTACAAGTCCATTGCTCCAATCCAGCTTACATGCCCATTCATCCATTTCGCCTAATTCATTCATGTGTGATTCGATCAGTTTATCCAACAAATCATATTTGTCCTGATAATGAAGATAAATCGTACCACGGTTTACGTTTGCCTGGTCTGCAATGTCTTGAATGGTAATGTCATCGAAGTTTTTTACAGCCATCAGTTCAATAACGGCTTTTTTCAAGGATTCTTGCGTTTTTAGAATTCTCCGATCCACTTTTATCATTTAGTCTTTTCCCCCTGACCAACTCAAAATAATGAACACTTTTCGTGATGATGTTGTTATTTCAACAAATTGCGCTTTTTTAACCATTGAACTTAGGCTTCTTTTTTATAATAATAGACGTGAGTTGATAAAACAACAAGTTTTGTTTATCCGCTCTCTGCGGTTCACTAATATTACCTATAAGGAGAACTTAAATTTAGAAAGGAGGGATGTTCACTTGGTAGTTAATAAAAAAATGTGAATAATCATTACTAATTTCTAAAAAAGGACTAACAGATAAAATTGTATTCACTGGAGGTTATATATGATTAATGCTAATGCACGTGCTGTGTTCGGTCCGGAAGGTCCGTTCATACTAACTACAATTGAGCGCAGAGATCTTAAGCCGCATGATGTTCTCATTGAGATCAAGTATGCGGGTATTTGCCACTCTGACATCCATACCGCCCGTGGGGATTGGGGGCCAGTCCAATATCCTATCGTTCCAGGACATGAGATCGCCGGTGTTGTCGCCCAGGTTGGCTCGGAAGTCACAAAGTATACTGTTGGTGACCGAGTAGGAGTTGGCTGCATGGTTGATTCCTGTCGAGAGTGCGAGAGTTGCCGTAGAGGAGAGGAGCAATATTGTCTTAATGGACATACGGGTACCTACGCAGCTATCGACAGATATGGACAATATACACAGGGGGGTTATTCCACCCACATCGTCGTAACGGAAGATTTCGTGGTTCGAATTCCTGACGGCATTGATCTTGATGTCGCCGCTCCGCTTTTATGTGCTGGGATCACAACGTACTCTCCGCTGCGCCATTGGGGTGCTGCTTCCGGCAAGAAGGTAGCAGTTGTTGGACTTGGCGGACTCGGACACATGGCTGTGAAGCTCGCTCATGCTATGGAAGCAGAAGTAACGGTTTTATCTCAAACCTTGAAGAAAAAAGAAGATGGTTTGAAACTAGGAGCGGACCATTATTATGCCACCAGCGATGCGGAGACATTTAAGAAGCTGGCCGGCAGGTTTGATCTCATCGTGAATACGGTGAGCGCGAAAATTGATTTGAATGCCTACCTATCACTGCTGGCAGTGGACGGTACCTTGGTTAATGTCGGTGCGCCGCCGGAGGCATTGCCTGTTCAAGTATTCTCTCTTATCCCGCATCGTCGGTCGTTTGCTGGATCGGCAATCGGCGGTATTCGGGAAACACAGGAAATGCTTGATTTCTGCGCTGAACACCACATTACGCCTGAGATCGAGGTTATCTCCGCTAATCAGATTGATGAGGCATGGGAACGCGTACTTGCTTCGGATGTCCGGTATCGATTTGTCATCGACATCAGCACGATGGGGAACGAATAGGGATTCATTGCAGCAAAAAAATATCAAGGGCACGCCGGGTGGTGTGCCCTTGAGTTGGATAAGGAAAAGACAGATCTTCCGAAATTTATCTAAGACCCTTTGTATATCGGAGGGGTATACTGTCACAGGGTAATAAAACGACAAAACCTAAAGCAAATGCGTTGGCTTAAAGAATGTGCATTTAATCAATCATAGGAGTTAAAGGAATGAAATATAAGACCCAAAAAAATTCTCTCGGTTTTGCTCTAATATTGGCCACATTCTCGGCGCTGGGGCCGTTTACCGTCGATATGTATCTTGCATCACTTCCGCAAATCGCTGTTTTTTTTGGAACAAGTGCAACTGCCGTTCAAGCGAGTTTAACCACTAGCCTGTTAGGATTAGGGTTAGGACAGTTGATAATGGGGCCGTTAAGCGACATTTATGGAAGACGCCGGCCTTTGTTGATTTCCATGATATTATTTATCCTTTCCTCGATTGGATGCGCTTTTGCACCAAGCATAGAATGGTTTATATTTTTAAGATTTATTCAAGGGGTTGCTGCGTCCGCCGGACTCGTTATTTCGCGCGCTATTGTTCGAGATCGGTTTAGTGGGATTGAAATGACTAAGTTTATATCGTTGCTAACGATGATAAGCAATGTCGCTCCGTTAATTTCCCCTACGGCCGGAAGTACGGTCATGTCATACAGCTCTTGGTTAGGTGTATTTATATTTTTAGGGGTGCTAGGTATAGGATTAACTGGGATAACCATATGGGGGTTAAAGGAAAGCTTACCTGTACAGCAACGTGCTCCAAGCAGTCTCCGTTCGTTGATGAAAAATTATAACAGCTTGTTCCGAAAGCGGTCTTTTATGGGATATGCTCTCGTCAATGGCATATTGTTCGCAGGTGTTTTTGCCTATGTTGCGGGTACCCCATTTATTTATCAAAACATATACGGCGTGTCGCCGCAACTGTTTTCGATCCTGTTTGCGTTGAATGGCCTTGCTATTATCTTGGGATCTCAATTCGTCAAACTGCTTGCAGGCCGGGTAACGGAAAATCGACTATTTTTGACCGGATTAATACTGTCATTTATATCTTCCGCTGCGGTCTTATTTATAGTACTAGTACATGGAGCATTATCAGCTATGTTTATTTCGATCTTCTTATTCGCCTTATCCATTGGGATCATTGGACCCATCTCTTTTACATTAGCAATGGAGTCGCAAGGGCATATTGCAGGGAGCGCTTCTGCCGTGCTCGGCACCTTACAATTCGCGTTAGGTGCCGTTACGTCTCCGCTTGTGGGAATTGCAGGCGAAAATTCTGCTATACCTTTTGGAATTATTATTTTTTCTACCAGTTTATTATCTATAATTACCTATATCATTCTGGTTAAAGGGATAAAAAAATTATCCGTTTGATGCACTCCATATCAAAGGAGTATTGGCGCTCACTCTATGTATGCACCGCGCGAAACCAACACCTAATGTACATCAATAAAGTCGCTCAGTGGACTATTTTTAAAAAAAGAAAGGGAGGAACCATGAAATGGATTATACGAAACTTGGAAATAGAGGGGAATGTATGAATCGAATTGAAAAGAATCAAGTGACGTATAAAAAGCTATTTGGCGATGGAGTGCCAGCGGCATACGCTACCGATCCTGATTTTCAGGACATCCTGAGCCGCTTCATTTTTGGGGAAGTTTTTTATCAAGGTGAATTGGACGATAAACAACGTGAGCTTATCACTCTGGTGGTGCTTGCAACGAACCAAACGTTGCCACAGCTCAAGGCCCATACTCAGGCTGCACTGAACGTTGGGCTGACACCAGTAGAAATCAAAGAGGCCATTTACCAATGTGCGCCTTATTTAGGATTCCCCAAAACGCTAATTGCCATCGCGGAGATTAATGAAGTTTTCAAGGCCCAAAATATAGTGTTACCTCTCGAAAGCCAAAAGCAGGTTGAAGAAGAGAATCGGTTAGATAAAGGGCTTGCAGTGCAGGTAGAGATTTTTGGCGATATCATTGAAAAAAATAGGGATAATGCTCCATCCAATCAAAAGCATATACAGGACTATCTTTCTGCCTTCTGTTTTGGCGACTTCTATACTCGTGGAGGTCTTGATCTGAAGACACGGGAGCTGCTGACCCTCTGTATCTTAAGCAGCCTGGGCGGTTGTGAAAGTCAAGTCAAGGCACATGTGCGGGGCAATCTGAATGTGGGCAATGACAAGGATATGATGATCACTGCCATCACTCACTGCCTTCCATATATGGGTTTTCCGAGAACATTAAACGCTTTAAGTTGCTTAAATGAAATCATTCCGGAATAGGTGGAGAGAATTTAGTGAAGAAACAGATTTCTCTATCCCTTGTTTTTTTGCTGACCCTTACCCTCATGGCTTGTGGCGGTAATACCATTGGAGGAAAAACTGTGGCCAATCAAACAACTAATATAAAAATAAAATTGATATTTAACAACGAGGAAGTAATGGTAAGCATGTACGATAATCCGACCAGCCAAGATTTTTTACAGAAACTTCCAATGACTATAACCTTCGAGGATTATGCTGGAACCGAAAAAATCAGCAGGCTAGAGAAAAGATTGTCCATTGAAGCTGCGCCGTCAGGCATCGATCCTTCCGTTGGAGATTTTACTTATTATTCTCCTTGGGCAATTTGGCTATATTTTATCAAGATTTTGGTTATTCAAGTGGACTTGTAAAGCTAGGTCATATTGAGGTCGGAGTTGAAAAGCTTGTAAAAATGAACGGCAGTTTCACGATGACGATTGAGCAAGCCCAATAGCGTTAATGATTCCTAAAAAGTAAGAAGTCGATAGCATCGCGTTGGATAATAATAAAAATATAAGAAAGTAGGGATAAAAAATGAAGAATGAGCACTTAAGCAATAGCACACTCTTCCCATTGGGTCAAAAAGTCGAAAAAAATTTTATCGGTGACGCATACTTACAAATGGTGTTTACCGATCCAGCACCACTCAATACAGCAATTGGGAATGTAACCTTTGCTCCCGGTGCCCGCAATAACTGGCACTCTCATCATGCTGGGCAAGTGTTGTTGGTTACTGGCGGTGAAGGATGGTATCAAGAAGATGGAAAGCCAGCCCAATTACTCAAAACAGGCGATGTGGTAAACATTCCACCAAACGTAAAACATTGGCATGGTGCTACGAAGGACAGCTGGTTTGTTCACTTAGCTCTTACACCAGGACAAACAGATTGGTTAGAACCCGTAATGGATGAAGATTATACTAAACTTTAATAAATGAAGTAACACACAGAAACGGCAGACATCAATGCTGTCGTTTCTATTGAAGCTTCTCATAAACCAGGAACCCTCTGTTTCTAGTCTGCGGATATTCATCAAACGAATATGAGGTCAGGGAATATTTGAAGCTAGTACTGAGTGATTGGAGACAGTATTATGCAAACGATCGATCAACAAATACTTACTGGAGAACGAGCACTTTTCAAAAGAAATAACCTTACTATTACAAATTCTATTTTTGCAGATGGCGAGTCCCCACTGAAGGAAAGCAACGATATTACTATCGATAATAGCATTTTCAAATGGAAGTATCCCTTATGGTATTGCAATAATATTCGTGTTAGTAGCAGCACTTTCCTTGAAATGGCCCGATCAGGAATATGGTATACACATCAAATTGCCATCAGTGACAGCGTAATAGAGGCACCAAAGATATTTCGGCGTTCGAGCGGGATCCGACTGACAAAAGTCGATCTACCCAACGCGCAAGAAACCTTATGGAATTGCGCAGATATTCACTTGAATCATGTGACCGCAAAAGGCGATTATTTTGGAATGAATAGCGCAAATATCATCATCGACGATTTCACATTAGCGGGGAACTACGCATTCGACGGAGCAAAGAATATGGAGATTCGCAATGCAAAGCTTATTTCAAAGGACGCCTTCTGGAATTGCGAGAATATCACCGTTTATGATTCATTGATCATCGGAGAATATTTAGGCTGGAATTCGAAGAACATCACGTTTATCAACTGCACCATCGAAAGCAATCAGGGAATGTGCTACATGGACCGTCTCGTGATCGAGAACGGAACGATTCTGAATACCGACTTGGCATTCGAATATTCAACCATTGAGGTGGAAACCAAGACCTCAATTGATAGCGTGAAGAATCCAATCTCCGGAAAAATCAGAGCGAAGGATATCGGCGAAATCATCATCAATGACGAAGAAATCAACGCTGCCTACACCCGATACGAGCTGGATAAAGCAGGTGATCGATTTGTCCTTTGATTTTGATAAAATGACGATTCGTTTGGTCACTAACTCTTATAAATGGGATGTTGGTCCGGGAGAGCTAGCGATGTGGGTAGCGGATATGGACTTTGAGACTTCGCCAGCTATAATCGATGCTCTGCAAAAGAGATTAAACCACCGTATTTATGGATATACCTCGATACCAGATACTTACTATGATGCAGTTGCCCGATGGTGGGAAAAGAGACATCACTATCTGGTTCAAAAAGAATGGATAATGTTTTGCACGGGTGTAGTGCCGGCGATATCATCAATCGTGCGCAAAATGACCAAAACCGGCGACAAAGTACTTATGTTTGCGCCTGTCTATAACATTTTCTACAACTCCATAAAGAACAATCAACGAGAAGTTCTCGTAAGCGATTTGGTTTACAAAGACAATCGATATTCGATCGATTTTGACGATGTGGAGAAGAAGCTAGCCGATCCTGACACAACGCTTATGATTTTCTGCAATCCCCATAACCCAATAGGCAAAGTGTGGGACACACAAGTTCTTGAGAAACTCGGCACGCTCTGCGTCAAGCATCAGGTCCTTATCCTTTCCGATGAAATTCATTGCGATCTAACACACCCAGGTCACCAATACATTCCATTCGCTTCCGTATCGGAAGAGATCGCCCAAAATTGCATCACCTGCGTGGCGCCGACAAAAACTTTCAATCTTGCAGGAATTCAAACTTCGAGTATTATCGTGCCCAATCTGGAGATCCGCAAACTTGTACACCGTGGCATTAATACCGATGAAGTGGCCGAACCTAACTTTTTTGCGACTGAAGCGGCAATCTCGGCCTTTACGGAAGGCGAGCCCTGGCTGCAAGCCTTATTGGAATATCTCATGGCAAACAAGCAATATCTTGAACATTTTCTGGCTAGTGAACTGCCGCAGCTCCAAATTAACCATTCAGAAGCCACTTACTTAGCTTGGATCGATTGCCGAAACATAACTCCTAATGTAAGTCAACTGTGTAAATTTATAAGGAGAGAAACGGGACTGTATGTCTCAGAGGGTGCCATTTATGGCGGCAATGGACATGAATTCATTCGATTGAACTACGCCTGCCCTAAAAAACGACTAATTGATGGATTGCAGCGCTTGAAAATTGGGATTCAGGCATATCAAAGATTGGACGATTGATTCAATAACGGTTACCGGACACTCCTCCACGAAACGAATGGAAAATCTGCTTTAGAGATAAGTGAAAAATTCATTAAGTTAGCGATCGAGAAGTTATATATTATGATCAAACTGAAATCGATTTGACCTCTTTGGCGGCCACAATGTGGTCATCGTTATTAAGCATTTTGAGCCATAAGTGAAATGTAAATGATTAAACCCCAGGGACCTTATCCATCTGGAAGAAGCCCTGAGGTTTTTTGTTATTGAGCAGGAAGGCCTTGTCCGTAGTAATACGAAGCGGTCTCAAAATCTTTTTGGTGATAATAAGCTTCAGCTATAAGGATATACAATTCGCTTATTTTTTGTGCGCTTGCTGTTGTTGATATATGGTGCGAGCTAAAAAGAAGTGATCCAGAGCTTGTGCTAGATTTCCATAGCGGGAGTAGATTTGTCCTATTAAAATATTGAGCTGGGCTTTTAAATCCAGGTTCATATTTACATGCAAAAAATTATCACATATCCTTTGTGAAGAAGGCAGAATTATTAATATTTCCTCTGTAGCGGCTTTACGAGAGGAAGCTTCGACCCTCATTATGGTGCTTTCAAGGCCGGATTGATTGGATTAACCAAATCCTCAGCCCGTGAGCTGGCAAAATACAATATTAGTGTGAATGTGATCGCGCCGGGCCCAATCGCTTCGGAAAAGACATTAAATGACGCTGTGATGGAAGGGATTATCGCGAATACGCCGCTGGGTCGCCTGGGTAAAAAATCCGAGGTTGGGGAGCTTGTGCCCCAACTTGCCAATCCGAAAATTGGTTATCTCACTGGACAAACCATTGTCATGGATGGAGGACGCTATATGCAATAATCATATTCGCTTTTTGTTGTATACTACCAGTTTCTACATGTAAAGCATGCCTACCAAAAGCGGTAACACAGCCCCATCTTCTTCTACGAAATCAACACATGAGATTCATTCCATTATGGTACGTTCATATATTAGTCCATATAAAATGACAAAAATCTCGGGATGTATACACTTAAATGGATACATTTATCCATATTCCACAAGATAATAATTCAACCAAGTATATTCACAAGACGGACACAGTGATTTGAAAGGAATTACACAAAAACTTGATTACTTAAACGATGGCAAACCCCATTCGGGGTGGATTTGGAGGTCAACTGCCTCTGGCTTATGCCCCTAATCCGTCTCCAAGTTACCATAAATATGATGTAACTGATTACTATCAGTATACCCGCTGTGTGGGAGTCTAAATGATTTTCGCACCTTGATGGAAGTAGCGGACCGACAGGGAGTCAAGGTTTCATGGACCTTGTTATCAATCATTCAAGCAGCGAACATGGTTCAAGGGGGCAGTAGCAACCTACAAAACAAATACCACTGTATATGGATGATTTTACAGATTTGAATGAAAAGGGCTCGTAGGGTCAGATGTTTTTTCACGTTTAACCATGTTAAAATAATAGAATAATTGGAGACTTGGCATGGAGAGAAGGCAGGTTGAATCAATGAAACCAAAACTTAACGATGTTGCACAATTAGCTGGAGTTTCACCGACTACAGTTTCTCGCGTACTTAATAATCGTGGCTATATCAGTCAAGAAACGAAGGATCAAGTTCATAAAGCGATGCAGGAACTGAATTATTTACCAAATGATGTGGCTCGGTCATTATTTAGTAAACGAACAAATCTAATTGGATTAATCATTCCAACTACAAGCAACCCATTTTTCGGAGAGCTGACTTTTCATATAGAGAATATTTGTGCGTCATTAGGCTATAAGCTATTGCTTTGTAACAGTTTGAATCAGTTGGATAAAGAAGAATCTTATGTGGATATGCTTATGCGAAATCAAGTTGACGGTATTATCGTTGGTACACACAACCGAGGTATCGTAAATTATGAACAGAAGAATATTGCCGTCATTGCAATCGATCGCTTCCTATCCGATTCAATCCCAGTTGTAGGATCGGATAATTATATGGGTGGAAAGCTGGCGTCAGAACTGCTTATTAAAAAGGGGTGCAAGCATATCTTACACATAAATGGCCCTGTTGAATTAGAGACACCGGCAAGCTTAAGAAGAAAAGCATATGAAGATGTGATGGAGCAGTATGGTCGAAAGGCAATTACCTATGAAGTACATGATCCCTTCCACCAACAGAATCACGATGAACCGATTAAACGCTTGCTCGATGAACATCCTGAAGTAGATGGATTGTTTGCGAGTAATGACTTGGTGGCTGCGTCTTTTATTGCTAAAGCAAGAAGAAGAGGAAAACGTGTTCCTGAAGATATTCGCGTAATTGGATATGACGGAACAGAAACAACCCGCAATCTTCTCCCTGAATTAACGACAATTCAGCAACCAATACAGGAGATCGCGAGATCTTCTATAGAGTTACTTATTAAAGAAATTGAAGGTGGATTCAGTGATGTCCCGCGAGAAACTTATCTACCAGTGAAACTTATTGAAGCTAGTACAGCTTAATACAATTTCCATAGTTTCAGCATTGTGATATAAGGTGGAGCTATCCTTATTAGAGTAATTGAAATCAAAGAGGAAAGCTCTTTTCCTTTTAGAAATATGTCAAGCGGTTGACATATGAAAGCGGTTGACATATAATCGATCTGTAAATACGGAAGTGCTTTCATTTACATTAAATGTTTAACTTAGAGGAGCGTTCGATATGAGAAAGTCAAAGAGCATGTACTGGAAACTAAGTGCCTATTTCTTCTTTTTCTTCTTTACTTGGTCAGCAAGTTATTCATTGTTCTCCATCTGGCTAGGGCAAGAAATCAGTCTGAATGGTGCTGAAACAGGTGTTATCTTTACTGTAAACGCTATCTTTGCGCTATGTATGCAACCGCTTTATGGCTATATATCTGATAAAATCGGATTAAAGAAGCATATTTTATTTCTAATCAGTTCTTTGCTCTTATTTGTTGGTCCTTTCTATATTTATATCTATGGGCCGTTACTTCAATACAATGTATTCCTCGGCGCCATTGTAGGTGGATTATACTTGGGTATTTCTTTTTTGGCAGGGATCGGAGCCATCGAATCTTATGTCGAGAAAGTCAGCCGAAAATATGACTTTGAATACGGAAAATCTCGTATGTGGGGCTCGCTAGGTTGGGCAGCAGCAACATTTTTTGCTGGTCAGCTCTTCAATATCAACCCTAACATTAACTTCTGGATTGCATCCGTATCTGCTGTCATTCTGTTTATCATTATGATGACAATTAAAGTTGAAATGACAGATTCCGAGATGGAGCGAGCAGAATCTATTAACTTTAAGCAAATCGGCTATTTGTTTGCAAATAAGCATTTGTGGTTCTTCATTTTATATGTTCTTGGTGTTACCTGTGTTTACAATGTGTATGACCAGCAGTTCCCGAATTACTTTTCATCGACGTTCTCAACGGTTGCTTTAGGCAATCAAGTTTACGGTTACTTAAATTCCCTACAAGTATTCTTGGAAGCAGGCATGATGTTCTTAGCGCCTTTCATTGTCAACAAAATTGGAGCAAAAAAGGGTCTGATATTGGCAGGGTTCTTGATGGCATTCCGGATCATGGGTTCAGGCTTAGTTATTGGACCTTATGGTATCTCAGCTATGAAATTGATTCACGCATTGGAACTGCCAATCATGTTGATCTCCGTATTTAAGTACTTGGCTGCTAATTTCGATACGCGTCTGTCTTCGATCTTGTATCTGGTGGGATTCCAGTTTACGAGTCAGGTAGGAGCTTCGATCTTCTCGCCAATCGCCGGTATGTCTTATGACATTAGAGGCTTTGCAAATACGTACGTGATTATGGGTGTTTTCGTATTTGCCTTTACAACAATCTCAATCTTTACCTTAAAGAAAGAACCGAAAAAGCTGAATCCCAAGCCTAACAAGCATATTGAAACAGCATAGGAGGAAGACAGATGAACACATATAATAACAATACGAAGCAAGCTGAGGAAGCATTGAAACAGGCAGAAGCGAAAATGAACAAGCGGTACCGATTAGGTTATCATATTATGGCACCAGCAAACTGGATTAACGACCCAAATGGATTAATTCAATTTAAAGGTGAATATCACGCCTTCTATCAGCATCATCCTTATGATGAGAACTGGGGTCCAATGCATTGGGGTCACGTGAAGAGTAAAGACCTTGTACATTGGGAGCATTGTCCGATTGCATTAGTACCTGGAGATGCATGTGATCTTGATGGCTGCTTCTCAGGAAGCGCAGTAGATAATAACGGCGAACTGACATTGATCTATACTGGCCATCACTATATTGATCAACCAAACAATATCTTTTTCCAAAATCAAAATGTGGCAGTAAGCACAGATGGCATTCATTTTACAAAACTAAGGCAGAATCCCGTAATCGCTGAACCTCCGATAGATAGCTCCCAGCATTTCCGTGATCCGAAGGTATGGAAGCATGAGGATACATGGTACATGATCCTAGGTAACAGCACGAAAGAAGATCTGCCGCGTGTTATTCTATATACATCTCCTGATCTTAGAACTTGGACCTATCATGGTGTGCTTCTGCAGGGAGATAAGAATATGGGCTTCATGTGGGAGTGCCCTGATTTCTTTGAACTGAACAGTAAGCATATATTTATGTTCTCCCCACAAGGTATTGATGCGCAGGGAGATAAGTACAATAACTTGTTCCAGACGGGATATTATGTTGGCGATTATAATTATGAAAGTAATGAATATAAGCATGGAGAGTTCATCGAGTTGGATAATGGTCATGACTTCTATGCGGTTCAAACTTTTCTAGATGATCAAGGTCGCCGCATTGCGATTGGTTGGATGGATATGTGGGAATCGGATATGCCGACGAAAGCAGACGGCTGGTGTGGAGCAATGACGATCCCGCGTTTAGTTACGTTGGGTGACAATAATAAAGTACTGATGAATCCAGTAGAGGAAATGAAATTGCTTCGTCAAAGCGAACATGTTTTGTACCAATATCGCGCTATTTCTGGAAGTTACTTGGCGGAAGTTGAAGCGGATCTGCTTGAAGTGAAGGTCGTGTTCGACCTGACGAAGTCAAGTGCAGACCTGGTAGGCTTGAAGCTTCGCGGAACAGGTGAAGAGGTGACGGTTATCACTTATTCTATCCTGGCTCAGAAACTTTTGCTTGATTGTTCTAAATCAGGCAAGAAGACAGATGGAGTACGTCAAACAGCCTTAAGTGCAGAGGGGCAGCTGACGTTGCATATATATCTGGATCGCTCATCCATTGAAATATTTGCGAATGAAGGGCAAGCTACGATGACAAGTCGCATCTATCCGAATGAGAAATTGCTAGGCATAGAAATCATAACGGAGGGTGGAGAGGCTCTAGTAAATGAATTGACCTATTGGAAATTGAAAGATATATGGCAAGCTGAATAACTCAATGAAAAGATTGTAGTTCATATTATGTAAAAGAAAAGTAAGATTTTATATCGCTAAATTACTTAAGATAATCGGATTAAAGACGACACTGCAGAAAATATGTAGTGTCGTTTTTTTAAGGCGATAGAATTAATATTTTTTAAAGGCAAATGAGTGGATATTTAGTCTTGAATGAAGGAGCATAAAATTGTAAAAATCAGAGGTGTCAAATAAAGTTTTTATGATTTTTTAATTATTATATGTATACTAATACATTTATGTCTTAAACTTTTTTAAGCTTTATTGTCAGGAATAGTGGGGTGTCAGTTGGTTTTATGGTGTGCCTGTTTTTTTGTGCCTGTAATATGTCTAATTCGGTGAGCCATCGTGGAAGAAAGCTCCAGCCATATATAACTGAAAATGAGTTCTGAAACAAGGGCGTTCATGGATTAATGAGCGTCCTTGTTTCGTTCCTGGTTGCACTCTAGGCTTGGCTTAAACCAAGCTTGGATTAAGGGAGGATTCCAGATAGGGAAGAAATCGGACCGTCTGCAGGAGGATCGGACGTGTTGCAGCTGCCGCGGCGAGACTAAGAGCTTGGTTACT
Organism: Paenibacillus sp. FSL H7-0703; assembly: GCF_038003485.1. NCBI lineage: Bacteria > Bacillati > Bacillota > Bacilli > Caryophanales > Paenibacillaceae > Paenibacillus > Paenibacillus sp. FSL H7-0703. The sequence goes on along the minus strand of NZ_JBBOPF010000001.1, from coordinate 375,047 downwards.
TTGCCGGAAAGAACAAGAACTTGTAAACATTTGTAGATACATTTAGTTTACAAAATAAAGAAGGACGATTAGATAAAATTAAATAAAAGTTTCCATTTTCGAGTTATTTAATATATTTTTGTGCAAATGTAAAATCAACAAGCTCATTTATCTAAAAATATGTGAAATGAAGTAAAAAAAATTGACAAATGCACGCTATTGGATTATTTTGTTTCATAAGAGATGCATTTTTCAGGTACACTAAGCAGTTATTTGCACGCATTCCAATTTAGTTGCCAAGCTAGTTGAATCATTTCTATTAAGATCCTAAATAACCTAAAAGGAGGGTGAGTAACATTAAAGAAATACATTTATCTGGTGAGATGAGTAGCAGAAAAGGACCAGTGAATATTTTTTATAAAATAAATACAGCCTCAATTACACTATTCGCCTAAGGAAAATTGGATGAATGATCCCAACGGCATGGTTTACCATGAAGGAGAGTACCATCTGTTCTACCAACATACCCCTTATGATACACAGCCAAGGTAACCCTGTTTTGTTCCCAACGAAAATGCTAGACTTTCGTGATCCGAAGGTGTTTTGGTATGACGAATCGTCAATGTGGGTAATGGTTCTTGCCGTAAGAGACCGTGTAGAATTTTACACGTCTTCGAATCTTAAGGAATGATCTTTTGCAAGCGGTTTCAATTCCGATATTCCGGGTATCCATCGAGGATATTTTTGAATGTCCTGAGGCATTTAAAATCCAAGTGGATGAAGATCGCAATATCACTAAGTAGATTCTGATGCTAAGTGTCGGGGATAGAAATGGTGTGAATCCAAACGATTCAGAACCACCGGCAGGCGGTTCTGACATGATGTATTTTATAAGCAACTTTGACGGTAAGGTATTTACACTGGATGAAACGTTGGAACCATTCGATACGATCAAATGGATAGATTACGAATCTGACTTTTACGCGGCCGTGACCTGGGGTGGAATTCCGAACGAGGACGTACGAAAGATTTGGGTCGGCTGGATGAACAATTGGCGTTATGCTTCCACTCTTCCTTCAGAAGAATGGCGTGGTCACATGTCAATCCCCCGAGAGATACAGCTTAGGACGTATTCGGAGGAAATTTGCTTAATCCAAACACCCATAAGTGAATTAAGTCAGCTAAGAGCTGTTCCCGTTGATTCGAAAGGCTGTGCTACAGAACCTGAAAGGCTATGTCAGCTCTAGTGTCATACTGGATCACATTGTTGATTATATTGTGCTGCCAGGACTCGTCCAGTTAAGCTCGAGTTGCTGACCGCTACTTTCAATTCCATTAGAAAAGAGGGTAAGGAATGAAAGATAAATCTAAATTTGCAATATGTCTTCTGATGGCAACGGGGTTAGCTCTGACTTCAATGGGCGTTTTTACATCTAATCCGGCTACGGGTTGGGCTGTGTTCGCTGATCAGGAAGCAAGTAAACAGGCAAAGGAGGAGCTTTCTATTTTTGAAAACGCAACCAAATCAAACACCAATTTGACAGGTTGGCAAGTGAAAGGGAAAGGGTTATTAGAGTATACTTCAGAAGGAATCTTGCTGACTTCGCAGCCTAAAGAAAATGTAACGGCCATCTCCGAGACGGTGTCCGATGATTTTATCTATGAAGCTGATGTCATGATCAGGGATACGAAGGCAGTCGCAACGTTGTTGTTCCGTTCTAATGAGGATGGCTTTAGCTCGTACATACTCCAAATCATTCCGGATACAGGTCTGATTCGGTTAAGAGATGCAAGGAATGGAGATGGGAAATTAAAGGAGGAGCGTAAAGTTTCTGTTGAAGCGGGTCAGATTTATCATCTCAAAGTGAAGGCAGTGGGTTCCTCGCTAAAAGTATATTGGGGCAATCAATATAAACCTTTGATTGATGTTCAGGACATTACGTATCGAAGCGGAAAGCTGGGACTTCATGTATGGGATGGATCCGCCTTGTTTTCGAACATCGTGGTGAGCGATCTGAAGGGTAATTTGGGTACAGTGGTTGCAAGTAAGGGAAAATGGCAGCCTGATATCAGCGGCAAAAGAGGGACGATAGCACATGAGAGCAAGGCACAGCAAATCTATAACAAACAGGCGGCTGATATTGTGTATGAAGGGAATATTACCCTTCTTCATGATTCTGTTGCGGCTCTCGCATTTCGTTCCTCCGCCGATGGAGCTGATGGATATGAAGCTACTCTTACGAAGGAAGGAGATCAGGTCCGTGTAAGTTTGACGAATACGAAAGGAACAGTAATTGCAAGTTCACTGCGTACTTATCCGAGTCAGATGGGAGCCAAACATCATGTGGAGATCAAGGCAAAGGGAAATCAAATTCAGGTCTTCCTGGACGGATACACTACGGCCGCGATTGACGTGAAAGATTCAACCTACACGAATGGAAATACCGGAATCGTCGTCAAACAGGGGACGGCTTATTTCCAGGATACTTATGTGACGGAATCGAGCCAATATTATAACGAAATATATCGTCCTCAGTATCACTACACGCCAATACGTGGTTCAGCAAGTGATCCGAATGGACTTGTCTACTTCGAAGGAGAATATCATCTCTTCCATCAGGATGGAGGCACATGGGCGCATGCTGTCAGTAAAGATTTGCTGAACTGGAAGCGGCTTCCGATTGCACTTCCGTGGAATGATCACGGACATGTCTGGTCTGGATCGGCTGTTGCGGATATGACGAATGCATCCGGTTTATTCGGGGATTCAGGAGGCAAGGGCCTTATTGCATATTATACTTCCTTTAATCCGGATGGCCCGAATGGGAACCAGCGTATAGGTCTGGCATACAGCAAGGACCAAGGTCGCACTTGGGAATATTCGAAGGACCGCCCGTTCGTGATCGAGAACCCAGGTAAGAGCGGAGAAGACCCTGGGGGTTGGGATTTCCGCGATCCGAAAGCGATCTATGATGACGAGAATAACCGATGGGTTATGGTTGTGTCCGGAGGAGATAATATTCGTTTCTATACGTCAATGAATTTACTTGACTGGACATTGACAGATAATTGGGGATACGGGGATTACGTCCGCGGAGGTGTATGGGAATGCCCAGATTTGTTCCAGCTTCCGGTAGACGGAACGTCACAGAAGAAGTGGGTTATGATGATCAGTACGGGAGCGAATCCAAAAACTGGTGGATCAGATGCCGAGTATTTTATCGGTCATTTAACAGCTGATGGTAAATTCGTGAATGATAATCCGGCGGGTAAGGTGCTAAGAACAGATTTTGGTAAAGAATTTTACGCTTCGATGTCTTTTGCTAACATGCCTGATCATCGCAGAGTGATGATGGCGTGGATGACGAATTGGGACTATCCGTTCGCTTTCCCAACGACGAATTGGAAAGGTGAACTAACCATTCCGAGAGAAGTATCATTGGTAACGACCGAAGATGGAATTCGGATGGCACAAAGTCCAATTAAAGAATTGGAATCATTGCGTAAACCGTTGTACTCTGCTTCTAACAAAGGGGTGAGTCCTTCTTCCGGGAACCTGCTAAAAGGCATTATTTCAGGTGCTTACGAAATTGAAGCTGAAATTGAAATCCCTGAAGCCAGCACAGTGACCGAGTTCGGCTTTAACATTCGTGAGGGTGCAAATCAGAAGACGGTTGTGGGTTATACCGCAAGCGAGAGTAAAATGTTTGTGGACCGAACTGCATCTGGAGTAACGGACTTTTCTAGCCTTTTCAATAAAAAACATGAAGCGCCGATGCAAATGGAGAATAATCGGGTCAAGATGCGTATTCTTGTGGATGAGTCTTCCGTTGAAGCCTTTGGGAACGGCGGCAAAATCGTCTTTTCAGATGTTATATTTCCGAATCCAGCCAGTAGAGCGATGAGTTTTTACGTGAAAGGCGGGAATGTGAACGTTGTTTCCTTGAAAGTACATCAACTTCAATCCGTCTGGAATGAGGACATTAATTCAAAAGCTCAGATAAAGATGGATACGAGGGTTCGGGAACTGGGTATAGGGGGGTCGGACACACTGCAGGCAATGGTCGAGTACAGACCAGGTTTTGGCGTTCAACCGCTTAAGTGGGAGTCCAGCAATAAAGAAGTAATAGCCATAGACGTGGTAGACAATTCACAGGCGGTTATTGAGGCGAAAAAAGAAGGGGAGTCCACGATCACCGTATCTACTCCGGATGGTAAAGCATCCGCTAGTGTGCTCGTTAAAGTCACAGGTGGTGAGTTCCGGACAAACCTGAGTGGATGGACCAAAGATCTGTCTGCTGCTTCATGGTTAGTTAGCGAGAATGGGATTCGTGGTAATTATTTCAGCGATGCGAATTATATCGCTAAAGAGAAGGCTGGGAATTTTACGTATGAAGCAGACATGATGCTTGGTGAAACAGGAGGGGCAGGTTCTATTTTGTTCAGGGCTAGCGAGGATGGGCGCAGTGGTTACTATCTGAATCTAGACCCTAACATGAAGGCGATCCGTCTGTTCTATAAAATTAATGGAGGATTTGAAGAACGGCAGGTTCTTGCGAAAGTACCGACTTTCATTCAGCCAGGTCAAACTTATAAGGTGAAAATAGAAGCGAATGGACCGCATATTGTAGTTTATGTGGATAGACAAAAAGTCATAGATGTAATGGATGGTACTTTTGCAGAAGGCCACTTTGGACTTCATGTATTTGGCGGCTACGCATCTTATCAAAACGTCAATGTGAGCAACGAAGAACCTGCAAACATCATCATGTCAGCCTTGTAAATGCCGCAGCACAGAAATCGATTTATACAGTGAACCTTGTCAAAGGGGAGCCCGTTGTCCTGCAGGATGCAAGTGCAGCTTCAATGAGAACTTTTCTTATGTTGCCTGCATCATCATCAAGGCTGAAGTGAAGAGTCATTCTCTGACTTATACGGTTGCCATCCTGGCAAGAGAGACAATCTAATATTCCGCCGTGAAAAGCATGAGGTGGAAGTCATTGTGGATAACAACATGAATCTGACCGTGTATGGGTTCTATCAGAAGCAGGGATATGATGAGGAAAAGTCAGTTGCGGTTGCGACATTTATTGAAGTTTGTTTGTCAAGAGCAGGCATGATGGTGGGCGGACATATCCACAGAGGTATTACTTGCTTTACGGGAGAGATTGCCTTTTTACCATTTGGCATGTCTCATGATGAGCTGTACCGCCAGTTGCATGATCGGACAACTTTTCATTCTTTGTCTGGTCGTGCCGTAACCAGCTTGATTGCAATAATGAACCCGGAGACTATTGCCCTGACGGGGAGCTGGGTAGACTCCGGTGATGTGGATATCATTCGTCAGGAATCCCTGAAGTATATTCCAGAGATGCATATGCCAAAGCTGACGCTGCTCGAACATCTGGATGAGGATTAGCGCAATACCTACATTTCCGTTCGAACAAATGTCAATGAAAAAGAAGAAGAACGCCCAGAACGTTGCGGGTGCTCCGGGCGTTCTGACAAAATAAGCTCAAAATAAATTTGAAATTCTTTGCTCAAATAATGTGCAATTTCGTATTATTATTTTATCGCATTTCCTTGGACAGACTCCATAGAAGTTCAGACTTAACTTAAGGCTACTGTTCCTTGGCATAATTCAACCCTAAATGATGAGCTTGGTTAAGCAGCATCTCATAGTGCTTGGGATTGGAGTCTAAAGTCTCGTATAAAAATTCAACCTTGGAATTTAAAACACCGCAATAATCTGCAATTCCCACATTGAGCAGATGAGTAATCATTTCATCATAGTTGCGCTTTTTCATCTGTTCTTTGGAAACGCCCGCCAAACCAATCCACAAGACATGCTGATGATGAAGCCGGTTCGAACCGTACGCAAACCCATTGTTCCATACACGGTCAATATAACCTTTTAGCATGGCAGGCAAATGCCACCACCAAATTGGAAAAATCAAACGCCAAGGCATCATGCTCCTTCATTCTCCTTGTTTCCATTTCTACTTCAGGGGTAAAGGACTGTTCCGCAGCTGACCAGTCAGGTTCATCTACTCCCTTTAAAACAGGGTCAAAGCCAATCCCATGTAAATCCAATATCTCGTAATCGTGGCCAGCCTCGGCAAGACCTTGTACGAAACGATCGGCAACCTTAAAGGTCAAGGAATTTTTTCTCGGGTGCGAAACAACGCTTAATACTCTCATACTTGTATTCTTCACTACCTTTCTCAACAGCTAACTTGTAGCCATGATCAATGGCTGATGCTATTATAAATAGTACTAAAATAATCTGGAAGTACGTACTTTCAAGTTCTATAGGATGATACAGGTCCCTTAGGAACATGGAAGTGCCCTAGATAGATGCCCTAGAAACTTACCTGAATAATGGACTGAAGTGAATGAATGTTATGTAGGAAAAACACAGCCTTTTAACGGAGGAATAAGAGATGACTGAAAAGAGGGGAAATAGCGTTCAAAAGAAGTATAAAGTTGGAGTGGAGGCGGCATTAGAAGTAATGGGGGGAAATGGAAGCCTTTAATCATCTATCATTTGATGACAGGACAGAAACGGACGTCTGAGCTTCGCCGGTTAATCCCCGGCATTACGCAAAAAGTGCTGACCACTCAACTAAGAGGCCTGGAAAAGAATGAGATTGTTGCACGAAAGGTTTATAAAGAGATCCCACCCAAAGTGCAGTATGAGTTAACTTCCTACGGCTGGGGATTAAAGCCCCCGCTAGACCATTTATGCTATTGGGGAGAGGATCACCTGGAAAAGGTTCATGGACAAATCCAAGGTTTTGGAAGAGTTTTAGGTCTGTACAAAGTAAACAAAGGTGCTCAAAAGTATGATGTTCAGTTATACATGAACTAGCTTGGATTGTTACTAAAATAGAGATGATTAAAATGAATAGCAATATAGTAGGAGTGTGTAAAATGAATCTAAAAGAAAAGTTGATATTGATAAAAGCAAATGACTACCAAGCACCTTCCGATACATTCCAATTGATACAAGAGATGATGAATAACATCGGTTCTTTAGATGCCCAATTACGTGATGAGCTAATTTATACAACCTTATCCAATTGGATTCCTGGTAATGCTCTAACTGTAAACGAACTGGAACAACTCCTACCCGTTGTTTTGGATAAAAACCATTTGCTTTTCAGGCTTGATGAAATAAATACAGACTCTGTCTTCACTAGATCTTTCTCTATGCTAGTTATACCGCTTCTCCTTATGAGGCATAGGGAGTCACCATTTCTCTCAAGTGAGCATATTCATCAGATCAAAGCGAAAGTATTTTGTAATATACATAAGGAGCGAGATTACCGTGGGTATGATGAAGAAAAAGGATGGGCTCATGCCATAGCTCATGCAGCAGATGCTTTGGACGATCTGGCCCAATGTTCCGAACTGGACAAAAAAGACCTCTTAACCATACTCGATTTGGTTTATGAAAAGATGACCATATCAGATCGAGTTTACTCCGATGGGGAAGATGAAAGAATGGTGAAATCCGTAATTAGTGTTTTAAATAGAAAAATACTTAGTCAGACCTATGTAGAGAAATGGATCCAAAGTTTTGGTGACGTGGAGAAAAATCCAGAATTTCTTCATGCCTTTAAGCAAAAAAATAATATAAAGAACTTCTTGAAAAGTTTATACTTTCGAGTTAAATTTCACAAAGTAGATGCCGAACTTTGTCCAACTATCGAGCATACATTATATAAAGTAGAACAAGTATACTATTCCTAGTTAAAGTGGGGAACGCCCCCTCACTTGTTCGTCTCACTTCAAGTGCAGTAAAAACAGTAGCCCCCAGAGGACACTTCATCTCCATATTTTTCACAGTTGATTTGATTGGTGGTTCAGATAAATCTCCATTGTTCAAGACGTGAAGTTATTCTGTCATCGAAGAACTCATTTTTTATATGCGGCAATTATTAGACGATTGGGACGCATTATTTTAAATTTAAACGGAGCAGTTTGCTGTCAGCAGCTGCTCCGTTTTACATTAAGCTAACGGGCAGTTTAGTTCAACAAGTAATCTTAATTCCGAAAAAACATATTAAACAGTATTTTACTAATTTCATGAATTTGATTTGTAACAAATTTACTTCTTCTATCGTTGAATAATTAGGGTCGAATATAGATAGGAGGGTTTATATGAAGAATACAGTCTTGTTATTCGTTATGGCACTAACTCTTATATGTATATTTGGTTGCATGGGTGTTCAGCCAAAAAACAAGGACCTTGAGGGAGAGAAACCACCAAAGGTTCAAATTCAGATTGATAAACGAATGTACAAAACAAAACTCGGCACATATTGCTGGACAACATCATGTGTGGATTCAGCTGGTCCAGTTGAACTTTTAAAAGGAAAGGAACCGATTCCAGTAAAGCCTGGTGATGCTGTAAAATTCCTTATGAATTATGAGCCCCAACCGAATAAATTTCATGTCGAGCAATTCTATGAAGGAAGACTTACAGAAGTTTTATTGAAAGAAAATAGTTTTCAAGTTCCTACAGAAAAAGGGACATATTTTTATTCATACGGGGTATGGTGGATGGATGAAGATGTAGAGAACCAATCTCGTGGCGATGCGTTTTATCATTTTGCCTTAAAGGTCACCTAGAGATTAAGATAATTAACGCAACACGATGGTATCATAAGAATAGGTTGCCGTAATATCGACTGCCTGTTGAGCTAACGGGCAGGATGGGTTAATAACATATCGAATTTTTTAAGAGTGGAAGGGTATACGAGGTGAGCGTTGCTTAACTGAAGCATGAAGTAGAATGTAATCAAAATGGAGATACCCAGATGGAAACAAATCAAAATATTCGTTTAGCAATCGAAGAATCTATACAGTTCCTTGAATCTACTCCCCATTTGGGGATGACTCACGGCGAGTGCAGCCGTCGAAAATGGGATGGAGCTTGGTGGCATATGGCTGCTCTTTATGAAATGGGAGAGGTGAAACTAATTCCCGAGTCTGCTATTGTCGGAGCAAAATATTTACTCGAAACTCAGGTCTGGCCGACCTTCATCATATCCGCCGATGACCATCCAACAAGTGAAAGTGATAAGATGAAGATGGATTGCTGCCATTGTGAACTTGCCGTATACTATATGATTCTAATGGCGTATGGCTGTGATTTGGACAAGGAACTGCCTTGGATTCGCGAATGGCTCTTAAAGCATCAGTTACCTGATGGCGGGCTGAACTGCGACCCTGAAGCTTATACTCATTCTAAAAAGAGCTCTATTGTTTCAACACTTCCTCCGCTTGAAGCTATCTTATGGCATACAGACCGTGAATTTACTGAACAGGAAGTCGTTTTCTTAGATGAAGGCGCACGTTATTTAATTGAGCATCGTCTTGTATGTTCTAAACAAAATAGAAGCGTCATCGATATGGAATGGCTGAAGCCTTGCTTTCCGAGGTTTTTTGAATATGATATATTACGCGGCATGTCCTTCTTGGCAGAATGGTCCCGACGTAGGAACAAAACGCTGCCGGTCGGGCTGCTTATTGAAGGATTGGAACGATTGAACATCTTCAAGGAAACAGGAGGATTGCGAATCGGTAGACAAGTCTTTGATCCACGAGGCCCATGGAGTGGGCAACCCTTTCCCTTGTTAGAAGCAGTGGCTGGCATTGGTGACGTTTCGCCTTATCTAACCAAACAGTTGGATCAAGTTATCGAACGATTGGGACCAGAGTATACCTATGCATAAAGACTTCCTTTAGAAGGGAGCTCATGGTGGAAGAGGAAGTGACCAGGATGAGGAAGACTTAGAGGGGAAAGTTGCAAATTTCACATATGTAAAAGATTGTCTAAACACTGATTGAAGCCGTAAAACGGGAAGTAAAAGAAGAGGTCTTTGTTGAGGCAACTCAATAAACTAAACCATGAGGCTGGAGGATTACAATGAAAATAAATGATGAATATTTGAAGGAACAATTAAAGCATGTATATTGGTTAAATGGTGGTTGTTGTGCAGGGAAGTCCACAATGACAAAGAAATTTGTTAAAGAGTTAGGATTTCAAACACTGGAAGATAACGTGATGAAGTACCGACCATTCACCAATCCAGTTGAATACCCTGCCCTACAGTATCCTCATTCGGGTTTAGATTGGGATAAATGGTTCAATAAACCCAATGATGAACATGTTCATTGGCTTTTTCAAATTGTCGAAGAGATGATGGAAAGACTTAAATAAAAATGTTTTCTTTGGATTCAAAATTTCGGTAATAAGCTTGTTTGAAAACTTCATCAGATTAAGGTTTTTCGCCGTATTCCTTACCGAATTCCTCCATCTTCTCAAGGATCGGTAGTAATTTGATTCCCTTGCCTGTTAATGAATACTCTACTCGCGGAGGAACTTCCGGATAAACATTACGTTTAATAACTCCATCGTTCTCCAACTCTTTAAGCTGCTTTGTGAGAGAGCCTTGTGATAAACCTCCAAGAAATTTTTTTATATCCGTATAACGGCGTGTTTCTCCTTTTAAATACCATAATATAAAATATTTCCAACGTCCTGAAAGAACATTTTGGGTAAATGCTATCGCGTACATATCCCTTTTTTCATCCATAAATTCTTTATCAAATCCTTCATTACAGACCCTCATTGATATCACTCCTAATCTTAAGGTACAAAAAGTTGTACTATGTTCATTTATATTGCCCTCTTTGCAAATGAACATAATGACTTTATGATTGTGTCAACAAACCAAAACAATTAATTTTAATTAACCTAAAATGCGAAAGGATAATGTTCTTGTTTTCGTTTTATAGTTTAATAGGGTAACTAAGATTGCGTTTTTATATTTAGTAAGCTAAATAAATATAACACAGAAAGGAGTTACTGATAAGTGAATACAGGAAATAGACTACAGCTTTCGATTTTAGACTTCGTTCATGTCTATAACGGAAGTGATGCTAAGAAAAGTCTCCAAAACATTAGGACTTCTGCAGCTGATGGCTGGACCATGTGGGCATTGCTAAGGTCCAGAGGATTATTGGGGTAAATGATTTTCCAGAGCAATTAGATAACCTGCTTTCCTTTTTTGACTGTAACTTTAAAGAACCTCATGAAAGGGAGATCATTCAACAATGGAAGAAAGAAAGTTAAAAATAGGAGGGATTATTGATGGCGTTGGTTGGAATTACACGGGATGGAGACACCCCGCTATTCCAGCAGATGCCAGTGAAAATATTGATTACTACGTTCAAAAAGCCAGGCAACTTGAACATATGCTGATTCATTTACTGTTGCTAGACAAATAGCCTCACTCGACAAGATTAGCAAGGGCCGAGCAGGATGGAATGCGATCACCTCTAATCCGGGAGGGTTAGCCAATTACAGTCGGTCCCATTTAAGGAAAGCAGATCTTTATCCCATGAAAAAGGAGTTTTTAGAGATTGTTGAAGGCCTCTGGGATTCGTACGAAGACGATGCCTTTATACGTGACAAGAAAAGCGGAGTATTCTATGACCCTGGTAAGATGCATCCGCTGCATTATACCGGGAATTACTTTTCAGTGGAGGGACCATTAAATATCAGTCGATCCCGGCAAGGCAGACCGGTTGTCTTTCAAGCCGGAACTTCCATGGAATTCATGGATATTGCTGCACAGCATGCTGAGATCATCATGGCGCCTGGAGATGATTTTGGGTATCTCAAAGGCATTTACTGCTGAACTTAAACGTAAAGTGCAAAATCAAGGGCGTTCACCAAACGACCTACTGATGATGCCTTCTCATAATCCCATTGTTGGTGAAACGGAAAAAGAAGCCTTAGAAAAGCTAAGAGAAATCGAATCATGGATACCTAAAGGTTATCGAGTGCCGAAACCTCAATGGATGGGATGTGCGGAGCAGGTTGCCGAGAAAATAGACATTGGTATTGAGAGGGCGTTATGGATATCTTGCTCATAAGACAGGATCATCCAGCCGGATTTGAAGATTTTATCCGATTGGTAGTTCCCATCTTGCAAGATAAAGGCATCTTCCGCAAGGAATATGAGGACGACACACTTCGAGGGAATTTGGGTCTACCTTACCCTGAAAACAGGTATACGAAGTAATAATTAATAATTTTTTTTAAAAAGAGGAGAAATCAATCATGAAAAACCGAATTACAGAACTACTGGGTATAGAATATCCTATTATTTCAGCTGCAATGACCTGGGTAACCTCTGCGGAATTTGTTGCAGCAGTATCCAATGCAGGTGGAATGGGCGTACTCGGGCCAAATGCCGGCCAAACCGAAAAGGCAACAAGTGCAGAAGATATGGCAGACCGGTTAACCCAAGAAATTCGCAAGGTAAAAGCTTTAACGAATAAACCCTTTGCAGTAAATTACATTTTCCCGATGGGAGGGGCTACAGAAGACCCCTTTACTAATGCAGTTTTTGATGTATTGGTTAAAGAAAATGTCAAAAACGTTATTGCCATTGGGCTAAATGTGGTCGATCGTGAACTGAAACGGCTTAAAGAACAAGATATTAAGGTAGTGTACAGAGACTTAAGTCCAACTGTAGAGAAGCTTGTAGAAGCCGAGAAATCAGGAGTGGACGCACTCATCGTTACAGGTTATGAAGCTGGTGGCCATATGAGTGATTATAAAATTAGTACGTTTTCCCTTGTTCCACAAATCACTTCACTTGTAAAAATCCCTGTTATTGCTGCTGGAGGAATTATAGATGGTCGGGGAGCGAAAGCAGCACTATCTATGGGTGCAGAAGGTGTATATATGGGAACAAGGTTTATAGTGACCAAAGAAAATCCAGCTAGTATGGAAACAAAGAAAGCCATCATTAAGGTAAAAAGTGAAGAGTTTATTGAATTTAAATCAGGTACAGGACATTTGAGAACCATTCCTACAGAAGCGGGCAAAAAAGCGTTAGAACTCATTAATCAAGGAAAGCCTGCAGAAGCATACAAATATTATGGAGAAGGGTTCAAAATAGGAATGTTAGATGGCGATCTGGTTAATGGGACCGTTAGTGTATCCGAATCAGCTGGTGGTATTCAGCAAATTCTAACGTGTCAAGAAGTGATTGATGAAATTGTTAAAACCATCGGATGAAGATCTCAAAATTTTTTTTCCTACAGTTTGCCACTGATCAAATTCGGATAAATCTAATTCAACCAGGACCTATACAAACAAACATTGTGACTAAAGCTCTAAGTGAAAAGGCAATTGAAGAACGGGCACAACAAGTTCCCATCAAAAGATTAGGTCAGTCTCAAGAGGTAGCGAACCTTGCTTTGTTTCTTGCGAGTGATGAAGCCTCTTATATTACGGGTGCTCATCATGAATTGATGGAGGATTGTCTGTAATGTAACGCAATTTTGTATTGAGTTAGTATATGAGGCCACCTATAACTAAGACCTCATTGCTATTTTTGCTAACACTTTTATTTATGATAATAACATTGAAGGAGATATTCATATGAATAATACCCTTAAATTACTTCATAATCATACGTCCATTCGTTCTTATACAAATCAACCACTGACACAAGAACAACGAGAAGAAATCTTTAAGGCAGCTAATCAAACATCATCATTCAGTCTTTTGCAGGCCGTTTCTATTATTAGAATTACAGATCCAGATCTTCGAAGAAAGGTGATGCAACTTTCGGTTAATCAACCTTATATTGAAGAAGCCGCAGAGTTCTGGATTTTTTGTTCAGATTTCCACCGGAATCATCAAATCGCCCCTGAAGTTGACCTTGAATATATAGAATTTCTTTTAATCGGTTCATTTGATGCCGGGCTTATGGCGCAAAATGCTTTAACCGCAGCAGAATCTATTGGACTTGGTGGCGTTTTTATTGGTGGTGTGAGAAGTAACATTAATGAATTATCTGAAATTTTGAATTTACCGAAGTATGTGATTCCTTTGGTGGGACTATGTATTGGTAGTCCATCTGGAAATAAACCTGAACTCAAGCCAAGGTTGCCTAAATCCATGGTTTTACATGAAAACCAGTATCAAACACTCGATAAACTGAAATTAGCAACTTATGATAAGACCATGTTGAAGTATTATGAAAATCGGTCTGTAAGCGCGCCTTTCACAGTGAAAAAAGTAAAAGGATGGAGTGATCACATTCATGATCATCTCCAAAGAAGCATTCAGCCACAAATGATGGACTATCTCCACAAACAGGGATATGCCAAAAAATGAAGCAGGGAAGAAACTTTTTTGACCAGAAGGAAGTTCATCACAAATTAATTTGACACATCAAATTCGTCGTGATATAGTTAGCCCGCTAAATAACATTCGAGTCGAGGGATGATGAATTAATGACAGATCAAGTGGATTGTGATATTCGTCAGTCGTTAGATCGAATCTCCTCCCAAATGCGTCGAAATTATAGTGAATCTCTCAGGGAACTTAACCTTTATGTAGGGCAAGATAATTTGCTGTATCGTCTGTGGTTGGGTGATGGGGTAACACAAATGCAACTATGTGAACACTTAAAATGCGAACCGCCTACGGTAACGAACATGGTTAAATCATTGGAGCAGAACGGATTTATATATCGTAAACGTGATGAACAAGATGCAAGGATAATGCGCATTTTCCTAACGGACAAAGGCAAAGAATTAGAGACACCGGTTGAGATCAAATGGAGACAACAGCAGGAAAAACTACTTCAATCCATTTCTACGGAAGATCGGCTGATATTAAGACAATTAATGCAACAAATGGAGAATAATCTATCATGAGTTCTCCATCTTTTTTAATATATTTAGCAAGCTAAACATTGCTGATTTAATAACACAACGAGAAAGGGTGCATTATTATTGGCTGCATCCCTATGTGTAATCATCCGAAGAAGGGGTAGTACCAGCGTCGCTGTCACAAGGGCAAAGTAGATGGATAAATATGTTAAATATAAGTTCTGGGAATTTCGCTATGATTGGAGAAATACCAGCGTCTCAAACGTATAGAATAAACCTTCATTTATCTTGTTGGGTAATGTGCAAAGACAGAGCTAGGCTGCCGACATTGATCGGCAGCCTAGTCTTAGTTGGAGATTGAACTATCGTTTCCCGTTAGCGCAAATACATTACATTAATTCACCGTCTTAATCTCCAGGCCGTGACCGTGACATTTAAAGTTATAGTTAGGGTTTTTCATAACCTCTTCTTTCTGAAGTTCATACATGGCAATTTTATAGTTTATTTCTTCCATGTGTTTAAAACTTTCGTCAATTTTCTTCTGAAGTTCCAATTTATGCTGTATCAACATCTCCTCTCTTTGCAAAAAGGTGCTATTTCCCAATTCATAAAGTTCCTTGTAATCCTTGATTTTTGAAAGAGGCATTCCTGTCTCTTTGAGACAACGAATAAAAGAAATCCAATCTATTTGTTGTTGGTTATAAACTCTACGGCCTTTTTCGTCACGAGATATATTTGGTAATATCCCCTGCTCTTCATAAAACCTAAGTGTCTTTGCAGATACATTTAAATTCTCCACTACGTATGTCATTGAATACAACATCTACTTGTCCCACCTTTAGTTACAGTTACTGTAACTAAATATATATCATAAAGAGAATGAAAGCACAACAATTCTATATGTAATCATATAAAAATAAATCCTTGACCTACTGTAACGGTAACCAATTACACTGAAACAGAAAATAAAATATGATAGCGAGGTTAAAGAAATGAATCAAAAATATAGTAGGTTATTTGAATCCTTCACATTCAGAAGTGGAATAACAATGAAGAATAGAATTGTTATGGCACCTATGACAACCTGGTCAAGCAATGACGATCTTACCATTTCGGATGACGAAGTAAAGTATTACAAACAAAGAGTGAATGGAGTAGGACTCGTCATTACAGGGTGTACTCATGTTACACCGAATGGACAGGGTTTTACGAATGAATTCGCCGGGTACAATGATGAATTTACTCCAAGTTTACGAAAATTAGCTGAGGCAGCGAAAAGTGGAGGCTCTCCTGCGATCCTACAGATTTTTCATGCTGGCAATAAAGCATTGCCCGAATTGGATGCAGTTAGTGCGAGTGCATTGCAACCCGAAATTACTAATTTAGGTTCAACTCCAGAAACAAGAGAACTATCACATGAGGAGATTTTGTCGATTGTACGTGCTTTTGGAGACACAACAAGACGAGCGATAGAAGCCGGATTTGATGGCGTCGAAATTCATGGGGCACATGGATTTTTAATTCAAAACTTCTGGTCGCCAGCAACGAATCAACGGACGGACCCATGGGGAGGATCACTTGAAAATCGCTTGCGTTTTCCATTGGCGATTATTAACGAAATCAAAAATGTCATTGAAAAACATGCTACAAAACCATTCATTTTAGGATACCGATTTTCACCTGAAGAATCCTCCAAAGTGGACGGATTACGTATGAAAGACACGTATGAATTAATCGATATTCTTGTTGAACAGAATTTGGATTATATACATGCTTCATTAGATAATGTGTCTTCAAAGCCAGTAGATAGTCAAGATGAAAAAACACGGCTTGAATTAATTCTTGAAAGAGCAAACGGTAAGGTACCTGTGATGGCTGCTGGTTCCATAATAACACCGGATGATGCTCTTAAAGCTGTGGAATTAGGATTGCCGCTAGTTGCCATTGGGCATGCGTTAATTATGAATCCTACTTGGGTTGAAATGGTCGCAAATGGACGAGAAGCCGAGGTAGATTCTAAGTTGAACGTTTCAAAACTCGACCAGCTTAATATTCCAGAAAAACTCTGGAATGTAATTCAAGCAATGCCCGGTTGGTTTAATATTGGGAAATAAAAAGTAGTCCTAAAGGCTACTCAGATTGACGAGAAACCCACGTCTTTTATGAGACTTCGGGTTTCTTTTGCTAATTCTTAAGTGCTCCGTCCATCCGTAGTTCGGTGGGGCAATTCTTACTGTTGCGGACACACATACTGCGAATGTTTCGATCTTGAAGGGGTACCACCAGCAAAACGCAGATTTACAACGCTAAGGAATTCTGAGTACAAAAATAGCCGGTTTTCACACGTTAAGGGTGTAACCGGCTTTTATGCTATCCTTGGTTCAGCGGACGTAATGATTCTAAGATACTAGGCGTTGCATCAGCCATTTTTGTTAAGCCTATATTGGTACCCATAGCCATGAGCGATGCCAGAACAATCGGTTTTTCTTCGGATTTAGGTTGACGATTGGTTGAAGCATGAATGAATTGCTCGTCAAACCCAGTCCAACTTGCTACTTCTAAAAGTAGGTCTGGTAGCTTTACCCGTGGCAACATGCCGTAGAGAGCAGCGCTATATTGTTTCGCCTCTTCTGGAACATCTTTTTCAAGCCGATTAATATGTAGTCTACCTTTTTCAACGTTTACTCCATCAAGCGCATCGATGTTGTCACCAATCTTAAACCGGAAGAGCTCGAGAGAAGAATCGGTCTCTAAAAAGAGATTTTATTTTTTTTGAAGAAGAAATAATAGATGTGATTATCTATTTTACATTGCGGTGGCGGTCATTTTGACCGCCGTTTCTAATACAATAAAGAGCTACAGTTCGCATCAACTTAATCTGAAATAATTAAGTTTTAATTTTATAGAGTTGCCATACATGTTTGTGTCGCTTCGAAAAGTACATTGTGTAAGTTTGTAAAAAAATATAAAAAGCGAATAGGTGTGATTGAATCAGGTGGCACGAAATTCATATGCGGGGTAGGCAATGAAAAAAGTCAGAAAAAAAGCGCTTCAAAGATTATTGAAACGTTTCCAACTTCATGCTATTATAATTCCCATAAGAGATGGGGGGGTTAAATGCCAAGTATTAGAGATGTAGCTAAGATAGCTGGTGTTGCTGTGGGAACGGTGTCCCGAGTTATTAATAACTCGGGCTCTGTAAAACCAGATACACGAAGGAAAGTAGAGAAAGCTATACAAGAACTAAATTATTTTCCTAATGAAGTCGCTCGAAATTTTAAAATGAGGAAATCCAAGATGGTAGCCTTGCTGCTCCCAAGTATCTGGCATCCTTTTTTTTCTGAACTAGCTTATTACATTGAGGATGAGTTGGATCGGGAAGGCTTTAAGCTCATGTTATGTAATAGCGGAGGCAAGCCAGAAAAGGAACTGTATTACCTGGATATGCTACGGCAAAACAAAGTAGCTGGTATTGTCGGCATTACTTACAATGATATAGAAAATAGCGTAAGCAATGACATTCCGATTCTAAGTATTGATAGGCATTTCAACAAAAAAATCACTTGTGTAACCTCAGATAATTATGAGGGAGGCCGTCTAGCTTTGAGGGAACTTGTTAAAGCAGGGGCCCAGAAACCGGCTTTTATGGGAAGTGTAACTTCCGTTTTTAGTGAAACCATGAATCGAAGAAAAGGTTTCATTGATGAGGCGAAAAAATTAGGTGTAGACTATGTTGTATACGAGAAACCAGATCCTATTGTGGACGACGAAGCCTATTTTGGCGAATTTCTATCTAAGCATCAGGATGTGGACGGCATTTTCGCTATTACCGATATGTTTGCCGCCAAATATATAGAAAGAGCAGGTAGGCAGGGGATTCGTATTCCAGAGGATGTAAAGGTCATCGGTTACGACGGCATTCAGGATCATCGTTATTTTCATCCGATATTGTCTACAATCAGGCAGCCAGTGGAGGAGATGGCACGTTTGACAATCAGACTACTGTATCAAAAGATCGATGGTATAACTTTAGATCAGCAAGTGTATCGTCTCCCCGTTATCTTCAGACAAGGCGAAACTACATGATTTTATTGTAAAGATATTAGCTCGTAAAGTCGGATCACAGTCTGGATATGCAAACTTGACTTTCTCTTATAGAAAATTGGAAACGTTTCATTTGACAATCAGACTACTCTGTTAAAAGATCGAAGGAATAAGTTTGAATCAGCAAATGTATCATCTCCCGTTATCTTAGGCAAGTTTTTTTTAGATTGGAAAAACTTCAGCTCATTCGGTGGATTTATGGTATGGATCACCGACTGACGTTTTTCTTATAATAAATTGGAAACGTTTCAAAAATGAAAATATCCTTTTACAAGAAAGGGAGTGTAATGGTGAATTCAAGAACTAGTGAGTTGGATCATTCCACGATCAAGCCAAATCGCAAAATATGGAACCAGGTCAAACGTGATTATGAACTGTATCTGTTTTTGCTGCCAATCATTATTATTTATCTCGTATTTAAGTACTATCCGATGTATGGAATACAAATTGCTTTTAAGGATTTTTCACCAAGTCGGGGGATCTGGGGAAGCGAGTGGGTAGGCTTTAAGCACTTTATTGATTTTTTCGATTCCTATAACTTCTGGACGATTATGACGAATACACTTACACTCAGTGTTCTATCGCTTGTGTTTAGCTTCCCAGCTCCGATTATTATAGCGATTATGTTGAATCAGATGCTGGCCAAAAGATACAAGAAAATTGTACAAACTGTAATTTACGCACCACACTTTATTTCTACCGTAGTGCTCGTCGGTATGCTTAATGTTTTTCTATCTCCAAACAGCGGAATCGTGAATCACATCATCACCTTGTTCGGAGGAGACCCCATTATGTTTTTGGCCGACGAAGGTTGGTTCCGTCCTTTGTATATTTTATCAGGGGTTTGGCAAGAGACAGGTTTTGCTACCATCATTTACCTTGCTGCACTGGCAGGGGTCAATCCAGAATTGCATGAAGCCGCGATTATGGATGGAGCAAGCAAATGGAAGCGCGTAATGCATGTGGATATTCCAAGCATTTTGCCGACGATTGTCATCTTATTGATTCTCGCACTCGGTAACATTATGGGCATCGGTTTTGAAAAGGCTTTCCTTATGCAGAACGATTTGAATTATGCCACTTCCAATATCATTCCGACCTATGTTTATGAAATCGGGATTCAAAAGGCACAATACAGCTTTTCTACGGCAATTGGTCTGTTTAATTCTGTTGTAAATATTATCCTGATAATCACCGTCAACCGGATCGCAAAAAAATTGACGGAAACCAGCCTGTGGTAAGGGGGAGATCATTTTGAATCAATTATTAAAGAGAAAAAGTAAGGGAGACCTATGGTTTGACATCATCAACTACGTCATGCTGACCATAGTTATGTTGCTTGTATTATTCCCGCTGTATTTTGTATTGATAGCTTCACTCAGTGACCCCAATCTCATCTACTCAGGTGAAGTATGGTTCTTCCCAAAGGGTTTTACGCTGGATGGATACGGGCGAATATTCAGCGATTCATCTATATGGATTGGGTATGCCAATTCGATTTTATATGCAGGTCTAGGAACATTAATCGGAGTAGCCGTGACCGTATGTGCGGCTTACCCGTTAGCTCGTAAAGGACTGGCAGGAAAGTCGGTGATAATGTGGTTTTTACTGATCTCCATGTTTTTTAGTGGAGGGCTGATCCCAACCTATTTGCTGATAAAAGATCTTCACATGCTGAATACGATCTGGGCACTTGTTATTCCTGGAGCGGGAGGTGTGTTCAATGTCATTATCGTAAGGACTTTTTTTCAGTCGACCATCCCAGATGAAATGTGGGATGCAGCTTCGATCGATGGTTGTTCCAATACCAGATTTTTTTGGAGCATTGTATTGCCTTTGTCTAAGTCCGTTATAGCCGTAATGGTACTATATCATGTTGTCGGCTTCTGGAATGGTTTCTTTGACGCTTTGATCTACTTGAACGACGAAAACAAGTATCCGTTGCAACTGGTTCTGCGCAACATTCTTGTCCAGAATCAGGCCAACTCGGGCATGATGATAGACGTAGAATCTTACGCAGCGAAGATGCGCGTTACAGAGCTTATCAAATATGGTGTCATCATGGTATCCAGTCTACCGTTGCTGATTTTGTATCCTTTCCTGCAAAAATACTTTGTTAAAGGCGTGATGATCGGCTCGATCAAAGGCTAACATTGTCATGGTGCCTGAAAGGGGGAATGTGCAACAGAATCGATAGATCCAGCATTCAGACAAATATATAACAAGGGCAAGGTAAGTTTTCAACTTGTGGAATGACATAAAGGAGGTTATGTACGATGAAATTATTCAAAAGTGCTGGAATTCTAATGTTGGCCGGAGTGTTTGCGCTTAGTGGATGTTCGGGAGGCGGTGGCGAGTCAAAAAATCAGATGGTAAATCCGGATCAGGATGCGAATTTTAATAAAACCGGTCTTCCGATTGTTAAAGAACCGGTGACCTTAAAGATGGTCTCCCCGAAAGCTTCTTTAGCGCCGGATTACTCGAAAATGGAAATTTTTAAGCGGCTGGAAAAACAAACAAACGTAAAGATTGACTGGGAAAACATTCCAGACACTGACTTTGCAGAGAAGAAAAATTTGTTGTTGGCCAGCGGAGATTTGCCAGACGCATTTTACGGAGCCGGATTCACAGATTACGATCTAATCAATTACGGTAAAGACGGAACCATTATTCCGCTGGAGAATTTAATTGATAAATATGCGCCTAATTTGAAAGCGCTTCTCAATCGTCGGCCTGACATTAAACTAGCCATCACAGCACCAGACGGTCACATCTATGGGCTGCCGTCGTGGGAAGAGAATAAGCTCGATACCAACCCCTTCTTTCACGTCATCAATAAAAATTGGCTCGATAAACTGGGCTTAAAAGTACCTCAAACGTTGGACGAATACACGCAGGCTTTGATTGCCTTTAAAACGAAGGATCCGAACGGCAATGGCAAGGCTGATGAAATCCCATTAAGCTTTATGCACATGCAGTGGTGTAGTGACATTGCTGGCATATTCGGAGCTTTCGGTCTTCCGGATAATTTGGAACATCGGATCGTCCGCGAAGGTAAAGTGATCTTTACCGCTTCGCAACCTCAATATAAGGAAGCATTAAAATATATTCATGATAACTGGTATAAGCAGGGGCTGATTGACCCTGAATCGTTCACCCAGGATGCCGCTCAGTATTTAGCAAAAGGCAAAACACCAGATGAAACGCTCGGCTCCTACGTTTGGTGGGAAGTCGAAGAAGTTGTCGGACCGGAGCGTAGTAAGGATTATGCTCTGCTGCCCCCGCTTAAAGGCCCAAATGGAGATCAAATGGTTGGTCGCAACAACGGCGGAGGACCGGGACGAGGTAGCTTCGTGATTACAAAGGAGAACCGTTATCCGGCAATGACGATGCGTTGGATCGATCAACAGTTTGACCCTTACATGGCGGCTCAAATTCACTGGGGTCCGTTGGATGTCGTATTCAAGAAGGACGAAAAAGGAAAATTGGTGAACCTGCCGCTTCCCAAGGGAGTCTCAGCAGGTGAATTCCGTCAAAAAGTGGCTCCAGGCACAGGAAATCCGGGCGTCATTACTTTCGATGACTTCGGAAAAGTTGTTGATATGGAACCCCGAGCTCAGAAGCGTGCTGATTATCTGGAGAAATATTACACTCCATATATGAAAAAGGAAAACTATCCGAGCATCTTCTTTGAACCGGATGAACTAGATAAAATCAATCGGATTGAGCCAGAACTTATTAAATATGTAAATACCCAAAGAGGCAAGTTCATCGTCGATGGCGACGTAGATGAAAAGTGGGACAGCTATGTGAAGACACTCGAGAAGATGGGGCTGAACGAATTAATGGAGATCTATCAAAAAGGGTTGGACCGATATAATGCAAATTTAAAAAATAAATAATCAAACGATAGGTGGGGAGAAAACTGTGCTTGATGTAATAACCATTGGGGAAGTATTGATAGACTTTACGCCATCAGGTCGTACAGCGGGAGGCAACGAGCAGTTTGAATGCAATCCTGGAGGGGCTCCGGCTAACGTAGCAGCTGCTCTATCCCGTTTAGGAGCTAGAGCGACGTTGATTAGCAAAGTTGGGGATGATCAATTCGGTTCCTTGCTGCACGATACCTTGATGAACGGCGGCATCGACGTGTCTGCGCTTACGTTTACAGATGAAGCCAATACAACGCTGGCATTTGTTCATCTGGATGACAACGGAGACCGATCGTTCAGCTTCTACCGGAAGCCAGGAGCGGATACATACTTGCGCACGCAGGATGTCCCGTTCGATAGGATTGAAAACTGCCATGCACTGCACTTTGGTTCTTTGTCGATGACCCATGAGCCCGCCCGTACGGCAACAAGAGCGGCAGTTGTGAAGGCTAAAGAGGCAGGAGTCCTACTTTCATTCGATCCGAACATCCGGTTTGCTTTATGGGAGAGTAAAGAGGAAGCGAAACAGAATATCATTTGGGGCATGAAGTATGCCGACATCCTGAAAATATCGGAAGATGAGCTCCACTTTATAACGGGTACAACTGATGTGGAAAAAGGCTCGCTAGAGCTGCAACAGCAATTCGGCAGCGCTGGGATCTTCGTAACTTTAGCGGAAAAAGGCTGCTATTACCGATTAGCGGGTCATGACGGATATGTGCCGGGTTTTCAAGTAGAGGCCATTGATACGACAGGAGCCGGCGACGCTTTTCTGGGCTGCTTATTATATAAGATACTGAATGCTGGTATTTCTTTGAATCAGCTGACCAAACAGCAAATCATCGGTATGCTAACTTTTGCTAATGGCGGTGGTGCATTAGTAACCACACGGAAAGGGGCTCTTCAATCTATGCCGACGACAGATGAAATTACCCAGATAATCGAGACAAATAAACAGCACGATGATGATAGATTTAGGCCGGGTTTTCATTTTTCACCTCACTCCCACTGGTTGAATGATCCCAACGGATTAGTCTATTACGAAGGAGTCTATCATCTGTTTTATCAACACCATCCTTATAGTAACCAATGGGGACCAATGCACTGGGGTCATGCTGTAAGCCAAGACCTGGTTCATTGGAAGCATATGCCTATCGCTCTGTTCCCGGATGAGCACGGCGCTATTTTCTCCGGTTGCTGTGTGGTTGACTGGAATAATAGCAGCGGACTGTTCGATGGTTCCCATGGATTGATCGCACTCTTCACTCATGCAGACAGCTGTCCGGAGACCGGACAACCTCGCCAGCGGCAAAGCCTAGCTTACAGCAGCGATAAAGGCCGAACTTGGCACAAATATGAGGGGAACCCAATACTCGACGAGCATGATCTGGTCGACTTCCGGGACCCCAAGGTGTTCTGGCATTCGCCAAGTGAATGCTGGATTATGGCTCTTGTCGCTGGAGACCATGTTCGGTTTTATCGTTCGGACAATTTACGTGAATGGTCGTTGTCAGGCCAATTCGGAAAGAGTGAAGGCTCGCATGACGGAGTTTGGGAATGCCCTGATCTCTTTGAATTGCCGATTGATGACAGCGGGCGTTCCAAATGGGTACTTATCATAAGCATCGGGGATAATCCCAACTGTCTGGAAGGCTCACGCACGCAGTACTTTATCGGAGAGTTCGACGGAAATACGTTCATCAATGACAATCCGGCCGATCATAACCTGTGGCTAGATTATGGCCGGGACAATTATGCGGGGGTCACTTGGTCGGATATAGCTGAGCAAGACGGACGGCGTGTGATCATCGGATGGATGAGCAACTGGAAATATGCCAACCAAACGCCTACCGGAGCCTGGAGAGGCGCAATGACTCTACCTCGCGTCTTATCATTGACCAGCAGAGACGAGGGCGTAGTTCTGACTCAAATGCCTGTCCGGGAAATAGAGCAGCTGCGAAAAGGAACGCTCTGCTGGAATGAGGTCAAGGTTACGCCGGCGGTGCCGTTTACGCAAAAAATGAATGATGTTCTGCTTGAGATTGAAGCGGATATCGACATTCGTTCCGGGGACGAGGTTCATATCAAAATGAAGTCCTCTGGGCAAAGTGAGACTATTATCGGATATGACCCTGTGCGCCAATGGCTATTCATCGACCGTTCAAAATCAGGCCTGACTGACTTCCACCCGTCGTTTGCGTGCAAGCACGGTGCTAGAATGGTTCCGGAGAATGGAAAGATCAAGCTGCATATCTGGCTGGATCGCAACGCGGTTGAAGTGTACGCAAATGAGGGTTTGGTTGTACTGACGGATCAAATATTCCCTGATGCTCCGATGGATCGTATTGAGATAAGTGCGAAAACAGGGGAAGTTGTACTGAACTCGTTTCATATCCATGCTCTTAACTCCATCCATATTCCCAATGGCCCTACGGAGCAGGCATCAAGGAGGGTTGAAGTATGAGCCATGCAACCGATAATCGGGGATTGATCATGTATTGGGCCTTCAATGAAGGAACCGGTACAAGCGCTCTGGAGAGCGTATCCCAAGTCCAGGATAATATCCAGTACGTATTTAACCAAGCGGAGTTTACTAAACCTTGCCCTCCACGGTGGAGACAGGGAGTAATTGGAAATGGGCTCCTGTTCGATGGTTATTCGACTTACATTGCGCATTCGTTCGATGAGGGAAATCAGAACACCGAGCCAGAGTATCGCTCAGCGCTAAGCATTGGAGTATGGGTAGCCCCACGCTCCTATGAATGGGGGGATGATGGCAAATTGTCTGCCATCGTGAACCGCTACAACCTGGATCGCAAGCAGGGTTATCTGCTCGGCATGTTCCGTCACGGTTCCTGGTCCTTCCAAGTCGGGCTGGAAGGAGGGGATTGGAAGGAACTTTGGTCGCCGGACGGCCATGAACTGCCCAAGAATGAATGGTCATACGTGAATGCTGTGTTCGATGGGAACCAAGGGGAAATCAAGCTGTATTTGAACGGCAGTGAAATCGCTTCAGCTGCCGTGCCTCGTGGTTCCCGCCTAGCTGAGGCGGCGGACACGGATCTTCTTATCGGCAAGAATAACCATAGCAGCCTGCTGGCGGAAGTGTTCAGCCTGCACATGTTTAGCGGTATCGTTGATGAACTCAAGATTTATAATCGGGCGCTGAGCGCGGAAGAAGTGGCCGCTTCTTATCGGCATGTGCTGGATACCTTTCACGAAGGTATCCGGCCGCAATTAAACTATGACGAGATCAAGCTGGACCGGACGCCACTGCTGCTTGATCGGCACAGACCGCAATATCATGTTAGCCCGCCAGCCCATTGGATGAACGAACCCCATGCACCGATCTATTTTGACGGGCAATATCATTTGTTCTATCAGCATAACCCGCATGGGCCGTTCTTTCATCAGATCCATTGGGGACATTGGGTAAGTCAGGATTTAGTGCATTGGCGTGATCTTCCCGTGGCCCTGGCACCCGAAAAGGATCAGCTCGCACCAGACGGGATCTGGTCGGGAAGCGCAAGCTATGATGCAGATGGCCTGCCTGTCTTGTTCTTTACGGCGGGCAATGACAGCGCTTCGCCGAATCAGAGCGTGGCGCTTGCCCGAAGCACCTATACCCTTGACGGAAACCCGGATCTGGTTCACTGGGTCAAACATCCGGAGCCGTTGATCGTGCAAAAAAAGGGAATGGGCGCATTTGGGGATTTCCGGGATCCGTTCGTATGGAAGGACGATGACGGCTGGTATGCTCTGGTCGGGTCCGGAATCGAAGGCGGAGCAGCACTGGCATTTGCGTCACAGGATATGCTGAATTGGATATATAAGGGGCCATTTTTTAAAGCGGATATTCAGAAGTTTCCTTACCTTGGACCCATCTGGGAGCTCCCTGTTCTTCTTCCTCTTGGCAGTGACAAGCAGGGAGTGAACAAACATCTCCTGCTTGTCAGCCCTGTGGGGAAGGGAGCGGATGTCGAGGTGTTCTATTGGATCGGGCAACTTGACAAGCAAAATCTTTCGTTCATCCCCGATCAAGAAGAGCCTCAATTGATTGACGTCGGGGATTTCCATTTTACCGGACCGAGCGGAATGGTTGATCCGAAGACCGGCAGAAATATCGTCTTTACGATAGCCCAAGGCGACCGGACGTCCGAGATGGAATATAAGTCGGGCTGGGCTCATAACGGCGGCTTGCCGTTAAGCGTGTATTTGAGGGATGACGGACGTCTGGGAATAGAGCCGATTCAGGAGCTTCAATCGCTGCGTGGCGCCAAGCGGCTATCGCTTCGGGACCAGTCATTGGCTGAAACTAATGTACAGCTCAGGGATGTTCATGGTGACATGCTTGAGATTCAATTGGAATTGGAGCCCGGCAGCGCCAAACAATTTGGAATCAAGGTCCGTTGTACGCCGGACGGAGAGGAAGAAACTCTGCTGTATTATGATTGGAATCAAGCGATGCTCATGGTCGACCGGTCGAAAACGACACTGCATCCGGGAGAAAAGTGCAGAGGGATTCAGGGCGGTAAGCTGGAGCTACTTGGGGAGAATCTGAAGCTTCATATTTATTTGGACCGCTCCATGGTCGAAGCCTATGCAAACGGATTGAAAAGCCTGACAACCCGGGTGTACCCGAGCCGTATGGATGCTTTGGGACTCGAGATTTGGGGAGATGGAGAACCGTTTGTTAAATCCTTGGATATATGGGATATGCAGTCCATTTGGTAAGACGATTGCTTAGGCGCTCCTTACTAATGGGGTCATGCAGCAAATGATCAAGTAACTTCGCTTTTCTCTAATTGGAAACGTTTCATATATTTTCTCCTTTCTTCTTGACTTTCATCTTTGTACTAGGAGAGCATTTCGAAATGAAGTATCGATGTTTGAAAGTGCAAGAAATTTCGAAGGAGGATCTAGAATGAAAAAGGTAAAAATAAGAAAATATTGGATATCGGGAATGCTTATATGGGCTATGGTGCTCCAGCTTGTTGTTCCAGGAATCTCCGCAGTAGCTGAATCTAGAACTGTTGCTGGGAACACGCTCATTCCTAAAAATGACGTAGGCTCGTCGGTTACGAATGCGGTTTATCAAATCAAGAATATTCCTAAGAATGACGTGGGATTGTCAGTTACGGATTCGGTCTATCAAATCCGGAATCCTGGATTTGAAACAGGAGATTTGACGGGATGGACCGTTGTCAAAGGCGATGCGTTCGGTCCGAATAGCGTAACCGACGACACGACTTGGTGGGCGGAAAAAATACCGTATAACCAGGAAGGAGCTTATCATTTAAACGGCTGGAAGTATGACGAATCTGCGACAGGTATACTTCATTCCAGCACTTTCGAGCTGGGCGGCAGCGGCTGGATCAGCTTCAAGCTTGGCGGTGCGAAGAACCCAGACAAGGTATTTATAAATATTGTGGAAGTCGATACGGGACAAGTTATTGCCCGATACGGAAATAGCGCATTCGCCGACGTTGGCTTCCCGGAGCCTGCGCAGGGCATGCGGCTTGCCAATATGGTGCAATACAAGGCGGATCTTTCCACATATTTGGGCAAGAAACTGTATGTGGAGGTCGTCGATAATGCAACCTCGGATTGGGGAATCATTTTTGCGGACGCATTCTCCGTGTACCATGAATCGGAGCCAGCTGAAGGAATGGTTGCGACTGATATCAAGCCAGATTTCAAACGCTATGAAATCGATAATCCAAGCTTTGAAACTGGAAATCTCGATGGCTGGACGGTTGAGGGAGATGCTTTTGAAGTGACCGATGAAGCTCATGCAAGCAAAGAAGGAAACTTCTATGCCAAATCCTCCGTGCAAGGTAAGGGCTCCATCACCTCTAATACTTTCACGCTTCAGGGAACCGGAACAATTAACTTCACTATTTTGGATATCCTCAAACCGGAAAACGCATATGTCGCACTTTACGATGCGAACAGCAACACGTTGCTTATGAAAACCGGGGATGTCAGCTCGAACGAGAAAATCTCATGGAAAGTACAAGAACACTACAACAAGAAGCTCTATGTAAAGGTTGTCGATCATTCCAATGAAGCAAGCATTACCGTTGATAGTTTCCAAGCAAGTGGCAGGGGTACTATTTTCTACTTAAACCTTGATGAAGGCGCAGGAAAGAAAGCGTTGGAGAAAGTACACAATCTTAGGCACGATGTGAACTATGTATTTAACAACGCCAGGTATATCGCATCGAAGGATCCGAGATGGACTCCGCGCGGAATAAAAGGCGGCGCCTTATTGTTCGATGGATACTCGAATTATATTGAGGTCAATGCAAACGATACTGTGCCTGTAAGCGACGCGTTAACCATCGAAGCATGGGTTGCACCGCGTAGCTATGAGTGGGGAGACGGAAACAAGCTGTCTGCGATCGTAAACCAATCCGATCAGGATAAAGCGGAAGGCTTTTCTCTTGGTATGTATCGGCACGGTACATGGTCGATGCAAGTAGGCATTGGCGGTCAGTGGATTCAGGTATGGGTAAAAGATCACCCGTTGGAAAAATACAAGTGGAATTATGTGGCCGCTACTTTCAGTAAAGAAGATGGAAAAATTAAGTTATATCTAAACGGTGAGGAAGTAGCTTCCCAAGCAACCCCCGTCAACGTTCCGATCACACCATCTACCGAAAGCCTGATCATCGGGAAAAATAATAAACCTGTAGAGTTAGCAGGGGTGTTCTCCTTCAATATGTTCAGCGGACTCCTAGATGAAGTGAAGCTGCATAATAAAGCCCTTACGAACCAGGAGATACTTGCTGGATATGAGAGCGTGAAGGCGCTTCATGGAGGTTCAATTCCGAAAATTCCGAATTCGGACATTGATGAGGATCCAAGTGTGTTTGACGGAGATCAGCACCGTCCCCAGTACCACGCGATGCCTCCGCAAAACTGGATGAATGAAGCACATGCACCGATTTATTATAACGGCAAATACCATTTATTTTATCAGCATAACCCGCAAGGTCCATACTGGCATCAAATCCACTGGGGGCATTGGGTGAGTGACGATATGGTGAACTGGCAAAATGTAAGACCTGCTCTTGCGCCCGAAGCGGGCACCCTAGATCCGGACGGCACGTGGTCAGGCAGTGCAGCGTATGATCGAAACGGCAACCCCGTTCTGTTCTATACCGCCGGCAACGACTCCCTGTCGCCGAACCAAAGAACTGGGCTGGCAACTCCGGCGGATTTGTCCGATCCCTATTTGGAAAAATGGGTGAAATATCCTAAACCAGTAACGGAGCAGAACGGAAAAGGCATTCACAATGAGTTCCGCGATCCATTTGTATGGTACGACAAAGAGGTGGACAAGTGGTATCAGTTAGTGACGTCTGGCCTTCCAGACTTCAGAAGCGGCACAGCTTTGGTGTATGTATCCGACGATATGTACAATTGGGAATATAAGGGGCCATTATACGTTAGTGACAGAAGCCGTTATCCAGAGTTGGGTACGGTATGGGAGCTGCCAGTGTTATTGCCGTTAGGCACGGATAGTACGGGCAAGCAAAAATATATTTTCATGATTAATCCCCATGAAAAGCCGGAACATGTTCCTCCAGCGAACGATGTGCAAAGAGATGTTGAGGTCTTTTACTGGATCGGGACCTGGGACCGGGATAACTTTAAATTTATTCCTGATCAGGAGGCACCCTCCAAAATGGATGTAGGTGACGGCTATTTAACCGCAGAGAGCGGTCTGGTCACACCTGACGGAAGAACGGTCGTATTCTCCATGGTGCAAAATGTAAGAACACCGCAAGCCGAATATCAATCCGGATGGGCTCATAATTTATCTTTGCCGTTTTCCCTAAGCCTCGATAAGCATGATAAATTGCATGTCGAACCGATTAAAGAACTGCAGAGCCTTCGAGGGAAAAAATGGGTTGATTTTTCGGACAAAAATTTGGAGAGTGCCAATCAATTGATTAAAAATGTCAAAGGCGACATGCTAGAGATTGTGATGGAGATTGATCCGCGTGAGGCCCAGAAATTCGGTCTCAAGGTGCGACGCTCGGAAAAAGGCCAAGAAGAGACGCTCATTTACTACGACAAGAAGAACGGGACATTCAATGTGGATCGAACCAAGAGCAGCATTGATCCGGATGTGCGTGTGGACGGCATTCAAGGAGGATATGTAGATCTTGACGGAGAGAACTTGAAACTCCATATCTTTCTCGATCGCTCGGTCGTTGAAGCTTTTGCAAATTACAAGAAAAAGCTGACAACTCGTGTCTATGTAGGCAGATACGACTCCTTGGGCTTGCAGATCTGGGCCGATGGCGATATCACTGTCAAGTCTATGCAAGTATGGGATATGAATGCCTTAACGGGTAAACCGGCTGCTCCGGTCTATGTGCCCGATAACTGGGATAACTCCGTGGATAAGGATATTACAGAGCTGCCTAACCATGATTTTGCTACGGGCGACTTAACAGGATGGATGACGGAAGGAGACGCCTTCCAGAATGTCCATGTGACCAATACCCAGTTCTTCTGGGACAACATTTACTTCAACCCGTCGCATAAAATTCCGGGCGGCTACCATTTGTGGGGCTTCAACGAGCAAGCCGGCGGCGACAGCTTGACAGGAGCGCTAAGATCTCAAAATTTCGTCCTTGGTGGGAACGGTAAGATCAACTTCCTTATCAGCGGCGGCCGGGATATAGACCGTTTGTATGTTGCGCTGGTTCGGGCGTCGGACGGCAAAGAGTTATTTAAAGATACAGCGACCAATTATGAAGAATATCAACGGAAGATTTGGGATGCGTCGGATTATATCGGCGAGGAGCTTTACATTAAGGTGGTTGACCACTCCAAAGGCGGGTTTGGACATATTAACGTCGATGATTTCAACGTACCTGTTCAGGTAAAGAAGAAGACCAACAACTGACCTTGTCAATACAGAACACCCGTGAGTCCTGCAGTCACTCCAAGCAAACCGAATAGTCAGAGCAGCTTGCCATTCGAAATGGCAAAGGAGAACGGCAGGTACTTGTAAAACGAAGCTGAACCAATTTTATTTGGATGGGAGATAAAAATGTATTTAATTTAATGATTCGGTGTATCAAAATGGATATTTCAAAACAAGTTGCTATTGTCAGCGATTCAAATCGAGGTTTAGGCAAACATCTAGCTCTTGAACTTTAGCAAGAGGAGCTAAAGTATACGCTGGTGCGAGGAACCCAGAATCAGTCGATCTGCCTGGTGCTATTCCACTACAACTCATATTACTGATCCGAAATCTGTGGTAGCTGCAGCAGAGATCGCAGGGGATGTTACCCTTCTAATTAAACAACGCTGGTTCAGCAACGGGTGCTTCTCTGCTCACAGGTGAGCTGGATGATATTCATTTGTAATTCGACACTCATGTTTCTGGTACACTTTCAATGATTCGCACGTTCGCACCAGTGATTGAGAAGAATGGAGGGGGTTCGATTCTGAATATCCTATCCGTATTATCTTGGATCAATATAGGCGAAGGAGGGGCATATTCAGCTGCAAAATCTGCTCAATTGGGAGTAACTGTTACCCGATATGTTATGCAATTAGAAGTAGTGGCAAGGCCATTCCTTTTGAGGTGGACTAGAATGACTGGCTGATTAGGGGGTAGCCTTTATCCTTCATCTAATTCAGGCTTCTCCCCATATTCTTTACCGAATTCCTCCATCTTCTTTAGGACAGGCAGCAGTTTGTTTCCTTTCTCTGTCAGCGAATATTCGACCCGTGGCGGAACTTCCGGATACACATCGCGCTGAATAATTCCGTCGTCCTCAAGCTCCTTGAGTTGCTTGGTGAGCGAGCCTTGCGACAAGCCTCTCAGGAAATTTTTTATCTCGGTAAACCGGCGTCTTTCCCCTTCCAGATACCAGATAATGAAATATTTCCATCGCCCCGAAAGTACATTTTGCGTAAAGGCTATTGCGTACATATTTCTTTTTTTATCAATAAACTCTTTTTCAAATCCTTCATTACATCCCCTCATGATATCGCTCCCAGTCTAAAAGTACAAAAATATGTACTACGTTCATTTAAATTGCCTTCTTTGCAAATGAAACGTATGGACTTATGATAGTGCCAAGGCTGCTAACTAATTAGCAAGCTAATGATTATTGTAACAAATCCGGAGAGCAGACCAATTAAGCTTTACAGTATTATGCCAATAATGGTGCTAAAGAAAGGATAATAATTATGAAAAATCGTGTAACAGAAATTCTTGGTATTGAAAAGCCCATTTTACAAGGACCTATGAGTTGGATTACGAATGCTGAATTTGTTGCTGCCGTGAGTAATGCGGGTGGTTTAGGGATTCTTGGTCCGAATGCCGGTCAAACGACAATTACAACCTCTCCAGAGGAAACCGCAGAACGTATGCGCCGCGAGATTCGTAAAACAAAGGAACTGACGGATAAACCATTTGGTACAACTTTGATTACTGATGCAGATATGAAGTTCACTTGGCCAATTTTAGAAGTTGTCATTGAAGAAGGTGTTCAAGTTATTCTTCTTAATGGTGTTGAAGGAACATTGACTGAAAAGATCATTACCCCATTAAAGGAAGCGGGCATTAAGATTGTTTATCGTCCTTTGACTCCAACGATCGAAGATGCAAAGGCTGCTCAAGCTATGGGTGTTGACGTTTATGTTGTTACTGGATTTGATGAGGGTGGAACATTGCCAACAAGTATCATTGGTACGTTTACAATAACTCCTATGATCGTTGATGTGCTTGATATTCCAGTTATCGCTGCTGGTGGAATCGGTGATGCTCGCGGTGTTGCCAGCGCCTTTGAATTGGGGGCAGAAGGTGTCTTTTTAGGAAGCCGTTTTATTCCTACTGTTGAAAACCCCGCAGCACAATCAGTAAAGCAAATGATAGTGGATTCATCTGCAGCAGATTTGTTGTTGTACCGTACTTTACCAGCTTACTACCGTTCGTTGTCTACACCGTTTGCTGAAAAATTGGTGGCTATGGATAACCAGGGCGCATCTCGTGAAGAAATTGCTAAGGTTGGGGGTAGTTCAAGTGTAATCCGTATCGGTATGCTTGAAGGTAACGGCGAAGGTGGTATTATCACTGTTGGTACTGGAATTACGCCAATCAAAAAGATCCAAACTGTACAAGAAGTGGTTGATGAGTTGGCAGCTGGTATTAAGTAAAACGGAGACCCATCCTTTGAATAATACGCTTGAATTACTTCAAAATCATACCTCTGTTCGTTCTTATGCGAATAAACCCTGACGGCGGAACAACGGGAGGCCATCTTTAAGGCAGCTAATCAAACGAATTTACCTAAATATGTGATTCCGTTGGTGGGGCTATGTATCGGTATTCCGTCGGGAGATAAGCCTGCTCTTAAGCCGCGGTTACCTCTAATCCATGGTATTATTTGAAAACCAGTATCAGCCACTCGATAAAGAGCAATTAGAGCCGTCTATGATAATATCAGACTGAAGTATTATGAAGGCCGTCCTATTAAAGCTCCGTTCACCGAATGATTGGATATATCAACTTGGTTACAAGAATGGTATTATTTACACTGCGATGAAGATTGAGAGCATCAAGAACGAATAAAAATAACAACGCTTGATAATCCAGGATGGCAAATTTAAATTAATTTAAAAGAAACAGAACTAGAAACAAAAAATTTAATGCGCTTATAATAGAGAGAAGCGATGATGACTGGATTCACTGCAATATCGAGAGCAGTTTATTTTCTGCAGGGGGCCCAGGAAATCTAGGTGAAATGCTATCTATATTCTATAGATGGGTAAAGTTAGATTAATACTCGGTATCGCAGAGAATGATAAAACAGATGTTAAGCCTTAGAACTTTTTAACCCATGCTTAGGCGGGTTTTCTTAACTGTGGAACCAAGCTAGCTCAAGATAAAGCAGAAGCCAAAAGACTTTGGGTTGAACGTGTGCTGAAAAAAAACAAAATTCTCCTATTCATGTACATCGACACAAAGTTACCTACCAAAGAAACCCTTATTTTATAAGGATTTTTCTGTTTTTAGTAGGCAACTTTGTGTCATTATTTCGTGACACAAAGTTGCCTACTTGACTGGGAAATGACACTAAGTTACCTACTTGACTGGAGAAGTAAAAGTCTTATGCAATAGCATTACTGATACAGCTATGCTTATCTGTTCAGAAACAAACTTTAGAAGATGAATAACGCTTTTCCAACAAACGTTTACATGAAAAAATCCGTTCGATACTTTTTTAGAATTCGACAGAAAAGGTGTTTTTTCAACAAAGGAGTGTTTAATCAAAGATCGAATATATAGAACTATGTCAAACTTCTACAAAATATTGGAGGAAATGCATATTATGTACTCACCAGTCCGAAAGATAGAGAATGAGATGGGGAGAAATAGATTTTATGTTTTAGTAAGAGGCTTGGTAGGGAGGTCAGACTTTATAATTCCCTTCAATATGATCATTGGGTATTAACTGAAACTGACCTTTCTGTCTTGGATTACTGTGAGAGGCCACATAAAATCACAGTTTCTGTGGCTGGTAAAGTTGTAGAAACAGTTTTTGATATGTGGATTAAATCGGCAAATGAGGAAAAGTTTATATTCATAAAATATTCCTCTCAAATAGACCCTGATGACAAACGTTCAAGTCAAAAAGCTATTTATGAAATGTACGCTCAAAAAATTTGGTGTGCAGAAAATAACAAAACTCACTGCGTTTTAACTGAATTAGATATAAGAATTAATCCGATTATAATTTCAAATAAAAAAACTCTCATACCTTATTATTTGCCGGTTAATGATATAAAAAAAGATCTTTACGATCTGATTTTAAAAAATACTATTAATGGGTCTATAACAATACGCGAGTTAGAGAATTGTATACCCCCAACTTTTCATCCTGCCACAACTCGAAATTATATTTATGCACTAATCTATCATGGTATTCTTGTTTGTAACCAAAATGAATGCATAATTTCAAGCTTGACGGAGGTGCATTTAAATGTCAAGAAGACGCATCTGGGATAACGTAAATGTAGACCCTAAAAATAGGGATATCACAAATTGGCCAATTGTTAATATTATGCAACTTAATCCTGAAGATAGATTAGTCTTCAAAAAAAGAGAAGCGGCAATTAAGTTATATATGCAGTCACAACCTACATTAGAAAAAATTAAAGAAAAAACAGGCATAAGTAAAAAAGAACTGATTTCTTTTATGAAAAAATGTTTAGAATTCGATCCTATAACAAATACAATTTGGGGTTTTAGAGCGTTGATTCCTCGTAAAAGAATTAAAAAGTATAACCGAAAATCACCCATAACATTTGAATCTCACCAACAGAATACTAAGTTCAATGGAGCTTTCACTGCATTACTTCAACAATATCCAGATATTGAAGAGAAAATCACAGCCGCTTATTTAAGACGAAAAGGTCCAAATTCACAGATGCATACACTCACCAATGATGGTATCCACCGTTTGTTTATGAGTTTATGCGAAGAAAAAGGCTTTGGAATTCACGATTATCCCTTTAATACTAATGACAAAGCGTATAGGTCATTATATCGTTTTTTTTAAAAACTCGAAAATGAGTTTTTTTCAAAATCTAATCGGTATAGTAGACAACCCAGATTAGAAGAAAAGCAGGAGACCGAACTGCTTTTAACAAAGCCTTATCAAAGAGTTCAATTTGATGGTCATAAAATTGATGCTATTTTTACTATAACATTTAACACTCCTGAAGGAGATACAATTACGGAAGTAATTGAACGAGTATGGCTTCTTGTTATTATTGACGTAGCAACTAGAGCAATTTTAGGTCATCACCTTTGTGTGAATAAAGAATACAACAAAGATGATATTTTACATTGCATTCGAAACACTGTTACTCCCTATCAGAAAATAACTTTTTCAATACCGGGTATTCATACCTTGCGATGAAGCGGAAAGAAGTCTCTGGATAGCCGCGGGAATATATCCAACCCAAACGCCGTTTGAGGAGAGTCTCTATACCTTTGCATTTTCTTACTTGAGGCAACGTGTGAATGATTCAATAACTGATGATTATTACGACGATGAAGGAAATTTACTTTTCAGATACGGTAAAAAAACTATCAGCATAAATTATTGGAAAGCGATAGTCAAGTACATCCGGTATTTTGCAATCAAATGTCGATCAAAAGGTCTTACTGACATAAGCGAGAATTCAATATCAGAAGTATACACAGAGATTTTTGGCCAGATGAAGGGACAAGAAGATAAGACGTTTTTCCGAGTGGCGCTTCGACATTGGCTTAGGTGGCTTATAAGAACTACAAATGCTTCATACAACATAGAACGGATTATGCCAAGACCTAGACGTGTTATGTCAAAAGATCATGGACGAGTATTTAGTATGTCCAAAGCTTATATTCTTGTGCAGACCTTAATGAACGATCAAACTTCTTTAATTAACGAGAACATTCTGATGGACTTTCGTCATAGGCGGGCTTGCCTGTTGATGTTATCAACTGCAGCAAGGCCTCATGAAATAGTTAATTTGCTTCAGAATGCTTTATTTATAGATTCGCAGGATAATTCCTGGATTCGTTTTCACAAAACCAAGACCATTCGCAATCAACCCGATCGAAACGGCTATGAATGGGTTCATCACGCTCTAGTGAAGAGCGATGCTGCAAGATGGTTTAACGAATTGATTCATTTTGCCCCATCAGAACCTATATTTTTTCCAAGAGAGTGGGGTGGGGATGGCCTTACGGAACTTCGTTTACTGGCTTCAAAACATAATGATGGCCCTATACGAACTAGCGGACTGTATAATTTTTTAACTCGCATTCAATCGAAGTTATGGCCTGAACTTAGGAAGCCATATTTCACACCCCATAATCTAAGAGCGCTCCATCTTACTTATCGGCGTATCTTAGGAGACAATGATGAGCTACTAGAGAGGCAGGCCGGACATAGTCATCCTTCCTCAAAAAAGCCTTATACGGAAACAATGTCTGCAGAAGAAGTTGCAAAGTTTGGTCATCTACTTCAAAAAGGCGTTTGGAGAAAGAAACCGGAAGGGGAGGATGCTGATAAGACAGAAGGGGCTGGAATTTCGTCTACTGAATATGTAGCCATTGATGAGATAACCGAAATTTCATCTAAGTTTGAGGTCACGCCTCAAAAGCTAGATGAAGCATATAAATTAACCCAGAAAATTATAGAGGAATCACCACGTTTCCAAGGTAAAGTTATTGATTTGGAAGATGAGTTACACGAGGTTAACGTAGGTGGTTATACGCATAATTGTAATGCACATGTCTTGCTAAACTGTGGTCATACACCCGGGCATTGTAGAGCATGTGATGATTATAGTCCTGATGAGGGTACAGAAGATGCGCACAAGGCCGACATATTTCGTGAAATGTTGCATTATTACTATTGTCTCGATGCAGAGAAAAATTTCAAGTCCACAGGACAACGAAAAATGGTTTTTCAGAAGGCTGAGGATATAAAGGAACGGTTGAACAAAACAGAAAGAAGTCTCTGGGTAAATAAATTTAAAATGCCGCCAAATGAGGCGAAAAAACTGCATTCATTGCTCTTTAAGAAAGCAAAGGCATACTTTCGTGAACAGTCTAAAGAGAAGCCTAATCCAACTAATGCAGAAGTGCTTTGTTATATTTTAAGTGGGGAGTTAAAGTAAATTGGCTCGTCCGGTTTCTTTCAGTAGCAGCGACTTGGCATGGGAATGTGCACAAGTAAAAAGAAAGCTTTTAAATGATGTCAAAAAGGGGCGATTATCGCGTCTTTCAAAATCAGATGTGTACGATATGATTGCAAAACGCCCGCGAATCAGATTGAAAAGCTCGCGAATGTTGTGGACGGGTTCCTATAAGGAATATTTGGAAAAATGGTTCACCAAATTGAATGAGGAAATACAATTAATCCTAGACTCGGCCTCTGAAGGAGAACCAACGATTACAAGTCCTGAGATTGTAGCCCAGGAGCACCGGGAATTGCAAGCCAAGGTTACTCATTTACACAGCTTATAAGTACGTATAAAGATGCTTTGGACGAATTACGCATAGAGAACGGACAGTACCGAGAATTAATCAGCCAGCGTTTCGGAGATATTGACTTATTCTAATGATCCTGAATGTCCCGTGTACTGATACCCTTCGCATACATATGTGCTCCTCAATGCCGGTCACATTCGTTTGATTTTTCTTCACGACTACAGGTTCAAATTCTACATCACCGTATTCGGAGGTTACGGTTTTCTTACTGTTGTAGCCGTCGCGGCTGTTTCTCGTTTGTTTGTTTTTACATCATGTTTCTCATAACCGGGATGCGTATCCAGTTCGGCTTCTAATGCTTCTTGAAGTACATCTGCAAATAATTCCTTTAATGTCCATTGAATATCTTCTGCCGATTGAAAATTATGCTCTTTTACGAATTGACGTAATTCTTGTTTTGACAATAATCCGCTTCAGGTCACCATGTGCTTATTCCTCCAACTTTGATCTAGTAGTCAGTATTGACAAATTTATCTCAGTTGAAGTAAAGATTATGTCCAAACTAAATTGTTACTTCAAGCCTTGTACGGAATTGAATTACAAATGGGTGAATCTCTCCCGGAGCGACTATTCTTTGGTGTGACGGTTCACTCGCAATTAATGAAAGCAGGCCGCGTGATAGATTTGAGGGCTGAACGCATTCTTATCATTGGAAATAAAACTGTATTTCATGAATATATCCAATCGTTATCGAGAATTGGTAATTTGTTAGAGAAGAAGATCATTGTTGTTTATCTTGGAGGTTTTCCAGGACCGGATAAACGATTTTTTCTTCGGCAAATCCAAGATAAATTTGATAAAAATGGTCTTCAGATTGAAGTTCAGTTTTGGGGCGACATCGATTGGGGAGGGTTCCAAATATTCCGGCATTTGCAAAAATCAGTGTTTCCACAACTACGACCCTATCGTATGGATAAGACTACTTTCCATCAGCATTTGGATTGGGCAGAAACCTTCACTGCAGATTATCAAGTCAAATTGGAGCAGCTACTGGAAAACACGGATAATTCCTAGTTTCACGGATTAATTCGAGAGATGTTGTGTACGGGCAAGCGTTTAGAGCAAGAAGCTATACTATTATAAACTGTATTTCAGCCACTGGTTGTTGCCGAATTCTATAAGATTCGTGGTAATACTTTGTATTGACAGTGTATTTCACAATAGCCGCGACTTTTGCGGCTTTTTTCATTTATTGTTATTAGTTGTTTTCTTGGACTGGGACAAAAATCAAAATTGAGCCTTCTATTTTTACCATAAAAATGCAAGTAAATCCGTAACTGGCCGATCAAGGAAACAAGGTTGTTACCAGGTTGGTGTAGAGCAAGGTAACGTCTGGGTATCTTGGCGGCTTATTTAAATGGGGGATGAAGAGCCAGTTGCAGACTACATTCTCAGTTCCCGGCTACAGCAAGCGATCAAAGCGTGATCGTGTGCTGACACCGGCGGTAAGCTTGTCCCTAGACACCAACAATAAACAGCACGCGATTCTCCAAGACCATGACATCTTCTTTTATTTATTCTTTGTACCCCCGGTTGTTTCAAAAATGCCATTTGTAATCCGATAAATCATGCTGATTTCCTCTAAGCTTTTTTGAATTAGCAGTTCCTGAAGCAGTTGAATGACGGTCATTTTATTTGAACGTATGCTGTCTAGTTGAATATTCTCCAATCTTAGTAACTCCAGCATCGTCACATT
Source organism: Paenibacillus sp. FSL H7-0703 (assembly GCF_038003485.1). NCBI lineage: Bacteria > Bacillati > Bacillota > Bacilli > Caryophanales > Paenibacillaceae > Paenibacillus > Paenibacillus sp. FSL H7-0703. The sequence goes on along the minus strand of NZ_JBBOPF010000001.1, from coordinate 334,537 downwards.
ATCCTCTTCTCCTAAATTCCGCCTTTTGGAGGCGCGAAAAAGATGAGAGTTCTAAAGTTAGAACATGTAGGTGTTCTAACACATAACGAACATTGTTCTTTACGAACAATGTTCGTTATGGTATAAATATTGTATGAACGTCCAAATACTGCATATGCGGTAAATGATACAGTAACATATAGTGGAAGTACTTATACCTGTCTTCAGGCACATACTTCCCTTGTAGGCTGGGAACCATCCAATGTTCCTGCTTTATGGAAGAAAGGCGGCAGCGGAACTACGCCACCTACAACACCCCCAACAACGCCACCAACAGGTCCTTCAGTAACAAAGCCTTCCGAAGTTCCAAGCCACATATGGACATACACAATGAATGCGGGCGATAAATTCGGTAAAGGCGGAGATTTTGCTTTATTGCTGAGTGCTGTGATCAAAAAGGAAAGCAGCTTTGGAGCAGGCTTACCAGGCAGTCCATCAGCCGGCGACGGATTGATGCAGGTAGAACCAAACACACGTAATGCTTATTTATCTCAATTCAGCTCAAAATTTGGCCGTGCTTATAATCACGGCAGTGAACAAGATCAGGTATGCTTGGGCGGACTGATTTTAAATGAAAAGATTACTAGATTCGGCAACATATATAATGGCTTATTACACTATAACGGAGGAGATAACTGGTATCCGGGAGCTACAGACTCTTATGGCCGTCCTATTCTGGCCAATCAATATGCAGATGCAGTTTACGCTACTTATAAGGGCTATGGCGGTAAGAACTAAGATGTTATTTATTTTCCACCCTTGCAGGTTTTACAATCCTACCGTACATGTACACCCAGTTTTGTAAGTAATACCGGGAGTGGGCGGGGGAGGACAAAGGCAACGATGCACATCCACCACAAGCCGGGAGAGAACATGGATGTGCATTGGGCCGGAAAAATAAACTGAAGTTAGTGTTTAAACACTAACTTCAGTTTAAGGGAGGAATTATGAGTATGGAAATTTTTGAGCAGTATGAATCCAACGTAAGAGCATATTGTAGAAACTTCTACGATGTGTTTGACCGGGCTAAAGGTGCACTGATTTATTCAGAATCCGGAAAGAAATTTGTTGATTTTTTTGCAGGAGCAGGAGCTTTAAATTATGGACATAACAACGAATACATCAAACAAAAGATACTCGCTTATCTTGAATCGGACAGTATTACTCATGGGCTTGATATGTACACAAAAGCGAAACGTGAATTTATCGAAAAATTCTCGCAGATCATATTGGAACCCCGAAAGTTAAACTATAAAATTCAATTTTGCGGGCCTACAGGTACAAACGCTGTAGAAGCATCGCTGAAGCTTGCCCGAAAGATCACTAAACGGACTGGTATATTTGCGTTTATGGGAGGATTTCACGGAATGTCGCTGGGGAGTCTGGCTGTTACCAGCAACATTCAGAAAAGATCTTCCTCCGGCATAGCATTATCCGATGTTACCTTTTTCCCATACTCCGAGAGTCCAATTGACTCATTCGATACTATTGAATACATGGAAGCCGTTCTAAACGACGGTCACTCGGGAATCGAAAAACCGGCGGCTATTATATTTGAAACCATTCAGGCGGAAGGCGGCGTAAATATAGCTTCACCCGAATGGATGCTCAGGCTGAGGGAACTTAGCGACAGACACGGTATTCTACTGATTTGCGATGACATTCAGGTTGGCTGCGGACGCACCGGACCGTTCTTTTCATTTGAACGTGCCGGGATGATCCCTGATATTGTACTGCTTTCCAAGTCAATCAGCGGGTATGGCCTTCCCATGTCTATTCTGCTGATGAAACCGGAACTTGATGTCTGGAAGCCTGGTGAGCATAACGGTACGTTCCGGGGAAACCAGCTTGCTTTCATTGGAGCTACAGCTGCGTTGGAATATTGGGAAATGAATAATTTGGAACAGTCTGTGAAATATAAGGAAGCATTTGTAAGAGAATATTTAACCAAGCAGATTTTGTCATTACATAAGGGCCTGACCATTCGGGGTGCAGGTTTGATTTGGGGTATTGATTTTTCCAATGTGGAGGATGAGCGAATCACGCAAAAAGTAGTAGAGGAATGTTACCAAAACGGTTTAATCATCGAAAGCGCAGGAAGAAAAGACAGTGTTATAAAACTTATGCCTCCGTTAACCATCGAGCTTGAACTTTTGCAGCAGGGTTGTTCAATTATCAGACAAGCTATTCAAGAGAATATAAATAAAGTATTGGAGGTCGAAAGTTATGGATAAAATCGCCATTATAGGAATAGGATGCCGTTTGCCAGGAGGAATAAGGGGGCCTGAGGAGTTCTGGGAAGCATTGACTGCGGGAAAAGATATGACTTCCGATTTACCCGAAGGCCGCTGGGATTTAGAAAAGTTTTATGATCCTGACAAATCAAAGCCAGGCAAGCATTACACCTGTCATGGTGGATTTTTAGATAAAATAGATGAGTTTGACCCTTTGTTTTTTGGTATTTCTCCAAGGGAAGCGGCCTTTCTTGATCCACAGCAAAGACTGATGCTGGAGACATCATGGGAAGCAATGGAAGATGGAGGCTTGGATCCGGCCAAGCTAGCAGGAACCAATACCGGTGTCTTTGTAGCGGGCTTCACCCTTGACTATCAAGCAATACAATTTAAAAACGAATCGGTTGAAAGTTTAGATACACATTCGGCAACGGGTATGATGATGACAATGTTGTCCAACAGGATTTCATATATATATGATTTCAGAGGTCCAAGTTTGTCTGTAGATACAGCGTGTTCGGGCTCTTTGGTTGCAACACACCTTGCATGCGGGAGTTTATTGAATAATGAATGTAATCTCGCAATAGCAGGCGGAGTAAGTGTTATAGCTACACCTGAGTATACCATAGCGGAAAGTAAGGGTGGTTTTTTATCTCCCGATGGACGGTGCAAAACTTTCGATTCCAGTGCAAACGGTTATGCAAGAGGAGAAGGAGCCGGCGTTGTGGTTTTAAAACGCCTGTCAGATGCTATCGAAGACGGAGATAGGATTTATGCCGTAATAAGTGGATCGGGTGTAAACCAGGACGGCCACACAGACGGGATTACTGTTCCAAACGGGCAGGCTCAGGAAAACTTAATGAAGGAGGTATACAAAAAGGCAGGAATATCACCTTCAGATATAACATATATTGAAGCTCACGGCACCGGCACTCCGGTTGGAGACCCTATTGAGGCTAATGCAATAGCACGAGTGGTTTCAACAGACAGGCCAAAAGATAAAAAGTGTATTGTCGGATCTGTTAAGACAAACATTGCCCACCTTGAGGCCGCTGCAGGAGTTGCCGCACTGATAAAAGCTTCACTAATCATAAAGCATAAGCAAATACCTCCACATCTGCACTTTAAGAATCCAAACCCTAAAATTCCCTTTGACGATTTATGTATACGAATTCCTCAGACCCTGGAGCCTTTGCCGCAACCCGCATTGGTTGGCATAAATTCATTCGGTTTTGGAGGAACAAATGCCCATATCCTCTTGGAGGAAGCTACAGATCTCCAAAAAGAGGGTACTCCTGAAGTTAATGTAAATACCGGATGGCCATATATGATTCCCATATCTGCGCGCTCAGAAAAGGCGCTAAAAAACTATGCGCAAAAGTATGTTGATTTTATTAATGGAAGTGGAGAAAGTATTTCTTTATATGATATTGGAAGCATGATGAGCAAAAAGCGCACCCATCATGACTATAGACTAGCGGTTTCGGCATCTTCAAAGGAAGAACTTGCAGGAAACCTGGAAGCGTATATTAAAGGACAAGCACGCCAGGGGATGTCTGCGGGAAATGTTGAGGCAGGAAAGTACAATAAAGCTGTTTTTGTATATACAGGTATGGGGCCCATATGGTGGGCTATGGGCAGACAGCTCCTTGAAAAAGACCCTGTGTTTAGAAATATGATAGAAAAATGCGATAAACTTACACGTCAGTATGCTGGATGGTCTCTACTGGAGGAACTTCTCGCCGATGAGGAGAATTCACGTCTGGACCAGCCCCAGTTTGCTCAACCTGCCAATTTTGCTGTTCAGGTGGGTTTGACTGAAGTATGGAAATCCTTGGGTATTATACCCCATGCGGTGGTAGGACACAGTGTTGGAGAAGTGGCTTCTACATATGTTGCAGGAATTTACAGCCTTGAAGATGCCATGTTGGTAAGTATTCACAGAAGCCGTGCACAGCAAAAAGCAGTAAACAAGGGCACAATGCTGGCGGTAGGTTTACCAGAAAAAGAAGTTGTGGCCCTGCTGGATGAGAACATAAAAGGTGTTTCAATGGCAGCAATCAATAGCCCAAATTCGGTAACTTTGTCAGGTGATCCTGGTGCCCTTGAGCAGATCCAAAAACAGTTGCAGGATAAGGGGGTTTTTGCGCGGCTTTTAAAGGTCAATGTAGCGTATCACAGTTACCAAATGGAACCATATGAGCAGGAGCTATTGGAGGCATTAAAAGGAATAAAGTCCCAGCCTGCCGGGATACCGATATATTCCACGGTTACAGGGAAAATGCTGACGGGTACAGAGTGTGATGGACATTACTGGTATAAAAATGTAAGAGAGCCGGTACGTTTTGAAGCAGCAATGTATGAAATGATTTCGTTGAATTATAACTTATTTATTGAGGTGGGCCCTCACCCTGTTTTAGCAGCTTCTATTTCTGATTGTCTGTCAGCTAAAAACGTTGAAGGTAAGAAGTTGTTCTCTATAAAAAGAAATGAAAACGAACAGGTTTCAATACTGGAGAACTTAGGGAATCTATATGCACTGGGATACCCTATAGATTGGAACAAGATTTACCGGTACCAAGGTGAGTTTGTAAGTCTCCCTCTTTATCCATGGCAATGGGATAAATACTGGATGGAAACGCAGGAATCAAGTGAATTTAGGCAGGGAAAAAATAAGCACAAGTTTTTAGGACGCCGTTTGAAAACTTCCAGCCCTATATGGGAGATTGAACTTAATACCACCTATATGACGTATCTTTCTGATCATAAAATACAAGGTATAGAAGTTTTCCCCGGAGCAGGGTATGTAGAGCTGGGAATGGCTTGTGCCAGAAGCTATTTTGGAGAGGGTTTTTATACAGTTGAAGATATAAAGTTTGAAAATGCTTTATTTTTAAATCAAGGAGTATCACCTGTGGTGCAGGTGGTTTTGGATCCAAAAACCGCAAAATTCGAGATTTCAAGCAGGATACCGGGACAAGATAAGACTTGGACATGCAATGCATCCGGCACAATAAGAAAACGGCAAAACATAAAGATCACTGCTAAAGATGAGTTGATTCAAATACTTGGCAATTGTACCAAAGAATACGGAAAAGAAGTATGTTATAAAACCTTCTATCAAATGGGTTTCCATTATGGTCCTTATTTCCAAGGTATAGACAAGATATGGAAAGGTGATAACGAAGCTCTTGGCAGGATCGAGATCCCTAAAATACTGGAGATTGATAGCTCTATCTACGGTCTTCACCCGGCGGTATTGGACGCCTGTTTCCAGGTTACCATTGCGGCAGTTGCACCACTTAATGAAGATGAAAATAACGAAGGCCAATCATTCCTACCTGTAGGAATAGACAGGGTGCAGCTTTATGGAAGGCCGGAGCCTGTCATGCTTTGTCATACGCAGATGGTAGATAGGAAAGATAATAATTTGAACGCCAACATCCGTCTATATAGTGAGGACGGAAATCTAATCGCCGAAATACTGGGCATAAGAACTAAGGAACTTGGAAATAGTGGAGGGTCTGATGCTGGAAGAGTTAAGGATTATCTTTATGAGATAAACTGGGAGCTTCTAAAAAGTGAAGAAGTTGATACCCGCACAGCTGCTGCTAACTCTGGAGCATGGCTTATTTTTGTGGATCATAAAGCAGCAGGAAAAGAACTGGCAAATCTCCTTGAAAAAAGGGGAGAAGAATGCTTTATGGTATATCCTGGTGAGAATTTTGGTTGGCAGTATGAAGAGCGTGAGATATATATAAACCCTCGAAGCATTGAGGATCTTAGAGCGTTGTTTGATGAATTCTCAAAAATTAAAACGAAGCTAACAGGTATTGTATATATGTGGAGCCTCAATATCCTTGAGATCCAGGAAGTTAGCAATACAGCTATAGAAAAAGCTTGTTTTGAAAACCTGTTTGTATTAAAACACCTGGTACAAGCAACCACAAATCTGGGATTAAATTTTAAGCTGTGGGTTATTACAAGAGGAGCCCAAATGATCAACAGGGCTACTCCAAATTCTGCATTCTTACAGTCGTTGGTATGGGGCCTTGGCACCGTCATAGGTTACCATGAGTTGCCTTCAAATTGGGGAGGCCTTGTAGACCTTGACATAGAGGCCAATGCGGGTGAAATGGAAATGCTGTTAAAAGAAGTCTTAGGTAATGGAGAGAACCAAATTGCTTTCCGTAATGGGAATAGACTTGCAGCAAGAATCGATAAACTGCGGATTGATATGCAGCATCAAGTACCCGTACATCTTCGCCCCGATGGAAGTTATGTTATTACAGGTGCTTTTGGTGGCATAGGTATGATTACAGCCCAGTGGATGGTTGCCAAGGGAGCAAGACATCTGGTACTGCTTGGACGCGGAGAATTTCCAAAACGTTCTGAATGGAACAATGTAGAGCCAGGCAGCAGCCTTGCAGAGAGGATTGAGTTTGTTCGTAAGCTGGAGTCCCAGGGGGCAACAGTATATATTGGATCAGTGGATGTAACTGATGAGGAAAAGCTTGCTGGATTTTTTAAAGATTTTGATAAGGAAGAAAGGCCTCCTATTCGAGGTGTTGTACATTCTGCTGGTATTACGGATGATCAATTTCTTGAGGTTAGTAAAGATGAGACTTTTTATAGGGTCCTTTCGCCTAAGGTAAATGGTGCATGGAACCTTCACCGTATGACAGAGGGACGGCCTATTGACTTCTTTATTTTATTTTCTTCAGTTGCTTCTGTATTTGGTTCACCAGGCCAGGGAGCATATGCAACTGGGAATGCCTTTTTGGACTCACTTGCACATTACCGTTTATCGAGAGGACTTCCTGCACTGAGTATCAATTGGGGACCATGGTCAGAGGTTGGAATGGCTGCAAGGTTTATGGAACGTGATCCGGAGTATTATATACAAAAATCCATAGAATCTGTAACGGTAGAAAAGGGAATTAGGGCTATGGAGCACCTTGTTGGAGAAGCTGTTGCACAGTCTGTGGTTCTACCTATACTCTCGTGGCAAACGTTTGGGGAAAAATGGTTCTCACCCATGAGTTCTCCACATGTGCTTAAAACTCTTTTGCAAGATGAGTCAGGACAACAAGAGAATATAAATAAATCAAAGGTGGATGTTAATATCCTGGAGGATATTATTTCATCTCCAATACAGAGCAGGCAGAATATCGTTGAAATGCATATTAAAACAATAGTAGCGAAGGTTTTGCGTTATAATCCTGAGGATCTAAGTACCAAACAACCACTAACTGTTTTTGGGATGGATTCATTAATGGCCACCGAAATAAAAAACAGGATGGAGGTTGCCTTTAAAACACCTGTTTCCATAGTAGAACTTCTTAAGGGTTCCAGCATATACGATCTTTCCGAGCAAATGATATCAAAGCTATACGAATCGGGAAAGATTTCAGAACAGGATTCCCTAAATATGGGTAAGGCTGAGCTTGAAAGAATACCTAAAGTTTCTGAAAAAGAGTACTATGAAACCTCATCTGCACAAAAGATGATGTATATCATTAATAATCTTGAGGGTAACAACATTGGGTATAACATACCTGTGGGAATTTTATTTGAAGGTGGGATTGAAAGGGTTGCCCTTGGGGAAGCATTAAAAACATTGATACAAAGGCATGAAGCATTTAGGACATCCTTTGAGATGATTGATGGGGAGCTTGTGCAAAGGATACAAGATGAAGTTGATTTTACTATAGAATATTTTGAGTCTGAGGAAGACGGAGTAGAGAAAATAATCGATGAATTTGTAAGACCGTTCGATTTAAGCAAAGCACCCTTAATAAGAGTAGGTCTTATAGAAATCCATGCTAGCAGGCAAATACTTTTGCTTGATGTACATCATATAGTCTCGGATGGAACTTCAATAATCAGGACTTTTGATGAAATAGTTTCTATATTAAGTGGTGAAAGCCTTCCGGCAATGGAGGTGCAATATAAGGATTTTGCCCAGTGGCAGAATGGCTTGTTTAGCACTGAGGTTTACAAAAAGCAGGAAGAATACTGGCTTAATAGGTTCAAGGGTGAAATTCCTATCCTTGATATGCCTACAGATTATCCTAGGCCTGTCCTTCAAAGCTTTGAAGGAAATAGGTTGCTATTTGATTTAGACAGTCATTTGATGGATAAATTAAATGTACTTTCCTCCCAAACAGGAGCCACCGTGTATATGATACTTCTTGCGGCATTAAATACACTAATGTATAAATACTCAGGACAGGAAGACATAATTATTGGTACTCCTATAGCGGCAAGAACTCATTTTGATACTGAAAGAATACTGGGGATGTTTATAAATACCCTGGCATTAAGGAATTTCCCAGAGGGAAATAAGGCCTTTACTGAGTTCTTGGAAGAAGTAAAAGAAAGCTCCTTAGAAGCATATGAAAATCAGGAATACAGGTTTGATCAGTTTGTGACAAAACTTAACGTAAAGAGAGATTCAAGCAGAAATCCTTTATTTACTGTTATGTTTAATATTGTTCCTTCTGATGAGCATATTATGGAACATCGTGGTGAATTAAAGTATTCCAAATATCCGGTTGAAAGTAAAACATCAAAATTTGACCTAACATTCCAGTTGATACCAGATGGTCATAATATAATATTATGGATGGAATATGCTACACGTCTGTTTAAGAAGGAGACGGTAGAAAGGCTTGTTCAGCATTACTTTAATATCCTTGAAGAGATAACCTCAAACCCTGAAAAAAAACTATCAGAAATCAATATGTTATCCCAAGAAGAAAAGGAGCGAATAATATACGGCTTTAACGATACGAAGGTTGAATTTGAACATCACCTGACGGTACACCACCTGTTTGAGCAGCAGACGAAAGTACGTCCAGACAATATAGCAGTAGCGTATGAAGGCCGTAGATTTACATATGGCCAGATCAACCAAAGGGCAAACAGGATAGCAAGGTACATGCTAAAGGCTGGCACTGGTAGAGAAGAAGCCGTAGTTGTCATGCTGGAGAGGGGACCCTTATTTGTAGAATCGGTACTTGGTATATGGAAAGCAGGGGGGGCTTACATACCTGTAAATCCAAAATACCCTACACAAAGGGTGCTTGATATATTTAAGGAATCTAAAGCTGCCTATGTGTTGACCTTATCAGATTATGTGACCCAGCAGCTTAGTGAGAACTATAAAGGCCGAATTATATACCTTGACCAGTGTGAAAAAGAGATTGAGGCTGAAAGTGGCGAAAACCTAGATCTAGATATAGACATAAATAGTTTGGCCTATGTTATATATACATCTGGTTCAACTGGTGTACCAAAGGGAGCTATGATAGAGCATCTTGGCATGATAAACCACATCCATGCGGAAATAAAGGAACTTTGTATAACTAACAACAGCATAATATCCCAGAACTCGCCTCAATACTTTGATGTATCTGTATGGCAGTTCTTTGCAGCCCTAACCATAGGAGCTCAAATTATCATCTATCCAGATGAAATAGTAAAGGATGTTGCAAGGTTTACGAATCGGATCATAGAAGATGGCATAACGGTCCTTGAGGTGGTACCTTCATACCTTGCTTTAATGCTTGAGTATGTGGAAAATACAGGGAATAAACCGGAAAAACTTCATTACTTGCTGATAACGGGAGAAACCGTAAAATCCGGCATAGTAAGGAAATGGTTTGACCTATGTCCAAATACTAAAGTAGTTAATGCCTACGGACCTGCAGAGGCAGCGGACGATATTACTCTATATACTATGGAAGCTGCTCATGAAGGAGAGAACATTCCTGTAGGCAAGCCTATACAAAATATGAATCTATATATAACAGATAAAAACATGAACCTGTGCCCTATCGGAGTAAAAGGAGAGATCTGCGTCTCTGGAACAGGTGTAGGAAGGGGTTATTTAAATGACCCTGAAAAAACAGCCCATGTATTCCTTGAAGATCCTTTCAGAGAAGAAAAGGGGATAAGGCTGTACAAAACAGGAGACCTGGGAAGATGGCTGCCTGACGGGAATATCGAATTCCTGGGCAGAATAGACCATCAGGTTAAGATCCGCGGATACCGAATAGAGCTTGGAGAAATAGAAGCTCAGCTTCTAAAACATTCTTCAATAAAAGAAGTTGTGGCAGCAACAAGGGAAGACCCCCAAGGGAACAAGTACATCTGTGCATATATAGTTGGAGAAAGTGAATTGACAATACCGGAATTAAGGGAGTATCTCTCCAAAGATCTGCCAGACTACATGATCCCTTCATATTTTGTACAGTTGGAAAAACTGCCTTTATCAGCGAATGGCAAGGTAGATAGAAATGCCCTGCCTGCCCCTGATGGAAATATTAATACAGGGGTAGACTATGCTGCACCATTCGGTGAAATTGAGGAGAAGCTTGTACTGATATGGAGCCAAATCCTTGGAGTCCAGAAGATTGGAGTAAATGATAACTTCTTTGAATTAGGAGGAGACTCATTAAAGGCAACCAATCTTGTATCAAGGGTTCATAAAGAATTTGACATAGAATTTGCATTAAAAGAAGTGTTTATGGGTCCTACAATTTCGGCAATAGCAAAAAGTATTAAAAATAGACTTAACGATACAGTGGAAATCGAAGAAATTTTAAGCATGATTGAAAATCTATAAATAGGAATTAAAAGAGATGAAATAGAGAAGAGGGACGAAGTTATGGATAATTTGATGAAAAGAATAGAATCTCTTTCTCCAGAAAAAAGAAAGCTATTTGAGACGATGCTAAAAGAAAAAGGAAAAGATGTTTCAAAATATACGCCAAATGCCTTTTCTGGAATACCTTCTGCCAGAGAGCAGGAATTTTACCCTATGTCATCTGCCCAGAAAAGGCTGTATATACTAAACGAGCTTGAAGGAGCAGGTACTGCATATAACATGCCAGGCGTCGTACTGCTGGAAGGAAACATTGATGCAGTACGCTTCGAACAGGCATTCAAGGAGCTAGTAAAAAGACATGAGGCTCTGCGCACATCATTTCATATGGTTGAGGGTGAACCAGTACAAAAGGTTCATGATTACGTGGATTTCAGTATTACGTACCTGGAACTGGATGAAGAAAAAGCAGCAGAAATAGTCAAAGAATTCATAACGCCCTTTGATCTTAGCCAAGTTCCATTACTGAGAGTAGGACTTGTAAAAACGAACGAAGACAGGCGTGTTATGATGTTTGACATGCACCACATAGTATCAGATGGTATATCAGTCAATATACTTATGAGTGAGTTTTTGGATTTGTACCAAGGGAAGACCCTTTTGCCACTACGGATACAGTACAAGGATTTTTCTGTATGGCAGAAGGAGATGTTTGCCGGAGACTCAATAAAGAAGCAGGAAGAATACTGGCTCCAGACATTTAAGGGTGATATACCGGTACTGGATATGCCTACTGACTATCCAAGACCGGCGGTACAAAGTTTTGAAGGAGATGCTGTAAGCTTTGAAATAAACCCTGAACTTTCAGTCAAACTAAATAAGCTTGCAACAGATAATGGAGCTACCTTATACATGGTACTGATGGCTGCATATAACGTACTCCTGTCCAGATACACTGGACAGGAAGACATCATAGTTGGAAGTCCTGTAGCCGGAAGGCCCCATGCTGACCTGCAGGGTATCATTGGTATGTTTATAAATACCTTGGCCATAAGGAACTATCCTGAGGGAGAAAAGACCTTCGTCCAATTCTTGCAGGAAGTAAGGGAAAATGCGTTTTTGGCTTTTGAAAATCAGAACTACCAGTTTGAAGAACTTGTAGAAAAACTTAATCTCATGAGGGACATGAGCAGGAATCCTCTTTTTGACACTATGTTTGCACTGCGCACTTCAAACAAGACAGAATTTGCAGCATCGGGTATAAACTTCAAACAATACAACAACTGGCTGGAAGGCAGAAAGGCAAAATTTGACCTTATGCTTGAAGTGGTAGAGGGTCAAGAAGGTATAACATTTAACCTTGAATATTGTACCAGGCTGTTTAAGAAGGAGACAATAAAAAGGTTTGGAACCCATTACATTACCGTTCTTGAAGAGATAACGGCATGCCCTGAAAAAAGGTTGTGGGAAAGTGATGTACTGTTACAGGAAGAAAAACAGCAAATCCTATATACCTTTAACGCTACAGAGGCACAGTATCCTAAAAACAAGACTATCCATCAGCTTTTTGAAGAGCAGGCAGAGAAGAACCCTGATCATGTAGCTGTGGTATTTGAGGGTAAAAAGCTTACATTTAGTGAACTCAATAAAAAATCAAATGGGTTGGCCCATGTATTAAGGGCTAAAGGAGTCAAACCGGACAGTATCGTAGGTATTCTGGCAGAACGCTCACTTGAGATGATAGTAGCAATCCTAGGGGTATTAAAAGCAGGAGGGGCATATCTTCCCATAGATCCAGATTATCCTGAGGAAAGAATAAGTCATATGCTGGAAGACAGCCGGGCAGTGATCCTGTTGACCCAATCACATTTTATAGACAAATATACATCAATAGGTACAGTAATAAATTTAGAAGATGAGCAGGAATATTCAGATGAACAATATAACTTATCGGAGGTAAATAAACCTTCCGATCTAGCTTACTTAATATATACCTCAGGCTCTACAGGTAAACCCAAAGGGGCAATGATAGAGCATAGAAACATAGTAAGGCTGTTATTTAACAGTAAAATGCAGTTTGATTTTAACGAAAATGATGTATGGACTATGTTTCATTCTATGAGTTTCGATTTTTCCGTATGGGAGATGTACGGGGCGTTGTTATATGGGGGCAGATTGGTGGTAGTTCCTAAAATGACAGCACGCAGCAATGTAGAGTATCTGAGACTTCTAAGGAATGAGAAGGTGACCGTATTAAATCAGACACCTTCAGCCTTCTATAATATAGCCAATGAAGAAGTATCATATGAAGAAAAAGAACTTAAGATAAGATATGTCATATTCGGAGGGGAAGCATTAAAGCCTGCATTGTTGAAGGAATGGAGAAAGAAGTACCCGCAGACTAGACTCATCAATATGTATGGAATAACCGAGACAACAGTGCATGTCACATATAAAGAGATAGAAGAGGAAGAAATTAGATCTAATGTGAGCAGCATAGGAAGGCCTATACCAACCCTTACAACATATGTAATGGATAAGAACATGAAAGTTGTTCCCATTGGAGTAGCCGGAGAGCTTTGTGTAGGAGGAGACGGAGTTTGCAGAGGATATCTTGGAAGACCGGAGCTTACAAAGGAAAAGTTCGTTCAAAATCCGTACAAGCCGGAAGAGAGGTTATATAGATCTGGAGACCTGGTCCGGTTATTATCTGATGGAGAAATGGAATACCTGGGTAGAATAGACCACCAGGTAAAGATAAGAGGCTTTAGGATAGAGCTTGGTGAAATAGAAGCACAACTGCTAAAGCATCCTTCAATTGAGGAATCTTTGGTGATTGCAAAGGAAGACCATCAGGGCAGTAAATACCTGTGTGCATATATAGCGGGAGAAAATGAGCTGACAATATCAGAACTAAGGGAGCATCTCTTAAAAGAACTGCCCGAATACATGGTACCATCATACTTTGTGCAGCTTGAAAAAATGCCATTGACAGCTAATGGCAAGATAGACAGGAAGGCATTGCCTGAACCCGAAGGTAATATAAATACGGGAATAGAGTATGAAGCGCCTATAGGCGAATTTGAAGAGAAGCTTGCACTGATTTGGCAAGACATCCTTGGAATTAAGAAGATAGGAAGAAATGACAACTTCTTTATGTTAGGTGGACACTCTTTAAAGGCTACAAGCCTTGTAGCGAGAATTCACAAAGAGTTCAATATAGACATGCCTCTTAAGGAAATATTTAAGGCTCCAATTATAGCGGAAATAGCAAGGTATATGAAGGAAGCAAAGGAGAGTATATATCAATCCATCCAAACTGCTAAAGAGATGGAATACTACCCTATGTCATCAGCCCAAAGAAGGCTGTATATATTAAATCAGTTTGAAGGAGCAGGGACAGCATACAATATGCCAGGCAGCTTGCTGGTTGAAGGCAGTATTGATCTGGAGCTTTTTCAGAAGACCTTCCAACAGCTTATAAATAGGCATGAGACCCTTCGAACATCTTTCCATTTCATAGAGGGTGAACCCGTCCAGAAGATCAATGATCCTGTGGGTTTTAGTGTAGTGTATCTAGAATCTGACGAAGAAAAAGTGGGGGAAATCGTAAAAGAATTTATAAAGCCGTTTGATCTTGGAATTGCTCCGCTGCTAAGAGTAGGCCTTGTGAAAACGGGAAAAGACAAGCATGTCATGATGTTTGACATGCACCATATCATATCTGACGGTACGTCCATGGATATACTGGTACATGAGTTCATGGATATGTATGGAGGAAATAACCCTTCTTCCCTCCGTATACAGTACAAGGACTATTCTGTTTGGCAGAAGGAACTATTTGCTGGGGACAAAATAAAGAAGCAGGAGGAATACTGGCTCCAGGAATTTAATGGAGAAATTCCTGTGCTGAATATGCCAGTAGATTACCAAAGGCCTGCGGTTCAAAGCTTTGACGGAGGTTTTATCCGTTTTGAAGCAGGCAGTGAGCTTACGGGAAAACTTATTAAGCTTGCAAGGGATAATGGGGCTACTCTTTACATGACATTGCTTGCTTCATACAACATACTGCTGTCTAAGTATACGGGGCAGGAAGATATTATAGTGGGAAGCCCTATAGCTGGAAGACCTCATACAGATTTACAAGACATAATAGGTATGTTTGTAAATACTTTAGCCATGAGGAACTATCCCCAGGGAGAAAAGACCTTTGCTGAGTTTCTAAAGGAAGTAAGGGAAAACTCTATAAGGGCTTATGAAAATCAGGACTACCAGTTTGAAGAACTGGTGGAAAAGCTTAATGTAAAGAGGGATATGAGCAGGAATCCTCTTTTTGATACTATGTTTGTATTGCAAAATACCGGCTCATCAGAATTGAAGATAGATAGGCTTAAGTTTATACCCTATACAAATGAATTTAGAATATCCAAATTTGACTTGACATTAAATGCTCGGGAAACCCAGGAAGGTATTGCATTTGATTTGGAATATGCCACAAGGCTGTTCAAGAAAGAGACTGTAGAAAGGTTTGCAGCCCATTACCTTAATGTTCTGGAAGAGATAACGGTTTATCCTGGAAAAAGGTTGTCAGAAATTGATATGCTTTCACAGGAAGAAAAGCAGAAAATACTATATGACTTTAACGATACAAAGGTCCGGTATCCTAAGGATAAGACTATACATCAACTGTTTGAAGAGCAGGTAGAAAAGACACCCAATAATATTGCTGTAGTGTTTGAAGATAAACAGCTGACTTATAAGGAAGTAAACGAAAAGGCAAACCAACTGGCCAGAAAATTAAGAGAAAAGGGAATAAAACCTGATAGTGTAGTGGGAATTATGGTAGAACGTTCCCCGGAAATGATCATAGGGATCATGGCTGTCCTAAAAGCTGGGGGGGCTTATTTACCCATAGCTCCTGAATACCCTGAAGACAGGATCCAGTTTATGCTTGATGACAGTGGCAGCCAAATTATTCTGATACAGGATAAATTTATAAATGCTAAAGGTAGTTACAGAAATGCTGAATTTATTAGCATAGAAAATCAGGAACTATTTACTGGGGATGTATCAAATCCAAAGTTAATTAGTAAACCTGAAAACTTGGCTTATGTAATATATACATCCGGTTCTACCGGCAAACCCAAAGGGGTAATGATAGAGAACTACTCCGTAATCAACCGTATCAACTGGATGCAGAAGCAATACCCGATAGCTGAAGGTGATGTGATCCTGCAGAAAACTCCCTATACCTTTGACGTATCGGTATGGGAATTATTGTGGTGGAGCTTTACTGGGGCCAAAGTCTGCCTGCTGATACCGGGAGGAGAAAAAAATCCGGAAGAAATCGTGAAGGCAATCGAAAAAAATAAAGTTACCACAATGCACTTTGTACCATCCATGTTGAGTGTATTTTTAGAGTATGTAGAGGAAAAGGGGATAATAGAGGAAATAGCAAGCTTAAAGCAGGTATTTGCCAGTGGAGAAGCACTGAACCTGAAGCAAGTAGAAAAGTTCAACAAGCTGCTGTACAAAGAAAAAGGAACAAGCCTGCATAACCTGTACGGACCAACAGAAGCAACAGTAGATGTATCCTACTTTGGCTGCTCTACGGAAGAAGAATTGGAGCTTGTACCTATAGGAAAGCCCATAGATAACATTAAGTTGTATGTTGTGAGTAAGGAAAAGGGCCTGCAGCCGATAGGAGTAGCGGGAGAACTATGCATAGCAGGGGATGGACTGGCAAGAGGGTACTTGAACAGACCGGAACTTACAGAAGAAAAATTCGCAGCAAACCCATTCGCACCGGGTGAAAGGATGTACAGGACAGGTGACCTGGCAAGGTGGCTGCCTGACGGCAACCTAGAATATCTGGGCAGGATCGACCATCAGGTAAAGATAAGAGGCTACAGGATAGAACTGGGTGAAATAGAGAACCGGTTATTAAAGCATGAAGCAATAAAAGAAGCGGTGGTATTGGACAAAGAAGGAGCTGACGGAAATAAGTATCTTTGTGGATACGTCGTACCGGATCAAGAAATAACCGTACAGGGGATGAGGGAACACTTGTCAAAAGAGCTCCCGGACTACATGATCCCTTCCTACTTTGTGCGGATGGAAAAGCTGCCATTGACCCCTAATGGAAAAATAGACAGGAAAGCATTGCCTGTGCTCGATAGCAATGTTAATACCGGCGTAGAATACGTAGTACCTTCGGGAGAAATAGAGGAGAAACTTGCGCTGTTGTGGCGGGATATCCTTGGAATAGAGAAGGTAGGAAGAAATGATAACTTTTTTATGCTTGGGGGACACTCGTTAAAGGCAACAAGCCTTGTAGCAAGAATTCACAAAGAGTTCAATATAGACATACCTCTTAAGGAAATATTCAAGACACCAACCATCTTAGAAATTGCCAGATATATTAAAGACTCAAAGGAGAGCCTATATCAGTCAATCCAACCGGCAGGAGAAATGGAATACTACCCTATGTCATCTGCACAAAGAAGGCTGTATATACTAAACCAGCTTGAAGGGGCAGGGACAGCATACAACATGCCTGGTATTATGCTGCTGGAAGGAAGCATTGATACAGCGCGTTTCCAGGAAGTCTTCAGGCAGTTGGTAAAAAGGCATGAGACTCTTAGAACATCGTCCCACATGATCGATGGTAACCCGGTCCAGAAGGTTCATGACCATGTGGAATTCAGCGTGATGTACTTTGAAACTAACGAAGAAAAAGCCGCAGAGTATGCTGGGGAATTTGCCAGACCTTTTGATCTTGGCAAGGCTCCTCTGCTAAGGGTAGAGCTTGTAAAAACGGGAGAAGACAGGCATCTTATGATGTTTGATATGCATCACATTATATCCGATGGTGTCTCCATGGACATACTGATTCGTGAGTTTATGGATCTTTATGAAGGAAACAACCCTCCAGCACTTCGGATACAGTACAAGGACTACGCTGTATGGCAGAATAAACTGTTTGATGAGGGCGGAATTAGCAGCCAGGAGGAATACTGGCTCCAAGCATTCCAGGGAGAAATACCTGTACTGAATATGCCGCTAGACTATCCAAGGCCTGTAATACAAAGCTTTGAAGGGGATTTTTTTAGCTTTGAAGCAGGCAGTGAGCTTACGAATAAATTAAACAAGCTTGCAAGGGATAATGGGGCTACGCTTTACATGACACTGCTCGCGGCATACAACATATTGCTGTCTAAGCACACCGGACAGGAAGACATAATCGTTGGAAGCCCTATAGCCGGAAGGCCACATTCAGACCTGCAGGATATCCTTGGTATGTTTGTAAATACCTTGGCTATGAGAAATTACCCCAAGGGAGATAGTACCTTTGTAGAATTCTTGAATGAAGTAAGAGAAAACGCTCTAAGGGCTTATGACAATCAGGATTACCAATTTGAAGAACTGGTTGAGAAGCTTAACTTGAAGAGGGACATGAGCAGAAACCCACTGTTTGATACTATGTTTACCATGCAAAATGCCTCTAAGGTAGAATTTGCAGTACCTGGTATAAGCTTCAGACCTTTTAATAACGGGCTAGAGTATAGAATATCAAAATTTGACCTATCCATTGATGCAATAGAGCGTGAAGATGGTATGGCTTTTAGCTTTGAATATTGTACTCGGCTTTTCAAAAAAGAGACTATAAAAAGGTTGGCGGCTCATTACCTTAACGTGTTGGAAGAGATAACCGCAAATCCGTTTAAAAGGTTGTCGGAAATAAATATGTTGTCCCAGGAGGAAAAACAGCAAATAATCTATGGCTTCAATGATACAAAAGTAGAATATCCTAAGGATAAGACCATACAAGAGCTATTTGAAGAACAAGTGGAAAAGACGCCTGATAACATAGCAGTAGTATTTGAAGATAAATACTTGACTTACGGAGAACTTAATGAAAAGGCCAATCAACTGGCTTGGATCTTAAGGGACAAGGGATTAAAACCTGACAGTGTAGTAGCTATAATGGTAGACCGGTCCATAGAAATGATAATAGGTGTAATTGCTGTATTTAAAGCAGGAGGCGCGTATTTACCCATAGACACCGAATATCCTGAAGAACGAATCAGATATATGATCGATGACAGCTTGGCTAGAATTATTCTTACGCAAGAACATCATAAAGAAAAAATTAAATTTGATCTTGATATTATAAGCTTTGATGACTGTGTGAATTACAACGGGAGAACAGAAAATCTTCCTGTCATTAATAAATCTTGTAATTTAGCATATGTCATTTATACATCAGGAACCACAGGAAAGCCAAAGGGGATCATGATAGAGCATAGAAGTCTTGTCAACATATCTTACGCATGGAAAAAGGAATATAGGCTTGCGGATATGGATGTAAAGCTGTTGCAAATCGCAAGTTTTTCTTTTGATGTATTTGTGGGAGATGTTTCGAGAACGCTGCTCAACGGAGGCCAAATGGTTATTTGTTCATCCGAGGAGAGATACGATCCTGCACGATTATATTCACTTATTAAAACCCATAAAATAACCATCTTTGAATCCACACCGGCACTGATTATTCCTCTTATGGATTATATCCATGATAATGCTTTGATTATTGATAGCCTCAAGTTGCTTATACTTGGATCAGATACTCTCTCTGTGGAAGATTATGGAAGATTACAATCCTGGTATGGAGAGAAACTGCGGGTTGTTAATAGCTATGGGGTTACTGAGTCCACCATAGATTCCAGTTATTACGAAAAGAGACTGGGAAGCTATTTGGAATCCGGGAGTGTACCTATCGGAAAGCCAATGCAAAATATAAAATACTACGTTGTTGACAAACACTTGAGACCTCAGCCTACAGGGGTTTTGGGTGAGTTGTGCATAGGGGGAGAAGGGCTTGCAAGGGGATATCTAAACCGGCCCGAACTGACAGCTGAAAAATTTGTACCTAACCCGTTTATATCAGGGGAAAGGATGTATCGTACAGGGGATCTGGCCAGATGGCTGTCTGATGGGAATATGGAATTTTTAGGAAGAGTAGATCATCAGGTAAAGATAAGGGGATTTAGAATAGAGCTGGGGGAAATAGAAGCACAACTGCTAAAGCACGTTTCAATAAAGGAAGCAGTGGTTATTGCAAGGGAAGATCAGAAGGGAAACAAGTATCTGTGTGCCTATGTGGCAGGGGAAAATGAATTAACAATAGCAGAACTAAGGGGACATCTCTTAAAGGACCTTCCAGACTATATGATACCATCCTATTTTATGCAGTTAAAAAAGCTGCCGCTGACTCCCAATGGCAAAATAGATAGGAAGGCATTGCCCGAACCTGACGGCAATATCGATGCTGGAATAGAGTATGTCGCACCCTTGGGTGAAGTGGAGGAGAAACTTGCGGGGTTGTGGCAGGATATCCTTAGTATAGAGAAAGTGGGAAGAAACGACAATTTCTTTGAGCTGGGGGGACATTCCTTAAGGGCAGCAAATCTTATTGCCAGGATTCACAAAGAGTTCAATGTAAACATACCGCTTAAAGAAATATTTAAGAGCCCAAATATGTCTGAAGTTGCCGAGTGCATCAAGATTGCAAAGGAGAGTGTATTTCATTCTATTGGGCCGGCTGGGGAGATGGAGTACTATCCAATTTCATCCGCCCAGAAAAGGCTGTATATTCTAAACCAGCTTGACGCAGTTGGGATGGCATACAACATGCCTGGTATTATGCTAATTGAAGGCAAACTCGATAAACTGCGCTTTGAACAGGCTTTTAGGGAGCTTGTTGACAGACATGAGTCTTTCCGTACCTCATTCCATATGATAGATGGTAAACCGGTACAAAAGGTCCATAGCAATGTGGATTTTAGTGTTATGTATATGGAAACCGATGAGGAAAGAGCTGCGAAAATAGCCAGTGAATTTATTAGGACCTTTGACCTTGATGAGGCTCCTTTACTTAGGGTTGGGCTTATAAAAGTTGGAGAAGACAGATATATTATGATGTCTGATAAGCACCATATTATATCTGACGGGGTGTCTGACGACATACTGGTAAGAGAATTTATGAGCCTGTATGAAGGTAAGGAACTTCCGGAACTTAAGATTCAGTACAAGGATTTTTCCGTATGGCAGAACAGGCTGTTTGCTGATGGGACAATTAGTAAGCAGGAAGAATACTGGCTCCAAGTATTCAAAGGAGAAATTCCTTTGCTTAATATGCCGCTAGACTACCCTAGGCCAGCTATACAGAGTTTTGAGGGAGATGTGATCAGTTTCAAAGCAGGCAAGGAGCTTGCTGTTAAACTGAACAAACTTGCAGTGAATAATGGTGCCACGCTCTACATGGTACTTTTAGCTTCATACAATGTCCTTTTATCCAAGTACACCGGACAGGAAGATATTATAGTTGGAAGTCCCGTTGCAGGAAGGCCGCATACTGATCTTCAGGACGTTATTGGTATGTTTGTAAACACGCTAGCCATGAGGAATCACCCTCAAGGTGGAAAGACTTTTGTGGACTTCCTTAATGAAGTAAGAGAAAACTCCTTAAGGGCTTACGAAAACCAAGATTACCAATTTGAAGAACTGGTAGATAAGCTTAACCTGGAAAGGGATCTGGGCAGAAATCCACTTTTCGATACTATGTTTGTACTGCAAAATATCGAGGCATCAGAAGTGAAGATGGATGGGCTAAGGTTTATGCCCTATGACAGTGAAGTAAGAATATCCAAGTTTGACTTGACTTTAAACGCTGAGGAAACAGAGGACGGTATTGCATTTGAATTGGAGTATGCTACCAGGTTGTTTAAGAAAGAGTCAGTTATAAGGCTTATTGCCCATTACCTTAATGTATTGGAAGAGGCAGCAGCCTTTCCTGAAAAAAGGCTATTAGAAATTGATATGCTGTCACAAGACGAAAAACATCAAATATTATATGAATTTAATAATACAAAAGCAGGATACCCTCGGGAAAAGACCATCCATCAGATTTTTGAGGAACAGGTGGAACGGACACCCAATAATATTGCTGTAGTGTTTGAAGATAAACAGCTGACTTATAGGGAGCTAAACGAAAAGGCAAACCAACTGGCCAGAAAATTAAGAGAAAAGGGAATAAAACCTGATAGTGTAGTGGGAATTATGGTAGAACGTTCCCCGGAAATGATCATAGGGATCATGGCTGTCCTAAAAGCTGGGGGGGCTTATTTACCCATAGCTCCTGAATACCCTGAAGACAGGATCCAGTTTATGCTTGATGACAGTGGCAGCCAAATTATTCTGATACAGGATAAATTTATAAATGCTAAAGGTAGTTACAGAAATGCTGAATTTATTAGCATAGAAAATCAGGAACTATTTACTGGGGATGTATCAAATCCAAAGTTAATTAGTAAACCTGAAAACTTGGCTTATGTAATATATACATCCGGTTCTACCGGCAAACCCAAAGGGGTAATGATAGAGAACTACTCCGTAATCAACCGTATCAACTGGATGCAGAAGCAATACCCGATAGCTGAAGGTGATGTGATCCTGCAGAAAACTCCCTATACCTTTGACGTATCGGTATGGGAATTATTGTGGTGGAGCTTTACTGGGGCCAAAGTCTGCCTGCTGATACCGGGAGGAGAAAAAAATCCGGAAGAAATCGTGAAGGCAATCGAAAAAAATAAAGTTACCACAATGCACTTTGTACCATCCATGTTGAGTGTATTTTTAGAGTATGTAGAGGAAAAGGGGATAATAGAGGAAATAGCAAGCTTAAAGCAGGTATTTGCCAGTGGAGAAGCACTGAACCTGAAGCAAGTAGAAAAGTTCAACAAGCTGCTGTACAAAGAAAAAGGAACAAGCCTGCATAACCTGTACGGACCAACAGAAGCAACAGTAGATGTATCCTACTTTGGCTGCTCCACGGAAGAAGAATTGGAGCTTGTACCAATAGGAAAGCCCATAGATAACATTAAGTTATATGTTGTGAGTAAGGAAAAGGGCCTGCAGCCGATAGGAGTAGCGGGAGAACTATGTATAGCAGGGGATGGACTGGCAAGAGGGTACTTGAACAGACCGGAACTTACAGAAGAAAAATTCGCAGCAAACCCATTCGCACCGGGTGAAAGGATGTACAGGACAGGTGACCTGGCAAGGTGGCTGCCTGACGGCAACCTAGAATACCTGGGCAGGATCGACCATCAGGTAAAGATAAGAGGCTACAGGATAGAACTGGGTGAAATAGAGAACCGGTTATTAAAGCATGAAACAATAAAAGAAGCAGTGGTATTGGACAAAGAAGGAGCTGACGGAAATAAGTATCTTTGTGCGTACGTCGTACCGGATCAAGAAATAACCGTACAGGGGATGAGGGAACACTTGTCAAAAGAGCTCCCGGACTACATGATCCCTTCTTACTTTATGCAGATGGAAAAGCTGCCATTGACCCCTAATGGAAAAATAGACAGGAAAGCATTGCCCGAGCCTGACGGAAGTATGAGTACGGGAACAGAATATGTAGCGCCGCGGAATGAAGTGGAAGAGAAACTGGTTGAAATATGGCAGGAAGTGCTTGGAGCAAAACAGGTAGGAATAAGGGACAACTTCTTTAAAATAGGCGGAGATTCTATACGTGCAATATCATTAGTCAGCACAATATGCAAAAAGTTGGATATAAACATCCAAATCAGGGATATATACATGAATCCTGATATTGAGAGATTGTCTGCATTCTTAAAAGTAAAAGATACGGAAGCTTTTAACAGTAAGATGGGTAAAGCAAGGGAAGAACTGGAGTTATTTAAACAGCGAATATTGATGAATGAAACTCTCTCAGAAAAGTTACCTTCGGACATGGAAGATATATATCCGATGAGTCACATAGAGCTGGGTATGATTTATCATTCCAAAAAAGACTATGAAAATGCAGTTTATCATGACCAATTTGCATTTCATCTGAATGACAAAGACTTTGATTTCCCAGCATTTAAAGAAGCGATGCTTCTAATGACGTCAAAACATGATATTTTAAGGACGGTTTTTAATTTAGAGGATTTTGAAACTCCTGTGCAAATTGTTTACAAGGGCAGTAGTCTTGATATTGAGCAGATAGATATCATGAATTTTAGCAGGACAGGGCAGGTTGAGTATATAAACAAATATTTGGAAAATGACAGAGCGAATCCGTTTGATATATCAAAGCCCCTTTGGAGGATAAGAATATTCAAACTTGACGCAAACCATATTTGTCTGGTTCTGATATTCCACCATGCTATCCTGGATGGCTGGAGTGTTGCTTCATTGATTACGGAAGTTTCAAACCTATACTCTAAGCTTAAGCAAGAAAAAGATTATATACCAACACGGCTTAAATGCAGCTATAAAGATTATATAGCAGACCAAATGACAATTAAGGACAACCAGGAAGTAATTAATTATTGGAGAGAGGAATTAAGTGAATATAAAAGGTTGAATATGCCTGCAAATATTCATGGAAAAACAAAAAAATCTTATAAAGTAGACCATGTAACACGCCATTTAAGTCAGGAATTTTTAGGTGATTTAAGAAGTACTGCCAGAAGATATGATGTAAGCTTAAAGACACTTTGCTTTGCTGCATACACTTATATGCTCAATATGCTTTCATACGAGGATGACTTTGTCGTAGGTTTGGTAGAAAATAACAGACCTGTATGCGAAGATGGAGATAAGATGCTGGGGTGCTTCTTAAATACGGTTCCCGTCAAAATGTGTTTTGATAAAATCGATATATGGGAGGAATTGATAAAAGTTGCAGAAAAGAAATTAATAAACTTAAAGCTTTATGGAAGACTGCCTTTATTTGAGATCATAAATATCCTGGGCGGAAAAGAAAACAAAGAGGAAAATCCTTTATTTGATACCATATTCAATTATGTG
This sequence comes from Paenibacillus sp. FSL H7-0703, assembly GCF_038003485.1. Taxonomy (NCBI): domain Bacteria; kingdom Bacillati; phylum Bacillota; class Bacilli; order Caryophanales; family Paenibacillaceae; genus Paenibacillus; species Paenibacillus sp. FSL H7-0703. Next base: position 309,769 of record NZ_JBBOPF010000001.1, on the reverse strand, counting down.
GATTTTCATATATATAACGAGATAATAAACAAAGAAATCGGTGATGTTAAAGATAGAATTTCAGTTGATGAATATGAAGCAACCAATACAAGTCTTGACTTTACAGTAAGTAATACATTCGATGATCTTAATATAAGCTTGATCTACTCGGACAAAGTATTGGAAAGAAAACAGGCAGAAGAGTGTATAGACTATTTTATTAATATTTTAAATATGTTTATCCATAACCCCAAAGGGTCAGTTGACAAGCTTATTATATTAAGTCATGAAGAAAGAAAGCAGTTGCTGATAGACTTTAATGATACTAAGAAAGACTATCCGCAGGACAAAACCATACATGAGCTGTTTGCTGAGCAGGTGGAAAGGACACCTGACAACATAGCTGTGGTATATGAAGACAAGCACTTGACTTACAGGGAATTGAACGGAAAGGCAAATCATTTGGCCAGAGTATTGAGGAACAAAGGGGTAAAGCCTGACCGTATTGTAGGAATTATGGCCGAACGTTCATTTGAGATGATTGTGGGGATATTTGCCATATTGAAAGCTGGAGGGGCGTATCTGCCGATAGATCCTAATTATCCTGATACAAGGATAAAGTATTTGTTGGACGATAGTGGTTCCCAGATCCTTTTGACCTCCAGGACCTTTATGGAAAATAAGCAGATTGATGCGGATATTATATATCTGGAGGAAGAATATTTAAATGAAGAGAACTCAAAGCTTGAAAATGTAAACAAACCCTCGGACCTTGCGTACGTCATTTATACATCAGGTTCGACAGGGAAGCCCAAAGGTGGAATGATTGAGCATACTAGCGTTGTAAACATAATTACAGCCCTCCAGGCCATGTATCCGCTTAAAGCGGAAGACGCTTTTCTATTTAAAACAACTTATACCTTTGACGTATCCGTAGCTGAGATATTTGGCTGGTTCCTCAACGGAGGAAAGCTTGTAATATCACGCCAAGGTGTGGAAAAGGAAGCTATGGAGTTAGTAGAGGTAATAAACAAGCATAAGATAACCCATGTAAACTTTGTACCATCAATGCTGAATATAATGGTACATACTTTAAAAGATAATGGTATAAAACTGCCATCAACTCTCAGGTATATTTTTGCTGCTGGAGAAGCGCTGCCCAAAAAGCTTGTCCATGAGCTTTTCGATGTCTCAGAGAACACATCTCTGGAAAATATCTATGGGCCTACAGAGTCCACGATATATGCAGCGGGTTACAGTATAACAAAGAAAATAGCAGAAGAACTTATAACAGTACCTATAGGGAAAGCTTTACAGAATGTATACCTTTATATACTGGACAAGCACAACCAATTAACTCCTGTAGGAGTGGCCGGTGAACTTGTGATAGGTGGAAGCGGTCTTGCAAGGGGCTATTTGAATAGACCTGAACTGACAGCAGAAAAATTTGTACCTAACCCGTTTATTCCCGGCGAAAAAGTGTACCGCACAGGGGACTTAGTAAGGCGGCTTCCTGATGGGAACATCGAATTCATGGGCAGGATCGACCACCAGGTAAAGATAAGAGGCTTTAGAATAGAGCTTGGAGAAATTGAAGCACATCTGGTGAAGCACACTGCTATTAAGGAAGCAGTGGTTATTGCAAAGGAAGAGCAGCAAGGGAAGAAGTACCTGTGTGCATATATTGTAGGGGAAAATGAATTGACCATTTCCGAGCTAAGGGAGCATCTCTTAAACGAACTACCTGACTACATGGTACCAGCATATTTCATGCAGCTGGAACAGCTGCCATTTAATGCCAACGGTAAAATTGATCGGAAAGCATTGCCTGAACCACAGGGGAATATTAATACCGGAGTAGAGCATGTAGTTCCTAGAAACGAAAGAGAAGAAATACTGGCCAAAGTATGGGAAGACGTACTAAAAACTGAAAACATCGGGGTAAAAGATAATTTCTTCAGCCTTGGAGGAGACTCAATAAAAGCCATACAGGTAATGTCGCGTCTTAACGTCCATGGGCTAAAGCTTGAAATGCGGGACTTATTCAAACATCCTGTAATTGAGGAACTCGTCGAATATATACAATCTACAAGCCGAAGAATTCATCAAGGCCCGGTAGAAGGCATAGTACCGATAACACCTATACAAAGATGGTTGTATAAACAAGACAGCAAGGATATCCATCATTTTAATCAGGAAATAATGATATATGGGCGTAACGGATTTGAAGAAGCTATTATTCGAAAAGTATTGTCAAAGCTTGTAGAGCACCACGATATTTTTAGAACAGTGGTAAAAATAGAGGATCAAAATATACTCCAATACAACAAAAACCTTGAAGGTGAACATTTTTCATTGGAAATTGTAGACCTTAGGGACAGCTATAATTACCGGGAAAAAATAGAGCTGGAAGCGTCGAGGATTCAGAGGAGCATGGACTTGTATAACGGTCCTTTAGTTAAGGTTGGTCTGTTTAAGACTAAAGAAGGGGACCACCTGCTAATAGCTATTCACCACCTTGTAGTTGATGGGGTATCGTGGAGAATCATACTGGAAGATTTGGACATAGGATACAGACAGGCGCTAAACAATGATGAAATAAAATTCAGCAACAAGACCGACTCTTTCAAAGATTGGGCACAGAGGCTTGATGAGTATGCCAATAGCCCTGAACTATTAAAAGAAATAAATTACTGGACCAATTTGGAAAAAACTGAAACAATACCGCTTCCAAAAGACCGAGAGATTGAAGAAAGAAGGTATATGAATAACAATAGCGTCAAGATCGAGCTGAGTATTGAAGAGACTGAGAAGATGCTAAAGCGGGTAAACCATGCTTATAACACAGAAGTAAACGACATATTGCTTACCGCCTTGGGATTAGCAGTGAGGGAATGGACCGGAAATGATAAGGTTCTGATCAGTCTGGAGGGGCACGGCAGGGAGGAAATCATTAAAGACATTGACATAAGCAGGACCGTGGGATGGTTCACCACCCAGTATCCCGTGGTGTTAGATGTCAGCGGACAACTCGATATTTCCCGCATGATCAAATCGGTAAAAGAAAACATCAGGCAGATACCTAACAAAGGGATAGGTTACGGCATACTAAAATATCTTACCTTGCCGGAAAACAAAGCCGATTTAAACTTTAATCTAAACCCTGAAATAAGCTTCAATTACCTCGGTCAATTCAACCAGGATAATGTAGACAATTTATTTGGAGTGTCTGATATTCCTGCCGGAGAGTCTACAGGACCAAACTATAAAAGTGAGTATTGTATTGATATTAACGGCGGAACTGTAGAAGGCGGGAAGCTGGAATTAAACTTTAGCTACAACCAGGGCGAGTATGAGAAGAGTACTATTGAAGGGGTAGCGGTGAGTTTTAAAAAGCATTTAGTAAACATAATAACCCATTGTGCAGAAATGGACTATTCAGAAGCTACACTCAGTGATTTTACAGTAGACGATCTGAATATGGATGAGTTTGAAGACGTATTGAATAACTTCGAATAAAAAGAGTTTGTATTTAAGGAGGAGTACTTATGAGTGATTTGAAGAAACAAAACATAAAAGATATGTACCGGCTCACTCCTATGCAGCAAGGGATATTGTACCACTATATGATGGATAAAAATTCAGACGCCTACTTTGAGCAGATATCACTTTCTATAAAAGGCATCCTGGACATTGATTGTGTTGAAAAGAGCGTTAATATCATTATTGAAAAGTATGACGCTTTGAGAACAATTTTTTTGTATGAAAATGTAGCCAAGCCCTTACAAGTAGTCATGAAGGAAAGAAAGCTGTCTGTCAGCTATGAGGATATTACCTCCCTTGCCGAAGAACTAAGGGATAGGTATATAGAAGAATACAGGGTTAAAGACAGAAAAAAGGGCTTTGACTTATCAAGGGATATTTTAACAAGATTAAGTGTAATTAAAACAGGCTACCAATCTTATAACATGGTATGGAGCTTTCATCACATCATTATTGATGGGTGGAGTCTCGCAAATATATTTAGAGAATTTATGGAAAACTATGAAGCCCTGATGAATAGCCGGGAGCCGGAGTCAGGAAAGGTATATCCTTACAGCCGCTATATCAAATGGTTGGAAGGCAGAAATCAGAACGAGGCCGCAGATTACTGGGAAACCTATCTTAAAGGTTACGAGCATCAGACAGTCCTTCCCCAAAACGGCAGGTCTGCAAGTGATGATTTCAGGATTGAAGAAACGGAGTTTAAAATATCTGAACAAATAACTAGCGATCTTGAGAAGTTTGCAGCCAAAAACAATACAACCATGAGTACCATTATAAAGACCATATGGGGGATATTATTACAGCGGTATAACAATACCGATGATGTGGTGTTTGGTGAGGTGGTATCGGGAAGGCCTCATGAAATACAGGGAATTGAGAGCATGGTGGGTTTATTTATAAATACCGTTGCAGTAAGGGTGAGTTGTGATGAGGATAAAACTTTTACCGAACTGATCAAAGAGATGCAGCAATCGGTGCTTGAATCTGACCGGTACAGTTTCTATCCTCTGGCGGATGTGCAGTCAAAAACATGCTTGAAAGATGCCTTGATACATCATGTCATGGCTTTTGAAAATTACCCTATGGATGAAGCGGTTAATGCTTCATCCAGTAATGGCATTTTAAATGTAGTTGGAATGGAAATATTCGAGCAGACGAATTATGATTTTGGGATACTCGTTGATGGCGGTAAGGAATTATCTATTAAATTCAGTTACAACTCACTGGTATATGATGGTAATTTCATAGAAAAAATCAAGGGACATTTTCAGTCGGTAATAGAAATTGTAACCGATAATCCCGATATGCATATTAGGAATATTGATATACTCACCGAAGTGGAAAAGAAAGAAATAGTACACTGCTTCAATAATACAACGGAGGAATACCACAGGGAAAAGACCATTCACCAACTATTTGAGGAACAAGCGGTGAAGACACCTGACAATGCGGCAGTGGTGTTTGAGGGTAAGCAGCTAACCTATAGGGAACTCAATGAGAAGTCAAATCAGCTTGCAAGAGTGTTGAGGGATAAGGGAGTTAAACCAGACAGCATAGTGGGTATTATGGTAGAACGCTCACTGGAGATGGTCATAGGTATATTTGGCATACTTAAAGCCGGAGGGGCATATATGCCTATAGATCCTGACTACCCTAAGGCAAGACTCGAATATTTACTCGAGGACAGCGAGATAGGGGTGCTGATTTCCCAAAAGCAATTCCTGGAGAAAGTGGAGTTTTACGGGAAGTATATAGACATAGAAGATGAAAGCCTTTATGCCGGAAACCCTATGAACCTGGAAGTGGTATGTTCACCGCAAAATTTGGCATATATCATTTATACATCTGGGTCTACAGGAAAACCTAAAGGGGTTATGGTAGAACATAAAGGGGTAGCAAATCTGGAGGCGTTTTTCAAGACCCGCTTAAATGTAAGTGAAAGCGATAGGATTATTCAATTTGCATCAATTTCATTCGACGCTGCAGTTTGGGAAATATTTATGGGACTATTGGCAGGAGCAACACTATATATATCTTCAAGCGATATTATCAATGACTATCGAAGATTTGAAGAATACCTAAATGAAAATGAGATAACTATTGCTACTTTACCACCTCCGTATCTGGCAAATCTGGACCCGGAAAAAGTAACTTCCTTAAAGAAGGTAATTGCAGCAGGTTCGGCTTCCACTCCCGAACTTTTAAAGAAATGGAGCAACAGGATTTCATATATAAATGCTTATGGACCTACTGAGACAACCGTATGTGCAACGGTATGGAAAGCAGATGATTGTGAGACGGCCGATAAGTCGGTACCTATTGGTAAACCTATTACCAATACCCGGGTGTTTATAGTTGATGAAAACAATAATCTTAAGCCCATAGGTGTTGAGGGTGAACTCTGTGTTTCCGGGGCAGGATTGGCGAGAGGATACTTGAAAAAACCGGAACTTACCAGGGAAAAGTTTGTACCGAACCCATTTATGCCTGGAGAACTGATGTATAAAACAGGAGATCTTGCAAAGTGGCTTCCTGACGGGAATATTGCATTTGCCGGCAGAAAAGACCACCAGGTTAAAATAAGAGGGTATAGAATCGAGCTTGAGGAAATAGAAGCAGCCCTTTTGAAGCATGCTGATATAAATGAGGCGGTGGTCATTGACCGGGAGGATTCAAGTGTAGGCAGGTATCTTTGCGCTTATATAGTGTCTGACCGAGAAGTGACAGTGACCGAAATAAGGGAGCTTATATCTAAAGAGCTGCCCGATTATATGATTCCATCCTATTTTATGAGGATAGCAAAAGTACCGTTAACCATAAATGGAAAATTGGACAGAAAGGCGCTGCCGCTGCCTGATGGAAGAATAAATACAGGAACAGAGTATGCAGCGCCTTCAGGTGAAGTGGAGGAAAGGCTTGCGCTGCTGTGGCAGGACATCCTTGGAATAGAGAAGGTAGGAAGAAATGATAACTTCTTTATGCTCGGAGGACACTCGTTAAAGGCAACAAGCCTTGTAGCAAGAATTCACAAAGAGTTCAATGTAGACATACCTCTTAAGGAAATATTCAAGACACCAACCATCTTAGAAATTGCCAGCTACATTGAAGACTCAAAGGAGAGCCTATATCAGTCCATTCAACGTGCTGGGGATATGGAATATTATCCCATGTCATCCGCCCAGAAAAGACTATATATATTAAACCAGCTTGAAGGAGCTGGAATCGCCTACAATATACCTGGCATAATATTGCTGGAAGGTACTGTTGATAAAGCACGTTTTGAGCAGGCTTTTCATAGTCTGATAGAAAGGCATGAGAGCTTTCGAACCTCCTTCCATATGATCGAGGAAGAGCTGTCTCAGAAAGTCCATGACAAGGCGGACCTAAGTATCATGTACCTGGAAACCAGTGAAGAGAAGGTTCCCGAAATAGTGGAGAAATTCATAAGGCCCTTTGACCTTGGAAAGGCTCCACTATTAAGAGTTGGACTTGTAAAGATTGGAGAAGCCAGACATATTATGGTGTTTGACATGCATCATATCATATCGGATGGAGTGTCCAACGACATACTGGTAAGAGAGTTTATAAGCTTATATGAAGGGAAAATACTTCCTCCACTGCGTATACAGTACAAGGACTACTCAGTTTGGCAGAGGGAATTGTTTGCAGGAGCTGCCATAAGTAAGCAGGAGGAATTCTGGCTCCAGACCTTTCAGGGAGAGATCCCTGTGCTGGATTTATCCACCGACTACCCAAGACCCGCAGTACAAAGCTTTGAAGGAGACTACATCAGCTTTGAAGCTGATAGCGAGCTTGCGGTTAGACTTAACAAGCTTGGATCAGACAATGGAGCTACATTATATATGACGCTTCTTGCTGCATACAATGTGCTGTTATCTAGATACACTGGACAGGAAGATATTATTGTGGGAAGTCCTATAGCTGGAAGGCCTCATGCTGACCTTCAAGACATCATAGGTATGTTTGTAAACACTCTGGCCATGAGAAACCACCCGCAAGGAGAAAAGACTTTTATTGAATTCTTGAAAGAAGTTAAAGAAAATGCTTTGAAAGCATACGACAATCAGGACTATCAGTTTGAAGAATTAGTGGATAAGCTGGACATAAGGAGGGATATGAGCAGGAATCCCCTCTTTGATACCATGTTTGCCATATACAATGTTGGAAAAGCAGAGCTCATAACGTCTGATCTAAGCTTCAAGCCGTACAACAAAGGGATAGAAGGCAGAATATCAAAATTTTACATCACCTTAAATGCATTTGAGACTGAGGATGGTATAGCCTTTGAACTCGAATACTGTACAAGACTGTTTAAGAAAGAAACAGTTGAAAGACTTGGGGCTCATTACATCAATTTGCTGGAAGAAATTGCAGCATACCCCGAAAAAAGGCTTTATGAAATCGAAATGTTATCACAGGAAGAAAAACAGCAAGTATTATACAGCTTTAACGATACTGCTCTCGAATATCCCCTGGATAAAACCATACACCAAATGTTTGAGGAGCAAGTGAAAAAGACTCCTGATCATATTGCAGTGGTTTTTGAAGGTAAACAATTAACCTACCGAGAACTGAATCAAAAGGCAAACCAATTGGCCAGGGCATTAAGAGAAAAGGGAGTAAAGCCTGATGATATTGTAGGCATAATGGTGGACCGCTCGCCTGAAATGGTTATAGGTATAATGTCAGTAATCAAGGCTGGGGGGGCGTACCTTCCTGTAGATCCTAATTATCCATTGGAAAGAAAAAGGTATATGATGGAGGACAGCAAGGCCAAAATTTTACTCACCCAAAATCATCTTATGGATCGTGATGATTTCGATGGTGAGATTATTGATTTATCTGATTATGATTATAATTTTATAAACGATGTGAATATAAAATGTATAAATAAGCCTGGTGATACAGCGTACATCATCTATACCTCTGGCTCAACGGGAAACCCTAAAGGTGTTTGCATTGATAATAAGAGTGTATTAAACCTGGTAGAGGGTCTGTTCCAGAGAATATATAGCAAATATGAATCACCGTTGAATGTTTGCCTCATTGCCCCTTATGTTTTTGATGCTTCGGTGCAGCAGATTTTCGCAGCACTGCTAATGGGGCATGCATTGTACATTGTACCGGAGGAAGCAAGGAAAGACGGTAAAAAGCTGCTGGACTTCTATAGTGAAAATAGGATTGATATTTCGGATGGAACGCCCATACACGTAAATATGATGTTAAATTCTCCTCCTATAGATAATAACCTAAAAGTGAGACATTTTATTATAGGCGGAGATGCTCTTCCATTTGATGCAGTAAAAGACTTCCTAAGCAGATTTGAGGATGTGCAACCTTGCATCACAAATGTTTATGGTCCTACCGAATGCTGTGTGGATTCTACGGAATATTTGATTACTGCGGCGGGGCTTAGTAGATTGGATAATATCCCCATAGGCCGTCCTTTGCCAAACACCAGAGCATGCATACTTGGTAAGAAATTAGAAGTAAATCCTATAGGTATCGCTGGGGAATTATATATATCTGGGGATGGTCTTGCCAAAGGCTATTTAAACAAGACGGGGCTTACTGCAGAAAGATTTGTATCTAACCCGTTTATAAAGGGAGAAAGAATGTATCGTACTGGGGACTTGGCAAGATGGCTGCCTGACGGGAATATAGAATTTTTAGGCAGGATGGACCACCAGGTAAAGATAAGGGGATTTAGAATAGAACTTGGAGAAATAGAGGCTCAGCTATTAAGACATGCTTCAATAAAAGAAGCTGTGGTTATTGTAAAGGAAGACCAACAGAAGAACAAGGATCTGTGTGCATATTTCGTTGGGGAAAATGAACTGACAATAACTGAACTAAGGGAATGCCTTTCAAAAGAATTGCCCGAGTATATGATCCCGGCATACTTCATGCAGCTGGATGAAATGCCTTTGACAGCCAATGGTAAGATAGACCGGAAGAACTTGCCCCACCCTGCTGCTCATTTAAATACTGGAGTAGAGTATGAAGCACCTTCAGGTGAAGTGGAAGAGAAGCTTGTACAATTGTGGCAGGATATCCTGGGGGTTGAGAAAATAGGGAGAAATGATAATTTCTTTGTGCTTGGGGGGCACTCATTAAAAGCAATAAACTTTGCAGCCAAAATTCACAAAGAGTTCAATGTAAATATATCTCTTAAGGAGATATTCAAGCTGCCGACAATTGCAGAAATTGCCAAGTACATCCAGGAAGCCCAAGAGAGTATTTATCAATCTATCCAGCCCACTGGAGAAATGGAATACTATCCTATGTCGTCTTCCCAAAGAAGGCTGTATATATTAAATCAGCTTGAAGGAGCAAGGGTGGCATACAATATGCCAGAGTTTATGTTGTTAGAAGGCAGTATTGATATAGAACGTTTTGAGAAAGCCTTAGATCAGCTGGTAAAAAGGCATGAGGCTTTCCGGACCTCCTTCCATATGGTAGATGGTGAACCGGTGCAGAAGGTCCATGATGAGGTGGAATTTAGTATCATGTACATGGAAACCGGCGAAGAAAAAGCCTCAGAAGCAGCAAATGAATTCATAAGGCCATTTGACCTTGGCAAGGCTCCTTTACTAAGAGCAGGGCTCGTAAAAATTAGAGAAGACAGGCATGTCATGATGCTTGATAAACACCATATCATATCTGACGGGGTGTCGGATGAAATACTGGTAAGAGAATTCATAAGCTTGTATGAAGGAATGAATCTTCCAGCACTTCAGATTCAGTACAAGGACTATTCCGTATGGCAGAATAAATTGTTTGCTGACGGCACAATCAGTAAACAAGAAGAATACTGGCTCCAGGCATTTAGGGGAGAAATACCAGTACTTGATATGCCGGTAGACTACCCAAGGCCGGCTATACAGAGTTTTGAAGGCGATATGGTCAGTTTTGAAACAGGCCGGGAACTTGCACATAAACTGAACAAGCTTGCCGTGGATCATGGAGCAACACTGTATATGGTGCTTCTAGCTTCATACAATGTGCTTCTTTTCAAATACACCGGACAGGAAGATGTCGTAATTGGAAGCCCTATAGCAGGAAGGCCACATACAGATTTGCAGGACATCATAGGCATGTTTGTCAATACCCTAGCTATGAGGAATTACCCTCAAGGTAAAAAGAATTTCAGCGAGTTTTTGATGGTAGTAAAAGAAAATGCTCTAAGGGCTTATGAAAACCAGGATTACCCATTTGAGGAACTTGTGGAGAAGCTTAGCATTAAGCGGGATTTGAGCAGAAATCCGCTGTTTGATACTATGTTTGTCTTGCAAAATAAAGAGGCATCAGAATTTAAGATGAATGGGCTAAGGTTCATGCCCTATGATAATGAGTTCAGGGCGTCCAAATTTGATTTGACCCTAAACGCCCAAGAGACCCAGAATAATATTGTATTTGGGTTAAAGTATGCTACTCGTCTGTTTAAGAAAGAGACAATAGAAAAACTTGGGGTCCATTTCATCAATGTACTGGAAGAGATCACAGCTTACCCCGAAAAGATGCTGTCCGAAATAAATATACTATCTCAGGATGAAAAACAGCAAATACTAAATAGTTTTAATGATACAAAGGCAGAATACCCTAGGGATAAGACTCTACATGAGCTGTTCCAAGACCAAGTGGAAAGGACACCTGATAATGTAGCTGTAGTGTTTGAGGACAAGCAATTAACCTACAGGCAGCTCAATGAAAAGGCAAATCAGCTTGCCAGAGCACTAAGAAGTAATGGTGTAAAGCAAAACAGCATAGTTGGAATAATGGTAGAAAGATCCGTAGATATGCAGGTTGGAATACTGGGAATTTTAAAAGCAGGAGGTGTCTATTTACCAATTTCAACCAAACTTCCTGAACTAAGAATAAAAAAATTACTGGAAGATAGTAATGCAACTATGCTGTTGACGCAATCACATTTAGCGGATAAAGCAGAGTTTTACGGTAATATATTACTGCTTGATTCCCCTGAAATATACATTGGAAGTGCTGAAAACCTTGATAAAATAAATAAACCAGAGGACTTAGCTTATATCATTTATACATCGGGATCTACTGGAGTTCCGAAGGGTTCAATGATAGAGCATCGAAGTGTAGTTAACTTGGTTTATGGACTAAGAAAGCTTGTCTATGAAAATTATGATAATTATTTAAATGTTGCCCTTGTGTCCCCTTACTTTTTTGACGCATCTGTAAAACAAATATTTGCGGCTTCTCTCCTTGGCCATACGCTGTTTATAGTTCCTGAGGATACAAGGCTAGATGGTGAGGGCCTTCTAAAGTACTATAACAGGAATTCAATTGCTGTTTCAGACGGAACACCAGCACATATAAAGCTTTTAACAGATACTGCCAGGCCTGGCGAAAGTCTTTCAGTTATGCAGTTTATTATCGGAGGGGAAGAACTTTCATGTAAAGGTATACAAGGTTTCTATGATCGGTTTAAAGATAATAACCCTACTATAACAAACGTTTATGGTCCAACAGAATGCTGCGTAGATTCAACTTATTACCATTTAAGCCGTGAGAAGGTGAGAAATCTAACAAGTATACCTATAGGTATGCCATTGCAGAATTATAAGATATATATACTTAATGAAGACATGAATATCTTACCGGTTAATACAACTGGTGAAATATATATATCTGGAGATGGGCTGGCAAAAGGCTATTTGAACAAACTTGAATTGACTACGGAAAAATTTGTAGCTAATCCTTTCAGCTCTGGAGAAAGAATGTATCGTACCGGTGATCTTGGAAGGTGGCTTCCTGACGGAAACATCGAATTTATAGGCAGAGTAGACCATCAGGTAAAGATTAGGGGCTTTAGGATAGAGCTTGGGGAAATAGAAGTGCAGCTATTAAAGCATCCTTCAATAAAAGAAGCTGCGGTAATTGCAAAGACAGACCAGGAGGGCAACAAGTATTTGTGTGCTTATATAGCAGGGGAAAGTGAATCTACAATATCAGATTTAAGGGCGCTTCTCTTAAAAGAACTTCCCGATTACATGATACCACAATACTTTGTTCAGCTGGAAAAGCTGCCTTTGACAGCCAATGGCAAAATAGATCGGAATAATTTACCCCAAAATGACGGTACTTTAGCTACATCAGTAGAGTATGTAGAGCCTTGCGGTGAAGTTGAGGAGAAGCTTGCACTGCTGTGGCATGATGCCCTTGGAGTACAAAAAATTGGTGTGAATGATAACTTCTTTGAACTGGGAGGATACTCACTGAAGGCAATATCCCTTATAAGCAGAATTTATGAACAGTTAAATGTTGAGGTACCACTAAAAGACTTTTATATGGCCCCAACCATAAAGGAAATTGCCCGTTTTATTCACAATACGTACGCCAATGATTATATTACACCAAGTCCGGCAATTCATTTTAATTCAGCAATGGAGAGTCTTATGTTTGCATTCCCTCCAGGAGGAGGAAATGGAATAGCTTATGGTAGTTTATCAAAACAAATGAATGCTTATTCCATATATTCCTTTGACTTTATAGAAAATGAGAGCAGGATGGAGGAGTATGTGAAGGCAATTACTTCTGTCAAACCCGAGGGCCCATATATTCTATTTGGTTACTCGGCAGGAGGTAATCTGGCATTTGAAGTTGCTAAAGTATTAATTGAAACTGGACATCATGTATCCGATATAATCTTTCTGGATTCGGCTAAATCATTTGTCCTTATTGAGGAAGAAAGCGAAGATGCTAAGAAACTTGCTGAGCAACAGGATAAAGAATTTATAGAAGAAAATGAGAAACTTATAAAAGGCATGTTTGGAGATAACCAGGCAGTTATTGAAAAGGCCATTGAAAGAATGAGAAATTATCATAAATACACTAGAAGTGTTATAAACTCGGGACAGATAAACTCCAATATCCATCTTATTATATCACAGCAGCAAGACAATGAAGGTGAAGCTGATTTATGTGAAGGATGGAGAGAGGCAACAACGGGAGAGTTCAAAGTATATAACGGATTTGGCAGTCATTTTGATATGTTAAGTACAGGATATATAGATAAAAATGCGGCTATTATTAAAGAAATATTGGAAGAGATCAACCAATAGTTCAGATATAAGGGGTAGATATAATGGATAAGATTAAATTGTTTTGTCTGCCGTATGCAGGAGGTTCTGCAGCAGTATATAAATATTGGGAACAATACTTGCATGATAGGATTGAGCTTTTCCCGATTGAGCTTGCGGGAAGAGGCAGCAGGATTGGTGAACCGTTTTACGGAAGTGTTGAGGAAGCGCTTGAAGATATACACCGTATTATCATAAGCAACCTTGAAGAACAACCTTATGCGTTGTTTGGCCACAGTATGGGCAGTGTACTTGTATATGAACTTGCCTATAGAATAAAGGAGCTCGGACATCCATATCCTGTCCATATGTTTATTTCCGGCAGATATCCTCCGGGTTTTGTAAGTAAGAAGAAGGTACTCTATGATTTGCCGGATAAGGAGTTTGTGGATGAGGTATTTAAGCTGGGAGGCACGCCCAAAGAGGTTCTGAAAAGCAATGAATTAATGGAGTTGTTTTTACCGATACTCAGAGAGGATTTTAGAATTACTGACACATACAGGCACATTGAAAAAAACGCTAAGCTTGACTGCGATATAAGTGTATTGTGGGGAAAAAGAGAAAAGGGAGCCACTATTTTTGACGTTGCAAAATGGCATGATTATACGTCCAAAAGTTGTAAAATTCATATGTTTGACGGGGATCATTTTTTTATACACGATTACAAAAAGGATGTAGCAGCAATAATAAATAGTAGTCTCATCGACTTTGCAGACAATGGTATGTGAAGACTGAAGTTTATTTAAAATTTAATATGAAATCAAGAGGCTAAGTTTTTAGGTTGACTTTAATGACCTGTAGACTTAGCCTCTTTCCAGTCTAATCAAAAATTTCAAGAAAGTAGAACCTACGTCCTATTGGAATTATTTTCATGTTTCTGTATTACGACGAAAGCAGCGCTCCATTCCTATACGCTATCCCAACGGTACATGCTTAAAGACACATCGGTGAAAATCCTGGAAATTGCGCCGCCAGGGGTTCAAACGTATTTCAATAACGATCCGAGCTCTATGCTACTAGCATCATTCATTGATGAAACGATGAAGGTACTTGGTACGGATGCGGACGAGGTTCTAGTGGAAGAAGCGAAAGTATTTCGAAACAACCCGGGCCCGAACGAAGGTATTTTTGTGAACCAGTTAAACAATATGATGTTTGAGCCGCCAAAGGGTCATTAATCCGTTTAATACTTAGCGTATATTTTCGTTAATTATCTCAACTCGCTTTTAGAAAATCCTTGATTATCAAGGGCGTGTACATCGAAGACATGTAAACAACGTATTCGCCTTGACAATGAGCCTCGCGGCATCGGAGTCTAAACACGTGCGCCGATGCCCATAGGACACGGTTTACCTAGGGCTTGCTGAACGAATCAAAACTCCAACAGGCACAAGGGTTTAGGGCCTCTTATGTCGAAGGAAAACGGGGCAGCCCCGTGAAAAACCGTGCACTTGGAGGCGTCAGGATTGTATCAGCGAACCGAGAACCAGATGAACCTGCCCGTCGACTTTTTTCTGCCGTTCGGCGGAAAGCTCGCAGAAGATAACCGCTGGGTGCTGCTGGCCCAGATGATTCCGTGGTGGATGCTCGAAGAGAAGTATGCGAAAAACTTCAAGAAAAGCCTCAAGGGCCAAAAAGCCGTTTCGATCCGTATCGCGCTCGGCGCACTCATCATCCTGGAGCGGCTTGGCACCGATGATCGGGAGACACTTCGTCAGATTCTGGAGAACCCGTATCTGCAGTACTTCCTCGGTCTGCCGGAATATCGGTACCGCCGTCCGTTTCATCATTCTCTCATGACGCATTTCCGCAAGCGATTGGGTGGCGAAATTCTGGATGAAGTGAATGAATGGATCGCTCTGGAAGAAGCGCGCAAGTGTCGGATGATTCATCGGACGACGATGAACCTGGCAGCGGAACTGACGCAGCGTCCGGTAAGCCTTCAGAAACGCAGCCACAGCAGATGGAACTGACGAACGAGGGCGAACTGCTGCTGGACGCTACCTGCGCGCCGGCGGATATCGCCTACCCGACGGATTTGTCGTTACTGAATCAGGCCAGAGAAAAGCTGGAGAAGATCATCGACATCCTGCACGAACCGGAACGTGGAAAGACCCGCAAGCCCAGAACATACCGAGAGCGTGCCCGCAAAGCCTATCTGGCGGTTGCCAAGCAGCGGCGCGTGAAGCCGCGCGCGATACGAAAAGCGATCGGCAAGCAGCTCAGGTTCGTTTCCCGTGATCTGCGCATGATCGCCGAACTCGCCGATATGACGAGCGGCCTGCCGCGGCGTTTGTACAAGGAACTGCTGGTCATTCAAGAGCTTTATCGTCAGCAGCAAACGATGTATGACAAGCGGACACACAGCATATCGGATCGGATTGTCAGTATCGCACAGCCACATGTCAGACCGATCGTGCGCGGCAAAGCCAGGGCAAACGTCGAGTTCGGAGAGAAGCTGGCGATTAGCGTGGTGAACGGCTACGCTTTCCGCGAGCATCTGTTGTGGGATAGCTACAACGAAGGGCAGACATTGCAGGACGCCGTAGAGCGTTACCGCGCCAGATTTGGTTATTATCCCAAAGCGGTGCTGGCCGACCAGATCTATCGAACCCGCGACAACTTGCGCTTCTGCAAAGAGGGAATTCGCTTAAGCGGACCGCAGTTGGGTCGTATTAATAATGGTTTCGCATTTTCAATAACCTTAGATATAGTCGAGCTATTTCATAACTACACTCACCTAAAATCACTTTGCGATGATTCGCTGCTCTCATCAGTTGGAGTAACTACAGACAATCTCTTTGTATTAGCAAAGTTAACATCAATTAAAGACTTTATGAGATTATTAATAAATTTACGCCGACCAATCGGAATTATTGGTTCGATTTCAACTTTACGGGAATACGGGTTTCTCAGTTATGAATCTGTTAATTCAATGGACATTACGATATATCCGATTAAAAGTGAAACAAGCAATTTTTGGAACACAATTCCAGAAAATCCAATTAACCAGTGTGCAAATCATTTAAGATTATATATTGATGGTGATGGTTATATTTATCCTTGCTATGGACTAGTGGGGCTGAGAGAGTTTTCTTTGGGTAACAACATTGAAGATTTAGATATGAACAAAGCTTTGGTGCGTGTTATACGAAAAGGCAATAAAGAACAATACGTGTATTTCAGCAAGCAAGCGTTACTAGATTTAGAAAATTATCTGCAGATTAGAGAATCCAGATATATCCCAGAAAAAAACGAAAGCTTTTTGTTTATTGCAGCTTCCATAGGTCGTAAAGGAAAAAGCCGACGTTTAACGCAGCGATCTATTGAAAAACTAATCGAAAAGTATGCTTCAGCTTTTGGAAAACCAGCATTAACCGTGCATTCTCTAAGACATTCATTTGCAACGCGCTATCATTTAGAGAACAATGATGTGCCTAGATTGAAAAACCAATTAGGACATTCCTCAATACAAACAACCATGATCTATACACATTTAACAGATGAGGAAATGAGGAAGGCAGTCAATAATATGGATAAGTAATGTAGAGCGCGTCAAGTAAGTGACACTAAATTGCCTACCTGACTGGGAGAATGACACAAAGTTACCTACTTGACTGGGTGAGTGACACAAAGTTACCTACTTAGCTTGATAAATAAAAAAAATTACCTCATTCGCTTGAAGAAAAAGAACTAAGTCACTCAAAAGTATGATTTAACTACTAAAGTAGGGAACTTTGTGTCATTTTAGTAGGGGATTTTGTGTCAATGTACACATTCATAGGGATACCCGCGTTGCTATACGGGTTTTCTAAGACATCTTCACAAAACCCGTATTTTGTACATATGTATATAAAAGCTGTATAATACCTCCAGGTTACTATATTCTATTTGATGTCATACACATATAACCCCTTTTATCATATTAATAATAGCAACTATCCACAACCAGTTAGGTGAATTGAACAAGCTGGACAAGCTGTAGTAATGTTTGTGCAGCTCTTTATCCTTTGTATGGACTTAAGTTATTAACCTGAAGAATCATCTTAAGATACTTATGTAAATTGCCTCAACTAATTCAGAAATTTTTATCAAATTGGAGAAGCTGGTTTTTGATCATTAAGTCCAAATATATCAATGTTAATCCATTTATTTTGTTCATCGCCTCGTTTCATGACTGTAAAATAACCCACAATGCTTTTGAAGAGCTAATGCTGGATCAATATTTTCCTGCAGTATTCTTTCATCTTTTGCTTCTTACACGGCGATGTAGCCCATAGTGGCGGCTTGGGGCAGTCATTCGGGATTTTGAGATTGGCAGCGTGTATATGCCAATAATCTCCTCCAATACAGAAATGTTTGTGATAAAGGTTTGAAAATCTAAAGTCAAAGCTGAAGTACCCCCTATCGCACGATGATACAGTGAAGGCACAATTACTAGATTTCACATTAAAAGTAGCGAATTCCCTTGTGTTTCTCATTACAAAAATTGACATTTCATATGAAAATAAGTAATATAATTAGAAACATTTATACTGTAATAGGACCTTTCTCATCCCCCTCTTTTTAAATTCCTGATCCTACCTAATTTAAGGAGTGAAATGCTATGTGCGCACGAACGCTAAAAGCGAATACAAGGAATGTAATCGGTAACTATTGCAAATGGATCACAGTTGGTATGATTTTAACTTTCACGGGATGCCCGCTTGCATCCGCCGCTCCTTCACCCTCATCCTCTAGTAAAACTAGTGAACCCTCCTCTTCCCTAGTTACATTTCAATTGCAAGAGGCTACGATTGCTCAAATGCAGGAAGCGATGAAGTCAGGGGCACTGTCAAGTGTCGAGCTCACTGCTCTGTACCTTAACCGGGTATATGCCTATGATTCTAGTGGCATTCGACTGAATTCCATCCCTATTCTGAACCCCGACGTACTAAAAGAAGCTGCTCAAGCTGATCAACTAAGGGCACAAGGTATTAAGACTGGTCCTCTGCAAGGCATCCCCTACACGGTTAAAGACAGCTACAAGGTTAAGGGACTCACTGTCGCTTCTGGATCTCCGGCTTTCAAAAACCTGATGGCAAAGGACGATGCCTTTACAGTAGAAAAGATACGCAAATCCGGTGGGGTGCTCATTGGTAAAACCAATATGCCGCCAATGGCAGCAGGGGGAATGCAAAGAGGCGTTTATGGCCGTGCTGAAAGTCCGTACAACCCAGATTATTTGGCTGCAGCCTGGTACTCTGGCTCCTCTAACGGATCTGGCGTATCAACAGCCGCCAACCTCGCTGCCTTCGGTATGGGGGAAGAAACGGTATCCTCTGGAAGATCACCAGCATCTAACAATGGTTTAATTGCCTACACGCCATCGCGGGGCCTAATCTCCATTCGGGGGAATTGGCCGCTCTTCCCTATACGTGATGTCGTTGTCCCACATACGAGGACTGTCGAGGACATGCTCCGCTTGCTTGACGTGATCGTTGTAGAAGATAAGATCACCAAGGGCGATTTCTGGCGAGAGCAGAAAGCCGTTCGGCTCCCTTCTGTCAACAGTGTCCGTCCCAAATCCTATTTAGAGCTGCGAGACATTCAAGCTTTGAAAGGCAAACGCATTGGCGTTCCGAAAATTTATATCGGTAAGGACCATGAAACCACAACTCCGATCAAATTCAGACCTTCGATACAGGCATTATGGGAAAAAGCTGTAAAGGATTTAACTGCTCTTGGAGCTGAGGTTGTGGAAGTTGACTTCCCCTTGCAGGCGAATAGTGAGAAGGACCGGCCAACAGCGAAAACACCTGAAGAGCGTGGTTTGATGCCGGCAAAGTGGGCTGAAAAGGAATTCGGGTTGCTTAATCCTTATGCAGCTGAGGAATTCCTTAAAAGTGTGGGCGATCCAAATTTCCCGTCATGGGCAAATATCGACCCTGCAACCGTCTTCCCGAATCCGCCCGGTTCGGTAGATGCCAAACGTGGCAGAGACCTTGGCCACTATGACGTATTCATTGAAACCATAAAGAAAGGCGTCACCCCTTACGAACAAATTCCTCAGTTTCAGGAAGGTCTGAGGGGGCTTGAAAATGTACGAAAGATTGATTTTGAAGATTGGATGAAGCAAAACAACCTTGATTTTATTGCATTCCCGGCAAATTCGAATATCGGCAAAGCTGACTCCGATGTGAATGAAACGTCCTACGAGGAGGCTTGGGAGAATGGCAACTATTTCTCCAATACGAATTTCATTCTACGCGAGTACGGGATCCCAAGTGTGTCTGTGAGTATGGGCGCTATGAAGGATACCGGTATGCCCGTTAATCTGACGATGGCAGGTGCCGCATACAGCGATAATGACCTGCTTCGTTACGCTTATTCCTATGAGCAGGCGACCAAAAACCGTCCTATTGCAGCACGTACGCCAGCGCTTGAGGATGAAACCTTTTCCTATAACCCGCAAACCACTCTCCCACCCTTTAAACGCAAGGAAACAGGAACCCCTGTACTTAAGTTGAATGCTTCGATCACGGATGATGTTCTCGCTTTGGAAGGTTCAGTCACAGATCAAAGTGATATCGCGCAGCTTAAAGTTTATGTCAATGGCATTCGTGTCGTTATTACAGAAGATAAAGCCAATTGGTCAGCAACGCTTCCAACTACTAAATACAAACAGGATGGTGCCTCCCAAGCTGATACGCTGCATATTCTCGTGCTGGCCAAGGATATTTACGGAAATACCTCTGCTCAAGTCAAGTCTGTCAATTTACCCCAACGATAAAGGACATCATAGAACTGACTATAATTGTGGGTTCCCTGACCGTAAGATTATCATTAGAAAAGCTATCGCTGCAGCTAGCCTGAGCGACGGGATAGAGTGTAATATCCTAATTCCTATTGCTGTTGCAATCCCGCTTCCATATAATTGGTATTTGAAGGGAGCGGGCTGTAAGCTATCACCAAATAACTTGACGTATTGAACGATATTTTTGAGCGGTTTGAGGCTGGGGCTATTGACGGATTTGTTGGTTGAAAGAGGCTTGTTCAGAAGCGAATATGCAGGTTCGACTCTGAGGGCACACTTGGGTATTTAACACCTGATACTGTCGAGGACAAGGACTTGTACCTATTGCCGTAAGGACAAGAGATTTAGATTATCGGGTCAGCTATGTATAAATCATTTTGTGTCATGGATAAAAGGACGAACAGGGTAACCGCCCTTTTATCCATGACAGGTTGCATTTAATACTGTCCATTATGACAGAGGCTATTACTTAGCGCATTCAGCCATTACAATATTTCGATATACCCTTCTGTTCCATGCACACGAATTCGTTGCCCATCTTTTATCAGTTTGGTAGCATTCTCCACTCCGACAACTGCGGGTAAGCCATATTCACGTGCGATAACGGCTCCATGAGTCATCAGTCCACCAACTTCGGTGACTAGGCCTTTTATGGATACAAACAATGGTGTCCAGCTGGGGTCAGTAAAGGCGGTGACTAATATATCTCCATCTTCCAGATCAGCATCTTCCATGTTTAAGATGACACGTGCTCGTCCCTCTATAACTCCGGTAGAAACAGGCAGACCTACAATCGCTTCGGCTGGGAGATTTTCTCGTTTGTACTCACCCGCAATGATTTCACCATCAGACGTGATTACACGCGGGGGAGTTAGTTTTTCATATAATTTATAATCGTCTTTTCGTTTACGGATGATCTGATAATCCAGTTTATTTGTGCGTACGACTTCGTGAAGTTCTTCAAAAGTGAGATCGTATATATCTTCTTTCTCGTGAATAACACCAGCTTGTACGAGTTGTTCGGCTTCTTTTAGTAAAGCCTGCTTATAAACGAAGTAGCGATTAACCATGCCGTATTTGGGATATTCACGATAACCGATGAAATTCCTGATCAGATCGATCATTCGTTTTGTTTCTTTGGCTTTTTGTTCACCATCCGGTAATTGCTTCAATCGATCTAATAACTCTTGTTCTTTTTTCAAAGCCTCCTGTCGCCCCTGCTCAAATTTCCAATTGCCAGCATTAGGCTCAAAGTTTTTGATATTACTGAGAATCATGGGGACAAGTATAATTGGTTTTTCACTCCAACGAGTTCTCGAAATATCGATTTCACCGGCACATCGCATTCCGTATTTGTTGAGATAAGCATAGATAGCGTCTTGAGTTTCCTGTCCACCATCCAACTTAACCAGTTCATCCAAAAAATTATCATCTTTTACATGTTTTAAATAATCAATTACCTCCGGATAAGGACGAATCGCATCTGCGACATCCAATAGCGCCAGACCCATTTCCGAAGTAATGTTGTTTGGTACAGATTGAGAAAGCGTATCTGCTGCGTTTTTTTCACCTAACCACTCGTACATTTTTTCATTGATCCATGACGAAGCATTCATAGCAGTCATAAAAACCTTTGAACTTTGTGGGTCAAATAAGATCTTCTTTAATTCTTGGAGATCTTCCAGTATAAAATCAAATAAATCTGCTCCTGATTTCGTTTGGATGTTTTGTTTTAATTTTTCTATCGATGTTTGACTGTTCTTAATCAAATCAGAAACGATTGCCGGATCGTTTTCGATTTGTGATTGAAAACCTGCAGACGACCTACCTTTACTGCTATTACCGGGACTCCGTTCTGTTCTATCATCTGGTAACGATTTTATAAAATCTCGCTCTATTAGGGTCATAAATGCGTCTTTTATGAGCGGATCAGATTGTCCCAGGGTATTTAAGAAAGTTTCTCTGCTGACAGGTGAAGCCAGCATTTGTGTAACATCAACAAACAACCTTCCACCGGCTATACGCATGGGTGCAGGAGTTATTAACAGGTAAAAAGACAATCCCAATGGTTTTATCGGGTCAGTCATCATTTGTTGATGACCGACAGATACATAAACGTGATTTTCCTGATCATTTGCTTCAGGGATCGGGTATAAAGTCGTGATTGGACGACTCTGGACAATATAAAAAGTATCATTGGCCAAACACCATTCGATATCTTGTGGGCAACCAAAATGAGCCTCGATATGTCTTCCGATACGTGCCAGTTGCAAAATTTGTTGTTCAGTAAGGGTTTGAGTCTTTTGCTGATCAGGCTCGATCTGCTTTGTCTCTGTTCCGCCTTCTTTTCGTCCATAGATAGCCAATTTTTTGGTTCCTATCATCTTATCGACGATTGCCTCTTCCTGTACTTTATAACAATCGGCAGAGACCAAGCCAGAGACCAATGCTTCTCCAAGTCCAAAACTAGCATCGATTGATAGCAGCTTCCGGTTGGATGTAATCGGATCAGCGGTAAATAAAATTCCTGAAGCCTGCGGGAAAACCATCCTTTGAACGATAACGGATAAATAAACTTGACTGTGGTCAAATCCATTTTGCATACGATAGATAACCGCGCGATCCGTAAATAGGGAAGCCCAACATTTGCTGATATGCTGCAAGATTGCTTCTTTGCCGATGATATTTAAATAGGTCTCTTGTTGACCAGCAAAAGAGGCATGTGGCAAATCTTCAGCAGTCGCACTGGAACGCACTGCGTAAGCATGTTCTTCTCCAAACCGGGAGAGATAGTGAGTAACTGCTTCCACAACATCGGCAGGAACTTCTACTTCCATAATGATTTGTCGAATCTGCCTGCTGATTTCACCAATTTGAGCACGATCTTCTGCTTTTAGCCTTGTTAGTCGATCCAACAATGCATAATACGTTTCTTTTTGTTCGATGGCTTTTTGATACCCCACTGTTGTAACACAAAATCCTTCTGGTACATGTATTCCTTCAATTTTTGATAATTCCCCTAAATTCAACCCTTTTCCGCCAACGAGCAAAAACTGCGTTTTTTCCATTTCCTGAAAACCGAGAACCAAAGGACTCATTCAATATCTCTCCTAACTATTAAATTGAGAAAAAAACATTTGACAAGAGTTTAGCGGCATGGTAAAGTTAAATTGTAAGATGTGTTATTTATGACCACTCGAATTAAGAAATCACAATCTAATTATATCATCGTGTCTGTTTTATAGGCAATAAAAAAGAACCTGATAAAACTATCCAGGTTCTTTTTTGATTTTCCACTATCATTAGTCAAATCAAAAACCGTGGCTCGGGCTGAACTCAGTTACTGCATAGTTCCATATCGGTTCTATGCAGCCTAAAGAAATCCTGAAGTGGCGTCAGGTTCTTATTGAGCTAACCTGCCCGTTAGTTCAGCGAACGAAGCACGTATAGTGAACCTCTTATATTTTTTCCGTTACTTCTCAACTTCATCACGTTACCCCTTTGTTGAGTCAAAAGAAAAGAGTATTTTTTAAATTTGTTCGAACTATTTGCCCGTTAATTGAAAAAACGGCAGCCGATCGTTGTGTGCGGCTACCGTAATTTTAAACCAAATCAAGCGACCAAACTGATCAAATTGCCATCAGGGTCTTTTATGATCGCATAACGCTCGCCCCAAGGTGTATCGTTCGGTTCAAAATGCCCCTCATATCCCTGTACTGTCAATCGGCTATACGATTCATCCAGCGCTTCCTTACTGTCAAACTGGAAAGCGATCTCCATCCGATAACCGGCAGGCTTCTGCTGATCGCCTAGAATCATCTGTGCCGATTCCCAAGTATCAAAAGAAAGAATAACATCGTTGTATGCTACTTCTATATGATGTTCTTCATTTGCCCTTTCCGGTATTTCTAAGCCTAATGTCCGATAAAAATCCAAGGACCTCTTCATCTCTTTTACGAAAATCGATAATCTTTTTAACTTAACTGCCATGCTTCACAACTCCTATCCAGTGGTATGATTATTCACCTCCATTGTATCGATCATATAGACTGTTAAATAGGAAAAATCGGACTCTTTCGTCTCTTACTTATCAAGCTTTTAAGAGACAATCCATAATATTGCTTAAATGTATTGGTAAAATGTGACTCATCATAATAGCCGTATTTGAGCGAAAGATCCACTAAACTGGAATAACCGCCCTGAAAAAAATCTTGCAGCGTGCTTTGAAACCGGATTATTCCAAGCATCTCCTTCGGACTTAAGCCCAGCTCCTGATCAAATACCCTTCTAAGATGCCGTTCACTAAAGTGAACTTGATTGGCCAAATTCGTTACGGATAAATTCCCTTTTCGGCCATAAATAATCTGCAAGCTTTGATACACAAGTGGAGGAATTGCCATATCGCTAGTCGCCAGCATTCGGACCAAATGATGTTCAGCAACCGCAAGAATTTCGGAGATCGTAGTGGCTGATAAGATTTCTTCTACCCAATACATTTCTTCTAAACCCAATACATCATCCAAGTAGATACGCTGTCCCTTAAACGCCGAAAGAGGTGTCTTAAGAATAGAACGAGCTGATTCCGAATATATCCGAATACCAAATAGTGAACGAGGTTCAGAGAACTGCAGTAATTCTGATCGAGTTGTAGGACCCACAACGTAGGCAGCCTTTCGGCTGAATGGAGAAAGAAGATTCACGACAATATCGACACAGCCATCCGGTATAACTCGATGCCAAAGCTTGTCTGGAACAGGACGATAATCCATTGTCCAAAAGGAAGCCACATGTGATTCCAATTGAGGACTCGGTGGATACTCCCGACAGTTATACCATGGCTGTTGTAGCTCCGGTTGCACTTTGGGAGAGTGGACGGGATGGAATGAATGAGTCATCTAGATCCCTCCTTAATCGAGTTTAACTAGTAATATCAAGCATTTTCAGGTATCTGGCCTCTTTTTAAGTTACATCATAGTTGGTTCCTAGGAGAGTCTGCAGTCCTATTTACAATAAATTTGATTAAGCTGTCACATTATTCTTTGAGTGTATTCAAGGAGGATTTCACCTGACATGTATACAAGGACGAAAACTCCTGTACATGTTAATTTGAGCTAGCTGCCTTATTTCTTGATATAATCAGCGAACTTCCGAAGAAAATCGAGCGAATGGATATCCTCTCTGAGATGATGATGAACCAGATCATCCATTTTAGTTGTTTCCTTATTCAGCATGGATTCAAGCATAGCTTGGTGCTCATGCCAGATGCCCATTAGCTTCCCTGTTTCCAGCATATGCAGCTTGCGATATCTGATATAGTGAACATTCGACTGCTGAATGAGATGCCAAAGAAACCCCCGCCCCACCAATTGGAACATGGTTTGGTGGAACTGATCATCCAAACTGAGAAATTGATCCGTAGCATGATCTTCTTCAATCACAGCTCTCTGTCTGTCCAGAATATCGCTCAGCTTCTGTACATCGCTTAATGCAATTTGCGATGAAAGCTCCTTCATAATCTCCTTTTCCAATGCGCTTCTTAAGTAAATAATTTGTTCAACGGACTCCAGATCAATATAGGACACAATGTTCCCCTTCTTGGGATAAATATCAATGTAGGACTCAAGCGCAAGCCACTTCAATACATCGCGTAGCGGAGTTCTGGACAGCTGGAAGCGTTCTGACAAAGTCGTCTCGCTGAGAAGAGTACCCGGCTTTAAGGTCAGTGACAAAATATCTTTTTTCAACAGTTGCATGATTTCTTCTTTTGTAAACATATCATTCCTACCTTCACTTTATAAATCTAGTAGACTTATTATAAAGCATTTTGAGGTGACGGACTCCTCTGAGATTATCATTGACAAGAACAAACCCTATAATTTATGATCAACTCAATCTTGTATACAAGACAGATGAAATATAATCAGGGAGGTATCGTTATGAATATGACCTGGAGATGGTATGGGGAAGGCAACGACAATATTACACTGGATCATATCCGGCAAATTCCGGGAGTTATGGGCATTGTCTGGTCTTTACATGATAAGGTAGCCGGTGAAGTATGGGAAATGGAGCGAATTCAGGAGGTTGCTGATCAGATTACGAGCAAGGGCTTTAGTACGGCGGTCGTAGAAAGTGTAAATGTCCACGATGATATCAAAATCGGCCTACCATCCCGCGATCAATATATTGACATTTATATCGACACCATTCGAAAATTAGCCAAAGTGGGAGTTAAGGTGATTTGCTATAACTTTATGCCTGTCTTTGACTGGACCAGAACAGAGCTGTACAAAGAACTGCCTGACGGGTCCAATGCCCTCTTTTATGAAAAGGCTGCCATTACCGATGATCCCCGCCAAATGGTGGATCGGATTCTCAAGGGAGCTGGGAAGTTCACCATGCCTGGCTGGGAACCGGAACGGTTGGCGAGACTGGATGAACTTTTTGCTGCTTATGCGGATGTCACAGAAAACAAGTTGTTTGACAACCTGAAGTATTTTCTTGAGCGCATCATCCCGGTCTGCGAGGA
Organism: Paenibacillus sp. FSL H7-0703; assembly: GCF_038003485.1. Taxonomy (NCBI): domain Bacteria; kingdom Bacillati; phylum Bacillota; class Bacilli; order Caryophanales; family Paenibacillaceae; genus Paenibacillus; species Paenibacillus sp. FSL H7-0703. Next base: position 282,789 of record NZ_JBBOPF010000001.1, on the reverse strand, counting down.
GGTTGACATCAAGATGGCCATTCATCCTGATGATCCGGCATGGCCCATCTTCGGATTGCCGAGAATTGTCCGTAGTCGTGAGACCATCCAGCGCATCCTAGATGCAGTGAACAGCCCATATAATGGTCTGACCTTCTGCACAGGCTCACTGGGGAGCAATCCTGAGAATGATTTGCCAACCATGATTCGAGAGTTTCATGATCGTATTCATTTTGCGCATATTCGTAATGTCAAGGTGTTTGAGAATGGCGACTTTATTGAAGTGTCACACCGCGGGAAGGACGGAAGCGTCGATGTACCGGAAGTAGTTAGAGCTTATCACGAGAACGTCTATCAGGGATATGTACGCCCGGATCACGGCAGACATCTATGGGGGGAAGAAAAGAATTGTCGACCTGGCTACGGTTTGTATGACCGTGCACTGGGGGTTATGTACTTGCTTGGTGTCTGGGATAGTCTCTCTCAAGGCAAAGGAGTGAAATAAATGCTCCAACTTGACTGGAAAGGCCTTTCAGACAAAGCGGCCTGGCGAGCAGCAGGCATTGAACTGCCAAAATATGATCTGGAGCTTGTAGCCAATAACACCCGAGTTAGACCACAATGGGTGCATTTCGGCGCAGGCAATATTTTTCGTGGGTTGATAGCCAATGCGCAGCAACAACTGCTGAATAACTTGAAAGCGGATACAGGTATTATTGCGGCCGAAGCCTTTGACTTTGAAATGATCGACAAAGCTTATAAGCCTTACGACAATCTAACCTTACTGGTGTTGATGAGTGCAGACGGAAGATTTCACAAGAGCGTGGTCGCAAGCATTGTTGAGGGACTCGCAGCAGAGCAAAATCGTCCAGACGACTACCTCCGTCTGATTGAAATATTTGAGAATCCGTCCCTGCAGATGGCCAGCTTTACTGTCACGGAAAAAGGATACGCCCTGACCGGGCCCGACGGCAAGTATCTGGCTGTTGTCCAGAGGGATTTGACGAATGGTCCTGAACAGCCGATGCATGTGATGAGCCTGGCTACTTCGCTTGCCTATCGGCGTTATCTGAGGGGGCGGCATCCAATGACCTTTGTGAGCATGGATAATTGCTCCCATAACGGCGATCTGTTAAAGGATAGTATGATTGCCATCGCCAAGGAGTGGGCTCGCAGAGGCCTGGTAGAGGAAGGATTTGCAGACTATCTGCAGAATGAGGAGAAAATAACCTTCCCCTTGACCATGATTGACAAAATCACCCCCCGCCCTTCCTTGCAAGTACAGTCTGCTCTTCGGAAGCTGGGGTTAGCTGACATGGAGATGATCGTTACCTCCAGGCATACGTATACGGCTCCCTTTGTCAATGCTGAGGTTAGCGAGTATTTGGTCATTGAAGACAAGTTTACGAACGGGAGACCTGCACTGGAGGAAGCTGGCATCATCTTCACGAATCGGGATACGGTGGACAAAGTGGAGAAGATGAAAGTCACTACCTGTCTCAATCCACTGCATACAGCGCTGGCCCTCGCTGGGTGTCTGCTTGGGTACGAGCTCATCGCAGATGAAATGAAGGATCAGACATTACGTCGTCTGGTGGAAACCATCGGCTACAAGGAAGGCTTACCTGTTGTAATTGATCCCGGAATTATCGAACCGAAACCATTTATTGACGAGGTATTGCAGGAACGCTTCGCCAATCCCTATATTCCGGATACGCCACAGCGGATTGCAACAGATACGTCTCAAAAGATGAGCATCCGTTTTGGGGAAACCATAAAGTCTTATGCTAGCACAGCAGGGCTTGATCCTACGAACTTGACTGCTATCCCCTTGACCATTGCGATCTGGTGTCGCTATTTGCTGGGAGTGGATGATCAAGGAGAACCCTTCACACTCAGTCCGGACCCGTTACTGGATACGTTGCAGGGATATTTGCAGAATACGAAGCTGGGCGATCAGACCTCCGAGGTTCGCTGCCTCCTCGAGGATGACAAACTGTTCGGTGTCCGATTATATGAAATTGGTCTGGGCGACAAGATTGAAGCCATGTTTCATGAAATGCTGGCAGGTCCCGGAGCAGTCCGAAGCACGATAGAGAAGTATGTGAACTAGAACTTACATTAATGCAATCCCCCCTGCCAGAAACTTTAGTCAGGGGGATTGCATTAATGAGAACCAATTCTTTAAATAATCAAATTCCACATGACTAATCATCTGTTCTTCTCCCCTTTTTTGGGTTCGCAAAGTAATATCAAATCCCGGGTTGCTTCACCCGCGAATACCGTTTTTTAACTCGCTAGAATGCACGTTTTAGAAACAAATAGTAGAATAAACATTCTAGTATCATGAAAAAATGTAATATTACTTAGAAGGTCACAATCACTTTGCCTTGGGAGTGGCCCGTTGACACTTTAATCAACGCTTTGTTAATGTCATCAAACGTATAAATTGAATCTATAGAGGGCTTGATATTTTCTTTTTCAACAAGTTTAGTGATTTTTTGTAATTGACTTCCATTGGCTTGCACAAATAAAAAGCGATATTCATTTTGATTCTTGCGTGCTAAAGAATCTAAGCGAGCACCCACTAGACCGAACAATGCTTTTTTCCACATTGGAAAATGATTGTCAACCGCAAAGCGATAATTAGGTCCGGCTTTCAATGATACCAATTTCCCTTGTGGTTTTAAAATACCCAGTTCAGCTTTGATCTCTTTGGTACCCAAGGTGTCGATCACATAATCGATATCGGACAGTATGTTAGCATAATTCTCTGCCTTATAATTTATGAATTGATCAGCCCCGATCGACAGTATACGTGATCTGCCTCTTTCACTTCCACTTGTAATAACAAATAGTCCCAGTGATTTGGCAATGGGGATTGCCATAGCGCCAAATCCTCCGGTTCCTCCAGGAATGAATAGCTTTTTATTCGGCTGGACATGGAGTACATCGTGCAATGCTTGATAAGCAGTCAAGGCAGTAAGGGGTACAGCAGCAGCTTCAATAAAAGATAGATTTTCAGGCATGATGGATAAAGCATCTTCATTTACGGCCGCATACTCAGCAAAAGCACCGATTTTATTAAGCGGCAACCTCGTATAAACAGGGTCACCAACCTTAAAATTCAAAACATCATCACCAACAGCTTCAATAACCCCAGATAGTTCATTCCCTAAAGTTAATGGCAACTTATAGTCGGCAATCATCCGAACACTGCCATTCAGATTAAGAATGTCCAGTGGATTTACACCTGCAGCTTTTACTTTGACAAGTACCTCATGGCTATTGATCTGTGGTATGTTTACATCATTTAATTCCACATGGATTATTTTTGAATATTTCTGTACTTGTGCTGCTCTCATATTCATCCTCTTCCTTTGTTAATTTGGAGATAGCATAGCCATGAACGCAATCGAGTTTTTAGGTTGACCCGCTCGCTATACCATTTTTTACTAAATGCGTTTTTTTGAAAACATCAAACATCTTAGACTAAAAACGTGGCGCACAATTTTCAGTTGTACGCCATGTTTCAGCCTTTATGTTATTGTAGACCCTCTTGCGATTCTAATTCTTCCATCGTAGGATAATCCGTGTAACCTTTACTTCCCAAACCAAAGAATGTTGACGGATCTGCTTCATTTAGTTGCGCACCTTTTTGAAGCCGTTCCACTAAATCTGGATTGGCTAATGACCATACACCAACAGGCACCAAATCAGCAAGGCCACTTTCTATATCCAAGCTAAGATCTTCCAGAGCTCGTCCAGCACGATTGACTAACAATGGATTCGTCCAGATTGAGCGAATGTCTTGGAGCAGCTTTTCATTTCCAAGATGCATAACATGAAGGTAAGCTAAATCCAATTGAGCTAATTCCGTTACAAGGTAGCGATAAAGTTCAGGGCCTTGTTCACCATCCTGAATCCCACCAAGAGGTGTCCCTGGCGAAATACGGAAGCCTGTTCTATCAGCTCCAATTTCTTCGACGATGGCTTTGGTTACTTCAATCGCGAAGCGAGCACGATTTTCTATAGATCCCCCATATTCGTCTGTCCGTATATTCGAGTTTTCTCCGATAAATTGATTAATCAGATAACCATTGGCTCCATGAATTTCAACGCCATCCGCGCCTGCTTTGATAGCCGCTGCTGCTGCTTTGCGGAAATCCGCAATGGTAGTTTGTATGTCCTTTTTACTTAACTCACGAGGAACGGGGATGTCCTGCATACCTTTAGCAGTAAACATTTCTACACCGGGCGCGATTGCAGATGGCGCAACAGGTTGGCGATGATGTGGTGTATTATCAGGGTGCGACATGCGACCAGCATGCATTAACTGAATATACATATATCCACCTGCTTCGTGCACTGCATCGGTCACCTTTTTCCATCCCTCAATATGTTTATCCGTATAAATCCCAGGTGTCCATAAGTACCCTTGGCCATCATCAGAAGGTTGTGTACCCTCCGTAATAATGAGTCCCATTGATGCACGCTGAGCATAATAAAGGGAAGTTAGCTCTCCCGGTGTACCATCTTCTTGCGATCTACTACGTGTCATTGGTGCCATGGCTAAACGATGAGGTAATTCCATTGTTCCAATGTTTGTTTTACTCCACAACTTTTTCATTCGGATACTCTCCTCTTCTAATGTATTCAAGGATATATGAATTGAATTTAAAATTCTGAAATGATTGGATAGATTTGGCCTCTCAGGTTGAAATCATAGTTCTGGTCTACAATACCTACCACTTCGTTGTTATCATAAAGATTCACCATGAAGCCCGCCATTTGTTTGGCAGTGTGGTACTTAGGCATGTTTGCTTTGTAATCAAATTCTTCAGTATCTAATGATGTCTTCACGAATTCCGTTTCCGTTATAGCTGGTGCTAAAACCTTTGCTTTTAGTTTTGCACCTTTCATTTCTAGTTCTTTTGCAAGGCCTTCTGTGAAGGCACTAACGTAATATTTAGATGCAGAATAAGCAACACTCCCAACAGCAATGGCATATCCGAGTGCGGATGAGACGTTAATTAACTGAGTTCCTTCTACATCAGCATAATCTCGTACATATAGTGTAGAAAGGATCGTCAAGGTTTCAATGTTAACACGTAGCATAGTTTCAACTTTATCTAAATTCTGTTCTGCTACAAAAGAAGCTTCACCGAGCCCCGCATTGTTAATCCAGGTCTCAATTTGGTATTCCTTTAAATTGTTATATAGTGTGTAGGCCTGGTCTGTAACAGATAGGTCACTTGTACGAACAATAACATTTATAGTAGGATCCATATCCAGAATTGCTGATTTGAGTTCTTCTAATTTATCCAATCTTCTAGCTACCAAGATTAAGTTTTTGCCACGTGCAGCAAACGCCAATGCCGTTTCATATCCAATCCCTGAACTTGCTCCTGTAATAACTGTATACTTCATAATATTCTCTCCTTCATAACATGCAGATTAGTGTAAATGAGTTTTAAAGACGATTTTAGAATGATCATTCTTATTAGAGTAAAAAAAACAGTTAGATCTAACTTGCTATTAGCATATCAATTTTAGAACGAACAGTAAAGAATTTTTTTATGACTAAAATTTTAATTTTGGAGCGGTATTCCTTGACTTGTTTGAGGCATAAGATACAAGTTCTTTCTTTCATTAGAGGGACAAGAAAAAACTTGTATCACGGAAACAAACAGTCCTCCATTTAGGTGACTCCTTTTGCCTGTCATGCTGTAATTCCACTTTTAATCTAAAGCGGTCAGTGTCATATCAATAATATTCTTTAATTTTTGCTGATCCGTTGTTGTCTTAACCAACGTACGTAGCCCTAACCACGCATTCATTAAATAATGAGAAATAACTACAGGATCCAAGTCAGCCTTGAACTCACCCGATTGTTGACCCTTCAGAACAAGGTTAGTCAAGAGTTCCTCAGTTCGCGAATAACTCTCATCAACTAAGGATGCAACTTCAGGATCCAACACGCCGAGTTCCACGCCTGAATTCACGAGAAAACACCCTAGAGGTTCTCCTTCATTTCTTACTGTCGCCTCAAACAACTCCCGAATTAATTCTTTGATCGGTTTTTGTTTTTCAATCAGAAACCTCATTTTGCTGGTCTGCTTCGTTTCATATCTTTCGAGAGCTTTCATAAATAAGGCATGCTTATCTCCAAAGGTATCATAGATACTTCTTCGGTGAATGCCCATAAACTCAACTAAATCTTGCATTGAAGTTTTCTCATATCCTTGTGCCCAAAACAGGTGTATTGCTTTATCTAATACTTCATTAACTTCAAATTCTTTTGATCTTGCCATCGTCATCACCTCGAATAATCATTATACAATGTAGTGAAGGATCGGCAAACTAGATTTAAAAAAAGTGAATACATTACAGGTATGAGGTCTATCTATATATTTAACCCAGGATTCTTCGTTTGTCTGCTTGTAACCAATCAGGCGTCCATCCTTTTTCCAGAGCATCCAGGGTTACTCCTGGCGGAACGATAGCATCTATCGCATCCAGGATATCAGTGCTTAATCGGATGTCGCTGCCTTTTAACGTTTCACGAAGTTGCTCAATTGTTCTTGCCCCCACTATAGCAGAAGTAACTGACGAATGAGCTTGTGTAAATGCCATGGCAAGATGTGGCAAAGTTAATCCTGCTTCATTTGCAAGGGTTTGGAGCTTAGCAACGGCTTCGAACTTGATGCGATTTTCTTCTCGATTCGGATCTACAACAGTTGAAAGTTTCCCTAGAGAACTTGCTGCTCTTGAATCTGGGGCAACAGCTTCTCCCGAGCGGTATTTTCCCGTTAGTAGACCACCCGAAAGTGGGCTCCAAACCATTACGCCCATTCCGTATTTTGCGGTTGCAGCAAGCAAATCGAATTCGATGCTTCGATTCAATATGGAATACGGGGCTTGCTCGGATACAAATCGTGCGGTATTTTTGCGTTCGCTAGTCCATTGTGCTTCGGTCACTTGCCATGCCTGAAAATTGGATGTACCAATATAGCGAATCTTCCCTTCACGAACCAGGTCCGTAAGTGCATCAAGACTCTCTTCAATGTCAGTATGGAGATCTGGCTGATGTAGTTGATACAAATCGATATAGTCCGTTTGCAACCTTCTCAAGCTTCCCTCTACTGCACGCTTAATCCAATATTTTGAGTTACCGGATTGATTAAGCCCACTGCCCATGGGCATTCCGCCTTTCGTGGCCAGAATAACATCCTGTCTGCGTCCTTTTAGGATGTGACCCAGAATTTCTTCGGATTGACCACTTGAATAGACATCCGCTGTATCGATCAGATTAATGCCTCCAGCCAAAGCCTCATCTAACATGACTGCAGCTTCTTTCTCCGTATTGTTGCCCCAAAAACCAAAAGTACCCGTACCTAATACAAAACTGCTTATTTTAAGGCCTGTATTTCCTAATACACGATATTCCATGTTCAATCCATCCCTTCTCCATCTGCTATAATTAGAATGATCGTTCTAATATTCGTAGAAGAGTCCACGGCAAGATCTCACACCACTCCTCATAACTCTTGGCTTCTTATCCGTGTATTCCTCCTACGCTAACAATATAACATATTTAGAATGATCGGTAAAGAATGATTTTATGTCTGAAATTAAGATTCTTCCTGAAAATGAACTAAGAAGACTCCAAAGCCGCGGTCAAAACGGAGCTGAAGTCTTCTTTTCAGTAGTAATGAACGTTCAAAGCGGGATGTAAAATTTACATTAGTTTACGCATCTAACGTATACAAGGGCAGGTTTTCCGGTAAAGCCGCCGGGCGCAGACATGTGCTCTGCATTGGATAGAAGGTTTGCTGATCGGAGGAATCGTGGAACGCCCACATCGCCTCCAGCACATGATAAGCCAATTCACCACTGGCGCGGTGAGGCCGTCCGCTGCGGATAGCGTAGGCCATATCGGCAACACCGATGCCCCGTGTGTTTTCCTGGTAGCCCGACAACAGCGGTACCTCTGTCCATTCTTGCTCGCCCAGCAGTCTGTAGCGAACTGGCCCTCCGAACGTGTTCGGGTCAGGCACTTGTAGCGTGCCCTGAGTGCCGTATACCTCGATCGGTGGCAGAGTGCTTCCACCAAAGATGTCAAAGCTAGTAATTAGGGTGCCGACAGCCCCCTGCTTGAAGCGCAGCAATCCGGCCACATGGGTCGGTATATCGACCGGGATGGTCTGACCTCTCTTTTTCTCGCTCGTAATCGTTCGCTGATCTATCGCCTTGCCTGTCATGCCCGAAATGACAGCAACTGGACCCAGCAATTGCACCAGAGCCGTCAAATAATAAGGGCCCATATCAAACATTGGACCGCCGCCGACTGCATAATAAAATTCAGGATCAGGATGCCAATGTTCATGTCCACGGCTCATCATGAAAGCCGTAGCGGCTACCGGACTCCCGATGACTCCGTCTTCAATCAGCTTCAATGATGTCTGTATACCGGAACCGAAGAAGGTCTCTGGTGCGCAGCCGACAAGCAGTCCCGTTTGATGAGCAAGATCCAAGACAGCCTGCCCCTGCTCGCGGGTGACGGCAAGTGGCTTCTCCACATAGACATGCTTGCCTGCCTCAAGAGCTCTGAGACATACGTCGGCGTGAACGCCCGGAATGGTCAAATTAATGATGAGTTCGATCTCCGGATCAGCCAAAATCTCATCTACCGAATATACATGCGGAACGTTGAACGCTACCGCCTGCTCCTCTGCCCGACCTTGGTCCAGATCCGCTACTGCGTACAGCTCCAGAATGTCGAAACGATGGCAATTTTCCATGTAAATTCCGCTAATTTTACCACACCCGATAATGCCTACTTTCATTTTGTTCATGCCTAGACTCCCTTCTTCTTCAGAAAAAATGGATAATGGCATTCTTTTGTTACATTGGATACCATCCTGTCGCTGAACGGGGCTTATAAACAATCCCATTTGTTCTGATTGTTATATATTTGTAAAATTACAAATCATCAATGTATCAATCAAATGGAGACTGGAAATACGTATTCAATCGGGACATCATTGCATAAGAATACACGCTAATGATGTTGGTTGTCTGTCATGCCTGTATAAGCCTCTGCCAGAGAGCTGCCCCGGCTGGCCACCGCCTGTTTGCCTGCTGCTGCCCACAGAAACCCGCTGCGCATCATCTCGGTCACTTGAGGCATATCTATGATATCTGCGTGATGGCCCAGCGAATTGTAGAAGACGCGGCCGTTCCCCCAGCGCTTCGTCCATACAACGGGCATATCCACTGGCCCATTGGCTGAATGAGGGCCTGGTACGATCGGAAAGCGTGTGGTTGCCAGCACTTCAACTGCCGGGTCTACGTGGAGGTAATACTGCTCGCTTTTGACCTGAAAATCCTCAATATGGTCTAGAAGTGGGCTGGAGCCGCGCTTCATGTTCACCATGTACTCTACGCCGTCATTGCCGGGATGCGCAACCCATTGCCCGCCTGTCATAAACTGCCAGTCCACATTGTTCCGGAAGGCATCACACATGCCGCCATGGCAGCCTGTGAGACCTACGCCGCTTTGAACCGCAGCTGAGACATTATTGACCAGTTCCTGCTCAATCTGTCCCATGGTCCACATTGGAACGATCAGGTCCAGGTCAAGCAGTTTCTCAGCATCCTGGTAGGCTTCCAGGGTATTAGACACTTCCACCTCGAACTGCTCTTCCTTCAAAATGCGTTCAAAAATGGCCGCCACCTGCTCCGGCTCATGTCCGTTCCATCCACCCCATACAATCAGTGCCTTGCGCATCTGTAATCCACTCACCTTTCGGAATGTATTGTTATACTACATTTCTTCAATGGATACCCAGCGGCGTTCCTCTATGGATCGTTCTACCGCTTCAAGCACAGCCTGACAAGCAACACCGTCGTGGAAGTTCGGCGACGGTTGCCGTCCTTCAGAGATGGCACTCAACATCTCAAGCATCTCATGGGTGAAGGTATGTTCGAATCCAATCGTATGTCCTGGAGGCCACCAGGCTTCGGAGTACTTGTGTGCCGGATCGGTGGCGAGTACGCGGCGAAAGCCCTGAACGTCCTCCTCATCCTGTGTGAAATACACTTCCAGTTCGTTCATTCGTTCAAAGTCAAACCGCACACTGCCTAGGCTACCGTTGATCTCGAATGAATTTGTGCTCCGATGTCCGGCAGCAAAACGTGTGGCCTCGAAGCTGCCCAGCGCACCTCCGGCGAAGCGTGCCAGGAACAACGTGGCATCATCGACTGTCACTTCTCCCATCGGAGCATTTGCTTCAGTACTCCTTTTGGAGCTCAACCCGCTCATCTCCAAAGCCAACGGGCGCTGTTTGATGAATGTCTCGCTCATGCCGATCACTTCATGGAACTCGCCGACCAAGAAGCGAGCGAGATCAATCAGATGGGCGCCAAGATCACCATGAGAGCCAGAACCGGCCACTTCTTTTTGCAGCCGCCATACCAGGGGGAAGGACGGGTCCATGATCCAGTCTTGAAGGAAGAAGGCACGGAAATGATAAATTTTGCCTAGGCGTTCGCTCTCGACTAGCTGCTTAGCCAGCTGGACAGCCGGAGAAAAACGATAGTTGAAGCCTACCATATGTCTGACCCCTGCTTCCTCTGCTACCTGCAGCATGTCACGTGAATCCGCCAGCGAGAGCGCAAGTGGCTTCTCACAGAATAGATGCTTGCCATGAAGGGCTGCCTCAACGACAATTTCCTTATGGGCATTACTCGGGGCGTTAATGTCAATGAGGTCAATATCGTTACGTTTCACTAGATCACGCCAATCCGTAACACTTTCGGTCCAGCCGTACTGGCGGGCAGCTGCCTGAACCCCCTGCTCGTTGCGTCCACAGATAACGGACATCTCTGGCTGCAGCGGGGCATCTGGGAAGAACATGGGTAGACTACGGTAAGCGTTGCTGTGAGCCTTGCCCATAAATTTGTAGCCAACCATTCCGATACGAAGACGATTAGACATGTCGTGATCCTCCTTATGGGTCTGAGTTTCAACGAATTTTTGACGAATGATGTTATGGACGAATGGATGACGCCCTGATAATCAGCTCTGTGGACAGGAGTTCTCTTATCGAGTCGCGCCCGGTTAGTTCCAGGGCTGGAATAAGATTCAGAGAATCGGGTATAAGCTTCGAGGCTGCAAGCTCCCCCATCTCATAAAAAGGTACGCGGACACTGCTAAGCGGCGGAACAGCCATCTCAGCCGCATCCGAATCGTCATAGCCTACAAACGCCGGAAACCGGTCTGCTGCCAGTCCGCGCTCACGGAGACCCTGCATTACCCCGAGGGCCATCCGGTCGTTCGCCGCAAATACAGCATCAATATCATTCAATTTGTCTGCGATTGTAGCTGAGGCTTCGAGCCCGCTTCGACGGCTGTAATTACCTTCCAGAAGTAGATCGTGGTCATATTCAATACCGGCCTCCTGAAGCGCGTTACGGTAACCCTTCAATCGCTCAGTACTGTTGGAATAGATGTCCGGGCCGTTGAGAAAGGCAATCCGCTTGTATCCCTGCTCGATGAGGTGACTTACAGCCGCCCGGCTGCCTTCTACATGGTCTGCATCCACTTCACAGAATGATTGCCCTTCAAAATGGTGATTCATGACGCAGAACGGACGTCCTTCTTCCTGAAGTCTCTTTAGAGCTTCCTCCTCATCGTGGTCATCCCTGGCTCCAAGGATGATACAGGTATCGATTCTTTGCTGGCGGAAAAGACTACTGTAATCAATCCGTTCCCCCGGCTTTCGGAACAATAGAAGCAGATCGAGCCCGCTGTCTCTGGCCTTGTTTCCGATACCGCTCAGCATCTCAGAGAAAAAATAGGCTGAGAACAGGTGCGCCTTCGGGACATAAGGCATAACTACACCAAGATGGCCACTCTTACTTCGGGCAAAGTTACGAGCCAGCGCACTGGGTACATATCCAAGCTGATTAGCTGCGTCCAGAACCCTTCTCCGCGTATCCTCTTTGATAGGACCTACTGCATTCAAGACCCGAGATACCGTCGCTTCAGACACGCCGGAAAGTTCTGCTACTTCCTTGCGCGAAACGATATTACCCACCTCCAAATCATTTTGTGTACGCGCGTACATTTTCTCATGCAGCCATATCTCTGTCAATCCCCAAAAAGCGTACCCCGTGGATGGATAAGCTCTTTTCGTTACTCAAAGGAAAGGGTCTCGATTCCTTAAGGCTTGAGCAAGCTAATCATTCCTACTCCAATCATAAGTACTGTAATTCCCGCAAGTATGCCTATCCATTCCTTTGGACTCTTCTTTTCCTTAAATATTAAAATGCTGCCAACACAAGCAATGGCAATGCTCGCTTGAGAGATCGGAAAACTAGCCGCCATGCCGATCAGCCCGTTGGAAATAAATAATGCTAGATTCGCGATGCTCCAAACCAATCCTGTAGGTAAATTGTGAACCACCAGAGAGAATCGTAGCCGCTTTTTCCCCTTCAGGTTCATGACCATGGCTGAGCATAGCATACCGAGCGATTGCGGCAGAATGACGGATAGTCCCGATATATGAAAGAACTGATTAATAACGACATAACTACTTAACGCTAACCCCGAGCAAACCAACATTATGATAATGGGTACCGGCAAAGGCTTGGACAACCCAGCAGACTTGCCCTGATAGCTGGTTAACAGAACCCCTGCCAATATACACAGAAGAGAACCAACGCCTATCCCATATTGGTACCCTGTTATCCATTCACCCAAAATAAGTGCGGCAAATAGCGTCGTCCCTATCAACTGCAGACCACAAATCACAGGAATGGCGATCGATACGCTTACTTTTTGAAAAGCTTGAAACTGAAGCAATTGTCCAGCAGCCCAGAAAATACCAGATATAAAACTTACCACAAAATGAATCGGTGCTAATGAGGTAGGGTGAATGATATACAAGCACAGGGCAAACAGCACAGCACCAATCACGGTACCTGTCAGCTGTTCTCGGGGACTGGCTTTTGTTATATGTGCCAATATCGGCATAACTCCCCAGCCAACGGCTGGAATAAAAGCAATAATGAAATCCACGTGCGGAATTCTCCTCCCGTAAAAAGTACTCTTCCTACAATTGTTAAATATGCCATGCAGGAAAAAATCTACAGTTTTACGATAGCAAAAAAAACCGCTTCTAAATACAAATATTTTTATAGATTAATATAGCAAAATCAAAGAAATTGTTTTCTATACGCACTGGGAGATATACTCATTACATTTCTAAAAGCTCGCGAAAAGGTCAATTGATCGGTATAGCCGACCGAATTGGATATGACCTGAATCGAATAGTCTGTATGTTGCAGCAGTTCGCACGCTTTTTTAATCCTGAGGTCTATCAGATATTGTTTAGGCGTTTCACCAGTCTCAAGTTTGAAAACGGAGGTCAGATAATTCTGATGTAGACCGAGGTACTCCGCTACTTCACTAATCTGGATGCCGCTGATGTAGTTTTTCTCAATAAAGTTTATCGCTTGAACCGAATAAGGAAGCTGCTCCTTTACCGACATCGTTTCTCCCAAGTCGTGCACAAGTTTGGCGAGAATATGGAATAAATACCCCTGTATAGCCAACGATGAAGAAAGTGTGTTATCTCCGATCCGCAACATCTCAAGAATCGTGGAATGAAAGAACGTAATATCTTCAATATCGATTACATAAGGGTTCTGGCTTGGAAGTGATATGTTCTGCAGGTAGATGTCGGATTTAATGCCCATAAAGCCGACCCAACAGTACTCCCAAGGCTCGGCTTCATCCGCCTGGTAATAAGCTACCCTATTGGCCGGAATTAAAAAAGCCTGTCCTTCTCCTATATCGTAATTTTTGTTGTCAATCACCAACTTACCTCGTCCTTTTAGCACAAAATGAACCAGATTAAAATCGCGGGCGATGGGTCCAAAATCCTGATTGGATAAGCAGAGCTCTGTGCCACAGTTATATAAAATCAAATCTGATATATTTTTATGCTCTGAACTGGTATACGTATCAACATATTGAATCATATTCTCGCCCATTGGCATCCTCCCCACTTTCCCAAATAAAGAACCTATGCTTGTTAATTTATCAGTATAGCATAAGTTAAGGATGACAAATATCCAGAAAAGGTTTAGCTCTAAACTATAGTTTTTTGTAAGGTTCTTTGTTTTTCCTATATTCGACTTAAAAAAAGTCATGTATTTTCTATCACTACCTTTGTTATGCTGATTCAATAATAACGCTTTCAAGTGGTTCGACATATTTTGAAAGGGGCTATGTACATGGCTAGTCTACAAGTTAACCAAAAGGAACGGACATTTCACTTAACGAACAAATACTGCAGTTATCTTTTCCGTGTCATGGAGAACGGGCAATTGGAGCATTTATATTACGGCAAAAAAATAGAGTACCTGGGTCAATATAACCGTTTTATCGAGCGAAGTTACCGTCCCGTGTCTGTCGGTGAGTTTGATAGTGACTTGGTGACATCGTTGGAAAGTATTAAGCAGGAATTTCCTTCTGCGGGAAGTGGAGACTTTCGAGAGCCAGCAATTGAGATCATACAGGAGGATGGATCTCATATAATGGAGTTCACTTATGACCGTTACGAGGTAATCACTGAGAAGCCTAAAATCCCCCATCTTCCAGCTACGTTTTGTAAGGAAGCACATGAAGCAGAGACACTCCTCATAACGCTGACCGATTCTCTTACAGGAGCGGTGGCCGTGCTTGCTTACACCATCTTCAGCGAACTGCCCGTGATCACGAGATCCGTATCCATAATGAATTCCGGGAATAATCCCCTAAGAGTCAACCGTCTAATGAGCCTGAGTCTTGATCTCCCTGACTCCGAATATGAAATTATTCATTTATCAGGGGCTTGGGGTAGGGAACGTCATGTGGAGCGTACACCATTGAGACCTGGGCTACAGTCGATTGGGAGCACTCGAGGAATTAGTAGTCATGTTCACAACCCATTTCTGGCGCTTGCCAAACCCGGATCACAGGAACACCAAGGAGAAGTGTATGCGGTTAATCTCGTTTACAGCGGGAACTTTCTTGCTCAGGCGGAAGTGGACAGCTATTCAACTACCCGATTGATGATTGGCATTCATCCTGACAAATTCTGCTGGACCCTGAAGCCAGGAGAATGTTTTTATTCGCCTGAAGCAGTTCTGGTCTATTCTGAAAGCGGTTTAAATGGCATGAGCCAAGCATACCATAGCCTGTACAATAAACACTTAATTCGCAGCAGGTGGACCGAGCGGGAACGACCTGTATTGATCAATAACTGGGAGGGGACCTATTTTGATTTTAGTGAGCAGAAAATAGTTGATATGGCAAAAAAAGCAGGTGAACTGGGGATTGAACTCTTTGTCTTGGATGACGGATGGTTCGGTCGAAGAAACAATGATACCTCTTCCCTCGGCGACTGGTTTGAAAATCCTGAAAAGCTACCGGACGGGATCTCGAATTTGGCAAAGAAGATCAATGCGCTCGGGATGAAATTTGGTCTTTGGTTCGAGCCGGAAATGGTTAACTCCGACTCTCATATTATGAGGGAGCATCCAGACTGGGTTGTGGGAACACCCGGCCGTCAACGCAAGCATGGACGCCATCAATATGTTCTTGATTATTCCCAACCGTCTGTTGTGGATTACCTGTTTAAGTTAATGGATGACGTGCTCTCTTCTGCTCAGATCGAATACGTAAAATGGGATATGAATCGCTGTATTTCAGAAGCCTATTCGTTATCTCTGGGCAAGGAAAGACAGGGCGAATTTTTTCACCGCTATGTCTTGGGTGTATATGCTTTATATGAGAAACTGATTACCGAACACCCTGAGATTTTGTTTGAGTCCTGTGCTTCCGGTGGAGGACGGTTTGATCCAGGGATGCTTTATTATGCTCCGCAAACATGGACAAGCGACGATAGTGAGGCTATAGAACGTCTGAAGATTCAGTATGGCACTTCCATGGCCTATCCGCTTAGCAGCATGGGTGCTCATGTGTCAACCATCCCGAACCACCAGGTAGGCAGAACCGCACCGCTGCAAACCAGATCCAATGTCGCCTACTTTGGTATATTCGGTTATGAACTTGACCCATTGGCTTTGTCCGAAGAAGAATGCGATGTAATTAAAAAACAAATACAAGTGTATAAACGTCACCGACGATTAATTACACAGGGAACCTTTTATCGTCTGCTAAGTCCCTTTGAAAAAAATGAGACTGCCTGGATGGTCATTGATGCAGAATGTGAGCATGCTCTCGTCGGTTGGTACCAGGTGCTCTCGCGTCCGAATCAAGCTTATTTACGACTAAAGCTAGTCGGGCTGGACGAAATGGCAGTATATTTTGTGGAAGAGCTGGGCCAACGTTTTACCGGCAGCGAGTTAATGAACATTGGACTTATACTCACTCCGCCTCATAAGGCGGGACAGGATTTTAATATTGCGGAGAAATACGATTTCTCATCTCAATTATTTACTTTAACAAAAGAGATTTCCTCATGATTGGATTATGACTTGAAGAATTAGATCAAAGACCCGTTCTTTTCTCCAGTGCAGGGACCTTATGGCGTCGAATTGGCTCAGATTGCAGTCGAAGGAAGCAGCACCTATCGAATCCGAGATGCTATTGACTATATCGTCCGGAATTGGGACCAGTCTTTTCGGATCGAAGATCTTGCAGACACCGCCAGCATGAGTGTTTCTTCGTTCCATCGGCATTTTAAAGAGGTAACCGCCATGAGCCCAATTCAGTTCCAAAAACAGCTGAGACTCCAGGAAGCCCGCCGTCTCTTATTAGCTGAATCGGCGGACGCCGCAGACGTCGCTTTCAGGGTCGGATACGAGAGTTCCTCCCAATTCAGCCGCGAATACTCCCGAATGTTTGGGGCTCCTCCAAGAGCGGACATTAAGCGATTGAAAGAAAAATACGACCAGGTCATGAATGACTGAGTATCTGGACCGATCGGTGAAGAAGAAAAAAGGACGGCCTTGGGCCGTCCCTTTTTCGGTATGCTTCGTTTAACTTCGCAGCGAGTTTCCTATTAAACCTGGAACGCCGACGAATTCCCCAACATTATTTAGGCGGTCTTCGGTCTTCAAGCCCAATTCGGCAGCAGCGTCTCACCCCGGTCTGTAGCAGGCGCGGGAGAGGGCTGTACGAAATGGCCCCGATCTACTCGGAAGCAGCAAAAGGCAGGATTTCTACCTCACACCTGACGTTTGACCAGGTTGTGCATCAGCTGGATCAATTCAAAGCGTACCCGCTCCTCCTTGGCAGAGATGGCTGATACAGAATGCTTGCCATTGATATTGATAAATACGCTTGATTTCTTCATTAATAGACATATAAGTTAAAACATTCAATTATCATATAGAAATTTAGGGGTTGAACACAGTGAAAGTGGATCAGGGCCAAATACAAGATTGGCGGACTGCTTGGCCTCCTCGATGACCTTCATGACCTTTTCACTATGTTCAAGCATATCCGAAACTTTTTCCAAATCGTTTTCTCGGATGATACGGTCAAATTCAACGAATTCGTCATACATTCGATGCGAATGATCTTTAAAGTCCACCCGAATTGGCGTTTCCTTATTTGCAGTGTAATCAAAGTAGTCGCATATATTAGCTGAACTTGCCATGTGTATATGGCCCTTATTGCCTTGAATGTTCACGGCATTGGGGGCCGTACTATCTTTTGAACCTATGCAGACACACTTGAAATCACCGTAATCAAGCAGCAGCATACCTGAAGTATCAATTCCACGCTCCATGTTCGCCCAATACTCCACTTTCTTAGGGCTCCCGAAGAATCCAACAACAAAATGAATATTATATAAATTAATATCCATCAAGGCTCCACCAGACATTTCTGGATTAAACGCAGGCTGGATTATCCCCGCTTTGAAGGCTTCATACCGAGATGAGTATTGAGAATAGTTGCATTCAACGATTTTGATCTCACCCAGTTTAGGTAGATACTCCTTCATGGACAAATAATTTTTCAAATATTGATTTGTTATGGCTTCCACCAATATCAGTTTTCTTTGCTGAGCAATTTCTTTTAGCTCTAGGAATTCTTGCAAATTGGAAGTAAACGGCTTCTCACAAATGACATGTTTGCCACTCAATAATGCTTCTTTGGCATATGAATAATGAAGATGATTAGGCAGCCCGATATAAACTGTATCCACTTCACGATTCATCAGCATCTCGCTGTAATCCGAATAAATCTGAGAGATTCCATATCTATGTTGCCAATCCAGTAATTTTTCCTCATGACTAGGTCTAGAACAAATTGCCTTTAATAAAATAGTCGGGATATCCTGAATAAAGCTCAATAGATCCCCTACGATCATCCCTGCTCCGACAATTCCCAACTTCATTTTAGTTGCACTCCTCTATACCTTTTTCAAGTATTTCCATACAAATTATCGTCTCTTCGTCTTTAATCACTTTTTCTTTACCAAGTACGATCGACTGATAGATATCGTCATATACTCGAGCATAGTCTCCCTTTTCAGAAACGACTTTTTCTTCATGATACTCGCCTTTATCATCCAGATATGTTAAGATGCCGTAATGCTCGGGCTGGTCGATGCCGAAATCGGGGTGTCCCTTAGGCAGATAGTATAATTTCAGATGCTCCTCCTGACGATCCTTCGTTTGCTTTAAAAAAACGCCTTTTTTGCCGTATACAACAAAACCCGGCCGCTCTTTTAAGCGAAAAAAGCTGGATTTGATGGATACCTTGAGCGAGGGATAATAAAAATCCAGATCAAAGTAATCATTCATTCTCCCAGTACCCAGCAATTGACGAACATCATAATGGATTGTGTCCGGCTTCCCAAAATAGGAAAGAACCTGGTCAATGGTATGAACGCCATGTCCATATAGGTAACTGTTATATCTGGAAAAATGAGAAGTGGAGTTCGGGATCTCAGGGCGATAATAATCGTAATGCATCTCCACCTCCAGTAAATCTCCAAGCTTTCCTGATTCAATAACCTTCTGGGTAGTGAGGAAATCCGAATCGTAACGTCTATTCTGATAGCATTGTATAACCAGATTTTTCTCTTTAGCATATTGGAAGATCGACACGGCTTCTTCTTTGGTTAACATAAAAGGTTTCTCAACAAGTACATTTTTCCCGTGGTCTAGCGCCATTTTCGCATAAGAGTAGTGGGATTCTACAGGTGTACAGATAACAATCAACTGAATCTCCTTATCGTTCATTAAAGATTCTATATTATCTGTATACAGCACTTCAGGGATTTTTTTCCACTCCCTTTTATCTAGATTACGGGCATATATCGTCTTCACTTTCAATTCAGCTCTGTTCAATGAAAAAGGAAGATGATAACGGTTCGTGCTTTTCCCATTTCCAATATAACCAATGGTAAGCATATTATTTCCCCCTTAGGCTCTTTTTCATTTATTATAAAAGAAGAACGTTGATCGTAAAGGATTCGCCACCAAAATGGTACATTCAACCGATTATTTTTAAAAATGGTTGTTTATTTTTAAACAAAATGTTTATTTCATATTATTTTTCGAACGTTTTATTCAATTGAGCCGGGGTGAACCTGTTGAAAATACTAATACAATTATCAGAAATGCAAAACTTTACACCAAACGAAAAAAGCATTGCATCCTATATTTTGCTTCATAAGGAAAGTATCCTGCACTTAAATATTCAGGAGCTTGCAAAGGCAACGTATACTTCGCATTCCGCAATTAATCGATTAACACATAAACTTGGGCTATCAGGCTTCAAGGAGTTTATAATCAAACTTGCTCGGGAGTTTCAGCAGAACACCCAGAACATTTCCAATGTAGACCCCAACTATCCCTTCGGTTATGATGAATCCCCACTTCAAGTGGCGAAAGAAATTGCAGAATTAATGAAAGAAACGATTGAAAAAAACTTTACATTCATGGATGATGATTCATTGTCGCAAACAGCCCTATTGCTGGATCAAGCGAAAAGGATCTTTATATATGCGTTGGGCGATTCACAAATCCGTGCGAAAAGTTTCCAAAATAAATTAGTAAAAATAAACAAGTATGTGGTTATAGCTACGGAGCTGTCTGAATGGGCTTACCATACGGCTAATCTTACGACACAGGACTGCGCTGTGTTTTTAACTTACCACGGAAAGTCGCCGATTTTTTTAAAAGCAGCACGGCATTTCGCACATGAAAATATCCCTTTTATCACAATTACAGCAACCAATCAAAGTGAATTAGCCAAACTCAGTAATATCTGTATCCAGGTGCCTAATGACGAAGTAAAACATGCCAAGATTGGTACATTTTCGTCGCAAATTGCTTTTGACTATGTATTAAATGTGATCTATTCCTGTATCTATAAAATCGACTACTTGAAAAACATGCAAACCCTAACACAATCGTTGGAGAATTCGCATCTCAATGACATGATGAATGACGTATAAAATGAATATGCACTAAAACAAAAAGTCGCCAATATGGCGACTTTTTCAGTATATATATTGTTCTCCTCAGTCAAGAATCAACTTTCATCTATTGCTTTTCGAATATCATAATCATTGATATCGATATCTAAATTCATTCCAAGTGCCAACTTTGCCAGCTGATTTCCAATAAAGGGGCCCATGGTCAACCCGGATGCTCCAAGCCCATTTGCCGCTATAAGACCATCCCAGCCTGGAACAGCTCCGATCACCGGTAGAAAACCGGGTGTAAAAGGACGGAAACCAACTCTTACCTCCTGAAAAGTGCTGTTTGCTAAATCAGGGGCCAATTCTAAACCTTTATCCAGAATTTCCTGCATCCCCCCTGCTGTTACTCTCGTATCGTAACCTTCGATTTCATTTTCGTGAGTCGCCCCTATTACGATCTTCTGTTTATCAAAAGCCAGCAGATATTGATCAGAAGGCGGTATGACTACAGGCCAAGTGCCTGTGTCTTGCCTATTAGGAACCTGCAAATGCATAATTTGTGCTTTTTGATAACTAACCTTAAAATGAATGCCCAAAGGCAACAGTAGTTGATTTGCCCATGCACCTGCACAAACAATGACCTTGTCAGACGAGAAGCTTCGTGCACCGACCACTACTCCCGTTATATGGTCGGACTCATATTGAAGCGTAGCATTTCCTTGTATAAGGACCGCCCCGTTTTTTTGTGCTGATCGGACCAACGCATCCCGCAGCGCACGCCCATCTATTCGGGCGGCACCGCTAATATGAACAGAATGATAACCTTCTACTAACAATGGAAACCGTTCATGGGTTTCTTTTTCATTTAGCCGGGTAATTTCACCGATTTCCGGTGCATCCGCTTGTCGTAAGTGTGCCCGCTCCTCCATTTTTTTGATTTTCTCCAAATCATCATGAATACTGAGAGCCCCCACTTTAGCATAGCCAGTTTCTGTTTCTCCCTCGCTTTTGAGTTCTTCAATCAACCCAGGGTAAAAACGCGCTCCCGCTTTGGCTAGCTGGTACCAAGCCTGATTGCGTCGCTGTGATAGCCAGGGACAGATAATGCCAGCAGCGGCATCAGTAGCCTGTCCTTTATCTTTACGATCTACAATAATGACATTAGCACCCATTTTTGCTAGATGGTATGCTGTCGATGCCCCCAGAATTCCTGATCCGATTACGATGACCTTCTTCATGATTACATCCCTTTCCTACATCACTGTATCCATTATAGCGAATAGTGCATGATTGCATAAAGTTTGAAATTAATATTTTAAATCCTTATAAAGTTCTTAGAATTGATCTTTAAAGTAGTTGTCAGAACAAATGAAAAGGATGAACTGATATGGATAACATTATTTTACAGACTAAAAATCTCTGCAAAACTTTCGGACGACAACAGGCGGTGAACAACGTCACACTGTCTATTCAGGAGAATTCCGTCTATGGACTACTTGGCCCAAATGGGGCTGGAAAATCAACCACCTTGAAAATGTTAACCGGTATGCTACGCCCGACATCCGGTGAGATTTTATTTCAAGGAAAACCCTGGTCCCGAAAAGATCTTGCTCAGATCGGCGCACTGATCGAATCCCCTCCACTCTATGAGAATTTGACAGCTAGAGAGAACCTCAAAGTTCGTACAACGTTGCTGGGATTGCCTGATTCGCAGATTGATGAAGTGCTGAACATGGTTGATTTGACCCATACCGGGAAAAAGCGCTCGGGCCAGTTCTCGATGGGTATGAAACAGCGGCTGGGCATTGCCATTGCTCTCCTCAATCATCCCAAGCTATTGATCTTAGATGAGCCAACCAACGGACTAGACCCCATTGGTATTCAGGAGCAACGCGAGTTGGTTCGCTCCTTCCCGAAGCAAGGAATTACCGTAATTCTTTCCAGCCATATTTTATCCGAAGTCGAACAAATCGTTGACCATGTCGGTATCATTGCCGGCGGCGTATTAGCTTATCAAGAGGCGGTCACTCCAGGGCAAAACCTGGAATCGTTGTTCATGCAGATTGCACAGGAATACCGAAAAGGGGATGAGTAGGATGCAGCAATATATAGCCGCCGAACATCTAAAATTAAAGCGTACCTTCACAAAAAAGTTGGTCTGGCTTGCCCCCATCGCTACTCTTCTTCTGTGTACCGTACTCATGGGGGGACGTATGCTCCAAAGCGCCAGCTACAATTGGTGGTATTTCATGCTGCTGCCAGGTACTCTCACCTTAATGTGCTCAGGAGTGATCCAAAAGGATGGCAAGAAGCTGAAATACCGTGCTGTCCTCGGCATGGCTGTAGATTTGGCTCAGGTATGGTACGGTAAAATCGGGGTTTGCGTAAGACTCTTAATGGTTTCCTTTATTGTCCTATTTATAGGGATAACTCTTGGCGGATTCGTATTCTCAACTTCCGTGACACTAGCAGGAAGCGTTGCTGCAACTCTAATCCTCTTCATCACCTTTTTGTGGCAAGTTCCACTTTGCCTGTTCCTGACGGACCGAATAGGCATGTTTGCCACTCTAATTATTAACATGCTGGGCAACGTATCTTGCACCATTTTGTTCGCTACGTCCTCTGTGTGGTGGGCGGTCCCTTATGCTATTCCAGCCCGATTAATGTGCGCCGTCATTAAAGTGCTACCTAATGGGCTTACCGTTCCTTCAGGAGATCCGCTTTTGGATAAAGGCGTGATTGTGCCCGGCCTAGTGATCACAATCTGCCTGTTTATAATTCTGTCGATACTGACGGCGATGTCCTTCCGCAAGCGGGAGGCTAAATAAGATGATTTCTTTTTTCCGCTATCTGAAATCCGATGTGCTTAAACTTAGAAGGCAGCCCTTACTGCTTGTGCAGCTGTTTGTGCCGCTTTTAGGCATAGCAATCTTTCTAGCCTACTATTCCTTTACTCCATATTCACCGATTTCAAAGGTGGACGGCTATTTGCAGGTCTTGGCCGTAGTTCTTCCTACCATGATTGGTATTGTCTGCTCCATTGCTGTTGAGCAGGAGGCAGTCGCTGGCAATTTCCAGCAGCTATTGATCTCGCCAGTGAAGCTGCTACCTTTCCTGAGCAAGCTCAGCCTGCTCCTGATCTTGGGATTTGGCAGTGTGCTGCTTGCCTCCGGTGGCTTTGGGGCTGGCTATATATATCTTATGAGAGAGTCACCGTATGGCTTGAAGTTTTATGTGTTGGCTGCCTGCATTCTGTTTATGTCCAGTGTATTCCTCTATTTTCTGCATTTTTTCATTAGTTTGCGGTTCGGCAAGGGAGCTTCCATCGGTCTAGGCATTATGGAGAGTCTATTGTCCGCTTTGCTTCTTACAGGGCTGGGGGATCATAATTGGATATTCATCCCTTCTGCTTGGGCTGCCCGGTTCATCACGATCTGGGTGCAATACGGTATAAACTCAGCAGTATCTATTCCTGAAGCTATACGGCTTAATTCGGGAGTCAGATATTGCGTAGTAGGGACCGTAGTCATCATGGTATTATTAGGATTATGGATTTGTCGTTGGGAAGGACACAATTCGTCGGAATAAAGACTAGAGTAAAGAAAGCAAGGGAAGTGAATTAAGCATGGCAAACTTGTTGGCCGTTGATGATGAACCCGCCGTTTTGGCACTCCTTCAAAATATTTTGCAGAAAGATGGCCATGTTGTCACGGTGGTCTCCGACTCCCCACAGGTTCTCACCATGCAGCTTGGAGCCTTTGACCTCATCCTGCTTGACGTGATGATGCCTACCATGGACGGGTTCACACTCTGTCGGGAAATTCGCAGCAAAATAGACTGCCCGATCCTGTTCCTCACCGCAAAATCCATGGAGAACGATGTGATGTTAGGGCTTGGGGAAGGGGCGGACGATTATATTGTCAAGCCGTTTGGTGCTGGAGAGTTGCGTGCAAGAATCAACGCCCATCTCAGACGGGAGAATCGTGAACGGCGTAATGTATTCTGCATCGGGGAAGTTCATTTCAATCTGTCCGGCAAGGAAATCACCGTTCAGAATGTTGTAGTCCCGTTTACCAAAAGCGAATATGAGATATGTAAGTTTCTAGCCCTGAACTGGGGACAGGTGTTCCCTAAAGAGCAGATTTACGAAGCTGTCTTCGGCTTGGATGGGGACAGCGATTCCGCCACCATCGTGGAGCATATTAAAAATATCCGAGCTAAGCTTGGCAAAGTAGAGGTTTCGCCAGTGGAGACGGTTTGGGGGATCGGGTACCGATGGAAGTAACCAAAGTACAGCAAACATGCAAGACAACCAAACTACGAACCATTTTTCTGGGTTATTTAGTTATGTTCTGTATCGGGACGATTGCGCTCGCTCTGTTCCTGGTTCTCATCTTCTATGTCCTGATGTCTTGTGGGACCATTCTCCCCGCGAACTATGCTGAGAATCAGGTGCGGGAGGACAAGACAATCATTGAAGCTGGCAAGACCCTACAGCCGGATTCTCGGCAGAAACTGTATAAATACGCATCATTCACTTCGGAAGGCCGCCTCAATGAGGGAAACCTT
Source organism: Paenibacillus sp. FSL H7-0703 (assembly GCF_038003485.1). Lineage (NCBI taxonomy): Bacteria > Bacillati > Bacillota > Bacilli > Caryophanales > Paenibacillaceae > Paenibacillus > Paenibacillus sp. FSL H7-0703. The sequence goes on along the minus strand of NZ_JBBOPF010000001.1, from coordinate 257,779 downwards.
TCTGAAAAGCAGGCTCAAACTGCTTGGAGTGTTACGCAGCAGAACGATACTGCTTATCAATTTCCCTATAACTATGTAAAAGTCTCACATAATGATAAAGTTACTGTGATGCGCTATTCTGTCTCGGCTCAGTTTGAACTTCCTATCCTGCGTCAATACCTGCCGAACGCGGAATTGTCCTTTTTTGCCGTGTTCTGTATCGCCTTTCTGGGGGGAGGTGCCTTGCTGGCTTCCTCCTTCGGACGAAAGCTGGCACGTAAGATGAGTGGGTTGCAGCAGGCCACCAAGCAAATTCAAGCACAGGATCTGGACTTCTCAATCGAATTCAGTGGCGTGATGGAGATCGATCAGGTGCTGCATTCCATGGATAAAATGAAAGAAACGTTAAAGACTTCGCTTCACAAACAGTGGAATCTGGAAAGATCACGTCGCGAGCAAATATCCGCCCTGGCACACGATGTCAAAACACCACTCACTATCGTTCGTGGAAACGTAGAGCTGCTGTCCGAGACCGATCAGTCCGAAGAACAAAAGAACTATACGGATTATATATCGGAAAGCACCAGGCAGATGGAGCAGTATATTAAGACTCTTATTGAAATTTCAAAAGCGGAAACGCTTGTCACCCTGCGGGCGGAAACGATGGATGCTGACTTCTATTTAACGAAAGTGAAAGATCAGATAATAGCCTTGGCTGCTGTCAAAAAAATATCTGTAGCATTCGCTGCATATAACCTCCCTAAGACGCTGTATGCAGACCCAGTTCTACTTGAGCGAGCCATTATGAATGTTGCTTCTAATGCTGTAGATCAGGCGCCTGAATATAGCGAGATCCAGCTGACCGTAGAGTCTGTGGAAGACTGCATTCGGTTCAGCATCTTAGACGAAGGCCCAGGCTTCTCTCCAGAAGGCCTCAAACAGGCCGCCGAGCAGTTCTATATGGGTGACTCGTCCAGAAGAATAAATGGACATTACGGTATGGGTCTGTATATAACAAAATCCATTGTCAATCTACATGGCGGAAAGCTGATCATCACCAACTCCACCCAGACAGGCGGCGGACAGGTAAGTATTAAAATTCCACTCAGGTCATTACCGATATGATCGTCAAATTTTAAAAAAAAGATCATCTACTATCTAGGTTAGTTCGATTTCATCAGGCATACGCCTCTTCCTTGTTCTATGCTTAAACGATATAAAACGCTACTGACATTTATATATCAGTAGCGTTTTATCATTTTGCATCGGAATGAAGACACTCCTGACACAACCAATGTCGGTGAAGGAGTTAAAACCTATTATCCAGCTTCAATTAGATGAGAGCAACATATCAAATAATGAATGGTATGATAGGCTTTACGATTACCAAAAAAAAAGATAGATCAGTAGCTGCAAGAACTTCAGGAAATTAAGGATATGATTGAATTGAAACTACAAACCGGGCAAAAATTTGGTCATAACTTTTTGCCACTTAAGACCCAAACTTAATCTATTTTAAAATTGGATTGTTCTGCTTGACCTAGTGTTTACACCAGGTTGTAAGATGTGCATTAGAGTCCCTCCAAGGATTCCACATCATACAAAAGGGAGCTTATAAACATGAACAATACAATAGCAATAGGAAAAACAGGATTAAAAGCATTTAAACTTGGTTTTGGAGCAGGTGTGGTAGGTAATTCAATGATGTATCCAAAAGTCGATGATACTCTAAGCCGACAATTAATTAGAACTGCCCTTGCAAAAGGCGCTAGCTTGGCTATTAACGCGTCCAGCCGTTGATCTAATTATTCCAGGTGCAACCAAGCCTGATCAAATCGAGTCCAATCTTCAAACTCTGGGTGTTCGACTAACAAGTGACGAGCTTAAGCAACTCGATATTCTTTTCAATCAAGATAACTTGTTTACAGAGTAACAGATTGTCATTGTTCTACATGCACTTCCTAATACACAAAAAGGATTCTAAAGTGAAAACTCTAGAACCCTTTTTGTGTAGAAGTATTTATTTTGTAATCGTAATTTGTTTGGATGCAGTATTATAGTTCACCTGATACCCCGAAAGCTCGCTAATCACTCGTAATGGAACCAGCGTGTAGCCGTTAACAATAACCGGAGCTGTGATATTCGTCGAATAACTCCGGGAGTTGTTTAACTCATACACAGCAAGGGTAGAATTCTTGACTTGAAGCACTACTTGTTTGCCGTCTGTAGGTCGAGTCAGAATGATCTTTTTGGTCGCCTTTTCATAATTCACCTCGTAACCTATCCGTTCACTGATAAAGCGCAGCGGAACCATCGTCGCCCCATTTATGATTCGCGGAGCCTGAGCCATCGTCGTAGCACGACCATCGACATAAGCTGATTTAGCTCCTGGTGTCAGGGTGAACGAAGTTGAATATGAGGAAACCGCATTGTTAGGGTATGAGGACGTTGTACCAGAAGTTGTTGTTGTAGTAGAACTCGTCCCGGATGATGAACTACTAGTACCAATCGCTCTATTGCGAATAGCTTCTAACCGATCCAGCAAATCGCTTTTACGGGTTCCGCTCGGCAGATCACTGATTGCATCTCTGGCAGAACGCCAGTCCGAGGCATTCAGACTGTTTTCTGCAATTCGCATCAAATCTCTCGCTTTCTCATAATTCGATGAACTAGATGAAGAAGAAGAATAATAATAGTAACCATCCGAATCCGTGCGTTCTGATATCTTTACACCGCTAGATTCTCTTCCATTACTATTGACTGTCACGACCTTAATCTCATACCAGCGTCCTTCTCGCAAATCCGTGATTTTATAGGACTCAGAGCTTGTAGTTCCCTCATAATCACCATCAACATATATCTTTACCTTGTCGGCTTTACTCGGCATATCGTAGGTGATTTTGATCCAGGTGTCGCTCTTACTATCTACTTCAAGATTGGACACTTCTGACGAATTGGAGGACGTACTGTCCGTTGTGGCAGTCAGTCTCACACCAGAGGACAATGCACCTGTGCTTCGCTTGGACCTAATCGTGAACGTGTAGGTCTGGCTTGCCGAAAGATTGTTGAATGTATAGGATGATCCTGTTGAATCAGTTACCAGTTGCCCATCCTTATACAGACTGACCGTATTAATTCCGCTAGGTCTTGTCCAGGAAACAGTAACGCTATAGTTATTAACTGATGTTACTGAAGCTCCTGTCACTTCGGGCACTGTATCAACGGTGAGCGCTGAGGTCGTAACCGGAATACTGATTCCTCCAGATATGTTGCCGGATTTGTCAATAGTCTTGACCAGTACTGTATAGTTTGTGGAAGCAATCAATCCACTGAATGAATAGGACGTCCCTGTAGTTCGCTGCACTTCCTTACCATTTAAATAGATGATCGCTTGGCTCAGGTCAGCATCCTTAGGCAATATGTAATTTACGGTAAAAGCGTTATATCCTACATTCGTAGCTGTCAGCCCGCTTACCTCTCCTGGAGGTGTCTTATCCACAGGACCATCAACGGAAGCCGTTTTAGCCTGTATTGTCGTACCTAGAGATTCATCTCCACTCTTATTCACCGTTTTCACGCGAAAGGTATATGTCGTGTTCGGCTGTAAACCGCTCATCATATAAGAGTTACTTCGAATGTTATCTACATATACATCGTTAGTGACATTTACCACTTTTATGTGGTCAAAATTAATGTCCGACGGATTGGTCCAGAACAAATTTACTTTTGTTGTTTCTGTAGGAATCGCTGTCAGATTGCTTATCTCTGCCGGCGCGATATTCGCAGTAACCATTTGGCTCGACATTACTTTTAGCATTTGGTTAAGATAGGTGTTCTGACCGTAGCCTTTTGTTAACGTAGTCACTTTCGTGCCTGAAGTAACAGGTACATGACGGCCTTGAGCGGTTGCTAATTTGGTATGTAACTGTGCTGTATTCAGGCCTGTCAGATTTGAGTTATGCCTTTCAATCGACAACGCGCTAGCCACTGCATCGGGTGCCAAAATGCCATATCCCGTATTCAAAATCAGTGTAGCCGTTGCGAACGGAGCCATCCATTGACGCAAACGTTTTTTATTCATGATCTAAGCTCTCCTTGATACCAGTATGGAAATTTTATTTGTCAAAACTAATAAGTCAAGCTTACAAACCCTTCTGCTGCAATCCAGCTTTTAAAATTAACACTATAATGAACAGACATTCATTTAACTGTTATCGGAATTTCCATACAAAATGTTTAGGCTTCACACTAGCTTTTTTACAGATAGGGGTCGCGCAAACAATATATTCTAAGCCTTCGAACTACACCAGCTTAGTGTTTTTTCTTACTCCAAGCCATCTTTCTAAGCCCCATTGTTTGTTTCAACAATTTAAACGAAATTACGATTATCGTTTCCGGGGACGCTAAGCTGTGGGACGTTGGAATCAGCGAAATGAAGCATTGGCGGGAGATACTTCAATCATGTGAAAGCTCTGACATAACCTTTGGATTCAGCTATAAATATTCGATATATCGTAACTTTCTACCGTTTAATAACATTGCATTATAGGATATATTAAATTTTAAGCAATAGGAGAAGGAGGTGTATTATGTTCAAAAATGCCTTTAAGATGTTTGGTGTTATTGGTAATATTGAAGCGATTTCATATCTGCTGCTTGTGTGTATCGCTATGCCACTTAAATACGCAGCTGGAATGCCACAAATGGTAAGCTGGGTGGGTATGATCCATGGGGTACTGTTCGTGGCCTATGTTCTAGCGACTGTGGTCATGCTGATTCTGCGAAAAATAACGCTACTACAAGGTCTTGCAGCCTTGATTGCCTCGCTGTTGCCGTTTGGTCCCTTCATTTTTGATCGTAAGGTGCTTAAGAAAGCCGAAGCACGTGCCAGTCATACCAGCCCGATAAAAGCTACATAAGCATGTGCAAGGGAAAGTGCCAACACAATAACGTTGCTTTCTCTTCCCACTCATGCAGCAGTATACAAAAACAACCGATGGCGCTAAACCACTCGGTTGTTTTTGTATACGCGAATTGTAAATTGTTACTTTCCCACGCAGTAAGGGAGACTCTAACTTTGTCATTCTTTTCTTCCCTATCTGCTATATTTATGTAATCACAACAACTAATCTCTCGGGTAATTTACACTCATAATATCCATAAAAGGAACTTTATCCGTTTCTCCATTACTCTCTACATGAACCTTTCCTGTTCTCGGGTCCATTTTAACAATTTGTCCACGGGTTGTTTCTTCGCGTCCCCATACGGTCAATACAACTTCGGATTGCTCTCGTTGTGCTTCTACAAGCTGATTCCCGATTTCCTCCAGTACAAATTCATCCCGAGTAGGCCGTTTGGGTACCTTCGCTTTTGCCACTTGCTATCACCCTTCCTTCGTGCAAAATCAAAATCAAATTCATTCTATTTTACCATACTTTTCATCATTTGGTGCTGGTAATGTGAGTAAAATTACGTCTCAAAACCACAAAAAAGCCGAGTTCTCAAAAACGAGAACATCGGCTCTCTAAAGTTGCTTGTTGGAGCTCATTAGGAGAGATTGAAAATCGAAGAGACAGGATTATTTGACCAACTGTGGAATGTAATCCACGATATTATAAATAGGAGCACTGCTCTGTTGCGTAACGGCCAAAATCAATGCACCTTCGAGCATCGAAATGATAAGTACCGCCAGACTGTGTGCCTTTTCCTCTTCCCAGCCCGAATCCTGAAGGCGCTCCATATAGATGTGCTGCCAATCTGTAAACGTATTCACACAGGCATGACGTAGCGATTCACTAATACAGGAAGTTTCCGCAGCAGCCCAGAAACCAATCGGCATGAAGTCGTTAAAGCCGGTACGGTCTGCCTCCTCAGCTGTATTACGAATAAAATCCTGAATGGCTAATACTGGATTATCATTCCCGTCCAGTGTCTGTTTTAATTTTTGCTTTATAAACTCATTCCCTCTTTTTATGCACTCCAAAGCCAATTCTTCTTTACCACGCGGAAAATAATAATAAAGTGAGCCCTTCGGTGATCCACTCTCCGCAAGAATCTGATTCAGTCCGGTCGCGTGATATCCCTGATGAAAAAAGAGCTTCGATGCGGTTTGTACGATATTCTCGTATGATTCGGGTTTAGCAGCCATATACAGCATCCTTCATTATATAGTAGTTATAACTTATACTTTGACAAAAAAATAACAACATGTTTATTATATATAGACCGATCGTTATAATTCAATACCCATTAATTTATTGGAGGAACAAAAACAACATGAGTACAAAGAGTCAAACAAGTTCACCCTCTGAACCCAAAACGTTCAAGGTGCTACCTATTATGATTGCCCTGCTCCTTAGTGGCTTTATTGGAATGTTCAGTGAAACGGCACTTAACATTGCACTGAATGATTTGATGCAGATTTTGCATATTACAACTGCAACAGCCCAATGGCTGACTACCGCTTATCTGCTGACACTCGGTATTTTAGTACCTGTATCGGGATTGCTGATTCAAACCTTTACGACAAGACAGCTGTTTGTTACGTCGTTGCTGTTCTCAATAGCTGGTTGCCTCGTTGCTGCACTTTCACCTACTTTTTCAGTGCTATTGATCGCTCGTATTCTTCAGGCCATTGGTACAGCGCTGTTATTGCCGTTGATGTTTAACACCATCTTGATCATTTTCCCGGCTGAAAAGAGAGGCGCGGCTATGGGGATCATCGGATTGGTCATTATGTTTGCACCTGCGGTGGGACCTACCATTGCAGGACTGGTACTGCAAAATCTGTCTTGGCACTGGATCTTCTGGATTTCTCTTCCGTTCTTGGTTCTCTCGCTGATTTGCGGTATTTTATTTATGCAAAACGTTTCAAAAACGACCAAGCCTAAAATTGATCTTTTATCTATCCTCCTGTCTTCCATTGGCTTCGGCGGTGTTGTGTTTGGTTTCAGTAAATCTGGAGAAGGTGGCGAAGGTTGGGCTAGCCTGATGGTTCTGCTTCCTGTGATTGTCGGTCTGGTATCGTTGATACTGTTCTCTGTACGTCAGTTGAAGATGAAGCAGCCTATGTTGAACTTGCGTGTGTTTAAATATCCTATGTTCGTGATCGGCGTTATTATGGTGTTCCTATGTATGATGACGATCCTTTCTACGATGCTGATTCTTCCACTCTTTTTGCAAAAGGGGCTGGCTCTGTCTGCTCTAACAGCAGGTTTGGTACTTCTGCCCGGTGGGATTATCAACGGCCTCTTGTCTCCTATTATGGGTTCATTGTTCGATAAATTCGGTCCTAAATGGCTTGTCATTCCAGGACTTGTGATTGTAGCCGCTGTTTTGTTTTTCCTGTCTGGCATTACAACAACATCAACTCTTGTACTCATTATTGTGCTTCATAGCTGCCTAATGATCGGCATTTCCATGATTATGATGCCCGCTCAAACAAACGGCCTAAACCAGCTCCCTATGGATCTATATCCAGATGGAACAGCCATTATGAGTACGCTCCAACAAGTCGCTGGTGCTATCGGTACAGCCGTAGCAGTAAGTATTCTCTCTAAAGGTATGGATGGCTATTTGAGCCAATCCAGTATGCCTGAATCCGTAAATGAAATGGCTAATGCCATGGCTATCGGATCTCAGAATTCATTTTTCTTTGCGATGATCATCAGTGTGATCGGGTTGATCCTTGCGTTTTTCATCCGCAGAGTTCATGTTGAACATGGCACTGCCAAAGCACCCATGCATTAATTCATAAAATTTTTGCCATTCCAAATTAAACATATCTAAATATACTTAAAGGCTGCTAACCATCTCACTATTGGTTATGCAGCCTTTTTTATATGGATTTACATACACATTCATCAATTACATATTTACAAAGCTCCTTCATTTGGTTACGATATGATTTATGAATTAAAGCGTAAAAATTACGATTACTATTAAGGAGGACTCCCTGTTGTTTAAGCGTTCGTATTTTAAACTATTTATACCTGCGGTAATGGCGGTGATGATGGCAGCCTGTGCTTCATCTCCGTCAGCTTCACCCTCTCCATCTGCTGCACCACAAGATAAAAGTGTCACCTTATTGTTTAACGTGCAAAGCCCTTCTATAGATCCTCATTCAGATGTAAATTACACAGCTGTTCGTGCTGGAGTAAGTGAAACACTGATCAAAGTGAACAAGGATCTCAAGCTGGAAGCTTGGCTTACAGAGAAATGGGACAGCAAGGACGGACAGCACTGGACCTTCAACATCCGACCAGGTGTGAACTTCCACAGCGGTAAAGCCGTCAATGCCGCTGCTGTCAAAGCCTCTTTGGAAAGAGCGCTAAAGCTCAATCCATCGGTCAAAAATGCGCTACATATCCGTGATATTCATGCGGATGGACAGATTTTGACCATTACGACAGACAAGCCTTTCCCAGAATTTGTGTCTGAGCTGGTTCATCCGAATACCGCTATTATAGACACCACAGCTACAGATGGCTTCCCATCAGGGACGGGACCGTTCAAGGTTGCCAGCTTCCGTGCTGGAAGTGAACTGAATTTAGATCGCAATGAACAATATTGGAACGGTGAAGTAAAGTTGAAACATGCCAAATTCATGTTTAACGAAGACGCCAATGCACGTCAGCTTGCTTTTCAAGCCAAAACTGCTGATATTGTGTATCGCCCGCCAATTGAAAGCCTGGAGCTATTGAAAGCTGATTCTACCGTTAAGGTTGACTCGCTTCCTAGTTTGCGAACACATCAGCTTATTTACAATATGAACAATAACGATCTGAAAAAGACGGCTGTACGTAAAGCATTTGATAACCTGATTAACCGGGATGAGATCGCCAGTGGTATCATGTCTGGTCAGGGAACCCCTGCTCAAGGCCCGTTCTTGCCCAACTTTCCTTTTTCACCGGAATATATTACGAAACAGTTTGATTTGAATGCTGCCCGAGAAGGCTTCAAGCAAGCTGGATATACAGTACAGAACGGAAAAGTTGCGAACCCCGACGGCAAGCCGCTTCAACTTACATTGCTAACTTACCAGTCGAGAGCGGAGCTTCCACTCATCTCTCAGCTTATTCAGGCTAACGCTAAAGAACTTGGCATTACGATTGATATCCGTCAGGTTGATAATATTGACGAATATCTTGCCGCTCATCAAGATTGGGATTTAGCGACTTATAGTAGCATTACAGCCCCGCGCGGCGATGCAAGCTATTTTCTGAATGCGGCTTACATGCCTGAAGGAGCACTGAATTATGGGCGTGTGCATGTACCGGAACTCACGGGTATGATTTCACAGCTGAACACAACCGTGAATGAGGAACAACGCAACAAGCTGGCGCTGAAGGCTGTCACGCTGATTGACCAAGAAAATCTGCAATCCTTTCTGGTTCATCCAAACAACGTAGTGGCCTATCGCGATTACGTACATAACTGGGAAACTAGCCAAAGTGAATACTACTTGCTGACCCAGAACCTGGATGTAAACTAGCATGTTCAAATCTATCGTCAAAAAGTTTCTTGAACTGGTTTTGTTCTTTCTTATTCTTTCCTTTGTGAGCTTCTGTCTGCTTAAGCTTGTTCCGGGCGATCCCGTCCGGAGCATTCTCCGAGTCGATGATGTAGCTGTGTCCAATCAGCAAATTATGGATATGCGCAGTCAACTGGGGCTGGATCAACCATTGCCTGTGCAATATGGTAAGTGGCTGCTTCAGTTGCTTCAGTTTGATTTTGGACAATCTTATTTAACCCATCGTCCGGTATTCACAGAGTTTATGGAAAAACTGCCCTATACGCTACTGCTGACCGGAGGCTCCCTATTCATTATGTTGCTGATAGCTCTCCCATTGGGAACGATGGCAGCGCTATACCGTAACCGCTGGATTGACAGAGCCAGTCGTGTGTTTGCCTTAATCGGCTCCTCAATTCCCAGCTTTTGGCTGGGGCTTTTGTTTATCGAATGGTTTGCAGTTAAATTGCGCATTTTGCCGTCTATGGGTGAAGGAACCGCTTTTCATTTGGTACTCCCTTCTCTTACCTTGGGATTGGCAATGGCGGCCGTTTATGTACGAATGATCCGGGCAAGTCTGATTGAAAGCTCGGGGCAAGATTTTATCAAAGCGGCGCAAGCGCGTGGAATCAGCCCCATCCGCATTTTTTTCAGGCACATGCTTCGTCACAGTCTAGTTCCGCTCATTACGGTATTCAGTGAGAGTATAGGCAGCCTACTGGGAGGCACAGTCGTAATTGAAGTACTATTCGCCTATCCGGGGCTGGGCAAATGGATTGTGGATGCCATTGCTGCAAGGGATTACCCCATTATTCAGGGCTATACCGTATTTATGGCTGCATTCATTGTATGTATCAACATCTTGGTAGAGTTGTCCTACCGTTGGGTCAATCCTGAAATCGCTTTGAAGGAGAAACGTTTATCATGATAAAATCCGTACATGCGGAAAACGGGCAGCTCACTAGAACACGATTGTCCAAAACTTGGATCGTGTCGCTCTCCATCCTGCTCATTCTTGCAGCAATTACAGTCGTTCCGTTTCTTGCACCGCAAGATCCGTATCGTATCCAGATGGGGAATCGACTACAATCGATCAGCGCTACGCACTGGCTGGGAACGGATCATTTGGGCAGAGATGTACTATCGAGAGTGATAGCTGGGCTTCGGACGACTGTCGGAACCAGTTTGTTGATTTTGGCCGTTTCGCTGGTTGTCGGGGTCCCTCTTGGTCTGCTTTCAGGATTTATTGGAGGCTGGATGGATCGTGTATTCAAACGGGTGGTCGATGCCTTCATGACATTACCTGATTATATTTTTGCCATTGTACTAAGCGGTTTGCTCGGACCAGGCTTAGTAAATCTTATTTTCGCGGTGACTGCGGTAAAATGGGTAGGTTATGCACGGCTGGTGCGTAGTACCGTTCTGGCAGAAAAGCAAAAGGATTACATTTCGTTATCCATACTGGCGGGTACCTCCTCCCTGCGGATTGTCATGCGGCATATTCTCCCCCATGCAATTGGGAATGTTCTTGTGCTGGCTACGCTGGATATCGGCAAAATCATTTTAATGATTGCCTCCCTATCTTTTTTGGGCTTAGGTCCACAGCCGCCAATTCCCGAATGGGGTAGTATGTTGAATGAAGGACGAGCGTATTTTCAAATGGCTCCCCACCTGATGCTGGTTCCAGGGATAGCTGTCGTGCTAACAGTGCTACTGGCGAACGTATTGGGAGACAAACTGCGCGACCGTTATGATGTTAAAACCCGGACAGAGGAGTGAACTGGCACATGCTGACTATTGAAGGCTTAGCGATTCGGACAAATGTAAAAACGATTGTAGAGCAACTGGAGCTTGCCATTCGTCCGGGGGAATGGTGTGCTCTAGCCGGCGAAAGCGGTAGCGGCAAAAGCATGACGGCGTTCGCTATCGGCGGCCTTCTCCCCTCTTCTGTTACAGCGGAAGGAATCATTGCGTGGAAGGACAATAATTTGCTAGCCCTATCCGCTAAACAACGACGTTCTTTGCTTGGTAGTGAAATATCTTACATTTTTCAAGACTACCACGGGGCTTTCACCCCCTTTCTGCGTGTGGGCAGCCAACTGGACGAGCTTATGCGCGCCCATGGCAAACAAGATCGCAAGGCGCGCAAACAACGCTGTATCGAGGTGCTGGAGCGCGTACAGCTTCCCGCCGAGCGCGTGTACCGCAGCTATCCGTTTCAGCTCAGCGGCGGTCAATTGCAACGGGCAGCTATTGCGGCTGCACTGCTACTGGAGCCGAAGTTGCTTATTGCCGACGAGCCTACAACCGCGCTGGATACGCTCACAGCTCATCGGGTGCTCCAGCTCATTGACCAAATCCGGACGGAAACGGGTATTTCCGTCCTGTGGATCACTCACGATCTGCGTCATGTACGCAAGTATGCAGATCGAATCGCAGTGATGCGCAAAGGTTCACTGGTTGAAACTGGTGAAACGCAAGCGGTGCTGAATCATCCGGCCCACCCGTATACTCGTCGTCTATTGGCGGCTATTCCGCCGCTGTCTCCGGGCGCTCCAGCACGTTTACCTTACAACAGCACTGAAGAACAGAACGCAATGGAAAGGAGCGCTTTACATGAATAATCAAGCCGCCTGCGCTCAGCGGCAAGACACGTCTAATCCTGTCGTGACCGTCTCCGGTTTGACGAAGGCTTACGCTGGAGGCAAAACGGTGCTGCAAGATGTTGCTCTGACGATCTCCCCCCGAGAATGTCTGGGCATCGTCGGGGAAAGCGGCAGTGGGAAAAGTACACTCGCTCGCTGTATTTTGACACTGGACCCATTTGATCAAGGTGAGCTTAGACTGGATGGACAGTCTATCCGAGGGCTAAAGCGGAGCGAATTAAAACGGATTCGAAGCAGGCTGGGTGCAGTATTTCAACATCCATCTGCGGCTTTGAACCCCAGACTAACCATCCTGCAATCCCTGCTGGAGCCACTGGACCAGCTTAAGTACTATGTTCCTTCCTTTATGGCGGGTATGTCCTCAGAACGTCGGGATATAGCAGAACATTTGCTTGATATGGTAAAGCTTCCAGCCAGCTATCTGGACAAGTTTCCACATCAGCTCAGCGGTGGGGAAAAGCAGCGTGTAACCATCGCACGTGCCATCAGCACAGAGCCGGATTTTATCGTATTGGACGAGCCAACGGCTAGTTTGGATGTGACTACACAAGCCACCGTTTTAAATCTGCTCAAGGATTTGCAGGATGAACTAGGACTGGCTTATCTGTTTATCTCACATGATCTGGCGGCTGTGCACTTTATGAGTGATCGAATCATGGTCATGAAAGAAGGCAGTGTGCTTGAGCACTTTCCCAAGGAATCATTATTTCACTCGGATCGCCATCCCTATACACAATCATTACTGGAGGTTTTTTCAACATGTTGCCTTCCCACCGAGCCTATCTTGCTTTAGCTATCCCTTTAATTATTTCGACGATTACAACCCCGCTGCTCGGTGCGGTGGATACAGCTGTAATCGGTCATTTGAGCCATTCCGCGTATTTAGGCGGTGTAGCGGTGGGCACTCTTATTTTCAATACTTTATATTGGCTGTTTGGCTTCCTGCGAGTCAGCACATCAGCTTTCACGGCACAAGCCGCGGGGGCACAAAATAACGACCAGAGCATAGCTGCTCTCATGCGCCCACTGGCCATTGCTTTACTCATTGGTGCGGTATTCATTGTATTACAAAAGCCAATTCTGCTAGCTTCTCTTCAGCTAATCCATCCGGCTCAGGATGTGGCGGCGCAGGCAGAAATTTATTTTAACATTCGTATTTGGGGAGCCCCTCTTACATTGGTGAACTATGTGCTGCTAGGCTGGCTGATGGGTTTGTCCCGCGTGAAGGCTACATTGTTTTTGCAAATTTCGATGAATGTGATCAATATGGTATTAGCTATTGTATTTACACAGATCATGCATTGGAATGTCACTGGTGTGGCAAGCGCTACTCTGATTGCAGAAATTCTTGCATGTGTATTGGGTCTGGTCCTGGTGTTCCGCTCATCGATTTGGAAAGAATGGAAGCAAAGCGGACAGATGAATTGGCGAGGTTGGTTTGGAGCTTCAGAGTTGAAAAGTGTCATGGCAACAAACCTTGATCTTATGATCCGTACAGCCTGTCTGCTGACGATGTTTAATCTGTTTACGGCGCGCAGTGCGAGCTTTGGAACCGATCAGTTGGCGGCGAACGCTATTTTGTTGCAGATCCATTATATTATGGCTTACTTTTTTGATGGGTTCGCCAACGCCAGTAGCATCATGACGGGTCAGGCTCGGGGTGCCGGGGATCGAAAAATGCTGCAAAGGGTTATTCACTTGTCCTGGTTCTGGACACTGGTGACCAGCGTAGTGACGGGAGGATTATATTTCGCACTGAAAGAGCCGCTTATCTCGCTATTTACGGATAATGCCACAGTGATTAGTCTTACAGGTCCTTATAATGGATGGCTTGTGGTCTTTCCGCTGGCAGCCGGGCTGGGACTGGTATTCTACGGTGTGTTTACGGGGATGACGGTAACGTATCCGATCCGTAATTCGATGCTGATCTCATTGCTCTGCTTTTTGATCGCTCTCTTCTGGTGCGTTCCCCATTATGGGAATCACGGACTTTGGCTGTCCTTTATCGTGTTTGCACTAGGACGGTCACTGTTTCTTGTAATCTATTTACCTCGCTTGCAGAGGATATAATAGCACCTGATTTATATCGCTCTCAAAAACAAAGGATGTCCCATCCACCATGTACGTGGTGTTGGGACATCCTTTTATTATTTATTCATACGGGTTTATCAGATTAGAAGTTTGCAAAATCCTTTTACTCGCCTTGTGGAACGGTCAAGCCCAGACCATCCGCTACACGACGTCCATATTCAGGATCAGCTTTATAAAAATGACCGATCTGACGCAGTTTGATTTCATCACTTTCTACGGGCTTCATCGCATTTACGATGTTTCGGACCAAACGTGCGCGCTCTTCTTCACTGAGCAAGCGGTACAGGTCGCCCGGCTGTGTGTAGTGATCATGATGATCGTAGGCTACACTTTGCGCTTCGCCAGACACTTCAAAAGGAGCAATTTTGTGCGCAGGTGATTCTTTGGGTCCACCGAGACTATTAGGCTCGTAATAAACAGATCCTCCGCCATTGTTGTCACTGCGTAATGCACCATCACGTTGGTAGTTGTGTACTTCCGCATGCGGACGGTTAATCGGCAACGAGTTATGATTTGCACCTACACGGTAGCGATGTGCGTCGCCGTAGGCAAACAGGCGTCCTTGCAGCATTTTATCCGGGGATGCCTCAATACCAGGAACAAATGAACCCGGAGAGAATGTCGCCTGCTCTACCTCAGCAAAGTAGTTCTCAGGATTGCGATTCAACACCATGCGCCCAACCTCAATCAGCGGATAATCCTTTTGAGACCATACTTTTGTCACATCAAATGGATCAAAGCGATACGTATCTGCATCTTCTACTGGCATAATCTGCACATGAAGTTTCCATGCCGGAAAATCACCTTTTTTGATGGCATTAAACAAATCTTCTGTATGATAATCCGGATTTTCACCGGCAATTTTCGCAGCCAAATCCACATCAAGATTTTGCACACCTTGCTCTGTTTTAAAATGATATTTCACCCATACTGCCTGTCCTTCGGCGTTGACCCACTTGAACGTGTGACTACCGAAACCATGCATATGTCTAAGTGTAGCTGGAATACCGCGGTCAGACATAAGGATACTTACCTGATGCAGCGATTCAGGAGATAAGGACCAGAAATCCCAAACTGCATTCGGGTTTTTCAGATGGGTTTGGGGATGACGTTTTTGCGTATGAATAAAGTCGGGAAATTTAATGGCATCCCGAATAAAAAACACAGGTGTATTATTGCCCACGAGATCATAGTTGCCTTCTTCTGTATAAAACTTCACCGCAAAACCACGTGGGTCGCGTACAGTATCGGACGAGCCCAGCTCACCCGCCACAGTAGAAAAACGGATAAACATCGGTGTACGCTTGCCCACTTCAGACAAGAAGCTTGCTTTTGTATATGCAGACAAATCATTAGTGACTTCAAAATATCCGTGCGCCCCTGCACCTTTTGCATGAACGACACGTTCCGGCACACGCTCCCGGTTAAAATGCGCCAGCTTCTCCAGCAGATGCACATCCTGAATTAGTGTGGGACCCCGTGAGCCTGCTGTGATCGAATTTTGATTATCTCCAACAGGAGCGCCCCAGCTTGTAGTCAGGTTCGTTGGTTGGTTACTCATGATTGAAATCACCTCTTGAATGAATTGGTTAACTATGTGCCTTTCACTATAAATTGCACACAAACAAAAATCAATACTTTTTTATAATTATTATAATCTAGGATTTAGAATTAGTTTAAAATCACAAATAAAAAAGCAAGCCCCATAAGGCTTGCCGTAAATGCAGTACTGTATTTATTCACCAATATATATGTTTCATTTTTACTTTCTATAATGATTACTTTGATCACTTCTCGAAGTTTTACCATTGAGGCTTTCAGATAATATTCATGTAGAATTCATCATAAAATCATAATAGCAGCTGCTTCCTATCAAGAAAATCCAAGATATCCTGAACCGACTGGATTACCTCTCGACCTTCAGTAGATACGATTAGATCAGGTTCCAGCGGTGCTTCATAGGGAGCATCAACCCCCGTAAAATGATGAATTTCTCCGGCACGCGCTTTCTTGTACATTCCTTTTGGATCGCGTCGCTCACATTCCTCCAGGCTGCACTGTATATAAATCTCATAGCAACCTTCCTGCTGTAAAATCTCCTTTACCATTTCACGATCTTCACGATAAGGGGAAATGGTGGCGCAAATCGTTAGAACACCCGCATGTGCCATTAGCTTTGCAACTTCAGCAATACGGCGGATATTTTCTTTACGGTCAGCGGGCAGGAAACCTAGATTCTGATTTAAACCGTGCCGAACATTATCCCCATCCAAAATAAACGTGTGTATGCCTCGTGCGTATAACGCTTTTTCAAGTGTGGAGGATACCGTTGATTTTCCCGAACCAGACAGCCCTGTAAACCAAAGCACCGGACTATTATGGCCATTCAAAAGCTGACGCGCTTGCTTATCAATATCGGACACATGCCAGGTTATATTCGAAGATGGATTCATTCAGCACCTTCCTTTTTCATGAAATATTATAGTAAAACAGTTTTTATGCACTGCCTTCACTTCAAGAAAGAACATTTTTAAAGCTATTTAAAGTATGTTGGTCTGCTTTGCGATCCAACACTGCAAAAACAATCCGGTCAAACAGCAAACCATATCCTTCATCTACAAGCACTTGCTTGAACCAGAGGGCAACCTCTTCTGGCTTATTGCGAAATACTCCGCAACCATAGGCTCCCAGCACAAGATGTTCTACGCCGTTTTGCTTAGCCATTCCAAAAACGTAACGGATCCGCTCCAGCATCACTTCCCCAATCCGATTCACCTGCTCTGGCTCCCGTTCTCGCACAACTCCAGCATTTACAGCAGGTGCGGTCAGGAAGTCGACTTGATATGGCTTCTCCAACAATGTTCCCTGATCATCCCGAAATACCGGAACTTCAGGCGAATAAATCATATAATCTGAATAAAAACAGCTCCGCAGCTTCCGATTATGTCCATACATCTCTTCCATTTGTGAAATGCAAGGATATAATGCTGACGAACGAGCCAAGCTTTCTTCTTGAGCCTGGCTGCCTCCGAGAAATCCACCTCCCGGGTTTTTAGCTGATGCAAAATTCAAACACGCCACGTGGGTCAGCTTCTCCTCTACCTGGAGTCTGTATGCCGCCTGTAACGTGCTTTCTCCCGTAATTTCCAATTTTGCAATAATCGTCTGTTCTTCTATGCGGGAAGAAGACCCCAATATACTTTTTATTCTTTGCTCTGTTTCTTGCTTTACAGCTACCAGTTGAGAAGGTGTATATAACTTCGAGCCTGTGACCGCATTTCCTATCTCTTTTGTCATATTTACTTGAACCTGTTTGATATTCGTGTAATATCCATTCTCCAAAATGGATAGTGTCTCCTGCGCCATATGTGATCGTGCATCCCGGCTACTCCGGGAATTCATTGTATTTATCATGGTGACTATTCCTCCTTTTGCAATACATCCTCACGTAAATTCGTCAATATTTCCCCAAGCCAGTTCGTGCCACGCCATAGCTTGCGGTTCCGTATACGAGCATCGCTCTCAGCTAAGCCTACACCCCAAATGGTGTCGGTTGGACTAGCCTCAACCAGAGTGGTTCCTTTCGTTTTAAGCAGGTGCTTGAGCAAATTCGGATTTTGTGTAAACTTAGCGTAATTACCGTCATATACAAATTGCCGGCAATTGGCCTCCCACAAGGATTGGTCAAATCCGCGCACACTGCGGCCCCGGGCTTTTTGCTCCCTTGGGGTGGGGGCTTGCATAATTTTCAAGGCCGCCTCTTCATCCCCAAAAAGCTGTGCTTTTTTCAACATCATATATTGCTCGGCACAGTTAAACTCCAATCCATCCACGACAAAATCAGAAGGATACCATTGCGAAAATGGCGAATGACTGCGATAAAAAAATGTAAACTTTTCCATGAAGATTCCTCATTTCATATTCCTTATGCTACATAAAACGCGACCGAGGCTTAAATCGGTATAACTTGGACGGACGATGTCCAGCCGCCTTTCTATACTCATTGGTTTCTTCCACGAGATCAGCTATTTTGCGACGAAAAGCTGCGGCCAACAGCTCCTTACCTAGAATAATTTCATACACCTGCTGAAGCTCACTCAGTGTAAATAGAGCTGGCATCAGGTGAAACGCGATATCTGTGTATTCTATTTTGCTGCGCAGACGCTCTATACCGTACGCAATAATTTTGGCATGATCAAAAGCAATTCCTTGTGACTCCAGCACCTCTCGCTTGATTTCAATGGTTCTTCCCTTAAGAATTTCAGTTATTTTTACTTTGGCTGATAGATGGATGTCCCCATGCTTCAATGTGATATCAATGTCTTGTTCCCATGTGTAACCTTCCGGCTGCTTCGTCCGCGTCTCCTGAGCTACGCTGTAATCCAGCTCAAACCATTGGGCATCAGCGGCATCATCCCCCGCCTGTACCTCCAAGGAATCGTGGTCCACCAATGCCATGTAAGCGCAGCTAATTACCCGCATACGAGGATCACGTGCCACATCTCCCCAAGTATATAGCTGCTCCATATAAATCTGATCCACATTCGTTTCCGTTTTAAGCTCGCGTCGTGCAGCCTCTTCCAGACTTTCATCTATACCTACAAAACCACCCGGCAACGCCCATTGCCCTATATACGGATGCTCCCCTCTTTGGATCAAAAGAAGCTGAAGGGTCTTCTCCGGCAGCTTCCGGTAATTTTGTTGGAGCTGATCCATTACCGTAAATAGCAGCATATCTACCGTTACGGATGGGCGCTCATATTCATTCGCATCATACAGGGCCAAGAACTCCTCTTCCGTCAAGCCACTGTGATTATGTTTCGATCCATCTGTCACTTGCCTCACCTACCTGTTCATATATGGGTCATTTGTCGCTTTTAATTCAAAAGTGACGAATGCTCTATGTAACTTTTAATTTGAATCAATTGATAAAAACAAAATGTTAATATCAATACAGTAATATATAAAAACTGCTTCGTCAATAGGGTGTATAGTCCTATTTTTAATCATTTGATAGTACTATTAGACTGTTTACTGAATTTCACTTGTTGCTTATTGTCATATCATGTATGATGTTTTGGTCAATATAGGAAACACAACATACTAATCACGTAGGGAGAAGATCTAATTGTCTAACCAGTTTAATCCGCAATTCAATCAGCAAGGAGCACCATCCAGACCAGCCCCTGTTTACCCGCCTCCTGTATCATTCAAGGAGTGGATGATCAGTTTACTTCTGATGGCTATACCGGTAGTTGGACTTATTATGCTATTTGTGTGGGCATTTAGCGGCTCGACTAATCCGAGCAAAGCTAACTATGCTAAAGCAGGCCTTCTTTGGGCAGCTATTGTAATTGTGATCTATATCATTATGGCTGTTGCTCTGTTGCCTGCCATCATAAGTTCATTGAATTCAAGCAGCTACTATTGATTCTAATTACATAGCAAAATAACCTTCCGATGAATAGCCTGATCATCAGAAGATCTTTAAACTAAACTGCCGATCTCGTCGGCAGTTTTATTTGATTTCTTTTCGCTTTACTCTTTTATTTTCACAGCATAACGATTCATCATTCCCGGCATCCCCTGAAAATCAAGTTTGCCATAAGCGATCAACTGTTGAATCCGGTATTCCAAAAAAGTATCGCTTCTTGGCTGCGACCACTGCGTTAAAGCTTGACCTATTATTTTTCCGGTGTTCACAAATTCCAGATTATCAGCTAACTGTATCTGGCTAATCATATCAAGCATGGCCTTATCCAAATAATCCTCCGGCACATGAACAATACGGTCATTGTCCCATAATCTCAGGACACTATCTTGCTCGCTAAGCTCCAACCACTCCCGTTCGTATCGACGTCGGTCTTCCATACACACCACATAAAGTTCATCTTTACTTCGCTTAATGAACCGTTCGATTTCTTTCGAATGCACCACGCCCATGGATAAAGGGAATGGACTCTCATTATATAAATAATCATCCGGTTCCCGCTCCAAGGTATCCGTGACATTAATGACTCGAATAGGTGTAGCTCTGTTGCGCAAGAGATATAATGCAAAGCGTAATCCAACCTGCTCGTCAGCATTAGAGCCACACCAGATCGTGATCGACTTATCATCCGGAATTTCACTAAGGGTAACCATCATCTGTTCAATACGCTGCTCCCAATTGGCGTAATGGAAAAACTCATAATGCATCATCCGTTCAGCCAACCAGCTGTGACGGTTTTCTTGTCCTTCTGATGTTTCCAACCTCCACAATGGTCCTATGGAAAACTGATCATTAAAAGACAGAACGATACTCTCAAGCCGCAATCCTGCACCGGAAAGTCCTACCTTCATCGAGCCTGCGGCAGACTGAGAAAACAATAGATGCACATGCCTCTCCCGGGTGCGTTCATGCTCCAGACGCTCATTTCGGCTCGTTTCCACATCATTTGCCCACTGTTTCAATATGGGGTTAGCCCATTCAGGATTTTTGTCTGATAAGGCTGCAGCCTGCTCCAGTACACTACGTACAAAACCTCTAAGTCTTCGACCCTTAAAAACCTCATCATAGTCTTCATCAAAATTCGGTTCATTATGAGATAACAACAAATCACTACCTCCTCTTATCAAATTCAATTCAAACTTGTCTTTCGACCAGAAATATCTTTAGAATAGGCGTATAGCTATCACTTCTTACTCTACAATAAAATACCACAGATTGGTTACTCGACTGGAGGAAAATAAATGACATCGGAGTGGCAGAGATTACAGACCAAACTGCCGGAATGGGTAGAACAAAGCCGTCATGAGTATATTCATGGCAAGGTAGCAGCATATATTCCCGAGCTGTCCAAAGCACCAGCCGACGCGCTGGGTATTGTTGTAATGAACGGTGCGGGCGAGACCGTGGTAGCCGGGGATACGGAAATCCAATTTACGATGCAAAGTATCTCAAAGGTATTTACGCTCATTCTGGCCTTGATGGATAATGGAGAGGACGTTGTCTTCTCTAAGGTGGGTATGGAGCCTACCGGAGACCGTTTTAATTCCATGCTAAAGCTAGAACTAGTTGAGCCGGGCATTCCGTTTAACCCACTGATTAACGCCGGAGCAATCGCAGTCTCCTCTCTGATTCGCGGGAACAGTCCAGAAGAGAGATTTGCCCGTGTTCTCCAATTTTTCCGCCTGCTTACCCACAATGACACATTGGAATATGATCAGGATGTCTACGATTCAGAATCAGCTACAGGCCATTTGAACCGTTCCCTTGCTTATTTTCTAATGGAAAAAGGAATTTTAAGAGGTCATGTGGAGGATGTGCTTGAAGTTTATTTCAGACATTGTGCTGTCAAATTGAACTGTACTGATTTAGCTCGTATGGGACTTGTATTAGCTTACAATGGTCGAGATCCAGTGACAGGTATACCGCTGATTCCCCGCCGCTATGTACAGATCGCCAAAACATTTATGACGACATGCGGCATGTATGACGCCTCAGGGGAATTCGCCATTCAAGTCGGACTACCTGCCAAAAGCGGCGTATCAGGCAGTATTATGACGATGGTACCCGGACGATATGGCATTGGACTGGTTGGACCTTCTCTGAACCGTATGGGCAACAGTACAGCTGGTGTACACTTGCTGGAGAAGATGTCTCGGGATTTGGACTGGAGCTTATTCTAAGTATACGAAAAAAGGGTATTCCCAGCCTTTACGGCTTAATAGGAATACCCTTTTTTGTTACGTGCCTTCTTTGTTACGAGATTTGACCGTTAATCAGTTTAATTTGAATGCGGAACGGATCAGCTACATACTTGGCGCCCTCGCGTTCTTGCACTCCATAGCCTGCAGCCTCTAAACGAGCGACAATGGCATCCAATTCCTTCTGATCTGGTACGATCAATTCAAAATAATCCAATCCGGCAGCGTGCTCAGGAGCTGGTGGTGCTCCTTCACCTGCCCATATGTTCAAGCCCATATGGTGGTGGTAACCACCTGCGGAAACGAACAAGGCTGAAGAGCCATACCGGCACGTAATGTCAAAGCCAAGCACATCGCAATAAAATTGCTGTGCTTTGAGCAAATTAGACACATGGAAGTGGACGTGCCCAATTACCGTTCCCTGAGGTAGTCCCTGCCAAGGTAGATTTTCGGAAATCGCAACCAAGTTTTCTGCATCCACGGGATCTGTTCCCATCATGTAAAATCCATTTGCATCCTTTTTCCACTGATCACGGGGACGATCTGCATAGATTTCAATTCCGTTATTATCGGGATCATGGATATATAGGGCTTCACTTACATCATGGTCTCCCTGTCCGATTTCAATCTCATGAGCCAGCAGATTACGCAAAGACAGGCCCAGAGCTACACGGTTTGGGACAAGAATAGCAAAATGATATAACCCGGCAGCAGATTGACGCGGCAGAATAACTGCATTTTCAATATAGTTAAGGATCAGTAGCGCATGCTTCCCATCGACAGTCAATTCGGCGGTATTCGCCGTTTGACGCAGTAGCTGAAAACCAACCACCTCTGTATAAAATTGAATAGAACGCTCCAAGTTACTAACTTTTAATGAAACCTGCCCAATTTTGGTGTTGTCATGTATATGTGCTGTCATGAGATTTCCCTCTTTCTACATGGATTGGAGGACTAAACAATCAAAAATTACTTTTCTGTTGACTCACGACGCCCGAACAAAGAGTCCAGAGACAAGCGAGTCGTTGGTGCAAATACCAGATGAAGAGCTACCAGAATAAAAGCAATATCCAGCTCATAGCCAGCGCCTTGACCATTCCCCATCAATCCGCCGGACAATTTTGCTGTGAAAATAGCGCCGATCAAAACAATAACCAAAAGCCCAGATACATAACGAGTAAGCAATCCAAGAATCAATGCAATCCCGCCGACCAACTCAATCACCGCAACGACATAACCTAGAAATCCTGGAACGCCAATGCTGGAAAACCAGCCTGCCACATTACCCAACCCCATTTGGAATTTAGCAATTCCGTGTGCCAAAAACAAAATTCCCAGCGCCACCCGCATAATTGTAGAAATGTTTTTGCTTGCTGAACTCATGTTTATCTCTCTCCATTCTGTTTGTTTATTACACTCATACAAGTGCATATGAATAATTAATTTATATTACTAATAATTTGGTTAAAAAAATAATACCGTCCCGATCTAAGCTGCAACACATTTGGATGAATCAAACTCAAATTATTAGTAATAGGAATAATTATTTTGTAATGTGAATTTATCATAAGAAACTGTAGTCTGTCAACAAATTATTTGGTATGATAAATATTAAATTAGTATACATTATATTCCCTTAAAGGAGGAACGCTCTATGGGTATAGGATGCAACATACGCGCCGCTCGTAAACGTAAAAATTTATCCATCCAGCAAATATGTGAACGAACCGGACTATCGCAAGGGTTTATGAGTCAAGTAGAAAATAATAAAACCTCCCCTTCCATCGCAACATTGGACAGTATCGCAAATGCGCTTAAGGTTCCCCTTGCTTTTCTGCTTCTTAAAGAAGAGGAACGGATGCAAGTGATTCGCAAGGACGAGCGTCGTAAAACGTTATATGGTAAAAACAACCTCCAGGTTGATCATTTGGGGGGGCAAGGAAACGTTAAAATGATGCTGGTGGACATGCCGCCAGGCTCATCTACAGAAGAGGAGCATGCTCATGCGGGGGATGAAATCCATTTTATCTTGGAGGGCACGGTATACGTGGAGCAAGGCGAGGATTCGGCTACTCTGGAAGCAGGGGATTCCTTTAGCTGGAGAGCAGCTATCCCCCACTATGCCAAAAACGTAGGAGAAAACAACGCACGAATTCTGATCTCCGTGTTTCTCGAAGCAGATAATGACGCTTAATCGATATTTACGCAAGCACGAAGCAACAAAAATACAAATCCTATCGAAAAAAGCGCGTACCGGAAGTATCTTTACTTCAACGATCCGCGCTTCTTATATTTTCATTTGCTATTGCTGCTCTTAACTTATTCCATCGCCTGCTGGACATCTGTACGCGATTCCCACGGTAGCTTGAAGGTTTTCATAATTTGTTTGGTATCGGCCGGGAGTCCAGTTATCGGATCACCAGTAGTACCCAGCAGTTCTTCTTTTTTATCCGTAGTAATACGCCCATAGAAAGTGGTACTGCTGTCTCCCCATCCTGTAGTGAACTCGTAGATCAGCGGCTTATTTATTTTCGGATAAGTTCCCCACTGATTTTTGGCTTTATTCTCCAAAAAACGCCCCAGCGGGTCGTATTCCATTGTAAATTCTTTATCAAAGGGAGCTCCCACATACCCTTGATAGGTGACAATCGGAAAACCGTCCTTCACTTCAACCAGACTCAGCACATCCCCGTTCACTGTAAAATACCGTAATGCTTCACCTTGGGGGAACATGTAAACACTGGACAGAAGCTCAGTGTTAGGACGGTGTGCTTCTATATAAGGATGGACAGAACTTCTGTTTATGCGGATTAACGCTTCGCGTGCTGCCACGAGATCTCCCTCATATATTTGTTCTTTTAGTTTACCGTGAATCGGAGGCTGAATCTGAATCTGTGTATTTGTCTTCTCCAACGTATAACCTAAATCAAGCGAAACATCTCTCAGAGGTATATATACTTCTTTACTTACAACTTCAAAGGTAAGTTGCTGCTGGTTCTTACGTGATCGCTCCTTAAGAACCAAGGGTTCTGCCCACTTTTGTAGCGTGACCTGCTTCTTTTTGACATCCCAATGGTAGGTTGCACCCACAGCTTCGGCGAAAGGTTTAAGCGGAACCATGAGCTTTCCGTCGATCAGTAGAAGCTTAGCCTTGCTGTCTATAGGTTGACCGTTTATAACAATATCTATGAACTGCGTTGATTGAGACGCTATGGCACCCTGTTCAGCAGCTTCGGCAACCGCTTGATGCATTGTGGTCGAGAGTAAGGATAGCATTAACAAGGCGACAAACAATCGCTGAAATTCTGCTCGTTTT
The DNA here is from genome assembly GCF_038003485.1 of Paenibacillus sp. FSL H7-0703. Taxonomy (NCBI): domain Bacteria; kingdom Bacillati; phylum Bacillota; class Bacilli; order Caryophanales; family Paenibacillaceae; genus Paenibacillus; species Paenibacillus sp. FSL H7-0703. Next base: position 232,527 of record NZ_JBBOPF010000001.1, on the reverse strand, counting down.
AGCTTCATCATCAGTCTCCGTTCACTTAATGAACTTGTTCATTCCTGATCTATCTCTTTTTGGCTGCGTCAATGTCTCCAGGATTCAAACCTTCCCATATGTTCGGGATACTAACGGTCTCTGGATGCTCAAATACGAGAAACGCAGTCGGCAAATACCGCTCTCCGTATTCAGAAGAAGGCTTGTTTACAATGGCATTATCCTTGACGAGCACCGTTGAAGAACCTCCATCCAGATTAGCACCGATAACCGCTCCATGTTTAAGCAAAATATTTTGCATATCATACAAGTTGGCACCAATGCTGTACCCAGGCTGACGACCGTCGATGGTCACGAATATAATGGCCCCGTCTGCTCTTTGCCCCATTGCGGTACGGGGAGCGATTCCCCACCCCTCGCTTGCATTGCGAATCAAACCTTTCCCATTCACGATTAGGCGTGGTTGAAAAGTAACCGCTTCTTGCACATTCATTTTGGACAACTCGGACAACGAATAGTGACCGGCTATCATTTTTCCCTGTTTATCAATACCTACGATTTGAACAGAGGCATTTTTGCCCATATCATTGTAGTATATCTCTCCCTGGGAAATGACAACGCCAATCGGTTTAAAACCATTCCCATTCCAGTTGGGATCGGCAAAGCCACCGCCATTTACGCCAGCAACAGCCCCTAAACGCTCGACCATACTAGATACCCTTTCTCCCCGGCCGACCTTGGCAGGAACCCCGAGCCGAATTTTAGTGGGGTCATGAACCGTCATAACATAGCCATGATAGTTACGGCCCGATACCTCTTCCACTTCAACCAGCGGCGTTTGTTGTACTTTGGTCGGTATCAGATCAGGCAAATTGATTGTGTGTCTGTCCTTCTCCTCACCCATCGCTTCAAAACGGGCCGAATATTCAGCCACACGTTTTTTCGCCTCTGCTTCACCGATAAAGTACTTCGCCCAGTGACGATGTTGGGTGGTGATCAGCGTATCCGCAGCCAAATAGCGCATGTCCTTGCCAGATGACGTTAAGAACAACCACGCACCACCCCCTATTCCTGCTAACAGGAATACAATAAAAAGTCGCAGTATAAAGCGACCGAATTTTCCTTTTCGTTTCTTTTTTCTATTTTTCTGCCTGCGAGCTGCTGCACGCTGTGGCAAGACTTCCGGTTTCATTTATCATCTCTCCTGTTATTGGTGACTTCTATCTTATTCATCACTATTGCCCATCAAATGATCCGTAACGATAGGCAGCGACATCTAACGACAATATCATAAACTAATTTTGTAGAATGATAGTGTCAATTTTTTAACAGATTCATCCACTCTGAAAAAAACACAGGAAAAAGTCCTCCACATGAATGTGAAGGACTGTAATTAAGGGTACTCTACGCTTTTTACGGAGCAGCCTCTGGTTCGAGTAGCATGAACAGTTCTTTCATCTGCTGTCGCTTGAGTTTGGGACTAAGCACATACAATGTATCGCCTGGTTCAATTACAGTAGTGCCTCTAGGGGCAATAATTTGCTCGTTCCGAATTATGGCTGTGAATAAAATATCTTCAGGCAACTGTATATCCTGAATCGCTTTGCCCGCTATCGACATCCCCTTTTGTACCTGAATGTGGTTGATTTCCGAAGTGGTTTTCCCCAGAGAAACTAATTCCAGCAATGAAGGAGACGATGTTTCGTTAGGGTCCATCAAGCCAAGCTTCACCGCTAGCCACGAAATAGTGGTACCTTGAATGATCGCAGAGGTGAGCACGACGAAAAATACAACATTAAAAAACAAGGGTCCTACATCCATCTCATCCAGTAAAGGATAGGTTGCTAGTACAATAGGTACCGCCCCCCGCAGTCCTGCCCAGGATAACAGTGTCTTCTCGCGCACAGAGTACCTGGAAAAAAGCAAGCTTAGGAACACGCCTATTGGACGAGCCACGAGCATGAGGATGAAGGAGAGCGCCAAGCTTTGCCACGCAATGCCCAGCAATTGATCGGGAAAGACCAATAGGCCGAGCAGGACAAACATCATAATCTGCACCATCCAGGCGAAACCATTGTTAAAATGAATAATGGATCGCTTGTAGGTCAAGTCGGAATTTCCCAAGACAATGGCCATGACATAAACCGCCAGCAATCCGCTTGCCTCCAGTAACGATGCCGCCGCATACGTCAAGACTGCAAATGCCAGCGCCATTACAGGATACAAACCGGATGAATCAAAATTCATTTTATTAATCGCATATACACCTATACGTCCGAGTACAAAACCAACGACTAAACCAAAACCCATTTCCCATAAAAACAACAAGATATGTATCCAAATGGATTGCTCAGGGTGATGTATCAGCTCAATCAATGTTACCGTGAGAAATACAGCCATCGGGTCATTACTGCCGGATTCCGCTTCGAGCGTCGAGGTAATTCGTTTTTTGATGTTTTTACCTCCTAGAACGGAAAACACGGCTGCCGCATCGGTCGATCCGACAATAGCGCCAAACAGCATGGATTCCATCCAGCTTACGCCTAAAATAAACTTGGCGCATACGCCAATGACTACGGTCGTAATGATGACCCCTAACGTTGATAATGATAACGCAGGTCGAATAACTGGCTTAACGTCTGCAAACTTTGTCTGCATCCCGCCTTCAAACAAGATTACAATGAGCGCGAGAATGCCCACCAGCTGTGTGATAAAGGCATTATCAAAATAAATAAACTGACTGAGCACCATACCTACGGCAATAAACAAAACGAGCGCAGGCATACCGAAACGGCTGGAAAATTTGGTAGTCAGCACACCGACCAGCAGCAAGCTGGAAAGCAAAAGCACAATCAAATTTATAAGGGTTGTCTGTTCCATACGGCTTCTCCTATCTTGAAAATGGATGTTCAATTTTTCGCCTTCTATCTATATACCCTCAAATCACACAGAATACTAATCTTAAGTAAAAAAATATATGAGAAAACAAAAAATCCAGCTCATGGTCTGTGCTAAATCGCACTCGATGAGCTGGTTTGTATATTTTTTATAAGGCTTGAGCAGAGATAATCGTCGTGCTTTAGGCTTTAGGATGAATCATATGCGCAGGTACAACATATTGATCGAACTGTTCTTCAGTCAACAGTCCGCTGCGGAGTGCCGCTTCTTTTAAAGACAGTCCTTCTGCATGTGCAAGTTTGGCGATTTTAGCGGCATTTTCATATCCGATATGTGGATTCAATGCCGTCACCAGCATCAGCGAATTATTCAAATTGTGCTCAATTTTAACGAGATCAGGCTCGATGCCGATCGCACAGTTGTCATTAAAAGCAATCATGGAATCGGCCAGCAGATGAACAGATTGCAAAAAATTGTAGATGATTACTGGCTTAAACACGTTCAGTTCAAAATTACCCTGACTCGCAGCAAAGCCGATAGCTGCATCATTACCCATTACTTGCGTAACGACCATCGTCAGTGCTTCACTCTGAGTCGGATTCACCTTACCTGGCATGATGGAGCTACCTGGCTCGTTAGCAGGAATCGTGATTTCGCCCAAGCCGCTACGCGGACCACTTGCCAGCCAACGAACATCATTGGCGATTTTCATCAAATCGGCAGCGAGCGCTTTGATTGCTCCATGTACGGCCACCACTTCATCGTGGCTGGTCAGTGCATGAAATTTATTGGGTGCGGAAGTGAACGTTTTGCCAGTGAAACTGGAAATTTCCGCAGAGGTTCGGGAGCCGAACTCTGGATGAGCGTTAATTCCTGTCCCCACCGCGGTTCCGCCAATCGCCAGCTCCTTCATGTATTGCACCGTGTCGATGATAATTCGCTTGCTCTTGTCCAGCATGGCATACCAGCCGCTTATTTCCTGACCCAGCGTAAGCGGTGTCGCATCTTGTAAATGGGTTCGCCCAATTTTTATAATATCCTTGAATTGCTCTGACTTCTGTTGAAAAGTCTCTTTCAGCTTATCAATGGCAGGCAACAAACGGTCCTCCACTGCAATGACACCCGCTACATGAAGCGCCGTAGGAAACGTATCATTTGAGCTTTGCGACATGTTTACATCGTCATTGGGATGCAGCTTCGTATCTTTTCCCTGCTCTTGTAACCATTGGCTTCCCAGATGAGCAATCACTTCATTTACATTCATATTGGACTGCGTACCGCTTCCTGTCTGCCATACAACCAACGGGAAATGGTCATCAACCCGCCCTGCGAGAATTTCGTCCGCTGCATAAATAATGGCGTCCTGCTTCTCCTGTGATAGCTTACCCAGCTTATAGTTACTGATCGCCGCGCTTTTTTTAAGCACCGCAAACGCCTGTATGACCTCTAATGGCATTTTCTCCGAGCCAATCGGGAAATTTTCCTTGCTGCGCTGTGTTTGCGCTCCCCACAGACGGTCTGCCGGTACCTTGATTTCGCCCAACGTATCCTTTTCGATGCGGTAGTTCAACTCATTTCCTCCTCTTGGCCTATGTAATTCAGACAAAATATGGTGCTCTCTCTTGCCTATTATACATTAAATTTCAAATGTTATCATTTATTTTGCAAGCGCTTTTTTACGATGCGGCCAGAGGAGGCGAAAGGAAATTTCATTTACAAGCATGGCTACTAGGTTCAACTAATGGTGATATTGCTTTTGCCATGGACTTCTTTTCTGCCCAGTAGCTTGTTCAGCGCATCGATGTAAGCTTTGGCGCTAGCTTCCAAAATATCAGTACTTGTGCCTCTTCCCAGAGCTGTGTACTCACCTTGCCTCAAAATAGCGTGTACTTCCCCCAACGCATCTTTGCCATATGTTACAGATTGGATCGAATAATCCTCCAACTCCACCTCTTCACCACTGGCCTTGTCTATAGCATGGAAAATCGCATCTACAGAACCGTTACCCATTGCTACTTCATCAATTGCTGTCCCATCTTGTTTACTCAACCGAATGGATGCGACTGGAACCGACTGATTGCCATAAGACACCTGAATGGAATCCAGTGTGTACATTTGAGGTGAGGCATTGCGGCTTTCGTCCATCAGGACGTGCAAATCTTCATCTAGCACCTGTTTTTTCTTATCCGTCAAGGCCTTGAATTTGCGGAACGCCTCTTGCAGCTGTTCCTCCGTCAAAGCATCAAACCCCATGTCCGCCAGTTTTTCTTTAAATGCATGTCGACCCGAGTGCTTGCCCAACACAAGTTTACTCGTCTTCAGCCCAATACGCTCAGGGGACACGATCTCATACGTTGTACGCTCTTTAAGCATTCCGTCCTGGTGTATACCGGACTCGTGAGCAAACGCATTGGCTCCAACAATGGCCTTGTTTCCCGGTACCGACATCCCCGTACGTTTGCTCACCAGACGACTGGTGGCATACAGCTCCTCCAAAACCAGACTCGTTTGTGCACCATAAAGCTCGGTTCTGGTATCAAGGGCCAGTGCAACTTCCTCGATAGGTGTATTTCCGGCTCGCTCACCGATTCCATTGATGGTACCTTCAAATTGATCTACACCATTACGGATGGCCGCCAGCGTGTTAGCTGTTGCCATGCCAAGATCATCATGACAATGTGTACTAAGTTGTATTTTTTCGATACCGGGCACTTGTTGCTTTACAATTCTAAACATTTCACCGAACTGATCCGGCGAGGCATATCCCACCGTATCCGGTAAATTGACGACTGTCGCTCCAGCACGAATCGCCATATCCACGACTTCACAAATAAAGTCCAGCTCGGTACGACTGGCGTCCTCTGCTGAAAATTCTACCTTGCTGAAATACTTGCGTCCATAACGAATGGCAGCAGCAGCGGTCTCTAATACTTTCGCTTTATCCATTCGCAGCTTATGTTGGCGGTGAATGGGTGAGGTAGCCAGGAACAAATGAAGACAGGTATCCTCAGCTCCTCGTAGCGCCTCTCTGACTGCATCAATATCCTGTTCTTTCGAGCGTGCAAAACCAACCAGTGTTGCTTGTGTAACCTGTTTGGCAATCTCCTGCATGCTGATAATCTCACCAGGCGAGGTTGCTGGAAAGCCGGTCTCAATCCGATCTACGCCTAATTTTTGCAGCTGAAGAGCAATTTCCACCTTTTCTGTGCTGGTTAAGCTAACTCCTGGTGATTGCTCTCCATCTCTTAACGTTGTGTCCAACACCCATATTTTGCGCATACAGATACCACCTTTGGTTTGATTTTAGGAGATGCTCAAGTAAAAGGCTCAAAGATCATCATATTCATCTGATCATCTGATGTTTAAGGATAAAAAAATTATAAACTTCCCATATGCTTTTGCAGCTCCAGCTTGGTGCCGTCCAAATGTTGAATGCTATAAAGTTCGGCAGCCTTGCCATCCTGATCCCGGATTGCTTCATATATTTTTTCATGCTGCAGAGTAAAATGATTTTGCATCGCTGGATCGGTAATGAGATTGTTCAACGCCTTGCGGATGGCCTCTACAAAGCTGCCATATACGTCTGTAAGCACCTTATTGCGTGTAGCTCCGGCAACAGCCAAGTGAAAAGTGATATCCGCATCTAGGTACCCAGTCAAATCTCCAGCGGCCAAAGTTGCAGCACGACGGTCCAACGCCGCACGCATTAAGCGTAAATCCTCGTCATTACGACGTAATGCAGCCAATCTGGCAATCTCTAGTTCCAACACACTCCGCACTTCATAAACCTCAATAATTTCAGCACGGCTTAGACGGTAATCCAATGGCTCTTGAGAAGTCGTCGGTTGGCAGACAAAAGTTCCGTGTCCTTGCTTTTTCTCTAATAGACCGGCATGCACCAGAACGCTAACCGCTTCACGTACTGTAGATCGCCCGACTCCGAATAGCTTCATGAGCTCAGGCTCGGTTGGAATCTTAGTGCCCACATTCCATTCACCAGCAGCAATTTTTCGTTGCAGCTGTTCAGCCACTTCATCGGCGATTTGCTTGCGTTTGACGGCTTGAAAAGGAAAATTCATCTGATCATCTCCTGTTTCGTATCATACTACGACTGCTTGTCATTCTGCAACCTTTTTCGTCCTCCTTCCCCATTGGTCCTTACCTGTGCTTACATACCCAAATAAAGCCTGTACCGTTGGACACGATACAGGCCTATAAGGATAAATTTAAATGTTAGGATTTCGATTTATTAGGTGTAATACAATACAAACGGCTGGTTGCTTCAAAAATATGGCCTGGAGCCAGTGCAATCAATCCGATCTCCTCTGCTGGCAGGTCCAGACGATTCGGTGCATTGATCATGTTCATTTGCGGCTCAGGACAGATGAATTCCTTGTTCGCTTTGTTATTCCAGATCATCCAATGCTTATAAGCTGTGCCTACATCGTATACGAGGGTAGCACCTGTCTTACTGTGTGTCAGTTCCATGTAGTTGCGTCCATTTTGCGGAGCTGCCGTGTAATGATTATCCATAGAGGCAAAATAAGGACTAACTCCCGTCGTCTTCAGCAGTTCCTCTTCCGGAGATAAAGGCTGGAACTGACCTGTGGCCAACAACCGTTCCGTCAGCTCACGACGCTCACCGATTGTGACCTTAATCTTGTAATCCTCAGGCGAGCTATCGGGTACGAACGGAACGCGAATCGCTGTGTGAAAGGCAAATAAGTTGGGGATCGGTTGATCGCCCTCGTTATGGATCACATAACGCTGATGCAGACCAAATTCGTCCAGGCTGTACGTTAACTTCATGGTAAAGGTGAAGGGTAAATAGCGGAACATGGGATGTCCTTCCCTTACATGCTGATTCATTACCACATAGCTACCTTGCTCCCCAGAACCGTAGTCCTCAACCTCCCACCGAACAGTGTGTAAAAAGCCGTGCAGATGGTTGTGGGTCGCCTCTTCGTTTATCGGCAGCCCATATGTAACACCATTCCATAGGAATTTTCCATCCTCATACCGATTCGGAGGAAACAGGAAAGGAATTCCGTAAACGGACGGGCTTTGCTTAAAAGCCTCTATGCTCTCAGCATCTGGCTCACGCAGAAAAGAATATCCCGTTTCATTGTCACGAAAAGAAATCAGATTTGCGCCGTTTCCCGGCAGGGCAACTGCTTCATATCGTCCAAATTTAAGACGAATCGCCGGTATTCCATAATAAAGATCACCAATTGCAGCATGTTGTTGTGTCATCAAAAAATCCTCCTTGATGAAATGACGATGTTTAATGAAAGCGTTTAGCTTTTGGCTTGACTATACCATGCTGAGCAAAAAAATTCCACGTCCACACAAAAAACGATGCCCCGCAAGGCATCGTCCTTCACACATCACTACACATAACGGCCCTGTTTGGGTACAGCCATGTGCTCAAAATCTCCCGCCAGTCGCTCCAGCTGATCTGTCAGCTCAGCACCATGCATGTAATGACCATGTCCTGTGACTGCAATCTCAGGCTTTAACTTGGCCAGCATTTCCACCGATCGCTGCGCAGCTTGCCAATCTGTCGTAAAATACGCAGGAGGCCCATGTATTTCTTTTTCCTGTAAAATAACGGCCAGTGCCGATTCCTGTTTCACCGTAATAAAAGCGTCACCGGCCACCATTAACCTTCTTCGCTCATGAAAAAGCGATACATGACCAGGTGTATGTCCTGGCGTATGCAGCCACTTCCAACCAGGGGCACCGGGGACACTGCCATCTGGGGGCAGTGATGTGATGCGATCATCGAGATCTATAGCATCATTAGGGTATAAGAAGGAAATGCCCGACATTAAACCTCCCCCTACACTAGGGTCAGGTTTTTGATAATCCTTCATTCCCGTCAAATAAGGTAATTCCAAAGGATGTGCATAAACAGGTGTACCCCAATGCTGTACCAACTCAATAACCGATCCTACATGATCAAAATGACCATGTGTAAGCACAATAGCGATCGGAGGGCCAGTGAACCGTTCCTCTGCCAGGCGTATGATCGAGTCTGTAAATCCTGTCATCCCCGTATCCACCAGCACCCAGGAACGGCTTCCCGGCTCCCCAATAAAACACATATTTACAAACAGCGTCCGTAAGCTCAGGAGATCGGGAGCAGCCTCTTCATTTGCCGTCATTCCTTCGGTGAACAGATGATTTGCCAAAGCTTCACCCTCCTATTCACATGGAATTTCCTGTTAATATCGACCTTTAGGCTTCCCCCATGTCAGCAGATTATGCGGACACTGCTAAATATAATCCGCTTGTCACGAAAATAGACCATGTTTACATTACTCGGGTAATTTGCTCCATGCCGTATCTAGCAAATAGTCGAACAAATCATCGTTCTCTTCAATCCAGCTATCCATTTGCAGCATCTCTTCCTCCACCCGTGGCTCTCCCGCAAAATGGAGACTGTAATCCCATTCCTTTCCCCTTTTGCTGTGGAATGTAATTTCATATACAGAACTCTGTCCCTCTACTTTAAATACCACTTGGCCCAGATAAGCACCATTCTCATCTTTTGTCATTTGTGCCTGTTGAATATGTACTTCTTTCACTTCCTGAGGTGAATTTTGCTCTGTCATTCATCTATCCGCCCTTTCATTTTCACTAAATAGTACCAAAACTGATTTGTGAACCTTTTCGTTACATTGTACAATATATAAGCTATGTGTGGAATTTGCAAAAAAACTGTGCAAGTTACCCAAGCCTTGTTTAAGGCTTTTCGTGAAATGGAGGAAAGTTACATGTCAGATTTTCAACAAAAATTGCAAAAATATGCCGAGTTAGCCGTTCGGGTCGGCGCCAATGTCCATCCTGGGCAGACACTCATCGTTCATGCACCAATTTTGTCCGCCGAACTCGTGAGACTTATCGTCAAATCAGCGTATACTGCTGGGGCCAAGCTGGTTACAGTAAAATGGAGTGATGAGACTATTACTCGATTACAGTATGAACTAGCTCCTGATGAAGCTTTTAATATTGCTCCCAAATGGTACGCAGCCGAAATGACTGAAGAGGTCGAAAATGGCGCAGCTGTACTGCATGTCATTGCAGAAAATCCGGATTTGCTTCAGGGAATTCCGTCCAGCCGAATTACTGCTGCCCAGCGTGTGCGGTCACATGAATTACGTCAATATCGTGAGTATCAAATGGCCGACAAATTCAGTTGGTCTCTGATTGCTTATCCTTCAGCAGAGTGGGCTGCCAAAGTATTCCCTGATCTGCCAGCTTCAGAGCAAATGGATAAACTGTGGGATGCCATTTTCAGCACCGTGCGTGTGGATCTGGATAACCCTGTGGAGGCGTGGAAAGAGCATTTGAAAACCCTTTCCAGCAAAGCTGATATTTTAAATGCCAAACGCTATAAAAAGCTGCATTATCTGGCTCCAGGCACAGACCTCACCATCGAGTTGGCAAAAGATCATCTATGGGTAGCAGCCGAAAGCGTCAACCAACAGGGACATACTTTTGTAGCCAATATGCCTACCGAGGAAGTGTTTACAGCTCCGCTCAAAACGGGAGTGAACGGTAAGGTCAGCAGCACCAAGCCACTTAGCTACAGCGGAAATATCATCGACAACTTTTCATTGACTTTTGAAAATGGACGTATTGTCGATGTACAGGCAGAAACCGGTTTGGAAACTCTTCAGCATCTCGTAGAAATGGATGAAGGTTCACACTATCTGGGGGAGGTTGCTCTCGTACCTCACAAGTCACCTATCTCTGATAAAAATATTTTATTTTATAATACGTTGTTTGATGAAAATGCCTCTAACCACTTGGCCATCGGTAATGCTTATGCATTTAACCTTAAAGGCGGCAAGGATATGACTCAAGAGCAGTTGGCTGCCAACGGCCTGAATTCCAGCCTGACTCACGTCGACTTTATGATCGGTTCAGCTGAAATGGATATTAACGGCGTTACCGAGGACGGTACTGAGGAACCTATCTTCCGTAAAGGAAATTGGGCGATCTAACACGGCAAAAAAGGCTCCCACCGCTTTATGCGTGAGAGCCTTCTTGCTTCTTCCTATAGGCTATGTTAGATCTATTTTACAACGTGTTAATCCAAGAATTCGCTGCAATTCCAAAAACAATTTGTATCACGCTGATGATGAAAAAGATAATAAGGCAATTTACAACTCTTCGATTGGTGGTTTGATGCATGGATAAAGATGATTTCACGTAAAACATGCTGCCCAATATTCCTATACACACACCGAAAATCCCCGAAAATAGCAATCCTATAACCAAGCTGACCACGACAAAAGCCCAACTCCAGCCCGGAACTTTACTCACAGGAACATAAGGTTGATTGGACCCAAGATATACACCTTATAACATAAGTTGCAAGTTAAAAAATGGAAAAAAGGTCGCTGATCAGCGACCTTTGAATCTACTTTATTTCGTATGAAGTTAGCTTTTATGTCCAATTTTAGCCTTGTAGGCAAGTGAATATTGGTCAGCCGCTAAAATCGCATCAAGCACATCATCCGCTGTGACAGCAAATGGTAGATTGTGAGCAGTTTCGCCTTCTTTGGTAGCAGCCTGGGCTACCCTGTACAAATCCTCTCGGGAAGCTTCCTGTAGCTTAATGTCTTCCAGCGTGACAGGCAGATCGAGTTTTAGATAAAAGTCAATATACCGCTCCACCTCGGACAAAGGTCTTTTTTCCAAGGCAAGCTGGACTAAGGTGCCAAAAGCTACCTTCTGACCATGTGTCAGGTGATGAATGTCCCCTTCCAGAACGGTAAAACCATTGTGAATCGCATGTGCGCCTGCCAAACCGCCGCTTTCAAAGCCCAAACCGCTTAGCAACGTATTGGCTTCGACTACCGCTTCAAGCGCAGGTGTGACGACTTTGCGTTTTACGGATTCATAGGCCTGCAGACCATAATCGAAAAGAACTTCCTCACACTTGGACGCAATGGCTTCTGCCGCCAAGGTAGGCAAACCACCAGCCATTGTCGTTGCGCGAGCTTCAATGACCGCACGGACCTCAATCCACGTTGCCATGGCATCTGCAATGCCTGAGGAGAGGAACAAGGGCGGCGCTTGAGAAATGACTTTCGTGTCCACCAGGATCAGGCTCGGATTTTTACTGAAAAAGGTATACGTATCAAATGCACCCTCATCGGTGTACAAAACAGATAGTGCACTAGTAGGGGCATCTGTAGAAGCAGTCGTTGGAATAATCACAACTGAGGAACCGAGTAGTTCATTAACGGCTTTGGCCGTATCCAGCGTTTTACCACCACCTACACCAATGACAATATCGACCTGGGCGCTTCGTCCCTGATCCGCAATACGGTTGACTTCATTTTTCGATGCTTCCCCTTGAAACTCAATTTTAACCGCCGTAATATCAGCCTGTTCCAGACTTTTTACTACGCGGTCGGCTGCAATCTCCCAAACCAGCTTGTCCGCAATAACCAAGGCAGTATGACCTAATGGCTTAACATACTCACCTGTTTTATCAATCACATTTTTCCCTTGCACATATTTACCTGGACTAATAAATACTTTTTCGCTCATCGTTTAACTCTCCCTTCCAAGTTTGTACAATTTCTATTATACGGTTGAAAGGGCACACATCTCAATTTCGAAACCAAGATCTTCAATCATTTGATGATCAAATGTGACCTCTTGGCCTTCTGTCGTTAAATAATCTCCTACAAAAATTGAATTCGCTGCATACAGGCATAGCGGTTGTAACGAGCGTAAATTCAACTCTCTTCCACCTGCAACGCGTATTTCTTTGGATGGACAGATGAAGCGGAACAGTGCCAGCACCTTCAAAGCTTGGATAGGTGATATTCGCTTTGCTCCTTCCAACGGGGTTCCAGGGACTGGATTCAAAAAGTTAACCGGAATAGAGTCAGCATCTAACTCCCGTAAGGCATAAGCCATTTGTACGATTTCCACATTCGTTTCCCCCATCCCGATAATAACGCCAGAGCATGGAGACATTCCGTGAGATTGAGCCATTTTCACAGTTTCAACGCGTTGATCGTATGTATGTGTGGTTGTAATCGAAGGATAGTTGGCCTTACTTGTATTTAAATTATGATTGTATCGATGTACCCCAGCCTCTGCCAACCGCCGTGCCTGATCTCCCTTGAGAATCCCTAAGCAGGCGCAAATTTTGAGCGGCATCGTGCGATTAATTTCTTGTACTGCCTCAATCACCTGATCCAGCTCTCGATCTGTTGGACCTTTGCCGGAAGCTACGATGCAATACGTCCCTGCTCTCCGCGCTACTGCTTCCCTAGCTCCAGCCAACAGTGATTCCTTGTCCAGCATACTGTACTTGCTCACAGGCGCCGTGGATACGATAGATTGTGAGCAATAACCGCAATCCTCCGGGCACAGGCCACTTTTGGCATTGATGATCATGTTGAGCTTTACTTTTTTTTCATAAAAGTGATGTCGCACCTGAAATGCAGCTTGCATAATCGGTAATAATTCCTCATCGTCGGCTTCCAGTACCTCCATACCTTCTTCCAGCGATATACGGCTGCCTTGGATCGCTTTTTCAGCCAACAAGCCCCAATCTATAACCTCTTTTAGTAAATTCATACTTCTTGCCTCCCAAAATTTAATGATCATGTAAATGGATAAGATTTTCAACGTAGAGGAAGTTTCTTTGTTATTGTCAACCCATATGATTATAATTAGGTTGACAATAACACGAACATCATATCAATTCATGTCCTTTCTGTAAAGGAGGCAAATTAAAAAGCGACCCCACATCGTTCAAGGTCGCTCTCAAGATTTATTCCGTATTCCGTTATGAGACTCCTGCTTTTTCCACGATAATAGGCTGTTTTATCAGCCGAATACGTGAAATCCGCTTGTTTTCAACTTCTTCTACTGTGAACATACATCCCTCAAACAATACAGATTGGCCAGGCTGTGGGGGAATAACCTCGACATGTGAGTATAGCCAGCCCCCTACCGTATCATAATCCTCATGATCCAGATCCAGTCCAAAGCGATCGTTCACTTCATCAATTAATAACATGCCGTCAATGGAAAATTCCTCGTCATTAATCTGCTCACAACTCGGACGTTCCTGATCGAACTCATCCTGAATTTCACCAACGATTTCTTCCATAATATCTTCCAGTGTTACCATACCCGATGTACCGCCATATTCATCAATCAAAATGGCGATTTGCGTCTTGCTACGCTGCATGCGTTTGAGCAGATCACTAATTTGCGTAGATTCCGGGACAGCAAGAATCGGTCGAATCATCGTACGGGTATCCAGTGTGTTCGCCCGTAGAAGGTCCTTAATATGGATAAAGCCGATAATATGGTCCTTATCTTCGGCGCAGATTGGATAACGGGTTCTCATGCTTTCCGTCGCAATCGTGAGATTTTCTTCTGTGGACTCGTTACTGTATAAGCAGATCATCTCAGTTCGCGGAATCATGATTTCCCTGGCGGTCGTGTCGGTAAAATCAAATATATTATCAACAAGCGCCAATTCCGTATTATCAATTAGTCCGCTCTTATTGCTTTCTTTCATCAGAATGCGTATTTCATCTCCGGTATGCGCGGAATCGTCATTTTCAGATACCGGCTCCAGACGGAATAAACGCAGCAGGCTGTTCGCCATTCCATTTAACGCCCATATGAATGGATACATCAACTTGTAAAAACAAGTCATCAGCATGGCTGAATACAGCGTAATGGTCTCAGATTTACGAATAGCTATCGTTTTGGGCGCCAATTCACCCAACACAATATGCAGAATCGTAATAACAATAAATGCAATAACCACGGCAGTACCGTGCACATATACCGCTCCTAATCCAGCGGCTGTAAATACAGGTTCGATCAAATGTGCGATGGCCGGCTCTCCGATCCATCCTAGTCCCAACGATGCTAGTGTAATACCCAACTGGCAGGCAGACAAATAAGCGTCCAAGTTGTGTAACATATTGGCGGCGTACACGGCCTTTTTATTGCCCGCTTCCACCAATGTTTCAATACGGCTGCCTCTGACCTTCACCATGGCAAATTCCGCAGATACAAAAAAACCATTCAATAGTACTAATGCAAAAACAATAAATAAGTTAAACATACTCGGTAAAGGGTCACTCAATATGCTCCCCATCAGCCGTCATTACGGCAGACAGGCGCACCTCCTTCGGATAGTTTCATCATAGACAGAACGATAACACATCATAAGCAGCGTCAACTTCCCAACACATTCACTCCCTCCGGCTTCCAAAGCCATATTCCGCATAAATGATTAGATCATTCATCAGCTTATATTTAATTATATAACTATACTCTATACAGTCAAACCACAAGCAATGTCAGAAAAAACAGCTCCCCTATCATTTAGGTCATAAAGCTCTCGTTTTCGCTGCTTACCATCAAGAAAGCTACTATATTTGAGAAAGATTATAAACAAAATACATCCCCTGCCGTCTGGCAGAGGATGTAGACTCATATATATGAAGGCATCAGCGAACCGGGGCACCCGGATTCCCGATGACGCCGGGATATTGGTACAACAATGGCTCATCAAACGTTGCATAGTCCAGGTTTAGCATCAGCAGAATGGTCCGTTTGCCTGTCGCCGGATCACTAATAATAATGTGATCCCGACCTGCTGCTTCCAGAATGCCTTTGAATATTTTCGCATTCCATTCCCGGTTATTTTCATAGGTCATATAAAAGGTTCCCGTTTTGCCTAAGTTCAAGCGTAAAATATTTTCGATGTATGATTGCTCGTATTGCGGAGTCTGAACCTGCACTACGGTACCCGTTGGTGTCATAGGGCTGCCACTACTTACTTGAGGTGGAAAGCCAGTCATAGGCTGCATGGTTCCCATTGGAGCCATCCCTCTTGGCCATTCGGGATATCCGTTGCCGGAAGCATAAGATACGGGACGGTAAGCTTGCTGTGAAATCATGTAAATTCCTCCTAAAATGGTTTTAATTTAATTCTTCAAGCCATTCTGTAAAGTGTCTAATATACATTAGGACAATCCTGTACAGACGGGCTAAAAAAGCAGTGGGCTTTAAAACGTCCGGTATTGGTCTGGTCATACCAAGTGCCCGGACAGTTTCCTGCTGGTCTGAAAAACCATAATGCATTGGATGCCGGATGTAGCTTTTCTCCATTGATTACACGCTGGGCAAGTCGAATGTCCCGATCACGGGCTTTCTGATAAAAATACCCCTTCTGAGTGGCTTCAAAACCTCCGGGGCTTTGAAACACCATGTCATTCATGAGACGTATCCCCCGGAAATCTAGGCAATTGGATAAAATTCGGTTCACACCGACATTCCCAACCATGAGCATCCCCATCTCGCCTTCACCTTCAGCCTCAGCCCGCATCAGCCGGGCGAGGGTCCTTACATCTTCTGAGTTGGTCTTGATTACAGCCACCGCGTCCCCTCCTCGCTTCTCCATCACATACCCTATCGTATGGTACAAATGCCCAATGGGTGACAGTCCAGAAAAATAAAAAAATAGCCCCAAGACTGGGACTACTCATTCAGGCTTTTATTATGGCTCATAAATCATTTTACGCGTCATGCCACCATCTACTACCAGATTCGTGCCTGTTACAAAATCATTGCCGGGTTGTGTCAAATACAGACAGGCCCGTGCGATGTCCTTAGGGGTTCCTACTCGCCCAGACGGATGCTGTTGATGGTCTTCTGCACGCAGTTTCTCATAATCGCCGGTTTCAATCCACCCTGGACTGATGCAATTGACCTGAATCCCGTCCTTTCCTAGCGATATGGCCATCGCGTGTGTAAGGGCCCCAATCGCTCCTTTGGATGCCGCGTAGGCTTCTGTATCCGACTCTGACATGAAAGCTCGTGTAGAGGTCATATTGACCACAGAGCCACCTTCTACGTTTCGTTTCATCACCTTAGCTGCTTCCCTAGTGGCAATAAAACAGCTGCGTACGTTTGTATTCAGAATGTCATCCCATTCTGCTATCGTTAACTCATAAGGAAATTTCCATTTGGACACGCCAGCGTTGTTAATTAGCGTATGAATCGTACCGTATTCTTCTTCCGTGGCACGGATTAGCGCTACAATATCTTCTTCCTTCCGCACATCACAAGGAATAAAAATGGCCTGATAGCCCTCGTTCCGGGCCGCTGCAGCGGCTGCGGCACCTTCCTCCTCATTGTAGTCGGCAAATACAACATGGGCACCCTGAGCAGCGTAGGCAAAAGCGACCTCTCTCCCGATGCCATGCGCCGCTCCTGTTACAATAACAACTTGTCCCTCAAATGACACAAATCATTCCTCCTCTGAACTACACTGTTCTAGTATATATGTACCAAAATGTACTGTACAAGAAACATCTACAGCCCCCTACCCTGGCATCTCGCAGAAGGCTGTAAATGAATCCAAAAAATAATTAGACTGAATTCTACATTTTAACCTGTTCCAAGCTATAGCGATTAAGACGCTGAAACCCGATATACCTTGTACCCTGAAAAGTAAGCCGTCCCTCATCCCCTTCAGCGCATTGACCATATTCTTCCCCAGATACCTTAAACTCCATCCGGTCGCCACTTTCCACCTCGAAGGTTACGTAATAGAAAGTATAGGTACGAGTCCCTTGTTCCTCCTGCCGCCTCTGTTGGAGATGTGTCCTTCTGGCTGTAATTCGGGAACCGACCGTCAATACAGGCTGCCTTTTATTCCGACTCCATTCCATGACTTCCCTGCCTGCAGACAACACGACAATACCCAACACGACAACGAAAAATACGGGCAGTACCGTGCCCAGCCAATCGAACATCCATAATGACTCAAAACCCATGCACCGCACTCCTCTCCGCCAGGCATTTCACAGGGAAACTACCGGGCATCCTGACCTGACCTAAGCTTTCTATAACAGTATATGTATGTTCCTGCCCAAATTTGATAGCAACCCTTAAGAACGCCAAGAGCCCCCACGGAATTATCCGGGAGGGCTCAAGATATGGCGATATCAGAATGATGCATCGATTTACACATGTACAAGCTGGAGATAACGTTGTGTTTCATCCAGAACTTCATGATTTTCGTCTTCAGCGTAACGCTCTGCACACTGCTTGCAGTCCTCTTCAGTCGTGCAACCATAGGCATCCTGGCAAGTATAACAAAATTGAAGGTAGTATTGGGTTAACATTTGTTCCTGATTCGCTCTCATAATTATCACTCCTATCGTTGTTTACAGGTTTAGTATAACAGCGGCTTATTCGTTAGTTTGTGATTTTTTTCACATATAGTCGTATAAAATTTAAATTTTTTAAAAATAAAACGCCCTGGGAAAAACACCCCAGGGCAATCACCTTTATAGCGATTATAAAATTCTCCAGTTCGCACCGCCGTCCGTCGTTTTCAGCAGCAGTGACTTCTTGTCATCAAGGCGTTCCAAAAGAAGCCAACCCACCGAAGAAGAAGCGAAACGGAGCTTAACCGATCGTGGGTAGTCTTTTAGCTTCAAAGGTAGCACTTTGTTGCCTGTGAGACTTGTCCACGTCTTCCCCCCATCCATTGTACGGCTCATTCCGGTCTCGGTTATGATCCACCCTTCCTTTTCATTTAGAAACGTACGGCCAGGGATAATAGAATTAATGTTGCTACTCAGACCCAAAGGCACACCGTTCCATTGTGTCCCTGTATCGTTTGTAAACAGTCCGTTATATTTTATGGCCTTATCCCCATAGCAAAGAACCGGAATCCAGTACGAGGCACTGCTCCCTTTCAGAGACTGCTGGGCTTCTGCTTTGGCCTGAGGGCAGCCCTGTATTCTGTTAGCTACCGGAGTCCAGGTTTTCCCTTGATTCAAAGTCTTGTACAACTTAACACTGTTATCCAGATTGATCGCTACAAACCCCTGATTGTTGGAAGAAAAGCTCATCCCCGCCAGGCTGCCCCGATCGGGTAAACCTGAGCCTGATTTGTTGGATGTCATACCCGAACTTTGCGCAACTTTATTCCATGTGGCTCCTCCGTCAGTGGTGTGATACAACAGTTTTTGTTGATCCTGCTCATTCAGATTTACATATGCCATGATCCAGCCAGTAGTTGGATTTACATATTGAATCGAGCTCACATGGTCCCCGCTTGGAAGCGCTGAAACATCCCAGCTCTGTCCTCCATCTGCTGTTCTCAGAATGACGGTTGCTGTTTTGTCCAAATTTTGACGGACAACCCAACCGTGACGAGAATCAGTGAAACTGATGTCTTTTCCATATTCAAGCTTGTCTTGAAATTGGACGTTTTCGGAGGGGGAAATATTATTCCATGTCTTTCCGCCATCATGAGTATCATAAAGCCGGAGCTCATTATGGGTAACTCCCCAAACTAACCCTTTATTGTTATCAATTAAATGAAAATCCGCTATTCGCGTCTGTACTACATATTTGGCGTTAGGATCGCCCACCTTTGGAGTCACTGGTGGATTAATTGTAATCGTCTGACCCTGGTCATCAGGTTCCTCAATCGGAGGTTTAGTTAACGTATCTGGGGCTTCAGCAGAACAGGCAGTCAGTAGAATGCCCGTCAGCAGCAGTACTCCCCCCAAGAGCGCACGCCAGCGCAGTTTCATATAAAATCCTCCCTCGATGGCATGCTGTAATCACGTGCCAAAAGCTTATCTGAAACAGAATTATACCATAAACGCCTCTATGTGACACTTTTCGCGTAATGTCAAAAAAAACCGGACCCTTCACAAAAGTGCAGGATGCCGGCTTTTTTTATACTAGAATTTATTAAGATTTACGGTTCAACAAACTTTTGTGGTATCCATAGAAGAAATAGATCAACAATCCAAGCAGGAGCCACACAATGAATCCAATCCAGGTGCTAATATGAAGCTGAAGCATCAGACCGATGCAAACCAAAGCACTTAAAAGTGGGAGCAACGGAACCCACGGCACGGTAAAGCCTCTTTTCAAATCAGGGCGTTTCTTGCGCAGAACGATAACTCCTACCGATACCACAGCAAAAGCGAATAGGGTTCCAATACTCGTCAGATTGGTCAGTGCATGTAACGGGAACAATCCACTAGCCAATGCGATAATGCTGCCCACCAGCCAAGTGCTTCGAATTGGCGTTTGAGTTTTGGCATTTATTTTAGATAAAAAAACGGGTAAAAGGCCATCACGTGACATGGAGAAAATTAACCGCGTTTGACCATACAAGAGCACCAATAAAACGGTCGTCATCCCCGCAATCGCACCGACTGAAATCAATCCGGCTACGAAATCCTGATGAATAAAGCGGAGAGCAAACGCAACAGGATCACTTACCCCCAACTGCGTATAAGGTACCATTCCCGTTAGCACAACTGAAACCGCAATATACAGTACTGTGCAGATCGCTAGAGAAGAAATAATACCGATGGGCATATTCCGTTGCGGATTGCGAACCTCTTCGGCTGCAGTTGAGATGGCGTCGAAACCCAGATAAGCAAAAAATACGATTGCCGCAGCACTCAAAACACCAGAAAATCCATAAGGCAAAAATGGTGTCCAGTTGTCAGGCTTAACATAAAAGATACCGATCCCAATAAATAGCAATACAACTCCGACTTTAACACAAACCATTATTAAATTGAATCGGACCGTCTCCTTGGCTCCGAGACTCAGTAACAATGTGATGAGCATAATGATGCACACGGCTGGTAGATCAATAATGGTCCCCTTGGTCGAATCGAAGGCTGCGGTTAAAGCCAGCGGTAAATGTACATCAAATCCAGCCAGCAAGCCTTGAAAGTAAGCAGACCATCCACTACTCACAGAGGCGGCCGCCACTCCATATTCCAGAATTAGGTCCCACCCCAGTACCCAGGCCAAAATTTCTCCAAATACAATATAACTATACGCATAAGCGCTCCCAGCTGCGGGAACTGTAGATGAAAGCTCCGCATAGCACAGGGCAGCTAGTACGCAGGCAATACCTGCAATAACAAAGGAGAGCATCAATCCAGGACCTGCATTTTCTGCTGCTGCCTTGCCAGTAATAACAAAAATCCCGGTACCGATAATACATCCTACACCTAGCATGGTGAGATCAAAGGCACCCATTGTTCTCTTTAAGCGACCTGTAGATCCGCTTTCCTCATGCGGGAGCAGTCCTGTTTTTTTTCGAAATAAGTCCATATGCCGAATCCTCTTTCCATAATTTCATGCGTCAATATCGGTGCTGCAACGCTTTAGTGCATGTTCTTATCATTCGATTAATTATTAGCGAGCTCGCCTTTGAAGTCAAGGAAAAATGTCATATTTCTTTGCGGTGGGTTAGTATATAGGGTACACTGAGTTGGAAAGATAAATTTTTAAGTAATATCCCAAAATGAAAAGGTATACAACCCGAGAAGGAGATGAGGATTTTATGAGCTTAAAACCTTACAAACGAAGTAGAGTGGCTATTGTCGGCATGGGAGCGGTTGGCACAACAACCGGCTACACCCTGCTGCTGCGCCAACGCATGCAAGAACTTGTCTTTATTGATGTCAACGTCAAAAAGGCGAAGGGGGAAATGCTCGATATGAATCATGGGCTTCCTTTTCTCGGCGGTGTCAAAGTATGGGCGGGTGATTATGAAGACTGCCGTAATGCAGATATCATCATTGTTGCAGCGGGAGCTTCACAAAAGCCGGGAGAAACACGTATTGATCTTCTCAAGCGTAATGCCGAAATTTTTGAAAGTATTATTGATAATATCGTCAAGGTCAATACACATGGCATTTTGCTGATCGCAACCAATCCAGTGGACATTCTCTCCTACATCTCTTGGAAACGCAGTGGTTGGCCTTCAAGCAGAGTCATTGGATCAGGAACGTTGCTGGACAGCGCACGCTTCCGCTATTTGATCGGGAAGCAAAAGGGCATCGATCCACGAAGCATCCACGCCCACATTATTGGAGAACACGGTGACTCCGAGTTACCTGTATGGAGCACAGCCAACGTAGCTGGAACTCCGCTTGAACTGGGTGAAGAAACGAAAAATGAAATTTTTGAAAATACCAAGAATGCTGCCTATGAAATTATAGATGCTAAAGGCGCAACTTCTTATGCTATAGGGCTGGCTCTCGACCGAATCGTAGCCGCCATTCTCGGTGACGAGGGGTCGGTACTTAATGTGTCCACCTTGCTGGAAGATTATAACGGAGTATCTGACGTATATTTAGGTGTTCCAAGTATCGTAGATCACAATGGGGTACGTGAAATTTTGGATCTTCCGCTCAATGACGAGGAACGTGCCAGGTTGCTTCAATCTGCGGACAAGCTGAAAGATCAAATTAGCAAAGTTCATATGTAGATCAGGAACATAAAAGCTAAACAAAACTGGCCTCCACAGCGGTAATATCCGTTGAGAGGCCAGTTTTTTAGTCATTATAATGTAAAAGTTCAATTTGTCGTCTTGCTTTGCATTCGAATTACCAAGGTGGCGTATCGCCATCCACATCCTCATTTTCATGCTGGCGTTTCTCTTTTAGCCGCTCAGCCACCGTTTCAAACGATTCAGGTTGGAGCAGCTCAATCGGTGAAAATCCCTTTTCAAACGTAAATGCATCGCCTTCAATAATAAGTGCATATCTATCATGAAGTTTCGTGATATGCAGCTTGGCGCCAAAGTCGGACAGTAGCCCACGCACGGCCGTATCATCTAGTTTAAAACGAACTTCAATTTCTGGTTTCAGCTCGACAATATGCTGTGCAGCCTCTACGACCTGAAGGGGTTCCCATTTCCCTTGCAAATCCCGTTTTTCGCTAGCCGCCCACAATTCCAGATCACGCTCTTCCTGCTGTCTTTCCTCATTAGATGCATCCGGCCATTTGGTTTCTACATAGTTCTGAACGAAGCCCATGACATGCTCATTGACAATTTCGGGCATGGATTGCTCATAGGTCACAAATTTCAAAAAATCTTCAAAATACCGGGCATGCGAAGACTGGTGAATTTTAAGCTCCCACTCATCGTTCATCCCCTCCTCAAGCATGTAAGGATACATGATGGATTTCATATTACGGGCAGAAATAGCCATTTCGACCTCACTCACCAAACTGCTTTCAGTAATTCTGGCAATTTTAGGTTCAAAATCACATTTAAGCACAAAAATAAACGGATCATCCGAGTGTGTATTCAAGGTAGCCTGTACAATGATCAGCGCTCCGCCGCGTACTGCGCTTGTGTCCAGATACATCCGCACCAGATCGTCACAAGCATTTTTAAAATCTTCCTTATCCTCTGCTGCCCGCAGTCGGGCGAACATATTGAAATTCGGATTACTGCTCAATTCATGCTCCGGTTCGACGATAAAGCGGCCGATTTTGGTCGGTGCCTGCTCTGTGCTGGGATTTTTTTCAACCTTCCGTTTGCTAATACGAGTAAATTCCCCGTCCAGAAATTTTTTAACATCGCTTTCGTCATAATCGTAGTCGTCCATTGTAGCGTAATGCTTATAGGACTTACCACCCTGTCCTTCTTTTCCATCTACCTGAATTACAAAAAAAGATAAAAAATCCACTTGAAAGTTCATTTATGTTCCATTCGCTCCTTTTCAGGCATGTACGCGTAATTATATCACTATGATTTTAAAAGGTACATCGGATTCAGAGCCCTATTATTAGATAAGCAATTCAGTTAACATAATATATATTATGTTAATATTTTTTGATTAGATATTATTACCAACTCCCAAGTTTAAAGTGAGTACTTTTATCACTATTCTAATTCACGTCCTTAAGGATCATTGGCCTCTTTATTTCCATGCTCTACTTTCTTCTTGGTTTCAAAAAACATTTGACTAAACAATAGTTAATTTATTATATTATCTATTATTATATAGACAAAAATAAATTTTGTTTATATAAAAAGATATTGCAAGGGGTTCGCGCCTTGAAAACAGGAAAGGAGAGTTTGTTGTTGTTTAAAAATCCATATATAAGGACCATTATCGCCTCCAATGCGCTGCTAAATTTGGGCATTTGGGTGCGCAACTTTGCCATACTGTTGTATGTAACAGATTTGACTCATAATGATCCCGTCTACGTATCGCTCATTTCGGTTGCTGAATTCATGCCTATTTTTCTGTTCGCTATCATTGGAGGAACATTTGCGGACCGTTGGCGGCCCAAACGGACTATGATTAGTTGCGATTTGCTATCCGCGGCCTCTATTTTTATTGTCTTGTTGGCATTATGGTACGGGTCATGGCAAGTACTTTTGCTGTCTACTTTCTTTTCGGCCATTCTATCTCAATTTTCTCAGCCGTCTGCAATGAAGATATTTAAGCAGCATGTAGCACCAGACCAGCTTCAGGGAGTGATGGCCCTTTTTCAATCTCTCATGGCATTATTTATGGTTATAGGCCCTGTTATCGGTACATTTATTTATCAACACTTTGGAATTTTCATTTCAATGTCTATAACCGGAATATTGTTTCTCATCTCGGCGCTTGTCCTGACTCGTATTCCACAAGATGAACAAGCACTTGAGATAGATGATCAACCCACTCATTTCATTCAAGAGCTTAAAGAAGGAATACGTTATGTATGGAATAACCGCACACTTCGCACGCTTGGGGGAACATTTACCGTAATTGGGCTTGCGGTTGGACTTATTCAACCATTAATGGTTTTTGTCGCCATCGAGAACCTTGGACAAAACAAGGAATTCCTGCAATGGCCATTAATGGCGAACGGAGCGGCTATGCTGGTGGGAGGTGGCCTGATTATGGGGGTTGCCAAAAAAGTACAGCCGCAATTGCTGCTGGTGGCCGGACTTTTGGTCAGCACACTGACAACCTTTGGAGTCGGATGGTCGCACAATATTGTGCTGACAATGGCACTACAAGTTTTCAGCGGCTTATTTTATCCTTGCATTCATATCGGTATCAACACGATGATGATGAAAAATGCCGAAGCTGCTTTTATCGGCCGCGTCGGTGGTGCCCTCTCTCCCCTGTTCTCCGGGATGATGGTCGTCGGTATGAGTATCGGCGGAACACTCAAACACGAATCCTCCCTGAACACCGTATATACCGTGAGCGCCGGCTTATTTTTGGTCGGAGCGATGCTATTGTTACCATTGCTTCGTGACAGGCAGCCCGTACAAGCTGTCATAGCCGATGATTCTAAATAACAGCACAAGAAACCGCCCCTGGAGATATGATATGGCATCCTCCGGGGGCGGTTTCTTAATGTTTGTATCATGATTTCATACAGATTATGACTCTCTTCCTTCATGCTGTCTTTTCCACAATCGTGCATACAGGCCGTACTTTTTCCGCTACCCGAAGGCCCTACAACAAAATGCTCTCCGATTAGTTGGTAGGCTTTAATTACCCGAATACCATTTAAATACTCCTGTAGGCGATTCGCAGCATTGATTTTGGCAGCATATGATTGACGTCCAGCCGTCGCTGGATACGTGAAGTAAGCAATACCAACAAAGCAGCTTGTATGATTTAATTGAAAATTAAAAGAAATAGGGGGTTTGTGAACAAGAAAAAGACGAAAATTATCGTTAGGCGATGCCCCTGCCTGTTGTTGTCTCTACTTTTATAACTACGAGTGATTTCAGTCTTAACTCAAACAGCGCGCACCGATTCAGTACGGCACTCGCTGGCTGCATAGCTTTTTCATCTGTCTACTTGACAGGGATATGACCAAAGGACGTTTTTTTATATCACTTATACATTTGTAGAAAATAGTGAAGGTGCCTTTTTCAGTGCACTTATTTTATTTCTTTCATAAAGCTCCTGAAGTTTTCAGCGATTTCCTTTGATTTGGTATGGTGTAAATAATGTTCTCCTTCAAGTGTCATTACTTTTCCATGAACAGAATCTTTGACTTGCTCTTCATGTAGTGGTATCCATCTTTCCACATCTGTATTATTCGCTTGTATAAAGAAAATAAGGGGCAGATTTTTTGGGAATGTTAAATTTCTAGCTGCTTTAAAATTAGGATAAATATTTTCCATTTCGTTTGAGGTGCTGGAATTATACATGTTTTTGAGAGAAAGAATTCTCATTTGTTCTTTTGTTTCATCATCATAGGGTAGTCCAGCATATGGGTCACCAGTTAGTTTCATTACCAATCTGGCTAAACCTGATTTTTTGAGAAATTTAAACGTTTTTATTGGTAATTCAGCATCCATACCACCTTGCGTTGGAACACTGCTATCAATCCCGACAAAAGCACTCACTTCATTTTCATATTTGTTCACATAATCCAGTCCGTAAATGCCTGCAATGGAATGACCCATTAAAATATATCGATCAATTTTAAGACTCTGTAAAGCTTCATGAATTTCACTTACAATATTCTCTGTGTTTCGTTCCTTTTCGGTTAGATCACTTAATCCATAACCAAAAGGCTCAATAACGACGACTTTGTAAAATGGAGATAGCTCTTCTACTAGCGGCTTAAAATCAAGTGCTGGTGCTGCTGTTCCATAACCTGGTAGTAACACGACGGTCTCTTCGCCTTTTCCTTGAATCAAAACATTCATTTTTTTCCCATCTACAGTTACGAACTGACCATAGGATTGTATTTTTCCTTGCTCCGATTTGCTGCTGATAATATTAACTGTATAGACAACGGCTAGAAAAAGCACGATTGCTATAACTATTGTTCCTATTATTTTAAGCAAAATGCTTCGTACTTTATTTGTTCTCGTTCCATTCCTCATTTTCATTACCTCTCTTCGTTTCACGCTCAACTTCTCCTGTCCCCATTCTGTTTGTTGGGCTACCTTAACGAGCCGCTAATGAAAGCTTAACGAAAGAAGATGTACTCCCTATGACGACAATATGAACGGAGTATGAACAAGCAAAAAAATGCTACGTTGTCCAAGGAAGCTGCACATAATGCTGTATCATGGAAAATGCGGTTTAGATAATCCGAATGATACCCTATGAATCTAACTAATCTGGTGGCGTTGTGATTGGCAAGGTGACAATGACGGTCGTTCCTTGGCCGGGTTCACTTTCCACTCGAATGTCGCCTTGATGAAGCGATACGATCTGTTTAACGATGGCGAGTCCCATACCGCTACCGCCATATTTACGACTGTGGGAACGATCAGCTTTAAAAAACCGCTCGAATATACGCTTCTGGTCCTCAAGGGAAATACCAATGCCCGTATCGGATATTCGGACTGTTACGCTTTTGATATCTTGCTTGATGCTGACGTTAATAACGCTGCCATCCTTGGAAAATTTGATGCTATTACCGAGTATGTTCGTCCATACCTGGTTTAATTGATCTTGATCCGCCAATAGGCGAACGGTCTTCAAATTGAGCTCGAAACGGATGTTGCGAGCCGACCATTGCGGCTGGATCGCGACGATGACTCGTCTGATCTGTTCATCAAGGCTGAACGTGACCAGCCGCATCTGCTGTGACTGCGATTCAAGTAAACTCAGCTTTAGCAGGCTATCGCTCATCTTGGACATCCGATCTGCTTCCGAGATGATGATATCGAGATAACGGCTTCGCTCGTTATCTGCTATGTCTACTTGCTTGAGTGCTATAGCATAACCGGATATCGAGGTGAGCGGCGACTGAACTTCATGCGACACATTCGTGACGAACTCCCTACGCATCTGCTCAAGTTGCTGTAGATCATGCATCATTTCTTCAAAGCTGCGAGCCAAAGTACCTAGCTCACCCTTTTGCTTAATATTCAGCTTGACGTTGAAATCTCCAATTGCTATACGTCTGGTCGCTTTTGTCAGCTTTTTGATCGGTCTAACTAGGAATATAGAGGCAACCAAAATCAATAGGCTTCCTGTTACCAACGAATAGGTCAAAAAAGTAAATAACCATTTTTGGGCAAAAGAGGCGGAAGGATACATAAGCGGCTCCACAAACATCGCTTTCATTCCCATTTCCGTTTTCAACCTCAGTCCCAAGAGGTTCATTGAAACACTACTCGGATTAACTTGAACAACTTCTCCATCCAATACTTTCCTTACTTGATCCATCGTCACAGTAACAGGTTTTTGTCCGTTAAGCATTCCGTAAGACTGGAACTGCCCCGTTTCATCAAAAATTCGAATATAATAGGAATCGAGTTGTTTCATTCCACTTACGAATAAGTCCGCTTCACGTAACGGAATGGTTTCGTAAACCCGGACAATGTCCTGACCAAAGTTAAATAAGGTGGTTTGCAAATTTTCGTTCAAATTCTCTTCAAACACCCAAAATGTTACAAAAAAAGCAATGATCGTGCCCGCGAGGACGGAGACCAGAAATGTCAGGACAACACGTGTATATAAGGATCTGATCATTCGTAAACCTCAAGCCGGTAGCCAAGCCCACGCACCGTCTCGATACGAAAATCGGGTGTAGTCGCGAACCGTTCGCGCAGGCGTTTAATATGTACGTCTATCGTTCGATCATCTCCAGTATAATCGATCCCCCAAATTTGATCGATCAACTGCTCGCGCGTATACACTTGTCCAGGTGTTCCAGCGAGCTTATACAGCAATTCGAACTCCTTGAGCGGCAACGTCAGCGACTCCGTCCCTCTCATCACCTTATAGGTCTGCCGATCAAGGATGACGTTGCCGAACTGGATCGTCTGCGTGGTGCCAATCCGATAGCGTTTCAGCAGTGCTCTGACCCGAACTGTCAATTCCAGTGGATCAAACGGTTTCGTCAAATAATCATCTGTTCCAAGTTCGAAACCTTTCACTTTCTCCCATGTTTCGCCTCTCGCAGTCAGCATAAGTAAGGGAAGATCAGGATTGGCTCTTCTGAGCTCCTTGCATAACGTCCAACCATCCATTATCGGCATCATAATATCGAGCACGACAAGATCGACATGCGTTGTAGCGTAGACAGTCAGTGCTTCCTTGCCGTCTGCGGCTTCGGCTGTTGCGAATCCGTCGTTGCGTAGAAATAAACAGACGAGTTCGCGAATGTTCGCATCGTCGTCAGCAACCAGTATAGTAGGCATCCGTTTCCTCTTTCCCTGTTTTCCATTCCATATTGAAGTAACCATTATACTATAAATAAAATTGAATTACTCCTATTCTTCCTATAATTTTACAGTGTTATTCCTCCCGGTCTCTGCTGGCGAACAAAGCCAAATACCGTCGTGCCGAATAGCTCTTTAAAGCCATTTTTAAGCTTTTGTTCATTAACATGTACCATCTGTTGAGATGACAATTCCTGAGCAATAGCTCGCGTGTCAGGAGTAATCAACGCCTCCATACAAGCAAAAGATTGCTCCAGACGTATATCCAATTCCTGTAGCAATTCTCCCCATAGCAAAGGGTTAAAGCGCAGCTCCATGTGATTCATCGCCTTTCTTGCTGGCATCTCCGCGTGGATCTTCACATCATTCATGTAAATGAACTGTACATGTCTTCCATGTTCACGCTCTGAATGAAAGCCATCCACGGACCAAACGGCTGAATAGTCGATGTTCAGCGCTAGCTCTAAATAAGGCGTACCGAACCTTCTTGTAATCTGGACTGGATCATGAAATAGCATTTTACTGTGTGAAAGCTGAAGCCTTTACGTAAAAAATGTGTACGATGCACACCGCTTCCCCACTGTTCGGGTATATGATAAATATGCTCATGTTTCAATGGCGCTTGAGTGAGATCATTTTCATCATTTATAAGATTCGAATCGGCTATCTGGTTATAGTAATCATTAAATTAGACGGAGAATTTTGATATTAAGTATACATAATATATATTATGTAAATCTCATCCCCATTGCATCGAATTAAAGAAGTCGGCCTTGACTTCAACGCCTGTCCAATCGTATAGTATGGTTATATCTTCAATTAAGGGAGAGATTTTGATGTCGGTGAACGTTCTTAACTAAGCAATTGCATATTCAGGGAGTAACACCAGGCGCTTGAACCCTTCGGGTACAGGTTTGTTTGTTGCTGTGTTGTTATCCTGATATTAGTTAAGAACATGCGGATATCATAAATCGCCTTCGGGATTATCTTCATCCAGGCCTTATTCCGTGCTGTGTTCAGCGCGGTTTTTTGTTTTCAGATTTTGTAACTTCCCTTTTAACGTTTCCATTCGATCCAAATAGCTTAGCAAAGAGCTGTTGCGTAAATGAATTGGAAACACGGAACTCGGAACTACAAAAACTGTATAACAGGCTTATTTGTTGATAAATTCCCTCTTTCCTTAAGGGCGGAGAATGAACGTTTTGTTCATTCTCCGCCCTTTTTTATTTTAATAGCAAGTTTTCCAAAATCCTGACACTACACAACTAAAGGAGAGATTTATTCATGAACGAAACTACAATGCTGCGTTTGGAATATGATCAAATTAAAACAAGAGTTTCCGAATGTGCTTTTTCTTACCTAGGTAAGCATCACGCTGCTTCTATGTGCCCAATTACTGATATCCGTACCATTAAGATTCGTCTTGACGAAACCAACGAAGCGTTACAGATCATTCGCCACGGAGCAAGCGTCCCTGTTCCTTCGTTGGAAGGAATGGAGCATATTCTTCAACTGCTCGGAACCGGGTATATGTTCAGCGAGCGTGATTTTTCTCATATGGCTCAATTCATTCGAAGCTGCATTCAACTCATAAAATATATGCATTCCAAGGCGGACGCTGCTCCAACCGTCAGCGCTTATGCATCTTCCATGTATAGCATGGAGCCGCTTCTATCCGAAATCGAAAGATGTATTCATTCGGGACGTGTGACGGATATCGCCAGTAAAGAACTAGCTAAAATTCGCAAAAAAATTGCGGTTACTGAAGAACGTATCAAGAGAAAACTTGACTCTCTCACCAGCCGCCACCGATCCATTATGCAGGAAAATATGATTAGTCAGCGCAATGGCCGTTACGTGCTTCCAATCAAAAAAGAATTCCGTAAACAAGTGAAAGGCAATGTACTGGATGAATCGGGAAGTGGTCAGACGGTTTACGTTGAACCTGCCGAAATCACGAATCTGCAATTCGATCAGAGCGCAAACATGGCAGAAGAATCTAAAGAAGAAATGAAAGTGCTGGGAGACCTGACGGCAATGGCTGAGTCATACAACCGGGAACTAAGCATCAATACAGAGACTGTAGGTGTACTGGATTTTTTATTGGCAAAAGCCAAATACGCCATGACTCTGGATGCTGTCCCTGTCGAACTTAACCTTGACGGGATTATAGACATCCAAGGTGCACGTCACCCGTTGATGTCCAATACGATGGTGCCGCTTGATTTCTCAATTGGTGAAGGATATTCCTCACTCATCATCACCGGACCGAACACAGGCGGAAAAACGATGGCACTTAAAAGCGTCGGTCTATTAACACTAATGGTGCAATCTGGGCTACTGGTACCTGTTTTGCATGGCAGCCGAATGGCTGTATTCGAGGAAATTGTGGTAGACATTGGGGATGGACAAAGTATTGAACATGCTTTGAGCACCTTTTCTGCACACATCCGCAACATGATTAGCATTTTAGAAACAACAGGCAACTCTACTCTGATTCTGATTGATGAAATGGCATCCGGCACCGATCCGGGAGAAGGAGTAGGCCTCTCTATCGCGTTGCTAGAAGAATTCCATCGTCGCCGAGCGACAGTTGTGGCTACAACACACTTTAGCGAAATCAAGCATTTTGCTGAAAACACACCGGGATTTCAGAATGCTCGTATGGAGTTTGATACCGAAACACTACAACCTTTGTACCGACTTCGAATTGGTGAGGCTGGAGAAAGCTATGCATATGCAATTGCCTTGAAGCTGGGCATGTGGACACGTATTATCGAGCGTTCTGAGGCCATTTCTGCAGGCAGAGCGTCTCGGAATACACAGGAATCGTTTGTTATTCCCCCTTTTGTAGATGATGAAAAATCTGATGATGCAAATAAGCCTCTCCCTAAAAAAGCGGCTTTAGACGAGACAGTCACAAAACGGCGCAAACAAGAAATTCCTCTCAAAACCAAACCATTTGCCCTTGGCGATAGTGTTTATGTAGGCTACCTGGATCGAACTGGAATTGTATACAAAACCGAGGATGAACGGGGTAATGTCGGGATATTGATCCAAGGACAGAAGCTGAGCATTAACAAAAAGAGGCTCGTCCTTCACATCGCTGCTACTGAATTGTATCCTGACGACTATGATCTGGATATTGTTTTAGAAACCAAGGAAAACCGCAAAAAACGAAAACTGCTGGGACGCAAGCATGTCGAAGGAGTGATGATTGAATCTCCCCCGGAAAATGAAATATAGACGCATGCGTATATTCTCAATATAAAAAAAATAAGTTATTTTTATATTGTCAGTGAAACTTGAATCTGCAAGTGGACACTTGATAAGAGTGATTCACTTGCAGATTTCACCACACTAAAAACATAATATATATTATGTAAACTTTATGCTTCCCTATTAGACAGGACAAGATAAATCAGACATCGAAATATAACTTTTGTTATCATTCAAGATGATAGGTTTGTTTGTAGTTATATATAGCACCTAGCAAATTCGCTTCATTGCCTAATTTACTTTGCTCAATATCTGCACGCACAAAATTTAAGATCGAATCTAGATAAAGTTTCTCTAGTTCTTCTTTAATAGTAATAACCAGTAAAGGATTTGCAGATATGCCTCCCCCAATTACAAACTTTTCAGGATCAAGAATCGTTTGCAAATTAATAATTTGTGTTGCGATGTTCCTACAGTATTCTTGAAAAATCGCTTGGACCGTGTGATCTCCTTCTTCAATGAGCTTGAATACTTTTTCACCTGTTATAGAATCTGCAGGAAGCCCTTTAGCTTTGGCAACAGTTTTAGATAATACAGAACTACTCCCTTGCATACCAAGCAAATAATCAACATTGTCTGTATACTCATTGTTAGTTCTGATGAAGGAGAATTCCCCAGCCGATAAATGATGGCCTTTCAGCAATTTACCTTGAGAGATGATTCCACCGCCCATTCCGGTTCCAACTACCAGAACAACACCATCAGCGATTCCCTGTAATGAACCACACCATGCTTCTCCCAGAGCAGCGCATTTTCCATCATTTTCAATTGCTACGGGTAAATGAAACGCTTTCTTAAAAACTTCGATCATATTTATATCATTTATATATCTTAATGAACCGCCATGCACCATGTGACCGCTTTCCGAATCCACAATACCTGGCATGCTGACAGCTATACCTTCACATTCATCTATAAACTGATTATGAATTTGCTTCAAAGCTACAAGTAGATTCTCAAGTGAGTCCAATGGAGTTTTAACTTTCCCCTTACACATAAACTCACCTTGAAAATACAAACTAAATTTAATAAAAGAGCCACCAATATCAAAAACCAGTATTTTATTTTTCATGCTACGTATAGTCCTTTCATGATGCAATTTGGTGTCTTCTCAATAACGATAATTAACATTATTGCTTTTGTAAATCCATCATTTTTTTTATCGTTAATAAGACACCGTTTTCTTCGTTGGATTTAGTGATAAAACTGGCTGCATTTTTAGTGTTCTCACATGCGTTTTTCATAGCAAAACTATATTTTGCTATAATCATAAGTTCCACATCATTTTCACCATCTCCAAAAGAAAGGGTCTCATCCTCAGTAATCCCTAATATCTCTTGGAGTTTTCTTACCGTTTCCCCTTTATGGGTATGAAGTGCTGTAATATCCAGCCAATTTGCTTCAGAATCAACAATATAAATTTGATCCATTAGAGTCTTTTCAACATGTTTTCTTAATAAGGGACTTCTTCCAGCTGGATCATATACAGTTATTTTAAGAAAGCTACTGTTGATTTTATCAAATGAATCAATCTTAACCACTTCTTTATACGAGCCTTTCACAATTTTATAGTATTCGTCTTGAATATGAGAATGAACAAATGCTGCTTCCGTTGTACATGCTATGATAATAAAATCATTGGAAAAACTTTCGATATCTCTTATCGCTTGTAATGCTAGATTGTGTTCAATCGTAAACTCTTTGACGACGACTCCATCCTTTTTAATCCGCGTAGCACTGTCCCCTAAGATCCAGATCCCTTTTCCGTGCTCGCCAAACAATTCTTCTACTCGTTCACATTGTTTACCTGTACAGGCTACAAAAGAAATATTATTTTCTTGCATTTCTCCATACACCTGATTAAATAATTCGACATCGAAAGTGCCACTATTATTCAGAAAAGTACCATCCAGATCACTTACCACCAGTTTAAACATATATAAAATCCCCCAATATACACTAGAATCTGAGTTTAATTTCTAACAAGAGTGGATTAAAAGCTTATACATTTAACCTAGCTTATGAAACGCGTTCCAGGTCAAGTTCTAATGTGGGGTTCTCTCACAAGTTTACAACGTTCACAATATTGATGAGACAAAGTCGTTGATTCTATTTGCGAGTCGAGATATGACTCCTCATTAAAAGTTTACATAATAATTATTATGTAAACTCATTTTTATTTAATCTCAACTTTCATGCTATACTCACAATCCTGTTATTGGTATCTGAATATCCAGTTTATCCATTGCTTTTTCTTTTTCCCGATCAGTGACATGTGTATATACTGTGGTTGTCTGAATGGATGAATGCCCCAGTAGCTCCTGCACGGTACGCAGATCTGCTCCCTTACGTAATAGCATCGTCGCAAAGGTATGTCTTAGCTTATGGCTGGAATAAGCCTCCCGGCGTTCCATACTCTTATCTTGCTGGAATCGTTCGAACGTTTCTGTAGCGATCTGTTGAATGGTGCGCACTGCCAGACGGCGGCCTTTTTGGGATACGAACATCGCATCCTCTTTACCTCTCCACGGCGTCAATCTTTCCTCCAAAGCATGCTCTACAAAATCACACACGGCTTCCGGTACCGGGAGAGTACGCCACTTACGTCCTTTACCGAACACATCTAAGGTACGTCTTTCTCGGCTGTAATCCGAGACATTCAATGAATGAACCTCCCCCACCCGCAATCCCATGTAGACCATCAGCAGAAAAATCGCCATATTACGATTTGCATATTTCCCCTCCACCGCGAGCAAAAACGGATGAATATCCTTTTCATCCAGATAGACGGGCATACGATTCTTTTCAGTCTTTGCTTTTTTAATTCCCGCTGCCGGATTTGTGCTGCATAACTCAAATTCCTGTAGCGCTTTAAAAAAACTATTCACCGCTGCATGCTTCCGGTTCCGCGTACTATCTCCGGCGCCTCCCTCCCGCGCTTTGGACAAATACGACATAACATGAATCTTCTTCACCTGATCGAGTGGTTTTTCACGCAACGTCCGTAAAAACTGCTTCACATCCCCCATATAATTTTTTTGCGTATGTATCGTATATCCTGCATCCTTCATCCAGATCAAAAAAGCTTCCAGCTCCTCAGTATATATTTCATCAATTTCTTCAGTTGTATCGAGCTCCACATGTCTCATCTCTTTTTTCATCTCGCTTGCCTCCAATTCAGTTCATATTCCGAAATATACTGTAAAACGATCATTTTCGTCTGATTTTTATCGACAATCCAATCGACATCTTATGCAGGAGGGATTCTAAAAGTCGTTTTAAACCTAAACAGCGTATAATTTATATTATACGCTGTTTTTTTAGTGCTTTTCAAGGGCAAATAGAGCGTTTTTCCTCTTGTCCAGCCCGGTATCGCCTTCAAGCAGACATTTCAAAGCACTTAACGGGGTGGCATAGGGTCAGAGGGGATCGATCCCACAATGTAGACAAATTAAAACACGCTCAAGAAAAGTTCACCTAATGTAATTCATTCATATCTAAAACAAAACTAAATAGCCAATAGTCTTGCATGCGGCACCACTTCTCTACTTCATCCGCAAGCTGGGGGCGCTGCTCTCGATCGGTAGCAGTCAAAATCGCCATAGTGGCCAAAACATGAATATCATGTGCAGTTTCCAGCTTGCTATCCGGATCACCTTTCGGCGCGTGCACCATCTCCATTTGATAGCCTGCTAGCTGATTGTAATTTTCACCCACTTGCAGCAGTGGATCACCAAGAATTTCACCGATTTTCGAGATGATGACCGTGTGATCCAGCTTCTGGGCAAATTTCGAGCAGAGCGTAGAAACAGTCTTGTTCACAGGAAAAGCATGAACTGGCCTGCCTGACGGCAAATTTCTGCTGGACGTCTACATGCCTTATCATTTAAACTATTAAAAATTAATTTTCGAAAGAGTGAGATTACAACGACAGCATGAGGCTCCAGCACCTGGATCTTACAAACGAAAATACAAACATCACTTTCTGTCAGCCGAAACCCTGATTAATAACTACATAATAATTATTATGTAAACTAAGATTGGAGGATGATTGTATGATTAACAAATTGTACTGGTTACCGATCGGTCAGCTTGATATTGATCGCTCCTCACTCAACCATCATGCACAGCCCGGTGAACTGGTGCGCCTGCAAATCTGGTCGTATCTGCTGGAGACAGATCACGGTCCGATTCTCATTGATACCGGTATGCCGGATTCGTTTATCGACAATCCAAATTATTTTAAAAGTACACCGTTTGAAGGGCGCTTCATTCCCCATATGTCAGCCGATGATAGTATCGTGGCTGTACTGGATCGGATCGGCTATCAGCCGGACGATATCCATGCCATTGTAATCTCTCATATGCATATGGATCATGCCGGAGGCAATCCGCATTTTCCGAATACACCGATTTATGTGCAGCAGTCCGAAGCAGACGCTGCGATCGGTAATCTGGAATATGCGCCACCGGAATGCGTGCAGGCGGACTTGAATTACCAACTGCTTCAAGGGGATCATGAGCTGGTTCCAGGTTTGCAACTGTTCTATACTCCGGGTCATTCGCCGGGTCATCAGTCCGCGCTGGTCACAACAAAGGAATCGGGTCCGGTCATGCTGACGATTGATGTTGCCTACACGCAGGAGAATTACGCAAACGACGTGCCGTTTGACGGCTTTAACCGTGAACAGGCACGCCAGTCAATCGCCCGCATTCAGCAGATTGTGCAGGAGGTTAAGCCGAATCTGTTGTTCTTCGGTCATGATCCTGAGCAGGTAGCCGTTCAGCCGGTATATCCACAATACAAATAATGATGATAAAGCAGCTATTTCTCCACCACTGCGGATCTTTTCGGTCCTGGGGATAAAGAAATTGGTATTATGAATGCACACAAAATAGACGTATCCGGAGCCGTGCTTCATTCGGATCATGGCTTCCAGTATACGCCTACGGCGTACAACACACGACTTGAAAAGTTCGGCCTCAAAGGCAAGTGGTGCGGACTGGCAGAATAGTCGTAATTCGGCCAGATCCCCTCATGATCTCAATTTCTTCATCCGATTTTTAAATAATCATTATTGTATCTCCTCACTTCTAAAATGTTATATCCTCTTATTCTTTTCTTTTCATTAGGTAGTTGTAATGACTCCGACATTTAGAACTGCAAAATTTGGTTAACTGAGCTCGCTAATATGGAATAAACCAAAATGATTGCATTGAATACAACTTTGCAGTTCTAGTTGCTCCCCTCCATAGCTTTTAGCAAACTGATAAGTGATTCCATATACATTCGCTTTAACTGGTCGGGTTCATCTATAAATTCTGTATGTAAATGCTGATCTTCAGAACCTAGCTAACTTTTAAGCGCACAAATTGATTTTCTGCAAATACACAATTGATCCTTTGTATTAACTCGCTATTAAGCCCCTGCTTGTTCAGAACAGCCTGAGCAATATCCAATACGCTCCTTACTGACAAATATTTCAAATGGACTAATACACTTAATCCGTTTATATCAAAAAAACAATTATATACATGAAGTTAATTACGCCTAATCCCCTGTTATCGCTAGCATCAGGAAGTATATCTAAGAACTCATGGGGTGAGTCGCTGTCGACACAGCATGGATGATGAGAAAAAGCAATTTGCTGTCTCGCTCCGTTTTCCCTTGATCATCCAGCACGATATACTTAAAGAAGTCGAAAGGCAAACTTAAATTCAGCCTATGCTCATTTCAAAAATGTAGGTTTATTCATGACAAAGGGAGTGTTCATTTATTTATGAGTACCGAAATGCTGGAACGTCGAAGTGAAATTCTAAAACGAAACATCCATCAGTTGCTGGTTCAGGAAAATCAACACGGCGTGACACGTCAGGAAAATTACACGTTGCATAAAATGATCAGAGAGCTGCATCAAACCTCTCATGCCTTGAATACTTCCCGTTGAGATGAAAGGCTGCTAAATTAAATGAAACAAATAACCTTCAGCCCCACTTCCTTAGTGGTGTTGAAGGTTATTTGTTTGCGTAGCCTTTAATTGACAGGTGGTACTCTTTCGTGACGTTACCCTTTGGAGCGACTCAACAGGTATAAGAAGTATGGCGCACCAATGATGGCTACAATTAAACCTGTCGGGATTTCTTTCTGTAAAGGTAAGGATCGTGTGATCGTATCCGCTACAAGTACCAGGAGTGCTCCGACTAAAGCACAGGTTACCAGCAGCATTTTATGCTTCGGCCCCACCAGCTTTCTCGCCAAATGTGGAGCCACCAAACCGACAAAGCCGATACCGCCACTAACCGAAACACTAGAACTGGCCAATCCAACCGCAGCAGCGAGAAGGAGAATACGTTCCTTTTCGATAGCTGTACCCAACCCCGATGCCGTCTGATCTCCCAGATTAAGCACATTCATCACATTTGCTTTGTAGTATGCGAAAGGAAGCAATACAATCAGCCAAGGCAACAGAGCCATCACGAATTTCCAGTTTGAGCCCCAGATGCTTCCTGCTAACCAATTAGCTACAAACGTGTAACTTTCGGGTGTCAGCTTAAGAGTCATAATGATCATCGCAGCACTGATACCCGCCGCTACGCCAATTCCGCTCAGCAGTAGCCTTGTCGGAGAAATTCCTTCACCTTTCTTGTAAGAAAGCGCGTAGATGAGAATAGCAGCTGCTCCTGATCCAATCAGTGCAAGGGCGGGAAGTAAAAACAATGAATTCGTAGTTTGCATAGATGGAAAAAGCAATACAAACAGCATGACCATCAACCCGGCGCCTGCATTAATGCCTAGAATACCAGGGTCCGCTAGGCCGTTACGCGAAACCCCCTGCATGATGCAGCCAGAAACAGCGAGACCTGCACCGATAAGAAGGGAAATAACCATTCGTGGCAATCGGAATTCAAATAGGATTAATTCCTGCTGTGGAGTCCCTTGTCCAAACAAGGTTCTAAATAGCTCCATTGGCGAAAGCCGGATGGTTCCCGTATTCGCACTTATGGTGAACGCAGCAATGAGCAATACGAGCAGAATGACTACAACCATCCAATCATGTATTTTTTTACGATGACTAGCTTTGGCAATAGCCCCATTCGTAACGTTATTCATCTTACAGTGCCCTCCTTTCTTTACGTGCCAGATAAAGGAAGAACGGAACCCCAATTAAGGCAATAAGTACGCCCACCGGTGTTTCCTCAGGTGCGTTAATCATACGGGCTGCCAGATCGGCAAACACAATGAGTAAAGCTCCCATAATGGCCGAGCATGGAATAATCCAGCGATAATCGACGCCAACCAGCTTGCGGGTTATATGGGGAATAATCAATCCCACGAAACCTATAGAACCCACCAACGACACCGCTGCACCCGCCAAAATCAGAACAAGAATCATTCCGACTACCTTTACTACCCCAGTTCGCTGACCAAGGCTCAACGCAATTTCGTCTCCCAAACTGAGTAGCGTAATGGAGCGCGACAACATGAGAGCACCGATAAAAGCTGCCACAACCCAAGGCAAAACTATACCGAGCTGAACCCACTTGATTCCACTAAGCCCTCCGGCATACCAAAAGGCCAAATCCTGTCCAACATCAAAGTACAAACTGATCGCATCTCCTAAGGCAGACAGCAATGCCGTGACAGCTGCACCTGCCAATACAAGACGAACTGGCGTAAGACCTGATTTGGATATGGAGCTTGTACCATATACCATCACAACAGCCAGAGCTGCACCAACAAAGGAATACAACATTAACTGTAAAAAGGAAGAGCCAGGAAAAAGGGCAAAGCAAATCGCCATCGCCAAGCTGGCTCCCGAGTTCAGTCCAAGCAAGCCCGAGTCAGCAAGCGGATTTCGGGTCATTCCTTGCATAATTGCACCTGCAACAGCAAAGCAAACTCCGATTAAAACCCCACCCAGAATCCGAGGTAGACGGATTTCCCAAATAATCTGATGGTTTTGCAACTCGGGTTTAAAATGAAAAACGGCGTTCCATACCTCTTCCAGCCTAATTGAGGCTGCACCAAAAGATAGAGATAGCGCGATACCGAACGCTAAAAGTCCAAGCCCAACTGTCAGGATAAGCGAAGCCGCCCATGGTCGCGAGTGGAATTGAGTCGGCGACTGGTTATGATTACTTTGAGCGGGGCTATCCGATGATTCTGATAATTTCATAACTATTGTTCACCCTTACTGTTGAATAGTATGTAGCTATCACGAACTGTGTTGAAGATGATGTTGATAATGAGAATTATTATCATGCAATCTTTACTATTGTAAATTAATGTGGCAACGGCATCAATAGCAAATTTCGAGGAATGCCTAATGTTCTGCCCTATTGTGAACAAATAAAGCCCTTCGGCATAAATACCAAAGGGCTGCCAACGAAGCAATTACTTCTGTGTGGCGTTCTCTTTATTCCGCTGGACGATCATGTCTGCGATTTCTTCAGCTTGTCCTACAATGGCAATGGGATCGAAGTACCAATATTGATCCTCCTGGAGCTCAAAAACCTTACCTTGTCGGACCGCATTCAGTGATTTCCATATGCTGTCTCCTTCGTAACCTCTCAAATCCTTGTTAACCGTCAGAAAGATATAAGAGCCGGCATATTGATTAATGACTTCTTTTGACACCGATTTCCATTGAGTCTCACCTAATAACTCTTTTTGGACAAGCGGCGGAGGTGTCAAATTCAGACCTCTGTATACCGCCTGTCCTCCTCTGCCAAAATTATCACCATATACATAGTATTCTTTTTCCGAAGCTTCCATTACGGTGAACGTATCTTCAGGCTGAACAATTCCCTTTAGCTTGTCACGTGCGGCCTGCATCTGCTGATCGTATTGCGCAAGCCATGTTTTGGCTTCCTGTTCTTTTCCAAGCAGCTCACCAAAAGCTGTCAGTTCCTCATGCACATTCTTGTACGTTCCATAAGGAATGACTATGGTCGGAGCAACTTTACTATATTTTTCATATTCATGTGCATCTTTGGAACCAATCAGAATCATATCCGGCTGTAGAGCCAATACTTTTTCAATGGATACACTACCGCGGTCTCCAATGCTTGCAATGCCTTGTACAAGATCCTTTGAAAACGGATTATCCAGATAATATTTAACACTTCCCACAGGTTTAATTCCTAGTGCTAATAAATCATTCTGGTACATATCTACTACAATCCGCTGAGGGTGAACCGGTATTTTAATATCTCCATGAATCGTTTTGACTGTTTTCATTTCCTCTGACTTTTGTTCGCTAGATGTTTGATTCTGCTTTTCACCAGGTTGCTTTACATTTCCACCACAGGCGGTAAGAGCTAAAATGACTGACAGAAGCATCATTACAATCCACATTTTCTTTGTCAAACCTGTTCATTCCTCTCTCTATTTACGGTGTCATATTGGCCTATTTACGTTCCGTATTGAGCTTGGTGCAGGCGGCTATATGCCCCTTTTACTGCCAATAACTCTTCATGTCTGCCTTGCTCGGCAATCCCTTGATCTGCAACTACGATAATGCGGTCAGCATTTTTGATCGTTGCCAGACGATGCGCGATAACGAGTGTCGTACGGCCTTGGGATAGCTCTGTCAGCGCTTGCTGAATCGCGGCTTCTGTCTCTGTATCCAATGCTGAGGTTGCTTCATCTAAAATGAGAATTGGCGGATTTTTAAGGAACATCCGGGCAATAGACAAACGTTGCTTTTGACCACCGGAGAGCTTCACACCTCGCTCACCGATCATTGTATCCAGACCATCCGGATATGAGCGAACAAGGTCTTCAATCTGAGCTCGACGAGCAGCATCCCAGATTTCTTCTTCCGAAGCATCGAGCTTACCGTAAGCAATATTTTCACGAATCGTTCCATCAAAGAGGAATACATCCTGTTGTACGATACCAATCATGGATCGCAGCGATTCCAGCTTCATTTCACGGATATCCATTCCATCAATAGTAATGCTGCCTTCCTCGACATCGTAGAAGCGAGGCAACAAACTGCAAAGTGTCGTTTTACCTGCTCCTGAAGGACCCACAAGTGCTACGGTTTCACCCGCATGGATAGATAGGTCCACTTTGCGTAATACCTTATCTTTGTTTTCGTAACCAAACGTTACACCTGCAAATTGAATATCTCCATTAAGATGGCTAACCGCCTTGGCCCCAGGCAGATCTTCTACATCCGATTCACTTTCCAGCAAATCCAGGTATCGTCGGAAGCCGGCAATCCCTTTCGGATACGTTTCGATGACAGAATTAATTTGTTTAATCGGCCCCAGGAATACATTAGACAGCATTACAAATGCGATAAATTCCCCGTAGGTCATCTGTCCCTCGATAACAAACCATGTTCCACACACAAGTACAAACAATGAAACCAGCTTCATTAGTATAAAACTAATCGAGGAATTCCAGGCCATAATCCGGTACGCGATCAGCTTCGTTTTACGGAAACGCCCATTATTTTCAGCAAACCGTTCCATTTCATGTGCTTCGTTGGAGAACGCTTGAACAACACGAATCCCGCTTACATTATTTTCAATACGAGCGTTATAATCCGCAATATCAGAAAACATACGATGGAATGCAGCAGACATTTTACGGCTGAAATAAAGAGACAAGTAAATCATGAGGGGTACAATGATGAAAGTCAGTACAGCCAGCTTCCAGTTAATACCGAGCATGATACCAAAGGCTCCCCCCAGTGTCATCAACGCGATGAACAAATCTTCGGGTCCGTGGTGGGCAATTTCCCCAATATCCATCAGATCATTAGTCATACGTGAAACGAGATGCCCTGTTTTGTTATTGTCAAAAAACCGAAACGATTGCTTTTGTACCCGATCAAACAGCTTTTTACGCATGTCCGATTCGATGTTAATGCCCAGCTTGTGTCCCCAATAGGTGACCACGTAATTCAGTGCAGCACTTATGACATAAATACCGAGTAGAGCCAGACAGGCATATAAAATCCATTTCCAGTTCCCGCTGGGCAGCAAATCATCGACCACCCGGTTGACTGCAAGCGGAAAAGCCAACTCCAGCAGTGCAGCCAGCAAGGCACAAGAGAAATCAATGATGAACAAAGTCCGGTAAGGACGATAATATTCAAAAAATCGTCTAAGCATGGTTATGACTTCTCCTCTCTTATTTCAATTGAACTGATCACTTCGGATCAACGGAAAACATTTTAACAGCCTCATCGAGCGATTCGTCAACGGCTAGCGGTGAGTACGTAAACCACGGATCGGCTTTGATGAAATACACTTTGTGGTTTTTAACAGCCGGGAGATTTCTCCACAATGCACTTTGCTCAATTTGCTTAAGCATTCCGTCCTTGCTCGCTTCATCATAAACCAGCATAATAATTCGGTCTCCTGATAGTTCAGGTAACTTTTCCATTGAAATAACATCATAAACATAATTAAATCTCGGGTCCTTCGCCAGCTTCTGGCGTATGTACTCAGGGGGATTCAATTCCAGTGAACGGTAAATAACATGTCCTACATTCCGCGCTCCGTATACTCTTAACACATTCTTATCGTAGGCCATATAAATCGTAACCGTTTCATCTTTTTTGAATTTTCCAACCAGCTTCTTTCGACCTTCCTCAGCCTTTTTGTTGAAACTAGCGATCCACTGCTCGGCTTCCTTGTCCTTACCCAGCACGGCTGCGACATTCCGCAGTTGCTCAAATACATCGCCTTCTCCAAACGAAACGACTACGGTTGGAGCAATTTTCTCTAGCTGCTCCTTCACTTCGGGCGTGGTATATTCTGTTGTGATGATCAGGTCCGGTTGTAACTCCAGCACCTTTTCTACATTTGTCGGGTTCCCAATATCCGCCACTCCGTCAATCTTACCTTTTAAATAGTCGCCTTCTAACAAATGGGAAGCAGCACCTGCAGGCTTAACTCCCAAGGCCAGCATAGCATCCAAATATTGTGTCGTGACAACTCGCTGTGGATTTGCAGGGATACTGATCTTATTGCCAGTGGCATCAGTATATTCGCGCATAACAACCGTTTGGGACTGCCCGGAAGGATCATTAGTGCTGGTCTTGTCGTTTGTCTGGTTGTTGCTAGCTGCGTTTCCACATGCACTCAATACAACCATCAAAAGAACCACAAGACAAAGCGTGGATTCCCATTTTAATCTGTACCTTTGTTGCACAATATACGTCCTCCTTAGATATATACAATTCATAATATGATAGTGATTCTCATTATCATATAATTGTTATTCTATCTTTTACCGTCTCTTCTTACAATACAAAAATAAAAAACTTCCATTTATGTGTATGTATCGTCATCATAGAATAGCCAAAAAAAGAACTGATGCGCATTACAGCATCAGTCCGAATAGCTTAATATGTTGGGGCAAGCGCCCTTTTTATTTCGATTGATCCACTAACTCCAGCTTAGCGGGAATTGATGTTTTCACGGTTTTACCTTGAAGTACATCCTTGGCTGCCTGCACCGCCAATTGACCAATAAGCTCGGGTTGCTGAGCTACGGTGGCTGTCAGTTTCCCTTCCTTAATTGATTTAAGCGCATCCTCGTTACCGTCAAAACCGATGACTGGAATGTTTTTACCTGAGCTTTGGATTGCTTCGATCGCACCCAAAGCCATTTCATCATTGTGGGCAAATACTGCCTGAACGTCCGGGTTGCCTTGCAGCAGATTTTCCATCACGTTCAAACCT
The DNA here is from genome assembly GCF_038003485.1 of Paenibacillus sp. FSL H7-0703. Lineage (NCBI taxonomy): Bacteria > Bacillati > Bacillota > Bacilli > Caryophanales > Paenibacillaceae > Paenibacillus > Paenibacillus sp. FSL H7-0703. The sequence continues at coordinate 187,650 of NZ_JBBOPF010000001.1, read as the reverse complement.
TTGGTCCGATCAAAATCGGCCGATTGTTTGGCAATGACTTTCAGATCCTTATCTGCTACTTCATGAAATCCTTTTCCGCGTTCACGGGTAGCGGATGCTCCTGGAACACCTTCCAGCTCAATCACCTTGGCACCTTTTCCAACTTGATCAATCACATATCTGGCAGCCATTCGTCCTCCCTCTACGTTGTCTGAAGCGACGAGTGCTTTTACATCGCCTTTGTCAGCAGAACGATCCAGTGTAATAACCGGAATGTTCAATGCATTCGCTGATTGTACCACAGTAGAGATGGCCGACGAATCTGTCGGATTAATAAGTAACGCGTTTACTCCCTGTTGAATCAGATCATCCACGTCATTACTTTGTTTCGCCGAATCATTTTGTGCATCCACAACAATGACCTGCATTCCTTGTTTTTTGGCCTCTGCCACAACTCCGTCTTTGAGAGATACGAAGAATGGATTATTCAGTGTTGAGATCGACAAGCCGATTTTGATGTCCTTCAGGTTCGCGGCCGCTTTAGGTTTCGCCCATTCGGGCGGTTCCAAGGAACACCCTGTCATGAGCAGGAGCAGCAATGCAGTCATGATTAATGTAAGCTTTTTCATATTTATGTGTCTCCTTCTACGCAGATTAGGTGTATTATGCGGATTTTTTACGGTCAATCAATACAGCAATAGCGATGACTATCCCTTTTACGACCATTTGATAAAATGAGTTAACCCCCAGCAAGTTCAAGCCATTGTTTAGTGTACCGATGATAAGCACACCAATTAACGTACCTACGATTCGTCCGCGTCCTCCCGAGAGACTTGTTCCACCTAATACGACAGCCGCAATGGCGTCCAATTCATAAGAAGTACCTGCTGTCGGTTGCGCCGAGTTCAAACGTGAAGTCAAGATAGCTCCCGCCAATGCAGAGAGCATTCCAGCCAGAGAGTAAATCCAAATTTTTACACGTGGTACTTTAATACCAGATACAATCGAAGCCTTCTCGTTACCACCAATGGCATACGTTTTACGTCCGAATGGTGTTTTATGCAAAATGATCCATAGGACAGCAAAGGTAATGAGCATCGTAATCGCTGGAACCGGAATACCGAACTGATAGCCACGACCGAACAATTGAAATACCAGACTGTCCCCGAGTCCTGTAATAGGGTTACCATTGGTATAAACGAGTGTCAATCCTCTGAAAATGGTCATGGTTGCTAGTGTAGCGATGAACGGAGCCATTTTACCCTTCGTAATCATCAAGCCGTTGACCATCCCCATCACGCCACCCAATGCACAGCCGATGATAATCGCCAAAATAGGATCGAACCCGGCCAGCATCATATTTGCGACAAACGCACTGGATAGTGCTAATATGGAGCCGACTGACAAATCTATTCCGCCTGTGAGAATAACGAAGGTCATACCGAACGCAATCAACGCATTAATGGATACCTGGCGCAATAAATTCAAAATATTAAGCGGTTCCAAAAAGCTGGGATTTAAGACCGATACGATAATCACCAAAATAATGAGTCCCAACAACGGGCCAAGCTTCTGTGTGATTTGTGACATTTGAAAGCCTTTGCTGCTTTTTGATCCATTCATAGTTGTCATATTACTGTCCTCCTGTAGCTAGCGTCATAATATTTTCTTGTGTGGCTTCTTCCCTGCTCAGCTCTCCGCTGATCTTTCCCTCGTGCACCACGACTATACGATCGCTCATGCCGAGTACCTCAGGGAGTTCCGAGGATACCATGATAATCGCGACTCCACGTTCGGTCAGCTCGTTCATCAACTGGTAGATTTCCCGCTTGGCTCCCACATCTACACCTCTCGTCGGTTCGTCAAGAATGAGTACATTTGGACCAATACCTACCCATTTGGCAATAACCACCTTTTGCTGATTACCACCTGACAAACTGCGAACCGTTGTTTCACCCGATTGGGTTTTAATTTGTAAGCGCTTAATTAAAGTGTTAACAAAATCCAACTCTTTTTTACCTGAAATAAATCCTTTTGAGGTAAAGCTGAAGAGATTTGGCAGCACCATATTTTCCCGAATGGAAAAATCCAGAACCAAGCCCTCATCTTTTCGGTCTTCTGTAATGAAGCCAATCCCTAGTTTCACCGCGTCATCCGGCTTGCGAATAGTCACCTTTTTTCCACGTACATGGATCTCACCACGATCCAAAGCATCCAGTCCAAATAACGCTCGCATGATCTCGGTCCGTCCCGAGCCCATCAAGCCTGAAAAACCTACAATTTCACCAGATCGTACAGTGAAATTCACATCTTCAAATAACCCTTTATGCGAAGCATTTTTGACCTCCAGCACCACTTCTCCCAAAGCTGGCGTTCTTACCGGATAGCGTTCAGTCAGCTCTCTACCTACCATTTTCCGTACAACTTCATCAAAATTTGTATCGGGAATCGCCTGAGTATCCACCGTTTTCCCGTCACGCATGATGGTAATCCGATCACAGATCGCGAATATCTCCTCCATCCGATGTGAAATATACACAATCGAAACACCATCTTTTTTCAAGGAAGTAATAACCTCGAACAGCTTCTGAATTTCCCGTTCGGTTAAGGCGGCTGTCGGCTCATCCATCACGATAACTTTAGCATCCGTCATGAGTGCTTTGGCTATTTCAATCATCTGCTGTTGACCCACTGAACACTCGCCTGCTTCACCGTTTAATGGAAGGTTTACCGAAAGCTTGCTGAATTGCTCATTTGCTAACGCTTTCATTTTAGAGCTGTCTAGTAAGCCCCACTTGGATGTCATTTCCTTGCCGATAAACAGATTTTCCAGCACGGTCATCTCCGGCCACACATTTAGTTCCTGGTGAATAAAAGCAATTCCTTTTTGCTCCGCTTCTTTGGGGTCGGCAAAATAGGTTTCCTGGCCGTCAATGATGATCGTTCCCTCATCTCGCCGATGCAGTCCGATTAAAATATTCATCAGCGTTGATTTTCCTGCACCATTTTCACCCATGAGGGCATGTACTTCTCCTTCACGAAGATCAAAGTCAACACCACTCAGTACCTGATTGGTTCCAAAGGCTTTGTGAATTCCTTTCATTTGAATCTGCATGCTGTACCCTCCTTTTTATTCAACATTGATTTATCCAAAATGAACTCCTGCCTGCAAAATACAATTGGCAAATGGCTTAGCCTCTCCTGTACGAATGACCGCCTTCGCATAACGGGTCAGCTCCTTGAATTGTTCATGAGAGCAAAACTCAATGACGGCAGCCTGCGTATTAATCTGTGGATGTTCTAATTGCTCCCCTGCAAAGTTGCGCATAATATACTGCAATGCTTGTTCATTTTCTTGTTTGATTTCTTCGGCCAGCGTTATTTTTTCGATCACCATATCTGCTGCAATGACATCAACGACGTCCTGAAAGGATGGAACACCCAGCTTAAGGGCCAAATCAATTTTGGTAACGCCTTCAGGAACAGGTAAGCCGGCATCAGCCACGACAATATAGTCTGTGTGGCCGAGATCCGACAGTATTTTGGATATATGACTGTTTAGGATTCCATGTTTCTTCATATTATATTTGCTCCTCCACTTCACGACGGGTTGGCATTCCACCTTGGGCTCCAAATTTGGTTACGGACAATGACGCAGCACGATTAGCAAATTTCACACTGTCTGCCAGCGAATTTCCTTCAGCCAATGCCACTGCAAAAGCAGCGTTAAACGTATCTCCTGCACCTGTTGTATCAACGGCCTCTACTTTATAAGTAGGAACCACGACTTCCTGTTCTCCGTCGAAGAATCGTACACCGTTGCTGCCCTCAGTCACAAACAGCTTGTTGGGATATTTACGCAACGCTTCTTGCAGGCTCATATCCTTAAACATAATGGCAGCTTCATGCTCGTTTGGCGTAATGTAGGTCGCATTCGCAATTACGCTTTCTTCCACTTCACGAGCCGGGGCTGGATTCAGCAACAAGGGTATCTGGTATTTCGCACAAATCTCGCTTACGTAAACAACCGTTTCTGTTGGTATTTCCTGTTGAATTAGCACAATATCCGAACTTCGGATGACGTCAAGCGCTTCTTCCACATAGGCGGGTGTCACTTCATTATTTGCTGCTTTTACCACGACAATACTGTTATCACCTTCAGCTAATACAATATGCGCTGTACCGCTTTCCATATGTGTAACCGGTTTCACATAACCAGTATGAACATGATTTTCTTCAAAATTTCGTAAAATCTGTTCTCCAAAATGGTCATCCCCTACACGTCCAATCATCGTAACGTCTGCTCCGAGTCGTGCTGCGGCTACTGCCTGATTGGCTCCTTTACCTCCAGGTAAGGTTGTAAAGCTTTCACCCAATACCGTTTCACCAGCACCGGGACGTTTGGACGAAGTAACTACGAGATCCATAGAACTGCTTCCGATAATCGAAATTTTAGCCATCATAATCCACCTTTCTCGTCGTTTCCCGTTCTATAAATTTGACGGGCAATTGTATGCTTGAATAGGTAAGTACTTTCGAATGAAGATTAGGTACGCTTGACTTCGTTACTTGCGACTGCTCAATCAACTGAATGAGTAGTCCTGCTGCTTCCCAGCCCATTTCATAAGCAGGTTGTCGGATCGTTGACAAAGGCGGGAATAACAAACTGCTTAATGGTATATCATCAAACCCGATAATTTGAACATCATCTGGGATTTTCTTTCCTAATCTATGTGCCTCATGCATCACCGCTGTAGCCACGATATCGTTACTTGCGATAACTCCGTCCGTATCCGGGTACTTGCTAAACAGCTCTTTGGCCCACGACTCGGCCTCCTTGAACGAAAAGGAAGTTGTCTCGACCACATGGTAAGCAATTCCGGATTGCTGAAGCTCTTCAACCGCCCCGCGAAAACGGTCTTGTGCTGGACGAATATGTGCAGGGCCCTGCATGACTGTAATTTGTTTGCTGCCGCGGGCAACCATTTCTTGAGCAGCCAAGCAACCGCCATGGGCTCCATCCGCATATACGGAGAGGCTATCACTGGAAGTTCGATCGAGAAAAACGACCGGGATCTTCAGTTTGGCGTAACAGTCGGCATCGGGATCATTGGTAGAAGAAATAACACCAACGACATTATTTTGAACAAAAGTATCCATGTAATCCAATTCTTTTTGGCGATCTTCATCACTATTACCGAAAATAATCCGAAAATCATTTTCCTGCATTCGATCCTCCACCCCACGAGCTAACAAGGGAAAGTAAGGGTTCGTAATATCCGGCAGCAGCAGGCCGATTAATCTGGATTTCTTTTTATACAAAGAACGTGCAACTTCATTGGGCTTGTAATTTAACTGCCTCACAGCAGCCTCTACCTTTCGCCGTGTATCCTCATGTACATATCCAGTTTCATTAATAACTCTGGATACGGTCGCTACGGAAACACCTGCAAAGCTGGCGACTTCTTTAATTGTTGTCATAGTGTAGGTTCAACTCCAATGTGTAACCGGTTACACATATAAAATATCATAGCATTAATTTTTTGACAAGCATTAATTATTTGCACGTTGAATGCTTTAGCTTTATAATTCTTATTGTAACTAATGAAGTTCCACCTTTATACACATTCTAAAGTGGGAAACACTACTCCCGGTTACTCAATAAAATACGTATACATGGAGGCTTTTTCCTGATGAATATTGAAGTATGGTCTGATTATATGTGCCCATTCTGTTATATTGGCAAACGCCGTTTGGAGCAAGTATTACAGCAATTTCCACATCGCAATGAGGTGCAATTGACATTCAAGAGTTTTGAATTGAACCCGGATGCTGTGAGAGATAGCGGTAAAACGATCAATGAAGAACTATCCGCTAAATATGGGGTCAGTCTGCAAGAGGCTCAGGCTATGAATGATCGAATGAACGAAAACGCACGCTCTGCGGGTCTTGATTATAATATTCATGCCATGGTGCCGACGAACTCTCTTGATGCTCACCGCTTAACACTTTGGGCTCAAACACAAGGCAAAATGCTGGGGCTGAGCGAGCGTTTATTCCAGGCTGTATTCATCGAAGGCAAGCATACAGGGGATCATGAAGTGCTGGTAGCGCTGGCTACTGAGGTTGGTTTGGATCAAAAGGAAGCGGCTGCTATATTAGCCAGTGATCGTTTTACCGACGAAGTTAGAGCTGATGAATCCGAAGGCGCTGAGTTAGGTGTTCAGGGTGTGCCATTCTTTGTATTTGATCGAAAATTTGCTGTTTCTGGTGCCCAGCCGGAGGAAGTATTCCATGATGCGCTTCAAAAAGCATGGGATGAACGCTCACCTTTCACCATGATAAGCGGCAGCTCGTCCAAACAAGATGCAGGTGGTATATGTACCGATGAGGGTTGTGAGCTTCCAGGTCGTGAATGAAGATTATCTATTCCCTAAATAAATTTTAAAAAAGCGTGCCAGCACCCAATTAAACCTGAGGCTGGCACGCATCTTTATTTTATAACGATTTAATCATTCCGCCATCCACAAGGATGGTGCTCCCTGTCAAATAGGATGAAGCTGAAGACGCCAGAAAAGCAACAACTTTACCGAACTCTTCAGGCTCTCCATACCGCCCCAATGGAATGCCCTCTTCTGCTTGTTTACGAACCTGATCTGTCGTTTGCTGGGTTTTCTCAGCTCGATGCTCGTCCAAGCTACGCACGCGATCGGTTGCAATTCTCCCCGGTGCTACAGTATGTACCAGAATATTATGAGGAGCTAATTCCAGAGACAATGTTTTCGCCAATCCAGCGACTCCCGTACGTAGCGTATTTGAAATGATTAACCCCGGAATTGGCTGCTTAACTGAGGAAGAAGCAATATTTAAAATCCTACCGCTTTGTTGTTTTTTCATATATGGTAACACCTCACGGATCAACCGGATATGACTAAGTAAATTTTGTTCAAAGGCCTGCATCCACACTTCATCTGTAAAATCATCAAAGGTACCGGCAGGAGGCCCACCCGCATTGTTAACCAAAATATCAACGGTGCCAAACAAATCAGCTGTACGACGGATGGCCTGGGAGATATGTTCTGGTTTTGTTACATCGCAAACTACATATTCAACGCGGCCACTCGCTGTTTCCAGTAATTCCGCCTGCGTCCGCTGAAGCTCTGCTTCGTTCCGTCCTGAAATGACGACATTCGCACCCTCGCGTGCCAGCTCCCGTGCGCTTGCCTTGCCGAGTCCTTTACTGGAACCTGCAACAAAGGCTATTTTTCCCGTTAATCCTAAATCCATCTATAACACTTCCTTTTCTCAGTGTTCTCTATTTAATTGTACACATGACCAGCACATAATGCGAATAGCTTGGTAGTATCATGAAGGCTATCTATCTTCTCACCATTAAAAAGAATACGAAATCATTAATTGCAAGGTAAAACAAAAAGGCCTGACATTTAGTCAGGGGCCCTTTTTGCTTTACAAAATTTTGTTTGTTTACAACACGTTATGATGTTGATGTAGTAGTAGTTGTTGGCTACTCGTATACAACAACGGACTGGCTCTCAGGCTCCCATTTAACATTTGTCCCCAAGGCCTCTCCGATTACCCTTACAGGTACCATTGTCGTCCCATCCACTATGGATGCTGGCTGCTCGATAGAATACGGCTGACCGTTAATATATGCTTTCGGACTGTTAACAAATAATTTGACGGACACGCCGTTACGGGTGACAGTAACAGCCTTTTCTTTCGGATCCCAGGAAACCTTTGCATCCAAAGCTTCGGAAGCTGTTCTAAACGGAACAAGTGTGGTCCCCTTGCGGTTAATCGGTTTGGCATCGTATTCTTCACCATTCACGAACAGCTTCATACCCGACGGCCGTCCAGCCTTCTTCGAGAATTCACCGAGCTTTTTGTAGCTGTCCAGGTCGGACACATTAGCCAGTACCGCCTCCTCCTGCATGTATACGGCATCTGTCACATTTCCGTTTTCAGCCAGTAGCTCAGCTGCCTCAGTCAGTGCTTTACCAGAATTCCGGATCAATTCAAGTTCAGCAACCTGCTCTGGAGTCAAACGGTCCGGGTATTTCGTAAGCAGCAGATTCGCAATAACCGCTCCTGCCGGCTTATCCTTCGTATTTTCTACCGCGTGAAGCAGACCCTTGTAACCGTTGCGTCCCTTGTGACCATTATGGTCTTTGGACTCCTCGTACGTATCATCCGTTACTGCAACAGGTTCGGTTTTTCTGATTTCTGCGTGTTTTTCTTTTTTACTGTTTTCATCCTTTTTGCCGGATGCTTTGTCCTTTTGTTTTTTGGACTGATCATTGTCTGAGTCATGGGGATTGATTAGCTCTTCCCCGCTCTTTTCATTCGCGTCTTTAACAGACGTCTTTGCTTCCTGTTTGTTCTCCTGATCATTTCCGCGTCCCTGCTTGGCCTCAGCGGTTCCCGCTGCCAATCCCAAGACCAGTATACACGCTAATAAAGCTGTCCAAGTGTTTCTCATGATGCGATTCCTCCTTATAGTAAAAACCGGGCTCAAATGTCCCTAGATGTATTAACGGCTTCTCTAAGCTGATTTTTTATCTTTTCTTATCTAATGTGTGAGACACCAATATAGCCGCAGTCCAGATTCCCAAAACCACTATAAAATTTTATTATACGCCTAACCTATTTACACAGTATAATGAGAATTACACATGCATTTTTAAGTATCAGCCTTTACATTCGCATAATAGAAAGAAGATGAAACAGACATGTTCGGCACCATTCTTTTGGACGTTGTTTTACCTATTTTTGTACTTATCGGTTTTGGTTGTATCATGCAATATTTTTTTCGACTGGATTTGTATACCTTAGCTAAAATCAATTTTTACTATATCACCCCCGCAGTTGTGTTTACAGGTCTTTATAACTCGGAAATTTCTTTAATGCTCATGGGTGAGGTTTCACTTTTTTATGCCTTGTACATAGCTATTCTGTACGTAATCAGCACTACCGTCGCCAGATCTCTGAAATATAGCCCCGGAATGCGTGGAGCTTTTACAAACAGTGTAATGCTAGATAATTCAGGAAATTATGGTCTGCCAATCAATCAGTTGGTGTTCAAAGGTGACCCTTTGGCCATTTCCGTTCAAGCTCTGATTATGACCTTTCAAAGCTTTGTCACATTTACATACGGCACTTTTGTTGTGCAAAACGGCAAGGCCAATACTCGAAAAATATTAATTAATTTTTTGAAAATGCCTGTTCCCTATGCGCTTGCGCTAGGTTTGCTCCTAAATCTGCTGCATAGTCCATTGCCTAATTTACTGGCTGAACCTTTGAATTATATTAGTCAGTCGATGGTTGCTGTAGCTCTGCTTACTTTGGGAGCACAAATTGTGCAATATCCCTTTCGTTTGCGCCGGACAGCCGTGTACATCAGTATGGTACTACGCCTGATTGCTGGTCCAATAGTCGGTTTTATGCTCGTCTTGCTGCTGGGTCTTAAGGGGATTCCCGCTCAAGCCTTGCTCATTGCATCGGGTATGCCTACCGGTGTTAATACCAGTATTTTAGCGGAAGAATATAAAAATGAACCCGATTTTGCCGCACAAACAGTATTACTTTCTACGATTGTGAATGTCATTACGATGACACTGTTAATTTCAGCATCTCGGCATCTTGTTTGAGGTGTATGATAAATATAAAAAATGGATTAAAGACGCTTTTTGTCTAAGGACAGGAGCGTTTCTTTTTCAAGATAAAGGGAACATATGTTCGTGTTAGTGTTTCTTTTTTCTACTTAAAGTGGTGTGTTTGTTTTGTGGAGATCGTATGCGAGAAAGAGTTTTTTTCTATTATGAATTTTTCATATAGTGAAATAATTATATTATATAATTTGAATCTCTATTAGTAGCTGTTTTCAACTTGTCGTTGCTTTTTCCCCAAAAAAAGAATGCGGGACAACAGGTCGTCAAAAATAAAGCCAGCTCACTCATTAGAGTGGCTGACTTAGGATTATCCTTATTAAGGTTTAGGGCTCAATTCCCCATTGCTTGCTTCCAGACAGGTAAGCGGTTATTTTAGCAGAATCTTGTAAACTGTTTGCTGTGGGATTAAATGAATAATCATCGGTTTGTGTGTAACTGCTCCAGTCCTCTTTGGATATCCGGGTTTGCAACTCCACACTTTGACCGGGTTCTAAAGAACCCGCAGCCGATTTAAACCCGATTTCTGCATAAGAATCTGCCCCTGGCTTCGCATTGGATAATGTTTTGAAGCTAGCAATCACATTCCCTGTACCGACGCTCGACCAATCCGTGAAGAAATTTTGTGCTTTCTCCCCGTTAATGGTGTAATAATAACGCAATGTCACGTCTGCTAGGGAAATTGATGAGGTTCCCGTATTGGTTATTTTAAATTTGGAACTGATTGTATTGCTTGTGGCGGATACATTCCCATTGAAGGTTTGCACCTTCAGAACGCCCTCGCCTGTTCCCGGCTCACTTGGCGTATCCCCTTTCACCGTAATTGTAAACAACGCATCATTGCCTGTACTAAAATGGAAGTTTAGTGCTGTCTCTCCTTTAGGAAGTTTAGATAAATACTTGTTGGTAAGAACGACTGTTTCTTCACTAAGCGTATAATCTTCACCTTTGTTCAACACCACACTCCCCTGCTTGATAGCTTCTAACGTATTGCCGTTAAGTGTTAGCTTGACAGTAATATCCGTATTGCTGTTATTCACTCCATAGGTTGCAGTCGTTGGTGTAATACTTGCTTGCCCGGTAGATGGCTGATCACCACCCACACGATCTGCCACCAGAATGCCACGGCCATTCGTTCCCAGATAAGCACGTCCATAAACCCGAGGGTCCCCAATAATTTTGGTCACTCGAGCATATTGATGCTTGTCATCATTAATGCGCGCCCAGTTTGCGCCAGCATCGTCCGAACGGTAAAATCCACGTGTACCATCAATTTTACCAACGATAAATACCGCTGCATTCGTACGGTTCGGCGCTGCCTTACCAAAGCCTACAAAATCCGCTTCCTGCACATTATCGAGTTTGGTGAATGTAACACCTGAATCCTTGGAATGCCATAAGCCGTATGGTCCTCCATCCTCGGAGCCTCCGGCGAACCACACATCTCCTTCTGCTCCTCGTACAGCATCAATATCAGCATTGCCTGCTGTCGGTAAGCCAGTTGCCGCTGATGGCGTAAAGGATACGCCTCCATTGGTGCTCACATATATTTTCCCGGAGGCAAATGCGTAATATTTATTAGGGTTCACTCGGTCAGAGGCGATCTTTGCATTCGCTGGAATCCCTGTGCTTGCTGTCCATGAGTTGCCGCCAGTTTTGGAGTAGAACACACCTTTGTCTGATGTACTCCACAGCAAGCCATTACCATCTGCTGCTACGGCGATGCTGCCTCCTCCTGCTGTACCGGAAGGCTCGCTATTTGCTTTATACCAGTTGGCTCCTCCATCATTGGAAAAACCGATGGATTTGGCATTTGGATCTTTTTTATAATCCGCTTTACCTACTCGGGCCATAAAAGAAGGATTCAGCTCGGCATAATCAATGCTTTCGCTGCTTGTAAAGGTCGGATTATCCAGCATTTTAGCTGGAGCCTTGAATAAATCGTCGTGTCTGAATCCAGAGACATCACCTACTGCGCTCACCAAAGGCGCGCCGGTTGGAGGGCTCACCAAATCCAAAATCGCCGTTTCCTCTACCCCTTTAGCGGCTACTGAAATATCCAGCTTTCCTCCTTTATCCCAATTGGTCAGGTTTTTAGAGCCATAAATCGTAGCTCCGGTGCCGTACAACATATGGTCTGAATTAAATGGATCTATCTCCAAATCTCCAATCATCCACCCCAGCTTGGGCGATACTTCCGGTGGAGCAGGGTTGGCATTGAAAGTCAGCCAAGGCGCACCGCTTATATCCAGATTGTATTTCAGCTTGCGAGACGGATAACCATCGAATTCCCAAATAGGACTCCAAGTTGCCCCACTATCAGTGCTGCGATAAATCGTTTCATCCGGCCACCAGGCATTCAAGGTAGCAACCATAAGTGTACCTGGCTTCTGGACATCCACCGTCAGTCCACCATATCCAAAATGATTGTCCGCGCTGCTGCTACCAATAGGGCTAATGTTAGTCCACTGCCCGCTTGCTGTATTCAATTTCCACAGTTCACCCTTTGTTCCGTCATATGGACCAGCTCCATCGCTATAAGAAATATACAAGTTGCCGTCCGCTGATAACACACCGTGATGTGGCAAATAGCCTGTAGGCTGTCCCGCTATAGCAGACCAGGTTGTCCCGCCATCTGTACTGCGATAGACACTTTGCTTTTTATCTGCAACACCTACATAGATCGTCTGCGTTGCTTTACTGGAAGAGCCTGTTTTTTTGTCAAAGGTGATCCATGATAAACCGACAATGTCGCTGGTATATTCATTGGAAGGGTCTTGTACATACGTCCCTGGATTCGGGAAACTGCTTACTTTACTCCAAGTTGCTCCGAAATCAGAGCTTTTCCATAGTCCATTACCACTTCGAGCTCCAAAGAACAAAATATTATTCTTATTTGGATCAATCGTCAGACGTTCACCCATTGAACGCCCCGGCATATTGCCCCCCACCTTAAAAGGAAGCTTGGTTGTCTGCCACGTATTGCCCCTGTCGGTGGAACGCATAATTTGCCCGTTTTGTTTATCCCATGAATTAGTATACGTGCCTGTAGCTATATATACGCGATTCGGATCAATAGGATCAGTCGCCAGTGCATCGACTCCATTTTTGTTCCAATCCTCCCAGCCCACAGAATCCGTCAGCGGAATCCAGCTCTCATTGGCAGCATTCCAGCGGTAAGCTCCTCCAATATCTGTACGGGCATAGATCAGGTCTTTTTCCGTTTCATTAAAAATAATGCCAGGTATAAAACCACCACCTCCACCCGTAACGACACTTTTCCAACTGTAATCGTCACTTGGAGTAGCATGAGCCGGTGCTATCATTCCTGTCCAGGAAGCACCCGCTACCACAAGCGCCAAACAAGCAATTCTCAACCTGTTTTTTGCCTTAGTCAATGAATTCAACCTCCTTCTTCATTATCATTTGAATATGCAAGTCATTTTGAGATCAAAGTAATCAGCCGATTCTGAATACGTTCCTATCGTTATCGTTGCTTCTCACAATATGACAAGTGTATTCTTGGCTCACCCCCATTCAACCAATATATACAGTGCAATACTCGTTTTGTTAGCGCTTACATCGGTGTCTTGCTCAATAGATTCGTCATCTTTTTCTCATTTCCTTGTGCGAAAAATCAAGATAATGCAACATTATCTCCTGCTCCGCAGCTTATAATAGGAGGCTTGGACTTACCTCAGAGTTAACACCTTTTATTTATTTCTATTATGAATTTTTCATATAATGAATTAATTACTTCATTTTCATTCTTTATGGGTGTCAAAATACTTTGATTTGCAACAAAAAACCGCGCTATGCGCGGTTCCAGCTCACATTGCTTCCGTTAATACTGTCGTCAGTCATAAACATATGCCTATTATTGCAAGTATTCAAGCGCCAGAGCTAAAAAGATATGTCCTGAGACGAGCAATGCCCGCTCATCAAAATCAAAGTGAGGATGGTGATGAGCAAAATGCGTTCCTTCATCCTCATTACGGGCACCCACATGAATGAAGGCTCCCGGTCGCTGCTCCAAATAATAAGCAAAATCCTCTGCTCCCATGACCGGCTTCAAATCCAAAAAGGCGTCTGCTCCATACAGTCTGCCGATGAGCTCGCGTACACGTTCCGTTTCGGCTTCGGCATTCACCAAAGAAGGATAGCCATTCAGATAGTCAATTTCGTATCCGGCATGATAAGCCTCAGTCAACCCCTTGACGATACTGCGAATTTCATTCTCGACTTCCTTACGCACTTCCTTATTAAACGTACGTACAGTGCCTTCAATTTTGGCCTTATCTGCAATCACATTAAAGGCAGTTCCAGCTTGGAATACCCCAATCGTTAACACTGCTGATTCAATAGGGTCCACCCTGCGACTAACCACCTGCTGCAACCCGTTCACAATTTGACTGCCGATAACAATAGAGTCCACCGTCTGATGCGGTCGTGCGCCATGCCCGCCTTTGCCGTTGATCTGGATCGTAAACGCGTCGACAGCCGCCATCGCAGGCCCACTCTTTAATCCAATTTTACCAAACGGAATTTCAGATGCGAGGTGAATACCATATACCGCCTCTACCCCATCCAGACAGCCATCCTCAATCATAAACTTGGCTCCGCCAGGCGGTTTTTCTTCCGCATGTTGAAAAATAAACACAAGCTTTCCCTTCAGCGCCTCACGGTTATGGCTCAACACGCGTGCCACTCCAAGTAACGCAGCCGTATGACCATCATGTCCGCAGGCATGCATAACACCCGGAACAGTCGATTTATAAGGCACATCCTTTTCATCCTGAATGGGAAGCGCATCAAAATCAGCACGAAATGCAATCGTTCTACCTGGCTGACCGCCTTCTAAAAACCCGAGCACACCGTTTCCACCCACATTCGTTCTTACCTCAATACCAAAAGAGCGCAATTGATCGGCGATAAATGCAGACGTATTCGTTTCTTCAAAAGACAGCTCGGGATGCTGATGTAGATGTCTTCTCCACGCAATCAGCTCTTGTTCACCATCTTTTAATTCCTGAACCCATTTTTCTAGCATAATACCCTCTTTTCCTATTGAATTTATATTCTTCTATCCTTATCTTACCATGAACGGCCTGTAGAATGTAGCTCTCTTATCATGCCGATAGCAGATCAAAGGAGGGGCTTGAACCTAGGCCGGGTAATGACAAGCGGCATAATGTCCTGTGCTAATCGCTGTCAGCTCAGGCGATTCCTCACGGCAGTGCGAGGTCGCTAGTGGACAGCGGGTATGAAAACGACAGCCGGATGGAGGCTTCGCAGGCGAAGGAATTTCACCTTGTACCGTAATTAACTCCCGGCGGTTTTTCGGATTTGGGTTAGGTATCGAGGCAACAAGCCCCCGGGTATACGGATGGGCAGGATGCCTGAACAACTCGTCACTTGGCGCAATTTCTACAAGTTTCCCCAAGTACATAACCCCTATCCGATCTGAAATATGGCGGACAATATGCAATCCGTGTGCAATAAACAAATAGGTTGTATCCAGCTTACGCTGTAAGGCCTGAAGCAGATTGACAATTTGCGCCTGAACGGAAACATCCAAAGCCGACACTGCCTCATCCGCTAAAATAAACTGCGGTTGCAGAGCAATGGCACGAGCTATCCCGATTCGCTGCCGCTGTCCTCCCGAAAATTCATGCGGAAACCGCGTAACCAGCGAAGGTGATAATCCAACAGCGCTCAGGAGTTCTTCCACCCGTTCCTGCTTTGCCTTGCCATACAACCCTTCATGAACCGCAAGCGGCTCCCCTATGATATCTCCCACATTCCACCGTGGATCAAGTGATCCGTAGGGGTCTTGAAAAATCATCTGCATATCACGGCGAACGGATCGCAACTCAGAATTTCCTAAACGTGTCAGCTCCCGATCCTGGAACCATACCTGCCCGGAGGTCGGACGTTCCAGCTGCATCAGCATCCGGCCTAAAGTAGACTTACCACTGCCGGATTCTCCGACCAAACCAAAGGTTTCGCCCTTTCGAATTGAAAACGATACATCATCCACCGCCCGGATCGCAGCACCAGTCCGACCGAAAAAGCTTTTTTTCACCGGATAATACTTGCGAAGTCCATTCACCCGAAACAAGTCCTGCTTGTTCTGGACAGTTTCCGTGATAGTCTCATTGGATTTAGGCGAGTTCTTTACCTGTACGCCATGAATGCTCACCTTAGCCCCATCAACAGCAGATACGTTCGTCACTTCTTCCTTTACCTCGGTTGCCTTTGCAACAGCATCTGCTGTGATCTGCCCTTTCACAGATAGCTTTGTAATACGCCAATCACTGGACGTAGCCAATTGCTCCGAATGCCAGCAAGCCACCTCTCGTTCATCCTTGGCTGCCAGCGGTGGCGCTTCGTTTTTGCATTGATCCGTCGCATGCGGACAACGCGGATGAAACAAGCAGCCTGAAGGCAATGCACTCAAGCTGGGAATATCCCCCGGGATCGAAAACAGCTTGCTGCTGCGATCTGTATCCAGTGTTGCCACCGAACGAAGCAATCCTCTAGTGTAAGGATGCAACGGTAGCTCGAACAGTTCTTTCGTTGCGGCCTGCTCCACGACTCGACCGGCATACATCACAACAATTCGATCCGCAACCTCTGCGGCAATACCCAAATCATGCGTAATCAACAGAATCGACATGTTGAATTCCGCCTTTAATTCCTGAAGCAATTGCAAAATTTGTGACTGAATCGTTACATCCAGCGCCGTCGTTGGTTCATCCGCAATCAGCAGCTCAGGGCCACATGAGAGCGCCATCGCAATCATCGCCCGTTGCAGCATCCCGCCGGACAACTCTCCAGGGTACTGCTTCATACGAATTTCCGGTTCAGAAATCCCTACCCTGTTCAGCAAATGAACCGCATGAGCCCATGCTTGCTTTCGTGTCTTCCGGTCATGCTCCATGATGATTTCTATCAGCTGATACCCGATGGTGTACACCGGATCAAACGCTGACATCGGCTCCTGAAATACCATCGCCATCTTTTTGCCGCGAAGTGAGCGTAATTCCTGCTGCGACAAAACGGTCAAATCTATGCCCTGCAACCGTATTTGTCCATGAGCAATTCGTCCGTTCTCATAATCAATTAGCCGCATAATCGCCTTGGAGGTAATCGTTTTTCCGCTGCCGGATTCACCAACGAGGCAGACCGTTTCTCCCGCCCTGATCGTCAGTGATACGTTGTCGAGTGCTTGCAGCAAACCTTTTTTAGTGTGAAAATCGACCGACAAATGTTCAATCTCCAGCAATAATGACAAACGAACTCCCTCCTTCTATAGTTCTTAAGAATAGGCTTCCTGATGCTAGTTTGCGTTCTTTTTCGGGTCCAACTGGTCTCTCAGCTTGTCGCCCAAAATATTGACTGACAACACAAACAACGTAATGGCTAGGCCAGGAAAGGTACATATCCACCAAGCTACTGTCAAATATCCTCGTCCTTGAGACAATACTGTTCCCCAATCTGGAATTTCCTTTACCGTGCCAAGTCCCAGAAAGCTTAATCCCGATCCGGCCAAAATAGCGCTACCGATGCCAAGCGTCGCCATCACGAGCAAAGGGGACAAGGAATTAGGAAGCACATGACTCCAAAAGATGCCGAAAGGTGTAACTCCGATGGAACGCGAAGCAGTGACGTAAGAACGTCCTTTTATACTCATAATTTGACCGCGCATAACTCTTGCATAACCGGGGACAGCAGATATGGCTACCGCCAGTACAATATTGAACAAACTTGGGCCAAGAGCCGCCGCAATCGCCAAAGCGAGCAGAACGCCAGGAATAGTCATCAAAATATCAATAAATCGCATCAGTATCGAATCCACTGTACCGCCAATGTAACCTGAGAGCGCACCAATAATTCCACCCACCAGACCGCCGACGAGTACCGACATAAAGCCAATAAACAGAGAATCCCGACTTCCGTGAACAACCAGACTGAATACATCCCGCCCAAAATAGTCCGTTCCGAACCAGTGAGTAGCACTTGGGCCTTGTAAAATATGGTCGCTTAACATTTCTGTGGGTGCATAAGAAGCAATCCATTGTGGAAACGCCGCACAGGCGATTACGAACACAATAATTAGTCCCGCCGCATATACGAACCCATCCGACACTCCACCGAACCGCAACTTTCCAGTTTGCCGAGCTACCCGCAGCTTTCTTTCTTTCCAAATTGTTTTGGCAGCCATTGTTTCTCTCAACCGTTTTCCTCCTCCCTGAATCCTTCCGGCTTACGCCGAGCGTCTAACCCTTGGATCAATAAACGTATACGATATATCCACCAGCAGATTTACGATCACATACATGATGGCAGAGAACAATACAACTCCCTGCACAACGGGCAAGTCTTTAGCCATAATTGCATCCGCAATTAAACGCCCAATGCCTTGCCGTGAAAATACCGTCTCACTCACAACTGCTCCGGCCAGCATTTCTCCCATCAGCATCCCGATCATCGTTATCGCTGGAATCAACGCATTGCGTAGCGCATGGCGATACATAATAACCTTCTCAGACAAACCCTTGGAACGGAGCGTTACGATGAACTGCTCATTAATGACCTCCAGCATACTGTTGCGCACCATTCTGACAATGAACCCTGCACCGACAATGCCCAAAGTGAGAGACGGAAGCACAAGGGTTTTCCAACCATCCGAGCCCATAGCAGGCAGCCATCCCAAGTGAATGGAGAAAATAAGCAACAGCAGAATGCCTGACCAGAATGTGGGCATAGAAATGCCGAACAATCCAACGATTCGTGCGATGATATCAATCGGCTTATCCCGATGAATAGCTGACAGCACTCCAAGCAGGACACCGATAATGACCGAAATAGCAGAACCGGCAAGCGTCAGCGCCAGTGTAGGCGGGAGATTGACCCATATTTTAGGCAGCACCGGATCAGCATTGAGCAGTGATTTTCCAAAATCACCTTGTAGCAGATTTCCGAAATAGTTCAAAAACTGAACATGAAAAGGCTGATCCACTCCCAGCTTATGACGCAAATTGGCGATCAGCTCTGGCGTGGCCGTTGAAGGGTCAAGAATCGAATCCACCGGGTCCCCCGGAAGCAGATACAAAATGCTGAATACCAAAATACAGGAACCCAGAATGACCAACAAAGAAGTAACCATTCTTACTGCAACAGCTCTGATCATAGCCCACACTCCTTCCCGTCTGAATGGTCCCCAGATACTATTTAGCAATACTATTTTTGAATACGCACATCGTTAAAGAGCGGATAACCCACTACATCGAATTTGAGACCCTGCACAGACTTGGCGGCTCCAACCGTATAAGGGAAAACATAAATAGGAATGATGACGGCCTGATCGCGGATTAGCTGTTGCACCTTTTTGTAAATCTCCTCCCGATTGGCATCATCCTTTTCAATAGCTCCCTGCTCCAACAGCTTGTCGACTTCTGGATTGGAGAAGTTAGGCAGTGTAGGCCGCTGATTTGGTGCCGCTGTGTGGTAAAAAGCATATAATGCGTTCGGGTCCACATTGACCTGGCTATTTCCGTAGAAATCATAGTTTCCGTTCGAATATACAACTGTTGCAATATCCTTGGTAATTTCAATCTTCACATCAACACCGATTTTCTTCAGCTGCTGTTGAATAATGGCTGCAATGTCGTTCCGTTTTTCACGGTTCGGAGTGCCGTCTACATAATGTAGCGTCAGGCGTTGTCCATCCTTCACCCGGAAACCATCAGTACCCTTAACCCACCCCAACTCATCCAGTAACTGATTGGCCTTGTTAAGATCAGGCTGCAAGCCGTTTTCCAGTGATTTATCATATCCAAAAATACCCGGAGTGAGTGCCGACCAAGCCTGTTCATAAGTTCCTAGATACAGCGTTTTGACGATCTTCCCCACATCAATACCATATTGTAATGCCTGCCTCGCCTTTAATTCATTCCACGGTGTCTTCTTTTGGTTAATGAACAGCGTATATGGCAGTCCTAGGGTATTGACCTGCAACAATTGAAAATTAGGGTCACTCTTCAACGTTAAAATGTTTTGCGGTGGGACGGTTTCAGCGGCCAAAGCCTGCCCACTCTGCACACTGCCGATCCGGGTCGCCTCCTCCGGAACAATTTTAAAGGTCACGCTGTCCAAATACGGCGCTCCCTGATTCTCAATAGTTTCCGGTGCCCATTTGTAATCCGGGTTACGTTCGATTTTGATTTCTGCATTTTCGTCCCATTTTACAAACTTAAAGGGGCCTGTACCCACAGGATGCTTACCGAATTGATCTCCATATTTTTTAACTCCTGCCGGAGAAACAATGGCTACAGCCGGAACACTTAAATTGCTCAAAAATGCTTGCGATGGTCGTTTCAGATTCAATTTAATCGTGTATTCGTCAATCACCTGTGAGGACTCATAGGGAGCTAGCAAGTTAGCGGCATTACCTACTACGGCTTGCGGATCAATAATCCGATCATAGCTAAATTTAACGGCTTCCGCATTGAACGGAGTTCCGTCATGGAACTTAATGTCCTTGCGCAGCTTGAATGTATAGCTTTTGCCATCCTCGGAAACGCTCCATTCGGTTGCCAGCCAAGGCTTAATCGTATTATCCGGCAGCTTTACCACCAAATTATCGAATATCGCACGATATACCCGAGATGCTACTGCCAATCCACTCTTATGTGGGTCCAGTGAATCCGGCGATGTTGCCAGGGCATAGGTAAGATCTCCGCCTTCTGTAGCTTGCCCGTCTGCTGCTGCATTTGCATCGGTATTCGTAGAATTGGCTCCGCTATTACCCGAGCATGCTGATAAGACTAGCACCATCGACAGGGTTAAAGCTGCCATTTTTGCAAATCCACTTGTTCGTTTCACGAAAAACACTCTCCGATCTGATGGATGATGTTATGATTACATTGCATTTTGGGAGCCGATGTTCCATTGTTGATAATTCCAATCTGATATATATGAATTATGTTAATAACTGTATACCTGCGTTTTTCTAGTGTCAATGCAGGTTCTAATTGGAATGATCTATAGATGGATAGAAGACTTGAATTGACAACAAAAAAGAGCCGACAGGATACTCTCCCCGACTCTTTTTCATTACTGATTTTCTATTTCGAATTTTTCAGGTATTGAAAAACTGACTTATATTCCCTCTTACCGGATGTGTTTGTTCCCTGTACTCACCTTTCGTATAGCTTCCGATCACCTTACGCCAAAATGATTGTGCCGGCCTATTGGTGCTCATTTGGGTCACCTTCCAACGTCCGTTAAAACGTCCAAACAGCTCATGAGCCGCCCAAGTCCCAACCCCATTATGCCGATAAGGACGAAGTACAAAGAACTCAGCCATGTAGTAGTCAGCTTCTCGATTGCTGGACATTCGGTCAACGAGTGCAAAGCCCACAGGAATATCCTGTCTCCAAATCAGAAAAGGTAGCTTCTGTTCACCGCTCGTCCAATATTGATACAAGTCTGGATAAGCCGGGAATGTACCCTTCTCAGTGACATCAATTCGAAGATAGGCTGTAAAATCGTATAAATAAAATTGCATGAGCTGTACAATAATGTCCTTTTGCGACTCCGGTACACTCTTAATAGACAGCTTCTGTTCCGATTTGATATTATACCCCATACTTTCACCTCTCTTGGCGGTTCAATCTGTTCTTTAACTTCGAATTACATCCCATCCAGTGCTGTGCAAAATATGCTAAAATACATATATATTATGACCGGACGAGGTGGAACCCAATGAATATACAAAAGATCATCGACCGGCGCAAACTAGATGAAAAAATGCCGGGATTACCATGGTACGTGCAGCAATTTATGGATTACAAGCTGCCCGACCTGTCCCCTTCCACATTACTAGAATATGTGCGGGATTACGAAGCTTTCTTTTCATGGCTTCGCTCGGAAGGCTTGTCTACTGGAGAAACAAATGCCCAAGTTACACTGGAAGAATTGGAGACACTTCATATGGACAGTATTACAGGCTTTCGATTATTCCTGTCTACTAAGCGCGAAGGCTCCAACTCACGTATTACCATTTCACGTAAGCTATCGTCCCTGCGTTCGCTTTTTCATTATTTGAGTCAGATCGCTGAGGATGAAAATTTTTATCCATTGCTCAAACGCAACATTATGGCTAAGGTCGAAATCAAGCGTATACATAAACCCAAGGATACGGCGGCCAAGCTTAAAGGTAAAATACTAGAAGAGGAAGAACTGCTTGAATTCATCGGTTATATTTATGAAGGCTATGGTCAGGATTTGGCCGATAACAAGCAGGCGTTATACTCCTATGAACTAAATAAGGAACGGGATGCCTGCATCGCCAGCCTCATTTTAAACTCAGGCCTGCGCGTATCTGAAATCGTCAATCTGAATCTGGATGATTTAGACATAAACAATAAATTATTATATGTGTACCGCAAAGGCAATAACGACGAAACCTTTAAAACGCCGGTGTATTTCCGCGAGCAATCCAAAGATGATCTCATACTTTATTTGTCCCTGAGACATACCCGTTACCGCGCCCCCAAAAAAGAAAAAGCTCTCTTTGTCGCACGTCCTAACGGCAGTACAGAAGGCAAACGGATGACCAAAAGAGCGATTCAGGCAATGATCATCAAGTACGCCAAGCGTTTCGGCAAGCCTTACCTTACCGTGCATAAGCTTCGTCATTCCTTTGCTACTGATTATTATTTACAAAATGATATTTACAAAACAAAGGAACAACTGGGGCACGCTTCGACAGAAACAACAGAAGTGTATGCCCACCTGACTGACAAAACCATGTCCCAGGCGATCGAACGGCGGGTAGAGACTCTAACCGACTCAGCCGATTGATGTCTCACCCCTGCTTATTCCTCATTCCTTCTATCTGCTTTTGAATCTGTTCGAGTAGCCAGCGGCCTGCGGGTGCGTTGGCCTCGGCAGGAAATATCTGTATCATTTCATCTGAGTAGTGACCTTGAGCCCAATCCATTTGATGCTCCCAAACCGCTATCCCCTGCACATTTGTCAGCTTATCGGTAAGCTGAGCATCCGATTGTTCCCGCACCATGACCAGCTTTGGATAATCCTCCTGCTTGAAGCCTTCCAGCAACACACAATCATAGGCCTGAAAATGCCGGATCAGACTGGTGACAGGCTGACTATGCTCCTCTAAAATGGCTGTTCTTCCAGCCGAAACAATAGCTACGCCTTCAGCACCCGCCTGTCGGTGCTTGTACGTATCTGTACCCTCATGATCCATTTCAAATTCATGTCCATCATGCTTGATCACTGCTACGCGTAGACCTGACTTCTGCACATAACGAATCAACCCTCCGAGAAAGGTCGTTTTCCCCGTATTTTTGAATCCGACGATTTGACATACAAATGGATGTTTCGTATTCACGTTACCTGTCCACCTTGTAATACCAGTACTCGCACCTCTTCACCTTCGCGTAATCCTTCTGTTGTAGGAGGAATTACGATCAGACAGTCGCTGTCCTTAATGGTCACCATGACACTAGATTCATCTGCTCTCGCAGGAATCGCGTATACTTGCCCACCACGTATCTCCAAAGAGCTGCGTACAAAGCGTGTATAATTGTTTACCTTCGTATAATTTGCGCCTAACTTCGCCGTCCAGGTTTGTAAATATGGATGTGCCGAAGATAACATCATTTGGATCGTCGGCCGTACAAACAGCTCACAGCCTACAAAGCACGCACCGGGGTTGCCTGAAAGCGCAAATAACAGCTTGCCGTCAATCACTGCGGCTGTGGTCACACTTCCTGGACGCATCGTAACCTTGTTGAACAGCATATTCACATCTTCCTGTCGTACCAGGTCACCCATAATATCAAAATCCCCCACCGATACTCCTCCACTCGTGACCACGATATCATAGGCAGCTATCGCTTCACGTACAGAGGTACGGGCAAGGCTCAAATCATCATGAATGGCTTGTAAAATGAACGGCTCTCCTCCTGCCTCTCTAATTTGAGAAGCCAACATATATGTATTACTGTTTCGAATTTTCCCTGGTTGTAACGGCTCATCCACTGCAAGTAATTCCGATCCTGTAGAAAAAACGGCCACCCTGGGCTTTCTGTAAACAGGTACCTGATGTACTCCAAAAGTAGCCAGTACCGAGATGTGCCCTGCTCCCAGGCAGGTTCCCTTACTAAGCAAAAGCTGACCTTCCTGAATCTCATGACCAATCTGTGTTACATTTTTGCCAATCTCCATACGCTTCTTCAAGCCGACATATGTTTGTCCGTTTTCCTCACGCAGCTGTGTTGCTTCCAGCATGACAACTGTGTCCGCCCCTTCAGGTAATTGCGCTCCTGTCATGATACGGGCAGCCATTCCAGTCTCCACCCGCTTGTCCGATACGGTGCCACATGGAATTTCATCAATCACATGTAACCAGATTTCCTGACCGGACGAGCAGACTTCGGTGTCCGAGCCAAGGATCGCATAACCGTCCATACCTGAGCGACGAAAACGGGGATACGGGTGTGGTGCGGTCAAATCCATTGCCAAAGAACGTCCATGCGCCTGCTCCAGCTCTACGTCTTCCCTTTCACCCTGTTTAACATAGCTAGCTATCCTGCTTTGCGCCTCTTCCACCTGAACTGCTTTACGCTGGAATTTTTCTGCGTTTAATGATGTATGATTCATAATCTCACTCCGTTCTTCTAAAATGCCCTCTTTCTGTTATAACGCTAAAACCGTTATCTGGCAAATCGGGGGGGAGTCTAAGTATGTATGGCAATAAAAATAACCCGTGAATTCCACGGGTCATTTCACATAACTTTTTAAGTGCATCAAGCTTATTATGAGAAATAGAGCAAGTGAAGCTTCGAATCGTACCAGGCCTTCAAATGCGCTAGACTCGATCTCACAGCTGAAAAGCTTCCTTACAAGCCTGTGCGGTTACCCCGATCGTATAAGAATAATGTCTAGAGTAACGCGGTACATAATCAGTTCTTTTCTTTTTTCTTGAGTTCTGCCGGTATCGGTTTAGCGCCAAATACTGTTTTTTCGTTTTTGGTAGATTCGTTAGCGTATTTTCCCAGTCTTAAATTTAAAGCTCTCGCCAATTTCTTATCCATTTTCGTTCACCTCCTTTCCATAAAGGAAGAATACTGAATGCTTGAATAGCTAAAGCTAAGCATATTATGTGGGATTGTACTAAAAAATTCACCGCACAAATCAATACACATACCGTTTTATAATATTTGTGGTTATTGGTCTTATGAATATAAATAAAATGATTGGGCGCATAAACTAAAAACACTAATACTGAACAAGCATTAATAATCAAAATCGTTGATAAATTTAAAGAGACGAGAGGTATAGTTACACATATTGCCGTTGTAAAACAGACACAAAATGTAAGATTACTGAAGTGTGCCCCTCCTGAAAATTTTCTTACAAACATGATAGTTACTAGAGCTAATAACGCCCCCCAAAAATGCCCAGTCATCCAAGCAATAATCGCAACCATTAGTATCGACGATACTTCGGTAATTTTTATACCAAGCGCATATTCCATCACTTCTACACTTGTTGGACCATCAGGATCAGCTTTTTTTATTTCCGTTGCGATGTACCGTGATAGCGCTTCTAGCATCCTCATAATCTCCTCTCTCTGAAAAGAAATACGACACGCCGAAAGTAAGCAATGAAATGGATAGCAATCCTATGGTGTTTGAACTATAGAGCATATACAAAGTAATAAAAATGGTGACAGCTGATATTATAGCACCTAGAATCAACAGCTTATTTAGGGATGATAAGTAATTTTCAACTCTTAAAAAATCATGTGGAGGCTGAATTATAAACGAGAAACCAAAGTTATATTTTCCCATTATATAAGAAATTAAACACGCAATAATAATAGAAGATAACTGAATAACGTAAATAGAAGAGCCAGAAGTATCATTAATAGCACCTGGTTCTGCTACTCCAAAAAAATACGCAAACAGAAATACAAAAAGTTGTAAATTAATGTAGGCCGTTAGACCAGAACCAGCAGAAAAAGCTGCTAGATGGGTTTTGATCCCTAAACCAAATCTAAAAAAGATAACCATTAACAAATACTGAAGCGGCAAATCTAATTTAGGCAAGCCTATAACTTTCCTCATTAGAAAGGAAAACAAAGCTATGCCAATTGCATAGAATAATATTTTTGTGCGATATTCCCTCACGGGAAGCATATAAAGCTTTAAGACCAAAATAACGGCGGCCAAAGCATCGAATACACCAAGTGATATATATATAAAAGCAGATAACACAGATACACCATCCTCTTATTTCGCCTGTTGTAATTGTATATTTTACTAATAGATGTGGCAATGAAATAATCTAGTAAACTGGTAATATTTGTTTTTATGTAAGGTAAATATTTATTTTTGTCGTCAAAAAATATAGAAAACCTGCATGCGTTAAGTAAAGACGCGTGCCATTACCGCGAGGTTTAAGCTCAACGGTGACCACTGTTTCAGCTCCCTTGGTGCCGCCTTCGCCAGTAACCCAAGTCAGCTCGATAAGTCTGTTTTGCTCAAGTCTTAGAAATCTTCCGTAATGTGGATGACGCTTCCCCTCAAAATGCGTTTCGAAAAAGAAGGTCGTGTTCACTTCAGCCTCCATTAATACTGATCCTGGGGCAGCAAACCAACTGTCAAACCGCTTTGTCCACGCCTGATACAGAACATTCGGAGAACACTCCATTTTTCGTTCCACCATTAGATTAAATGGTCTTTGTGAAAGATCTGGCCAAGAAATAGATAGTACCATTTAATTTTCAATCCTTCAATCAAACAGAGTTTTGATTAACTCTACATTATTATATCCATAAAGGTGTAGGTTGCGGCTGCTTTCCCTTATCTGTCCAATTCAACTTGAATGGCTGTGCCGCTAGATGATCAC
This sequence comes from Paenibacillus sp. FSL H7-0703, assembly GCF_038003485.1. Lineage (NCBI taxonomy): Bacteria > Bacillati > Bacillota > Bacilli > Caryophanales > Paenibacillaceae > Paenibacillus > Paenibacillus sp. FSL H7-0703. The sequence continues at coordinate 161,032 of NZ_JBBOPF010000001.1, read as the reverse complement.
CAACGTCATCTCTAAAAATAAAAAAAGGAACTGTGCATCAGTACCACAGTTCCGCAAATCTTTTGTTTTCCAAATAAATTGACGTTACCCATCATCGTCGACTTCGTCGGCTGATTTTACCTGAACCGCTACGTGTTTTGGGCTTACTATAAGATTTACGCGGCGAATCAAATATGCTGGAACCGCCGCTGTCGCTCCGGTCACGTGAAATCGAGCCTCTGCTCGGTGAACTGCTGGACCCTCTGTCGAACAAACTTCCGCTTGATCCAACGCTAGAATCCGAGTTCTTTCCTCTACGGGTAACCGAACCTTTCCGCTCCACCGTAATCGGAGGAATCGCCTTTTTCTCCTGCACCGTAGGAGCACGATATTGGCCCTGAGAAGGTCGGTATACATCTCTGCTGGAGTAGCCCCGATAGGAGCCTGAACCACGCAACGAATCAAACAGAGCATCCAGCACAGTTGCGGTTAAGTATCCTTTTAGAAAGCTTGAACTGTAATTTTGTTCGACATACTTTTTACTGTCAATTTCAATGAGTGTATCTTCCTTCTTAGCTGGATCTTGCTGCAAATGGTACCACTCATCGCTATATACCAGAAACATCCGCTCATTGCTCTGCGGTGACATTTGTTCCGGTGTACGCTGTTCTTTCAATTCCTCCGCTACTTCCGGGACTGTCTTGCCAGCTGCCCGGTATACATACGAGGTCGAGTTTCCGCTGCCACTAACCGATTCCAGCGGATACGTATCTTTTACATTTGGCGCGCCGCAGCCGCTTAACACGGATACGAACAAGCTCAGCGCCACCATGACCTTTAATGCATACTGCCAGGTGCGTTTGCTCATGTGTAACCCTCTCCTAGCTTGCCCGAATAACCTTGACGTCTCCGGTAATCACTTCTTCTCCTTCATAAAGCATAAAGCGACCGTCCTGCCACTCTACCCGCAACAGATGGTAATCATCAGACTGGTACTGCCAAACATGCTGCTCTCCACCCTGTCGGAAAGGAGCACGGCCCATGACGGTAACATGCCCAGAATACTGCTCCTCCAAATGGTACGTTGTATCATCCAGCTCTAAAATGGTCGGCACTTCCTCGGGGTTGTCAAGTCTGCCGTCGATGGCCTGATATAGTCCGAATTGCAGTGTTTCCCGTTCCTCAATATGAAGATAACTGACTTGATTACCATCCTGAAGCGTCAAAACAACGGCATTCCGGGCACGATTATGTACACGACCTACCACTTCATAGGTAACAAGCGACACTTCACAGATATCACCTGGATTTAAGTGAAGCATGCTTTTCTCTGCTTTTGGCGGCTCCGGCTTAGCAAATAGATTTGAAATTCGTTTCCACACACCCATGGTTATATTCCTGCCTTTCTTAGCCTAGAAGCATGCTGTAATGATCAAGGCGCCAACCAGATGCAGTGCTCCTGAAAACAGACCGAAACCAATTTTACCTTCCTGTGTACCTTTATCCAGATCAAACTGAGCCCAGTACCGCAACAGCAGACGTACAATAACTTCCAAAACAAGCAGGATGACAAAGGCGATCACAGAATACACAAGCGCTTCGAGCAAATTATTAGCTGTAGCGATAGACCCTGACAAAATATAGCCTTGTGCAACCAGCTTCATAATCATTCGTACCGTTACGGCCATATTTCCAGCTTTCACTTCGGCAAAATCCTTATACTTCGTAAATAAAGAGTCGACATACATTAATGCGAAAATCAAAATAGCCCCCGCACCAGTCCATACAAGCATTGCTTTCATCGTTTCTAAAAAATGCATTTCATACCATCCTCCACATCTTCTTGACCTTCATATAATGTTTTACGCCTCCAGGCAGGGAAAAGCGAAGGAGAAAACGTTTCTCCTTCGCTTCCTGAGAATCACACTTGGTGGCACTGCTAAAATGTTCTTATTTATTTTCGTATTGCTTCAACAAAGCGGCAAGCTCATCGTCCACGGCGCTTTTCTTATCCAGCTCTTTGAACTCCTCATCCAACGATTTTTCCTTAGAGGACATTTCGTTGCTCGCTTCGGCACGTGCTTCTGCTTGCAGCATTTTTTCTTCCATACGCTTCAATCCGGCAGTTGCCGTATCAGAGCTAAAACCGTTCATAGCTTTGTTAATTTCGGTTTGCGCTTTAGCTGCATTATAACGGGCAACCAGTGTTTCGCGCTTGTTTTTCATTTCTGTCAGCTGTCTGCGCATTTCATCCAGCTTGCCACGTAGATTATCGGCTGCAGCTTTATTCTGTTCGTAACCAGCTTTGAACTCGTTCATTTTTTGTTCAGCAGATTTCTTTTCTTCCAGCGCACGACGCGCCAGATCTACATTTTGCGCTTTTGCAGCGGTATGTGCCTGTTCTTCGCGTTTCTTTACCAAAGCAGCCTGTTCTTCGTATTGCTGTTTGAATCTCTTTTCAATAGCAATTTGAGCGGCTACCGCTTTCTCTGCATCTTCCAGGTCCTCTTGCATATCACGAATGTATTGATCCGTCATTTTAATTGGATCTTCTGCCTTGTCGATAATGGCGTTAATGTTGGACATCGTAAGATCTCTTAATCGTTTGAAAATAGACATGTGAAGTTCCTCCTAGAGTTGAATGCTTAAATTTTAAGCTCTGTACACATGTTTACGCAAGCTTTGCAAAGAGGGTTTCAAAAATATCTAAAAGCCGCGCAAGTAAGGCTCCGGGATGTCGGCCTGTACTTTTAGCTCCCGCGATGCATGCAGCGCCCAATAGGGATCACGCAGCATGGCACGGCCTATTGCTACCAAATCAGCTTCTTTTTGCTGAACAACCCGACGGGCGTCCTCATAATCATCCAGTAAGCCAACAGCAATCACAGGTACATTCAGCTTTTCACGGATGGTATGAGCCAAATCCACCTGATAGCCGGCACGAGCAGACGGGCCTCCGCCAGAACCAATCGGACCCTCACCACCAGAAGAGATATGGAAAATGTCCACACCTGCATCACGATATCGTTCCCCTACGCCTGTTATGTATTCCACATTATATCCATCCTCGACGTATTCTTTAGCAGATATCCGCATAAGCACAGGCATATCAGCAGGAAGAACCTCTTTAACAGCATGTATGACCTCAACACCGAACAGTGACAAATCCTGCCCATATTCATCTTCTCTGGTATTTGTTAAAGGCGAATGAAATTGATGGATCAGATAGCCGTGAGCGCCATGTATCTCGACCGTGTCAAAACCGGCTTCCACCGCGCGGCGCGCGCCTTCTTTGTATGCCTGAACCAGTTCCCTGACTTCAGCTGTCTTTAAGGCGCGGGGCTCTTTAAAGCGTTCGCTAAAAGGAATGGAGGACGGACCCACAGGTTGCTCAGCATCTTCAGCCTTGCGTCCAGCGTGGCCTAGTTGAATGCCAATTTTGGCACCATACTTGTGGACTTCCTCTACAATCTTACGATATGCAGGAATATGTTCGTCACACCAAATACCCAAATCACGATCCGTAATACGTCCATCTGGATGAACCGCTGTCATTTCCACAATAATAAGTCCAGTGCCTCCTACTGCCCGGCTCACATAATGGACATGATGCCAATCCGTTGGATTTCCGTCCTTGGCCTCCACGCTGTATTGGCACATCGGGGGCATGACAATCCGATTTTTTAAAGAAAGCCCCTTTAATTGATAAGGAGTAAACAAGTCGGTCACTTTTATCCATCCTTCCTTCAATTCCATGTCTGTATAATTATGAATTGCATCCCCATTATACACCAGCTGTCACGGTATACCGAATTCGTTGTAAGGCTAAAACTTGAGAAAATGCTCCTGTTTTCGGTCATGTTTAAGAGAATATGTACGTTTAGCTCCATCATCTTCATTGATAATCGTTTCATCGTGGACTTTTTTCCAGTCGTTTATGAGCCGAACTTGGTTACCAGCATATTTTTAATAGGACAGGTACATAATAGTCGAGAGCACCACTAGGTACCACTGCACGGAAAGGGGGGATACATATGCCGTACAGGGGAGTGTTGCCATGCTTGGCACTGTTACTAGCATTTTCAAGTTTACCCGTTCACGCGGATGCGCCTCCCAACATCGGAACGCCCCATCCCAAGGAAGCAGCTATTGCTTCTTCTGTACAACAACAGAGCACAGATCGTGCTACTCCTACATTAGCAATGCTGCGTAAAAAACATGCGGACATTTTTAAAATGTGCGGCCCACACACCCGCCAAATTGCCCTAACCTTTGATGATGTGCCCGATTCTAGGTATACGCCGCAGGTTTTGGACGTATTACACGCCAATGGCATCAAAGCCACCTTTTTCATCGTCGGTCACCGTGCGGAAAAGCATCCGGGGATCATACGCCGTATTATCCGTGAAGGCCATGCTATAGGAAACCATTCCTATACTCATCCGGATTTTAGGAAGGCCACACCAGAACGCTTTCGCAACCAGATTATAAAAACAGAACGTATTTTACAAGCCAGCGCAGGTTTTCGCCCCAAGTTGATTCGTCCACCCTACGGTGAAATCACGGAGCCTCAAATCCAATGGGCACGTCGTCATGGCTATATGATTGTCAATTGGAATGTAGACTCTCTCGACTGGAAGGGACTAAGTAAAACACAAATTCAGCGCAATGTGATCCCAGCTACCGGGCCTGGCTCTATTATTTTAATGCACGCAGGTGGAGGTCAAAGTTCCAACTTGCAAGGCACTGTCCAAGCTCTGCCGGGTCTAATTCACTCTCTAAAAGCTAAGGGCTACAAATTTGTGACAGTCCCCCGGCTACTCCATACCTCGGAACGGAAATAACAATATGTTTATGATTGAGCTACAAGCTAAAGCAACGTAAAAAGGCTGTCTTACCAGCAGAAGTTTTCTGCTCATCAAGACAGCCTTTTTTTACGGATAGGACCTAATAAGAGTCCGACCTAGTTATATGCGGTAGTGTACAGGTATTAAGTTTACATAATATATATTATGTTTAATTAAACTTATATACGTACAATGTTATTTATCAATAACGTACAGCTTCACATTTTGAAATCCAAAGTCGTTCACAAATGATTTGTTACCAGGAATAAAGATATCAATCCGTTTTCCTGTAATGGCGCTGCCCTGATCGCGAGCGACAGCTACAAAAGAATGATCCGGCAAACCTGGGTGGGAATAGCCTGTAACCAGCACTTTCGTGCCCATCGGAATGACGTTCGGGTCTACCGCAATTGTACCTAGTTTAAGCGGATTGCCGTAGTAGTCCACTGCTCCCCATTTACCATTCTCATCAGCTGCAGCAGAATACGCAGAAGCCTTAACGTCAACTATTTTGCTATAGTTGAATGTTTTACCCCATGCTTCAATCGTTGGCCCCTCATTTGCTGGTGCTTTCTCCGTAAGAAGCTGCGGCTTCGAATCCGAAGCTGCCTTCACACTTTTTTCGTCAGGCACCTTAATTTGCAGACCTGCATATATATTGTTGGAGGCAATGTTTGGGTTCGCCTTCGTTAGCTCGTCTACCGATACTCCATAACGTTGAGCAAGTAAAAAGAAGGTATCGCCCTCTTTGGCAGTGTGAAGCGAAGCAGCATCCGCTACTCCAGCTGTCTGTGCCAGCCCTGCAATAGCTGCGGCAAGCACCGCAAATTTCATCGTTTTACCAATATGTTTTAGATGTTTCAAAGATATGTACCTCCTCTGTTATGCCTGCGAAGTTAGCTGTCGGATTCGGACTCAGGAGAAGCCCTATGCTTGTGCAATTCACCCCTAGGCATATTCCACATCGTCTTATGACGTATCGGAATGACTGCCGTTGTTACGTCCCCCGCACTTCCCATAGTTTGGGCCCAGCATTCAGCGGTTGTCATAACCACATGCTGTCCCGGTAAGTTTTGGCTTACTGCATAATATCACAATTTTGTAACCTTATCCGCATGAAAATGTTGGGAACCTTGAACATCATACTATACTCGTTACAATTTTGTCATCAAGAAATCGATATTTGTTACGAAAGTATGGGGAAATGGTGACAAAAAGGAAAAAAGCCCTCCGTCAAACGGAGGGCTTTTTTTATAGATTATATCAGCACTTCCTTACAATACTTTGGCAAGAAAATCACGGGTGCGATCATGGCTTGGAGTGCCAAATACCTGCTCTGGTGTACCTTGCTCTACAATTTGACCGTTATCCATAAAGATAATTCGATCGCCCACCTCGCGGGCAAAACCCATTTCATGCGTCACGATTACCATTGTCATGCCGCCTTCGGCGAGCTTCTTCATTACATCCAGAACCTCTCCAACCATTTCAGGGTCCAATGCAGAAGTCGGCTCATCGAACAGCATTACGTGCGGCTGCATGGCCAAAGCACGCGCAATCGCAATACGTTGCTTCTGTCCTCCGGATAGCTGGTTCGGATAGGTATTCTTCTTATCCTCAAGCCCTACGGTACGCAAGAGTTCTAGCGAAATTTTTTCCGCTTCCTTCCCTGACTGTCTTCTAACCTGTGTTGGGGCAAGTGTCAGGTTCTGCAACACTGTTTTATGCGGGAAAAGATTAAAATGCTGGAACACCATCCCCATCTTCTCCCGGGTTACATTAATATTATGGCCACGAGCTGTAATCGGCTCGCCCTCAAATAAAATCTCCCCGTCTGTAGGCTGTTCCAACAGATTCATACAACGCAAAAACGTACTCTTCCCCGAACCACTGGGACCGATGATGACGACGACTTCACCTTTGGCTATATCTATATCAATGCCTTTTAAAATCTCATTCTTACCGAACGATTTACGCAGTTGTTTAACGGTGATCACTGGCTCTCAACTTCCTTTCCCATAAACCCAGCAGCTTAGACAAGCTGAATGTCATTACAAAATAAATAGCGGCTGCTATTACGAACGGACTTAATCCTTCGTAGGTGATGTTCTTAATGACCTGGGCCTGATACATAATATCCACCATCCCAATGGTCGAAATAATGGATGATTCTTTAATGATCGTAATAAACTCATTACCGATAGCAGGCAAAATAGATTTAAACGCTTGCGGCAAAATGACATGACGCATAGCTTTACCGCGTCCCATACCCAACGAACGAGCAGCCTCCATCTGTCCACGGTCTACTGCCTGGATACCTGCCCGGAAAATTTCAGCCAGATATGCTGAACTATTCAGAGACAATGTGATTATACCAGACTGGAGTGGGGTAAAATTGACACCCAGCGTCAAAGCAACCCCGTAGTGAATGATCATGAGTTGCACCAGCATAGGTGTGCCACGCAGGATCTCCACATAAGTGGTACCTAACCACTCAATGATGCGTATACCGCTCATCCGCAGCAAGGATACGATCAGACCAATGATAAATCCAAACAGTACTCCGAGTGCAGACAGCAACAGAGTGTAGCCGATACCCGTAGCGTAAAAACTGCGGTATTTCCAAAAAATATCTACGATGTTATTAGAAGAAACCTGTCGATCTGCAGAGAGCGCGCTCGCTTCTGTGGAAAACTTCTCAATCGACCCGTCCGCTTTCAGGCGAGCCAACGTTTTATTTACAGAGGCAAGCAATTCTGCGTTCCCCTTGCGTATACCTACAGCTGTTTCTGCTCCGGCATCCTCAGGCACGGCCTTGGCAAGTGTTACGGTACCATCTAACGTGTATCCTTTAGCAACCGTATCTTCGATCACAACAGCGTTGATACGCTGGGTCCGCAGCTGGAGTACCAGATCGGATATTTTGTCCAGTGAGGTTACAGTGGCATTGGGTACTTTTTGAGCAATTTCTTCCTGAATACTCCCTTTTTGTGCGCCAATCTTCTCGCCTTTCAAAGCATCCATCGTAGGATATTTGTCTTTATCCTCTGGACGTACCATAATGACTTGCTTGGAGCGATAATATACATCTGAAAAATCAATGCTCTTTCTCCGCTCATCCGTCGGTGTCATACCGGACAGTACCAAGTCTACACGACCACTTTGCAAAGCAGGCAGCAAAGAGTCAAAACTCATGTCCTCAGGGACCATCTCCGCATCCAAATCTTTGGCGATTTCCTTGGCGATTTCCACATCGAACCCAACAATGGTATCCTTACCGTTAATGACTTTATGAAACTCATACGGCGGAAAGTCGGCACTCATGCCCACTACAAGTTTTTTCTGTGGCTTTGCTTCCGTTCCGTATGCAGTGAGCATGGGAAGACCAGTCAACAGCAAGATAACCGCCGACAAAACCAGGGCGGTAAAACGATATGCCTTTTTCAATCTTTTTTTCTCTCCTTAAATTCTTTATAATAAATAAGATTGTGTCATTATAAATGAATATGCATGATTATGCAATGAATGTTATAGTACAATTTCAGCATACCTAACGCAGTACCTACATTACAGTTTATATAAAGGAGTTTTCAGCATGGATTTTAAGCAGACCATTCAAAAGACAATTGAGCAGCATGCCCCACGGTTTAAGGACATTTCGTTATATATTGGCGCAAATCCTGAACTTGGAAACGAGGAATTTCTGGCCGCTACCCGTTTAAAAGAAGAACTGGTTTTTCACGGTTTTGAGGTCCAGGCACCGGTATTGGGCATAGAAACAGCCTTTATTGCAACTTACAAATCCGCAAAACCCGGACCGGTTGTCGCTTTTCTGGCAGAATATGACGCTCTGAAAGGTCTAGGACACGCCTGTGGGCACCATCTGATATGTATGATGAGTACCGGTGCTGCCGTCGGCCTCAAGTCGATCATCGACGAAACTGGTGGAGAAGTACGGGTATATGGCACACCTGCCGAAGAAACACGCGGTGCAAAGGTCCCGATGGCCGCTGCCGGGTTGTTTGATGATTGCGACATAGCGCTTATGACGCATCCTTATGACCGTTACGAAAAATCAGGCAAATCACTGGCGATTGATGCGGTACAATTCGAATTTTTTGGTCAATCTGCTCACGCGGCTGCCAGCCCGCACGAAGGCATTAACGCGCTGGACGCTGTGATTCAAACGTTCAATGGCATCAATGCGTTCCGTCAACAAGTAAAAAGTACAGTGCGTATCCATGGGATCATTAACCAGGGTGGGCAAGCAGCCAACATTATTCCTGATTACGCCTCAGCCCAATTTTATGTGAGAGCCGCTACTCGTCAAGAACTGAACCCGCTGACTAGCCGTGTTATTCAAATTGCTGAAGGAGCTGCTTTACAGGCCGGGTGTCGTTTGGAGACCTCCAATTATGAGACTTCTTATGATGAAATGGTCACGAACCGTGTACTTTCCGATGCGTTTACCGCAAATTTGGTGCAGGCTGGCATTTCACAAGAAGATATAACGGAAGGCGAAGATCACGGCTCCATGGATATCGGAAATGTATCGCTTCATTGCCCTGCTATCCATCCTTACATTCAAGTTATTGACGAGAAGCATGCCTTGCATACACCAGAATTCCGCGATTTGGCGATGCAGGACCGGGCCATGGAAGGAATGCTGCTGGCTGCGAGAACTTTGGCATGGACTGCTTGCGATGTAATCACGAATCCTGAACTGCTAGGCCAGATAAAAAAAGAATTCGCTCTGCTGAATAACGAACGCTAAATCTTAATTCCGTGTTCTTTCAGAAAGGAGTAGTCAGCCATCATGGATAGTATGAGCAGCTTTTGGACGTTGTTTATTGTGGTGGACCTCATCATTTTTTGGTTTATATTCCGTGCAATACGCAGGAACCGGGGAAACAGAAAAACACGGCGCCGGAATGCTTTTTTCCTCAGTTCCCCTTCTCCTTCGTCCCTTACACAGGAGCGTCATCCAGAGATTACAGAGCTGATGCAGCTACTGGAGCAATCCATTCCCGCCTCCTATGCTCATAGCGTAAGGGGTCGTGTAATGGAAGCCCACCCAGAGCTGACGAAGCAAGAATATGATTGGCGCTGGCATGAGCTAAAACGATATTTTATGCTATGCGCGATTATGAATAGAGTGCCTATGTTCAGTAGTGATGTGGATGAATTATGGCACGAAATGTTGATGTTTACCCGCGAATATCAGCAATTCTCGGAAGCTTTTTTTGGTCGTATGCTTCACCATGCGCCCCATTCAGGCGGCTCTAAGCCGATGCCTGGGGAGCGGGCTTGGTTTGACTGGTTGTATGTGGAATGCTTTGGCTGGAACCGCTATAGCGCCAGTTTGTGGGGTACTTTTTTTAATCATCCATTACCAGACGACGAGCTTTCGCGCTATTACAAACTCGCAACTTCGGCGCAGCCAGCAGGTGACCGCTGGAATACGCAGGAGAATATAGCCATTTCACAGCAGGCCCAACAAGCGGTTCATAAGATTGTACAACATCTGCGCGAGCGGGTGAATAAAGCGGTGGATGATCCTGAGGGTAAGCAATTGCCTAAGGTCAACTATTTACAGGTCGACTATTTGTTATTAGCTGTTGTGTGGTATTCATGGTATCAACCTGAACAATTTGACGTACACATGCACCCGGATGCTACAGGTAATGCCGTATTAGCTAGCTCATCCGGCTGTAGCTCGGCAAGCGGCTGCTCGAACTGGGATACACATCACTCGCACCATCATTCCTCCCATGACAGTTCTCATCATGGAGGCTCTTCTCACCATGATTTAGGCGATTCTGGTAGTCATTCTTCGTGTAGCAGCGGCTCTTCATGTGGAAGCAGCGGTGGTGGCGGAGGCGACTGATCATAGCAAAAAAGGGAATTCCTCAGCCAAACACTGGCTAAAGGGATTCCCTTTTTCATTAACATGACTATAGTGTTCCTACTCTGTTCAGTCCGTCTTTGTTAGCAAATGGTAAATATCCATATACGCTTGAGCTGAAACATCCCAACTATATTCTCCTGCAAAAGCCGTCTGTGTAAGTTTCGACCAATGCTCAGATTGGCGATAAAAATGAACAGCACGACGAATAGTGTTCAGCATATCATGTGCATTGTAGTTCGTGAAACTAAATCCGTTTCCTTCCCCTGTGGACTCATTGTAAGCCTGCACAGTATCGTTAAGACCCCCTGTTTCTCGCACAATAGGGATACTTCCATAACGAAGCGCCAGCAGTTGGCTGATCCCGCAAGGCTCAAACCTTGATGGCATAAGATACATATCACTTGCCGCATATATTTTTCGTGACAGAGGTTCGCTAAAAGCGAGCTGCGCCGACATTTTCAGTGGATAGCGTCCCGCTGCCTCACGAAACCAATGCTCAAAAGCCGGATCCCCTGTTCCCAGCACAACAAACTGGATATCATCATAATACAGGATTTCGTCAAGCACTCTCGTTACCAGATCTAGCCCCTTCATATCTACAAGCCGGGTTACCATGGCAATCATAGGTACGTCTGGCCGCACCGGCAGACCCAGCTCCTTCTGCAGGCCAATTTTGTTTTCCTTTTTCTTTGTCAGACTCGTGCGGTACTTCGTATAAATACGATTGTCCGTGGCAGGATTGTAGCTTTTGGTGTCAATTCCGTTCACAATCCCCGTTAAGCGACCCTGATCTCCCAATTTACGAAGCAGACCCTCCAGCCCGTATCCGTAAAATTCCGTTTGAATCTCCTCTGCATAGGTTGGACTCACGGTCGTGACATGATCCGAGTACGTAAGCCCACCTTTCATAAAATTCAGTCTGCCATGATACTCCACGCCCTCGGGGGTGAAATAGCTCCCATCCATGTTGAGCAACTCAGTTAAGACCTCATACGGAAAATCCCCCTGATACAGCAGATTATGTATCGTAAACACCGTGCGAATATCGCTGTAGAAGGGCAAATGTCGATAATCGGCATTCAGAAGCAGCGGAACCATAGCTGTATGCCAATCATGACAATGCAAAATATCCGGCCGAAAGTTCAGTTCAGGCAGCATTTCTAAAATCGCCCGGTTAAAAAAGGAAAAACGTTCGCCATCATCCATATAACCGTAAATACCGTCACGACCGAAGTAATACTCATTGTCTATAAAATAAACCTTGATTCCGTCTAATGTCAGTTCCTCTATTCCGCAATATTGATTACGCCAGCCTACGGCTACTTGCTTCACCGCTACCGGACGCAGAGACTTTTTATAAGTATCGGGAATCCCCGCATATTTAGGTAAAATGATTCGGACGTCGCACCCCGCCTGACGAAGTGCCTTCGGCAGTGCGCCAATGACATCAGCCAACCCGCCTGTTTTAATAAATGGATGTGCTTCTGCTGCCGCAAACAAAATGTTCATATGTGCTTCCTCCTTATGTGTTTAATCTGCTTTTTTAGACCTCCGAGGCGCTTTCTTGAGTATAACGATGCTTAGGGGTGGTATGGTCACCTCCAAGCTGTGAAGCTGTCCGTGGCAAGCAATGGAGGCGGTCCGTATCACTCCGGTATTTAGCTGGCCATTTCCCCCAAAGTCCTTATGATCACTGTTCAGCAGTTCGATATAACTCCCGGCCTTTTCCAGCCCAATTCGGTAGTTCTCTCTGGGCACGGGCTGAAAGTTAATTAGCACGACCAGTGTATCTCCCGGCTTTTTACCTTTACGTAAATACGTAATTACGCTCTGCCCACGGTCCTCCGCTTCAATCCACTGATATCCATCCCACGAATGATCCAGTTCCCATAACGCCTTTTCCTGAATATACAAATGATTCAGCGCTTTCGTATAACCGTGCAGCGAACGGTGACTGTCATAATCCAGCAGAAACCAGTCAAGCTGCTCTTCATCCTTCCATTCGATGAATTGGCCGAATTCCCCTCCCATAAATAAGAGCTTTTTGCCCGGTGAGGTGATTTGGTAACCGAGAAGCGCTCGAAGCCCGGCAAATTTTTGCTCATAGCTACCTGGCATTTTATCAAGCAGCGACTTCTTACCATGAACAACCTCATCGTGCGACAACGGCAGTGTAAAATTCTCGCTGTACGCATAAGCTATGGGGAATGTCAGCAAATTATGGCGCTCTGGCCTCTGATCGAAATCCGTTTCGATATAATCAAGCGTATCGTTCATCCAGCCCATATTCCATTTGTAATTAAAACCGAGTCCTCCATCGCTTACCGGGGAAGTCACCATCGGCCAGGCACTGGACTCCTCTGCCATCATCAGAGCATACGGATAATAGCGGAATACTGTTTCATTCAGTTGTTGAAGGAAGGCAATAGCCTCCTCATTTTCAATGCCTCCTTTAGAGTTAAAACGATATTGACCGTCCTGCTTTTCAAAATCCAGTCGTAGCATACTTGTCACAGCATCTACGCGCAGGCCGTCAATATGGTACACATCCATCCAGAATAGCGCATTAGATATCAGGAAAGAACGCACCTCCGGCTTGCTGTAATCAAACGTCAGCGTTCCCCAGCCGGGCTTTTCCGCAATCAGCGGATCCGCGTATTCGAACAGGGGCGATCCGTCAAACAGCCTTAATCCATGAGCATCTTTTGCAAAATGGGCTGGCACCCAATCCATCAGCACTCCGATTCCCGCCTGATGGCAACGATCCACCAAATACATAAAATCATGCGGCTCTCCATAACGGCTTGTGAGTGCAAAATATCCGGTAAGCTGGTAGCCCCAGGAAAGATCATACGGATGCTCACTCAGCGGCATCAGCTCAATATGTGTATACCCCATATCGGTCACATAAGGCACAAGAAGCTCAGCTATTTCCCTGTATGTATAAAACGTACCATCTTCTTTTTGCTTCCAAGTGCCCAGATGAAGCTCATATATGTGCAGAGGTTTTCCATAAGGTGCTCTACGTTTTCGGCGCCAAATCGCATCGTTCCAAGCATAACCATCTATAGAAGCTACCACAGAAGCCGTTGCTGGCCTCACTTCAGCACGTACCGCGTAAGGGTCTGCTTTCAGAAATCGTTCACCGTTTGCACCCGTAATGTCGTATTTGTAAAAAGTTCCTTGGGATATCCCCGGAAAAAAACGACTCCAAAAACCGGATTTGGGAACCCTATATAAGGAATCCTGTTCCCCATTCCAGTTGTTGCGATCTGTAGCAAGCCCGACATGGAGAGCATGAGGAGCCCAGACCGTAAAGCGGACGCCCTGTTCTCCGTTCTCCACAGTAAGGTGGGAACCCAAAGATCGGTAGCTGTGATAAAGCGTTCCTTCATGAAACAAATAAATATCTTCCGATGAAATAGCCTGTTGCGGAAGAGTTTGGTCTGTCATCACGTCACCACCCTTATATGTTTTGTAAGTAAAAATGTATGAATCGGTAATGCAGTCGCTTTTGGGTCAAAGCTGACCTGAGTTATTACCCCATTCTAGCCACATTGAACAGAAAAATGACTAGGAAAAAAATAAACCTTAGTTTTGGGGGAATCTTATATACCTTATGGTTTCAAGAGTACCCCATACCGTTTATGTATGTACTACACTGACAACTAAACCGGGAGGGAAACGAAATGTTTAATAAAGAATGCATTGCCATGCTGCTGGCAGGCGGAGAGGGACGCCGTCTTGCTCCCCTTACTTCAACGATTGCAAAACCCGCCGTACCTTTTGGCGGTCATTACCGGATCATCGATTTTCCTCTCAGTAACTGCGTAAATTCAGACATTGATACTGTAGGTGTCTTGACGCAATATGAGGCAGAATCCTTGCACGAACATATCGGGGATGGAACACCATGGGGTCTTACGAAAACAGATGATAAGGGAATTACCCTACTTCCATCTTATAACACAGGTAACGCTGAATACTTAGGAACGGCAGATGCTATTCATAAGAATATCGAATATATTGACAGCCAAAATCCGGAGCATGTGCTTATTTTATCCGGTGATCATATCTACTATATGAATTATCGTGAAATGCTGAACCACCATAAGGAAAAAGGAGCTGCGGCTACCATTTCTGTCATGGAGGTACCTTGGGATGAAGCACACCGTTTTGGTGTTATGAGTGCCGATGAAGATCTGCGTGTCACAGAATTTGCAGAGAAGCCGGAGAAACCGGAAAGTAATTTGGCTTCCATGGGGATTTACCTTTTCAAATGGGATTACTTAAGAAATTACCTGTTAGAAGACGCACAAGATGCTCAATCCAGTCATGATTTTGGTAAAGATATCATACCTAAAATGTTGGCGGACCAAGAATCCTTGTACGTTTATGAATTCCAGGGCTATTGGAAGGACGTAGGTACCGTTAAAAGCCTATGGGATTCACACATGGATTTGTTAGAGGATGATTGTGCTATCGACCTTCAACGCAAGGACTGGCCGATGTATACACGTGAACGCCGCACAAGGTTGAGCGCACAAAAGGTACCTAACCGTCAAACACAACCATTGGGTAGCTTGTTGCATGATTCCTGCCAAGTAGAGGGCCGAATAGAACGCTCCGTTGTATTTAGTGGTGTCGAGGTAGGTAAAGGTTCAGCCATTAAAGAAAGTATCGTTATGCCTGACACACGCATTGGACGTAACGTCCATATTGAACATGCGATTATCGGTGAAGGTGCTGTGATTCGCGATGGTGCTGTCATTAAAGGTAATCCGGGCGAAATTATGGTTATCGGACCCAATGAAGTGGTATTTGGTAAAATGGCGGTACGACCGCAAACTACGCGTATGCTGAAAGAAGCTTACGAGCGCAATACACGCTTGCGTGCCGAAGGTTTTACTTCATAACGTTACCCCCAAATTAAAAACAGCCAGCCCTTCCGATTTGAGAGGACTGGCTGTTTTTCTAGTTAAATCTATACAATGGGCCTTTTAAATCAGCCCTTCAGTAAGTTGTGATGGTTCCACGGACTGCTCTGCTTGCAGAGCAGGTAATGAAACCGTAATGGTAGTTCCAGCCCCCAGTTCACTTCTAATGAGCATCTGACCATGATGACGCTCGATAAACTGTTGCGAGATTGCCAATCCCAGTCCAGTACCACCGTTTTGGTGGTCTACCTGGAAAAAGCGGTCTCTAACTCTGGCAAGATTTTCAGCACTAATTCCAATCCCTGTATCTTGTACGGATATCTCGATATTGCCATCAATCCGTTGTAGAGACAGGAAAATAATTGAGCTTTCATGCGAAAACTTGATAGCATTGTCCACAATGTTCAAAAACACCTGTTTTAGACGGTTACCGTCTCCATGGACGAGATATGCCGTTTCCTCCGAATCCAGCTGAAGTTTTATCTGCTTCATTTCTGCTTTGGCCCATACGTTCAGCATAATTTCCTGCAAAAGCTCCCGTAGATCCACAGTTCCCATCACAAGCTTCATGGCATTCTGCTCCAGCTTGGAAAAATCGAGGATTTCCTCCACCAAGCCAATCAGTCGATCCGTCTCTTTAGAAATAATCTTCATCCCGATTTTCGTCTCTTCCGGGTCATAACCGCCAGAATTTAACGTTTCACTCCAACCCTTAATAGATGTAAGCGGAGTACGCAATTCATGAGATATGGATGATATAAAATCATCCTTGATTTGATTTGTTCTGACAATTTCCTGTGCCATATAGTTCAGAGTCGAAGCCAGTTCACCCAACTCATAGCGATAATCGCCTTCAATGCGTGCATCAAACCTCCCCTGAGCCATCTGAGCAGATACATCGCGTATATTATTAATTGGTCTAACAATGGAATTCGCGAGCCCTGTACTGACCACAAATACAATAACCAGTACAGCTGCCATGATGCCAAGAGAAAACAGCGTAATCGTAAACAACTTATCATTTACCAATTCCAGCGAAGTCGTATACCGAATAACATACACCTGGTCTCCGACGATATTGTCCAGTTTTTGAGATACCGCCATCACCTGCTGCCCCGTACTCGGTTGCTTTCCGATCCATTTGCCTGTATCTCCAGCTAATGCTTGTGTGACATCACTTGTTTGCACACTTAGATCTGCTGCAAAATTCGTCGAGTTATCAATTACATTTCCCTGTTCATCGAGCAATTGCAGTTCAGTGAAGGGCAGAGAAAATGTATTTAACAAATACGATTGCAAAGACTGTTCCGGCTCTTTGAATTTGGGTGCAAATTCACTTACCGATTCGATACGGCTTTCGATATGTTTGTAAATGGAGTCGTAATAGTACGACCGGAGTGCAAACATAAAAATGACTTCTACTAACAGAAGCGCCAAGAACACTACGAAAAAATAGTGAAGCACAATCTGTCGGCGAATCCCCTTTTTGATCATTGAGACTGACCTTTCCATTTATATCCATGTCCCCACACTGTTTGTAAAAAAGCTGGCTCAGATGGATTGTTTTCAATTTTCTGCCGCAGACGTCGGATATTCACATCTACAATTTTCGGATCGCCCATATATTCCTTGCCCCATACGTGATCAAGTAGAACATCTCGGCTGAGCGGCGTGTTTTCTTTTTCCAGAAAAAATTGAATCAGAGAAAACTCAGTCGGTGTCAGCTCGATCAGCTGCCCGTTCTTCTTAAATTGCTTAGCAATCAAATCTAGCGTGAACGGTCCAGACTGGAAGGACACTTTGGCTGCTGTTTCACGATGTACATTCACCCGACGCAATAACGATTGAATACGTGCAATCAGCTCCGTCGGGCTAAAAGGTTTACTCACATGGTCATCGGCCCCTACAGACAAGGCATACACCTTATCCTGCTCCTGTACCTTCGCTGTGAGAAAAATAATGCCGATGCGCTCATTCGTTTCCCGAATTCTCCGACAGACCTCAAAACCATCCATACCAGGTACCATTACGTCAAGCAGTGCAATATCAATATCCCGCACCGTGTTCAAAATATTCAGAGCCTCATGCCCTTCCGACGCCTCCAGCACCTCAAAACCGTTACGTTTCAAGTTAATGACAATAAAACTGCGAATGGATTCCTCGTCTTCCATGATTAAAACTTTACTCACTCTACTCTACCTGCCTTTCCCCCATCTTGTTTTTTATGGTTTTACGCGGTTCCAGCTCACTGGATCGCTTAATGCCAATGACCTGCGCATTCGTTCGCCACAGTTGGCTATACCCTTCGTTGTTTCGCTCCCATTGTGACAACGAGAAAAATTTAATTTCCGCAATCGTTTTGTCTGTATCATCCAAAATGAAGCGCAAATAGCTGTCCTTCTTCGAAACTTTCGGATCAATCGTCACCTTGCCATGCAGCTCTTTCGGTAATCTGAAGTAGACCTGTTCATTAGAATCACGATACTGCTGCTGCTTAAAAATCGTCCCTTTCGCTCCGTCCCACTGATAGAACGACACAAAATATGGAACCTCATCCAGCGGCTTATTACTCCAACCTTTTGGCTTCTCCAAATTACCAAATTCCAGAATACCGTCACCATCCACATCACCACTGGCGATGGTCGCATCCTTGAAGGTGACATCCATAAGATTAAGCTTCCTGAGCTTGCCGTGATCCATCACAATGACATTGGAGACGGTAGTGGTCTGGGCAATTTTGGTGTCTATAACAATCCCCTGCCTACCCTCGGCTACCTTGCCAGCAACGACATTATAGACACCTAAGACCTGACTGTCCAAATCCAACGATCCGATTTCCTTAAAGGTTCCCCCACTGAATTGAAATGTTTTAACTGTAAAGAATTCATTACGTCGCAGCGTGATAATCGTCAAATCATTCAAATTATCCCCGTTCAAGTCCATCTTGTTATGGTTAAAATCATCTACGACGAAGTCCGTATAACCTGTAGCATATATTTTCTCCAGAGTTCCTCCAGTATAGGAATACACGATGAGCCCCTTCTGATCCCCGCCATCGCCACTATCTCCGCTGGAAAAACCCGCTACAATATCGAGTGTTCCATCATTCGTTAAATCCACGAGCTTAAATGACTCCAGCACAGTGCCTTCCCCATCAAACGTCAGCTTCTTTACCCACGTTCCGCCCTGATCTTCAAACAAGGCACCATGTATTTTTACGCTCTCATCTGGCGTTTCATAAAAGAGCACTGCTTCGTCTGTGCCATCATTGTTCAGATCACCCGTCCGAATTGGCGTCGGGTCATCTGGGTCATTCGGCCTTAAAGGCTGTACCGCCCCTAGTTGCGTATTCACTGCACCATTCAACTGCTGTTTCTCGTCAGACATCGTCGGTGTCTCCATCAGCGAAATGGGATCGCTAATAACATTACAGCCGCTTAAAAATCCAGCAAGGAGCAGCAAGGAACAGCAGCCAGCCACCATTCTCAACAGCATTATATTCACTTCTCTTGCCGTCCCCTTCACAATTTGTTCTTTTCTGCTTGTGTCAATCGTCTTCCCTGAATATCAAACACCAATTCACCATCATTCAACCCCCATATACGGGAAGCAAAGCGTTCAGCCATTTCCAGCGGCAGTACAGTCATGATCGTCACCCGCTCGTCAGAACACAGCTTGCGAAAAGTCTCCAATACATGCGCAGCCGAAGCTGGATCAAGTCCATTTACAGGTTCATCAGCTAAAATAACTTTAGCTCCGTGCACGAGAGCACGCGCAGTCGCTACCCGCTGCCGCTCGCCACCACTGAGCTTGTCGCATTTATCATGCGCCTGATCCAGCAGACCCAGATCCTCCAGTACGTCCATCGCTCCCATATAATCGTCGGAACGCACCATACCGGTCACCATTCTCCACATTGGAGTTTGACCGGATCTGCCAATGAGCACATTTTTAAGAGCGGTTCGATTCATATTTAGATGCGGGTTTTGCTCCAGGTATGCCCATTCCCGCTTTATTTTCATCTTGCCCGTCCACCCGGATTTCAGCACATCATTGCCACCTACAATTAAACTGCCTTCATCCCATGGCTCTTGTAAAGCAAGACAGCGAAGCAGCGTTGTTTTGCCGCTTCCACTTGGCCCCACTATGGCAATGAATTCGCCCTGATGAATTTCAGCATCAATTCCTCGAAGTAGCTGGGTCCGTTCAGGCCCCACTTGCTTGGTCAGCTTCCGAATTTTAATCATCTAAGTGATTCCCCTTTGCGCACCATCAATACTGTTTATATTTTATAGTAAATGTGAAACAAATACCATGCAAACCGCAGTTTTAAACCGCCGTTACTCTTTTTCTGGAAAGCAGACCTAACAATCCGAAAACAACGTAACTACCTCCAAGGACAAGAAACATGCTGCCTTGAGTTCCAAAGTCCAGCAACCCTCCGCTAATATTAGGTCCGATCACACTTCCCAGATTAAAATGAAAGGATGCCAGTACATTCGCGGCTGCTAAAAATGATTTGGGCAGCAGATCAGCGGCATAGGCCAAACCGAGGGAGAAAAAGGAGCCTACTAAACCACCTGCTAGGGTCAGCAATATCAAAGTGAACATAAAATGATTGCCGCTCCAAGGTAGCAACATAAAGGTCATTCCCCCTGCTATACCTACGCTCATTAGCACCTTTTTACGTCCCCAACGGTCACTCAATATCCCTAGCGGTAGCTGCAGCACTAACCCTCCCAAACTGACGAACGGCAGCAAGGCGGCGATTTCATCAGTATGAAAGCCAATACGTAGGCCATAGACTGGAAAGTTACTGTTCAGGCTCGCTTCCATATAGCCGTATAGAAATGCTGGCAAAAGAGCGTACCATGCCCAGCTGTAACTGCGACGAAATCTTTGAGTGGGACGTGCCTCGGACTCCAGCTTCTCCGGTCTGGAGTCCGGCAGCTTAATTAACACCAACAGCAAAACAAGCAAGCATAATAAGGCCAACGCAGCGAATGGAACCAGCATTCCATAATCGAGTAGCCATAATCCCAATGGTCCTAATGCAAAACCCAGACCGTATGACATACCATAAAAGGAAATGTTGCGGCCTCGCTTCTCTGCTGGAGTCACCAGCAATATCCATAGCTGCGCAGAGTAGTGCAATGCACTGTCACCAATACCTACTAGCAGACGCAGTATGAACCATATCCGAATATCAGGGATTAGCGGGAATAGCAGCAGTGTAACGAGCACTAGCACAAGCCCTCCGGCCATCAGCTTTTTGAACCCCAACAAGCCCAATGTCCGTTCTGCCACCAACGTCATTGCGAATGAACCAATATACAGGGCAGCCGCATTCATTCCGTTTAGTGAAGATGAAACTCCCATTTGTTCCAACGAGATAGACAGAATAGGTAATAATAAACCTTGGCATAATCCAGCAACAATAATAACAGCAATTAAAATAAAATAATGAACCCGTAACGACGACGACATCCTAGCTCCTCCTGATCGAACAAATAAAATAATTAAAATTAATGTTAAGAAATGATTTGCATTTGATTCCATAATCAATAATAATTCTTATCACTATGTATTCCATACCGTCCTGCAAAACCGACAAACACATACAAATTCAGGTGTAATTAGTGTATTAAAGAATAGAAGAAAAAAATCGCCATCTGAGATGACGATTTTACGGAAAGAGCTTGTCTGGTATGTATCCGACTCCTTTGGTTAAGGAGCCTCGTATGTTCAATCCGAACCCATTCACGTCACAACGCACTATTTCATATTATAGTGGACAATCCCTGGCAGAACAAGCCATAATAAATAAATGAGCAATTATTAAAATGCTCATGTTTTGCTTATGGACGGGCTTAATTACGTTCACCGCTCTGGGCTAGAAGACAGAATAGGAGGCATTGGGTTCCATGAGTTATCAAATTAAAATAGACACTTCTCCAATTTATGAATTGCTCGGCAGCTTCATGGCCTATGTGACTAAAAAGTGGGTCCAAGATATGGACTTGGGCCATGAATGGATCGACAAGGTGGATGCACGACTACAACATGAAGTTCGTACTGAGCTTGCTACAGCTCAGGATTGCCCTTTTAGCGATTATGACGCACTCTATGCCTGGGCGTTACTTCGACCGGAATCGGATGAAATATCTGATTATATCTCTTATTTGGACCACGGTCCGGATAAAGATATGTTTGAGCTGCTCGTTCCGCATATCCCTTTTTTAACCTTTGAAGAATCTTTACGCATTCGTAAGGTATACGCACCACTCCTCAAATTGTGGGATCGTGATTATTTTCGGGCCTTGGAAGGCGAACTACGTGTGTTGGCAGAAGAAGACGCTGCGGAAAAGCGCATGCTACTGAGTAAAATGGAACCGGAAGCACTGGTTGAGTATGCGACAGCTGGACTAGTCGTGCCACACATGGAAGACCTGGATACAGTAGTCCTATTTCCGGTTGTCCATAATCGCCCGATTAATTCATACTGTTTTTATACCCGCACACTGCTGATCCAGTATCCAGTAGATATTCCCGAGGAGAGCGAGGAAGAACCGCCTACGCTTCTGCTACGGCTCACTCGTGCGGTCAATGATCCGCAGCGGCTGCGAATTCTGCGTTATGTAGCTCAAGGTCCTAAGTCTCTCGAAGATATGCGCCATGATTTGAGCCGTTTGGAAGATACACTCATGTCTGATATGATGATTTTACGAGTGGCTGGTCTGCTCCGTATTCACATCGGACGTTATCATAAGGAAAAATTCAGCATCCGTCCCGATGGCGCGGCTGATTTACAGGTGTTTTTGGAATCCTATATTGGATTGTAATTTGAATTGTACTTTTAGTTATAACCAAAGCAGCGTTAAAGCTTTGGCTTGGAAGGAGTATGCATCATGTCGTATCCGAAGCAGCACATTTTATTTGATCTTGATGACACCTTAGTCCACTGCAACAAGTATTTTGACCTTATCCTCAACCACTTTTTTGATTTGCTTCAGGAATGGTTTGCAACTCATAACCTAACGAAAAATACGATTCGTGAAAAACAAATCGAAATTGATGTGGCCGGAGTTCATCAAGTGGGCTTTGCCAGCGAGCATTTTCCACAATCTCTGATAGATACGTACCAATTTTTCTCGGAACAATTCGGACGCCGTCTCGATTTTCGGGAAGAGCAGGAGCTTCGCTCTCTTGGCCGAAGTGTGTACGAACAGGAAATCGAACCGTATCCAGGCATGGTCGAAACGTTGAACTCCCTCCAAAAAGCAGGGCATTCCCTCCATCTTTATACTGGGGGTGAGCAGATCATTCAAGAAAGAAAGATTGAACAAATGAAACTGGCTACCTACTTTAATGAGCGCATCTACATTCGCCAGCATAAAAATGTCGAAGCACTGGAAGAAATCATCCAGATGAATCGCTTGGACCGAAGCATCACCTGGATGATCGGGAATTCTCTGCGCACTGATGTATCTCCAGCCCTTGCCGCAGGTATTCATGCTGTCTATCTCAAGCAGCCAAAGGAATGGATTTACAATATGGTTGAATTGCAAAAAAACGTGAACTCCGTGATGTATACGATACAGAAGCTAACGGAAGTACCACGGGTTATCCACGAAAGCATACAATTGCATCAACAAAAAAGGACCCTCGGATAGGGTCCCTTTTTTGTTTTTAATGTTATTCAACCTTTGATTCAGCCAAAATAGTGGTCTAAACCCTGTCTCAGGATTCCTCTCGAACGCTAAGTTGTCCTGTACCTGGTTCATTCAGAACAATTCGCGCTTTGACGGTCGATCCATCTTTACGCTTAAAAGACAACAATTGCGTCTGTCCCTTCGTCAACAGAGATTTGAGCATCGTTCCGGTAATCTGCTTTCCAGCATATTCCTTCCAGACGACAAAGCCACAGCCCTGCTTGTAGTGGCTGCACCCATACCCTTTGCGGCCTTCTATAATGCTTCCGCCGCAATTAGAGCGTGGGCAGCTACCCAAAGCTTGCCTTTGGCTCACCGAAAAGCCTGAGGCTCCATCGGAGGAGCTGCGTGCAGCGGAACCCGCTGTTCCCGCAGCACGACTTGCTGGTGCTGCTGCCTGCTCCAGCGTTGCGCTTCCAGCGCTGCCACCGCGTCCTGATGTAGCACGCCCTCCCCCTTTGGCGGCGGTGCCTCCACTCGCGCGTACATTACGTGCGCCTTCTTTTCCAGCTGCACGTTTCCCCCTTGCTTCCTCGCCAAAGGCATTTGCCGGAGCCGGTGGCTGCTGCCTCACCTTGTCAATGATGGACAACGTAAATCTTTTAACGTTATCCATAAACTTCTCTTGAGCCGCCTCTCCTTTGGAAATTTGGTGTAGACGACGTTCCCATTGACCAGTCATCTCCGGCGAGGCTAATAGATCAACCCCGGCATGACGGATCAGGTCAATAGCCATCTTTCCCTTTTCCGTAATAAGAATCTTTTTGCCCTTCATTTCAATATAGCCAACCTTTTTCAATCGTTCAATTGTGGCGGCCCGCGTCGCAGGTGTGCCTAAACCGGCGTCCTTCATGACCTCACGCAATTCCTCATTCTCCATCTGTTTGCCCGCGCTTTCCATCGCCTTAAGCAATGTACCCTCCGTGTAGCTTTTAGGGGGCTGAGTCGCCTTTTCTTTCATCTCGGCCCGAACACAATCCACGGGACGCCCCGCATCAATCTCAAACTTCTTATCCGTCCACTCGTCCGTTTCCTCTTCATCCTCTTTTTTCGGTGATTTGCTCTTTTTACCTTTATCCTGATCAGCCTTACTCAAAACCACTTTCCATCCCAAGGAAAGAAGCTCTTTGATATTTGTTTTAAACAGATGCTTGTCCACCTGTGTCATTACGGTATGCATTTTGTATTCAGCAGGTGGGAAAAAATGTGACAAAAACCTGCGAATAACCAGGTCATATACATTTTGCTCCTCCTTGCTTAACGTTCCTGGCCTTTTTAACGTCGGCAGAATAGCATGGTGATCCTCAACACGAGATGGATTGCAGACAGATTTATTTTGTTTATGGACCAAATTGGGGTTGGCTTGTTGTACCAGATCAGCATAAGGACCTGTCCCCAGCATCCGTAGTGCCTTGTGCATGCCGTCTATATTTTGCTCTGTCACATAGTTAGAATTGGTACGCGGATAGGAAATGACCTTGTGTCGCTCATAAAGCGCTTGTGCCACATCCAGTGTTTTTTTGGCCGAATAACCGTACTTGGCATTCGCCTCGCGTTGAAGCAGCGTTAAATCGTACAATTTAAAAGGATACTCTTTTGTCTGCTTGGTATCATATTTGGTGATTTCACCTGTTTTTCCGCGAACGGCCGCAGCGATCGCCTCAGCTTCCTCTGGCTTCGTCAACCGATCCCCCTGCCACGCACCTTTGTACTTGATCTGTTCTTGCTTAAATTCAGCCCACACATCATAGAAGGTTTGAGACTGAAATGCCTCAATTTCCTTTTCCCGGTCATGAATCAGTGCCAGCACGGGAGTCTGCACCCGTCCTACTGACAGCAGTGTATTATGTCGTGTTGTGAACGCTCTGGAAGCATTCATTCCGATCAGCCAGTCCGCTTCACTTCGTGCCCTCGCAGCTTGAGTCAGAAATTCAAACTCCGAAGCATCTCGCAATCGTTCAAAGCCTGTCGCAATACTTTCCGCTGTCAAATCTGAAATCCACAGCCGCTTAACTGGCTGATGCAACTTCAATTGCTGCTGAATCAACGCAAAAATATATTGCCCTTCCCGTCCAGCATCACAAGCATTTACGATGGCATTGCAGCGTTTAGCCAGTTCACCAATCATTTTCAGCTGATCTTTTGTTTTCGGATTCGGTACAATTTTGAACTGCTCAGGGATAATAGGAAGATCCTTAATATTCCATCGCTTGTACTTCTCATCGTATGCATCCGGCTCAGCCAAACCCAACAAATGTCCGATCGCCCAGGTTACAATGTATTTCTCACCTTCCAAATAAGTACGGTTATTTTTAGCCCGCGGCTCCATAACAGCGGCAATCGTCCGTCCCATATCTGGTTTCTCAGCAATAATCAACGTCTTCATTCATACTCCATTCCTTCCTGACGGCCTTCTGTTTCTCCTCCATGAATCATACATATACATGGAACGTTAATGAAAACACAGGTATCCCGGCCTCATGCAAAAGGAGCCTTCTCGCGACGAAAGCTCCTTTGTAAATTCATTTAGTCTAACGTTTCAACAATATACGTGTATTATACCATAGATACCACGGTTCTCTCAGGTCATGATTTTATACAGTCAACAAAAGTTATGTACATGTTAATTTATATTACATAATCATCGACTTTTATCTAATTTTCTTGTGAAATAATCCTTTTTTCTATAAAAAAATCTACACTAAACACCACTTTTTATGTTATGATCAATTTAGATAAGAAATATATGGTGATAAGATTAAATTTAAGTTATATTATATAACATATATTTCACAATGTTTCACAGCTCAATAATCATTTATTCATTTTTCGCTTCTGGCAGACTCAGCTTGAAATACAATAAAGCCCCATCCGAAGATGGAGCTTTGACTGATCCGTAACATGAAATTTATAATTACACCAAAACGGTAGCGCCCATGAGGTATTTATCAACTTCTCGTGCAGCTTCTCGACCTTCATTAATAGCCCACACGACAAGACTTTGTCCGCGACGCATATCACCTGCAGCAAAAACCTTATCCACATTAGTAACATATTTTCCATAACGTGCTTTAACGTTGGAACGACGATCCGTCTCCAAACCGATTTGCTCTACAATCGTTTGCTCAGGACCATCAAATCCAATGGCAATAAGAGCGATTTGTGCAGGGAATACGCGCTCCGTACCTGGAATCGGTTGATAGATTTTGCGCCCCGTTTCATCAACAATCCGTTGAATTTGAATGGTGTGCAGCTCTTTCAGATTACCGTTCTCATCACCTACAAATTTGGTCGTCATGATGGAGAACTCACGTGGATCTTCTCCGAACAACGCCTTCGCTTCTTCCTGTGCATAATCAAGAGAATACACGTTTGGAAATTGTGGCCAAGGATTGGCAATCGGGTCACGCTCCATAGGCGCTTTGGTGTGTGTGCCAAATTGAGTGACACTCCGACAACCATGACGCAAAGAAGTAGCTACACAGTCCGAACCCGTATCACCGCCACCGATTACAATAACGTCCTTACCTTGGGAAGACAAATAGTTGCCATCTTCCAGATTTGAGTCCAAGTAACTTTTGATGGTACCATTCAGATAATCCATCGCATAATGAACACCCTTCAAATCGCTACCTTCAATGTTGAATTCTCTTGGCTTCGTAGAACCACCGCATAGGACAACAGCATCATATTCAGCAATCAACTGATCGGTAGGGATATCTTTGCCGATTTCCGTGTTTGTGATGAATTGAATACCTTCAGCCTCCAGCAAATCCACACGCCGCTGAACAACCTTCTTATCCAATTTCATGGACGGTATGCCATACATCAATAATCCACCCACACGATCTGCACGCTCATACACAGTCACGCTGTGCCCTGCTTTGTTAAGCTGTGCAGCTGCAGCCAAACCTGCCGGACCCGAACCGACAACAGCCACTCGTTTGCCTGTACGCTTTTCTGGCAGATTAGGGACAACCCAGCCTTCCTCAAAACCCTTTTCGATAATAGCTTCCTCAATGGTTTTAATTGTAACAGACTGTCCGATCAGGCCGACTGTACACGAACCTTCACATGGTGCAGGACAGACACGACCTGTAAATTCCGGGAAGTTATTTGTTTTGTGCAGCCGCTCTAGCGCTTCCTTCCACAAACCACGATATACGAGATTGTTCCATTCCGGAATGAGATTATGAACCGGGCAGCCTAAAGTTGCTCCCATGATATCCATCCCCGTATGACAATAAGGAGTTCCGCAGTCCATACAACGCGCCCCTTGGGTACGCAGCTCTTCTTCAGACATATGCTTATGGAATTCTTCCCAATCCTTTATACGCTCTGCCGGGTCCCGGTCTGTAGGAAGCTGTCGTGTGTATTCCATAAATCCAGTTGGTGTAGACATGTTACGTTCCCCCATCTCTTCGCTTATGAACCCCGATCATCCATTCAGAATTTAAGTCAAATTCGAATTTGTCTGCTTGTATTATGAAAGGGTCTGTTCTCGTTGAATTTGATTTATTGTATCACAATACAGCGTAAAAGTAATGAAAACTTATGCAACTTTTTGCATCAACACCAAAAGGATTTTTTATATGGTTTATTAATTTTTCAAATGAGTGGGGTCGGATACAGTCTATTCTTATTCCGTTTTCTCGTAAACAACAAAACGGTACTCATATGGATTTCTGTCATCCTTGATACCCGGAGTCTCACTAACTATATTCCAACCGTTCCAATCCAGCTCGGGGAACGTTGTGTCGCCTTCATAAGTCTCCTCAATCCGAGTCACAATCAGCCGATCGGCATGTGGCCAAAACAGTGCATAAATTTCTGCTCCTCCAATGACCATTAGCTCCTCCTGCTTTGCTAATTGGAGCCCTTCTTCCAGTGAATGAATCACTTCCGCACCTTCCACCCGATAACACTGATCTCGAGTTAAGACGACGTTACGTCGGTTTGGCAGGCTTTTTCCTCCAAAGGATTCCCACGTCTTGCGCCCCATGAGTACCGTTTTATTAATCGTCTGCTCTTTGAAAAAGGCCATGTCTCTAGGGAGGTGCCAGGGAAGTTTGTTATCCCGGCCAATCACACCATTTTGTGCCATAGCCCATATCATTGAAATGCCCATTTTTCCACCTCCTCTAATCAGATGGCGACAGGCGCCTTAATTCCTGGATGATACTCGTAATTTTCAAAAGCAAAATCGTCATAGGTATAATCAAAAATCGAATCCGGTTTGCGCAGAATTTTTAACTGAGGCAACGGATAAGGATCACGTTCCAGCTGTGTATGCACTTGTTGCATATGATTTGAATAAATATGCACATCGCCGCCTGACCATATAAATTCGCCGGGCTCCAAACCACACTGCTGTGCAACCATATGCGTAAGCAATGCATAACTCGCGATGTTGAACGGCAGCCCTAGAAAGGTATCCACAGAACGCATTGTTAGCATACAGGAAAGCTTTCCTCCAGCTACATAGAACTGAAATACAAAGTGACATGGCGGCAACTTCATGGATTCGATTTCCGCCACATTCCAAGCACTGACGATGTGTCGACGTGAGTCTGGATTGTTTTTAATAGCCTCTATGACATTCGCAATTTGATCAATATGTTGCCCGTTTGTTGTTTCCCACGAGCGCCATTGCGATCCATATACAGGCCCCAGATTCCCCTGCTCGTCCGCCCACTCATCCCAAATGGTAACTCCGTTCTCCTTGAGATAAGAAATGTTGGTATCTCCCCGCAAAAACCATAACAGCTCATGAATAACGGATTTCAAATGAACTCTTTTGGTGGTCACCAAGGGGAAGCCCTTGGCCAGATCAAAACGGAGTTGTCTTCCGAAAACAGATAGTGTACCCGTTCCTGTACGATCCTCTTTTTTTACTCCATTCTCTAAAATATCCTCCAGCAGTTCCAAATAGTTGCGCACGTTATTCCTCTCCTTTGAGCATGAATAAAAACCTGGCTGGCATCGCCAGATTCTAATCTTTAAAATTCTTTTTCTGCACCAATATCTATATTTAGTTTATCATGTACGGTGCTTCGTTGACCATGTACTGTGTGAATTTTCATAGTAGTCCTGAAAATCCTAAAGTTTGAAAAAAAAGAGACAAAGAACGCAGATATAGCGCTCCTTGCCTCTCTTTGTCATGTATGAAAACCAAAAACGAGATAATGAAAAATGGTATTAGCGACGTGGTGCCAATGCATGGATCGGATGACCCAGCACGACTTCCGCTGCTTCCATAACGATTTCGCCCAATGTAGGGTGAGCATGAATAGTCAAGGAGATATCTTCGAGTGTAGCACCCATTTCAATCGCCAGACCCAGCTCAGCAATAAGGTTGGAGGCTTCCAGACCTACGATTTGCGTACCCAGTACCAGACCTGTGTCAGCGTCAGCTACGATTTTCACAAAACCTTCAGCAGCGTTCAGGGAAACCGCACGACCGTTTGCTCCATAAGAGAACTTGCCAACTTTGACATTGTAGCCTTTTTCTTTGGCTTCTGTCTCTGTGTAGCCTACGCTGGAGCATTCTGGATCTGTGAAAACGACAGCTGGCATACATTTGTAATCTACTACAGACGGCTCGCCTGCGATTGCTTCAGCAGCCACTTTACCTTCGTAAGAAGCTTTGTGTGCCAGAGCAAGACCAGCTACGATATCGCCGATTGCAAAGATGTGAGGAATGCTAGTACGTCCTTGGTGATCAACTTTCACCATTCCGCGCTCATCCAGTTCTACGCCGATCAGATCCAGACCCAGTTCACCGTCTGTGTTTGGACGACGTCCAACAGTTACAAGCAGATAATCAGCAGTTACTTCTTTGCTTTCGCCGTTAACGGAGAATTTCACCGTTACGTCTTTATCTGTTTGCTCTGCACTTTCCGCTTTAGCGCCAGTGAAGATTTCGATGCCAGTTTTCTTCATGCTTTTCGCAACGATCGAAGTCATATCTTTGTCGAAACCAGGAAGCACTGTATCCATACCTTCAATGATCGTTACTTTGGAACCGAATTTGGAGTACATTTGTCCAAGCTCTGCACCAATGTATCCACCACCGATTACGATCAGGCTTTTTGGAATTTCAGGCAGGTTCAATGCTTCTGTAGAAGACAGAATGCGTCCGCCAAATGGGAATGGTTTCAGTTCGATTGGACGGGAGCCTGTTGCGATAATTGCATTTTTAAAACGGTAACGTGGTGATTCATGTTCGTTGAATACACGCGCTTCGTTTTCGTTGATGAACATGCACTCGCCATTGAAAACTTCAACTTTGTTGCCTTTGAGCAAGCCGCTTACGCCGCCTGTCATTTTTTTAACAACACCGTTTTTGAATTCTTGTGTTTTAGCAAAGTCTACTTTTACATTTTCAGCCGTAATACCGAAGGACTCGCCATGTTTAGCTGCTTCGTATTGGTGAGCTGCAGAGATCAAAGCTTTGGATGGAATACATCCACGATTCAGACAGACACCGCCCAGCTCAGATTTGTCAACGATCAATACGCTTTGTCCCAATTGTGCGGCACGGATGGCAGCTACATAGCCGCCAGGACCCGCACCGATAACCAATGTGTCAATATCCAGAGAAGCGTCTCCTACTACCATTGATTACACCTCCATAACAAGCAACTCAGGGTTAGCGAGCAGCTGTTTGATATAGTTCATGAAATTTTGAGCAGTTGCACCGTCAATAATACGGTGGTCAAAGCTCAAGGAAAGAGCCATTACTGGAGCGGCTACAATTTCACCGTTTTTCACGACTGCTTTTTCACTGATGCGGCCAGTACCCAAAATCGCAACTTCAGGGAAGTTAATGATTGGAGTAAAGAACATACCGCCTGCAGAACCGATGTTAGTGATGGAAATTGTACTTCCTCTCATTTCGTTCGCAGCCAATTTTCCATCACGACCGCGCACAGCCAGATCACGAATGGAATCAGCAATCATCCAGATACTCTTACGATCAGCATCTTTGATAACAGGAACGATCAAGCCGTTGTCTGTATCTGTAGCGATACCGATGTTGTAGTATTTTTTGTAGACAATTTCGTTTGCTTCTTCGTCGATTGTGGCATTCAGAGCCGGGAATTGACGGGAAGCAGCAACCAAAGCTTTTACGATGAATGGCAGGTATGTTACTTTTGTGCCTTTCTTCTCAGCAATTGGTTTGATACGAGTACGGAAAGCAACCAGTTCAGTTACATCTACTTCATCCATAATCGTAACGTGCGGAGCCGTATAAGCCGATTTAACCATAGCATTGGAAATAGCCTTGCGGATACCTTTAAATGGTACGCGCTCTTCCTCAGCACGTGGATCTGCTGCTGGTGCGGATGCTGCTGCAGCTTTCGCTTCTTTCTTAGCAGGCTCTTGTGCTTTTGCAGCTTCTTTCGCTACTGGTGCAGCCGCTTGGCCTCCACCATTTTTGAAAGCTTCTACATCTTCTTTGGTGATTTTACCATTTTTGCCGGAGCCACTCACTTGAGCGATGTTTACACCTTGCTCACGAGCAAATTTGCGGACGCTAGGTGTAGCTAGTACATCTTTGTTAGAAGCAGCAGGAGTTGCAGCTGGTTTAGTGTTAGCTCCGCCTTGTGCAGCATCCTGTTCTTGTTTAGCAGCAGCTGGTGCTTCTTCTTGTTCAGGAAGTTCACCCTCTGCAGCGATTACAGCTACGACTTGACCTACGTTAAAGATGTCGCCGTCTTTGGCAAATACCTCTTGTACTGTGCCATTGACCGGACAAGGAACTTCAACTACAGCCTTATCGTTTTGTACTTCCATGATGATATCTTCATCTGTTACTTTGTCGCCGGCCTTGATGTGCATCTTGATGATTTCGCCTTCGTGAAGACCTTCACCCAGCTCTGGGAATTTATATTCAAATCTAGCTGTACCTGCAGCTCCGCTTTGTGCAGCAGCACTTGGCTCAGGGCTAGCAGCTGGTGCTTCTGGTGCTTCTTCTTGTTCAGGAAGTTCACCTTCTGCATCAATTACAGCTACGACTTGACCTACGTTAAAGATGTCACCGTCTTTGGCAAATACTTCTTGTACTGTACCATTAACCGGACAAGGAACTTCAACTACAGCCTTATCGTTTTGTACTTCCATGATGATATCTTCATCCGTTACTTTGTCGCCGGGCTTGATGTGCATCTTGATGATTTCGCCTTCGTGAAGACCTTCACCTAGCTCCGGGAATTTATATTCAAATTTAGCCACGTTTAAAACCTCCCAAATTTACGGTGTGCTTTAATTAAAATTCCAATACTTTATTAACCGCATCAATGATACGTGTTGGCGTTGGCAACCAAGTATCTTCAATTTGAGCAAAAGGATAAACGGTATCCGGGCCTGCTACACGCAGAACAGGTGCTTCCAGATGCAGGATTGCTTTTTCGTTAATTTGTGCAATAACTTCAGCAGCTACACCGGAGCTCTTTTGCGCTTCTTGAACCACGATAGCACGGTTGGTTTTTTGAATAGAAGCAACAACGGTATCAATGTCAATCGGGCTAATGGTACGCAAATCAATGATTTCCACTTTGATACCTTTTGTTTTTTCCAGCTCATCAGCAGCTTTAACCGAAGTGTGCACCATCATACCGTAAGTAATGATCGTCACATCGGAACCTTCACGAACTACATTAGCTTTGCCCAGTTCAACTGTGTAATCATTCTCAGGAACTTCAGCGCGGAATGCATGATACAAGTTCAAATGCTCCATGAAAAATACTGGATCATTGTCGCGAATAGACGCGATCATAAGACCTTTTGCATCGTAAGGGTTGGAAGGAACAACAACCTTGATACCAGGTGTTTGAGCCAGAAGACCTTCCAAGGAATCTGTATGCAGCTCGGCTGCCTTAACACCGCCACCAAAAGGTGTACGGAATACGATTGGAGAATTGTAACGTCCACCGGAACGGTAGCGCATACGGGATGCTTGAATTGCCATTTGATCGAGTGCTTCAAAGATAAAGCCTACGAACTGGATTTCAGCTACAGGGCGGAAGCCTTGGATACCCAGACCCACAGCAAGACCCCCGATTGCGGATTCCGCCAGCGGAGTATCGAATACACGTTCTTCGCCAAATTCTTTTTGCAGACCTTCTGTAGCGCGGAATACGCCGCCTACATGACCTACGTCTTCACCGAAAAGCAGGACGTTAGGGTCGCGTTTCAACTCTACGCGCAGTGCGTCACGAATCGCTTCTTTCATGTTCATTTGTGCCATTTGCTTCATTTCCTCCTTAAACATTGACAGATCAATTTCAGTTCAGGTCAATCGAAAAGCAGACCGGATCGGGTTACCGCCCGGTCTCTTTCAAGTTCAATTATTTAAAATCAGCTTTTTGTTCTTCCAAGTGCTTAGGCGTTGTTTCGAACATGCTATCGATCAGGCCAGGAATTGTCATTTTCTCTGTTTTCTCGGCTTTTTTGATCTCTTCGTTCACTTTTGCCTTAGCTTCTTCTTTTACGCGAGCTGTATCTTCTTCAGTCCAAAGACCTTTTTTCTCTAGGTATTTCGCAAAGCGGGCAATTGGATCTTTCGCATTCCATTCGCCTTCTTCTTCTTTAGAACGATATTTTGTTGCATCATCAGAAAGGGAATGCGGACGGAAACGGTACGTTACGGCTTCAATCAATGTAGCACCTTCGCCATTACGTCCACGCTCTGCAGCTTCTTGAACGGCTTTAATAACTGCAAGCACGTCCATGCCGTCAATTTTCACGCCTTTAATACCAGCAGCTACTGCTTTATGAGCGATAGAAAGAGCAGCCGTTTGTTTTGAAAATGGAGTCGTGATCGCGTAACCATTATTTTGCACAAAGAAAATAACTGGCAACTTGTATACACCAGCATAGTTCAGGCCTTCGTAGAAATCACCTTCGGAAGAACCGCCGTCACCTGTATATGTAATGGCGACTTGTTTTTGCTTTTTCAGTTTGTAACCCATAGCAATACCCATAGCATGCAAAATTTGCGCGCCAATGATGATTTGCGGCATCAGTACATTAACACCGTCCGGAACTTGGCCGCCGTGTTGATGACCACGGGAATACAAGAAAGCTTGGTATAATGGCAGGCCATGCCAAACGATTTGCGGAATATCGCGGTAGCCTGGAGCAATAAAGTCTTCTTTTTGGAGCGCATATTCGCTACCGATCATGGTTGCTTCTTGTCCGGATACCGGAGCGTAGAAACCGAGACGTCCTTGACGGCCTAAGTTAACGGCACGGTCATCCCAAGTACGTGTAAATACCATTCGATACATAATTTCTTTCAATTGATCATCTGTAAGTTTAGGCAACATATCTTTATTGATAATTTCACCATCCGGAGAAAGTACGGACAGCGCCTCAACTTCCTCTGTGTAAACTTCATAAGGAACCTTGCTCATTTTCTTCACCTCAACAAAAAAATTTGAATATCAAGTTCCGCTGTTATAGGATTATTATACACCTGTTATATCGCTCGCGTCAAAGATTTAGTTATTTTTTTTGAGTTTACCACATTTTTGTGTGTGTAACAGGGTATGTTTTTTACTATAACAGCTTAGTACATGATTGAAATTTTAAACATCTATTGCAATCAGGGTAATCTTAACTTATTGTGATCCCGAATGCAAAATAATACCCAAGAAAGGTGACGAAAAATGACGGATTCTCGGTATTTAAAACGAACCATCCTTAAAGACGAAGTAAACAGCCGCTTTCTTAGCGAGACCAGAACTCTCCGGATATATTTGCCGCCCGGCTATAATGAAATATTGAGCTACCCGGTCGTATACTGTCAGGACGGAGAAGAATTTTTCAATTTTGGCCGCATTGCAACTCACGCCAACCGCCTCATTCTAGATGAGGGCGTCGAACCCTTCATTATTGTAGGTGTGGAAGTGAATACCAAAATCAGAACTCAGGAGTACGCTCCCTTTGGCAATCGTTTTGAGGCGTATACCGCCTGTTTTGCAGAAGAGATTATTCCCTATGTGGAGCAAAAGTATCCTATAAGAAAAGATGCAGCGTCCCGCATTTTGGCGGGGGATTCACTGGGAGGCAGTGTGTCTCTGCATTTGGCTTTGATGTATCCTCAGCTGTTCAACCGCATTATCAGCCTCTCAGGTGCTTACTATGAAGCTTCGCAGGAAATCATCGCCCGTGAGAAAGATCTGTCTCATTTGCGGGTGTGGATGACGGTTGGCCTTCAGGAAGATGCATTTGAGAGTGATACTGGCATTTACAACTTTGTAGAGCTTAACCGTCAATGTGCAGATTTGCTGCGGGAACGGAACGCTGAAGTTTCTTACCGTGAAAAGGATGGCAAACATTTGTGGGGCTTTTGGCAAAACGAGTTGCCTGACGCGCTAATGTATTTTTTGGATCGCGCCTGAGTAAAAATTCTTCTATAGGGAATGGAGCATTGACCTACTAGGTCATTAAGCTCCTTCCTCATTTTTAATGCAATTTGGTTGCGCTTTCAAAAAAGTATAACGGAAAACGGCAATTATTGCCGTCATCTGTCGTTCACATTATAGCTTTTCTTCTATGATCTTGTCCAGCAAGGCGTCGCAGCCTGCGTCCATTAATCGATAGGTCTCTTCAAAATTCCCTGTAAAATATGGATCGGGTACTTCTCTTAATTTTTCTTGAGGAAGCAAATCCATAAATTTTAGAATATCAGCCTCCGCTCCACCTGCAATCTTTCGCATGTTTCGTTCATTAGAGTCATCCATGCACACAATATAATCAAACGCATCAAAATCACGGCCCGTTATTTGCCGCGCCTGTATGCCTTGTTCGCTGATTCCATGCAGTTTAAGTTGCTTTAATGTTCCCTCATGCGGGGGATTTCCGATGTGCCAGTCGCCTGTCCCGGCCGAGTCCACCCCGATTTCTTCGCCCAATCCCCGTTCCTGCGCTTTATGTCTCAGTATTGCCTCCCCCATCGGAGAGCGGCAAATATTGCCCAAACACACAAACAAAACGTTAATCATTTCGTTCTCCTTCCTATTACCCGTTACACTTCCTTTTTTTCTGTTTCATTGTAGCCATGTCCTCCAAAATTGTGCAAGCCATATTTAACGCGGTATACTTAAAAACGATGGTATATAAAGGATCGTATCAGAAAGAAAGGATGTTGATTATGACAAAAAAACGAGCGATTGTATTTTCAGGCGGTCGTCTTAATGAAGAAGATTTACATCAAATACAACCCGATGATTTTATTATAGGTGCAGATAAAGGTGCTCTTTTCCTGATCGAGCACGGTATTACACCACATATCTCTGTAGGAGATTTTGATTCGATCACACTAGAGGAAAAAGAAAAGGTAGAATCAGCAAGCCAACGTATGATTGCGTGCGATCCAGTACTTAAAGACTTAACAGATACTGAGCTTGCTTTGGAAATCGCTATGGACGAACAGGCAGATCATGTACTGCTGCTTGGTGTGACTGGCACCCGTATGGACCACACATTGGCTAATGTTCAAATATTGGTACGCGCAATGCAGCATCATATTAGCTGCGCTATTATGGACGCACATAATTATATTGAGCTCACCGGATCAACGCTTGAGATCCAGCCTATGGGTTATACATATACATCGCTGCTTCCTATGACTGCCGAAGTAACAGGCATACAACTGGAAGGATTTATGTATCCGCTACATAATGCCACCCTCAAAATGGGACAATCACGTGCTGTCAGTAATAAGCTAACGGCTCCAAAAGGTACGATTTCCGTCAAAAGCGGTCTACTACTCGTTATTCAAAGCAAGGATTAATTATGACATTGTTGTAACCATTGTATAAATTGTTTTTTTCACTCAAAGCCCTTGATTAATAAGGGTTTTTCCGATTGTAGAGATCTATGAATCGATATATTTTTAACAAATTGTAATTTTTAATCGTTTTTTAATAATCACTGTGTAAGTCTTGTCCCTCAAGCATTTGAGAGTTCTTTTCCAACTATTAGGCGGCTTCAAAACTGTTATACTCAACGCTGTCAGTTAGTTAGCAACTCAGCAAAATATTGCACAAATCAATTTCTGGAGGTACTTACAACATGAATATGCAGAAAATCATAAAAAAGGTAATTATCGCAGGAGTCGCAGCCACTATCGGCTTTGGTACTTTTGCAATTGAGGGAACAAATACGGCACAGGCTGCCACTACTACTTCTGTTGGCCAAAAAGTAATTAACTACGGTGAAAAATATATGGGCACTCCCTATAAGTTTGGAGCTTCCACAAGCACGACCCGCAATTTTGACTGTTCTTCTTTCATGAAGCACATATTCAAGAAATACGGAGTGAATTTGCCGCGTACTTCTGTTCAACAGTCCAAAGTTGGACATGCCGTATCCAAGTCCAATTTGAAAAAAGGGGACTTAGTGTTCTTTTCAAGCGGTAGCCGTGCCACGGGTCGCAACATTACCCACGTAGCAGTCTATATGGGCGGGGGTAAAATTCTACACACTTACGGCGGACCTGGCGTGACTATCTCCGATTTGAACTCTGGCAACTGGAAAAGAACATACATTAAAGCACGCCGCGTGCTGTAGTTTGAAACTCATTATGAAATATGCGAGCCGGGACGAAAAGTTCCGGCTTATTTTATATGCCTTATGCTATTCTGATACGGTTGGTGTTCTGAGTGAATAGCCAATCCCACGTTCCGTACGGATCATTTTAAACTTATATCCTTTATCTACTTTAACCCTCAAATGTCTGATATAGACGTCTACTACGTTCGTATCAACGATATAATCATGTTTCCAAACATCCTTCAGAATTTGCTGTCTGCTACAAACTTGGTTAAGATGTATCGCCAGATGAAGCAAAAGATCAAATTCTTTCGGAGTTAATTCCAGCTTTTGCCCCCCTCTGCTCACCATTCTGCTTGCATTATCTATATGTAAGTCACCCGCCTCGATTGCCCTTTTCACATCACGTTCAATACCAAAAATCCGCAATAAATTAGCCACCCTAGCCTGAAAAACTCTAGGATAAAAGGGCAGAACGATCACATCATGTGCTCCTTGTTCAAAGCAGGAAACAATATGGTCCTCCTCATCTGATGAAGTCATTGCAAATAGCGGGACATGAGGATGGTATTGCTGCAATGTGCGAAGCAAACCATGTGAATCCGTCGGTTCATCTTCTATATTGAGCAGTAGCAAATCCACAGGATTATGGGCTACATAAGAGCTTGCATCTGTCGTATTGCTAACATGAACCACCTGATAACCTGCCTGTTCCAATGGATGAACAAATACGGGAGACGCTTCATTTACATCCACAAGTAAAATTAACGGGCTCATCTTTTCACCCACCTGGTTTGGACATAGCATTACATATTGGATACGAACAAGTTTGTTATAAGCCATTAAAGCATATTAATATTATTGTAACAAAAAAGCAGAAAATCATTCTCCAAAAGAATGGCTTTCTGCTTTCATGGTTTAACCCAAATAGCGATGATACAGACTTCTTGCTTTTGCCACGTCCTTAGTCCCATGAATCAACGCTCTGCCATCTGCAAAAACAACCAAACGATGCTCGCCTGTACTATAGGAAACCAAAAACGGATTCCGCTCTACTTTTCCTTCTCCCAAAGAAGCAAATCTATCTGCTGTTTCTGCAAGATTCAAATGTATCGGGTTTGCTGGTCTAATTTGAACGGTATCCCTACCGCACAAAACATCTGTCTTCTGCCGATGAGAGGCCGACAAATAGGGATACGTCGGTTGGCTGCCGCAAGAAAGACAGTTCTCCTTTTTAAGACTATCTACTGCTATCGTAACATACTCATTGTTCCACAAATCAAACGAAAGCAGCTTTCCTCTCAAATCTTCTGGATATCCACCAAGAAGTTTGAAAGCTTCCGTAGTTTGGTTAGCCGTGACCATCTGTACGGCCTGCGGAATAATCCCGGCGGTATCACAGGTTTCTCCACCAAACGGTACAGTTTCCAGCAGACAGTGAAAACAAGGCGTTTGACCCGGTAAGATGGTATAGGTTACACCATAGCTGCCCACACACCCCCCATAAATCCAAGGTATCCGATGCTTGAGTGCCATGTCGTTCATAAGAAGTCGGGTATCGAAATTATCGGTTGCATCCATCATGAGATCTACCCCCAAGATCAACTCTTCCAGTTCTTCCACCCCAACATCCAGTACATGTGCATGTATAACCGTTTCCGAATTAATATCCTTTAATCTTCGCTGAGCAGCTACTGCTTTGGGATATCTTTGCGCAGCATCACTTTCCTGAAAAAGCTGCTGGCGCTGCAAATTGCTCCATTCCACATAATCCCGGTCTACGAGGCTCACTGTACCTACGCCCCCGCGAACGAGCGTTTCCGCAATACCTGTACCTAACGCTCCGGCACCTATGATTAGTACGTGGGAAGAAGCAAGCCGGCGTTGTCCTGTCGGTCCAAAGGGCGCGAATCTTTCCTGTCTGGAATAACGGTCACTTGGATGTGTTTCTCCTGCACCGGATTTGTCAGTTACCTTCATACCTGAACCATACCTTCTGTCGGACTGCTTGCTGAAGCGTAACGTTTTACAGGAATCATCCCCGCCTCAAAACCATACCTTCCAGCACGAACAGCCAGTTTCATAGCCTCGGCCATTTTTACTGGGTCCTTCGCTCCTGATACGGCTGTGTTCAACAAAACAGCATCTGCCCCTAACTGCATCGCCATTGCCGCGTCACCGGGTGAGCGAATACCCGCATCGACAATAACCGGAACCTCCGCCTGTTCAATAATTAGCCCTAATGAAAACGGATTGAGCAAACCATGTCCTGTACCAATCGGTGAAGCTCCAGGCATAACGGCGTGTACTCCAAGCTCTTGTAGCCTCTTTGCTAGAATCACATCGTCCGATATGTAGGGCAGCACGATAAAGCCTTCTTCCAACAGCTTATCACTAGCTTTCAACGTTTCAAAAGGGTCAGGGAGCAGTGTCTTGCTATCCCCAATGACTTCCACCTTAATCATATCGCACAGGCCGGAGGCTTTTGCCAATTTGGCAATACGAATCGCCTCCTCTGCTGTTGTAGCCCCTGCTGTGTTGGGAAGAAGTGTATACCGGCTCAAATCCAGCATATCGAGAAAATGCTGCTTATCCCGTTCCTCCAAGTTCAATCTCCGTACAGCAAACGTCAATATTTCCGTCTCAGCAGCCTCTACGGCTTGGGATTGGATATCCAGATCAGAGAATTTTCCTGTTCCCAACAACAACCTCGAGGTAAAAGATGCTTTTCCAATGGTTAACATAATCAACCGCCTCCCACAAAATGTACAATCTCTAGGCAATCTCCATCCTTCAGTACCGCTTCATCATGATCTTCACGGCTCAATATATGCCGATTCAGCTCCACCACTACGGTTTTCACCTTTACATCAAGCTCATGTAGCAATTGATTCACATGAGTGATTCGATTAGAAAAGGTCATGCTCTGGCCGTTAATCGTCAGCTTCATAAGCTTTTCTCCTTGAGGAGCTCAGAAGAAAAACTACTTATCCCAAGTTCTGCTGCACCAGCCCCATTAAGCATAGCTGCCATCGCACGCCCGGTAGCATCACTCAGCAGGACACCGTTGCGATAATGCCCGACTGCAGCATATACGCCCTCGACCCCAGGAACAGTGCCTATAAAAGGGTGACCTGATGCAGCCTGCGGACGTAAGCCCGCCCAAGTGCGTATAAAAGAAGCTTCACGGACGCGCGGCAGCCAGGCAGAGGCACGTGCCAGCAAGCCCTCCAAGCCTCCTACGGTCACTTGTTCGTCATATTGATGCGGAAGGCTCGTTGCCCCAATCCAAAGCTCGTTATTCTGTTTAGGCACGAGGTAAATATCATCAGCATAAATGGTGTATTCTAATGGGTGATCCTTCAAGGAGACCGCTACCGCTTCGCCCTTGACCGGATAAAGTGGATATTCAAACCCAACCTGCGCCAGTAATTTCATGCTATCCAAGCCTCCAGCAATAATGACCTGATCGCAGGAAAAAAAGCCGCTATCTGTTCGGACACCGCAAACTCGACCATCCTGTATGACCAGTTGCTCTGCCCGTGTACCAGACCATACCGTTGCTCCCAGCACCGCAGCAGCACCTGCATAAGCACGACAAAGCTGGACAGGAGCCACTTGTGTCTCCTTTGAACGATATATTGCTCCGATCGCTTGTTCATCCAAACCTGGAATTCGTCGGGCCAATTCCCTCGCATCCCACCAGATAGGACAATCATCCTCTCGCGTTTTAGCAGCTTTCCAGCGTTTTTGGCCTTCAGTTTCCGTACGGAAAGGGGTCACAAATCCTTCTGTACGGAATTCCACCGAAATACCCGACAAACGCTCCAGATCACAGACAAGCTCAGGGAATGCATCTCGACTTCTGCGAGCAAATCGTGCCAGCTCAGAGTCGGTGAACTCTTCACTTTCCGCTGCCAGCATTCCAACCGCTGCTCCTGAGGCTCCCTCACCCGGGATCAATCGTTCCAGCATGATCGTACTTCTTCCCTCCTTGGCCACATGATAAGCAATGGAACTGCCGATGACACCTCCACCTATGACCAAGCATTCAGCATGTCCTATCGCTCTTGCCTCTGTGTGTATCTTTAGCATTTGTTCCGTGTCTCCTCTCCATAAACCATTCTGCTTTCAGCTTGCCTCTACTCTCGTTTTCTCGCTACAAGCTGTGAACTACAAGATCTGCCATTCGCCTATATTCCATCGCAGCTGCAACGGGCGACTCAGCCTCCCATATACCAGACATCACCGCAATTCCGCTTGCTCCGGCCATATAAAGCTCCGGGATATGGTGCGGTTGTATGCCGCCCAGCGCGATCACCGGAATGTTCGACAGCCTGCAAATATGTTCAAGCTGAGCTAAACCCCGCGGTACAATACCGGGCTTACAATGGGTCTCATATACGTGACCATAAAGTACATAGTCTGCTCCTGCCTGCTCGGCGGTCTGTGCCTCCTCCAAGGAATGCACAGACACTCCACAGCGTGTACTCTTTGAAAGTAGGCCTTTCACATCCACAACAGGTAATCCATTAGCTGGTAGCTGGACGGTTCCAACCAAAGTAAGTAAAGCTACATCCACACGATCATTTACTACAATTTGTTGCAAAGGAACTTCCTGCTCCACCATGCTGCGAGTCAAAGAAAGCAATGCAGAGGCACCATTCTGTTTTAAACGTGCGTGTACATAATGAACATACGGACAAATCATAGCAGCCACTCGGGCGGCTTGTGCAATAGTGCCCTTTTCCATCGAAATTGCGTGTAATTCGATTTTGTCTTCACCTCACATTGGATTAAAGGATTTAAGCTTAGCAGCCACGTCTACCAGCAGTAATGAAAGGGGATTGTATGTGAATCCGTCTACGGAAGCTCGAACAACTTAAAATGAACGAAACGCAAAAAAACCACTTCCCCAAGGAAGTGGTTTAACGAACGTCCAATAATCGAACGGACCATGATATCCGTATACGTGTATCGTCCCACGCACAAACAAAATAAAGATGGTGTTGCCTTGTTTGTACGGCGCTCACTTCCCTACGCTGGCATAACCCAGATCAGGTGCAAAGGGTCCGAAATCCATTTATTCCGTCTCAGCCGCATGGGCGGCTCCCCTAGTGTGACTATTTTATTGTATAAGCTATAGATAGCTTAGCATATTTTCCTAATTCTGCAAACCCCACTTCGTGTGAAATATGCAGAACTGGATTTAACTGATTTTAGTTAACTTTACTTGACCACTCTTCCACATTCCACGTTTTGGTTACCCAATCCTCGTAAAAGTCCGGTTCGTGAGATACAAGCAATACCGTCCCTTTGTATTCCTTCAAGGCACGTTTCAGCTCATCCTTTGCTTTAACATCCAAGTGGTTGGTAGGCTCATCGAACAATACCCAGTTGCTTTCACGCATTAACAGTTTGCAAAGACGGACTTTAGCCTGTTCTCCACCACTAAGCGCAGATAGCGGACGTGTGATATGCTCATTTTTCAAACCGCAGCGCGCCAAATGCGCTCGTACTTCATGCTGGTTCAAATGCGGAAATTCATTCCACACGTCGTCAATCGGTGTAATTTTCTCTGCCTTTACTTCCTGCTCAAAATAAGCGGGCTGCAAAAAATCACCTTGATAGGTTTTTCCACTGATTGGCGGAATTTTTCCCAATATGGTTTTGAGCAATGTCGATTTACCGACACCGTTGTAGCCAACAATTGCAATTTTTTCGCCACGTTCAATCGTCATGGACATTTTAGGCAAAAGGGCATGTGTATAACCAATCTCAAAATCAATACCCTCAAATACCGTCTTTCCGCTTGCACGTGCCTCTTTGAATTGAAAGGTTGGTTTTGCGGCTTCTTCAGGCTTATCAATACGTTCGATCCGATCAAGCTGCTTTTCACGGCTCTTTGCTCGGCCTGAGGTAGAAGCACGCGCTTTATTACGCTGAATAAAATCTTCCTGTTTCTTAATAAAGTCCTGTTGCTTCTCATAAGCATCAATATGCTGAGCTTTGTTCAGATCCGCCATTTCAAGAAACTTTTCATAGTTAGCTGAATAACGGGTCATCTTGGCAAATTCAAGATGGTAAATAACATTAACGACCTGGTTCATAAACTCAGTATCATGTGAAATAAGAATAAAA
Organism: Paenibacillus sp. FSL H7-0703; assembly: GCF_038003485.1. Taxonomy (NCBI): domain Bacteria; kingdom Bacillati; phylum Bacillota; class Bacilli; order Caryophanales; family Paenibacillaceae; genus Paenibacillus; species Paenibacillus sp. FSL H7-0703. The sequence continues at coordinate 116,943 of NZ_JBBOPF010000001.1, read as the reverse complement.
GCATAGGGATAATCCTTCAAATAGCGCGTAAGCCATTCAATATGCTCTACATCCAAATAGTTGGTAGGCTCATCCAAGAGCAGGACATTCGGTTTTTCCAACAGCAACTTAGCAAGAAGCACCTTTGTCCGTTGCCCGCCACTAAGTGCAGATACATCCCGATCCAGTCCTATGGCCGACAGACCTAGTCCATTCGCCATTTCTTCAACCTTCACATCAATGAGGTAAAAATCCCCCATATCCAGTTGCTCCTGAATTTCACCCATCTGTTCCAGCAACACTTCCAACTCTTCAGGAGAAGCATCCCCCATTTTGTCAGTAATCTGCATCATTTCCTTTTCCAATTCCAACAAAGGAAGAAAAGCGTCTTTTAATACATCACGTACCGTTTTGCCCGGTGTCAGCTTGGTGTGCTGATCCAGATAACCGTAACGTACACGTGGAGTCCATTCCACTTTACCCTCATCCTTAAGCAATTTTCCAGTGAGAATGTTCATGAGTGTCGATTTACCAACACCATTAGCTCCTACCAAACCTACACGTTCCCCCGCAAGCAATCGAAAGGAAACATTTTTAAATAATGCGCGGTCCCCAAAGTTGTGGGATACATTTTCTACAGTCAATAAACTCATAAGCTGTTTTTGGCTCCTTATTGTCATCGGCGTTGCCGACTGTTCTTATTTCATATGCATTTCGTTTCTTTCAAAGCTTTATTGTAGCACATTCTGCAACCATATCGGAATATTGAAAACAGTGAATTTTAAGGTTTTTTGGTATGGATCTGCCTAAAAAAACAAAAACCACCCATGAGGGTGATTATTTTAAGCCGTTATAACATTTGTACTCAAAGTATCCCGCAGCTGCTGCAGACTTCTCATTCGTAAAACGTTCACTAGCTTTAAAGGGAGCTGGACATGAATCTCTATAAAAATACTTCATTCCAGTATCTAGTTCTATGCCACCGATAATGTCTTGCTTTCTGACGACTCTCCCACCACCAAATCCATAGTTATTGTAATACCTGTCTCCGACCGGAATGCCCTGGATAAACGCGATCAGACCCACATCATCTACCGTGTTGTACCACTCCTCTTGCGGAATGATCGGTAGTGTGAATGTATAGGATATGCCGTTACGTGCAGCTTTTTCGTTATGGACATTAATCATTCGCGCCAGGTCCTCTTGGACGCTGCCAACAATGGTGGAACGACGTATTTGTTCAAAAGTTTCTGAATTATTCAGTAAAGATATAGGAGTCTGATCCTGAAGTTCCTTTTGAAAGCCCTCCACCCACCTGTGATTCCGCGCATCGTATGCGTGTACATAATTATCCAAGGTGAACCCCACACTGTTGCCTACTGAATCAACATAGGCATATGGCTTTTTTTCGCTCCATTTGTGTCCAATAGCAGCTTGTCCATGCTCGTCTGTATAGACTTCTGAAGTGAACGCATAATAACCGTCATAATCCAGAATTACAATGACTGGTATGTAATCCAATAATGCACGTTGTGCTACTATATCCTCATCAATGCCTATATTAAGAAAAAGGGTGTGCAGGAACGTGTGCAGCGCTGCTTCTTTATCTACACGAAAAAACTTATCCGATCCGTATCCGGCCTCGCGTTCCTGACGTTCATTCTGTGAGAGCACGACCCCTGCATCCTGAACTGCGGTACGAAGAGCCGACGTATATTTCATTTCTAGCTGCTGCACATCACGCTGATTCTGCACCCGTAGGTCACTAACTACACCAAAGGGCAAGAACAAAAGTATAAATATGACTGCAAAATCAGTAATCTTCATTCAGAACCATGCCCCCGTAAGAAGCTGTAACTGCCGGCTTGCCGCTATTTGCCCCACCGAGAAGCCATGATTTGTACAAGTCCGCAGGAGTCCGATTCGTATTATGTAACCGGACCGTAAAATAATCCCCGGCCATCAAGGTATACCGACGTGTCTGATCTGATTTTGGCTGCTGATTGCCAGGAAACAGTACAGGCAAGATTTGCGGATTATAGTACCCATCATATACAGTTTCATAATTGCCCAGAAAACTGTCTGGCTTCGCGGCATCTGCATAGTCCGGTACATACTTTTTGTGCATATGCTCCAAGTCAACTTCGTACGTATTGCCTGTCAATTCCAGATCACGCATAAAATCGTTATACATCGTCGGTGTAATGTAACCTTTGGTTCTTACCATATCAACAAAACGTACAGTTGAATGATATGTATTTAACCCGGATATATCATCCTGCCGTTCAGCAGCTTGAGCTGCGGGTACGATGTACAAAAGCAATACAGCGAGCAGCGCCCCCAACAACTTGGATATTGTTTGAACCACTTCAGTCTTCCCCCAATTTCTCAAAACGTACAGATGTTATGTCCCCATTCCCATTACGCTGTGGGTACATGGAATATAAAGAGGAAGCATCCAGGGTAGATACATCAGGCTCAAACGGTTCAGAATATACATCGTACTCTGTCCCGTCGACTTGAATCGAAATCCCCTCCTGTAAGTTCATGCGAATTGCCTGTATGACCTGAGTTCCTTTAATCCGTTCCGGCAATCCCACCCCAACAGTACGGGCTATTCGCCCTTCAGAATGCTCCTCTTGCTGTGATCTTAATTCCAGTGCACCATCCAGCTGGCTGGACAAGTCTGCTGCCGTTACACATGCGGTTATGAACAGAATAACTGACACACCAAGCAGCAGCATACTTGCAGCGTGATCAGACATACTCTCATCCCCCTTATGATTATTATCTTTGCTGTAGTGCTTAGGACTGGGTAAACAACAACCCACGGACAACGTTCGATTTGTCCTTTACGATTTCAGCCTTGAATTTGCCACTTGGATTTACGTATTCATTCTCTTTCTCATTAAGCGTATTCGTGATTTTCCCTGTCTTATCACTGCCACCATTCACTGCGCCATACTGTTCACTGTCTGGGATAATGTTCAGAGCATTACCGTACCACTGGCCTGCCATATTTTTACCGGTTTTAATCTGAATGCCGAATTGATCCTTCCCCTGAAACTTCCGTAGCGCGTTGGTCACCTGGGAACCGCTAATCGTTGTGCCGTCATATACCGTAAAAGAGGCTTGAGACAATTCGGTCTGGATATCAGCAAAATTGTTTTGTGCCGTTTTAGTCGCCTCCTGGGCTGAAATAAACAGTATAACTACAATCGTAATTAGAGCGATGGTCAAAAATATCCCAGCGGCTACCTTTAAAGCTGTTGATGCGTTATTCATATTTTTTTCTCCTCAGCTTGTTATTTTGTATTAGTCATAATAGAACTTTCTTACTGAATTTTTTGTATTTGCTCATAATAGTTATCCATTTGAACAAAACTCATGCCGATCAACGGAATCACCAAATATAAAAAGATAAGACCATACATCGGGGCAAAGCCAATCATCCTTCCCCAGATAGCCTTGCTGTCTATTATTTTTTCATACTCCTGTTTTCTTTGTTCGAAATAGTAGGACATATGGGATTCCAAATCATCAAAGGCCTCTCGAATCGTAATTTTACCCAAAGACAAATGGAGCTTGTCCACTAGACGCTGAAACTCCGGCAAAGGTGCCTCTTCATTTAATAAGTCAAGAGCTGCCTCTGGCCCATGTTCATAATGAAGCAAACATTTTTGCAGAGGTCTTTTGAATATAACTGAAAATCTGTTCAGCCACTCCAATATTTCTTCGACAGACATTCGTTCCATAACCCGCAAAATGGAAATAACTGTTTGAAATTGATACACCTCGTGCCTCATATCCAACCGACGCATTTTTCGTTGCAAATATAATAAAAGCATAGGCATTTGATAGGCTACATACCCAACAATCAAACTAATCAGCACTTCCCACCACTTGATGTATTCATCATTCCAATCTTTCAGCTTTTGGAGAATACGCCGAGTATTTGTGGATAGCTGTTCAGGAGTAACAGTTCCATTGGCATTATGTTCTAAAGCAGCGTACGTTCGTTCGTATGTGCTGTCCGCTCTCATGTTCAGCAAATGCATGATTTTGCGATCAATCCCACTCTGCTTCAAAGCTTCTTTTTGCTCCATCGGACTTAAATGTCCAAACATTTGACCCGATTGTACCGGGGCGTGAAGGATATGCGTTTTCTCAGCTTCATGTAAAAAAAATATCGTACTAATACTTAGTACCAAACCTACGATAAAAAGAGCCATTCTGCGTATGTAGAGCCACTCCAGCTTTATCTCCGCACCACTTTCTTTTAATAGACGGGTTATTTGGAAATAAGAAGACATATGCTGACGCGGAATTAAAGAATCCACCACATTACGGATGATGGGAAAACGGTATAGCTTCTGTTCCCAAACCCTCCGTCCTCTACCCGCACGATATCCTGTTTCATCGGTCTGTTGAAGCTTCTGTAACAGAAAATAAGATACGATTATCACAATATAAACGGACAATTTCGTGATATAACCCAATTTTCCCTGATAAAACTCATCCATGGATGGAAAGCTGGATCTCGCCCATGTCTCGATTGGGGTGGTAAAGAAAACAGGTGCCAGTGCGATCACGTTTAGACTTTTTAATAGATAGTCCAGTTTATTTCTTCGCAGCAACTCCAACTGGATTTCGCGTGCGAGACTACCGAGCCCCTTCAAATAAATGGAGCCCCCCTCCTCAATCCGATCACCAAACTCCATTACCATATACGAGATACCGGCAAATGCTTTTAAAAATCGATTAGGAGCCGACTCATAGTATCTTTCCAATGCTTCGTGCGGATCAACATCTGTTAGCGCCTCATGGATGAGTCGTGCGTGTCTCCCAGCCTCTGCCTCCGCCAAATCGGCCGCTTCGGATATGGCTTCCTCCACCATACCGTGCTGATGGTAATAATGACGTACATTGGCGAATAATTCGATCATCTGTGCAAGTAGCCTTTTTTCCATCCGGCTAATGGCCATATCCAAAATAAGACTGTTGATTACCACTCCGCATAAAACAGCCAATATAGCAAACTCTATTCCTGGCTTCATCATGACCAGTACAACGCCACTGCAAGCAAAAGCCCCCCAGATGAACAGTGTCATCTTCATAGTCTGTAGGCGAAGCTTGTACTCATCGTAGGCATGCTGACCAGCTAGTCGCTTACGTACACTCGTGATGTATCCAGATAAGAAAGGGACCTTCATACACAGCGTATACAACTTATGCAGTAAGGCTTGCAGCTCACGTTGCAGTACCGCTTTTCCCTTGCGTCCTTCCTCCACAGAATAAATTCGTCCTCTGCGAACTGCATGACTATTGCGCTTATGCAACCCCCACAAAACTATATATAGAAGCGCAAAGCCCCCACCTGATATAAGTAAAATCCATAATAAAATTTCTTTAAGACTCATAGTCTTCCTCCCAATAGCGGGTCAAAAAACTGCGGAAATCTCTGGCATCCTTTACATTCATCTGCTCACACATTTCTTTTGCACTTTTGGCAGTTAAGGGCTCCATCGGTATATAGCTTCCGTTCCGATATTCCATAACGTGGCGATAACTATAGCTCGATGAAGCATTGGAGCCTGCATCTGTATGATCCGGGTCACGCGGCACACATTCTGTGATCCGTTCGATGTAGCGTCTCCCTTCCGCATCACGCTTGAGATGCACATCAAAGTTAATGACATGAACTACCTGTTCCTCAGCGATGCCTTCATGCTGAAATACTCCTGTTTTGAGCAATGAATTACGAAGTGAAAACACGAGATCACGAAATGTTTTGGCATGATGAGTAAAAATGGTGAACAGACTGGCAACCTGCGACATTTGTATCATCCAAGCAGCTACTTCATCACTTGCTACTTCGCCTAGTATATTGACGGTTCCATCTGTTTTTTTCTGCAAGTCAAGTCCTTGTTGTCCTGAAATATGGTCCGTTTCTCGAAAGGTAAGAATGTTACGGCGACTGTAAATGCTGCGTAGATGCAGTTCAAAGGCCATTTCCTGAACACGAAGCGTATACGAAGCATAAATATGCTTGACCATCGCCATTAACAACGTCGTCTTACCTGAACCCTGCGCGCCTGTAATAGCAGTAATCCGGCTACCTTTCATTAAATAAGAAAGTAACTGGATTGGAAAATCAGCATTTTGTCCCTTAATTAACTGTTCCAGTGATGCGCTTTGAATATCGAATTTACGAACAAAGAAAGCCCACGATTCTGAGAAAGGAGGACGCACTACCACTACCCGCGACCCATCCTTCATTTCGTTGACCTTATAACCATTCGCTTCGGAAAGCTGTCCCGGGTAATTGTATTTGTAAATATTTTGGCACACCCTTTTAAGTTCACGCTCAGATCCGAAGGAAAGGAACGAAAGATGGATCGTTTTACCTTTATAAAAAATCCATACGCTCTCATAACCATTGGCAGTAGGCGCAGATGTTTGTTCAAATACATACCCATCCGAAGGCCAGTCTGATGATGCAGGAATCCCACCTTCCGGCATACCACTGACGCCCCCACTTACACCGTCGATCCGCTGGTCACGAATATCATCAATGACGGAAAAGCCTTTGTAATGCTGATAAATGCGCTGGACAATAATATCCACTTTCTCCAAAAAGGAAAGAGGGCGGTACTCACAATCATAGATATAACGAATTTCCTCTGCGGTAACGAGATAACTTCCATCTTCTTCACCTTGCTGTGAATACCTCATTTCGGCTAAGTCATAAGTATCCAATAAACGTGATAGTGCATCAGCGCCAAACTTCTGCTGGTATTGGTAAAATATAATTTCGAATTGATCCTGTATGCTAAACAACTCAGGTCTGGAGAATGGCATAACAGTATCGACGATTTTCTCGTTTAAGCCGTAACCGTTAATCAGAAGCTCAGCCATCAGATTTTTAACAAAACGTTTATCTCCAATGCTGCCATTGGCACAGTCCTTTAACGCCCTGCGTAGTTCCGCCCTTTGATGGATACGCCGTCTATATTCCTCTTCATGCAATCCGGCATCCGCCATCTGGCTATGACTCAGTTCATGAAGTGCATTTTTGATATACTCTATTAATGTTTCGAATGTGGCATCTTCGTTCTTTTTTTCTACCCGAAGGGTTGAATGTCGCGAGTGGAGATTCCCTCGATATTTAACAATAATCAGTACGATGCACATCAGTACTATGCAGGTAAGAATCAATCCGTTGATCATTTGAGCGGACAGCATTTAAGCGCCCCTCTCCAAAGCCTTGAGCCGAAGGTCGGACTCTGCCGCCTCCAGAATAGCTTTGATGATATGTCGTATACTCTGCGCCCACCCTACGGGCATAAAAAGCTTGCGGTGCTGCTCTTTTCCACTTCGTACCTCACGCTGCACATGGCCGATCACATCCCTGCGATTCCATGCGTCCATAAATCCGGTGCTATAAGGGACTGTATACAAAGCACCTTTGTAGCCATATCTCCTACGAATATTCGTTTCATTCGCTTGAGAATGCACATCATATTTCCCAAGTACTATTAATAAGGGCAATGATGAGTAGGTAGATAACGGAGACACGGATTCAAAATAAGCATCTAATTCTCGCATATTCTGAGTGAGTGAAAGAACGGCCAGTTTGGCTCGTGCACATGCTTCATGCTGTACAGCCCCCCACCCTGCTCCACTTCCTGCATCAATCAGCGTTAAATCATAATATTGATTCGCTGTATCTATTACTGCCCGTACAAGCCCTGGAGATAGTAACGGCGGTGCAGCTCCAAAGCTGGAGGTTCCCTCAAGTACATCCAAAGTATGTTCGAGTACAGGTGTCGTATAATTACGAATATTTTCTTTAGACAGTGTCCCTCGCAGAACTAAACGTGCGGCAGCATCCCAGCCCCCTTCCTGAAGCTGTAGGGTTGGATCGTCCATACCATACTCCTGTATAGGTAATCCTGATTCAATACCGGTATATCTACGACCTAAATGAGTCAATAATAGTCTTCCTCTATATAGATTTCCTATGGTAATTGCTATTGCTGCCGCCAAAGAGCTACTTCCACTAGCCCCCTTAATGGGGCTCCAAAACAAAATGGTACTCATGCTCTACTCCTTTCCGCACGTTTTAGCGCACGACGACTCACTTTTAATTCCCAACTCATCCATTCCCCAATACAACGGCATAATTCTTTCTTATACATTCTGGATAGCGGTTTTAGTAGTAGCTGTTTTTTATGCTCATTTTCCAGTTTCAGAGCAAGCAGCCCCTCATCCCATGGCAGAACATATGGCTCTTGCTGCCAAGAAGCCGGGAAATGGTTCATGTATTCCCACAGATACGGCTCCTCCACACCACAATCCACAGCCTGTAAAAATAGCTTGTGAAATACAAGATCTTTGGGGAATTCGGGTTGACTGAATAAATGCTCAAGCCAATTCTGTCCGTTGTGCATTAGCATACGGCTATAATCACTGACCCAAACTCGCAGTTCTGCCCCTTTCCAAACAGAAATTGGACAAAAATCAGGTAACTCTACATCCAAAATAACAATGTCATAAGCCTGCTCCGCCTTTTGATCAGTTATCATAACGGTATGCAGGTCTTCCCATGCTGTAAATCCAATTGCTACATCAAAACCACTAAACTGCGTAATGGGAAGTGGTTTGTCGAGCATCCCTATGCTATACCGATACTGTCCCCGCAGCGTAGCATCCACAAGCAGTACCTGTTGGCCGGAAGCTGCTAATATGCTGCTGATATATAACAAGGTATCGCTTTTGTCACAAAGCCCGGCAAATATCCACGTTTTCATACTTCCCTTCCTTTTCTCTCATTTATTTGGCATACGGATCAGAGCTTCCGCCCTGCGTCAGAATCTTTGTTTGTTCTTGATGATCCTGCTCATTCTCATATTCATTTCTTGTAGCATCAATCCCGCTTGCTGAGTTTTCTATAGTAGCACCCGCATGCTGAGCTGCAATTTCCTCACTCAGACTTCTTTCCACGGATGTTGAAATCACATTGTTTGACGAATTAATTGCATTTTCAAGCGAATCCCGCAGCTGCTTGGACAGCTTTTGTTCAGCAACGCGTATCAAATTCTGATCACTATTCATTAACGCTAACACCTGGGCATTAGGCGGATAGGTCGGGATTGCCTTGGGCTGAAATTGGGGATCGACATATGTTAGGGCATAGATAGATGCTTTATGCAGATAAGCATCAACAATCGCACTCGAAAGCGATAATATTTCCTGCTCATTCAAAGTGACCCAGACAATTGGACCTTCCAGTCGAGAAATCTTTTTCTTAGATAATAGAATGTAATCCTGCCCTGTTGGAAATTGAATGCGGATATCCACTTCGTCACCCGACTTGAGGCTGTTGGGCAATACTACCACCTTTAGCTCACGGTTGCGTAAATCTTTAGGTGTGGGCTCATCAGCAGTAATCATGGCCGATGTAAGCACAGATCCCTTTTTTAGCTCAATCTTGGCTGTGGTACCGGAAACCTCACTTTTATCTGTCAGCAAATTTGATGGGGCCTGAGAACCGGGAACTTTAATTCCCTTCAAATCATTAGATGCTATCTGTTCGCCTGGAGAAATGTCACGGACAACCGCCCAACCTTTTTTCGCGGTTCGTTGCTCCTGTTCATACACTTTCCATTTCTGCTCTGCCTCTACTTCAGCCTGTTTCCTGATCTCATCCATTTTATGGATATTAATCATGAGATAGCCAGCAAAGATAGTGCCAACAATCCCTGCGCCAATACAACCGGCGTATAGCTTTTGCTTACTGCTTTTTCTTAGCTTGGACACACAACTTCTCCCCTGCCTCTTTTTGATATATACCGTTCTATTTAGCGCTGTCGTTTAAGGAATCCGAAGCGTTTTTTCCGGGTATCTGGAATGACTCCGCGAAACAGCTCGTCCAGCACCTGATCCATCTCATCATCTCGTTCGAAGGGGTCTGAGTGGAACGGTAAAGCAAATACTTTATCGTGATCCAGCTCCTTACGAAGCCTGCGAACCGCCTCCGAGGTTGCCAATGGCAAGCAGTAATTCCATTTATGCTGTGGGTGGCGCTGAAGAGATCGGGCTAGCCCTGCTATATCCTGAACTCTCCATTCGGCCCCTGAGCCAACGACAAGCGGATAATCGGCTCTCAAGAATTCTTCCAGTCGTTCATTGTCCTGCCCACTCCCCAGGTCCAGTACGATAAATCTATAGGAACCACCCAACAAAGAAATGACATCCGCACGAGATGTTTGCCGCCAGTAGTGTACTCCATCAACTTCAAAACGCCGACTTGAACTCGATTGTCCAATGGATGTGCCTTCTACGACTTCTTGAAGTCGGGCAAATGCTTTGGCTGTGCTGTGCAGCTCAACCAAAGCTACGGAGCGGGTCCTTCGAGCCAGATAGTGGCTCACCGCAATTGCTGTATGAGTAGCACCGGAGCCGGCAGAGACACCCAATACAGCCACTACCCTTGTACCTGCATAATCCATTGAGGCATCATTAACGGATATTCCTTGTTGAGCAGGCTGAAAATCCGCACTGTGCCGCAGTTCTCCAATGACCTCCCCGGCAGATTGAAATCGTTCCTCAGGATGCTGACGCAGCAGTTTTCGAATCACCGGGATCAATTGGCGGGGCAATTCTCCGCGAATATACCCTTCTACTCCCGCAGTCCACTCGCTATATTTGCCTCCTGTACATAGATACAATAGCAGCGCTCCCAAACTGTATAAGTCTGAACGAGCATCTGTCTGACCTGCTCCATATTGCTCCGGGGCAGCGAAGCCCACTGTGCCCAGCTTTACCGTATCTTGATCCAGTTCAGCCTTATAGCTCCTCGCTATTCCAAAATCAATCAGTATAAATTCCATTTCCGGTGTCAGCATAATATTCGTCGGTTTCAGATCCCGGTAAATGACTGGCGGTTGACGGGTATGCAAATAATCCAACACATCTAGTACCTGCAAAGCGAATGGGACGATTTGCTCCTGTGGAATATAGCCTTCATAGCCCTTCATGTATGCTTCCAGCGTAATTCCTTCGATGTAATCCATGACCAGGTATACCGCACCAGATCGAGGATGCTCAAAAAAATCAACAATTCTCGGTAAACGTGGATGACTTAGCGAAATCAGCATCTCTGCCTCCGTACGTACAAGCTTCATCACTTGTGGCCCGGCAACCGACTCCTTCACCGCCCATTGCTTGCCTGGCAGTTTTAAATCCTCTGCCATGAACACGCGGCTCATTCCTCCCGAACCCAATGTGCGAACAATACGGTAACGCTCACCGACAATGGATCCGAATTCCAACTGTGATGGTTGCTTCATTATTCTCCTACCTCCTTTCTAAAGCAGACAACGCAAAAAAGGGAAAGCTGCCGCAAAATCAAATTTCCATGTCGCCATGAAAACCGTTTTCGCGGGATGCTTTCCCTTGATTTAAACACGATTATTATTTTTAAGGAACAATTTGGATTTATTATATAGCACACCTGTATCTATTGTAAAGTATTATTTTCCATACTTGATCATGTACAGGGTAATTTCATCTCGGTTATGGAATAGCTGCTTAGCTCGCTGAATCTGCATGCCGGACTCCTCAAATGAAGCAATTACATCATGAATGAGCGCCAAGGGCTTTTTATGCATTAGCTTGACCGTAACGATAGCAGTACCACCACTTCGCAAACTATATAGTAAATCAGTAACGAGCCTTGCCATTTGCTTAGGACTCCAGCTCATATCACAAACCAGCAGATCGAACGAATTCTCTTTAAATTTGACTTCACTTGCATTTTTACGCAAAAAAGTCAGATTGGCGTACTTCATCAGTGATGGCTCCATCTTTGCCGGATCAACCGCTGTAACTTTCAGTCCCCGCTCCAGTAAGAAGGAAGTCCATCCACCCGGTGCTGCCCCAATATCCAGTCCCTGACGGAAAGCGCCAAAATCTATGCCGAACGTTGCTTCTGCTTCCAATAGCTTGAATTTGGCACGAGAAATTTGTCCATCTTCTTTTTGAAAACGAACCGCGCCTCCGCTCCAATCCGATAGGTTATCCTCAGGACGTGATACACCTGCATACCACGTATCTGTATCTGCAAAAACGGACACAATAAGATCGGCGCCTTGTACTGTCTGCTCCATAGGTAGATCACTTATTTGTTCACTCAAAGCCTGCTTGAGCGCACCTGCGCTTTCAGTCCAACTGCTATTAGATCCTTTGCGCACTTGTAAAGAAACACGTTGATCCATCAGTTCCTTGCGGTTACGGATGAATGCAACCAGCCGTTCCTGCACCTGAACCAGGTCCGTTCCTTCTTCCTGAAAATGAACTGGAAACAAGTGACGTAAAAACATCGGCGGCTGAGCTGTAATTGTCCTCATTGCCTCAATTTCTTCCGCAGGTAATGTAGCCAGAAAAATTTCACCAGGTAAAAGCATCGTGCTTTTTACAGAGCCAAATAATCTTCTAAGCTCCTCTTGAGCATAGGGTGCAAAACCGTGATTGGCCGTACAAACAAATCTTGATGATGACAAAGTAGATTCACTTTGTTCATCTGTACTCATATATAGTTCCTCCAAAATAACATTACCCTCCAGTGCACACCCGAATCCAGGGACGTTCTCCATCCCAATCCAGCTCAACCGGAACTTCATATGTGTGCATAATCAATTCTTTCGTTAAAACTTCTTTTTTCGGTCCAGCTGCTGCGACCTTACCATCACGAATCAATGCAACATGCGTAAAGAGAGGGACAATCTCCTCAATGTGGTGAGTCACATAAACCACTGATAAGTCTCGCTTGCGGAGCCGATCAATCTCGACCAGCATTTTTTCCCGCTCAAATAGATCCAACCCGGCACAAGGCTCGTCCATAATCAGCAGACGAGGTTCTGCCATCAGTGAGCGGGCCAGCATCACCTTTTTACGTTCTCCTTGAGATAACGTCCCCAGTGGGTGATGAATCAAGTCGCCTAAATTCATACCCTCCAGCAAAGATATGGCCTTTTCTTTTGCCCCTCTCGGAATTTCCTGATAAAAGCGCAAAAAAGCATACGCACCTGTAGCGACAACTTCCCAAACGGGATCTTTTAGCGCCAGCTTTTCCAACAAGGTCTGGCTGATATATCCGATTTGCTTGCGAACTTCCCGCACATCACATTGACCATACATTTGCCCAAGCACTTCAACCGTTCCATGACTTGGAAACATATATCCTGTCATCATTTCCAGCAATGTTGTTTTACCGGAACCATTGCGACCCAGAATGGCCCAATGTTCACCTTCTCGTATGTCCAGGCTTACATCGTCCAAAATCAGTCTTTCTTCCCGCTGCAACGTAATGCTCTTCATGGATATCATTCCATCACGCTCCTTATTTTGCTCAGCAAGTGTTCTACAGATTCCATTTTGTAGATGATTTCAGGATTTTTGTTTTCACCATTATATATAAGAAGCGCGGGAACGCTGGATATCCGGTACTCCTGTACCAGTTCAGGAATATAGTTAATGTTGCTCTGCACCACTGCTTCTTCAGGGAGCAAATGCTCTGCTACCTCCAGCATTTTACGGGCAGCCGCGCATGTTCCGCACATGGGAGTGTACACAAATAAAGCCAGCTTGCATCCCTCCCATATGGCACGGCGCGCCTCTTTTTGTCCGATCTCTTTCATCGTTCAGACCCTTTTCTGATCTCTCGCATACGCTCTTCGGGTATGGGCCCGTTATGTACGGTGACTCCCTCTGGCTTATTCGCATAGAGTAGCTCATACATGGCTCGCCGCCCCTCTGGACTGGACGAATGCAAGTAAATTTCACGTGGATATAACCGTTTCTCTGCGATAGCAGCAGCCACATCCTTTCCCGTAGGCTGACCTGGACCCAAATCATAATCTAGCGATAGTATCGAAATAGGGTATTCATGAAGCAGCAGCAGACACTCATCCGCATCTCTTGCCAGCTTAAAGCCCGGAGGACAAGGCCGATAATCGTCCATAAACAAATACATCAACTTCTCCTCCTTTTTCCATATATGCAATCTCACAAGCCTCAAAGATAGTTATTATCAATCAGACCGATTTACTCCCAGCTTAGAATCATTTGAATATCCTCCTGATGTGTCCCATCAGGTCCCGTCTCACTCTCCAAAACGATAGGAATACCTCTTACAGCCTCCTGATCTGTCATCCAACGCATGCCCTCAGTACCAATGTAGCCTTGTCCCACACGGGCATGTCTATCTTTTTTAGAGCCATATGGGTATTTAGAATCGTTCAAATGAACTCCACACAGAGCTGACCAATAGCCGAGACGATTCCCTTTTTCGATCAAAGCCTCGTCCATTCCACCGTTCCACAATCCCGCTGCATATGCATGACAAGTGTCCAAGCAAAAGCCGATACTGTCAGGATGCCGGCACAGCTGACGGATCTGCACCATTTCCTCAAGCGTGGTTCCCATGGGTCCATGATCTCCCGCCTGATTTTCGATCAATATTTTAGCATTTCCCAGCCAGCCTTCCAGCACATCATTAAAACAGTTAATGATATTACGGTAGCCCTCTAGAGGGTCTAACGAATGCATATGACCAAAATGAACGACAATCCCTTTTGACCCACAGGCTTCAGCAATATCCAGATCATTGCGTAATGAAGCAATCGTCAGCTCATAAAGTTCCTGACCACGCTCGGACCCATGAGCCGGATTAACGGGATATGGTGAATGAGCAATGGATTGAAGCTGGTGCTCTAAACAGTAAGCGTTGCAAGCAGCAGCATCAGTAGCACTCCATTCCTTAAGCCTAAGACTACGAGGATTTTTCGGGAAATATTGAAATGAACGTCCCCCCTGCTCTCGCGCACGCATAGCGGCTTTGGAAAAGCCACCACGCGTACTCACATGGGAGCCGATGAGCAATTTAGGCATCATGCTGCTGTACCGGGCAATAAAATGCTTTTTTCCCCGCCAGTTCAACCCTTACAATTTTCCCGCCACTTGGAGATTCTTCTCCTTCGCGGTCATATACTCGACACTGATGATCAAATCCACCTGTTAGCGTGTCCCCCTCCATTAGAGGCATTTCCATGTACCCGCCTTCCGCTGTAGCTTCACGTAGTACGGATTGAGTGGCATGATATAGCTTTTCCACTTTTTCTGGCGACTGCACAATGTTCTGTACTTTGGAACCCGGTGTAAATCCGGCGATATAAGCAATTTCGTCTGAATAACAATTGCCAATACCCGAAAAAATGTGCTGATTCACCAGCGTTGTTTTCAAAATCCCCCGGCGTCCCTTCAGCCGTGCTGTAAACTTTTCCAACGTCATGCGACGGTCTAACGGATCAGGTCCCAGGTCTGACAAAGCTTCTTCTGTTTCTTTAGCCGTTAGCAGGTGTAGATAACCTAAGCGCAGTCCGATAAAATAAAGCTTTACTCCACTAAAATCTAATTCGATTTGAACTGTACGATCTGGACGCTGCTCCTCCGTTCCCAGATATAATAGTCCTCCGAGCATCAGATGAAGTACGAGCCGCCCGCCCGTGTTTAAATGAAAAATCAAATGCTTGCCTCGACGCTCTAAATATACAACGGTCGTTCCCAGCAATTGCTTCTCAAACGTTTCCACTTCAGTATTAATGGACTTTTCACGGCTAACCGTAACTCCAGTAATCGGAATGTCCAAAATTTGTTTTGATAATAAGATTCTGTAGTTTTCCATTTCAGGAAGTTCCGGCATAACAACATCTTTCCTTTCGTAGCTACATAGCTTTTAATTCTCGCAAGTTTTGTAAGACATATACTTTCTATTATTTCAGCTCTTCTTTCATCCAGTCCTGCAGTTCAGCGAGATTGTCAAACATCAGGTCAGGTTTCACTCCAACGGTACGCACATGCTCGTCCATATTAGCGCGGGTCGTCACGCCCGACAGGATCAGAGCTGTTTTACAACCTGCTGCTGCACCTGCCGCAATATCTGTAAGCATATTATCGCCCACAACCAGAGCTTCATCCGCCCTAATGTTTAAGCGGTTCAGCGCATAGTTCATCAATACGCTTGAAGGCTTGCCGATGACAATAGGCTTTACCTGTGAAGCCGCTTCAATTGCAGCTCCAATCGTACCTGCACCTGGCGTTAGCCCATCATGTGAAGGCAATTGGAGATCCGGGTTTGTCAAAATAAAAGTTGCTCCTTCCCGAATCCAACGCATGGCAGCGGCCAGCGCATCATATGTAAATTGACGATCTATCCCCTGCACCACATAATCAGGATGGTTCTCAACAAGCTGCAAACCGGCTCCTGTGAGTGCATCGCGTAATCCTGTTTCACCAATACAATATACACGAGCTCCAGGACTTTGCTGTGCAACATATTGTGCAGCTGCTAACGCCGAAGTATATACTTCATGGCTGGCCGCTTCAATTCCCATACCAATCAAATGCTCAGCCACCGAATCGGGTGTACGTGAAGCATTGTTTGTAACATAAGCATAAGGTATCTGGTCTGTACGCAATCGGGATATGAACAGATCCGCACCCTTGATCATCCGATTTCCATGATAAAGTGTTCCATCCAGATCAATTAGTAACGATTTTATCGCAATCCCCTCCCCCACTTCAAATCCATTCACATCTTAGCATTAAAAATTATAATTCATCCCATGAACGATGTTCTCCTTCGTATTTAACCACCTTAATTATTCAGGTCATAAAATAATCGGCCGTCTCTATTCATCTCATCTATCTTAAGTCAAAAATGCGTATGAAGTCCATGAATTGCTGGTAAACCGTCCAAAATAGTGCCATTCCTCGCTAAAACCCGTCGCTTTCACATGACATAAGTTCACTTCTTCGTCGAAATCCATCGAAGGCGCTATTTCCTCAAAGGAAATCTCCTGTATTTCCTGGTCATGCTCAAGAAGTATAATCCTTTAAATTCGATATATAGAAACTCGAATATGACACGCCTCCATATATGGTAGAACAAATTCATCCCCACCACCCTGCACGGGTTCTCATCTCTTGTCGCATCCTGCGCTTTCCCGGAAAATAATTTCGGTGAAAAACAAAGGCACCGAGGCAAGCCCCGGCACCCATGCACATATCTTCTCCAATCGTTTATTAACCGATATCGGGTACCGGTAACAACACATGCTGCTCCGCAAGCAATGAATTAGGAAATATGCTTTGCGCTTCCTCCAGCAATGGCTGAAGCTGCTCCTGATCTTTATACCTAGAACTAAAATGCGTCATGATTAACTGACCCGCACCTGCGGCTTTTGCAGCTTCCGCTGCCTGAAGCGCTGTACTATGATGATACTCGTAAGCTGTATCTGCCAGTTCATGCAGAAAAGTGGCTTCATGAACGACGACAGTTGCATCTTGAGCCAGCACTACCGTATTCGGACAAGGTCTCGTATCCCCTAAAATCGTGATGATACGCCCTTTTTTCGGCGAACCCAGTACATCCTGAGGATGTAAAATAACTCCACCCTCTACCTCCACGCTTTCCCCACGCTTTAACTTACCGTACACCGGGCCGGGCTTAATACCATATCGCTCCAACAGCTCTTGGTTAAGCTTACCGGGCTTATCCATCTCTACAACTCGGTAGCCATAGCTGTCAATCCGATGATCCAGCAAAGCTGACTCTACCCGGAATTGTCCGTCATCAAACAGAACCCCGCCCGTATGCTCCACAATATGTAGTTGGTAATTGATACGCGATTGGCTGATCCCTAAAGATAGCTCGATATATTGCTGGATTCCAGGCGGCCCATATACCGTCAGTGGTGTCGTTCCCCCTTGATACGCTCTGCTCGACAGCAGTCCCGGCAGACCAAAAAGATGATCCCCATGCAAATGGGTGATAAATATTTTTTCAAGTCTGCTTAGTTTGAGCGGCGAACGCAATACCTCTTGTTGAGTGCCTTCGCCGCAGTCGAACAGCCACATGCTTCTTCGTTCTTCCAGCAAACGAAGAGCGATGGACGTTACATTTCGCTGAATCGTAGGCACCCCTGCATTTGTACCGAGAAAATAAAATTCCATAACATTAACCTTCTTCCTGCTGACCAGCAAAAAACCTCCGAAGCTCGGAGGGTATTTGCTATCCCATCTGATAAAGGTGTTAAACCTTTTCGACGTTAAAATACTGCGCCTGAGGGTGGCTGAACACCATGGCTGATACAGAAGCCTCCGGTTCCATCATAAACCCTTCCGTCAGCTCAACGCCAATATCCTCAGGTTTTAACAACTGGAACAACGGCCCCTGATCCTCTAGATCTGGACATGCCGGATAGCCAAAGGATACCCGAATGCCTTGATATCTGGCACCGTGTCGCTGTTTCATTGTCATATCGGCAGGGTCCGGGAACCCCCAGCTATCCCTGATAATATGGTGAAGCCGTTCCGCTAACCCTTCTGCTACTTCGAGTGCTACCGCTTGAAGTGCATGCGAGCGCAGATAATCTCCTTTATCTTTCCACTGGGTAGATATCTGCTGAATCCCATGACCAGCTGTAACGACCATGAAACCTACATAGTCCATAACCCCGGATTCCACTGATTTCAAGAAATCAGCCAGACATAGATAAGGCTCTACCTGCTGGCGCGGGAATGTAAATGTGTGCAGTACCTTGCTCACATCCGACGGATCATAGATCAAAATTTGATCTCCTTGGGACTGCGCTGGAAAGAACCGATACATAGCATGTGCCTGGATGATTCCGTCTGTCACAGCTTCAAACATGATGCTGTCCACGGTTTCCTTCAACTGAATCGCTTTCGGATCTTCCGAAGCCAGCAGCTGTTCAACATTGCCTTTTAAACCAAGATGATGCCCCATTAGCATCTGCATATTCACGTAAGGCAAAATATAATTCAGTGGATAGTTGCGTAGTACATGGCGATCCGTATCTGGTGGAATATAAACGGGCAAATCCTGAGCAATATTAGAGCGCACAGCTCGAGTGAGCTTAGGGAGCGGCTTGGCTTCCACGACGATTGCCGCTTCCGCCTCCCGCTCAGCCTCCATGTCCTCAGCCATTTTTTTGCGGGACTCAGGATTCATAAGCTTATTGGCAATATCCAGACCATCCATAGCATCCTTTGCATAGGCAACCAGACCATCATACTCAGGACGGATACGATTTTTAGTGAACTTACGTGTTAAAGCAGCTCCACCCACCATTATTGGAATATCAATATTCGCATTTTTTAAATCCTGTGCGGTCAGCACCATTTGTTGTGCCGATTTAACAAGCAGTCCGGATAAGCCAATCATATCGGCCTTTTCTTCACGGTAAGCTTCAATAATGCGTTCTGGTGGTACTTTTATACCCAGATTCACGATATGGTAACCATTGTTGGATAGAATAATCTCCACCAGATTCTTACCAATGTCATGCACATCACCTTTGACTGTAGCCAACAAAATCTTACCTTTTACTGAGGATTCATTCTTCTCCATGAACGGCTCTAAATAGGCTACGGACGCCTTCATCACTTCAGCGCTTTGCAGCACCTCTGCAACAATCAGTTCGTTATTGTTAAACAGTCGTCCTACTTCCTCCATCCCCTTCATCAGCGGGCCATTAATAATTTCCAGCGAAGAATATTTCACGAGCGCCTGCTCCAGATCCGGAATGAGTCCCTCTTTACTTCCCTCGACTACATAGGAAGCCAGTCGTTCTTCGAGCGAAAGGTTTGATATCTTTTCTTTTTTCTCCACTTTCTTGTTACGGAAAGCTGCTACAAAAGCGGATAAAGTATCGTCATTTGTTTTATAGATCAAGTCTTCCGCAAGTTTCCGCTCATGCTCTGGAATGGATGCATAACGTTCAAGCTTCTCAGTGTTTACAATCGCATAGTCCAGACCTGCTTTGGTGCATTCATATAAATAGACGGAATTGAGCACTTCACGACCCGCTTCCGGCAAACCAAAAGATACGTTACTGATGCCCAGGATGGTATGTACCCCGGGAAGCGCTTCTTTAATAATGCGAATGCCCTCAATCGTTTCCTTAGCTGAACCGATATATTGCTCATCACCTGTTCCTACTGGAAATACGAGCGTATCAAAAATTAGATCCTCCGCTGCCAAACCGTAACGGTTCACCAACAGATCATAAGAACGTTTAGCTACCTCAAGCTTATCCTCACGTGAAATAGCCTGTCCGCGTTCATCAATGGTTCCAACAACAACAGCGGCGCCGTACTTATGAATAAGAGGAGCCATTTTCTCAAATTTCTCTTCACCATCCTCCAAATTAATGGAGTTAATAATCGCCTTACCTTGCGAATATTGAAGTGCTTTATCAATGACTTTAATATCCGTGGTATCAATCACCAAAGGTACTTTTACCTTGTTTACAACCAATTTCAAAAACGCTTCCATATCCGTCATTTCATCGCGATCCGGGTCCTGCACACAAATATCAATGACATGCGCTCCGCTTTTTACCTGAGCGCGGGCAATTTCAGATGCCTCTTCATATTTG
Organism: Paenibacillus sp. FSL H7-0703; assembly: GCF_038003485.1. Classification (NCBI taxonomy): domain Bacteria; kingdom Bacillati; phylum Bacillota; class Bacilli; order Caryophanales; family Paenibacillaceae; genus Paenibacillus; species Paenibacillus sp. FSL H7-0703. The sequence goes on along the minus strand of NZ_JBBOPF010000001.1, from coordinate 96,436 downwards.
CCTTCCACGATCAAACGCTTGAATTTGCGGGAGCCCAGAACATTCGTTCGCTCACCAACCATATACGGACGATTGTCCTGTTCAATATATACAGGCTCAATGCCTGATACGGCAGGAGGATGATGACCTACCAGCGGACGCGGCTCAAACTGCGCCATACTTTCACTCATAACTCGAATGTGCTCAGGCGTGGTACCACAACAACCCCCAGCAATATTCAGCCAGCCTTTTTCAGCGAAAGCAGCCATTTTACGTGCTAATGAATCAGGCGATTCATGGTATTGGCCATTTTCATCGGGCAAGCCCGCATTTGGATAACAGCTAATAGCTGCAGAGGACATTTCAGACAGAGAGCGAATATGATCACGCATAAACTCTGGACCTGTAGCACAATTCAACCCAATCGAAATTGGATGTAAATGTTCCAGCGATATGCAAAAGGATTCGATATTTTGTCCGGCCAACGTCGTTCCCATAGGCTCAATCGTGCCTGAAATCATTAGTGGAAGCTCGATACCTGTCTGCTCAAAAGCCTGCCGAATTCCGATGCTTCCAGCTTTGACGTTAAGCGTATCCTGTGAGGTCTCCAAAAGGAGTACATCCACGCCGCCTTCAATAAGCGCCAAAGCCTGCTCTTGATAGCTTTCAATCAGCTCAGCAAATGTAACACCACCTGTGACAGACAAGGTTTTCGTGGTTGGGCCCATAGCTCCTACTACAAAACGAGGCTTGTCCGCAGTGCTGTATTTATCCACCGCGTTACGCGCCAGTTTGGCTGCCACCAGATTAATTTCACGGGCACGTTCTGGTATATCGTAATCCGCCAAAACGACGGATGTTGCTCCAAATGTATTCGTTTCAATTAGGTCTGCTCCGGCCTTCAAGTAGGCTTCATGAATCCCTTGAATGACATCCGGTCTCGTTAAGACCAGCATTTCATTACAGCCCTCCAGCTCTTCCCCACCAAAATCATCGGGGGAAAGGTCTTCCTGTTGAATCATGGTGCCCATGGCCCCATCAAGAAGGAGTATTCTTCGTTGTAATGCATCCTGCAAGCTAACTTTATCCAAATTTCTTCACCCCCGCAAAACGTTAAATCCTAGTTTAGCAGAAACCGTATCATTTAGATAGATTGAAGTAAAAACATACGTTTTATACAGGTTGTTCTTTGTAAAAACGACTTCTCTAATCCATTTTTATAGTTTGTAGCAGTACAAAACGTACTTAACCCTGGCCCTTTAGCTATAGTCATTTGCATTATAAAATGTTGAAATCCTGTATTGTACAACGTTTCAAGACATGGTATTCTTTATACAACATTAATCCAAGTGGAAAAGAGGGAATAAATATATGGCCGAAATCTTAATACGTAATACGAAAGAACGGATTAGCGGTAAAGAACAAGTACGTGAATTTCTGGAGAGTCACGAGATATTGTATGAACATTGGGATGCTTCCAAATTGTCCGGGGAGCTGCAAGAGAACTTTACCTTAACAGATGATCAAAAGGCCGATGTTCTCAAAACATTTGAACCCGAAATCAAGGATTTAGCCGCACGTCGCGGATATAAAATATGGGACGTTATCACTTTATCTGAAGCAACACCGAATTTGGACGAGCTGCTGGCCAAGTTTGAGCAAATTCACACCCACACCGAGGATGAAATCCGTGCCATTGTCGCTGGTAAAGGCATCTTCATCATTAAAGGCCCTGAAGAGATCGGCTATTTTAACGTAGAGCTTTCACCGGGGGACGTTATCTCCGTACCTGAAAATATACCTCACTTCTTCACTTTAATGGAGAATCAAAAGATCGTCGCAATCCGCTTGTTCATCGAAGAAAATGGCTGGATTGCCGAACCGTATGAAGACCCAACCTTCATTAAAGCATAATTACGAATTTATCCTTGTGTGAATAAAAAAACTCCCTCTGCTCTGTAACAATCGAGCGAAGGGAGTTTTTTTAATACTCGTTTCTAAAGATTATGGATTTCTTACTTTAACGATTGAATAATTCCGTCCAATTCAGACAGATGCTTGATTTCGAACTTCGGCTTGATCTCTGTGGTATTGGTTTTAGCGTTCCGGTTCACCCACACCGAGTGTACACCTGCTGCCAACGCTCCTTGAATATCAGTCGTCAGCTTATCTCCTACCATTAAAGCATGTTCAGGCTCAATACCAAGAAGCCCCAAAGCATGCTGGAATATAGACGGATCAGGCTTGCCTCGACCAAATGAACCTGAAATGACAACATGATCAAAAAAAGGAGCTAATTGAGGAACTCCATCCAGTTTCTCCTGTTGTAGATCAGGGGAGCCATTTGTCAGCAATAACAGTTTGTAATGTCCCTTCAATTGTTCTAGAATCTCAAACGTTTCTTCATATACATGTGGACGCGCGCGTCTTTCCGAAGCAAATTGGGTAGCTAGCTTTTCCGCCAACTTCTCATTATCTATCCCTAGTTGCTGGAGTCCTCTGCGCCATGATTCCTTTCGATAAACAGGGGCCAACTGTTCCAATTGGCGGAATTCAGGTTGCTCACCTGCTGTAAAATTCGCCCACAATCCTTCAAACGGGTTAATGCCGATCATTTGAGTAAAACTAAAGGTTTCATAGGATTCATACAAAGCGCGTGCTTCCTTACGTACCGCTTCCTCCAGAGTTTTCGGATCAACGCCTGCTTCACGGGAGCCTGTTTGGCACGCTGCATCAAATGCCTCTTCTACACTACGTTCATCCCATAAAAGGGTATCATCAAGATCAAACATTACCGCCTGAATCGTCATCTGAATTATCCACTCTCTTTCCACAGTATATGTACACCTATTTGCTCGGTTAAATATTTGAATCGTTATGTGTGCCCATATTAAGCAAGCGGCCGCAGCATGTTATATGAAATAACATCATACGGCCTTTGTTAAAGAGCTACAGGCTAAATCAGTTATTTCTTGTCCACCTGTATCTGATTGGATAGCGCAAACTTCTCAAGTCGCTCTGCAATGGCATCCGTGTCATAGCGACCTAATGATTTTGTGAAAATGAAATTACCGCCCTTACCTTTTCTTTCAACGGTTACGTAACCCTTTTCAATCTTGATGGCTTTCATGTCCCCAGCCGTCATTGGACGTTCTCTACCACCTTTCAGCATATAGAGAGTATCCTTTCCCACTTTCAGATAAGGACGACGGATGAAAAAGATAACAGCCAGCATCAAGTAGAGGCCGAATACAAGCCAATCCATTCCTCGCATGCCAGTCTTAGTCAAAAAGTAACTCATAAGCATGTACAATACAGAAAGACCAGCCAGCATAATTGGCACAGTAATGTTACGACCACGGAAAATATCCATTGCAGAACCTGCGCCATTAATGGTTTGAATGCCTTGCTTTTTGCGCGATTTATTTAAATGCGCTGTGTTTTTGCGTACTTTTCTTTCAAATGATCGGGCCATCTCTCAATTCCTTCCCAGATATATTACAATAAAACAATTGCCTCAAAGCTGATCTATATAGATACCGAGAACGGTACCTAAAACAAAAGGCAAATTGCAGGCTTGGGCGCTTTAACAACTTTAATGCTTCAGCCCGTCATTTCCCTTCGATGTATCATCGTCCACAAATTCAATCGTTTCAAGCTGCTGCCGAAAATTACGGCGAATGTTACCTAAATAAATTTCCCGAAGATTGGCGCGCTCTGTGGCTTCCTCTTCCGTCAAACCCTCGGATTTTGCTTTGCGCGCTAATTCATTGATGCGCTGAACTAAGCTGTCTATATCCAAATTGTGTCCCCTCCATAAAAGCAAAGATATAATACACTTTGACATGTAGAAAAGAGCTTGTCAAGGCTCCCGCATTACGCTCCCTGACAAGCTCTAATTGTCTATAGATCAGAAGTTAGGAAGCTTGAGTACCTGACCTGCCTGTACTCCCCGATCCTCCAAACCGTTAATCCGCACAATTCCTTCTATATATACCCGTGTATCCATTCGTTCCGGTTTATGATTTGCGGCAATCTCCCACAACGTATCTCCAGGTTGTACGGTCAGTTTAGTCACTTCTTCCTTGGAAGCTGAAGGTGCCGCGAAAACCGTAAGTACACCTGCCCCTGCAATCCAAGCAACAATCACTAAAATAAGAAGCTTAACTAAAAGAGTATTAGTAATAATTTGCATAAAATGCGCTCTACCCTCTTTTCGGGTCTCCTGCAAATTTTCTGAATTCATCGGAAAAATACTTTGATAAGTGCTATATTTCATCATTGGCTGCGACCTCCAAACGTTTGTTCTTATGTTTTCACAATATAACACGAACATTTGTTTTGTTCAATAGAAAAGAGAACAAAAGTTCGCGATTATTTTTAGGGATTATTTAGAACTTATGTTTGTACGAACGGAGGTTCTATGCTATAATTTTCCCAAACGTTACTAAATGGGGTTGATACGGTATGTCTAAGATTTCGAGCCGCCAGCAGGCCATTCTTGAATTTATCCGCAATGAAGTGCGTCTAAAGGGATACCCCCCTTCTGTACGCGAAATAGGCGAGGCTGTCGGATTGGCCTCCAGTTCTACGGTTCACGGTCATTTGGATCGTTTAGAGAAAAAAGGACTCATTCGACGCGATCCTACAAAACCACGGGCTATTGAGTTACTCGGTCAAGACGAATCGGATAACAGCAACTTGATTAATTACTCCATTAGTCGTGTCCCCGTCGTCGGCAAAGTAACTGCTGGCCTTCCTATTACGGCGACAGAAAATATTGAAGATTACTTTCCTCTTCCCCAACACTTTGTTGGTGAGGATAAAATATTCATGTTATCTGTTGTAGGCGAAAGCATGATTGAGGCTGGGATTGCTAACGGAGACTATGTAATCGTACGTCAGCAGCAGACCGCTGATAATGGCGATATTGTTGTAGCTATGACAGATGAAGACGAAGCTACAGTTAAAACCTTCTACAAAGAAAAAGATCATATCCGGCTTCAACCTGAAAATCCAGCCTTTGAACCGCTTCGCCTGACACACGTCAGCATTTTGGGCAAGGTTGTAGGACTCTTCCGGGACTTCCACTGATTTCTCGTTCTTTCTTCCCCGTTATTCTAACCACTAATACAAAACCGGCTGCCTAGGGCAAGCCGGTTTTGTATTGTTATTATGTATCTCACAACTATTTTTTCATTTCAGCAACCTATTCCTATTGTTTCTACTATAAAATCAGCCTCCTCATCTCAAATAATCACCCACTGATCTTGAGCAGCTATACTGTTATGGGCAAAACTAATAGATCTTTCTTTGTTTTGGATAAATATGGTATATTAATTACTCATAGCTCTGTAGGAGGAATTAAATGAAAAAAATTATAATTTCAGCGTTTTTTGTGATATTTATCGCCATAAGCTGTGTAGTACCAACAATGGATCATTTGTATGCAAAAGAGAAATCACACATAACAACCTACGATCGTATTCAGTACATACAAATACTTATCCATTTCAGGTATTTAGAAAAGCAACTCGAAGCTGTAATTTCCGAAAGAAACAATTATCCAGAAGACAGCCAAGAATATAAACTGCTCTCTGAACAACTGAATCATATTCTTGCTCAAGAGGCGTACTACGAGAAAAAACTTAACACTCTTAATAGTAAATAATTTTCATACTAAACTGCATATTATTTATCTACACTATTAGACTCATGCCGACCTGCCTGTAACATTCTCCTGCAACGTAAAGTTGAAATGGCGAAGACAGGTTCGCATGAGTTTTTTGTTAACCATTAGTAATATAGGTACCAGCTTCTTTTTGCTTTTAATAGATTTATGCTGATACATTACTATCACAATTGACATATGTATATAGCAGACCTAAGCAAAGGAGATATGCAGATGATCAGAAATAGAGTTAAAACGTATAAGCATCGCATCGGGAAAAACAGATATCTGGTCGTTAAAGTCTTTCAAGCCGCAGCTGCTAAAACAGGAAGCGGAAATGCACTAGCAACCAATGCCTTGAATATCAAAATTTCCAAGCGTAAGCATAAACACCACTAAGATTCATCCGTACCTTCATTTCCTTGAAGGGAGGTGATCATATGAGCAGAAGACATTGCAGACGTGATTTGAGAAGAAGAAGATCAAACATCCGTTCGAATCAAAGAGCCGTTGCGCGTGCAAGAGGTAACGCACTGGCTGTTAATCTGTTTAGCGTGAATGATAGACAACGCAGACGTTAATAATCGTTTTCAAGCAAAAGCAGGAAGGATTCTTCCTGCTTTTTTTTGTGTTAAACAGCACACCTAACTACTGCTATGAATCGTTGAAGCAAGCGGACGAGATCGTAGAATATCACACATAGTTGAACAGTCGCTACAATTTTGCTCTTTTTATAAATCTAACAGACAGGAAAAGGTGGTTCTCTTTTAGAATAGTGTGCATAGAGAAATTAAACCAGGAGGAGACAAGCCATGATAATTAAAATGTCACTTTCGAATATGGGAGATTTTAAGAAGTCAAATGAGAATAACGGCTTTATTGTGTCAGGAAGGATTATACCTAAATACGAGAACGATAATTGGACATATATAGAAGAAAGTTTTCCCGAACCATATTTTAAACAGTATGAGGATGATGACGTTGATATCAGTTATATTGATGAACAAGGAAAATCTATTTTTTTATATTATGATAAGAACGACTGTGTTGGACAAATTAAACTTTGTACTAATTGGAATGGCTATGCTCTAATTGAGGATATTGCCGTCGCTAAAGACTGGAGACACAAGGGAATCGGAGCAGCCTTATTGAGTAAAGCAACCGAGTGGGCTAAGCAGAATAACCTTGTTGGTCTTATGCTTGAAACACAGGATGTGAATGTTTTAGCTTGTCGATTCTATGCTAAAAATAACTTTGTAATCGGCGGAGTTGATACTATGCTATATTCTAGCTTTTCCACAGCCCGTGAAAAAGCGATTTTTTGGTATTATAAGTTTAAGCATTCAAATTAGCTTAAAATCAAACTGATCAGCAAACAAAGCTCTGCCAACCAATTAAGGTTAGCAGAGCTTTTGATTTATTTAGAGTATCCACTTACTTCAAACGTGAGGATGCGATCATTTTCAGCATGTAATCCTTTTCTGCTCTTATCAGGAATCTGAAACTGAACGTCTATATACAATAACAGTTAAAATCCCGCTAATTATAATGACCACTGTAAAAATCAATAACATATTGCTATATAAATAAGCAGATGGAAAATTAATGATTGGTATAAATTTTTGATGAATAAAACGTATTGATAATAAGCCTCCTACAACTGAAATCCCTGTTCCTTCTGATAAAAAGCTTATAAAATTAAGCAAGCTCATTCCTGCGCCAGCTTCTTCTTGTCTTAAACTACTTGAAACAATAGTGGATATTACTGTTTTAATAAAAGAAAGACCACCGAAAACAAAGACTATAATAATAGACATCAGCCAAGGTGTCATTTCAATAAAGAAAGCAGCTATCAAAAAGCTGATGGCAAGAAATGCAACGCCGACTGCTAGCACATGTAAGGAACCTTTCTTATCAACAAGTGCTCCTCCAAGGAAACCAAAGAAAATAACACTCATCGTTCCAGGAAAAATAATTCCACTGCCAATCATTGCGGTACTTAAGTGATGAACGTCTTTCATCATATAAGGGACCATAGAAACAAATCCAGCTACGGTACCAAACATAAGTCCGCCACAAAGGATTCCTATCATAAATGCAGTATTTTTCCCCAATGAAGGATCAACAAAAGGAATGGTTACTTGTCTGATATGTTTTAAAAAGATCAAGAAGAAAAGAATACTTATCACCAGAAAAGAAATTCTGTAAGACGTTGTATACAACATAAACATTACAATGCCTAGAGATATAAGCACGATTCCTGCAATGTCAAGTGAACCCTTTGATATGACTTCCTTTTTCAATAATTTTATCAGGAAGGGAACAGTGACAAACGTTAGAACAGGAAGAAGCAGTAAATGAGACCAATGAATATAATGAGCAATCATCCCACCAATAGCCGGTCCTATCCCTTCACCCATTGCTACGATAGACCCGATGAGGCCATATGCCTTGCCCCTGTTTTCTTTTGGGATATAGCGAGCAACTACGACCATCACAAGTGAAGGAAATGGAGCTGCACCAATCCCTTGTATAAATCGCCCCAAGATAAGTGTTGGAAAAAAAGTATGTCCCATAAATCCAATTAATGATCCTATGCAATTCACTATCATTCCAAACAGAAGCAACCTTTTAATACCTAACTGATCAGATAGCTTTCCGTATACAGCGGCTCCTATAGAAAAACTTAGCATAAAGGCAGTATTTACCCAATTTGTAACGGCTGGTGTTTTATTGAATTCATCAGCAATATCAGGTAAAGAGATATTAAGAACCATTTCATTTAACACACTAAAAAACGAAAGAACACAAAGCCACATTAAAATTTGGTTATGGTGTAAAACAGACTGTGAATAAGGGGTTTTCACTTTTGACCCTACCTATTTTTTTCATTCTACCACCTTATCTAGAATAGGAAAAAATGTAATTATATATACGAATGCAACAATCCATGAATTACAATTTTAAAGTTTTTTCAGATCCCCTTTAAAGTTAATGAAGTAAGTAACGATGTAGCAATATATATCCGATCTTTTCCATCCATTTGTTTTAAATATAAGAAACAAACCACTCCAGAAATAAGATACATTCAAGACATGAGTGCAGCCTCCTGATGTGTTATGCGCAAATTATATTCCGAGTACAAAAAATAAGCTCCATATCATTGGAGGTTTAATACAGCGCCTATTTCCATACGAGAAAATGTAATGATCTTTGGGTCACCATTCCAGCCCTCTATGATTACAATATAGAGCGTATATCGCTCTTGTTGTCCCCCTCTTCCAAAGCCAGCAGACGCGCCTTTATGTCCACTACACTGCTACCTGTTTTCAACTCCAGTTCGTTCATGTTGGGCCCACGTCATTGCTCAGTAGAATAACTGTAGAGTATTGGTAGTAGCGTTTTGATATCGGGTAACAAAGCGCTCAACTTCTTTGATTACCTGTCGTTTTCCGTATACTATACAGATCAGAACAATGAACGATAAAAGAGGATACAACTATTGCGCAACAATAGCGGATTAGACGGTTGCCAAAGCGACACTGAACTTTTGCAGAAGTTTACGATGGTGTACGTGAAGCCATGGAAAGAATATGGGGGCGATATTCCTGAGCCAGTAAGAACTAGCAGTAAACTTAATGTGTGTATTCCTAAAAGCCTGTGTCGTCCAATGTCAAAAAGGGCTGCCGCAAATGTTTCCTTGAACCAGCATTGTCTTTAAAAACCTGAGCAAATGAGAAATATATAATAAAATCCAGAGTTCACAACTCCGTTAGCCCAGCCTAAACAGACGTATCCCAGCTAGTACCAGCCTCAAACAGCAGGTCATTCACCAGATTGGTGCCAAGATGCCAAAGGCTGAGGATAGCTGCCACTTCCGTAAAACAGTTTCCAATTAAGCGTACAATCGCAGCACGTTAGATATAAATTATCCAAGTAGGGGGAAATAACCATGGCATTTGAAGGTTATAGAGAAGACAAGCGAGGACATTGGTTTGACTGGCCATTCCCCTTGTCAGTATCAATACTGTATGTAGATGCGGATGTAGACGTAGATGTAGATGAAACAGAAACGAAATGGTACCTCATTGTCGAAGAAGAAAAACATTTGATCCGAATTAGGGATGAAAAGCAAATTGAACTGCTTAATCACTGCATGTATGGAATCTTGTTAAATGACGAGAAGATCAACTGGATTATTGATAAAAATGGCGGTAGATTTACCTATCACGACAGTGTGCAAGATTTCATCAAATTCCAGAAAGAATACCTGGATATATTCTAAAAGCCGTGAACAGTTAAAAGCTCTGCAGACCAATTAAGGTAACAGAGCTTTTCGATTTATTTAAAGTATTCACTTACTTCAAACGTCAGAATACGATCGTATAGCATGTAATCCTTGCGGTTGCTGAATGGTCCTTTATTGTTATCGTGCTTATTGATGGCATATGAAGCCGATCCAGATCCATCCTGCTTACTTTCGTACCATGTGATAAATTCATTGACCTCTTTCATGCTCAGATCGAATTCTTTCCCCAATCCTGTTGTCATTCCATGAGTGTCGAAGTTAGGGGGAATTTGTCCTGCAAAAAAAGATTCTATCAAACTTTGGCAGATAGAATCTTTTTCCGTTATTTAACGATAAATTCAACAACTGTTAAAAAAGATTGTGGACATGTAAAGATTAAAGTTCGGAATAAAGGAACATCAAATCTCACTTGGAGTTTGCAGGGTAACGGGAGAGAATATGTCTATAAAACTGTTGGCAAAGGAGACACATTAACGTGGACTAGTCTTAATTCATTCCCTAATACAACAGCTACAACGATTAACAATTTAGGGTCGATTAACGACCATACTGTATTCCAATCCATTGTTAAATTCCTCCCGTTTCTTCTTTTCGATCAAGTCGTTTATGAGCCTGTTTCGCTGATTCTTCAACCCGCGTAACCCGTTCGGATAAGGCATCAATCCTTTGGACCTGCACCCTCTGTTCGAGCCGAATGTCGTCCACGCCGCGCTTGATGTAATCAACATCCGCACGCTGCAAAGCTTCCGCTCCCGCCTCTTGAATGATGTCTTGCCGCATTGACCTGCTGCGCCCGGCCCAACCTAAAATAATCCCACTAATCGCAGCAATTAAACTGTAATATCCATCGTGTTCCCCCGTCTCTCTGTTCAGGAAACTTTTCCTGAGCTATCATCATCTGTTTTCTGATCTTTTTCTTCTTGGGCCTGTATTTCTGCTAAAGCACTTCCTACTGCTATATCCAAACCTATAAGTATTTCTTTCCGGCGTGCTGGCTGCGAAGCAATGACAGCAGAAATGACCTCAGTCAATTCTTCAACTGGCCTTGTTAGATCCATTTGTATATCCAATGCGGATTTTATTTTTGCCACGGGTTTCATCACCTCCTTGGACAGCAAAAAAGACACCTTTAACTTACAGATGCCTTTGATTGTTCCTTATTATAAATTTTCAAAAGCCATTCACGACCTAACTGAGTAAATCTGCGGTGATAGATCACTTTACCGTTATCAAGAACTTCTTGTTTGATTTCAACATAGCTGCAATCCGCATATCTGCTATACAACAACCATGTGTCATTCTGCCTGAATTGAATCTTTCGATTGCCTAAATCATGGTTAAGCGCAATTGCTGACTTAAATCCGAGTTCCTTGGCAATCTCTGTAGCCGTATACGTTTTGTTTACATGCATTAGGATTGCATTTGTCCTTTCCGCCTGTACTCTGGCAGCACGTTCTTCCTTGAGCTTAGTCACCAGTTCAATTCCAAAGTCAGGATTATTGAGGATATTGTCAATCACATTATCCGTAGCATATATTCCATGCTTCCTGATCGACGGCAATATTTCATCAGCTACCTTGGCCTGAAATGCTTCAGCTACTTCGTTTCTTGCCTTCATTGCCAGTCGATAAAAGATGTTTTCGGGAATAAAAGTATCTTTCGACACTTCTGTCGAAAACTTCAAATCCGATAAATACTGCCTCACTCTATCCTATTTGACATACTCTTTACTTTTGGATTTGTCTGTAAATCCTAATCCTCGAGCCACATCCTCCAAATTCAATTGCGGCGTGCCGTTTCCATCAATAAATCCTCTTACTCCGTGAATTGTAAGTATATACATTACTGATCTCACCTTTCATTGTACGCAAAATAAGCCCCTGAGTTATCAGAGGCTTTCATACTTATATCTTAGATTGCTTCAGCTGCTATAACGCTACGGATTTTAAAAACCCATATGTTATTAACCTAATACGAACGAACAGGATAGTTGAATAACATTAATCAATCTAAATAGCATGTCGACCTACGTGAGGCTTCAGCCTAAACGGGACTACGCAGGTTGTAGTTAAATTACCATTGTGATAAACTGAATGTAATTTGATGATGGGAGTTGAACGGATATATGTAGGACTTTCTTGCTTCGAGATCACGAAAAGAACGGACTCAGCGATCGGCTGTGGTCGTTTTATTTCATCTCTGCAAGAAAGCTCTGCGTTTCGTTTGCGCTCCCTCTCCGGACAGTCATACGGCCCCTTGGAATGGGGTCGTATTTCCTCGTATGGATTAGAGCCGCAAGAAAGCACCTTTCTTGCGGCTCTTTTTTATTTCCAAACGAAAGGATGATTGCCATGCCCGCCATTCAGGTGACCAATCTTACTTTTGCCTATCCAGGCAGCTATGACCCCATATTTGAAAATGTTCATTTTCAAATTGATACAGACTGGAAGTTGGGCTTTACGGGGAGAAACGGTCGGGGGAAAACTACGTTCTTAAACCTGCTTCAGGGGAAGTACGAATACAGCGGTACGATCTCCACACCAGTCGCCTTTGATTATTTTCCGTTTCCCGTCGAACACCCTGAGTATTTGACCTTAGACGTCGTCGAGGAGATCGTGCCAAACTATGAGAACTGGAAGTTGATGCGCGAACTGAACCTGCTTAAGGTTTCAGAAGACGTGTTGTACCGGCCATTCGAATCGCTGTCCCAAGGAGAACAGACGAAGGTATTGCTGGCCGTGCTATTCATCCAAGACAATCGATTTCTGCTCATCGACGAGCCGACCAATCATCTCGACTTGCACGCACGCAAGCTTGTCGCCGATTATCTGAATACGAAGCGCGGTTTTATTCTTGTTTCACACGACCGGGCTTTTCTCGACCGCTGCGTGGATCATATTCTATCGATCAACAAAACGAATATCGAAATCCAAAAAGGCAACTTCTCGAGCTGGTGGACGAACAAAACTCGCCAGGATACGTTTGAAATGGCACAAAACGAAAAACTGTACAAAGATATACAACGTTTATCAGCTTCTGCTAAACGTACTAGCGGCTGGTCTTTCGAGACCGAAAAATCAAAAAACGGCACACGAAATTCCGGTTCCAAGCTTGACAAGGGATACGTCGGGCATAAGGCAGCAAAAATGATGAAACGCTCGAAATCCATCGAACAGCGGCAACACGCAGCTTTAGAGGAAAAATCGAAACTGCTCCGAAATATCGAACAGTCAGAAAGCCTTGCGATCTCTCAGCTCGTGTATCCCAAATCGGAACTGGCGATGTTGGATCACGTCACGATTTACTATGGGGAAAGAGCGGTTTGTAAGAACGTTAGTCTGACGATCGAACCAGGAGATCGGATTGCAATTTCAGGTCCAAATGGTTCAGGTAAGTCTAGCTTACTCCGCCTGCTCAACGATGAGACGCTACACTATACAGGAACGTTTCAGCGGGAGCCGCAGCTTCGCGTTTCCTATGTATCCCAGAATACTTCTCATCTGCGAGGAACGCTTTCCGATTATGCAGCAGAGCACAGAATTGACGAAAGCTTATTTAAGGCCGTGTTGCGTAAGCTAGATTTCGCCCGCATCCAGTTTGAGAAGGATATATCGGCGTTTAGCGGCGGTCAGAAGAAGAAGGTTCTGATCGCGAGAAGCCTATGTGAGGAGGCTCATCTGCATATTTGGGACGAACCGCTCAACTTTGTCGACGTGATTTCCCGGATGCAAATTGAAGAGCTGCTGCTTGAGTACACGCCGACCATTGTATTCGTGGAGCATGATCGGGAATTTCATGACCGTGTCGCTACGAAAACGGTTGAACTCGGTGGGGATTAGAATTTTACAAAGTGACTTGGAGTAAGACATGATTTCAACGACAGAAAGCTTTGCACAACAACCTTTATGAAAAGGGAAGAGATTGACTAACGGGACACAATAGTTCAATAAAAAAACGGCAGTCTAGGATTTTATTTTCTCGTCCATAGCTGCCGTTTATTTTGTTTGAGTGCAGTCTAATACTAATTCCCTTATATAAGAGTAAAAGCCCTCTGTTTAAGAGGGCTTTTGTGTATACAGTATATAATTTTTGTTTGCTACTAGATTACTACATATTTATTTAAGTAGCTAATGCTGCTTTAAGTTGTTCTAGCTCTTTTTTATGCTCTAATAAACTGTCTTTGGATTCTTGTAATTCCTTTTTTGTCTTAGTGGCGCTTTTTTCAATGCGCTCAATAAGTCTTTGATCGTCGCCCGCCGCACCTATTTTTCTATCGATGTCAGTCAATGACTTTTCATATTTTTTAATATTATTATTAAGTATTTCGATCAATTCTTCCACAGTTCCAATGTGCTTTACAATTAGTTCCTTGGACCAATTGGTATATGGGTTATCTTTCAAAGCTATAGCTTGTGACTGCTCTTTAACAACCACATTAGAAGAAGGAGTTCCTGTTGCAATTTCAATAGTTTTCCCCTTCACCGCTAGGTTCGCCCCCAAAGATTCTGAGATCGAACGCAAAGGTACATACGCTGTACCATCGACGGCAATAGCGTTTTCAGACAATGTTGTTCCATTTACTCTCACATTGTATTCCCCTGCAATAGTCTTCCCAACTAGTAATTTCACTTGATCTGCCGCAGCTCCACCAGAATTAGCTAGCAGTACTCCAAGTAAAGCACCTATAAACATATACATCTTTTTATTCATCTAAATGCCTCCACTAACGGTTTATTCGTTCTCATATTACCATTGGAAGATATTGTCGTAAACAATTATGTTGAACATGAACTGCTACCCCCACCTACAGGATTTCTACGACCCAAGAGCATTAAGCTACCACCCGAACCTCTTCGACCTAAAGAAATGGTCTCTTGTCCTGTTAAGACATAAGCCACAAGTCCGAATGAATCAACCCTAATTCTTCGACCTGTCTTACCTGTAAAATTATTCTAACTGCCAGACAAAACTATTAGGCCCTGGTGGAGGTATATATCCCGGAGAAAATTGTAATTTCTAAACAAGCCGAAGTAGTTAGGAACATTGTTGAAACCACTTATTATAGTTACAAGAAGAAAATTATTCTACGTCACGATTAAATCTTTCCATAGAGGACTTTGCGTATTGAGCAAAATGAATCTGTTCATTTATAAGCACATACATGTATGTCAGTAAGATCAATGAAAAAAGTAAAATCAATCCGCTTATATGGAAACCACATACGGATAAAGTAGCGAGTGCTGGCAGCAGTGATATCAATAAAAAAACTCCGATTCGCTTCATCATATTATTTCCTTTTCTCATGTCATTTTCGCAATCTGAGATATACATATATTAGGCTTGCACTGGCCCCCAATTGGCTCCTTTCATTCGTTCAAAAGTAAAAACCTCTCCAAGTGTGATATGTTCCTCTCATAGTAGACAGAAAAGAGCAAGCCATCTAATCTGTCTATTATGGAGGGGATTTTTCTATGGGAGAAATAAGAAAAACTTACGATGTGAGCTTCAAGATAAAGACAGTGGATCTGTACCTCAAAAAGGGAATCGGATATAAAAACGTGGCACGAGAAATGGAGATTGACGCTTCGCTGGTTCGCCGATGGGCGAGACACTTTAAAGCCGAGGGAATGAAAGATCTAGAGGAAAACGAGACATAGCAAAAGGGCCAGGCATCGGCAGACCTCGAACACGCCCCGAAGATCCGGAGGTCAAGCTGAAACGCCTCGAAGCAGAAAATGAAATGCTAAAAAAGCTCTTGCAGATGTCAAAGGAGGGATGGAGGCTGTACCCAAGAGTAAAAAGTTTGCGGTGATCCAAGAATTGCTTAGTAAGGGACATAACTTCGTACTAATATGTAAACTGGACCGAGTGTCCAAAAGTGGTTTTTATAAGTGGATAACATGGAAGATGTTGTTTCACCCAAACAGCGGGAAGATGAAGCTATGAAGCTAAAAATCATAGCATGTGACGAGGAACTAAAGGGAATACACGGTTACCGCAGGATAAAGGTTTAATTGAATCAAATCTACAGCATACATATGAATCATAAGTGCGTACGGAGACTTATGGGTGAACTGGGGACCAAGGCGATCATTCGTAGGAAAAGACCCTACTATGCCAAGAAAGAACCCTAGGTCATTTCTGGCAATCATCTGAACTGGGAGCTTAAGGCTGACCTGCCGAATAAGAAGTGGGTAATAGACACCATTTACCTCATGTTCAATGGACAGAGACCCTACCCTTCCGCGATTCAGGATCTTTTTAACAACGTAATTGTTGCCTAACAGATCAGCCGCAGAAACGATTTGAGCCTGGTGTTAGATACGGTGAAAAAGGCAAGGAAGCGACAGGATGCTCGAGGTGTTCTACTGTATAGCGACCAAGAATTTCAATATACCTCTCGCCAATATACCAACCTGCTCAAGCGAGACGGAATACAGGCCGACATGTCCCGAAAAAGGAACTGCAGGGACAAGGCATGTATAGAGAACTTCTTCAGTCATTTTAAAACCGAGTGTTTCTATCTCCACTCCTTCCATTAGCTCAACAGGTGGAGAATGCCGTTCAAAAGTATATCCATTTCTACAACCATGAACGCTTTCAAGAGAAACTAAACAACCTGACTCCTTCTCAGGCTGCTTAATTATTGCTTTTTGATAGCTGTTTACTTTGCAGGAGCACTTCATGTTTGCGGATGCTTCTTAATTTACTTTGCGAAGAAACCAAGATCAGATAGCGACTTGACCTTCTTCGGCTTTTTATTTTCCACCTTACCAGCGTAGAGAATGATTTCGAATTCCCGGTTTCTGTTCTTGGCCTTCATGAGCGCTCTAATCTTTGGAATGGTCATATTAGTCTATTCTGAATCAGAAATACCATTACTCACGCATAGAGCCCAAAATTCTATCCAGTTTATTTTCCGATCATCCTCAGGAACCTCTTGGTCTTCTTCGTCGTAGGCTCATAAACTTCATCAGGTGGAAACAACCCCTTATAGAAATCGTTCTAAGAGGCCATCCAACTCCTTAATGCCCTCTTCGTCTACATTCTTGTATTCTTCCTCCGTCAGTCCTTCTACCAACACAAGGTTAAAGGCTTCCTTATGCAATGCTCAACTTTAGGCCAATCGACCTCGGCCCGTTCTTCTGTAGCTTCCCATTTTTCGCGACTAATCAAAAAAGAAAATTTATATTGATTGCCGCTCATGAGTTTGTCGTACCTGACGGATCAAAGCAATAGTTCCGATTTGTCACAACAAAAAAGAAGGTGGGAGAAGTTTCCCGACCTTCTTAGCATTCATATTTCTATGTCTGAATAATATCATCTTTTTTACAATGTTATCCATTTCAACTTTGAAGATAGGCTTTGGAGTAGTGGTAGTGTTTAATGGTTCTTATTACTGCCACTACGTTCTCTTGCCATGCTACACAATCCCCTCATAAATGCGTCTGCTTACTATGAGTGTAATTAGACAAACTGACGATGGAAATCGTACAGTCTTTTCTAAGGCGGCTACATATAATGTTCTATATATCATTAAGAATGGCTTAAACAGTCAACTTTAATATAGTAAGAGTGGTATTGGTAAAGTTATGAAGTTGGGCTGGGGTTGCACTTGCATTTACCAATTGAATAGTTGTAGGAACGACTCCTACAGTAATAATGACTTCTGCCGAAATTGGTCCGCCACCGTTACCCGTGAAGGGAACAGGGGTAACAGGGATTCCATTTACGGTAAGGTTAAAGTTAGCATCACCTTGGTTATGAATTGTAAAATCTATTAGATAGCTCCCCGTTTCGTTGATTGTTATCGTTGTAGATGGAGGAGTGAAAGTAAATGCACCACCAACATTAGCTAAAACTCCTGTAAAGGTAATTGGTGAGTTACCCGGAACTGTGTCAGTTCCCGTACCAGGATCTGCTCGGAAAACACTTAAGAAGTCTGTTATCCCGGCTCCTGCAGGCCCTGCTGCCCCCGTTGCTCCTGCTGGTCCTACCGCCCCCGCTGGACCTGCTGGACCTACCGCTCCTGCCGGTCCCACTGGTCCTGCTGGTCCTACTGCTCCTGCTGGTCCTGTTGGTCCGACAATTCCTTGAAAACCTTGTAGCCCTTGCTGGCCTTGAGCGCCTGGAACTCCCTGTGGACCCGGCAGTCCCTGCGGTCCCTGAGGTCCTTGAGGTCCTCGGATCCCTTTAACAATAACTTTCGGTAACACTTTGACTTTTTTAACTACACATCTTCTAAATTTTCTCCGATGCATATTCTTCTGCCAACAATAATGTCGAAACATAATTAATGGTCACCTCCAAAGTCTAGTCAAAGTAGCTTATTGTGCAATTAACCAAAAAGATTGGGCTATTGACTTCATTTCAGGAAAATAGGCATAGGTCTGACCCTATCGTGTTAGCATTATTACAGCTCATCCTTCGAAGCTTAATACCCAGTTCAATCAACCGGTCCAAATCCTACACTGTCTGTATTTTTATATTTCCAGCTTGCAAATCCTTTACCCAAAAAGGGAGATGAGATAATGACTAGATTGTTAGATGCTCGAACATCTCAAAACGCAAGTTACGGTAATACAATCTCTATTCCCTTGCCAGCCATACACCCGTTGCCATTGCTGAGCTTGGCTTAGATGTAACGGGCGCAGGGGAAAACATGCGTGTACAATTATCCGGGATAGCTGAGCTTGCATTTCCTACCCCACCACCATTCGACTCCGTTATTTCTTTTTCCATTGTTAGAGGCAATTTCGATTCGCTTGTTGCTTACGCCCTTTACTCTGTAAGTGTCTCCGAAGCAAACCCAAACGCTGTACAGGTCGTCACCATAAATGCTTCCGATTACAATATCCCTCTACTACCTTCAAATGAATTGGTGTATACCTTATATCTATTTTGCACAGCAGATGCTACCCGAATAGGAATAGAAAGTTTTAATGCTGTTGCCTACTCAGATTAAAATTGAACCATAACATGGAGGGCAAAGCCCTCTTATTTTTCTTCTATCTGTCCTTGAGAGACGATACTTTCCATCTGTCGTTCTTTTTTGGTATAGTTTACTTAAAGGGGTTGATCAAATGGGATTCATGCTTATTTTTATTGCGATTATTTTTTTCTCACTTGGTATTTTAAGTAAACGAAATCCCACTTGGGGATGGCGTGTAAACGAAGCCTGGAAGATCAAAGGTGACTCTGAACCAAGTGATGCTTACATTGATGACATGAAATTTAGAGGCTCTGTTTCGATACTCTTTGGGTTCTTCTTTTTAACATGTGGACTTTTAGTTATATTCCTGTAAATTCTACTATCTGTTTTCAATCCTCAAAATACCCTTATCCAAAAGACACTTGCTGTTTAGCTGAAGCTCCTAAAATATCATTTAGCATATTTTCAAAAACAGAAATCTGTTTCTTATCCATAGTTTCCACTAATCGAACTTCCTTAATCTTAGACCGGCCTGCCGCTGTAATAAGTAGTAAAGATCATTTTTCTCCCATTGTATTTACTCATCTAACCAGTCACCCTATAAGGAAGAACAATGTAGAAACTCGACTCGTCACTCTGGAAAGCGAGCGACTTAGAGGAACTAGTATACCCGAGTGTAGTCACTTCGTTTTCAAAGACTTTCAAGACATCCAACACATATTTTGCATTCAGCGTTAGTTTAAAAATTTTCCCCTTGAAAGCGATTGGCGTTATGCTTTCTGTTCGGGCAAACGCATATATAACATCATGCGCTATTGCTACTTGAAGCTAGGGCTACAATGAAGTATGTACAGGAGAGACTTGGACATAGTAGCATCCAAATAACAGCCAACGTTTATGCACACATCTCCAAAAAATAGAGATGAATAGCATGGAGAACTATGAGTCTGTTACTGAAAATTTATTCTGATAATAAAATTTTTGGGGGCAATTAGGGGGCAATTATAAATAAACTTAATAAAATTTTTTACCTACCACAAACAAAAAAATCCCTCAACGCTTAGAGCGCTAAGGGATTTCCCATTTTAGTAAAGAGTTAGATATTGATCGCGTTCCCATTGATGCACTTGGGTGCGATACATATCCCATTCAATTTCCTTAAGCTCATAGAAGTAGGCCAGAGCATGGTCGCCCAGTGCGTCAGAGATAACTTCGCTCCGAATAAGCTCAGACAAAGCTTCTTTCAAGTCTGCTGGCAGACTTGGAATGCCTTCTTCAATCCGCTCTTCCTCAGACATTACGTAAATGTTACGATCAATCGGAGCTGGCAGAGCCAACTGACGTTTGATACCATCCAAACCTGCTCTCAGCATCACTGCCAAGGCCAAATAAGGATTCGCTGCCGGGTCAGGGTTACGAACTTCAACGCGAGTGCTCAGACCACGGGACGCAGGAATCCGAATCATTGGACTGCGATTGCTTGCAGACCAAGCCACATAACAAGGCGCTTCATAACCTGGTACGAGACGTTTGTAGGAATTTACCGTTGGATTCGTGATCGCTGCCATTGCACGTGCATGTTTAAGAATACCAGCCATATAGTGGCGGGCCGTCTGGCTTAATCCGAGTTCGTCCGTTTCATCATAAAATACGTTTTCATTGTCCTTAAACAACGATTGATTGCAGTGCATACCGGAGCCATTTACACCAAACAAAGGTTTTGGCATAAAGGTAGCATGCAAACCATGCTGACGAGCAATCGTCTTAACAACAAGCTTGAACGTTTGAATCTGGTCGGCAGCTTTAATCGCATCTGCATATTTAAAGTCAATTTCATGCTGACCAGGTGCAACTTCATGATGAGATGCTTCAATTTCGAAGCCCATCTCTTCAAGCTTAAGTACAATTTCACGACGACAGTTTTCACCCAGATCCATCGGAGCCAGGTCAAAATACCCGCCTTGGTCATTTAGTTCTGTAGTTGGCTCGCCTTTTTCATCCGTTTTGAACAAGAAGAATTCAGGCTCTGGTCCGACATTCATCGAAGTGTAACCCAACTCTTCTGCTTCCTTAAGTACACGTTTCAAGATGCCCCGCGGGTCACCTGCAAACGGAACTCCATCCGGCTTGTAAATATCGCAGATCAAACGAGCTACACGATCCGAGGTTACCCAAGGGAATACCACCCAAGTGTCCAAATCCGGATATAAATACATATCAGATTCTTCAATACGCACATAACCTTCTATGGAAGAACCGTCAAACATCATTTTATTATCCAATGCTTTTTCCAGTTGACTAACCGGAATTTCAACGTTCTTAATAGTGCCCAGCAAATCTGTAAATTGCAAACGAATAAAACGAACATTTTCTTCTTTCGCAATCCGAAGGATATCTTCTCTGCTATAACTCACTCTAACCTCTCCCTTTCTGTAACAACTATATACGAATCTGTTGTTCTATAAATTACTTAAATGATAAGACCTGATTTTAAAGTAAAACTACCTTATACCAAGAGGTAAGTCAAAGCATTATCTCTTATTGAAGAACCGTGATAATTCGCCTTGGATTAGGGATACCTGTCCTGGTCTTTTGCCTGCAACAAGTTGTTGTTTCAGTAAGCGGTGAAGCTGAGTATCGGACATTTCACGGCGTTTGACTTCCGTATCTGCAGTAATAACCGTAGCTTCCTCCGATTCCTTGGTAACCGGATTCATGACTTGTTTAATTCCTGCAATGTTAACACCCTTCTCGATCAACGCCTTAATTTCAAGCAGACGCTCTACGTCATTAAAAGAAAAAAGACGTTGGTTTCCCGATGTACGGGCAGGAACTATCAAGTTATGCTGTTCATAATAACGAATCTGACGTGCTGACAAGTCCGTTAGCTTCATGACAATACCTATTGGAAATAAGGCCATATTTCTGCGAATTTCGTCGCCCATTTGTCATCAACCTTCCAGTGATCTATTATTCACCTTATTGTACATTTAGCTGATGCAAAGTGTCAATGACATGTTAGAAAAACTCACAATAATTTACGTTCTTTCATCGTTTGCAGAGCCATAAGCACTCCAAATTTAACATGAGAGTAGGTTAAGCCCCCTTGCATGTAACCAATATAAGGCTCACGAATCGGAGCATCTGCGGATAGTTCCAAACTTCCCCCTTGTATAAACGTACCTGCTGCCATGATAACTGGATGCTCATAACCCGGCATATCCCACGGCTCTGGCACCACATGGCTATCCACGGCAGCCGCACGCTGAATGCCCTGTACAAAAGCAATTAGATGCTCTGGTCCGCTAAAAGAAATAGCCTGAATCAAATCCGTACGCTCCTCATGCCAGGCAGGTTTGGTCTCAAATCCCATCTCCTCAAAGACCGCAGCTGCGAATACACTCCCTTTAACCGCTTGCCCAACCAGTGTTGGGGCAAGGAATAGTCCCTGAAATATGCCTCGTGTGGTACCTAACATGGCACCTACTTCTCCACCGATTCCAGGTGCAGTTAATCGGTAGGATGCCAGCTCTACATACTTTTGTTTGCCGCAGATATATCCACCCGTTTCTGCAATGCCACCACCGGGATTTTTAATCAACGAACCTGCCATCAAATCGACACCGACCTGAGTAGGTTCCAGCTTCTCGGTAAATTCACCGTAGCAATTGTCAACAAAGACAATGACGTCAGGTTTTATTTCTTTCACACGTGCTGTCATTTCTTCAATATCTGCTACACTAAACGAAGCTCTCCAATCATAACCGCGTGAACGCTGAATACCGATCACTTTGGTATTGACATGGATCGCAGCCTCCACCGCTTCCCAGTCCACTTTGCCTTCTGCTGTCAGGGCGGTTTCTCCATAAGTAACGCCAAAATCCTGCAATGATCCTGTTCCGTCGCCGGGCTTACCAATCACTTTGTGCAGGGTATCATAAGGCCTCCCGGTAATGTATAACAGTTCATCCCCTGGACGCAGCACACCAAATAAAGCAGTGGCAATTGTATGAGTACCCGAGGCAAAATGCGGACGCACCAACGCTGCCTCCGCACCGAACACATCCGCATAGACTTCCTCCAGCACCTCACGCCCCCGGTCATTGTAAGCATATCCCGTAGAACCCGCAAAATGAAAATCACTCACTTGCTTCCGCTGGAATGCCTGAATTACCTTCCACTGATTTGAATCTACAATATGATCTATGTGCTGTATACGTTCTTGTATTTTATGTTCTGCCGTTTCCTGAATTTGCTGAATTTCTGGACTAAAAACTACCATTTACCTTCTTGACCCTCTCTCTTACGCAGCCTTAGGCTATTCATGTTATATTATTGTTCAGTTTGAACGATGAGCATTATCATTTTATTGACCCAAAAACATCATTACATGTTAACCTTCTGTGAACTCGCTGAGTGCATGACCATACTTTTCGTACTCGCCTCTTTGAATTTCAACCTCATAAATGACATCATTTCCATCATACTCTGTCAGCAGTACATCTCCGATTCGATAAAGCACCGAGGTTAAATCCCCACGTTCCGCAGGAATGCGGAATCTCAGCGTATCACCGCTCAGATGCTCTTGAATCAGTTCACGAATGCGCAGCAAATCGCCTTCATCAAAAGCGCTAATTTTCAAATAGCCCTCCCCAGAAGGAAGCATTTCCAGTTGCTCAGGGGTACAGGCATCTTTTTTGTTAAATAATACGATCTGAGGCTTGTCCGCAGCCCCTAGCTGTTGTAAGATCGTCTCTACAACTTTCATCTGTTCGTCTCGCATATCCGAGGAAGCATCCACGACATGCAAAATGAGATGAGCCTCATTCGCCTCCTCCAAAGTAGCCCGGAAGGAAGCAACCAAATCATGAGGAAGATTTTGGATAAAACCCACCGTATCCGTAAGAATAACTTCTTTTCCACTCGGTAGCTCCATTGTTCTGGAGGTAGGATCCAGCGTCGCAAACAGTTGATTCTCAATATATACATCGGCTGCTGTCAGTTGCTTCAACAGCGTCGATTTGCCCGCATTGGTATAGCCAACAAGTGCCACCTGAACAATACCGCTCTTTTGTCTGCGCTCCCTGTGCAAATACCGGTGGCGGGTCACTTCCTCCAGTTGGCGTTTCAGATCACTGATTCGATCACGAATATGACGGCGGTCTGTCTCCAGCTTGCTTTCACCAGGACCACGTGTCCCGATTCCACCACCGAGACGCGAGAGATTTTTGCCATGTCCAGACAAACGTGGGAGTAAATATGACAACTGCGCCAGTTCAACCTGAATAATACCTTCCCGTGTTTTTGCACGTTGTGCAAAAATGTCCAAAATCAATTGTGTCCGGTCAATAATTTTGAGATCCAGACTTTCTTCCAGATTCCGTACTTGGGCCCCCGAGAGCTCCTGATCAAAAATAGCTGTATTCGCTCCCAATTCTTCAGCAACTGCGCGCAATTCCTCTACTTTTCCTTTACCAATAAACCATTTTGAATCCTTAGCTTCCTTATTCTGTGTCAGGACGCTCAATACTTCAACTCCCGCTGTCTCAGCCAGTTTCACCAGCTCATCCAACGAGTATTCCGTATTGATGCCAGATCGTTTGACTTCATCCGTAATTAGACTAACCAGTACCGCCTTGTCCTGCATTTCGGTTTGTGTATCATGAGTGGAGTTCGCCATATTGTTTGCTCCTTTATTTTCATGTCAACTCTCGAACAGAGACCGACCTGATGTTCAGGCCGGCCCCCGCTCGATGTCATACCATTCGATGTGATTCAGATTCCTATTATCGCCTATCTTTTGTCCATTTTCAAATCCTCTGGACGCAGCGTCATCAATTCCTGTTTGCCAGGTTGCCCGCTCCGGTACTGATTGAGCAACCTGACAGCTTGGTGCCGAATCGCTTTTTCAATCACGTTACGAACATATCGTGCATTACTAAATGCATGAAGACTGTCATTACGCTCGTTTAGCAAATGCTCCTTCATTTTAATTATGGACTGAGGCATGAGAATATAATCCCGCTCCTTGGCCATCATCTCGGAAATTTGGATAAGCTGATCCACAGTGTAATCAGGAAAATCCAACTGGATTGGAAAGCGAGAAGGAAGACCAGGATTTGTTCGTAGAAAAAAGTCCATTTCCCCCGAGTATCCAGCGAGAATCAAAATAAATTGATTTTTTTGATCTTCCATTGACTTTACCAAGGTATCAATCGCTTCTTTTCCAAAATCCTTTTCCCCTCCGCGTGCCAAACTGTAAGCCTCATCAATGAACAACACGCCGCCAAGAGATTTCTTTACCAGATCTCGCGTTTTTTGTGCCGTATGGCCAATATACTCACCGACCAGATCAGCCCTCTCTACCTCAATCAGATGACCTTTGCTCAGTACACCCATTTTTTGAAGCATTTTAGCGATAATGCGGGCTACTGTCGTTTTCCCTGTACCTGGATTTCCTTTGAAAATCATGTGATATACGTGTGCATTGCTCAATAATCCCGCATCCGTGCGCATATGGGCGATTTGCAAAAAGGCATATACCTCAAATACCAGGTCTTTGATGTTATCCAAGCCGACGAGATGATCGAGTTCTTTCTGAATTTCCTGATAAAGACTGAGATACTGCGGTAGCGCCTGTGACTTGGTTGAAGCCACTGCTTCCGTCTCGTCCACAGTCACCGAAGCTATCGGCTCCGGGCTACGCAGCACGACATTAATTTGTCTGGAAGGTCTCTCCTCCGACCGCTTGCCCGCGGCGATTCCCCGTCCGTTCATGCATCCATCACCTCAACATTTCTTCAGGCACAGCTTACCCTACTAATGTATTCGGTCTGGCATGTCCTTATTAGCATAAAAGCAACGGGAACGTGCACAAAGCCTTTTCTTTAATTCAGGCAACCCAAGTTTGAGCGCTGATCCACCACCGTTGCAGCGTCCATTTAGCGTATGCCAATACTTCTCTTGATTGATGAATTGGCATATTCAGCACTTTGGATTCCGTCAGTGCCATCTGAGGATGATCAAATTTCAAGAATTGAGCAATCTCCATCGCCCGAGGGCCATGATAGCTATGTGTGATGAGCACGGTGGAGGTCCATCCATATTCATTCATGATGCGCTGGCTATAGAGCAGATTTTCGTAAGTACTGGTCGCATGGTTTTCCAACACAATATGCTGTACAGGGACCCCCCTATCTACTAAATAGCGTTGCATGCCCTCAGCCTCCGTATACGGAAAATCCGGTTTATCCAGTCCCCCACTTACAATTAGACGCTGTACCGTCCCGTTGCGGTATAAGCGCAATGCTTCTTCCAGCCTTTCCTTCAATCCAGGACTGGGCACAGCCCCCCACATAGAAGCACCTAGTACGATTCCAATTTGCACTTGCTTGAGCGGAGTGGTAGAGGCGGCTGTATTCATGTCCCACACTCGGATACCTGCCCATACCAACCCGACCAAAATGAAAATCATCAAACAAAGTACAAGACGCTTGGATACCATAGATATCTTCTTAAGGCGACTCTGCCCGCTTTTCAACTCAGGGCGTTTGGGCCCAGTGTCTTTAATCCACTGCAAAACTTTCACCGTTCTCTCTTGAAATCACCGTTGTGAAACCATTCTGCCCGGTGTTTCAGCGACATTTTAAAATAGGGGAACACGTGGGCATCTATCTGATGTAACACATCAGCCGCTGTACGGTTAGCCAATTCTGCCTCTTGCGTTGAGATATGCCCCCGTTGTAACGCCTCCTCCAATTCATCCTCATCCACTAGGAAGATTTCACCGTTTTTAAGCACCACAACATCCAAATACAAATCGTCAAACCATGGGACTCCTTGATCGGTCACACCCTGATTTCGGCAAGTATCAATGTACCATTCAACGATTTGCTCCCGGTTGTCAAACATAGCAGTCACCACATAGTGCTCACCTTTTGGATAATATTGTAGCCAGGAATATCCTTTATCGGCTATGCAAAACGTATGACCACCGTAACTTTTCCATAACGGCTCCTTGAGACTCAAAATTGTATACAGGGTCACATATCCTGTAAACGCGTCACTTTCTACATACCGGCAAGCAAACTTGCGATTGGTGATTCTGCGCCAGTTGGCCCGGTCTCCGAATTTGCGCTTCATAAATGATGTTCCTCTCCAACATTGGTAAAACCAGCTTACCATATTTAAACTGTACACTCAAAAAGAACCCCTTTACTAAAGCAAAAAAAGGTATTCTCAGACCGTGAAACGGTCCGAAAATACCTTTGATTTGAAGCAAATTCAACTTACATAAAGCAATACTTGCTAATCCCGATTGTGACGTCCACGATTGGAGTTCGAATGACCGTTGGAATTGCCTTCTTGAGTTCCATCCGTTGTGACTTCAGTCGTAGATGCATCCGTATTTTCTGGATTTACCATAGTATCTTCATCAGAAATACCTGTATCCGGTGTAGTAGTCTGACCATTTTCCTGATTTGTATCGTTTCCATTGCCGGAATTGCTATTATTGTTGCCTGTGCCTCCAGCACCATTCCCACTAGTATCTCCAGGAGATGCCGGAACCTGACCTGAGCCATTATTGTTGTTGATACCGCCAGGAACTGTATTTCCATGATCTGTACCGTTTTCTCCGTCTGTAGCCCCGCCATTATCCGGTAAGGTTCCATTCTCGTTTGGATCAGTCCCTTGTTGTGGATCAACCGGAGTAGTCTCTGCCGGAATTTCCACACGGATCGTATTAGAAGCCTCGGATTCTTTGCCATCCGCTCCATAAGCCACTACATAATATTCATACGTGTTTCCAGCTATAGGAGACGTATCTTCACCACTCGTGCCCTTCATGGCCTCCATGATTGTTGCAAAGCCTGCATCAGAAGTCCCTTTGCGATACACACGGTATTGTACATTATCCCCCGTCGCCGCAGTCCAGGACAACGATACAATTTGGGTGTCATGACTATAAGACCCGCTCAGCCCGCTTGGAGCGGTAGCCTGAACCGGCTCTTCTGGCTTCTGCTCAACTGGTGGTTCATATCCCTTCGGCTCGCTGAATTGCGTAACCGGGTGTCCCTTGAGAGCTTCACCCATGACTCTTCCGAAAAAGGCTGCCGACTGCCCACTGTAGTTTCTGAGCATATGTTTGCTGTCCGGCTTATCATAACCCATCCATACTGCTCCGGTATATTCTGGCGTATAACCGACAAACCAGATGTCCCGGTTACCACTGTTACCGCTAATTCCACTTTGGGTCGTACCCGTTTTACCAGCTACAGGCCAGTCAATACGTGCTTTGCGACCTGTACCGCTATTGACTACATTTTGCATCATTTGTGTCATTTCATAAGCCGTTTTTTCACTCATTACAGATTTAGTATCCTCTTCATGAGTATAAACAACTTGATCATCACTATTGTTAATTTGCTTAATAGAATAAGCTTTTTGGAATTGTCCTTTATTGGCAAAAGCGCTGTACGCCTGCGCCATTTCAAGGGTATTCGTTCCTTTGCTTAATCCACCCAATGCGATAGCAAGTGAGTGATCATTTTTGTCCATCGGAATGCCTACGCTCTCGGCAAATTGAACCCCTTTTTCCACACCGATTTGGTTCAGCAACCATACAGGCGGAATATTTTCAGACTTCGTAATGGCATCGAGCATGCTGATGGTTGATGAGTAACCATGCAAGTTTTTCGGACTGTATCCGTTAAAACTCTGGCGTTCGTTACTCAAAGGGGTATCCATCGTAAATTTACCGGATTCAAGAGCTGGCGCATAGGCTACAATCGGCTTAAAGGCCGATCCTGGCTGTCTGCGGCTCTGTGTCGCACGATTGAAGGTTCCCTTTTTATAATCTCGTCCGGGTGCCATCGCGGCAATTCCACCTGTTTGGTTGTTAATAATGACCATCGAGGCTTGAACAGGCTGATCGTCAGGACTTTTTTCGAACATGTCATCATCTGCCATCGCCTGATCAAGCGCATTTTGGGCCTGGGCATCCATTGTCGTATGAATCTTATAACCACCAATAATCAAATCATTGCCGCTAACTCCTGGCAGTGCATCCTCTGCCTCATCCATGACGTATTCCATAAAATTTTGATACTTTTGAACTTTTTCTGGTTGTTTGTAATTGTAATTTACAGCTTTGGCCTCTTCCATCTCTTGCTTTCCAATCATCCCCTGCTCAAACATCAGCTGGAGAACCACCGCACGTCGTGCCTTTGAGTTCTCCGGGTTACTGATCGGATTATACTTGGATGGCCCTTTCGGAATAGCTGCCAGTGTAGCAATCTGCCACAACTTTAAATCTTTTAAGTTCGTTTGCCCAAAATAGCCTTCCGACGCTGCTTTAATTCCAGAATACGAGCGTCCAAACCAAATCCGGTTCAGATAGAGGGTAATAATCTCATCTTTAGTCAACCTCCGCTCCAGCGCCATTGCGATGGATACCTCGGTCGCTTTACGGAAAAAGGTTTTGTCACGTGTCAAAAACAAGTTTTTGGCCAACTGCTGAGTCAGCGTACTGCCGCCCTCCACTGCAGAACGAGCCACGATATCCTTAACGGCTGCCCGGCCGATAGACCAAATATCAACCCCTTGATGCTCCATAAAACGCTTATCCTCGGTTGCGATAAATGCTTTTTTGAGCAGGTCTGGTATTTCTTCACTTTTAACAGGATCGCTTTTTTGCACAGACAACTCACCCATGAGCACACCGTTGCGGTCATAAACCTTCGATGTCTCGTTCACTGTAATTTTGTCCTTGTTGGCTTCGTAAATTTTTTCACCATTTATCATGACAAATAAATACCCGCCAAGTGCGCAAAAAATGGCTAAGGCTGCTGTAATAAACAGCGTCCACCCCACTCGCTTACCTGTTATTTTCTTTTTCTTGCCCTTCGGCTTCTCTTTAGATGTGTTTCTATTGCGATTGCCGGATCTGGACAATGAATCGTTTGGCATTCCCCTGACTCCCTTTCGCGAATAATCATATGATACCTAACATAAGCCTAAAGCTTGCTGTCGGCAGCATGAAAGTAAACGGAATGAAAAGAACAACCCTGATCAGGTTGCTCCCGGTCACATTCCTATACAGTTAGACGAGACGGACGCCTGAAAAGTTTCATGAACCCGGGCGACCGTCAAGCCGTAATCAGTTATCGCTAGCGTTATCCTGTTGCTGTACAAGCGATACATTGCGTTGCGGTGTAAAGGTGGAGATGGCATGCTTGTAAATCAGCTGTTGCTTTCCATCCGAGTCGATAACAATCGTAAAATTGTCAAATGCTTTAATCGTCCCTCGCACCTGAAATCCATTGATGAGGTATACCGTTACAGGTATAGAATCCTTGCGCAATTGATTCAGAAACGTATCTTGGATATTAATGGACTTGTTCATTTTAGCCGTACCCCCAATAATCATTTGGATTGTTTTGAAGTATATTCAAGGTCTGTCCGGAACTTTCCTGCTATAATTTCGTGTATTCGGGCTGCATGAGCAGAAAAATTTCCGAAATCAGTGACATCTACCCACTGGATATCCTTCATATGGCGAAACCACGAGAGCTGTCGCTTCGCAAAATGACGCGTATCCCGTTTTAGCCAAGTCACCGCCTCTTCCAAAGACACCTCTCCCCGCAGGTAGGAGGATATCTCTTTATAGCCTAGACCTTGCATGGAGATGGCATCGCTTCGCACTCCCCGTTCCATTAAGGAGGTTACCTCAGCAACAAGCCCTTGATCGAGCATCCCGTCAATTCGGTCTTCAATACGTTTATATAGCATTTGCCTATCCATTGTCAAACCTACGATGCAGAGTTGGTAGGGAGATTCCTTTTTTTGACTGGCAAGTTGAGAGCTAAGTGTCGTTCCGCTAACATGATAAATTTCCAGTGCCCGAACGACACGACGACGATCATTAGGATGCAGACGAAGTGCACTTTCGGGATCAACCGCCTGTAGTCGCGCATGAAGCGCGTCAGCTCCAAACTGTTCGGCATAGTCAAGCTGTTCCTGACGAAAAGCTTCGTCAGCCCCTACCTCGGAAAACTGGTATTCATAGCAGACTGATTCTACATATAAACCTGTTCCGCCTACGATAAACGGTAGCTTTCCTCTAGATTGAATATCAGGTATGAGACGACGACAGTCTTCCTGAAATTGAGCTACTGAATATGGGTATTCAGGCTCATGAATATCAATTAAATGGTGCTTGATTCCTTCCATTTCCTGTTCGGAAATTTTGGCAGTTCCAATGTCCATATGACGGTATACCTGCATGGAATCCCCGGAAATAATTTCCGCGTCAAATTGTCGAGCCATCTCGATGCTTAGTTTCGTCTTGCCAACCGCAGTCGGGCCAACAAGAACAAGTAGTTTAGGCTTAGGTGCCACTGTCAATATCAATCACTCCGTACACTGTTTTCGTTGTGCCCCGCTGCTCTACACGGAAGCCGAGGCGGGCAAATTCCCCGCTACCCCGTTTTTCTTTTAATACAATTGTTTTTCGTGCAATCCGTTTCGCATGAACAATACTTTCCTCATTCAACGCGTCTGGATTAGCCAACCCTCTCAATGGACCGATTGCGCTGGAATCGAGCAACGGATCACGAAACATAGGGTCAAAATAAATAATATCTATACTGCGATCCGGCAAACTGCGCAAATAGTCCAAATGATGACCAAAACGAACGTCAATGTTGGAAAAGGCCTGATCTACTTCAGCGTTGCCGGAACGGTAATGCCTCATTCCATCCTTGATTAAAGCATAGACGGGGAAAGAACTCTCCACAGCCGTGACTTGTCCAGAGCTTCCCGTTCCAATTGAAAATAGAAGAGAATCCGTACCAAGTCCTGCGGTGCAATCCAGTACAGTATCACCCGGGACGAGCCGGGCAGCCGTCAACATCGGGTCAGGTTCACCCTTTAATACCCGTTTGGCGCGAATGAAGCCCATACTCGGATGAAAAACCATCGGTGATTGTTCTGGGCTGATCAGTCTCACTCCGCCCTGCACCAGAACCAATGCTTGGCGGACTCTGTGAGCCGCGATTAGCTTAGCTACCGATATGCCACGACGAGGGGCATACAACACCCCTAACTCGGCTGCAAGCAGCTTCGCTCGCTCCACAACCTCAGCCGAGGGGGAATCCCCTGTCGTGACCAGTAATTCGACTTTTTTTTCCCGTAGCCTCGACCGCTCTTCTTCACGGTTTTCCCGATCCTGTAACATATATATACTCCCTTACATTACTCTTTTAAACAGCTTCTCTAAATCATATGTGGAAAAGGAAACCACAATAGGTCGCCCATGAGGGCAAGTATATGGTTGTTTGCACGCTGCCAAACGCTCTAGCAGCACGACAGCCTGTCGGTCAGTCAGCTTCTGGTTTGCTTTAATCGAGGCCCGGCAGGAGCACATGATCGAGGCTGCTTCCCGCAGCTTTGCAAGATCAATGGCTCTTTCCTCGAGCACCCATCCGGCCATTTCCTCAATAACATCCGCTTCTTCCCCTTGGGGAAGCCAGTACGGGTAAGAGCTGACACGGAAAGTTTGACCGCCAAAATGCTCCAAATACACCCCCGCCTGCTCAAACCAGTGCAGCCTTGTTTTCAACTTTTCTGTCTCGGAAGGCGTAAAATCCAGTGTAATTGGCAGTAGCAACTCCTGCGATACTGACTCGGGATTACCGAATTTTTCATAATAAAATTCATAATTGACTCGTTCATGTGCGGCATGTTGATCAATTAAATACAAGCCCTGGTCGTTCTGTGCAATCAGATATGTCCCGTGGTGCTGACCGATTAAATTCAGTTCAGGAAAAGTGGGCAGCTCTGGAACTTCTCCCGACACCGCTGCCAATTGCTCTGCATTTAGACGTTGCTGGCGAGGCTTCTGATCCGCGAAATGACGGGAATCCGTAGCGTGTCCTGCAATCGGCGGCACAGAAGATGGGTAAGCAGCAGAAGCAGCCGTTTCCTTTATCCCTCCACTGTATAAAGAAGATGTGCCTATTGCGGCATTATCTCCTTCGGGCGACTGTACAGTCGCTCCATCAGGGAGCGGCACGTCCCCTCTAACTTCACTCCCGTTGTTTTCTTCCACAAAATCTGCATCCAGTTCATCATCACTAATACTTTTACCTGAAAGGTTGTTTGCCCGTCCAATGGCTGAGAGGCTACCGCTGCTCGGACGTTGCTCACGCTCCTGGCTACCTCTGTTATTCTCTTCGTTTCTGTTCAAGTAATTGGATTGGCCCGGCACCTGGTTCTCCGGCGAGGTCACGGAAAGTGGCAGTGCTCCCCCCCGGTCTTTGCCGGAAGGAGCATCCCCTTCCGCACCATTTCCCTTCGAGAAGTGAAACTGCTCCTGCACAAACGAGCCACTGTCCTTGCCACCGATCTCGCGCTTGACTGCCTTCGGAATCAGCACTTGCTGCCCTAAAACAGCTTTTACCGAATCCTCGACCAACTGAAACAGTTCAGCTTCTTTGCTGAACCTTACCTCCAGCTTGGCAGGATGAACGTTAACATCCACCAAAGAAGGATGCATTTCCAGTTGGATCACAGCCAGCGGAAAACGATTGATCGGCAATAAGGTATGATACGCCTTGAGCAACGCCTGATTAAGCCCGTAGCTACGCACAAAACGTCCATTCACTACCGTCGATATCGCATTCCGATTCGATCTGGTCCACTCTGGGCGGCTGATATAGCCGCTAATTCGGTAATCGAGGCTCTCTCCTTCCAGCAGCAGCATGGACTTCGCCGCAGAAGTTCCATAAATAGCGGCAATCACCTGGAGCAAATCACCATTACCCAGCGTTTGCAACAATGTATTGCCATTATGCCGCAATGTAAAGGCAACCTCAGGGTGCGAAAGCGCCATTCGGTACAATACATCCGAAATGTGTCCCAGCTCGGTCTGGATTGTTTTCATATATTTCAGCCGTGCAGGTGTATTATAAAACAGCTCCCGTACGGTAAAATCCGTCCCTTGCCTACTAGCGGCATCCTCGTGAAGCACCAGCTTACCGCCCTCAATCACCAATTTACGGGCACGCCCGTCATCTCCGGCTGCTGTAAGCAACTCTACTTTCGATACAGCCGCTATACTTGGCAACGCCTCTCCCCGGAAGCCGAGACTTGTGATCTGAAACAGGTCGCGACCATGTCCGATTTTGCTTGTCGCGTGCCGATAGAATGCCGTTTCTACGTCTTCAGGCTCAATGCCACTTCCATTATCCGTCACCCGGATACTTTGCAGGCCGCCTTCTTCTACCCATACGTCCACCCGCGTACCGCCTGCATCAATCGCATTTTCCACCAGCTCCTTCACGACGGAGGCTGGACGTTCCACGACCTCACCGGCAGCAATCTGGTTCGCAATATGCTCATCCAATACTCGAATTTTAGACATCCTTTTAACCTCCTCCTGACTTCAAAGTGTGATGAAAAATAAGAATGTCACTTATTTTAACTACAGGCCATTGGCCTTGTTTTTTAATTCATTTAACAGCTGCATCGCCTGTAAGGGAGTCATGTTCATGACATCAGCATTTTTCACCTTGCGCAAAATTTGGCGCACAATCGGATTAGCTTCTACTGTCTCTGCATGGGGCTTGGAGGCGGCAAGCTCCTGCTCTCCGAAAATGGACAGCTGTACCACTTCGGTTGTTCCTTGCTCCAACCTGCTGGAATCCTCCACAGTCTGTAGAGTATCTTCTTTTACCAGGGTGGCCTGCTGTGATAAAGACTGAGTTGATGATGCAGTTTCTCCGCTTTCTCGCAATGTCTGGCCTGAATTATATTCGGTCAAAGAAGAAATATCTTCCGTCCCTGAAACTGTACGAAGATCAGTCCCTTCCTTCCCTCCTACTACTATCTCGGTACCTGCCGTTACTTGAGCTGCTGCCTGTTCAAAACCATTCAGCAGTCCATTCGCTCGCTCAATAATGTTATTGGGCAAGCCTGCAAGCCGAGCACAATAAATGCCATAGCTACTGCTAGCCGCTCCCGGTATGAGCTTGCGCAGGAAATTCACCTTGTCGCCGCTTTCCTGCACGGCCATAGAGTAATTTCGCAGCGAAGACAGGCCTTGCTCCAAATGCGCCAGCTCATGGAAATGCGTGGATACCAGCGCCTTACAGCCGATCGTGTCATGGACAAATTCGATGACTGCCTGTGCAATTGCCATCCCTTCACTAGTGGACGTACCTCGTCCCAGTTCATCAATAATGATCAAGCTTCTCGGAGTTGCTTTGTCCGTCATTACTTGGATATCTGCCATTTCGACCATAAACGTACTCTGCCCGCCGATGAGATCATCCGCCGCGCCGATCCGTGTAAAAATGCGATCCAGCATCGGCACCTTGGCACGTGCAGCTGGGACAAAGCAGCCAATTTGAGCCATAATTGCAATAAGCGCAACCTGACGCATATACGTACTTTTCCCAGCCATATTCGGCCCGGTGATAAGTAGAATATGCGCATCGCCTTCCTCCAACACCGTGCTGTTGGCGATAAAACCGCCATCTTTCATTACGGCTTCCACCACGGGATGGCGCCCCTGCTCCACTACGAAATCATATCCTGTAGTCAGCTCAGGTTTCACGAATCCCCGTTCCGCACTAACCGATGCCAGCGACTGATACACGTCAATTTCAGCCACTTGCTCTGCCAGCTTTTGCAAACGGGGAATTTCAGCGTTTAGTTTACTGCGAAGCTCTGTAAAAAGCGTGTACTCCAGATCAACCATTTTATCCTCGGCTTCCAGAATTAGAGATTCCTTTTCCTTCAACTCCGGTGTGATATACCGTTCCGCATTCGCCAACGTCTGTTTGCGTTCATATCGACCTTCTGGTAATGAAGCCAAATTGGATTTGGTCACCTCAATATAATAACCAAATACTTTGTTGTATCCAATTTTAAGTGACCGAATGCCGGTTGCTGCACGTTCCTTGGCCTCTAGCTCAGCGATCCAACGTTTACCGTTCACACTCGCCTCGCGCAGTTCGTCCAGACGCTGATGGTAGCCTTCCTTAATAAGACCTCCATCCCTTACGGAAATTGGCGGTTCATCCGCCACCGCTTCCTCAATCAACGCACACAGGTCTGTACAGCTATCCAGCGTTTGTGCAATCCGTCTCAGCGTCTTCGAAGGAGATTCAGCGCACAGCTCGCGTAAAGAAGGAATTTGGGCCAGCGACAGCTTGAGGGCGATCAGATCTCGTGCATTAGCACTACCAAAGGCGATCCGCCCAACTAGACGCTCCAGATCGTAAATCTCTTTAAGCTGAGCACGTACATCCTCTCGGAAAATAAACTGGTGGTATAGCTTGTCCACCGCCTCCAAGCGTTCCTCAATAAGACTGCTGCTCAACAGTGGCTTGTCAATCCAACGACGCAACAGACGGGCTCCCATGGAAGTCTCTGTGCGGTCCAACAGCCACAGCAACGAGCCTTTCTTGGAGCGTTCCCGTACCGTCTCCACCAGTTCCAGATTCCTGCGGGTAAATGGATCCAGAATCATAAAATGGTTTGGCTCATATACCGAGATTTGGGTCAATTGGCCTAACGATCTTTTTTGCGTTTCATTCAAATAGGAAATCAAGCGCGATACGCACTGTCTGCGTTCCTCCGTAAGCCTTGCCCACGTGGCTTCCCCAAATTGATCCCGAACCAAATCATCCTTGGATTTGTCCCAGGCCGTATACACAACACGCCGTCCAACGGGGGACATACGGGATGTCACAAAATCGAGCAGATGACCATCTCCCAACATTTCGGAAGGCTCATAAATGTTAATTTCATCTAGTAGCCATTCTTTCGAATCAGGCACAGAAGTCACATACAATTCACCTGTTGACAAGTCGCACGCCGCAAGCGCCAGCATCCCGTCCGTCTCTGTGACACATACCATGTAGTTGTTGGATTTGTCACCCAGCACCTTGCCTTCCATCACCGTTCCCGGGGTCACAACGCGGACAATATCCCGCCGTACCATCCCCTTTGTAGCTGAGGCTTCCTCCATTTGCTCACAGATGGCCACCTTATAACCCTTCTCAATGAGGCGCTGTATGTAATTTTCAGCTGAATGATAAGGCACGCCGCACATCGGAATTTTTTCCGTGGCGCCACCCTCACGACCCGTAAGTGTAATTTCCAGTTCCTTGGATGCAAGAATTGCATCATCGAAAAACATCTCGTAAAAATCTCCCAGACGGAAAAACAAAAATGCATCTTTAGCCTGCTCTTTTATGGATAAATACTGCTCAATCATCGGTGTATATTTGGACATACCGTTTACTAACCCCCACACTTTGTTCCGTTTAAACTTATAATTATCTCTCATTATATCAAAAATGACAGTTGATAACATGAAACCGTTCCTGGTGTCGACACTTGATTTTACGTAAGCTTCCAATATGGGCGCAAATCCCGTGATTCATCCCACTGTTTCCCCTTGCGGAGGCTGTCCAGCAATGGCGCTACATAAGCTTCATATTGCGAGTATATTTCCAGTGAAACCATATCCAAAATAAGAGGTTCCATATACTCCTTAAGCACAGATTGATTTCCTTCATAAAAGGCTCTGTGAGCCTCCTCCTGACCCAGCGGCCTACGTTGCAAACGCGGATATTGAGAAGCAATGAGAAACGCCATTCCAATCACACCTTTCGCCAGCTGTGGCGAAATAAGAAAACTGGGCAGTGTACGATATTCAAAGCCTCCATACGACTGACGGCGAAAATCACCCAAATTGCCATAATGCGGTCTGCGCCGGACCGCACGCTTGTCTTCCAGTAGCGCCAAAGGCAGTGCCAAATAGTTATCCAGTGCCCGGAGCAAGGCACCGTTTAGCGAAACCCCGCTGAAATGCAGATGTCCGCCCAGCGGAAAACCCGGTTGCGGCATCCCCCCCGCCTGCCAGATGAGTGTGCGGTCAGCAATGCGCCGGGCAGCTGTTGCAAAAGCTTGACGCAGATGCTTCAGTAGGCGGGCCGGATCTCCACTCGGCGCAGGACGAAGCTCAGCGACTGGATACAGTGTTCGTCCTCGACGAGTAACAGCATCGCAGCCGGCTATGCCAAGACGACCCAAATATCTTGAGGCCGGAACGACCCGTCCCTCTGGCATACGAACCAGCACAAATTCGGGGTCCATTCCGATGAGTAGTCGATCTCTCCCTCGTTCTGAAAGATTTTCACCCTCAATATCCCCTTCACGCGCAGCAATTTCATATAGCGTGGCCAAACGTCTATCGTTCAGCCATGGCTGTGCCGAGACTTCGCGCACCTGACAGCTGCGCTCCCCAAGCGGCGTCAGTACCACCTCACCACTGTCCAAACCCAGTGTGTACAAAGCACGTACAGCCAGCCGCTCCATCCGGACATAGAGCGGTGAATGTTGATCCAGCTCAGACAGATCGTATGCGCGGACTTTGGAAGGGCCTTCGATGGCACGTCTACGAATTTCCAACACTCGCAGTTGATGGATTTGCACCGCGTAGCCTATCGCAAAATCTGCTATACTGCTATCCATCCACTGCACCGCTATGCCTGAACGCTCCAGTCTACGCTTTTTTTCATCATTTGCCATCTGTCTGAAGCGTATGAGCGCCTGTCCCGGCTGCTGCATCATATCCCCCCCACGGACTACGTACGGATTTCAACCCAATTTCAATCCAAACAATAAAAAAGGAGGGCCTTTGCCCCCTGCGCAGAATCAGCCGGCGCAAAGAGTAAAGCGGCCCTCTTTTTGGTTACTTCTGTCAGAGCTCGTCGTCAATGAGGTCGGGGTCGAGCTCCTCATAGTCCCCCTCTTCCGCTCCAAAATCAAAGTCTTTTTCAAAATCATCGCTGCTACCATTCGGGAATACTTCTACAACAATCTTCGTTTCCGCCACCAGCTCCACCGCAAATTCCCGCTCGACCCGGATCATTACGCTGCCACCTCCAGAAGACACACTGGCCTCGACACAACTCGGCTCCTGTGTAGCTTCGGCGGATACTTCCACTGTAGACGCCCGGTGCTTCGGATCAAGATACGAGAGCGGCACATTTTCTACGTACGACACCGTTTCCTTGGCCACATCGGTCTGCGAGTTTTTATCGTATGAGTACCAAATATTGATATCATACGTCCCGACGACCTCAATGCCGTCCCCCGCCGCCACAGCTTCATACTGGTGGTTAATAATCCATGCCCCTAAAATGCTCGTTGGATTATTCGGCGGAGTTACGGTATGGGTTACGGTAGAGAATCTGCGACCTTTACCACAGATCGCTTTGGTAATAATCTCTCTACGATTTTTATGACTTAATGCCATTCTTGAACCTCCTCCATACAATCAATCATTCCATACATATGTATGCAGGTTGTGGGCGAATGTTGAGTGAATAGGCGAAAAGGAAAAAATATTATTTGTATAAGCATATGCCGCGATGGCTTGAACTCATGCACGCCAATGTGTTACATGCTGCTCAACGATCTGTAAAAATTCACTAAGAGCCGGAGATTTCCACTTTTTCGTGTGATAAGCGACCTGAGTAGCCACCTGCTGTTCACTGTCATCCCAGGCTAAACGCGCCATTTTACCTTCTCGCAGCTCATTTTGTACCGTTACCAGCGGAAGCAGCGCTATACCCAATCCAGCCATGACACACTGCTTGATGGCTTCAATACTCCAAAATTCCAGGCTAGGGTCTGAAAAAATTCCGTGTTTATTCAAATACTGCTCAAAAAGGATACGGTACGTACATCCTGCCTCCGTATGCAAAATGGTTTCATCCTTCAAGTCGGTAGGCTCTACCCGGGTATAGGTAACCAGCGAATGCTTAAGTGGAGCAACCAAGGCCATCGGCTCATGAATAAGCGTGGTGACATTCAGTTCTCTATCCTCCGTCTCAGGCTGTAGCAAAAAAGCCAAATCCAGCTCACCGGAACGAATCAAATCGCGTAATTCCCAGCATTCACCGGGTTTAAGGACAATTTTAACCTTCGGATACTGTTCTCTGTACTCACGGATCAGGCTTGGTAGACGAAAAGCGGCCAGAGATTCTGGTGCTCCTATTTTCAGCGTGCCTGCCAATTCCGTTTCTGAACGAAGCGCATCCTTAGCCATAGCATGCATCTTGGAAATTTCCTGCGCATAGGGCAGCAGACGTCGTCCGGCATCCGTCAGCATGATTTTTTTGCCAATGCGATCAAAAAGCGGCGTACCCAACTCCGTCTCTAGCGCTTGAATTTGAGCAGTGATACTCGACTGTGCATAATCCAGTATACGCGCTGCTCGCGTAAAACTGCCTGCCTCAACTACATTTAAAAAGGTAAACAAATGCCGCGATTCCATAATCCGCTCCTTCAATCGGTTTTTCCGATGCAAGCAATCGTTATATTCCGTTTTTCCGATAGATTGATTATCTGATAAGCTGGAGGAAATAACAAGCGAAAGAAGGCTTTTCTGCATGACAAATGAAAATAAACTTCAATCCACCATTGGTCTTCCTCAGGCCATTGCACTCTATATCGGAGCTGTACTGGGTTCGGGGATA
This sequence comes from Paenibacillus sp. FSL H7-0703, assembly GCF_038003485.1. NCBI lineage: Bacteria > Bacillati > Bacillota > Bacilli > Caryophanales > Paenibacillaceae > Paenibacillus > Paenibacillus sp. FSL H7-0703. The sequence goes on along the minus strand of NZ_JBBOPF010000001.1, from coordinate 55,985 downwards.
TTGATTGTGCCTGGTCTTGCTGCCCAAATGGCGGGGCCGGCATCGCTGCTGGCATGGGGTTTTATGACCCTGCTCATCCTGCCAATGGCACTTTCCATGGGGCTTCTATCTGCCAAATTTCCGAATGCGGGAGGGGTATCGCACTTTGTCACGTTGGCCTTTTCCCCACGTGCCGGTGCTTATATCGGGTGGTTTTTTCTCATGTCGGTTCCGATTGGGGCACCTGTTGCCGCACTCACCGGAGCCGGCTATATGATCGCAGCCATGGGCTGGGGAGAGGAAAGTCGCATAATGTTAGCCGTTGCTATGCTGGCGGTGGGCCTGATCATCAACTGGATCGGCATGAAGGTCGCGGGACGTATTCAGATCGCAGTCGTCATAGCTATCGTTGCCGTCCTTATATTCGCCATTGCCGCAGCACTTCCTCAGATGAAAACAGTCCACTTCACCCCGTTTGTTCCACATGGCTGGCTCTCTATCGGTCAAGCGGCCGCGATTTTGTTTTGGTGCTTTATCGGTTGGGAGGCCGTGTCCCATATGTCAGAGGAATTCACCAATCCCCAGCGGGCGGCCGTTAGAGGTGTGACCATTGCAGCCGTCATTGTCGGTTTACTTTATTTCTTAACTGCGCTGGCTACTGTGGGCACACAAAGTTACCTTGCAGGGGATTCGGATGCTTCGCTCGTATGGGTAATTAGTCGAGCTATCGGACCGTGGGGCGCGATAATTGCAGGCTTGACGGGTATCTTTATTTGTACCGCTACTATTATTGCTTATGTTGGTGCCGCTTCACGTGTCGCTTATGCTTTATCCCGGCAAGGACAGGCCTTTCGCTGGATGGGCAGGTTATCCCAACGTTTCCATACCCCTATCGGAGGCATTGCTTTTCTTAGCGTCTGCTTCGTGATCATTATGGTTTTGTACGGTAGTGGCGCTGTTTCACTCACTAAGCTGATTCAATTCCCGAACGCCACCTTTATTCTGACCTATCTCGGCGGTTGTGCAGCAGGAATTAAGCTTCTACGTGGTAGTCGCTGGGGCGTAGCCATTAGCTGGATATCGTTCATCTCTACGGCTATCGTTTTCCCCTTTGTCGGATGGGCTATGCTGTACCCTTGCCTGATCGCCGCTGTCTTATGGACCACAGACCGAATTCGGCACAAACGGACTTTGAGTCAATCGGCTTCTACCATTACTGAACAAGAAAAGGCTACTGTCCGTCACGGATAGTAGCCTCTCAAGGCCTTTACTCTAATTTTTCACTGGAGTAGGGGCCTTGTCCTTTTTCGCAATTTTCAAATACTGATGAAGCTCATGTGTAAGCTGCAATAATGCCGAACGAATCTCAAATTCCTCCCGGGTTGCGGGAAGCTCCATTGCTTTAAATTCTTCACGAACCTGCTCTAGCAGCTTCTCGGTCTGTCCCGTATAATGTCCAGCCAAAACGTCATTGCTAAGCTGGTCGAACAGCTCGGCCAGAAGCTTGGCCTGCGGCATATGCTGATACATTTGTGCGATCAACTGCATCATGTTTTGGATCGAATCCAGCTGTTCTTTTCGCATATAAAAATACACATTCCAGCCCTCTTGGGGACGAAGCATCTGATTTTCCAAGGAACGCCCCGCCTCAGTAACCCCTTTGGCTATCACGCTGTTCGCTTCAATAACTTCCTTGCCATCCCATATGTATGCTGGACTACGCAGCGTATTGGCCATATTTCTGAATATAACAGAAAATGTCCGATCCACCTCCTGCCGAATTTGTTGCATTGTATTATCAGAACCCGGCATATAGGCTAAATTGACAATCATCGCGGAACCCAGTCCAATCACTAGCAGAGCTAGCTGGGTCAGCAGTACCTCCATATCAATCACGCCGCCGCTGAATACGCGAAAGACTACGACCGAACCGGTGACGATCCCTTCTTTAAATCCCACCCGTACAATGACTGGAAACGCCGTTAAAATATATAATGCCAGTACCCAATCATGGAATCCGAATACCACAAACAAAACACAAGCAAAAAGAAGCCCCACGACGGATGCAAAAAATCTCGCCGAAATGGTACGGAGACTTCTCTTGCGTGTGACATCCACCCCCAAAATCGCTAAAAGCCCTGCTGAGGTGGCTCCATGAATGCCAAAACCCTCCGCAATAAGTACGGCCATTAATGCGGCAATAGCCGTTTTAATCGTACGAAAGCCCATGAAAAAATTCTGTCCTCTCTAGATGAAATCTGTTTCAGCATTTTGCATAATTCGAAATTTATGCATAATGCTCATTTTCATAAATTTTAAGTATTTTCATTTTTCATGGTACTTTATTTTCACGTTTTACACAAATGTTCAGAAATTTTATTATTAGCGATGAGGACGACCAGAAAGCAGACGATGCTCCACATACACGACCGCCTGATACATCAGTGTAGCTACGACAGCAATGATCAACAGACTGGACATAACCAGCGTGAAATTGAACACCTGAAAACCATAGATAATCAAATAGCCTAAGCCGTTTTTAGCCACCAGAAATTCACCAACAATCACACCAACCCATGCCATACCGACATTCACTTTCAGCGTAGAGACGATTGCAGGAAAGGATGCAGGTAAAATCACCTTTTGAAACGTATCACGGCGTGATCCGCCAAACGTGCGAACCACTTTGATCAGATTCGAATCGACTTCCTGAAAGCTGTTGTATACGACTAGTGTCGTAATGATGACCGTAATGGAGAGGGTTGTCATTAGGATAGCAGTAAATCCCGCCCCAAACATGACGATAAAAATTGGACCTAGCGCCACCTTAGGCATACTGTTGAACACGACCATATAGGGATCAAGCACCCTCGACAAAAACGGTGACCACCAAATAAGTACAGCCAGCAACGTACCTAACAGTGTACCGAGTAAAAAACCCGCCATCGTCTCTCCCACGGTGACACCTACATGTCCCCATAATTCACCACTGACCGCATCCTTGCCGATCTGGGTAAAAATTTTGCTCGGATAGCTGAACAGTAGTACATCAATCCACTTCAAACGGCCTGCAATTTCCCATAGCACAAACAAAAGCAGTAAAATAGCTGTCTGCACACCTGTCACTAACCATCGTTGCGAACGCCTGCTGCGTAAATACGCCTGATGTAGTCCTTGAATCCAACGTTGCTCAAGCTGATCCGCTTCGTCCTTCATACGTTAACTCACTCCTTTGCTCCCGAAGCCTCCAGTTCACCCCATATTTCATGAAAAAGCTCATTAAAACCCGGCTGCTCGCGTGCATAAAAAGGCTGAGCTTCTCGGATGCAATCCGGAATCTCGAAGGTACGTCGGATATGACCCGGATTTCGACCCATCACTATAATCCGGTCACTGACCGCAATGGCCTCGGCCAAATCATGTGTGACTAAAATAGCCGTCTTCCTCCGCTCGCGCAAGGTTTCCGCAATCAGATCTTCCAGCTGTAGCTTGGTTTGATAATCCAGCGCGGAGAACGGCTCATCCAGCAGCAGCAGTCCCGGATTGGTCGCCAGCGTCCGTACCAGCGCCACGCGCTGGCGCATTCCCCCAGACAACTGGGATGGATGCAGATGCTCCTTCCCTCCCAGACCCATGCCTTCCAGTAACAGCCGTGTCCGCTCACGCGCAGCTTCATCTACTCTGTTGCCTAGTTCCAGACCCAACAATGCGTTATCCATTATCGTCCGCCACGGGAACAGATAATCCTGCTGTAACATGTAACCGACCTCTGGACTCGGACCACTTACCGGCTGACCTTGCAATATAACTTGGCCTGCCGCTGGACGCAGTAGCCCCGCGATCATGGACAGGATCGTCGTTTTGCCGCAGCCGCTTGGACCAACCAAGCTGACAAACTCCCCTGTCTCTACGGAAAAATCAATATTCTCAACCGCCAGCGAAGCTTCACGATCCGTTACATAGACATGCGTTACTTGCTTCAGTCTCACCATCGGGATGGTCGCGTCCAAAGTTAGGCTACTCCGTTCCTCCATCATGACGAACCTCCAGCCCCGACACCTGCATCCGTAGATTCAGTTGTGCTCTTTTTCACAGGCGGTTCAGTATTCCCGGTAGAGCTTGACGAAATCGCTTGTTGTGCAAAGCTTGGGTTCACTAACTTATCTAGTGCAACCGGACTTTTAAGCTCTCCTGCCGAGGTCATGACATCCTGTAAGTTCTTCCATTCCTTTTCCTCAATCATCGGGTTCAAAGCATAGGTACTCTGTTCCTTATATCGCTTGATACTACTCGTTAAAACAGCTAAATCTGTATCTTTAAAATAGGACGTGATTGCTTCGGCAATCTGTTCAGGTGAATGCGTAGCAATCCACTGTTGTGCCCGATATACAGCATTTGTAAATTTCTGTGCAGCCTCGCTATTTGTGTTCAGGTAGCTTTGCTTAGCCATATATACCGTATACGGCAACTCGCCGCTCTCCACACCGATAGAGGCAACAACCCGCCCACGACCTTCCTTTTCAAAAATAGATGCCTGCGGCTCAAACAGCTGCACATAATCCCCTGTACCGGAGCCGAAAGCAGAGGCAACATTAGCAAAATCAATATTTTGAATCAGCTTCAGATCCTTGTGAGGATCAATGCTGTGTTTGCGAAGCGTAAATTCAAGTGACATTTGCGGCATTCCGCCCTTGCGTTGGCCTAAAAAATTTTGCCCTTTCAGCTTTTCCCATTCAAAGCTATCCTGCGTTTGACGGGCAAACAAAAAGGTTCCATCCTTCTGTGTCAGTTGGGCAAAATTAATGATAGGGTCCTCTGCTCCTTGCTGATACACATAAATAGATGTTTCCGCGCCGATCAGCGCGATATCCGCCTGATTGGACAACAACGCCGTCATCGCCTTGTCACCCCCGGGAATCGTTGCCAGCTGGACATCCAGTCCCTCCTGAGCAAACATCCCCTGGCTCAAGGCTACATACTGCGGCGCATAAAAGACCGTACGGGCTACCTCGCCTAGTCTGATCTCAATCGTCTGCTCCCCTCCTTTGGGGGTGCACCCACTGAGCAACAGTAATCCGAGTAGTGCCGCAGCCACCACAGCTTTGAAACGAGCGCCGTTTTTCATCCTTATTCCCTCCCCACCTTTTTACATCGGTTGACTTCATATATTGTTATGCCGTTGTCGATATATTGGTTAATTGCAAAAAAAAAACCCACGTTCGCCCGGGAACGCGGGGTAGATGCTATATGATTCACAGCTTGTATATGGAGGTATATTTCTCTTCCAGATAGTCGGCGAGATAATCCGGGTTCAGATCCTCACCTGTAATGGCTACAATCAACTCGGACGGCGTCCGACTCTTGCCGTAACGGTAAATACGTTCGGTCAGCCATTGCTTGATCGGCTCAAGCTCTCCAGCAGCAATTAATTCATCTAGATTTGGCAACTCTTTACGTAATGTCGCCAAAATTTGCGCTGCATACATATTGCCAAGCGAGTAGGAAGCAAAATAACCAAAATCACCGCCGGACCAGTGAACGTCTTGAAGTACGCCCAGTCCGTCATTCGGTGGAACAAGTCCCAAGTATTCCTTATATTTCGCATTCCACACCTCGGGGAGACGCTTCACATCCAGCTTTTCATTAAACAGCATTTTTTCAATTTCATAACGGATAATGATATGTAAATTATATGTTAGCTCATCCGCTTCAATACGAATCAGTGAATTTTCCACACGGTTGACTGCCCGGTAGAATTGCTCTGCCGTAACCTTTGCCAAACGATCAGGAAAATGCTTTTGCAAATCATCGTAATACCGATCCCAGAAAGCACGACTGCGTCCGATTTTATTCTCCCACAAGCGGGACTGGGATTCATGAATCCCCATAGAGGTTCCTCCAGACAGTAGTGATCCTGCCAGCTCTGGAGCAATATTTTGTTCGTACAGCGCATGACCTCCTTCATGCAACGAACTGAAAATAGCACTGGTTACATCATCTTGCAGATAATGAGTTGTTATACGCACATCACCTGGATTTAATCCTGTTGCGAAAGGATGTACACTCTCATCCAAACGACCTGCGTCAAAGTCATACCCCATCTGTCCTAAAATGAATAGGCTGAACTTCTCCTGCTGCTTCACATCAAACACACCATCTAAAAAGCTCTTATCCGGCTGGTTCGATGAAGCCTGAATTTTAGACAATAGGGGCACAAGGCGCTTCTTGAGACGATCAAACACAGCATCCAGCTTTTCAACCGTCATCCCCGGCTCATATTGATCCAAAAGCGTGTCATACTCTGTATCCTTAACACCCCAGTAGCCGATAAACTCACGCTTCATGTCTACGATTTTAGACAAGTACGGTTCAAATCCGGTAAAATCGCTATGTTCCTTTGCGTCCTCCCACTTGCTCTCTGCCTGTGCTGCAAGAATGCTATAATCCCGGTATCGGTCTGCCGGAACCGAACGATTCAGTTCATAATTTTTACGGCATTCCTCCACCAATCTGCGATCATTGTCCTCCAGTTGCTTCAGCTTGTCTTCTACGGCAAAAAATTGCAGCAATTGTCCCATTTCATCCGAGATCATCAGCTTGAACATTTCAGTGGACAGCATACCCAACGTCTCCGACCGAATATCAACGCCCTTGCGCGGAGCGCCAGTCCGTAAATCCCAGTGCAGCAGACCTACTGCTTCGCCATAACTACTAATTTTGTGTGCAAGCTCCTTTAAAGCCGTCAATTGATCCAACGTCTGTTGCGTCATATTTGAGGTCACCTCTTTAACTTAAAATGGTTAAAACTTTACAATACCTATACTTGATGATACTTATATTAAAAAGTATAATCAACACACAACATGTACGACCAGCTCCTAAGACCTAAAACAAACGTTGGACTGTACATATCAAACTTTTTTAGAATCTGGAGGGAACAATCGTGGATCACATCAAAGAAATTTTAGAGTACAATCGTGTTTTCGTAGAAAACAAAGAATACGAGGCCTATAGAACGGGCAAGTTCCCCAATAAAAAAATGGTCATTATCACCTGTATGGATACACGGCTAACGGAATTACTCCCAAAAGCTATGAACCTGCGCAACGGTGATGTGAAAATCATCAAAAATGCGGGTGCGATTATTTCACAGCCCTTTGGAAGCGTAATGCGCAGTGTGCTAGTCGCCCTGTATGAGCTGGGAGCAGACGAAGTCGTCGTCGTAGGCCATTATGAATGCGGCATGGCTGCATTAAATGCGGACCACATGGTCAATGAAATGCTCGATCGCGGAATTTCTCAGGAAGTGCTGAACACATTAGAAAATTCAGGCATTAAGTTAAATAAATGGTTAAAAGGATTTGACAACATTGAAGAAGGGGTAAGAACTACCGTGAAGCTTATTAAGAATCACCCGCTTCTCCCCCCTAATGCCCCCGTTCACGGCATGGTTATTCATCCAGATACAGGAGCGTTAACGCTTGTCGTTGACGGGAATGAACAGTAAACAGGATACGCTTTGGCAGAAGGTTACCAGGGTAGTTTAAGCTCGTAAGTGCGAGCTTAAACTACCCTTTTTTATGAAAAAAAGCGCATATACGTGGAGAATGACAGGAGCCAATTTGGGCTAACCTGTGAACGACCTGTCTGAAAGTTGTCAAACCATACAGTTTCAGTGTACACTTTTCATGAAGCAGCAGAATACCTGCCGCAGTGCTGTTACAACCGTTACTATGATGGATGAAGGAGATAAGATCTATGAATTTACTATCGTATGGTCTGTTGGGGCTTCTCGCAAGAGAGGAATCCTCCGGCTATGATCTGATGTTGCGTATTCAGCCTTTTTGGCAGGCTAAGCACAGTCAGATCTATCCGCTACTGGCCCGTATGGAGAGCAAGGAACTGCTAGCCTCTCGTTGGATTCAGCAGTCTGACAAGCCTGATAAGAAAATGTATACCATTACCGACAAGGGAATCCATATGCTTCAGCAATGGTCCCAGGAAGCGTTAGCTGCTCCGGTTACACGGGATGAATTAAGTCTTCGACTGTTCTGTCTTTGGTTGACGGACAAAAGTAGTGCCAATCGTATGCTGGAAGAACGCAAACGTCATTTTATTCAGAAAATCCAGCATCTTGAGGATATTCTGAACGACATTCCCGCAGAGAATTTACATTTTGGCAGTAAAAACTTTGGTGACTATATTTTAGTACAAAAAGGACTTTTGAATGCTAAAGCAGGTCTGGAATGGTGCCAAATGGTTCTGCGCATGCTGCTTGCCGGTGATGTCAGTACGGATACTAATCCATTTTTACTTAAGCCGCAAAGCTGAATGCTTTTACCAATCCATGCATAGGATTTATGGGACGTTATTATTTAATTTTTAAAAATTAAAATTCTTTGAAACCCTTTTCCATGCCATTCGTATTACTGGTTAGCGGTTGTTTGACCTATAAAAAAAATTTACTAAGGGGGATATATTTACATGAAAAAAACATTTACTTTGAAAAATATGATGATGCTGATGATGGCTTTTACCCTACTCATTGCTATGATCGCACCATCTACAGCTGATGCAAGGCGAGGCGGCGGGTTTAAATCCGGGCCTAAATCATACCAATCTACACCAAGCAAGGCAAATGACAGCAGTAGCGTCAATAAGTCAGATAGCGGAACCAAGTCAGGAGCAACTGCTGGGAATACAAACAGAACTGGTGGATTCCTTGGCGGTGGCGGCGGATTCCTGAAAGGTATGATGCTGGGCGGTTTGGCAGGTATGCTCTTCGGCGGATTGTTCGGCAACATGGGCGCATTGGGTAGCTTGCTTGGTCTGGCCGTTAATGTTCTCGCCATTTACGTCCTGATCATGGCCGGAGTAGGTATCTACCGTGCTATTAAAAATCGTCGAAGACCAGATGATTCCCGCGGAGGACGTTACTAAGCTATGATTTTGAGTATGGATGAGATTGTCAACGCTATTTGCTTGCATATGGCTGAACGCAAAGGTGTCCAGCCCACTGATGTAACAGTAGAATTAAGCTGGGAGGAGGATACAGGTTATTCCGCAGAAGTTCATGTACAGGGCCGCAGTCAATATCTGGTGGAAGCCAACATGATTGAAGCAATTCTGAGATACCTGTATTCCGAATACAATATTCGTGCCTATCGCGAACAAATCAGATTGGATCTGGATGAAGAAATTACTGCTATTGTCCAAACTTGATTATTTCGCATAAGATCGTCGCACAAACTTATTATAAAACAGAAAAACCGACCCTTGCTTGATGGCAAGGGTCGGTTTTTTTGCTCGTTTTCTAATAGATCATTAAGGTTGCTATAGCATTACATTTAGACGCGGACGTTCCTTGCTATATGGATTCATTTGCTCTATGAATAGCCTGTCTGCTAAATGATGGAGCCGGAGATAGCTGTACCTGCGGCACCCTTTCGAGTAAGCCACTACCGTACATTTCCCGAAACGGCTGCTCCTCCATATGAATATAGCCGATATAGCAGCCGCATTCTTTCATCCGGCACGGACGTTTGCCACTCAGACCCTCAAGACCATCCCTGTATAAGTGTCCTAGCACCCGTCGATCCTGATAGCAGTGTTTTACTCTTCCGTCACCCTGGACATAAAATACATCTTCACCAGCGCGACATGCCCGCCCCTGACTGCTATAATCCTTTAAATTCCATTGAAAATAGGGATCTATCGTAGTTAATTCAGCAACCTCAACATCTGTATAATAATGTGGTCGATCCTTGTAGGCGTTGATCCACAAATAAACATCCCTTGGAAGTTGCGATCGCAAGGAACGAATAGCCGGAAATGCCTGTCTTAACCCGACGGTACCGACACTATAGGAAATGCCAAGTTCATATAGCTTCATAGCCTGCGATATAAAAACTTGCTCTTTCGTCTCTCCAGGGTGATATGTAGCCCACAGCGCAGCAGTCTCCGGGTTCAGTTCTTGCGTCCAATCCAGCTTAGTCGATAGATTCGTCTGTACCGCCACTTTTTCCACATGCGCCATGTGGGAAAACTCAATCATGGTCTTGCGATACCAGGAATGAATCAAGGCTTCTCCATACGGATTAAAAAAAATAGAGAGACGATGCCCCAGAGCGCCCTGTTCTCGTACCCAATCGGCAAAACGTTCCAACTGGGCCCGATCCTTGTTCAACGTTTCCCGACTATCAACGTTTTTACTGAACGGACAGTATGGGCAGGCATAGTTGCACGAGGTCAACGAACCACGATAATATAAGGTCGCTCTCATGCGCCTACATATCCTTCCATGCGCTCACGTACTGATGTGGAGATCATCCAGTCCCCAATCGCATCGGAATAGGCCATTCCTCCCTCTGTAAGTCGCAGCCTACCCTCCTCGACGACAGCCATACCGGATTCCAGCAGCAATGACATTCCCGTAAAATCGTCCGACAGGGATACATCGAAGCGCTCTGCATAGGCCGATAGCTCCAAACCTTCCCGATGAAGAAGCGCCTTTAAGATAAAGCGTCGCTTACTCTCATCCACATTTAAAATAAAGCCGTAGTCAGCCAGATCATGACGTTCCGCAGCAACATAATCTTCGATAATACTACGCGTAGCTGCTGAACTAACACCGTACCGGCTGGCATAGTGAACATTACGTGTATAGGATCGCGCACCACATCCCAGACCAGTCATACCTTCCTCCTGACAACTGTAGGGCAAAAGCTCTTTGCTGGATAAACCATCATTTTTTGCAAAACGGCGCATGGAATATTGTACATATCCTGCCCGTTTGAGCCGTTCGCGCGCCACTTCATACAAGCTAAGGCGAATATCATGTTCCAGCCCGGTATAGCCTGGCTTTAAAATCGTATTTTCTCGAATATATAGCGGATAAAGAAAAATCTCCCCTGGCAAGTAAGACAGTGCTTCCTCTAAAGAATACAGCCAGGTTTCCACTGTTTGACCAGGCAGGCCATAGATCAGATCCACGTTCAGCAAAGGAAAGTTGTATTCCACCAGCCGCTCAAGTGCTTCTCTAACAAGTTTGGGCTTCTGAGGTCGGTAAATGGCGGCACTTTCTGATTCCACAAAGCTCTGAATTCCCATGCTGACACGATCTGTCCCGCGGCGCTTGAGCACCTCCAACCTATCCTCAGTCACAGTATCGGGAGAGGTTTCCACCGAAATAGAAGCTCGTTTAGGGTCCAGTCCCATTATATTTTCCGCAATGTCAAACAAGCGCTCCACCAAAGGAGCCTCCAGTAAGGTCGGTGTACCGCCGCCAATCGCAAAACGTGAAAAAGGCCGACGGCCCATAATGGGTGCCCATTGCTTGGCTTGTCTTTCTAGCGCATCCACATACTCCTTATGTACATCGAGACGCTTGTCCGGCAAAGTGAAGAGGTTACAAAATCCACAGCGAGCCGCGCAAAACGGAATATGCATATACAAAAAATAGCTTTCTAACTCCTCCTTCTCCCACAGCTCCTGCAATGAGAGCGGTGTATCAAACGAACGATAGGCCGTTTTATGCGGGTAAGAGTACAGATAGGAGCGGTAGGGAGCTTCACGGATCGTGCGTGCCCATTCAGCAGGAGTTTCAGGCCACTGAAACCTAGAGGGTACTAAGTTTGTGTCTATCTCCGGGGCTACCTCACCCGTTGGATGTGAGTGATTCAGATTCATGGCTTTCATTTTGCTCCTTCCTCGCGCTGGATTGATTTCTTGATATTTTACTAGTGCAATCTATATTTCTATTTGCTTTATAATATAAATTCGCGGTAAGGCACATTCCAGACTACCTCATGCGCCAGACGATGTCCTTCATAGCCGTCTTCCCCATAAGCTGTACCATGATCGGAAAAAACCATGCAAAACGTCTTGCCCCGATTTCGTAAAGCATCAAACAAACGTCCAAGTTCACCATCCACATACCGCAAGGCTGCTCGTTGAGACTCCACTGAATCTTTAGCTGAGCCCTTCACAAAATAATGATTAGGCCCATGGATCGCTGATATATTCAGAAACAAAAACAAGCGCTGCGACGGGTCTGTATTCCCCAACAGTTTCAGAGCATGATTCACCTGATGCTCCGTCGAACGGGGGTTGGTAACGCCAAAGTTCATACGCCAGTAGCTTTCTTGGAAATACCCTGGCAGCACCTTAGCAAGCTTATTTTTCTTCGTGAAAAAAATAACGCCACCGATACAGATGGTCCGATAACCTTCACCCTCTAGCCCGGACACAATATCCGGGGCATCGAACAGCCAGGTATGTGGATGCGTATGCAGTCCCGTATCCTTTGTGTGAAACAGACGGATATGTGAAGTCTTATCCGTATTCGCTGGAGTCGGCAAAAATCCGCCGAAAAAGGCATGATGTGCAGCATAGGTAAAGCTACCCGGTGTATGACGCTTTTCCCACGACCCGGAGCCGCACAAATTCGGACAGTTCTCTTCCTCCAGCTTTGCTACATCATAACGCAGAGTATCAAGCGTAATCATGACAATATCATGAGAGCCGACAATTTGGTTCATATCAATCATATCTGTCTTTCCTTTCCGTACCCACGCTCCTATTAGCGAGGTGCTGCATTTCCCATTCATACGGATTCCAACCCTGATGCTCAACCCGGTACAGCAAATCACCGAACGGATTAACATCCAATACATAGGGACGACCGCCATGAGCCGGAACCAGCACATCCAGTCCAGCAACCATGGAGGCTGGAAAAACACTCATAGCGGCTTTCGCCGTAAGCTGGATCGATTCCACCGTATTCTGTGGTAATCCGGCTTCCTTCAGCGAGAGCCGCTCATTACGCAAATGCAAATTCGTAATGGGGCTGTGGCTCAAACGTAAAACCGCATGGCAAGCTTCTGATCCGCACACGAGTTGGCGCACATCATAAACACGCCCGTTCAGGGTCGCTTTGGGAATCCAGCGCTCTACATGTACCCCTTCCAGGCATAGCCAGTTAAGGATAGCATGAATGTCCTGCTTATCCGTATAACGACGCAGTCGTCCGGCATTATAATACACGCGCTGTCCGCGTATGATTTCCGTTCCAATCGTGGTCACCGCCAGTTCCGCGTGTGTATGGGGATGTACCTGATAGGCCATGACACCAGAAGCACCAGACCCACAAAATATTTTCACAAATACGCGGTGAAACCCGCTCTCCTTTATTGCCGCGTGCAGATCGACAACATCATGAAATGCACCACCTGAAGATGCAAGCACTGGCGGGACTCTTATATCTGCCTTGCTTAAATCGGCGCTACAACGCCGTTTGTCGAACATCACGGCCACTTCCGCCGGATCGTTCATCCAGTATGACGAGGGCCAGAGCAGAGCCACTTCATCCCGCAGCCAGGCCAGCAGACGGCAATAGCCCCGGAACCATTGTGCCGGGTGCCAAATACGACCGTGCTGCTCCTGCAGACGTCGCGCTTCTGCCGCCGATATACTTGTGCCTTGTGTCCATTCGGGCCATGGCAACAGAGAATCGTCTCCCTCACCATCCGAGGCGCCCAGAGCAATCAACTCACGCTCTACCTCAAAGCTTTCGCCCGGTGCATCCAGACGAAGCATCGGACCACTGTTCATCTGCCCCGCCAGTAACTGATCAATGCTCTCTTGCACAAAGGAACTGCCATTCACGCTATCATGCGTAGCTCGCGCGGCTATTCGCGCCATCAGCTCGCTCAGACCTTGTTTCTGCCGAATAGCTTCCAGCACATTCTTATAGGAGACCTCCAGAGCGGGTGGGAGCATTAATCTGCTTCGCGCCTCCTGTAGTCCGGTAGTTCGACGATTCCCCGGATTACCGAACAAGATAAACGGCTCGCTGACATTACAGTCTGACATTCTAACCATAGAGCCGCCTCACTTTAGATCATTTTAATTTTGAAAACAGTCCGTTTTAGTCCATTTGTACAAATTACTCAGTCAGTGATGGATAACGCCAATCATCTTCCTCATCCGCTTCTTGTTGATCTTCCACGTTCACAGATAGACCCGAGCTTTTCCAACGTTGCATCATTTCACTAGACATATAATGATAGCTCAAATCCAGATGCTTCAGCCCTTTTATACTTTCACTAGCCAGCAGCGCTTCTGCACCTTTATCAGACAACGTACCTTGTGAGAGATCCAGCACTTCCAGTTGTCCAATCACAGGGGCATTAGCTGCTGCAATTGCAATTTCATCCTGTATTTCACTATCTTTCAGTCCCAAGTATGTAAGTTTGGGGAAAGGATTGCTATTCAAAAACGGCAAAACATCTTTCAGGTTACCGTCAAAACCATAGTTATCGACACCCAAATACAGTTCCAGCTTGCGCAGTTCAGGCAGTTCTGCATTGTGTATTTGCTGAAGAACGCTCACAGGCAGGCCACCACAAATAATAACTAATTCCTGAAGGTTGTTATGACGAAGTGGTTCCAGACTCAGGTCCTGGCTTCCTTTGATATGAAAGGACTCCAACGCTGGAAACGCTTCTAATAACGGGGATAGATTCGTCTGGTTAATCCATGAAACCTCACACTCATCATATTCCATATCACCAATAAACAGCTTGCGTAACTTAGGAAAATGATCTTTAAGCTTCACTAACACTGGGATGAAATCATCTGGTGAGCTCTCATAGGCTCCACCCCAATCTCCAATGATCAGATCCGTAACTTCCGCGCTCTCCGGCTTGGCTGCCAGTTCCTCAAGCAATTTTGCCATCGTTTGGCCACTCTCATAAGCTTCAAAATCCACTACCAATTTTACTTCCATCTTACAATTCCTCCGATCACTTATCTGAGAATGTAATAAAACTTGAAAACTATCTATTTCCAATTTAGTCTATCCTATTCTACCAATGTTCGTCAAAAATAGTCCTAAATCGACATCAATCCTATGTAAAATGTGCTCAATGAAATCAAAACAAGACAGCCCACTAAGCAGGCTGTCTTGCACATATGTCTATAATAAACTTCTACTATTATATAGCAGTAATTCTAGAACCAAATTATTGGCTAATTGTAATCGGTGAGTTATCGGACAGCAATGCCAGATTATTCACGATCACATTCTCCTCATTGCTCAAGCCACTGGTAACGAGTGTTTGTGAACCTGCCGTCTGAACAGTCTTCACTTCCTTACGTTTCGCATGGTCTCCGTTTACAACATATACATATTCTTTACCTTGATCCTTTTGAACTGCCGCAGTAGGAACCACAATGCCTTCTTGTGCATTGGCAGCGACAAAGCTGATATCAGCCAACATGCCGGATTTCAGTTTTGTGTCTGGATTCGCAACTGAGATTTTTACAGGATAGCCTTTTCCACTTGCATCCAACGGGCTTACATTTTTAACTGTACCTGTTGTTACAATGTTGGAAGCTGCAACACGAACCTGTACCTTGTCACCTACTTTTACATTGTTGATCTGTTCCGCTGGAACATAGATTAATGTATTGACCGTACTCAGATTCGCAATGACCAGCGCAGGAGATTGAGCGGATACCATTTCGCCAACTTCTGCATTTTTCGTACCCACAATACCATTAATCGGTGATGTAACAACGGTGTCATCCAATGCATCCTGAGCAATGTTTACATTCAGCTGAGCCTGCTTAAGAGATTGTTGGCTGGACTCGATGACCGCAGTATTTTGAGATACTTTGAGTTGGTTTTGCGCATTGCTGTAGCCACTATTGGCATTACTGTAGCTATTTTTTGCTGAATCATAGCTGTTGCGAGCTGTAGTCAAGGCCTTCTGCGCAGCTACCAACTGATCTTGTGCATTAGCCTGCGCATTTTGTGCATTATTGTAAGCCGCTTCCGCATTCACAACTGCTGTTTTGGCTTGTTCTAATTGTGCTTGAGTGCTCGCACCTGCATCAAATAGACTTTGTGTACGTGTTACATTCTTCTGTGCATCTGCCAAAGCTTGCTGCGTTTGTTTCACCGTATTGGCTGCCGAGGAGACACCATGTGTTGCTTGTTCTACGGCTGTAGTGGCTTGATTAATAGCCCCCTGTGCCTGATTGATTGCGCTTTGGGATTGAATCACGCCGCTCTTGGACTGCACTAAGCCCGAGTTTGCTTGAACCATCGTAGATTCGTGGGATGCTTGAGCGGTGCTTACTCCGGCTGCTGCCGCAGCTGCTGCGGCGCGAGCTTTCGCAACATTATTCCGCATGTCTTTATCATCAAGCTTGAACAGTACTTGGCCCTTTTTAACCTCGGAGCCAATATCCACAGGCAGCTCAACCACTTTACCGCCCACTTTAGGCACAATGTTCACCGTCTCCGAAGGTGTTACCGTTCCTGTATAAATATTTCCCTGTCCGATGATGCCTTGCTGTGCTTGGCTGATTTTAACCGGAACGACCATGTCCTGAGCCGCCCCGCTATTACTGGAGCAGCCTGCCAGCACTGCGCCGCCGAGCACTAAAGCCGCTAATGTACTTTCTACTCTCAATATTTTCATGATAATTCCCTTTCTTTCTGTCCGTGGAAATAATGTAAGTCATCCAGTCGATATTTTGTACTTCACTTATTAAGCTTCCGGCTGTGTCTTTGCTTTCTTCCTCTGAATAAACAAAAAGATGAGTGGAATTGTGCAAAACAGCGGTATGGATGAAATGAGGAACGTATCCCCAATTCCTCTTGATGTAGCATCCAGTGTGATTAAACTACTTATGGATGACATCCATGAGCTGCCCAATGTCGCTTGAAGCGCATGAGCCGAGTCTGGTGTAATGGACTCCGAAATTTGCTGGGCATGAGCAGCCGAACGGCTTTGCATAATGGCGGTTAACACCGCAATCGCCATAGATGCAGCCACAGTACGTACCAGATTGGACGCTGTAGACGCATTGGCTACCTTGCTCGGATGAACGGCATTCATGCCGACCGTGGACAATGGCATCATACAAATACCAATTCCCAGACCCCGTAATGCCATTACGGTTTCCAACCAGGCATGCGAAGTATCTGGCGTAAGCTGGTGAAGATGATAGGTCATAAAGCTGGTTAGCGTCAGGCCCACAAGTCCCAAAGGCACAATGCCGAACTTATCGAATAGCTTCCCGGCAATAGGCATCATAGCCGCCATGGCAATGGCCTGTGGAATGAGGATAATACCGGTATCAATCGGTGACACACGCTGGATATTTTGCAAAAACAACGGTGTTAGGAACGTTCCTCCGTACATCCCCATCATGACCAGACTAGAGGCAATCACACTAATCGTATACTTTGAATTCTTGAATAATGAGATTTCAATTACAGCATTATCCTTGCCGCTTTCTACATAGATCAGAAAAACAAGTGCCCAGAAAGCAATAAACAGCAGGGATACAATTCCAAAAGAAGTCCAGCCATCACGCTGGCCGTTTGTCAATGCGTACAAGAGTGTTCCGGCACAAGTTGCGGCCAGCAAAAATCCCGGTAGATCAAACGGCTTCGGCTCTACTTTAGGCGGTTCTTTGATTAGAAGAATAACCATTAAAATTGCAAATAAAGCAACTGGCACACTGACAATAAACAAGAATCGCCAGTTAAACCACTCAATTAAATATCCGCTGAGCGTAGGCCCTACAGCCGGCGCTGCCATTGCGGCGATCCCCCATATACCAAGGGACATACCGATTTGTTCACGCGGCATAATTTTGTAAATAATCGTCATACTCAGCGGCATAATAACACCACCGCCCAGACCAGCCAGCACCCGTGCTGCGATCAGGGAAGAATCACTCCATGCAAAAATACATATTCCCGTTCCCAGCGAAAATACGCTGAGCGCAAGAATCAAAAACTTTTTGTATCCGAGGCGCTGCTCCATATATCCGGTAATCGGTACGATTACACCAGATGCAAGCGTGTAACCTGTAATAACCCACTGAATACGTGTCGTCGTAGATCCTAAATCTGTCGTCAATCTAGGAATGGCGACATTGATCAGACTGTTGTTCAGAATGGCGACAAAGGCGCCTAAAACGATAGCGAAAAAGGCAAGCCAGCGTTCTTTGGAAGAATCTGTCGAAGGAGCAGCAGCAATATCATTGGCAGCCACATGGACCCCTCCTTTTTAAGGTGTATGAATTTTTACTTCCACGTTCGTTCCAGGAATAAGCTTCAGATCCTTCGGCTTGTTCACAGCAATCTCTACAGGCACACGCTGAGTCACCTTGTTAAAGTTACCACTTGTGTTCACTGCAGGAACGAGTGAGAACACGGCGTTGGAGGCTTCGCCCACTTTACGAACTTTACCCTGAATCACCTGATCACCTGCTGCATCAAGCGTAATATCAACAAGCTGTCCTGGTTTAATACGGTTAATATCAGTTTCTTCAATATTCGTAGATACGTACAAGCTGTTCATATCCACCATAGTTGCAACAGCACTACCCGGCGATCCGATTTCATGCTCTTTCGAATAAATCTTAATGACGGTTCCGTTGATCGGCGCGCGCAGTACGGACTTGCTGATCATGCTCGCATCCAACCCCGATACATCCTGCTCGGCAATCGGTTCATTACGCTGAACAACATCTCCTTCTTCCACATCAATGTGACTAATTTCTCCAGAGATTTGCGGCATTACCTTATATTGATCGGCTTGAACGCGCGCATCGTCACTTTTAACAAAGTGTGTTGCTTGATACCAATAATAGTAGCCAATAGCTCCACCGCTCAGAATGAGCAGTACAATGAGGATTGGCAATACAGTTTTCTTACTCACTTCTTCCACCCCTGTTGTCCAAAAAATTTTTATTATTCAACGCTAATATTTTAAAATTGAAATATTAGGCCATTAAACCAAATAGAGAACGTAAATAAACACATGGCAACATTCCATGCAAAAGACAAGACAGGACTATCTTATGTACATAGGACAATCTGATCCATGGTCCAGAAACCGTCTTTTATATTTAAATATTTTCATATAACTATTGTACATTGAAATATTATAGATATATTTATCTATTCAGGCAACATAAATTTTCAGTTTTTTCATAATTTTTTTTCATAAAAAAGAACCTTGTTTCCAAGGCTCTTTCACGAAAAGGGATAGTTTACAATTAAAGGGTTACACAGTAACGTTAAGAGAAAGGCGTAGGTACAGCTGACCGTTGTTTGCAGTTTTTCGCCTCCTGCCCTTCCTTCGTGTTCTTATTCATTCTGTTTCCCTGAGAAACTTGCTCCCCTATGCACCCCCCGCAACGGCAGCGTTCTGCCGTCCCATGTACATCCTCTTTGGAATCCCGTAATAGCCGTACGTAATCCAGAGATTGCTGTAAAGAAGCAGGTCCCGGAATGAAACGGACCTTCTTGCCTTCCAGCAGACAGTATACCTCAATAAGCTGAGGAAGAGCTCCAAATGCATAATAACAAAATACATTTGTCATATGTTGGAATGTACTGACAACGTTAGGATTATAGTCAACGATGTACTTTTGAATGAGCAGGGAATCTGCTTCTGCTGATAGTTGCCAAGCAGCCTGAACAATAAGCGAAATATTGACCTCTAACTCAGGCACAGACGTACAAAATTGTTCATACAGCATCACAGGCACCATCAAGTCATTATTTAAGCCACAAATTTTTGACAACTCACCTGACACTTTATTTTTGACATCCCAATAATGGAACAAAGATTCAAAGCTGTTTGACTGCTTGGGCCACCATTTCTCCAGCACATACTGGACAGGGACTTCCCGCCGTACCTTTACTTCCATTCCAAAGTATTCGTTGAGCGCATGCCCTACTGCATATTGAACCCGTTGCCGCCAATTCCAGCCCTCACGCCCTCTTTTCCTCTGTGATTGACGGATTGCTGTGGAGTTCTCCACATCTCCTCCAGCTGATAGTCGTGCAGAAGAGGAAAGCCGCTTAAGCTATCGCTATTGCGCATACCTATCACTCACTCTCTTCTCAGGACACTTCAATACCAGCCTGTGCAAATTGTCTTCCGTAAGCTCGGCAATTCTCCTTGTCATCATCCAATGGATTGAATTCAATCTTCAGACTCTCTTGAATGACCGATGCACCGCGTTCTTTGACTTTTTCCTCTACCAAGTCCACTGCGCCACAGAATTGCGTATAAGATGTATCTCCACTGCCAAATACTGCGGTCTTTTTACCAGACAAATCAAGTTCGTCTAGTTCCTCATAAAAATCCAAAAATTCATCAGGAAGCTCACCATCTCCCCATGTATATACACCCAGTAGGAACCCGTCATATGCGAGCAGTTCTTGCGCGCTGCAATCATACGAAGCCTTCAACTCCGCCTCATGCCCTGCCTGACGAACGCCCTCGGCGATCAATTCCGCAATTTCCTCTGTATTACCGGTCAAACTGGCATAAGCAATCATGATTTTACCCAAGTTCATCCCTCACCTTTATTTGAAATATGGGATGCTTTCACTCCCTGTTACTCAAATAATATTTGATAATGATTCTCATTGTCAAATATTAATTTCAAAAACTAGCTTTAATCTTGGGGAGATATACGCAAAACAGCCGCATTACATGCGGCTGTTGGCTGATAAACTCTATGGATAAGCACATTAAATTAGAGGCTTGTTTAATTAAGTAGAATTTCAGCTGTGTTGATAAAAAATATTATGTACGTACAATTCAATCCGTTTTTCATTATTATAATAAAAAACGGATTGTTGTACGTACAAGTGGGATTGATTTCATTTTAATATGGAAGCGCTATAATTACAAGTACATCCGAGAAAAAATATTTTAGACCATTTGACTACTTACTTATTTATGTAATCATTCGATTGTTGCTGAGGTTTGTTGTACAATAGACTCCATATGGGGATTTCTGTGCAGCTTGCTGCCTGAATCCTGAATTGACTGCTGAAGGATGGATTGTACATGTATGTAGCACAAGAATGGAAAGACTATGAAGTAATGGATACAGGCGGTGGTGAAAAACTGGAACGTTGGGGTGATATTGTCCTGCGTCGTCCCGATCCGCAAATCATATGGCCTTTGGCCCAGGAAACAGCCGAATGGCGTAATGTTCATGGGCATTATCACCGCAGTTCCTCCGGTGGCGGCAACTGGGATATGAAAAAACCTATCCCCGAGCGCTGGACAATTAGCTATGGACCGCTTAAATTCCACATTAAACCGACCAGCTTCAAGCATACCGGTCTTTTTCCGGAGCAAGCAGCGAACTGGAGCTGGATGATGGATAAAATCAAAGGCGCAGGCAGACCGATTTCCGTACTGAATTTGTTTGCATACACGGGAGGAGCCACGACTGCTGCTGCGTATGCTGGAGCCAGTGTAGTTCACGTGGATGCCGCCAAAGGCATGGTGCAGTGGGCAAAGGAAAACGTTCAATTGTCCGGTCTGGCTGACCGTCCGGTACGCTTTATTACGGACGACGTATTCAAGTTCGTGCAACGAGAACAACGTCGGGGCAACCGTTATGATGCCATTATTATGGACCCTCCTTCTTACGGACGCGGACCGAACGGAGAAACTTGGAAGCTTGAAGAAAGCTTATACCCGTTTCTCGAATCCTGCATGAGCATCATTTCAGATCAACCGCTGTTCATGCTGATTAACTCCTATACCACAGGTATTTCGCCTACTGTATTGCGCAACATGCTGAGCATGACCATGCAACAAAAGTACGGCGGACAAATTAGCGCTGGTGAAATCGGATTGCCGATCACACGCTCGGGATTGAATTTGCCTTGTGGTATTCTCGGACGCTGGGAGGCTTAAATTCCTCTTATGACTCAAAATGAACTTACCCGGCATGAGCATGCACTGCCCAACATTCCTGTCCTATATGAGGACAATCATGTTTTGGCAGTTGTAAAGCCTGTCAATGTTCCAACACAAGAGGATGCCAGTGGTGATCCTGATCTGTTGTCTTTACTCAAGGAAGATCTAAAAATCAGACACAATAAGCCTGGTAACGTTTTTTTGGGCTTAGTTCACAGACTGGATCGGCCTGTAGGTGGGGCCATGATTTTTGCTAAGACGTCCAAAGCTGCTTCTCGCCTGTCAGAGTCGGTACGAAGTCGTCATTTTCACAAACTGTATACCGCAGTTCTGAATGGCGTTCCTACGGCCCCACAGGGCCGTCTAACCCATTATCTGCTAAAGGATAGCCGTACCAACACAGTTCAAGCGGTTCGGCCTGGCACGGCTGGTGCGAAGGAAGCCATTTTGGAGTACCGCGTGATCGGACAAGCAGATGGACTCAGTCTCGTGCAGATTAAGTTGCACACCGGACGCTCACACCAAATTCGTGTGCAAATGCAGGCGATCGGCTGTCCCCTCTACGGTGACCAAAAATATGGCGGTCATCTGAGCCGACCCGGTCAACAGCTGGCGCTCTGGTCCTTACTCGCTGGAGCACCGCATCCGGTTAGCAAGGACGATATGAGATTTCACTCGTTACCTCCTGTCCAATTTCCATGGAATGAATGGCCAAGGTCTCTTTATGAGAACATGATTACGTCTGAAATTTGAATCGGAAAGTCCTGCTCTATCTGAATATCGATCTTCAACCCCATTTGCACAAAGAACCTGCAACGCATGTGAACAAACATGCATTCCAGGTTCTTTTTTTGCAGAAAATTAAATTAATGCGTCATCTCATCCTTTTATGACGAGGAAGCCACGGACTGCCCCTTCTTGCTGTTTACCAGCTGTTGACGGGGTTGGGCGTTTTGTGCATTCGTATTTTTGATGAAAAATGCTAAAATCAGAGCGGCCACACTCAACACTGTTGCAATGATAAAAGCCGAGTTAATCCCATAAATCGTAGCTTGATTACCTGCAGCCAGCATCCCCGCTTTATCCGTCACGCTTAGTCCCTCAGATGTAACAATCGATGTCAAGCGGTTGCTGCTTTGTGTGGACATCACTGTCACCAGAATTGCCGTCCCAATTGAGCCGGAAATCATACGCAGCGTGTTACTCATTGCCGTACCATGTGCATTCAATCGTTGCGGAAGCTGATTCAACCCGGCCGTTTGGATCGGCATCATCAGCAACGACATCCCGAACATCCGCACCGTATAATTAATTAACAGTGTCATATAGGTGGTTGTTTCGGTCAACCTTGTAAATTCCCAAGTCGTTATAGCCATGATCAGCAAGCCAATTACAGACAACCAGCGTGCTCCGATTCGGTCAAAAATAGCCCCCGTTACAGGAGACATGAGCCCCATCAGAATCGCTCCCGGTAACATCAGCATACCAGACTGGAGCGGTGTAAAACCCCGAATATTTTGCAAATAAATCGGAAGCAATATCATACCGGCGTACAAAGCCATCGTCACAATCACATTAATGATTGTCGTCAAGCTGTATACATCGTATTTAAAGATACGGAACTCCAGCATAGGCTCATCTGCCTTCAGTTGGCGAACAATAAACAAAATAAGCGCAATTGTCCCAACGATAAGCGTAGACAGGACTGGAATACTTCCCCAACCTGATGTTCCTGCATCACTAAAGCCGTATAACAGTCCACCGAAACCGAGCGTAGACAAAATGATGCCGGGAATGTCCAGCTTTGGCTTGGACTGCTCCGTTACATTTTTCAGAAAAATAAATCCGATCACAATTGAAATTACTGATATCGGCAGGATGATCCAGAACAATACCCGCCAGTCATAATGCTGTACTATATAACCGGATAAGGTTGGCCCAATGGCTGGAGCAAAACCCATCGCAATCCCTAGGGTTCCCATCGCCCGGCCACGACGCTCTATTGGGTAGATGTTCAAGATAACGACCATCATTAAGGGCATCATGATACCTGCCCCCGCGGCCTGAATAAGCCGACCGATCAGCAATATGCTGAAGCTTGGCGCTATAGCACATAACAGCGTCCCGATTGAAAAAATAGTCATCGCGCTAATAAACAATTTACGAGTGGAGAAACGGGCAATCAAGAACGCGGTCACCGGGATCAATACCCCATTCACGAGCATAAAGCCCGTGCTGAGCCACTGAGCTATATTGGCATCTATATTCAGATCACTCATCATTTTCGGTAAAGCCACACTGATCAACGTCTGATTTAATATCGCTACAATCGCGCCAATCAACAGAGCGGCCACAATGGGTGCTCTGCGTACATTACCTGGTAGTGTCATTTGAGGACTGCTCAAGTTGATTCATTCCCTTCGGTGTTAATTTCATGATCATTTGTTTATGGATATCCAGAACCATCTCTAACTGCTCCTTCGGGATGTCCAGAATAGGCAAGACGCGCTCCATCCACATGGCGTCTACTTTTTGCATGATATCTTTTCCTTCCGGCGTAAGCGTCAGCACTAAGGATCTACGGTCATGCTCATGCCGTCCGCGAGCAATATATCCCGCCTTGGTCAAGCGGTCAACCACTCCACTCATAGAGCTGCTTCCCACATGCGCTATGTCTGCCAACTCGGATAACCCGATGTTGGGGCGTTTATTCAGAATTGCCAAAGCCATATGCTGAATGGCCGTCAGATCCAAATGCTGCTCCTCATTCCAGAAGGCATAAAATATCGTTTTGTTAACCTCCCTTACCGATTGAATAATCCGGTACACCTCAAGTCTGTCTTCCTCTCTGTCACTCACTGAAACCATCCTTCTTTCTAATACCCAATTCACAATCCATATACATAAACAAGCAACTATTTGTATACGAATTGTTATTTATTTATAACTATTATTTTATCATCTCTTATGTAAATGTCAACATTCACCCAAATATCACCTATACTTCAACACAAAAAAGCGCGGTATGAATACCACGATAGGTATTTACATCCGCGCACTCCTATTTGCCTTAAATTGATAATCTGCTGCGTACAGCTACTTTTCATGTAGCCACCATTCTAGTTATTCTGCTCGCTCTATTGGTTCCTTTACTCCCTCAGTCTCACTTGCCGATACTGAAGTCCTCGCCTTCGTTGTAATTTTCCCCAACAAATAAACCAGCAAATTTTGATTGTGCTGAGAAATTCGGTTTAGTGCAGAACCCAGAAAATCATCCCGTATTCGTAATCCACGCTCTACTTCTTCTCTCCCTTGATCCGAAATGACAATCCATACAATTCTACGGTCTTTTACGTCTCTGAAACGGGTGACCAGTCGATTCCGTTCCATCCGATCCAGCAGCATCGTAACCGCGGCTGGTGTGGTGGCGAGATATGGGATTAGTTGAGACGGTTTCATACGGCCGTATTCGTTCAAAACCTCCAGCACCGTAAGTTGAGCTTCGGTTAGTGATGGAGCCAGTTGCTGCTCCATATGAACCTTATAATCCTTAGCCATTCTGGACCAGATTTTCGCAAATTCGGTCGTTTGCATTTTGCCTCACTCCTTTAAATAACAGGGTCAGTAAAAGCATCAAAGTTACCGTATGGGCCACCGTCCGGATTGTATTTCATCACATTAAATTTTCGCCATTCAGCCCTGGTTTCCTGCCGTTTTTGGAGCACGAAATGAAAAGGGGAAGGAAGTCTCACCTGGGTTTTGAAGGCTGGTCAGGGTTCGACAGCATGACGGCAAAAAGGTCCTCATTCGTGCCGGAATGGCACGAGAGGACCTCTCTTTTTCGAGCTAATAAGCGCTTGACTTTCCTATTATTCTATGGACTGAGAAGCTTGCGGCTCACTACGCAGCAGCACATTCACAATTTCGTCCTTCTTCTCCACTGGAGCCAGCAGCTTGCCTGTATCCTTTCGGTCGGTCAAAGGAGCCTTTTCCGAAAGGAAGGACATCGTTTGTCCTTCTGCTGTGATTGCAAATAATTGAACAGCTTCACGGCAATAGAAGGCAGCCACGATTCGAGTTCCATTCGAACGTACTCTTTTGCCTTCCTTGAACTCAAAGGTGGTGATACCTTTCCCGCCTCTTCCCTGTGTAGGATAATCCAGCAGAAGCGTACGCTTACCATAACCGGACTCGGTCAGCACCAACACTTCTCCTTCATCCTCTTCTACCCATAACGCCGCGATAATTTCATCGCCTTCCGCTAGCTGTATACCTTTGACACCAGCCGAGACGCGACCCATCGCATTAACCTCTTGCTCCTTGAAGCGTATACTCATACCCGCGCGGGTAATCAGCATAATATCCCGGGTACCCTCGCTTAACGTTACCGATAACACCTCATCGTCCCCTGCTACTTTGCAGGCGGCTACGGCACTAGAACGTTTTGTAGCATATTCTTTTAATTCTGTACGCTTTACTTGGCCCTTCTTTGTTACAAATACTAGACTTTTGCCGATTTCCTCAATGTTTTTAAGCGGAATAACACTTACGATACGATCTTCCTTCGATAACGGAATGACGTTGACAATTGGTGTGCCCGGCTCTTTCCACTTATACTCTGGCACCTGATGTACAGGTAATAAAAAGTATTGTCCGCGCTGGGTGAAGACGAGCAATATGTCCAGCGTATTCACATCAAGCAATTGGGTAACGTAATCCCCTTCTTTAACACCGGAACTTGAACGTTCCCCGCCTGAACGAGAGAATGACAACATACTTGTACGTTTCACATAGCCATCTTTTGAGAGTGTCAGCAACACATCCTCTGCTCCCACCATGACTTCCAGGTTCACCTTAATCTCTTCTACCTCGCCCTGGATATCTGAACGACGGTCAATGCCGTACTTTTCACGAATTTCCAAAAGTTCCTTGCGAATCAGGCTGATCAGCTTGCGATCACTTTCCAGAATAGAACGATATTGCGCGATTTTTTTCTGGATGTCACCCAGTTCTTTTTCAAGCGTGGTGATTTCCAGATTGGTGAGACGGTACAACTGCAAAGTCAAAATAGAATCTGCCTGACGTTCGCTAAAACCAAACATCCATTGCAAATTATTTTGCGCGTCCTGGCGATTTTTGGAAGCTTTAATAGCTGCGATGACCTCATCCAGAATGTTCAGCGCCTTGACCAAACCTTCCAGCACATGGGCACGATCCTCTGCTTTTTCCAGTTCATACTGGATACGGTGAGTGACAACTTCGCGTTGATGGGCGATATACGCTTCCAAAATGGACTTTAGCCCAAGCTGATGTGGCGCTTTGTTCACAATAGCTACCATGTTGAAGTTATATGCCACCTGTAGGTCGGTTTTTTTCAGCAAATAAGCTAAAATCCCTTCCGCATCGGCTTCCTTCTTCAGTTCCACAACGATACGCAAACCATTTCGTCCACTTTCGTCACGAACCTCGGCAATCCCTTCCACCTTTTTCTCCAGACGGATATTTTCCATGGCGGTTACGAGCCTTGATTTGACGATCTGATATGGGATTTCGGTAATGACCAGCTGCTGCTTACCTCCGCGCAAAGACTGAATTTCCGTTTTGGAACGAATATAAATGCGTCCTTTTCCCGTGCGATAAGCGTCCTTGATGCCTTCGCCACCCATAATGAGTCCACCCGTCGGGAAATCAGGACCTTTAATAAAGGTCATAATCTCTTCCAGCTCAATCTCGGGCTTTTCCATCACCGCAATGCTGGCATCAATAACTTCGCGTAAACTATGTGTAGGAATCTCTGTCGCAAATCCCGCCGAGATCCCACTGGAACCGTTCACCAACAAATTTGGATAACGAGACGGCAACACAACGGGCTCTTTGGCCGAGTTATCAAAATTGTCCTTGAACAAAACCGTACGCTTTTCAATATCGCGCAGCATTTCCATTGCGATCGGAGACAAACGAGCCTCCGTATAACGCATAGCTGCCGCCGGATCATCATCCTGGGAGCCCCAGTTACCGTGACCATCCACAAGCACGTGACTCATTTTCCAAGGCTGCGCCATCCGTACCATGCCGTCGTAAATCGACGAGTCACCGTGAGGGTGGTAATTACCCATAACGTCCCCAACGGTTTTGGCTGATTTACGATATGCTTTATCCGGCGTATTGCCCGAATCGTACATTGCATACAGAATACGACGTTGTACGGGTTTTAATCCATCTCGTACATCGGGTATCGCCCGATCCTGAATAATATATTTGGAATATCGGCCAAAGCGGTCACCGACCACTTCCTCCAGAAAAGCTGGCAAAAACTGCTCCGATAAGCTCATGTATACACCTCTTTTGATAGCACTACTCTACGTATTCCGTGAAATCTACGTTTTCCACGATCCAGCGCTTGCGCGGATCCACCTTATCACCCATCAAAGTGGACACCCTGCGTTCAGCCTTGGCTGCATCCTCTATCTGAACGCGTAACAAGGTGCGTGAATCGGGATTCATCGTTGTTTCCCATAACTGATCAGGGTTCATTTCCCCAAGTCCTTTATAGCGCTGAAGCTCAAAATTTCGTCCAAATTCTTTTAAATAATTATCAAGCTGCTCGTCAGTCCAAGCATAACGCACCGTTTCGAGCTTACCCGACTTTCGAGTTATTTTATACAATGGCGGTTGAGCAATAAATATGCGTCCTGCATCAATAAGCTCTTTCATGTACCGATAAAAGAACGTCAACAACAGCACTTGAATGTGCGCACCATCTGTATCTGCATCGGTCATAATGATGATTTTGGAATAATTGCTGTCTTCCAGCGAAAACTCTGTTCCTACTCCCGCACCAATAGCTGCTGTAATAGCACGGTACTCATCATTCTTCATAATATCCGCCAGTTTGGATTTTTCCGGATTCATCGGCTTGCCCTTTAGCGGCAATATGGCCTGAATTTTGGAATCCCGTCCCTGCTTGGCTGAACCTCCAGCCGAATCGCCTTCCACAATAAACAACTCATTACGTGTAAAATCCTTGGACTGCGCAGGCGACAGTTTACCATTCAAATTGGAACTTTCACTGCGCTTTTTACCGGAACGCATCTCATCTCGAGCTTTACGTGCAGCTTCACGCGCTCTGGATGCTTGAACTGCCTTCTTGATCAAAGTTTGTGCTATCTGCGGATTTTCTTCCAAAAAACGCTGCATCTGCTCAGATACGATGGCATCCACTGTACTCCGTGCCGAAGCGCTACCCAGCTGATCCTTTGTCTGGCCGACAAATTCAACTTCAGCCATTTTGACACTGATTACAGCCATCATGCCCTCACGTAGATCGTTGCCCTCCAAGTTTTTATCCTTTTCTTTCAACATCACCGTTTTGCGCGCATAGTCGTTCATGACACGAGTGTAAGCGGTTTTGAATCCCGTTTCATGCGTACCTCCGCCACGTGTCGGAATGGAGTTAACGAACGAAGCAATCGTCTCTGTATAACCCGCATTGTACTGGATGGCAATCTCTACTTCAATGTCTTCTTTCTCGGCATTAAAGTGAATAACGTCATGCAGCACATCCTTGCCCTCATTCAGAAAAGCAACAAACTGACTTGCGCCACCCTCATAAAAATACTCATCTGACTTTCCGCTGCGTTCGTCTTTAAGTTGAATACGAAGGCCCGAATTTAGAAAAGCAATTTCCTGAAGGCGCTCAGCCAACGTATCGTAGTTAAAATGAATGCCTGCCTGAAAAACACGAATATCCGGTTTAAATGTAATTTTCGAGCCCGTCTTGTTAGTATTGCCCAGCACTTCAAGGCCTGTGGTCGGTTCTCCGACATGCTCCACGCCCTTCTTGTCCTGCCAATATTCAAACCGCTGACGGTGAATCTTGCCGTCCCGGTAAATTTCTACTTCAAGCCATTCCGAAAGAGCGTTCGTTACAGACGCACCTACACCGTGCAGACCCCCGGACTTTTTATATCCCGAACCGCCAAACTTACCTCCGGCGTGCAAAATGGTGAATACAACCTGAGGCGTAGGAATTCCCGTTTTGTGCATTCCTGTAGGAATACCGCGCCCGTTGTCTGATACTGTAACGGAACCGTCCTTATGCATTGTAATATCAATGCGAGAGCAAAACTTGGCGAGATGTTCATCCACCGCGTTGTCTACAATTTCCCATACCAAATGATGCAGTCCCGAAGAACTGGTGCTCCCGATGTACATGCCCGGCCGTTTGCGAACTGCCACAAGCCCTTCGAGCACTTGAATGTCGTCCGCGCCATATTCTGAAGCTCCGCTTTGTGTGCCGGATACTCCCGCAGACAAGTCGATTTTGTCGACCATTCATGCTCCCCCTTTGTCTAATCGTAACCGTGTTTTGCCTTATTCTTGATGATTTTCACCAAAAATGCAAACAGATGTTTTCTTTTACCTTGTCCATTTTAATTCAATATATCCCGTTTCGTAAAGACGGCGAATGAAACAATCAATGCCGCAGCCCCCCAAATGCCCAGTACAGCTAAAGAAAAGGGTAAGGTCATTCCCTCAATCGGGGCGGGGCTTCCAGATAAATAATCGGTTAATTGGAGGTTAACCATAAATAAATATTTAGCACTCTGCCAAGATGAAGCCATGTTTGTCAAAATAGTGCCCGAAATAAGCGCAGCCATCATGACCACGATACTTGCCGCCGTACTTCGTACCAGGACAGATACCATAAAGGCTAACGAAGCTACCACAAGACTGACAAACCAGATCAATCCGGCTTGCAGCATCAGATAATGCCATTGTGGAATCGCATGTACAGCAGACAAATCCACCGTCGATCCAACAATTTGAAATCCGGTAAATACCGGAACATTAAAACCGCGAAAACCAAAAAACAAGCCTGATATGAGATAGCTAATTATAAATACAGCCAAAATGATGAGCGAGACGAACATATACAATGTCAACAGCTTGCTCAGCAGTATTTTCCACCGCCTGACTGGGCGAGTCAGCAACATTTTTATCGTGCCTGTCGTCCGTTCTCCAGAAACCAAGTCGGAGGCAATGGCCATAATCAACAGCGGAACGAACAGATTTATGGAATTATCCATAAACTCTCTGGTAAAGGTGACGCCACTCGGCTCATTAGGATTCACATCATTCTCCAAATAATATTGCATCTGCTGCACAAAGACCCGACGATAGGTCTTCCATTCCTCGGGAACCCGGTCACTTCCCAGCGAGTTTTGATTATCGGTAATCGCCTGGCGTAGTTCAAGCCGCCAATCATTGCCGAATTTTTCGCGATTGTTTTCTGCCACTTTCATCTGAGCGTACGTAAAAATCGGCACAAGCACAAGTAAAACAAGTAAAATGACATAAAATCGTTTCTTCTTGATAATTTTGAGCGTTTCATTTTGTACGAGCGGTAAAATGTTATTCAAGTATCTCACCTTCCGTCATTTTCAGGAATAGCTGCTCCAGTGTAGGGTTGATTTTGGTTACACCTTTAACGGAAATACCGGAAGCCGTCATTTGTGTCACCAGCTCCGCAATATGCTCTTCATCCATTTCTATAAAAATTGCATCGGCTCCGCTGCCTGCAACAATGCTGTCATCAATTAATTCATCGGCATTCGTAATCATTTGTACATGCGGAGAATTTTGCAATATCGCAAGACCCTGATCACGAGGCTCCAGTTGCCACACGGCCATGTGCGAGTGCGTCTCAACCAGTTCCCGTACACCACCTACAGCTAGCACCTTTCCCCGACTTATAATTGCCACCCGATCACATAGCAGCTGGATTTCGCTGAGCAAATGGCTGGAAACAAATACAGCCATGCCTTCTGCCGCTAGCAAACGGATAAAAGCTCTCATTTCCTTGATCCCCTTGGGGTCTAACCCGTTCGTCGGTTCATCCAAAATGAGTAATTTCGGTTTACCTAGCAAGGCTTGGGCTATACCAAGGCGCTGGCGCATTCCGAGAGAATACGTACTTACTTTATCATGGATACGGCGATCGAGCCGAACCAGCTCAACGACTTCGCGGATACGCTGCTCGTCTACACCAGGCTGCATACGGGCAAAATGCTCTAAATTCTCCCACCCTGTCAGGTAGCTGTACACCTCTGGATTTTCCACAATAGAACCAATATGCCGTAAAGCCTGCTCAGGGTCACGATTTACATTATGTCCACAGACAGTAATCGTCCCTTCCGTAGGCTTAATTAAATCGACCAGCATACGAATAGTCGTCGTTTTTCCAGCCCCATTAGGACCGAGAAATCCGAAAATTTCACCCGCACGAACGTCGAATGTTACATCATGAATGATCATTTTGCGTTTGATACGTTTCTTAACGTGCTGAACAGAGAGAACTGTTTCGGTATTGCTTCTGTCTCTGCCTGCGCTGCCAACCTGATTGGCGGAATGGAAACTGGACACTGCATCCCTTGATGTCGGATTTTGGGTTATTCCAGCCCCGGTCTTGTCAGCAGATTGGATGCTCATTACTTGTTCCCTCCCTTTTTCACTTCAGCGGGTTGGCTTGTCGACTGTTGTTCATTATCCACTTTATCGGCATCCTTCGTGGTTGCAACTGCAAACCCTTGCGCGATACGTTCAGCGATTGCCTGATAGCCCTGTCCGTTTGGATGAAAATGATCGGAAGATAAATAGACGGGCAAATTTTGCTGGAACAAATCGAAAGTTGGAACCAGAGTCATATTGCTGTTTTGGTTGGTAATTGCCATGGCAGCCAGATTCCATTCTGTGACCACAAGATTACCAGGAATTTTCATTTCCTGCAGATCACTGAATGGATTATATAATCCGACATAGATAATTTTAGCATTCGGATTGATTTTCCCTACCTTTGTCAGCACTTTTTGCAGACGTTTGGCGGCATCAGGCACAGCTTTACGCAAACCACTGAGTGTAGGTGGCTCTTTGCCAGTTTGGGCAGCCTGAGCCCCCTGAAATAAATCATTTCCGCCAATCGAGACAATAATGACGTTAGCCTTTTTCAACACATAAGAAACACCAGGCTCATCCAGCTTGGTCAATAGTCCTTGAGTCGTCAGTCCATTAATCCCCAGATTATTTATGAGCTGAGCCTTATGGCCTTCCTGATTATTTAACAAGCTCACCGACCGACGCACAAAACCACTTCCGGAGTCATCCCCCGTGCCTTTGGCTAGCGAATCTCCAATGGCAGCTACCCGAAACTCCCCCGTCTGATTAGTAGCGGATGGCGCAGTTTGTGTCTGCGATGAACCGGAATGTACAGGTTGAGTGCTAACCATTGGCTCTGGAGCCGTGATACTTTGTACTGCTGTAAAAAATCCGTACAATAATAGCAATGTGGCGGCAATGGAAACGGAGCCGACAGACCGCCAAATCCATTTTGATGAATTCACTCGTGTTCCCTCCTGATAGCTTAGTGAAATAAACATAAAGCTTCTCATATCATTTTGCAAATAAACCGTTCGGAATAAAAGCACAATAAATGTTTAGAGTCACATATAATTTCCCATGAACATGCAAAAAAAGGATGGCAAATGACCATCCTTATATAATACTTTCTTGTGCGAACAGTTGATCTTCTCATCTCTAATCAGACGAATCAAACTATTTGCTATCAGGGATAAAACTTTTGATCCATTGTCCAAAACTGCCCGGATTTCGACTTTGAATCAGTACCGTTCCTTCACCGCGAAAGCGGCATACAAGTGCTTCTCCACTCGTTACGCTGGACAACCAGCCTTTAGATGCTTTTTCAATTTTATAATCCATATAATCCGGCCATGCCACCAGATGTGCATTATCAATAATACGCTCTTCTCCTGGCGCAATATAAATGGGATGAATGGCTCCATAAGAGGACAGGAATACCGTACCTCGACCACTGATTTCTACGATAAAAAAACCTTCACCGGAAAATAAACCTTTCATCAGGTTTTGCATTTTGGTGCTAACCTCAATGCCTTCCGTACAAGCCAGAAAACCGTCCTTTTGGACGAACAGCCTATACGTTCCATCCAGTTCCACCGCTTGTACATCACCTATACTAGCAGGGGCTAACAATACCTCAGCCGGTCCCCTGGCTGCCCTCAGTTCTTGAAAAAAGAATTTTTCTCCGCTCAGCATTCTGCCTAAACCACGTAACAGTCCACCGTCTACCGTCCCCTTTATATCTACACTGGAAGACATGGAAACCATCGCTCCCATTTCTGCTTTAATCATTTCCCCTGGTTTCAACTGCACCTTGAGCATAGCAAAGGCACCTTCATGCACGATTTCGTAGCTCATTTGTTCACCTGGCTTTCCATAAGTAGTCTGATATCTATTCAACTTGCTGCTATCATACTATAAATACGTCCCTTATGTCTTTTCTGGTATAAAGCAGTGGTTATGCCACTGGAGGATGAAGAGACACCAAAAGACCCGCTGAACGTGTCAGCGGGTCTCTAGATTAACGTCACGTCACTATCTTTTCGTAGCAGCGACATAACGTTGGGAACGTATTTACTATCATCTTAGTTACGTGTAAACTCTTGTACCCAATACCCATTGTAGTAAGCCACACCGATTTGTGTAAACTCTGCCTTCAAAATATTCTCACGATGTCCCTGACTGTTCATCCAGGCTTTCATCACTTCTTGTGGTGATTGTTGTCCCATAGCAATATTCTCACCCGCATACGTATAAGTTACACCGAATTTTTTCATCATATCAAATGGTGAACCATAGGTCGGTGATGTATGGGAAAAGTAATTGTTCGTACTCATATCCTTCGCCTTGACTAAGGCTACTTCTGTAAGCTTCGCATTCGATGCGAGGGGCTTGAGACCTTTTTGGCTGCGCTCGTTATTTACAAGCTTTACAACCTCAGCTGCAAATTGGGACTTGCTGAGTTGTGCATCCGTACCTGCAGACTGACCCGCGCCTGAGTTTGTGTTTTGTTTTTGAGTCTGTTGCTTGGTACCAGACTGCGAAGCCTTTTGGCCACCCTGTTTGGTTGTTGTTTGTTTGCCGGATGAAGGATTTGCTGTTTTGTTTTTAGCCTTGTCCTTTTCAGAAACATCCTTAATTACGGTCTTTGTTATCGTAGTCGTCCCGTTGGACATATTGACGGTATATCCGTTATTTTGAAACCATTGTTGCAGTTGGGCAGTCAAATCGTCAGCTGGTGAAGCTGATGCCGGAACGATGAATCCTGCGGATAAAATGGCGCTAAGACTTCCCATCACCAGTGTTTTTTTCAACATATTCTTCATTTCGTCATCTCCTTGTTGTATAAATGCCTTGGTGTGAACGCGTCTGGTTACAACTTTGTAATCTTTACTCTAGCAGTATATCATGTTTTATAGCAGGATCAATGGTATAAAAGTTGGAAAAAAAATAGCCCCGCTCGGAATTGACCATGCGGAACTGAGTTAAAAGTAGTGAGGCTTTAAGTATTAGATTGTCTTGTTATAGGCTGATTATCTAAGCTTTTTGCTGAAACGGTAGCCTTGCTTTTCAAAGCCGATTCGGTTGTAGAAAGCTCGGGCCTCTACTTGTTTGATGCGGTTATTCGCTCCGGTAATGAATAAATGATAGCATCCTTGCGCACGTCCCCACTCCTCACCACAAGCCACCAAGCGCTTGCCAATGCCCTCGCCGCGATACTCCCCGCTCACGACCAGCATGGTGATTTGTACGGCAGGATCAGGATAAGCCAAGCTTTGAGCCGTATGCATGCCGATTACTCCGACAACACGACCATCCATTTCTGCAACCATCATATTCGCTTGACTGTCCTCCCGCGCTGTTCCCATAACTTCTTTCATTACACCACAAGTCATCGGGTACCCGACTTCTCTTAGTAGTCCAGTTACGGCTTCGCAATCGCCAAGCTCTACGGAACGAATTGTCAGTACTGGAATCATCACATTGTTAGACATGATTTACCTCCACTTTCAGCATATTAGCAGCTTCTTTGGCCGTCTTCCGTGCTGTTTCCACATCTTCTGCAGCGCTAAGCGCTACAGCCATCCGGCGTCCCGGCTTGGTTTCAGGCTTCCCGAACACTCGCACCTGTGTCCGGGGTAGCAATAATGCATCATGCAGACCGCTTATTACGAAATCCCGCGTAGTCACTTCTGCCTTCAAAGTAGCTGAAGCTCCTGGTGTAAGCAGCGTGACGGATGGCACCGGGAATCCGAGAATGGCCCGCACGTGAAGCGCAAATTCCGACAAATCCTGCGTAATCATGGTCACCATTCCTGTATCATGCGGACGAGGGGATACTTCACTGAATATGACGCCATCAGCTGTTAAAAATAGCTCTACGCCAAACAATCCGTAACCACCCAGTTCATCCGTTATCCTACGGGCAATGTCTTCCGCTTCCGAAAGCTGCTTGTCCGTCATGCCATGAGGCTGCCAGGATTCGACATAATCCCCATCTTTCTGAATGTGGCCAATCGGTGGGCAAAAAGTCGTACCCAAAACCGATCTGACGGTCAATAAGGTAATTTCGCTCTCAAACGGGACAAAAGCTTCAACAATGACACGTGTTGTTTTGGCACGCGCGCCTTCCAGCGCCGTATTCCAGCAGGATTCTGCATCTTCGATTGCCCGGCATACAGACTGCCCTTTACCCGACGAACTCATCAAGGGCTTGACCACGCATGGCGTGCCCAGCTCATGAACCGCCGACCGCAACTGCTCAAAGTTATCTGCAAAACGATAGGCAGCAGTCGGAAGCTCTAATTTCTCGGCAGCCAGCCTGCGGATACCTTCCCGGTCCATCGTAAGACGGGCGGCACGGGCCGTTGGTACTACGTGAAATCCTTCTTGCTCTAATTCTTCCAAAGCACCCGTAGCAATAGCTTCGATTTCAGGTACAATTATGTCGGGCTTTTCCTTACGAATTAGTACCTTCAACGCCTCAGCATCCTGCATATCCAGACAGTGAGAGCGATGGGCCACCTGCATTGCTGGAGCCAGTTCATAGCGATCTACAGCAATACATTCCACGCCAAGCCGCTGAGCTTCAATAATGACTTCTTTTCCCAATTCGCCGCTACCCAGCAGCAGCATCTTCTTAGCCTTGGCAGAAAAAGGAGCACCCCACATCTTGAACTCTTCCCCCTCTGACGAAATTGCTCTGATCTCTTTTCATCTTTATTTTCAGGGTTTAGCTCCAAGAATGCAATAGTGCTCGGCATTAAAATTTACAAAAAACGCGATTTTTTGATCTTTTTTTTACAAAAATCTGAACTGTGCTTCCACCAGCCCCCGATATATTCCATGTTTTTTCATCAATTGTTCATGATTACCACTTTCTTGGATTTCCCCATGATCCAGTACAACGATATGATCAGCATTACGGATGGTGGACAAACGGTGAGCGACCATAAAAGAAGTTCTGCCTTCTAGTAAAACCTGAAGAGCCTCCTGAATTTTCAACTCCGTTTCTGTATCAATACTAGCTGTGGCCTCATCTAGGATAAGAATTCGCGGATTAGCCAGCAAGGCTCGAGCAAAGGATAAGAGCTGTCGCTGGCCCATAGACAGCATTCCCCCCCGCTCCTCTACCTCTGTTTCATAGCCAGCTGGCAAGTGAACAATGAATTCATGAGCATTGACCGCCTTCGCAGCCGCTTCAATTTCCTCATCCGTTGCATCCAAACGGCCAAATCGAATATTATCACGGATCGTCCCCGAAAAAATAAATGTATCCTGAAGTACGATGCTAATCTGGCTTCGCAAGCTCTCCACTGTGACATCACGCACATCATGACCGTCAATCGTAAGCCGCCCTGACGTAATGTCATAAAAACGGCTTAGCAGATTAATAATTGTACTTTTACCTGATCCGGTATGACCCACAAGCGCTATAGATTGACCCGCCTCGACAGAAAGATTAATACCTTTAAGCGCCTGACGTCCCTTTTCATACTCAAAAATGACCTTTTCAAATTGGATGTCTCCCCGAATGGGCGGCAAGGCTATTGCTCCCGGTTTGTTTGCAATATTCGGCTGTTCATCCATAAACTCAAAAATTCGTTCTGACGAAGCCATCGCAACCAGTAACTGATTATACATTTGGCCCAGCCGATTAATCGGCTCCCAAAAGTTCCCAACATAGTTAGCAAACGCAACCAGTAGTCCCACCGTAAGTTGGTCTGTCTGAATTAAATGCGCTCCAAACCAGAACAGCACAAGCGTACCAAATCCTCCGGTAATATCAATAAGTGGGCCAAAAACCTGATTCATGGCAGAAGCCTTATCCCACGATTTTTTGCTAGAGCTGTTCATGTCGTCGAAATAAGCCATGTTTTCCTGCTCCTGCGTATACGCTTGTGTCACACGAATCCCCTGAATAGACTCATTCAAATGAGAGTTGATACGCGAGTTCTTCATACGCACTTCTTGCCAAGCGCGACGGATGCGAACGCGCAGCTTGGTCGAGATCAAAAACATGATCGGAACAGTGACAATTACCGCTAAACCGAGCTTCCAGTTAATAAGCAGCAAAATGACAATAATTCCGATAAGCTGTACGCAGTCAATCAGGACATTCACTGCACCGTTCGTAAATAGATCCTGTAGCGAGTTAATGTCATTCGTCACGCGCACTAATACAGAACCTGCCGGTCTCTTATCAAAAAAGTTAAAAGATAGCTTTTGAATATGCTTGAACAAATCTTCACGCAAATCGTAAATAACCCGTTGACCGATAATATTGGTAAATTTAATGCGGTACGTGCTGGCTGCCCATTGAATTAAATATAACAAAAGCACGGCACCCGTGATGAGCAGCAGTAACTTTACGCTGGGCAGTGCAGGCCATGCGGGAGCAATTGCTTTATCAATGGCCAGACTGATCAAATAAGGAACGGTCAGCTTGGTAATGGTGCCGAGAATCATCATGACCAGAAGGATCGGCAAAATCTGACGGGCATAAGGCTTCATGTATGCCAGCAAACGTTTGAATTCTGACCAGTTAAACGGTTTGTCAATGACATCATCATCTTGATAGACAAAGCGCTCATTCGTTGGTTTTTTTAACGGTTTGACTTTTTCTGCGGGTATATTCATGGTCTCACCTGCCCTTCGGATACACCGTCTGGAGCCTGAGCTATGTAATCGGCGTATTGAATATGATACACATCCTGATATGGACCTGGAGTAGCAATGAGCTGTTCATGTGTTCCACGCTGAACGATTCGTCCTTCCTCAAGCACCACAATTTCATTAGCATGACGAAGCGAAGAGATTCGATGAGCGATTATGAATGTTGTTCGACCACGCATAACCTCTTGAAAACCGGTCTGTATTTCATGCTCTGTTTCCATATCGACCGCACTGGTAGCATCATCCAGAACCAGAATCTTCGGATTTTTGAGTAATGCGCGCGCGATGGCGATCCGTTGTTTCTGTCCTCCGGACAGTCCCAATCCACGTTCTCCGACGACAGTGTCATATCCCAGCGGTAGTTCAGTTATGAATTCATGCGCCTGAGCCAGTTTGGAAACGCGTATGATGTCATCCATACTGACATGACTTAAACCATATGAAATATTGTTGCGTATAGAAGACGAAAACAAAAACGTCTCCTGAAACACGGAAGAAATTTGAGCACGCAAATCGCGAATCTTTAAGTGACGTATATCCTTGCCATCCAACTTGATACTTCCTGCATTCACATTATAAGCGCGCATGAGTAATTGAATAATGGTAGACTTCCCTGACCCCGTTCCCCCTAAAATTCCAATGACTGATCCTGGCGGTGCGTCTAAATTGATGTCAACAACAGCAGGAAGCTTATTTCCGTAAGCAAAGGTAACATGTTCAAACGTAACATGTCCTTCCACCTGATCGGCATTGAGTGTAAGTGCTCCGGCTTCATCGGTTACATCTATGGACTGATTTAGCAGTTCCAAGACCCTTTCACCAGAGGCTTTGGACTGCGTATAGTTATTGATATGAAAGCCTATGCTCCAGATGGGGCCAATAATATACCAAATTAAGCTAAAGAAAGCGACGAGCTGCCCCAAGGTCATTGACTTCTGAATAACCAGATACCCCCCCATGCCCAACAGAAGGACCACACTGACAGAAGCAATCAGTTCCATAGCGGGGAAAAACCGACTCCATAAGGAAGCAGCCTGAATTTGATTACTCTTGTATTGTTCATTACGTACTGAAAATTTCTCAACTTCATAGGATTCACGGGCAAAAGATTTGACGGTTCGCACACCTGTTATATTTTCTTGGACCGCTGTTGTCAAAGCGCTAAGGGCAATCCGCATTTCCTGAAAGGTGGGATGAATCCGGGATTCAAACTTGAATGTGACGAAGAGCAGCAATGGCATACTGATCATCGTAATGAGGGTGAGCTGCCAGTTAATATACAGCATCATCATAGAGCCGAATACGACCATCAGTAGCACATTGAGGAGTTGGGCAAAACCAAACCCAATAAAGTTACGAATTGCCTCCAAATCACCAGTCAGTCGGGACATGAGATCACCCGTTTTGGCAGTGTCATAATATCTGAAGGACAGAAATTGCAGCTTTTCGTAACAAGCATTGCGGAGTCGGTACGCCAAGTAGTTACCTAGCCGTCCACCAAAAAAACCATGTAAAAATTGCATGAACCCTTTGATGATGACTACTCCCAGCACAGTCAGAGCCAGCGCCGGGACTTTCCCGAAGTCACCGGGGATGATAGCGTTATCAATAAGCCTTTGGAGCAGGTTCGGATACACCAGTCCCAGAGCCGTCGCTATCGCAAGGCATAAAATAGAAAGAAACAGATAGTGTCTCCTCTCGCGAAAAAAAACTTGCAGTTGCCTGAGCACTTCCATGTCAATGTCCCTCCATTAGTTGCACGACGTTGTTATATGGCTTAGTGAAGTTTACCATTCGCGTTCCAAGGCGGCAAAGAGGATAACGAGCCGTATTCAGGCAGGTTATCAAGTGGTGGGTGATTAGACAAATTAAATCGCTTTCTTATTATTGAATATGGCTATTTACTCAGTATTGCTTTCTTTTTGGAGCATGCATAAAACACCGGGTTGTCCCACAACCCGGTGTCCTGAACTTAAATAAATGGTGTACTTATTTATCTTTACTCCAAAGCCGCAATCTTGCCAGCAAGCTCTTCCCAAACCTGTGGCTGCTCACCGCCCATAAGCGCATGCTCCATGCCACGAGTCGTCTCCAGCATTTGCTCTCGAAGCTGAGCTTTCTGCCACGTTTGCTCCTCCTGCATCAGCGTAACGTAAAAAGAAGCCATTCGTTCTCGTTGCTGATCCACAGCTTCCCCGATTTGCTCGCGTAATATCGGCTCCAGTTTGGTTTGTAGATTCGCTCGACCAGTTCCTTCAAAGAATAGCTTTGGATTTTTAAAGCTATTCCAATAATCCTTCCAATGAATGGACTCTTGCAAGGAAATTTCATTTAGCTCGGGAACAGCCCATTTTCTGGATTCAGGAATTGTGCAATCTAGTCCTGGCAACTGATGGTTCATGTGTTCTACGCATTGTTGTATAGCCTTGTGCACCAAAATTTGTCCCGTTTTTTCTAGCCGAAGTGTGGTTGCCAGTAATTCCTGAGACAGCTCCAGTTCGATTAAACGCATCAGCTCACGACCACAAGATGCAAAAGCCGAACGAAGATCACCTACTCCTTCACGCAGAACAGATGGATGAAACGCCTCTGCCATAAATTCTCCAGTCCGATAGGACAGCCTTTGACGTACATGATACAGCAGTTCATCGGTTTCGCCCGATAACACAGATGCACCGTTGCTGTCAGTCAGGTCTAGGAGCGTATGCTCCAATTCCCCACGGATGCGAGTTAATCGCTCGAATCGGATCTCACGTTCTTCCACGCTATACCGGGCATCGGCTGCATGTTGCTCTATGCGGTTCCGCAGCCGGCTCAGTTCCTGCATAGCAGAAGCAATGGACAGACCTGCCAGCTCTTCGGCTGCAAATGCCGAGAAATCATCTTCAAATGCATCAAAACGTGAAGCTGAACGCAATGAAGCCTCTCCCTGTTCGGCAGCTTCCAACGCCAGCATACTGGAAAGCGGATAAATGCGTGGCTTTCGGATTCCATTCGCCTGTAGTTGTTCCTGTACATGCCGGGTAACAGAATGAAGTTCTTCTTCAGAAGAAGCTAGATCTGATGCATTCACAATAAAAAACGTCTGATCGAGCGCCAAGGTCTCTTTAACTCGACCTAGTTGGTTCAGGAACTGTCGGTCGCCTTGCGTAAAAGCATGGTTATAATAGGTGACAAATACAAGAGCGTCCGCATGCTTCATATAGTTGAAGGTCACGCCTGTGTGTCGTGCATTCACAGAATCCGCTCCAGGCGTATCCACTAGCACGATGCCCTGACGGGTCAGAGCGCAATCATAATAAAGGTCGATATGCTCCACAAAGCATGATTTGTGCTCAGACGCAACAAAATCCCGATACTGCTCTAAATCCACCTTAAGCTGTTGTCCCAGCAAGCTTTCAGCTTCTTCCCATCCCGCTGCGGCAGCCTTCAAAAAACTATAATGAGGCCTACCCGCAGGATGGATGCCTTCCGGAGATAAAGCATGAACGACTTCTTGCCAGCCCGCTGCCGCTGGTTCCCCCAATCCTAATAGCCGAAATGAGTATTTAAGATCTTCCCGCAACGCGTCCCCTGATTTCATATGGACGTCAGCCGTGGCATGGCGCTCAGCACTTGCAGGCGCCATTATGCGGTTAATCGCCGCTGTCGTCGGATGCGGCGATACGGGCAACACAGCTTCACCCAGCAAAGCGTTGGCGAAGCTGGATTTCCCAGCGCTGAACGCTCCGAACAGCGCCAGCGTAAACTGCCCACCCTCCAGCGCAGCGGCGCGGGCATGTAAATCCCGTACCGCCGTTTGCATGGCAGGGTATGGGCTTACCAGGGCAGCGGCGGCCTTCAATCGGGCCGCTGCTGCATCCAGCCGCGTGCGGCGGCCTCCGGCGGCAGGCTGTGCTGCCGCCGTTCCTGCT
Organism: Paenibacillus sp. FSL H7-0703; assembly: GCF_038003485.1. NCBI lineage: Bacteria > Bacillati > Bacillota > Bacilli > Caryophanales > Paenibacillaceae > Paenibacillus > Paenibacillus sp. FSL H7-0703. The sequence goes on along the minus strand of NZ_JBBOPF010000001.1, from coordinate 13,219 downwards.
AGCGGCTGCGCCGATGCGTTCCGCGAGCCAGCAATACCAGGACGCGCAACGCCCGTTGGCGCCGCAGCTGGCGAGACAGCAGCAGCGGTATCGGGCGCAGGTGCAGGCGCGTCCGCACGGGGCAAGCCGCTTGGCGCGGAAGCCTGCGGCAGCAAGCTGCGCAGTAGGCTGGCGTGCGAAGCCAAGGCTTGCACGCGGGTGCTGTAGCGGCTCGCCGCCTCCGCCTGCGCCAGCAGCGCAGTGCGTGCATCCGCGAGAGCCGCGCGGCGGGCTTCGGCTCGCACTGCAAGCTGGGCCAGCAGCTGGTCTACCAGCGTTAGCGCCTTACGGCGACATTCGGCGGTCACAGCAGCGCGTAGATCCTTGCAATAGTTCAACGTATACTCCGGCGACAACGCATTTTCCTTCACCGTCTGCTCTACCAGTTGCCGGTCCGTCACAGGGCGGATGTCATCCAGCTCCTGCTCCATCGCAGCGGACCACAAACCCTGACTGTCACCCCAAGACCTCAGTAGCTCCCGTACATGGGGAAGCAATTGTCCCTCCACCTGATCAGTCAGCATTCCTGTCAGCCGTTCCAAACGGCTTTCCTTTTCTCGCTCAGTCTTTCCTCCTGCAAACCATATTCCTGTTTTGAAGCCCGGCTTGCGGCTCTCTAAGTATTCGCCTGCGGCTTCACGTAGCTCCGCTGGCGTCAAATGTGCGTGTTCCAGTAAATGATCCAGCTCTTGACGCAGTCGTTTACGCTCCTGCTCCGGAAGCACCTTCCAGTGTTCATCTTCTTGCTGCAAGGTTTTCTGCTCTATATCCAGGCGCAAAATAGCTTCTTCTCCACCTGCTTCTTTTAACAGTGTGTTCAGTTCCTCTTCTTCAGCTGCCTGCACAGTCTCCACATGTTGCTCTACCAAATGATGCATAGAGGACACTAAACTGTATGCCAAAAGCTCTGTTTTTCGCTCCAGCAATTTCGGAATCAGATGCGTCAACTGTTTCCACTGGTTCCATGGATGATTCTGCTCTTTCAAGGAAGTAAAAAGGATATCCGTATAATGTACCTGCCAGGCATGAAAGCTGGTCTCCACCTCATTACGATAACGTGTAAATGAAAGCTCTCGCTCCCGGTGTTTATCGATTTGATTGATGATCAAATATAATGGCTTGCCCCAATCCGACAAACTTTTGGCAAAGGACAAATTATTTTCAGATTGGACATGGTTGTAATCCATCACATAAAAAACAATATCTGCCCAATGTAAAGCAGAATGTGTCGCCAGCGCATGTCCGTGGTCTGTGGAATCTACGCCTGGTGTATCCAGCAGCACTCCTCCGCTAGATAATATCGGAACATCCTCCCACACTTGAACCGATTCATAGGCTCCACCATTTTTACAATACTCAGCAAGCTCGGACAGGGACGCTTCCATGCTTTCCGGCTCTGGGTTTTCCGCTGATTTGGCTGGATGAATGAGCGCTCTCGGACGTCCATAACGGATGGACACTACATTAGCGCTCGTAGGCACCGGTCCAGACGGCAGTACAGTTTTACCACACAGGCTGTTAATCAAGCTCGATTTACCCGCTGAAAAATGTCCACAAAAGGCAATGGTCAGCTCCTGCGCATATGCTTTTTCCAGCAGATCACCTATCGCCTTCGCTCCCGCTTCATCCCCGGCTTTACGCAATGTACTCTGTATCTGTTCTATCGTATCCAACCACTTTCCCGCATCTCCTGTAATCGTTTGCATCATAAGCTACGGTTCCACTCCTTATCACTTGTCTGCACCAAATAGCTATATTGTAGCATTCCTAAGCCGTTGTGAGAATCATCACATCAAAAAAACTAAACAGCGCTCCCCGCCAGTACCTGGCTTTAAGGAACGCTGTTTTCGTACATGATAATAATAAGTTCATTTTATACTGTCCAAACGGATCATTAGAAATAAGTATTTTGGCAACCGAATGCATTTCATCAAAGTCCCCTTAAAGGACAACGACGAAGATATGTATACAACGGGTGACCCTACTCATCATGTACATTCACCTTTTGGAACATAGGGAACGCGATACCTTAATTCAGGGTGCAAAATGTATGCAGACTTCATTGGAATAGGCTCTAGCCATATCAGGATGGTCTGCAAGGTTCATGTATAATGCGCCTTCGGGCTGGATAAACCAGCCGAGCCGCCTACACCGGAACATGCAACGCATGTCGTCCGCTAATTGAACTTAATTGGCTGCAGTCTCAAGCACTGGCAGCAAAATTTCAAATACTTGACCATGCTGTAAAATCGTAATCCCACGGGATTTGTCCTTCATTACGACCACTTCTGGCTTTTGTGACATACGCTCCAGATAATGCTCAGGTACATCACCGGAATGACTAACCGTGATTCCCTCAAGCTCGCGCTCTTCGTTTTCAGCAAATTCTGTTGTTACAATTTGCTCAAAAATATCAGAGAACGCTTCAAAATTGTCTGTATATACCGAAATGCACTTCATACTCTTCATCCTTTTCTACACATAAATGGTTAAACCCTTTGTAACCTCTGTGGGTCTTTAAGCTCTACGTTCCTTATCTTTTCTGATAAGAGACGTTTTCATACGTTTCTTGCCTTCCCTGCACACATCAAGCAACGGACATACCTGACATTGAGGATTTTGAGCTTTGCAATGGTAGCGTCCGAAAAAAATAAGCCTGTGGTGGGTCAAAGACCATTCATCCCTAGGTACCCTCTTCATCAGCTTTTTTTCCACCTCAAGCACTGAATCATCCCACCCTGCAAAACCGAGCCGTTTGGAAATACGCTCTACATGCGTATCTACCGCAATAGCTGGTACATTAAAAGCAGTAGATACTACGACGTTAGCCGTCTTGCGGCCGACACCGGGTAGCTTAACCAGTTGATCGTGCTCTGAAGGTATCTCTCCCCCGTACTGGTCTATTAAAATACGACAGAGGTTATGAATATGCTTGGCCTTGTTTCGGTACAAGCCGATTCTGCGAATATCCTGCTCCAGTTCCTCAAGAGGAACAGCCAAATAATCCTCAGGTGACTTGTATTTTTGAAACAGGTCTGCCGTTACTTTATTGACCATCTGATCGGAGCATTGAGCAGACAATAACACGGCGATCGTTAATTCAAAAGCATTGTCATGGTTCAACTCACAATGGGCATCCGGAAACATCGTACCGATGGTGTCCAATATATGACGTGCGGTTGCTGCATTCACGGAAATCCTACCTCCTACCAAAAAAAACGTCTTGATACGGGATAGCCCGCATCAAGACGGTCACTCTAAATAATCATCCGGAAAGAAACGAATACTATTTGTGCATGACTGCCTGCATAGGCGAGAAATACACTCCTATATTATCATTATCTGTCACAGATTGCACGTGAAAAGTGTGTAAATCCCCAAGAAATTTTCATACCGTCTGATCGGTTAGCGGCTCATGGGATGATCCAAATCTACATGTCCCATTAAGGACTCCAGAGATTGCCCATCTACGAGCAAATCCAGCGTTTTGACTTCCTTGAATTGGAACATCGTTTTCTTCAAGGCATCGATAGCCAATTCCTCGCCGCCAGCTCCCAATCGAGCCTCGTCCGGCAGGGAAATATCAATAGTCAATGCACCGTTATCCAATTTGATCTTATGCACGGAAATTTTCTCGGACCACAACGGGATTAGAGCAGAATCCCCACTCTTTTGCAGAGCTTCAAACGCTTTTTGCAATTTTTCCAGCTCGCTTGGATAGGTAATTTCCTTTTTCTGTTCTTTCAAGCCGTTCTCTTGTGTATCCGTATAGTACACCGTAATCTGCTGTGTTTGTCGATCTCCTGAATTTTCCGTGTCCGTCTTGGTCTTTGTAGGCTCTGTTGACGGAGAAGCAGGTGTTTGACTCGCCCCGTTATTCTCAGCAGACTGAGCCGATGGATCAGGGGTCGTCTGTTCGGGTGTACTATTTTGTGCATTAGAAGTTTGTGTTTCCTGAGATGGAGTCGCAGGAGCCGATGTTTGCTTAGAGGCACACCCTGCACCTGCAATGGCGAACAATGCCAGCAGGCCTGCAATTACGATTTTCTTGTTCATATGTCCCCCTCCTTGCTTGACGTTGACAAGCGATTTGTTGAAGATTTATTTTACGTCGAGATACTCTGTGATTCCATCTGCAATCCCTTGAGCTACCCGATTTTGAAAATCTTCATCAAACAGTGTGGCTTCCTCTTTTGCATTACTCAGATATCCTACTTCAAGCAATACGGCTGGCATAGTCGTTTCCCGAATTACATGGAAATTGCCATAACGAATGCCTCGGTCTGTCAGACCCGTCGCAGGAGCAAAGTACTTATGCATAACGTTAGCGAACGCTTTGCTTGCACTACGCTGGTAATACGTCTCTGTACCGTTGGAAGCTGAGCTACCGCTGCTGTTAGCATGAATGGACACGAACACGTTAGCATTAAGGTTTTCAGCTACTTTTACGCGCTGTTTAAGCTCCAAGAATGTATCATCACTGCGTGTCAGCACAACCTCAAGATTGGGGTTCTGCTTTAATATGCTTTCTACTTTCAGAGCCATAGCCAGGTTGAAGGTCTTTTCATAATTTTTTCTCGAAACACCAACTGCACCTGAATCTTTTGCTCCATGACCAGCATCAATAACAACGACCTTTTTACCATTGCTGTTAGTTGGTGATGTCTGCGTGTCATCCGGCTGTGAGCCATCTGGTAACGTTGCGTCTGGCGTGGTATTCACTGAATCCTTGGAAGCCAGATCGACGATAACACGATTCGATCCATCATTATATGCGGTATAATTCATGGCATGTTTTAAATCAATAACAACGCGCACCGTTGAAGGTTCCTTTTGAAACAAAGCATACCGGATACCGGACACATCCGCTTCATTCTCAATGTCCAACGAACCATTTAAGTTGCTATCCAGCTTCTGCTGGTCTCCAAAATTGTCCGCAAACGCAGTTGCTGGCAAATCCACCACTACCCGATCAGGGCCTGTCATCGTAAACGCTTTCGGCTTGACGGCACTGGCTGTGGTGATGGTTAAACGGTTTTGGCTGAAACTAACTCCCTGCACCTGTGTAACACCTGAGTTCGCATTATTCATTGGCGCAGTAACACTTCCAGTACCTGTACTGTTATTTCCAGACTTGGGAGGTGTAAATTCCCCGTTTCCAGACCCGCTACTGCGGGTATATAATTTTACGGACTTGGAGCTGCTGTCCCATTTTACGTCCAGTCCCATCTGCTCGCCGATAAAACGAAGCGGTACTAGGGCATAATTGGAACGCAGCAGAGGCGAAGCATCCAGACTAATGTCGCTTCCATTGACAGTCGCCGTCTTACTTCCGATTATCATTCGGATCGAGGTACCGTCCTTCTCAATCGTTATGGTTCGCGCCTGCTGCTTCCATGTCACGTCATATCCCAAATTTTCAGAAATTACGCGTAGCGGAACCATTGTACTTCCGCCAATTACTTGTGCCTTAGCACCACTAGGGACACTTAACTGTTGATCGTCGAGATAGATTTGTGTTCCACTCGAAGCCGCATGTCCATAACCCGGAACCGCCCACATGAAGACAAATAATAACATTAAAAAACCAAATTTCTTCATTCGTCACCCTTCCATTCATAATTTTTTTGCCACATGCTCCGGTGCGGCGACCTGATATACGCGCTTATGTAATATCAGACAACCTTTTAGACGTTATCTCACACCAAAAGTTGCGAATATATTCCATCATAACAGAAATATACGTGCCAAAGAACTATTTTTGTCGAATTTTGACTAAAAATATAGATCATTCGTTTTCCGTCAAAAGTCACTGCTAAAAAAACTAAAAAAGCTACTTTTCACCCTCATGAATTTTCATTAAAAGGTGGAAAGTAACTTTTATTGCTAACAGCCTTAGTTAAGTGATTCAGTTGCTCCTGTGCCCGTTCCAAGATACTCCTTCAACCCATCGACAATACCTTCGGCAATCTTCTCCTGTGTTTCTTCTGTAAACATGGCTGCTTCATTGGATAGATTACTAAGGTAGCCACATTCCAGCAATACAGCAGGCATTTGTGATTTTCTCGTCACTGCATGGTTTGCCACCCTGATGCCATTATCCTTAAATCCGGTAGCCGCTACAAGATATTTATGCATCGTCTTTGCCAGTGCCAAACTGTCCTGACGTGCATAATAGGTTTCAGAGCCATTGGTTTTTCCTTTATCTGAAGCTTGCATACTATTACCATGAATAGATACAAACACGCTTGCCTGCTGACTATTAGCGAGTTGTGGTCGTTCATCCAACGTGGGATACGTATCTCCATTGCGAGTCAATACGATTTGAATGTCAGGATCATTTTGCAGAAGCTGCTCGACTTTTAACGCTACCGCCAATGTAAATTCCTTTTCATGTCGCCCAGTCACACTACCTGCTCCAGGGTCTTTGCCACCATGTCCGGGATCAATGACGACGATTCGCCGTCCTTCGACATTCGTTGGTGTTACCGCTACTGGATTCACACTATGCTCACGCAATTGAAGGGTGATATCGCCTAGGCCATTGGTTGATAGATCGTAATCACGTGCTTGATTTAAAGCAATGACAATGCGTACGCCCCCATTCGGTCCATCTGTCGGAGCAAATCTAATTTCCTGCACATCCTCACTGTCATTATTCGTCAACGCCCGCGTGCCATCGCTACGAATCGGGAATGGCTGAAGAAAATCAGTCGTCATTGAAGCTTCTGGTAAATCTACAACAATACGGTCGGCCTCCGTCATTTTGGATACTTTAGGGGCAATATCTTTGTTCAAAGAAATCTTTAACGTCTCACCCTCAAAAGTAATATTTTGTACAAGCAACGCATTCGCTGTGGTCTGTTCTGTATTCTGCTGCTTGGATGGTGAAGTTGTAGCTTCAGTATGCTTGTCTGCTTCAACTGGGGTTATTGTCGTCGCTGTTGCTGAAGACGTTTTATTGGTGCTAGTTGTACTCTGTGTTGACGTTTGCGACGATGGTTGGGATTGAGACTGTTTATTCGCTTGTTGAGTTGCAGCCTTCTGACTGAGATTTACGGATTTACTTTTATTATTCCAATCTACTTTCAGCCCCATTTGCTCCCCAACAAAACGCAATGGAACCATGGTCGAATTGCCCCGAAGTACAGGAGGCGCATCCAGACTTACTGTTTTTCCATTCACATCAGCCGATGTACGGCCTACATACATAGACATATCGGTACTGTTTTTTTGGATTGAGATTTTATAGGCTTGTGGTTCCCACTTGAACTGATACCCCAGCTGCTCCCCAACCACCCGGAGCGGTACCATGATTTTTCCATTGACCATTTCAGGTTTGGCATCCGCAGGCGCTTCCACTCTTTTGCCATCCAAAAACAAATCTGCTCCAGCCGCATTCACATGAGGGGAGGACGGCCACAACCAAATCAAGATAGCCGCTAGTATCACCCAACCATATTTCTTCATCCTCATTCCCCTAACTTATATATGTATTTTTTGGTATTTCTCACAGACACAGTCCTTCAAACCAATTTACATTTACAATACCATGCTGAGTCGAACCGTCAACCCCTTATTTTCCAATTTATTGTTTGAGCATAATAAAAGCCCGCAGGCAAAAGAATTGCCAGTACGGGCTTTCTGTCTAACAAATGAGCAAGCTATATGGCTTCGTATTGATACTGAACTGGGAAATATGATTATGCGCCTTGTTTCGCAGCGCGTCTTTGTTCATACGCCAGAATTTCAGATTCATGCTGGAGTGTCAGGCCAATATCGTCCAAGCCTTGTAGCAAGAATTGACGGCGATGTTCATCCAGATCGAATTCAATTTTCAGACCATAGTCGTCAGTGATTGTTTTTTCATTCAGGTCTACGTTCAATTGGTAGTTATCATGCTGCGCCGTACGCTGAAACAATTCCTCTACTTGCTCTTCAGATAGCTTGATCGGCAATATACCGTTTTTGAAACAGTTATTATAGAAGATATCTGCATAAGACGGTGCAATTACGCAACGAAACCCATAGTCCATAATCGCCCAGGGCGCATGCTCACGTGAGGAGCCGCAGCCAAAGTTAGCGCGAGAGATCAGCACAGACGCTCCTGCATAACGAGGCTTGTTGGGTTCAAATTCAGGATTGATATTGCCCGCTTCATCAAACCGCCACTCGTAGAACAGAAACTGTCCAAAGCCCGTACGTTCAATTCGTTTCAAAAACTGCTTAGGAATAATAGCATCTGTATCCACGTTCACCCGATCCACAGGTGCTACAATTCCTTTTAATGTTGTGAAAGCTTCCATCGTAATTCCTCCTCTGTATCCTAGCGGACTACTTCTTCCTGCTTGAATTTCCAATCCCGTACATCAACAAAATGTCCATGAATCGCCGCAGCGGCTGCCATTGCTGGAGATACCAGATGAGTCCGTCCTCCGCGTCCCTGACGACCTTCAAAGTTACGATTAGAAGTCGATGCACAACGCTGTCCCGGTTGCAGTACGTCTGGATTCATCGCAAGACACATACTGCATCCCGCTTCACGCCACTCAAATCCTGCTTCTGTAAAAATGACGTCCAGCCCTTCTTCTTCAGCCTGAATTTTCACACGCCCCGAACCTGGTACGACGATGGCCGTTACTTTGTCAGAAACCTTGTAACCTTTGGCAACCTCAGCGGCTGCACGCAAATCTTCAATCCGCCCATTGGTGCAGGAGCCGATAAACACATAATCAATCGCAATATCCGTGATCGGAGTACCTGGCTTCAAATCCATATATTCAAGCGCTTTTTCAGCTGCTTTACGTTCGTTTTCGGTTGGCAGTTCTGCCGGAATCGGTACGGTTGAGGAAATATCTGTACCCATCCCCGGGCTGGTGCCCCAGGTTACTTGCGGAATCAAAGCATCTACGTCAAACTCCAGCACGACATCAAACTCAGCGCCTTCATCTGTGACAAGCTCTTTCCACTCAGCAACCGCTTGCTCGAAAGCAGCTCCTTGTGCTACATGTTGACGTCCACGCAAGTAATTGAAGGTGGTTTCGTCCGGTGCAATCATTCCTGCTCTGGCTCCGCCTTCAATGGACATGTTACACACAGTCATGCGCTCTTCCATGCTCAATTCGCGGATAGATTCACCTGTGTACTCAATAACATAACCTGTGGCGAAATCTGTACCGTATTTGGCAATGACACCCAAAATCATGTCCTTTGCTGTCACACCAGGTTTGCGGCGGCCTACAAAGCGAACTTCCATCGTTTTGGCTTTAGCTTGCTGGAGACATTGTGTTGCCATTACGTGCTCTACCTCACTGGTTCCGATACCAAAAGCGAGTGCTCCGAACGCCCCGTGTGTGGAGGTATGGCTATCACCACAAACAATCGTTTTGCCCGGATGAGTCAGACCAAGTTCAGGTCCCATAACGTGAACAACACCTTGATCAACCGTATCCAGATCATACAGTGTGACACCGAAATCACGGCAATTTTGAGTTAATGTATCGATCTGCTGCTTGGAAATCGGGTCCGTAATATTGTAACGGTCCTTAGTCGGCACGTTATGATCCATCGTTGCAAACGTAAGCTCTGGACGACGCACCTGACGGCCGCTAAGACGTAATCCCTCAAACGCCTGTGGCGATGTTACCTCATGTACGAGGTGAAGATCAATGTACAAAATACTCGGCTTACCCGCTTCCTGATAGATGACATGGTTATCCCAAATTTTCTCGAACATGGTCTTTTTACTCATCATTATTCACCCCTGTGTTTTTCGAACCTAGTGGAGAGAAGCTAACGGCTCTCTCTTGAATGTCAACAATATACCACGGGATGTTTGATTGGTCTAAGATATGATATCTATAGAAGTGATAGGTTAAGGCTATAAGGCTGGAGAAGGTGAATATAGGCGGTTCATTGCACTGTTTCTCTATCAGCTCTTAATTAGTAAAAACCTTCGACTAAAAGTCGAAGGTTAAAAAAAGGGTTATACAAATGGATGAATACGATGAACTCTGTGGCCCTTTCTAATTATTACATTAAGAATTTGTTTGAATATTCATACTGTGAAAGCTGAATCAGTTATATATTCTCAGATAATGTTGACAAAATAAGGAATAAACTTGTACAATCAGGAAAATATTTTGTTTAGATTCCATTCTTCGTCGGTAACAAGAATATTGTAACTCGTAATAAGAATCATCTTAGCAATTGCTATAATGGTTCTTTTTTCCTCTACTTTTGCAAAATTGTTTGTATTTGATTTTGTTAGCTCTTAATAACTATATAAAGTATAAAACGAAATATAGTTATATAATTTGATATAAATCACAGGGAATTAACAACAGAGCAAGAATTTTATAAATATCATCCTGATGCGTTTTGTTGCAAAAAAATAGAAAACCGACTACGAGATTCAGCCGAAGATAACATTCACATCCTAAAAAGGAGTTGGAATGATGAAACAAAATGGAATATCCGTTGAACACTACACTCCAATTTTGATTGTCGGTACGGGGATCTCAGGGCTTACTGCTGCTTATTATTTGTCAAAAAACAATATCAAGTACACGATTGTAACAAAAAAGAGTGCACCCAAACAAAGCAACTCCTTTCTTTCAGCAGCAAATACACGTGTTCCCTCAGAGAATGAAATTAATCATATTATTAATCTTACTATTGATAAATGTGGAGCAGATCGATCCGTAATTGAATCGCTATATAGGAATTCCAACATAATTATAAATTTCTTCGAAGAATTGGGTATTTCTTATGAGAAAACATCCTTTGGTATCATGCCTGAATGTATGATTAAATCACATGGGGGAAAGAAATTAATCAATTGTTTATTACAACATATTGAACAACCGATGTGTAATAAAATTTTGATACATTTGGAAAAGTACGATCACGGAATTATCGCAATATTTTATGACACACAATCAGATCAATTTATCAGAATATATACTAATTATTTGGTATTAGCTACGGGGGGATATGCAGGACAATTCTGTTTCAATGATAATTCGCCCGGTTCAACTGGTGAAACGCTAATCTTAGCTAAGAAAATAGGTGCGAGATTAAAGGGAATGTCTACAGTAATGTGTCATCCTTGGTCTATATATAACGGAAGACAAATTTTATTGGGCGGGGTTGTATCTTTGAGTCAAGGGAAAATAATAGATGAGGAAGGAGTTCAATTATTAGAAGATGAATATATTTGTGATGCAATTGCTCGGGATGATTACCACGAAATGATTGATGAGATTTTAAAATTCCAACTAGAATGCATCAAACAAAAAAAGGATATGTACTTAGATATGAGCCATGCTGATGAAAATGTATTAAATGAAAAATTCAAAACATATGGATTTAGTCCTAAGGTAGTTAAAAATAAAAGAATTAAAATTACACCAACGATGCACTATTCTTCAGGAGGAATCGAAATCAATGCTAATGCTGAGGCTATAAACTTGAATCGTGTTTTTGCTACTGGAGAAGCTCAATTTAATGGTGATCTTGGTATAGGAAGAATTCCTGGGCAAGCATTCGCATCAGGGATCGTTTTTGGTAAATTAATTGTTGACAAAATAGCTAATGAAGGTGTTTTCAATACTCAATATCAAACTTCATTTAAAGATCCACCTGAAACGATGCAGCTGTATTCGAAAGAAAATAATGACTTTCCGATTGAAGAGTTTCAGAAAAAGTTGTCAATTCTAATGATGGATTTGATCGCTTCCAATTCATCCGTTGTTTCTCTATCTTTCCATAAAAAAAAAATACAAGAAAGTCAAAATATATTATTAAGTAGAGCAAGAGGATCAGGAAAACGATACGAGGATATTTTAATATTATTTTTCGGATATTTTGTTGCACTGGAAATTATAGAAGATCTTGAAGCAAAGTCAGGCTTGTTGATTAACCAAAAATAGGATAAAAAGAGTCGCCTTTTCAGCTAATGGTAAGCACAAACCAACCATTCCAAAAAGAGGCGACTCTCATGAATCAGTCTACTTTATTTCAGCCGCTCCGACGTGGATCAGGCTTCGTTAAGGGGTTATTACCCTACCTTCTCCGGAAAAGCCGCTGACGTTCCTTTTGTGTGTCTAAAACGTTGTTTCACCAACTTCTTTAAGGTCGGGAATGGGCCAAACGGCGAACCTTATAGGTTCCTCAGGAACTAATGGGGCTATGCTTTAGAAATTAAATCCCTCGGTGGAGCTTAAGAATCTTTATAAATGAATTAATTTCAAGATGATTACCAGCAATATGAACAGTGCCAAGACAGCAGCTATCGATGTCCAAACTCTTCCGGTGATTCCCTCGTAGTCTCTTTTCATTTCCCCCACACGTAACGCCTCCTTTATTTTAGGGTACTCCTACTCCATAGGCTATGCGAGGTCTTGATTAAAGGAAGGGCTTCTTAACAAAAAAAGCTCAGCCGACCCATTAAGGTCCTGAGCTTTTTGATTTATTTAGAGTATTCACTTACTTCAAACGTAAGGATACGATCATATAGCATGTAATCCTTGCGGCTGCTGAATGGGCCTTTATTGTTATCGTGCTTATTGATTGCGTATGAAGCCGATCCAGAACCAGCCTGCTTGCCCTCATACCATGCAATGAAGTCATTGACCTCTTGCATACTCAAATCAAATTCCTTCTCTAAGCCAGTTGTCATGGTGACTACCAGAATAGCACGATCCCCGTTTGGAGTTGGTTCCTCTGTTCCTGGATTAGGAGTGGAGCTCGACACTTTAGACATCATCTCTAATTCGCTAAGAGCTAGATACTGACTTCCATTATTGGCTGTAATATTAATTCTATAATCCTTGTATGAATTAGAATTAGAAAAAGTGAATTTTTTGGGAGTGCTATTTACCCATCCAGTGATATTTGACTGAGTGTCTAGCACGTTCCAAGTCATCCCATCATTTGAGCCTTCGAAAGTCCAATTTTTAGGGGCACGGTCAGTTGCCGTTGTCTGTGGATATATAACATATTGCTCAATAACTTCGGGGTTAGGAAAGTCATATCTTAGCCAAGCAGCAGTTGTACTTGATGTCCACGCACTAGCAATAGTAGCAAATTCCTTGTTAAACGCCTCATATGCGTATGAATATTCATTACTTGCGCTTGCTACTCCAGATGGCAAAATGTTAGTTGTCATATGTGGAAC